>JBBCIC010000009.1:0-1674776 GCA_037200865.1 Rhizomicrobium sp. | reverse complement strand
CCCAATCGCCCCTACCCCAAAACTTGCAGCGCCGGTCAGTCCCGCGACGCTGCCCCCCAATTCAAGTCTGCCGATGACAGATTAGGCAGGGAATTGAACAAATATAATATCGCAAAATATAGTTGTTTCTCCGCCAAGAACATCTAAATATACGCGCATCGGCAATGCACGCCTCGCGTTCGATCCTTGAGTCTCCGCCGCAGGGTCTGAGAAGCGCACGCGCCCAATGCTGCCACAATCGGCGTCATTCGCGCCGGCGCGTGGGGGCTCGGAGTTTTGGGGAAACGGGTTGGTACAGCGTACCAACCAGGTCGAACAATGCTCTTCATTGTGTCCGCATTTAGAGCGGAGAAGTCTCTGTTCGCATGGGCGGCGTCGCAGGGTTCGTGTCGCGCCGCTACGGATTTGGTGGACGTTTCCTTAGTCGCGGCTCAGCCGGGACATCAGCCGAAAAAAATAGGCGGCGTCGGCACTGCTTATTTCGCGCGTTCAAGCATTGTCGCGGGCAGCGCAAGCGCCAAAGACATAAGCGCTTAAGGCGCGGAGCCCGCCAGCGGCGCGCAAGCGTGTTCGAGCCACCCGCGGACGTCGTCGCTCAGACGCGGCCCTATTTCGCTCAGAACGCGGCAGTGATAGGCATCGAACTGGGCGATTTCCTCGGCCGACAGCATGGCGACGTCGACGAGACGCTTGTCGATCGGTGCCAGGGTCAGGGCCTCGAACCGATGCATTGGCCGCTCTCCGCCCGCGATCGGCTCGGCCGGCATGACGATCTCCAGATTCTCGATGCGGACGCCGTATTCGCCTTCTTTGTAATAGCCGGGCTCGTTCGAGACGATCATTCCGGCCTCGAGCGGTATGGCGTTGGCGGGCTTGGCAATGCGCTGCGGACCTTCGTTCACGCACAGATAGACCCCTACGCCATGGCCGGTGCCGTGATCGTAGTCCAGGCCGGCCGCCCATAGCGGCGCCCGCGCCATGGCATCGATCGCCGAGCCCGTGGTCCCGGCAGGAAAACGCAGGCGCGCCAGGGCCAGATGGCCTTTGAGCACCAGCGTATTGCGCCGCTTCATTTCGGCCGTCGGCTCGCCGATCGCCACCGTTCGCGTGACGTCCGTCGTGCCGTCGAGATACTGCCCGCCGGAATCCACGAGCAGGAGCGAGTCCCGGGCCGCGCGCTGGTTCGTACGGTCGCAGGGATGATAGTGCGGCATCGCGCCGTTGCCGTTGGCCGCGGCGATCGTATCGAACGAGAGATCTTTCAGGAGGCCTGTCTCCTCGCGAAAGCCTTCGAGCATGACGACCACCTCCTTCTCGTCGGGCGGCCGGCGCTGGCCTTCGGTTGCCAGCCAATGCAGCAACCGGGTCAGGGCGGCCCCGTCACGGCGGTGGGCCTCCCGCGCACCCGCCGCTTCGACAGCGTTCTTGCACGCCCGCGGCATCGCACAGGGGTCCAGGCCGCGCAGGACGGTCGCGCCAGCCGCCTCCAGGGCATCGAAGAACCACGCCGAGGCGAGGGCGGGATCGACCAGAACCCGCTTGTCTTTCAGTCCCGCCAGGGCTTGCGGCAGATGGTCGGGGCTCTCCAGGGAAACGCGATTGCCGAGCCAGGCGGGAAGACCCTCCGTTACCTTGCGCGGATCGAGAAACAGCCGCGCCGAACCGTCGGCGCTCAAGATCGCCCGGCCCAGCGGCAGGGGCTCGCGGATGACGTCGCCGCCGCGAATGTTGAACAGCCAGGCGACGCTGGAGGGAGAGGTCAGCAGCGCGGCGTCGGCGCCCCTCCGGCGGACCTCTTCCGCGACACGCGCGCGCTTGCTCGCGGAATCCTCGCCGGCATAGTCCACGCCGTGCGCCACGACGGGTGCTGTCGGCTGTCCCGGGCGGGCCTCACCCCAGGCAATATCCAACGGATTGCCCTGCACGGCAAGGAGCCGGACGCCGGCGCGCTCGACCGACGTCCGCAAGGCATTCGCCCCATCGACGGTGTGTAGGCGTGGATCGTAGCCGATGGTACCGCCGGCGCGCGGGAACCGTTCCAAATAAGCCCCGACACATCCGTCGGCCAGGTCGCAGAGGTCGAAGATATCGCGATCGACCTGCGAGCGCGCCTGCAGCGTATATCGCCCGTCGACGAACAGCACGGCACGGTCCGGCAGGATGAGTGCCATGCCTGCGGTGCCCGAGAAACCCGTCGCCCAGGCGAGCCTGTCGCTGGCCGCCGGCGGATGATCGCTTTTGTATTCGTCCTCGTGCGGAATGATGAAGCCGTCCAGATCTTGCGCCGCCATCGCGCGGCGGATCCGGGGAACATGGCGCCGGCCGAAGTCCGGCGCGGTGCTTTCACCGAACGACTGGCGCATGCTCAGGCTCCCCAGACTTGTTCGGCGACCCTTCGCCAATTGCCGCCGAGGATTTTGCGGACCTCCGCATCGCCGTAGCCGCGGCCAAGAAGCACGGCCACGACGCCCGGAACCACCGACGGCGGCGCCGTCTTGATCGGACCGGCCGGGGCCGCGCCGCTCGGGAAAGCAGAACCCAGCGCGATCGGATCGTCGAGGAATTCCATCTCATCGAAGACATGGTCGAGGGCGATGCCGACATGATCCGCGCCGACGCATTGCGCGACGTGGTCGATATGACGGGCGATGGTTTCGGCTTGGCAGTCGCGGTCGCCCAGGAGGACGCTGACGCCGCTGATCCCTATCACCCCTCCGTTCGCCGCGCAGGCCCGGATCAGATCGCCGGGGATGTTGCGGGGATGGGCATGCGCCGCGGCCGGATTGGAATGCGAGAAGATGACGGGGTTGTCGGCGCGGTCGATGACCTCGCGGGCCGTCCGGTGGCCGGTGTGCGAGCAGCAGACGACCATGCCGACACGCTTCGATTCCGCCAGGATCCGGCGGCCGTGCGACGTCAGGCCGGTATCCGCGTCGTAGCAGCCGCCGCCGGCGGCGTTGTTCCGGTTATAGGCAACCGACATCCATCGCACGCCCAGATCGTGAAAACGCGCAATCAGACCGTGATCGCCGGCGTCGAGGGGCGCCATGCCCTCGATATCGAAAAGGATGGCCAGTTTGCCGTCCCGCCGCGCGCGGTCGATATCGGCAAGACCTGCGACGAGTGCGTAGCGATCCGCATGCGCCGAAAACCAGCGCCGGAAGGCGGCGAGGACCTGGATATGGCTGTCGAGCGGCTGCGCACCGAAACCCACATTGAGGCTGACAACATCGACGCCGGCCGTCCGGTAGGATTCCATTTGCGGCAGGTGGCCATCGTCGTCCGGACGCAGGGGCATGCAGGCGTGGTTGTCCCAGACGAGGCAATCCGCGATCAGCGTTCGCGCCTTTTCCATGGCTGCTTCGGTCATTCCGCCGGCCACGATACGACCGATTGCTCGATCGCGCCAAACGGCGAAAGCCCGTCACGCCCCGTCATCTCGATCCGCACCCGGTCGCCGGCCCGCAGGAACGGCGTCACAGCCACGCCGCCTTCGAGCACTTCCAGCATGCGGCGTTCGGCGATGCAGCAGGACCCCGCGCGCCGGTCGGCATTGGACACCGTTCCCGCGCCGACGATCGTTCCGGCGCCGAGCGCCCGCGTCTTCGCGGCATGCGCGATCAGCGTCGGAAAGTCGAACGTCATGTCGATGCCGGCATTGGGCTGGCCGAACGGCCGGCCGTTGAGCGCCACGCGCAAGGGCAGGCCCAGCTTGCAACCGTCCCAGGCATCGCCGAGTTCGTCGGGCGTGACGGCGACCGGCGCGAACGCGGTCGACGGCTTGCCGTGGAGGAACCCGAAGCCCTTGGCAAGTTCGGCCGGAATGAGGCCGCGCAGCGACACGTCGTTCACGAGGGTGACGAGGGCAATCCGCCGCGCCGCCGTTTCGCGCGACGCCGCCATCGGCACGTCGTCGACGATGACGGCGACTTCGGCCTCGAAATCCGCACCCCAGGCGTCCGCGTCGCCGACCGGAATGGGGTCGCATGGGCCGAGCATCGTATCCGAACCGCCCTGATACATGATCGGATCGGTCCACAGGGACGGCGGCATCGCGACGCCGCGTGCCGCCCGCACCAGTTCGATATGCCGCACATAAGCGCTGCCGTCGAGCCACTGATAGGCCCGCGGCAGCGGCGCGGCGGCTTGCGCCGGCACGAAGGCGAATGCGTCCGCCATGTCGCCACGGCAGAGATCCTCATAAACCTGCGCCAGCGGTCCCGACAGGGCAGACCACCTGTCCAGCGCGCCCTGTAGCGTGGCGGCGATTCGCGGCACCGCGACGGCGCGGCTGAGATCGCGGCTCACCACGACCAGCGTGCCGTCGCGCCCGCCCTTCTTCAAACTGCCCAATTTCATCGGAAAATCCACTCAATCGGGGGCGATTTGGCGCGCCCGCGTCTATGCCATGGCGGCTGCGGCAACCGGCATCTCCGGGGCGCTTCGCCGGGACGGCGGCGCGACCGGACGGCGAAGGCTTCGCGGCGGCGTCGCACGGGCACCTGTCGTCTGCTTCTTTTCGTCGCCGCTGTCCGGACGCACCGGTTCGCGGTGCTCACCGTCATTGCGCAGATTGGAAAAATGGGCGACCGCCGACGCCATGTGCTTCTCCGCCGTGCTGACCGAAACACCGAGATGGGCAGCGACCTCCTTGAAGGACAGGCCGCCAAATCTGCGCAGCGTGAAGACCTCGCGGCGTCTTCTGGACAGTCCGTCGATGGACTTCAGCATGAAGGCCAGTTCTTCCTTGTCGATCAGATTCTGCTCGGCGGACGATCTGCCGTCCCCCATATCGACGTCGAAGAGGTCGTAGCGGTAGTCCACCGGCGAGTTCTTCCGCCGGCGGACGTGATCGATGGCAAGATTATAGGCCACGCTCATGAGGAAGGAATCGGGACGCTTGATGTCGCCGATGTCGTCTATCGCGCAGAACCGCACATAGGCTTCCTGAAGAAGGTCCTCGGCATCGCTCTGCGAACGCACGATGGATCTGAGAAAGCGGAATATCTTCGGCGCCATCCGGCGATAGGCGATCTCGATCGCGCGGTGACGATCGCGCGGGCTTTGCGGCGCGCCGGAGCCGGCCGTGCCCGCCTCTGATGAGAATTCCGATGCCCCGACGCCATCGCACATGTGGAAAACTATAAGGCTGGACGAAATATTTGCAATATGAAAATATTACACTCTGTATTGTTTTCGGCGGGACGGCGCGGGAAGCGGATTCACCATGAACCATCGGCCTTTTGCGGGGTCCGCGGACGACGCGGCGCTGCGGCAACCCTATCTGCTCTTTCTGGGCGATGCGCCCGACATGCTGGCGGCCAAGACCGCCAGCGGCATCGCGATCTGGAGGCCGCGGGCCTGCCTCGGCCAGTTGCGGCTGCCGGGCTGTGCCGCCGATGTCGGCCTGGCCGATATCGATCTCGAGACCGCCGCCGCAAGCGGCGCCAGGACGCTCGTGATAGGCGTCGCTGCGCGGGGCGGCCGAATCCCGCAATCGTGGTTGCCGACGCTGGTCCGGGCGCTGGAGTTGGACTTCGACATCGCGGCCGGCCTGCACGAACGTGTCGGCGATATCGAGGTTCTCCGGCAGGCGGCGTCGAAACGGAACCGGCGGCTGATCGACGTGCGCCATCCGCAAGGGCCGTTCGAGATCGCCAACGGCGACCGGCGGCCGGGAAAGCGGGTTCTGACCGTCGGTACGGATTGTTCGGCCGGAAAGATGTTCACCGCGCTCGCCCTCGAAGCGGAGATGCGCGGGCGCGGCATCGATGTCGATTTTCGCGCGACCGGCCAGACCGGCATCCTGATCGCCGGCAGCGGCATCTGCATCGACGGCGTGATCAGCGATTTCGTCGCCGGCGCGGTGGAGGCCCTGTCGCCCGCGAACCGGCCGGACCATTGGGACGTCATCGAGGGCCAGGCGTCGGTCCTGCACCCGAGCTATGCCGGGGTCACGCTCGGACTGGTCCATGGCAGCCAACCCGATGCGATGGTCCTGTGTCATCCCGTGCAGCGGCCCTACATGCGCGGCCTCGGGAGACGGCCCCTTCCCGACCTGCGCGTCTGCATCGAGGCACATGAAGACGCCGCGCGGCTGACGAATCCCGACGCGAAGGTCATCGGCCTTTCGCTCAACACCACGGGCGTGGCGCCGGAGGCGCTGTCCGGGCTGCTCGCCGGTTATGAGGACCGCTATGGCCTGCCCGCCGTCGATCCGCTGCGCACGGGCGCGGGGCGGCTGGTCGATGCGCTGACGGGCGGCTGACAGCACGGAGGATCGTTATGGGAGCAGCGTTGCGCGGGCTTTTCGCCATGGCGGTGACGCCGTTCGACGAAAACGGCGACATCGATTTCTCCAGCATTCCGGGGCTCTGCGATTTCTATGTAACGCGCGGCGCCGCCGGCCTGGTGGCGCTCGGCATCATGGGCGAGGCCCAGCGCATGACGGCGCCCGAAGCCGAAGCCGTCGGCGCCGCGTTTCTCGACGCTGTCCGGTCGCGCGTTCCGGTCTATTTCGGCGTCTCCAGTCCGGCGCTGCGTGCCAGCGCGTCGCTGGCGCATGCGGTGATGGCAAAGGGCGCCGCCGGTGTGATGCTTGCCCCGCTTGCCAACCAGCGGCACGATGCCCAGGTGCGCAGCTATTTCGAAGCGGCGCTGACGGCGATCGGCAAGGACGTGCCGGTCATCTTGCAGGACTATCCGCAGGAGACCGGCACCGCGATCTCCGCCGCCGCGCTGGCCGAAGCCATCGATGCCCTGCCCCAGCTCTGCGCCCTCAAGCATGAGGAATGCCCCGGCCTCGCAAAGATTTCCTATCTCCGCGCGCCGGAGCGTTCCGCCCGCGTTCGCACTTTTCCCATCCTGGCCGGCAATGGCGCGCTCCATCTGCCGCAGGAGATGGCGCGCGGCGCCGACGGCGCGATGACCGGATTTTCCTATCCCGAAGCGCTCGCCCGGACCTGCGCCCTGTTCGCCGACGGCGAGATCGACAAGGCCGAAGACCTGTTCGACCGCTATCTTCCCCTGCTCCGCACCGAGCAGCAGCCGCAGTTCGGGCTGGCAATGCGGAAATACGTGCTGCAGCAGCGCGGCGCGATCGCGTGCAGCGCCCTGCGCCTGCCCGGCTATCGCCTGAGCGCGGCCGACAAGGCCGATATCGACCGGCTGATGGCCCGCGTGGAGCGCAGAAGCAACACATGACCCCGCGGCTTCTCTATCTGGACAACAGTCTTCAGGGCGGCGTGCCGGAAAAGCTCGACGGCCATTTTCGCGCGCAGGGCCTGGGCGTCGAGGTCTTCTGGGCGGCCGGCGGGAATTTTCCGGGTGATCTCGCCGCCTATGACGCGATCTTCCTGTCGGGCAGCCCGCCGGCGCCGTCCGATCCGCTGCCGTGGATCGCGCGCGAAATCCGCCTGATCCGCAATGCCGTGGCGAGCGGCATTCCGATCCTGGGCGAATGCTTCGGAAGCCAGATACTCGCGCACACGCTGTGCGGCGCGGACATGGTGTTCCGCCGCCGGGATTTCGAGACGGGCTATGTGCCGATCGCGACGTCGGCGGCCTGGACCGGCGATCCGCTGGGGCGCAGCATGCCCGGAACCTTCACCATGTTCACCTGGCACCGCGACGAGGTGCGGGCGTCGCATCCCGACATGACCGTCCTGGGGGCGAGCCCCGATTGCCCCAATCAGATCTGGCGGCACAACCGATATCCGGTGTGGGGCCTGCAGGGTCACCCAGAAGCCGGCGGCGACCACGCCCAGGACTGGTTCGCCGCCTACCGCGACGATCTCATCCGCAGCAAGGCGCCGCTGGCGCAGTTGCACGCGGGCGGCTTTCCCCGCACGCCCGAGGCTTTGCGGATCTTCGCGAATTTCGCCGCGGTCGCGCGCGAAAGGGCCTCGCGCTAGAAAGCCACCTGATCGCCGCCCTTGAGCGCGAGCATCGACCGCGCTTCGTCCGGCGTCGCGACCTCCAGCGACAATTCCTCGATCATCCGGCGCGCCTTGGCGACCTGTTCCGCGTTGCTCGTGGCGAGCCTGCCCGGGCCGATCATCAAGCCGTCCTCCAGGCCGACGCGGATATTGGCGCCCATCGCGATGCCGCAGACGCCGAGATTGAGCTGATGGCGGCCCGCGGCCAGGACCGACATGTAATAGTCGTCGCCCAGCAGCCTGTCGGCGACCGCCCGCATATGGACGAGGTTGTCGATGTCGGCGCCGATGCCGCCGAGAATCCCGAAAATGCACTGCACGAAGAAGGGCGGCTTGATAATGCCGCGCTCGGCGAAATGCGCCACCACATAGAGATGGCCGACGTCATAGCACTCCATCTCGAAGCGGGTGCCGCAGTCGCCGCCGAGCCGGGTGGCGATGCCCTCGATCTGCTCGAAGGTGTTCATCGCCGGCCGCGAGCGGGTGCTTTCCAGGAAAGGCTTCTCCCACGCGTGCTTCCAGTCCTTGTACTTGTCCGCCATGCCGAACATGCCGAAATTCATCGTGCCCATGTTGAGGGACGAGAGTTCCGGGCTGACGCGCAGCGGCGCGGCCAGGCGTTCGTCCAGCGTCATGCCCATGCTGCCGCCGGTGGTGATGTTCATCACCGCGTCGGTCTGCTGCTTGATGCGCGGCAGGAATTCCAGGAACCGCTCGGGCGACGGCGAGGGACGGCCGTCGTCCTCGCGCGCATGCAGATGGATGATTGCCGCGCCCGCCTGCGCCGCCGCCACCGACTGCTCCGCGATCTGGGCCGGCGTGATCGGAAGATAGGGCGACATGGTCGGGGTGTGGACCGAGCCGGTCACCGCGCAGGTGATGATGACCTTTTTCGTCTGTTTCATGGTGCCTGCTCGTCCTTGGTGTGGCTGTGCGCATCGGCGACGACGCCGCGAAGGCGCGCCAGCATCGCGTCGCGAAAACCCTGGCGTTCGGGGAGTTGCCGTTCCGGCACGACGCGGCGGCGCCATGCCGTCACCTGCGCGACCGCGGCTTCGGTCCATGGCCGTGCCACGCCCAGGTCGCGGCCGCCCTCTTCGTAGCTATGGCGGTATTTTGCGGCATATTCGGCAAAGCCGCCCGGTGCGTTCAGGTCCATCGTCTCCAGCGGCCCGAGAAATGCCCAGCGCAAGCCGAGCGCCTCGGTCAGGCACAGATCGGCCTCTTCCGGGGTCACGACGCCTTCGGCCACCAGGTGCATCGCTTCGTTCACCACGGCGAATTGCAGGCGGTTGCCGGCGAACCCGAAAATCTCCTTGGCGACCACGATCGGCTTCTGGCCCACCGCACGCAGAACTTGAAGCGCCTGCGCCACCGTCTCCGGTGCCGTCTGCGGGCTGGGCACGAGTTCGACAAGACGCAGCAGATAGGGCGGATTGAACGGATGCGCGATGATGCAGCGCGCGCTCGACGACAGTTCGGTCAGGAAGTCGGATGGCCGAAAAGCAGAACAGGAGCTCGACAGAACGGCGTGCGGCGCAGCCAGCCGGTCGATCCGCTCGAACATCTCGCGCTTGATCGCAAGTCGTTCCGGTATGCTTTCCTGGATCCAATCGGCCCCGTCCACCGCCGCTTCGAGCGACGGCACGGTAGAAATCGTCCCGCGCCGTGGAGAAAGCGGCGCCTCGACGCCATCCAGCAGGGCGATGATCTTACCCACGGCGTCGGGCGCATCGCTCCGCGTCTTCTCGTCGGCATCGAAGAGCACGACGTCACGGCCCGCCCTGGCGAAGACGGTGGCCCAGCCGCGCCCGATCACGCCCGTCCCGATCAGCGCGATTTTTTCCGCCATTCGCCCATGCCACATCCCACCACGCCGGTAGGACGAGCCCGCCGCCGGTTTCCTCTAGTGCGTCCCACCTCCGGCAATTCCGCCCGCAAGGGAGAATTCGGACGGAGACTCGCTTATGTTGACGGTGTTGCCGGCCGTTTCCGCGCCGGCGGCGGGACATCCCAGCGTCCGTGGAGCACTATGACCGCGAAAAAACCAGCGCCGCGCCGCATCTCCGGGACCTCGCGGACCGACAAGCCGGATGCCGGCGGACCGGGCGCGCGGCATGCCGGATATCGTCCGCGCATCGATCTGGATGTCTGGCTTCCCTACCAGCTCTGGCTGGTCATCACCAATTTCGCGGCCTGCATCGAGACGTTCTATTCGCTCAACTACAAGCTCAACCGCATCGGCTGGCAGGCGCTTGCCGTGCTCGTATGTCATGCGCCGATGTCGGCCAAGGATCTCGCGCAGCGGTCCAGGATGAACCCGGTGGACGTGACGCGCGCGGTGGGTCAACTGATGAAGCTGAAGCTGGTGCGCCGCGGGACCTCCGCCGTCGACCGCCGCGTCGCCGTGTTGCAGATCACGCCGCGCGGCGTGGAAACCTACGAAGCGATCGCGGAAGTGGCCATCGTCATCGAGGACATGCTGTTCGGGACGTTGTCGCAACCGGAACTGGCGCAGCTTTCGACCATCCTGGGCAAGCTCAGCGCCAAGGAAATCGAACTTCTCGAACAGCGCCAGACGTGGAGGCTCGGCAAGCCGCCGCAAGCCGGACGGACAGCGGCATAGGGGCGTGCGCTAACCCCACAGCGCGGGGTCGGGAACGCCCACCCGGCCGGCGTGCAGCGACAGGCCGGGGGAGCGGTCGGACGCCAGGAGGAACGGCCCGTCGAGATCGGCGAACTCGGCCCGTTGCGCGGCCAGCACGACCGGCGCGAGCCCGAGCGATGTGCCGATGCGGCAGCCAACCATGATGCGCAGGCCGCGCGCCACGGCCTCGTCGATCAAGGCGAGGCCTTCGGTCAACCCGCCGCACTTCTCCAGCTTCACGTTGATGAAATCGTAGCGCCCCACGATCGTAGCGAGCGAGGCGCGATCGGTGCAGGCTTCGTCGGCGCAAAGCGGCACGGGCGATTTGAATCCGGCGAGCGCGGCGTCGCGGTTTTCGGGCAGGGGCTGCTCGATCAATTCGACGCCCAGTGCGTGGAGCGGCGCCACCAAGGTCTTCAAATCCTGGAACGACCAGCCCTCATTGGCGTCCACGATCAGCCGCTTGTCGGGAACGGCGGCGCGGACGGCCCGCACCCGCTCCAGATCGCCCGGTGCGCCGAGCTTAAGCTTGAGCAGGTCGAAACCCACGACGGCCGCAGCCGCGGTGGCCATGGCGTCCGGCGTGTCCAGGCTTATCGTGAAGGCGCTTTCCCGTGGGCCCACGCCGGAAAGGCCCGCCGCCGTCCAGGCAGGGTGGCCCGCCAGCTTGGCTTCCAAATCCCAGAAGGCGCTGTCGACGGCGCTGCGTGCGGCACCCTTCGGAAGCACCACGGCGATGTCCGCCCGACCCGTCGCGGATTCGATAGCCGCGGCGGCTTGGCCGATGGCCGCGATGACGCTCTGCGCCGTTTCGCCGAAGCGCGCCGATGGGGAGGCTTCGCCGCGGCCGCAGACCCCGCCTTGCCGCAACTCGACGACGACGACGTCCTGTGCCTCCATGGCACCGCGGGAAATCACGAATGGCTCGCGCAGGAGCCACCGTTCCTGGCGCACGCTGACCGATCGCATCGCTTGTCTCCGGCCTACCCGATGGGTTTAGGGTCCACCCGTGAGACGCAGCGCAAGACCGATCCCGCCATGGGTTAGGATCGGCGCCCGGATGGCGGGTCCGCGCCGCGGATGCGTCCCATACCGGGTCCTTTTCAGGTCGGGAACGACATGCTGGAAGCTTTCCTGAGCCGTGCCTTCGGCCACAATTGGAGCGGCTTGGTGGCCGCAGGCCTCGTCGCGGTGGTGGCTGCGATCGTGTGGAGTGTTCCGGTCCCGGGAACGGCGGCCGTCTTCCTGTCGGGCACGGCCCTGGTGCTCGCACTCGCCGCCGCGGCGCTTGCCGCGCTCGCCTTGCGCCACCTGTACCTGCTGGCGGCATGGCGCCGCCGGTTCCCCCCGCCGGGACGGCTCGTGGACGTCGGCGGCTACAGGATGCATCTCGTCGCCGCGGGCGAAGGCGGTCCGACGGTGGTCTGGATACCCGGGAGTCACGGCCAGGGGCTGGCGTTCCATCATCTTCACGTCCGTGCCGCGAAATTCACGCGGTCCATCATATTCGACCGCCCGGGCACGGGATGGAGCGATACCGGCCCCTGGCCCCGCGGCGTGCATCGCGAGGCGCACGAGCTGGAGGCGATGCTGCGGCTGGCGGGCGAAAAGCCTCCCTTTCTCATCGCAGCGCATTCCTTCGGCGGTCCGGCGGCCATGGTCTTCGCCCATCTTTTCCCCGAACGCGTCGCCGGTCTGGTGCTGTATGACGTGACGACGCCCGATCACGTCGTGTTCGGAAAATATCTGGGCCGCAAGCGCAAGGTGACGGGCCTCAGCCTCTTCATGGTCGTCAAGAATGCGTTCGGCGCCCATTGGAATCGCCTTAAGCGGATGCCCGCCGCGGAGCGCGCCGGCTACAAGAACCTGGAGCCGGTGCTGGAGGCGATGCTGGGCGGCGAATCCCAGCCGCGGACGCAGGCGGCGTTCTTTTCGGCGCTGGAATCGATGGAGAAGCAGCCCCTGGAGCTGCCCCGGGGCGCCGGCGTGCTGGGCGACATTCCGATCTACGACGTGCTTCCGCGCAAAATCCCGTTCGAGCCGGTCGAGGTGCTGAAGTCCCTCCTGCCGGAGATTTCGGACTACGTCGCGCGCAGCTTCCTCAGGATGTACCGCGACGCGCAGCTCAGCACCGCGCGCCTGTCTTCGAAGGGCGAAGTGCGCCTTGCGCCGGAAGGCGCAACGCACGCCCTGATCTACGAGGAGCCCGACTTCTCGATCGCGCAGGTCGAGGAGATGGTGACGAAAATCCGGGCCGGCGAAGGCTAGATCGCGCGGATCATGCCGCCATCGACCCGCACCAGGGTACCGGTGACGTAAGAAGCCTTGTCGCTCGCCAGGAAGGCGGCCACGGCGGCGAATTCCTCCGGCCTGCCATAGCGGCCCGCCGGTATCGTCGCGCGGGACTGGGCGCGGACCTCGTCCATCGACGTCTTGGCGCGCGCGGCGGCCGCGGCGTCCAGTTCGTCGACGCGTCCGGTGTGGATGCGGCCGGGCAGAAGACCGTTCACGGTGATGCCGTCGGCCGCGACCTCGGCCGCCAGCGTCTTCGCCCAGCCGACAAGCGACAACCTCATCGCGTTCGACAGGGCCAGGTTGGGAATGGGCTGGACGACGCCCGACGACAGGACAAGGAGGACCCGGCCGAAGCGCCGTTCGCGCATGCCGGGCAGCGCCGCCCGCACCAGGCGCATGGGCGCGAGCGCCATGGTCTCGAACGCGCTGCGCCAGGCGTCGTCGGCTATGCCCGTCGCAGCGCCGGGCGCCGGGCCGCCGCCGTTCAGGACCAGGACGTCGACATCGCCCAGCGAATCCGCCAGCGCGTCAACGGCATCGGCCCGCGCCAGATCGGCGACATGGGTCTGCACCGGCGCGCCGCACGACGCCGCAATGGCCTGCGCGGCGTCCGCCAGGCCCGCGCCGTCGCGCCCCACGATGGTGACGATCGCGCCCTCGGCCGCCAGCGCCTCCGCGATGGCGCGTCCGAGCCCGCGGCTTGCCCCGAGCACCAGCGCGCGCTTTCCGTTCAGTCCCAAATCCAAGTTGCAGGTTTCCTTCCGCTAGTAGCCGGGCGCCAGGCGCGGCCACGGCCGGTTCTGCTCGAGAATCCTGGCCAGCCGCAGCGCGATGTCGTCGCGATGGCGGCGGACGGTGATCAGCAGGCCGACGGGCAGGCCTTCGGAATTGAGCCCTGCGGGCACCGAAATCGAGGGATTCCAACAGATATTCGCGAAGGGCGTGAAGCCTTCGGCATTGGTGTGGCCGGCATAGCGGCCCGCGATGGTATCCGGCAGCGGCCCGCAGGCATCATAGGCGACCGTGGCCGCCGTGGGACAGAGCAGCACATCGACCTGCGCGAACAGCGCCGCCACTTCGCGCTCGAGCTGGGCGGACCGTTCGCGCAGCGCCTGCAAGGTCTGCGGCGTCGCGTGGCCGTAGCGGTCGAGGAATTCGCGCGGCCGGGTGCTGATGTCGTCGCGGCGCGACGGCCAGAAACCGCCCGCCTCAAGGCGCGCCAGCAGGCCATCGGCTGCCAGCACGAGCCAGTCGACGTAGACATTGGTGAGAACCGGCCTGACATCGGTCATCTCGAGACCGGCGCGAGAGACCAGATCGTGCGCCGCCCCCTGCGCGATGTCCTTCACCTCCGGATCGATCGGATGAAAACCCAGATCGGGCGACCAGGCGGCACGCAGGCCCGCCACGGACAAGGTCTCGATCAGCTCTTCATATTTCCCCCCGAAAGCCGGCAGCGACATGCGGTCCCGATCGTCGGGGCCGGCCGCGATGTCGAGATAGCGCGCGGTCTCGGCCACCGTCGTGGTCAGCGCGCCATAGCAGGCTTCCGTCGAGGCGCCGGATTCGCGCGGCACGCGGCCATGGCTCGGCTTGAGGCCGACCAGCCCGCAGAACGCTGCCGGGCACCGGATCGATCCGCCGCCGTCGCTCGCGGTGCAGAACGGCACCAGGCCGCCCGACACCGCCGCGGCGGAGCCGCCGCTCGACCCGCTCGGCGTGCGCGCGAGATTCCAGGGATTGCGCGTGGTTCCCCAGGCCCTGGTGTCGGTGACGCCGTCGCATCCGAACTCGGACGCCGCAACCTTGCCGAGCGGCACGGCGCCGGCCGCGCGCAACCGTGCGACATGCGGCGAGTCGACGGTCGCCGGCGGCGCGCCCTTGTAGAAGAGCGAACCATAGGACGTCGGCGAGCCTTTGAGGGATTCGCCGTCCTTCACGCCGAAGGGAACGCCGGCGAGTGCGCCCGGATCGCGGCCGGCGCGTACGGCGGCATCGACCGCCTCGGCCGCACGGCGCGCGCCCTCCTCGTCGACGACGACGAAGGCATTCAATCGCGGGTTGACCCGGCGGATGCGATCCAGCGCCGCGTCCGTGACCGCGCGCGCCGAGACGAGGCCCGAACGCACCGCCGCGGCGATCGAAGTCGCCGTGCCTGCGTCGTCGGCGGTAGGATCGGGTTTCTGACTCATGGACGACCGGTTCGGGACGCGCGTCTGGCGGGTCCGATCATGGGACGAAGCCAGGCGCGGTTTCCGCCAATCCATGGCGGAAACGTCCGCCGGGGCCGTCCTAACATCGGCCGCTTCGCCGGCCTGCTTTCACGTTCGGAGGCCGATGTGCCGCAAGAGGATGCTCAAGCCCAGCCGGACGGCGTCGCCGTCGACCCGCGGGTGATCGATGCGGCACGGGCCTGGGACGGCACCAAGCCGGACCCGCGGCCACCCGGCTCGGACGCGCTCTGGTACGACTCCGCGCCCTACCGGGACACGCCGGAAAACCGGCTCTATCAGACGGTGGCGCGACGCGATTTCTACATCACCATGCGCGACGGGTGCCGGCTGGCCGTGACCCTCTATCTGCCGGGCGACCTCGAAACCGGCGGCCGGCTGCCCGCCCTGGTCAACTCGACCTGCTATTGGCGCGGTTTCGCGCTCGAAGACGCGGTCGCGCCCCTGATCGGCGGCGATCCCTGGTATGTGCGCTGGCTGGTGCGGCGCGGCTATGCCTATCTGATGGTCGACGCGCGCGGCACCGGCGCGTCCTTCGGCCGGCGTGCCTTCAACTTCGACCCCGCGGAGATCGAGGACTGGACGGACATCCTGGACTGGGTCGCGGCCGAGCCCTGGTCGAACGGCAGGATCGGCGCGGAGGGCGTGTCCTATATGGGCATCAGCGCCTACCTGTCCTTGTCGCGGCGTCATCCGGCCCTGGTCGCGGTCATGCCGAAATTCGCCTTCCATCATCTCTACACGGACATGACCCATCCGGGCGGCATCTTCGGCGAGCGGACGGTCAAGACCTGGTCGGACTATGCCGCCAAGCTTCAGCGCAACGAAGCGAAGGGCACCACGCGCTATACGCTGGAGCTGCTGGCGACGGGCGTGCGCCGGACCGACGAGGATCCCGGCGGCGCGCTCTGCCGCGCGGCGGTCGCCGAGCATGCGGACAATGCGTCGACCTACGACGCCGTCCGGCCCGTAGCGTTCTGCAACGAGCCGATGCGCAGCCTGCCGAAGCCGTTCGATACCACGCCGATCGACGATTACAGCCCGCGCCGCTATGCGGACGCGGTCGAGGCGTCGGGACGGCCGATCTACAGCATCGGCGGCTGGTATGACGGCGGCTTCCTGGCCGGGACCGTCAACCGGTTCCTCCGCCACAACGGGCCGCAGGACCGCCTCATCATCGGCCCCTGGGACCATGGCGCGAGCCAGAACATCAGCCCCGGCAGCGCCAGCCGCAGGCCCGGCTCGTCGCGGTTCTTCGAATTCTTCCGCTTCTTCGACCATCATCTGAAAGGCATCGACACCGGAATAGAGGCGGAACCGCGCGTCCACTACTTCACCATGAGGGAGGAAAAGTGGAAGGCGTCCGACACCTGGCCCCCGCCCGCAACCGCGAAGCCGCTCTACATGACGGACGGGCACGCGCTTTCGGCGGACGGCGCGACAACGGCAGGCAGCGACATCTATGTGGTGGACATGTCCGCCACGACCGGGCACGGCAACCGCTGGCACACCATCGTCAATATCGGCAATCCCGAGCGCGAAGGCGATGATATCGCCTATCCGGACCGCGCGGCGCAAATCGCGAAGCTGCTGAGCTACCGCAGCGCGCCGCTCGCGGACGACACCGAAGTCACCGGCCATCCCGTCGCCGTCCTGCACGTATCGTCGAACCGGGCCGATGGCGCGTTCCATGTCTATATCGACGACATCGCGCCCGACGGATCGGTTACCTATGTGACGGAAGGCCTGTTGCGCGGCACGCACCGGAAAATATCGCCGCCGCCCTTTGCGATGCCGGTGCCGTATCACAGCCATCGCCGCGAGGATGTCCTGCCGATGCCGCCGGGCGAAATCGTCACGCTGGAGATCGGCCTTCTGCCGACGTCCTATCTGTTCCGCAAAGGCCACGCCGTCGCCGTGTCGATCGCCGGTGCCGACAAGGACAATTTCGAGCGCGTTCCGCCCGCCGGCGACGGGCCGACGATCCGTCTGCATCGCGGTGCGCGGCATCCCTCGCACATCCGGCTGCCCGTCGTGGCGCGGCCTAGCCGCCCTGCAGGGACAAGCCCGTAAGCCGCTCGCCTTTCAGTTCCTGCGCCAGCACTTCGCCGGTCATGTGCCGCCATCGGCGGACCACGACGCTTTCGAAGAGGCCGGCGCGGCAATAGGGCTCGCCCGCGATGAAGGCCTCGGCCGCGGCGCGATCGGGAAAATCCAGCACCACCACGAGACCGGTCGATCGCACATTGTTGTCCAGCAGGAACGGCCCGCCGAACAAGGTGAACGGCAGCGCCGCGATCATGTATTCCAGGTGCTTCTCCCGGTACGGCCTGCGCAGCAGATCCGCGTCGGGTTTGTAGGTGCAGACGATGGAAAACAGCATGATACGGGTTCCTTCCGGGCGGCGATCATAGCCGGCTTGAATTAGTTTCAAAATGATAATAATTTCCGTCTGCGGAATTGATCCCGCAGTTCGGAGACCGGAATGGGTGCGCCTGTCGATCGCAATGCGGACGGTTCGCCGCACGACAACCCGATGGGAACGGCGGGCCTCGCCTTCATCGAGTTCAGCGCCGCCGATCCCGCGCCGCTTGAAACGCTGTTCCGCGATCTGGGATTTGTGCAGGCCGCGACCCATGCCGCCCGGCGCATATCGCTCTGGCGGCAGAACGACATCCGCTTCCTGCTCAACGCCGACGGCGATACGCAGGGCGGCCGGTTCGCCGCCGAACACGGTCCCGGCGTGTCGGCGATCGCGTTTCGTGTCGCCGACGCGGCGGCGGCCCTCGAAACGGCCGCCGCGCAGGGAGCTTGCGCGTGTGACGGCGGTGCGCCCAAATCCGTCGATGCGCCGGCGCTGAACGGAATCGGCGGCAGCCTTCTGTATCTCGTGGACGCGGCGGGCGAGGATGAGATGCTGGCGCGCGCCTTCCCCGGCATCGGCGGCGCGGCGGTGGTCGGCGGCGGCTTCACCGCGGTCGATCATCTCACCCACAATGTCCGCGCGGGCGGCCTTGAAGAATGGGCCGATTTCTACAAGCGTCTGTTCGGCTTTCGCGAGGTCTTCTATCTCGACGCCAGGGGCTCGGCGACGGGCTTTCGCACCTACGCCTTGATGAGTCCGTGCAACCGGATCTGCATCCCGATCAACGAGCCCAGCGATCCGAAATCGCAGATCCAGGAATTCATCGATCAGTTCCGGGGCGAAGGCGTGCAGCATATCGCGCTGGCGACCGAGGACATCTGCGCCAGCGTCGAGGGCCTGCCCGCGGCCGCCCTCGCCTTCATGCCGATTCCGCAAAGCTATTACGGCGGGGTCGAGCGCCGGCTGCCGGAGCACGGCCAGGACCTGGAGCGGCTCAAGCGCAACGCCGTCCTGATCGACGGAGAACGCAATCCGGAGACCGGCGGCTGGAATCTGCTGCTCCAGATATTTTCGAAAAACGCGGTGGGGCCGCTGTTCTTCGAGTTCATCCAGCGCGAAGGCAACGACGGTTTCGGCGAAGGCAATGCGCGCGCCCTGTTCGAGGCCATCGAACGCGACCAGATCGAGCGGGGCGTCGTCGCGGCGGCCGCCGAATGAATTCACCCTATGCGCGCGACATCGCGCATGTGCTGCATCCCACCACGGATCTCGCGCGACATGCCCGCGAGGGCGCGCAGATCATCGTGCGCGGTCAGGGCATCCACGTCTACGACCTGGAAGGCAAGGCGTATATCGAGGGCATGGCCGGGCTGTGGTGCGCGGCGCTGGGCTTCGGCGAGGAAGAACTCATAGCCGAAGCCGCCAACGCAATGCGCACGCTGTCCTTCTATCACAATTTCGCCGGCAAGGCGGTGCTGCCGGTGATCGACCTTGCCGAAAAGCTGAAGGCGATGGCGCCCTTCCCCGCCTCCAAGGTGTTCTTCGCGAACTCCGGCTCGGAGGGGAACGACACGCAGGTCAAGCTCGCGCGATATTACAACAATGCCCGCGGCAAACCGGCGAAGAAGAAGATCATCGCCCGCGAACGCGGCTATCACGGCGTCACCGCGGCGGCGGCGGCGCTGACCGGCATCGCCGTCTTCCGCGACGGCTTCGACGTCGCATCGGGCGAGGTGCTTCACACCGACTGCCCGCATTATTACCGCTATGGCGCGCCGGGCGAGAGCGAGGCGGCGTTCGTGGCGCGCCTGGCCGGCAATCTCGAAAAGCTGATCGCGCGCGAAGGCGCCGACACCATCGCTGCCTTCATCGCCGAGCCCGTGATGGGCGGCGGCGGCGTCATCGTTCCGCCTGCCGGCTATTTCGAAGCGGTGCAACGCATCCTGAAGCGCAACGACATCCTGTTCATCGCCGACGAGGTCATCTGCGGCTTCGGGCGCACCGGCGCGATGTTCGGCTGCGAAACCTTCGGCATCGTGCCGGACGCGATGACGGTCGCGAAAGGGCTGTCCTCCGCCCATCTGCCGATTTCCGCCGTGCTCATCTCCGAGGAGATCTTCGCGCGATTGCTCGATCACAGCGAGACGGCGGGCGTGTTCGGCCACGGCTTCACCTATGGCGGGCATCCCGTCTGCGCCGCGGTTGCCCTTCGCAATCTCGAACTGTTCGAGGAACGCGACATCCTGGGTCATGTCGCCGCCGTCGCGCCGCATTTCCAGGAGCGGCTGCGCGCCTTCGCCGGTCACGCGCTCATCGGCGACGCGCGGGGCGTCGGGCTCATGGGCGCGGTCGAGTTCGTGGCCGACAAGGCGACGCGAAAGCAGTTTGCGGCCCCGGCCGGCGTCGCGGCCTATTGCGTGGCGCGCTGCGTCGACCACGGCCTCATCACGCGGACGGTGGCCGGCGACGCCGTCGCGTTCGCGCCGCCGCTCATCATCACGCGGTCGGAGATCGACGAGATGTTCGCGCGCTTCGCCCGCGCCCTCGACGACACCGAGAGATGGGTCCGCGCGACCGGACTTCTGCCCTGACCGCTATCGCGCCGCGCGCGCGGCCCGCTGCTCGATGCGCTTGCGGATGATCGCCTGGCGCCTGGCGTCCAGCGGATAGATCCACGCCAGCACCGCCGACGCCAGCCAGAGCAGGCCGGGCACGCCGCCATAGGCCATCAGCAGCCCGAACGACGCCCAGGCGTCATGGGCCGCCTTCGGGTCGTAGTGGAACAGGTCCAGCGTGTAGAAGGCGAGGCTGGCGCCGACCGCGGATTCGATCTTGGACAGCAGGATGAGGAACGAGAAATAATTGCCGGCGCGGTTCACGCCCGACTTGAGCACGTCGTAATCGATCACGTCGGACAGAAGCGCTGCCGGCACGACGAGCGCGGAGCCCGACATGAAACCGATGACCGTGGTCAGGACGATCATCGGCAGATACGCGCCCGGCCCCGGCTTCACCAGGAAGAGGACGAAAAGCGCGACCGCATTGATCAGCATGGAAGCCGCCCAGGGCTTGTGCTTGCCGAACCAGGAGGTCAGCTTCAGCCAGACCGGCACCGACACCATCGAGCTCAGGATGCCCGCGGTCAGGAAATCGGAAATCCGCGCGCCCAGATGCAGGTAATTGTCGACCACCATGAAGGCCAAAGCGCCATTGGCGCCGTTCGCGAGGCCGGTGAGGATCAGGATGGCGATGCAGTTCCACAGAAGCTTGTTGGTCCGCACGGCATCGAGCAGGCCTTTCAGCGAGCTTCGCTTCGTGGAAACGTCCGGCGCCTCGGGCGCCATCCAGACCGAGACCGCCATCGCAAGCGGCATGGAAACGATGATCGCCCAGGCGAAGATCTCCAGCGTCTTTTCGTTGATCGCCGTGCTGCCGGTGAACGGCGACAGCAGCAGCGGCCCCGCCGCGAACCCGATGGCACCGATGCCGCCGATGAGGTTGCGCACGCCGAACAGCCGGGACCGCTCGTCGTAATCGCCGCTCAGCTCGCTGGTCCAGGCATTGTAGGGGATGAAGATCATCGACCAGGCGAGATAGCCCAGCAGCGACCAGATCAGGAAATAGGCGCCGCCCGCGCTGGCCGGCGGAACGAAGAGATTGTGCGCGCAGAACATCGCCAGCAGCGCGCCGCCGATCATCCAAGGCTTGCGGCGCCCCAGACGCGAGCGTGTCCGGTCGGACAGATAGCCGATCAGCGGGTCCGTGACGGCATCCACCACGCGCGCGAACAGCAGGATCGTGGCCATGGTCGCCACGCCGATGGCGGTATGGGCCGCGTAATAGGCCGGAAGAATCCCGTTCAACGGGCCCGACAGCAGGACGGTGGGGATCGTGGGAAGGGAAAACAGGATAAGGGCCAGCAGCGACAGCCGGCCGCCCTTCCCTTTGCCGTTCCGACCCCGCCGGGACCGCTCTGCGACGGCCACCGGATCCGCTTCAACTGCCGCCGACGTCACCCGCTACCTCCTGTGGAAGCGCCTGCCGCACCATCGACAAGGCCCGTATTGCGCTTCCGAACGGGCTGCAAGACGGCCGGACCGCGTTGCGACGTACGGCAATCGGGCCGGCGCCGCCGGCCCGAACGGCCTTAGGGATTGTAGCGCAGCGTGATCCCGATCGTGCGCGGCCGATTCTCGTAGATGTTGCCGAACGTGTCGTTTTCCAGGATCGCGCGCTCGTCGAACACATTGTGCACGAACAGCTCGGCCGTCCAACTGCCGCGGAACGCCGCAAGGCTCAAATTGGCCAGCGTGTAGGCGGGCTGAAGGACGTCGCGCGGATGAAGGGCGTTCAGGATCGAGGCCCAGCTCTTGCCCGTGTACTGCACGTCGCCGCGCAGCCGTCCGGTCACGTCGTCCATCACGGGGAAGGAATATTCCGCCGACGCATAGCCTTTGAACCGCGGCACATTGGGCAGCCAATTGCCCGTCGGCGCCGTGAACGCGATGTCGACATAGGGCTGGGTCAGCACAGCCTCGGAATAGCTGCCGTTCAGTTCGAATTTGAGGCTGTCGATGGGCTGGATATTGAGATCGAGTTCGGCGCCCTGGCTCTTCGCCTTGCCGCCATTGGTCGTATAGCCGATCGTGTTGGGCGGCGTCGCGTCGATGAAGATCTGCATGTTGCTCCAGGCGATATAGTAGAGCGCCGCGGTGGCGACCAGCTTGCCGTCGAACAGCACGGTCTTGGCGCCGAGCTCGTAGTTCTCGGTCGTATCGGGTTGGTAGGTCGGGGGCGAGCCGGGATCGACGCCGAGATTGGCGCCGCCGGAGCGGAAGCCGCCCGAATAGGTGAAATAGACCAGGCTGTCGGGATCGATCTTGTAGGACAGTGTCGCCTTCGGAATGATCTTTCCGGTCTTCACTCTGCCGAAGATCGGCGAGCCGTTCGCCACGCCGCTGACGGCGACGGTTTCGTTGAACCAGCGCAGTCCGCCGGTGAGCGCGAGACTGTCGGTGAAATTGTAGGTGGCTTCGCCATAAAGCGCATATTGGCTGACATGCTGCGTGCCGACCGAGTTGAGGAAGATGCCGCCCGGAATGAACGACACGGCGTTGGGCGGAAGGATGTAAACGAGCGTGTTGGCTGCGATGGCGCTGTCGAGATGATAGGCACCGACCGTCCACTGGAGCGGTCCGTCGCCCTCGGACACCAGCCGAACCTCGCCGTTATAGTCTCTCGTATTCGCGCCCAGATTCGCGCCGCCGCCGGTGATCGTCCCGGCGGGAAGGCCGAAGGCGAACTCGTAGGAGCCGAGCGTGGACGAGGAGAAGGGCTGGAACGCCAGATTGGCCCGCGTGGAATAGGACGCCACGGCCGTCAGTTCGGCCCAATGCAGGTCGTACACGCCGGTCAGGCTGTAGAGGTTGGTCTTGTCCTTGTTCGGCGAAAGCTGGCTGAGCGTCGACGTCCACTTCGTATTGGTGTCCGACAGGTTGGTGGCGTTCGTCGCCAGCCAATCGTACTGATAGAGGAATGTCAGCGAGAAATCGTCCGTCGGCGCATATTTCGCCTCGGTGCGCAGAAAATCGGTCTTGTAGGTGTTGATGTCCTTGCCGATGAAGGGATCGTCGATCCAGCCGTCGTAATGGCCGTATCCGCCTGCCACGCGCACCGCCAACGTATCGGCGAGCGGCACATTGACCATGCCGTTGACATTGTAGTTCGTCCCGCCATGTTCGGTGGCGCTTGCCGTCACATCGGCCGCGGTGTCGAATTTCGTCGTATCCGGCTGTTTGGTGAGGATGCGGATCGTGCCGCCCATCGATCCGCCGCCGTACAAGGTGCCCTGGGGTCCGCGCAGGATTTCTACGCGTTCCACGTCGAACACATTCGGGTCCGGCTGGTTGGCCCCGCTGGTGTCGCGGGAGGTGATCGGGGTGTCGTTCAGGTAATAGCCCACGGTGGAGACGCCCTGCGCGTCCGACACGCCGCGGATGGTGATCTTGGTCTGGCCGGGTCCGATGGTCGTGAACTGCACGTTCGGAATCGCGCCGACATAATCGATGAACGACGTCGCACCCATCGCCTTCAGATCCGCGTCGGTGAGCGCGCTCACGCTTTGCGGCACGTCGAGAAGACGCTCCTCGCGGCGTTCCGACGTGACGATCACCGTTTCGATGCCGCCGGCTTTCGCATCGGTCGACGTGTTTTCGGCGGACGCGGGCGCCGTGGCCGCAATCAGAAATGACGCTGCGGCGGACGCCATCAGCGCGCAGCTCAGGAAGTTCAGGCGGCCACGCCCGATCAGCGATGTCGTTGGATTTTGCATTCCGGTCCCCTCTATAACGCCACACACCCCGCCGACCAGCCCCAAGGCTTCGTGCTGCCGTCGTCGCGCGATCATGTGACGATCCTGTTGCGGGAACCCGCTAGCCCGATGGAGGCGGTTCGGGCGGCACAGATCCGCTCAGACGGCCGTAAAAGCAGGTTGCCGAAATGTTAAGATCGGGTGTTGCGCCAATGCCGCGCCTGCTTCGCGAAGGCGCTTAATTCTTGATCGGAAAACACAGCGGAGTGGTAAAAATCTGGTCAGTCGGAATAGTCGGCGAGGATGCTTTCGGCGCGGGCCACGACCTTGCGGCTGACCGTAACGAGACAGCGTCGCTCCGTATCTGTCAGGCCCTCCAGCAGGGCGGCTTCAATGGATTTGGCCAAGGGTACGATCTGGCGATAGGCGGCAAGTCCCTTGCGGCTGAGCGTCAATACCACGCGGCGGCGGTCCTTGGAGTCGCCGCGCCGGCTGACCAGGCCCGCCGCCACCATCTGGTCCACGGCACGCGTGATCTGGACGTGATTCATCGCCGTGCGCTCGGCCAGGCCGCGCGCCGAAAGCGGGGCGTGCTGGGCGAGGTTGGCCATGACGCGCCAGCCGGTCACCGAAAGGCCGTAGCGCTTGCCGTACATGCTTTCGAGGCGCGCGCTGACGCGGTTTGCGATCACCGAGCAGTGAAAGGGATACCATTCCCGCAGATCCAGGAGCGGGCCCGGTTCGGGCGCGCGCTCGTGCCCGGTCGAGCCGGACGCCTCGCCCGTAGAGCCTGAATGCGACCGCGCGCTTGCCTGCAAAGCGTTCACTCCGGTTGGATCGCGAGCGCGGCAAATCCCCGCTTCGGACAGCCGAACGAAAGAGCCATCGCTCCGACACTAGAACACATCGGAAGAATTTTCATATTGTGCCTAATTTGCCATCATTCCCAGCGGCGCCCGAAGGCTTCGAACGGCGTTTCGTCGATAGGCCAGACCGGCCGGCTGATTCGCCTGAGCGGCAGGTCCGCGAAATTCAGGCCGGTGCAGCCGGGCGTGTCGACATAGATGATGTCGGACGCGAAGGCCGAGAAGTGCTCGTGGAAATGCTGCTGGGATTTTACGATCAGGTATTTCCTGCGCCGCGGGTCGATCCCGAGTTCGGTGAAGCATTCCGGCGTGAAGGTCTGCTGGCGCAGCGTGTTGAGCACGATCTGGATGCCGGCCGCCTCGATCGCCGCGGCCGACCCGAGAGCGGCCGCATAGCCCTGGCCGTGCTGGACGGGATGCTCGTTGAGCGCGATCACCGTGGCGTCGAGATCCACCGGCGCGCCGCCCAGCGCCGAAACCTTTCCGCCGATCCGCAGCGGAATGCGCGCGCCGACGCCTGCGTCGAACGCCAGACGGACCGCAACCGGATCCCAGATCATCGCCAGGGCGGCGTCGGTTATGCCGCGGTCGAGCAGCGCGCGCAGGATATGGGTCGCGTCCCCCGGCGCGCCGCCGCCGGGATTGTCGATCATGTCGGCCAGGACCACCGGAAACCGTGTGCTTTTCAGGGCGCGATCGAGCGCCTGGCCCACCGGCATGCGCGGCGCCCAGATATCGCGGCGCATCGCAAAGACGCGCTGTGCGAGCCGGTCGGCGAGCGCCTGCGCCTTGGGCTTGTCGTTGTCGCTCACCACGATGACGGTGCCGCCGGCTTCCGGAAAATCGGCCCAGGGAAAGCCATGGCCGACCGATACCGAGAGGATGCCGTCCTTGCCTTCCAGGGCCAGGATCTCGTCGACGAAGCCGCGCATCGGCTGCAACGTGGTCGGAAAGCTTCCGAACATCGGCACGCGGGCATAGGCCATGGTCGGCTTGCAGTCGCCCCGCACCGCCCGTTCCATCAGCTCGACCAGCTCCTGCGCGCGCAGGCCGAAATCGGAGTGCGGATATTCCTTGCACGCCATGATCACGTCGGCGTTGGCGATCATCCGGCGGGTCACGTTGCCGTGCAGGTCGATTTCGACGCCGACGGGAACGTCGGGGCCGACGATCTCCCGCACGGCTTCCAGGATGTCGCCTTCGCAATCGTCGCAGCCTTCGGCCATCTGGGCGCCGTGCAGGAACATGATCACAAGGTCGACCGGCATCGCCGCTTGGAGGTTGCGAAGGGCTTCCGCCCGCAACATCTGATAATCGGACGCCGGCGTCGGCCGGCTCGGCTGCGCGAACGCCGCCAGCCCGACGGTCACATCGTGACCCCGGCGCGCCGCGATGGCCCCCACGGCCTGCCCTTCGGCAATCTTCTTGAGAAGTGCCGCGCCCTCCCCCGTCGAGGGAACATAAAGCGTGTCGTCGCGGTAGCTGGACAGCGAGGTTGGGATCGGCGAGACCGCACTGGTTTCGTGACCCATGTAGACGCAATAAACTTTCATTTCGGCACCCCAGCAGCCGGAGCGTCCTCGGACGATCCCTCAAGCAGCAGCAAGGGCTAGACGAACGAGACCGCACAACGCGCCAGTCGCGCCCCAAGGCACACCGACCCGTTTTTCCGCACATTCCGCGAATTCTTGGCCCTCGCACTAGCGGCTCGACGGTCGGCCAGCGTCAACACGGGGCGGGCGGCATGCGCTCAAGGCATCGCGCCACGGACGGCCATGCGGGGACGACTGGGGACGATGAAGCAGCCAAGGGACATCGACGGCGCGTGATGCAGGGCTTCGGCAATACCTTCGCGACGGAAGCGGAGCCCGGCGCCTTGCCGCTGGGCCAGAACAGCCCGCAACACGCGCCTTTGGGGCTGTATGCCGAGCAGTTGTCCGGCACCGCCTTTACTGCCTCGCGGGCGGAGAACCGCCGGTCCTGGCTTTACCGCATCCGCCCGTCCGCCGCGCATGCGCCGTTCAAGCCTTATGATCGTGCCGGACGATTGCATACGGCGCCCTTCCGAGACGTCGCCCCCACGCCGAACCGGCTGCGCTGGGATCCTTTTCCGATTCCGGAGGTGCCGACCGACTTCATCGATTCGCTGACGACGCTCGCCGGCAATGGCGACGTCGCGCGCATGGAAGGCGTGGCAATCCATCTCTATGGCGCGAACCGCTCGATGAAGGACCGGGTGTTCGTCAACGCCGATGGCGAGATGCTGCTGGTCCCCCGGCGCGGAAGCCTGGACCTCGTCACCGAGCTCGGCACCCTGCCGCTTTCTCCCGGCGTCGTCGGCATCGTGCCGCGCGGCATCCGCTTCCGTGTCGAACTGCGCGGCGAGAGCGCCGCCGGCTATGTCTGCGAGAATTACGGCGCCGCGTTCCGCCTTCCCGAACTCGGCCCGATCGGCGCAAACGGGCTAGCCAATCCGCGGGATTTCGAGGCGCCCGACGCCCGCTATGAGTTCAACGACCGGCCCACCGAGATCGTGCAGAAATTCCAGGGCGCGTTGTGGACGACGGTGCTCGACCATTCGCCGCTGGACGTGGTGGCGTGGCACGGCAACCTGACGCCCTATCGCTACGATCTGTCCCGCTTCAACGCGATGGGCTCCATCAGCTTCGATCATCCCGATCCGTCCATCTTCACCGTGTTGACGGCGCCGGGGAGCGCGCCGGGCACCGCGAATATCGACTTCGCGATCTTCCCGCCGCGCTGGATGGTGGCCGAGCACACCTTTCGCCCGCCCTGGTTCCACCGCAACGTCATGAGCGAGTTCGTCGGCCTGATACACGGCGCCTACGACGCCAAGGCCGCGGGCTTCCTCCCGGGCGGGTGCAGTCTGCACAACTGCATGGCGGCGCACGGGCCCGACGTGGGGACATTCGCGCGCGCGGTCGACGACGCGCTCGCGCCGACGAAGATCGGCGACACGATGGCGTTCGTGTTCGAGACGCGCTGGGTGCTGCAGCCCACGCGGCTCGCCATGGAGTCTCCGCATCGCCAGGCCGACTACGACGCATGTTGGCGTGGGTTCCCGACGCTGTTCCGGCCGCCCGCCTGATGCCTATTCCCAGCGCCGCCCGTCGACCTCGAACGGCGTGGCGTCGAGCGGCCAGACCGGCCGCTTGAGCCGGTCGCTGCGCCACGTGCCGGACTGTTCCTGGCTGGCATAGAGGATCGTCGGCGCCAGGGTGGAAAATCCGGCATGGAAATGATGCACGGACTTGATGCCGATGACGCGATAGTCCGATGCATGAAGCCCGGCCGCCGCGAAGCAGGACGGATCCAGCACCTGCTGGCGCTTCGAGATCAGCAGGATGTCGGTCTCGCCGACGCGCAGGACGGCGGCCGGTCCGAGATCCTCGGCCCCCGCGAAGGAGGTCTGCACCAGCGCGTCGTGATGGCTGACGACGACGGCATCCACGTCGAGCGGCGGACCGGATCGCAGACCCGCCTTGCCGCCGATACGGAACGGCAGCCGCGCGCCGGGCGCGACCAATCGCGCGAGGGAAACCGCCATGGGATCCCAGAGCATGCCGAACAGCGCCCTTCCGATCCCGGCGTCCAGGATGGCCTTCAACAGCCAGGTCGCGTCGCCGGCACCGCCGCCGCCGGGATTGTCGGACACTTCGGCGATGACCGCGGGGCTCGGTCCGGCGGCGGCACGCCGGACGGCGTCTTCGACCGTGAGCGGCTTGTTTATGATCTCGGCACGGACCGCAAACAGGCGCATCGCGATGCGGTCCGCCAAATGCCGTGCGTGCGCCGCGTCGCGTTCGGATATGACGATCACGCCCGCGCCGCGCGGGACGTTGGCCGCTTCGAATCCATGCATGAAAGACAAGGACAGCAGGCCCTCTTTTCCCTGCATCGTCACCAGCTCGTGAAGGATGGTCCGCAGCGGTTCGCGCGTCGTGAAGCAATGGCCCGTCATCGGAATCGGTGCGAGCGCCTGGACGGGTGCGATCGCCTTCGCCGCGGTCCGCTCCAGAAGCTCCACCAGATGCTGCGCCCGGTCGGCGACATCGGTGTGCGGATATTCGATCCCGGCCACGACGAGATCGGCGCTCTGCACGAGTTCGGGGCCGACATTGCCGTGCAGGTCGAGAAGGACGCCGATGGGAACGGCCTTCCCCACCACGGCGCGCACGGCCCGCACGATGTCGCTCTCGCAATCGTCGACGCCCTCGGCCACCTGCGCGCCGTGAAGCGACAGCGCCACCATGTCGACGGGAAGCGCCTGCTTCAGGCTGCTCAGCAATTCCCGTTTGAGAAATTCGTAGTCCTTGCGCGGCGTGGCGCGGCTGGGCTGCGCCGCCGCGATCAGGCCGACCACGACCTCATGGCCGCGGTCGCGGAGAATGGAAAACAGATTGCGCCGCGCCAGCACCGCACGAAGACGGTCGGCCCCGTCGGCATCCGACGGCAGATAGAGAAAATCCTGACGGTAGGAATCGAGTGTGGTGGGAATGGACGAGGATACGTTCGTCTCATGGCAGAAATGCGCGGTGAAGACCTTCATGACACTTTCCCGATCAGGCGACCCGCTTCATGGCCCGGGCCCCCGCGAACAGGAACTGCGGCGCGCCGGATGCATCGAATTCGAGGAAAACGGCGCTGAGCGGCGGGCGCCCGCCGGCCTTGGCCGGCTCGACGAACATCTCGGCCGTCTTCGGCTTGAGGCGAAAAATCTGGACGGGTTCGCGCGGCGTCTGCTCTCCCGACTGGGTCAAGTTGAACGCCCGGCAGATCAGCTCGTTTCCCTCAGGCTCGACCTCCACGGCGGCGAAATAGCGCTCGTAGCGGCCGGCATATTGGCGCAGGTCGAAGCTGCGCTCGCTGGGGGTCGGCGGCTTCGGGAAATTCACCTGCACCAGATCCTGGAACAGCGCGCCGGCCATCGACCGCATGAAATTCGCGCCGTCGCCGGCGTTGCACAGCAGGGCGATTGCGATCCGGCGCGCGGGAAACACCCGCAACAGGCTGAGAGAGCCCGCCGTCGCGCCGTCATGGCCGTATTGGGCAACGCCGTCCCAGTTCATGAGCATCCAGCCCAGCCCCCAGGAGCCGGCAAAGGAGTCGCCGGGAACCCTGACCTGCGGAATCCGCATTTCGAGGACGGTCTTGGTCGAAAGCACGCTCGTCCCGTCCCTGCCCTTGCCGTGATCGAGGTGCATCCGCGCGAAACGCAGGAGATCGCCGGCGGTACTGGCCACCGTCGATCCCGAGGGCCCGGTCGACCGGCTGCTCAGGACCCCCGGCTTCCAGGTGCCGTCCGGCGCCCTGTCGTAGCCGATGGCGGTGCCCAGCGCCGCCCTGTCCGCCGGCCGGCTCGCCGACCGCGTCATTCCCAACGGATCGAACAATCGGCTCTTGAGCAGATCGTCCCACATGCCCTGTCCGGTGACTTCGCAGATGCGGCCGAGAACCGGATATCCCGCGTTGCAATACGAATAGAAGCGCCCGGGTTCGTATAATGTGGGCACGTCGCGAAGCGCCTCGACATAGCGCGCCAGGGCATCGGGGCCATCGCCGAGATCGATGAAGAAATCGCCCTTGATGCCGCTGGTATGCGTGAGCAGATGGCGCACGGTGATCGCGGTGGACGGTCCTGCCAGCCGGAATTCCGGCAGATAGTGCCGCACCGGCGCATCGAGCTCGATTTGGCCACGCTCGACGGATTGCATGACCAAAGACGCCGTCATGGCTTTTGTCGCAGAGCCGATCTGAAACGGCGTGTCGGGCGTGGCGGGCGCTGCGGTTTGCCGGTTCGCCAGGCCGGTCGCGGCGAGGTGGACCGCGTCGCCGATCAGAACGGCAGCCGAAGCGCCCGGAACGCCATGTGCCTCGACGGCATCGCCCAATCTCCGTTCCAGATCGTTCATCGAGGCTGGTCCATCGCCGATGCGCCTCTCCAGCTGCAAGCGAGCCTCGGCGCTGCTGTACGGACGAGCGGATGCGTCATCTCCACCACTCGCCGCCTGCGATCTTATCTTATGGGGGAAACCTTTCGCCGCCCCGTCTTTAGTAATGAACCGGGCCGGTCCGATACCGACCGTTGGGGAACTGCGGCGCCGCAACCAGCGGCGCTACGGACCTCCACACCACGGAACGCACGCGCGGACCCGAGAGGAAGCTGGGATGCAAGTCTTCGCCGACAGCTCGCCGCCAGGCTTGGAGCGAAAATGCCCCCCGGCGTCTGCCGCCGGGATGCTCCTCCATGTCTAAGATTCGCGCGGACTCGACGGCTCCTGCCGCAAAAAGAAGCGTCCCGATCGCGCCGTCACATGCGCTCGATGCGGTGGACCTGCACATTCTTGAGCTATTGCGACAAAGGGGCCGCATGACCAATGTGCAGATTGCTTCGCGCGTTGGCGTCTCGCCGCCACCCGCGCTGAGACGCACCCGGACCCTGGAAGAAGCCGGCTACATCCAGGGCTACCACGCCAGGCTGAACGCCAAAGCACTGGGATATCCCGTGACGGCATTTCTCTTCGTGGGCCTCAAATGGCAACGAGCGTCCGAGATCGCCGCTTTCGAGCGCAAATTGCGGTCTTGGCCCTTGGTGCGCGAATACCATGCGCTAACCGGGCAAACCGACTATTTGCTGAAATGCGTTGCAAGAGAGAGCGGCGACATACATCGTTTGGTATCCGACGGCTTGCTCAAAACCGACAACGTCGTTTCCGTTCGCACGGCATTTTGCATGGGCGTTACCAAGGACGAGCCCGGCCCACCTCTTTCACTGCCGACCCTACCGGCGGCGAAGCCGCCGACCCGCAGCCTCCGCTTGCCGCCTCTTCGATAAGGGACGTGGGAGCCAATAAGCCGCTTCTGGCGGCACTAGTTTCATCACATCGCGAAAGAGACTCGTGAGGGTGCGAAGCGTGCTCGGGAGATACGCATAGTTGCCAGGTATCGATATTTGGCCGTCCAGCACTGAGGGAGAGCACGGTTCGATCGATCAGACCGCTCGGGCACAAACTCCCAACCTCCAGTTCGGGTCGAAGTGGAGATATCCAATCCAGAGATGGAGACTGGCGGCGCGGCGGCGCGAATCTTCCCCGATTTTTGCGTCTCCACGGCAACGCCGGAGACCGGCAATGCGCCCAATGCCGCCGCAATCGGCGTCATTCACATCAACGAGTGGAGGTTGGGAGTTTTGGGGAAACGGACTGGTACAGCGCGAAGCTGTTTCGACTTTGCTCCGAAGCGTGGTGTTGCCCAGGAGCGGGACAACGGCTTGACGACGCCCCGCCACTTATCGCATGGATATTCACTGGTCCGCGAGTTTCGGCCCCGCGATTGTCGGTCGTGGTCTTCACGCAGAACCGAGAATTGGGGCGCCTAACGGGATCGGTGCGCGAGCCGCCATGGACGACTGGACCAATGACGCTTCCGGGAATCGCTCCGCGTGGTTTCTAGATCCGGAGGCTGCGTTCTACCTGCTGGTGAGCCGCGCCGTATTTGCCCTGGTTCCCTATCGCGGATCGTCCGTTGGATGACGCGCAGGTCGGGCATCGCCGCCTTGCCCAGTCCGGCGGAGAGTTCCACAGCGGAGATCATAGGCCGGCGGCTTGCCGAGCTCATCCGGCGGTTCCCCGCCCTTGCGGCTGCGTTCCACACGCCATGGCGGCCGTGGCGATGCTGCGTCGCCGCCATGTTCGTGCCAAGGTGCATTTCGGCGTCTTGCGCAACCCGCCTTCGGGCGGCCGCTGGAAGCCCATGTCTGGGTCACCGTGGGAGATATCGTGGTCGCGGGCGAGAGTGTCATGAGTGCGTTTGTGGAATTAACCCCGTTTGCCTGACAGGATCCCTGCTCGATCTTTCGTTGCGCTTCACTCCCGCCGACAACGTCATCGGGACGAAGGTCGAAGACGAATTCCTCCTTCTTCAATTCGAGACGCAGAATTATTTCGGGCTTCGCGGCGCTGCGGTGCGGATCTGGGAACTGATGCAGCACGGCGCAACCGGCGCTGACATCGTGCAGCGCCTCGTGCAGGAAACCGATGTCGGCGAGGAGCGAGCGCGGACCGACGTCGCCGACACGCTGCAGAGGCTGCTGGACGCCGGCCTTCTGCGCGCCGCATAGCACGCGATGTCGGGTTTCGTGGCATTGCTTCGGACCGATGGCCAGGATGCGGCGGGCGCGCTCATAAGCCGTCTGGCCGAAGATATGGCCTATCGCGGCCCGTCGCGCAGAGCGGTCCTGGCGCAAGGCGCGTTCGCCGCCGGCATTTCGATAGCCGCACCCGCTTCGGCCGTTCTCGATCAGCACGAGGGAACCACGATCGCTGGAACGATCCGTCTGCACGCGCGGACCGATCTCGTCAGGCGCTTGGCGGCTGCCGGAATACGCACCCAGGCCGGCATGCCGGACGGCGCGCTCGTGCTTCGCGCCTATGCCGCATGGGGAACGGCCTGCGTCGAGCGGCTCCTGGGCGATTTCGCGTTTGCGCTCTGGGATGCGAAAGCGCTGCGCCTGCTCGCCGCCACCGACCGCTTCGGCACCCGTCCGATCTATTACGCCCAGACCGCGCAAGGCCTGCTGGTCGGAAATTCGATCGGTACGATGCTCGCGAGCGGCTGGATCGCAAAGACGCTCGACGAAAAAGCCATTGCCGACTATCTCGTGCTCGGCCTGAACAGCGATCCCGCGGGCACGATCTATACGCAAATTCGGTCGTTGCCGTCGGCCCATTGCCTGCTCGCCAACGCCTCCGGGACGCGGACGCAAGGCTATTGGTCGCCGCTGATACAGGACGGATACCGCTTTCATCGCTCCGAAGACGATTATGCCGATGAGCTGCTGGCGGTGCTGAAAGAAGCGGTGGCGGATCGGCTGCCGGCAGAAGGGCCCATCCACCTTACGCTCAGCGGCGGCATGGACAGCGGCTCCATCGCCGGCGCGATCTACTCGCTTCTCGGGCCGAAAGAGACGCAGGCGCGCCTCAAGGCCCACACGATCGTCTACCGATCGATGATGCAGGAAGAGGAAGGCCGCTACGCAAATCTGGTGGGCGCGCATCTGGGTATCTCTCCGCAGATCCTGACGGCCGAGATTTCATTTTCCGGCACGAGGATGAGCGAGATTCCTGGCAGCCTCCGCAGCCTGCGACCATGTATTTCCTCACTCCGGAATATGAGATCGCCAAACGCGCGCTGGCCGACTCCGGGCATGTCCTCGCCGGTTTCGGCGGCGATCCTCTGTTCCTCTCTGCACAGCCCGACGGTGTTCGACCTGCTGTCGCGGGAGGGCCTGGCGGCGCCTATCACGATGGCGCGCCATATCCTGCACCATCGCAAGTTACCGCCTCTTGGCTTGCGCCGCGCGGCAGGGCAACGCCTGCGGCGAGTGCCGGAGCCGGAGTTGCCGCTTTGGATCAACGCGGATTTCGCGCGCCGCACCGACATGATCGCGCGGGTCTCGGCCTTTCGGGACGACGTCCGGCGAAAATCGCCGCACGTCACGATGCCCGGCCCGTTCTGGAAAACCGATCCGGGCCAGCTCGGTCTTCCGATCGAGTCCTTCTATCCGTTCTTCGACAGCCGCCTCATGGACTTTCTGCTGCGTGTCCCGGCACCTCTGCTCCGGAAGAAATCGCTCTTGCGCCGCGCCATGCGGAATCTGCTTCCCCCCGAAGTCCTGCGCCGGCCCAAAACGGCGCTCGGTCTGAGTTCCCTGCCCAACCGCCGGCAGCCACAGACACAGGCGCGCCAGCGTCGCATTGTCGCCAACGCTCCCATGCTCGCCGATTACGCGAATATCGCCGTATTGCGCCGATGCATCGACCAGCCCCAGACGGGAACTTCGGCGCCGCTGTTTTTTGCGGAACAGTTTGCATTCTGGCTTAGTACGGCTACAACAGGATCGGTACGCAATGCGAGCGACAGAAAATGACCTCTGAAAAGAACCTGACGGCCGAAGTGCAGATCGAACATACGGTTTCTTACGTTGCGCCGGAAGTTGTCGATTACGGCGATGCCGGATCCATCACAAAGACCATCAACGGCAGCGTCAGCAGCGATGGCGGGTGGCACCGCCGCCGAACGTCTACGTCTCCTGATCGCCCGTGTTTGCGGGGCTCTTGCGGAAGTGAGCCCAGCGCGCAAGCCAGTCGATCGCAAAGGCATGCGCCAGTTCCGCTGGCGTGAACACGTAGTCATACCGGGCGGCTATCGCGCATAGCGCGTCGTAATCCGCCTCGCCGGACAGCAGGCCGACCTCCTGCCGAAGCGCCGGCCGGCCGCGGGCTTTCTTTCCAGAAACGCAGCGCGCGCTCAAGACTCATCGCCGCCGCCTTTCCAGCGCGCCAGCGCCGCGACGACGGCGGCCGTGGTGAACAATCCGTGCTGATCCTGGAAAGGGAATATCCGGTCGCTTGAATCCCAGGTCCGCGAACAGCAGATCCGGCATCGGAAAGCGTGCCAGCGCGCCGGTGCGCCAGCGCCCGTCCGGCGACTGCCGTTGGCGAAGCCGCTCCACCATCCGCATTGCCGCAAGGGCGTGCGGCATCGTTTTGCGGCCGCAGCAGCAGGATGCGCAAGCACCAAGCGGCATCGAAGTCGTTGAGCTCCGGATGTGCCGCTTCGCGCATCGCCCACGCGCAAGCCGCATCCACGTTAGCGCATATGCCGTATCATTCCCCAACGCTTCGGAACAAAGCGCCGTGGGATAGCGCCGTGGCACCACCAATAGCCTCCGCCAGCTCCCATCCGCGGCCTGCTCCGCGGCGAGATACGGCCGGACATCCCAATCCACGAAGGGCGCCGCGGCCGCCGTGACGCAGCAATGCGCCTGTTTCCAGCCCTCGTCCGCGCATATCCCGGCGTGACGATCGCGAAGACGCTGAGATCGGCCTCTTCGCGATAGGTCGCGATGCCGCCCGACTTCTCATGCGAGGACAGAACGCAGCGGCCCGCGCCGCGGAGTCCCCCTCCAGGCCGCCGAAGCGCGCATGCAATCGCAACACCCACGCCGTGCTGTCGGCATCGGATACGGACGCATTGTCATAGCCCCCCAGCCGCCATCCGGCCGCTGTTGCCTGGCAAGGCGCGACATCGCATCGGTGGCGGCGCGGGACGCGCGGCGGCCGCAGGCCTCGACAAGCGCGGTCGCGATGAACGCACTCGCCCACTCGTTGCTTTCGTCGTTGAACAGTAGGAAGTCGCGCCACAGGCCGTTCTGCCCTTGCCGCTCGAAAAGCGCGGCGCTCGCCCGCTCCATCATCGCCTCGGTTGAGGGCGCCGGCACGCTGTCGTCGATCGGTTCGTGGGGCACGGGCGACAGCTCGCGGACTTTTCCCTGCTCCTGCACCAGCCAGGCGTCCCGCGCGCCGAAATAGGCCTTGGCCTCCCGGCTGCCGTCGGACTCCAGCGTCAGCTTGATGTAATAGAGCGCCCTTTCGAGAACGCCGAACTGATCGGCAGGCGCCGCCAGCGACCGGGCGATCCATTGGGGCAGCCAGGGCGGTCCCGGCGAGCATGGGCGCGGTGACCCCCGGTGCAGCAAGCACGGCGGCGCGTTTGTCGCCGTCGCACAGACCTTGGCGCTCCAGCGCCTCCAGCAGCGCCGACCAACGCCGCTCGACTGCGGGCTGGCGTTTCAGCAAGCACTCCAGTCCCAGCCGCGGCAGCACTGCGCCATTGCCGATGTCGAGCGCCAGCGTGACGCGATCCACGTGATTCAGCGCCCAGTCGAACAACGCCTCCGCGGCGTCGCGGTCGCCGTTCCATCCGATACCGTCCAGGAACGCGCGCAGCGCATGCGGGCGCATGCCCTTTACGTTCACGCGCGTGGGGTTTGCCCACACGATTGAGCAACAGACCGAGATAACCGACCCAGGCTCCGCTGGTCTTCGCAGCGTGGAAGCATCCCTCGAGCGTGTCGGAAGAATATCCATCGTGGAGGATCGCGATCGCCGCGCACGCCGTGTCCCAACCGTCCTTCGCGCGGCAGGGAGAAAAAGATGCCGGAATCTCCGTCGCACGTCCATCGCCCGGCACGTCGTATTCCAGAAACACTTCCTCAACGCCCGCGAGCGCGGTGTCCGCGCGCCCCATGCATCGCAGAACCGGGACAGCCTCACCGGCGTTTCCCCGGCGCCTGCGAATCCCGCCAGATGACGGCTCAAGAGCCGGGCGTCATCGGTGTGTCTGCGCAACTGTTGCTGGATATCGACTTGCGCCTGATCGACGGCCAATCGGCATTCGATGGCCACATGGGGGATCGGCGCCATGACACGCGCAGCCGTTTCCAGCGCGGCGCGCGCACCATCGCCGATCAGCGCCGGCGCGAATTCCGGCAGAAGCAGATCGAGCAGCGGTTTCAGGGTCATCCGGCCTCCGCCACCACGCCCTGCATCAGCCGACGCGCGACGGCTTGCACATGCGAGAGATCATTGGGGAGACGAAGCCGGTAGATCGGAACGTCTTGCACCAGCGCCAGCACGTTTTGCACGGCAGCCTTCTTGTCTTCCCGGGGCTCCAGCATCTCCGGCACGGCGCTCAGCTCGCGCGCCAGCAACGCCACAGCCTGCGGCTTGCCCAGACGTTCCAGCACAGAGTCATCGCCCGACCGCGATCCCAGGAGATAGACGGCGGCGAGCGGCAGCGACTTCGGTCCTTGCGCACCATCGCGCGCGGTGGTGTCCAGAAGGACCTTCTGACTACGCAAAAGCGCCGCGGTGGCGGAATGATCGCTATGCCACTCGCCCGCCTCAAGCGTTGCACCGTCGTCGAGCCCAAGCGCCGTGGCCGTCTGCGCCACCAATTTCAGGATCCGGGCACCGCTATGGACATGCCAGCCGCCACCCGATCGCGAGAGGACAGCCATATCTTCGGCGACGAGGCGCGCGCCGGCCGCATAGAGTCCCGCCAGCAACGTCGACTTTCCGGCGCCCTTCTGCCCAGCAACCACAAAGGCCTTTCCACCAGAGATTTCGACCGCGCCAGCGTGCAAGGCGAATTTGCCTCGCCACAGCGCGGTGCTTTTCAGGATCATGCCGCAGAAAAGCGCCTTGACGGTGCGGATATCGATGCCGCGCGACCATTCGAAGGCGATGGTCGTGCCTGTCAGCACCAAGCGGATCGATCCCGATTCATGGAGCATCCGAATCTGCATGGCATCGGCGCCGAATATGGTCTCGTAAGCCAGGCCCGGTACTTCCGGCACATCGCGGCGAATCGATTTTTGTCCTGTGAGCTTTGGTACCTTCCCGCGAAAATAGACTTGGAGGTCGGACAGGCCGGGTTCCCCGACGCGCAATCCAGGCAACGGCTCATCCGAAACGAGACGCAAGTCAAACGCCTGATAGCTATAAAAAGTGCCAGCCATTTCGAGCGAGGTGTTCCAGTTGTCGGTGCGAGTGATTTCCACGCCAGCCTACCACGGAATTGCAATCGCGATCGAAGCTATCGAGCCGCTCGCCTTCCTTGATCCATGCGTCCGCGCCTGCAGCTGCAGACGGCGCACGCCCAAAATCGTGCCCGGATGGGGCGATCTCAGCGAGCGGTTCTGCCTGTGGGAACCGGTGCCTGACGGACTGGTACAACGCACCAACTGTATCCAACTTTGCTCACCACCGTTCCCTCAACTGGAGCACGACACAGTGCTCGTACCGAAGCGCCCTTTGGCCCAACAGGTCTGAGGCTATGTTTCATCACGGTCAAAGTGATATGCTATGGCTTACGTGCAGCATGCAGCCGCACTCTGAACCAACGGCAGCTTTGTCGAGGAATCGCAGTGATGGGACTGCCAACATTCTGGAGGGGCGATAGTTTCGCCAAAAAGCAAATTGAACAGATTGAAAGGTCGCAAAATCCTGATCACCGGCGGAGCATCTGGAATCGGTCTTTCGACCGCGGAGTTGTTCGCCAGCGAGGGTGCACGCGTCGCTCTGTTGGATCGAAACAGCAACGTGAATCATGTCGCGAAGGAACTCGGCGGTTTCGGCGCCGTTGTTGACATCGCCAACGAGGACGAGGTGCGCAGGTCCGTCACTCAGGCTCGGGATTCGTTGGATGGCCTGGACGGCGTTGTGAATTGCGCGGGTATTTCATTTCCCGGTGGGGTAGAGGATGGCGATCTTGCGTCATGGAAACTGATCCTGGACGTGAATCTCGTTGGCGCATTTCTGGTCACTCGTGCTGCCGTCCCGTACCTGCGCGCAAACGCCGCCGCGACGATCGTCAATGTGTCGTCGGGCCTGGCCCTGAAACCCGAAGCAAGACTCGGCGCATATGTGGCTTCGAAAGCCGGCCTCTTGGCTTGGACAAAAGTCATCGCGCAGGAATTGGGGCCGACGATCCGCGTCAACGCCATTTGCCCAGGCGTTACCGAAACCCCGATGATCCAGCCCATGCTGGATGCGGGCGTGACGGCGAAAGACCTTGGAGTCGGACGCGCCTTGGGACGCGGCGGACATGCCATCGAACAGGCTCACGGCATTCTTTATCTGACGAGCGATGAGTCGAGCTATGTGACGGGCATCGCCCTCCCGATAGACGGCGGCCGTTCCTATCATTGACGTCTGCCGTCTTCCCTTTCGCACCATCGCGACTTCTATGCGGAGGTATGTTCCGTTGCCGGTTCAAGTTCGACGATCCGGGCGCCGCCGGCCACGGTCTCGCCCGTCAGGCAATGGATGGCGCGGACCGTACCGTCGATCGGCGCGAGCAGCCGCATAGCGAGCTTCATGGATTCCACGACGACGGCGGTATCGCCTTTGCGCAAGAACTGGCCGATAACCACCGGAACTTCCGTGACCAAACCCGGCATCGACGCAACAACGTCGAAACTGCCGGCGGATTCGCCGGCCCTCGCCAGGTTCGCCATGGCCTCGACAAGCGGAACAGTCTCGAGGACGAAGGCGCCGCGGCCTGACTCGAATATGCTGACGCGGCTTCCGTCAACCAGATAGTAGAGCAGCGAGAGCACCTGCCCTTCGCGAACGGTAAGACGGTAGCCGTCCGGCGCCGGCAGGATGCGCACCTCTTCGGCAGCCCGATCACCGGTCTTGACCAGAAAGGCATCTGCGTCCGCCGCCACATCCAGGACAACCGGCAAGCAGTCGCCGTGTCGCACCTGGACCCTTGCGCCACCCGAACGGCCCGCCGCCGCGAGAATGCGAAACCCGGCAAGGCTCAGCCACGGCGATCCATTTTCCTCTTTGGCAGCACTCGTGCGGCGTGTCCCGGCGATCAACGCCGCGCCTGCGGCTGCGTAAATGCGCGCGCTTGGTTCGGGCGCGCGCCAGCCGGCCGGGAAAGCGTCCGATATGAATTGGGTCGTCAAAACCTCGTCGCGAAACTTGGGCAGGCAGAGTAGATCGCGCAGGAACATCTGGTTCGTGCCGACACCGAGAATTGCTAGCTGATCGAGCGCAGCGACGAGCTTGCGCGTGGCCATCTGCCGGTCGGATCCGAACGCGATGACCTTGGCGAGCATCGAGTCGTAAAAGGGTGTGACCTCCGTGCCGGTGGCTATGCCGCTGTCCACCCGTATTCCATCGCCCATCGGCTCTTCGTAGAGCCGCACGCGCCCGATACTCGGACGGTAGTCGGCGGACGGATCTTCAGCGTTCAATCGTGCTTCGATCGCCCAACCATGGATTTTGACCTCCGCTTGCGAAAACGGCAGCGGTTCCCCCGCAGCAATGCGCAGCTGTAGTTCGACGAGATCGAGCCCGGTGACCATTTCCGTGACCGGATGCTCCACCTGCAGACGCGTGTTCATTTCGAGGAAGAAGGGCTCCGGGTCGTCGGCATCGAGTATGAACTCCACCGTTCCCAGCGAGTCATAGCCGACGGCCTTACCGAGCCGCACGGCGGCATCAAGCAGCTTTTCTCTTGTCTCGGGAGCAAGATTTGCCGCCGGCGCTTCCTCGACGAGCTTCTGATAGTTCCGCTGAATCGAGCACTCGCGCTCGAAGAGGTGCACGACATTTCCGTGTTTGTCGCCGGCAAGCTGGACTTCGATATGCCGCGGCCGCGTGATGAATTTCTCGAGCAGAACGCGATCGTCGCCAAAGGCGGCCTTGCCTTCCCGCTTGACCAGGTCGAGCGTCGGCGCGAAACCCGCCGGGTCGTCGACGCGGCGCATCCCTTTTCCACCGCCGCCGGCGCTGGCCTTGATCAGAACGGGAAATCCAATTGTTTGCGCTTCCGCGAGCAGGCGTTCCGGCGACTGGTCCTCCCCGTGGTAGCCAGGCACACCAAATACACCGGCGCGGCGCGCAACGATCTTGGACTCGATCTTCGAGCCCATCATCGCAATGCACTCCGACGAGGGTCCGACCCAGACGATGCTGTGCCGGCGGCACAGGTCCGCGAGTTCGACCTTTTCGGACAAGAAACCGTATCCCGGATGAACCGCGTCGGCGCCATGCGCGAGTGCGGCCTCGATGATAGCGTCCGTCCGCAGATAGCTGCGCGCGGCTTCGGCGGGACCGATGCAATGCTTTGCATCGGCCAGCGCGACATGGCGCGCGTCGGCATCGGCCTCGGAAAACACGGCAATGGTGCGGATGCCGAGGCGACGACACGTACGGATTATCCTGCAGGCAATTTCCCCGCGATTGGCAATGAGCAACGATTCGATCACAGAGATATCTCCGGCATGATTCACATCCGGTAGACGGGGTGGGGCTCGGTCCGGCGCGGCGTCGAGATTGCGGCCATCGCAAGACAGAGCCCCAGGACGTCGCGCGTGTTGCGAGGTTCGATGACGCCGTCGTCCCAAAGCCGGGCGGTCGCGTAGTAAGGGTCGCTCTGCTCCGTGAATTGCCGTCTCGTATCGGTCGCAATCTTCTCGAGTTCGGTTTCGGAGGCATCGCCCCGGCTCAGGCTTTGGCGGCGAAGATCGGTCAGGACGGTCGCGGCGATGTCCGGGCTCATCGTGGCGATGCGCGCGTTCGGCCATGCGAACAGAAAACGCGGCCGAAACCCGCGGCCGCACATGCCGTAGTTTCCCGCGCCATAGGAACCGCCGATGATGACGGTAAAGCGCGGCACGCGCGCGGTGGCAACTGCATAGACGAGTTTGGCGCTGTGTTTGGCGATGCCGCCACGCTCGGCCTCGGTGCCGACCATGAAGCCGGTGATGTTCTGCAGGAACAATAGCGGGATATTCCGCTGGTTGCAGATCTCGATGAAATGGGCGCCTTTTGCGGAGGACTCGGAAAAAAGGACACCATTGTTGGCCAGAATGCCCACCGGATGGCCGTGAATGTGCGCGGTGCCGCACACCAGCGTCTCGCCCCAGGACGGCTTGAATTCCTGCAGGTCGCTGTCGTCGACGATGCGGGCAACGACCTCGCGCACGTCATAGGAGATTTTGGCGTTCGACGGGATGATTCCCGCTATGTCGTCTGCGGCATGGCGCGGCGGCGCGGCGCGCCGAGGCGGAGCACGCAACGGCGACGGCCAATTGAGTTTGGCCACGATGTCGCGGACCTTGAGAAGGGCTTCTGCTTCGTTTTCCACGAGATAGTCGCTGACGCCCGAGACCCGCGTGTGCATCTCGGCGCCGCCAAGCGTTTCTCCGTCGACGATTTCGTTGATCGCGGCTTTTACGATCTGCGGGCCGCCCAGGTGGATGCGGGCATTGCCGCGCACCATCACAAGCTCATCGGAAAGCGAAGGAATGTAGGCGCCGCCCGCCGTGCAACCGCCGAAGACAGCCGATATCTGGGGCAGCCCGTTCGAAGACATCTGGCATTGGTTGTAAAACGTCGTTCCAAAATGGTCCTTGTCCGGAAATACACGGTCCTGTTCGGGGAGATAGGCCCCGCCGCAATCCACCAGATAGATGCAAGGCAGGCGATTTTCGGAAGCGATGTCCTGAGCACGAATGTGCTTTTTCACGGTCTCGTGAAAGAAACTCCCGCCCTTCACTGTCGCATCGTTCGCGATGATCATGCAGGCAATGCCGTGAATTACGCCAACGCCCGTCACGATGCCGGCGGAGGGAACCTCGTTTTGGTATAACCCCCACGCCGCAAGGGGCGAGAGCTCGAGAAACGGACTCAGCGGGTCGAGGAGCAGATCGATACGGTCGCGGGCAAGGATCTTCCCGCGCGCATGGTGCCTGCCGATCATCGCATCGCCGCCGCCGTGAGCCACCAGCGAATAGCGCTCCCTCAGCGTTTCGAGAAGGGCTTCGTACGCCTGGGCGTTGTCGGCAAATCCGTGGGAGCGGCAATCGACGCGGCTGTCGATGATGGACATCTTGCAAATGCCTATTGGCGAATGACGGCAACCGGAATCCGGACGGGTTTCGTCCAGAACCGCGGTAACGATGTCAGCGGCTTCCAACCCGGAATGGACGGCTTGACCCCAAATTTATAGCTGTCTAACGTTTGTTAGGTCAACATATCTGCAAGGCAGCCGCGTGAAAAGCCCCCGGTATCCGTCCTCCGCCCCATCCCCGTTGCGGGCGCCATGCTTCCTGCCCGAGCACGAAATGCTGCGCGATCAAGTCCGCCGCTTCGTTGCGGAAGAGATCAAGCCGCTTGCCGGATTGTGGGAGCAAAACGGCTTCGTGCCGCGCGACGTCCTGCGCGCCATGGGAAGGCTGGGCTTCTTCGGCATCCGCTACCCGGCCGAATATGGCGGCTCCGAGATGGACACTCTCGCCACCGTGGTCTTGGCGGAGGAATTGGGGCGCTCGACCTTTTCCGGCGTCGCGATCACCGCCCTTGTCCACACGGATATGGCGTCGGTCCATCTCTTCAATGCCGGAAGCGAGACCCAGAAAGCGAAGTGGATGCCTCGAATCGTCGCCGGAGAGGTCATCACGGCCGTTGCGGTGACCGAACCGGATGCGGGTTCGGACGTGAAGGGCATCCGGACCACGGCAACGCGCGTCGGGCACCGATGGGTGCTGAACGGTACGAAGATGTATATTACAAATGGAGTTCACGCGGACCTCTATTGCGTCGCAGCGAAAACCGACAGCGCCGGCCCGGCGAGCAAAAGCATAACCATGTTCCTGGTCGAGAAAGGGACGGCCGGCTTTCGGGTCGGCCGGGCTCTCGACAAGCATGGGTGGCGTTCGTCCGATACGGCCGAACTCATTTTCGAGGACTGCGCCATTCCGGCCGAGTGCATTCTGGGCGAGGAAGGCCGCGGCTTCTACGCCATCATGAAGAACTTCCAGAACGAGCGCATCGTGCTGAGCGCCATGGCCCTCGGCGAGGCGCAGGCCGCCCTCGACCTGACCCTTGATCATGTGAAGACCCGCAAGGCGTTCGGGGCACCGCTTTGGGAAAAGCAGGCGATCCGCCAGCGCCTCGCCATGCTCTCGGCGAAGGTCGAGGCCGGGCGCCAGCTGGTCTACGCCACGGCCTGGCGGGACGCGCAAGGCGAGGCGATCACGAAGGAAGTCTCGATGGCGAAGGCGTATTGCGGCGAGCTGGTCAACGAGGTCATGTATGGCTGTCTGCAGTTCCATGGCGGGTTAGGCTATATGCGGGAAAGCGCCATCGAGCGCATGACCCGCGACGCGCGTGTTCAGTCGATCGGCGGCGGCGCGACGGAGGTCATGCTTGACGAAGTGGCGAAGCGCCTGTGATCGGGGCCGCCGGGTGAAAGCACGCAGGATCGAAACATGAAAACGCGGGGCCAGGCAGCAGCGCTGCAAACCGACGAACCCGAAGAAAGCGCCGGCGACCGCTCGCGCCGCGAAATCCTGGATGCCGCCGCGCGCTTTCTGCGTTCGCATGGCTATCACGCCACCACATTGCGCGACATCGCGGGCGCCGTCGGCATCAAGGCCGGCAGCATCTATTACCATTTCGCGTCCAAGGACGAGATTGTCGCGGCGGTGATGAACGACGGCGTCGACAGCGTCTTCGATGCCGTGCAAGCCGCCCTGCGCGCCCTGCCGAAAACCGCCGATCCGCGCAGGAAGCTTGAAGCCGCCATCCGCGCCCATCTGCATGCTCTGCTGGACCGCAGCGACTATACGTCCGCCGGCCTGAAGGCTTATAGCGACGCGCCCGAAGCCGTGCGCCAGGCGGCGCGGCCGCACCGGCGCCGCTATGAGGCGGTCTGGGACGGGCTCGTCCGCGAACTCGTCCAGGCGGACCTTACGCCGCGCGGCGTGTCGCGAGAGGCGATCCGGCTCGCGGTACTTGGCCTGATGAACTGGTCGCCCGAATGGTATCGCCCCAGGCGCCACTCGATCGAGACGCTGGCCGGCGAGTTCGCGGCGATCTTGCTACGCGCCGAACGCATGCCCGTGCGACCCCGACCAACCGCTGCACAGAGAAGCTGACAGATGGATGCGATTGCCGCCCTCACGACCCAGCCGCTTCGTCCGCTGCCGGACCGCTGGCATCTGCCCAGCCAGGCCAAAATGCTGGCCGAGGCCCGCGCCGCCGAGGCGGCCGGTGCGGACAACTATTGGGACTGGGCCGCCCGCCATCTGCGCTGGCGGAAACCGTGGAGCGAGCTTCGCCAGGGCGGGTTCGGCGACATCCGCTATTACGTCGGCGGACTGCTCAACATAGCCGACAATTGCGTGGACCGTCATGCCGAAGATCCCGCGCGCGCAGACCGCGCCGCCGTGATCTGGGAAGGCGAACCCGGCGACGTGCGCCGCCTGACCTATCGTCAATTGCGGGATGCGGTGACGCGTTGCGCGAATGGCCTGCGTGCGCTGGGTGTGCGACGCGGTGACGTGGTCGCCATTCACCTTCCGAACCTGCCGGAGGCCTTTGTTGCGATCCACGCCTGCAACCGTATAGGCGCGATCTACACCGTGCTGTTCAGCGGCTTCGCGCCGGATGCGATCCGGTTGAGGCTGAAGGCATCGCGGGCGGCCGTCGTGGTGACGGCCGACGCCTCGTTCCGGCGCGGGCGGCGCGTCCCGCTGCTGGACAATCTGCGTGCGTCGCGGGCGGGGGTCGATACGCTGCTGCATACCATCGTGGTGGATCGCACCGGAACGACGACCGCCTTGCAGGCAGGCGAAATCGGCTGGGACGCGCTGCTCGCGGCACAGGTGCCCGATTGCCCGTGCGAGGCGCTAGAGGCGAATGACCCGTCTTTTCTGATCTTCACCTCCGGGACGGAGAGCAAGCCCAAGGGAGTCGTGCATAGCACGGCCGGCTTTCTGGTAGGCACCTGGGCCAACGTCCAATGGCAAATCGGGCCGCAGCTGGACGACGTCTATTGGTGCGCCGCCGACGTGGGCTGGCTGACGTTTCCGATCCAGGCCGTGATCGGCGGGCTCGCGCACGGCATGACCCTGTTGTGCTACGAGGGCGCCATCGACTACCCAGACCGGACCCGGTTCCTCGACATCGCACGGCGGCACGGCGTCACCAAAATCCTGACGGCGCCGACGGCGCTGCGCATGTTGCGGGCGGCCGGCGACACAGCCGTTCGCGATCACCGTCCGCCCGGATTGCGGCTGGTGACGACGCAGGGCGAGCCACTCGATCCTGAAACCGCGGACTGGACGGGGCGCGTCCTGGATGTGCCGGTCGTCAATGCCTACGGCCAGACCGAAACAGGCTCGACCTGGACATATCCGGTATACGGCGTGGACAAGCTCAAATCGGGCAGTTGCGGCATGCCGGTTCCGGGGCACGCTTGCGCCGTGGTCGACGATGCAGGCCAGCCGGTGCCTCGCGGAAAGCGCGGCAACCTGGTGCTGACCGCGCCGTTTCCGACCTTGGCGCGCACGATCTGGGACGATCCGGCACGCTACCGCGACACATATTTCTCGCGCTTCGCCGGTTGTTACACGACGTCGGACGAAGCGCTTGTCGATGCGGATGGGCAGATCTGGGTACTCGGTCGCACCGATGACGTGATCAACGTCGCCGCGCACCGCGTCAGCACGCTCGAGATCGAGGGCGCGGCCGGCCACTGGCCGGGCGTTCTGGAGGCGGCCGTCGTCGGCGTGAACGACACGCTTCGCGGAATGGTGCCCGTCGCCTTCGTGACGTTGCGGCCCGGAACGGATCCTGCGGAAGCCCATGCGGGCGTATCGGCCGCGGTCGAGCGCGCGATCGGCGGAATCGCGCGACTGGACAAAGTATATGTGTGCGCTGCGCTACCCAAGACGCGCGCCGGCAAGGTGATGCGGCGCCTGCTCCGCGAGGCCGGGGAAACGGGTGCGGTGCAGGGCGACCTGACCGGGCTGGAAGATCCGTCGGCACTGGATGCGGTATTGGCCGCGGTGCGCCGAACGTGAGCCGCTATCGCCTGGGAATCGTCATGGGCACGCCGTTACTTATGCCCCCATCGAGCATCAGAATATTTCCGTTCACATACTGCGCCAGACCGGATGCTAAAAACAGCACCACACGCGCGATGTCGGACGGATCGGCAACCCTGCCGAGCCAATTGATTTCCGCCAGCGATTTCCAAGCCTCCGTCCCCAGGATATTCTCAAGGCGCGGCGTCCGTACGATGCCTGGCGCAATGCCATTGACCCGCACGCCCTGGGGGCCGAACTCGAGCGCGGCCATTCGGATCAGGTGATGGAGAGCGGCCTTCGCGGAACCGTATGCGCTCTGATTGGCGATCGCGACCGCGCCGGATATGGAACCGATGAACGTCATCGAACCGCCGCCGTTTCTCGCAAGCATCGGTGCCGCGATCTGCAACGCGTAGAGCGCGTGCTTGAGCACAATGTCGTACTGAAACGCCCAGGACTCGTCGGTGATGGCTGCTATCGGGCTCGTGCCGGCGATGCCGACGATGTCGACCACGCCGGTAAATTCGCCGCCAAATAACACCGAGGCCCGGTCGAATACGGCCGCCATGTCCACCCGTTTGGTGACATCGGCCACCAACGCCTCGCCGCCCGTCTCCCGCGCAATCGCCGTAGCGCGGCCCGCGTCGCTGTCAACGCACAGAAGATCTGCACCCGCCTGACGAAGCGCATAGCAGGATTGCGCGCCCATGCCCTGCCCGGCGCCGAGGACGACAAATCCCCGGCCGTCCAGACGCAACGCCCCCGGATAATCGGGGGTGGCCTCGGAAGCGTTGGGGGCAGCCGTCATGTCAGTCCGCCATTCTGCGTGCGCGTCGGATGCTTTCCTCGTTCAATGCAAGTTCAAGCCGGCCAGGACGCGATCTCTCGACGCCGCCGCCCTCTCCCCGATCTCTCCGAGATTCACGTCGAGCATCTCTCCCGACCATTTGAGAGCTCTTCCCTGGACGAAGACCGCATCCACATTGGAACGATCCATATTTGCGACGACGGCACCGACCGGATCGTTCATCGGCAGCACGTTCAACCGGTCCGTCCGCAGCAAGATGAGATCGGCATCCTTTCCGGGGGTTAGCGTACCGATCCGCGAATCCAGGCCGCTGGCTTTCGCGCCGTCGATGGTTGCGAACTCCAGCACCTGTCGGGACGTGAGCAGCGGTGTTGCCGCGTCGGCGCGCTCGTGCCTTTCGCGCCAGGCGGCTCCACGTTGAACGGACAAGGCGCTTCGCATTTGCGTAAAGAGATCGCCCGGCACCGTGGTTTCGACGTCGGCGCTGAGGCTGGGCCGGATTCCATGATTTAAGGCCATTTGAATCGGCGGTTCGCCGTGTCCCATCATCGTTTCGACATAAGGCGAAAGCGAAACGCTGCCTCCCGTGTCGGCGAGCATCTTCCATGCGGTTGCCGAGAGATTGTTGCAATGGATATAGGTGGTATCCGGTCCGAGCAGGTTGGCCCGGCTCAATTGTTCGATACATCCGACCTCGCCCGGCCGCGGGGGAATCGAATGCACTGTGATGCGGACATCGACGTCCCTTGCCAGGCGCCAGTCTCGTTCCGCAATCTCGTATGGCCTCATATTGGCGGCCATGGCCAGAGTAACGAGTTTGTCATTGCTCGAGAAATACTGCCGGCGGATTCGCCTGATGTCGTGGGGAAAAGCGCTGACCGTGTCTTCCCACCAGTTGATAATTCCGGGCAGCGGACGTCCATATCCGAAGACAGCGCGTCCGCCCGCATCCAGCAACGCCTGGATCGCCGCATCGCTGTGCTCCGGCGTGTTCTGAATATGGGACACGTCGACCACAGTGGTCACGCCGGCGTCGATCGCTCCAAGAGCGCTGACCAGATTTCCCATGTAGACGTCTTCCGGGGAGAGCCGCGGCCCTATTCGCAGGAGAATCAGTTCGAGATAGTCCGCGAGTGACGCATCCGGGAGCAGATTGCGCAGAAATCCCTCCCACATGTGTCGGTGCGTATCGACAAATCCCGGCATGACGATGGTGTTGGAGGCGTCGATCATCTCCACGTCGTCAGCGTCCAATTCCGGTCCGACAGCGGCGATCTTCCCGTTCTTGACGAGAATATCCGCTTTCGCGAAATCGCCGATCTGGGGATCCAAAGTCAGAACGCAGCCGCCCTTCAAGAGGAAAGAGCGCCCTTTGGGTCGCGGCCGAACCAGGCGCCGTATACCGGCGGCAGGCGACGCAATAGAGCGTTTCGGCTTTCCGTTCGCGCCGCCGACCGACAGCGGTCTCGCGACGGGCAAACTCCACTGGCGATGGATAGCGCCATCCGCGCAGCCGCAAAGGGCGCCATGTAGCGAGCCACGCTGCGGTTCTTCCAGTCCGTTCATCGCACTCTCCGGTTTTGTGCCGCCGGCCGAGTGCTCCCGATTTGGGCGCCTCGCTTAAAAGTCACGCCATCGCCATATTGTGGAACACCGAAACTCTTTCTGTTTTCATCTGCCACTCAATGCCGCCCCGACGTCACCCGCGACGTAAGCGCTACGGTGGGATGGCCCAGCGTCGACGAACCGATAGACTGTCGGCGCGTCGACGCCTGGACCCCAGCTCTCCATCCTGCGGCGCTCGGAAGACGTGGTCGTGGCGGACGCCGCAGATCGTCACGCCCCGCTAGCATGTCTATGAGACGTTAGTTGTAGTGATAGCCGATCCTCACGCCGAAGGTTCGCGGTGCATCAGCGGTATAGAGGTGGCCGAACACCGCCTGCGTATTGCTCGCCCAGGTGTGATTGTCCGTGATGTTCTTGGCCCACAGGCTGAGATCCCAATTGGCGCCCGGCGCAGTCCATTTCACCGTGCTGTCCCAATTTATGTAGGCCGTCTGCCGGTTGGCTTCGTTGGAGTCGAAAAACTGTCCGCTGTGAAATGCGAGGGCCTCGGAGAACTGCAGGTCGCCCCCGAACGCCGAAACATTGTATTGGCCCGTTAGCGTCAGATTGTACTTTTCCGTGTACGGCAAGGCGTTCTCCGTGGCGTCATAGGCAAACGTGAAATACCCGCCGCCAGGGGCATAGGTAGCACACGACGGCGCGCTTGCGGGCGTGACACAGGGCGCGTAGTTGATCGCGTTCTTGAAGTTGGTGAATTTTGCATCGAGAATCGATCCACCGAACCCGATCGTCAGGTCGTCGAGCGGTGCGACCACGATGTTGAAGTCGACGCCTTTCGATTCGCCCGCGGCTGCGTTCGTCTGAATGACGGTCGAACTGTTCCCAAGAGTCTGGACGACGATGTTCTTCATCACATAATCGAACACCGCAAATTCGAGCGTCAACCTGCCGTCCCAATGCGTCGATTTCACTCCCGCCTCATAAGCCTCGATGGTCTGCGGCTTGGTCGGCGTCGCTGCGGGGTTGAGATTGTTGAAATTGCCGCTTCGGAAGCCCGTGCTGTACGAAATATAGCCCAAGACTCCCGGCGCAAAGTCGTGATCGAGCGATGCTTTGTAGGTTACTTTTCCAGTATCCTGGGCGGCGGGGTTGGTCGTGGACAGCAAAACACCCGCCGAACTGAAGGTCATTGCGTGTTCCACCTTGTGATCGAACGTATATCGAATTCCGCCTGTGAAGCGGGTATCGCTCCAAATCGGAATCGTCGCCTCACCGTACGGAGCCCATGACGTCACCGTCTGATTTGCGAAGATATGAGCCAAGGACGGGATGGAAATGAATGGGTCGACGCCTTCCTTGTCCCAGAATAGGAACAATCCTGCGACCCATTTTATGGAAGAGGATTCGTCGGAAAGAAGCTGGAATTCCTGGGTGTAGGTGGCGGCTCTCTGGTCTATGAACGCACCGCCGAACACTTCCGGCTGGGCATCGTTGTCCAGGTTCAAGGTGCCTGTGCCCTCATTCCAGGCTGTCAAGCTCACAGCGTGCGCCCAGCCGAAGTCGTGCTCGATTTTCAGGCTCAGCCCGTCCGTCTTGGTTTTTCCGAAGCTTGGTCCAAACGGCGTTACGCTGGTGATGGTGTCGTAGAACCCGCCGCTCGCGAAGTGACCTCCGTTCGTTTCCGTCCCGGGCGTTATGCTGTACTCGGCGCCCTGATCGTTCCGCGCGGTTGAATAGTTGGCTATGAAGGTAACCTTCGTGACGTCACCGGGCGTCCAGACCCATTTGGTACGCGCGGAGAACTCGTTGGACAGATATGTCGAATCGCCGGAGACGAGGTTGCGACCCCAGCCCTCCATCTGATCGTCGTAGTGCACCGACACATCGGCCGCCAGATCATCGGTCAGCCCGACTGAGCCGTAAAACGACGCCGAGACCGTATTGTAGTTCGCGTATCCCACTTCCAGATCGAAGCGCGGTTCCTGCTGCGGATCCTTGGTAATAATCTGGATCACGCCGCCGGCGGCGTTGCGGCCGTACAAGGTCCCCTGCGGACCTTTGAGGATTTCGACGTGGTCGATGTCCAAGTTGAACGTGTGATTGGTCGTAATGACCGACGGGAAATACACGCCGTCGACATAAAATGCGACGCCGGGCTCGTTTCCCGGCGTTCCGCTGAAAAAGCCGATTCCCCGTATGAACAGCGACGTGTTGTTCAATCCATGGTTCATCGAAAGGCCCGGCGTGTAGTTTGCGAGCTCCTCGTTGGAATGAACTCCGAATGTCTTCAACTTGTCTCCGCTCAGCGCGGTAATTGAGAGCGGCACTTTCATTGCGTCCTCGGACCGCCGCTCGGCGCTTACGGTGACTGTTTCGATTCCCGCCGATGCATCTGCGGCGTGTGCCTGAGAGGCAACCGATACATTCACCACCGAGACGCATGCGAACGCCAGCGCCCCAACTCCTACGCATTTCATATTGAATTCCCTCCGCTGTCGGCGATCATCTGTACTGACGTCGCCGTTTCCCTAATTGCGAAATCTAACATGGATGCCAATATCGCCGATCTAGCCTTTCGTACTGCGGATTAACGTATCGGTTAATTCAGCAAACGCCGCACGGCAACGAACCAACGGTAGGCATGCGCTCCCGGCCGGCGATCGCAGAATGAAGCGCCAAAAGCCCGGCGACAAAGCTCGCGTCTTCACGACCGAGTGCGTTTCTTTCGACTCCGTGGCGCCGACGACATAGCCGGAAGAACCACACCGCGATCCGGCCAGCAACGGGCGGACGGTGCGTGTCCACTCTGAAAAGATCGTCCCGGCCTTAACTGCCGCGTTAAGCCGCGATCGCGTTATGCCGATTCTATAAGGATAAAAGGACAGCACGCGCTCGCTGCCCGCCGTCCTTTGCTCCTTCTGTCAGCGCAGGAAATGATGGCCGGGCCCGGCGGAGTTTGGCAATGTGATGCGACTTATCGGACTTCGAAAGCGTGCGTCGGTCGAACCCGCTTTGCGAACAGGACACCAAATGTTGCTCAAGACGGACGGCGCCGCGAACGGGTCGGCGATGAGACGGTTTCCCCCGCGTCAACCGGCTGCAAAGAAACCGGGGCGCTTTGGTTCGGCAGCGACCGTCTGACGCCGAACTTCCCCGACATCACGGGAAACGAAGATCGCATTTCCACAACGCCGAAGAACCATGCCGCTTCGAGGAGGATGACAATGATCATTGACGCTCATGCCCACCTGGTAACGCCCGCCTCGGTTTTCGGAATCCGAAGCGTGATTCAGGTTTCCAATGGCCAACACACAAAGGCTTGGTATCGCAAGCGTTGGCTAAATATGGACGACATCAAACAGTCCGCAGCCAAATGCGTGGCAAGCATGGATCAAGTCGGCACCGACATACAACTGCTCAGTCCCCGGCCTTTTATGCTGATGCACTCCCATCGTTCCTTCCGCGACGTGCAAACCTGGATCGAACTCCAGAATGACCTCATCCACAACACCATCGAAATGTATCCGAGCCGGTTCCGCGGGGTCGCCGGATTGCCGCAGGTGGACGGGGAACCCATAACGATCGTCTTCGATGAAATTGACCGGTGCATCAACGAACTCGGATTCGTTGGCGTTTTGGTTAATCCCGACCCCAGCGAGGGACGCGGGACGTCGCCCCGGCTCGGGGATCCCTACTGGTATCCTTTGTGGGAAAAGCTCATCGACCTCAAAGTGCCCGCGCACATCCACAGCGCGGGTTGCTGCGGCCGCGAAACCTATGATGAGCACTTCGCCACCGAGGAAAGCCTTGCGATCACCTCCGTGACGCATTCGGAGGTCTTCGAACGCTACCCGGACCTCAAAATGATGATCAGCCATGGCGGCGGCTCGATTCCGTTTCAGATCGGACGCTGGCGCGCGAACTGGTTTTTCGGGCTCGCGGCGGAAAAAGCCCATATCGCGGACTACTTCAAGGAATTGGAGAGGGCGGGCTTCGACGGAACCGAATTGCCGCCGCGCCCCGCCGACCTGACGACATTCGACGATGCCTTGAAGCGTTTCTATTTCGATACGGACGTCCACAACAAGGATTCGCTCGAGCTCCTCTTCAAGACCGTCGGCACGGACCGTTGCCTGTTCGGTACGGAACGGCCGGGCAGCGGCGGCGCGATCGATCCCGATACGGGTCGGTCGATGGAGGATTTTAAATATACGATCGATCGCATCGGATTTCTCACGGACGCCGATCGCAAGAAGATCTATGAGGAAAACGCCCGCATCGTCTTCCCGCGCCTCAAATTCTGACGCCCGACGCCGGCGCGCAACCACGCGCCGGCAGCCGGCGCTTCAGTCCATTTCGTCGCCGATAAACGAACGAAACCGCTCGGTGAGCGGCGCGAAGTCGTACGAGCTGTAAAGCAGGCGGCGTTGCGCGTGCGGCTCGCCGCCGGACAATGTTTCATACAATTGCGTGCGCCCGCCGAGAGCGGAAAGCGCCATATCCGCGGCGACGGCCATGGCGCGCAGATTGTCCCGCGTGCTCGGCGCCGCGGCGCCAAAATAGCGCTCTACCAGCGGCCCGATCTCGCCGGAATCGAGGTCTGCTGCGCCCGCGGTCAAAATGAGCGAGCTCGTCAGCACCTCCTTGAACATGTCTTCCGCGCGACCGAACGCGTCGACGCTATGCAATCGAAACGCGGTGCTCACATTCGCGATCCAATGGCCCCCGGCGGTCAGGCGTCCGCCCGCTTCCGCGGCGGCGAGGCAGGCCCGCATGACTTCCAGGTCTTGGACCATCTGGCCGATCTTGGCCTGGATGTTGGCGTTGGCATGCTGCCCCGACCACTGCGCCAGGATATGCGCAGCGGCGACGAAATGCTCCATGCGAACGATCTGACGAACCGAATTGCTGTAGGACGGAAACGGCGCCATCGTACGGAAATATCGCGACAACAGCGCGGGTTCCCGATAGACAAATACGCGCTCCCAGGGGACCAGCACGTCGTCGAATACCAGCGTGCAATCGACCTCATCGAAGCGTGTCGCCAGTGGCAAGCGATCCCTGGCCGCGTTCTCGGCATACAGATCGCGGCAAATTATGGTGATGCCGGGCGCATTCAACGGGATCGCGAACGCGATAGCGTAGTCTGCTTCGGCCTCGCTGCGCGGCCGGTTCGGATGGACGAGAACCTCATGCGAGAGAGCCGCCTGGGTCGCGAGCGCGCGCAAGCCTCTCACAACCGGTCCCGCCGACGTTTCCTTGACGATCCGCAGCGCAACATCGGGATGGCGCTGTTCATGCAGGTTCTTCGAACGGTCGTAATACTGGTCGTTTAACGCATGGGTGAGCGCCAGGTCGTTGACGGCACAATGACGATGATAGTTCACCGCGTTTTCGCCGAACTGGGCTCGCCCCTTCCCCAATATGGCCGCGGCGTCGAGAATCCCCACGACGAATTCGGCCAGCATCGCCGGCGGCCGCCCCATCTGACCGAAGGTCCGCCGCGCCCAAAGCTCGGTATAATGCCGCTTCTGGAGCAAGTGCTCGGGTGTCGACGGCGGAAAATAGGAGTAGGGTATCCGCTCGCCTTGCCAAACGGCGGTCGTCAGATCCGACTGGGCCGGATCGTGCTGCAGGTCATAGAGGCTCGCTACCGTATCGACCGTGCCTCTGAAACCAGGGTGGGAAGCGACGTCTTCGATACGCTTCCCTCTGTGATATACGCGTCTTCCGTCACGCAAAGATTCCGCAAATTGTGCGCCTGTGCGCAACATCTTGTGTCCTCACAAAACTGATGGATTTCCGACTGGCGGCTATACTTTGTGCGCGACGTAGTTCGAGAAGTGGCCGCGGGGGGCTATGGCGAAGGCTCTAATCGTCTTCAGGAATTCCGTGTGCGCCGGCGTTCCCATTACGCGCTCGTGATGCTGGGCACTATCCCATTCCAGCAACACGACGACGCCCGAAGGATCGTTTTCGTCGAGCAGGAGCCGGCCGCCATGGCAGCCTTCGAACGCGGCGCGTGCCAGGGCTTTGCTGTAAGCCGCCGGATATTCGTGCCGCCGCGCCGGATCGATGGTTTGAAAGAGAAGCTCGAAAACCATGTCTTTCTCTCTGTAGCTGTGCCCGCGTCATGCTAGCTTCCCGCCTTCGGCCGCCAAATTGAAATATCGAGCCGGTCGTGAACCGCTTTTTAGGTTGAACACGTCGGATTGCGGCCGAGGAAGGCCGCTTCTGCGCGAATGGAATCGCCTGCCTGCCGGGTCAATCGCCCAAAAATGCGATGGCCTCGCATTGGATCAGCAGCTGCTCGGGCATGTGGTCGTTTTGGATGGTATGACGCGCCGGGCGGGACGCCGGATCGGGGAATGCTTTGAGCCATTCCGGATTAATGGCGGCACGCGCCTCACGGGTCCTTACAAAGACCGTCAGCTTCACCACGTCGCCGAGGCTCGCGCCGCCCGCTTCGAGAATTCGGCTCAGATTTTTGAACATCATCGCGGCCTGCCCGCCGGCGTCGGTCGTGGCACCGCCCAGTCCGTGAACACCGCCGGTTATCAGCAAATTTCCCTTTCGACAGGCGGCCGGAATGGGTTGCTCTCCATGTCCAAAGCCCTCGATTTCGATGCTCCGTCTGCTATCCATTTTCTGTTTTCCCAAGATCATAAACGTCGAGCGTGAGTTCCCCGTCGCGAATGCGTTCCAAAATGCCGATCTCAGCCCGATCGCGGCTCTCCGCAGCCGGACCGGCGGCAACGGCGACACCAGGGGAAAGGACGACCACGCCATCGGCATCGCCGAAGACCAGGTCACCGGTGCGGACCACGACATCGCCGATCAGAACCGGCTCGCCTATCGCCCCGTCTCCGGTTGGATCTTTGCCGGTGCCGCGGATGCCGACGCACGCTGAAAACGTGGGAAGGCCAAGTTGCTTGAGGCGCAGGCTGTCTCTTACGCCACCGGTGATCACCAGGCCCGCAACGTTGCGGACGATCGCCGCCGTGGCCATTATTTCGCCCCAGTATCCGAACCCGGCGCCGGTACCGACGTCGACCACCAGGACATCGCCCGGCTTTGCTGCCGCCAATGCCCGATGAATCCAGAGGTTGTCGCCCGCGGGACACCGAACCGGAAGCGCGCGGCCGCATAGCCGCATCGCGGGATCAATCGGTTTGAGAGAACTCGGCAAAGCCCCAACCTTGCCCGCCGCTTCGTGCAACGACGCGGAAGACAGCCGGGAAGCACGCGTCACGTCGCCGTCGGACAGGACGTACTCTCGTTTCATCGAACTTCGTCCATCTTCACTTGTAGTCCCCATCGGGAGAACGGATGCCGTCTTCGCTTCCGTTCAAGCCGCTTGTTTGCCCGACCAGATCGCGAAGGCGACACCCACGCCCGTGCCTATAGCCGTCCGGTAGAGCGGTTGGTATTCAGACCAGGTGAGCGGCAAGTGGTCCAGCGCCCCGGCGGCCAAGATCCAATTGAGGATTTCGGACGAGCCCGAGTTCAAGGCGCCACGGGGAATATTCCGCAGGACCTCTTCCTCCCCTGTCGACAACGCTCCGATGATCTTCCGGTCGAGACCTTCGTCGACGACGAAGTGGCTGAGCCCTCCGGACGCGATCACCGCAACCCTGCAGTTCAAAGGGCTTGCCTCGATGGCGCGGCGAAGCGCCTTGCCGACGTCATGACAGCGTCGGGAGCTCAGCACATTGGGCGGATAGTAGGTGTTCAACAGAACCGGGAGTATCGGAGTGGAGCGCCCCCGGAACAGACGGTTCACGATGAAGCCGAAGGCATGTCCGAATCCGACCTCGCTCGCCGCATCGACGCGTCGCGACACGGATACGTCGATATCGCCGTCGAGAAGACCCTTGATGATGTCCAAGGCCAGCTCCGGTGCGCCGGGCAGCACATGGGGCTGGTCCATGAGGTATCCTTCGCTGATCTTGCGCAGCCAGGGTTCGGTCCGTCCGCCCAGGGCGTGCCACCGGGAGGTGACGACCTCGCTCCCGTAGAAGATCGAGAGCGCCGGCTGGTTGGATTCGTTGAACAGCTCTTCCTGGTCGTCGCCGATGATGATCGCGACGTCAGGCGCGGCCGCTTCCAGTGCATCCGCCAAATGGTCGAGAGCCCGCTGGCAGATTTCTTCCTTCCGCTGCAGCTCCGGCAGATTGATCGATCCCGCGTGGCGCTCGCCGACCTCCGCCTTCAGGGCTTCGTAGCTCAGATAGCGCCCGTCCGATAAGCTGAGTTTCGGATTCTTGCGATCGGCATCCGCCCGATGAATCCACTCGTCCGCCGGCAGAATGAGGAGCGGGGTATGGGAAGAACCCAGTCCGAGGACAATATGAGCCATCCAAGCCTCGAGTTCGGAAGTGCATAGCCGCTCGCGGCTAATCGGAAGTCACGTTCAATTCGACGCTGTCGTCGACGATGGAACGGAAAGCGAGTCCGTCTCGCACGCGATCCACGCCCAAGGACTTTCTGTTTAATATGTTCTGGTGGACTTAGAACTGAAAGATTTGTCTTCGGATTAACGGATACGTTAAAGGATTTCTTGAGCCGATGTCCCGATACCGACTTGGCCGGCTCTACGGCATAGTGGGGTCGAGTATGATTTTGCCGATCCCGTTGCGCGCCTCGACCAGACGATGAGCTTGCGCCGCCGAGCGAAGTGGGAATATCCGGTCGATGAGCGGTTTGATCTGATGTCTGGAAAGCGCTTCGAGACTGGCGTGAACGTCGGATAGTTTCGAACCAAGAGAGCCCATGATGGCGAGCTGATAAAGATAGAGCCGTGTCAGATCGAGGGAAACGCGGCCGCCGCCATGGCTGCCGGCGGTGACGAGCCGTCCGTGACGGCTCATGGCCTGCACGGTACTTGCAAAGATATCCGCATCGCCGATGTTGTCGACAGCGACTTGAACGCCCGCGCCGTCGGTAATCCGCATCACCTCCGCCGTCAGATCTTCCCCCCGGTAGTTCACGCCGGCATCGGCGCCCAGCTCGATCGCGGCAGCAACCCGATCGTCCGCACCCGCTCCCGCAATCACTTTGGCGCCCATCAGTTTGGCGACTTCGACGCACGCACTGCCCAGACCGCCCGATGCACCCAGGACAAGCACCCACTCGCCCGCGGCGAGGGCGGCCCTGTCCCGCAGCAAGTTGAATGCTTGCGGATAGTGCCGCACGACGACCGTCGCGGCGGCAAAGTCGACTTCGGGAGGAAGCTTGACGGTCGCGACGGCGGGAATAGCAAACAAATTGCGCGTAGCCGCCGGGACGATCGACTCCAAATATGGAATGGGGGGCGCCCGGCTTGGGCCGCGACGGAACAGCAGCAACGCGATCGCCGACCTTGAGGTCGGTCACGTTCTTTCCAACCGCTGCGACCACTCCGGAAGGATCGACGCCGAGAATGTGCGGCAGCTTCGGCCGCCTCACATACTCCCCCGCCCGCACCTTCAAGTCCAATGTGCGGTTCACCGAGACGGCACGTACTTCCAGCAGAATTTCGTCGTCGGACGGCTTGGGATCCTCCACGTCGACATACTGAAGAACGTCCGCATCGCCAAACTCGCGAAAGACGATGGCTTTCATGTCAATGGCCGGCCCGGCCGTCGTCTTCGATCACCGGCGTCGTGAAGCTGCCGATCTTTCCGATTTCCATCTGGATCACATCGCCGGGCCGCAGGAATTGACCGCGCGTGGAACCCACGCCCGCGGGCGTTCCGGTCGCGACAACATCGCCCGGATACAGTGTCACCCGCCGCGTCAGATATTCGATCTGCTCGGCCAGGCTGAAAATCATGTCCGAGGTGTTCGAATCCTGCATCAGGGTGCCGTTTATCCACGTTTTCAGGGTCAGGTCCTGTGGATCGCCGATTTGACGCGCGGGCACGATCCACGGCCCCCATCGGCATCGCGTCGTCAAATGTCTTCTGACCGAACCAATCGGTGACGAAGGGCCAGTCCGTCCTGCGCGCCAGATCCCGCGCCGACACGTCGTTGAGGATCGTGTACCCTGCCACGCAGGACAGCGCCTCTTCCGTCGACAGGTTTTTCGCGGGTTTTCCGATAACCGCTCCGAGTTCCAATTCCCAATCCACTTTCTCCGAAACTTTCGGAAGCCGGAGGGGCTCGCCCGGCCCGATCGTGGTGTGCCGGCCGGACTTGACGAAGAAATAGGGCTGTTTGCCTTCGCGCGTTATTTCCTTGCCGGGATTCATCTCCCGAGAATGGCCATAGTAGTTCGATGCCGCACAGAAATAGGCGCCGGGAAACAGGATCGGCGCGAGCAGCCGGATTTCCGAAAGCGAGCGGCTTTTCGGTTTCGAGACATCTTCAAGGCGCCGACTGATGTCCGGCTCGGCCGTGTCCCAGGCGTTCAGCGTTCCTAGAACGGTTGTCCAATCCGCGCCGTCTCTCGGCTGGAGCAAATCTCCGATTTCATAGACGCGGCCATCGGCAAAGACACCGGCTTTCGTTGCGCCATCGGCCGAGAAGCTCAGAAGCTTGAAATCCGTCATTTCCATCCCTCGTCTGTATCATTGGGCCAAGTTCGAAGCGGCCAGGTCACGCCCAAGGGCCCGTAAACTGCTCGCCGCCATAGGTGTCCGACAGCGGCTCCAAGGCCTCCGGCCAGACGCCGGGCGACGTCTTGCGTCGCTCGGCGGGCGACCTGGGCCTGCCGTCCCATCCCACCTGCTCCATGTAGTAGTAGAGCTGAACGAGATGGCCGTCAGGGTCGACCGCATAGGCCGAATAGTCGATCCCCGGCGACAGTTCCGGCGGAAGCTCGCGGACCTGCACATTGTTGTCCTTTAGAAACCGGACGGCATCTTTGAGCTGCCGATAGTCGTTTACGCGCAGGCCAAAGGACAGACACAACGAATGCGGCGAGAGATCGAGAATCTTGCCGACAGCCTCGGGATAAAGCGCCATCGAATGATGCTCGGTGCTGGCGCGCAAGAAGAAGCAGCGATGCCCCTGCCAGACGACCTCCTCGGTGATCCGCAGGCCCACCTTGTCGCGGTAGAAATGGAGCGCCTTCTTCATATCGCGGACCATCAGGCGTACCGGGCCGATACTCGTTATCTTGAACGGACGATTGAGCTTTATGCCGCCGACGGCATAGTCAAACGGCCCCTGTTCCAAGGAACTTCGTCCGGCCGCGGGATCGTCACCGCGATCGACCGCCTGTTGCACTTCCAGCGCTTCCGGAATTTGCGGCAGCTCCGGCGCTGCCATGAATCCGCGATGAAACGCCGGCGGCTTGCTGCGGCCGTCCCAGCCTATCTGCTCGATGCCATAATATATTTCGTTGGCATGCCCGTCGGGATCGTGGAAATAGCTCGCCCAATTGGAGCCGGGCGTATCGCGCCCGGTGCGAAACGATACCAGTCCCTGCTTGTCGATCCATCGGTGTCCATTGACAACTTCCTCCAGGCTGCCCACCTGCCACGTGATCTGCCCGACGGTCATTTGCGGCGGACGCGTGGCCCCCCGCACTTCGTATATGCGGTCGGAGCTGAGGACGAATGCATGGTGATCGTGTCCGTACCTCGTGAAATAGAGGTGAGGGTCGCCCATTTTCGCGAGCAATTCGTTGTCTTTTATGCGGGGAGAAAGATCGACCGTGTCCGTAATCTGAAAGCCCAGAAGCTTCGTATAGAACTCCAGGCTCTCCTTAACGCGCGTCGACAGATAGTGAAAATGGCCCAGCCTGCGGACAAAAAAGGGCCGTTCCAACAATATGCCGCCCACGTCATAAGCCGCCGTCATGTTCCTGCCTCCGTCGATATCAAAGCAAAGATGCGGTCATGTCGTCGCCGCGGCTCCATCATCCAACCGGTAGATGCGATTTAACACGACAGCGAAACCCACATTGGTATTGTGCACCGCGCTGCGGCATGACGACGGCGCAGGCTCGGCCTTTGCGCCCCGGAAATGTTCCCCGAAAAGCGCAACAGGCCAGGTTGCATCAAGACCTTTCGGATGAGCCCCGATCTGAACCCATTGATAGTCTGCTGCCGCAGAGTACCATCGGCGGCCGGGCGAAGCAGTGAATAATTCCGCTCCATTTTAACGATATGGTTATGCTTCGCGCCGGTAATCGAGCCAAAGCCGCCATCGAGCGTATTCCTCCACAGAGTGGTGACGATGAACGTAAACATCCGCAGAATCAAAGCTTTCATCATGGTCGCAACAACACACAACGTGACGGAAGCGGCGCGCCGAATGAATATGACCGCGCCTGCCATAACAAAGGGCGTACGCGAACTCGAGCAGGCTTTGGGAGCAGCGTTGTTTCAGAGAACGTCGCAGGGAATGCAACTTACGGCCGAAGGCAAGGCGTTTTACCTCCACAGCAAGCGTGCGCTGCGTGAGTTGGAGGACGGGCAGAGAGCCGTATCCGATTTGCGCGGCGGGGTGGGAGGCAAAGTCGCCGTGGCAGCCCAATCCGACGTGTTGAATTTCATGCTTCCAACGGCCGTAGCCCAGGTTTTGAAACGGGTGCCGGATCTGGAATTGGAATTCGCCGGCGGCGACTTCGACAATCTGGTCCACTCCACGCGGGTTGGAGACCTCGATCTCTTCGTCGGCCTCGTTCCGGAAGCCGGCCATGTGGATGGACTAACGGTCGAGGTTCTCTACGAGGACGAGCTTTCGATTGTCGTCCGGGCCGATCACCCGCTTCTGCAGAAAAAGCGGCTCACGCTTAAAGAGCTGACCAATCAAAGCTGGATCAGGCCGACCGAGTCGCTGACGATGGAGCATCTCCTGAAGGACTCTTTCGATAGCGACAGCATTCCGTACCCGAAGCGGTGGATCATGGTTCGGCCGTTGGGGGCGATGCGCACGATACTTTACAATACCGATTTCCTGGCGGCCGTCTCCCGTATGCGGGTTCATGAAGAACTCGGCGCGGGATTGCTGAAGATACTGCCGGTGGAGCTGCCCAATACGCGTCACCAGGTCGCGATTTTTTCCCGTGGCGACGAATATCTATCGCGCTGGGCGCGACAGGTCGTGATCGCCCTGCGCCGAATAAAGAGGGGCGCCAATCCGTAGCAGACAAGCGAATCTGTGTTTCAAGGATGCAGCTTCGTTTCCCAAACACCCTGGTCTTTGTTCGGCGGTCACGGTTGTCCGCTGGGCGACAGCCCCGAAGCTTCCAACTCCAATGCGTCGGCGGGACCAATTTGCGATCGTGTACGAATGAACAGCGCGCAAATAAAGCCCAGAGCGAGAAGGAGCGCACAGGTGCCGAAGAGTGCGCTTAGCCCGCCGAAATTGAGAACGGCATTGCCGCCGGCGACCGCCGCGACGGCGACCAGTTTTCCCCGATCCGTATGCCAAACCCATTCCGGTGGCTCTCAACGACGGGGGGAAAAGCTGCACCGCAATGGCGATCACGGCCGAGAATACGAAATTCATATGAGCGCAGAACAACAAGGCCCCCATTGCGCCGTACCACAATGCGCCGTTCGCTACCGGCGGGAAAACCATCAGCGCCAACGCCACGCCCGTTCCAAGGGTCCCGGAGAGAATAAGAAGCAGCCGGGTGCTGAAACGTCCGATCAGCGCAACGCTCAAGGCGGCGCCGCCTATCCCGCCGACGTTGAAGGCCACCATGTCTTGCCCCACCGACCGCGGGCGAAGGCCTTGCGCGCTGAGTCCGGCTGGCAGCCAGCTGTACAGCATGTAGATTATGATCGTGATGAAGATGAACGACGCGCAAATCGCGAGCGTGTTCCATCGATACTCCGATTTGAGCAGAAAAATGGGAGACGCCACGCCGGAATGCGGCGCGCTGTCGGTAAACGATGCTTGCGCCGCGTCGCGCACGCCCAGACGCCGCATGACCTTGTGAAATTCGATCCTGCGACTTGGCCGCGAAAAAGAAACCGCGCGGATTCCGGGACGAGCACCATTGATCCGAGCGCCGCAATGGCGCTGACGGCAGCGCAAATCATGAACAAGGCCCGCCAGCTGACGCCGGATTCCTCCAGCGCGGCGAGATAGCCCGCCATTATCCCGCCGATCGGCGTGAAGATGGCCGCGGCCAGTATGATGTTGGAATTGTATTTCTTCGGCGCATATTCGGCGATAAGGCTGATGGCGTTGGGCATCGTGCCGCCTATCCCCAGTCCCGCGATAATCCTGGCCAGCACAAACCAGGGAAGCGAATTCGAAAGGGCGCCGGCCGCCGTCGCCAGGGCGACGAGCAACATGCTGGCCCCCAGTGTCCGCTTGGGGCCGAATTTGTCTCCCAACGCGCCCGCGAAAATCGAACCCAGGCTGATGGTCGCCAGACCGCCCACGACAACCGGGACGAATGCCCCTCGGGTCAGATGCCATTCTTTGACAAGGACGGGAATCGCCAAACCGAGAAGCTGCGCGGTCGAGCCGTAGATCAAAAATCCGGCGGCGCCGAGCACAACCACCGCCAGTCTGACGCCGGTCCAAGGACCGAATTCGAGCAACTTGCTCAGATCGATTGCGCCGGTTGCCGTCGATTCCCTTTGACTCACGATGCCTACCCTTTTTCTAACGGTCGGGAATGGAGCGGTCACTTTGTCCCGATGGATTCAATGGCCGCGACGCCGAACGCACCCGGCAAGGCGGCTACAAACAAATCCTGTACGTGAATGTTCCTCCCGATAGCAGCAATCGTTTCGAGGTTGCCGCTTTTCGCAAGCTGTCGGCATAACACGAACGCGCGACTCCGTGACCTCATCTTTTGTTCCGCGCATTAACTTTGCGGTTAAGCCGCCGAACGTTGCGGCAATCCATCGTGCGCCGCAAAAGACTCTTGCACTCGTTCGGCGGTATGGCCAAGCAGAATTGCATCTGCCACGTTAAAGGAAGGAGCGAAGAACGAACCAAGGGAGGATTTCGAGGATGCAAGGCACTGACTCATTGACCGCGTTGATTGAAAAGTACTGCCGGGCGCTGGAAATCGGGGACAAGACCGCACTGGACGAATGTTATGCGCCGGATGCGCGCGTCTGGAACAGCATGGATCGCACGGACCGCGCCGGCCAAGACCACACCAAGCTGCAATCGGAGCCGGTGACCGGCTTCTTCGCCAGATATGCGGACCGCAAATATACCGAAGCCAGGGTGAACCTGTTCGACGGCGGATTCGTGCGCCAGCATGTGTTGACCGGATTTCTGGAAGACGGCACAAAATTCAGCCGGCCGATTTGCCTGATCGGCTACGTCGAGAACGGGCGGATCGCACGGATCGACGAATATCTCGGCACGCGGCTTCCGAAATAGCGGCGAACCATGTCGTGACGCGGATGCGGGAGACTTCCATGGACACATCCTTGATCGCACGCCTCGCTGCGCTCGATACCTGCGCCGTATCGGATGCTCTCGATCGCGCGGGGCTCAGCGGCGCAGCGCTTGGCCTTCAGGCATTGTCGGTCGGCCGGCGAATTTCCGGGCAGGTGATCACCGTCGAACTGGGTCCGGACGACGGCAACACCAAGCCGCGTCACCTGTGCACGGCGGCAGTGGACGCGGCCGGCCCCGGCAACGTGATCGTGATCGACCACAAGGGGCGAACCGATGTCGCCGGCTGGGGCGGCATTCTCTCCAAAGGCGCAACCCGCAATCGGGTCGAGGGGATCATCATCGATGGCGCCTGTCGCGATCTCGACGAGAGCCGCGCATTCGACCTTGCCTTGTATGGGCGGGTTGCGGTGCCGCGAACCGCGCGCGGGCGGATCGTCGAGCGCGACTGGAACATACCCATTTCCGTGGCCGGTATTTCGGTTTCGCCGAACGACTTCGTGATCGCCGACGGAAGCGGGGTCGTTTTCGTTCCCCGTCGGCAGGCGGCGGAAATAATCGCATCGGCCGAGCGCATCGCCGCGCGCGAGCGATTGATGTGCGAGGAAGTCGATCAAGGACGGCCGATGGAGGTCGTCATGGGCAAGAACTACGAAGAAATGCTCGACAAGAGGGAACGCACGTGAAGAACGTCTTGCAAACGCGGTTGCGCAAACTCAGCTGCACCGATCTCAGCGATGCAATGGACCGGTTGGGAATCGCCTGCCAATGCGCCGGCGTGATGCCTTTGGACCGGACATTCCAACTCTGCGGCACGGCCTGGACGTTGCGATACGGGCCGGTCGGTCAGGATCCTGGAACCGTCGGCGACTATATCGACGATCTGGGCATCGGGGATGTCGTCGTTCTGGACAATTCGGGGCGGCTCGACGCAACCGTTTGGGGCGATCTGCTGACGACGACCGCAACGCGAAACAAGATCGGCGGTACGGTGATCGACGGTATTTGCCGCGACCTGGATCGTTCCATCGCATTGGGCTATCCGATCTTCGCCCGGGGAAACTGGATGCGGACAGGCAAGGATCGGGTGCGGGTCGAGGCCACCCAAACACCGGTCAATATCGGAGGCATTCGAGTAGAGCCGGGAGACTGGCTTCGGGGTGACGGGGACGGCATCGTCGTGGTGCCCCAGAAGCGAATCGAAGAGGTGTTGCTGGTCGCCGAGGAGGTCCAGGATGCCGAAGAGAGAATCCGCCAGGCGCTGGACGCAGGCGCGTCCCTTCGCGCCGCGCGCGCGCGTGTGGGCTACCATTCGCTTCAGACCAGGCGATAGGGGCGAGATGCGCCGACCGCCTTGAGCGCAAGTACTCTCCCCGATAGGTTTCCTAAGCTGCACATGTTCCATCCCTGAGGATGGCAGCTCATGGAATTTGATCGCCGTCCGGCTGCGGCGGGCTCATTGGAAGATCCGGCGCGGCAACGGGCGATCATGAAGAAAGACGCGACACCGCATCTCGAACCGCTTTATCTGCGGCTCGTGCAAGCGCTGAAGCAGCAGATCGAGAGCGGGCGTGTCGCCGTCGGCTCCCACCTGCCGTCGGAAGGCGATCTGTCGCGACAATATTCGGTCAGCCGCCACACGGTCAGAGCGGCGCTGCGGCAATTGCAGGAAGACGGTCTCGTTGCGCCACGCAAAGGATCCGGAACAACGGTGATCGGGCTGAGCGCCGCCCAGCCCTATGTGCATGAGGTGGCGTCGATCGAGCAACTCATCGAGTACGCGGTGGGCACCCATTACGAGGCCGGCAACAGCAAGCTCATTCGTGCAAACAAGGTTCTCGCGAAGCGTCTCGACTGCGCGGTGGGGCACAAGTGGATGCGGATCGAGGCGCTGCGCTTCGCGCCGGATCAGCGGGCACCCATTTGCTGGATGGAGGTATACGTCCATGCAGACTACGCCGATGTCGCACGGGTGATCGGCCGGCAGCCGGGGCCGATCTATGCGTGGATCGAGAAGCTGCACGGGGAAACCATCACGGACATCGAACAGGTTCTTTCGGCCCGGGAGGTGCCAGCCGCGCCGGCGAAAAAGCTCGGCATCAAGCCGGGTGAGATGGGGATCGAGGTACGACGGACCTATCGAACGAAGAGCGGGAAAGTCGTGGAAATCGCTTTCAACCTCCATCCGGCGGAACGATTTCGCCATGCGATGACTCTGCGCCGTAACCGCGCCGCCAGACGCTGACACTGCGCATACCCATGCGGCGCGGCGCGTGCCGTCCCCCTCCCCTGCTCCGGCCGTATTGACATCAGGCCCAATTGCCTGGAAACCTGTCCGGACAGCTTTCTGAGCTACGGGAACGAACAAACGGCATGGGAAACCGCCTCATATGACCGATGCATCGGTGGCGCCTGGTTTCGATGCCGCGGACGAAGCACTGCTGTTGCAGACGATTGACCGCTGGGTCGAGCGCAGCGTGCGTCCCGTGGTGAAAGAGTACGACCACGCGGACCGCTGGCCCGACGAAATTGTCGAGCAGATGCGCGCGTTCGGTCTGTTTGGCGCGACCGTGAGCCCGCGCTACGGCGGGCTCGGCCTCCCCGCGACCACTTATGCCAAGATCGTCATGCGCATCTCGAGCGTTTGGATGGCCATCACGGGAATTTTCAATTCCCATCTGATGCTGGCGCTCGCCATCGAGAAATTCGGCACCTCCGATCAAAGGGCGGCCTGGCTTCCCAAGCTCGCCTCCGGCGAAATGCGCGGAGGACTGGCACTGACGGAACCGGACGCCGGTACGGACCTTCAGGGTATTCGGATGACCGCGCGGCGGGATGGCGACCACTATGTCATCAATGGAACGAAGACCTGGATCTCAAACGGCATCAAGGGCTCGGTCTTCGCCCTCCTCGTGAAAACGGACCCCGCGGCCGAGCCTCGCCACCGGGGCATGAGCTTGTTCATCGCGCCGGTCGGCCCCGGACTTAGAGTCGGCAAGAAGCTCGAAAAGCTCGGATACAAATCGATCGACAGCGCGGAACTGGTATTCCAGGATTACCGCATTCCGGCGGATCACCTCATCGGCGGCGTGGAAGGACAGGGCTTTTATCAGGCGACCGGCGGATTGGAACTTGGAAGGATCAACGTGGCGGCGCGCGGCGTTGGAATAGCGGAAGGGGCGCTGCAGCTTGCCACGCAATATGCGCAACTTCGCAAGACTTTCGGCAAGCCGATCGCAGAGCATCAGGCCATCCAACTCAAACTGGGCGAGATGGCGACACGTGCGCGCGCCGCGCGCCTCCTGACGCTCGACGCCGCCGCAACCTTCGATCGCGGCGAGCGCTGCGATCTCGAAGCCGGCATGGCGAAATACTTCGCCTCTGAGGCAGCACTTGAGAACAGCACGGAATCGCTGCGCATCCATGGCGCCTACGGCTATTCGAAGGAATTCGATATCGAGCGGCTCTATCGCGATGCACCGCTTACCTGCATCGGCGAAGGCACCAACGAGATGCAGCGAATCATCATCGCCAAACAGTGGGTAAAAAGGAATTCCATAGCATGAGGCCGCTCGAAGGCGTGCGGATCCTCTCGGTCGAGCAATTCGCCGCCGCACCCTACGGCACCATGTTCCTGGCCGATCTCGGGGCCGAACTCATCAAGGTCGAGAATGTAAAGGGCGGTGACCCCGCCCGGCATAGCGGCCCGCACCTGCTCGGAGCAGCCGACAGCGAATATTTCCAGACGTGGAACTGCGGCAAGCGCAGTATCGTCCTCGACCTGAAGTCTCCGGAGGGGCGGCAAGCCTTCGCTGCCCTGGCGGTCGAGGCAGATGCCGTCGTGAACAATCTGCGTGGCGATCAACCGAAAAAGCTTGGGCTCGACTACGCGTCGTTGGCGGCGGTCAATCCCGCAATCGTCTGCTTGCACATCTCAGCTTATGGACGGGGCAACGATCGCGAAGCATGGCCGGGATATGACTTTCTGATGCAGGCGGAAACCGGCTTGATGAGCATCACCGGTGAAGCCGATGGCCCTCCCAGCCGGTTCGGACCGTCGGCAATCGACTACATGACCGGCATAACGGGTGTGGTAGGCTTGCTCTCCAGCCTGATTCAGGCGCGGCGCACCGGCCAAGGTTGCGACGTCGACACTTGCCTGTTCGACGTCGCGCTGCACCAGCTGGGCTATACGGCGACGTGGTATCTCAATCACGGCGACGTCACGCGGAGGATGCCGCGGAGCTCCCATTTCTCGATTGCTCCCGTTCAAACCGTTCCGACGTCGGACGGGTCGCTCTTCATCATGTGCATGACCGACAAGTTCTGGGCCGATCTGGCTGTTGCGCTGCATCGGCCGGAGCTGGTTCGGGATCACCGATTCGCTACGCAGCGGGACAGGTGGGCCAACCGTGAAGCGCTCAGCGATATTCTCGACGCGGAATTCCGGAAAGAAACCACGGAACATTGGTTGTCGCGCCTATCGGGTGTCCTGCCCATCGGCCCTGTCTACGACATAGCGCAAGCTCTCGAAAATCCGTTCGTGGCCGCAACGGGAATGGTCCGCAAGACGCCCCACCCGGCGAATCCCGAGTTGCGACTGCTATCGAATCCTTTGCGCATCAACGGGGCGCGTCCAAGCTCTCCAGTATGTTCGCCGCTCGGGGCCGACAACGAAGCGGTTCTAGCGCACGCGCGCGCACCTTCAGCAGGCAAATAGGGGCACAGGCACGCCGTACCGCTCGGCCGCAGCGCCGAGCACGCAATGGCGATACGAACGGGGACACGAGACATGGTCGCAACGATGATTCCGGTTGGCGAGCGCCGCTTTCGCGAGAGTTACGGGCGGTATTTCGAGGATTTCGTGGTGGGCGACATCTACGAGCACAGGCCCGGCCGGACCGTGACGGATGTCGACAATACGTGGTTCACATTGCTGACGATGAACACGCACCCGCTTCACTTCGATGCTGCCTACGCGGCGAAATCGGAATTCGGAAGGCCGCTCGTAAACAGTTGTCTTACTCTATCCATCGTCGTCGGAATGAGCGTGGGCGACATCAGCCAAAAGGCGATCGGCAATCTGGGCTGGAACGATATCAAGCTGACCGCCCCGGTTTACGCCGGCGATACGCTCTATGCCGAGTCCGAAGTCCTCGGCAAACGTGAATCTTCTTCGCGTCCGACGCAGGGGATCGTGACCGTCCGCACCACCGGCAAGAAGCAGGACGGCACGGTTTTTTATCGGCTTCGAGCGAACGGTTCTCGTGCCAAAGAAGGGTCACGGTGTCGACGACGCGGCAAATTATTGAATGCGCCTACGAGGCCCCGGGCACGGCAATTGCGCCCCACGCCAGCAGGCAGATCAATCCAAACAAAACGGTGTTCGGCCCCAGGCGCGCATAGCCGCCGTCTCGGGCCAAAGTGTAAAATACGCCCAGGCAGACTACGAAACCTATCGCAATGCCGATGAGCCGTGTCGGTGGGACAACCAGCAAAACGCCACAGACCGTTTGGAGGGCGCCGTTGAATTGATAAAACCAGATTGGATAGCCCCATCTGGCAAGACTGATGCGAAACCGTTCGCGCAATCGCTGCGGAGGGAATGCGTGAAACAGGCCATTCGCGACGAAGAATATCGCCAAAAGCCATGCAAGCCACGCCACCCAGTGAATGCCGGAAAATCCCATGACGGCGCTACGGTCGCATCGAACTAAATAATCTTCGCCGAAGAGCGCTCCGTTGATGGGTGCGAAAGCCGAGAGCCTACGGCGCCCACCGCGGTTTTAAATAAGCCGCCGATGTCGTCAGGCGCACGATCCCCGGCCCACGCCACATACTGGTCCGGGCGAACGACTATCAAGCGCGCGGCGTAATCTTCGCGCTTGCCGGTGTAGGTGTCGCAAATGACCTTGAGCGGGACGTTCAGCGCACTCGCCGCATTCCGAAACGACTCGACAATCTCGGGCTCGACATCGAATGCCAGGAGAGCAAAGCCGCGGTCGAGTTCTTCGAACACGTTGCGACCCGAGGACAGCGGTTGAGGCGCCAGATGATGTCCGGCGCGTGCGGCAAACGCGTGCATGCCCCGTGCGCTGCTTACCCCTCCGGCCGGGCCCGCGACTATCGGAGAACCTTCGTAGTTCGGCTCATACACGAATGCATTGGCGGGAGATTTTTCCTTGAACCGCTCCCACGCCGCTTCGAATTGCTTTTGATCCAAAGCCGGATTGTAGCGATCCAGGAATTTCCTGTCCTCGACAATACGCGCGGCGATAAACGCCTCGGCCACTTCTTCGATGATGGGACGACGTTCCGTGCCGTACGATTGCAGAAGCGCTTCGCCAGCCCATCCCTGCAGCGCCGCAGCCAGTTTCCATCCCAGATTCACCGCATCTTCCAGGCCGTTGTTTACGCCAAACCCGCCATAGGGAGGATGGCTATGGGCCGCATCGCCGGCAATGAAGGCGCGCCCCACCTGGTAGGTCTCGGCAACGGACACGCGCAGATCCCAGAATCCGATATAGTCGAACTCGCAGGCGAGCTTGAGGCTAGTGGCTCTCTCCAGCATGGCGTGAAAGTCGAAATTTTCCTTCGTCATTCCGGGCGGAAGGGGAGCATGAAAAAACCAGGTGTCGTCGGCTTCTACTCGGCCGAAGAATTGCCAGAAGCCCTTCAAATCCGGGTGCATGATCCGGTACGTGCTGCGCAGGGGAAATCGCTGGACATATTCGCTCAACTCCTTTGAGCGAAAGACCGCCAGGACCATGGTTTGGTCGAAATCGGTACCCACACATTCGATGCCGGACTGTTCGCGCACGATCGAGCGGGCGCCGTCACAACCAACCACATACTTGGCGCGAACGATCTCGCGGCGGCCTTCTTCGTTCGCGATGGAGACGCTGACGTCCGCATCTGTTTGGCTTATGGATTCCGCGATCCACCCGAATCTGGCCTCTACCGTGGGAAGAGTGGCCACCTTGGATCTCAAGACCGCTTCGGTCCGATACTGCGGCAACCGCTCATTGTCCTGAAAGTAGTACGGTCGGACGACCTCTCTGCCCGGCGGGGCATGCCAGTAGGGACTGGTGAGATCGCCGTAGATCGTTACATCGCCGATTTGGGAATTTTGACTCTTTATGCTGGCCGCTCTCATATCTTCGGCAACACCCTGGAAATAGAATATCTCGAGCGTGCGCTGGGTGAGATTCTGACCCTTGGGGATTCTTTGCGGCTCCTCACGCCGTTCCACCAGCAGACACGAAACGTCGCGCAAGCCCAACTCCAAAGCGAGTCCGAGACCGACGGGTCCGCCCCCCACGATGATGACGTCGTACATAACCGACATACGTCCTTTCCTTTGCCAATTCGCCGAAGACGCGAATAGAAACCGAGATCCCGCATAACGCGGGTTCTTTAGTTGGAGCGAGTGAAGTGAATGCGCGCACAGTCCTCAGAAGTCACGGCCTGGTATTCATCGATTGGCCGGCCCATGGGCACTGGCCGAAGGCTTAGGAGCTCATCTGCTGGATTTCCACCGGAACGCTCCAGGTATCTGCAATCGCGAACGCCAGGCGCGGAATGCACCTCGACTGGACGGACGCTCGGTCAAGCACGCTCCAGTACCGTTCGGCTGTTGCAGCGATTGAATCCGTGAAACGCACAAAGTCCCCCCTAGAAGTCTGCACATTTGCGAAGTGCGGCAGCTCAAATCGTATCGGCTGTCTAAGTCAGCATTTGCATCAGCCACAATATTCTCACACCGAATTCCACGAAATGAAAATGACCGGAACGATGCGCGCCTTGTCGGTAAACCCTTGTAAATCAGCGTCGCTCCGCACTGGCTTAACTCTGCGGTTAAGATCAGGACCGACATTTCAAGATGGAAACGACGGACCGGGCTTTCTATCCGGACGTCTACGGTGAGACTGTCTGTTGGTCTGCCGATCGGCGGGCTGCCGAGACGCTACGCGTGCCTCGGCGTCATATCGGATTCTCATATGATCGCCGCAAGCGCATGCCTATGGCTGCCCGATAACGCAGCGTGCAATTGCATGAAGACGATGCACGATGGCTTTTGTTACAATGTGAAGGCAGTTCGATAACAAAAAGGGTGACGCTCATGAAACGCAACGGGAATCGTATCCAGAGCACGCATGTTGGAAGCCTTCCCAGACCCGACGATTTGGTTCAGATGCTCGCCGAGCGGCACGACCCGGCAACGAGGCCGACGCTCGGGGCGCGCATCGCGGCCGTCATCGATGAACTTGTCGCGCTCCAGGTCGCGGCAGGCATCGATATCGTCAGCGACGGCGAGGCCAGCAAGGTTGGCTTCAGCACCTATGTCGCCGATCGCTATGCTGGGTTCGGATTGGAGCCCACCAAGCTTGTTTTTGCGGATGCGGCTGAGACCGCCGATCGAAATCGTCCGCCGACTGCGGGTGGCCCGCGGCCTTCCCACTACGAACTGGTCGGGCCGATTTCGCTCAAGGACCGGACGGCGATCCAAGCCGACATCGTGAATCTTGCACATGCGCTTGGCGACAAACCACGGGACCAGGCCTTTATGACGGCGCTGACGCCCGGCCATTTGTCGCTTGTTACGGCAAATCGCCACTATCGGTCGCGCGAGGAGTTCATGTACGCCGCGGCCGACGCGCTTCGCGAAGAGTACGTCGCGATCGTGGACGCCGGGTTCAATCTGCAGCTCGACGCACCCGATCTCGGAATGTGCGGCCACTTCGGCCAACAGGGTCATGCGCAGGTGGACCCGAAGACCTATGTGCCCTTGGCCATAGAAGTGTTGAACCACGCCACACGAGATTTGCCGCCGGAAAAGCTGCGTTTGCATCTTTGCTGGGGAAACTATCCCGGTCCCCATCATCGCGACGTCGAATTTCGGGAAATCATCGATGTCGTGCTCAAGGCTCGCCCGATGTTCTTGTCCTTCGAGGCGGCAAATCCGCGGCACGCTCACGAGTGGGAAATTTGGCAAACCACGCCCGTGCCGTCGGACAAGGTTCTGATGCCGGGTGTCATCGATACCGTGACGGGAATTGTCGAGCATCCCCGCCTCGTCGCGCAAAGACTCGAGACCTTCGCGCGCATCGTCGGCAAGGAGAATGTCATCGCCTGCACCGATTGCGGCTTTTCGACCTTTGCCGGCGTCTCTGCCGTATCTCCGGCCGTCGTATGGATGAAACTGCAGAGCATGGCTCAGGGCGCCCGGCTTGCTTCGGAAAACCTGTGGCGCCGCGAATGATCGCGCGAATGCGCGGAAACAGCGCTGTGTCTCGTTCCTGAGCTGTAGACCGCCCGAAACGGACCGGTGTCGCCGGTGCAAGCCGGCGGTTGCTGGGAATGTGATGGATCGCTGGCGTGGCCCGTTTCGCAGAAGACCAAGGGGATAGCGTCCATGCGTGTCGAAGCGGCAGGTCATACCGCCGACGCCTACGAGAGCAAGATCGAGCTTTGGATCGTGCTCGGCTCATCGATGACGGGTCTGTTCATGCAGACGCTCGACAGCACGATTGCAAATGTCGCGCTGCCTTATATGCAAGGCAGTCTGTCCGCCTCGCGCGATCAGATCACTTGGGTGTTGACGTCCTACATCGTGGCATCGGCCATCATGACGGCGCCGGTCGGGTGGATCGCTTCTCGCTTTGGCAAACGCAATTTTCTGATCGCCTGCATGGGGGGCTTTACGGTCACATCAATGATGTGCGGCGCGGCGCAATCGCTTGACCAGATGATCCTCTTCCGCCTGCTTCAAGGCGGCTTCGGCGCGGGGCTTTCGCCGCTGTCCCAGGCGGTGATGCTTGACCTGTATCCGCCGCACAAGCGGGGCAACATCATGGCCGTTTGGGGAATGGGCATCATGCTGGGCCCGATACTTGGTCCGACGCTCGGGGGCTATCTGACCGATGCCTTTGATTGGCGATGGATATTTTATGTGAACGTGCCGTTCGGCATTGCCGCGATAACGGGCATCTGGCTTTTCTTCAAAGACAGCCCACGGGACTCCGCCTTGCAGTTCGACTGGTTCGGATTCGGGGCGCTCGCATTGGGCCTGGGTGCGTTTCAACTCATGCTCGATCGCGGTTCGGGTCAGGACTGGTTCGATTCGGCCGAGATCGTTATCGAGGCGCTTTTGGCGGCGGCCGGCCTGTATCTCTTTGGAATCCACATGTGGCTGGGTCGCAACCCGTTTATACCTGCACGCATTTTCGACGACCGAAATTTCCTGGCCGGCCTTTTGCTGGCGTTCGTGACCGGTTCGATCCTGCTGGCAAGCTCGGCGCTGCTGCCGCCATATCTTCAAAACCTGGGCGGGTATTCCGTGTTCGACACCGGTATGCTCATGGCTCCCCGTGGTTTCGGGACCATGGTCGCGATGGTGTTTGCCGGGCGCGTCGCCATGCGGATAGATCCCCGCCTGCTGATGACATTCGGCACGCTGCTTCTTCTCTGGAGCATGTGGGACATGTCTGGTTGGACGCCGCAGATCGACAGCGCGACCCTTGTCGTAGTCACCTTCGTTCAGGGCGTCGGAATGGGCTTGATCTTTGTGCCTATGAATCTGACCGCCTTCGCCACTTTGCCCGGCTATCTGCGCACAGACGGCGCAGCATTGACGAATCTCGTTCGCAGTATCGGCAGCGCAGTCGGAGTAACCGTCACAACTGCCGTCCTGAGCTCGAGCGCACAGATCGTGCACGCGCAGCTCGTCGGATATGTGTCGCCATTCAATCGGGCGCTGGGCGTCAATGCGCCAAGCATGATGATGAGTCCGCAGATCCCCTTCGGTCTGCGCAATCTCAATGCGATGATCGAATTCAGAGCTCAGACGATTGCGTTCTCGAATGACTTCATGTTCATGTTCTATCTGGGTCTTCCAGCGCTGGCGGTCATTTGGCTCATGAAGAAGCCGCAGTTCTCGCAAGCCGCGCAACCGAACGTTGAGATCATGGAATAGCAAAACGGCTCCCCGACTTCCGCGGAGACGACGATGCCTGTAGCCCGGCAAGCAGCGCGCGAAGTCCACAAGAACATGTCGCGTCCGGCGGCCTTTGAGGAGTCATAGCGCGCGCCTCGCCGGCCGGTCGTGTCGGCGGGATCGGAAGGCCCGGCTAGATCGCATAGTCCGCGATGCGATGTTCAACCCGACTCCAGGACGCATTGGCCGTCGGCAGGTCGGCCTCGATTAGGCCCGTTCGGTCGAAGCCGTCCAAACGTTCGCCGTAGTCCGACAGATCCAGACCGCTGCGCGCCCGCCAAGCTCCGTCGTATATCGTGTCGCTGTACCGCTCCCCGCCATCGCAGATCAGCGTTACGATGGAGCCGGCACGACCCTGACGCTTCATTTCGCCGGCGAGCACCAGCGTGCCGATCAAATTGGTGCCTGTGGAAGGCCCGACCCGGCGCCCGAGCTTTTTCTCCAGCCACAGGCAGGCCGCGACGGATGCGGCATCCGGCACCGCGATCATCCGGTTGACGACGCTCGGTACGAACGATGCTTCCACCCGCGGCCGGCCGATACCTTCAACGATCGGACTTGCCGTTCCAATCGTCGCCCAATCCGCATCGCGATAGGCCGGAAAGTAGGCTGAGCCCTCGGGATCGACGACGCAGAGCCTGGTTTTCGCCACGAGTTGGGGTTTGTATCGCATGTAGCGGCCGATGGTGGCGGCCGTGCCGCCGGTGCCCGCTCCCACCACAACCCAAGCCGGGATGCTGTTGGGTTCGCGCCCCATCTGATCGAACAGGCTTTCGGCAATGTTGTTGTTGCCGCGCCATTCGGTGGCGCGCTCGGCATAGGTGAACTGGTCGAGAAAGTGCCCGCCGGTGTCCGCCGCGAGCGCATGGCAGCGCGCCGCCAGATCGCGCGGATCATCGACGCGGTCAACCTGGCCGCCGTGAAAGGCGATCTCGGCCAGTTTCCGTGCCGCGGTGCGCGCGGGAACGACGGCAATAAAAGGTATGCCGATCAATCTGGCGAAATAGGCCTCGGAAATCGCCGTCGAACCGGAGGAGGCATCGATTGCGGGCCTGCCTTCACGCAGCCAGCCGTTGACGAGTCCAAAGAGGAAAAGCGATCGCGCCAAACGGTGCTTCAGGCTGCCGGTCGGGTGAGTGGATTCGTCTTTGAGATAGATGTGAACGGCGCCGGCCGCCCGTATCGTCAGGGGTCGCAGATGGGTGTCGGCCGAGCGTGTACGGTCCGCTTCAATCGCCTCGATGGCGTCCTTCAACCACATTCGATCACCGTTTTGCACGCCGCCAAGACATGGCGGTGGCCCCGCCCAGGACGCGAATGCTTTTGACCTTATGGAGCCGGCGTCCGCAAGTCCTGATGTTTTGGGCGCGGGATATGTCATTTCCGCCACTGGGTGGCGCTCCGATAGGCTGTATGCTGGAATGGATAGCACAACAGTTCCCGAACGAACGGGAAACCGAGAGGAGGAAGCTACCTGACGGCGGCGAAATGGATGTGGAGTGGATGAAGATGTGTGAAGAACACCCGCTTGCCTATGACGAGTGGCTTTCCACCGTGCGCACGGTGTGTGGTCCGATGGATGCCGAGCGGACCGGCGAGGACAGTTTCAAGGGCTATGTCACTTCACGCCGGGTGGCCGACGTCCGCATGCTGCGGCACCACGCCGACGTCACGTCGCTGCACTGGAACGACCGGCATATCCAGGAAATCCAGTCGCCCTATCTCTATGTGATCCTCCAGGCTTCGCCCGAACTCCTCGCGGTACGCCAGAGCGGCGCCGAAGTCCTTCTGCGCAAGGGTGATTGGACCCTGATCGATTCGCTGAAGCCCGCAGTGTTCGAATTCGCGGACCGCCTCGATATCGTCGCCTACAACCTGCCGCGCGAGCTGATGGCCAAGCGCGCTTGGAACAGCGACTTGCCGCTGCCCCGCGCTTTTTCGGGTTCGCGCGGATCCTCGGCGCTGTTCAGTGCCTATGCCTCGGCCCTGTATTCTCAGGCCGAAGCGCTCAATCCCGACGACACGCGCCATCGCGAGACGTTCCTTGATCTGCTGTTCGCGGCGCTGCCGGACGATTTCGACGCGCAGTCGCGCGCGCGGGATCGCAGACTTGAACGGGCGCTGAAATATGTGGACGAGCATTTGAGCGATTCCTCGCTCTCGCCCGCCATGATCGCAGCCGAGATCGGCGTCTCGCTGCGGCATCTGCACCGCCTGTTCGAAGACATGGGCCGCTCGGTCGGAGACGTGATCCGCCAGCGTCGGCTCGAACGGGCGCGCTGCGACCTCTCCGATCCGCGCTTCTCAGGCACGTCCGTGCTCGACATCGCCCTCAATTGGGGCTTCTCGGACGCGGCGCATTTCAGCCGCGCCTTCCGCTCCGCCTTCGGCAAGCCGCCGCGCGACTATCGGACGATCGCGCCCCACCGGGGCTGATCGCGATTGGCGCTGGACGGCAAGTTCTCGGCATTGGCGGACAAGCGCCCGCGCGCCGGTTTTCCTAGAGTGAGCCCGTGAGTTGGGGCATCATCCATGCGCGTTTCCATCGGCGACACCCGCCTTTTTTTTGACGTCGAAGGCGCGAAATTCGTTCCCGACGGGCCGCTGTTGCGCGAGCGGCCGACGATCCTGCTGCTGCACGGCGGTCCCGGCTTCGATCATTCGAGCTACAAGCCGGCCTATTCCACCCTGAGCACGCTCGGACAGGTCGTCTATCTCGACCACCGCGGCCATGGCCGCAGCGATCCCGCGCCGGCCGCGCAGATGAATCTTTCGCAATTGGCGGATGATGTGGCAGCCTTCTGCCGCGTGCTGGAGATCGAAAATCCGATCGTCTACGGCCTGTCCTTCGGTGGGTTTGTCGCCCAGGCGCTGGCCGTCCGGCATCCCGACCTCAGTCCGAAGATCATCCTCGACAGCACGGTTCCGAAAATCCGCCTCGACATGGCGTACGACGCGTTCGAGCGGCTCGGCGGCAAGGAGATGCGGGGGATGGCGGAACGCTTCTGGACCGATCCCAAAGATCTGGCCGCACGCGATCTCTACATGGCCAAGTGCCTGCCCGCCTATTCCCGCACCGCGCAGGACCCGGCAGGCATCCAGCGCGCGATCCTGAAGCTCGAACTCGTCGATGTCTTCTTTGGCGCGGGCGGCGAAGGCCACAGCTTCGACTTCCGCAAGGATCTGGCCAAGAGCAAAGCCAAATTCCTTGTCCTGTCCGGAAAACACGACCCGATCACACCGCCGGAGGCCGCTGCGGCATTCCACGACGCCCTGCCCCCGAAACAACTGCGCTTCGTGTCTTTCGACGATTCGGGACATGGCATCTTCCGCGACTCGCCCGAGGCGGCGTTCAAGGAAATCGAACAATTCATTCTGTCCTGAAGGAGCACGACATGTCGGCGACGGATCTCGACGGCTTCAAGCGCGCCGTTCTGGCGGCGAACGAAAACTTTGCCGCGAACTTCGCCCGCGGAGACGCCGCCGCCGTCGTGCGCGATTTCTACACCGCCGACGCGTCGATGATCGCGCCGGACGCGCCGCGCCAGAAGGGCCCCGAGGCCCTGGCCGCCGTGATCGGGGCGATGATGGGCAGCGGCCTCAAGCGTGCGACGCTCAGCTCCGTCGATCTCGTCTGCGAAGGCAATCTCGGCTACGAGATCGGCAATGCCGAGCTTTTCGCGGACGGCCCCGCGGTCGCCGCGCAATTGCGCTATCTGGTGGTGTGGCGCAAAATCGATGGCGCGTGGCGGGCCGCCGCCGACATGTTCGGCGCCGGCACTGTTTAGGGAGATTTGCGCGATGGACGTCGAATATCTCGGCATCGTCGAAACCCTCGACGCCTTCCGGAACCGCACGCTCTCGCCTGTCGAGTATCTCGATCATGTGCTGGGCCGGATCGAGCGCTTCAACGGCAAGGTCAACGCCTTCTTCTTCGTGGACGCCGAAGGCGCCCGCGCCGCCGCCAAACGGTCGGAGGCCCGCTGGGCCAAAGGCGCGCCGATGGGCACGCTCGACGGCCTGCCCTTCTCGGTAAAGGACCATGTGCTGACCAAGGGCATGCCGAGTCCCTGGGGCACGACGGCCGTCGACCTCAAGGGTCCGTGGCCGGTGGATGCGCCGGCAGTCGCCCGACTGAAGGAAGACGGCGCGATCCTGGTCGGAAAAACCACGCAGCCCGAGCTGGCGTCGCTCTGCTCCGGTCTCAGCGGGCTTTACGGCACCGGCCGCAACCCCTGGGATCTATCGAAGACCCCCGGCGGCTCGTCGGGCGGCGCCGCGGCGGCGCTGGCCAGCGACATGGGTCCGCTCGCCTGGGGCAGCGACGGCGGCGGCTCGATCCGCAATCCCGCATCCTATAGCGGCGTCGTCGGCTACAAGCCGTCCTTCGGGCGGATTCCGCTGGCGCCGCCGATGGGTCAGGGACCGACCTATGGCCCGATGACGCGCCGCGCCTCCGACCTGCCGGCGATCATGAACGTCGTCACCAGGCCGGACTGGTCCGACGTTCTTTCGCTCCCCTATGACGGCAAGGACTACGCCAAGGCCGCCGGCGCCAGCCTCAAGGGCAAGCGGATCGCGATGAGCGAATGGTTCGGCTTTGGCACGCCCACGGCGCCCAGTGTGTCGGCGGTGTTCCGCGACGCGGCACGCTGCTTCACCGACCTCGGCGCGACGGTGGAAACGGTGGAGCCGTTCTTCGACTACGATCCCTATGACCGCCTGGCGCCGATGGTGTTCGCCGGGCTGACCGGGATGGCCGCGGGTATCACCGGCGGCAAGATCGATGCTCTGTTGCCGGAACTTCGAGCGGTCATCGCTAAAGCAGCCGACATCACATTGCCGGAATTTTTCGGCGGCAAGATGGAAGAGACCCAGATCCAGTTGCGCATTGCCGCGGCGCTGAAGGATTTCGACTATCTGATCACGCCCACCATGCCGACGACGGCTTATGATGCAGAATTGCCCTGGCCCGCAGATTCCCAGGCTAACCGTTATGGGTATCATTTCGGGCATAATCCGTTCACCTGGCTCTTCAATGTCACGTTGCAGCCGGCGGTGTCGCTACCTTGCGGCCTATCGGAGGGAATGCCGGTCGGCCTGCAGATCGTCGCGCCCCGGGGCGACGATTTCGGCTGTGTCGCAGCGGCAATCGCGTTCGAGAAGGCGCTGGGCATTAAGGATTTCCTTCCGCCCCTGAAGGCCTGAGACGGCGGCGCTCACAAGTCTTTTGTCGCTTTGCAGCAAAAACTCGGCTCTGTGAGACAAGCGGCCCTTACTGCATCACAGTATCATGACTGCTCGGCTTCAAAGGGGCAGTTTCATGACTTTGCGTGTGTATGCGTCGCGGGCGGTCTTATCTTCCATCATCGGCATCCTGGCCATGGGGATCGCGCTCCCCGCCTGGGCCGAGAGCACCCTCATCGAAACCGTGACCGTCACGGCCGAACGCCGCGCCGAGGACGTGCAGAAAGTTCCGCTCACCATCACCGCCCTCAGCGGCGCGCAGCTCGACCAGTCGGGCGTCAAGAGCACGATGGACCTGCAGAACAAGACCCCCGGCTTCGTCATCAAGACGAACACCGCCTTCGGTCAGCCCTATATCCGCGGCATCGGCAGCGATCTGGTGAGCGTCAGCTCGGATTCGAGCGTGGCGATCTTCGTCGACGACGTCTATCAGGCCCGCCCGGTAGGCTCGATCCAGAACTTCTACGACGTCGACCGCGTCGAGATCGTGAAGGGGCCGCAGAGCACGCTGTTCGGCCGCAACGTGACCGGCGGCGCGGTGCGCATCTTCTCGCGCACGCCGACCAACGAATTTTCCGCCGATGTCGACGCGAGCTACGGCAACTTCAACGCCGTGCGCGTGCGCGGCGACGTGAACATTCCCCTCAGCGACGATTTCGCCCTTCGCATCGCCGGCATGAGTTCGACGCGCGACGGTTACAGCAAGAACATCTTCCTCAACACCCGGATCGACGATCTCGACGTGCAGGCGGGCCGCGTCTCGCTGGCCTATCGCCCCACTGAGGATTTCAGTTGGGTGGTGATCGCGGACTACATGACGCAGAGCGACTCGAACGGGCTGGCGAACTGGCCGGATCCGACCTGCTGCGTCAATCTGGGCATCATCATGGGCGGCACCGTGCCGGCCAACCGGCGCGAAGTGACCCATGACGTGGCGGACTTCGAGCATGGCACTTCGCTGGGCGTCTCGAGCCGGATCACCTGGGATACCGGGATCGGAACGCTGACCGCCATCACCGGCTATCGCCATGTCGGGCTGAAAGAGGGTCTCGACCTGGACGGCACCGACTTTGCCTTCGCCAACAATTTCCCCGTGCTGCGCTCGAACACCTTCACCCAGGACGTTCAGCTGAGCTCGGCGCCGTCCGACGGTTTCGAATGGGTCCTGGGCGCCAACTATCTCAACGAAGGCGGCTTCCAGGAGCTCAACATCGGCATTCCGGCGTTCATGGCGTCGAGCCGTCCGGGCGCCAGCGTGACGACCAATGCCTACGCCGCCTATGTGCAAGGCACCTATCATTTCAACGACCGGCTGAAGCTCGTCGCCGGCCTGCGTTATTCCTACGAGACGCGCACGCAGCACTACCTGCAGACCATCGTCGATCCTCTGGCAGCACTCGGGGGCTCGGCGGTCCTGGTCGACAATACGTCCAAGAGCTGGGACTCCGCGACGCCGAGCTTCACGCTGCAATACGATCTGTCCGAGGACGTGATGTTCTACGCTTCGGCGTCCGAGGGCTTCAAGGCGGGCGGCTTCAATTCCACCGCGTTCCAGTCCGCGTTCAATCCCGAGAAACTCTGGGCATTCGAAATCGGCGAGAAAGGCACGTTCTGGCAGGGTCGCGCGCAGCTCAACGGCTCGCTGTTCTGGTACGACTACAAGAACATCCAGGTGAACACGCTGGCGCCGGGCGCGCCGACGGGCGCCTTCCCGATCGTGATCAACGCGGCTTCGGCGACGATCCGCGGCGTCGATCTCGGCTTGATCCTTGTGCCCGTCGACGCGCTGACTCTCGAAGGCAATTTCGAGTATCTGGACGCGCATTTCGACGATTTCATCTCGGTCGATCCCAACAACCCGCTCGCCGATCCCAACCGGGCCGGCCAGCAGATGCCGCAGGGGCCGAAATTCTCGGTCAATTTCGCGGCGTCCTACACCTTCCCGGTCGCGTCGCACGGCAATCTGACGCTACGTGGCGAGCTGCACCACCAGTCCCTCGTCTACTTCAATTCGTTCGCCGATCCGGTGACCGCGCAGAAGCCCTATTCGGTCTTCAATGCGCGGGCGCAGTTCGATATCACCGACTCGAATTGGTACGTCGCCGTGTTCGGCAACAACCTGACCGACAAGCTGTACGCCCAGACCATGATCCGGCAAGATCCGCTGGTCGGCCTCCTCTACCAGTGGGCGCCGCCGCGCACCTTCGGCATCGAAATCGGCGCGCATTTCGACTGAGCGGGAGAAACGCATTTGGCGGCGCCTAGCCTTGGACTCGATCACCTCATGGTCCTCGTCCGCGATCTGGACGCGGCCGCGGCGGACTATGAGCGGATCGGGTTCACGGTGGCGCCACAGATGCGCCATGCGGGGTTCGGGACGGCGAACCGCATCGTCCTGTTCGGGAACAATTTCATCGAGCTCGTCGGCATCGTCGCCCCCGACGAGCTGAGCGGTCCGGGCTTCCTGATCCGCGACCGGCTGGCAAGCCACGGGCCGGGGCCGTTCGGCATCGCGCTCAACTCCGAGGACATCGCGCGCGACCGCGACCGGCTGGCGGCGGCCGGTCTGGTCATGGGCGAGATCGGCGGCGGCAGCCGGCCCGTCCCCCTGCCCGACGGTTCGACAGGCCTGGCGCGGTTCAACACGGTCATCATCGGCGGTCCCAAGGAGATGCCGTTCGTGCTCTTCATGAGCCAGCAGCACGTCCCGGAGGTCGTCTGGATCAAGGAATGGCAGCGCCACGCCAACCGCGCGGCCGACCTGACCGGCGTCACCGTCGCGGCCGCCCGGCCGGCCGCCTTCCGGCCTTTGCTGACGGCGCTCTGCGGCGAAGCCGGCGTGGCGGACACCGCAAACGGACTTCGGGCGCAGTTGCCGCTCGGCCAGATCGAGATCGTGTCGGACGACGCATCGGCCCGCGACTACGGCTCGCCGGGCAACGGCGAAGCCTCGCGCCTCATCGCCGCTTCCGTCTCGGCCACGACACCGCGGAAGCGGATTCCGGCCCAGGAGGCGTGCGGCCTCATCCTCGACATCGGGTACGCATGACGATCACCGTCTTCGAGAACGCTTCGGTCTTCGATGGTCACTCCGCCGAGCTGCTCGAGAACCATCATGTCGTGGTGGAAGGCGGGCTGGTCCGCGAGGTCAGCGCCGTCCCGGTCAAGGGTGCCGCCGACCTGCGGCTCGACCTGCGCGGCCGCACCCTGATGCCGGGCCTGATCGACTGCCACGTCCATCTGCTGCTTGCCGATGTGAACATCGGGCGCACGGTCAAGCGCCCCAAATCCTATCTCGCCGCGTTCGCGGCCGCGGCGCTTGCCAAGAGCCTGGACCGCGGCTTCACCACATTGCGCGACGCCGGCGGCGCCGATATCGGACTGGCGATGGCGGTGGCCGACGGCGTCATTCCCGGCCCGCGCCTGTTCCATTCCGGCCGCATCCTGTCGCAAACCGGCGGCCACGCCGATTTCCGCGCCCCGGATGACCTCGGCTGCGGCTGCGGCGCACTGCATCACGACGACAGCTTCTCGGTGCTGGTGGACAGCCCCGATGCCGTGCGCCAGGCGGTGCGCGAGGAACTGCGCCGCGGCGCCCATCAGATCAAGATCGTCGCCTCCGGCGGCGTTGCCAGCCTCTCCGACCCGCTCGAGCGAATGCAGTTCACGGACGCCGAGATCGCGACCGCCGTGGCGGAATGCCAGCGCCACGGCGCCTATGTCATGGCGCATTGCCATCCCGCGGCGGCGATAAGGCGCTGTGCCGAACTCGGCGTGCGCTCTATCGAACATGCCACGATGATCGACGCGGAGACCGCGGCGTTGCTCGCCGCCCGCGGCACCTACGCCGTTCCCACGCTCGCGGTGTGCTTCGCGATGATGGAGACCGGCAAGGCATTGGGCCTGCCCGCGGTCAGCCTCGCCAAGATGGAGACGGTGTTCCCGTTCATCCTGCGCGGACTGGAACACATGCGCGCCGCCGGCGTGAAGATGGGTCTGGGCACGGATCTGTTCGGACCGCAGCAGAGCCGGCAATGCACCGAGTTCACGCTGCGCGCCCAGGTGCTGACACCGGTCGAGATCCTGCGCTCCGCCACCGGCATCGGCGCCGAGATCCTGGACATGGACGGCAAACTCGGCTGCATCGCGCCGGACGCCTATGCCGATCTCGTGGTGGTCGACGGCAATCCCTTGAAGGACATCGCGCTGCTGGCGGCGGACGGACGCACGCTCAGCGTCATCATGAAAGCCGGCGCCTTCCACAAGAACACGCTCTAACGGCCGAGTTCGGCCACCAGCCGCGCCGCCTGCGGCTTGAGCACGCCGCGGTCGACCTTGTGCGCGCCGTTCACCGGCATCTTGTCCAGGAAGGCGAAGGCGCGCGGATGGCTGTAGGCCGGGCCATTGGCCAGCGCGAACTGCTTGAGCTCGCCCGCGTCGACCGTCTTGCCGGGGGCGCAGACGATGAACGCGACCGGGATCGCACCCTTGATCTCGTCCTCCGTCGCCACGACCGCCGCTTCCAGGACGGCGGGATGGCGCTCCAGCATCTTCTCGACCTCGCCCGGATAGACGTTCTCCCCGCCGCAGACGAACATGTCGTCGCCGCGGCCGATGAAATGGAAGAAGCCCTGGGCGTCGCGGCGCAGCACATCGCCGGTCGCATACCACCCGTCCCGCAGCCGCTCGGCGCTGACGCCAGGCAGATTCAGATAGCCCGCGAGCGTCGCCGGGGTGCGCGTCTCGAGCATGCCTTCGTTCGGCGAGGCGCCGCCGACCAGCCGCCATTCGACATCCGGATAGGGATAGCCGAGCGCGAGCGGCGGACGCGCCAGCCCTTGCGGATGCGGACCGAACATCGCAGGCCCCGTTTCCGTCGTGCCATAGCTGTTGCGGATCGCGGCCGCTGGAAAGATCGCCTTCACGCGGTCGATCAGCGCCTGGGTCAAGGGGGCGCTGCCGATGACGATGTCCTTCACGCTGGTGAGGTCGAGCCGGGCCAGCAGGTCGCGCTCGCGCGCCATCAGCGCGAACATCGTCGGTATCCCCGACAGGATCGTGCAGCGATGCTCCGCCGCGGCTTCCAGATAGCCGCGCGCATCGAAGCGCGGCATCGAGACGGCGAAATAGCCGAGCGCCAGCGACACCGTGGTGAAGAACAGGCCGTTCATATGGTAGGCGGGCGCGCTGATGACCGTGCGCTCGGCGGCATGCGAGGAAATCGCCAGAAACCGGTCGAGCGCCCAGAGCTGGCCGTCATGCGACAGCGGCACGCCCTTGGGCCGTCCCGTCGAGCCCGAGGTGTAGAGGATCTCGGCGATCTCGCCGGGCACCGGCACAATCGGCGCCGTTGGCCGCTCGGCCAGCAACGTGTCGACCCCTGAGGTGATGTCGATCGCTTCCACCCCGTCCGGCAGCATCGCCGCGCGCGCGGCGTCGTGGAGGACGGCAACCGCGCCGCAGTCGCGCAGGATATAGGCGACGGTTTCGGGCGTGAGCCGGTAGTTGACCGGCACCGGTACGAGTCCCGCCCGCATCAGCCCGAGATAGGCGATGGTGAAGGGGATACCGTTCTCCGCCAGGATCGCGACGCGATCCCCGCGGCGCCAGCCGCGTGCGACGGTCCCAGCGGCCAGCCGCGCCGCGAGGCGGTCGATCTTAGCCGGCGCGTGGAGCCGGCCGTCGCGCTGGTCGAGATAGCCGGCGCCATCCGTCTTGACGATGTCGCCGAGATTGCCGCTGGGGGACGCCGTCATGGACTGAGCAGCACCTTGCCGACGACTTCGCGATCCTCGAGCAGCCTTTCGGCTTCCCGGGCATCTTCCAGCGGCAGGACCCTGTCGATCAGCGGGCGGAAGCGTCCGGCCGCGATCAGATCCATAAGCGCGACGAGATCGTCGTCGCTCCAGCCGTTGGAGCCGAGCACGTCGTGCTCGAAGGTCCAGAGGAACCGCATGTCCTGCCGCACGGCATAGCCGGCGGTCGCGCCGCAGGTCAGGATGCGCCCGCACTGTTTCACGCAACGTTGCGTCTCTTCCCAGGTGTCGCCGCCGGTGAAATTCACCGCGACGTCGACGCCGCCTTCGCCGCTCAGCCGCGGCTTGCCGACGATCTCCTTGACGCCCGCGAAAAATGACTGCGCCGAATAGTCGATCAGATGATCCGCGCCGGCTTCTCTCAGACGCGCCAGCTTGGAAGGCGTAGAGGCGCAGGCGATCACCGTCGCGCCCGTCATCTTGGCAAGCTGCACGCAGGCGGCGCCGACGCCGCCGCTGGCGCCCAGCACCAATATCGTCTCGCCGCCGTGCAGCTTGCCCCGCTTGAAGAGCATGCGGTGCGCCGTGCCATAGGCCAGCGGCAGCGCGGCCGCATCCGCCAGCGACACCGTGCCGGGAACCCGCAGCAATTGCGCCGCCGACACCGCGACATACTCCGCCCGTCCGCCGTCGGCGGTTTCGCCGATCATGCCGACGCGGCCGTCGCGCAGGATCGGATTGATCAGAACCGGATCCCCGATTTTCCAGCCGTCGACCTCATCGCCGATCTCCGCGATCGTGCCGGCGATGTCTGAGCCGACGACGACCGGCAGAGCGATCTTGATGCCCGGCATGCCACGGCGCGTGAAGATGTCGTGAAAGTTAAGTGCGGTCGCTGCCACGGCCACGACCACCTGCCCGCTGCCGGCGCGCGGCACGGCGTAGTCGCGGACCGCCTTCAGGACCTCCCGGCCGCCATGCGCCGTCGTCAGCACGGCGCGCATCGTTTGGGGGCTCATGCACCGCTCGCCTGGACGCAGCGTCCGACCGCGACCAGCTTGCCGTCCGACAGGACGTCGACATCGACCAGCGCCGCCGTCCGGCCCGAACGGCGGACATGCGCCGTGGCGGTCATGACCTCGCCGGCGGCAGGGCGCAGATAGTCGACGCGCAGGTTCATGGTCGGTACGGGGCGGCCGAGCATGCTCGAACAGGCAAAGGTCGCGCAGGAATCGATCAGGGTCGCGATCGCGCCCCCATGCGCCTGGCCGGCCCCGTCGAAGCGCGCGGCGTGGCCCCCGCTCGGCGCCGCGAGGACAAGCGTCCCCAGTGCTGTGTCGAAGGCCTCGACGCGAAATCCCAGCCAGCGATGCAGCGGCGTCGCGTCCAAGGTCGCCTGCAATTCTGCCAGGGAGCCGAATTTCGCTTCCATCCTCAGCCCTCGACGAAGCGCAGGAAAGCGCCGGAGGCCGTCGCGGCCGGCACCACCAGCGCCCCCTCGATGATCGAAGCCTCCACCCGCAGGGCGGCGCGGCAGGCGGCGAGGGAGCCGACCCGAATCGTTAGCCCGACTCCGATCCCCGGTGCATCCGCGGTGTTGGCGGGAAGCACCGCGCCGAAGCGTGCCCGAAGCGCCGCCGGCGTGAGAATGTCCACCACATCGCCTTGTGCCAGCGCCACCCGCATGCCGCCGTCGATCTCCAGCAGATCGGCCCCCGACATCATCGCGAAGAAGGCGGCATCCGCGCCTGGGTCGATCGACTGGCAGATGATGCCGACGACATCCTGTGCGGTGTTGGGGTGCACGGCATATTCCGGCACGAAGATGATCTCGGGCTTGCGGTGGACCGCGAGGAACGGCGACATGTAGGGGCGGCCGTCGCGCCAGGGATAGAAGAAGTCGCTGTCCGTATCCTCCGACGAGCCGTCCGGCATCACGACGGCGCGGCGCGCGCTGGTCACCGGGCCGCATCTTATGCCTTCGGCCTCGACCGCCGCCCGGTCGGCCTCCAGGTCGTTTGCGGTGAAGCAGATGTTCGCCAAGCCTTCGCCATAGGCGAACCGGCCGAGATAGTGGCCGCGATACATCTCCAGCATCAATTCGATGTCGCCGAGCAATTCCAGATAGGTGCGGCGGAACTGCATGACGCGATTGGCGCAGCCGGCCGTCACATGGCGCATCTTGGGCAGGACGCGGAACCCCATCGCAGTCCAGGCCGCGCCCGACTTTCCGAGATCGCGAACCGTGATCACGAAATGGTCCAGTGCTCGCGTTCCGCTGACGTGCATGCGCCCTCCAGCATTGAGCATTTCCGGGGCATCGGCCGGGCTCAAGGGGCGCAAAACAGTCTTGCCGGGGCGCACAGGAAATCCGTCGCTTTGCACACATCCGCCCGCCCTGCCCCGCTATCATGCGTGGCCGCTACCCCGGAACCCGTATGCCGAACGCCGCTTTCGCTTTCCGCCACGCAACCGTCCTGCCGATGGACCGCGATGTGGCCCTGGAAGACCGGACCGTGGTCGTCCGCGACGGGCGCATCGCCGCCCTGGGGCCGAGCGACGCGATCGAAATTCCCCACGATGCGCTCGTTGTCGACGCGCGCGGCAAATATCTGATCCCCGGCCTCTGCGACATGCATGTCCACATCTCGCCCTCCGGCCCGGGACCCGCACTGAACGAGATCGAGGCGATGCGCCGCGCCCGCCAGTTCCTGCTCGTCTTCCTGTCGAGCGGCATTACGACGGTGCGCAACATGGCCGGCACGCCTATGCATCTGGCGCTTCGCGCCGAGGTCGCGGCCGGCGACACCTTGGGTCCGCGCATCCTGTGCTGCAGCCCGATCCTGGAGACGCGCTTCACATTTCCGGAGATCGCCGAGTTCGGCCAGCTCGTGCAAACCCCGGAAGAAGCGCGCGACGCCGTGATCGCGCATCATCGCGCGGGCTACGACTTCATCAAGGTCTATAACGATATAGACGCGCCGGTCTACGATATGATCATCGCGACCGCCCGCGCGGTCGGCATTCCCGTGGTGGGTCATGTCGCGTTTCAGAAGGGTCTCAGGGGAGCGCTCGCGGCAAAGCAGGATTCCATCGAGCATTTCCGCTCCTACGACTTCGCCATCGACACGCGGGCGGGCGGCGACAAGCCCAAGCGCTTCGAGGGCTGGCTTTACGCGACGCCGCAGCGCGTCGCCGAGCTTGCGGAGCAGACGGCCGAGGCGGGAACCTGGAACGTGCCCACGCTGGTCATCGAACGCAATCTGCGAACCGATGCTGAGATGGCCGAGGCTGCGGCCATAGAGGACGCGCCGATGCCGGTCTGGCTGCGGGACGACCTGGAGAAGAACTGGCTCGAGCATCTCTTCAGCGGCGAGCAGCGGCAGATCATTCGCGACGGCTTCGCCGCACGCGGCGCGATGCTGAAGGCGCTCGATGACGTCGGAGCCGGGATCCTGGCGGGCAGCGATTGTCCCGGTTGCCGCCTCGTACCGGGCCGCTCGCTGCTGCGAGAACTCGAACTCATGGTCGAGGCCGGCCTTTCGCCGTGGCGGGCCTTGCGCACGGCGACGGTCGCGGCCGCCCGCTTCCTCGGCGACGACAGCGGCGGCACGATCGCACCCGGAAAACGGGCGGATCTGCTTCTGCTGGAGGGCGATCCCCGCGCGGATATTTCAGCCCTGCGCCGGCAAGCGGGCGTCGCGGTGGCCGGACGCTGGCTGCCATCCGCTCAATTGGAGCGGATGATCCTGGCCGAAACCTGATTGACCCCGTCCGTCCCCTCGGCATGATAGGGAAATGCTGGGGGCTTACGAGCGCGATACGGACGGTTCGCTGTGGCGGCTTTTGCCGGCGGCCAGCATAGACGCCAGCCTCGCCGACCTCGACAAGGCGCTGGTCGAGCCCATTGCTTTCCGCGACGGACGCCAGCACCCGGTAACCGGCGTTCGCATCAGGCTTTCGCCGCCCGAGGGCCAGGGCGTCATCGATCTTCTTCGTGTCTCCCCCAATCTCTTCGTTCTGATGATCGATGCGATCTACGAAAAGGATCGCGAAATCCTCGTGCCGGGAGATCGCATGATCAAGCTGCGCATCCTGCTTTCGGGGGGCCTGAAGGCCGTCGGTAGCGACCTTGCCATCGACGGCGCGGGTGCCTATCTGGAGGTCTATCCCGGAGAGGTCGCGAGCTCCTACATTCTCACCGGCGGGCTGGCCACCCGGCTGCTGGTGCTGCACTGCACGCCCGCGTTCTTCACGGAAAACATCGGAATCCCCGCCAGCGAGCTGCCGCAGCCGCTCAATTATGTTTTCGCTCGAACCTCGGGTGCGCCGCAAAGCGCGATCGCGCCATTGGGCCCGGACCTGCTGCGCGCCGCAAACGACATGTTCCGCTCCAACGGGCATTTTCCGTGGCGGCTGCGCAATGCCTATCTCGACGCCAAGAGCCGCGAGATCGCTTGCTCGGTCGTCGGAGGATTGGCGGCGCCCCGCGTTTCCTTTCCCGTCCTGTCGGTGCGCGACGTAAACCGGCTTTATGAGGCCCGCGACATCCTTTCCGACCAGTTCCGCGCGCCGCCGCGGACATCGGCGCTCGCCCGCCAGGTCGGATTCAATCAGACGAAGCTGAAGGCGGCCTTCAAGGCCGTTTTCCACATAACGATCAGCGATTTCATCATCAAGACGCGGATGGAGCGGGGAAGCGAACTTCTGGCCAGCACCAGACTCAGCATTTCCGAAATTGCCTATGCGACGGGCTACACCTACCCGGCGAACTTCGCGCACGCCTTCAAGAGATTCTATGGCCATGCGCCCAGGCAATCGCGGCGCGCGGCTTTCACGAACAAGGATTGAGGCTCCCATGGCGTCGGGCCGGGATCGGCGTCATTCGATCGGGAACGGCGTCCCAAAACGATACGGCCGCGCGAAGGCCGCTCGCGCTGGAGCTATAGATTGTAGAGAAACACTGGGTCATAACTAAGTGGAGATCGCCGCCGGTGCAGCCTCCGCCAACATCACCGCCGCCACCTCCCGTGACGCCGGACTGCCGTCCGGAGGTCTCGCGCGACGCCGCGCTTCCGTCGATGGCGCTGAACTATGGCGCCGCCGTGACCGGCAGCCTGCACGAACGCGTCGGTGAGGAAGAGCTGCTTGCGGGCGATGACGGCGGGGTTGTGGAGCCGAGCGGTGCATGGCTTCGCCTTTTCGGCGATGACGTCCGATGGGATGCGGAACGGGGCGGAATCTATCGCAACGGCCCGAGGCCGAAGACCGGCAATGCGCCCAATACCGCCGCAATCGGCGTCATTCGCGTCGGCGGGTGGAGGTTGGGAGTTTTGGGGAAACGGACTGGTGCAGGGCTCAATCGGAGCAAAACTTTGCTCTGACACGAGCTTCCATTCGAGAACAAAGCCCCAACCGTTGCCTGAACTTCCAGTCGGCTATGTGGCGGAAGACTTTGGAAGGCCAAGCAGTAGAAGTCTTATAGAGCAGTTCGCCGCAGCCCGATATTTTTCGACATTTCGCTAGCGACCCAAATTGGGCATATACAGGTGCCATGTCCCTGGCCTTGTATTCACGGGCGTTCCGTTGCCCAGGAGCAATTTGCCGCTGGGAAACGCCCACACCTCGGTGCTCGGCGCCAGCACCGGCACGCCCATGAAGTTCGATAGAGTCTGCGCGGCGGTTCCGGAGCATGCCCCGGCGCTGCAAGCGACCAGCCGGATTGGTCCACCCGTATACTGCGGGTCGGCGAAGATTGCAGTCGCGACCCTTGTGTAGCTCATCGCCGGTCCGCCTGGGGAAGCGAACAACTCATCTTCGGTGCCGTGCGCAATGGCGTCGTAGTACCCCGGCTCCGGTTGTGCGGAACTGGCGTAGGTGCCGAAGTTGTCGCCAACCGCCGTTAAATTTCGCGCGCCCGCAGCCGGCGCAGCAATCTCAGCAAACTCCGCCTCCCGTGCCGCGGCACGCGCCATCGTCGATTCGATTTGTCCCAGTCGACCAAGACCTCCAGGCCCGGAAACCAACGAGGCCGCAACGATCCCAGCCTCGGCATCGATGTCATCGCGATGCTTGATTGGCCCGTGCACGGAAGAATAATTCATCCCAAGAACACCGGCCACGAGCTCGGCGCGCTGCAACACGAGTTCTTCGATCGTTTTTCCTGGATCGGCTATCAGCCTGGCAGTGGCGTATATCGGCGTGTTCAGCAGGATCGAATGGGCCACATTGCCGGCCTGTGCAAGCCAGCCGCCGTTCGATGGCGCGGGTGCACGATCGGGCGAGCGCATCGGCGTTGCCCGCGACGGCGAGCGCGCTGACGAGCTTCCGTCTCCGGACCCGATCTGGACAACGCCTCCACCTGAAGCTCCGGCCCCGCCGGCGCACGCCCCATACCATTCCATTCCGATGCACGCCTGAAGACCATCGGGGTCAATCGCACGCGTCACCTGGCCGGAAACGTAGGAATAGGGATCTGGATCGGACGACAGGGCATGAACGGTCATGGGATCGGGCGAGATCCAGCGACCTAGGGCGGCGTGATACCATCGTGCTCCGAAATATGTCAGGCCTACGGCGTCGTCGCTTTCCTTGCCGGTAAACCTGTCGGAAGTCGGAATGTTGCCCCAACGCGCGGGACGATAGTCAGTTTCCACACCGCCGAAGGGGAGATATGTTAGCTGTTCCACCAGCTCACTCGTCGCCTTGTCGATCACGGAACTGGTTGAACCGAGGTGGTCCCCGACCGCGAGCAGGACATGCTGTGAGGTTTGACCGGGAAGTCCCGGTCGCGCGATCACCCGGCCCAAACCGACAAGCTCGACGACCTCTGTCGAGGCATCGCGCTGGTAGCCCGACGACAAGGCGAATCCGGCATTCTCGAGTCGCAACGTGGGCAGCGGCCATACGGTGTATTGCGGCGGCCCGGCGGCCACCGAAACATCGCGGACGACACGTGTGCCACCGGCGTCGTATTGATACTTCGCATCGAAGGCCGGAGCAGCCGTCGGCACCGTGGAAGAGTTTCCCGAAACTGACGTCTGATAGTCCCAGCGGCGCGCGCGTGCGAGTTGACCGATCTCGTCCCAGTCATAGATGAAACGGTGCGTACATAGTCCGGCCGGATTTGCGCAATCGGCCTGCACGACAGTGAGGTCTGCGAGATTGCCCGCACCGTCGTAACCGGCCTGAAGCGCCCCGCCATCGGCCGAACGAATTTGGTTTGGCCCTGCTGAAAAGGAGCCGGTGGTAACGGAGCCCAGTGATCGCGCGAAGAATGCGCCGGCATCGTCCGTCGATTTTGTCGGGCTCCCCCATGCGTCATAAGCCCAGTACTGCCAGAGCGGCCGTTTAGCCGCATCAATTTTAGAACCGTCCGGTCCCGGAGGGGCCATCGTAGATGGCTCTCCGGATAGGCCCGGATAAGTATATGTCGCACCGACCAATCGACCCATTTGGTCGTTCTGGAAGGTGCGCGTGACCGGCTTGGCGCCGACGGGCCAATACTCGGGGGATCGCTTGTCGATGATGGCTTGCAGTTCGCCAGCGGTATCAAAATGGTACTCGCGATCATCGAGTACCTCCTGCGTTGTTGGGGAGTCTTGCGGACTGGGCGGCGTGTAGCCCGGCGCCCCCAAGGTCCAGAGCGAGGGCGCGGAGCGCGAAACCCGCGACGACGCGATGCGATCGATCGAGTCATACTGAAATGAGATGGCTGTGCCGGCCAAGTCACCGAGCTGCATCATCTGGGGACGCCCGGCCGCATCATATCTGGCGGCCGCAAGCAGGGCGCCGTAGCTGCCGCCCACCGAGACCAACGACCCGCGCGCGCTGTAGTCGAATGACAATTCGCTCTTGCCGTCGCCGCCCATGAGGGCCGGTGAGATGGCGCCGGTGGACACGCGCACCGCACGGCTTCCTTCGTCGTAGGTCGCCGCCGTGCGAAACCAGTTGCCGACATACCGCGAGGCGAGGGCGGGCTCGGCAGGCCCTGGGGGGGCAAGGCGCCGTTCGTAGGCGACAAGCCGGCCCTGTGCGTCGTAGTCAAATCGATTGTGGGAAACTCTGTCGCGCGTCGAGACCAGGCGCCCCGTGTAGATATTTGCTCCCAGGGGTCCGCTGACGGTCTGCCCGGGTTCGGGAACGTCATAACGGTGAAACACCTCGGTGCCGTCACCGGTGATGAAATCCGCCGGCGAGTACGCCTGCTGCGCGCGCAGGCAAGGCGACCAGTCTTCCCCGACGGGCCTGCCGACGCGATCATAGCGAAGGTTTGAACCGCATCCGCGGGCATCGCTCGTGCCGACCACCTGGCCCGCCCAGTTGTATGCGTAGCGCCAAGCCTTCATGTCGCCGGCCTTGGAAGGATCGGCGACGAAGCCCGTTGTCGAGTTGGGCTCGGCATTCAGGACCATATGGCCCATCGAGTCGTACTGCATCCATCGAACTATGCTCGGACCGCCGAAAGAGGTGCGATATCCCCGCTGCATGACCCGCGCGGGCTCGCCGCCGACCAGATAGTCCGTAGTCATCGACAGCAACCGTCCGTTCAGCCGCCTGCTCCGCACGATGACCTGACCATGGCCATCCGCTTGAACATCCGCCCAGCGGCCGGCCGCGTCCTGGGTCTCAATGCCCAGAGGACGATATGTCCGCCTTACCGCCAGCGTCCCGTCAGCGTGCCGAAGTTCGACGACGCGGCCGAAATTGTCGTTCACAATCTTCCGCACAGCGGTGCTGAGAGGATTCAGCGGGTGATTGGCTGGGTCACCGTTGTAGAACCAGGGCTCATAGGCGCCGATGATCTGGCCGCCCTTCGACAAAAGAGGAAAGCCGCTGGCGACCCATGCACCTCCGTCACCCTTTGCCGGATCGGCTTGGGAGAGCATCAGCAGGCTGCGCCCAAAGCCATCGGCGTAGTACCAGGCTACGCTTGTGTCCGACGCGCTCATTCGCCGCTCCGCCCGAACGCGTTGGACCGGACCGCCCGCGGAGTCCAGATACTGCAGCCTTATCGTGGGCGCGGCCGATGGAAATCCCGTAACCGGATCGGGCGCGTGCGTTTCGACGAGGCGACCAAAACCGTCATAGGCCATCGTGAAGCTTGCGCCCGTTGCCGCCCGTCCCCGGACCGTGAGTTCCAATCCGCGGTCCCATGAAAGGGTGCTGGTGATCTGGTCCTCGCCGCAGCCCTTCCTGTAAACACGCTGCGCTATCGGGAGCTGGGCGAACTGCCAATCGTATTCCAACCCCGTGCAGCGGCCCGATGGCCCCTCGACCTTTACGATGTTGTCAAACCGGTCGTACGTGTACACCGCGATAAGAGCGACGGAATCGTATGCCGCATCCTGCGGGGGAGGCGCGACCGCTCCGTTGGGGTCTTCGTGATGGCGTTGCAGGGGAAGGGTGCCCGACAATGCCATGCTGACCGATTGAACTCGCCCTGCATCGTCCTGCTCGTAAAATAGGATCCGAGGCTGATCTGTTGGGACGCCGGGCCGGTTTGGAAACGGCCGTACGAAAACTCGTTCGGGGACAAAGCGCCAGCTTGGGTGCGGTGGGCGCATGGTGATATCGGTAATAATGGGATTGTCTATCGGCGTACCGTCCTCGTGTATGCGCCCCAGATCCACATGTTCGATCATATCTCCATACGCGTCGTACTGAGCCGTTTCGCGCAGCAGCACGCTCTTGCGCGAACGAATTGGCACCTTGTACCGAAAAACGACGGAGTCGCTAATTCGAATGGCTTGTGCTGTTTGGCCCTTGTAGGGCTGCCAATCGGACGTATCGTACAGTCGCGTGTCCGTGCTCCCCAGGTTCACCGCCTGCACCGTCCCCCCGAGTCCGTTCATCACGTTCGATATGACCCAGGAATGGGAAACGGTTGAGAGATAGTGGCCGGCGTCATCGAAGGTCTCGGTCGTGAGCGGCATGCCTGTCGCCGTCTGCGCGGTCGTGAACGCCGCGGCGGTCGAGCCGCAAAAGTTGTTCGGGCATTGCGGAATATAGAATGTCTGCGAAACGCTGAGCGCGGGCTCCTCGCCGCGCCGCGCCGTCACTCTTCGAAATCCAACAAGGCGTCGCCGCCAACCATCCCAGGCCGGATCTTCATAGGAGAAATAGGTCCGAAGCGCTGGTGTATTGGGCACGTCGCTGATCTGCGTGATTCGATTGACGACGTGCAGTACCTGCGGCATCGGGTTGGGCCATGGGTTGCCCGCCAGTATGTGTTCCCAGGCCATCTCAGCCGTGCTTTTGTAGGCAATGCGCGTGCGCGCGCCCAGGCCATTGTCGATTTCGATAAGCAGACCCGGGCGCGACGCAAAGGCGTCCGGCGCGAAAATGTCCATCGGAGGCTTAAAGCTGTGAAGATCGAGCGTCTCGATCTTGGAGCCCGCGGTGACGACGAGGTCGGTGATGCCATTGCCGTTCATGTCGGCAAAGTTGATGGTGATGGCTTCGGCGTCATAAGCCTTCGCCCAGTCCGATGAGAACGAACTTCCGGAGACACGGAATGGCTGTTCAAACCAATCGCCCTGGCGGTTGAAGCGTATCTGCAATCCGTCCCGGTCCCAGTTGATGAGATCGGCGTAACCGTCGCCGTTGACATCTGCGAGACGGATGTGTTTGGGCGACACTGCGGCGCTGCTGCCCCAGCCCAAATGCACGCAGTCTTCGTCGGAGTCGATCTGGCACCCGACGCCACGGCACGTCGTAAAGGAGCCGCGACCGTCACTAGGCCAATAGAAAACGTCAAAGGGGCCGATGATGACGAGATCGGAGAGGCCGTCGCCGTCCATGTCGGCCAATTCCACTATTCGACTGCCATCGGGCCACGGGCTCTTCAACACTTTGCGAGACGGCACAACCCAACCGGAGGCGTTCTCGAATCCGACGACGCCGGTATTGCTTCTATAGCCGCTCGACAATTCAAAGGTCGGGCAGGGAACGAAGCCGCTGCAGATGACGCCATCCCAATGCCCATCCGCGCTGTAGTCGAGAAAATCGACGAGGCCATCGCCGTTGATGTCTCCGACCGCCTTCAAATTCAAATAGGGATTGAGGTTGAACGGAGGTGAGGCGACGGATTTCCACGCCCACCCATCGTTGTCCGGCTTGGCGACGGCAACCGTTGGGCCTTCCCCGATCGACGCGGGCTGGGCGCGCGACGGAAGATACCACCATGTCGACAGTTCGCCCGTCGAGACGAAATCTCCCGTGAGCGTGTAGCCATCCCTGGTGAATTCCAGCCAATGGTTCTTCAGCGTTGACGGCTGGTACGAAACGCCGTCGTTCAGATAGAGCGTCGGCCGATTGCCGCCGCCCCCCGGCAACGAAACCTGGGGAAATACACGCACCAGGTCGGGCAGTCCGTCGGCGTTTACATCCAGCGGGACCAGATCGGACGTTTTTCGAGACGGCGGCAACGGGAACTCGCCGCCATTCGTCGCGGTGAGCCACTGAGGCAACCGGTTGGCGCCCATCTCCGAGTATCGCAGTGAGACTGGAGGCAACCGGGGGCAGTTGGTTGCCGGCAAGGTTTGATTGGCCTTTTCGTGCACCGGGCTGCCGCAGCGCCCCTCCTCCTCGAACTTGGCGAGAAGCGAGCGATTGTTCGGCCAAATGTATGTCAGATGGTACCGGCGCACCAACGCCCTCGGCGCGTCCGGGTCGATGAAGGATTTGCTGGAGACATCGATTCCCGTGAGGATGTGATCCGGTCGGGCCCGCCAAACAGGGGTGTTGGTCCATGACGGCGAGTCGACGCGCCATTCCAGGCGAATATGGTGCGCAAACGAATCTAGTGTCAGCCGATCGCCGTGTTGCACGTGACCGCGTTGCCGGGCCGGCGGCGAGTAGTAGACATCCGTCAGATAAGATAGGAAGTACTCATATCCCCAACGATAGACAACGACGTTGTTGGGTTCACCGCCGTCCGGCGACGGATCGAAGCGCCGCGTCAGGTTCCAGCGGAAATCGTGCCTGAGCGCGTAAACCTGGCCGAATGGGCTTCCCGAAGGATGACCGAAGTATTGGTCTACATCGACGCCTTCGGTCGGCTTCGACAAATACCCCAGCGCAATAGGCCGCCCGAACTCGAGCACCTCACCGCCGCGCAACTGAACGCGCCACGTCCGGCGGTCTGGCGACCAGAAGATTCTGGCGTGCAGGTTGTCCACTCTTAGACGAAAGTAGATCCACCCCTTTTCGGCCCATTCGGGGAAACTGGATGCTTCCGTCACATCACAGGGAAACACGATCGATTTCACCTCGCATATGGGCACAAGCAATTGCCCGGCGAAGTCGAAACTCGACATCGCTTGCATCAAATGCTGCCGCGTCGCGAAATCGGGGTTGGCGCCTTCCGGCGGCGGGTCGTTATAGGTTGGCAGACTGCTTGTCGTGAGGTGCCGCTCGATCGAAGGAAGCTCCAGGCCCCAACCCAACCCAGCGTCTCTGGCGCCGGCTGCCGAACTATACGCGAGGCGTATTCCGGGCTGCGCGCCGCCTCTGGCGGCGGGATATCGTATTTCGAGACTGGACCGCAGGACGCCAGATGAGGGTTCGACGGTCGCCCCCTCGTTCAACCCAGCAATGGTTCTTGAGCCGGCGCCTTCAACGGCTGGACCGACGTCGCCGGCGACGCTGATGCCGGAGGTTTGACCGAACGCGCATGGCGTCAAAAAGAGAAAGGCGACAAGAAATATTCTTGTGCCTCTAGCGAGTTGAATGCCCACACGAATTCCCTCGACCTGCCTTCCAAAAGGGAGGCCTATCTGGAGCCCGACGCCGCGAAGTTTTCCGATGACTTGAGGTTCGACTATTCTTGAACACGCGGGAACTTTATTGAGGCAGACATCGTGGGACAATGCAAGGCTGGGGCGTAACCGGCGACGCTCTCGCCGTCATCGCGTGCGAAGCATCTGAATTGATCGTCGACAGATCGACGCGATGATCTATCCAATGAAAGATTCGGGACCCCGGGGTTTTGATCCTTTGGTCGGATGCCTTCACAATGGATATCCAACACAAAATACAATTTGTCCACGATTCCAGCTCGTGCCTTCATTGGCTTGAGCTCCATGGACCCATGTAGCTAGTTGTCGGCATTCGTAAGACACGGCTGCACGCGCTGCCGACCCTAGTTTTCCGCCATTGCCGGCCCCAAATCCCAAGCTTGGCAAAATCGCGCTGCGACGGAACCGCCACAGGATAACTTTAGTCACCGCACAATTTTACTTTCCGATGACAACATAACTCTGGTCGTGCACAATACACATCCGCATTGTGCAAGTGCCATTGAATGACTGAAACAACACAAGAAATCGTGTCCAGGATCGAACTCCTGGTGGCAACAAACTCGCAGGTGGGCGGCCGGTGGGGACCGGCGGTCCTCGACCCCACGATTGGTGACTATAATTTCAATCCGTCCGATCCGGGCGGGTTGAGCAATCAGGATATCTTCCTAGCGATCGGCCGTTACGGGAATTGGGCCGGCGACGCCTACGGCGGCGGCCACTACAGTCCGTCGATCGATCTGTCCCGATACCGGAATCCCGCGGATGCCGCGGCATTGGACGATGTGATCAACTCCTATCAGTCGAGCGGCAAGGGCGCCGATCCCTCCACGCCTGTCAAGGATCTGTTCGACGCGCATGCCCGCATCCACGACTTGCTCTACGAAGAAGCGAACCTCGCAGCGGCGAATGCCTGGCGCGACGTGTTGGAGGGCCGCTCCAACCAGACGCTCGACGAGATCAATGCGCGGCAGTACGAGTCGTATCGCGAGGCCGATCTGTGGTGGGCCCAGACCCAGGCGCGCTACCCTGCCTCGACACCATATGGCGCGATCCTCAACAATATCGGTACGCTTTATTTCTCGGTTCTGGCGGATGCGCAATTCGTGCAAAACCGCGTCGATGCGCTTGATGCCAATGAACTGGAGCAGCAGCTTGCTTCAGCCTATGGCTCGCGCTTGGGTCAGATGTTGGGCGGCGATCCCTTCACCAGGGTTGCGGAAGGTAGCATCGCCGGTGTGGTGGGTAAGGACCTTGCGAACTATTTCCAGCACGCCGATCTCACCTCGAGCCTCCTGGGTCTGGGCGCCGACGGCCGCCCCGCCGTCGTCGACAGTTTCACCAGCGCCATAGATTCCCTTGGCGCAGTGATCGATGCTGCCACGCCCCAAGCCTTGAGTGGTTTCGCCAATGTTTTGCTGGGGGCGGCCGCGCAAGACCTGCACCTGGGCAATTTCGGTTCGTATGTCTTCACCTCGGCTGGCGAGGATCTCACTGACTTCCTGTCCAGCAATATTCTGCATCTGGGTTCGTTCGAGAGCGACAACCGCCTCATCGACGACATCCTCAACAGCGGCGATCTCAATCCGGGGAGCATCGCGACCTATTTCGCCGACCTTGCCAGCCGATACGTGATCAACGATTTCACACGGAAAATCCTCGAGCCGCTACGCTCGCTGGTCGATGTCGACAAGCCCGGCGAGCAGTATTTTGTCGAAGCCGGCTCTATCGCCGGTTCGGTCGTGGCCAGCTATCTGTTCCCGGAACTCGGCCCGATCGGGCAGGAGTTCGGCAGCGTCATCGGTTCCATTCTCGCCGACATCGCGTTCGAAGCGTTGAATTTCATCACTGGCGACTGGTTCTCCAGCCTGTTCGAGGGGAAGACCACCGACGGCGCCGTCTATGTGGTGTTCGACCCCGTTACGCAGCATTTCAGCGGTTCCTTCATCGACCATTCCGATTCCGATTGGAAGCATGCGACCACCCCGACCGTGCAGGGTGCGTTGGCGATGACAAACGCCGCCTACGGATTCATCAACGCGGTTATCGACTCGATCGGCGCCACCGTGAGCCTCAACGGTTTCTTCCCAATCCATGACGAGAACGAGCACAACAACTATCACGGCCGCCTGAACAACGCCGCCTTCGGTTTCTACAAGGACCACTTCGCGGTCTATACGGAGAGCAAGGACTACGGTTTCTACTCCGCGAACGACTCCGCCTATCTGGTGCGCACCGGCATCGAGTACGAGATGTCGAAGCTAATATTCTACGGCGGCGACCTTCTGCAGACCCGTGCGATCAACGCCTGGAAGGCGGAGTTGCCGAACTTCGCACCCGGCGATTCTCTTGGCGTTCTGACCGCCTATCTGCAAATCGCCAAGGACTACCGCAATTATCTCGATCATGCCGACACGATCAATTTCCTGATCGCGAGCGCGCCGCAGAGCACCTACGCGCTAGGCTGGGTGGCGACGCTGCTCGAGATCCACGCGCTGGGTCTCGACAAGGCCTATATCGGGTCGCCCGACGGCGGCGCGGGAACGGATGCGAACGATCACATCCTGACCGCCGACGGCGCGGATCTGCTGTTCGGCAATGGCGGCGACGACGTCATAAGCTCCTATGGCGGCAACGACACCGTCTATGGCGGTGAAGGCAACGATACCATCGACGGTGGCGACGGCAACGACCTGATCGGCGGCGGCGAAGGTAACGACACGCTGCTCGGCGGCGACGGCGTCGATCAGATATTCGGCTACACCGGCAACGACAACATCGACGGCGGCGATGGCGACGACCAGCTCGCCGGCGAGGACGGCGACGACACCATTGCAGGCGGCGCCGGCAACGACGTCATCTATGGCGACGGTCCCAGCGCCGCCGGCAACGACCATCTTTTCGGTGGCGACGGCGATGATCTGATCCGCGCCGGCAGCGGTGACGACATGGTGTCGGGCGGCACTGGCGCCGACCAGCTCTACGGCGACGATGGCGCCGACACCATCGCCGGCGATGACGGCAACGACATGATCCGCGGTGGCGCTGGTGATGATACGCTGTCAGGCAATGCCGGCGACGACAAGATTCTCGGTGATCAGGGCAACGACACGATCTCCGGCGATGCCGGCAACGACAAGCTTTACGGTCTCGATGGCGACGACACCATTCATGGTGGCGATGGCAACGATCAAATCTTCGGCGACGTCGGCGCCGACAAGCTTTATGGCGACGCCGGCGATGATGCGATCAACGGCTGGTCGGGCGCGGACACGATCGACGGCAGCGGCGGCAACGACACGCTAGCGGGTGAAGACGGCAACGACACGATCACGGGCGGCGATGGCGACGATCTGATCTATGGCGACCGCGCGCCGACCGCGACGCCAGCACATAGCGAACAGCAGATCATCGATATCGTGCATAGTGAACTCGGCGTGAACAATTTCGCGGTTCTTTATCAGGGCGCCGACTACACCCGCGGCGGGCTCATCGCCGCCGCCACGGACATGCTCATCATCAACCCCGCCTCATCTTCCGACACCGCTGTGGCGCAGAGCGAGCAGCTGTGGAGCGCCGACGACATCGCCGCCATCAAGGCTTCCGGCAAGATCGTCATAGGCTATCTGAACGTCTCGAAGATCAACGATTTCACCGGCGAATGGAGCGCGGCCTGGACATCGACCGGCCTGGCAGGCGGCGCGCTGAAGGGCAGCGCGCCCGACTTCCTCGGCGGCGTCGATCCTTCCGCCGCCAATACGCGCCTGGTGAATTTCTGGGATGTCGACTGGCGCGATACGCTGCACGCGCGCATCGACACCATGATCCGCCGGGGTTTCGACGGCGTCTTCCTCGACGATGTGGTCCGGTATTTCGTCGCCCGGGGCGATACGACCGGCGATATCTCACAGGCGGCGCGCGACATGCGCGACCTCATCGTCGATCTCAGGGTTTTCGCGGAACAGGACGTGAGGGATGTAACGCATGACCCCGCGAAGGCTGCGGCGTTCAAGTTCATTCTCAACGGTGCGCCCTATATCATCGACGACACGACGGCGGACGGACACGCCGCCGACCCGGTGCAGGACGCCGCGTTCTTCCAGGCGATCGACGCCATCGTAGCGGAGAACTATTTCTCGCAGGGCCAAGTCGACGCTATCGCCAAGGCTGCCGCCGAGTTCGGGAGTCACGGCATCGCCCTGCTCTCCGTCGACAACGGCCTGGTCACCCAGGAGCAGCGTATCGACATCATGAAGGCGGCAGTGAACGCCGGCTTCCTGCCCTACGCGACGTCGGACGTGCCGTATGACGAACTCAGCCAAGCTTTCGCGCCCGGCTATGGGGACAATCCGTCGCCCGGCGCGGACGTCCTTGCCGGCGGCGCGGGCAACGACACCATCTTTGGGGGCGACGGCTTCGATGCTGTGATTTATTCCGGTATCCGGCTAAACTATCACATCGCTTTCGACACCGCGTCCCACAGCTTTACCATCGCCGACCAGCGCGCCGGCACGCCCGACGGCACGGACAAGGTGACGGATGTCGAGCAGTTCCAATTCGCCGACGGCTCGTCCACCTACAACGCCGTCGGCCAGCTCATCGCTCAGGTCGATCGTCATGGCGATGGCAGCGCGACGGAATCGCTGTTCGACTCCGCCGACAGTGCATCTTGGACGGCGCAGTTCACGCAATACGACACGACGGGCAGCCTGGCATCGCAACGCGTGACGGAAGACAACGGCACGGTCTGGCTGAATACATATGCCACTACCGCCGCGAGCTTTGTGTGGAGGACCGACAATCTGGATGCCGCCGGCCACGTGCTGAGCGAAGTGGTGGCCAATAGCAACGGTACATACAGCCTCACCGTCAACGACATTGCCAACCAATATGGTTGGGCCGGCCTCACGGTTACGTTCGATTCCGCTTGGAACCGTACCGGTCTTACCGGCACCCGTGACGACGGTACGCATAGCGTCACCGCCAGCGATATGGCCGTGGTTTACGACACGCTGTTGTGGTTCGCGACGCCGTTCGACGCCAATTTCAATCGCGCGCCGTCCAGTGTGGTGCTGAGCGGGGGCAGCGGAATCGACACACTCTACGGCCATGCCGGAAACGATACCCTGAGCGGAGGAGCGGGCAGCGATTACCTCAACGGCGGACGCGGCAACGACATGTTGGCCGGCGGCGATGGCGTGGACCGGTTCGCATTTGCCAGTGGCGACGGCAACGACACGATCTCCGATTTCGCCACCGCGCCCGGTGCCCACGACGTGATCGAACTGCATGGCTATGGCTTGACGAACTTTGCTACGCTTCAGCCTCTCATGAGCCAGGCAGGCGGCGACGTGCTGATCGCCCTGGATGCAGAGAACCACATCGTTCTGCAAAACATCGCTCTCGCCAGTTTGAGCAGCAGCGACTTCGCATTTGTCTAAGTAGAGATTTCACTTTGAACTCGTCGGCGTGAATGCGTCCGATAGGTGCTCTGATCTAATTCGCGTGGTACTGAATCATGAAGGTCGGCTGCGACTCGCAACATTGGATCGCTCCCAGCTTGTCGACTCTTCGAGAGTCGCACGCATAAGTCTTTGGTTTATCGAGATGCCGAAATATTCGGACAATAGTTCTACAAGCGAAGGCCATATCGCAGTGCTCAACTTTCCCCACCATTTTGTAAATAAAAAATCGGAAGTTGCATGTATGGTGTCCAAGTTGGAGGCGTAGCGGCGTTTTGTTCTCCATGTGCAAAGCACGCTATTAGCTATACGTACTCTGAACTGCTGCAAGCAACGCTTCGCACACCGCGTGCATGAGACGGGGGCCTCATCCTGCACGCCTGTATGGCATTTGCCTCCGCCATGGATTCTGGCCGCTTCTCTCCTGCCTCTCCTGCCGGGAGAGCGGCGCCGCAACGGATAAATTGACGAATGGAAAAAATATTCTCTCGGGCCGCGTCCGTATCCTCTTGAACCGCGTCACTCCACGTAGAAGTATTGCGCCGAAAATCTCCGTGTGAGCGGAAGGTTGGAGACGCCGTGCGCCGAATTGCGGCGGTCCTCTGCGTGCGTGTGATCCGATAGATAGCAATCTGCGCAACGTGTTGCATTTTTGGCAGCCGAATAGCTGGCGAGCGCGTGGTGCGAATTCGTTTCGACGGAGGCTGCAGAGATGTTTGGAAGACTTGCGGTTGGCATGCGCTGATGCCGGTTCGGGGTGTTCCCGCGTCGCCGCGCATTGCGTGCGTCGTGGCTGTCGCATTTGCGGTCTTGCTTGCCGTCGGCGGACCGGCCCATGCCGCCACCGCATACACCTATGATTCGCTCGGCAGGCTCGTTCGGGTCGACTACGGCGCGGGCAGTTACATCACCTATCGCTACGACGCCGCGGGAAACCGCAGTGCCGTGGGCAACGCCACGACGAATGCCGCGCCGGTCGCCGTCAACGATGCCGTCACGCTGAACCAGAACGGGTCCGCGACCTTCGACCCCCGCAGCAACGACAGCGATCCCGACTATGACGTGCTGACGATCACGGCCAAGACCGACGGCACCCACGGCACCGTCGCGATCAATGCCGGCACGTCGCTGACCTATACGCCGGCCACGGGATTTCACGGTTCCGACAGCTTCACCTATACGGTTTCGGACGGTGCGGGCCACACGGCCGGCGCGACGGTCGCCGCGACCGTGGTCAACCGCCCGCCCGTCGCGGTCGACGACAGCATCTCGGCGCTCGGGGGCGCCGCGGCCACCTTCGATCCGCGCGTCAACGACAGCGATCCGGAGGGCGATACTTTGACGATCACGGCCAAGACCGATGGCGCCTACGGCACCGTCGCGATCAATGGCGGCACCTCGCTCACCTACACGCCCGTGACGGGCTATGCCGGCTCGGACAGCTTCACCTACACGATCTCCGACGGCAACGGCCACACCGCGACGGCGACGGTTGCGGCGACGGTGACCGCCGCGAACCAGGCACCGGTCGCGGTGAACGATACCGTCTCGTTCATCCGCAATCTCTCCGCGGGTCAGACCGTCCGGCCGATCGTCACCTTCGATCCGCGCGTCAACGACAGCGATCCGGACGGCGATACGTTGACGATCACCGCCGTGACGAGCACGGCAAACGCGACCGTGAGCATCGGCGGCGGGGGCACGTCGGTGACCTATTCCTACAACACGATGGTCAGCAACCTCATCACGACCGAGACCTTCACCTACACGATCTCCGACGGGCACGGCCATACGGCGACCGCCAACGTCGCCGTCCAGATCGATGTCGAGCGCGGCGGCGACAATTGACGATTTGAGACGGTCTTCGAAAACCGAGGCGACGGAATGACAGACGAGCGCACGAAATTCCCGGCGAAGGCGACGACGGCGGTGTTGGCCGTTCTGGCCTGGCTGGTTTGCGCGCCGGCCGCCCTGGCGACGACGTCGCTGCCGTCGGTCAAGATCGGCACCGCCGCGCTGATCGCGCCGTCCGCGGCCGACGCGTATTACGGCGCCGCCACGGCCTCCACCAACGGGCTCGGCGCCACCGTGCGGCCGCCGGAGATCGTCGCAATGGCGCGGGCGCTCAAGAACAGTCCCGACCTGATCTACGAGTATGTCCGCAACAACATCGATGTGGCGTGGATGTACGGGCTGCAGAAAGGCGCGCTCGGGGCGCTGATCGACAAGTCGGGCACGGCCTTCGACCAGGCGATGCTGATGGCCGAGCTGCTGCGCCAGGCCGGTTACACCGCGCGCTACCAGGCCGGCACGATCACGCTGACCGGCGCGCAGTTCACGGCCTGGACGAACATCGCCGACGCCCGCGCGGCCTGCCAGCTGCTGTCGAGCGGCGGCATTCCGGCGGCGGTGAACGGCACCTCCACCGCCAACTGCGCCTATGGCACGGGCACCGCGATCACGCAGGTGCAGATGGCGCATGTCTGGGTCAAGGTGACGATCGGCGGCAGCGATTATGTGTTCGATCCCAGCTACAAGCCCTTCGCCTGGAAGCCCGGCATCGATCTCGCCGCGGCGACGGCCCTGGTCCCGGGGCAGCCGCTCGACCAGGCGAGCGGCAGCGGCAGCGGCATGGACAGCGGCACGACGTCCGGCGTCGGCTATGTCCACAACCTCAACGCCGAGAACCTGAACACCAAGCTGGCGAACTACACCTCCAGCCTGCTCGCCTATCTCGCCGCCAACAACCTGCAGGGCGCGGAGATCGAGGACGTCGTGAGCGGCGGCACCATCGCGCCCTATGTCTCGCCGGCCGGCGGATTGCGCCAGGCAACGCTGCCCTACACCGCCGCCGTCGCGCATGAATGGACCGGCAACATCCCCGACCAGTACCGCGTCACGCTGCGCGTCGCCGGCACGATGGAGGACGTCACCGCGCCCACCGGCACCGACCAGCTCTTCGACCAGACCTTCTTCGTCGACGAGATCTACGGCCGGCGGCTGACGGTCGACAACAATTTCAACAGCCAGGAGATCACCGCCCTCAACGACTACCGCAACCTCAAGGTCTATCTGCGGCTCGACGGCGTGGCGCTGTCGACCTTCACCGGCGTGCCGAACAACGACAACAACGCGCCCAGCCACCGCCGCCCCGGCGTCGTCACGCTGGAGGTGAACCATCCCTACGCGGCCGCTTCCGACGGCTCGGCCAGCACCACCGGCGCCTATATGGACGATTCGCTGGTCAAGACGGTGCGCCTGGTGCGGCCGTTCTCCATCGTGCATGGCTGGGGCGACACCGGGCCCGAATTGCTGGCCAAATGGTCGGGCGAGCGGGCGCATGACGGCGACGCGCCGCTGAGCCTCTCGACCAACTGTCCCGGCGAGAACTGCACGCCCGACTACACCGCCCCGCTCGGCGATTTCCTGCGCGAGAAGATCGCGGCGGCGTGGCTCGGCCAGGTCAACCGCGCCACGCATCTGCACGCCGCGATCGCCCGCGCGGTGCCGGCGCTGCATCACGCGCTGGGCGTGGTCTATGCCGAGGACGTCACGACCTGGCGCGGCGTGTGGCCGGCGGGCGGCCCGCTGCCGGACTTCATGACGGCCGACAGCAGCACCCGCCTCGACATCGATTCGGCGATCAGCCTGACCAGCCGGACGGCGGATGCGGCGCAGCGGCGGGCGGCGCTGCTGGCGGTCGCGGCCAGTTCGGCGGCGCTCGAGGCCAGCGTCATGGCCCAGATGGCCGACCTTCCCGACACCGCCTCCACCACCACCCGCTTCGAGTGGGGCAACCGCCCGCCGGCGGCCGAGGACCACTATTCCGCCGGCCCGCGCCGCTTCCTGCAATTCGACTCGGGCAATGCGGCGAGCGCGCCCGGCCTGGTGCGCTGGGAGGGCAGCTACACCGCCTCGACTCTGCCCGCCGACGTCGACGTGCACGACGACGGCAATCCGCAGCACTACGCCCCGCTCTTCCTCGACGCGCTGTCCGACGACATCGGCGCCTATGCCGCCGCCGGCTACACCGTCGTGGCGTCGCAGGAATCCTTCCTCGGCCCCGGCCAGCGCGGCGGCTATGCCCAGCCGCTCGATCCCAGCCATCCGAATCAGGGCTGGTCGGCGCTTTCCACCAAGCAGCGCGGCGGCGCCCTCGTCGCCACCCGCTATGACGGGAACGGCGATCCGCTGCAGATCGCCCATCTCGTCACCGCCGACCAGGGCCTCAGCTTCAAGGGCGGCGGCGGCGGCATCGCGCCCAACCAGGCGGCGCTGTACGATCCGGCCCAGGCGGCGGACGTCTTCAAGGCGCACTTCGCCGACCGCTCCGGAACGCTCGGCGTCAACCTCTCGAACGGCGCGCTCAGCTACACCAGCCCGGTCGGCGTCAGCGCCGGGCGCGGCGGCCTGCCCCATGCGCTCTCCGGCAGCCTGGTGTTCCATCCCGGGCCCCTGCCCGACACCCTGATCGGTCCGCTCAAGGCCGCCGACCTGCCCGGCTGGAAGACCAGTTGGGACAACCAGCTCGCGATCTCCGGCAGCGGCATGGAGGCGATGGGGGCGAGCGACATCCGCGCCGCCGCCGGCACCGTCGCCGCGTTCCTGGCGACGCAGGACATCTACAAGGCGTCGCCGACGGCGCAGCGCGACGTCGCCGCCCTGCTGGCGCAGGCCTGGTGGGTGCGCACGCTGCGCGGCAACGTCGTCAACGTCACGCTGGGCGGCACGGCGCGGCAGTTCCTGCGCCAGTCCGACGGCAGCTTCATCGCGCCGGGGGCCGGACCGCGGGCGCAGCTCGTCCAGAGCGGCGCCCGCGTCATCGCCCAGAACGTCTGCCCGCTCTCCAGCAGCGGCCCGCAATACCAGCTCACCCGCGGCTGGGACGATTCAGGCCTCTCCTTCGCGCTGACCGGGGCGAACGGCGACGTGCAGCACTTCGCCTATTGGGAGAACGTCTACATCGATCCGGGCACCCAGCATTGCGCCGGGCACCAGACCGGCTTCCGCCTGGCGAGCTGGAGCTTCCCGCAAGGGGTGACGCTCACCCTCGCCTACAGCGCCACCGACCATGTCGCCTCGGTGTCCAACAGCCTGGGCCGCCGGATCGATTTCGTCACCGCGGTCAGCGGCACGTTCCCCGTCACGACCCTGACCCTGAGCGACCACGCCGTGCCGGCGCACAAGCTGGTGGCGCAGATGGCCTATCCCTGGCTCGACGGATTGCAGGCCAGCCATACCGACGCGCTCGGCGCCGTCACCGGCTTCGCCTACACCTCCGCGGTCTTCGCCGCGACGGCGACGCAGCGGCCGGTGCCCTACCGCCAGCTCGCCCAGGTCTTCACCGCCGACAGCGCGACCCTGCCCAACGTGCAATACGACTACGATCCGCTCGGCCGCGTCACGGCGGTGCGCGACGCGGTCAACCTGCAGGTCGGCGGCGCGGGCGTCGCCGGCGGGCGCGATCCCTGGACGTTCTTCCTCGCCGACGGCACGCGCGGCGAGCGCGACGATCCCCTCGGCGGCGCCTACAGCGTGGTCTACGACACCCACGGCCATCCGGTGCGCTATATCGACGAGCTCGGGCGCGAGACCGCGGCGGCGATCGACAGCCGCGGCCGGGTGGTGCGCTACACCTATCCCGAGCACGACTGCGAGCGCTTCGCCTATGACGACGCCAACAACACCACCGACCTTTGGCGCGTCGACAAGGCCTCGTCCTGCGACAGCGCGGCGGGCGCGAGCCACGTCCTGCATGTGAGCGCGACCTGGGATCCGGCCTGGAACAAGCCCCTCACCGTCGTCAATGCGCGCGGCGTCACGACCACCTTCACCTATTACGCCGGCGGCAACGGCGCCTCGCTGATGGCGACCGCGGTGCGCCCCGCCGACGGCTTCGGCAACGGCGCGGCGACTTACGGCTTCACCTACAGCGCCGCCGGCCTGCCGCTCACCGCCACCGATCCCGACGGCGTGGCGACCACCAACAGCTATGACGGCGCCGGCAACCTCACCGCCGCGGCGCTCGATCCGGCGCATCTGAACCTCGTCACGCAGTTCGCCTACGACGACGCCGGCGACGTGACCGCCACCACCGATCCGCGCGGCAACGTCACCACCTCGCTCTACGACCTTGACCGGCGCAAGATCGAGGACGACCGCCACAACGGCAACGCCGCCGCCGCCGTCATCGCCGCGACGCAGACGGTCTACGACGTGCTCGGCCGCGTCGTCGACGAGAAGGCCGGCACCGCGTTCTCCGGCACGGCGGTGACTACCTGGCTGACCACGGCGCACACCACCTATACGCCCACCTCCAAGGTCGCGACCGTCACCGACGCCGACAGCCGCACCGTCACCACGACCTACGACGCGCTCGACCGGGTCGACGTGGTGGCCGATCCGATCGGGCGCAAGGTGCACAACGCCTACGACGCGGCCGGCCAGCTCCTCGTCGAATACCGCGCCTGGGGCGATCCGCTGCAGATCGCCTATGCCACGCACAGCTACACGCCCAACGGCAAGGAAGCCTCGGTCTATGACGCGCTCGGCGCGACGCACACCACGACCTACACCTATGACGGCTTCGACCGCCTTGCGGTCACGACCTATCCCGACGCCAGCCATGAGGATCTCACCTACGACGCGGGCGGCAACATCCTCACCCGCCGGAACCGCGCCGGGCAGACGCTCGCCTACGCCTACGACCTGCTCGACCGGATGCGCCTCAAGACCGTCCCCTGGGCGGGCAGCCTCCCCGGCCATGCCGCCGTCACCGCCTACAGCCTCGCCGGCCGCGTCACCGGCCAGAGCGACAGTGCCGGCCCGGGCCTCTCGTACGCCTTCGACACCGCCGGCCGCGCCACCGCCGAGCTGCAACTGAGCAACGGCGTCTCGCGCACCGTGACCTGGACGTTGGATGCAAGCAGCAACCGCACCCGCCTCGCCTGGCCGGACGGCTATGCCGCCGACTACGCCTATGACGCGCTGAACCGGCCCACCGCGGTCACCGAGCACACCGGCGGCGGCGCCCTCGCGGCCTATGCCTACGACGCCCTGGGCCGCCGCACATCGGTCAGCTACAACAGCGGCACCTCGGCGATGTCGTACACCTACACCGACGCCGGAGACCTCCTCACCCTCACCGACGATCTCGCCGGCACAGCGAACGACGTCACCTTCACGGATACTTACACGGCCGCGCACCAGCTCGCGTCCGAGACCACCTCCAACAGCGCCTACAGCTACACCACCGCCGCCGCGCCCACGGCCTACGCCGCGGTCAACACGCTGAACCAGTACACCACGGTCGGCGGCAGCGCCCTCACCTGGGACGCCAACGGCAACCTCGCCACCGCGTCCACCGGCAGTTACACCCACGATCCCGAAAACCGCATGACCCGCGCCATCGTGCCGGGCACTTCCGACTCCAACTACACCTACGATCCGCTGGGCCGCCGCGTCGTCAAAACGATCTCCACCTCCGCCGCGCCGCTGTGGGGCAGCGCCACCTGGAACGCCTTCACCTGGACCGCGGCGGCGACCACCGCCACCACCTACCTCCACGCCGGCAGCAGCGAGATCGCCGAATATGACGGCGCGGGGACGTTGGTCCGCCGCTTCGTCCCCGGACCGTCCGTCGACGAGTTCATCGCGATGGTGACTTCTGGCGGAACGAAGACCTTCGTCCACACCAACCGCCAGGGCTCGGTGATCGCGATGGCCGACACCAGCGGAGCCCCCGCCGAAGGCCCCTACACCTACGACGCCTACGGCAACTGCTTCACGTCGGCCGGGGCCTCCTGCACGACCCTGGCATCAACCACGATCCCCTTCCGCTTCACCGGGCAGCGCTACGACGCCGAGACCAATCTCTACTACTATAAGGCGCGCTACTACTGCGTCGGCATCGGACGGTTCTGCGAGACCGATCCCGTCGGATATGGACCTGACATAAATTTGTACACAGCGTTCGGAAATGATCCGACGGACCGGATTGATCCGACTGGCAATAACCCTATTGCTGCGGGCGCAGCGATAGGATGTGCGCTTGATGCAGCGACGGGATGTGTTCCGGGCGCCGTTGTTGGCGCAATTATTGGCGGTATTGTGACAGGGCTGGTTATAATTGGCGCCGAGATTGTGATCCAAAATGAGGAGGCCCCGAGTCCTGACAAACCAGTCAGCACACCTACAGGTGTCACCGCGCATCCAGATGGAACCGTTACAGACGCCAAGGGAAACTCGATCACAGGTTCAGAAGGTGGGCCGGGAACGGGTAAAGTGTTCCCTTCGGAATCGCCTGAGGCGAAAGCCAACAACGAGGGGAGCAACTGCACTTATTGTGGAAAGAAGACTACCGACGTGCCGAGAACGCCAGATAGCCGGACCAATGATCACATTGTCCCAAGATCTAGAGGCGGCAACAATTCTCCAGCTAACAGGGATCCAAATGTGTGCCAATCTTGCAATTCCAGCAAAAGAAACACGCCATTGTGGGAATGGATACGGAAAAAATTTGGGAAAAATGACTTTGATCGTCCGAATAAGAGTTTTGGATAGTACAATATGAAGATGGAAGATTCTGACAGCAATCTTGTTAAGATAACTTTTTACGTCAGCAAGCCTGACGGGAAAGAAGTCACCGAAACTATGTGGGCACGCCAACTACATGATAACACCTATGTGATCGACAACTCGCCATTTGATGCTTTTGGCGTGAGCTACATGGACCGTGTTCGGGTAACCAATGAGAATGGTTTGCTGACCTTTGCAGGCGTGGTTGAACGAGGCGGACATTCGACCTATCGCATCAAGATGAGAGGAGGTGCCGGGCATGAAGTTTTCCTGAAATACTGGCCAATATTGGCGTTGTTGGGTTGCACATATGAAGGTGCCGACACAACCCCGCGCCTCTATTCAATCGACATCCCAAGGCAGGAGGCAGTGAAGACGGCGTACGCATATTTAGAGGACCTCGAGAAAAAGGGTGTGTGGTATTTCGAGGAAGCTCACTACTTTCATCCGGATAAAAGTAACGAGTAGAGCCGTCTCAAAAGCATAGGCAGTGGGAGTGTCAGAAGTTTTGTGTAAGCACAACGCTCTCGCTTGAATTCTTCCACCCGATCCCCATCTGACGAGGCTCGAAACGCATGCGGTCCGGATGCGCCGCGCGGATAAGGAGAAGACAGGGGGAGAGTCCCCACGAATTTTCTTCGCACAATTATATTGCCGAAGAACGATCTTCTCCCGGCCGGCGGAACATCTTCCCACAACCCAATAGCTCCAATGGGTTGTGCAAAAGCAAGGGGGAGGCCCCCCATCGCCCAAGTCAAAAACAATACGATGTAGCCGGCAGGCACCGGCACCTACTATATCCGCGACGGCGTAAGGCCCCGCCGAGCCGGAGCCGCCCTTCCTGCAACCCACGTTTCCCTTCAAGGCGAGTACGCGGCAGGGATTGCGAGCGCTTCGCCTATGACGACGCCAACAACACCACCGATCTGTGGCGCGTCGACAAGGCCTCGTCCTGCAACAGCGCGGCGGGCGCGAGCCATGTCCTGCATGTCGGCGCGACCTGGGATCCGACCTGGAACAAGCCCCTCACCGTCGTCAACGCGCGCGGCGTCACCACCACCTTCACCTATTACGCCGGCGGCAGCGGCGCCTCGCTGATGGCCACGGCGGTGCGCCCCGCCGACGGCTTCGGCAACGGCGCGGCGAGCTATGGCTTCACCTATAACGCAATCGGCCTGCCGCTCACCGCCACCGATCCCGACGGCGTGGCGACCACCAACAGCTATGACGGCGCCGGCAACCTCACCGCCGCGGCGCTCGATCCGGCGCATCTGAACCTCGTGACGCAGTTCGCCTACGACGACGCCGGCGACGTGACCGCCGCCACCGATCCGCGCGGCAACGTCACCACCTCGCTCTACGACCTCGACCGCCGCAAGATCGAGGACGACCGCCATGACGGCAACGCCGCCGCCGCCGTCATCGCCGCGGCGCAGACGGTCTACGACGTGCTCGGCCGCGTCGTCGACGAGGAGGCCGGCACCGCGTTCTCCGGCACGGCGGTGACCGCCTGGCTGACCACGGCGCACACCACCTATACGCCCACCTCCAAGGTCGCGACCGTCACCGACGCCGACAGCCGCACCGTCACCACGACCTACGACGCGCTCGACCGTATCGACGTGGTCGCCGATCCGATCGGTCGCAAGGTGCACAACGCCTACGACGCGGCCGGCCAGCTCCTCGTCGAATACCGCGCCTGGGGCGATCCGCTGCAGATCGCCTATGCCACGCACAGCTACACGCCGAACGGCAAGGAAGCTTCGGTCTATGACGCGCTCGGCGCGACGCATACGACGACCTACACCTATGACGGCTTCGACCGCCTCGCGGTCACCACCTATCCGGATAGCAGCCATGAGGATCTCGCCTACGACGCGGGCGGCAACATCCTCACCCGCCGGAACCGCGCCGGGCAGACGCTCGCCTATGCCTACGATCTGCTCGACCGGCTGCGCCTCAAGACCGTCCCCTGGGCGGGCAGCCTCCCCGGCCATGCCGCCGTCACCGCCTACAGCCTCGCCGGCCGCGTCACCGGCCAGAGCGACAGTGCCGGCCCCGGCCTCTCGTACGCCTTCGACACCGCCGGCCGCGCCACCGCCGAGCTGCAACTGGTCAACGGCGTCTCGCGCACCGTGACCTGGCAACTGGACGCCGCGAGCAACCGCACCCGCCTCGCCTGGCGGACGGCTATGCCGCCGACTACGCCTATGACGCGCTGAACCGGCCGGTGACGGTCACCGAGCACACCGGCGGCGCCGCCCTCGCGGCCTATGCCTACGATCCGCTCTCGCGGCGCACCGGCGTCACCTACAACGGCGGCACTTCCGCCATGGCCTACACCTACACCGATGCCGGCGACCTCCTCACCCTCACCGACGACCTCGCCGGCACCGCAAGCGACGTCACCTTCACCGACACCTACACCAATGCCCACCAGCTCGCGTCCGAGGCCACGTCCAACGCCGCCTACAGCTACACCACCGCCGCTACGCCCACGGCCTATGCCGCGGTCAACACCCTGAACCAGTACACCACGGTCGGCGGCAACGCCCTGACCTGGGACCTCAACGGCAACCTCGCCACCGCCACGACCGGCAGCTACACCCACGATCCCGAGAACCGCATGACCCGCGCCATCGTGCCGGGCGCCACCGACTCCAATTACACCTACGATCCGCTGGGCCGCCGCGTCGTCAAAACGATCGCCACCTCCGCCGCGCCCGCTGTGGGGCAGCGCCACCTGGAACGCCTTCACCTGGACCGCGGCGGCGACGGCCAGCACCACCTATCTCCATGCCGGCAGCAGCGAGATCGCCGAGTATGACGGTGGGGGCGCGCTCGTCAGAAGGTTCGTGCCCGGACCGTCCGTCGACGAGTTCATCGCGATGGTGACATCGGGCGGAACGAAGACGTTCGTCCACGTCAACCGCCAGGGCAGCGTCATCGCCACGGCCGACACCAGCGGCGCCCCCGCCGAAGGTCCGTATACGTACGACGCCTACGGCAACTGCTTCAGCGGCGGTGCGGCGTGCGGTTCCACCGGTGTCCCCTTCCGCTTCACCGGGCAGAGATACGATGCCGAGACCAATCTCTATTACTACAAGGCACGATATTACTGCGTCGGCATCGGACGGTTCTGTGAGACCGATCCCGCCGGATATGCGCCGGATGTCAATTGGTATACCGCGTTCGGAAATGATCCCACGGATATGGTCGATCCGATCGGGATGAGACACTGTCCCGTTGGCGATAAGAGCTGTGTTGAAACGCCGGATTCGGCCAAGCGACCGGATGATCCCGAGAAGAAATCAAAGAAGGCCGAGGAAATCGAGACGGTAGTTGTCACAGCTTATCGCGACAAGAAAGACTCCGATCAGAAGCCGGTTACCTTTGAAGACGGCCAAGAAGACACTTATCTGCCCGACCCGAGCGGGTTGCACCGAGTAAAGCCTCAACGACTCGGTGAGGTTCATTGTGTAGGTTACAACGTCGTGATGACGGGAATCGCCGCGCCAAGGGGAGCAACTCGCGCTCACACGCATCCGAGCTCCTACGGGCCGCCCGGAAGCGTTCCTGGCCCCGGAGATGGTGGTGCGGCCCGATCCTCGTCTGACCACGTCGCATTTGTGATGACTTCACAGAATCTTTTCACAATCCAGAGCTATGCTGACGGAACATTCAGCACGACGGTAACTGCCGGACCGCCGCTTAGCGACGGACAAACAAGTCAGCTAGTAGGCGCAATGCAAAACTGGGAGAATCCTGCGAGCAACGCGGCGGGTGCCACTAACGCGCAAAGGTATTGCCATCGATGAAGAGCTCATTTCTTGTGGGGATCATCTGGGCGTCAGCCCTTGCCACATGCGCAGCCTGCGCTTCACCCATTCAAACACGATCTCAGTGCGCGGAGGCCGACATCTGCACAATTCGAGGAAATCTAGAAATGTCGAGCGATGGTCATGGCTTTATCGGTCGACTAACGCTCGACGAAGGCGGTTGTGTTAACGTCTCGTTGCCGGTACAGGCCTCTCGCGCTCTTCTTAACCACGCACCGACGACAATGACGGTAAGGGGTAAGGTGTTTCCATATGTGCATGACGACAACCTGCTAGAGCTTCAAATCAATGGCCGGTCTGTTGGGTATGGTCTGTGCGGAGATTTCTTTGTTTTTGTGAAATAGAAAACGTGTTCCCGTTTGTGGTTCGTCCTCGGCGGCCCTATGTCCAGAACGACGCGCGCGGCGTCACCACCACCTTCACCTATTACGCCGGCGGCAACGGCGCCTCGCTGATGGCGAGCGCGGTGCGTCCGGCCGACGGCTTCGGCAACGGGGCGGCGAGCTACGGCTTCACCTACAGCGCCGCCGGCCTGCCGCTCACCGCCACCGATCCCGACGGCGTGGCGACGGCCAACAGCTATGACGGCGCCGGCAACCTCACCGCCGCGGCGCTCGATCCGGCGCATCTGAACCTCGTGACGCAGTTCGCCTACGACGACGCCGGCGACGTGACCGCCGCCACCGATCCGCGCGGCAACGTCACCACCTCGCTCTACGACCTCGACCGCCGCAAGATCGAGGACGACCGCCACAACGGCAACGCCGCCGCCGCCGTCATCGCCGCGGCGCAGACGGTCTACGACGTGCTCGGCCGCGTCGTCGACGAGGAGGCCGGCACCCGCGTTCTCCGGCACGGCGGTGACCGCCTGGCTGACCACGGCGCACACCACCTATACGCCCACCTCCAAGGTCGCGACCGTCACCGACGCCGACAGCCGCACCGTCACCACGACCTACGACGCGCTCGACCGTATCGACGTGGTCGCCGATCCGATCGGTCGCAAAGGTGCACAACGCCTACGACGCGGCCGGCCAGCTCCTCGTCGAATACCGCGCCTGGGGCGATCCGCTGCAGATCGCCTATGCCACGCACAGCTACACGCCGAACGGCAAGGAAGCTTCGGTGTTCGACGCCCTCGGCGCCAGCCACACACGACCTACGCCTATGACGGCTTCGAACCGCCTCGCGGTCACGACCTATCCCGACGCCAGCCATGAGGATCTCGCCTACGACGCGGGCGGCAACATCCTCACCCGCCGGAACCGCGCCGGGCAGACGCTCGCCTACGCCTACGACCTGCTCGACCGGATGCGCCTCAAGACCGTCCCCTGGGCGGGCAGCCTCCCCGGCCATGCCGCCGTCACCGCCTACAGCCTCGCCGGCCGCGTCACCGGCCAGAGCGACAGTGCCGGCCCCGGCCTCTCGTACGCCTTCGACACCGCCGGCCGCGCCACCGCCGAGCTGCAACTGAGCAACGGCGTCTCGCGCACCGTGACCTGGACGTTGGATGCAAGCAGCAACCGCACCCGCCTGACCTGGCCGGACGCCTTCGCCGTGAACTACGCCTATGACGCGCTGAACCGCCTGAGCACCGCGACGGTCAATGGCGGGGCGCTGCTGGCGAGCTACGCCTACGACCCGCTTCTCGCGCCGCACCGGCGTGACCTACAACGGCGGCACTTCCGCCATGGCCTACACCTACACCGACGCCGGAGACCTCCTCACCCTCACCGACGATCTCGCCGGCACATCGAACGACGTCACCTTCACGGATACTTACACGGCCGCCCACCAGCTCGCGTCCGAGGCCACGTCCAACGCCGCCCACAGCTACACCACCGCCGCCGCGCCCACGGCCTATGCCGCGGTCAACACCCTGAACCAGTACACCACGGTCGGCGGCAACGCCTGACCTGGACCTCAACGGCAACCTCGCCACCGCCACGACCGGCAGCTACACCCACGATCCCGAGAACCGCATGACCCGCGCCATCGTGCCGGGCGCCACCGACTCCAATTACACCTACGATCCGCTGGGCCGCCGCGTCGTCAAAACGATCGCCACCTCCGCCGCGCCGCTGTGGGGCAGCGCCACCTGGAACGCCTTCACCTGGACCGCGCGGCGACGGCCAGCACCACCTATCTCCATGCCGGCAGCAGCGAGATCGCCGAATATGACGGCGCGGGAGCGCTGGTCCGCCGCTTCGTCCCCGGACCGTCCGTCGACGAATTTATCGCGATGGTGACATCGGGCGGCACAAAGACCTTCGTCCACGTCAACCGCCCAGGGCAGCGTCATCGCCACGGCCGACACCAGCGGCGCCCCCGCCGAAGGTCCGTATACGTACGACGCCTACGGCAAACTGCTTCACCAGCGCCGGGGCTTCGTGTACGACGCTCGCGGCGACGACGCTCCCCTTCCGCTTCACCGGGCAGCGGTTCGATGCCGAGACCAATCTCTATTACTACAAGGCACGCTACTACGGACCCGGCATCGGACGCTTCTATGAGACCGATCCCGCCGGGTATGGGCCGGACGTCAATTGGTACACAGCGTTCGGAAACGATCCCACGGATAAGATGGATCCGACAGGAACCCAAGCTTTTGCCCCTTGGGACGCCAAGAGCAGCGTCGATGCGCAGGCAGCAACGGTCGATGCTGGCCTGCAAGCAGCGCACGATCACCCTGGTGAGACGATGCAAGTTGTGGGTGCCGCAATGATGCTGCTTCCGGCCCCTCAGACAAAAGTGATTGGCGGAGCACTCGAGGGAGCCGGGATCTTAACGAGAGCCTTAGATGGTGAGGCAGGAGTTGCAGCGCCTGTACCACCAGCTACCTCTAGTAGCCGACAAAATTTTATCGTGACACCGGACGGAACCGCTATGACGCCCAGTGCTGCTGGGATCAGATCGTCGCTCGAAGGAGCGGGTATGCCAGGAGTAGAGACCACTCAGACATCAGAAACTGGCACTATACATACCGCTCAAGGGGCTGATGGACCAATGGATATAAGAGTCATGAATGGCGGAACAGGTGGGCCACCCCGAGTGGTGACAACAAGAGCTGGGACGAATGATCCAGTCCAACCAAGCGGCAGGCGGTTTCCAAACGGGACCACCAGACAGAATCGACGCAACGGAAGTCATGTGGAGCTTGATCCATGAATGAAGATATCTTGTTGTCAGTATTGAACTCTATGCGGGGCGCAACGCTGCAGGAGTTCTCTCTAAACAGAACTTCTTCGCGATACGATTTTCTAAAATCAGCGAACTCAATTCCTGCGTTGTATAGATTGAAGACCGCAAATATCGTTTCGGGTATTGTTCAATCTACTAACGACTACGACGCAGAAATGCGGGGCGTTTTAGTGACGATGTATGATTTATTGGAACAGCCTTTAAAAGAAATTAGTGTGACGTCTTCAGTTGCAAAGTTTACTTTTGAGTCTGGAAATGGGTTTTATATTCACAATAAAGAGCATTTATGGGACAACTTATTTACAATCCAACTCGAGAATGGTGACGATCGATCTGAATATCTGTATGGGGCTAATAATTTTTGGCGTTCTAAATAGAACGCCTTGATGTCTTGTGTTGAAGCCCTGCTAGAATGTTTACTGCTGGGCTATAATCGGGGTGCGTCAAAGGGTTTGTGTAAGGGATTTTGGCGACGACGCCACGGCGAACTGGAGGTTTTCGGACGGCTATGCCGCCGACTACGCCTATGACGCGCTGAACCGGCCCACCGCGGTCACCGAGCACACCGGCGGTGCGGCGCTCGCGGCCTATGCCTACGATCCGCTCTCACGGCGCACCGGCGTCACCTACAACGGCGGCAACGGCCTGAGCGGCGGCGCCTCCGCCATGGCCTACACCTACAGCAATGCCGGCGACCTCCTCGCCCTCACCGACGACCTCGCCGGCACATCGAACGACGTCACCTCGCTCCGAGGGGTTGTGCAATGCCGGCTGGGTGCGGGGGCGCCGCCGAAGTCAAAAACAATACGATGTAGCCGGCAGGCGCAGAGACCCACTACATCCGCGACGGCGCCAGGCTCCGCCGCGCCGGAGCCGCCCTTCCTGCAACCCACGTTTCCCTTCAAGGCGAGTACGCGGCAGGGATTGCGAGCGCTTCGCCTATGACGACGCCAACAACACCACCGATCTGTGGCGCGTCGACAAGGCCTCGTCCTGCAACAGCGCGGCGGGCGCGAGCCATGTCCTGCATGTCGGCGCGACCTGGGATCCGACCTGGAACAAGCCCCTCACCGTCGTCAACGCGCGCGGCGTCACCACCACCTTCACCTATTACGCCGGCGGCAGCGGCGCCTCGCTGATGGCCACGGCGGTGCGCCCCGCCGACGGCTTCGGCAACGGCGCGGCGAGCTATGGCTTCACCTATAACGCAATCGGCCTGCCGCTCACCGCCACCGATCCCGACGGCGTGGCGACCACCAACAGCTATGACGGCGCCGGCAACCTCACCGCCGCGGCGCTCGATCCGGCGCATCTGAACCTCGTGACGCAGTTCGCCTACGACGACGCCGGCGACGCCGAGATCGCCGAGTATGACGGTGGGGGCGCGCTCGTCAGAAGGTTCGTGCCCGGACCGTCCGTCGACGAGTTCATCGCGATGGTGACTTCTGGCGGAACGAAGACCTTCGTCCACGTCAACCGCCAGGGCAGCGTCATCGCCATGAGCGACGCAATCGGCGCTATCCGCATCGGCATCTGGAGGTTCGGAGTTTTGGGGGAAACGGACTGGTACAGTTGGGTGGGTTCGAACCACCGACCTCCGGATCCACAATCCGGCGCTCTAACCAACTGAGCTACAACTGCACGTCTTAAAAAGAGGGCCGGAAACTAGGTCCCGACCAAAGCAAAAGCAAGGCGCCCTTAAGGGGTTATAGCGCATCTTAACGCCTCATTAACCCTCTTGTTCGACTCTCCCCATAGCGGCAGGAGGGTGCCCCATGCGCTACGGCAACGCTTTGATGGCAGCGGCTTTTTCGGCCCTAGGCGTCCCGGGCGCGGTCGCCGCGCCGTTCGACGCCTATCTCGGCCTGCGCGGCAGCATCGTCGAGGGCAACGACACCCACGCCGTCGTCGCCGCCACCGACTTGCGCGCCCACCCTTCCACCGGCGTCGGCGGCTCGCTCTATGCCGGCACCGCGCTCGGCTACGGCTTCCGCGTCGAAGGCGAACTGCTCTATCGCCATTTCACGCTGGACTCGCTGTACGCGGCCGGCGCGCCGCTGCCCGGGCGCGGCGGCTACACCCAGATCGCGGCGCCGATGGCGAACGTGTTCTGGGACCCGCCGATCCCGGAGTTCATCGTGCGTCCCTTCCTCGGCGCCGGCTTCGGCGGCGCCTATGTCGACTCCCATCTGCGCAGCGGCACGACGCAGCTGTTCTCCGCCGACAATTGGCACTTCGCCTACCAGCTCATGGCCGGCGTCACCCTGCCGCTCACCCAGTCGTCGCGCCTGACCGGCATGTACCGCTATTTCCGCGTGCAGGACGCGAGCTACACCTGCACCGTGCCCGGCGTGCCGCCCGTCGTCGCCGCCTGCAAAGCCGATCTGACCAATCAGAGCATCGATCTCGGCCTGGAATTCGACATCTAGCGGCCGGCGCCGGACGCGATAGGATCGCGCCCGATGAACCGCAAGCTTCTCTACGGATCGGTCGCCGGCGGCCTCGCGCTGCTCGTCGCGCTCGTCGCCGCCGTGCCCCTGCTGGTGCCGACGACCTCGCTGCGCGGCGAGATCGAGGCGCGCGTCAGCCGCGCCACGGGGCGCGTCTTCAAGATCCACGGCCCCCTCGCCGTCTCGCTGTTCCCGAGCATCGGCCTGGACGCGCAAGACGTCACGCTCTCCAACGTGCCGGGCGGCAAGGCGCGCGACATGGTGCAGGTAAAACGCATGCGGATCGCCGTCCGGCTGTGGCCGCTGTTTTCGGGCCGCGTCGAGGCGCGCGAGATCGCGCTGGAGAGCCCCCGCATCGCCCTCGAAGTCGCGCGCGACGGCAGCGCGAACTGGGAACTGACCGGCGACCGCGGCACCGGCGGCGGCCTGGACGTCCCGTCGCGCACGACGTTCGACGGCGTCACGATCCGGGGCGGCGCCGTCGCCTATGACAATGCCCTGCTCGGCCTCTCCCGCACCCTGGAAAATCTCGATGCCAAGGTCGCGATCACCCAACTGGGCCTGCCGCTCGGCGCCACCGGCGCCGTGTCCTATCTCGGCCGCCGGCTGGGCTACACCGCCAAGATCGCCACGCTGAAATCGCTGCTCGACGGCAACTCGACCAAGGTCGACCTCGCGCTGAGCGCCGATTTCCTGCATGCCGCGTTCCTCGGCTACGTCTCCGCCGACGGCACCGCCAAGGGCAGCGTCTCGCTGCGCACGCGATCGCTGAAGGATCTGGCGGCCTGGATCGGCCATCCGGTCTCCGCCGGCAGCGGCCTTGGCCCGCTCACCGTCCTCGCCGATCTCGCGGCGCGCGACCGGCGCATCGTCCTGACCGCGATCCGGGCGAAGCTCGACGGCATGGCGGTCCAGGGGGCGCTGACCGCCGACACGCGCGACAAGGTTCCGCTGGTGGCCGCGACGCTGGACATCGACCGGCTCGATCTCAACACCTATCTCGGTCCCGCGACCAAAGCCGCCGGCAAGGGCGCGGGGCGCGGTCCGCCCAGCGGCGGCTGGAGCAAGACGCCGGTCAAGCTCGACCTGATCAAGCTGCTCGACGGGCATCTGACGCTGACCGTCGGCAGGCTCGACGTCCTGCATCTCAAGGCCGCCAAGACCACGATCGCGGTGGCGCTCGACGGCGGCCGGATGACCGCGCATCTGGCACCCATGGCGCTCTATGACGGCACGGGCAAGGCCGATCTGACGGTCGACGGACGCGGCGCGGTTCCGCTGCTTGCCAACAAGCTCGTCTTCAGCGCCATCGCCATGCGCCCGTTCCTCGCCGACACCATCGGCGTCGACAAGCTGGACGGGCGCGGCACCATCACGCTCGACGTGACGTCCCGGGCGCCTCGCCCGACGCGATCATGCGCGCGCTGTCGGGCAAGGGCGCGGTCGCGATCGGCCGCGGCAGCGTGCGCGGCGTCGACATGGGCCAGGTCGCGCGCACCATCCAGACGATCTTGAGTGCCGGCGCCACCGGCCAGGGCGCCGTCACCGATTTCGACCGCTTCGGCGGCAGCTTCTCGATCCGGAACGGCATCCTGTGGAACGGCGACCTCAAGCTCGACAGCGCCTTCATCCACATGAAAGGCCAGGGCCATCTCGACCTCGGCAACCAGACCATCGCCTACCGGATCGAACCCAAGGCCTCGGTCGGCGGGCGCCTCAACATCCTGGATGTCGGCGTGCCCTTCGCGATCACCGGGCCGTGGAGCCATGTCCGCTACGCCCCGGATCTCGCCGGCGCGGTGACCGGCCTGTTCGGGAGTGTGCTACAGAAGGGCACGGCGCCCCTGACCGGGCTCATCGGCGGGCTGACCGGCGGCGGTCAGACGCCACCGCCGAAGAAAAAGAAAAGTAAGGGCCCCGGCGCTACGCTGACGGACATCTTCGGCCTTCCTTGAGGAACCTATGTCGAGACGACTGATCATCATCCTGGCCTCGGCCGGCGCGGCGCTTGTCGTTCTGCTGGGCGCCTATCTCTGGCTGACGCGCACGCTGCCGGTGCTGACGGTGGCGACCTGGTCGGGGCCTTACGGCCGCGCCCAGGCCAACGCGATGTTCCGCACCTATGGCGAGGCCGCGGGCTACGACGTGCGCATCGCGCTCTACGACGGCGGCCTCAAGGAGCTGCAGCAGATGGTGGGCAACGCCCGCTACGACTGGGACGTGATGGATTTCGAGCTGCCCGACGCCATCGCCGCCTGCCGCCTCGGCCTGCTCGAGCGCATCGATGCCGCCGCCCTGCCGCCGGGTGCGGACGGCGCGCCGGCCGCGCGGGACTTCGTAAAGAACGCCGTCGGTCCCTGCTGGGTCGGCAGCGTCGTCTATTCGCAGGTCATCGCCTATGCGCCCGCCCGCTTCGGCGCGGCGCGGCCGCAGACCGTCGCCGACTTCTTCGACCTGGCGCGCTTTCCCGGCCCCCGGGCGCTGCGCCGCGGCAGCGCCAAGTACAATCTCGAACTGGCGCTGCTCGCCGACGGCGTGAAGCCGGACGACGTCTACGACGCGCTCTTGACGCCGGTCGGGATCGACCGCGCCCTGACCAAGCTCGCGACGCTCAAAGGCTCGCTTCTGTGGTGGAACAATTCGGCCGAGGCCGTCGCCCATGCTGGCCGACGGCCGCGCCGCCTTCGCCACCGTGCTCAACGGCGACGTCTACGACGCGGCCCAGCACCATCGCGGCGTCGGCGTGATCTGGGACCGCCAGCTTTACGAGCTCGACGTCTTCGGCATCCCCAAGGGCAACCCCGACAAGGACGCGGCGCTCGCCTTCGTACGCTTCGCGACCGGCGCCGAGCCCCTCGCCGGCGTCGCAAGCTGGGTGCCCTACGGCCCGGCCCGGCGCTCGGCGCTGCCGCTGGTGCGGCCAAACCCGGAAACGGGAACCGACATGCTGCCCTTCCTTCCGACCGCGCCGGCGCATTTCAAGACCGCGTTCGCCGTCGACAGCGAGTGGTGGCAGCTGCATGGACCCGACATCGAGCCGCGCTGGCAGGTCTGGCTCGCCCGGCCATGAGCTTCGGATTGCGATTATGTCGTGAACGGACTTGTTCGTGAAATCTTACGCAGGCGACATAAAAGGCGCATTGACATCGCCCTAAGGGTCGCTGAGTTTGGCCGACGCCGAACCACCGCGCGCGGGACCAGCCTCACCTCATGTTCAGTTATGCCATCCGGCGATTGCTGGGCGCCATCCCCACATTATTTCTGATCATCACGATCGTGTTCTTCATGATGCGGATCGCCCCCGGCGGTCCGTTCGACAGCCAGCGCCGCCTGCCGCCCGAGATCGAGCACAACATCCAGGCCGCCTACAATCTCGACAAGCCGCTGTACGAGCAATACTTCATCTATCTGGGCAAGCTGGTGCAGGGCGACCTCGGCCCCTCGTTCAAGAACAAGGATTTCACCGTCACCGAGCTGATCGCCGACGGCCTGCCGGTCAGCGCCAAGCTCGGCCTCTCCGCGATGATCCTCGCCCTCGTCATCGGCCTGACGATGGGAACCTGGGCGGCGCTGCGCCAGAACAAGGCGACCGACTATGGCGTGATGTCGCTCGCGATGGTGGGCATCACGATCCCGACCTTCGTCATGGCGCCGATCCTGACCCTGGTGTTCGGCGTCTACGGCGTCAGCCTGTTCGGCTACGACATATCGCTGCCGGTCGGGGGGTGGAACGGCGGCGCCCTGCGCAACATGATCCTGCCGGTCATCGTGCTCGCGGCGCCGCAAATCGCGGTGATCGCGCGCCTGACCCGCGGCAGCATGGTCGAGGTGCTGCATTCCAACTACGTGCGCACGGCGCGCGCGAAAGGCTTGTCGAGTTACATGGTGGTGATCCGCCACGCCCTGCGCGCCGCGATCCTGCCGCTGGTATCCTATCTCGGCCCCGCCATCGCCGGCATCCTGACCGGATCGCTGGTGGTCGAGCAGATCTTCGGCATCCCCGGCATCGGCCGCTATTTCGTGCAAGGGGCGCTGAACCGCGACTACACGCTGGTGATGGGCGTGCTAGATCTATTACGCGACCTTCGTGATCCTGCTGAACCTCTTGGCCGACCTGCTCTACGCGGTGCTCGATCCGCGCGTGAGGTACGCCAGATGAGCGTGTCGCGCGACAACGCCGCCGAGATCGTGACGCTCGCATTCGACGTCAAGGGCCGCAGCCTGTGGGACGACGCCCGCCGCCGCCTGTTCCGCAACCGCGCCGCGGTGGTCGGCATCGTCGTCCTCGCCCTCATCGCGCTGGCCGCGATCGTCGGCCCCTTCCTGCTCGCCTATTCCTACGACGCCATCGACCTACAGCGTGGTGTCCTGCCGCCCGATTGGTGGCCGGACAGCGACGTCCTGTGCAATGCCGGCGGCACGCACTGGTTCGGCACGGACTCGGTGGGACGCGACCTCTTGGTGCGCACGCTGTACGGCGCCCGCGTCTCGCTCGCCGTCGGCCTGATCGCGACGCTGGTCAGCCTCGTGATCGGCGTCGCCTATGGCGCGACCGCGGGTTATCTCGGCGGGCGGATCGACGAGGCTGATGATGCGCTTCGTCGACGTGCTCTATTCGATCCCCTATATCTTCCTGGTCATCATCCTGATGGTGATCTTCAACCGCAACTTCTTCCTGCTCTTCGTCGCCATCGGCGCGGTCGAGTGGCTGACCATGGCGCGGATCGTGCGCGGCCAGACTCTCTCCATCAAGCAGAAGGAATTCGTCGAGGCGGCGCGCGCCGGCGGCGTCGGCAGCTTCGGCATCATCGCGCGCCACATCATCCCCAACGTGTTCGGCCGGTGATCGTCTATGTCACGCTGACGGTGCCGGCCTCGATCCTGGCCGAGAGCTTCCTGTCGTTCCTGGGCTGGGCATCCAGGAGCCCCTTGACCTCCTGGGGCGTCTTGATCTCCGAGGGCGCCAACCAGATGGAGACGGCGCCCTGGATGCTGATCTTCCCGGCGACCTTCATGGCGGTCACGCTGTTCTGCTTCAACTTCATCGGCGACGGCTTGCGCGACGCCCTCGATCCGAAGGATCGCTGACCATGGCCGATCCGGTTCCATCCTGGAAGTCACCGATCTCGACGTGCGGTTCTCGACCCCGGACGGCGAGGTGCATGCGGTCCGCCAGGCCAACCTCACGATCAACGAAAGCGAGTGCCTGGGGGTCGTCGGCGAGTCCGGCTCGGGCAAGAGCCAGCTTTCCTCGCCACCATCGGCCTGCTCTCGGGCAACGGCCGCGCCACCGCAGCGTCAAATATCGCGGCCAGGAAATCCTCAACATCCCGCAGCCCAGGCTGAACAAGCTGCGCGGCTCGAAGATCACCATGATCTTCCAGGATCCCCTGACCTCGCTGACGCCGCACATGACGGCCGGCGCCCAGATCATCGAGGCCTTGCGCGCCATTCCAGCCTGCGCGCGACGAGGCCGAGAAGCGCGCCATCGAGATGCTCGAACTGGTGCGCATCCCCGAGGCCAAGCGCCGGATGAAGCAGTATCCGCACGAGCTCTCCGGCGGCATGCGCCAGCGCGTCATGATCGCGATGGCGACGGTGTGCGGTCCCGACCTCTTGATCGCCGACGAGCCGACCACCGCGCTCGACGTCACGGTGCAGGCGCAGATCCTGGAGATCATGCGCGACCTGAAGGTCGAGCTGAAGACCGCCATCGTCCTGGTCAGCCACGACATGGGAGTGATCGCCGGCGTCGCCGACCGCGTCGCGGTGATGCGCCAGGGCGACATCGTCGAAGCCGGCCCGGTCGACGACATCTTCTACAAGCCGCGCCACGACCTACACCCGGATGCTGCTGAGCGCGATGCCGCGGCTCGACCGCCCCGACCGCGAGGGCCACACCCATGCACCCGAGCCCAAGAGCGACAAGGCGCTGCTCGAGGTCGAAGACCTGAAAGTGCATTTCCCGGTGCGCGGCAATGGCTGGTTTCGCCAAGTCGCGGCCCTTGCGCGCCGTCGACGGCGTCAGCTTCACGCTGCGCGAGGGCGAGACGCTCGGCATCGTCGGCGAATCCGGCTGCGGGAAGTCGACCCTGGCGCGCGCCGTCCTCAAGCTGCTGCCCAAGACCGAAGGCACCGTGGTGTGGATGACGCGCGACCTGTCGCAGATTTCCGCCGGCGACCAGCGCCGCCTGCGCAAGGAACTGCAGATCGTGTTCCAGGATCCCCTGGCGAGCCTCGATCCGCGCATGACCATCGGCGAGTCGATCGCCGAGCCGCTCAAGACCCTGCAAAAGGACCTGTCGCGCGACGAGATCAAGCGCCGGGTGCGCAAGATCATGGAACAGGTCGGGCTCGAGCCCGGCTGGATCAACCGCTACCCGCACGAATTCTCCGGCGGCCAGAACCAGCGCGTCGGCATCGCCCGCGCCATGATCGTCGAGCCGAAGCTGGTGATCTGCGACGAGGCGGTCAGCGCGCTCGACGTCTCGATCCAGTCGCAGATCATCGACCTGATCGTGAAGCTGCAGACCGAATCCGGCATGTCGCTGATCTTCATCAGCCACGACCTGTCCGTGGTGCGCCAGGTCAGCCATCGCGTGATGGTGCTGTATCTGGGCCGCATCGTGGAACTGGCCGACCGCGACACGATCTACAAGGACGCGCGCCATCCCTATACCAAGGCGCTGATCACCGCCGTGCCGATCCCCGATCCCAAGATCGAGCGCGCCAAGATGCGGATCAAGCTGTCCGGCGACCTGCCCTCGCCGCTCGACACCCGCGCCCAGCTCAACTTCCTCAAGTCGAAGCTGATCGACGATCCCGATGCCGAGCAATACCGGCCCCGGCTGATCGAGGTCGCGCCGGGCCATCTGGTGGCGGAGCACGATTAGAGCGCAATCCGGAAAAGTGGAAGCCGGTTTTCCGCAAGATTGCGCGACAATCCAAAAAGCTAGAGCCGCATTCTGATTCAAATTAAGTGAATGCGGCTCTAGCCCAGGCGCCTGGCCCTCGCCTTGCTCCGCGAGGCTCGCCGGGGACGACGCGCCTGGCGCGTCACTTCAGCCGCTTCACCTTGAACGTCTGCGACGAGTCGTTGATCGTCAGATTGTACGATCCGAAGAGGCCGCGTTCGATGGTCACGGTGTTCTTGCCGTTGCGGTTGAACCGGGCCCTGTCGGCATCGCCCGGAAGCTGCTGCCAGATCTGGCCGTTGTCCAGGATGACCAGGAATTTGTTGGAATAGTTGAACGAGTAGTCGGTCACCCCCGCCGTGATGCTGTCCAGGGCGGCGGGCGGCGCCGGCGTCGCGGGCGCACCGGCGGGCGGCGGCGGCGCATTCAGGTTTTCGCTGCCGAACTGCTCCGGTGTCGTCTGCTGGCGCGGGCTGACGCCGAAGATCCGGCCGGGATCGTACCAGGAGCGGTTGTCTGCGGTCTCGGCCGGCGGGGGCGGAACGGTCGCGACCGCCGGTGGCGGAACCGCCGCGATGGGTGGCGGCGCCGCTGTGGCAGGCGCCGGCGGCTCGGCCTGGGCTGCCTTCACGGCCGGGTTGAGCGCGTCGTAGCAGGCGAGCCGCGCCGCGTTCTCGGCGACGGCGGCGCATCTGGCCATGCCCGCGATCACGTCGTCGCGCGACCCGGCACTGGCGGTCTGCGGCAAAATCACGATGGCGGCGATCGCGGCAACTCGGGCAATGTTCATGTCGAATTCGTCCTAAGGTTGTTCAGCTTAGCCGCCGGTTTACCGCCCGATGATATGGTATCGACGCATAAGCCGCGAGGGTATTGCGACATATGGAAAAGAGCATCTGGACGAGACGGGCCCTGATGGCCGGCGGCGCGGCCCTGGCGACCGCAGCGTGCAGCCCCAAGGGGCACGGGCGCAAGGCCCCGACCGCCGACGGCCGCACCCTCAATCGCGGCAACGGCGCCGAGCCCGACACCATCGATCCGCACAAGGCCTCGGGCAATTGGGAGAACAACATCATCGGCGACATGTTCGTCGGCCTGATGACCGATGCGCCGGATGCGGGCGTGATCCCGGGCGCCGCCGAAAGCTTCACCGTCAGCCCCGACGGCCTCGTCTACACCTTCAAACTGCGCGATCACGTCTGGTCCGACGGCAAGCCGGTGACGGCGCACGACTTCGTGTTCTCCTATCGCCGCATGGCGGACCCCAAGACCGCCGCCCAATACGTCTCCATCCTCTACCCGATCAAGAACATGGAGGCGGCGGCGGCAGGACGCGTCCCGCCCGACCGGATCGGCGCCCGCGCCGTCGACGACCGCACCCTCGAGCTCACCTTCCTCTATCAGGTGCCCTATATCCGCGAGCTGCTCTCCCACTACACGACCTTCGCGGTGCCGCAGCATGTGGTCGAGAAATACGGCGAGGACTGGACGCGGGCCGACCACATCGTCGGCAACGGGCCCTATGTCCTCAAGGACTGGGTTCCGAACGACCACATCCGCCTCGCCAAGAACCCGCGCTTCTACGCCGCCGCCGGCGTCGCGGTGGAGACCGTCAATTTCTATCCGACCCAGGATTCCGCCGCCGCCCTCAAGCGCTTCCGCGCCGGCGAGTTCGACCTCGTCACCGACTCCGTGCCGCCGCAGCAGATCCACTGGCTCAAGGAGAACATGCCCGAGGCGCTCAAGCTCGCGCCCTATATCCTGTCGCAATACGTCCAGTTCAACCTGCACCGAAAGCCGTTCGACGATTCGCGCGTCCGCCTCGCCCTGTCGCTGGCGATCGACCGCGAGATCGTCTGCGAGAAGGTGACGCGCGCCGGCGAAACCCCGTCCTATGCCCTGGTGCCGCCCGGCATGCCCGGCTATCGCGGCGCCGATCTCACCTTCCGCGCCGAGCCCATGGCAAAGCGCATCGCGCGCGCCAAAGAGCTGATGGCGGCCGCCGGCTACGGCCCCGGCAAGCCGCTCGGCTTCGTCCTCAACACCTCCAACGCCACCGAGTCGCGGCAGGTGTCGGTCGCCTTGCAGGGCATGTGGAAGGAGATCGGCGCCAATGTCCGGCTCGAACCCTATGAAAGCCAGATTCACTACAGCATGCTGCGCAAGCGCGATTTCGAAGTGACCTGGGCGGGCTGGATCGCCGACTATCGCGATCCCAAGAACTACCTGATGCTGTTCCAGTCCTCGACCACCGATCTCAACTATGGCGGCTATGCCAATCCGGCCTTCGATACCCTGGTGGCCGCGTCCGATCGCGAACGCGATCCGGCCAAGCGCGAGGCCCTGCTGCGCCGGGCCGAGCAGATTCTGCTCGACGACGTCGCCGTCGCGCCCGGCTATCTCGGGGTGACGCGCAACCTGGTGTCGCCCCAGGTCAAGGGCTTCGTCACCAACAACGTCAACATCCACCGCTCGCGCTATCTTTCCCTCGACCGCAGCCTGCGGACGGTCTGATGCGGGCGCTTGTCCTCGCCGGCGTGCTTGCCGCCTTGTCCTGCGCCCCGGCCGCGGCGCTCACCGTGCTCAACCGCGGCAACGGCACCGAGATCAAGACCCTGGATCCGCACTTCATCGACGGGCTGAACGAATCCAGCGTCGAGGGCGATCTTCTGGTCGGCCTGCTCACCATGGATGCGGCCGGCGCGCCGATTCCCGGCGCCGCGACGGGCTGGAGCACCTCGCCCGACGGCAAGACCTGGACATTCCGCCTGCGCAACCATCTGTGGTGCGACGGACGGCCGGTGACGGCCGCGGATTTCGTCTTCGCCTGGCGCCGCCTGCTCGATCCCAAGACCGGCGCGTCCTACGCCTATAATTTGTGGGTGGTGAAGAATGCGCACGCCATCAGCCTGGGCCGACTGCCGCCGACCGCGCTCGGCGTCCGCGCCCCGGACGACCGGACGCTGGTCGTCGCGCTCGAACATCCCGCCGCCTATTTCGCCGAACTGCTGACCCACGACACCGCCTATCCCCTGCCCCGCCACGTCGTGACCGCGAAGGGCAGCGCCTGGTCGAAGCCGGGAAACTTCGTGGGCAACGGCCCCTATGTGCCGCGCGAATGGACCGCCAACGACCATGTGACCCTGGTCAAGAACCCGCGCTTCTACGATGCCGCCCATGTCCGCATCGACGTGGTGAACTTCTTTCCGACGCCCGACAGCGACGCGGCGCTGCGCCGCTTCCGCGTCGGCGAGCTCGACACCCAGACTCCCATCCCGCTGACCCAGATCGACTGGCTGCGCAAATTCATGCCGCAGGTGCTGCACACCAAGCCATATCTCGGCCTTTCCTATGTCTCGATCAATCTGAGGCACCCGCCGCTGAACGACGTGCGGGTGCGCCGCGCGCTCAACCTCGGCCTGGACCGCGAGACCATAACCCAGCGCGTCCTGCGCCTGGGCGAACCGCCGGCCTACAGCATCGTGCCGCCTTCGACCGCGAACTACCCGTCGGGCGGCGGGCTCGATTTTCGCCGCCAGCCGTTCGACCAGCGCCTCGCCAAGGCGCGCTGGCTGATGAATCAGGCCGGCTACGGCGCCGGCAACCCGTTGCACCTGGTGTTCGAGACCTTCGACGAGCCCAACAACAAGCGCATCGCCGCCGTGATGCAGTCGATGATGCGTCAGATCTGGGTCGACCTCGACATCATGCCGGTCGAAGGCGGCGTCCACAGCCGCAACATGCGCGCGGGCAATTACGACCTCGGCGCGGCGTCGTGGTTCGCCGATTTCAACGACGCGAGCAATTTCCTCGACCTGCTGCGCTCCGACGCCGGCAACAATTACGGCCGCTACACCAACCTCGCCTTCGACCGCCTGCTCGATTCCGCCCAGGAGGAGCCGGACGCCCGCCGCCGCGGCGCGCTGCTGGCTGAGGCGGAAGCCATGGCGCTGAAGGATTATCCCTGGATTCCGATGCGCTTTCGCACCACCCAGGACCTGGTTCAGCCCTATGTTAAGGGCTGGGTGGACAATATCCGCGACCTGCACCGCACCCGCTGGCTGTGGATCGAGGGACGGCCTGCGGCACAGTGATCGCGCCGCCGGGCGCCGGTCATGCGCTATACAGACAGAGCTCCTACAAGGATCGTTCCCATGACCGCATCGCGGATCCTCGCCCTGGCCGCCCTGATCGTTCTGGCGGCCTGTTCCAGGTCCGGCAGCGGCAGCCAGACCGTCCATGCGCCGGACTACCTGGTGCGCGGCAACGGCTCGGAGATAAAGAGCCTCGATCCGCACTACATCGACGGCCAATGGGAAGCGAACGTCGTCGGCGACGCGCTGATCGGCCTGACCACCGACGCGGCCGACGGCTCGCCGATGCCGGGCGCCGCCACCCATTGGGAAACCTCGCCCGACGGCAAGACCTGGACCTTCCATCTGCGCGACCATGTCTGGTCCGACGGCCAGCCGGTGACGGCAGAGGATTTCGCCTTCGCCTGGCGCCGCATCCTGGAGCCGGCGCGCGGCGCGCCCTACGCCTACTACCTCTGGCTGATCAAGAACGCCCAGGCGATCAGCGACGGCAAGCTGCCGACCTCGGCGCTCGGCGTGCGGGCCAAGGACGACAAGACCCTGGTGGTCGAGCTCGAGCATCCCGCGCCCTACATGCTGCAATACCTGCTGCACCAGGCGGTGTTCCCGGTGCCGCGCCATGTCGTGCTGGCCAAGGGCAATGCCTGGGCCAAGCCGGGGAACTACGTCGCCAACGGCCCCTATGTCCCCAAGGAATGGGTGCCCAACGACCATGTGACCCTGGTCAAGAACCCGCGCTTCTACGACGCCGCGAACGTCCGCCTACAGACGATCATCTACAAGCCGACCTCCGACACGCTGGCGGCGCTGACCGCGATCCGTGCCGGCGAGCTCGACACCCAGAACCTGGTGCCCGGCAACGAGATCGGCTGGATGCGCAAGCACATCCCGCACACGCTGCAGCTCCACACCTATCTCGCCGTCAACTACCTGTCGGTGAACTTCCAGCGCAAGCCGTTCCAGGACCTGCGCCTGCGCCAGGCGATCGCGATGGCCTATAACCGCGAGATCATCACCAGCAAGATCCTCAAGCTCGGGGAGCCCGCCGCCTATCACTTCGTGCCGCCGGGCATCGCCAATTATCCCGGTGGCGCCGCGTTGCGCTTCCAGGCGCTGAGCTACGACCAGCGGGTCGCCAGGGCGCGGGCGCTGATGGCGGCGATGGGCTACGGCCCGGACAACCACTTCCACACGACCTACGACACCTCGACCACGCCCGACGCCAAGCGCTCGGCGGCGGCGCTCCAGGCGATGCTGCGGCGCATCTATATCGACATGGAGATCGTCAACTCCGACACCCAGATCTTCTACAAGAAGCTGCAATCGGGCCAGTTCGACATGGCCAGCGGCGCCTGGGTCGGCGATTTCGACGACCCCGGGACCTTCCTCGACCTCCTGCGCAGCGGCGCCGGCGAGAACTGGGGCAACAATTACGGGCGCTACAGCAATCCCGCCTACGACACCCTGCTCGACAAGGCCAACCAGACCCTCGACATCAAGACGCGCGGCGAGCTTCTGCGCCAGGCCGAGCAGATCTTGCTGGACGACATCGCGGTCAGCCCATCGCGCTTCCTGGTGACCCAGGACATCGTCGAGCCTTATGTGAAGGGCTGGATCCCGAATGTGCGTGACTTCAACCGCTCGCGCTGGCTGTGGATCGATCCGACGGTCAAGCCCGAGCGCGGCGACTGACGTCGTGCCGGCCTGATAGGCGAGTTGTGGTCGTAGACGACGCTGCTCGGCGTTGATACGTCTTATGCGGGCGCGTTGGCAGCGAAGGCGTGGGGTACATCTGCGATGGCCGCTGCCAAGGCGGCAGCGATCATTGCCCCTCGCGACCATCCTAACGCCTTGATCAAGCGGTTCAGCATCACGACCTCCTGAGGCGAGGATTACGGCGCTGTGTTCGAAGCCGGATTGTTGCTCGAGGCTGTCCGAACGCGCGTTGTTCGACGTTTGGACGCGATTTCCGCTCGAAGCGAACGCATCTGCGTCGCGAGCGAGGCAACTGTGCGCAGGGCGGACGTGAGCGCGCGGGCGTCCTGGGCGACCTTGATTTTGAGGTCCGCGATTTCCGCCTGTTGCTCCTGCACCGCCTTCGCGAGAACGGGGATGAATTGATCGTATTTCAAGCCGAGCGTTCCGGCGGCGTCGCTCATTTTCAAAACAACATCCGGGAGCACGGGCTGCACATCCTGGGCGATGAATCCGATCTGCCGTCCCCGCATGCCGTCGTCGCGCGGATCTTTCCACGAGAACGTGACCGGCTTAAGCCGCATGACGAGCGAGACCGCACTATCCGGGAACGGCTCGATGTCGCTCTTGTGCCGCCGGTCCGAGAGTGCGCCAGCCGCGCCGGTGGCATAGGCGGTGCCGTTCACCATCAACGGATAGCTCGGCGATAACGTGCCGATACCGACGTTCCCGGCCGGCGTGATTATCATGCGGCTCGCGAAAGTCGCATTGGCGTTGTTTGTTACGAAATTGATGTTGTTGGAACCCGTACCCGAATAGATCACCATGTCGTTAGTCGAGACACCGGTGCCGAAGGCGCCGTTCGTGCCGGCCTCTCCGAACGAACCGATGTAGGTGCCGTTCTCGAAGAAGCGCAGGTCGGCTCCGATTCCGGAAACATCGTTGATATTCAGCGTCTGCCCTGCCGTATCGGACTGGATGGCCAACTTTGCTCCGGGCGTCGTCGTGCCGATACCGACGTTGCCGGTGAAGCTCGGATAGGCGAGCGGCGCGAGCGCTGTGTTCGCGCAATTCAGGATGCTGTTGAAATTGCCCATCACCTGGGTCGCGTCGGCCGTCGTGCCATTTGAGAGGGTGGTATAGGGATAGGCGTCGCAGTTCGCCGCATGCGCTGCCGTGCCGAACGTGCCGGCCATCGATATCGCGACAAATGCCAGTACGATACCCAATCGCATATTAGCTCTCCTTGCGTGCAAGCGGTTGCGAGATCAACCCGATGAGGAAGGGCGCCAAGAGCGCCACCATTCTCATGCAGCCTGACTGCACTCACGCCCTGACGCAGCGCTCAATAGCGGGCGGCCATCGGCCTGAGGATGACCATCGAGGCGCGGATATCTTCCGCGAATCCCCTTGCTTCGATATTGAAAGCGGGCAATCTGACCGTCAATAGCGGCCACGATTTCATTCGCGGCCCGCTGCGCCTCGGTTGTACTGATCGACTTTCGTGCACCCGCTGATAGCAATCGCAAGCGTTATCCGATGTGTTTCGTCGGCCCGCTCCGTCGCTGTCCTGTCACAGTTGGAAGCATGACCGTTCAGTAGCGCACGAACCCCTGCTCGAACCGTTTCGATCATGCTGCCCGCGTTAAGGGCCATGGGACACGATCCCGGCTATCAACAAATTGCCTTTTGCGAACCGCGGCGCGGCACCTGCCAGGCTTGATCTTGCGTTGTCACAAACCTCTCTGCGAACCGTGGGCTGGCAATAGTAGCCGTCCATCAGAGTCTTCGCATGGTTGTCTGGCATCCTGATCAAGCCGCGCTCTACATCGACATAGCTCGCGAACTAAAGTGGGCGTCGATCGTTGCGATGGCACACGTCTTCGACAGTATTGGACAGTCGCCCATTGATGTCGGAACACTGCGGTGCAAATCCCATGACGGTCGCTGCATCGATGTGTCCCGTGCTAAGACCGGCATGGAGGGCACGCCCATCCCGCTCCTTCCGATCGCCAAGGCTGCGCTGGATGGGTATCTCGCTTCGCAACCCACGAAGCTTCCTGACGCCCCGTTGTTTACCAACGACCGTATCGGCGGCATGCGGAACCGGAGCCCACTCATCAAAGTCCATGCGAAGATCAGGACGGCCGCGGGCCTGCCTATGAAGCCCCAGTTCCAAGACTTCAGGACGACCGCGTTGACGAAGGGTGGCGCGGCCGGCGGTCCCGCCGATGAATCGCGCGGCCTGGCGCGCCACTCCACCCGGCCGGCTGGGGAGCACTACGTCCACCCCGACGAGCGGTTTGTGGAATCGATCCAAACGAAAAGGCTTGCTCATCGGAACAAACATGGGGCAAAAGTTGGATAACGGATTTCCGAATGTTGGAAAACCCGCAGATCCCGTAGCTCAGCAGGATAGAGCAACGGTTTCCTAAACCGTAGGCCGCGCGTTCGAATCGCGCCGGGATCGCCATCGGTTCAGCAGAGCGCGAGTTGCCGGGGCGATACGTCCGGCCGGGCGCCGTCCGGCGCAGGCAAACGCAGGTCGATCCGGTCCAGCAGCCGCGCGAAGGTCTGGACCACCACCAGCGCCGGCATCTGGCAATCCGGCCGAACGGTCCAGCGCAATCGCGCCGCCAGCAGATCGTCGTCGCCGCTTTGCGCCGCGGCCAGGAGCGCCAGCAGGTTGCGTTCGTCTCTCGTGACGACGGCGCAGCCGGGATGGCGGACGGATACCGGCCTGCGGCTGCCCTGGCCCAGAGTCATGAGGACGACGCCCAGGCCCGCCAGCACCTGGTGCGTTTCGCCGCCGGCATAGGCCGCCAGCTCCGCGTGCAGGGCCGGGCACTGCCGCCGCCCGGCAACCAGCATGCGCCAGGCAAAGACCAGGACCTGTTCGGAACGCGAGATCTCGTCGAGGGTCATCTCGCCGGGCGCGGGTTCACACATGCTGTGTTCCTGATGGTTGCGGCGCGGCGTTGCGCGCCGGGCCCCGGATAAGTCCGGCGAACTGAAAACGGCGCAGCGACAGGTAGATCGTGCCGCGCGATATGCCCGGATCGATCGCGCGGGCGCCGGCGAACACCTGGGCGAAATCGAACCGCCCTTCGGTGCCGGCGACCACGCGCGCGACGGCGCATCTGGTCGGGCCCATGCGCAGGCCTTTGGCGCGGCAGCGGGCCACCAGCGCCTCCGGCGACAGCGGCGCGACGAGTTCGAAGTGCGATTTTGCCGAAGCGCCCATACCAATCGCTATCTACATGCGAATTAGTCGCATCTTACACCATAAAATGCGATTGCGAGTCAATCTCATTGAAGATAAGAATTAGTTTCATTAAATATTTTTGGGGCAAGGGGAATTTCATGCGCAGTATCTGGAAGATGTCGGCCGCCATGGCGGCTTTGACCCTGGCCGGCAACGCCGCCGCCGACGAGACGGCGAAGCCGCTTCAGGTCGCCCGCGTCGAGACCGTGACCGTCACCGCGACGCGCACCGCGATCCCCGTCGACGAAGTCCCGGCGACCGTCAGCGTCATCACCGAGACCGAGATCGAGAACAATCTCTACACCGACATCAAGGATCTCGCCCGCTACGAGCCCGGCGTATCGGTCCGCTCCAGCCCTTCGCGCTTCACGGCGGCCGGCGCCTCGACCGGCCGCGACGGCAATAGCGGCTTCAACATCCGCGGCCTGGAAGGCAACCGCGTGCTGATGCAGATCGACGGCATCCGCCTGCCCGACAGTTTCTCGTTCGGCCCGCAGGCGACCAGCCGCGGCGACTATGTCGATCTCGACATCCTCAAATCCGTCGAAATCCTGCGCGGCCCGGCTTCGGCGCTCTACGGCAGCGACGGCGTCGCCGGCGCGGTGAGCTTCATCACCAAGGACCCGAACGATTTCCTGCACCGGGACGAGGACTGGGCGGCGCGCGGCCGCGTCGCCTATGCCGGCGCCGACGACAGCGTGGCGGAAGGCCTCGTGCTCGCCGGGCGCTCCGGGGCCTGGTCCGGCCTCCTCGCCTATAGCCGCCGCGACGGCCACGAGCTGGAGAACATGGGCACCAACGAAGCGCTCAATTCGACGCGCACCGCGCCCAATCCGCAGGACTACAACTCCAACAACCTACTCGGCCGCGTCGTGTTCGAGCCGACAGCGGCGAACCGCTTCCGCCTGACGGCGGAGCATTACGATCGCGTTCTCGACACCGAAGTCTTCAGCGCGCGCGCCGTGCCGCCGCTGGCGCCGACCAGCGTGATCGACCTGAAGGCGCACGACACGACGCGCCGCAATCGCATCACCTTCGATCACACCTATGCCGGAGGCGACGGTGGCTTCGTCGACGCCGCCTTCTGGGCGCTTTACTACCAGGCCGCCGCCACAAGACAGTTCAGCGCCGAAGACCGCAACACCGCCGCCGACCGCACCCGCGATTCCACCTTCAACAACCGCGTGTTCGGCGCCACCGTGCAACTCGACAGCAGCCTGGAATGGGGCGGCACGCGCCATCACCTGACCTATGGCGGCGACTTTTCGACCACGCACCAGGACGGCATCCGCAGCGGCACCACGCCGCCGGCGGGCGAGACCTTTCCGACCCGCGCCTTCCCGACCACCGACTACGTGCTGGGCGGGCTTTACGTCCAGGACCAGATCGCGTTGCTCGGCGGCCGCCTGACGGTCTCGCCGGCGCTGCGCTACGACTATTACAGCCTCGATCCCAAGGCCGACCCCCTCTATACCGGCCTGCTGGCGTCGCAAAGCGACTCGCACGTTTCGCCCAAGGTCGGCGTCATCTTCTGGATCACGCCCGATATCGGGGTGTTCGGCAACTACGCCAACGGCTTCAAGGCGCCCGCGCCCAGCCAGGTGAACAACGGCTTCGCGAACCTGCTGGCGAACTACATGTCCATTCCCAACCCGAACCTGCGGCCGGAGACCAGCGACACGTTCGAAGGCGGCATCCGCCTGCGCAACATCGCCCTGGCGGACGCGGACTGGACCGCGAGCGCGACCGGCTTCACCGGCGACTACAAGGACTTCATCGACCAGGTGCAGATCGGCGGTTCGTTCACGCCGCTGGACCCTGCCATCTTCCAGTACGTCAATCTCAGCGACGTCACGCTCAGCGGCGTCGAAGGCCGCGTGACCGCGGACTGGGAGTCGGGCTTCGGCGGCTTTGCCGCCGCGTCCTATTCGCGCGGGGACCAGAAGACCGGCGGCGTGTCCTCGCCGCTCGCCACCATCGATCCCTGGAAGCTCGTCGCCGGGCTGTCCTATCGCGAGCCGCAGGGCGCGTTCGGCGGACAATTGTTCGTGACCCATTCGGGCGGCAAGGAGCTGAGCCGCTCCGGCTGCGCCCCTGGCTGCTATGTGCCGCCGGCCTTCACGACGCTGGACATCACCGCCTATTGGAACGTCACCGACGCCGCGACGCTGCGGCTCGGCGTCTTCAACCTCACCGACGAGAAATACATCTGGTGGAACGACGTGCGCGGCCTCTCGGCCGCGTCCGCCGTGATCGACGCCTACACGCAACCGGGGCGCAATGTCAGCGCCTCCCTGAGCTACCGGCTCTGAGACAAGGGAAAATCGCCATGACCATCGAACTCACCCGCCGCGCTTCCGCCGGCCTTCTGTTCGCCGCCCTCGCCGCGCCGGCCGCGGCGCGCGCCCCGGCTCCCGGCGCAAAACCCGCACCGGCGCATGGCGCGGCTTTCGCGCAGGACCGCCAGGCCATCCTGGCCATGGCGGGCGACTTCAAGGTGCACTTCGACATGCGCGAGACCGTGTCGTTCCTGCCCGACTACGCGCTGCTGGAGCCGAAGGTCAGCGGCGGACACGAAAGCGTGCGCGTCGTGGTCGACACCGGCGACGTCATCTATCTCCAGCACCTGCTGGTGGCCGAAGTCGACGGCAAGCCGCTGGTGATCAAGCACTGGCGGCAGGACTGGACCTATCAGCCGCGCGAGGTTCTGACCTATGCCACGCTCGACACCTGGAAGCCGACGCCCGTCGCGCCGCAGGCCCGCGTCAAGGCCTGGTCGCAGACGGTATGGCAGACCGACGACTCGCCGCGCTATGGCGGCGTCGGCCGCTGGGCGCATGATTTCGGCGTCTCGCGCTGGACCAGCGATCTGACGCTGCGGCCGCTGGCGCGCCGCGACGCCGTGCGCCATCCGCCCTACGACCACTATGTCGGCACCAACCGCCACGCCTTGACGCCGACCGGCTGGGTCCACGAGCAGGACAATGCCAAGCTCGGCCTGCGCGACGGCAAGCCCGTCACCTATGCCCACGAGGTCGTGCTCAACAGCTACACGCGCGACACCGCCTATCCCGTGGCGGCGGCGGATAGCTACTGGACGGCGACAAGCGTCTATTGGGCCGCGGTGCGCCGCATGTGGGACGACGCCATCGCCCGCGGCCATGGCGTGAAGGTGGTGGAGGTGGCGGATGTCGGCTCGGAAACCGGCCCGCATCTGATGCAGCTCGCCGACCGAATCGCCGCCAACGAGCTGAGCAACGACGACGCCGTCGCCGACGCCCGGGCCTTCATCCGCAAGACCGCCGTGTGAGCGGGCGCTAGGTCGCCGGCTTGGCGACCAGCTGGATCTCGACCCGCTGGTCGCCGGTGGTGCCGACGCTGAGGCTGGCATCGGCGATCGCGGTGCGGGCGATCAGGTCGGGGGAGACGCCGTCGGCGATCAGCGCCTCGCGCACCGCGTCGAAGCGCGGCTGCGCCAGTTTGAGGTTGTCGCCGGAGGCAATGCCGGCGGCGATCAGCACCGAATCGGGATGCGTGCTGCGGATCGCAGAAGCCGCCTTGTCGACCACGGCGCGCGCATCGGGCGAGAGCACGGTGGTGCTGCTGGAGAAGAACACCATGTACTGGTCCGGCGCCCGGCCGCCGAACGTGCTGCAGCCGGCGACCAGGATCAAGGCGAGCGAGAGCGGAACAAGGCGTTTCATGGCAACCCCCCATGGCCGCGCCGGCAGGGAAAATCCGCTGCCGCTGACCGACCGGGTGCAACGCATTGACAACGCCGGCGGCGGAACTCTGTTCCCGATCGCGCCGCCGCCTCCCGGCGCCTACAATCCGCCCATCGCCTCCAGCCGCTTGCACAGCGCCACGGCGTATTCGCGCGTCATCGCCGGGCCGGGGGCCTTGAGGTTGCGCTCGATGCAGTCGCGGATCCTGGGATCGAGACGGTCGGCCAGGGCGGAAACCAGGCCGTAGCCGGCAAGCGCGATCGCCGCCGCGAAAATCGCGGCGCCCAGGTAGATTTCGAACCGCGCGAGCGTGCCCTTACGCATGATTCACGTCCATGTCCCTCTTTAGCACGCCCGGCCCGATCCGTCCGGCCCCCGCGCCACGGCGGCGCGGCGGGCGCAGGAAGTCCTTGACCAATTCTCCCTAAAGTCGATAAGCCGTATCGAGTTAGAGGCCCGCATGCTCTCGCAAAAGGCGCGCTACGCGCTGCACGCGCTCATCGTTCTCGCCGAGCACACCGGCGACACGCCGATGCAGATCGCCGATGTCGCCGAGGAAGCGCGCGTGCCGCGCAAATTCCTCGAACAGATCCTGCTCGACCTCAAGAAGCGCGGCATCGTGAAGAGCACGCGCGGGCGCAGCGGCGGCTATCTGCTCGGCAAGGCGCCGCGCGACATCACCTTCGCCGACGTCATCCGCGTCATGGACGGCCCGCTGGCGCTCGCCCCCTGCGTCAGCGTCACCGCCTATCATAAATGCGAGGACTGCGTCGACGAGGCGACCTGCGCCATCCGCAAGGTGCTGCTGGCGGCGCGCGACGCGACCGCGCAAGTGCTGGAATCGCGCACCATCGCGCAGGCCGCCGTCACCGCGCGCAAGGCCGGCTGGGCCTGACCACGAATAGCGGCCGCGCGGCGGACGCACGGCTCGCCGGGCCCGCGCCGGCAAAACCCGCCCTTTCCGCGAGTCATTTTCTTTCTCCACCCCGCCTTCTGTGCTTATACTTCGAAATCTCTATTGACTAGGTAGACATTTAGAGGATTATAGCCCCCGCAAAACGGCGCGGGCAGCGCCAGTATCATCGAGGGGCTTGAGAGAATGAACAATCGACTTGCCAAACTGGCCGCGCTTGCGCTGTCCGCGACTTCGGTCGCCGCGCTCGGCGGTCCCGCCTTCGCCGCCGCGCCGGCCGACAGCAACACACAGCAACGCCTGCAGGCGCTGGAGGACGAGCTGGCAAACGTCAACGCCCAGCTCGGCGATCTCAAGCGCAGCCAGAGCGATCAATATGGCGACGTCAACCGCCAGCTCACCTCGGTGCAGCTCAAGATCGACAACGGGCGGCCGACCATCACGACGTCCGACGGCAATTTCACCTTCGCGCTGCGCACCCTGGTGCAATATGACAGCGCCTATTACGCCCAGGGCCTCTCGCCCGCCGGCACCGACTTCTCCAGCGGCAACAATTTCCGCCGCGCCCGCTTCGGCGCCAACGGCACGCTGTTCAAGGACTGGTCCTACGAATTCATCTACGATTTCGGCGGCTCGGGCATCGAGACCGCGGGCATCTCCAGCGCCTTCATCCAGTATGACGGCCTCGGCCCCGTCCACATCAAGCTCGGCGCCTACGCCCCGCCCGGCAGCTTCGACGACACGACGTCCGCCTCCGACCTGTTGTTCCTGGAGCGCGCCCAGCCGACCGACTTGGCGCGCAGCATCGCCGGCTCCGACGGCCGCGACGCCGTCACCGTCTTCGCCTATGACGACGACTACTTCGCCGCCGTCTCCTACACCGGCGCCCTGATCAACGAGGCCGCCGTGTTCGACGAGCAGCAGGCGGTGACCGGGCGCGTCGCCTATCGCCTGCTGCGCTCGCTGGACTACAATTTCGCGATCGGCGCCGATGCCAGCTATGTCCTGAAAGTCGCCGACACCGTCGCCGGCCCGAACTCGCCGACCGCCTTCCGCTTGCGCGAGCGGCCCGAGCTCAACGTCGACAGCAACGGCATCCGCCTGATCGACACCAACACCATCGACGCCAGCGATGCGCTGCAATGGGGCGTCGAGGCGACCGGCAACTGGAAGAATTTCTACGCTCAGGGCGGCTATTACGGCTTCAACGTCTCGCGCCGCACCGGCGTCCTGCCCGATCCCAATTTCGACGGCTGGTACGTCCAGGCGAGCTGGATCCTGACCGGCGAAGCCAAGCCCTATCGTCCCGAACGCGGCTCCTACAGCCTGCCCAAGCCGGCCGAGCCGTTCTCGTTCGACAAGCCGGGCATCGGCGCCTGGGAGATCGCGGCGCGCTACAGCGACCTCGACCTCGACTACGCCGCGGGCCTGCCCGGCACGGTGAAGACCGCCGCCGGCATTCGCGGCGGCGATCAGAGGATCTGGACCGTCGGCATCAACTGGTACCCGAACAGCGTCATCCGCTTCGTTCTGGACTACCAGCACACCGACGTGACGCGCCTGAACAATGCCGGTGCCAGCATCGGCGCCAAGCTCGACGCGGCGTCGCTGCGAGCCCAATTGTCGCTTTGAACGTTTCCTTATCTGTTGGAAGGAAGTCCCATGAAAATGACTCGTTTTTTCAGCGCCTTAGCCGCGGCTGCCCTTTTTGTGAGCAGCACCGCCCAGGCCGCCGACATCACCCTGCTGAACGTCAGCTACGATCCGACCCGCGAATTGTATAAAGCGGTAAACGCCGCGTTCATCGCGGACTGGAAGGCCAAGCATGGCGCCGACAACGTCACCATCAACCAGAGCCATGGCGGCTCCGGTGCCCAGTCGCGCGCCGTGACCGACGGCCTCGACGCCGACGTCGTCACGCTCGCTCTCGGCTACGACATCGACGCCATCGCGGCCAAGGGCCTGATCGCCAAGAACTGGCAGTCGCGCCTGCCGCAGGCCTCCACCCCCTACACCTCGACCATCGTGTTCCTGGTGCGCAAGGGCAATCCCTGGAAGATCAAGGACTGGCCGGATCTCATCAAGCCCGGCGTCCAGGTCATCACGCCCAATCCGAAGACCTCGGGCGGCGCCCGCTGGGCGTTCCTCGCGGCCTGGGCCTACGCGCTGAAGGCGCCGGGCGGCAACGAGGATAAGGCCAAGGCCTTCGTCGCCGCGCTCTACAAGCATGTGCCGGTGCTCGACACCGGGGCGCGCGGCTCGACCACCACCTTCGTCCAGCGCGGCATCGGCGACGTCCTGCTGTCCTGGGAGAACGAGGCGCATCTCGCGCTCAAGGAACAGGGCGGCGACCAGTTCCAGATCGTCTATCCGCCGGCCTCGATCCTGGCCGAGCCGCCGGTATCGCTGGTCGACAAGAACGTCGACCGTCACGGCACGCGCGAAATCGCCACCGCCTACCTCAACTTCCTGTACTCCAAGCAGGGACAGGAGATCGAAGCGGCGAATTTCTACCGTCCCCGCGACGCCGGGGTGTTCGCGGCCCATGCCGCCGACTTCCCGAAGCTCACGCTGTATGATTTCTCGGACACCTTCGGCGACTGGGCCAAGGCGCAAAGCACCTACTTCGCCGACAAGGGCGTGTTCGACCAGATCTACAAGCCCGGCCAATGACGGACATTGCTACGACTCTCCCCGTAGCGAAATGGCGTAACCCGAGCGCGCTTCCCGGTTTCGGGTTGTCGCTCGGGTTCACGCTGTTCTACCTGTCGGCCATCGTCCTGGTGCCGCTCATGGCCCTGATCATCCGGCCCTGGGAACTGGGCTGGAGCGGGTTCTGGGAAGTCCTGACCGACGCCCGCGTGCTGCACGCGCTGCAATTGTCGTTCGGCGGTTCGGCGATCGCGGCCGCGATCAACACCGTGTTCGGACTGATCGTGGCCTGGGTGCTGGTACGCTACAGCTTCCCGGGCAAACGCATCGTCGATGCGGTCGTCGACCTGCCCTTCGCGCTGCCCACCGCCGTCGCCGGCATCGCGCTCTCCGCGCTCTATGCCCGCAATGGCTGGCTCGGCGCGCCGCTCGAAGCCTGGGGCATCAAGATCGCCTACACCCCGTTCGGCGTCGTCCTGGCGCTGACCTTCATCGGCCTGCCCTTCGTGGTGCGCACCCTGCAGCCGATCCTGGCCGAGCTGAGCCGCGACTCCGAAGAGGCCGCCGCCACGCTCGGCGCCTCGCGCTTCCAGACCATGCGCCGCGTTCTGTTTCCGATGCTGGCGCCCGCCCTGCTCACCGGCACGGCGATGGCCTTCGCCCGCGCCGTCGGCGAGTACGGCTCGGTGATCTTCATCGCCGGCAACCTGCCCGGCATCTCGGAGATCGCGCCGCTCCTCATCATCATCAAGCTCAACGAGAACGATTACGCCGGCGCCTCGGCGATCGGCGTGATCATGCTGGCGGCCTCCTTCATCATGCTGCTGGCGCTGAATCTCCTGCAGGCCTGGGCGAGTGCGCGGCGATGAAGCCTCTGTTCCGCCCGCGCGGCCCGACCAAGGACCATCCCCTGCTGCGCTGGAGCCTGACGCTGGTCGCGCTCGGCTTCATCGGCCTGTTCCTGGTCCTGCCGCTCGCCACCGTGTTCACCGAGGCGCTCGGCGAGGGCTGGCAGGTCGCGCTCGACGCGATCAAGGATCCGGAGGCCCAGTCCGCCATCCGTCTCACCCTGCTCGCCGCCGGCATCGCGGTGCCGCTCAATGCGGTGTTCGGCATCGCCGCCTCCTGGGCGGTGGCGAAGTTCGATTTCTGGGGCAAGGGCTTCCTCGTCACGCTGATCGACCTGCCGTTCTCGGTCTCGCCCGTCGTCTCCGGCCTGGTCTATGTCCTCTTGTTCGGCCTGCAGGGCTGGTTCGGCGATTATCTGCGCGCCCACGACATCAAGATCATCTTCGCGCTGCCCGGCATCGTGCTGGCGACGATCTTCGTCACCTTCCCGTTCGTCGCGCGCGAGCTGATCCCGCTGATGGTCGACCAGGGCCGCGACGAGGAGGAGGCCGCGGTCTCGCTCGGCGCCGGCGGCTTCGCGACCTTCTGGCGCGTCACCCTGCCCAACATCAAATGGGGCCTGCTCTACGGCGTCCTGCTGTGCAATGCGCGCGCCATGGGCGAGTTCGGCGCCGTCTCGGTGGTTTCCGGCCACATCCGCGGCCTCACCGACACCATGCCGCTGCAGATCGAGGCGCTGTACAACGACTATCACTATTCGGCGGCCTTCGCGGTGGCGACGCTGCTCGCGCTCCTTGCGCTCGTGACATTGGCGCTTAAGTCTATTCTGGAATGGCGGTTCGCGGACGAGATCGCCGCGGTCCACCACCGCTGAGGAACCAACATGTCGCTGCTGATCGAGAAAGTCCAAAAGCGCTTCGGCGATTTCGAAGCCCTGCGCGGCGTCAGCCTCGAAGTGCCGGACGGCGCCTTCCTCGCCCTGCTCGGCCCCTCGGGCTCGGGCAAGACGACGCTGCTGCGCATCCTGGGCGGGCTGGAGCATGCCGATCTCGGCCATGTCGCCTTCGCCGGCCTCGACTGGCTGACGCTGCCGGCGCGCGACCGCCGCGCCGGCTTCGTGTTCCAGCAATACGCCCTGTTCAAGCACATGACCGTGGCCAAGAACATCGCCTTCGGCCTCGAAGTGCGCCCGTCGCGCAACCGCCCCACCCGCGCCGAGATCAAGCGCCGCGTCGAGGAGCTCCTGTCGCTGGTGCAGCTCGAGGGCCTGGGCAAGCGCTATCCCAGCCAGCTTTCCGGCGGCCAGCGCCAGCGCGTCGCGCTCGCCCGGGCGCTGGCGATCGAGCCGCGCATGCTCTTGCTCGACGAGCCGTTCGGCGCCCTCGATGCCAAAGTGCGCAAGGAACTGCGCGGCTGGCTGCTCGCCCTGCACAAGCGCCTGGGCCTCACCACCGTGTTCGTCACCCACGACCAGGAAGAGGCGCTGGAACTCGGCGACCTCGTCGCGGTGATGAACGAGGGCCGCATCGAGCAGATCGCCTCGCCCGCCGTGCTGCGCAGCAAGCCTGCGACGCCGTTCGTCGCGGAGTTCCTTGAATCGGTCGCGCAACCGCCGCCGCCGCGGCCGTCGAATGTTGTCGCCCTTCACTGAGCAATTGTACGGCGGCGACAGTTTCCGACCATTTCCATCGTGAAAAAAAGTTCAAGCGCCGCGCAAACGGCGCTAGAAATTTTGCGGGTTCGAAACCGGCAGGGGTGAAAAAGCCGATCTCGCATTCAGGAGCGCGCTTTCCTCAACCATCAAAGGAACGAACGCATGACCTTCAAGACCACCCTGGCGCTGGCCCTCCTCTGCGGCTCGCTGACGATTGGAATGCCGGCGCTGGCCGCCGACGATGCGGCCACGCCGCCGACGACGACGGATACCACCGCCAGCCCGCCGCCGGCCGAAGCCACGGAGGCCGCTCCGCCCGCCTCCGACGCGACGCCGGCATCCGACAAGCCGGCCAAGCCGGACGACGCTCCGGCGCCGTCGGACGGCACGGCGCCACCGCCGGCCGACACCACCGGGCACTAAAGCGACAACGGCCGGCGCTGCGGCGCCGGCCGTTTTCAGTGCGCGATCAGCCCCTCGCGGTGGGCGTCTTCGTTCCAGAAGAACACCACGTCCTGCGGCGCGTGGAACAGCTTCTTGTCCTTGTGCGGATAGTCGAAGCTGGCCAGCAGGTCGCGCATCAGCTCCAGGCGCGCGACCTTCTTGACGTCGCTGTGCACGACGCGCCACGGCGCCGCGGGATGGCTGGTGCGCTTCAGCATCGCGTCGCGCGCCTTGGAATAGGCCTGCCACTTCTCGATCGCCTTGGCGTCGATCGGCGAGATCTTCCAGCGCTTGAGCGGATCCTTGGCGCGCGCCGCCAGCCGCTTCTTCTGCTCCTTCTTGGAGATGTCGAGATAGTATTTGCGCAAGGCGATGCCGTCGCGCACCAGCATCTGCTCGAACGCCACGACGTCGTCGAGGAAGGCCTCGACCTGGCCCTCGGTGGCAAAGCCCATGACGCGCTCGACGCCGGCGCGGTTGTACCAGGAGCGGTTGAAGATCACGAACTCGTCGGCGCTCGGCAGGTACGGCACGAAGCGCTGGAAGTACCATTGCGACTCCTCGCGGTTCGACGGCTTGCCCGGCGCATGCACGCGGGTGTCGCGCGGGCTCATATGCTCTGTCAGCCGCTTGATGGCGCCGTCCTTGCCGGCGCCGTCGCGGCCCTCGAAGATGACGAGCACGCGCTGATTGGTCTTGAGCAGGTGCCGTTGCAGGCCCACCAGTTCGATCTGCAGCTTGTGCAGTTGGCGGTCGTAATCATGCTTGTCGTTCTTGGCGCTGGCCATGACGGGGCTCCCTCTGCCCCGATTAAAGGAGGCCGCCCCGCAACTTACAAGCGGCGGCTGGCGATCACCGCGCCGCCCGGCGTGCGCTCCGCCGCGATCCCGAAGACGTCGGCCAGCGTCGCGTCGGACAGCGCCGTGGCAGGCGGTCCGGCAGCGGCGGTGCGCCCGTCGCGCAGCACCACGATCGCGTCGCAATGGCGCGAGGCGAGCGCCAGATCGTGCAGCGTCACGGCCACGGCGGTGCCGCGCGCCGCTTCCTCGCGCAACAGGTCCATCAGGCGAAGCTGGTGCGCCGGGTCGAGGAAAGCGGCGGGCTCGTCGGCCAGCAGCACCGGCGCCGCCGTCGCCAGCGCGCGGGCGAACAGCACCCGGGCGCGCTCCCCGGCCGAGAGCTGGTCCATGCGGCGGTCGGCGAACTGCAGCGCGTCGCAGCGGATCAGCGCCGCCTCCGTCGCCTCGGCATCCTCCCGGGAAAGCGGCGCGAAGGCGGCGCGATGCGGCAGCCGTCCCAGGCTTGCCAATTGCCGCGCCGTGACCGGCCAGCGCACATCGGCGCCCTGCGGCAGATAGGCGACGCTGCGCGCCAGGGCCTCGCGCGACCACGCCGCCAGCGGCTTGTCCAGAACCCGCACGCTGCCCGCGGTCGCCGGCATCAGGCCCAGCGCGACGCGCAGCAGCGTCGTCTTGCCGGCGCCGTTGGGCCCGACGATGCCGGTGACCGCGCCGGGCGAGATTTCGGCCGTGACGCCGCGCAGCACCGCGCGCGCGCCATAGGCCGCGGTCACGCCGTCGAACAGAATCGCCGCGCTCACGTTTCGCTCCGTAGGCGGATGATCAGGACGAGGAAGAACGGCGCCCCGAGCAAGGCGGTCACGACGCCGAGCAGGAGCTGGCCGTCCGGCGCGATCAGGCGGATCGCGACGTCGGCGACCGCGACCAGCACCGCGCCGCCCAGCGCCGACGGCAGTATCAGCCGCGACGGCTCATAGCCGTAGAACCGCCGCAACACATGCGGCACCACCAGGCCGACGAAGCTCACCGCTCCCGCTGCCGCCGTCGCCGCGCCGGTCGCCAGCGCCACCCCGATCACGACCCGGCCGCGCACCGATCCGACGTCGATGCCCAGGCTGCGCGCCGCCTCCTCGCCCAGCGTCAGCGCGTCGAGACCGCGCGCCGCGGTGAGCAGCAATCCGATCCCCACCAGCGTCGGCGGCGCCGCGAAAGCGAGATCGGACAAGGTGCGGTCCTTCAGCGAACCCATCATCCACAGCACCATCTCGCTCATGGCGTAGGGGTTCTGCGCGAAGGATAGCGCCAGCGCCGTCAGCGCCGTCGCCAGGCTGGCGATCGCGACCCCGGCCAGCACCAACGCGATGGCGCCGGCGCCGCTACGCGACAGCAGGTAGAGGATGCCCGCCGAAATCAGCGCGCCCGTGATCGCGAAGCCCGGCAGCACGAAGGGGCTCGCCGCCGCGAGACCGAAATAGAGCGCCAGCACCGCGCCCAATCCCGCCGACGAGGTCACGCCGGTGACGCCGGGCTCGGCCAGCGGGTTGCGGAACAGGCCCTGCAACGCCGCGCCGCTCGCCCCCAGCGCCGCCCCGACCACCAGCGCCAGCGCCGCGCGCGGCAGGCGGATTTCGCGGGCGATGACGCCGGCGGCGCCCCGGCCGCCGAACAAGCCGTCGAACAGCGCGCCCGCGCTCAAATGCGACGGCCCCAGCAGGAACGACAACACGAACGCCGCCAGCAGCACGGCGAACAGCACGAGCGTCGCCACGCCCGTCCTTCCTGCCCAGCCGGCACTTGCTTTCACGCGGCGCTCCTCACGAGTCGCCGCTTGCGGTTCACCGCATTCCGCGCGCCGACCCCGGCACCCGGACGCAACGACACGCGAAGAGAGGTTTCCTGGCTCGCGGCAAACGCCTCCGCCTTCCCGGTTTCCCAGTGGCATTGTGGATGCGCATGCACCGCTTACAGTTGCGGGGGCAGCCGCGGCGTGTACCGCGTTCCCTCGTCCTTCGCGTCGGCGGACAGTCTTAGTTGCGGGCCTGGCGTTTGCCAAGCAGCCGCGCCTTGCGGCCCAGCGCCGCGAAACTCGCCGCCGCGTCTGCCGACCAGGGTCCCGGGCACAGCAGCGGGGTCAGCGGGTCCCAGGCCGACAGCGTCCGCCCGTCCAGCGCCGCCAGCGCCGGATGGTGCAGGATCAGATCGGCCCGCGCATTCTGGACGTGGCGCCGGCCGCTGAAGATCAGGAGCTGTGGCGCCGTCGCGATCACGTCCTCCACCGCAACGGCGCCGGTGCGGTCCGCGCGGTAGGCCGGCGCGGCGTTGACGAGGCCCGCCAGCGTCATCAGCTCCTGCGTCACCGCCCCGATGGTGGCATAGCCGCGCGGCTCATAGATCAGTGTACGGACGGGCGGCCTGGGCGCGGCGCGGCGCGCGGCGGCGAGCCTGGCGTCCATCGCCGCGATCATCGCCGCCGCCTTGTCGGGCGCGCCGAATTTGCCGCCCAGCCAGCGCGTCGTCCGGCGGATATCGGCCAGCGAATTGTCCCACGGCACGTCGAGGATCGGCACGTCGAGCGCCTTGAGATTCGCGTGCAGCCGCGCATTGGTCCCGGCATACATCACCACCAGGTCGGGCTTGAAGTCCAGCACCGTCTCGGTCGAGGGATGGATCTGCGCGATGCCGCCGACCCGGTCGGCGATGGTCGAGACCACCGGATGGCGGTCGCCGGCCTCGAAGGACAGCGCGGCGATATGTTCGCGCGGGACGAGGCGGAAGACATATTCGTCCGTGCACAGGAAGGTCGAGACCACCCGCTGTGGCGGCGCCGCCACGACCCCGCTAGTGGAAAAAAACAATAGCGCGCCGGCGGCCGCGAAGCCCCGCATGGCCTTGCGCAGGCGCGGACCGCCGCCTATCTGCCGCTTGCCATTTGAGGGTTCCGTCATGCACTTCGCCTTTGCCGCGCTCACCGTCGCCGCGCTCTCCTGCACTTCGGCGCTCGCCGCTCCGGCCGACGACATCCTGGCCGCCAATCGCCTCGCCTCGGGCGGCGACGCCTGGAGCGGCAAGGCCGCCCTCGTGCTCGACTACGATTACGCGGGTCAGGGCCTCAGCGGCAAGACCGGCGGCACCACCGACCTCAAGACCGGCGCCTTCGAGCAGCACTACGAGATCGGGCCGCAGACCGGCGCCAGCGGCTATGACGGCGCCCGGGTCTGGCAGAAGGACAGCGCCGGCATCGTCACGCTCCAGGAAGCCGCCGACTCGATCCCGCTGGCGGTGAACACCGCCTATCGCGGCGCCAATCTGTGGTGGACCAAGGATCACGGCGGCGCCGCGATCGCCTTCGCCGGGCAGAAAAGCGCCGGCGATGCGACCTATGACGTGCTGACCGTCGTGCCGAAGGGCGGCGCGGCGTTCGATGCCTGGTTCGACGCCAAGACCCATCTGCTGGCGCGGATCGAGGAGCGCCAGGGCGGCGTGATGACCACCACGACGCTGTCCAACTACCGCGCCTATGCCGGCACGCAGCAGGCGGCCGACACCGTGATCGGCACCGGCGACGCCAAATACGACCAGCACCTGGTCCTGACCAAGGTCGTCTTCCTCGCCACGTCCGACCCCAAGACCTATGCCCCGCCGCCTTCGGCCGCGGCAGATTTCGCCATTGCCGGCGGCGCGCATCAGGCGACCTTCCCGTTCGACCTGATCGCCAACCACATCCACGCCAACGTCATGATCGACGGCAAGGGGCCGTACAGCTTCATCTTCGACACCGGCGGGGTGAACCTCCTAACGCCCGAGCTCGCCGCCGAGCTCGGCATCAAGGTCGAAGGCAAGGCCGAGGCGCGCGGCGCCGGCGACGCCTCGATGGAGTTCGGCATGGCCAAGGTCGGCGAGATCGATCTCGGCGGCGCCCAGATCAGGAACCAGTTGTTCTATGCCCTGGCGCTCGACAATCTCTATCCCGCCAACGGCGTGCATATGCGCGGCATGGTCGGCTACGAGACCTTCCGCCGCTTCGTCACCCGCATCGACTACGGCGCCAAGACCGTCACCCTGATCGATCCGAAGTTCTTCGATCCCAAGGACGCCGGCACGCCGATCGGAATCGCCTTCGCCGAGAACGCGGTGATCGTCGACGGCTCCTATGACGGCATCCCCGGCAAGTTCCAGATCGACACCGGCGCGCGCTCGTCGCTGACGCTGAACGGGCCCTTCGTCGCGGCCAACGGCCTGCTCGCCAAGGCGCCCAAGGGCGTCGACGCGGTCGACGGCTGGGGCGTCGGCGGCCCGTCGCGGACCCACACGGTGCGCGGCGGCATCCTCAGGATCGGCAGCGGCATCGAAGTCGCGCACCCGGTGGTCGGTTTCGCCGCCGACAAGGCCGGCTCCTTCGCCGATCCCACCCTGTCGGGCAATATCGGCGGCGGCATCCTCAAGCGCTTCGTCGTCACCTTCGACTACGGCAACAAGGTGATGTATCTGAAGCCGCTTGCCGGCCCGATCGCCGACCTCGACACCTATGACCGCGCCGGCACCTGGTTCAACATCGAGCCGCAAGGCTTCAAGGTCGTCGCCGTCACCCCCGGCAGCCCGGCGGATGCGGCGGGCCTGAAGGAAGGCGACGTGATCGCTGCCATCGACGGCAAGCCGGTCGCCGGCCTCCTGCTCCCCGACGTCCGCCAGCGCCTGCGCAACGACGCGCCCGGCACGGTGGTGACCTTCACGCTCACCACCGGCAAGGCGGTGACGATCACGCTGAAGGATCAGATCTAGGGGACTGGCGGGACCGCAGCCACCGTGCCGTTCGCGCGGCGCCGGAGATTGTAGTCGAGCTGGTATTTGCCGCCGTCGAACGACCACTGCAGGTTCTGCCCCATCAGCTCCGGCTGACCGGGCGCCAGCGAGACCGGCGGGAACCAGGCCGAGCGGTCGTCGTTCGACGTCGCGTCGCCCTCCTCGACGCGGATCTTCAGGTGGTCGGAGAAGCTGATCGTCGGACCGCCGAATTGGGGCGGCCAGGCGTGGGGATCCGTGGCGTCGTCGCAGTCGAATTCGACGTCGCCCGACTTGGGCGCGCGCTTGATCTGTCCGTCGACATCGAACTCGGTGTAGATGTCGTCCGAGCCGATCTCGGGATTGGTTTCGTCGATGCAGGTCAGGTTCGCCATCTCGAAGAGCCGCAGATTGGTGTCGAAGCTTGCGCTGACCGCGGTCGGCGCCGCGGCGCCTTGCGACTGCGCGATAACGAGGAAACCCTGCGCCTTGTCCCCGGCCTTGCCGGCGAACGTCGTCACCGCGCCGGCATCGGAAGCGCCGAGGCTTGCGCCCAAGGGGTCGGCATAGCTGTCGAGCCGCGCCGCGACGCGAGGCGCGTCGGCGCGGTCCGCCGTCAGCGTAACGCTCTGCGCCGTTCCGTCGTCGGCCGTCCCGGCCACGTCGAAGCGGAACCAGGCTTCGTTCTGGGGCGACATGTTGGGCGGCGGATTTGCCTGGCTGAGCTGCGCGATCTGAGGCTTGTAGCCCGGCTGCAGGATGCAGGCCTCGGCTTTCGACGCGCAATTACGCCGAAGCACGGTGAGCTTGTAGGGGCCGGCATCGGTGCGCATGACGCCGCTGATGCGGATGAAGAAATCGCCCGGCATGGAATAGATCTCGGTCGTGCTCGTTCCGATGCGCGCGACCGCATTGGGCTTTGTCTTGACGATCGGGTTGGTGTTGTAGTGCGCCACCGGCGTGGTGAGATCGGTCGGCTGGTAGATATCCATGCGCATATTCGCCGGATTCGCCACGTCCAGCGTCACGTCGTAGGTCCCAACGCCGCCGGTCCTGACCAGGAACCATTGCATCGCGCCCGGTGTTGCGAGGCTCATCGGCGTCGGCGGCACCACGGCTTCACCGGGTTTGGGCGAGACGACGAAGGCGCGCATCGGATTGCAGAGGGGACCGTCGGCATTGATATCGGCATGCAGAAGGTAATGGTCGCTCTCCAGATTCTGGAACACGACCGGAACGGTCAGATGCTGGACGCAAGGCGCCTTGAAGGGGCTCATGCCGGCCCCCGGCACCGATTCCAGGATGTAATCATAGCGCTCGAAGTCCAGGCTGTTCGTCATGTAGCGATCCTCGCGCGAGTTGGTCCTGAGCCAGGTCTCGTTCATCGGATTGGTGAAGAAGCTGCCCGGACGATCGAACAGGGCGGTGAATTCCGACGGCGGCTTGGGATTGAGCAGCGGCACGTTCTGGTCGCCGAGCACAAGGACGGTTTCGCCTTCCGCGATGCGGCTGCCGAACGGCGCCAGCGTGGTCTCGATCAGCTTTCGGATCTGCCCGAACTGCGCGCCGCGGACGCCGATATGGGGGTCGTCGGGGTAGTCCGCCTGGGTATGCGTGAAGACGATGTCGAAGATCGGCCCGCCCATCCGGTTCTGAAGCCGGATCAGCGCGGCGCCCTTGCCGGCGCCGCAATCGCTGCCGCCGCAACTGTCGAACAGCGTGAAGGCGACCTCCTTCGTCGTCGCATCGAGGAATTCGCCAAGCGAGTTGCCCCATTTGAAGGTCGCATTCGGCAACGGCAGGACCTTGTAGTCCGCCTTGGCGAACAGCATGAGGCCCGAATCCTCGCCCGCGATCTGAAGGTGGAACAGATTTTCGAGCTGCTCGAGCCGCACGGGCAGGAGGCTGGCATCGATCTTGGCGACGTAGACCGGATAGACCTTCGACAGCCGCTTGATCAGGATCGCCTTGGCGTCCTCGTCCCACACCTCGTTCAGCGCGATCACGTCGAGCTTGTCGGAATTGGCCAGGATCGTGTCGGCAAGATGATTGGCCCAGGCATCGGTCAGGCCGGACGTCTGGGCGAGGCAATCGGGCAGCGTCATGCTATGGCAGCGGAAAAGCCACGACAGCAGATAGGTGTTGAACGTCGCAATCCGGAGCGACTGCGGCGGCACGCTTGCCGTGAGCGGCGCCGTGCCCGAATTGCCCGATGTGCCGGGAAACAGGAACTTGATGAGATTGCCCAGGTCGACGGCGACCAACGCTGCAAACACGATGATTGCCAAGACGAGCATCGTCCGGCGCAGCAACGCTCCCATGGCAGCCCCCTTGCCAATAAGGATTGCAGACCCTGCAACAAATTCAGGCTACAGCAAAAACTTGAGCAAAGACAATTGGAGCTTGCCGGGATGGCGGCTCTTTCGCGGCATGCTCTTGGCAATTCTCGCGAATTCTCGATTCGGGCGATGCGGCGCCTTTGCGGGCGCCGGTCCCCTGCGCGGCATCCGGCCTTTGCCCTGCCTTGCACGGCGGCGTATGACTGCGAGGCCCTTTCAGGAAATCGCCATGCCGATCTACCGCGCCCCGCTCGACGACTACCGCTTTGTCCTCAACGAGCTGCTGGAGATCGACAAGCAGCGCGACCTGCCCGGCTTCGCCGACCTGACGCCCGACCTGGTCGAGGACATCCTGACCAACGCCGCCAAGTTCTGCGAGGAGGTGCTGCAGCCGATCAACCAGTCCGGCGACGAGGAAGGCGCCCATTTCGAGAACGGCGTCGTGCGCACCCCCAAAGGCTTCAAGGAGGCCTACAAGGCCTATAGCGAGGCCGGCTGGGGCGGGCTGATGGCGCCGGCCGAATATGGCGGCTCGGGCATGCCGACCACCATCACCATGGCGGTCGCCGAGATGGCGATGAGCGCCAATCAGTCCTTCGCGATGTATCCCGGCCTCACCGGCGCCGCCTATGGCGCCCTGCTCGGCACCGGCGCGCCGTGGATGAAGGAGCATGTCGCCAAGCGCATGATCAGCGGCGAATGGTGCGGCACGATGTGCCTGACAGAGCCCAATTGCGGCACCGATTTGCGCCTGATGAAGACCCGCGCGGTCGAGCAGCCGGACGGCACCTACAAGATCACCGGCACCAAGATCTTCATCTCGGGCGGCGACCACGACCTCACCGACAACATCATCCACATGGTGATCGCCAAGGTGCCGGACGAGAACGGCCAGATCCACGACGACCTCTCGACCGTGAACTTCTTCATGGTGCCCAAATTCCTCGTCTCGGAAGACGGCAAGATGGGGGCGCGCAACGGCGTCGCCACCGGCGGGATCGAGAAGAAGATGGGCATCAAGGCGCAGGCGACCTGCGTGCTCAATTTCGACGAGGCCGTCGGCTGGCGCCTCGGCCCCAAGCCCGTGCCGGCGAAGCCGGGAGAAAAGCGCTCGGCCTCCGCCGGCATGGCCGGCATGTTCGGCATGATGAACGCGGCAAGGCTCGGCGTCGGCATCCAGGGCATCGCGATCGGCGAGGTCGCCTACCAGAACGGCTATCAATACGCCCATGAGCGCCGCGTCGGCCACGCGCTGACCGGCCCCAAGGAGCCCGACAAGCCCGCCGACCTCGAGATCGTGCATCCCGACGTCAAGCGCATGCTGCTGCACTCCAAGGCCTTCGTCGAAGGCGCCCGCGCGCTGGCCATGTGGACGACGATCAACATGTCCGTCGCGCGCTCCAAGCGCCCCGACGCCGACACCGCCGGCCTGCTCGCCGACCTGATGACGCCGGTGCTGAAGGCGTTCTGCACCGATATGGGCTTCGAGGCGGCCAATCTCGGCATGCAGGTCTATGGCGGCCACGGCTATATCCGCGACAACGGCGTCGAGCAGTTCGTGCGCGACGGCCGCATCAACATGACCTATGAGGGCGCCAACGGCGTGCAGGCGATGGACCTGGTGGGCCGCAAGCTCGGCCGCAAGGGCGGCGCCGCGCCCTTCGCCCTGTTCGGACAGATCAATGCCTGGGTCGAGGAGAACGCCGGCGACGCCGCGCTGGCGCCGTATGTGAAGGGCATCAAGCGCGGGCTGGAGAACCTGCAAAACGCCACCATGTGGCTCGCCCAGAACGGCCTCGCCAACCCCAACAACGCCGGCGCCGGCGCGACCGACTATCTGCGCCTGATGGGCATCGTGGTGACGGGCTGGATGTGGGGCCGCATGGCGAAAGTCGCGAACGCGAAGCTGGCGGCCAAGCAAGGCAACGCCGAGTTCTACAAGGGCAAACTCACCTGCGCCAAATACTGGATGGAACGCCTGATCCCGGAATGCCCGATGCTGCTGGAACGAATCCAGGCTGGGAGCGAGACCGTGATGGAGTTTGAGTGAGTCAACGGCGACATGCAGAATTGGCTTCAGAGCTTTTTGACCGTTGTTCTTGGTAGCGGTGCTGCGTTCACCATTGCACAGATCGTGCTCGATTTTCGGCGGCACAGGCGCAAGCGACGAGACTCTGTCGAATATCTTGCGCTTCGTCTGGCATTCGTACTCGAGGGGTATGCGATCGCCTGCGCAGAAAAACAGTCTGACCATTCGACAGCTGTAGAACATGATGGCCAAGCAGGGAGATTGCTGGGGAGTGTCCCTGAAGTACCAGCGTTGCCAGAGAGCGACGCCTATCAATTTCTCGACCGCAGCATACTCAACAGCGTTCTCGACTTCCCGCAGCGCGTAGTGATGGCTGATCGATTTGCTGCTTTTTGGTGGGATACGGTCGGTGACCTTGACAGCTTTCGATCTGAAATTGGCAGCCAAACAATTCGAATGGGTCACTTGGCTGCTGTACTCGCAAAACGCGTCAGAACGACCTACCGAATTCAGGGTCGCCCTTTGGTGTTAGGGACATGGGACATTGGAAAATATCTTGAAGACGAGGTTCGCAAACTCGATGAAACGAAGCGTCGGAACGAAGTAGAAAAAGATCAACTCGACCCTTAAGGCCTACCGCCACCCCAACACCCAAACCGAATACCCCGCCATCGCCAGGCCGCCGCCGGCACCGTCATCGCGGCGCCGCGCTCCACCGAGAGCAGCACGGTCGCCCAGAACAGCACGAACAGAACCGACAGCCCGATCCCCACGGCGTTCGCGCCCGCCCCGTGGCGCGCGATGCCGCGGCCGGTGAAGAACAGGACCACCGCGAACACCAGCGCCGCCGCAAGGCCCGCCGCCAGCACACCTTCGAGCCACAGCGCGATGCCGCCCAGCCAGTCGAACACGTCGGCCACGCCCCTGGCGCCGTTGGCGAGCAGCCCGGCGATGCCATAGGTGCCGATATCGAGATAGCCGGACCCGCCGCCGTCCGGCCGCGCCAGCACCACGCTCGTCCCGATCGCCAGCAGGCCGGCCAGCGCCGGCACGCCCAGCACGAACGCACCCACGCGAAAGCCGCGCGCGACGATCCGGCGATGTTCCATCGTTCCCCCTCCGCGACCCCGCACGCCACCCACCCTATCGTGCCGCGCCGCCGCCCGCCACGCCGCGCCCGGCGGCGTCATCACGCCGGCGTCACAAATCCATTGGATACCGGTCGCGTCATCACAAGGGGCCTCCATGTCGAAATCCGCCGTCGCCGTCCTGTTCGCCGCGCTGCTCACGCTCGCCGCCGTGCCCGCCGCCGCCGCGCCGGTACTGATGATCTCGGTCGACGGCCTGCGCCCCGCCGACGTCACCGATGCCAAGGCGCGCGGCCTCAATATCCCCAACCTGCGCGCCATCCTGGCCAAGGGCGCCTACGCCTCGGGCGTGCGCAACGTGCTGCCGACCGTCACCTATCCCAACCACACCACGCTGATCACCGGCACGGCGCCGGCGCTGCACGGCATCAGCAACAACGTCGCCTTCGATCCGCTGCAGGTGAATCAAGAAGGCTGGTACTGGTATGCCCGCGACATCAAGGTCGCGACCCTGTGGGACGCGGTGCACAAGGCCGGCGGCAAGACCGCCAGCCTGAGCTGGCCGGTCAGCGTCGGCACGCCGTTCATCGATTTCGACATCCCCGAATATTGGCGCGCCCGCACCCCCGACGACGTCAAGCTCCTCTACGCGCTCTCGACCGGCGGCCTGCTCGACGAGCTCAGCCGCGTCGCCAACCTGGACGCGGCGCTGCTGCGCGGCAGCGAGCCGCAGAACGACGAGGCCCGCGCCGCCTTCGCCGCGACGCTGATCGCGCTCAAGCGGCCGCAATTCATGACCCTGCATCTCGTCAGCCTCGACCATTACGAGCACGAGCACGGCCCCGGCTCGCCGCAGGCCAAGGCGGTGCTCGAACGCATCGATGCCGCGATCGGCACGCTGCTGGCGGCGGCGCGCGAGGCGCAGCCCGATCTCGTCGTCGCCATCGTCTCCGACCACGGCTTCGCCCCGGTCGCGCACGACGTCAACCTGATGACCGCCTTCATCGACGCGCGGCTGGTCACGCTCGATCCCGCGACCCACAAGATCGCAAGCTGGGACGCCGAACCCTGGAGCGCCGGCGGCTCCGCCGCGGTGGTGCTGGCGCATCCGGACGATGCCGCGATCCGCGACAAGGTCGCCGCCCTGCTCGCGAGCCTCGCTGCCGACCCGGCCAATGGCATCGCGCAGATCGCCGACCGCGGCGGAATCGCAGCGCTGGGCGGCGCCCCGGAGCCCAGCTTCTGGATCGATTTCAAGCCCGGCTGGGAAGCGGGCCGCGCCTGGACCGGCGCACTGCTGTCGCCCGGCAGCAACAAGGGCACCCACGGCTATTTTCCGGCCCACCCCGAAATGCGCGCCACCTTCATGATCGAAGGCCCGGGCCTCGCGAAGACGGGAAAGCTCGGCGAGATCGACATGCGCGACATTGCGCCGACGCTCGCCAAGATCCTCGGCGTGACCCTGCCCCAGGCGACCGGCAAGCCGCTGTTCTAGGGCGGCCGGAAATTATTTGCGCTGAAACAAACCGTCGTCGCGGCACGGCATGCACGCGCTCTATCGACGCGGCGCATCGAAATTCTCCGCGTCCTCCGCGCCTCCGCGTGAGTCCTTTGTTTGATAGACCGTCGCGAGAAAAATTTTCGCCGCCCCCTTGAACCGAGTCGGTCGAAACACCAATTCTCCCACATCCCCACAAGTGCATCCCAACCGGCGGCTCGCCACGCGGCGCGGCCTCGCCTATTCTCGCGCGCGAAAGGTCCCGCATGTCCCCCGAACCCGATCCCCGCGCCGCCGCACCGACTCTGCGCCACTCGCCCCTGTGGATCTGGCTCGCCTTCACGATCGCGTTCGGCGCGCTGGTGTGGTCGCTGTTCCACTTCTTCCCGGAAGTCGCGCTGACCGGCTACGACTACGGCAACTTCCTCTATCTGGTGATCCTCGTCCCGCTGATCGCGCGCGGCATCATCGGGGCGCGCGATTTCACCTGGAGCGTCGCGGCGCGCAACGCCGCGATCTGGGCCGCCATCGCCCTGGTGCTCGTGCTCGGCTACGCCTATCGCGACGTGCTGGGTTCGGTCGGAGCGCGGCTGCGCGGCGAATTCCTGCCCGCCGAGCCGCGCGCCGCCGGCGACGGCACCGTTGCGCTGACCGAAACCGAAGGCGGCAGTTACCTCGCGACCGGCGAGGTCAACGGCGTGCGCGTGCGCTTCGCGGTCGACACCGGCGCCAGCGACATCGTGCTCAGCCGCGCCGACGCGGCGCGCGCCGGGATCGACACCGCCGCCCTCGCCTATACGCGCGAGACCGGCACCGCCAACGGCATCGGCCACGGCGCCGAGACGACGGTCGACAGCCTCACCCTCGGCCCCATCGCCTTCGATCATGTGCGGGTGATGGTGAACGACGCGCCGCTCGGCACCTCGCTGCTCGGCATGGCGTTCCTGCGCCGCCTGAAATCGTTCGAATTCAAGGGCCACAAGCTCTATCTGCGGCGGGAATGACGGTTACCCGTCTGCACCCGTCATGCGATCGGATCGCGGCCGATCGCGCCATGGTAAATGCGTCAATCCCCATCGCTGAGCGGTGCAAGTCCTCGTCGGCGACTAGGCTAGGCCAGCCAATACACACCGGATATAGTCAAACTGGGTGGGGACAAAGTAATGGCAAATGAGATCGATACTGTGCATCGGCCACCGGAGGCGTTCGACGCTGCGGCCAACGCCAATTCTTCCGACAGAGAGAACGGCCGGACGCACGTCAACCTCAGAACCCTGGCGCCAGAAACTTCCCATCCCCTCTCGACGAAGAGCGGCGAGGCGAAGCCGGCCGATCAAGTCTCCAAGCCGCATCCTTTGTCGCGGTTGGTTCACGAACTACTGGCGCATTCCACGACGAGACGACGGCTTCGGCTGTGGATGATGATCAGTTGCGTCGCGATGGTGGTCGGCATCTTTGCCCTGTCTGCGCTTGGCGTACTCGATTTTGGCGCCATCCTGAAATTCCGACGGCAGGTTTCGACCGTCGATTTGAAGTTGATTTCGGCGGCGTTTGGCTTCGTCCTCGTTTTGACCCTTCTGTACAACAGCGGCCGGACCTGTTCGGCCAGGATCGAGGCCGTCGTGGCGGCAATTCTCAAATATCTCGACAACGAAGCCGAGAACATGAATGCGAAAGTCAAGAACAAGAACAATCTGACGGAAATCGCGACGGCGGTTCGCGACCTCAGTAAAGAGGTCCACGCGATCAACGATGCGCTGGTCTGGCTGGAAGAGCGCGAATGGATGCGGCGTCAGCTGTTTAACGCCCATGTGGGCATCCTCGCCCTGATTGCCTGTTGCGCCACGGTTGGCGTTGCCAGCACATCGCTCGACGCCAACGCGGTGTCGATCGCCGTCGTTTGGGTGGTCTGTCTCGTTATTGCCGTCATCGCAGTTCTGCGAAATCGTGTCGCGCTGTTCGACACGTCGGCTTTGAGTCGTGCCGAGACGCTATTGTTCAATGCGATCGCCTCCGGACTCGAGACGATGGACCACAACATGAACCTACTGCCCAAGGGACAGCCCTGGTATCCGATCAACCAGCGGATGCCTGGATCAACGCGCGACGGCACAGCCAAACCCGTGACCAGCGCGGGCTCTACGCCGCCGCCAGCTTCGCCAACTGCCCCATCAGCTTCTTGACGCCGTTCAGCCGGCTTTCCGGCGACGGCCAGTCGCGGGTGATGACGACCTTCTGGTCGGGACGCACCTTCATGGTCCCGGCGTGCTCGCCGATCAGCTTGACCAGCGCCAAGGGATTGGGGAACTGGTTGCCGCGGAAGCTCACCGTGCCGCCCTTCGGCCCGGCGTCGATCTTCTCGACCAGCGCGATGCGGCAGAGCTGCTTGATCGCGACGATCTCGAGCAGGTGCTTGACCTCGTCGGGCAGCGCCCCGAAGCGGTCGATCAGCTCGGCGGCGAAGCGGTCGATGTCCTCGCGGCTCTCGATGCCGGCAAGCCGGCGATAGAGCGCCATGCGCACGTTGAGATCGGCGACATAGCTCTCGGGGATCAGCACCGCGGCGCCGATATTGATCGTCGGCGACCACTGGTCGGCGATCTCGGCGGCGCCCTCGCCCAGCCGCATCTGTGCCACCGCGTCTTCGAGCATCTCTTGATAGAGCTCGATGCCGACCTCGCGCACATGCCCCGACTGCTCCTCGCCGAGCAAATTGCCGGCGCCGCGGATGTCCATGTCGTGGCTCGCCACCGAGAAGCCGGCGCCGAGCTGGTCGAGCGATTGCAGCACTTCCAGGCGCCGCGCCGCGGTGTCGGTCAGCTTGCGGTCCGGCGGTGTCGTGAGGTACGCATAGGCGCGCTGCTTGGCGCGCCCGATGCGGCCGCGCAACTGGTAAAGCTGCGACAGGCCGAACATGTCGGCGCGGTGCACGATCATGGTATTGGCGGTCGGGATGTCGAGGCCGCTCTCGACGATGTTGGTGGAGACGAGAACGTCGATCTTGCGCTCGTAGAACGCGGTCATCACCTCTTCCAGCACGGTCGCGGACATCTGGCCGTGCGCCACCGCCGCCTTGATCTCGGGCACGGTGGCTTTGAGGAATTCCTCCGCCTCGCGCAAATCCGCGATGCGCGGCGCGACATAGAAGCTCTGCCCGCCACGATAATGCTCGCGCAGCAGCGCTTCGCGCACGACCAGCGGATCGAACGGCGTCACGAAGGTGCGCACCGCGAGGCGGTCGATCGGCGGCGTCGTGATCAGCGACAGGTCGCGCACGCCGGATAGCGCCAGTTGCAGCGTGCGCGGGATCGGCGTTGCGGTCAGGGTGAGAACATGCACGTCGGCTTTCAGGCTCTTGAGCTGTTCCTTGTGGGTGACGCCGAAATGCTGCTCCTCGTCGACGATCACCAGGCCCAGCGCCTTGAACGAAATCGACTTGGCGAGCAGCGCATGCGTCCCGACCACGATGTCGACCCGGCCTTCGGCCAGCAGCGCCTTGGTGTCCTTCGCCTCCTTGGCGTCGACGAAGCGCGAAAGCTGGCGCACCTGGATGGGAAAGCCCTGGAAGCGCTCGGCGAAATTGCGGTAGTGCTGGCGCGCCAGCAGCGTCGTCGGCACCACCACCGCGACTTGCTGGCCGCTCATCGCCATCACGAAGGCGGCGCGCAGCGCCACCTCGGTCTTGCCGAAGCCGACATCGCCGCACACCAGCCGGTCCATCGGCCGTCCCTTGGCGAAATCCTCCATCGTGTCGGCGATGGCTTTTTCCTGGTCCTCGGTCTCCTGATAGGGGAAGCGGGCGCAGAATTCGTCGTAGAGCCCGGCCGGCGGATCGAGCGCCGGCAGCGATTTCAGCTCGCGCGCCGCGGCGATGCGGATCAGCTCGGCGGCGATCTCGCGCACCCGCTCCTTGGCCCGCGCCTTGCGCGCCTGCCAGCCGGCGCCGCCCAGCCGGTCGAGCTGCGCCCCGCTGTCGTCGGCGCCGTAGCGGGTCAGCAGCTCGATGTTCTCGACGGGCAGGAACAGCTTGCCGCCGTCATATTGCAGCTCCAGGCAGTCATGCGGCGCGCCCAGCGCGTCGATGGTCTTGAGCCCGAGATAACGCCCGACGCCATGCTCGATATGGGTGACGAGATCGCCGGGCGCCAGGCTCGACGCCTCGGAAAGGAAGTTCTGTGCCCGCCGCGCCCGCGTCTGCGCCCGCACCATGCGGTCGCCCAGGATGTCCTGTTCGGAGATCAGCGCGAAGTCGGGCGCCTCGAAGCCTTTCTCGGCGCCCAGCACGGTGATGCCGACGGCGGCGCCGTGGAGCTTGGCGGCGTCGGGCCAGTCCATCACGGTGCGGATCGCCGGCACGCCGTGATCCGACAGCACGCCGCCCATGCGCTCCGACGAGCCGGCGCTCCACGACGCCACCACGACGCGCTTGCCGGCCTTTTGCAGCGCCGCGATATGCTCGGCGGCGGCCTCGAACACATTGGTCTTGCCCGTCGCGCGCTCGGGCTGGAAGTCGCGTCCTTGCTTGCCGCCGGCATCGACCGACTTGCTCGATTCCGGCGCCTGGAACGGCGACAGGTCGCGGACATTGTGCTTGACCAACGCCGCGCTCCATTCCGCGTCGGTCAGGTACAGCAATTCGGGCTTCAGCGGCTTGTAGGGCGGCGCCTTGATCGCCGGCTTGTCCTCGCCGCGCGCCTGGCGGCGGAAGTCCTCGCGAGTCTCGAAATAGTCGCGCACCAGCTCCTGGCGCGCCTTGCGCGTCTCGTCGGTCTCGTGCCCCAGCAGCAGAAGCGCACGCGGCACGAAGTCGAACAGGGTGTCGAGCCTGCCGTAGAACAGCGGCAGCCAGTGCTCCATGCCGGGATGCTTGCGCCCGGCGCTGACGGATTCGTAGAGCGGATCGTCGGCATTGGCCGGCCCGAACGCCGCGACATAGCCGGCGCGGAAGCGGCTGATCTCGTCCTTGCCCAGCGGCACTTCGCTGGCGGGCAACAACTCGATCTCGCCGATCTGGTCGGAGGAAAGCTGGGTCTCGGCGTCGAAGCGGCGGATGGCCTCCAGCGTCTCGCCGAAGAAGTCGAGCCGCAGCGGCTGCGCGATCCCCGGCGGCCACAGATCGACAATGCCGCCGCGCAGCGCGAAGTCGCCCGGCTCGCGCACCGTCGAGGCGCGGACATAGCCGTTGCCGGCCAGGAACGCGACCATCCGCTCGCGGTCGACGTCGTGCCCGGCGCGCGCGAAGAAGCTCGCCTGCGCCACCCAGTCGCGCGGCGGCACGCGCTGGGTGATGGCGTTGACGGTCGTGACGACCAGCGCCGTACCCGGCCCGTCGGCCCGCGCCAGCGCCGCCAGCGTGGCAAGCCGCGCGCTCTCGATATCGGGCTTGGGCGACACGCGGTCATAGGGCAGGCAGTCCCAGGCCGGGAACGATAGCAGGGGAAGTGTGGGCGCGAAGAACTTCGCCGCCTCGAGCACCGTGGCGGCGTGCACGTCATCCGAGGCGACGAACACGACCAGGCTCTGCGTCCGCGCCGCCGCCTCGACCGCCAGCCAGGCGTCATAGCCCGACGGCGCGCCGGTGACGGCGAAGCGCCCCGGATGCCGCGCGATATAGTCTACACGTTCCATTTGGGGTCTTTGCGGCTGCACACCGCTTTGAGCCGCGCAAACAGCGGCGTGTCGAACTCAGCAGGCGGGGCACTATGCCCGCGCAACCAGGCATAGACCTCCTGGTCGGGCGCGGTCAGCAAGGCCTCGAACTGATCGAGTTCGGCTTCGTCGAGGCGCGAAAGCTCCTCGGCCGCGAAGGCGCCGAAGATCAAGTCGACCTCCTTGAAGCCCCGGCGGGCGGCGCGGAACAAAAGCTTTTTGCGGCGGGCCCCAAAAGACCCACCGTTTTCGTCGTCCATCATGAGGTCGATATAGCACGCGTCACGTTGAGAACAACCGCTCCGACCCATATTCTTGAGTTGCCATGCGCCCCGCGATTCTGTTCCCGCTTTTCGCCGAAATCCGCAGCCTCGGCGGCGTCGGCCCCAAGCTGGAAAAGCTGATTTCGGGCCTCGTCGGGCCCCGGCTGGTCGATCTGATCTTCGATCTGCCGGTCGGGCTGATCGACCGCTCCTACCGGCCCAAGCTGGCGCAGGCCGAACCCGGCCGGATCGCGACCGTGGCGGTCACGGTGCTCAAGCATGTGCCGTCGCGCGACCGCCGCCAGCCCTATCGGGTGCAGTGTTCCGACGCGACGTCGATGCTCGACCTGGTGTTCTTCCACGCCCATGCCGACTACCTGAACAAGCAATTGCCGGTCGGCGCCACGCGCATCGTCAGCGGCAAGATCGAGCGCTTCCGCGACACGCTGCAAATGACGCATCCCGACCACATCGTGGCGCCGGAAGAGGAAGGCGGCCTGCCGCAGCACGAGCCGGTCTACGCCCTGACCGAAGGCCTGACGCTCAAGCCGCTGGTCAAGGCGATCCGCGGCGCCCTCGCCAAAGTGCCGGACCTGCCGGAATGGGACGATCCCGCGTTCTTCCGGCAGCACGGCTGGAAGCCCTTCGCGGAGTCGCTCCAGGCGGCGCATCTACCGGCCGGCGAGGCCGACCTCGGCTTCGAGACGCCGGTGCGGATGCGCCTCGCCTATGACGAATTGCTCGCCAACCAGCTCGCGCTGCTGCTGATCCGCCGCCAGATGCGCGCCACCAAGAAAGGACGCTCGCTGCTCGGCGACGGCCGCCTGAAGGCCAAGGTCATCGCCGCCCTGCCCTTCGCGCTGACCGAGCCGCAATTGACCGCCATCGCCGAGATCGAAGCCGACATCGCCGCGCCCACCCGCATGCTGCGCCTGCTGCAAGGCGATGTCGGCGCCGGCAAGACCATCGTCGCCTTCCTGGCGCTCCTGGGCGCCGTCGAGGCGGGGGCCCAGGGCGCGCTCATGGCACCCACGGAGATCCTGGCGCGCCAGCACATGGCCTCGCTGGAACCCTATGCCCGGGCGGCGGGCATACGCCTCGGCCTGCTCACCGGGCGCGAGCGGTCGAGCCGCGACGGCACGCTGGCGGCGCTTGCGAAAGGCGAGATCGACATCCTGGTCGGCACGCACGCCCTGTTCTCCGAGGACGTCGCCTTCGCCGATCTCGGCCTCGCCGTGATCGACGAGCAGCACCGCTTCGGCGTGCATCAGAGGATGCTCCTCCAGGGCAAGGGCGGACGCCCCGCCGACGTGCTGGTGATGACGGCGACGCCGATCCCGCGCACCCTGGCGCTCACCGCTTATGGCGACATGGACGTCTCGCGCCTCACCGGCCGCCCGCCCGGGCGCAAGCCGGTGGAGACGCGCGTGCTGTCCGCCGAGCGCCTGGACGAAGTAATCGAGCATCTGCGCCGCGCCATTGCCAAGGGCGCCCGTGCCTATTGGGTGTGCCCCCTGGTCGAAGAGTCGGAGAAGATCGATCTCGCCGCCGCCGAGGAGCGTGCCGCGCTGCTCAAGCGGACCCTCGGCCCCAAGGTCGGCCTCGTCCATGGCCGCATGAAGGGGCCGGAGCGCGATGCCGAAATGGCGAAGTTCAAATCGGGCGAACTGCAAATTCTCGTCGCCACCACGGTGATCGAAGTCGGTGTTGACGTCCCGGAGGCCACCATCATGGTCGTGGAACACGCCGAGCGCTTCGGCCTCGCCCAGTTGCACCAGTTGCGCGGCCGCGTCGGACGCAGCGCCGCGAAGTCGAGCTGCCTGCTGATCTGGCACGGTCCGCTGGGCGAAACCGCCAAGGCACGGCTCAAGACCATGCGCGAGACCGACGACGGCTTCGTCATCGCCGAGGAAGATCTGCGCCTGCGCGGCGCCGGCGAGCTGCTGGGCACCCGGCAGAGCGGCATGCCGGAGTTCCGCCTCGCCGATCTCGCCGCTCATGCCGACCTGCTGGCCGTCGCGCGCGACGACGCCCAACTGGTGCTGACGCGCGACCCCGATCTGCAGTCCGACCGCGGCCGCGCCCTGCGCACGCTGCTCTACCTGTTCGGGCGCGACGAGGCGGTGCGCTATCTGCGGGCCGGTTGAAGGTTCCGCCGCGACAAGGTGTAGGATTCGGACATGACCGATTTCGCTCCCGCCCTCGAACGTGCGCTTCGCGGCGTGCTGCCGGGCCTCGACAAGCTCGACGGCCTCGGCCAGCTCTCCGGCGGCGCCAGCCAGGAGACCTGGTCGTTCGACGCGGTCACGGCGGACGGACGCCTGCCGCTGATCCTGCGCCGCACGCCGGGCGGCGCGCCGCGCGCCGCAAGCGAGACCGCGGTGCCGCTGGAGACCGAAGCCATCGCCATCGAGGCGTCCAGGGCCGCCGGGGTCGCGGCGCCGCGCGTCCGCTATGTGCTCAAGGAGGCCGACGCCATCGGCCAGGGCTATGTCATGGACCGCCTCCCCGGCGAGACCATCGCGCGCAAGATCCTGCGCGACAGGGAATTCGACGCCGTGCGCGGCGACTTGGCGCGGCAATGCGGCGAGACGCTGGCGCGCATCCACGCGGTGCAATTGACGCCGGCGCTCAGGAAGGTTCTTCCCGTCGTCGACGGTCCGGCCCAGCTGCGCCGCTACCGCGACATGTACGACCTCTATGACTACCCGCATCCGATGTTCGAGATCGCGTTCCGCTGGCTGGAGCCACGCATGGGACAGGCCAAGCGGCAGACCCTGGTGCATGGCGATTTTCGCCACGGCAACCTCCTCATCTCGCCCAAGGGCGTAGAAGCCGCGCTCGATTGGGAACTCACCCATATCGGCGATCCCTTGGAAGACATCGGCTGGATCTGCACCAGCACCTGGCGCTTCGGCGCACAGGACAAGGTGGTCGGCGGCTTCGGCGACCTCGAAGACCTGCTCGCCGGCTACGAAGCCGCCGGCGGCGGGCATGTCGGCGTCGACGACGCCCGTACCTGGATCGTCTACGGCTCGCTCAAATGGGGCGTCATGTGCATGAGCATGTATCAGGGCTTCCTGCGCGACAACTCGGTCGAGCGCGCCGCCATCGGCCGCCGCGCGTCGGAGACGGAAGTCGACCTGATCAACCTGATCATCCGGGGAAAGATCTGAGCATGATGGACCAGCCCTCCATGCGCGAGCTTGTCATCGCCGTGCGTGATTTCCTGGAGCAGCGCGCCATGCCGGAACTGAAGGGCCATACCGCTTTTCACGCCCGCGTCGCCGCCAACGCGCTTGGCATCGTGGCGCGCGAATTGGAATCCGGCGGCGCCACCGGCGAAGCGGAGCGGGTGCGGCTTGCCGGGCTGCTGGGCCATGACGGCACGCTGCTCGAACTCAACCGCGCGCTCTGCGCCGCGATCCGCGACGGCCGGATGGGTCTCGACACGCCCGGCATGGCCGAGCATCTGACGCTCACGACACGCGACAAGGTCGCGATCGACCAGCCGAACTATGGCGGCCTCAAGCGCCTGCTGGCCGACGGAGGCTAGAGTCAGTTGTGATCAACATGACGCATATCCGGCATGGCGAAGATAATTGGCGCATTCAGCTTTATTGAAGGTGCCCAGGGCGTCGGCGATGGCGCCGCTGATGGCGATATCGGTTCTTGCGGCGGCCTTACGCAGAGCTGATTTGAGCTTGGCAAAGACCATCTCGATAGGATTGAGGTCTGGCGAGTAGGGCGGCAGGAAGAACAGATGCGCTCCGGCGCTGCGGATCGCCGCGCGGATGGCTTTTGCTTTGTGGCTGCCCAGATTGTCGATGATCACGATGTCGCCGGGCTTGAGCGTGGGTAGGAGCGCGCACTCGACATAGCTGCGGAACTTGATGCCGTTGATGGGCCCGTCGAAGAGCATGGGAGCATCGATGCGGTCGTGACGCAGAGCCGCCAGGAAGGTGAGCGTGCGCCATTTGCCGAACGGCGCCTTGGCCAGGAGGCGTTCACCCTTTGGAGCCCAGCCCCGGGTGCGCGTCATGTTGGTCTTGGCCCAGGTCTCGTCGATGAACACGAGACGGCGCGGATCGAGCCGACCCTGATAACGCTTCCAGCGCACCCGCCGGCGCGCCACGTCAGGCCGGTCTTGCTCGACGGCGTAGAGACTTTTTTTTGAAGCTGATGCCTTGGGCCTTGAAGAAGCGCGACAGCATCGGCACGTCCGCCTTGATCCCATGCGCGGCCAACAGCCGGGCCGCGACCGCTGCCAGCGTCAAATCCGTCTCCCGCTTGATCAAGCCCAGCAGCCAGGCGGCCTGCGGCTTCAGAACCGAACGCCGGTCCCCGCCCATCGGACAGGCCCGCGCGCGGCCGGTACGTTCATACGCCCGCACCCATTTGATCGCGCTGGACTCGCTTACCCGGTAACGGCGCGCCGCTTCCCGCCGAGACAGACCTTCTTCCCCAACCGCCGCGATCACACGCGAGCGCAAATCCTGCGAATACGGCTTGACCATCCATGCCGGCCTCCATCCCAGCCAGCATCTTGAATCTGACTCGCGGCCCTTTGGGAATCCCTACGAGTCAATCAGGTCACAACCGACTCTAGGCGGGCACCGGCTTGCCGCGTTCGGTCAGCGCCAGCCGCGTGAGCGCCAGGCCGGCTACCGCGAGCCCCTCGGCCCAGGCCGCGATCACGCCGAGCCAATTGGGCGCCGGAAGCTGCGGATAGAACAGGAACAGCAGGCCGTGCGCCTGCAAGCCCATCAGGATCGCCGGCGCCAGCACATAGAGCGCGAACAGGATCGCCAGCGCCGCGAAATCGCCGCGCCGCTTGCCCGGCAGGGTCTGCATCAGGACGAACAGCGCGACGTCGCGGGTGATGAAGCCCATCGTCGACAGTACCAGCGGCTGGCCGGCGAGCGCCGCCTCCACATTGGGCGCCAGCCACAGCGACAGCGCGCCCGCGACCGCCAACGCCGCGGCATAGCTCATCATCCAGGCCTGCAGGCCGGACAAGGCATTGGCGATATGACCGTGGCGGAGCTGGCCCTGCATCCAGCGATAGTGGACGCGGTCCTTGGGCTCGAGCAGGACCATGACATAGGTCAGCACCGCATAGGTCGTGCCGGCCAGCAGCAGGCGCAGGCCGACCGCGTCCCAGCTCTTGAGGTCGGGCGACAGCCAGGCATCGAAGCCGGCGACATAGACGCCCATGAAGGCGAGGAAGGCGAGCCAGATCAGCGGCCCGTTGCGCATCTTGAGTTCGACCCGCATGGCGCGATAACAGCCGAGCAGCGTCCAGCCGGCGAACACCGCGACCGAGGCGATCAGGAACACCCGGGCATCGATCCGGACGCCCCACCACGGCACGAATTCCGCCGCCGGCTTGTGCATCTGCAACGCCGCGACGGGATCGGCGGCGGCCCACACATAGTAGATCGCGACCGCAGCCACGATACCGACCATCTGGTAGATGAAGATTTCGAAGCGCGAATGCCCTTGCCGCCGCCCGATGGCAATGAGGCTGGCCAGTAGGGCGGCGGCCTGGGCGATGACGCCGATGCCGATGTAGTAGAGCGCCTCGATCGCCGCCATGGCGGGGCCTTGGTGCACCGTGACGTTGACCAGAACCAGGGCGAGGCAGATCAGGCCGCCCAGCCAGTTATAGACCGTCGAGCCGAACAGCTTGCCCCAGGCCATGGTGCCGGCGCCCAGCGACGACAGCCGCTGGCCGTCCCAGGTGCGGTCGCGGATCTCGCCGACCACGCTCAAGGCGGCGCTGCGCGAGCCCCAGATCACGACGATGAGATAGAACAGCCACGATGCGGCCCCGGCCGGCGTCCAGCCGTCGCCGATCAGCGCGGCGGCGAAGAAAACGAGGGCCAGGATACCGACCATTAGCAGGACGCGGCGCGGCGTCAGTTCCAGCCAGACATTGCGCTCGAATTCGGGGTTCATGCGCGCCGCCCCACGGCCACGAAATAGGCGTCTTCCAGCGCCCGCGAGGATTCGCCGAACGACGCCACATCGAACCCGGCGGTGACGAGTTCGCGCAGCAGCTTGGCGCGCTGCCCGGGGTTGCGCGTGAACACGATCAGCGCGTGCATCTGGTCGGCTTCGACCACGTCGGCGCCGTATCGCGCCAGGAAGTCCTTAAGGTCGCTGCGCGGCGTGGCAAGCTCGATCAGATAGCGCGGCCGGTCGTCGTCGCGCACTTTGATCGCCTTGCCGCCGGCGATCATCCCGTTCTCGATGATGATCATCTCCGAGCAGTAATCTTCGAGCTCGGCCAGGATATGGGAGGAGACGACCAGCGTCATGCCGCCGTCGCGCAGCTGGATGAGCAGCGTGGAGAGGTCGCGCCGCGCCTGGGGATCAAGGCCCGCGGCCGGCTCGTCCAGCAGGAGCACCCGCGGCTCGTGGACGATCGACTGGCCGATGGCGAGGCGCTGGCGCAAGCCGCGCGACAGCTCGCCGGCCTTGGACTCCAGGCGATCCAGGAGCCCGACGCGCCCGGCCGCCTTCTCTACCGCCGCCGCGGTCAGCGCCGCCGCGATGCCGTGGCTGCGCGCGGCATAGGTCAGGCAGCGCCGCACCGTCAGGTCGTCATAAAGGCCGTAGAAGTCGGGCAGATAGCCCATGCGGGCGTGGATTTCGCGCGGAGAATAGGCGGTGTCGAGGCCATCGACCGTGATCTTGCCGGAATACGGGTCTTCGAGCGCCGCCAGGCAGCGCAGCAGCGTGGTCTTGCCGGCGCCGTTGGGCCCGACCAGCGCCGTGATCGTCTGCGGCGCGACCCGCAGCGACACGCCCTTCAGGGCTCGCGCCGTGGGGTATTCGTAGACGAGGTCTTCGACTTCGATCATGGCGCGTTTAGGGTCTTGGAAGAGCTCGGGTTCTATCATATCGGCGCCGAATATGACGGAATAGCGGCATGACTCGCGACCTTTCGCGCCTCGGATTGGGCACCGTCCAGTTCGGCCAGGCTTATGGAATTTCCAACGCCCGCGGACGGGTGCCGCGCGACGATGTCGCAGCGATCCTGGGCCGTGCCGCCGAGGCCGGTGTCGCCACGCTCGATACCGCCACCGGCTATGGCGAGGCGGAAACGGTCCTGGGCGCGCTTGCCTCCCTGACGCAGCCGTTCCGCATCGTGACCAAGACGATCGCTCTGAAGAATGGGCTGGACACGGTGCTGACACGGGCCCGGCAATCGCTGGGGACCCTCGGGCGCCGGCCGGTGGACCTGCTGCTGGTGCACTCCGCCGCCGACTTGCTCGGCCGGGGCGGCGCTACGCTCTGGAAAAGCCTGCTCGCCCTGCGTGACGAGGGGTTGTTCGGCGGCATCGGCATCTCGGCCTATGTCGCCGACGATCCGCTGATGTTGGCGCGCGAATTCCGCCCCGACGCGATGCAGGTGCCGCTCAGCCTGCTCGACCAGCGGTTGATCGAGAGCGGCGCGCTTGCCGCGGTCAAGGCGCTGGGCGTCGAGATCCATGCGCGCTCGCTGTTCCTCCAGGGCCTGCTTTTTTTGCCCGAAGACAGGCTGCCGCCAAAGCTCGCGGGCGCTGCGCCGCATCTGAAACTGCTGCGGGAAAGGTTTGCGGAGGCCGGAACGACCGCGCTGGCCGCCGCCCTCGCCTTCGCGTTGAACCGTCCCGAAGTCGATATCGCGGTGGTCGGCGTCACGACACCGATGGAATTCGAAGAGATTCTGGGCGCCGCCGCCATGCCCGCGCCGCAACTCGATTGGGCGGCTTGCGCCCTGGACGACGCGCTGGTGCTGACCCCGTCGCGCTGGTGATCATCAGAGCTCGGCAAGTTCTGCGAGGACGCCCGCGACGCGTTCGACGTCGCCCCTCTCCATCGCCGGGAACATCGGCAGGGTGAGAATCTGCTCATAGACCGTCTCCGCGACGGGACAGAGACCCGGCTCATAGCCGCGGCGGCGATAAAAGCTATGCAGATAGACCGGCGCATAGTGCACATTGGCGCCGATGCCGTTGGCGCGCAGGTGCTGAAAGGCCTTGGCACGGGTGATGCGCAGCCGGGCGAGGTCCAAGCGAACGACGTAGAGATGATAGGCGTGCGTGCGGTCGGCATGGAGGCGCAGCGGCTGCACATGATCAAGCCCTGCGAGGCATTCTTCGTACCAGGCGGCAACGGCGCGGCGGCACGCGATCCATTGCGGCAGGCGGCCGAGTTGCGCCAGGCCGAGCGCGCATTGCACGTCGGGCAGGCGGTAATTGTAGCCGAGTTCGACCATGTCGTAGGCGAAAGTGCCTTCGGCGTCGCGCTGGCGGTGATCGCTGCTGATGCCGTGATTGCGGAAGCGGCGCATATGCGCGGCATAGTCCGCGCTCTGCGTCAGCGTCATGCCGCCTTCGCAAGTCGTCAGATGCTTGACCGGATGGAACGAGAAGCAGGAAATCTCCGCCAGCGTGCCGACCATGCGGCCGCGATAGGTCGCACCCGGCGCGTGGCAGGCATCGGCAACGATCGGAATGTTCTTGGATTTCGCGACGGCATAAAGCGCGTCGTAGTCGGCAGGCTGGCCGCCATAGTCGACGGCGACGATGGCGCGGGTAGTGGGCGTGATCAGCGCCGCGACGCGCTCGGGATCGATCAAAAGCGTATCAGCCTCGATATCGGCGAACACCGGCGTCGCGCCTTCATAGACGGCGGCATTGGCCGAGGCGGCGAAGGTGATGGCGGGAACGATGACCTCGTCGCCCGGCCCGACGTTCAGCGCCCGCATCGCGGCGTGCAGCGCCGCAGTGCCGCTGTTCACGGCAACGCCCTCGGCGGTGCCGCAGAACCGGGCAAACGCCTTCTCGAACTCGCCGACGCGCGGTCCGGTCGTCAGCCAGTCGGAGCACAGGGCTTCGACGACCGCCTTGATGTCGGCGTCGCCGATCTCCTGGCGCCCATAGGGCAGGAAGTTCCGCGCCTGTGCCGCGCCACTGTCGCGATCAGGCATAGGCCATCTGCAGCAAGGTTTGCAGGCCGCGCACGTCGAGCGCTTCGGGATTGGCGTCGCTCGAATAGGAGAAGCCTTCGGGCACTGGCACCGCGCCGCGCGCCAGATAGGCTTCGCGCGCCGCCGTGGCGAAACTGGCAAGGATCACATAGCGATCCTTCATGTCGACGGTCCAATGCGAATCATCGGCCGGGATCATGGTCTCGTGCAGCTTCTCGCCCGGGCGGATGCCGACGACATGCTGTTTGAGGCCGGGATTGATGAAGGTCGCGAGATCCGTGATCGTGGTGGAGGCGATCTTGGGCACGTAAATCTCGCCGCCCTGCATCATCTCCATGCTGGACAGCACAAAGTTGACGCCCTGGGTCAGCGTGATCCAGAAGCGCGTCATCCGGGGATCGGTGATCGGCAGGCTGTCGGCGCCGTCGGCGACTAGTTTGCGGAAGAACGGCACGACCGACCCGCGCGAGCCGAAGACGTTACCGTAGCGCACGACCGAGAACTTGGTGCCGTCGGCGCCGGCCAGGTTGTTGGCGGCGACGAAGATCTTGTCGGAGGCAAGCTTCGACGCGCCGTAGAGGTTGACCGGATTGGCTGCCTTGTCGGTCGAGAGCGCGATGACCTTGCGCACATTGCGGCGCAGCGCCGCATAGACGATGTTCTCTGCACCGAACACATTGGTGCGGATGCACTCGAAGGGATTGTATTCGGCGGTCGTGACCTGCTTTAGGGCGGCGGCATGGATGACATAGTCGACGTCGCGCAGCGCCATGTCGAGACGGTCGCGGTCGCGCACGTCGCCGATGAAATAGCGGATGAACGGATAGCGATCCATCGGGAATTCCAGCGCCATGTCCGACTGCTTGAGTTCGTCGCGCGAGAAGACGATGAGGCGCCGGGGCTTGTAGCGCTCGAGCACGATTTTCAGGAAATGCTTGCCGAACGAGCCGGTGCCGCCGGTGATCAGGACCGACTTGCCGTTGAGATCGAGCCAGGGCTGGGAGAAATCGCGGAACTGCGGCGCGTGCGGGGCCGGGGCGGGAACGGCAGTTTCCGCTGTATACTGCGTGCGCGCCAGGGCGACGGCAGACTTGCTCATGGGCTAAGGGTCCTCTTCGACCCTTGCAGTCTCGCCAAACGTCCTTAACAAGTGGTTCCAAGAAGCTTCGAATTGTACACAGTCGGTTTTTTCACGATTCGGTAACCCGGCTTCGGCAAGGTCTTGGATGGTAAGCAAAGGGTAAACGATGCGCATTGCGATGATCGGTACGGGCTATGTCGGTCTCGTCTCGGGGGCGTGTTTGTCGGAGTTCGGGCACCAGGTCGTGTGCGTCGACAAGGACAGCGAAAAGGTCGCCGGCCTGCGGGCCGGCCGCATCCCGATCTACGAACCCCGGCTGGACGAGGTCGTGGCCGTGAACGCCCGGGCCGGGCGCCTCTCCTTCGAAACCGACATCGCCGTCGCGGTGCGCGGCGCCGATGCGGTCTTCATCGCCGTCGGTACGCCCAGCCGGCGCGGCGACGGACATGCCGACCTCACCTATGTCCACGCCGCGGCCGAAGAGATCGCCGCGGCGCTCGACGGCTATGCCGTCATCGTCACCAAATCGACCGTGCCGGTCGGCACCAGCCGCGAGGTCGAGGCCATCGTCCGCCGCATCCGGCCGGAGGCAGCCTTCGACATGGCGTCCAACCCCGAATTCCTGCGCGAGGGATCGGCGATCGACGACTTCCGGCGGCCCGACCGCGTGGTCGTCGGCTGCGACACGCCTCGCGCCCGTGACGTGATGCGCGAGGTCTATCGCCCGCTCTACCTGCACGAGACGCCCATCGTCTTCACCAGCCGCGAGAGCGCCGAGCTGATCAAATATGCCGCCAACGCGTTCCTCGCGACCAAGATCACCTTCATCAACGAGATGGCGGATCTGTGCGAAAAGGTTGGCGCCGACGTCCAGGATGTCGCGCGCGGTATCGGGCTCGACGGCCGGATCGGCGGCAAGTTCCTCCATGCCGGCCCTGGCTTCGGCGGCTCGTGTTTTCCTAAGGACACGCTGGCCCTGCGCAAGACGGCGGAAGATGTCGGGGCCCCGACCCGAATCGTCGAGGCCGTGGTGGCGGTGAACGACGCGCGCAAGATCGCCATGGCCGAAAAGATCGATCGCGCCTTCGGCGGCGTCGCCGGCAAGACGGTGGCGGTGCTGGGCCTGACCTTCAAGCCCAACACCGACGACATGCGCGATGCGCCCAGCCTCGTCATCGTGCCCTATCTGCGGGCCAAGGGCGCCACGATCCGCGCCTTCGATCCCGAAGGCGCGCAGGAGGCGAAGAAACTTCTCGACGTCGTGCTGTGCACCGACGCCTATGACGCACTCGACGGCGCCGACGGGGTCGTCATCCTCACCGAGTGGAACGAGTTCCGTGCCCTCGACATGCCGCGCATGAAGGCGCTGCTCAAGCAGCCGCTGATGGTGGATCTGCGCAACATCTACAAGCCGGGGCCGATGGCGGCAGCGGGATTCACCTATGTCAGCGTCGGGCGCGCGGTTGCGCAACCCTGATCAGGAAATGTAGCCGCGCTCGCGCAAGTAGCGCACGATCGCCGCGGCGTGGGTCGCGGCGTCGCCCGTCACCGTTTCGATGCGCAGTTCGGCGCTTTGCGGCGCCTCATAGGGGCTGGAAATGCCGGTGAAGTTCTTGATCTCGCCGGCCTTGGCCTTCTGGTACAGGCCCTTGGGATCGCGCTGGATGCACACCTCGATCGGCGTATCGATGTAGATCTCGATGAACTCCGCCGCACCGACCAACTCGCGCGCCATGCGGCGCTCGGAACGGAAGGGCGAGATGAAGGATGTCAACACAATCAGGCCGGCGTCGACGAATAGCTTGGCAACCTCGCCGACACGGCGGATGTTCTCGACGCGGTCCGCATCGGTGAAGCCGAGGTCGCGGTTGAGGCCGTGGCGTACATTGTCGCCGTCCAGCAGATAGGTGTGGCGGCCTTCCGCCAGCAGCGCCTTCTCGACCAGATTGGCGATCGTGGACTTGCCGGAACCGGACAGGCCGGTGAACCATAGCACCGCCGGCTTTTGCCCCTTCTGCTCGGCGCGGGCGCGCTTGTCGACGTCGAGCGCCTGCCAATGCACATTGGTCGCCCGGCGCAGGCCGAAATCGATCATCCCGGCGCCGACGGTCGCGTTGCTGAAGCGGTCGATCAGGATGAAGCCGCCCATATCGCGGTTGTCGCGGTAGGCGTCGAAGGCGACGGGTTGCGACGTCGAAAAATTGCCGTAGCCGACTTCATTCAGCTGCAGCGTCTTGGCGGCGTGCTGATCGAGCGTGTTGACGTCGATCTTGTGCTTGAGCGCGGTGATCTGGACCGGGACGGTCGCGGTGCCGAGCTTCATCAGGTACTGGCGGCCGGGCAGAAGCTCGTCCTCCGCCATCCACAGGAGATGCGCGGCGAACTGTTCGGAGACGTCCGGCCGCGCCGTCGGCGCCGACAGCACGTCGCCGCGCGAAATGTCGATTTCGTCGGCCAGTACCAGCGTGACGGCGGCGCCGGCCGCGGCCTCGTCGAGATCGCCGTCCATCGTCACGATGCGTTTCACGGTCGAGGTCTTGCCGGATTTGGCCACCGCGACCGTGTCACCGGCCCGGACGCGGCCCCCGACAACGGTGCCCGAGAAGCCACGGAAATCGAGATTGGGCCGGTTGACCCATTGCACCGGGAAACGGAACGGCTTCGCCGCGAGGCCCGTCTCGACGTCGACGATTTCGAGGTGTTCGAGCAGGGCGGGCCCGACATACCAGGGAAGGTTTTCGCTCGCCGTTATCACATTGTCGCCGAACCGCGCCGAGATCGGGATCGGCATGATGCTGGCAAAGCCGAGCTTCTCCGCAAAAGCCGAGAACTCGCCGACGATGGCGTCGAAGGCCTTCTGCGAATAGCCGACGAGATCGATCTTGTTCACCGCCAGCACGACATGGCGGATGCCGAGCAGCGAGGCGATGTAGGCGTGGCGGCGGGTCTGGATCAGCACACCCTTGCGCGCGTCGATCAGGATGACCGCGAGATCGGAATTCGAGGCGCCGGTCGCCATGTTGCGGGTGTACTGCTCGTGGCCGGGCGTGTCGGCGACGATGAACTTGCGCTTGTCGGTGGCGAAGAAGCGATAGGCGACGTCGATGGTGATGCCCTGCTCGCGCTCGGCCTCCAGCCCGTCGACCAGAAGCGCGAAATCGATGTCGCCGCCGGTGGTGCCGTGCTTTTTGGAATCCTTCTCCAGCGTCGCCAGATGATCCTCGAATAGCAGCTTGGAATCGTAGAGCAGCCGCCCGATCAGCGTGGACTTGCCGTCGTCGACGCTGCCGCAGGTGAGAAAGCGCAGCAGCGATTTCTTTTCCTGCGCCGCGAGGAACTTTGCCAGATCGGTGGGAGCATTCATCAGAAATACCCCTCCTTCTTCTTCTTCTCCATCGACGACTTCTCGTCGCTGTCGATCAACCGTCCCTGGCGCTCGGACGTGCGCGCCGTGAACATCTCCGTCACAATGCCTTCGAGCGTGTCGGCATCGGAGTCGATGGCGCCGGTCAGCGGGTAGCAGCCCAGCGTGCGGAAGCGGACCAGCCGGTTCTCGATCTCCTCGCCGGATTTCAATTTCATGCGGTCGTCATCGACCATGATCAGCGTGCCGTCGCGTTCGACCACCGGACGCTTCTTGGCGAAATAGAGCGGCACGATCGGAATGTTTTCCGCCAGGATGTATTGCCAGATGTCGAGTTCGGTCCAATTCGACAACGGAAAAACGCGGATCGACTCGCCCTTGTTGATGCGCGTGTTGTAGACGCGCCAAAGTTCGGGGCGCTGGTTCTTGGGGTCCCAGGCGTGGTTGGCGTTGCGAAACGAGAACACCCGCTCCTTGGCGCGCGACTTTTCCTCGTCGCGGCGCGCACCGCCGAAGGCCGCGTCGAAGCCGTATTTGTCGAGCGCCTGTTTCAGCGCTTCGGTCTTCATCACCTGCGTGTGCAGAGCCGAGCCGGAGTCGAACGGATTGACGCCGCGCTTCACGCCGTCTTCGTTGATGTGGACCAGAAGCTTGAGGCCGAGACGTTTCACCGTCTCGTCGCGAAACCGGATCATCTCCTGGAATTTCCAGGTCGTGTCAACGTGGAGCAGCGGGAACGGCGGCTTCGCCGGATAGAACGCCTTCATCGCCAAGTGCAGCATCACCGACGAATCCTTGCCGATGGAATAGAGCATCACCGGATTGGCGAACTCGGCCGCCACTTCCCGCATGATGTGGATGCTCTCGGCCTCCAGCCGTTTCAGATGGGAAATAACAGGCGCTTTGGTGGACAAAAACTTGGACCCCGAATTGTTACTGTGAAATAGGCCGCCCAGGCACCCGATGCAAGAGTGCGGGTCAGTTCAGGATTTTCGCCACCAGGGCCTGCGGTGGCGGCTCCAGGGCCACGGCAAAGCGGATGCGGCCCAGGGGGCGGCCGTCGCCCGTCGCGATGTTCACGCGCCAGTTCCCGGCCTTTGGCCGGGTTTTGATGGAATAGCCCCGATAGCCGGCGTCGCGCCCCCCGCGGATGGTGAAGGAGACCCGGGACTGCGGCACCCATTTGCGGCTGGCGGGATTGAACCATTCCCAGCGGTGGACGATCACCGTCGCCAGCCGCCCCGGCGCGAACACCGAGGCATAGAGATAAAGCTTCTCGTTGGGCCCAAGGTGCTGCATCGGCGGAACGCCGAGGACCGTGGTCCAGGGCTGCGGCTCCTCCACCGCCTGGTAGACGTCGCCGACCTTTTTGACCATGTGATAAACGCCGGCATCGGCCAGGGCGAGCGGCAGAGGCGGAAGAATTTTCAGGAAGTAGAACACGTTCACCGCGGCATAGATCGCGAGCACGCCGCCGAGGACATAAAGGCGCACCTCGCGGAAGCGCTCGCGTCCCAGCCAGGCGAGGACGTCGGCGTAGAACCAGAAGACCGCGAGCGCAACGATGCCGGACGCGACGAACGGCACGGTGCCGATGGTCGCGACCAGCACCGGCACGACCAGGATCGCGTAGGACAGGATGGCGAAGAAGTAGAGCAGCACCGACAGCGCGAAGCGCGTCGTGTACGTCTTGAAGACTTCGTTGCCGATGAAGATGCCGGCGAGCACCAGGAGATAGGGCCAGGACGCCCACAGCGAGGCGCTGCGCAGATAGAACACGCAGAAACCGCTGAGGAGGCAGCCGAGCGCGAACTGCGTGACGGCGGTCAGAATCGTGCGCGTGCGCTGCGTCGGCTGCTGCTCCGCCGGGCGCGAGTCCAGCATATGCGCGACCGCGATCGCCGTGCCGGCTACGGCGAGATAGGCGACGAAGACGATATGGGTCGCCGCGTGATCGATGCGGCCGAACGTATAACTGTCGAACGCGTAGCCGCCGACCATCGAGGCGGCGGACAAGTGGCGCTCATATTGCTGGGCGAGGGCAATCGCGGTCTTGATCGGTCGCATGACGACGGGCACGGTGCGGCCTAGACGTTAAAGCGGCGTTCCCAAGCGAGCGCCGAGCGGACGATTTCTTCTATGTCGTCATGCTCCGGCGTCCAGCCCAGGGCCGATTTGATGCGGCTGGGATCCGCGATGAGGGTCGGCGGATCGCCGGCACGGCGCGGCGCTTCCTTCGTCGGGAGCGGTTTTCCGGTAACCTTCTCCACCGCCGCAACGATGTCGCGCACGCTGAGACCCCTGCCATAGCCGCAATTATAGGATGTCGACGCCGACCCGCCGTGCAACGCGTCGAGCGCCAGAAGATGGGCATTGGCAAGATCGGTGACATGGATGTAGTCGCGAACGCCGGTGCCGTCGGGTGTCGCATAGTCGGTACCGAATATGTCGAGATAGGGGAGACGTCCGAGCGCGACCATCGTCGCGCGCTTTATCAGATGGGTCGGCATGCGTGAGATCTGACCGGTGCGGCTCTTGGGATCGGCGCCGCAGACATTGAAATAGCGCAGCACGATATGGCGCAGATCGGTCGCGCGGGAGACATCCTCCAGCATCCACTCGGTCATCAGTTTCGACTTGGCATAAGGACTGATCGGCGCCTTGCGTTCCTCCTCGGCCAACGGCTGGCTGGCGTCCTCGGCGAAAACAGTGGCGGTAGAGGAAAAGATGAACTGTTTCACACCGCTGCCGACGCAGGCTTCGATCAGGGCGCGCGACGCGACGACGTTGTTCTCATAATAGCGCAGCGGCTGGGCGACCGACTCCGGGACAACGATCGAACCGGCGAAATGGATGACCGAGTCGATGGCGTGACTTGCGACGAGGCCCGCTATCAACTTCTGATCCGCCACCTCGCCTTCGACGAACACCGCGCCGTCGCCGACATGTCCACGCACGCCGGTTGAAAGATTGTCGAGCACGACGACCCGGTCGCCGCGGTCCAGAAGAGCGAAGACGGTGTGGCTGCCGATGTAGCCGGCACCGCCGGTTACAAGAACGCTCATGTATTCGCCGCCGACTTTTCGAAAGCGCAGCAATCGGCGTCGCCGCCAAGATCGGAGGCCGAATCGACAGCCGTCATGCGCGGAGACCCATTGTCCTAACCTTCTCGCTGGCGCTGCACGCGACCCGTTGCAGCCGGATTAGCCCACTTTACCAGTCAAAGGGCGTAGGTAATAGCAGCTTCGATCGAGGCCTGGAAACCATGGTAGGGCCGGGGTTGATCGTCCTGCACCCGGCCGGCCAATTCGATCTGCATGCCCCGCAAAGGGAAGGATACGCGTGCCTCGCCGATATTGACGGTCACCGGTGCCGTGGTCACCACGTTCGAGGCAGGCGGTGCCAAAGGGTCTGAGATGTGCGCCCGGTGAAAGGTGACCTCGTAGGCCCAGGCATCCTGGTCCTGCCAGCTTGCCTGCAGCGTCAATAACCGCGAGTCCGAATCGAGACTGAAGCCCAGCGTTCGGCCGCGATAGCGCATGCCGTCGATGTATTCGAAGTTGTTATAGGCGACGCCATACATCTCCTTTCCGAAGCTGAAGATGTTGCTCGTGGCGATGCTGTCGGTATATTCGAACGTCAGGCGCAGCGGATTATCGGTGACGGGAAGCCACACGGTAGCGCCGAACTGATGGCTGCTTGCGGATTGGACGAAGGGACCATTGTCCTCGTTCATCACCTGCAAATAGATTTCGGCCGGCCATCCGAGCGACACCGTGTCGTAGCGCAAATCGAAACTGCTCTCGTCATTGGTGTGGTCGGGGCTGAGCGGGCTCTGCAACGGCGTGCTGAAGTAATCCGCGACCGGAACGCACCGATGCCCGGTGCCGCACAATTCGGTGGTGCGCGAGAAGCCGATCTGCAGGCCCGGCAGAGGATTGAACTCGAAGCGGGCTCCGATATATCCGGTGTTGCGCGCTACGCGCGGTCCGTCGAGCAGACCGACGAAGAACTCAAATTGCCATGGCCCCAGCCAGGAGAGCCAAGGCGTCTCGAACGCACTCGTCTCGTCGCGGGCGATGCCAATCTGCGGGAACGGGCGGGCGTTGTTCGACAGTATAAGCGACGATATCCAGCCGGGGCCCCACCAATGCGAGAGATAGCCGGCGTAGACGACCGTACCACCAACCTTTTGCGCGATGTAGCTGTTGTCGGGCAAGATAGAGACGCGCCCGGTGTGATAGCGGTCCTCCGCGCCCAGCGACAGGCGCACCGCAGTCGTCGGCATCATGTATTCGATCGACAATTGGCCTTGCGCGGTTTCACGTCCAAGGGCATCGAAGCCTCGCACCACGCTGGGGGCGTTGGTGGCATCGATAGCCACAGATGTACGCAGCGAATCAAATTGCATCACGCGCTGGGCGGCGGCCAGGACACGATCCGCCGCGGCACGAACCATCGCCGACTGCCCCGCATATCCGCTTTTCTTCAGATCTGTGACAATGCTGGCCCAAGGCAACGGCCAATGCATCGTGATGTCGTCGATGACGCCCGCAGCCGCGAGAATTTCGATGTCGGAACGGAGTTGGGAATCGCCGACCTCGGCCCAGGGCGAGGCCGATGCGGTGTCGCCGAGCGGAGCAGCCGCCAGCGCCGCAACGGCAAACAAAAGGCCTCTAAGCTTCATTTGCAGACGTCTCCAGCGCCACGGCAGCACTTCAATCTACAAAACGCCTCCGACAATGGAAACCGCTAGGCAAATCAAACGCAACGCGCATTCCGGGGACAAGCGACGCTGCGGCGGTCATTGCGCGCGCACAAATCCATCTAGATGATACGATAATCGGGACGAGCTGTCTGGAGCACCAATGCGTAAAGTAGGTTTGCTTGCGCTGACTCTTGCGATGCTGTCTGGCGGCGCGGCGTCGGCCAGCCCCTGGAGCGTGACCGTATTCGGCGGGCCGGTAACCTATACAATCTTCACGGAAACTTTGCATGGCGAAGCAAGATTCAACAGTGGCATGATCGGAATTGCCGTCGATCGGCGCCTTGCCTATCTCGGCTGGGGATGGAATCTCATTGGCGAAGCTCAGGTGCAGCAGTTCGCAGCGCGCGATTCAAAGGACTTCTACGAAGGCTCCGGCAACTACACCTCGATCGCGCTCGGGCTGGGCGTGGAATACCACCACTTCCCATGGGATCGCAGCCTGCCCACAGCGGTTTCAGTGTTCATGGGACCCAGCTACGCGTTCAATCCACCTTTGACCTACCGGCGCGACCAGTGGGGCAGCCGTAAGAACCTGCTCAACTATCTCGGCATAGAATTCGCCTTCGCCCTTGTGCCGCGCCGCAATCTCGACGCCGTGGTTCGCGTCTACCATCGTTCCGGCGTGTGGGGCATCTATACCAACGATGCGAATGAGGCGTCTTCGATCGGCGTCGGATTGCGTTATCGCTTCTAGCCCGCGACGAGATGGCTTGGCCGCCGCAGATCTTGCGCCAGGCCCTTACCCATCAAATCGATGAAATTGTCGCAATAGAAACGATCGATCTGCCCAGGCGTGCAGCCGGCGAGCGACTCTCCGAAACGCTTGAGCGGATTGCGGCCGCCTTCGACATGCGGGAAATCCGAAGAGAACAGACAAACCTCGTCGCCGCTGTTGCGGATGATCCAGCCGGCGTCCTCGTGCGGATAGGGCGTCACGCGGATCTGGCGGCGTACGAACTCGGACGGCTTCAGCGACAATTTCTGCAAGCGCTCTTCGTTCTTTGCAAAAGCGATCGCGGCGGAATCCATGTTGCGCATCCAGCCCGGCACCCAGGAGGCCCCCAGTTCGATGGCACCGAATTTCAGTCTCGGGAAACGATCCAGCACGCCGTCGAAGATCAGCGCCGCCAGCGTGAGCTCGACGGAGTGCGGAATCGGCATATAGCTGACCGACGTAAAATTCTCCTCGCCGCCGTGAAAGTCCTTCACGCGCGGCAGGCCGTTTTCGAAGTAATCGGGCTTCAGCTTCTCCTCGCCGCCGACGTGGAAGACAATGGGCAGGCCCGCTTCCTGAGCCATCGCCCAGATCGGATCATGGGCGATATGGCTGGCCGAGTGGCCCTTCGGCGGTTTCGACGCGATGAGGAAGGCCTTGCAGCCCAGATCGATCGCTTCGCGCGTCGCCGCGATCGCCCGATCAAAGTCGATCAGCGGGACATAGCCGGTAGCGAGAAAGCGGCGGTCGACCGAGCAGAAATCGACCATCATGCGGTTATGGGCCTGCGCTGCGGCGTAGGCGAGTTCGACCGATCCGCTTTCGTCCAGGCCGAAATTGCCCAGGCACCACGTCGTGAAGATCAGCTGGCTGGCTAATCCGAGATTGTCGAGCGTACGCGGCCGATCCTGCCGCCGAAACGAGCCGTGCGCTTCGTAGTTCTTGCGCAGCAGGACATTGGTGTCGGCCCCGGCGCGGAAATCGGCACTGTCTTGCAGCGCCTGCGCTTTCTTGACCCAGCCCGCGTCGCGCGGGTTCTGCGTCAGCTTGGGCAACGCGTCATAAGCGGCGCGGAATTTTGGATCGAAATAGCCGTCGAGGCAGTCGGGCAATTCCATCAGATGCGAGTCGGCATCGTGAACGATGCGATTTTCGACGTAAGGCACCGCGCGGCTCCCCGATCTTTTCGCCGAGGATGCACGCGTTCCGGGCATTCGAAAAGCCCTCTAACCCCTCTTCGGCGCTTTTTCCGCTAGCCGGGTTGCGCCAGGAATTGCACGACCCGCTCGGCGATCGCCAGAGAACTGGTCAAGCCGGGGGATTCGATGCCGTAGAGCGCTACGACGCCGGGAACGCCATGTGCCCTGGGGCCGGCGATGGCGAAGTCTGCCGGCGACGCCCCCGGCGCGCTGATCTTGGGACGGATGCCGCTGTAGGACGGCTCCAGCGCGCCCTGCTTGAGACCGGGCCAATAGGTGCGGATCGCGTCGTAAAAGGACTCGCCCCGCTGTCGGTCGACGCCGTAGCTCTCCTGGTCCACCCATTCGACATCGGGGCCGAAGCGGCCGCGGCCGGCAAGATCGAGCGTGTAGTGCGTGCCCAGACCGTCTTTGGCCGGCAAGGGATAGACCAGGCGCGAAAAGGGCGACTTCCCGGTCAGCGAAAAATAGTTGCCCTTGCAAAGATACGGCGTCGGCACGTTTGGCAACCCAAGCATGCGGGCGACCGCGCAAGACGCAAGACCCGCTGCGATGACGAGCGAACGGGCGTGCAGGACGATAGGATCGGTGCCTCCGACACGGAGCACGATTCCTTCGGCCGAGACGTCGCCCGCCTCCAACGGTGCGCGGAATACGACGTTGGCGCCCAGGGCTTCCGCCTCGCCCTGGAAGGAGAGCATCAAGGCGTGACTGTCGACGATACCGGTATCTGGGGAGTGCAGCGCCGCGGTGCAGAACAATTCGGGCTCCATGGCCTGCGCCTCGGCGACCGAAATCGGATGCAGGCCCGTCACGCCATTGGCTTGTCCGGCGGCCAGGATGGTGCGCAGTTTGCCTTCGTCTGCGTCGGTTGTCGCAACGATGAGCTTGCCCGTCATGCGGAACGGAACACCGTGCGACTGCGCATAGTCGCGCAGCAACCGGTTGCCGCGCACGCAAAGCTCCGCCTTCAGGCTGTTGCGCGGATAGTACATCCCGGCATGGATGACTTCGCTGTTGCGCGACGAAACGCCGGTACCGATCGCCTCCTCGCGTTCCAAAACGATGACTTCACGGCCGGTGATCGCCAGGGCGCGCGCCGCGGCCAGTCCAACCACGCCGGCGCCGATGACAACGCAGTCCACTTTTTCCATCGGGCAGTCTCAAATGCACATCAGATCGCGTGTCAAGCCAATGCATGGGCCTGACCAAGGCTCAATCACGCACCACGATGCATTCGAGGTTCTTGGCCCGCAAGGCCTCGCAGAGGCCGGGTGCTACGCCGCGAGAGACCGGCCCGGCGCGCAGCCGGTAGAAGCGGCCTTTGCCCGGCAGGTCTATGGGAACAACCTGCGGCGACAAACCGGCCAATAGATTGCCACCCGTCGCGATTATGCGGTTCCAGGCGTCCGTCGCGTCGGTCTCGCTGCGCCAGGCGCCGAGTTGAACTGTCTGATTCTTGCTGGAGCCTTCGCTGAACGCCGGCTTGAGATCGAGACCAGGGGCCGGAGGCGACGCGCGGCGCGCGACCGGCGGACGCAGATGGATCGCCGGTGGGCGTAGAACGACAGGTCCGTCAGCCGATGACGGGGTGCCCGGCGGCGGGCGTAACACCACAGGCGTGTCCGGTGCGGAAACTCTGTTGACGGGCGATGCGGCTGTGCCGGACGGCGGCTGGGCGTTTGCGAGTGCCGTCAGACGCTCGGTCGCCAGCGCGAATTGTGAATTGGCGGCGAGCGCGGCGCGGTAATACCCGCGAGCCCGTTCGGGTTGGCCCGCAGCCTCGGCCACCTGGCCAAGACCGAAATTGGGATATTCGAGACGCGGATTGCCGGCGGCGATCGAGGCCAGATAGTCGGCGCGCGCCGCGTCGAGCTTGCCAAGGCGTCGCCAGGCATTCGCCCGGTTGTTGAGCGCGGCGGAAAACTTCGCCTCGATGCGAATGGCGGCGGAGTAGTCGCCCGCCGCATCTTCGGTGCGGCCAAGCTCGTCCAGCGTCACGCCGCGGTCATAGTAAGCCCGCGCTAGCTCGGGCGACGGCAGGGCGCGGGAATTGATCGCTTCGGTGAGATCGATCAACGCGGCGTCGCGCGCACCGAGAATCTCGTGCGCGAGGCCGCGGTCGACCAACACCCGGGCCCGGTCCTGCGGCGTCAGGGTCGGGTCGGCTAGTGCCTGCGTTGCGAGCACGACTGCGTTCGATGCATTGCCGGCGCGCAGCGCCACGGCCGCCGCGTCGACTGTTGGTGGTCCCGCGTCCGCCCGAACCAGCAGGACGGACAAAAAGATACCCAATACCGCACCGGTGACCCGGCCTGTTCTCATTCCCGTACTCTCAACAACAGCCTAGAGATTATGATAGCGCCTGAACCAATCGACGAAACGGGAAATGCCCTCGTCCAGCGAAATCTTCGGTGCAAAACCGAAATCGCGGGCGGCGCGCGCGATATCGGCATAGGTCTCGCGCACATCGCCGGGCGGACCGTCCCTGAATTCTATCTGCGCCTTCCGGTTTGTCCGCCGTTCGATATGGCCGATCAGATCGAGAACACTCTCGGGGTGGCTATTTCCGAGATTGTATATCCTGTGCGGCGCCTGGCCGGCCTCGGAAACATGGGGCGTCTCGACGATGCGCACCAAGGCCGAGACGATGTCGTCGATATAGGTGAAGTCGCGCATCAACTTGCCCTCGCCGAACACGGGAATGCCGCGCGACTTCAGGATCGCATCGGTGAACGACCAATACGCCATATCCGGCCGCCCCCAGGGCCCGTAGACCGTGAAGAAGCGCAAGCCAATTTGCCGCAAGCCGTACAGCTCGGCATAGGAATGCGACAGCAGCTCGCACGACCGCTTGGTCGCTCCATAGAACGACACCGGCTTGTCGGCACGGGCGTCCTCGCTAAACGGCGCCTTGGTGTCGTTGCCGTAGACCGAGCTCGACGAGGCATAGACGAGCTGGCCGAGGCCCGCATGGTGCCGCGCAAACTCAAGGACGCTGGCGTGCCCCATCAGATTGGCGTGGGTGTAGGCGCCGGGATTGGTCACGGCATAGCGGACGCCCGCCTGTGCGGCGAGATGAAGAACGGCGTCGTACCGCTCGCTGCCGGCGGCGGCATCCAGTGCGCCCGGCTCGGCGATATCCGCCCTGACGAAGCGATAGCCTGCCCTGCCTCCGATCTCATCCAGCCGGGCGTGCTTCAGAGCCGGGTCGTAATAGGCGTTGACTTCATCGACGGCCGTGACCTGATGCCCGCGGTCGAGCAATGCCAGGGTTGCATGAAAACCGATGAACCCGGCGCCGCCCGTTAGCAGTATTTTCATTCGCCTGTCCCAGCCGCGCTGTTCTCAGTGTGGACGGCAGACTAGTGTGTATGTCAAGAAGCGACGCAATTGAACACGGGGTGACCTATGGCCAAGCCGAAGCCAGTCCGCAAGGCGGTGTTTCCCGTTGCCGGCATGGGGACCCGCTTTCTCCCTGCCACAAAGGCGGTGCCCAAGGAGATGCTGCCGGTGGTTGACAAGCCGGTCGTGCAATACGCGGTAGAGGAGGCCAAGGAAGCCGGCATCGAACAGTTCATCTTCGTCACGGGCCGCGGCAAACACATCATCGAGGACCACTTCGACCACGCCTATGAGCTCGAGGCCCTTCTGGAAGCACGCGACAAGACAAGAGAACTCGACAGCCTTCTGGAGGGCCTTCCGACAAGCGGGTCTGTCTCCTTCACGCGCCAACAGAAACCCTTGGGCCTCGGCCATGCGGTCTGGTGCGCCCGGCACCTTGTGGGAGACGAGCCGTTCGCGGTTCTGCTCGTCGACGATCTCATGATTGGAAAGCCCGGCGGCCTGAGCCAAATGATGGACGTTTACCACCAGGTCGGCGGCGGCGTCTTGATCGCGGCGGAAGAAAAGCCACTCGAAGATACCCAGCGCTATGGCGTGATCGCCCCGGGCGCCACCAAAGGCAAGGCCGTGGAGATTAAAGGCCTCGTCGAGAAGCCCAAACCGGCCGATTCGCCGTCCCGGCTCTGTGTCATCGGCCGATATATTCTGCAACCGGAGATCTTCGCGGAACTGGACCGCCGCGAGCCCGGCGCGGGGGGCGAGATTCAGCTGACGGACTCGATCGCGCGCCTCATCGGGAGAATGCCGTTTCATGCCGTGAAGACCGACTGCGCTCGCTATGACTGCGGCGACAAAGTGGGATTTCTGCATGCCAACATCGCTGTCGGTTTATCACGCCCAGACATCGCGCCGACACTTCGCGAGCTCTTGGCGAAACTGGCTTGAACCATTCCGACGCCATATCGCTCTGAATTCCCGGAGATTTTCAAGAACCCGGCGTGGCGCCGCCCACGCGCCGCTGTACTCAGCGCATAATTCACGCACCTAAACTTCCTAATTGTTCCTGCCAAGCACCGCCAAGGATGCCGCGGTGACGGCGAGCTGGCTCGTGATCAGGGTGGCGTCCTTCAGGAATTGCGACCAGCTAAAGGGATGAAGGTCGCGTGGCACAACAATCGTCGACCCAGGCGGCACGCGTTGGTCATTGCCGAAGGAAATCCAGCTTTCGCTTAGTGGCCTCGAACTGCCATCGGGAAGCACCACAAATGTGCGCTCTGCTTCGGCGGTTGCCGTGACGCCACCCGCCAAGCGAATGTAATCGTCAACGGTCAAATTGGCCGCGTATTGCAAGGAACCAGGGCTCAGGACTTCTCCCGCAATGGTCACGCTGGACGGCCGTTTTGGGATGAAGAGCGTGTCGCCCGGTTGAACTATCAAGTCGAATTCCGGCTTGATCGCCAGGACGACTGGATCGGCCGTAACCACAACTCTTCCCAGCGCCGGCGCGTCGCGCAATCGTTGCGCCAGCGAAACCAGGAAGGAAACGCTGGCCTGAGACACCTCGCCCTGGTTGGTGGGAGACGACACGAGCGAAACGGCCTGCAACTCGACTTCTTTGGCTTCGCGAGCATTGGCCTGTCGTTCAGCCGTCGAAGCGTCCTTACGCGTGAACACGGCGCCATAAGCATAGGCGACATCCGTCAGGCCTCCAGCGCGCTGCAATACCGACGATAGCCGTTCGTTGCGCATGATGTCGAACGTTCCGGGATAGCGCACCTGACCGGCGATCGTTATCGTTCCTTCCTCACGATCGGAATAGACCGCCCGCAATCGGATCACGTCGGAAGGATTGGCCTGGATGCTTGCTAGCGATACATCCCTTGCCGCATACGACGCTCGCGTTGTGCGGGAAAGTCCGGTAGTCCGGTCGAATTCGGTCGACGTTACTTCCACCGACGACATGTCAGAGCGTTGCGTGCTCCCGCCGGCCGCTTGAACGATTTCGTCTATGGTCGTGCCCTTGGCCGCCAGGTAGGGGCCAGGCAAAAACACCTGATCGAGAACCCAGACCAGATTGTCACTCACGAATCGCAGCAACTGTTCTCTTGTAATCGTGAGCCTTCCGGCAACGCGATCGACAATCTGATTGTCGGTTTCGGCGGGCGCGGCGATCGGATCGAACAGCCCGCCAGTCGCCTGGCGCCTCAGAGCGGCGGACGCCGCCAAGGCATCCGCTTCTACCGAGGTGCCGGGGGGCGGCAACGTGCGTTGATCGGATCGATCTTCGCCGTCACCACTGTTGGCGACGCCACCTGTTGTCGTGCCGGGTGGACTCGCAAATGCGGAAAGCGGTGGGGGCGGCGATGGGGCGGTCGAACCCTGGTTGCCAGTCGGCTGCGGCAGCTGCGTCGGCTGAGGAGATTGAGGAATTTGCGGATCGGGCGCGTCGGAGGGACTTCCACCCAGTTGCTTCGTTGCAATGGCAGCCAAAGCTCTGGCTTCGGTCCTCGAGAAGACATAGATTTTATCACGCGATTGAAGGGGCACTGGCGAGCGCCTTGTGAGCGCTCCTGTGACCGAAAACGGCACCAGCGACAGAGCATTTGTTGCCGAATCGTACCTCATAATGACTGCGAAGGGTCCATAGGCTTCCAGCCTGAGATCGCCTGAAGATCGAAGGATATCCGACGTCGTTCGTGCAACGGAAAGCGGATGCGTGCCTTCAATGGATACCGCACCTGAAACGGCAACCCTATCCAGGGCGGCATTCGAGTTCGAGTCGACGAACAGGACCTCACCGCTTTGGATCGAAGTGCCCTCAGCAATAGGGATAAGCTGGTTGGTGCCGTCGCGGTTGAGACTTGTTTTCGATAAATTATAGGTTCCGGAAATTATTATGCCACCGGCCAACCTGATCAGCATTTTCGCGCCGATGCCGCGAGCTCCGCCGGCAAGTTCGTAGATGCCGGGCCGACGAACGAACCCGTCGATGGCGACCGTTGCCCCCAGGGGGGGAACGTAGATCCGGTCGCCGTCGCGTAATGAACCCAATTGGGTGACATCATTTTGGCCGATGATTGAATAGAGATCGATCGTATGGCGAACACCAGCTCGAATGAGCTGCACATTGCGAAGGCTGCCAGTCTTGTTGATGCCGCCGGAAAGCAATATCGCATCGAGCGGGGTGGCCAGGGAATTGATGATACGCGTGCCGGGCGCGGCGACCTCGCCTGCGACGATCACCGAAAACTGGTGCACGCCCCCGAGAGTCACGAATACGTCGGTCGACAGATAGGCTTGTCCGACCTGCGCTCGCAACTCCTTCTTGAAGTCACCGAACGATCTGCCGGCAGCAACGATCGGACGCAATTTGGGAAGCGTAACCAGACCGTCGCGATCGATTCTCAAGCGGTAATTGGCGTTTTCCTGCCCGCGCAACGTAAAGACGAGTTCATCGCCCGGTCCGAGCAAGTAGCTGTCGGCGATTGAACCGGTTTGCGTGATGGACACACTGGCAGGGCTGCCCAGGAAGTCGTACCCAAATTGCGTCAGCTTACGCCCTGCCCTTTGCGTATAGATATCCTCCAGCCGCGAAGGCAACGAAGTATCCGGTTTCGGAATCGCCGGCTGAAACGTTTGGTTACTGGGCGCAAGCGGCCTGTTGTTTTGACCTTGCCCTGGCACCCCCTGCAGTGCGCGCAGCACGTCTGGCGTCACGTCCTGTGCTTGAACTGCGAGCAGGGTCGTCAGAAACAGCGCAATGCCCAAGACAATTGTGCGACCGGCGAAGCGGAACAGATCGGGCCGTCTCAGATGCCGAATTTTCTCAAGAGCACCTAACATGTAGAGATAGCCCGAAAATCCGCCTGCCGAACGCCATGTCCAGCCAAAAATTGTATCTAACCCATACCCAAGCGCCAAAGGCCACGCAAGTAAATTATCTAGCTATCTGATTGGGTTGAGGGGAGTTCCGCAATCTTCTTGGCGCGAAGTTTTGCCCGCTTCATGGGGTAAGCCGTATGTGGCTCGAACCACACCGCAGAGACGTTCGGACTAGCGCAGGACGTGCACCCGCCCCAGCGGATTTGCCCAGCCGCCGAGCCACGGGTTATCGCCTGCGAGCCCTGCCCGATATGTTGCGATTTCCACACTGCGCTGCGACAAGGCGGTCGAGTATCCCGATAGACTTTCTGGAAGAATGTTGTTCTTAAACGCGATGGGCCGGTTGGTTTCAGGTCACGGTGGAAAGATGAACGAACAAGCGGCAGGCAACTCAGAAATTGCCATCATCGGCGGGGCGGGGTTCATCGGGAGATGGCTGTCGCGAGCCCTGGCCGAATCCGGTGAGCACGTACGGACGGTGGACATTGCGTCACCCGCGACGGACGACGCAGGGACTTTCCAAAAAGCCAGCGTCACCGATCTCGTCGACCTTTCCAAGGCGTTGGCCGGTTGCAAGATGATCATCAATCTCGCCGCGGTGCATCGGGACGATGTGCGCCCGCTGTCCCTGTATCACGACGTTAACGTCACGGGGGCGCAAAATGTCTGCACGGCCGCCACGTCGCTTGGGATCGAAACCCTTGTGTTTACAAGCTCGGTCGCTGTGTACGGTTTCGCAGAGGGTGAGCCGACAGAGACTACCAGCCCCAACCCCTTCAATGCCTATGGCCGGACCAAATGGGAAGCCGAATGCATCTATCGGGCGTGGCAAGAAGAAGATCCCACGGTCCGGCGGCTTGTCATTGTGCGGCCGACCGTGGTGTTCGGTCCTGCAAACCGCGGGAACGTCTACAATCTGATCGCGCAGCTGGCGCGACCGCGCTTCGTGATGGTTGGTGACGGTACGAACCGGAAATCCATGGCGTATGTGCGCAACGTTGCCGCGTTCATCGCCTATGTTGCCCGGAGCGAAAAGCTCGGCGCAGGTCAGCACATCTTCAACTATTGCGACGCGCCCGATTTCGACATGAACACATTGCTGCGCGTCGTTCGCGAGTCGCTGGGCAAGGATCCGCGCCCAACCGTCAAGCTGCCTCACGCCGTGGGCACAGCGATCGGGTCGTTGTTCGATATCGCCGCGACGCTAAGCGGCCGGACCTTTCCGGTTAGCCGGATACGTATCCAAAAGTTTTGCGCCAATACCGTATTTTCTGCGGATCGCGCCAGGGCAACGGGCTTCCATGCGCCCTACTCGCTCGTCGAGGCCCTAAGGGAGACAATTGCCCACGAGTTTTTGCGTGGCGAGCCGGCAATCGCGAAATAGCATCCCGTCACGCCGAAGCACCGCTGGGTACATGCCGGCTAACGCTACACCGTCGCCGGATGATCCACGGATTCCCATTTCATGGCATTTCTGACCAGTTTTGGGTGGGAGACAATCATGTGCCAGACGACCGCCTGGAACCCCTCGACTTGCGGCGTAACCGTTTCCTTGTTGAGAGGGGGGATCACGACGCAGGCGTCGGCCACCTTCGCAGTGTAGCCGCCGTCGCGGCCGACGACGCCGACGATCTTGGCGCCGACCTTTTTTGCAAGTTTGAGGGACGAGACGATATTGGCGCTGATATTGCGCTCGAGATCGCCCCCGCCGACGGAGAAAACCAGAACGCCGTCTTGGCCGTTCAAGCGGCTGACCAGCAGCCAATTCACGAAAGTGGATTCCCATCCGTCGTCGTTGGTGCGCGCCGTCAGCTCGGAAACGTTGTCGGTCGGCGCATAGGATTCCAGGCCAGCGATCTTTCGGAAATCATTGACGGCGTGCCCGGCATGACCAGCGCCGCCTCCAACACCCAGGATGAACAATCTGCCGCCGCCCGCCCGAACGCCATCGATAATATCGACCATCTTTTCGACGGTCTTCGGGTCGATGCGGTCGAGAATGGTCTTTGCTTCCTGAATGAACTCCTGGACGTAGGTCATGATCTTCTCCGTGCTCTCAACTGCAACAATCCGAGTCTGGAACCGCTCAACGCAACCGGTTAAATGCCTTGTAAATCTTCTCGAAACGCGACGGCGGCACGATTGTGGCCAAGCCGACCAATGCTATTCCCAGCAACCGCATTGGCAAGTGATTCCACTGGAAGTACCGCACCCGGAGTTTCAGCGACTCCCGCCAATATCGAGGCCGCGAATCCGCATTTTGCGCCTCTATGCGATAGAGGAGTAGAACGCGATCGATATTGGCCAAGCGCGCGCCGCGCTGCAAGGCCCTCAACCAAAGCTCGTAATCTTCGGCCTGATGCGCCCCGTATTCGCCATAGGTCTGGAAAAAGTCGCGTCGCAGCATGATCGAGGGATGGCACATGGGATTCCACAAACCGCTCTGGCGGCGAATCTCATCCGAGGAGACCGGATACTTCCGCAGTCCGAGTTCTTCGTCGTTCCGCCCGATCTTCATGGCCCACGATCCCACAAGACAGATTTCAGGATTGGCATCGAGAAATGCGACCTGCGCGCCAAGGCGCTCGGGCATGCACACATCGTCGGTATCGAGACGGGCGATGAATTCGCTCCTGCTGGACCTCACACCGAGATTGAGCGATCCGGACAGCCCGAGGCGCTCTTTGGGACGAATGATTTGGACTGGAAAGCTTGTTTTGATGGACCGGATGAACTCGACGGTCTTCTCGTCGCTCTCATCGACGACGACGGCTTCGAAGTCGCGATAGGTCTGCGCATCCAGACTTTCGAAGCAACGGGTCAGGTAGCGCCGGTCGGGCATGTAAGACGGAATCAGCACTGAGACACGGGACATCTGCGCTTCTCAAGCGTCTTCCGGGCGACGCGCGTAAACGAAATCGGCGAACCCGTACAAGTCCCACAAACCCATTCCGTGCAGCCGACCCTCCTTCAGATATACCGCAAGCTGGAGCGGTGCACTGACAAAGGACAGCAATATCCGCGACCATTCGCGCCGAGGCCCGGCGCGGACGATGCGCAGCCCTTGATCCATCAGGGCATTCGCGACCTCGCGCACATCGGGAACATGAATGTGGGTGCTATCGTCGCTGAAGTTCAGCGTATGCCGCGCTTCCGGCAAGTTTAGCGAGCGCACCGACGGAAACTCGACGTACATCCGGCCACCCGGCGCCAGCTTGGCGCTCAACCGGCCGAGTGCGCCCAAGCCGTCTTTGAGATGCTCCGCCACGTGGGCAACCACGATGGCGTCGAAGTAGCGATTTGGAATGGCGGCGAGATCGTCCGTATCAAGATTGACAAGATAGAAGGCCGCCATCCGACCCTTTTCATCGGCCGTCAAATGCGCGTCCGTGATGTCGACCCCGTAGTATTGGCAGTTCGGCAGCCAGCGCTTGGCGATGGCGAGGGAATTGCCGGCCGTGCCCACATCCATGAGCTTGATGGGCCGCTTACCGAAATGTCGTCTGATCCGCTTGAAGCGCGGCGGCACAAGGTACCAGTTGATGTTCATGTCGCGAGAGGTCCATCCGACTACCGGTCACTGAATGCGATAACGTACTCGACCGTCCCTTGCCGCGCGGCAAATTAGCATGGAAAGAGGGCCTGACAAGGGTGGTTGCACCGCTTGGTTTGCCCGGTTGGCCGTGCTATTCGGGCCGTGGAACGCCGCGAGTTAGCCGTCGAAAGGCTGGGCCGCAGCGAACATCTAAGCTGATCGCAAATTTGAATTCATCGGGCTGATGGGAGTGTCATGAAGCTATTTGTGGCTGGCGGAGCCGGATTCATCGGAAGCCATGTGACCAGGCACCTTCTTGCCGACGGCGAGAACGAGGTGACGGTTTTCGACAATTTCACGTCGGGCAAAGAGTGGCATCTCGAACCGGTTCTCAAGAATTCGCGCCTGCGAATTGTCCAGGGCAATTTGCGCGATCTGGACGCCGTGACCAAGGCGCTGGCGGGGGCTGAGCGAGTCTACCATTTTGCGTCGAACCCCGACATCGCGCGGGCGATGGTCGACCCCGCGATCGATTTCTGGGAGGGAACCTATCTCACGCAGAACCTGCTCGATGGCATGCGCGTGCAGGGCGTCAAGGAGATCGCCTATGCTTCGGGCAGCGGTGTCTACGGCGATTGCGGATCATTGGCTGTAACCGAAGACCACACACCGATGCTTCCGATCTCGACCTATGGCGCCAGCAAATTGGGCTGCGAAACCCTTATCCATTCCTATACGCACATGTTCGGCATCACGGCGCGCGTTTTCCGCTTCGCCAACGTCGTCGGTCCGCGTCAGACGCATGGGGTGGCTTACGACTTTATCCGCCGTCTGCGCGACGAGCCCACCCGACTGAAAATCCTGGGAGACGGCAGCCAGAGCAAGTCCTACATCCATGTGGAGGACATCATCGCGGCGATTCAGTATTTTCTGAAGCGCGACACCGGCCGCTACAGCTACTATCACCTGGCAACCGACGACTATCTGACGGTCCGCGAAATTGCCGATCTGGTGGTGGAGGCGATGGGCCTGAAGGGCGTTGCTTACGATTTTACCGGCGGAAACCGCGGTTGGTCGGGCGACGTCCCCATCGTGCGTTTCGACCTGGCGAAGGTGCACGGCGCAGGATGGCAGTCGAAGCGGAATTCGCGCGAAGCGATGCTGGATTCCGTGCGGGCGATGCTGACGGAAATGCCATCCGCCAAGTAGTGCGGAATCCTAGTCGAATATGAAGGCGACCCTGCCGTGCGGGTCTTCAACGCGCGCGATGGGCGTGGCCTTGCGATTGAAAGCCGAAAGATAGTCGTTCATCGCGCGATATTCATGAAGGCCGCTGTAGAACTCATCGAAAATCAGGATCGAGCCTTTCACCAGCAGGCTATCCAGTTTGGCCAGCACATAGAGGGTTGAGGAATACAGGTCGCTGTCATTGTTTATGACGAGACGCGATTTGGGCTGAAAGTCTTTCAGGAAACCCGATAGCGTCTTCTGAAACCAGCCGGCGACGAACTGGAGCCGCTCATCGCTGATATCGGGAAGCGCGCCCTTCACATCGAACGTCCCGGCGCGACAAAGTCCCCAATCTTCCGGCAGCCCTTTGAATGAATCAAAGCCGAAAAATCGGCTTCCAGCATGAGGATTGAGATTGCACCATTGGCTCAGAGATTCGCCCTGGAAGACGCCAAATTCTAAGTAGTCGATGGAATCTGTGCCGATATACCGGGCCTGGATATACTCATAGAAGGCCAACCGGCTATCGAATACCGGCAAATGCTTGTTGTCTTTGATCCACTTGGTTACGAGAGCATTGTAATTGGCTTGGTCGGTAATTTGCAGATACCGGGGGTATAGCAAATTGGCGACGCGATGCTTGAAATGTCTGCTCATTCTTCCTCATGCGCCGCTGCAACCAAACCGGCACCAAGCTCAGCAACATTTCGCTGCTTGGCTTCCGTCGGAATTCAGCTATTCGGGTCCGATAACTTCACCATGGCTTGAAAGGAAATTCAAGATATACAAGGAGAGGCCGACGGCGTTGTTCGCGCGGGGTTGCGCGCGGCGACCTCACCAGCGACTGCGGATAACGGTGATCGGAACCTCGGTGACAGCAGCAGCCAAACGGCCTCCTCAGGTGCCACGTTGATCGAAGGATCACTGATGCAGATCGCAATCTTGGCCGGCGGCTTGGGTACTCGGCTTCGCCCTATTACCCAGACGGTGCCGAAATCGCTGGTGCCGGTGGCGGGCAAGCCGTTTCTGGAACATCAAATCGCCCTGCTGCGCGACGCCGGTATTACCGACATCGTCCTGCTCGTTGCCCATATGGGTGAGATGATCGTCGATTATTTCGGGGACGGCAGTGCCTTCGGCGTGAAGATCACCTACAGCAATGAGGGTCCGAACCTGCTCGATACCGCCGGCGCCATACGGCACGCCGCGCCACTGCTGCAGGACCGGTTCTTCGTCACCTTCGGAGACTCCTATCTGTTGCTGCCCTATGGCCGGATATGGCGAGACTACGTCGATGCCGCCCGCAAGGCCTTGATGGTCGTCTACCGCAACGACAACCGGTTCGACAGCAGCGACATCTTCGTTGCGGACGGATTGGTTAAGGCCTACAGAAAATCGCCGCCACTGCCCGACGCCTTCTATATAAACCACGGATTGATGATTATGCGCCGACAGGACATTATGGATATTCGCGAAGGGGAGCGAATGTCCTTGCAACAATTCCTGCAGCCATTGATCGCCGAGAACCAACTCGCGGCATGGGAGACGACGCAACGTTTCTATGAAATCGGTTCCCTGGCCGGATTGAAGGAATTGGAGTCCGTCGTGGGGCGCGCATGATCATCGCGCGGGCGCCGTTTCGCATTCCGCTGGGCGGCGGCGGCACCGACCTGCCGTCCTACTATTCCCAGCGCGGCGGTGCATTGATCAGCGCGGCGCTGAACCGGTACGTGTACATTACCGTGAACAAACGGTTCGAACCGTCGATCAGGATCAGCTATTCGAAGACGGAGATCGTCGAGGATATCGATGCCATCGAGCATCCCATCGTGCGGGAGGCGCTGCGCCTGCTCGACCTGCGCGATCATCTCGAAATCACCTCGGTAGCCGATATTCCCGCGAATACGGGCATGGGCTCTTCGAGTACGTTCACCGTGGCGCTGTTGCTGGCCTTGCACAGCTACAAGCGGGAGCACCCCTCGCCGCAGGCTCTGGCCGAAGAAGCCTACCATATCGAGCGCGAGATTCTGGGCGAGCCGGTCGGCAAACAGGATCAGTATGCTGCGGCTTTTGGCGGTATCATCACGATGGACATCGCGCCGAACGGAAAGGTCGACGTCGGCTCGATTGCGCTGGACGATCATACGCTCGACGATTTCGAAAGCAATTTGCTGCTGTTTTATACCGGTATCCAGCGCAGCGCCTCCGGAGTCCTGAAGATGCAGGACAAGGCAGCCGCTGAAAGCGAATCCGACACGCTCGCCCGGCTCGATCGCATCAAGGAAATCGGTGCCGATGTCCGGAAAGCGATCCAGGAGCGAAACCTGCGCCGTTTTGGCGAACTCATGGACGTCCACTGGCAGACCAAGAAAGGCCTCTCCGCCAAGATATCGACCTCCAATGTGGACAAATGGTACGAACTCGCCCGGACCAACAATGCCCTGGGGGGGAAATTGATGGGCGCCGGCGGCGGCGGCTTCCTCCTGTTCTATTGCGACACCAACAAAAGGGGGCTCCGCGACGCGATGGCATCCCAAGGCCTGCGAGAGGTCAAATTCCACATCGATTGGGATGGAGCCAAAGTGGTGGCAAATGTCTGAATCCGGGCCTGAAGGCCCAGCGTCCAATGTTTGGATTGAACGCATCGGTTGGAAGCTTGTCCATCACCCCGACATCAGCTAGTGGGTCCGCTCCTACATCGTCTATCCGTCGGGCGGACTCAGTTTCGACACCGATGGGCTGTGATCGCTCGGTCAACAGCGGCAGCAGACCTGGACAATCCTCTTTCGCCTAAGGCGTCTGAACGACAGTGCTGACTGTGGCAACGGGAGCGGCTTCCTGATGCCATAGTCTGCGGCACTTCCAGGTGATCCAGGCAGTGCCCGGTAGCCAAACAAAAAGCATCACAAAAAGATAGGCGCTTGCGACTCCAAGCGCGCCATCGAGCCAGGCACCGGCGACAACCGCGCCAATCATCACCGGCGCAGTGGCGCTTGTCAGACCCGCTATCGGTTCCTGACGGTGGGCCCGAAGATAGTAGATGAGGGTCGACTGAATCGTCTTTGGAACCGCCGACACAGCCAGAATCACCAATGGGAGCAGGGGCAGCAGGCGGTCCGCCAATGTCAGATTGAGGGCTTTGGCAAGGAACGCGAGCCCGACAATGGCGGCGGCTCCGAGCAATGTCAGCGCAAGGGCCTGCACGCCGACATGAACCGTTATCCGGTCAAGCTCGCGCCATTGCCGCTGCGCCGCGGCGCGGCCCATGGTTGGGAAGCGCACGGCCGGCCACAGAAGCGCGATCGCCGTCATGGCGTCCACAAGAGCCCATGTCAGCCCCAGCTGACCCGCAACGGTGGCACCTGCAAACCGAAATGTGACTGGGACTGGAAGATTGTAGGTGACGAACCCCGCCAAGGTGGAAATGGCAAGACGCCACTGTACGGGCAGGATTTCGTGGCGCCACGATATGACCGCGGCTGCCGGCCGCTGCACGAACAAGCGCAGGAATTTCGGACGACCGATCACAAGGAACAGCACCGTGGTGCAGATCGCCGCGGCCAGGCTGAGCGGGATGGACCAGAGTTCGAAACCGTTGGTCAGGAGCAGCCACAGCGCGACCGCATTGACGATCCCGCGAACCAGACGGTGCGTGTAGACAAAGACGAGCTGATTTGTCCCTTCCAAGATCCACATGAAGTTGGTGGCGCACAAGTCCAAGCCGACCAGGAAGCAAACGGCAAGCCACGGCGCTTCCCAGCGAATCCCATCCGCACGTCCGCCGAACATCCATTCCCCGGCTCCAATCAGCGCCGGTACAAGCATCAACAGGCCCGCGCCGTACCACGCCAGGCTAAAGCGTCCCAGGCTGCTCAATCGCGAGATCGCATCCGCCGATCCCATCACCTGACCGCGTGGCCCGAAGGAAAGGTGAACCGCCTCGTGGCTCGCGAACTGGATCATCAAGATTTGCAAACCGAGATCCACGAACTGGGTCAATTGACTGAGACTGTTGAACGTGAAGTAATAACCTTGCGCGGAGGGTGAGAGATTTGCGATAATGAAGTGCAACGAAATCAAGCTTGCCCCGGCAATCCAGACGCGGCTGGCGATGGCGACAGACAGGGCCATGTTCAGACCCGAAGCGGCGATGAGCCTGGTGACGGATCCGCTTGCCGAGAGGCGCTTGGCGAACAATTTCATGCTTATCGATCCCGCGCATTAGCGCATTGGTCGGTCCGTCAATCGGCGCCAACACCTGCAGCTATCCCGCGACTGAAGAGGAGGTCAAGCGTACATCGCCGGGTCAGGTGCATTGATTTGAAAAGACTCTGCGGCCACCCATCATCGAGCAACCTTCTCAAGCGATCTTCAAGGCGCAATCCCCGCGCGGAAACGAGTTGCCGGCCGCCAAAGGTCTGGCCGGCGGTGAAACGGGCGCCCACAAGCCTGTCTTCGGAGAGCAATGAATGTTCAAGCAATGGCTGAAACAACTCATTCCCGGCCGGTACCGGCCGTGGCTCTTGGGTATTCTGTCGTTCTTCAACGGGCTGATGAACCTGCCGGCGGCGCTTCGCTTCGGGCTGCTGGACCGCGAGACGCTCTTTGCACTGAATGTCTCCCGCCATGAACGGCGTATCGTTTTCGTATCGGAGCGCCCTTCTTGGCGTGAAGCGAAGCTCGCCTACGGCCTGAAGAAGATCGGTTGGGATGTCATTCAACTCCATCGGTTTCAGCCGATGTTTCAGGACGTGAGCGATTTCGCGGAGATGCAGCAATTCTCGTCGCCATGGGCAGCATCGGAACTCGCGTTCAAGACCCGGACAAAGGCTTTCCACACCTTTTCGCCGAATTGCGACGATACGGCGGTTCAAATGGTCACACAAAAGCCGGGACGCGTCCTTGTCGATTTCTATGACGATTTCTTCGGCTTGACCGACGGCCTTCCCGACGCAAGGGACAAATTCGCCGTCGAAATCGCCAAGCAGGAATTCTGCATCGAGAAGGCGGATGCCCTCTGCTGCCGCGACATCCAACTGCAGTATCGTCGCAAAGCCTTGGGGATCGGTCGGCACAGACCGGTGATCTGCTTTCCGGACTATTGCTGGAATCGCGACTCACTCAGGCCGGCGCGCGAAGATGATGCCGTACACATCGTGCAGACCGGTTGGGTCGGATTCGAGAGCCGCGGAGAAGAAGACATCGGCTGCTTCCTGGTGGCACGGAAATTCGTCGACGCCGGTTGTCATTTCCATTTCTATCTGCATCCGACTTTTCCGGCCCTGGGCAGCGCTCTCTTCAAGAGCGTCTTCGAACAATATATCGACCTGGGGGCCAAGACAGGACGCGTGCATTTTCATGCGACCGTCCCGCCACATGAAATCGCCGGCGAAATGGCCAAATATGACTATGGGTTTGGCATGATGAACGCTGCCAACTTCCCCGATATCCCATGGAAGCATTCCAACCCGAAACGTTTGCCCTATTGCGGATCGAGCCGCGTTTTCGACTATCTGGACGCCGGCCTCGGAATACTCCTCGACGGGAATCTTCGATATATGCGCCACGTCTTTGAGCCCTATGGCGTGCTGTTCAACGGCACCGCGATTCTCAAGGGTGGCAACATTTACGAAGCGCTGCGGCAGAAACCCTCACGCCCAGCGCTGGTCGGGGCGCGCGAGGCTCTCTCGCTGGAGCGGCACGTTCCGAGGTTGGCCAAATTCTACGAATCACTCGGCTAAGCACAAAATATCGATAGCAAGCCATAGCGATCCTATCGTCCTGCGGCAGGACATGGGCGACGTTGCGGTTGCACGCGCAGGGCGCGCGACAATGCTGTTTACAACATCACGCCGGTTATTTCATCCAATCGACAAACTCGATAGGTTTTGCTCAGGAGCGTTTCGATGCGAAAGAGCACCCCACCCGCCGCGATCGCGATGTTGGCAGCCGCCTTCTGGTGCACGCCCGCATTCGCCTACATCGACCCGAATGCGAGCAGCATTCTGTTTCAGATGTTTGCTCCGGTCGCAGCTGTATTTGCCTTGACGATGCTCTTCCTGCGCGACAAGGCCTCGGCCGCCTGGCGATGGGTGGCATCCCGATTATTTGGTCTTCGGGGGAAGAGCGAACAATAAAAATGTCGTTGAGGCGGGCATTGCAATACTGGTTGCGTGCCTACTCGATCTGGACCACGGTCGTCGGACTGCTTCTTGTATTTTACCTGCTGTGGCGGCTGCCGACATGGTTGCATAATTTTACCGTCTTGCAGCTTGTTACCGAGACTTCCATCAGGGTTTCGTTCGGATTGATTTTTGCTGCCCTCGTGGCTTTGATCGCAACTTTAATTTGGGTAATGGTGGGGGGCCTGCGCGCAACGCCATCGGGCGCAAGTCGCCGCGTCGCCAATCTCGAAGTCGCCGCTGCTGCGCTCGCCATCGTGATCACCGTTATTACCGTACTGTTTCAGTGGCTCGGCGAGATCGGGATTCAAGCACCTCTCTGGGCCAAGCTGATGGTTGCCGCCTTGGGCAGTGCCGTAATTGCAGCCACTCTTTCCCGACAACGGTCGCGTCTGGGACATCTCGACCGAACGTCCAAGCGCCTGCAGGATCCATCCAGGCGAGTGGCATTGGCCGCCCTTGCGACGTCGATCTCAGCAGCGGCACTCGGCGGCGTCAGGTGGCGCAACCACGACCGCCCGTCAAAAGCTTTCGCAGCCGGGTCGGTGGGCGCTCGCAAGAGACCAAACATCGTCCTCGTCACATATGATGCTCTGTCAGCACTCGATATGTCGCTCTATGGATATAAACTGCCTACGACACTCAACCTCGAACGTTTCGCGCGCGACAGCATTGTCTTCGAAAAGTTCTACGCGGCATCCAATTTCACGACCTCGTCCGTCATATCGATGCTCAGTGGGAAGAAGGTATCAACGCATCATTGGTACCTTGCCTTGGAAGGCAGGCTGGCGGACGAAGTCGCGCAGCAGAATGTCGCGGCTATGCTAAGAGAAGCTGGTTATGCGACGGCAGCCGTCGTCGCGAATCCGTGGGGGCATCCAGCTCATTACGGCTTCGAGCAAAGCTTTGACTACCTCCCGCCGCCGCCCATTCCGGCTGGCCCCGCCTCCAGACTGGGTTATCATCTGACCCACTCCGACATCGGAAACGAACTAAAGTTGACGATCGGAGATCGCTTTTCCGGTTGGGCGCGACGGCTCAACTTGGACCTCTGGTCAAACAGCGAGTTTCCACCGCCGAGGGCGTTCGACGCCGCTCTCAAGTTTCTGGACAAACGGGTCGATCCGTACTTTCTTTGGGTTCATCTCGTGCCGCCTCACTTCCCCTATCAGCCGCCGCCTCCCTTCCGCGGCAAGTTTCTCCGCGACCGGGCAGCCGCCGATTTTTCGAAGCCGCCCTTGAGCGCGCTTGTTCCTGAACAAGGCATTTATGGGTCCGACGTTCAGCCGGAGATCGACAAAGTCCGCCTTCTCTACGATGAGTATTTGGCCTATGCGGACGATACGTTCGGTAGCTTCCTCGGAGAACTTCGAAGCCGCGGCACGCTTGACGACTCGGTGCTGATATTTTCTTCGGATCACGGCGAGTGCTTCGCCAATGGCTACTGGGGCCATTCGGGCCTGGAGATGTGGAATCCGGTCATGCATGTGCCTCTGATCGTTCGCCTGCCCGGCGGCATCGGTTCGGGAACACGCGTGTCCGGCGTGGCCGGTCAAATAGACCTGCTGCCCACCATGCTGGATCTCGCAGGCGTCAACATTCCAGCATGGGCCGAGGGTCAGTCGCTGCGCGGCATGTGGGAGGCGCGAGAAGCACAAGGCCGGGTTCGTTCCGCGCTGGTGACGAACGTCGGACCTTTCGATCCTGTCTCGAGCGGCGTCGTCGCCGCGGTCTCCGGCGACGACAAATGCATCGTCGACATCGCCAGCGGCCGCGCTGCGCTGTTCGATTTGGCCACCGATCCCTACGAGAAGGTCGATCTGGCCGCGAAGCGCCCGCAGCGTACGCAAGAACTCAGGACGGCGGCTTTGCGAAGCTTGTCGCAACGCTAGTCATGGCAGCGATGGCAGCGGGCAAGCGGCGATTCAATCTGGGCTGGCGGGCTTATCGCCGGCTGCTTCGGCGTTGGGGCGCCCAGATGCCGCTCCGTGACCGCCTGCAATTGGGATCGCTCGCGGCCTGGCTGTCGCTGTTCGAGGGCATGCAGAATGCAGCCTTCAAAGCGCGAAAGGACAGCATAAGCTTGGCCGCACCCGTGTTCATCGTGGGAAACTGGCGGTCGGGCACAACGCTCCTTCACGAACTCATGTGCCTGGATTCGCGGTTTGCCTTCGCATCGACCGGCGCGTGCATGTATCCGCAGTACTTTCTGTTCGACCCAGCGGCCCGTGGCGACGAAGCGCCCCTGCGGGTCAAAAGGCCGATGGACGACATGTTCGTGACCGCGTCTTCGCCGCAGGAAGATGAATTTGCGCTCCTCTGTCTGGGTGCGCCCTCCCCCTACGAGGCATTCCTTTTTCCATCGGACCTCGCGAGCCTCGTTAGAAACAGCAGCCTTGAACACTTGCCCGCCGCCGAGCAGGCCGAGTGGGAACAGATCTTCATCGGATTCCTGAGGGCCGTCGGCATCGGCGCTGGCGGCAAGCGCCTGCTCCTCAAATCGCCCACCCACAGTTTCAGGATCGCAGTGCTGAAGCGGTTGTTTCCGGAGGCGCGCTTCCTACACATCGTCCGCAATCCTGTACATGTCTATGCGTCCATGATCCGGATGCTGCGGGAAATGACCGCGCTTTATGGCATCGGTTCTCTGGCGACGGACGACGAAATCGCCGACGCGGCGTTGCACACGATACCGGCTACCGAATCGGCCATCGGCCAGGCCGCGGCGTCCCTCGAGATCGGGCGCTATCACCAGCTGAAATTCGAGGCTCTGATCGACGATCCCGGGGGGACAGTCGCAGCGGTCTATGAGGGCCTGCATCTTGGCGACGCTGGCGAGATGCGGCGCATCGTTGACGAGGAAATGTCACGCTGGGGCCGACGCGGCAACGCTCCACCCGTCCTGAGCCCGGCGGAACGTCTCCGGATCGCCCAGCACTGCGGCGCGATCATGGACAAATACGGCTATCGGAATTGATCGATTTGACGGAATAATCCCCGGGACCTTCTGCCAACCCGCCTTCTCATCCTATCGCCGCGGAGCTTTCACGAGAATGAGCATAGTGGTGCTGGCTGCGGTGCTGGGCGCGGCTCTGCTCCATTCCTCGTGGCATGCCATGATCAAGAGAGCGCCCAACCGGGTGGTGGGGCTGGCGGGCATGAACGTGGTGAGCGTGGCTGTGGGGTTGTGCGCCATTCCGTTCGTCGCGGTACCGCCGCCCTCGCTCTGGCTGGTGCTCGCGGTCTCGGTCGGGCTTCATAACGCCTATAAGGTCGCTCTGGCGAGGCTTTACGCCGTCGGCGACCTCGGCCAGGCCTTTCCGATGGCGCGCGGCATGGCGCCCCTGGCCGCGACCGTGCTGGCCGGCCTGTTTCTGGCCGAATGGCCGGGTGGGTGGCAGCTGGTCGGAATTGCGGCCATTTCGGCCGGGCTTATCTGGCTCGCCCTGGAGGGTCCGGGTCCGATATTCAACCGCTCGATCGTTTTGGCCGCAGCCGTGACGGGCTCGGCGGTGGCTGCCTATTCAGTGGTCGACAGCTATGGCGTGCGTCTGTGGAACGACTGGCTGTCGTTCACGGTGTGGCTCGTCGTGCTGGACGGCGGCACATTCATCGCGCTTTCGCGTTGGCGCACCGGCCCCACATTTTGGAACTCCATCGCGCTCCGCTCCCGCGCGGTTCTGGTGAGCGGCGGCCTCGGGGTCGTTTCGTTTTCGGTCTTCCTGTGGGCGCTGGGGCGCGCGCCGGTCGGCAGCGTGACCGCCCTGCGCGAAGTCAGTGTGCTTTTCACCTCGGCCATCGGCGTCTTGGCGCTGCATGAGCGGACATCGCTACCGCGGATCGCCGGCGCTCTCCTCGTCACCGGGGGAGTGGCTTTGCTCGCCCTCTCATGATAGGCGCAGAGGCATGACCGATCCCTATCTCGACTCCACCACCGCGCTGACTCCCGGCGATGCCGCCGTGGCCTTGATACTGATCGAAGGCGGGCGCTATCTGCTCCAGCAACGCGACCCGCTGCCGCAAATCTTCTTCCCCGATCATTGGGGAATGTTCGGCGGCGCGATGGAGCCCGGCGAGACCGAACGCGAAGCCCTTCAACGGGAACTGGTCGAGGAGATCGGGATCAGGTTCGATCCGGACCTGATGCACTATTTCACACAGATGGATTTCGACTTTACTTATTGTGGTCGAAAGCCGATCAAGCGCGTCTTCTTCACGATCGGGCCTCTTGACGCCGCAATTCTGGACAAGGTCGACCTGAAGGAAGGCGCCGCTGCGCGGGCCTTCACCGCGCGGGAAGCCCTGGGCACTTTGCGCATGACACCTTACGACGCGTTCGCTCTGTGGATGCACGCCAACAATGGACGACTGACACCCGCCGAACCGGACCGTCTTCCCTAGCCGGCCGCTTCGCTCGCATAGCGATCGATCATCGCGCCGATCTCCATCGGCTCGTAGCCCCAGCGGGCAATCGCGGCGTCAGAAGACAACAAAAACAATGGCTTGGCCTGCGCGCTTGCCTCGATGCGCGGTATGACGCCGAGCCCGCGTGCAAGCCGTTCGATCACGTCGCGAACCGTCGTCGTACCGCGCGCGCCGAGCACCACGGCGTCGGCACCGGTCATTTCACGGTCCAACGTACGCTTCACCAGCCTGACGATGTCGTCGATATGTGCGGCGTTGTTGAAAGCCCCATCGATATTATAGGCACGTACCGGCTTGTCCGCCCTTAGCTGCGCCGCGACTCCGGACAGCCAGTTGCGATGCGCACCAGGCCCCAGAACGCCGGGCAGCCGCAGCGAGAGACTTGGAAGATCCGACGCGCGCTCCGCCAGCATGATTTCGCACAGACGCTTGGTAGCGCCATAAGCATCGGGATCGACGATAGGCGTTTTCTCGTCCAGCACGCCGCCGGCCACGGCGCCATAGAGCGACAGGGACGAGAAGAAAATGAATCGCTTTGTGCTCCAGCGCCTCGTCGCCTCCAGGAGGGCCAGGGTGCCCTCCAGACTGTCCCGAACGATCATGGTGTCCGTGACGCCGGGCGCGGGCGAAGTGGCCGCCGTGTGAACAATTGCGTCGAACGGGCCAGGCAGTTGTGCGGCGTCGCCGAGCCCCGCGCGCAAGCCGGCGACGCCTTGCTGGGCCAAAGCCCGGCCGAGAAATTCGGTCTCGCGGCGATAAAGCCCGACAACGGCATGACCCGCACGGGCCAGGTCACGTGCGACGTGGGAGCCGGAAAAGCCCGATGCGCCGGTGACGAGTATTCTCATCGCCCTGGCTTAGGCGACGGCCGCCAGGATGCGCTTGGTGGACAATCCATGGGCCTCAAGCAAATCCTCCCACGATCCATAATTGTGGATGAACGCATCCTGCAAACTGAAGGTGTCGAGGCGGCACTGGGCCTTGATGTCCCAGGCGATCTGTTTGCTTTGCGCGCTAAGCCCACCCTGCGGCGCATGCTCCTCGATCACGATGACTTGCTTGTGCCGCTTCATCGCATCGGCAATGCCGTCGCGGTCCAGCGGCTTCATGGTGTGCACTGAGACCAACGATACCGACTTGCCCTGCTCCTGCAGCGCGTCGGCAACCTGTGCCGCCATCTTGGTGATCACGCCATATGTAAGAACGCAGACGTCGGTGCCGCCGGCGCAGATAGCGGATCTTGCCGAATTTCCAAGGTTCGGCGTCCTTGGTGAAGACCGGTTCGCCGGCCTTGCCGATGCGCAGATAGATCGGGCCCGTCTTCTGCGTGGCGCAATGACGTGTCGGCGTCGGTGCACTCGAGCGGGTCGCAGGGCGCGATGATCTGCATGTTGGGAATCGCGCCCGCAATGGCGATGTCCTCCTGGGTGTGATGCGTGCCGCCCAGCGTGGAATAGATGACGCCCGCACCCATCCCGACGACCGTCACCGGCAGGTTTTGATAGCCCAAATCGTCGCGCACCATTTCAAACGGTCGGTACAGAGAAAACGTCGCGATTGTATAAGCGAAGGGCTGGCAGCCCTTGAGCGCCAGTCCGGCGCAGATGCCGATCATCGACTGTTCGGCGACGCCGACATTGATGAACCGGTCGGGATATTGCGTCGTGAATTTCGCCATGCTGCCGGCCGGCGAGATATCGGCGACGACAAGGTAGATGTCGGGATTCCTGGTCGCTTCTTCGTAGAGCGCCTCGGAGAACGTGTTCCTCATCCCTGTGTCTCCAACTCCCGAAGGCTTGCGCGTACTCTTCCTTGTTGGGAGAGCGGTAGTGCCACATCGGGACATTTTCCATGTAGCTCACGCCTTTGCCCTTCGTGGTCTTGGCCACGACCATGAACGGCTTTTCGCCGCCGCGGTTCTTCACCGCTTCATAGATCGCCTTGGAGTCGTGACCGTCGATCTCGACCGTCTCCCAGCCGAACGCGACGAATTTGTCGGTCAGCGGATAGAAGGAAGGATGCGTTTGGGAAGTGCGGCCAAGGCTCTGGAAATCGTTGTTTGTCGACGAAAGCCACGATGTTGCCGAGCTTGAGCGACGAGGCCATCAGAATGGCTTCCCAGGTCGAACCCTCCTGGATCTCGCCGTCGCTGAGTACCGTGTAGATGATGCCGTCCCGCTTGCTGCCGCGCTCCGCGCAAGGCCATGCCGACGACCATCGAAAGGCCGTGGCCGAGCGATCCGGTGGACGCCTCGATGCCGGGATTGCCGTAGTCGGGATGCGTGCCGAGGATTCCGCCGGCGTGCAATAGGCGTCGAGATCCGCCTTCGACAGGATGCCGTGATCCTCGAGGATCACGTACTGGATCATGCAGCCATGGCCCTTCGAGATCAGGAACGTGTCGGGCGACTTGCCGCCGCCCGTGCCGGGGCGCATGAACTCATTGTAGATGGCGTCGACAAGTTCGGTGCAGGAATAGGCGCCGGCGATATGCAGCGCGGGTCACGTTTTGCGACATGTCCAGAATGCGCCGGCGGTACTTTTTGCGCCCGTGCCCGCGCCTCGGCGGCGTCGAATTTGCTGTTCCGCAGAGTCATGCTTCGCATCCGTCTATTCGATGATGGTCCAGTAATAGTCGCCGGTGTAGCCGGCCTCCCTGAAGACCTCGATCCAGCCCGCCGGATAATCGTGGAACTTGGCTGTCAGAACCCAGTCCTCGAAGATCGCCTTCTGCTCCGGCGTGCGATAGGAATCCACCTGCACAAAGGCCCGGCCGCCACTGACCCGCTGCAGTTCCTTCAGCGCCTTTACGCACCCCGCGCGGTCGAAATTGTGGATGGTGTTCAAGGAAATTGCGGCCTTGAAGCCGTTGTCGGGAAACGGCAGGTCGTCACCGCTGCCCTGATGAAGCCGACCGACGACTTCGGGCTCGCACTTCATCATGGCATAGCGCGAAATATCGAGGCCGAATGCCTCCAATCCCGGCAGCGCCGTCATGAAGTCCCTTGACTAGGAACCCCTTGGCGCAGCCGACATCGAGAACCCGATCACCCGGCTTCAGATCGAAATGGCGGATCATATCCTCGGCAACCGGAACCCAGCGGCCATCATAGCGATAGCCGCCATAGCCGTATTCGCGCGGACCGTCGAAATACAGTTCGCCATATTCGCGCGAGATGCGGATATGCTCTTCCGTCTTTGCCGTTGTCCGCGCCGCCAGGTTGCGCTTGGGCCGCGGCAACTTCGAAAGAAGGTTAATCTCAGCCATTCAGGACCCTTTTCGGCAGGTTCGTCCTTTAGCGGGATCGTCTCCGGTGTGCAAGGCGGATGCTCACGCGACCACCTCGCGATGAACGCGCGCGAGACCATCTCCCAAAAGTTCGAATTTAAAGTCCGGAAAGGATTTGTAGCAGTCGGTGACGTCGAAGAAACGATGCAGCAGATGCGGACGCGGGGCCCGGCCGCGCCACGAGCTTGACCTCGGCCTTCGGCGTGAATTGAGCCGCCACGATTTGCGCAATGTCGAAAAACGATGTCGACACGCCGGTTACGGCATTGAGAGCGCCGCTGCTTCGATGCAGCACAATCCGCGCCGCCAGCCGCGCGACGTCCTCTATCGCGACGTGATCGCGTTTTTCCTCGCCTTCGCCGAAGAGCGTGATCGGCTCGCCCTTGGCCGCCTGGCGGCGGAAGCGGTTCGGCCCATAGCCGGAATGCGGATCCCCTGCCCCATAGATCAGCGTCGGCCGCAGGAAGGCCAGCGGTCCCTTGAATTCGGAACGGAACATGAGCTCGCGCGCCGCATGCATCATCCCATGGGTGGTGCTGGGCGCCAGCGGCGAGCGTTCCGTGACCGGATTGGCATCGTCGGCGTAGACCGCATCGGAACTGATATAGAGAATGTGGGCAGGCGGGGCGGCGGCAAAGGCCGAACACGCCGCCTCCACCATCCGCAGATTGGTCATCATCTGCGCGGCGTTCTTCGCGGGCGCCACCGCCGATACGAACACCACGCTGTCATCGGGCAGCAGCTGCGTGCGCAATGCATCGGCGCCGGACGGCGAGAGCAGATCGACGTCCTTGCGCGTCAGACCCAGAACCGGAATGCCGGCTTTCGCCAGCGCCTTCGCGATGTTCGAACCGACAAACCCGCCGGCCCCGACGACGACGGCGCGTGGTGGGATCACGGGAGCGGCATTTGCGTGGGTCAGCATGTCGGGTCCCAAGAAACGCCAAGCAGACGATGATCGAGGCCGGCATCTCGCGCCGCCTGCGGATCGAGCACACGGTAGGGATCCAGCACCAGGCGGCCGCGCATGGCACGAGCGAGATAGGCGCAGGAGATTTCACGGAATTGCGGCCATGGCGTCATGATCACAAGCGCATCGACGCCGTCGGCAGCATCGAGCGCGGACGCTGCGCCCGTGACCGACGGATGCGGCGCGGCACTTGCCGGAACGACGGGGTCGAAAACGCGGATCGCCCAGGACGCGAGATGGCGGATGAGCGCCAATGACGGAGAATTCTTCACCGAATGGGTGTTTTCCTTATAGGCGAGACCGAGAATGCCGAGTTTCGCATTCGGGATTTTCGACAACACCGCCTCATGCAGCGTGCGAAGCGCCCAGTCCTTGCGGTGCTTGCTGTTGGAGACGAAGGCCTCGATGAGCGCGGCGTCGGTACCGTGCTCCTTGGAAAGGCCGATGATGGTCGCCAGGTCGCGCTCGAGATTTCCCCCAGCCAGTCCGAGGCCCGGCGAGAGATAGGAATAGGCACCGATGCGGCGATCCAGCTTGAGCGCCGGTGCGATCTCAGACCAATCGGCCCCGATGCGCTCGCACAATTCGGCAAGCGTGTTGGCGACCGTCACGGACGCAACGAGACAGCAATTGATCGAAATCTTGGTCAGCTCGGCACTCTCGAAGCGCATCGGCAGGATCGGGCAGCCGAACGCTTCCAGAAAGGCCCGCATCGCCGGCGGTAGATCCCTGCCGTCGGGTGCGCCGACAATGAAACGTTCCGGCAACGTGGCGCGCTCCACCGCGCGGCCGAATACCAGCGTTTCGACCTGGTAAAAGACCTGGCGTCCAGGGCGCTGGCGCGCACGCGTATAACCCGGCGGCACCTGGCTCAGAACGACGATCGCCGCATCGTCGCGGGTATTGGCGAGAACGAGCTCCAGCAGCCGGTCGAGCGTGGAAAGATCGCTATCGCCGGAATCGTCGGTCGCGACGTCCGGTGCGACATAAACGAGATCGCATTCGCGCAGGCGGGCGGCGTCAGCGGAAAAGCGCAGACGCGCGCGATTGGCCTGCAGCAGATCATCCAGATCGGGCTCGACGACGGGTAAATTCCCGGCTTCGAGCCGCTTCACGAGATCCGCGTCCGGCGTGAAGCCAAATGTCGTGAAGCCCTTGCTCGCCGCGGCGACGGCCGAACAAAGACCCAGATGTGTCATGCCGGCATAGGCGACGATCGGCTTGGCGCTCATGGAACGGCGTCCGTTGTTGCTTCAGTCCTCGAAAGCCGACCCAGCACACGCAGCAGCCAACGGTCGTTGGACAGGTCCGCCGGCACGCCACCGGCAACCAGCTGCTTGAAATGCGCATATTCAAGCGCCCAGGTCGGATCGTCTTGCACCAGCGTCACGGCTTCTTCGGGCGGCCGGCCGCTCGGCAGCACGCGCCGGCGATGGGTAAAGGTCGTGGGCCCCCATTTGCAAAGCGACTCGATATGCGCCGTGCCCTTCTCCGCCAGGACGTCACAGGTGAAGTGATTGCGCCAGTTCAACAGCGTCATCTCGAATTCGAGTTTCGGAACGGAACTCTGCGCGTCGATGACGACGTGATCGGGGGAGCGGTTTTCGAAGCGGCTGGCCGAGACCAGCCGGAAATCCTCTCCGATCTCGCCGAACCAGAACCGTGCGGTGTCGAGAAGATGCGAGCCGAGATCGGGAAGAACGCCGGCGCCCTTGTCGCGCCAGGCGGAGTCGCGCACCAGGCGCGCGGTCCCGTTGCCATAGAACATGCGGCAGCGATAGATGCGGCCGAGCGCGCCCGAGCGGATCAGGTCGCGCATCCGCACATAGTGCGGCTCGAAGCGGTGATTATAGGCGGTGTAGCATACGGCGCCGCCGTTTCGCGCCAGGCCCTCGATCTCGTCCAGCTCCGCTTCGCTTTCCGCATGCAGGGGCTTTTCGATCAGGGCATGCTTTCCGAGGCGGAAGAGATGGCGAAGAATGGCCATCTTCGGCTCGTCCGGGGTGCAGACCAGGGCGGCATCGTAGCTGCCGGGCGCAACTTCGGAGATATCTTTCCAATTCGCCTCGGGTGACACCGGATCGACCACGCCAACGCCCTCGGCACCCGCGATGCGGAGCCGCTTCCTGCCTTGAACCCCATATCCGATAACGACGACACGCATGCAGCGTGCAACTCCAGATCACTTGCGCTTAGCGGTAATGGATCAAACGTTCGAAGCGGGCGAGTTTGTCGAGAACGTCCTTCGGCCGGACCGGAATGTTGCCCTCATGCTCGCATTCCACGGCCGCCGACAACGACCCAAGTACCGACGCGATGGCGCTGTTCTTGGTCGCGTACAATCCCAGCGCCGCGTAGGCGAGCAAGGCGTCGCCGGAACCTACGGCATCGACGATCCGCTCTGCGAAACTGTCGAGCGTGAAGAACGCTCGGACGTCCTCGTCCTTGGTGGGAATGGAGCGATAGGTGAGAAGCCCCCGTTCGCCCAGCTTGAGAATGAGCGTCTTGCAGCCGGCTTCCTTGTACAGCTTCAGGCCCAAGGGACGCACGACCGAGTCCTGGTCGCCCAGCGCAAAGCGCGCCTCGCGCTCGTTGGGCGTGATCAGATCGAACCCGTAGAATTCGAGAATGTTGCCCCAGCGCGTTGCGACCTGGCTGTCGGCGACACGGAAGACACCCGGCGGAATCGCCTTGGTCAGCACCGGAATGGTATCGCGGTTGAACATGCCGTGGCGAAAGTCGCTGAATACCAGGATGTCGCACTTGGTGTCCGCAATGCGCTTGGCGAGCTCGCCGACGATCTTTTCGGAAATGGAGCGATTGTCGAGCGTATCGATCTTCAGGAGATTGTAGCCCCCCGCGATCACCGCGTTCTTGTTGGTGGTCGGCCTGGTGGGGTCGTAGATCGGCTCGCATTTCACGCCCGCCCGTTCCAGGTCTTCGACCGCGAACTTGGCCAGCTCGTCGCTCCCCATGACCGTCGAGAAGGTGACGTCCGCACCAGCGGCATGCAGATGCTTGGCCACGACGCCGGCGCCGCCAACGAAATCGCGGCGATTTTCAAAGCGCACGCTCATGGTCGGCGTCTTGGTCATGCCGCCGATGAGGACCGTATGGGTATAGCTGTCCACGATGAGATCGCCGATCACATGCACCTTGACGCCCTGGAATTTTTCCAGCGCCCCGCGCAGATCGTTCAAAGAGAGATTCTCGCCCTCCATGAGCGCCATCAACTTCTCGGTTGCGATGGCCGGCGCCTCGGTTTCGATGATGTTGGACGACGAATACACGATGTCGCCGGGCGTAAAGAGTATCTCGCCGCCATAGGCTTCGACGGTCGTCTTTTCCTCGGCCGTCTTGGGATGGAGGCCGTCCTTGGTGTATTCGTAGCCCTTGGCGAAATAGTCCGGCTGGATGATGCCCAGATTGCGCACCGGGGTGGGATCCTTGTCGATCACCACATAGTCCACCACTTCCAGGGCCGCGAGATTGAAGGCGCGCAACTCCTGCGGCACGTAAGGCCGGAAGTTCGCCTTGGTGATATGTTCGTCGCCGGTGAGGCTGGCCACGAGGATGTCGCCCTTGCTCTTGGCGTAGAGCAGATGGCGAATATGGCCGGGGTGCACCACGTCGAAGGTGCCGTGGCACATGATCACCTTTTTGGCGCGCGGCGGCTTGCCGATCTCGGCGGCGATCTCCTGCGCCGTCTTGACCTTGTGGCTGACGATTTTTTGGCTGGCTTCGTCCATCACAGTCTCAGTTCCGCGCCGAAAGGGAGTCGAACCAGACCTTCGTCGCCTGGGCGATGGAGGCCGGATCCCACAGCGGCGCATCACGCCAGTAGTCGATCTCGGCGAGGATCCGGCGCACGCCTTCCGCGAAGCTCACCTGCTGTTTCCATCCAAGCTCGCGCTGGATCTTCGTTATGTCGGCCCAGGTGCATTTGGGCTCACCGGGGCGCTCGGGAATGTGGATGACGCTGCCGCCCAGCAGTTCGATCAGGCGGTTGACCGATTGCGGATCGCCCGCACCGAGGTTCCATACCTGACCGGTCATCGGGGTCTCGGCCGCCAGTCGGAAGGCCTCTGCAACGTCGGTGACATAGAGGAAATCCCGCGTCTGCGTACCGTCTCCCACGACGGTGAAGGGCTTGCCCGCCAGCTTCTGCTTGAGGAACACCCCGAACACCGCACCATAGGCGCCCGACGTCCGCGAACGCGTGCCATAGGCGTTGAAGATACGGATCGAGTTCACCGGCAGGCGATACACCCTGTGCCAATGGAACGCCGCCTGCTCGCCCTGATATTTGCTGAGCGCATACGGGTATTCCGGCGTGATGGGATGATCCTCACGCGTCGGCGTTGCCGCCAGGCCGTAGCAAGACGAGGACGCCGCATAGACGAACTTCTTCACGCCGGCCGCACGGGCACACTCCAGCATGTGGACCGTGCCCTGAACATTCGCCGACATGTACTCCATCGGACGCTCGATCGACGGAACGATGTCCCCGATGCCGGCGAAATGTATGACGCAATCGACGTTCTTGAAGAGGGAGTTTCCAGGCTGAAAGCTGCGGATGTCGGCCTCGACAAAGGAGAATTTCGGATCGTCGCTGTGAGCGGCAACATTGGCCTCGCGGCCGCCGACAAGATTGTCAATCACGCGGACGCGGTAGCCATGGCCGATCAACAGGTCGACCATGTGACTTCCGATGAATCCAGCTCCGCCCGTTACGATCGCAGTCTTTTGACGACCACTCATTTTGCGCCGAGCTTCTTCATCGTGCGGACGTTGTAGTACCAGTCGTCTTCGAAGCTCGTCGGCATCAGATGATTGCGGAAGGCCCGCGCCAGATCGCGCACGGCGTCTTCAAGCGTGAATTTCGGCTCAAAGCCCAGGACCCTGCGCACCTTGTCCGAATTGACGTGATAGGAGCGATTGTCGTTGGTCGGCGTGGTCACGATCCCGATCTCGCCCTTCTCGGGCATTTCCTGCTCAACGACCCGCTTCACGATCTGGGCAATCTCGGCGATCGAGTAGTTCTGGAACGCCACATTGAAGACTTCGCCCTGGATCTTCTCCTGCGGCGCGTTCAACACGAGCAGATAGGCCGAGACCATATCCTCGATGTGCAGGTTCGGCCGCATCTGTGTGCCGCCGAAGACACTGATCACACCCTTATTGACGGCATGATTGGTCAGGATGTTGACCGAGAGGTCGAGCCTGGTGCGCGGGCTGTAGCCGCACAGCGTCGCCGGACGGATGACCACGGCGGTAAAGTCGTCCGACATGTACTTCCAGAGCAGCGGCTCGCACATGCCCTTGAACTTGTTATAAAGCGTCAGCGGCACCAGCGGATGCTCTTCGGTGACGTCGGGCGAATCACTGACGCCGTAGACCGAGCTTGACGAGCAATAGACGAAACGTTTCACACCGGCATTCTTGGCCGCGGCCACCATCGGTTCGAAACAATCGAAATTTATGGTCTTCGAGAGATTTTCGTCGAGCTCGAAGCTGGCGTCGTTGGAGATGCAGGCCAGATGAAGAACCGCGTCCTGCCCCTCGAGCGCAGCGGCAAGACGCGCCGTGTCGCGGATATCGCCCTCGATGACTCTCAGGTTCGGGCTATTGGGCAAACGGCATCCGAAGTACAACGTATCGTACACCGTGACATTGTAGCCTTCGGCCAACAGCCGCGGCGTCAGAACATGACCGACATAGCCTGCACCACCCGTAACAAGGACATTTTTAAGAGTTGTGGTCATGGATCAGCACATGTCTGTATTGCGTTGTTTCGGACATACAAAAGAGCCGCCGATCTATTTTGCTCGGCGGCAGCGCCCTCGGCAGTCTCTAGGACGCCGCCTGTTTCGCGGCAAGCGGAATCGTGAACCCTGCCGATTTTGCATCGTTGTAGAACATCGCGACGGTTTCACGGGAATAGACGTCAAGGTCTTTGCCCACCAGCCCCAGCTTCTTAATGACGTCGTTCGTCACTGTGATGATGTGACAACCGATCTCGTCGGCCTGGAAGATATTGAGAAGCTCGCGCGGACTGGCCCACAGAAGTTCCGCCCGCGGCCGGGACTTGAGAATGCGCGCCGCCTCCGTCATGTGCGGCACGGGATCGCGCCCGGTGTCGGCAACACGGCCGGCGAATATCGAGACCACCGCCGGCGTGCTCTCGCTCAAGGCTTCGCCGACTCGCGAAACCTGTTCGAGCGTCATGATCGCCGTCACATTGAGTTTCACGCCCGCACGCGAAAGCGTTGCGATAAGCGGTCCGGCAAATTCGCCCTTGGTGTTGGTGACCGGAATCTTGACGTAGACATTCGCGCCCCATGAACCGATCTCGCGCGCCTGTTCCAGCATGGTCGGAAAGTCGTCGGCGAATACTTCGAACGATACTGGCTTGTCCGGAATCGCGCGCAGTACGTCCAGCGCGAAAGCCTTGTAGTCTGTGACGCCTGCCGCACGCATCAGCGTGGGGTTGGTCGTGAAGCCTTTGACAAGGGGATTCGCCGCTTGTTCCTTGATGCCTTTGAGGTCCGCGCCGTCGGCGAAAATCTTGATTTTCAGACCTGTACCGTCTTCGTCATATCGAGCCTCGAACTGGAATTTACCCGTCCCTGCAATGGCTTCGCGGGTGTTTGCATAAGTGAATTGTTTATCCCATTTATTCGACTTTGGGTCAAATCTTGGATCAAGCCGAGCGCAGGAATCGCGCCCGATTTCAGCTCAAAATCGGACGCGGGATCAACGCAAACGGAGAGAGTTTCTGGGTGCTCATCTCGCGTATCCCGCACCTGCGTTGACCACGCCAAGCCGCTCCTGTAGACACCGCGCTCGCTCGCCATAGCAATCATCGAGGAGCCATCTCTTTGAAAAAAGCCCTGATCATCGGCGGGGGCGCGGCAGGCTGCTCAGCGGCCCACCAAATCGCCCTTATGGGAGGATGGGACGTCCTTCTCGTCGAGCGCGCACCCTTCCTCGGCGCGGGCGTGAGGACGTCCTGGTACGGAGGACATCCGTACACGTTTGGCCCGCGGCATTTTTTGACTCAGAACCGGGCGGTTTACGACTACATGGACGCGATTTGTCCGTTGCGTTCCTGTTCGGAGCACCAGTTCATCACTTACGTCGAGCGCGACAACGCCTTCTATAGCTATCCGATCCACGAAGACGACATCGCCAAGATGCCCGATCGCGATAAAATTGCTGCCGAACGGCAAATGGCGGTGGGCCCCGCGGAAGCCAAGAACTTGGAAGACTATTGGATCAGTTCGTCGGCAAGACTTTGTTCGATAAATTCATCGATCAATACAATAAGAAGATGTGGTTGGTCGACGACAACAGGAAGATCGATACCTTCAACTGGTCGCCCAAGGGCGTGACGATCAAGAGCGGGCCCAGGGCGGCGTGGGACTCGGCGTATTCCGCTTACCCCTATGCGGCCGACGGCTACAACCGGTTCTTTGACGTGACGACGGCCGAAGCAAAGGTTCTGTTGTCGACCAGCATCGAAAAGTTCGATATCCCCAACCGGGCGATCTGGGTCAAGGGCGAGAGGATGACCTTTGATATCGTCATCAATACGATCTCGCCGGACCTTCTGTTCGAGCAATGCTACGGCGAATTGCGCTACATTGGCCGCGACTTTCACAAGATCGTGTTTCCAACCGAGCACGTCTTTCCCAAGGACGTTTATTTTCTCTACTACGCGAACGACGAGAAATTCACGCGGCCTGGTGGAATACAAGAAGTTCACGCATCACGAATCGCCGACGACTCTGATCGGGATGGAAATTCCGTCGCTGAACGGCAAGCACTATCCGCTGCCTTTCAAGAAAGACATCGAGCTGGCGCGCAAGTACCTCGAACTCATGCCCGACAATGTGTATTCCACTGGCCGGGCCGGCAGCTATCGCTACGGTCTGGACATCGATGATTGCATCGAACAAGCGATGATCATGGCGAAGCAGATCAAAGAGGGCGGCCGCGACTATCCCGTGCCCATGGAGATTTGGCGATAGCCCCGGACGACCGGAACTTGTCGGTGCCGCGGACGCACCCGGTCTCGAAGGGCAGTCTTCCTGGACCGTGATGGCGTTCTGATCCGATCCGACGTCATCGCCGGAAAGCCGATTGCCGTTCAGGAAATGGAGCGGCTGGAGATTTTTCCCGGCGTCCAGGAAGCCTGCGATGCGTTGCGCTCCGCAGGCTTCCTCCTGATCATGGTTACCAATCAGCCCGACGTCGGGCGCGGCCTGGTTCCTCAAGTCACCGTCGAGGCGATGAACCGCCATCTGGTCGACGCTCTGGGTTTAACCGCCGCGCGAGCTTGTTACCACGCAGGCGACGAGACATGCTCATGCCGTAAGCCCGAACCGGGCCTGCTTGTCGACGCGGCCCGCGATTTCGACATCGATTTGGCCAAGAGCTTCATGGTGGGAGACCGATGGCGCGACGTCGAGGCGGGGCTGCGCGCCGGTTGTCTGACGGTGCATATCGACTGGGGTCACGGTGAGCCGCTTACCCGGCCGGCCCACCATTCTGCGCCCTCGCTGCTGGCTGCGACCGCGTGGATATTGGAACGCGGATTTGCGTAAGAGCCGGCGTTCACCGCATTATGCCGGCCGGCCAATAGGTTGCGCCGACCACATGGATTAACTATTGTCCGGCTTGGTGCATAAAAGGCGAGCAGCGATGCAAGCGGAGCGCCTGTCCGACAAAAGACGACGCTGAACGGCAAAATGAACTGTCACGCCAATTCGACCTGCGACCGGATTCAGCTCTGGAACATCCCGTGCGGCAAACCTCGATGAATTTCAGTGAGCTCTTGGCGCGCGCTTGGCACGGAGCTTGGATCATCGGTGCTTGCGGTCTGATCGGCCTGGTTCTCGCGTTCACCTATCTCGCCATATCGCCGCCGACCTTTGTCGCCCAGATGATAGTTGCGCCTCCCGCTCAAGGGCCTTCGCAAGGCGCGCAACTCGGGCAGACCATTTCGGCGTTGGGCTTCGGCGGTTTGCTTGGGCGCGCCGACCCCGAATCGTTCCAGATGTACGAGAATTTGATATTCAGCCAAGCGGTCGCGGAGCGTATCGAGAAACGCCATCATGTCATGCAGGTTCTGTTTGCGAGCCGGTGGGATCCCGCCCAGAAGCGCTGGCGGGAGCGCACCGGTCTGGCTGCCACGGCTCGCGGGTGGCTCTATGGCATACTCGGACGAAGCACCGGCCCGGCCACGCCGTCGGTCCAGGATCTGACTTCCTACATCAAGGCGCGATTGAGGATCGACTCTCCGGCGGTGAACTCCCCCATTCGGATAATCACCTTCGCCTCGAACGATCCCGATTTTGCGGCCCATATGCTGCGCTGGCTGCACGATGAAACCGATGGAATCGTGCGCGAAAACATCCGCCGGCGCACAACCAAAATGATCGAGTATCTGACCCGCGATCTGCCCAGCGTCACGAACAGCGACGAGCGCTATGCCTTGACCCAGGTGCTGGTCGGACAAGAGCAGAACCTGATGCTTTTGACGGTCAGCTTCGACTATTCCGCCACGGTCCTAGACCCACCTGTCCCGCCGGTCTCGTCGACACCCGGGATTGGAATAACCTTGATCACATCGCTATTCGTCGGTTTGGGCCTGGGAACATTGATCGCTATGGCGCTCCCAGCATCCCGGCTGGAATGGCTCAAAAGACTCCCGCGTCGGATCATCGCTTTGGTGCTGAGAACGCCCGAGCCGGCCACGGCGCTTCAGCGGCGATCGTTGGGCTCCGGTACACAAGAGCACTATGATGGCTGAACCCTCTGCAACCCGCCCGCCGGGCCGCCGCCGCGAGGTTCTCGCGTCCATGCCGATCGGCCGGCGCGGATGCGAGGACAATATCGACGGGCGGCCGGCCACTGGCGGATGCGTCGTTCGGGGCTGAGCGCCATGGCGATGAGCGACGCTGGCGACGGATTGGCCGATGTTCGCGTCAGCTTCGATGCACGGAAGGCCGCATTTTGCGTTCTCCTGTTTCTGTTGATGTTCGCGCCTGGAATTCGCATTGGCGGAACACCTATTCCCAGTTCGTTATTTGCCTGCATCCTTTACGTATTGGTTTTCAACCCCAAAATCCCCAAAGGCATAGGCCCCGTATTCGTCTGCGTCTTTACGTACATACTGCTGGCGAGTGCACGAAATACTCTTCAGCTCACAGGCGGAGTTAGAGATTTTCTTTATATTGGTCTGTGTATCGAGAGTTTCGTTCTGACAATCGCCTTGTTCGACATTGTGGAACGTCTCTCGATCCGCGACACCACCAGAATAATCCTTGGGTTTCTCGCCGCCGAAATCCTGCTTCAGTTTCTCGAATATTTGAACCCGGCCGGGTTTAACGGCCTTATTCGTCCGCTGCTAGCCTATTGGGACGACGTGAACAACTCGGGGTTTTTAGCTCCGATTTGGAACCGTGTGCCGGGCTCCTTTGGGTCGCCGACCGTCGCGGGGTTTTCCTGCTATCTGATAGCCCGCAGTGCCGCCGTGCTGTCGGGCCGCCGCTGGATGACATATCTCGCTCTCATACCGTTGACCATCGGCGGCGCACGAATGGCGACCGCGATCTTTTTGCTGTGGGAAGTTATCCTTCCGATTTTCGTCTCACAACACCGCGCCATCGCCATCTCGATCTTCGGCGCTTTCGTGGTCGCGGCTTATGTCGTCTTCATGACGGCTCCCGATCTTTTGGCGGAAATCTACTTCGTCAAGACGCTGATGGACTACAACAGCATCGATCGGTTGATCTCGAGCAATTCGGCGTTCACGCGCATTGTCGGAATTCAGTGGGCACTGAACCAGCCTTTGTCCACATGGCTTCTGGGCGGCATGACGGCGGCGGAAATCTCGGCTTTCAGCATCAATTTTTTCACATTCGATTCCGAACTCACCCTGCGCTCCATGCAGTACGGTCTCGTCGGTTACGGTTGCCTTATCGCGATGAACACCTGGTCGGGCTATTCGATCAGGAAGCTGGATTGGTGGTTTGGCATCTTCCTGGTTCTCGCCGGCGCCTTGGCAAACTTCGTGGCGACCAATCTGGCGATCTTTCCATTTCTTATTCTCTACAATCTATGCTTGTTGCGCGCGCGCTCGGAACCCACGACCGACAGTACGGATGCGAAGGATGCCGTGCTGTCTCCTGCATAGGAGGCGCATGAGACGTGCGGCGCGCAAAATTTGGCGAAACGAAAGACGATGTCACCGCCCGTCGCGCGACCTTTCCCCCTCCCTCGATCGTCCCTGTCGACTGGCAACTTTGTTAGGATCGCTATACCGGCGTATGTCTTGAGATCTCGCCCTCCCGAGTGCTCGCCTTGCAAATTAGAGTCGGCTTGGGGCATACAAGAACGTCGGAGCGGAAAGCGATAAAAAACTGTGCGGAATTACGCACTTACGCAGGTGGTGCGACGCCATGCGACACCTCGCGAACAAGGTAGGTGCGTTGCGGGAGCGCCGCCTCGATGTCTTTTTCTCGCCGCACTCCTTTGCTCGATGGCTTCCGCCGCTTACGCAGGCGCCCCATACAACCCGCGCACGACGTTCGGAGAAGTCGGCTTGCTGGAAATGCCGAGCGCTCGATCCGCGGCGGATGGTGAGATCTCGTTGACATTCGGCGACCTCGAGAAAGCGCAGAGATTCAACATCGCATTCCAGGTGCTGCCCTGGCTCGAAGGCTCGTTCCGGTATTCTCACATTCCAGGTCTCTACGGCGCCCAGAATTACTACGATCGAAGCTTCGGCGTGAAGATCCGATTGCTCGAAGAGCAAGCCGATATCCCGGAAGTTTCGCTCGGCATGCGAGACATATTGGGAACCGGCATCTATTCGGGCGAGTATCTGGTCGCCTCGAAATACATCGGGGATTTCGATTTTACGCTGGGCGTGGGTTGGGGGCGATTTGCGCAAAGCGGCGCTTTGCCGAACCCGTTGGCGCAAATCTTTCCCTCTTTCAAGACGCGAGGTGGTACTGCCGCAACCGGCGGCACTGTCAATTTCGGCCAGCTTTTTCACGGACCGAATCTCGGGGTCTTCGGCGGCGCTATCTGGCGTAGTCCGATCGAGAACCTCGATGTCGTGGTGGAATACAGCGCCGACCGCTATCTCGAAGAAAAATCCTTTGGCGCCTATAGCATTCGCAGCCCAATCAATGTCGGACTGGCCTATCGTCCCTTCGACTCGCTGATCGTCTCCGCCGGTTGGTTCTATGGAAACAGCTATGGATTGACGCTGAGCCTGAATGCCGATCCGACACGGCCCAACGTTCTGCAGCGGATCGGACCGTCTCCCCCCGCGCCGACCATTCGCACCCCGCTGCAGCAGGCGGACGCGCTGAGTTCCCTGCTTCAGAATCGCGCAACGCCCAATGCCGCCGTGCAACATAACGGTCCGTGGGTTCGACTTCCCAATCCCCCCTCTGTCTCGGGTTCCGACGCCCATGCGATAGCCGCTGCACTCATGTCGGTCGGCACGAACATTCGCGATGTCGACGTCATGGGGCGAACATTGGTGATCGACGCCAACTTGCCCCAGATTTCGCCAACCGATTGCAAGCGATACGCGAATATCGTAGCGGCCGCCGCGCCGCGCCTTGAAACCATCGCGTTGTCCGATCTCACAAGCGCAACGGGCCGGGTCGCAATCTGTCCGATCACGCATGTGGGCGGTCGGGGCACGGCCGAAGGATCAACAAACGAAACGATCACGGCAACAGTCGTGTCTTCAGACCAGGCAGCCGTGTCCAGTCCAGCGAGCGTCGATCGGAAAATCCGCGACGCCGTGGCCGAGCAAGCGATCGACATTGAAGCCTTGTCGGTCGAGCCGAGCATGATATGGCTCTACTTCTCCAATCGGCGCTATGCCTCGGAGTCCGAGGCGGCCGGCAGGATCTCGCGCGTATTGATGGCTGAGGCCCCGCCAGGCGTCGAGATCTTCCACATCGTGTCGGTTCGCAGCGGAATGGCGCAACGCGAGTATCAAATCGCGCGAAGCTCGCTTGAGCGGGCGACGCTCGCCTATGGAACTTCAACGGAGATGAACAGCGCCGTCGCGCTTCTTGCGCCGCCGCTCAGCAACCCGTCGCTGGAGCGCGCGTCGTCCCAGACTTACCCCCGGTTTGACTGGTCCATCGGGCCCGCGCTGCGTGAGGGGCTTTTCGATCCCAATCGTCCGATCCAGGTACAGGTTTTGGGTGTGCTCAACGCCGATGTCGATCTTACGCCATACCTAGCCTTAGAGACCCGCATCGAAGCCGACATCTACAACACCTATCGGCTGGATCAGTCTGCCGACAGCCTTCTGCCTCACGTTCGCAGCGATTTCATCGAATATTTCAAGCAGGGGATAAACGGCGTTTCGCACCTGGATGCGGTATTCCGGACCCGGTTGACTCGGGAGACCTATTTCGAGGCCAAGGTCGGATATCTGGAGGATATGTTTGCCGGCGCCGGCGCTCAAATATTGTGGCGACCGGAGGGCAGCCGCTTTGCGGTCGGCGCCGACTTGTACCAGGTCTGGCAGCGGCAATTCGACCGCCTGTACGGGCTGCAGAACTATCATGTCTTAACGGGACATGCTTCGGTCTATTATGAATCGCCATGGTACGGACTGAATTTCGCGGTCCACGCGGGAAGATATTTGGCCGGCGACTACGGCGCGACCGTCGAAGTGACGCGGCGCTTCTCAAGCGGCGTGGAAGTCGGCGCCTTCGCGACCTTCACGAACGTCCCCTTCGCCAAGTTTGGTGAAGGCAGCTTCGACAAAGGGATTATCATTCACATTCCGCTTGAGTGGGTATTGCCGTTCTACAGCCAGACTTCCTACGATCTGCGGCTGCGATCCCTGACCCGCGACGGTGGACAGAGAATCGAAGGCGATGATTCACTCTACGCAGAGACACTTGCGACCAGCTACGGCGAAACGTTCGGACACACCGACGATGTCGTCGCTCCATAGCGGCTCCGGCAGGTCTTGTCGCGTCGGCGTTGCGCTGGCGGTCCTGCTGCTGACTTGCGGCTGCAGTTCGCGCGGCAGCGATTGGATGTCGCTCTACACAGCGGTCAGAGTGTCCTGGGAAAACCGCGATGCGCCGGCCAGCCTGGGCGATGCGGCTGCAATTCCCTATGCCACACTAGGCATTCGCATTGACGAGGGACGCGAGCAGATTTTGGTCCTGGCGACAGACGAGAGCGGTGAGCGTCTGTGGACATCCGGCACGGCCGTCGCGCTCAGCACGCGAAACGGCCGCATCATCCGAACCGCGGGCCTGGGAACCGATTTGACCGGATTTATCACCGGCAACGACAGGCGAGAGGACTGGACGCGCCCGCACGCATACGCCTGGACGGCGGACTTTAGAGATTTGGGTCTGTTTTCGGTATCTGTCGTTTGCGACGTCCGGCCGGTGGGTATCGACCCGATCGTCATACTGGGCAAGCAATTCGACACACTCAAAGTGGAAGAAACGTGCCGAAGCGAGATGATCGGCTGGTCGTTCTCGAACACCTACTGGGTCAGCCCGGCCACCGGACGGGTTTGGCGCTCGATTGAGCACGTACACCCCAAGGGGCCGACCATTGAGATTGAGCTGCTTCGACCGCCCCTGTCACAGGATTAGGCCGATTTCCGGGATTCAATGGCGAATCCAAGTGCAAAAGAAAGCGCCGACCCGATCGGGCCGGCGCTTTCGTTGAATTTCCAGAAACTGGGCCTTGAACTACAGATGCGTGCTGCTGGTCGTGCCGGACGAACTGCCGTTGCCGTTGCCCGAGGCGACCAAACCGATGCCCAGCGCGACAAAGCCGACGCCGGCGATCCAGACCCACATGGGGGCGCGGTGAGCGGCTTCGCGTACGCCCGCAGCCTTACCAGGCGCCAGAGCGGCCTGATCAGAAGTGGATGCGGCGACCGCAGCCGTGCCCGTCGATACCAGCAATGCCGACGCCAGGGCGACCGCACCAATTTTCCGCAACATGAATTCCCTCCTGATCAAACTAGTTTTACTTAACTCGGCGAGCTAAGTTTTGTCAACAAATTAGGGGCCAAGCCTGTTGCTCCAAAGCAACAACATCGCCTTGATTCGCCGCAAAAAACTGGCTCACAGCAAGTGAAGAACGCATCTGCGTTGGAATGGTTTCCTGTGTTCGGATGAGGCCGTCAGAGCGCCCAAATGGCGCTGGGGTAGGCACCGAGTCATCCTGAGTCGCCCCCGTTTTGGGAACTTTCTTGCTGGACATCGCGTGGGTACGCCGAAGATATGCTGGCGGCGGCGGAACTCACCCGGCCCTCCACGATGGCCTGGCGCAATTCCGCCATCACAGATTGAAAATAGCTCAAATTGTGCCAGGTCAGCAGCATCGACGCCAAAATCTCCTTGGCCTTAACCAAGTGATGCAGGTAGGCGCGGCTGTACCGGGAACAGGCCGGACAGGCGCAGGCGGGGTCAAGGGGACCCGAATCGTCGGCATGACGGGCGTTGCGCAGATTGACCGTACCGCCGCTGGTGAAGGCCTGTCCGTTGCGCCCGGACCGCGTCGGCAGCACGCAGTCGAACATGTCGATACCCCGGAGCACTGCGCCGGCAATGTCGTCCGGCTTGCCTACTCCCATTAGGTAGCGCGGCCGGTGCTGCGGCAGGTGGGGAACTCCAGACTCCAGGACGTCGAACATGGCGCCCTGTGGCTCGCCCACGGCCAGCCCGCCCATGGCGTAGCCGTCGAAGCCGATCTCCCGCAAACTCTCAGCAGAACGTTGCCGCAACTCGGGGTAGACGCCGCCTTGCACGATGCCAAAGCAGGCGTGGCCGGGCGCATCGTCAAATGCCACCTTTGATCGCGCCGCCCAGCGCATGGACAGCGCCAATGACGTCTCGATGTCGGATCGGGAGCAGGGATAGGCCGGACACTCGTCGAGCACCATCTGGATATCCGATCCCAGCCAGGACTGGATCTGCATCGCATGTTCCGGCGACAGGAACTTTTCGGATCCGTCGATGTGGGAACGGAAGCGGACGCCTTCCTCACTGATCTTGCGCAGTTTGGAAAGCGACATGACCTGAAAGCCGCCGGAGTCCGTAAGGATCGGCCTTTCCCAATCCATGAAGCGGTGCAGGCCGCCCAGCTGTGCGATGCGTTCCGCGCCCGGCCGCAGCATCAGATGGTAGGTGTTGCCCAGAATTATATCGGCGCCGGTGTCTCGCACCGATTGCGGCAGCATTGCCTTGACCGTGCCGGCCGTCCCCACCGGCATGAAGGCGGGTGTGCGGATATCGCCGCGCGGCGTGTGCAGCACGCCTGTGCGCGCGGCACCGTCGGTGGCGATCAGTTCGAAATGCACTTTGCTCATGATGGCGCACGCCATAGCAGGCCGGCATCGCCATAGGAATAGAAACGGCAGCGCGCAAGACCGCTCTTAGAGCAGCCCCGCCAGGCGCCGGTAGGCGAGATGAGACCCGATCGTCGTCAGAACGACCGTCAGGGCAGTGCTCACCGAAAGGCTGAGAACGATCGTGGCCAATGCCAGAGGGTCGGTCGCAAGCCAGGCAGCAGCGGCAGCCAACGCTCCGGCCGTCGCTTGACCGGCCGACGGGCCGAATTGCCAGATCAACAGCTCACCCGCCGCTTCCGGCAGTACCGCCGGGAGCACCGCCACCATGATGCCGACCGCGGCCAGCTTCCAGAACTGACCGCGCGAGAGCTCCCACGCGCGCCGCAAAACCAGGCGGCGTTCGTTGACGGCGACGGCGGGCAGCAGCAGGCCGCAGCGCACCCAGAAAAGGATGGCAAACGCCGCAAACGACGCCTGCGCCAGCCAACTCGCATAAAGCGCATCGCGCGGCGGAAGGTATTGTAGCGCCAGCGAGACGAGCGTGACGCACATTGCCGCAACCACGACATTGACCAAGAGATAGCGGAGCAACGCGGCATATAGCCGTGCCCCGCGTGCCATGCCCTGAAAGTCAAACCAACCGCGCAGCGTTTCGCCACCGATATACCGGGCTAGCCGCGTGCTGGCGATGGCATTGAGCAGCAGCCAGATCAATACACCGGCGACCGTCGCGCTCATCGTGAGGCTCGCCAGCCGCGAATCGGGCGACCGCAGATAGAAAGCCAGCATCGAAAAATAGGTCTTGAACAGAATCAGCAGCACCACGGCCGCCAACCCGACCGGAATGCCGATTGCGGCGAGAATCCCCTTCGCGTGCCCGAATGCAAACTTGTAGGACGCCACGACGACATCGCGCGCCGATACGCTTCTGTCCTGCGCCAAGGAGGCCGGAGCCGCCGCGGTGGAAATCGTATTCATTTGCGGGCAACCGATGCGTCTTTGCCGGCGACCAGGCGCGGTTTGCCGTCAGCCGCGCGTTCGGCACTCTCTTGCTCCTCGACGGCCTGTTCATCGACCTGCGTCAGCCAGGCGAAGCTGAAGTAGAAGGCGGCCAGAATGACCATGCAGACGAGCGACAGGTGTGGCACCAACGAGGCCGTCAAAGAGGACGCGCCAACCACCCCCAGATAGGTGCAAAGGCCGGCGGTCTTGCCGACACGATCCTGGAGCCGATGGTGGAAATGATTGCGGTCGGCATCGGAAGGCGCCTGACCTTGAAGCGCCCGCGTCACTATGAGCCTGAGGCAATCCATGACCGGAACGAAGAACCAGACGATGATGGTCTCGACCGAAGCGCGCCCCTGATTGTGGGCACTGATGGCAAGGATTCCGTAGACGAAGGCCACGCCATAGGAGCCGGAATCGCCCAGAAACACCCGGCCGGCCATGTTGAACAGGAAGGTCACCACGACGGTCTCGAACACCACCATCGCGATGCCGGCCGTGCTGCCGCCACCGTCGGTCACGATCATCAAGCAAGCCGCCCAGATTGCGAACATGCCCGTCACGATTCCATTTTGACCATCGGCCATGTTCACGGCGTTGACGTAACCGGCCATCCCGAGGGCGACCAAAACGTATGCGAACCACGGCGGGATCGCCGTCGGCGCAAAATTTTCCCAGCCGAGCTGCGTCGGCATAAGCGCGGGATCGATGACGAGCGCGATCGCCGAGAGCAGGAACAGGGACAACAGCCGGCTCGACGGCGATGTCGAACTCTGATCGTCCGCATATCCCACCAGGGTGGCGCCGCCGCCGCAAAGCAGAACCGCCTGGAGCAGACGGTGGTCCAGCGACCCGATCCAAAGCATCGAAGCCGCAGCCCACAGCACAACCGGCACCATGATCGCTAGGCCGCCGACCAGAGGCGTTATTTGCGTGTGCTTTTTGCGGACCGCATCGGGATGATCCATCACCCCCAATTTTTCGCCGATCGTCCGGGCGTTGATCAGAATCAGCAGAGAAACGATCAGAGCGCCGAACAGAATTGCGGCGTTGGCTTGAACCACGACATCACCTTGCATTGCAAATCCCCACCCCCCAAACCGAATGGGCCGTCCCTATCCATTTGTTCTATACCAACGAGCAGTCCAAGAGTTGCCGTAGGGTAATATAACAAAATCGGCGACGCCTGCCATTTTTGACTGGAAGCGATACTGCGGCGGTTTTGCAACAATTCGTGGCGCTAGACCGAGCGCAGGACCGCACTGATGATCTTGTCTTGAGTCTCGACGTCCAGATAGGGGTGCATGGGAAGGCTGATGACCGACCGGCACACTTTGTCGCAGACAGGGGTTGGCGCCGCCGGATGGCCGCCATAGGCCTCCTGGCGGGTCAGTGGGATGGGATAGTAAATCGCGGTCGGTATGCCTTCTGCCTTCAGGTCGGCCTGCAGCTTGTCGCGATCGGGAACTTGCAGCGTATATTGCGCCCAACTCGACAAGGCCCCCTCGATAACCAGTGGGACGCGGATTCGATTTGAGCGGCCCAAGGCCGCGGAGTAGCGCCTGGCGATCGCGTCCCGCTTGTCGAGTTCATCGGGAAATATTGCGAGTTTCTCGAGCAGAATCGCCGCTTGGATCGTATCAAGCCTGGAGTTCACGCCGACGCGAACGTTTTCGTATTTGTCGCTGCCCTGGCCGTGAACGCGAATGGAACGCAGGATTTCCGCCAGGCCGTCGTCGTTGGTGAAGGCCGCACCGCCGTCGCCATAGCAACCCAGTGGCTTGGCCGGGAAAAAACTGGTGGCCGCGGCATCGCCGATTCCGCCTGTGCGTTTGCCGTCGAGCATGCCACCGAAGCCTTGCGCCGTGTCGCAAAGCATCTTGAGACCTTCGCGCGCGACGATCGGTGCGATCTTGCGATAGTCCGCCGGCTGCCCGAACAAATCCACCGGCATTACCGCGCGCGGCGTGAGCTTGCCCTCGCGGCGAACCATGGCGATGGCCGCCTCGAGGCTGGCGGGATCGAGATTGTAGGTGTCTTCGAGCACGTCCACGAACACCGGCGATGCGCCGACAAGCGCGACGACCTCGGCCGACGCCGCGAATGTGAACGCAGGAACAAAGACGGCGTCGCCCGGGCCGATGTTCCAGGCACGCAATACAATCAGCAACGCGTCGGTGCCGTTGGCGCAAGCGATACAATGCTTGACGCCGGCGAATTCGGCCAGCCTCTCTTCAAGTTCCGCGACCTGAGGTCCCAGAATCCATGCGCCACCTTCGACCGCGGCCATGATCGCGCTGTTCAGCTTCTCGCCGAGACGGCGGCGCTGCGCCTGAAGATCGATGAACGGAATGGAATTGCTCACGCCGAAACTCCGTGTCGGACAAGCACGTTTCTAATCGTCCGCGCAGCGAGCATGCGACACACGTTATGTTGCGGATTGCGTCACGCCGCCCCTGTTGGATGTGAGGCTGATCTTTTGCAAAAGCAGCTCGCTGGTTCTGCGTCCTGCGCCGGATATGCAAACGCCGCCACACGGCTCCCGGAACGATGCGCGAACGCGATTGTGATGTGCACAGCCCGGCGCGTCACGCCCTCCCGCAAGGAATTGACGGTTGCCCGTCGCGGGGGCTCCAATCCCATGGGGTTTGGGGGGACAGCGCGATGGACAGACCGCCGAGACACCGGATCATGATCCGGTGCCCCAATTCGTCAGACGCCATCTTTACGGGTCATCTGGCTGCTGCCGGCGCTTTCGACGATGTCATGGCAGGGTCAAACGCCGTCGGGTGCACGGTATGCGGCGAGTTGCATTTTTGGAGCAAGGCAGAAGCCTGGCTCGAGATGGAGCCCGACACGAACGCACCGGTCGCAGTCCGGCCCGAAGGCATCTGACAGGACCAAGGCGCCGGCATACCGTCGCAACGCCGCGCCGCCACGGTCTCCAACCTGCCGGCTCCGCCAACGCCCAGGTTAGCTGTCGGCCTCGACGCGCATCCTTACGATCTTGTCAGGCGCGCCCTTGATCGCGCCGTTGTCGTCGCCACCCTTCTTGATGGCGTCGACATGCTCCATGCCCTCGATCACCTGGCCCCATACCGAATACTGGCGATCGAGCCAGGGTGCATCGGCGAAGCAAATGAAGAACTGGCTGTTGGCGCTGTCGGGATTGTTGGTGCGCGCGGCCGAGACCGTGCCGCGCTTGTGCTTCTCGGACGAGAACTCCGCCTTGAGATCGGGCAGATCCGAGCCGCCGGAGCCGGTGCCGGTGGGATCGCCGGTCTGCGCCATGAAATCGGGAATGACCCGATGAAACACCACGCCGTCATAGAACCCCCGGCGCGCCAATTCCTTGTAGCGCGCGACATGGTTCGGCGCGAGATCGGGCCTGAGCGCGATCACGACCGGACCGGTCTTCAATTCGATGATCAGGGTATTTTCCTTGTCGCGGGCCATTTAGGAGCGTTCCTTGCTGCGTTTCACGAGTTGTTCGGCGACGTAGGGCGAGGTGAAAGGCTTCACGTCGCCGCCCAGGATTGCGATTTCCTTCACCAGCTTGGAGGCGATCGCCTGCATGCGCGGATCGGCCATCAGGACCACAGTCTCTATGTCCATGTTCAGGCGCTGATTCATCGCCGCCATCTGGAATTCATATTCGAAGTCCGATACGGCGCGCAGGCCACGGATGATCATGTTGGCGCCGATGCTCCGGGCGAACTCGACCAGCAGGATGTCGGAAACCGGCAAGACCTCGACCGTGGCGCGGCCCGGGGGCAGCTTCTCGACTTCGTGCCGCATCATGGCGATGCGTTCCTCGAGCGAGAAAAGCGGCGATTTCGACGCGTTGGTCGCGACGCCGATCACCAGGCGGTCGACCAGCTTCACCGCCCGCTTGACGATGTCGAGATGGCCGAGCGTCAAGGGATCGAACGTCCCCGGATAAAGGCCAACCAAGGGTGGCCTGGCAGCGTCGATCCGCTCCGTTTGCGTCACGTCACTCGCTCCCGTCGCCCGACACGTCCTCGATCCGCTCGACCGAGACGACACGCTCGCCCCCGTCGACCCGGAACACCGTCACGCCGCCCGAACCGCGGCCCTGGACGCTGATTGTAGCGACCGGCACGCGGATCGTCTGCCCCTGATTGGAGATCAGCATCAGATCGTCGCTCTCCTCGACCGGGAAGCCGGCGACGATTGCGGTGTTCTTCTTGGTCATGTCCATGGCGACGATGCCGGAGCCGCCGCGCCCGGTGACCCGGTATTCGTAGGACGAGGAGCGCTTGCCATAGCCGGTTTCCGACACGGCGAGAACGAACTGCTCGCGCGCGCCCAGCGCGGCATAGCGCTCGGCCGATAGCGCGACCTCTTCCTTGCCGTCCTCGGCCTCGTCGGCGTTGTCCTCGATCGGGGCCTCGGCTTCCTCGCCCAGCGCCGCGCGCCGCGCCGCGCGCGACTGCTTGAGATAGGCGCGCGCTTCCCCCGTCGTCGCGTCGGAATGATGCAGCAGGCACAGGCTGACGACTTCGTCGCCGGCCGACAGCTTTATGCCGCGCACGCCGGTCGAATCGCGGCCTTTGAACACGCGGACATCGGTCAGCGCGAAACGGATGCACTTGCCGAGCTTGGTGGTGAGCAGCACGTCGTCCTGGTCGGTGCACACCTTGACGTCCACGATGCCGTCGCCGGCCTCCAGCTTCATCGCGATCTTGCCGTTGCGGTTGATGCTGGCGAAGTCGAAAAGCTCGTTGCGCCGCACATTGCCCGATTTGGTGGCGAAGACGATGTTCAGCTTCTCCCACTGCGCTTCGTCCTCGGGCAGCGGCAGGATGGTGGTGATGCGCTCGCCCTCGCCGAGCGGCAGCAGGTTCACCATCGCCTTGCCCTTGCCCTGGATACGGGCCTCGGGCAGGCGCCAGACCTTCAGCTTGTAGGCCATGCCGGTCGACGAAAAGAACACCAGCCAGGCGTGGCTGTTGGCGGCGAACAGCGAGGTCACGAAATCCTCGTCGCGGGTCGCCATGCCGGAACGACCCTTGCCGCCGCGGCCCTGCACCCGGTATTCGTCCAGCGGCGTGCGCTTGATGTAGCCGGCATGGGTGACGGTGACGGCGACGTCCTCGCGCTCGATCAGCGCCTCGTCCTCGACCTCGACATCGGCGTCGACCAGCTCGGTCAGGCGCGGCGTCGCGAATTCGCTGCTGATGGCGGAAAGCTCGTCGCGCAGGATCTGCAATACGCGCGGGCGCGAGCGCAGGATGTCGAGATAATCCTTGATCGCCTCGGCGAGCTTCATCACCTCGTCGCCGATCTCGTCGCGGCCGAGCGCCGTCAGGCGCTGCAGGCGCAGGTCGAGGATGGCCTTGGCCTGCTCCTCCGACAGCCGGATCGTGCCGTCGGCTTGCATCACATGGCGCGGATCGGCGATCAGTTCGATCAGGGGCCCGACATCCTTGGCCGGCCAGTCGCGCGCCATCAGACGTTCGCGCGCCGTGGCGGCGTCGGCCGCAGCGCGTATCAGGGCGATGATCTCGTCGATATTGGCTACTGCGACGGCAAGGCCGACCAGGATATGGCCGCGGTCGCGCGCCTTGGACAGGTCGAAGCGGGTGCGTCGCGTGATGACTTCCTCGCGGAAGGCGACGAAGGCACCGATCATGGATTTGAGGTTCATCAATTCCGGACGGCCGGAATTGAGCGCCAGCATGTTGACGCCGAATGTGGTCTGCAATTCGGAGAAGCGATAGAGCTGGTTCAGCACCACTTCCGACGACGCATCGCGCTTGAGCTCGATCACCACCCGCATGCCGTGACGGTCGCTCTCGTCGCGAATGTCGCTGATGCCCTCGACACGCTTGTCGCGCACCAATTCGCCGATCTTCTCCTGCAGCCGTGCCTTGTTGACCTGATAGGGCAGCTCGGTGACGATGATAGCGTCGCGGTCCTTGCGGATCTCCTCGACCGCGCAGCGGGCGCGCATCAGAAGCGACCCGCGGCCGCGGGCGAGTGCGGCGCGCGCGTTCTGCTTGCCGATCAGGAGCGCCCCGGTCGGGAAGTCCGGTCCGGGCACGATCTCTGTCAGGTCTTCGAGGCTGATCGACGGATCGTGAATATAGGCAAGGCAGGCCGCTATCACCTCGCCCAGATTGTGCGGCGGGATGTTGGTCGCCATGCCGACGGCGATGCCGCCGGCGCCGTTGACCAGGATGTTCGGGAAGCGGGCGGGAAGGACGGTGGGCTCCTTCTCGGAGGAGTCGTAATTGTCCTTCCAGTCGATGGTGTCCTTGTCGATGTCCTCGCTGAGCAGATGCGCGATCTTGGCGCGGCGCACCTCGGTGTAACGCATCTGGGCCGGGGAATCGCCATCGACCGAACCGAAATTACCCTGGCCGTCGATCAGCGGCACGCGCATCGAGAAATCCTGCGCCATGCGCACCAGCGCGTCGTAGATCGACTGGTCGCCATGCGGGTGGTACTTGCCCATCACGTCGCCGACGATCAGCGCCGATTTGCGGTAGGGCTTATTCCAGTCGCGGCCGTTCTCGTGCATCGAATAGAGGATGCGGCGATGCACGGGCTTGAGGCCGTCGCGCACGTCGGGCAGCGCGCGTTGCACGATCACGCTCATCGCATAGTCGAGATAGGAGCGCTTCAGCTCGTCTTCGATGGCGATGGGGCTGATGCTGGAGCCGCCGGGCGCCGCGCCGCCGGCGGTGGGTGAATCGCTCAAAAACCGTATCCTTGATCGACGGCCGAAAGGGGCCAAAATCCAAGCCCTTTAGGTAGCATTTTGCCGGTCGATTCGCCTAGGAAAACCTCATCGGCATGTGGGCCAAAAACAGCATTTTTCCAATGCCTTGCCGCTACGAGGCGGACGGCCGCCTCGCCATTGCGACGCAGGCTGCTAGGATAAGCCGCGAAGCGGGATGGAACAGCGGCCGATGGTCATGAATTTGGTGCCGCCATCTTGGCGCCTCCGCTTCGACCAGTTGCGATCGCTTAGCGCTTTCCTGACGAGTTTCGCCGGCCGGCGCGGCGTTCTGGCGCTGATCTACATCACCTTGGGCGCGCTGTTCGAGAGCATTGGCCTGGTCCTGCTCATCCCCTTGTTCAGCCTCGTGATCGGCACCGGCACCGGCGACGATCTGCTGCACCGGACGATGGGAGCGATCTTCGCGAGTGTCGGGGTCACGACCCAGTTCGGACGCCTGTCGCTGATGTTGGGGCTATTCGCGACACTGATCGTCATCCGCGGGGTCGTGATATCGCTGCGCGACACGACGGTCATGGGACTGCAAATCGAGTTCATCAATCACTTGCGCAGCGAAGTCGCCATGGCGCTGGCGGCGGCGGGATGGGATCGCATCCTTAGCCTGCAGCATGCGCGAATCCTCAACATCATGGGTGCCGATATCCAGCGAATCTCGGGAGCGTCGCATTTCGTGCTTCAAGCCGGCATCGCGTTCGTTATCCTGCTGTCGCAATGCGTCCTCTCCTTCGTCCTGTCGCCCCGCCTGGCGCTGTTCTCCTTCGCCTTGCTGATCGTCGGCGGCATCGCGATGATCCCGATGCTGCGCCGCGCCCGCGATCTGGGCCAGTTCGTCAGCACCTCGCATCTCACGCTGACGAGCATGACGACCCAATTCCTCAACGGCCTCAAGATGGCGTTCAGCCAGGACCTCCAAGGCAGCTTCGCGGCGGAATACCGCGAGACGTTGAACGGCCTGACCGTCCGGCAGATAGCCTTTCTGCGCCAGCAGACCGCCGGCCGGGTGGCGCTGACGACCCTGTCCGCCCTCGTCGGCGCCGCGGTCATTCTGGTGGGTTACGGCTTCCTGCATCTGTCGGCGCCGCTGCTGATCGCCTTCCTTCTGGTCATCGCGCGCATGAGCGGACCCGCGGCCCAAATCCAGCAGGGTCTGCAGCAAATAGCGAACAGCCTTCCGGCGTATGAAACCGTGATCCGGCTCCTGACCGAGCTGCGCGCGCAGGCGGCGCCGAAAGCCACGATCGAGCGCACCCTGGCGCCCGGATCGATCGTCCTGGAGGACGTGGCGTTCACGCATGCCAACAGCGAACCGGGCAACGCGCATGGCGTATGCGACGTCAGCCTTGCGATCGAACCGGGAAGCTTCGTCGGCATCGCCGGACCGTCCGGAGCGGGCAAGACCACGCTCGCCGATCTCCTGGTCGGACTGCTGCAGCCGCAGCGCGGGCGCATTCTGATCGGCGGCACCGCGCTCGACAACACGACACTGGCGAGCTGGCGCGCCCAGCTCAGCTATATTTCGCAGGACCCGTTCCTGTTCCACGACACGGTGCGGCGCAATCTCAAATGGGCGTGGCCGGGCGCCAGCGAGGCGGATATGTGGCAGGCGCTGGAGATGGCGGGTGCTGCCGGGATCGTACGGGGCCTGGCGGGCGGGCTCGACGCGATGGTCGGCGAGCGCGGGTCACTGGTTTCCGGCGGCGAGCGTCAGCGTATCGCCCTGGCGCGCGCCCTGCTCCGCAAGCCCCGCCTGCTGATCATGGACGAAGCCACCAATGCCATCGACATCGCAGGCGAACGCCAGTTGCTCGAGCGTCTTGGTGCGATGGAGCCGCGTCCGACCATCGTCATGATCGCGCATCGCAGCGAGAGCCTGGCGCAGTGCACACAGGTCTTGCGCGTGAGCGAAGGACGATTGCTCGGCGAACCGCCTCAATCGGCCGACTGACGCGACTGTCCGAGGCGGACTGCGCGGCGCCAGATCCAGGATGGGATCCGCAAAACGGCGTAGATGAAGAAAAGCGGCCGCGGCAGGGCAATGCGCTGAAAATCGATGCCACCGATCAATTTGCTGTTCAGCTCCCGAAGCCAGGCACGCGTGCCCGTGGCGAGCAGAAAATGCGAGATTTCGATCTTCAGATTGCCGAGCAATCGATCATCCGTCTGCTCGGGAGTCGAGGCTCCGGCCATGGCGTCGAGCGCAATGGCGACGAGCCATCGCGTTGCGCGGTCTGCCTTCAGTTCGGCCAGGAAGTCTTGCGGCATCGGAAGCGCGAACAATTGCGCGCACAACAGCAACGCCTGCGCCGCGGCCCTTCCCACGCCATTTTCCCTTGATTTGCGATAGAGGCGCTCGATTTCGCCGGCCTCCTTCGTGGACAGCCATGCCGCCAAATCGGCCAACCACTTCAACCTGGACCAGGCGTGTTGCGCGCCATGCATGCAAAGATATGAGAACAGGTCGTCGTCGCCGAGTGTCCTTAAGGAGCGTCCGGATGCGACCGCAACCTGGCGCGATGAAGAGGCGGCCGTAACGCCAGACATAAGTGACGGATTGCTGAAAAGCCGCCAATGCAGTTCGAGATAAGCGTTGTTGCGTTCGTTCAGGAACAGGCTGTCATAGGCAAAACCGATCCAGGCATCGAACCGGTCTTCGGCAAAATTCGTCGGTGGCTTGATGCGTTTGTAACCGGCGGCGGCCAGGACATCGCTGGCACGGCGCACATCGCGCGGCATGATCAGCAAATCTATATCCCACGCGTATTTGATCCCGATTTTGTTGTAAGCGAGCAGATCCAGAGCGGTGCCCTTGACGAAGGTCGCCGCGATCGAGGCGCGATCGAACGCGGCTTGCAGCAGGAGCGCTTCGGACGCGAGTTTCAGACACTGGCGGGCGACCTCGCCCGCTTCGGCGGCAAGATGCGCCTTCACCGTCGGCGGCGGTTCGACACCGGAACTTTGCAGGCCGTCGTGCACCAAGCCCGCTACACGCTGGCGCTCCACGACGCGAACGAAATTAGCCCAGTCAATCGGCTGCGAAGCGGAAGAGCGGATCGCGGCGTTTCGGCGCTCGGAAGGTGGCCAGCGGCAGCAAGCCGCCACCAAAAGAAACTCGTTCGTCAGGACCACATTTCCGTTCATTCATATCCTCAAAACGAACAAGTCCCCAAAAGCGCACCTGTCGACCCGCCGGCGCGGCTGGAGTCCGCACGAAGCTTTTCCGGTTTGCGCATCGGCGAGCCGGATGGGATCGAACCATCGCCCCACTGATGAAAAGTCAGATGCTCCGCCGCCGAACCACGATCTCGTTTTGGTGTCGCGGACCTTATGGGCCGGGACGGAGAGGGTCAACCGCAAGAACCCCGGTGGTCCTTTGTCGCTCAACGGATGCGAAACTATCGGCACCTGCCGGCGCCGTAGCGCGAACATGCCCACGACGGTTCAGTTGTGCGCGGCAGGTTTGCGGGGCGGCTCATGACCGGTTGCCGCGACCGCGATACTGCCGCCGATGGCGACGGTCATGCGCCGGGGGTCATAGAGGCGGGCGGCGGCGCGGCGCACCTGGTCCAGCGTCAGAGCGGCGATCAGGCTGTTGCGGCGGGCGACATATGCGAGGGGAAGGCCGGCGCGCTGGAACGCGCCGAGCTGGGCGGCGATGCCCGCATTGGACGAGAATGCGAGCGGATAGGAGCCGGTGAGGTAGGTCTTGGCGTCGGCGAGCTCTTGCGCCGTGGGGCCGTGGGCGGCGTAGTCGGCGAGCACGTCGCGGATCACGGCAAGCGATTGCGCCATGCTCTCCTGCCGGGTTGCGACCTGGCCGAGGACGAGACCGCCACCCTGGAAATCGCTCAACTCGGTCGAAATGCCGTAGGTCAGGCCGCGCTTGGCGCGCACTTCGGTCGTCAGGCGCGAGGCGAAGCCGCCGCCACCGACGATGTAATTGGCGACATAGGCGGCCAGGAAGTCGGGATCGTCGCGCTTGAGGCCCGGCAAGCCGAAGATGGCGGTCGGCTGCGGCACCGGCATGGCGACGATGGTCTCGCCCGGCGCGCCGGCATGGACGACGGGCGGCGGGGCCACAGGCGCCGTAGCGGGCAGCGGGTCGAAGGCGGCCTTGAGGAGCGCGGTCAGTGTCCCGGCGCCGATATCGCCGGCAGCGGCGATCCTGACACCGCCACGCACCCAATGGCCGCGGGCGAAGGCCTTGAGGTCGGCGGCGGTGATCGCGGCGATGCCGACGGCGTCGCCATTGACCGGATGGGCATAGGGATGATCGGCGAAATAGAGGCGGTAGAAGCGGTTGGCCGCGACCGCGGAAGGATCGGAGGCGTCCTGCGCGATCGACTGGAGCATTTGCGCGCGCACGCGCTCGACGGCATCGGCGTCCATCCGCGGCTGCTGCAAGGCGAGGCCGACGAGGCGCAGGGCGTCTTTGATCTGGGACGACAGCGCGGTGACCGTGAGCACGAAGTGGTCGCGGTTGGGGGAAAGCGACAGCTGGATGGCGCGATTGGCGAGCTCGCCCTGATAGGCCTCGGAGCGGATGTTGCCCGCCCCTTCGTTGAACATGTAGGCGGCGAAGGCAGCGAGCCCCGCCTTGTTCTTCGGATCGTAGACCGAGCCCGCCGGCAGCGCGATCGAGACTGCGACCATCGGCACGGTGTGATCTTCCTGGAACCACACCTGTTCTCCGGCGCCGATTGCGAGTTCGCGCGGCGCGGCAGCGGCGGCGGGCAGAACGGCACCAAGCAGGAACAGGAATGCGAGGGCGTGCTTTCTCATGCCGGCCCCGGCGTGAGGTAGAGGGTCACGGCATTGCGGCGGTCGAGCCCTTGCGCGGCAGCGCGGACGGTGGCGGCACCGACCGCCTGGATGCGGCGCGGCCACGCCTGCACGTCGGCGACGCTGAGGCCGATGGCCAGCGCCTGGCCGTAGGCGGTCGCCATCGCCATCTGGCTGTCGCGGCGGAAGACGTCGCCGGCGACGAGCTGGATCTTGATGTGCGCGAGATCGGCGGCGGCCGGCGGCGTCGCGGCGCATTGCTTGAGGACCGCATCGACCGCGCGCTCCAGAACGGCAAGCGTCACACCGGGACGCGGCGAGGCGTAGATCGAGAACGATCCCGAATCGCGTGCGTCGCCGTCATAGGAGGCGCCGGCGTCGGCCGCGAGCTTCTGCTCGACGACGAGCCGCCGGTAGAGAAGGCTGGTCGAATCCTGGCCGAGCAGCGCGGCGAGGACCTCCAGCGCTTCGGCCTGGCCGGGCTTGGCGCTGACATAGCTCGGGACGCGCCAGGTGCGGCTGAAGCTCGGGACCGCCGCGTCGGGGTGGGCGATCGCCAGCCGAGTTTCCCCGAGGCGGGTCGGCTCGGCATAGATCACCCGCGGCTCGACGGGGCGCGCCGGCACCCTGCCCAGCGTCGCGGCGGCGTCTGCCTTCACGGCCTCGGGCGTGACGTCGCCCGCGATCACCAGGATCGCATTGTTGGGCGCGTAGTGGCGGTCGTAGAACGCCTGCGCTTCGGCCCGGCCGAGGCGCCGAACTTCTTGCGGCCAGCCGATCACGGGGCGGCCATAAGGGTGCGAGAGATAGAGCGCGGCCTCGACCTGTTCGGCGGCGAGCGCCTGTGGGCTGTTGTCGACGCGCATGCGCCGCTCCTCGAGCACGACGTCGCGCTCGGTGCGGACCGAAACGTCGGAAAGATCCAGATGCGCCATGCGGTCGGCCTCGAGCGTCATCGCGAGCCTGAGACGGTCGCGCGCGATCTGCTCGTAGAACGCGGTGTAGTCCTCGGTGGTGAAGGCGTTGGTGTCACCGCCGTTGCGCGCCAGGGTCGCGGTGAAGGCGTCGCCGGGTTCCGCCTTGGTGCCGCGGAACATCATGTGCTCGAAGAAATGCGCGAGGCCGGAATGGCCGGGCGGATCGTCCATGCTACCGACCTTGTACCAAATCATCTGGGTCACGACGGGGGCGCGATGATCGGGGATCACGATGACCTTGAGACCGTTGGCGAGGGTGAATTGCGCGACGGCGGGCGCCGCGGCTTGGGCGGAGACGGCGGCCGCGCACAAGAACGCGACCAATGCAATTCCACGCCTCAGCGTCGTGGCCGCTCCGTCGATGACGCGACTTGAAAGGGCGATCTCAAACAATCCGTTCAAAACGGCCAGATATTGCCGAGCCAGCCGTCGTCGTCCTTGTCGGTATCGGTGTCGGTCGGCGCCGAGGACGGCGCTGCGGCGGGCGCGGTCGTGGTAGGCGCCGGCGCGGGATTGGCGTTTCCGGCCCGGGCGGCATCGAGGCGGCGGGCTTCGGCGTCGCCGTCGACCGGGGCGGCGCCGGGAGCCGGCGTCGGCCCGCTCCAGAACAGCAGGTCGTTGGTGAAGCTGTCGTCGGAGCCGCGCATGCCGCTGGTGTCGGAAGCGATCTGCTGGCGGATCGCGGGATCGGCGTTCTGCACGCCGGCGGCGCCGAGCATATAGCGCTCACCAGCGCTCATGGTCGGCGGCAGCGAGGCGGCGACGGTGGCGGGATCGGCGTTGAACAGCGCGTTCTGCGCCGCCTGGGTCGGCTCGACCTGGTTGATCGGCGCCGTGCCCGGCGCCGGCGGCTTCAGGTTGAAGTCGGGCGGAATGACCAGCGGCGCCTTGGTGACGACCGCGAACTCGTCGGGCGAGTCCTTGCCGCCGCCGGCGGCGTCGCGAATCGAACTGCAACCGGCGACGCCGAGCGCAAGCGCGGCGAGAAGCAGGATGCGAGGGTCAGGACGCGAAAACATGGGGTACTCCAAACTGGTTAGCTCGTCTCTTGTTCCGGGCTCGTCTCGGGCCGCATCAACGCATCGTAGAGGAGCGCGATGACCCCGAAGGTGATCGCCGCGTCGGCGACGTTGAACACATACCAGTCGTAGCCCAGTCCGTAAAAGTGGAAAAAGTCGGCAACCTTTCCGTAGATCAGCCGGTCGATCAGATTATTGCCGATGGCGCCGCCGATGACGAGGCCAAGGCCGATAGCCAGGATCCGGCGATGGGCGCTCCACAGCCACCAGCCGAGCGCGCCGACCGCCAGAAGCGACAGGAAAACCAGCGAAATCGAGCCTATCCGGCTGTGCGCCGGAAACAGCCCATAGGAGACGCCGGGGTTCCACACCATGACAAGATTAAAGAACGGCAATACGGGCACGGCGTCGCCCGCCACCATGTCCTTGAAGCCGTAGCCGTAAAGCATGATCAGCTTGCTCGCCTGGTCGAGCAGCAGCGCGCCGGCGGCGGCGGCGAGGCCCCAATCGCGCGGAGACATGTCAGGTGATCGCATCGACCGCCCCGCTGCAACGGTTGCACAGGTCGGGGTGCGCCGGGTTGCTGCCGACTTCGGGCAGGATCATCCAGCAGCGGGCACATTTGTCGCCTTCGGCGTGATGGAATTCCGCAACGGCACCGGACACGTCGGCGAGGCGGAAGGCGTCGCCCGGCGGCTCATGGGTCGAGACTTTCGCGTTCGAGGTGATCGCGATCTCGCCGAGGTCGAGGCCGTCGAACAGCACGGCGTCTCTCGCGTCAGCGAGGTAGAGCACCGGACGCGCTTCGAGGCTGGCGCCGATCACCTTGTCGCGGCGCTTGACCTCCAGCGCGCCGGTGACGACGCGGCGCAGGGTGCGGATGCGGTCCCATTTGGCGATCAGCGCATCGTCGCGCCAATCGGCCGGCGTCTCGGGGAAGGTGTGCAGGTGCACGCTTTCGTCGGTGCCGGGAAAGCGCAACAGCCAAGCCTCTTCCATCGTGAAGCACAGGATGGGCGCCAGCCAGGTGACGATGCGGCGGAAGCATTCGTCGATCACGGTGCGCGCGGCGCGGCGACGCGTGGCGGTCTTCGCATCGCAATAGAGCGAATCCTTGCGGATGTCGAAATAGAACGCCGACAGCTCGTTGGTGCAGAAGCTGAACACGGTGTTGTAGGCGCGGTTGAAGTCGTAGTGGCGGTAGCCGTCGCGCACCACGGCGTCGATTTCGGCGAGCTTGGCGAGGACGAAGCGCTCGAGTTCGGGCATCGCGGCGGCGGGCAGGCGCTCGCGATCGTCGAAGCCGTCGAGATTGGCGAGCATGAAGCGGACCGCGTTGCGCAAGCGGCGATAACCATCGGCGTTCGACTGGATGATGTCGTTGGCCATGCGGATGTCTTGCGTGAAATCCGACGACGCGACCCAGAGCCGGAAGATGTCGGCGCCGTTCTTGTTGGCGATGTCCTGCGGCAGGATGCCGTTGCCCGACGACTTCGACATCTTGTCGCCCTCGCGGTCGAGCACGAAGCCGGCGGTCAAGACCTCGTCGTAAGGGGCACGGCCGCGCGTAGCGCAGCTTTCCAGCAGCGACGACTGGAACCAGCCGCGGTGCTGGTCGGAGCCTTCGAGATAGAGATCGGCATGGTCCTTCTGCGGCCATTCCTTCTCCAGCGGCCGTTCCACCGCGAAGACATGGGTCGAGCCCGAGTCGAACCAGACGTCGAGGATGTCCTTGACCTGCTCGTAATCGGCCGGATCGCGGTCGTTGCCGAGGAAGCGAGAGGGCGGCGAGTTGAACCAGGCATCGGCGCCTTCGGTTTCGAAGGCGTCGCCGATGCGCTCGTTGACTTCGGGGTCGTTGAGGATCGTGTCGGTCTTCTTGTCGACAAAGATCGCGAGCGGCACGCCCCAGGCGCGCTGGCGCGACAGCACCCAGTCGGGACGGTCCTTGACCATGCCGGCGATGCGGTTCTCGCCCGAGGGCGGATACCAGCGGGTGTCGCCGATCGCCTTCATGGCGCGCTGGCGCAGCGTGCCGCCGCCGGGGATCTCCTTGTCCATCGCCGCGAACCATTGCGGCGTGGCGCGGAAGATCACCGGCGCCTTGGAGCGCCAGGAATGCGGATAGGAATGGCGCAGCGTGCCCTGCGCCAGCAGCGCGCCGGCTTCGATCAGCGCGGCGATGACGGATTTGTTGGCGTCGCCGTCCTTCTTGCCGTCGCGGCTCAGGATGAACTTGCCGGCAAAAAGCGGGACATGGGTGTTGAACGAGCCGTCTTCCTTCACGACATTGAAGGCGTCGGGATGCTGCGCGGCGTAACCAGGGAAGGTCGCCGTCATCAGATTGAAGTCGTCCTCGCCATGGCCCGGCGCGGTGTGGACGAAGCCGGTGCCGGTGTCGGCGGTGACATGGTCGCCGGGAAGGACCGGGACATCGAAGTCGTAGCCCCGGCCGCGGAAGGGATGCGCCACGACCGCGCCGACGGGATCGGCGGAGCCGAGCCGGTTCAATGTGATCTTCGCGTGCTGCGCGGTCTGGTCGGCGAGCGCATCGGCGAGCGCGATCTTCTCGCCGACCTTGGCGAGCGCGTTCTCTTCCGCATCGACCACTTCGAAGAGCCCATATTCCATCGTCGGCGAATAAGCGATGGCGCGGTTGCCGGGCATGGTCCAGGGCGTCGTCGTCCAGATCACGATGCTCGCGCCCTTGAGCGAGTCCGATCCCTGCACCACCGGAAACTTCACATAGATCGTTGTCGAGGTCTTGTCGTGATACTCGACCTCGGCTTCGGCGAGCGCGGTCTTTTCGACCGGCGACCACATCACGGGGCGGAAGCCGCGATAGAGCAGCTTGTTGTCGACGAATTTGTGCAGCTCGCGCGCGATGGTGGCTTCGGCGCGGTAGTCCATCGTGGTATAGGGCTTGTCCCATTGCCCCATGCAGCCCAGGCGCTTGAACTGGGTGCGCTGGACGTCGATCCAGTGATTGGCGAAGTCGCGGCAGTCCTGGCGCAGCTGCGCGATCGGCACGTCGTCCTTGGACTTGCCGTCCTTGCGGTACTTCTCCTCGATCTTCCATTCGATGGGCAGGCCGTGGCAGTCCCAGCCCGGGATGTAGGGCGCGTCGTAGCCGAGGAAACCGCGGGAACGCACGACGATGTCCTTCAGCACCTTGTTGAGGCCGGTGCCGGAATGGATCTCGCCATTGGCGTAGGGCGGGCCGTCATGGAGGACAAAGAGCGGGCGGCCCTTGGCGGCCTTGCGGATGCGGCCGTAGAGGTCCATCGCCTCCCAGCGCGCCAGCCATTTCGGCTCGGCTTCGGGCAAGCCCGCCTTCATCGGGAAAGAGGTTTCGGGCAGGAACAGCGTGGCGCGATAGTCGCGCCCTTCGGTGGTGGTGTCGGTCTTGGACATTTCTTCTCAGGCTTTCGCGGGATGGATGGGGTTCACGTCGGACCCGGCCTCCGCGCGTCAGGGCTCACCCCCGGCACGGAGCCGGGTGACGAATTCGCGAAAATCCCGCGAAATCAAGCATTTGTCTCAAGCCCGCAAATCAGCAGCACGGTTCTAACAGCGGGGCGGCGGGCGGTCCAGCCTGCCCGGCAATAGCCGATTGGTTCATGCGGAGAACACGCAACTCAGATTTGCCGCAAGGCTATCTTCGCCGCTTCGCTGTCCAGCGCGATCTGGGCTTTGAGGGCTTCGAGGCCATCGAGCTTCATCTCGGGGCGGAGATAGGCGACGAACTCCACCGCCATGTGCTTGCCGTAGAGGTCGCCTGCGAAATCGAACAAGTAGGTTTCGAGCAGCGGCGTGTCTATCTCGTACATCGGGCGGATGCCGAAATTGGCCACGCCGTCGTGAGTCGATACCACCTTGTCGTCTTCGACGATCTTGGCGCGCACGGCATAGATTCCGAAAGCCGGCAGAAGGCAGTCGGTGAGCTTCATGTTCGCCGTCGGAAAGCCGATGGTGCGGCCGCGCTTGTCGCCGTGCTCGACGCGCGCCTCCACGCTCCAGAAATGGCCGAGCAGCCTGGCGGCGACCTCCGGCCGGCCGGCCTTCAGCGCCTCGCGAATCTCGGTCGAAGACACCTTGTCGTGGCCGTGGGCGATGATCGGCTCGAACACGGTGACGCCGAAGCCTTCCATCTCGCCCATATAGGCGAGCAGCGTGACGTTGCCCGCCCTGCCCTTGCCGAACTGGAAATCGGCCCCGACCACCACGGCGCCGATGGCGAGCGCGTCGACCAGGACCTCGGCCACGAAGTCCTGCGCCGTCTTGGTCGCCATCTCGGCGTCGAAGGCGAGCGCGTAGAGGATGTCGGCGCCGAGCTCGGCGATCAGCCGCGCCTTGGCGCGGAACGGCGTCAGGCGGAACGACTGCGACGAGGGGCGGAAAAACTCCTGGGGATGCGGCTCGAAGGCGAGGACGCCGAGCGGGGCGCCGCGTTCGCGCGCCATGTCGCGCGCGGCGCCGATCAGCGCCTGGTGGCCCAGATGCACACCGTCGAAATTGCCCACAGCCACGACCGCGCCCTTATAGGCGTCCGGCACGTCGCGGTAGTGGCGGAAAATGCGCAGCGTCTACTCCTTCGGCCGCGACGGCGCCATGACCAGCGCCTCGCCGTCGACCACGGTGACGTCGCCGACCTTGCAGACGCAGTCGAACACGACGCGGCGCTTCTCGGGAACGACGTCGCGCACCGTGCAGGTCGCGGCGACGGTGTCGCCGATCCGCACCGGCGCCTTGAAGCGGGTGGTGAGCGACATGAAGATCGTGCCGGGCCCCGGCATCTTCATGCCGAGCACGGTCGAAATGTAGCTCGACGACAGGACGCCGTGCGCAATGCGGCCCTTGAAGATGGTCTTGGCGGCAAACGCCTCGTCGAAATGCACCGGGTTCACGTCGCCCGAAACCTCGCCGAACAGCTCGATGTCGCGCTCGGTGACGGTCTTGCTGAAGCTTTCGGCCATGCCCGGCTTGAGGTCGTCGATGTAGTAGGTCATGGGCGGATCCCGATAGCGGCGAACCGTACTATGCGCATGGGCTTCTACCAGACAAGCGCCCGCATGGCCGCGGCGGCATGCACGCCCGCCTGGGCGAAAAGTTTCTCGAGATGCGCCGGCGTGAACTCGGTCACGTCCTCGCCGTGGATGCCGTCGGCGATGAACAGCGCGTCGATCCCGGCGGCGTTGGCGCCCTTGATGTCGGTGTACAGGCCGTCGCCGATGGCCAGCGGCCGCGGCGCCCCGCCGGCCACGGCGCGAACGTGGTCGTAGATCGGCAGATGCGGCTTGCCGTAGTAGACGACCTTGCCGCCGATCGCTTCGTACGCCTTGGCGAGCGAACCGGCACAGTAGACGAGCTTGCCGCCGCGCTGCACGACCAGGTCCGGGTTGGCGCAAAGCATGGTGAGGTCGCGGGCCTTGAGGTCCGCGAGACGGTCGCGATAGTCGTCGGGCGTTTCGGTCTCGTCGTCATAGGGGCCGGTGCAGAGCACGAGCTCGGCGCCGGCGGCGTCGGTGAGCTCGATCTTCAACCCGTCATACACGCCGCGGTCGCGCACCGGTCCCAGATGCAGGATGGCGAGGCCGCCGTGGCCGGCGCGCCGCGCCAGGTCTTCGCGCGCCGCGCCGCCCGAGGTCACGATGGTGTCGTAGCAATCCAGCGGCACGCCGAAGCGGGCGAACTGCTCCTCGATGTCGGAGCCGGGACGCGGTGCATTGGAGAGCAGCACGACGCGGCCGTGGCGGTCGCGGAAGGTCTTGAGCGCGGCGCAGGCGGCGGAATAGGCGGTGGCGCCGTTGTGTAGCACGCCCCAGACGTCGCAGATCAGCGTGTCATAGCCGGGGGCGATTTCGGCGAAATGGGCGGGGAGTTTGACCGTCATGGCCTAGCGGTCGCATGGCGGGCGCGGCGCGGTCAACCGGCTTTGTTCCTGGCCCAGGGAGGCAAAACGGCCGAACGGGTGTATGGTGGTCGCGCACGGCTTCGACCCTCCCCACCCGACCCGGAGATCAGTCATGAAGATGCGCACGCTCCTGATCATCATCGTCCTCGCCGCCGCCGGCTTTCCCCTCGCCGCCTACGGACAGGCGCGCTGCACGCCGGCCTGCCATCCCGACGAGACGCTGCGCGACGACGGCTATTGCGAGCACGATTCCGGCTTTCCGACCTTTGCGCGCTCGCACCGGATGAACGACTGCGCCCCGACGGCGCCGGTGAACCGATCGACCGGGCTGTGCACGCCGGCGGGTGGTTGCGGCGGCGGCGGCAGCGGCCTGTGCCGCGAGCATCCGGTCTGCGCGCCCGACGAGACCTTCCGTGACGGCGGCTGCTACCGGCGCTGCGCGCCGCTGGCGCCGTGCAGCCACACAAGGGCGATATGCGAGGACGGCTGGACGCTCGACATCGCGCGCGGCGTCTGCCGCATCTGCCGCTTTATCCCCGGCGGACCCGGCCCCGCGCTGCTGCGGCCCGATCTGGTGTTCGCCGGCACGCCGACGCTCTCGCCCGCGCTCAAGGGCAACAGTGTGAAGCTGGGGCGGCGCTATGCGATCTGCTTCACGATCAAGAACATCGGGGCGGTGGCGAGCGGCGCGTTCCGCGTCTCCGGCGGCGGACTGGGCGTGCCGTTCCTGCCGCATGCCGATTTCCCGGGCCTGGCGGCCGGCATGACGGTAGGCGGGTGCCTGATCTATCCGACGACGCCGGCGGCGGGGCATTACGTGGTGGGGCTGACGGCCGATTCGCTGAACGCGGTCGCCGAGCAGCATGAGGACAACAACACGGCGAACGTGTCGGTCAACGTGGTGCCCTGAGGGTCAGCCCGCCTTGCGCAGGGGAACGACGGTCGTGGAGTCCTTGTCCATCGCCCGCAGCGATTCCTCGCGCACGGCGCGGGGTTCGCCGAACAGGTAGCCCTGGGCGAAATCGACGCCGTAATCGAGGAGCTGGATCACGGTTTTCTCGTCCTCGACCCGCTCGGCGATCAAATTGAGGCCGTTGCGCTCCAGCAGCTTCTTGAAGTCCTCGGCGGCGACGGCGGCGTTGGCGCCGCTCATACCGTTGGTGAGGGTGTGGGCGCGCACTTTCAGATGGCGGAAGCCCATCTTGGTGAGCTTGGCGAAATCGAGCGCCAGCGACGAGACGTGGTCCATCGACAGCGCGAAGCCGAGGCTGGAGAGATAGGCAAGATTGGATTCGCCTTGCGTGCCCGCCTTGGCCACCGCATCCTGGCTGAACTCGAACACGATCTGGCCGGCGAGATCGCGGTTGTGGTGCATGTATTCGAGGAATTGCGGGAAGAATTCGGCGTCGGTCAGCGTGTCGCCCGAGATATTGCAGAACACCCCGATGTCGCGATGCTTCTGGGTCAGGCGGCGCACGATCTGGACGCAGCGGAACAGCAGCAGGTTGTCGACCACCGACATCAGCCCGGCAGGGGCAGCGACCTTGATGTACTGCTCGGGCATGATGACCTTGCCGTCTTCCGAGCGCAGCCGCGACAACGCCTCGTAGAAGCGCAGCTTGCGCTGCGGCAGGCTGACGATCGGCTGGAGGTAGAGATCGACGCGGTTCTGCTCCAGCGAGGCGCGGATGATCTCGAGCATGCCGCTGTCGCCGAGCGTGTTCATATAGGCGCTCGCCGTGCCCTGGCGCGGCGCGCGGCGGTCTATGGTATCGTCGAGCGGTTCCTTCTTCGCGCTGTTCGACACCTTGCTGGCGAATTCGCGCATCAGGGTTTCGAGCACCTGGAGCTCGGCGACGATCTTGCGGCTCTGCGCGTTCGACTTGGCCTCGATCGCCTTGGACATGTCGTCCATCTTGGTGCGGGTGTCGTTGAGCGCCTGCTCGAACTGGAAGCTGACGCGCTTGAGGCCGGCGATCTCGCGGTCGGCAACGCGCTTGTCGCGGCGGCGGCGCAGGCCGGCGTGGATCTGGGTGCAGCAGAGCGAGAGCACGACGGCGGTGAGCAGGCCGGTCGGCACGCCGGCCACCATGAAGATGGCGGTGCCGGCGGTGGCGGAGGCCAGGAGATAAGTCGCGACGATCAGGGCACGCGTCATGGAAGGGGTCCAAGGTGTTCGCTGGGCAAAATTTGCACGCCTGGCATTTCAAATTGCTTAACCAAAGATCGCGCCGCTCTGTCAGACTGGCTTCGTTAACAGGAGGTAAAAATCGCAACGTTTCAGGCCGTTCTCGGCTTCGCGCTCGCCGCCGGACTTCTGACGGTGACGCCAGGCCCCGACACCGCGCTGGTGCTCAGGACCGCCGCCGTCGAAGGACCGCGGCGCGGGATGCAGGCGGCGTTCGGGATCGTCGCGGGGTGCCTGGTGTGGGGCGTCGTCGCGTCGGTGGGCCTGGGCGCGCTGCTGGCAGCGTCGACCCTTGCCTACGAGACGCTTCGGATCGCGGGCGCGCTCTACGTTTTGTGGCTGGGCGGGCGGATGCTGGTCGCCGCGTTCCGCGGCGGCGCGGCCGAGGCCGCGACGGCACCGCAGCGCGGCCCGCGGTCCTGGGCGCTGCGCGGATTTCTCACCAACCTCCTCAACCCCAAGGTCGGCATCTTCTATGTCACCTTCCTGCCGCTGTTCGTGCCGACGGACGTCAACGTGACGGCGTTCAGCCTGCTGCTCGCCGGCATCCATGTGGTGGAAAGCCTGGCCTGGTTCTGGCTGCTGACGACGGCGATGAAGCCTCTGGCGCGCTGGATCCAAGCCGGCGGCGTCACGCGGGTGCTCGACGGGATTGCCGGCGGCGTGCTGATCGCATTCGGGGTTGGGCTGTTCCTGGAGCGGCGCTGACGCGCTAGACTTGCGGGACAGCCAATCGACGGAGACCACCATGACCACGGCGCACGATTTCACCTTCAAAGGCATCAGCGGCGGCGATCTGCCGATGGCGGGCTTCAAGGGCAAGGCGGTGCTGGTCGTCAACGTCGCGAGCCAGTGCGGGCTGACGCCGCAATATTCGGGGCTCGAAGCCTTGTGGACGGACAAGAAGGACAAAGGCCTCGTCGTCCTCGGCGTGCCGGCGAACAATTTCGGGAGCCAAGAGCCCGGCACCGAAGGCGAGATCAAGACCTTCTGCGAGACCCGCTTCGGCATCGACTTCCCGATGACCGCGAAGGAAGACGTGATCGGGCCCGGCGCGCATCCGCTGTACAAATGGCTGGCCGGCGAACTCGGCGACGACGCGGCGCCGAAGTGGAATTTCCACAAATACCTGATCAACAAGGACGGCACGATCGCCGGCGTGTTCGGACCCCGCACCACGCCCGACGACGCCGAGATGAACGCCGCGATCGACGCGGCGCTGGCGAAATAGCTCTTTGTACCTTCCCGCGCCGGGAAGGCGGATCGTCACATCTGCGGCTTGATGCCGTTCTTTTCCATGGTCATCGAGCCGACCACCGGCTTGCCGCCGGGTCCGGTGGCGACGACGGCGAATACGGCGAGGCCGGCTTTGGCGTCGGTGTTCTTGGCCGGCACGATCGCGACGATCGGGGTGGAGGGCGTCACCACCACCGCGGCGACGCCGGTGCAGGGCGCGGCACCGCCCGGCAACGGCGCGCGGCCGACGCATTTGCCGTTCACCACTTGCGAGCCGTGATAGGTCACTTTCAGCGACCAGCCGTCCGAGGCCGAGACGGTGCCGTTGGTCATGCTGCCGGCCACGGTCGGCGCGCTGCGCACCACGGCGACGGTGCCGTTGGTCATGCTGCCCGCGGTCTTGGTGCCGTCGGGATGGTGATCCCAGGGATAGGAGCCCTCGCCGACATGGATCGGCAGGATGTGAATCTCTTCGGCCTTGAGCGTGTCGTTGGGGCCGGGCACTGAGGTGATGCCGACGAAATCGGTCGACTTGATCTGGTCGAAGCGGCGCGGCTCGACCGCGGCGAAGAAGGTGGTCGGCAGGATGGCGCCGGTGACGGTGGTGCCGTCGGCCCTGGTGATGGTCACCGACTTGGCGTCGATGCTCGCGATGGTGCCGCGCACCAGCAGGGGCGGCGCATCGGCTGCCAGGGCGGGCGCGGCTGAGGCAGCGAGCGCCGCGGTCATCATCAGCGTGCGGAATTTCACGGGCGGTTCTCCTGGGAATGGTGCCGGCGCCAGTGCACAGGAGTTTGGCCGAAGGCGCAAGTTAAGACTTGGGAGTTTTCGTGCAGGCGGCTCTAACCGGGTTTGGCCTTGATGAGGAATTCGATGCGGCGGTTGCGGGGTTCATTCTTGTCGTCGCCGGTGGCGACGCGCAGACGGGTCTCGCCGAAGCCCTGGACGCTGAGGCGGTTGCCGGGCACGCCTTCATGGGCGAGCGCGTCGGCGATGCGCTGGGCGCGTTTCTGCGACACGGCGAGATTCTGCTCCGGCTTGCCCGCGGTGTCGGTGAAGCCCTCCACTTGGACCGTGGTGTGGACATAGCCGCGCAGCACGGCGGCGAGCGGCTCGAGCACGTCGTCGCCGTTCACCCCGCCATCGGCCGCGAACAGCCGCGTGTTCTGCACCACGACGTCGATGTTGTTGCCCTGTCGCGCGATCACGATGCCGACGCCATGGACGTGGCGGCGCAGCTCGGTCTCCAGGCCGTCCATGTAGCCGTCGATCCGCGCCACGGTGAGCGGCCCGGCCGGACCCGTCACGGTGGGCGGCGGCGGCTTGTGCCAAGCGGGCGGACGCGGCGCTTCGCTGCCGCGCATCGGCGGCGCGGGAATGTCGGCAACCATCGGGCGCGGACCGCCGCAAGCCGCAACCCCCAAGGCCAGAAGCGGCACCAGGATTCCCGAACGACGCATGGCAGCGGACATTTTCCCGAACACTCCCTGACGATTGTCGCGCCGCAATGGTGGCGGATATTTGGCCGATAGCGCCGCCGCTGCTAAGAAGCGGGGACCGATATCCGATAACGCACAGGGTGGACAAATGAACCTTTTCGATCTTTCGGGAAAAGTGGCGCTGATCACGGGTTCGACCAAGGGGATCGGCGAGGCGATCGCGCACCGCATGGCGGAACACGGCGCCAGAGTCGTGGTCTCCAGCCGCAAGGCGGATGCCTGCGAGAAGGTGGCCGGCGACATCAACAAGGCGCGCGGCGCCAAGGTCGCGGTGCCGATCCCCGCCAACATCAACTACAAGGAACAGCTCCAGATGCTGGTCGACGAGACCCATCGGCAGCTCGGCAAGATCGACATCCTGGTGTGCAACGCGGCGCTCAATCCCGCCTATGGCCCGATGTCGACGATCGACGATGCGGCGTTCGACAAGATCCTGGGCGCCAACATCAAGTCGAACCACTGGCTGGCCCAGATGGCGTTGCCCGACATGATCGAGAAGAAGGACGGCGCGATCATCATCGTGTCGTCGATCGGCGGCTATCGCGGCTCGACCGTGATCGGGACCTATTGCATCTCCAAGGCCGCCGATATCCAGCTGGCGCGCAACCTGGCGCTGGAGAACGGGCCGCACAATATCCGCGTCAACTGCATCGCGCCGGGCCTGGTCAAGACCGATTTCGCCAAGGCGCTGTGGGACACGCCCGAAGGCGAAAGGCGCGCGAGCGCGGGCACGCCGCTGCGCCGCCTGGGCGAGCCGGACGATATCGCGGGCGCGGCCGTGTTTCTCGCGTCGAAAGCAGGATCATGGATGACGGGACAGAGCATTGTGATCGATGGAGGGACACTGGCGTGAAGACGCTCGCATTCGCGGCGCTCGCTTTGCCGCTGCTGCTGACGGCCGCGCCGGCCGCCGCCGCCCGCTGCGACAACGCGCAGGACCAGAACACGATGAACCGCTGCGCCGCCGAGGACTACGCCAGGGCCGACGCCGTCCTGAACAGAACCTATCAGAAGGTCATGCGCGATCTGGACGATCATTCCCGGGCACTGCTGCGCGCGTCGCAACGCGAATGGATCAAGTTCCGCGATGCCGAGTGCACCTATGTCAACGCGGCCAACGAGGGCGGCAGCATCTATCCGCTGGTCTACAATGGCTGCCTGACCGACATGACCAAGACGCGGACCAGGCAATTGCAACAGGGGCAGAACTGAATGAAGCGGATAGCGATGGCGGTGCTGGGCGCGGGCCTGATTCTTGCTGCGGTGCCGGCGGCATCGGCGGCCGACGGCAGTCCGGTGCTGAACGATTTCATCCTGAAATGGCAGAACGATCCCAAGGTCAACTGCAAGGAGGGCGGCGGCACGACCTACGAGATGAATGTCTGTGGCGGACGCGACTATCAGAAGACCTACAGGACGCTCGCCGCGCTCTACAACAAGCTCTACGCTGCCTATGACGCCGACAACAAGAAGGCGCTCCAGGACTCGCAGATCGCCTGGGAGCGCTACATGACGGCGGAATGTGACTATGAGACTTTTCTCAGCCGCGACGGTTCGATGCGCTCGACCAACGTCACCTTCTGCAAGCTCTCGCGGGTGACTGAACGGATCGCGCGCCTGAAGGCGCAAGAGGCCTGCGAAGAAGGCGACATGACCTGCAATCACCCGTAACGCCGCTTACATGCCGATGACGTCTTCCGCGTCCTTCGCGGTCAGCGCCTGCGCCTCGGCCACGGCTTTGTAAGTCAGCGTGCCCTTGTAGACGTTGAGGCCCGCGCGTAGATGCGGGTTGCGGCGCATCGCGGCCTCCGCCCCCTGCTCCGCCAGTGCGATGGTAAAGGGCAGCGTCGCGTTGTTGAGCGCGAAGGTCGAGGTCCGCGCCACCGCGCCCGGCATGTTGGCGACGCAGTAATGCACGACATCGTCCACGACATAGGTCGGATTCGCGTGGGTGGTGGCGTGACTGGTTTCGGCGCAACCGCCCTGGTCGATCGCGACGTCGACGATCACCGAGCCCTTCTTCATCTGGGCGACCATGTTGCGCGTGATCAGCTTGGGCGCGGCGGCACCGGGCAGCAGCACGCCGCCGATCACGAGATCGGCGCTGATCACCTGCTCCTCGATCGCATCGAGGGTGGAGAACAGGGTGTGCATGCGCGAGCCGAACTGCTCGTCGAGCTCCTTGAGGCGGGCGAGCGAGACGTCGAGGACGATGACATGCGCCTCCAGCCCCATCGCCATGCGCGCCGCGTTGGTGCCGACGACGCCGCCGCCGAGCACCACGACCTTGGCCGCCGGCACGCCGGGGACGCCGCCGAGTAGCTGGCCGCGGCCGCCTTGCGCGATCTCGAGGCAATGGGCGCCGGCCTGGATCGACATGCGGCCCGCGACCTCGCTCATCGGCGCGAGCAGCGGCAGGCCGCCGCGCGCATCGGTGACCGTCTCGTAGGCGATGCAAACGGCGCCGCTCTTGAGCAAGCCCAGGGTCTGCTCGGGATCGGGCGCGAGATGCAGATAGGTGAAGAGAACCTGCCCGGGGCGCAGGCGCGCGATCTCGATCGGCTGCGGCTCCTTGACCTTCACGACCATGTCGGCGACGCCGAACACCTCGTCGGCGGTCTTGAGGATCTTCGCGCCGACGCGCTCGTACATCTCGTCGTCGATGCCGATGCCGTCGCCGGCCATGGTCTCGACGAAGACCTCGTGGCCCCGCGCCGTCAACTCCCGCACCGCCGGCGGCGTCATGCCGACGCGGTATTCGTGATTCTTGATTTCCTTCGGCACGCCGACGCGCATGGGAGGCTCCTCCAGAGAGCGCCGCAAAGTACCGGGGCGGGGACCTACATTCAATCGAACGTCGTTGCGCGCGAGCGCCATGCGGCGGACCGAATGTTTCAACCAAGCCGCTTGGTGAGATAGAGAACGAGATCGTCATCGATCGGCACGCTGTCGCCCCGGTCGACGCGCCGTCCGTGCGAGGTGATTCCCAAGGCGTCGGGAACATAGCCGCGCAGCACATAGAGATGCTGCGCCGCGCCGTAGTCCTGATCCAGGCCGACGCCGATGCCGGCGACGGGGCTGCGCGCGGCAATCAGGCGCTCGGCCTCGTCCATCAGCGCGGTGCCGATATGGCGGCGGCGAAAGGCGGGGATGACGTTGAAGTCCTGGACCTCGGGAATGTTCTCGTCCGCGAAGGGCGCGTAAGGCGAGCGCCACAGCACAGTGACGTAGCCGGCGAAGACCCCGTCCTGGCGCGCCAGGATGACGCGGCGGAGATCGTCCGTCTGTTCGCGCAGATAACGCTCGTATTGCGCGCGATCCTTGCCGCCCCAGCCGAGGGCGCGGAACACGGCAACGATGTCGTCGATGTCGGAGGCTTGCAGGAGTACGAGAGACAACATCGCGCCAGACTAGCAGAAAGCAAAAGCGGCCCCGGCCTGAAGGCCGGAGCCGCCTCGTTCAAAATCGCCGGTCAGGGCTTGATCGGACCCGAGTCGCCGGCGTCGCCACCTTCGTGGTGGCGACCGCCGCCGAAGTGTCCGCCCGTTCCATCGGAGCCGGACGGCGCCGATGGGCTGCCACTGGGGGGCGGACCAGCGGGCGGGGTCACTGTCGGCGATCCGGAGCTCGCACCGGGCGTAGAGGCAGAAGAATCGCCCGGAGGAGCGCCGGCCGGAGGCGTTGCGCTGGGGGGCGGACCACCGGAGCCGCCGCCATGATGACTGCCGCCACCGGACCCGCTGGAGCCACCGCCGCTTCCCGATCCGCCGTTGCCGTTCCAGCCGCCGGCGCCGCCATGCTGACCACTGCCGCTCGTGCTACCCGTGCCGCCTGTACCTGAACCGCTGGATGACCCACCGCTGCCGCTGTGGCCACCTGCCCCGGACGCGCCGCCGGTGCCTGAGCCACCGCTTCCCGATCCACCCGGGGGCGTGCCGCCGTTCGGCCAACCACCAGCGCCGCTGCCCGAGTTGCCGCCGTAATGGTCGCCTCCGGTCCAGCCGCCTGTTCCGCCGGGTCCACCATGATCGTCGTCGTAACGACCGTCATGATTTCCGTCCCAATCGTGGCCGCGCCCGCCATGATCACCGTTGCCGCCATGGCCGCGTCCGCCGTGATCGTGACGCCAGCGGTCGCGCCAGTCGTTGCGCCAGCGGAAGCCGTGACTCACGTAGAAGTCGAAGCCAAGCGCCGGGCCGAAGCGGTTGACGCAGGCAAAGGACGGACGGCGGGCGCTCCATTCGTCGGCGCGCCAGCCGCCGCGAATCCAATAGAGCGTACGGCCTTGCGAGGCGCGGTAGTAAAACGGTCCGCGATACCATTGGCCGCGATAGAACACCGGGCAATAGGAAACCGGATACTCCCAAAAGCCGTCGGGACATCCATAGGAGTCGCAATAGCCGCCGCTGTCATAGGAGAAGCCGATGCCGCCGCTCCAGGTGGTCGTCAGGCCGAAACCCTGTGCTTGTGCCGGCGCGGACGCGAACAGCGAAGCTCCCGCCAGCACCGTCACCGCCGCCGCCGTCTTCAGAAAGTTCTTCATCGCGTTCCTCGCCTTTTGTTGTTTTGGGATGCACCGGAAACAAAAACGGACGGCCTTCAGCGCGCGCGATGAAAGCCGTCCGTCAGACCGACTCAGGTCGAACTAGTGGTGATGACCGCCGCCGTGGCCACCGCCCCAGCCGCCATGTCCGCCACCGTGTCCACCACCATGGCCGCCGCCGTGTCCACCACCGTGGCCGCCACCCCAACCACCGCCGAAGCCGCCGCCGTGATGGAAGCCGCCGCCATGGTAGCCCGAGCCACCGTGCCAGCCATTGTTGTAGTAGAACTGGCGATGACCGCCGTACCAGCGCGAACGGAATCCGTTGTTCAGCCAGATGCCGTCGATGAAGACCGGACCGTTGTAGTAGTCGTAGTCGTCATCGTAATCGTTGCAGCGATAGGGGTCATAGTAGCGGCTGTAGGGGTCGCAATAGGCCGGCAGGCGATAGCCGCCGCCGAGGCCCACGCCGACCGTCACGCGCGCTTCGGCGGGGGCCGCCGACAGCGCCGTCGCACCCGCCAGCATCAGCGCGCCGAGTGCAGCTTTCGCAAGAAGTTTCATGTCTGTCTCCTCGTTGTAAATCCGTTGCCGAGGATGACATTGGCGTTAACCGTCTGAACCGGACATGAATAAGCCTGTCAGGAAACTTGCAGCCGAAAAACTAGGCCGACCGGCCTCTTGCCTCGATCGGCCATAGGCATTCCAGGGTTTCTCCGCGGACGCCGTGATAGCGGTCATAGAGATTGACGGTCGGATCGCAGTGCGGAACCACGCAGCGGACGACGTCGCCGGGCTGAAGTTGCCGGCCGTCGCGCGAATAGCCGATGCCGCCCTGCTCGTCGCCGAAGAAGAAATAGGCGGCGCCTTCCGGCGCGCCGGCGCAAAGCAGCGGCGGGCCGGCGTCGGTCGCGAACGACTTGAAGCCGGCGTCGGTGGTGGCGAGGCCGGCGCGGTTGGCGCTGATCACCGTCGCCTGGACCATCAGCGAAACCTCGAACGGCACGCGCTCGCCAGGCCTCTCCCAGACGTCGTTGTACTGCTTGTCCATGAAGATGTAGGAGCCGACTTGAAGCTCGGTGAGCACGTGCGCTTCGGGATCGATATCGAAGGTGCCGGTGCCGCCGCCGGATATGATCTTCGGCGCCAAGCCGTCCGCCGCCAGCACGTCTCGCAGCGCGCCCAGCTCCTTCATCACTTCCAGCGTCGCGGCGCGGCGTTCGCTGGGGGATTCCATGTGCTGCGCCTGCCCAGCGTAGCATTGCAGGCCGCAATATTCGAGGCCGGCCGACGCGGCAACCTGCGCCACCAGCGCCGGCGCCTTGGACGGCTGGATGCCGGTGCGGCTCATGCCCGGGTCGATGTCGACGAGGACCTTGAGCTCCTTGCCGCTCGCGCGCGCGGCCGCGTCGAGGTGCGCGGCGACGGCAGCGTTGTCGCACACCACCATCAGCTCCCGCATCGTGGCGTTGAGCATCATGAGGCGGGCGATGCCACCATCGGTCACCACCGGCGAGGTGAGAAGAATCGACTCGATGCCGCCGGCCGCCAGCGCCTCGGCCTCGCCGAGCTTGGCGCAGCAGATGCCGTTGGCACCGGCCGCGATCTGCGCCTTGGCGATGGCGACGGATTTGTGCGTCTTGGCGTGCGGACGAAGGCCGATGCCGGCCTTGCGCGCGTGCTCGACCATGCGCGCGAGGTTTCGCTCGAAGGCGTCGAGGTCGACGATCAGCGCCGGGGTCGCGAGCCGGGCAGCGCCACCCGGCACGCCGATGAGGTCTTCGTTCAGGATTGCCATGTTTCCCCGGCTGTGGCGCGATGCGGCGCGCAGTATTGCCTAAGAGCCGGCACATTATAAGGTCGGCGCGTGACCACCGCCATCGTCCTCATCCTGCTTTCCGCCGCCGTGCATGCCGTGGTCAACGTGCTGACCAAGCGCGCCGACGACAAATACGCTATGCGCCTGCTGATCGGGGTGTTCTCGGCGGTGCTGGTGACGCCGGCGCTGTTCTTCGTGCCGCTGCCGGCGGGCAAGGCGGTGTGGTTGCTGGCCGGCACGGCGTTCGTGCATGCCCTGTACGAGTTGCTGCTGGTCAAGTCCTATGAGAGCGCGGCGTTCTCGGCGGTCTATCCGGTGGCGCGCGGCACCGGGCCGCTGTTCACAGCACTCGGCGCCATCCTGGTCCTGCGCGAGCCGGCGCCCTGGCTCGAACTCATCGGCATCGCGATGGTGTGCGGCGGCGTGATCTCGGTCGGCCTGTCGCACCGCGCGACCGACGGCGCGCTCAAGGGGCTGGGCTATGCCCTGGGGACCGGGCTCACCATCGGCTGCTACACTCTGATCGACGCCTCGGGCGTGCGGGCGGTGGACGAGCCGTTCAGCTATGTCCTGTGGTTCTTCGTGGCGCATGGCGCCAGTGTGCTCCTGACCGCGCCGGGAATCCGCGGCCGCGCGGTGGTGATCGAGGCGCGGCGGCAATGGAAGCTGGGCGTCGGCGTGGCGGCGCTCTCCATCGTCACCTACGGCTCGGCGATGCTCGCCTACCGCTTCGGCGCGACGGCACAGCTTGCGGCGTTGCGCGAGACCAGCGTGCTGTTCGGCACCGCGCTGGCGATGACATTCCTGGGCGAGCACATGACGCTGCGCCGCTGGCTGGCAGCCGGCGTGATCGCGACGGGCGCGATCCTGCTCCAGATGGGTTAGCGCAGCGGGCGCATCATCAAGAGGTCGTGGCCGGTGACCACGCCGGACGGCGTGACGAACGGAACCGTGCCGACGATGCAGAAACCGAAGCGCTCATAGAGGCGGCGGGCGCCCTCGTTCTTTTCCCAGACGTCGAGATAGACGCGCGTGGCGTTCTGCAGGCGCGGCAGGGTGAGCACAGCACGCATCAACGTCGTACCGAGGCCTCTCCCATGGCGTTCGGGATGGACGTAGAGACGGCGGATCTGTTCGCCGTCGGCACCGGAACCGACCTGCGCGAAACCGATCAACTCTCCGTCGAATGCCAGCAGGATCGTGTCGCCGCGCAAGGCCTCGGCAAAATAAGCGTCGGAGAGGCGGTGGGCGAGATGGTGTGCGAGATCGGCGGGAGCGAAGGAAGCACCGAAGGCCCGGGTGTAGGTCAGGCGCGCGAACGCGGCCAAGGCCGGCACGTCGGCCGGGCCGGCTTCACGAATGACGAGACCTGCGGTCATGCCGTCATCATACCGCGGCGGCGGATACCTCGGCCAGTTGACGCTGCCGCGCCGGGGCTGCCTAGTGGCGCCATGAAGACGTTCTATTCACCCGCGCATCTGGAACACGCGCCGCCGCAGGAATTCGAGGGCGGGCGGATGAGCCCCGCCGTGGAAGTGCCGGCGCGGGTGGAAAATGTCCGGGCGGAGGTCGAGCGGCGCAAGCTGGGCGCCGTCCTGGCGCCGGCCGATTTCGGCGCGGCCCCCATCGCGCGGGTACACGATGCCGGTCTGGTGAAATTCCTCGGCGAAGCTAGCGCGCTGTGGCGCAAGCACTATGGCGAGGACGCGCCGCCGGCGATTCCCTCGGCCTGGCCGGGCCGCGGCATGCGCGACCGCTTCGAGGGCGACGTCGAATCGCGGCTGGGGACCTATGCCTTCGACACCGCGACGCCGATCCTCAAAGGGACCTGGAGCGCCACCCTGGCGGCGGTCAACGCCGCGCTGTCGGCAGCGCAGACGATCAAGGGCGGCGAGCGTGCCGCCTTCGCGTTGGCGCGCCCGCCGGGGCATCATGCCAGCGCCGACATGTTCGGCGGCTATTGCTATCTCAACAACGTGGCCATAGCGGCGCAGTGGCTGGCGGACCAGGGCCTCAAGCCCGCGATCCTCGACGTCGACTATCATCACGGCAACGGAACGCAGAGCATCTTCTATCGCCGCGACGACGTGCTGTTCGTATCGATCCACGGCGATCCTTCCTTCGCCTATCCGCATTTCCTGGGCTTCGCAGACGAGACCGGCGCCGGCAAGGGCGAGGGCGCCAACCTGAATTTGCCATTGGCGATGTATTCAGCGTGGGACGCATACGATCCAGCGCTGGACGCCGCGTCGGCCCGCATCCGCGCCTTCGGGCCCGACGTGCTGCTGGTGTCGCTCGGCCTCGACACCTTCGAAGCCGATCCTATCTCCAAGTTCAGGCTGGCGGCAGCAGACTATCTGCGCCTAGGCGAGGCGATCGCGCGGCTCAAGCTGCCGACGCTGTTCAATTTCGAGGGCGGCTACAATCTGGGCGCGTTGGCCGAGATCACCGTCAACGTCCTGGAGGGGTTCGAGGGCGGCTAGCCCTTGCACACGCCGTGATCATGGCGGGTCGCCGGCCATCTTCTGCATCTTCTCGTGCAGCTTGTCGGCGGCGGATTTCACCGCCTCGCCGGCCTTGCCCAGATGCTCGCCGGTGCGCGCCTGCATCTCGTCGATGGCGCGGTCGACGGCGGCGCGCACGCTGGCGGCGGTGCCGCCCTTGTCATATTCCCGGACGATCACCTCTTCCAGGCGCCTGACCACCGCGTCGACCGTGTAGTGCGGTTGAGGCTGCGCTCGCGATGCGCGATTACCGAATAGATGTCGATCGAATCGTCGATGGTGCGGCCCATCTCAACCAGCTTGTAGAAGCGCTCGCCCTGAGTCTTGCCGCCGGCGACGATGTCGAACGCGGCCACCGCCAGGGTGAGCGGTATCTGGAAGAAATTGTGCAGATTGTTGAGCGCCAGCTTGAACTCGAACACGGCGACGTCGCGCAGGAATTTCCAGCGCTCGTGCGGATCCTGGTTGGAGAGGGCGGGCGGCGTGCCGGGCGTGTCCGTCATGGGTCGTCGCTGAGCTGTGTGACAGGCGATATTGCGCCGCGTGCGGCCGATGACAAGCTTCCATATCGTCGCCGGACGCGATTCAGAACGGCACGCCCTGCGCCGCGCAGAGGAATTTCATCAACGGCGACGCGGCCTTGAACACGGCGCCGACCTCGTCGGGGAATTTGGCGGACTGCGCCGCCTTCACGCCCGATTCCCGGATCGCGAAGAAGGACTTCTTCTTGATGTCCGCGATCAGCGGATGATCGGGCGCATAGCCGCGCGGCGGCCGCGCCAGGGTGTGATCGGTGCCAAGGCCGCCGAAGGTCTTCACGAAGGTCTTGTCGGCCGTGATCGCCTTCCATTTGGCGGGATGGGCGACGATGGCGTCGCGGATTTTGCCCAGCGCCAGCGGATCGGGCATGTACATGCCGCCGCCATAGAACACCTCGTCCGCCGCGAAATGCATGTAGAAGCTGGGGGCGTGGACGTCTTTGCCGCCGGCGTGGCGGAACTGGCAACCGGCATTCTCCTTGTACGGCCGCTTGTCCTTGGAGAAGCGCACATCGCGGTAGATGCGGAACATCGAGCCGCCGGTGGGACGCGGATCGGCGACGAAGTTCTTCGAGACCTTCGCGAGGCGCGGCCGCATCGCCTCGATAAACGCCGACATCGGCGCCTGAACCGAGTCGCGGAAGCGCTGCTTGTTGTCCTCGAACCAGGGGCGCTCGTTATGCGCTTTCAGCTCCTGGAAGAAGGCGAAGAAATCCTTCGGAAAGCCGGCGAAGGCCATCACAGCTTGCCGAACGCGACGGCCCGGTACGTCCAGCCGGCACCGGTGATCGCGTCCTGCACGGGGGTCTTCATCTCGGCCGTCGAGAAGCGATAGTTGTAGACTTGGCCGTAGCTGAGCTTCTCGGTGAAGGCATAGGCGACGCCGAAGGAAATCTCCGCCTTCTGGCCGCGGAAGGCTTCGGCGCTGATGGCCGGGGACGGGATGCCGGCGCGCCATTCCACCGACCACTCCTGGTCGACACCGCGCACTTCCTTTTTCGCATCGTCGAATTTCAGGAATATCTTGAAGACGCGCTTGAGGCCGGCCTTGGCGAAGATCTCGTACCACTTCGCGTCGACGATGCGCCATTCGACGACGAGATCGCACTTTTCTTCCGTCGTCGCGGCGCGGACCTGGAACGGCGCGCTGTCGCGATTGACCGCCAGGATCGCCGCCTTGACCTCGGCCAGCGGCTTCACCGGCGTCCCGGATTTCGGCTTCTTGGTGCCGGTCAGCGCGTCGAACAATCCCATGGCCGAATCCTCCCGGAACGGCGCCGAGGATAGCGCGATCAGGCGTCGCCGAACATCGCCTCCGGCGTCGGGACGACGCCCATCGGCGCCGTGACCTTGAAGATCGCGGCGGCGCGCAGGCAGAGCACGCCGTCGGCGGTGGCAAGCCCGTGCGCGAAAAACAGGCTCTTGCCGGCGCGCAGGAAATCGGCGGTGCCCTCGACCCAGGCGCCGAGCTTCGCCGGCGCGATGAAATCGAGGTTGAGGCTCACGGTCGGGGCGAAGCCGACATCGGCCTTGGCCTGCATCCGGGCCGCGATGGGCACGAACATGTCGGCGAAGGTCGCCAGCATGCCGCCATGCGCGACCTGGCCGGGATTGCAGTGGCGCATCTCGACGCGGAACCCCATCAGCAGCTTCTCGCCGTCCCATTTGCCGTAGAGCGGGCCGACGGCTTCGATGAAACCGGTCGTGAAACGGAACGGCCGGAAGCCGTCGGGAATGTTGGCGGACATGGAAAACCTGGATAGCGAAGCGCCACTGTGGCGGCGAACGGGCCGGCGCACAACGGCGGCGTAACATTTGCGTCACTGCGTCCCGGCGGCTTGCCAGTGGCGGGCGCGAAACTTACGCTTCGTCATGCCCGCAAATTCCCCGAAGGCCCAGCGGTGAGACGGCTTCTGTTGCTTCTGCCGCTGCTGATCCCCACGCTGTTCGCGCCCGTCCATGGCGAAGAGCACAAGGAGCGCGAGTTCCAGGAATGCCCCGACTGCCCCATGATGGTCGGCATTCCGGCGGGAAGCTTCGTCATGGGAAGCTCGTCGGGCGAGCCGGGGCATTTCGACAATGAAGGGCCGCTGCACACCGTCTCGGTGCGCGCCTTCGCGCTCGCCAAATACGACGTGACTGCAGCGCAGTTCCTGACCTTCCTGGAGGCGACGCAATACAAGCCGGCAGCATGCAATACGATTCTCGACCTGCGCTGGCGCCTCAATCCGGACGGCCAGGCGCAGGCGCCGGCCGGTGCCTATCCGCCGCAATGGCCGGCGGTGTGCCTCGAATGGAAGGATGCGCAAGCCTACATCGCCTGGCTCAACGCGACGGTGCGCAAGGCGCGGCCCTCAATTGCAGGGCGCGAGGGGCCCTATCGCCTGCCCACCGAAGCGGAATGGGAATATGCGGCGCGCGGCGGCACCACGACGGCGCGCTGGTGGGGCGATGCGCTGGGGACCAACAACGCCAACTGCAATGGCTGCGGCAGTCCGTTCGACGCGCGGGTACTGGCGGATGTCGACGCGTTCGCGACCAACCCGTTCGGGCTCTACGGCATGCTGGGCAACGCCTGGCAATGGACGGCGGATTGCTGGCATCCGAGCTACCAGGGCGCGCCGCGCGACGGCAGCGCCTGGCTTGCCGCGGGCGCCGGCGACTGCGCGCGGCACGTGCTGCGCGGTGGCTCATGGGACAATGTGCCGGTGTTCGTGCGCTCGGCGGCGCGCAGCGGCGCGCCGGCGGTGAAGGGCGAATACGACTATTCCAGCCTTGCCGGCTTCCGCGTGGCGCGGACGCTGCCTTGAGGGCTGCGACATCCCACCCTGCGGCATGCGGGCCGCGGGCATTGTTCCTTAAGGACCCCAGGCCTACCTCTGTGGTCATGGATGCGTTGCGGTCGCGACTTCAGCCTTTCCTAGCCAAACCGCTGGTACGCGGCCTTTTGGGGCGCTGTCCGCGGTGCGGCGAGGGGCACCTCTTTCGCGCCTTCCTGAAGGTCGCCGACAACTGCCCGGTTTGCGGCGAGGAGTTCCACCATCACCGCGCCGATGACTTCCCGGCTTATCTCGTCATCGTAATCGTCGGCCACATCGTGGTGGCGATGGTGCTGGCGGTCGAGGCGGCCTATTCGCCGCCCTTGTGGGTGCATGCATTGATCTGGGGACCGGTGACCGTCGCGCTGGCGCTGGCGCTGATCCAGCCCATCAAGGGCGCGGTCGTCGCTTTCCAATGGCAGCACGGCATGGAAGGCTTCTCGGCCGCGAAGAAGCGGCGCGACACGGCGTTCAGCGCAGCGTATCGCGCGGGTTGAGGTTCAGCGTCACGTCGATCGAGTCGCCGAAGGCGCCGGCCGGCAAGGTCAGCGGCGACGAAAGCAGCACTGCGTTGCGCGCGCTGAGCGCGATGTCGCGGTAGAGCGCGTCGCGGGTGTAGCGCTCGCGGTCCAGGATCTCCGCCTTGGCGACGCGGCCGTTGCGCAGCACGACGATGCGCAAGCCGACGACGAAGCTGCCACGGCCCAGCGCCGCGACATCGAAATTCCATTTGCGCAAGACCTGGGCGCGGATCAGGTCGCGCACCGCGTAGGCGGCGACCGCGCCCGGCGCCGCATCGCTGCTGCTGGCGGGCGTATCGGCGGCCCTGGGTGTGTCCAGCGGCAACAGATTCGATTGCGGCTGACGCAAGTGCGCCAGTGCGCGCAGGCGCGTCTCCAGATCGTCGACCGGCTTGGTGCCGCGGGGCGAGATGCCTTGCGGCCGATTGGCGGCAGCCGGCGCATGCGGCGGCGCGCGCGGCGTAACCGGCTGGGGGATTTTCGCCTTCAGCGGCTGCGGCGGCGACGTCGTCTCTTCACCGACCTGCACGACTTCGATCGGCACGACATGCGATGGCGGGACCTGTGGCGGCGCCGTGCCGCGCAGGATGAGCAGCAGCACCAGCAGCGCAAACAACCCGTGCAGGAGAAGCGAGGCCGCGAGCCCGCGGCCGTCGCCGCTGGCATAGGCGGCGCCCGCGCGCAGCAGGGATCGTCCATCTTCAAGGTTAAAGCGGGCGCGCATGCTCGTGCGATCTTGGTCCTTCGCGCTCCCCTTCGCCCATGCTGCGCCGGAGCGGCGCCGCTTTCAAGCACTCGCCGGCGCCGAGTGCTGCCGCAAAACGCGCTCGACACGCGGCACCGGCGCGCTTCATCCTGCGTTCAACAAGAATGAGTCAGGATCGGGAAACGCAATGAGGAGACGGGCGTAACAAGAGTCGTATCGAAGGGGACATTGATGAGCAGCCTTGAAGCCAAGCTCCGCGGCTATCGCCTGACGACCGCGGAAATCCTCTACCGCCTGCCCGATCATCCGGTAATGCTGCAGGCGTTCATCTGGCAGGACCTCGACGTCGCGCCGCGCTTTCCCGTTCTCAACAAATTCCTGCGCTTCTGGCAGAACAGCCTCGACGGCAAGCTGCACTCGGTGCGGGTCGCATCGCGCGGCCTGATCGCCGACGCCGAGCTCAAGCTGATCGGCGACGAATTCGCGCTGCACTGAGCGCGCAACGCCGGTTCAAGACCACGACGCGGACTCGGATAAGGCCCAGCGGACGCGGTTGCGTCCGCCGGAAAGGCGCCGCAAAGTCGGCGGCAGCGATCATCTTCCGTCCGAGGAGCCTGCCGATGTCCGACACCCCCACCTTCACGCCGCCCAAAGTCTGGACCTGGGACAAGCCGAGCGGCGGACAGTTCGCCAACATCAACCGGCCGATCGCCGGCGCGACGCATGAGAAGGTGCTGCCGGTCGGCAAGCATCCCTTCCAGCTCTACTCGCTGGGCACGCCCAACGGCGTCAAGGTCACGATCATGTTCGAAGAGCTGCTGGCGGCCGGCCACAAGGGCGCGGAGTACGACGCCTGGCTGATCAATATCGGCAAGGGCGACCAGTTCGGCAGCGGCTTCGTCGAACTCAATCCGAATTCGAAAATTCCGGCGCTGGCGGATCACACGACGAACCCGCCGACGCGGGTGTTCGAATCCGCCTCGATCCTGGTGCATCTCGCCGAGAAGTTCGACAGCTTCCTGCTGCCCAAGAGCGGGGTGAAGCGCACCGAGACCTTCAACTGGCTGTTCTGGCAGATGGGCTCGGCGCCCTATGTCGGCGGCGGCTTCGGGCATTTCTATGCCTATGCCCCGATCAAGATCGAATACGCCATCGACCGCTTCGCGATGGAGACCAAGCGCCAGCTCGACGTGCTCAACCGCCACCTGGCCGAGCATGAGTACATGGCAGGCGACGAATACACGATCGCCGACATCGCGATCTGGACCTGGTACGGCTCGGTCGTGAAAGGCTTTGCCTATAATGCCGGCGAGTTCCTGTCGGTCCACGAATACGCACACGTCATCCGCTGGGTCGACCAGATCGCGGCGCGTCCGGCGGTGAAGCGCGGCCGTGCGGTCAACCGCGCCTTCGGCAAGCCGGAAGGCCAAGTGCCGGAGCGCCACGACGCCAGCGATTTCGACGGCAAGGACCTGGACTGAGCCGAACGCGGAGTTGCCGCGCCAGCGCCAGACCAACCGGCCGCAAGAGGGATACGCATGCAGCGCAGCACCGACCGCATCCTGACGACCCACGTGGGCAGCCTGCCGCGGCCGCCGGCGTTGACGGAGCTTCTGGTGCGGCAGGAAAAGGGCGAGGCGGTAGACACCGCGATCCTGCACCGCGAGATGGAAGCCGCCGTCCGCCACGTCGTCGACAAGCAGGTCGAGGCCGGCGTCGACGTCATCAATGACGGCGAGCAGCCACGCGTCGGCTTTCAGACCTATGTGCCCTTGCGCATGAAAGGCTTCGGCGGCGAGTCGTCGCGCAAGCCGCCGACCGACATGATGGCGCATCCCGACATCCTGGCGATGATGGCGCGGCGTTTCCCGTCGTCCGGCAAGGTGTCGAACGCGCCACAGGCGATCGCGGCCGTGCACTACGACGATTTCTCCGCCGCCAAGGAAGAACTCGACCTGTTCGACGCCGCGACCGAAGGCGTCGCCGCGGCGGATCGCTTCATGACGGCGCCTTCCCCCGGCATCATCGCCACCACGATGCTGAATGCGCATTACGACAGCCACGAGGCTTATGTCTTCGCCCTCGCCAAGGAGATGAAGAAGGAATATGCGCTGATCGCGGCGCGCGGGCTGGTGCTGCAGATCGATGCGCCGGACCTCGCCATGGAACGCACTATGCAGTTCCAGGACAAGACGCTGGCGCAATTCCTCGACGTTGCGCGCATGCATGTCGCGGCGCTCAACGAGGCCATCGCCGGCATCCCGCGCGAGCAGGTGCGTCTCCATTGCTGCTGGGGCAATTGGGAAGGGCCGCATGTCCACGACGTGCCGCTGGCCGACATCCTGCCGGTGCTCTACGGCGCCAAGGTCGCAGGCCTGAGCCTCGAATTCGCCAATCCCCGGCATCAGCACGAACTCGCCGCCTTCAAGACGCATCCCTTCCCAGACGACAAGATCCTGATTCCCGGCGTGCTCGATTCGACCACGAACTACGTCGAGCATCCGGAAGTCGTTGCCAACCGCATCTGCTCCGCCGCGGCCGCCATCGGCGACCGCACGCGGATCATTGCCGGCACCGATTGCGGCTTCGGTACCTTCGCCGGCTTCGAGTTCGTCAGCCCCAGCATCGTCTGGGCCAAGCTGAAGGCCTGCGCCGAAGGCGCCGCCATCGCGACCAGGCGGCTGACCGGAAGCATTTGATCCCGGCCGCCCGGCGATCCTTCGGTCGCAGGGGTTGACGCCCGGCCCGCCCCCTCCTAAATAGCCGCCTGTGTGGCTTGGCACTCTATCGGATGGAGTGCTGCCATGCGCGAAATTTACGCACATTCAAATACTTAGGGAGCATCCACATGAAGTTTCGTCCGCTTGGCGACCGCGTGGTCGTCCGTCGCGTGAAGGAAGAACAGAAGACGGCCGGCGGGATCATCATCCCGGAGACGGCCCAGGAGAAGCCGCAGGAAGGCGAAGTGATCTCGGTCGGCCCCGGCGCCCTCGACGAGCACGGCAAGCGCGTCGTCCCCGAAGTGAAGGCCGGCGATTTCGTGCTGTTCGGCAAATGGTCGGGCACCGAAGTGAAGGTCGAAGGCGAGGACCTCCTGATCATGAAGGAGTCCGACATCATGGGCATTCTCGAGGGCCGCAAGGCGTCGTCGAAGAAAGCCGCTTAAGCACACCCCCTTTAGGAGACAAATTACATGGCAGCCAAGGACGTAAAATTCGGCGCCGACGCGCGTGAGCGTCTGCTCCGCGGCGTCGACATTCTCGCCGACGCAGTTCAGGTGACGCTCGGCCCCAAGGGCCGCAACGTCGTGATCGAGAAGAGCTTCGGCGCCCCGCGCACGACCAAGGACGGCGTGACGGTGGCGAAGGAGATCGAACTCGCCGATAAGTTCGAGAACATGGGCGCCCAGATGGTGCGCGAAGTGGCCTCGAAGACCAACGACGCGGCCGGCGACGGCACCACGACCGCCACGGTTCTGGCCCGCGCCATCGTGCGCGAGGGCTCCAAGGCGGTTTCCGCCGGCATGAACCCGATGGACCTCAAGCGCGGCATCGAGAAGGCGGTCGACATCGTCGTCGCCGACCTCAAGAAGCGTTCCAAGAAGGTCAAGTCGAACGACGAGATCGGCCAGGTCGGCACGATTTCCGCCAACGGCGACCACGAAGTCGGCAAGATGATCGCCGAAGCCATGGCCAAGGTCGGCAATGAAGGCGTGATCACGGTCGAGGAGGCCAAGAGCCTCGCGACCGAGCTCGACGTCGTCGAAGGCATGCAGTTCGACCGCGGCTACATCTCGCCCTACTTCATCACCAATGCCGAGAAGATGGTCGCCGAGCTCGACGACCCCTACATCCTGATCCACGAGAAGAAGCTGACCAGCCTGCAGCCGATGCTGCCGATCCTGGAAGCGGTGGTGCAGTCGGGCCGTCCGCTGCTGATCATCGCCGAAGAGATCGAAGGCGAGGCCCTGGCCACGCTCGTCGTCAACAAGCTGCGCGGCGGCCTCAAGGTCGCAGCGGTCAAGGCACCGGGCTTCGGCGATCGCCGCAAGGCCATGCTGGAAGACATCGCCACCGTGACCGGCGGCCAGGTGATCTCGGAAGATCTCGGCATCAAGCTTGAGAACGTCAAGGTCAACATGCTGGGCACGTCCAAGAAGGTCCGCATCGACAAGGATAACACCACGATCATCGACGGCGCCGGCGCCAAGAAGGACATCCAGGCCCGCGTCGCGCAGATCAAGGCGCAGATCGAGGAGACCACGTCCGACTACGACAAGGAGAAGCTGCAGGAACGTCTGGCGAAGCTCGCCGGCGGCGTTGCGGTGATCCGCGTCGGCGGCGCGACCGAGGTCGAGGTCAAGGAGAAGAAGGACCGCGTCGACGACGCGCTCAACGCCACCAAGGCGGCGGTCGAGGAAGGCATTGTGCCGGGCGGCGGCGTCGCTCTGCTCTATGCGACCAAGTCGCTCGCGGGCATCACCGGCGACAACGAAGACCAGACCCAGGGCATCGCGATCGTCCGCAAGGCGATCCAGAGCCCGATCCGTCAGATCGTCGAGAACGCTGGCGTCGAAGCCTCCATCGTGGTCGGCAAGCTGCTCGAGCAGAAGTCGACGACCTTCGGCTTCAACGCGCAGACCGAGACCTATGGCGATCTGATCGACCTGGGCATCGTCGACCCGACTAAGGTCGTGCGCACCGCGTTGCAGAACGCCTCGTCGGTTGCTTCCCTGCTGATCACGACCGAAGCGATGGTCGCCGATCGTCCGAAGAAGGAATCCGGCGGCGGCGGCATGCCCGGCGGCGGCATGGGCGGCGGCATGGGCGACATGGACTTCTGATCGGACGCGCGGCTACGGCCGCGCGAACGATCACCGCGCCGAAGCTGCGCAACAGCGAAGGCGGGTTGGTCTACCACCCAGCACAAGTTCGAAAAGGCCCGGTGGAAACACCGGGCCTTTTTGTTTCCTGCCTACTTCTTGTCCGTATCGTCGACTTTTTGCGAATCCGGGTCGTCGAGGTTCCACGCCACCTTGACCGTCATCGGTGCATCGATCAGTTGACCGTCCTTGAGCGCGGGGCGGTAATGCCATTTCGCGACGCACGCCACCGCCGCCTCGTCGAGCCCGTCCGAGCCGCTGGTCTTGGCGACCTTGACGTCGCGCACCGTGCCGTCGGCCGACACGGTGAAAGCGAGTTCGGTCGTTCCTTCCCGTCCGAAGACGCGCGCGAAGAAGGGATAGTCGTCCCGGCAGTTCTCGGGCTTGGACAGCATCGCCGGCTGCGAAACGTGCCGGATGACGGGGACGCGCACGACCTGCTTGACGACCCTGACCGGCGCCTCGGGATGCGCCTGCAGCTTTTCGTAGAGATCGTAGAAGAACAGGACCGACGACGCAGTGGCGATGACGCCCGCAACCACCACCGCCCAAAGGTGGTGGCGAAACCGCCCGCTGTAGAACAGCCCGGACGACACGACGAAAATCAGGAACTCGATGACGATCACGCCAGCCTCTGTATGGAACTGCGCGCAGTCTAAGCGCACCCCGGTGGCACGAAAAAGGCAAGGCTTCGCACCCAACATCGATCAATGCAGACGAAGCGGGGTGGTCGAGCGCGGCCATAGTGAAAAGAGCCGGGGAGGGTCCGACTCTTTTCCGTTGCGCCTCAGTCGATCGGCGTAAGCGTCTCTACACCCTGAATCTGTGTCGGATGACCCTGCGGCCAGAACGAGCCTTCCATCACGCCGTCGCCGGACCGCTCATAGCGCACCACGCCCGGCTTGCCGCCGAGAACGTAGTTCATCGTCAGGACGCCATCCGCATAGGTGCCGACGCCCGAACTGGTGTTGGGCGGAAGCCAGCGCACGAAACACCCGCCGTCCTGATCCTTGATGATGACTTCGCCCTTGTAGACGTTCGATGCACCGGTGAGCTGGCCCTTCGCCATGTAGCGCCCGGCGACGGCACAACCGGCCTGCGCCGATGCGATCGAGGCCGTGGCGATGCCGAGGAACACCGCGACGGACAATATGCGCTTGCGATTCATCCCATGCCCCCTTTCAAGTCGCGCCTTGCTTGACGCCTTGCCGATCTAACAAATTTTGCCCGGCGCGGCCAGATACGGCGCCGGCGCGCCGCATGCTCCAAAACGTCCCCATTTGACCGGCGGCCGTGGCTGGCGACCGCTATCTTCAAGCCTTGCCGATGCGCGCAATTGGGCGTCTTGTCCGCGCGCAAACTCATACGCGAAGGAACCTCCATGTCCTATACGATCTACGAAGCTTCCATTGCTCCGATGACCCGGGCGCTCACCAATCTCGGCAAGATTCTCGACAAGGCCGTGATTCAGGCGAAGGCGGAGGACAAGCCCCTGTCCGACCTTCTCGAAGCGAAGCTGGCGCCCGACATGCGGCCGTTTCCGTTCCAGATCCAGTCGGCGTCGGATGCGGCCAAAGGCTGCGCGGCGCGGCTGGCGGGGATCACGGCACCGGCGATGCCCGATACCGAGACGACCTTCGCCGAGCTTTCGGCGCGCATCGCCAAGACGCTCGACTTCCTGAAGTCCGTCACGCCGGAGCAGCTCACGGGCGCCGAGGATCGCGAGGTCGTGCTGAAATTCCCCAATGGCGAGATGAAGTTCAGCGGCAGGGACTATGTCGCCGGCTTCGCGCTGCCGAACTTCTTCTTCCACGTGACGACGGCCTATGCGCTGCTGCGACACAAGGGGATCGCCATCGGGAAGATGGACTTCCTCGGCGGGGCTTGAGGCTAGGAGGCGTCCGCCGCCGGCGCCGGCGGGTTCTGCAGGTAGGGTTCGACCGTTCCCTTGTACTTGATCGTCATCGGCTTGCCGTGGCGGTCGACGGTCTTGCCGACGGCGAGGCGGACCCAGCCTTCGCTGACGCAGTATTCCTCGACATTGGTCTTTTCGACGCCGTTGAAGCGGATGCCGACGCCGCGTTCGAGCAATGCCTGATCGTAGAACTTGCTCTTGGGATCGGTCGAGAGGCGGTCAGGCGGTGTGTCGGACATGGCGGATCTGGGCAAGGCGTTGCGGGCGCAAGGCATAGACGATCCGGCGCGGCCTTGCCAACCGCCCTAGCTATGGGGGACTTCGTAGCTACCGAGCAGGACCGCGCAGACGCCTCCGCCGGGACCGGCTAGCGGCATGGCGGCCTCGCAATAGGAGATCACGGCGCGGCCAAGCGGGATGTGCGAGACGGCTATGATCGGCGCGGCGCCCCTGACCGTCGCGCGCAGAATGGCCTTGAGCTGCTGCGCGATATCGAAGGCCAACTCGCCGACGCACGTGCCGGTAGCCTCACGCCCGAAGCGGGGGATGAGATTGGTGCCGCAGAGCCGAATGCGTTCGTCCGCTACGTCGATCAGCGTGAGTTGGCCGAGCCAGGGGCGCATTTCCTGCACCGGCAAGTCGTCGCGGACCGGCATCGCGCGGCTGCCGCATTTCTGGAGCCAGTAGGCCAAAAGCGCTTCAAGCCGGGGTGGAAGCGACTTCGCCTGCGCGCCAAGGCGGTGAATTTCCTGCTGCATCTCAAAAGGGCTCACAGCACGGCGCGAACCGGCGCCGGAAACATAGGGTTTTGAAAGTGCGCCGCACGGGAAGAGGCAGCCGGAGCGGAAGAAAACCGGCGTGGGACTCAGACTTCCCGAACGGCGCTGCCTTGACGCCCTCCGCATACCGATCCGATAAAGGCTTAGCCTCCCGCGATTTGCGGGCAGAAACCCGCAAAGGCATCCATGATTTCCACGGTTGGCCTGCACAATAGTTATGTCTGCAAGACTATATGCAGACAAAAATTTAGATACAGGACGCTGCAACCGGTCGTCAAGAGAAAAGTGTAGGGAATCGCGCCGTGTCCGGACGAAACCCTAAAAGAAACCGCAGCAAGTCCAATATAGTCGAGGACGGGCAGCCGCCATTCCGGGAGAATTTCGGCGAAAGACTGCGCTGGCTGCTCGACCTGTTCGAGACCCGGGTCGAAGCCGGCGACATCGCTGGCGTCACGCCGGAGCATTTGCCCGCCTATATCGCCGGACGCGCCGAGCCGCGCTTCACGGCCATCGCCCGGCTGGCGGCGGCCAAGGACGTCTCGCTCGACTGGCTCGCGACCGGGGGCGGAGCACGGCTGACCGCCGAGGCGGAACCGGACGGCTATGTCGCGATCGCATTGCAGCCCGAGGCCGCGACGCGCTTCGACGACGGGGGCGAAGGACCGATGCTGTTTTCACGCCGCTGGCTGCGCGCGATGACGGCGGCGGCGCCGGAGGCGCTGCGCCTGGTCGTGCACCGCGGCAACGCCAACGAGCCGATAATCCGCGACGGCGACCTGCTGCTCGTCGACACGACGGTGAAGCAGATCGCGGAGGACGGACTGTATGTGTTTCCGCGCGATGGAAAATATCTCGCGCGCTTCGTCGAGAAATTCGTCGACGGCCGCGTCGCGCTGAAGGCGCGCAATCCCGAATACGGCATACAGCCCTTGTCGGGCGACGAGGCCGCGAAGCTGCCGCTGCTCGGGCGCGTATTGTGGCGCGGCGGCGCGCTGTAGCCTTTTTCCAATTCTGCACAAGTTCCCGGAACTCCCCGCCGCTTCGCGCGCTGTGCCTTGCGAGAGGGCTTAGCAAGAGTTCGGCGCGATCTCTGCGCCGCATTGGGAGGATTTCATGGTTCGCGCACGCACGGCCGCTTTGGCGGCCCTTCTCGTCACCGGCGTCTCGGCGCCGGCGCTGGCCGCCTGGGACACGATCGGTTCGGTGAATGTCGGCTACCGCACGGACAACGACGCACGGCGCTTCGATTTCGGCGGACCGGTCGAGAAGCTGCAATTAACGGCCAACCGCAGCGACATCCGCTGCAGCAGCGTGACCGCCACCTTCGATAACGGCCGCACGCGCCAGCTATTCACCGGCCGCCTACGCGAAGGGCGCGCTACCGCCATCGATCTGCCGGGCACGGCACGGAATATCCGGCGCCTGGATTTCCAGTGCGGCGCAAACGAGCGGCGCGGCGGTACCATCCAGGTGGCGGCCGATGTCGGGCGCTATCGCGCCGACTGGATGCGCGGCCCGAATTGGGGCGCGACCTGGGCGCATCTCTTCAACTGGGGCAGCAACGCGATCAACGACTGGAAGTATGCCGGCGACGCGCGCTTCGAGGGCCGCGGCGACAGCGAGAGCACCTTCACCGGCTGGCGCGGCCGCGGCAGCGATGCGATTGCGCTGAAGCCATTGGACGCCAATGCCCGCTGCAGCCAGGTGACGGCGACCTTCGCCAACGGCGCGACCCAGAACCTAGCCGTCCACAACGGCGAGATGCTGCGCCAGGGCGAGTTCAACGCCGTTGACCTGCCGGGCGACCGCCGCAACGTCACTAGCCTGTACTTGAAGTGCCGCGCCACGGATGCGGCGCGCGTCACGGTGCAGATCTACACCAGCAAGTGAGTCCGGCGTGGAGCCGACGGCGACGCCGGCTCCCCGCCGCTCAATGGGCATCGCGCTTGGCATTGAACTCGGCGCGCATGGCGGCGAGTTCGGTCACGTCCTCGATGTTGTGGATGATCCATTTGACGTAGCCGTCGTCGCCGAGTACCGGAATGTTGAGCGGGCTCCAATAGCGCGTTTCGAAGCCGCCGATGCCGCGCCGCTGGATATCGTATTTCTGGACCTTCATGCGATCGGCGGCGCGCGACTTGAGCACTTTCAGCAACGACGCCCGCAAATTCTGCACGCCGTCTGCGGCAGAGTCGCCGGGATTGTCGGGAAAAACCTCGAACAGCGGGCGGCCGACGATGTCGTCGCGCGCCGTCATCGTCGCGCTCAGATAGGCGTCGTTGACCGCGACGATGTCGAACCGGGCGTCGAGCACCAGATAAAGACCCGGCGTCTTCTCGAAGACGGTCTTGAAATTGACGCCATCTAAGGTTGTATCCGGCGGATGCGCGGATGCGTTTGTCATGACTCGTGCCGCTGCGGCAATGCGCGAGGAGTATTGAGCGCGCCTACGCATTCTCAAGCGCAAAGGCCGCCGCCGCGGCGCGTACAGCCCCCTCATTTTGGGGGGGATCGACCCAAACGACCACCTCATTTCTACCGGGAGTGGCAGCTAGCGCAGGCGCCGCGCGCCGCGCGTGGCGCGGCCGCAAATGTCCGGCGAATCACCGCAAAAGCGGCGTTACAGCCAATGGTCGAGTTCGATCCACCAATCGCCTGTGATGTTCTTCTGGAACGAGGAAATTCGCACGCGGGTGTCGAGATAGGTGTTGAGGTCCTTGGCCGGTGGTTCCTTGATCTCGATGATGCGGTAGAGCGACGGGCCGTAGCGGTATTTCTTATACGCCGTCTCGCGGCCCAGGCCGGACGACCACATCACGATCCATAGCTGGCAGCCGCGCACATATTTGACGCTCACCGCACCGATCGCGTCCAACCGCGCCCGCAGGCGCTTCTCATCGGCCGCCGGCATCTGCGGCTGGGCCCAGTCGCGCGTGATCACCTGGTCGTAGTGCAGTCGGCAAAGGTCTTCGCGCAACGCCTCGAACGCGACGCGCTTGGCGAAGAACGCCGCCGCCATGTCCCTGTCGGTGGGCGGTGCCTGGCCGCAGGACGCGAGCAGAAGCGCGGCCGCGACCGGCGCAGCCGTACGAAGCGGCTTCATCGCGTCTCCCGGTCGGCAAAGGCGGCGACGGTCACCATCGCGAAGAGCGCAAGAAGCGACGTCCCCGCGACGGTCAGGATATCGTCCGGCGGCGTCGTGTTGAACGCCGTTACCGCCGTCAGGATCGCCGCGACGGCAGCCAGGCCGGCGATGGCCATGCGGCGCGAAACGCTGAGCGTGCTGCGCCAGACAAAGACGGCAAGTCCGGCCGCGGCCACCACCAGTTCGAGAATGAGCGCCGTCGGCTGACCAAGATCGAGACCGAACGATGCCGCGCCAGGCCATAGCGGAAGCTCCGGCGGGTGCGTCAGGTAGTCGAGAATCCAGTGGGAAAACGTCGTCGCCGCAATGACGGCGGGCGCGAAGGCGAAATACTTCCCCTCGCCGCCGGACCAGGTCCAGACGAAAGCAGCGCCGGCCGACCAGAACAGGGCGCCGATGAGGCTGTGGGACCATGGGAAGCTGAAGGCGAGCATGTGCCGCGTCGGGAAGTCGCCGGGCACGGTGGCACCTTCCAGGTGCAAGGTCACGAACAACCACAGCACGATATCGAGCAGCAGGGCGCAGGCGACGAGCGTGCCGAGGCCGACACGCGGCGCCACCGCTTTTGCCGCCAGTCCCACTCCCAGGTGCCCCACCAGCATGTCGTGACGCCTCGCTCGAAGTGACAGCCTACATCAAGGCGCGGAAAAACGACCGTTTGGAGGCGGCCTCAACCGAGCCAGGCGGCGAGAAAGTCGGGGTGCAGCGACCAGCCGAGAAAGCCCGCCGCGCCCATCAGAAGGCCGAAGCCGCCGAACACCCAGCCGGCCATCAGCACCCATTCGATGCTCGTGAGCGCCGCCACCGCGGCGAGCGCCATGGCGATGGAAAGCAGGGCGTCGGACATGTCGAACTGGTCGTCGTGCTGGTTGAGTTCCTCGTAGAGCGCTTCGTTGTCCCTGGCCTTCTTCATCAGGCCGGCGGACTTGGTGTTGTACTTGTCGATCTGCTTCTGCAGGCGGGCCATTTCGGCGGCGATCGCCGCGCGATCAGCGCCGGCCGCGACGATGTTGAGCTTGAGCTGCGCCAGCATATCCTCGTCCATATGCAGCTTGATGCGGCCCGCCTGGTATTCGTTCCAAGCATCGACCGCGTCGGCCTTGGCGAGTGCCATGTTCTGGCCGATATTGCCGTCCTTGACATTGCTGATCGCCATGAAGACGGAGATCACGACGACGGTGATCGCCACCCACTCGTTGAGCCGGTCGGACAGCGCCGCCTTCTTCGGATCCCCGGCGGTGGATTCGGATGTAGACATGCAAGCCCCCTGGCGCGGATGCGCGCTTTGCGGGCGCATTGGTGCCAGAGGGCGGGCGACTTTCCAAGGGCCGGACGCGCCGGCCCCTGGAGCCGGGTCCTAGCCGTGCTGGCCGATGGTTTCGGGCGTGAACTTGCCGAGCGTGCAGACCTCGTCGGTGTTCAGGACGCGAATCGATTCCGAGCCGCAAATCTCGTCGGTGTTGAGCCGATAAACGAAGCCGTGAAATTTCAGGCCCAGGCAAGCGGTGCGCATGGCGTTGCGGTAGACCTTGCCGTCCTTCATGCGGAACAGAATGGTCTTGGGGTTGACGACCGTGGTGCGGTCGATCGCCCTGATCTGCAAACAGATCGGCGGGTCGTCGGCCAGGGCCGGTACCGCCGCCATGCCGCTTACCAGCAGGATTGCGAGCGCTAGATGCTTCTTCATGTCGAACTCCAAAGGTTTGCCCCCGCTCCGCATATTCGCGCGGTTCCGGGGTGGCGCATAGCAGAAATTCGAGCCCATTCCTTGACTTACGCCGTCACTTCGACTCATGGTCCGCCCGCTCTTCCGTATGGAGATAAGACCATGTCCGCCGCTGCCGCCGTTCACATAACTTTGCCGGACGGTACGACCAAAGAGTTCGAGCGCGGAGTGACAGGCGCCGACATCGCGTCCTCGATCGGCCCTGGTCTTGCCAAGGCGGCGCTCATCGTCGAGGTGAACGGCCGGCAATGGGACCTATTCCGGCCCATCGAGACCGACGCCAATATCCGCATCATCACCAAGAAAGACCCCGAGGCGCTGGAGCTGATCCGCCACGACGCCGCACATGTGCTGGCGATGGCGGTGCAGGACCTGTTCCCGGGCACGCAGGTGACCATCGGCCCCGCGATCGAGGACGGGTTCTACTACGACTTTGCGCGTGCCGAGCCGTTCACGCCGGACGACCTGCCGAAGATCGAAGCCAAGATGCACGAGATCGTGAAGGCCGGCCTACCGACCGCCCGTGAGGTCTGGCCGCGCGCCAAGGCGATCCAGCACTTCAAGGACATCGGCGAGACCTACAAGGCGGAGCTGATCGAGAGCATCCCGTCGGACGAGGACGTGTCGATCTACTATCACGGCAACTGGCACGACCTGTGCCGCGGGCCGCATTTCGCGACCACCGCGCAGGTCGGCGACGCCTTCAAGCTGACCAAGCTGGCCGGCGCCTATTGGCGCGGCGACGCCAAGAACGCCCAGCTCCAGCGCATCTACGGCACCGCCTGGCGCGACAAGAAGGAACTGGACGCTTATCTCGAGCGGCTCGCCGAGCAGGAGAAGCGCGACCACCGGCGCATCGGCAAGGATCTCGAGCTGTTCACCTTCTCGCCGGACGTCGGCGCCGGGCTGCCGCTGTGGATGCCCAACGGCATGGTGATCCGCCAGGAGCTGGAATTCCTCGCCACCCAGGAAGAGCGGCGCGACGGCTACAAGCGCGTGGCGACACCGGAGATCACCAAGGAAAATCTCTACATCCGCTCCAAGCACCTGGCCTTCTACAAGGAGGACATGTACTCGCCGATCGATATCGAGGGCGAGAACTATTACCTCAAGCCGATGAACTGCCCGCATCATCACATGATCTATCTGGCGACGCGGCATTCCTATCGCGAGCTGCCGCTCAGGCTCGCCGAGTACGGCCATTGCTATCGCTACGAGGCGTCGGGCGGCCTGTCCGGGCTGATGCGCGTGCGCGGCTTCGTCCAGAACGACGCGCATATCTACTGCCGCTTCGACCAGGCCAAGGACGAGTTCCTGAAGGTGATGCGCCTGCATGCCCGCTACTACGATCTGATGGGCATCAAGGACTACTACATGCGCTTCTCGCTGCCCGATCTGACGAAGAAGCACAATTTCGTCGACGAGCCGGAGAAGTGGCGGGCGTCCAGCGAGATCATCCGCGCCGCGATGAAGGAGAGCGGATATCCTTACGTCGAGTCCGAGGGCGAGGCCGCGTTCTACGGCCCCAAGGTCGACTTCATGATCAAGAGCGTGATCGGGACGGAGTATGCGATCTCGACCAACCAGCTCGACTTCATGGCGACCCAGACCTTCGGGCTGACCTATATCGGCGAGGACGGGCACGAGCATCCGGTCTATGTGATCCATCGCGCGCCGCTGGGCAGCCATGAGCGATTCACCGCCTTCCTGATCGAACATTATGCCGGCAACTTCCCGACCTGGCTGGCGCCGGTGCAGGCGCGCGTCATCCCGATCAGCGAGAAGGCGACCGACTACGCCCACAAGGTCGTGGACCGGATCTTCCAGGCGCCGGTGGTCAATGGAACCGCCGGGCTGCGCGTCGACATCGATCTCGCCAACGAGCGGATGCAGAAGAAGATCCGCGACGCCCAGTTGCAGAAGATCCCCTACATGCTGGTGGTCGGCGAACGCGAGGCGGCGGAAGGCAAGGTCGCCGTCCGCCTGCGCTCGGGCAAGGATTTGGGGCCGATGCCGGTCGAAACCGTCATAGAACGGATAAAAAGGGAAGCCGAATCCCGCGTGGATGTGGCCGAATAGCCCTTGCGAATCCAGCATTTGCGCCTATTCTTAAGGGGTCAACCGTCGCCCGCGCGACGCATTGAGGACACACACCCACGCCCCTGAACCGGACATCGTTTCGCGAGGCACAGGTCAAGGTCCTCGCGAGATGCGTTTTCGCGTCGGCTCGCAACAGGAGAGAGTCATAGTCCCCAGACGTTTTCAGCAGCCGGACAAGGCGCCAGCCAAGGACGGACCCCGTGTCAATGAGGAGATCTTCTCGCGCACCATTCTTCTGATCGGAGACGACGGCCATAAGTATGGCGAAATCGGTCTCGACGAAGGGCGCGCCATCGCGGAAGAAAAGGGCTTCGACCTCGTCGAAGTGTCTCCAGAGGCCAAGCCTCCCGTGGTCAAATTGATGGACTACGGCAAGTACAAATACGAACAGCAGAAGAAGGCCGCCGAGGCGCGCAAGAAGCAGAAGGTCATCGAGATCAAGGAGATCAAGATGCGCCCGACGATCGACGACCACGACTACGACACCAAGATGAAGCAGATGCGGCGCTTCTTCGACGAGGGCGACAAGGTGAAGGTCACCCTGCGCTTCCGCGGCCGCGAGATGGCGCACCAGAATCTCGGCATGGACCTGCTCAACCGCGTCCACAAGGACGTCGAACCGGTCGCCAAGATGGAGCAATGGCCGAAGATGGAAGGCCGCCAGATGATGATGGTCCTGGCGCCACGCTAGCGCCGGCCATCGTCAGACCGATGACCTAGTACACCGAGCGATAGGCCACCGGCGTCAGGACGGGGGCGGCGGCACGCGGCGCGGCCGGGGTGGCGACACGGCGGGCGGCGGGTGCCTGGGGCAAGCCGGTCATCATCTTGTAGGCGACGCGGCCGTTCTGCACGATCAGCGTCACTTCCGGTTCCTGTCCGGCGGCGGCGGCCGAGGCGAGCCCGATCGCGGCGAGCATGCCGCCGCCACGGGCATGGCTTCCGCTGGGCTTGAACACCAGCGCTCTGCAATGATCGCGCGCCTCTATGATGCAATTGCGCAGCGCGGCGTTGAGGCGGTCGAAGCCCATGGAGTCGCGCGGCATGAAGCGTTCCATCACGCCGAAATAGGATAGCACTTCGACATTGGGCGTCGCGCTGTCGAAGCCGAGGGCGGCGAGCTGCGAGGCGCGGGTCTTGCCCGGCTGGATGCGGGCATAGGCGGAAGACAGATCTTTCAGGGATTTGATTTGCGTCGCGGAGTCGGGTTGGCGCGGGAGGAGGGTCAAGGCGCCGCAGCCAACGAAGGCCAGCGTCACCACCAAAATCGCTATCGACGTTGCATAGCGGTATGAACCGCTACGCTGCCCCTCGTCCATGAAAACCCCAACGCCCGACTTATTATGCTTGCCTAATCCTAATCATCTTCTTGTGGATAATAAAAGCGGCAAGTCGACGAAATGGTAACCGACGGACGTTACGGATCGGTGACCGCGGCACAGCAGGATGCAACCGTAGCGATATCGCAGTTGCCGCCGGTCAGGACGACGGCAAGAGCCTTGTTTTTCGCATCAAACCGGCCTGCCAGCAGGGCCGCCAGCGCCGCCGCACCCCCCGGTTCCACCACCAATTTCAACCTCTGGAAGGCAAAACTGACCGCCCGCTCCAGCTCGGCATCGGTCACAGCGACGGCGCCCGACAATATATTTTTCGCGAGCGCGAAGGGGATCGCGCCCGGCTTGGGCGCCATCAGGGCATCGGCGATCGACAGGGCGCCGCCCGGCGCCTGGACGCGCTCCCCGGCCGCCAGCGACCGCCGCATGCCGTCGAAGCGCTCCGGTTCGACGCCGGTAACCTCGGTTCCGGGACTGGCCCCGGACAATGCCAGCGCGACGCCGGTGACGAGACCGCCGCCGCCGCAGGGCGTCAGCACCGCGTCGAGGGTAACGCCAAGGGCTTTGGCGTCGGCGGCGATCTCCAGACCCATCGTCCCCTGCCCGGCCACAACCCGGGCGTTGTCGAACGGCTCGATCAGGGTCGCACCGCTGCGCTCCACGATCGCGCGCGCGATGGCCTCGCGGTCGTCGGTCAGGCGATCGTAGAAGACGACCTCGGCGCCGAGCCGGCGGGTGCCGGCGATCTTCGCGGCCGGGGCGTCTTTGGGCATGACGATGATGGCTGTCAAGCCGAACAGCGCCGCCGCCGCGGCCACCCCTTGCGCATGATTGCCGGAGGAAAACGCGACCACGCCGCCGGCGCGCTTGTCCGGCGGTATCTGGAGCACGGTGTTGACGGCGCCGCGAAACTTGAACGACCCGGTGTGCTGGAACATTTCGGGCTTGAGGAAGACGCGGCCGCCGACGCGGGCGTTGAGCTCCCTGTTCTCGAGCAACGGCGTGCGTACGGCGTAAGGCGCGATCCGAGCGGCGGCGGCTTCGACATCGGCGAAAACGGGAACGGACATGGCGGACCTCTTCAGCAATGACACCAGCGTAGAACGATTTCGGCGATCCGGCCTATGCGCCGCGATCCGTTCGGACCACGGCTGGGCGCATATCGCCGCACAGCGGGCGAAAAGGGGTTGGCAGCGTTCCGCCCCCGGGACTATGGTCCGGCCGCGTCCGGCGGGCACCGGATGCAAGCCTTAATTCGCTTGGCATTCGATACGCGAGACCTCGCATGCTGAAGATCTATCAGCAGCAGAACGGCGGCCTGAAAGGCGTTGTCCTTTCGGAAGGCGATGCGATTCCGGCCGACGCGGTGTGGATCGACCTGCTCAGCCCGACCAACGAGGAGCGCCGCAAGGTCAGCGCCATGGTCGCGATGGAAATGCCGACCCGCGCCGACATGGAGGAGATCGAGGTCTCCAGCCGGCTCTACCAGGAGGACGGCGGCATCTTCCTGACCGCGATGATCCTCTCCAATTCCGAGACCGACAACCCGGTCGCCGACGTCGTCAGCTTCGTGCTGACCCAGGACAAGCTGGTCACCATCCGCTACATCGATCCGCAGCCGTTCAAGACCTTCGCGGCGCGCTGCGAGCGCGGCAGCGCCAATCCGCAGCGCGCCGAGATGGTGCTGATGAACCTGCTCGACATCATCGTCGACCGCATGGCCGACGTCCTGGAGCGCGCCGGGTCCGAGATCGAGGTGGTGTCGCGGGAGATTTTCCAGCCGCATGAAGACAAGATCATGCAGTCCAAAGACTTCCAGAACGTGCTGCGGCGGCTGGGGCGCAAGCACGATCTGACCGGCAAGATGCGCGAGAGCCTGTTGTCGATCAGCCGGGTGCTGTCGTTCCTGACCCCGACGATGGACGGCAAGCCCAACAAGGAAGTGCGCGTCCACATCAAGACGCTGACGCGCGACGTGCAGTCGCTGCAGGACCACACGACGTTCCTGGGCGGCAAGCTCAACTACCTGCTCGACGCGACGCTGGGCCTGATCAACATCGACCAGAACAACATCATCAAGATCATGTCGGTGGCGGCGATCGTGTTCCTGCCGCCCACCCTGTTCGCCTCGATCTGGGGCATGAACTTCCACTTCATGCCGGAACTGGGCGAGAGCTTCGGCTATCCGCTGGCGCTGGTCGTCATCGTGATCTCGGGCATCCTGCCTTATGTGTGGTTCAAGCGCCGGGGCTGGCTGTAGGCTCGGCCCATGCAGCACAGCACCCGCGGCATCGCGCTGAAGATCGGCGCCACCCTCGCCTTCGGCCTGCAATATGTCGGCATCAAGCTGGCGGGCAGCGTGCCGGTAGGCGAAGTCGTGCTGTTCCGCGCCTTCTTCGCGCTGTTCCCGCTGTTCGTGCTGGCGCATTACACGGTCGGCATCGGGCCGATGATGCGGACGGAGCGGCCGCTGCTGCACATCGTGCGCTCGGCGGTGGGGGCGACCGGCATGTTCCTCAATTTCGCGGCGCTCAAAGTCCTGCCCCTGGCCGACATCACCGCCTTCGGCTTCGTGCAGCCGATCTTCGCGGTGGTGCTGGCGGCGCTGGTGCTCAAGGAAACGGTCGGTCCCTATCGCGGCGCCGCGGTGGCGATCGGCTTCGCCGGGGTGATGATGATGATCGAGCCGCATGGCGGCGTGCTCGGCATCGCGGCGCACGGCTTCTCGGCCGGCGCCGGCCTGGCGCTGGGCAGCGCCCTGGTCTCGGCTTTCGTCGTCATCTACATCCGCCAGATGAGCGCGACGGAGAAGAGCGAAACCATCGTGTTCTACTTCATGTCGCTGTGCACCGTGGTCGGCGCCGTGAGCCTGATCTGGTGGCGGGCGCCGCTGAGCTGGGGCGCCGCGGCCTGGCTGGCGGCGGCCGGCGTCGCCGGCGGCTTCGGCCAGATCGGCATGACGTTCAGCTACCGCTATGCCGAGCCTTCGCTGCTGGCGCCGTTCGACTACAGCGCGATGATCTGGGCGGTGGCGTTCGGCTTCGCGATCTTCGGCGAGGTGCCGGCGCTGCTGGTGCTGATCGGCGCCGCGGTGGTGACCGCCGCCGGCGTCTTCATCGCCTGGCGCGAGCACCGCGCCGGACGCGAACTGGCGAGCCGGGTCGAGGCGGTTTAGGACAGGTTGCATTCTAGTATATCCATTCAAATAGGCTGTCATCCCCGGCCGAGCGCAGCGAGGGGAAGGGGACCCAGGTCGTAATTGCAAGCACCGGTGCGGCTGATGGGCCTGGGTCCCCTTCCCTCGCTCCGCTTCGCTACGCTCGCCGGGGATGACAACCTTTTTGCTCCAACAGAAAGCAACTCACTCCAGCCCCATAAATAAAGGGCGGAATCGTCGCGCGATCCGCCCCTGATCTACCCGCGCGGCGGCCAGCGGCCAGCCGCATCCGGCCCGACCGACAAGCACCCTCGCTTCAATCCCACAGCCCGCTGCCCCCGCGCCTTGTGCTGCCAGACCTTCCGGAGGAAGCGGGAACCACAAGTGCCGCGGCGGCCGGTGAGCACGAGCGCGCACCTGGACCTGTCTGTGCTCATGCTGCACGCGGTTAGTTCATCGCCTCCTCCGGCGCGGGCCACGGAGTCGAGATAGGCGCGGCGGCAAGAGAAAATCAGATGGGGACAAGGAATTATTATTCGCGAAGGGATTCAACGAAACGAGCAGTGTTTTGAGACACCTTATCCACGGGTGTTCAAGATGCGCGGGGGATTTGGAAGTTTGTTTGCGGGGGTAAAACGATTTGGTGCAGGCTATAAAATAGATGTCATCCCCGGCGAGCATAGCGAAGCGGAGCGAGGGAAGGGGAACCAGGTGGGAAATACCGTGATGGTATTTTCCTACCTGGGTCCCCTTCCCTCGCGCGCGAAGAGCGCGCTCGCCGGGGATGACAACTTTTGTTTTGATTTCAGGGCATCCAGTTCTGCCACAAACGCTTCGCCAAAATAATACTTCAATTCGTCCCGCGCGCCCTCATACACCGTCGGCCCGTCGCCGGCGCAGGCGAGGCTTTTGTCGAGGACTTCGCTGCTGGCCTCGAGGACGCCGTGATTGAAGGTGGTGGGGAAGAGCGTCGAAACGATCGGCTTGAGGGTGTGGTAGTCGATGCCGTTCTCGACAGCGTAGCCGTGGATCTGGCAGCCGCGGCCTTTCGGGTTGAGGAAGACGCACCGGCCGCCCTGCTCCCTGGTGCGGACGTGGCGGCCGGTGGGGAATTCAGGGTCCTCGACCACGTCGGCGGTGAACCAATCGCTTCGCGGCGCCGCGATGCGGGCGGCGAAATCGTCGCCCAGCGCGTTCAGCCGCGCGACGTTGCCGAGGTCGATGTCGACGCCGTAGGAGCAGCACTGGTCGCCGCAGAAATCGCACGCCATGCAGCGCGCGAAATAGCGATGCTCGAAGATCGCAGTATCGACGGCGTGGATGACCGGGGCGCCTTGCACGCAAACGTAATCGCGGCTGAGGCGCAGGACGGTCACGGCCGCGCGCCCATCAGCGCGTTGTCCACCAGCTTGACGATGAGCTGGTCGTAGGGAATGCCGAGCTGCTCGCCGGCGGCGGCGAAGCCGGCATCGGGGGCGATGCAGGGATTGGTGTTGATCTCAAGCACCAAGGGCTCGCCTTCCGGCGTGACGCGGAAATCGACCCGGACATAGCCGGTGAAGCCGAACAGCTTCCATACCCTTGTGCAGGCGCTTTTCAGCTTGGCGGCCAGCACCGGATCGTTCTTCTCGGTATCGAAGTCGCGGATCATCTGGTCGTTGATGTCCAGGCTCTCGTCCCATTTGGCGCCGTAACCGACGATGCGCGGCTTGTCGGACGGCCAGTCGTCGAAGCGCATCTCGGCCAGCGGCATGACGATGGGCTCGCCGTCAGCGCCTTCCATCATCGAGATGTTGTATTCGCGGCCGTCGATATATTCCTCGGCGAACCATTTGCCGCCATGGCGCAGCGCGCTCTCCTCGGCGCGGCGCCGGACACCTTCCGCGCCGAACACGACGCAGCCGTCGTCGAGCCCGACCGAGGCGTCTTCCAGCACCGATTTGACGATGTATTTCTTCTCGGCGAGGCCCGCCCAGTCCGGCGGCTCGCACCAGTCGGCGGTGGCGATGCCGGCCTCGCGCATCTTGCGCTTGGTCAGCGGCTTGTCGGAGGTCACCGCCATGGCGGTGTAGTCGACGCCGGTGAAGATCACCCCGGCCTCGTCGAGCATGCGCGGCGCGATGGGGGCGAGCGCGCCCAGGCCGTCGACGCCCTCGACCATGTTGAACACGACGTCGGCCTTGTGGTGCCCGAGCAGCGCCGCGAGGCGGCCGGGATCGGTGGTGAACGGCGCCAGCGGCGCCTCGTGCCCGTGCTTGACCAGGGCCTCGGCGACGGCCTTGGCGGAGGTGATGGTGTCGATCTCCTCGGGCGGGGCGTCGGGCGCGATGTCGGAATGCAGGACCAGGATCTTCATGTCACCCCCAAGGACGGATAGCGCTTGCGGAACGAGGCCATGATCTTGCCGATCAGCGCCTGATAGGAGAGGCCTTCGCGGGCCGCGATGAAGCACATGTCCGAATATTCCGGTCTGAGGCCCGCCACCGGATTCACTTCGATGAAATGCGGCCTGTCGTTCGCGTCGTAGCGTATGTCGATTCGCCCGCCGTCGCGGCATCTGAGGCATTTCCAGGCGGCGAGCGCGACCGCGCCGGCGGCCTTCGCATCGGCGGGCGGGGCGCCGACGATGTCGAGGCGGCCGTGCCAGTCTTCCTTGTTGACGAGGCCGTAGCCGTCGCCGTGATAGCCGGCGAGCGGCACGATCTCGCTGACGCCGAGGACGACCGCGTCGTCGCCGGTGCCGGTGATGCCGACGGTGAACTCGCGGCCCGGCAGATAGGTCTCGACCAGGACGGGCTGACGGAAGCGCGCCAGCAGGTCGGCGGCGGTCGCTTCCATCGCCTGGCGGCTGTTCACCTTGTTGTTGGTGTCGATGCCCTTGCCGGAGCCCTCGGCGACCGGCTTGAGGAACAGCGGGAAGGGGAGCGCGATCTGGGCGACGTCCTCCAGCCGCGCGATCACGGCGAAAGCGGCGGTCGGCACGCCGCAATCGCGCACCACCCGCTTGCACATCGCTTTGTCGAGGGTCAGCGCCATGGTGAGGGGATCGGAGAATACGTAGGGGATGTCATAGGCTTCGAGCAGGGCCGGCACCTGGGCCTCGCGGCTGACGCCGTGGAGGCCCTCGCAGAAATTGAACACCCCGTCCCAGCGCTCGCCGGCGGCGAGGCGCGTGGTCAGCGCCTTCACATTGCCGACCAGGACGGGGTCGTAGCCGAGGCCGGCGAGGGCGTCGCGCAGGGCGTGGATGGTGATCTCGCTGTCGAATTCGGCGGTGTCTTCCTCGCTGTAGCCTAAAGCGAGGTAGTCGGAGCGCAGGTCGTAGGTGAGGCCGATGCGGAGCATCTTCTACCTCGCCCTCGCGGGGGTCCGTAGCGACAGCGTACGGACGCGAAGCGAAGCGGAGCAGGGTCGAAATTCGGCGATGCGACCCGGCTCCTTTCGCTGACGCTCAAGGAGCGCCGGTACGCCGACGCTACCGGCCCCCGCGAGGGGGAGGTAGGTCAAACGGTTCAACCTCCCCGAAACGAGGAGGTGAGGTGTTGGCATAGGTCTCTCTACTTCTTACTTGCCGGCGCCCAGCGTGCCGCCCGGATCGGGGTAGGTGTAGGTCCTGCCCTCGAAATTGCGCAGCAACAGGTTGTCGCCGTCGCGCCCCATCACATAGTTCGGGGCCAACTGAATCTTGCCGCCGCCGCCCGGCGCATCGACCGCGAAGATCGGCGTGGCATAGCCGGTGGTGTGACCGCGCAGGCCGTCGATGATCTCCAGCCCCTTCTCGACCGTGGTGCGGAAATGGGCCGAGCCGCTGATCGGATCGCATTGATAGAGGTAGTAGGGGCGGACCCGGCGCTTCAGCAGGCCCTGCATCATCGGCCGCATGACCTCGATGTCGTCGTTGATGCCCTTCATCAGCACCGTCTGGCTGCCGAGCGGGATGCCGGCATCGGCGAGGCGGGCGGTCGATTCGGTGGTCTCCTCCGTCAGCTCCTTGGGATGGGTGACGTGGATGCTCATCCACAGGGGATGGTATTTCTTGAGGATCGCGACGAAGTTCTTAGTGATGCGCTGCGGCAGGACCATCGGGATCTTGGTGCCGATGCGCAGGAACTCGATATGCTTGATGGCGCGCAGGCGCCCGAGCAGCCAGTCGAGCTTGTCGTCGCCGATGGTGAGAGGGTCGCCGCCCGAGAGCAGGACGTCGCGGACCTCGGTATGGGCCTCGAGATAACCCAGCGCCTGCTCCCACTGCTTCATCGAGAAATTGTACTCGCCGCCCGGATTACCGACGACGCGGGCGCGCGTGCAGTAGCGGCAATAGGTCGAGCAGGTGCCGGTGGTCAGGAACAGGACGCGGTCGGGATAGCGGTGGACGATGCCGGGCACGACGGTGTCGTGGTCCTCGGCCAGGGGGTCGTTGTCCTCGCCGGCGGTGCGGATGTACTCGCCGCCGGTGGTGATGTGGGTGCGGCGCAGCGGCTCGGACGGGTCCTTGCGGTCCATCAGGCTGGCGTAATAGGGCGTGATGCCGACCGGGAGCGAGCCGGTGTGGCGGGCGACCGCGTCATGCTCGTCGGCGGAAAGGCGGAAGATGCGGGTCAGCTCTTCCAGGGTGCGGATGCGGCTGCGCATCTGCCAGCGCCAGTCGTTCCATTCGAGCGTCGAGGTGCCGGGATAGAACTCTTTATAGAAGGCGCGGGTGTCGGGGCTGACGGGGAAGCGGAGGGCTGCCTTCTTCGCGGATGGCGCGAGGGCTACCGTGGTTGCCGGTATCGCTTCCTTCAGTTGGGGGCGGGCGTCCGGTCTAGGCCGGATCGACCGTAGCGGAGGCTTGGCTTCACGCCCCCGCGCTATCTGGAGACTCATCGTCCGATTAGACGCTCCGAAGTTGCTGCCCACGCGAAAGCCCCAACGACTCCCCATCAACGGGCGCAACAACGCGAAAGATATTTAGAGCCTTAATTGCAGTCGTCAAGAGTGACGCGCATCGACCGGTCCGGCACAACCCCCTCGTCCCGCTGCCGAAACGGCCATGCCGCCCGCCGATTACGACGTGTACGGATGAAAACCGGCGCGGCGCGGCGGCGGCAGGATCGCGCGCCGCGCCTTTTCATCTAAGCCTTGCCGAATCGTGCTTAGATCGATTCCGCGAATCGCGTTTTACGGGCTTGCGAGCGGCGCTGCGGCGCAGAACGGTGCCGCGGTTTGCGCCGCCGGTGCCGCCCTTCGAGGGGGCGCCCCGCCCTCAACGTCCCTGTGAATGAAAAAGTGAGGTCTGTGACCGGACGGCCTCACTCGGCGGGCGGGACGGTCACGTCGTGAGTCGCGGTGACGCGGTAGAGGGTGATGTGCACCCGCTTGCCCCGCGAGTAGTTGAGGCCGTCCAGCGCATCGACCTTGACCGCATCGGCTTCGAGTTCCGCGAGGTGGGCGAGGAAGGCCGGCCGCTCGCGATCCTCGATCACGGCGAGGCCGCCCTGATAGGCGCCGACCTCGGCCGCGCCGGTGCCGTCGGTCAGACGCGTCTCGGTGCCGAGGAGGAAGACCAGGCTGGGCTCGGTGTAGCCGGCGAGGACCGGCGGCGGATCGCCCGCAACCGCATGTTTGCTCACCAAAGCGGCGACGCGCGGGCTGACCCAGATCGTCGCGAGGCCGGGCGCGGCGCCCGCCGTGATCAGGGGATAAAGTATCAGGGTGGCACAGACCCCGACGGCCGCGGCCAGGAGCGGCCTGCCCCGCCAGCGCGCCGCGAGCGCGGCCAATCCCACCGCGCCGCCGAGCGCGGCGACCGCGACCAGCCATCCTTGCGTGCCGCCGCCATAGAAGTGCGGGGCAACGATCGGCGCGGCGACCAGGGCCGCGAGCCCGATGGCGAATTGCACCGCCGCGGCGCCGCCGGCCACCGCCTGCCAGCGCGGCGCCGTTTCGTCGCGAGGCGCCAGGATCCAGAGCGCCGCCAACATCACGAGCGGCGGATAGGCTGGCAGGACGTAGTGGGGAAGCTTGGTCGGCACCAGTTCGAACAGAAGCCAGCAGGCGCCGGCCCAGGCGAGGAGGAATCGAATCACCGGCTCGGCGCGATGGCGCCAGGCCAGCCACAGAGCCGGCAGCACGAAGAGGATCGCGGGCCACAAGGCGATCGTCGACAGCGCGAGATAGTAGCCGGGCCACGCGCCATGGGTTTCCTGGCCGCCCTCGAGCTTGGGGAAGAGATCCTGTCCGAGGGCGAGCTGGTAGAACTGGCCCTGGCTCTGCAGCGCGATGGCGATCGCCCAGGGCGCGACGATCAGGATCGTCAGCCCCAGACCCCAGAGCGGCTTCAGCGCTTTCAGCCAGCGCCAGTCGCGGTCCCACGCCACGAGGGCTAGGACGGTGAGCGCGGCGACGGCCGGCACGACCGGGCCCTTGATCAGGATGCCGGCGGCGAACGCGGCCCAGCCCAGCAGGACCAGCCGCGTCGACGGCATCGCCTGCGCCGGATCGCGCGCCGCGCGGTAGACGCGGAGGAGGACGCTCATCGCCCCCATCACCGCCGCGAGCTGGGCGGCATCGGTGGTGGCGATGGTCGCTTCGGCGGTCAGCAGCACGGTCGAACCGAGCAGCGCCGCCGCGAGCCAGGCGGCCGCCGGCGGCGCGAAGGCCCGCACGCACCAGAAGGTCAGCAGCACCGCGGCGAGGCCGCCGAGCAGCGAGGCCAGGCGGTAGGTCCAGATCAGGCTGCGGTCGCCCAGCCCCGCGACCGCGGTGGTCGCCGCCTGAAGCCAGTAGATTCCGATCGGCTTCTTGTAGCGGGGGACGTGGCCGAAGCGGATGTCGATGAAGTTGGAGGTTTCGAGCATCTGGCGCGAGGCCTGGGCGAAGCGGCTCTCGTCGCGGTCCAGCGGCGGCAGCGCCAGGATTCCGGGAAGCCACAGCGCGACGCACAGCACGATCAGGGACAGCGCCGGCCAGCGGCCGGCGAGCCTGGCGAGCGCGCCCGACATCGCCTGCGGAGACACCGTTTGCGCTAGCGCCGTTTCGCTCATCGAACCGCTCCTGGACCGGGGCAAGCCCGCCGTTAACGCCACACCGATACAGGTCTTTTCCCAGTCGGCACAGCCTTGTATAAGGTCCGCGTTGCGGCAAAGCGACCGGCTTCGGACGCGGTCCCAGGCGCAAGCCGCCCCGGGACACATCGCGAAACGGAAGCGTTCATTTCATGGCAATCGGCCTGTCCATCGTCATCCCGTGCAAGAACGAGGTCGACAATGTCGCCCCGGTCGCGCGCGAGCTGGCCGGGGCGCTGGCCGGGATGGACGCCGAGATCATCTTCATCGACGACGGCTCGACCGACGGCACCGCCGCGGCGCTGGCCGCGCTGAAAGGCGAGCTGCCGATGCTGCGCGTGCTTCGGCACGAGCGCAACGCCGAGAAGAGCCGCGCCGTGCTGAACGGCGCGCGCGCGGCGCGCGGCGAGATCGTCGTGACCTTCGACGGCGACGGCCAGAACGACCCCCAGGATATCGCAAGGCTGATCGCGCCCTTCGCCGCCGATCCCGGCAAGCGCATCGGCATCGTCGCCGGGGTGCGCGGGGCGCGGCGCCAGGACACGGCAAGCCGCAAGGTCGCGTCGCGGCTGGCCAACGGGTTCCGCCGCTGGATGCTGAACGACCAGGCCACCGACACGGCCTGCGGCCTCAAAGCCTTCCGCCGCGAGGTGCTTCTCAGCCTGCCGTTCTTCGACAACTACCACCGCTACTTCATCACGCTGGTGCTGCGCGAAGGCTATGAGGCGCGCTTCGTCGACGTGAACGACCGCGCCCGCATGCACGGGGTGTCGAAGTACACCAATTTCGGCCGCGCCATGGTGGGGATCTCGGACCTGTTCGGCGTCCGCTGGCTGCAGCGGCGGGCCAAGCAGCCCGCCGCCGTCCGGGAAATTTGATGAACGGCATCTGGCTCTGGCTGCAACACGCCCAAACCCAACCCTACGACACGCTGTGGCTCGCCGTCGGCTTTCTCGGCCAGGCGGTGTTCGGGGTGCGCTTTCTCATCCAGTGGCTGCGCAGCGAGCAGGCCGGGCACAGCGTCGTGCCGATCACGTTCTGGTATGTCAGCGTCGTCGGCGGCCTGATCAGCTTTGTTTACGCCATCCACCTGCATGCCTGGCCGCTGGTCCTGGGCCAAGCCATGCCGCTCCCGATCTATCTGCGCAATATATATATGATCCAGCGCGACCGCCGCCGCGGCGGCCCCGGGGTTTAACCAAAACCGCTTTGGATGCCCCTTTTTCGCCCCAATATGATACAAAGTTCACGTGGCCGTTATCGGCCGGTGTAATGGATGCGTGTTCCGGGCGGCCGGACATGCCTGTCGGGGAGAACCAACATGCTTCGCCTATTTCCGCTGCTTCTGCTGCCGGTCATTCTCTATAACCTGATCGCGCTGGGCGGCGGCGTGATCATGCACGTGAACCTGCAGGACGCGCTGAGCATCCAGCATGCCCTCACCATCCGCATGTTCTCCGGCGACGACTGGAAGTTCAGCTTCGGCGACTTCCTGGTGCTTCTGACCCTGGCGCTCTTGTTCGTCGAAGTGGTCAAGGCGACGCGCACGACCAGCCGCGAGATCATCAATCACGGCCTGTCGCTGATCACCTTCATCGTGGCGCTGATCGAGTTCATCACGCTCAAGGGCTTCGCCACGACGCCGTTCTTTTTCATCATGATCATGTGCCTGTTCGACGTCGCCGCGGGCTACACGATCTCCATCGTGGCCGCCGAGCACGACCTCGGCCTCGGCCGCGCCGGCACCGACTAGGACCGGACGCCATCGGATTGCGAAAGGGCGGCCCGCAAGAGCCGCCCTTTTGCTTTGCGCTCGCCTTGAATTCGCCACCCGCGCCCAACAGGCTTCGCGCCGTTCTCCGAGTCGGGCGGACGCGGGAAAAAGAGGGGCCGGCATGGCAAGGCGCAATCGAACGAGGCTCCTGCTCGCCGGCTGCATCGTCCTGGGCGCGCTGGCCGCGCTGCTGGCGGCGCCGGTGGCCGACCGGTTGTCGCGCACGATCGCGGCGCAGGCCGCGGAGCGCCCGACCCTGAAGGCATTCGGATCGGACTGGGAGCTGCGTCGCTTCATGCGGCGGCTGGCACGCCGCTATCCGCCAATGCCCGCGCCGGCCATGGCGACGCCGTCCGCGCCGGCCGAGTCCGTCGTCGTGACGGCCGCCGGGGCCCCTCAGCCGGGCATCACCAACGTCCAGGAAGCCGGCGTCGACGAAGGCGACATCGTCAAGCTGCACGGCGACACGCTGGTGGTGCTGCGCCGCGGCCGGCTGTTCACCATCGCGCTGGACGGGCTGCATCCGGTCGATTCGATCAACGCCTATCCGCCGGGGGTCGACGCGCGCGGCGACTGGTACGACGAGATGCTGATCGCCGGCGACCGCATCGTCGTCATCGGCTACAGCTATGGCCGCGGCGGCACGCAGATCGACCGCTTCCGGATCGACGACAAGGGCCGCCTCGCCTTCCAGGACGCCTATCAGCTTCGCTCCAACGACTACTACTCGGCGCGCAACTATGCCTCGCGGCTGATCGGCAGCCGGCTGATCGTCTATTCGCCGCGCTATCTGCCCTATGGCGACGCCGATCCGTTCGAGGCCCTGCCGGCGCTGCGGCGCTGGAATCCCAAAGAGGAGGGCGGTGGACGCTTCGAGCGCATCGGCACGGCGCGCGAAGTCTACTTGCCGCCCAACCTGCCCTACGACCAGATCGAAGCGGTGCACACGGTGGTGTCCTGCGACCTGGCGGCGGCGGTGCTGGGCTGCAAGGCGACGAGCGTGTTCGGGCCGGAGAGCCGCACCTTCTACGTCTCGACGCATGCGGTGTATGTGTGGCTGTCGCCCTATTGGCGCGACGGGGAGCGCGGCAGGCGGGCGCCGTCGCTGGTCTACCGCCTGCCGCTCGACGGCGGCGCCCCGACCGCGACCGGCGTGCGCGGCGCCCCGGTCGACCAGTTCTCGTTCCGCGAGGACGCCGGCGTGCTGAACGTGCTGGTACGATCGGAGGGCGAGGGCGATGCGATGTGGGCGCCGGAACGGACGTCGGGCGCGGTCGGCCTGCTGCGCCTGCCGCTGTCCGCGTTCGGCGACGGGCTGCACGAGCCCGGCAAGCCGCATTACCGCCTGCTGCCGCTGACATCCGAGGGCTACGATTTCCACAACCGCTTCGTCGGCGACTATGTGCTCTACGGCGTGGGCAATGGCTGGGGCCGGCCGCAGAACGCCGCTTCCACGATCTATGCCGCGCCCATCAACGGCGGCGCGGTGGCGCAGCTTCCCCTGCCGCATGGCGTCGACCGTATCGAGATCATCGGCCGCGATGCCGTGGTCGTGGGCAGCGATGCCAACAACCTCTACTTCTCGGCGGTCGACCTCGCGCCCGGGGCGGCGCCGGCGCTCGGCGACCGCTATGTCCAGAACGGCGCGGCGCAAGCGGAGACCCGCAGCCACGGCTTCTTCTTCCATCCGGAGGACGGCGCGGGCAACGGCGTGCTCGGCCTGCCGATCACGCGGCCGGCGCGGCCGGCCTACCGGCAACTGACGGAGGATTCCGCCGCGGTGACGTTCCTGCGCCGCAGCGCCGGACACTTCGCGCCGCTGGGCGAATTGGCAGCCGACGAGACGCGGCTGGCGGACGACCAATGCGTCGCGTCCTGCGTCGACTGGTACGGCAATGCGCGGCCGATCTTCATCGGACGGCGGGTCTTTGCCCTGATGGGCTATGAACTGGTCGAAGGGGCGCTGGGCGCGACGGCGATTCGGGAAACCGGACGGGTTCCCTTCGCGCCCCGGCCGGTGCCGGCGCGCTGACCGGGCGGCCGGTTTGCATTTGCGGCGCAGGAGGGATATTTCGCGCCCCTGCCCTGTGCAGTCGTTTCCGGCGCAGAGCTTCCCCGGACAGGTGGCCGAGTGGTTTAAGGCGCACGCCTGGAAAGTGTGTAACGGTGAAAGCCGTTCGAGGGTTCGAATCCCTCCCTGTCCGCCAGAATCCTGTCGCTTTTTAAAGCACAGGGTCAGAAGGGTCTCTTCTCGCGGCCGAGCCTGCCCCGAACCCGCGCGCAACGCGCATCGTGGGTTCTCACACATCCAAAAGCGAGCGCATTCGACCGTAAGCTTGGCAAATCAGGTTCCGGTGTCGGATCGCGTCGGCCCGCAACATTCCCCGTCCGGCTCGGCAAGCTTTTTTCCCGGTTTTGAGAAACATTCCTCGATTTTCCGATAGTTCCCGCCGATACTGCGCATCATGTCGTATCGTTCGAATTGCGGCCGACGCTGAAATTTGCGCCGATGCAGCATCCGCTCGACCGTGATCAAGCCGTGCCCGACGTCATCGCCTTCGGGCCCTTTCGGCTGTTTCCAACCGAGCGCGTCCTCAAAAAAGCCGACGAGCCGATCCGGCTCGGCAGCCGCGCGTTCGACATCCTGAACGCGCTGCTCGAACGCCCCGGCGAGATCGTCAGCCAAAAGGAATTGCTGGCGAGGGTCTGGCCCGGCCTTTCGGTGGAAGAGATCACCTTGCGCGTGCATATCGCGGCGTTGCGCAAGGCGCTGAACATCGACGGCGACGCGGCGAGCTATCTGCGGACCGTACCGGGCCGCGGCTACAGCCTGACGGCCTTGGTCGCGCGCGAGGCGGGCGCCGCAGCCGAGCGGACCCCGCCGCCCCTGGACGCCCATTATCCGCTTCCGCCGCGCCTCGAGCGAATGGTCGGCCGGGAGGAGACCGTGAGCAGGATCCAAGAACGGCTCAGGTCCAACCGCTTCGTGACCATCGTCGGCGCCGGCGGGATCGGCAAGACGACGGTGGCTCTCACCGTCGCACACACCGCTGTGCAGGAATTCCGGGGCGCGGTCTGCTTCGTCGAACTGGGGCCGCTCGCCGATCAGCGCCTGCTCGCCGGCGCGGTCGCGTCGGCCTTCGGGCTGCCGGTCCAGTCCGACGATCCCATCCCGAGCATCATCGCGCAGCTCGGCGGCAAGCGCATTCTGCTCGTGCTCGACGGCGTCGAGCATCTCATCGACGCGGCGGCGCCGCTTGCCGAGCGGTTGTTCGAGGAGCTTCCCGACATGCATCTCCTGGCCACGAGCCGGGAGGCCTTGCGAACCTCGGGCGAAATCGTGGTGCAGCTTCCGCCGCTCGAAAGCCCGCCCGACGATCCCAAGATGTCCGCCGACCGGGCGCGCAGCTTTCCCGCCGTCCAGCTGTTCACCCAGTGCATGGAAAGCAGCGGCGTGCGCCGTGAACAAAGCGACGACGAGGCGCTGCTTGTGGCCAGCATGTGCCGCAAGCTCGGGGGGATTGCGCTCGCCATCGAACTCGCCGCGGCGCATGTCGCGATCCAAGGCATACGCGGGACCGCGGCCCTTCTCGACAGCCAGTTTTCGCTGCGCTGGCCGGGGCGGCGGACCGCGCCGCAGCGGCATCAGACCCTCAATGCCACGCTCGATTGGAGCTACGGACTTCTTTCCGAGCATGAACGCATCGTGCTGCAGCGGCTTTCCGTTTTCGCGGGCAGCTTCACGCCGAATGCGGCCTATGCCGTGAGTTCGGACGACGGCGTCGACGGCGAGCAGATTTTCGTCGCGGTCGGCGGCTTGTGCGCGAAGTCGCTGGTGTCAACGGATATCTCCGGCGAGAGCATTCGGCATCGCTTGCTCGACACGACGCGCTTCTACGCCGCCTCGAAGATGACCGATCCGGATACATGGCAGCGGCTGCGCAAGCGCCATGCCGTCTATTATCGCGATGCGCTGCTGGCTGCCTCTTCCGGTGCGAAGCCCTTGCCGCACGGCGATCTCGACAACATCCGCGCGGCGCTGCGCTGGGCCTTCGCCGTCGACGGCGATGAAGACTTGGGCATCGACCTGGCCGCGTTCTCCGCGCCGTTGTTCCTCGGCAAGGCGCTTTTCGCCGAGTGCCAGCTATGGACGCGCAAGGCGGCCGACAAGGCGCGGACCCGCGCGGTGGCGACGCGGCAGCAGCTGTTGTGCGAATTGGCGACCGCCAGCGCCCTGGTCCTCACCCAGGGCCTGCCGAGCGAGGTCGTATCCACCTGGACAAAAGCCTTGGATACCGCAACCGCCTTGCAAGACGCACCGGGCCAGCTCGCCGCCTATCTTGCGCTTTGGGTGCAAGAGCTGCGGTCGCCGCACCTCGCCAAGGCGCTTGCGCTGGCCGAGAAGTGCGCCGCCGTGACCGATGCGCTGGGCGACCCGGGTTCGAGCGCCATGAGCGATTGGATGCTGGGCCTTACCAAGCACTACCTCGGGCGGCATGCGGAAGCGCGCCAGCTTTTTCAGCGCTCCCTGACGACGGACGTCGAAAGCGCCCGGCTGGCGCAGGTGAAGCAGATCGGTTTCGACCGGCGCACCGATTGTCTCGGCCTCATGTCGAACCTGGCGCTGATGCAGGGGCGCCCGGAAGAAGCGCGCCGCTGGGGCGAGGAGGCCATGCTCGAAGCGCAAAAGCTCAACCTTGCCATGCCGAGCTGCATCGCACTGACCTGGGTCGCGTTCAACGCGTTCCTGTCGCAGCCCGATCTCGACACGGTCGAGCGGGAGGTCGTCGATCTCCTGGATCACTGCCGAAGCCACGGCATCAGCGTCTATGCCGGTCTCGGCCTCGCCTTGCTGGGGCTCTGCCAGATCAGGCGCGGCGATTTCGATGGCGGGACGCCGCTGGTGAAGGAAGGACTGCGCGAATTGGCGGCGGGAGACTATGAAGTCTTCCATCCCATCATCCGCGCCTACCTCTGCGAGGCCCTCCTCGATTCGGGCCGGATCGGCGCCGCGACGGACTTGATGACGGCCCTGGAAGCGTCGGAGCGCAGTCCCGTGCATTGGTGCAAGCCCGAAGTTCTGCGCGTGAAAGGCAGGCTGGTGGCGAAATCCATCGGTCGGGATGCCGGCGCGACGATCCTGCAATCGTCGCTCTCGATGGCGCGTGCGTTCGGCGCCGTCTTCTGGGAGCTTCGCACCGCACTGACCATCTGCGAATCATGGGATGGCGAAACACGACGAAGCGACGCGCCCGCCTTGCTGCGCCCGATCGCCGACCGTTTCGAAGAAGGAACCACGACCATCGACCTTCTGGCGGCCCGGAAGCTGATCGGCGAGGTTTGAGGCCGGCTTGGATGCCGGCGCGCTTTGTTTCGGCGCTCTCCTCGCCGCCCATCCGCCAAGAGTTGCACGGTGCAAAGTCTGCGGCTAAGCGTGAGCGGATCGGACGCCTGCCCGCGTCCCGGTTCAAGGAGCCCGACCGATGGCAAGCCGCACCACGCCGCCCTTCCGCGCCGATCATGTCGGCAGCTTCCTGCGCCCGCCGGCCTTGATCGAGGCCCGCGACCGGCGCCAGCGCGGCGAGATCGATGCCGCGGCGCTGCGCGCGGCGGAGGACGAGGCGATCGCCGCCATCGCCGCCTTCCAGGAGAAGCTTGGCTTCAAGGCGATCACCGACGGCGAGTTCCGCCGCAAGTTCTTCCATACCGATTTCCTGCTCCAGCTCGACGGGATCGAGGAACAGGGCGGCATGGAGGTCGCCTTCAAGCATGCCGCCGGCAAGGACGTGAATTTCGCGCCGCCCAAGATGGTGGTCACGGGCAAGGTCGCCCATACCAAGCCGATCCAGCTCGCCGATTTCGAATATCTGAAGTCGGTGACGAATGAGACGCCCAAGGTCACCATCCCCTCGCCGACCATGCTGCACTTCCGCGCCGGGCGCGAGGGGATCAGCGAGAAGGCCTATCCCGACATGGCCGAATTCTTCGCCGATGTCGGCGCCGCCTATCGCCAGGAAGTAAAGTCGCTCACCGACGCCGGGCTGACCTTCCTGCAGCTCGACGACACCAACCTCGCCTATCTGTGCGACGAGAAGCAGCGCGAGAACGCGCGCAAGCGCGGGCTCGACCCGAACGAGGCACCGCGGCTCTATGCCAAGCTGATCAATTCGGCGATCGCCGAGGCGCCGGAGTCGCTGGTGACCGGGGTCCATCTGTGCCGCGGCAATTTCCGCTCGAGCTGGGCGGCGGAAGGCGGCTATGAGCCGGTCGCCGAGGTGATGTTCAACGAGCTGAACATCGACGCCTTCTTCCTCGAATATGACGATCCGCGCTCGGGCGATTTCGCGCCGCTGCGCTTTGTCCCCAAGGGCAAGACCGTCGTGCTCGGCCTCATCACCACCAAGCTCGGCGAGCTGGAATCGCGCGACGACATCCTGCGCCGCATCGACCAGGCGGCGCAGTTCATGCCGGTCGAGCAGATGGCGCTCAGCCCGCAATGCGGCTTCTCCTCGACCGTCCACGGCAACGACATCGCGGTCGAGCAGCAGGCGGCCAAGATGCGGCTGGTGATGGAGGTCGCCCGCGAGGTGTGGGGCGACGCTTAAGGTTAAAGCGGCCGGCCGGATTCTCCCGTTCCGCCGCTATCCATCGTAAACATCCGACGCAGGCAGCGGATCGCTCGCGCCATCGCCAGGCTCGGACGTGCTTGCCGGCGCGCGATTAAGTTTCCAATTCTTCCGCGCTCGGGCATAAGGGCGCCGACTGCAGCGACGGGAATTGCCTCGGCGCGGATTGCGGGAACTTCGGGGACGAACATGCTTTGGATGCTGCTTGTCTACGTCATCGGTTCCAACGGCTATGCCGGCCAGCCCGTCATGACGTCGAGTTTCCACGGCGCGACCTATCCGACCAAGGCGGAGTGTGCCGCAGCGGCCAGTTCGGTCGGCCTGTACAAGTCCTCGTCCGAAGTCGACGACATCGCGAAGGTCGGGCTGGTTCTCGTCTGCGCGCCGGTGTCGCCCGCGCCGGTCGCGCCGCCGCCCCAGGCCGCCGCCGAGCCGGTACAGTCGCAAAGCCCGTTCCCGCCCTACCCGCCCGCGCCCCTGCCGAGAAAGAAGTGAGCCGCGGGATGCAGGCGACACCCCTTCGCGGCCTGTGCCTCGCCTGCGCGGCGGCCGGCCTCCTGCTCGCCGGCGCATCGCATGCCGCGGCCGCGGAACGCACCGCCACCCTCTCCGTGTACCAGCAGGAAGCGGCGATGGGCGCCGAGGCTCTCATCGCGCGCTGGGATCCGTTCGTCACCGAAGCCGCGCGGCGCTTCGACGTCCCCTCCGCCTGGATCCGCGCGGTGATGATCGCCGAAAGCGGCGGGCGCACGATGATCGCCGAGGGCGTGCCGATAACCTCGCGTCCCGGCGCGATGGGGCTGATGCAACTGATGCCGGCGTCCTGGCAGGAGATGCGGACGGCCTATGCCCTTGGCGGCGATCCGCACGACCCGCACGACAACATCGTGGCGGGAACGGCGATGCTGCGCGTGCTGTACGCGCAATACGGCTATCCCGGCTTGTTCGCGGCCTATAATGACGGACCGGGCATGGTCGAGGCGCGGCGCCAGGCCGGGCAGATGCTTCCGGACGAAACGGTCGCCTATGTCCTGCAAGTCGCGCGCATTTTGCGCCGCGGCCAGCACGGGGCGCGCAATGCCTCGGTCGATCCCAAAGCCGTCGATCCGGCCCCCACGGCCGAGAGCGCCGACGAAACCGAGATGCCGAGGGCGCTGGAATACCCCGATGACCCGGACGCCGCCGACTGACGGCGGGGGCGTGCCCCGTCGCCTGAGGCGCCGCCTTGCGCTAAAAGGGGGCGGGCGGAGACGGGGGGCGGGCATGCGCTATTGGCGGTTTGTGGGGATTCTTTCTTTTCTTCTTGTCGCGGTGATCGGTGCGGCCCGGGGCGCGCCGCTGGAGGCTTACGGGGGGCTGCCCTCGCTGGACCAACTGGCGATTTCGCCCGACGGCACCAAACTCGCCTATGCCGTCATGGACGACGGCAAGCAGCTCATCGCGATCCGCTCGCTTGCCGGCCAAAATATCATCGCCGGCCTCAATCCGGGCGATCAGAAGCTGCGAGACTTGAGCTGGGCCAACAACGACGTCCTGCTGATCACCATGTCGATGACGCGCAAGGCGATCGGCGTAACGGGACCGCGCAGCGAATATTTCCTGGCGCAGGCTTATGACGTCACCACGCACGAAGCCAAGGCGCTGCTCAAGAACGTCAGCAAGGCGATGAATGTCGTGCAGGGGCCGCCGCAATCGCGCACGATCGACGGCCACACCGTGCTGTTCGCCGAAGGCATCGGCTTCGTGAACAACACCGGCTATCCCCGCGCTCTTCACCATCGACCTGGCCTCCGGGCGCACCACACTCATCCAGCAGGGCAACCAGCGGACCCGCAACTGGTACGTCGACGAGCACGGCACGTGATCGCCAGGACCGATTATGACGAGGAGACGCGGCGCTGGCGGCTCATGCTGGCGCATGACCGCGACTGGCAGGAAGCCCTTCGGCACCGATGCCTCGATCGAGAGCCCGTACGTGCTGGGCATCGCGCCGGACGGCAATTCGCTGATCATGATGGTGCCGAACAACGGCGACGCGACGGAGCGGCAGATCGGCCTGAGCGACGGCCGCGAACAGCCGCCGCTGGCGCTCGGAAACGATTTCGATTCCGTCCTGGCCGACCCGGTCAGCCGCCGTATCATCGGCACAATGCAGCTCAGCACCGCGACGTCCTACAAGTTCTTCGACGACGGCGACCAGAAATCCTGGGACAGCCTGACGCGCGCCTTTCCCGGCGAGAATATCGGCCTGGTCTCGTGGAGCGACGACCGCAAGCACGTCGTGGTGCGGGTCGACGGGGCGCGCAGCGGCGCCGCCTATTTCCTGGTCGACCTGAACACCTATCGCGCGGCCGAACTCGGCCGGGTCTATGGCGACATCGCGCCGGCCGACGTGGCGGAGGTCAAGTTCATCACCTACAGCGCCGCCGACGGCCGCAAGATACCGGCCTATCTCACCTTGCCGGCGGGCAAGGCGGCGAAGAACCTGCCCCTGATCGTGCTGCCGCACGGCGGACCGGCGGTGCGCGACACGCCGGAGTTCGACTGGTGGGCGCAGGCGCTCGCCTCGCGCGGCTATGCGGTGCTGCAGCCGCAGTTCCGCGGCTCGGACGGCTTCGGCTGGGAGCACATGGCCGCCGGCTTCGGCGAATGGGGGCGCAAGATGCAGACCGACCTGTCGGACGGCGTGCGCGCCCTGACGGCGGACGGCACCGTCGATCCCAAGCGGGTGTGCATCGTGGGCGCGAGCTATGGCGGCTATGCCGCGCTGGCGGGGCCGACCCTGGACCGCGGCGTCTACCGCTGCGCCGTGGCGGTTTCCGGGGTGAGCGATCCGCACGAATTCCTCGAATGGAGCAGCCGGCGCGAGCACGCCGACGACAGCCGCGGCCTGCGCTACTGGGCGCGGTTCATGGGCGTCACCGACAAGGACGATCCCAAGCTGACCGCGATCTCGCCGCTGGCGCATGCCGCCGACGTCGACGTCCCCATCCTCCTGATCCACGGCCGCGACGACACCGTGGTTCCCATCGCGCAGAGCGAGGACATGGAGCGGGCGCTCCGGCGCGCCGGCAAAACCGTGACCTTCGTGGAACTCGGCGGCGAAGACCACTGGCTGTCGAAATCCGAGACCCGGCTCAAGATGCTGCAGGCGACGGTGGCGTTCCTGGAAGCGAACAATCCGCCGAACTGAGCCGCGAAGGGTTAACGCGCCTTCACCTTTCCGCCGCCGCGCGCCGTTAACGGCGCGTGAAAGGGTGCGGCGCTAACATCCGGCGGGAAGTCGGAGTGCGTTCGGTCATGCAACGGCAGCGAAAAATCGCCTTGCGCGAATCCCTGCTGTCCCGGTACTCGGACTCGCTGGGCGAGATGACGATGCGCCGGCGCAACGAGCAGGCGATGAAGGCGGCGCGCGCCGAGAGCGAGCTCGCCAGCCGCACCAAATCCGCCTTCCTCGCCACCGTCAGCCACGAATTGCGCACGCCGCTCAACTCGATCATCGGCTTTTCCGACGTGATCGTGGCGCTGAAGGATCCCAAGGCGTCGGAGTACGCGACGCATATCGCCAAGTCGGGGCGGCGGCTGCTCGAGGTCGTGTCCGACATCCTGGACATCTCCAAGATCGAAAGCGGCAGCTTCGCGCTCAACCGCGAGCCGGCCGATCTTGCCGAGATCGCCGAGGCCGCGGTCGAGATCATGAGCGGGCCCATCGCCGAGAAGGCGCAGCACCTGGACGTGCGCCTGCCGCCGGGCCTGCCGCCGCTGAGCGTCGACTTCAAGCGCATCAAGCAGATCCTGGTGAACCTCCTGTCCAACGCCAGCAAGTTCACGCCCGAGCGCGGCCGCATCATCCTGGTCGCCCAGCGCCGCCCTGACGGCGGCGCGACCTTCGCGGTCGCCGATACCGGCGCCGGCATGACGGCGGAGCAGATCGCCACCGCGCTGCGCGCCTTCGGCCAGGTGCAGGGGCATCTGACGCGCACCCAGGAAGGCACCGGGCTGGGCCTGCCGATCGCGCGCGGCCTGGCGCGCCAGCACCGCGGCGACCTGCATATCGAAAGCCGCCCCGGCGCCGGCACCACCGTGCTGCTCAACCTGCCGCCCGATTCCGCCTGGCAAAAGAAAGCCGTGCCATGAACCAGATTTTCCGCGATCCGCGCGAGCCCGCGCCGGCAAAGGAGCGCCGCGGCGTTCCCGCCATGCCGCCGGTGCAGATCGCCCACATCGTCTCGGTCGCGGGATCGCATGCCATCGCGGTGCTGGAGAAGCACGCGCAGGGGACCAAGGACCCGCGGGTGCAGATCGGCGCCCTGGTCAAGATCGTGACCCCGGCCTCGGCGGTGATGGGGCTGGTGTCGGCAGTGACCTCGCCGATGCCCGACGCCGATGGCCATGAGGAGCTGGGCCTGATCGAGATCAACCTCGCCGGCGAAGTCGGGATCGACGAGACCTCCAAGCGCCTGACCTTCAAGCGCGGCGTGACGCAATTGCCCTCGATCGGCGATCCGGTGCTGTTCGCCGACCGCCACGACCTGACGCGCGTCTACGCCCCGCCGGCGCTCGCCAGCATCAAGGTCGGCACCCTGTTCCAGGACCCCAGCGTGCCGGCGCGGCTCCTGACCGACGATCTGCTGTCCAAGCATTTCATCGTCGTCGGCTCGACCGGCTCGGGCAAGTCCTGCGCCCTCACCGCCATCCTGCAGCGCCTGCTGTTCGAGCACGCCGGGGCGCATGTCGTGATCCTGGACGTGCACAACGAATATTCCACCGCCTTCGAGGGCATGGTGGAGAAGATCACCCTGAACAACTTCAACCTGCCGTTCTGGCTGCTCAACTTCACCGAATTGTCGGCGGCGCTGACCAGCCGCGACCAGCACCGCGACGCCGAGGTCGAGATCCTGGGCGAGGCGGTGGTCTATGCCAAGCGGCGCTACTCCGACGCCGCGGCGGGGCGGGCGCGCCGGCCGAGCGACACCACCGCCATCATCAGCGTCGACACCCCGACGCCGTTCCGCCTGTCGGACGTCACCGCCTATATCGACGACCGGCTGGGCAAGCTGGAGCGCACCCACCTGACCCTGCCCTATCGCCGGCTGAAGACGCAGATCGAGAGCCTGGTCGCCGACCAGCGCTACAACTTCATGTTCGGCAGCCTGACCATCCAGGACACGATGACCGACGTGCTCAGCCGCCTGTTCCGCATCCCCAATGAGGGGCGGCCGATCACGGTGGTGGACCTCTCCACCGCGCCGCCGGAAATCCTCGACGTCATCATCTCGGTGATCTCGCGGCTGGCGTTCGATCTGGCGGTGTGGAGCAACGGCGCGGTGCCGATGCTGCTGGTCTGCGAGGAGGCGCACCGCTATGCCCCGGCGGCGGACCGCGACCTCACCTTCGTGCCGACGCGCCAGGCGCTGTCGCGCATCGCCAAGGAAGGGCGCAAATACGGCCTCAGCCTGGCGCTGGTCACCCAGCGCCCGTCCGACCTCGACCCCAACATCCTGTCGCAATGCGGCACCGCCATCGCCCTGCGCCTGTCCAGCGAGCGCGACCAGCAGGTCATCCGCGCCAACACCTATGAGGGGATGATCGACCTGCTCGACTTCCTGCCGCTGCTCGGCGATCGCGAGGCGATCATCCTGGGCCAGGGCACCTCGATGCCGATGCGCATCAAGTTCGACGTCCTGGGACGCGGCAACGTGCCCAAGAACACCAATGCCGGCTTCTCCAAGGCGTGGAAGAGCCAGAAGCTGGAGCGCCATGCGCTCGACTCCATCGTCACCCGCTGGCGCCAGGGCGGGCGGGAGAAGGACTGAGGCGCGGAGCCCGGCAGGCGGCGGGTGACGGCAAGATCGTCCAAGAAGCTTTCATTTGGGCAAAGACCGGCGCGCGGCCTTCGGGAACGCTGGTCCGTGTCGTACATTTCCCCTGAACCCCGCCGAAGGTCGCGCCATGAAGCTCTATTATTCCCGCGGCACCTGCTCGCTCGCTTCGCGCATCGTGGCGGAGGAAATCGGGCTGGCGCTCGACTATGAGGGCGTCGATATCGACACGCACCGCACCGAGTACGGCGCGGACTACTACGCCATCAATCCCAAGGGCACGGTGCCGGCGGTGGTGCTCGACGACGGCTCGCTGCTGACCGAGAACGTCGCGATCCTGCAATTCCTCGGCGACCAGAAGCCGAAAGAGGGCCTGGTGCCCAAATGCGGCACGATCGAGCGGGCGCGGCTGCAGGAATGGCTCGCCTTCCTCGCCTCGGAAGTCCACAAGGGCTTCGAAGTTCTGTTCCACGGCGACACGGCGCAGAAGGCCGACGGGCAGGTGCGGATGGCCAAGCTGCTGCGCCTGATCGAGGACAGGCTGCCGCCCGACGGCTATCTGATGGGCGACCGCTTCGGCGTCGCCGACGCCTATCTCTACGTCGTCCTGCGCTGGGCCCGTGCGACGCATGTCGACCTGACGGGCTTCGACAAGCTCCAGGCGTTCCGCGAGCGGGGTGGCGGAGCGCGAGAGCGTGAAGCGGGCGCAGCAGAAGGAGCATCTCAGTCTGCCCCATCCCGCCCCTTCGCCCTCGGCCGGTTGAGCGTGCGCGGTTAGGGCTTGGGCGGCGGAGCGTCGCGTTCGACCGTCACCGCGCTCGCCACCAGCGTGCCGTTGGCGTCGGGCGCGGCGGAGGCGCTGACCGTGGCGCCGGGCACGAGCAGCGAGACGTCGCCGCCCTCGATCGCGACGATCGGCACGCCGCGGGCATACTGGATCTCAGCGGCGCCGGTGCAGCCGGCCGCTTCGGCATGGCCGCTGCATTCACCGGCCGGCGGCGCCGCGGCGCCGCGATAGGCAACCGCGAGAACCCCGCCGATGCCGCCGGGCGTCACCACGGTCACGGTGCCGGCGACGGTCAGGCGCATCGGATTGGCGGGATCGCTGGGATAGGCGCCTTCGTTCTGGCCGCGGCATGTTGGCGGGATAGACGCGCACGCCCTGGGCGCGCAGCTTGCCGTCCGTGCCCTGAAGCACCAGGGCGGCGACATACCAGCCGGGCTGGAGGTCTGCGAGCTTGAGCATGCGGTTGTGGATCACCCGCGTCGCCATTGTGACGCCGAGCGTGATGCTCTTGCGGTCGGCGGTCTTGATGGTGAGGAACGGGCCGTTGAGCTCGGCGATGGTGCCGCGATAGCGCTGCGCCGGCGCGGCAACGAACGGCGCGGCGCCGAGCGGCGGGGTGAGATGGACGGGCGGTGCAGCCGGCGGCGGCGTCCCGGGCAGCGGCGGCACCGCCGGAACCTGGGCCGCGGCCGAGAGGCTCAGAAGCGCGCCGGCACTCAACACGACAACGACACGCTTCATGCCAATCAATGCCTCGGCTTGACGAATTTCAGGATGAACTGGTCGGTGTGATGGCGGATCGAAGGATCGAACACGAGCTTGTCGCGCGGATCGGCCTTGTTGCGCAGCGCGTCGCTTTCGCCCACCAGCTTGAAGCCGGCGGCTTCGACTTCCTGCTTCACCGTCGCCTGATCGATGCGGTGCAGCGTCTCGGTGCCGCTGAGACCCGCGCCGGGCGCGGCGGAATGGTCGAGGATGACGTAGAAGCCACCGGGCTTGAGCAGGTCGAAGACCCGCTTGTTGATGACCGCGACATCCGCCGGCTTATAGAAGCTGTCATGCAGGTCGTGATAGTTCTGCGCCGTCCACACCACGTCCAGCGACTCCGGCGCGAAAACGTCGTTCACCGGCGCGTGCAGCGTGGTGACATTGGGATAGGGCGCTGAACTGCTTGGTGATGTCGACGCCGGGAAAGCGCTTCTGGATCATCGGGTCGAGCTCGGCCGCGGAAAAGGCGTAGACATAGCCCTTGTCGCCCACAACCTTGGCGAAAATGCGGGTGAAGTAGCCCTGACCCGGCAGCATGTCCATGACGCGGCTGCCCGGCTTGATGCCGGCGAACAGCACCATCGCGGGCCCGGCTTGCGGTCGGCGTCGGCGCCGCGGTCGTCGGCGCTGCGGCCGGGATCGGCAAGCGCGGCGGCGACATAGGCCGGCGGCGGCGCGTGCCGGGCGGCGACGGCGCCGGTCGCGGTAAGCGCCACGGCTGCGGCCAGGATCCAATAGTGTTTCACGTCGTCCTCCCCTGTTGAGGCGGCGGCACCCTAGCCGCTCCGGCACCGCGATGCACGACCGCGATTGCGTCGCGCTTTCTCACGTTACCGTCAGGACAGGAGCGCGCCGCGGACCAGGGCGCGATACAGAATCTCGGCCAGGGACGCGGGGTGCGCGAGGGCCCATGCGGGCGAGCGCCGCCTCCTCGCCGGACGCGAGACCGGCGAGCGCGAAGCGCGCGAGCTGGAGCGATGTTGCGTCCTTGAGCTTTTCGAGCGCGGGAAGCAGGCGCTGTTCCACGGCCGTGAAATCGCAGCCGAAGGGATAATCGGGCAGGCTCGCCCGGAACGGCGTCAGCGCCGCGGCGATGCGGCCTGGCGTGTTGTCGCGCTGCGCGGCGGGAATTTCGTAGCTGCCGGCGATCTTGCCCGCGGTCTTGGCCTGGGCGAGCAGTTCTGCCTGGAAGCGGGAATCGGCAATTCCCAGCATGGCGGCGATGACGTCCTCGTCGCTGCGCCCGCGCAGATCGGCGATGCCGTACTCGCTGACGACGATGTCGCGCAGATGGCGCGGGATGGTGGTGTGGCCGTAGGACCAGCGGATGTTGGATTGCAGCCGGCCGCCCTGCCGGCGCGTCGCCGGGATCGCGACGATGGCGCGCGCGCCGTCGAGCGCGAAGGCCTGGTCGATGAAGTTGAACTGGCCGCCGACGCCGCTGACGACGCGGCCGTCCTCCAGCGCGTCGGAGACGACGGCGCCGAGCAGCGTCGCCATCATCGCGTTGTTGACGAAGCGGGCCTTGATGCGCGCCCCGCGCTTGGCCGTCTCGCCGCCATAGAGCTGGTTGGTGAAGCTGATGCGCGTCATCTGGATACGGGCGAGCGCATCCGGCGCCATCTCGCGCAGGCGGCGGTAGAAGCTCTTGGGTCCCAGGAAGAAACCGCCATGGACGAGGACGCCGTCGACGGCGCGCTTGAGGATGCCGGCGTCGATGAGTTCGAGGAAGCCGTCGACCAGCATCTCGCTGACGCCATAGAGGCCGGCGGCAAAGGGGCCGCGTTCCTCGATGGCGAGCGGCGGCGCCGTGCCCGTCAGCGCTGCGACGGCGCCAGTGAACACGGCGTTCTGTCTGTGGCGCAAGATGAGGGCGTGGACGGCGGCGTCGCCCTCTTCGCCGATGCCGATCTGCAAGGTGCCGCCGTCGGCGATCAGGCGCGCGATGTTGAGGCCGATGGCGTATTCGGTCAGCGAGAGCGGCTGCTTGGGCGGCGCGAAGAGCGGGAAGTCGCAGTCTTCCAGGAGGTGGCTGAACACGGACGCCGGGAGATCGCCGTCGCCCGGCATGAAGGGAAGCTCGCCGTTGGCCTGGCCGACGAGGAGGAATTCGGCGCGGCCTTCGCGCCGCGCGTCGAGCAGATCGAGCGTCAGGTCGGGATTGCAGGAAAGGCTGCAGCGGTCGCCGCGCCTCGCCACAAGCTGGGCGACGACGTTGACGCCGCGCGCCAGCAGGTAGCCGGCGGCATGGGTGTAATTCGCCGAGATGTAGCTGCGCTGCGCCGCCTTATTGCCCCAGCCAGCGGCCGGCGAGGAAGAAGAACTCGTCGACCCGGATGTTGGGCGGCAGCGTGCCCTTGTGCTGGGCGGCGGCGTAGTCGAGCGGCGGATAGCCGCCGAGCAGCCGCTCCGAGATCGGGGGCGATGAAGCGGCGTTCGAGCTCGCTCCTGGGCGCCGGCGCTTCCAGCGTCAGCGCGGTGAAGATGGTGAGATCAATCGAGGGATCGCGCAGCGCGCGGCGGAACAGCGCGTTGGCGACATGGTTGGCCTTGCCGAGGCCGAGCGGCAGGCCGAGCACGATTCGGCGGCCGACCGCTGCGATGATGGCGTCGGCGAGCGCGTCGGGATCGGTGAAGGATTGCGGCATGCGCTCTTGCAAGACGGGTGGGCGCGCGGACTATAGACGCAAATGGATACGGAACCCGAAGATATCGCGCCGTCGCTCGCCGCCTTGGGCCTGATCGGCCCAGGGGACGCGTTCGACGTCACCGCCCTGTCCGGCGGGGTGTCGTGCGACGTGTACAAAGTCCAGGTCGCGGGGCGCGCGCCTTTTGTGGTCAAGCGGGCCCTGCCCAAGCTGCGCGTCGCCGCCGACTGGCGGGCGCCGCCGGAACGCGCCGCCGCCGAGGTCGCCTGGATCCGGCTGGTGGCGAGAATCGAACCACGCTGGGTGCCTAAGATTCTGGGCGAAGACCCGGCGCGCCATCTCTTCGCGATGACGTATCTGCCGCCCGAGCGCTATCCGGTGTGGAAGGCGGAGCTGGCGGCGGGGCGCTGCGACGCCGCGTTCGCCGCGCAGGTGGGCGCGGCGCTGGCGCGGATTCACGGGGCGACGGCGGGACGCGCCGATGTCGCGGCGGCCTTCGCCAATGACGCGCAGTTCCGGGCGCTTCGGCTGGCGCCCTATCTGCTGTTCACGGCGGAGCGCCATGGGGCCCTCGCGCCCGCCATCCGCGACGAGGTGGCGCGCATCGCGGCGTCGCGCATCGCGCTGATGCAGGGCGATATCAGCCCAAAGAACATCCTGGCCGGTCCCGACGGGCCGGTGTTCCTGGATGCCGAGACCGCGTGCTACGGCGATCCGGCGTTCGACCTGGCGTTCTGCCTGAACCATTTCCTGTTGAAAGCGGTGTGGCATCCGCAATGGACGAGCGACTACGCGCGGTCGTTCGCGGCGATGAAGGATGCTTATCTGGCCGGCGTCGGCTGGGAGAAGCCCGGCGCGATCGATGCGCGCACCGCGCGACTCTTGCCGATGCTGTTCCTTGCCCGCGTCGACGGCAAATCGCCGGTGGAGTACCTGACCGACGACGGCGACAAGGCCTTCGTGCGCGGCGCCGCGCTGCAGATGATCGTCGAGCCGCCGATGAACCTGGAGGTGCTGGGGGAGACGTATTTCGCGGTGGCGGGACAGAGGTAGAAATCATCCTCCCCCTGAAAGGGGGAGGTGGCCCGAAGGGCCGGAGGGGGAAGTGCGGGTGTCGCGCATACCCCCACCGCCTCGCTGCGCTCGGCACCTCCCCCTTTTCAGGGAGAGGACAAACTACTTCGCCGCTTCCAGATAGCGCTCTCTGTCCGCCGCCTTGACCGGCTTCACCGCGACGTCCGCCGCGGTGCCCAGGGCGCGCGTCCAGGCGGCGAATTCGAGCGCGATGCCGTCGGGGTCGAAAAAATAAATCGAGCGCACGAAGGTGGTGGGCGTGACCTCCAGGCTCGCCTGCATCGGCGAATCATCGTGGCTGATGACGCGGCTGGCCTTGATGCCCTTGGCGGTGAGCTTGGCGTAATATTCGTCGATCCGCTCGGCCGGGACGTTGATCGCGACATGGTTCATCGATCCGTGGGCGGAGGGTCCCGGCAACATGCCGGGCGCGGCCGACGCGATGCCGGGCGCCGCTTCCGGCGCATGGGCGAACCAGAAGAAGGCGAGGCTGTCGCCATTGCCGATGTCGAAGAAGAAATGCTGGCCCATGCCGTTCGGCAGCTCGATGGTCTTGATCAGCGGCATGCCGAGGACGTTGGAATAGAAGTCGACGGTGCGCGCCATGTCCTTGCACACCAGCGCGAGATGGTTGACGCCCTGCAAGTCGAATTCCTTGTTGGCCATGTGCGCTCCTCCCGTGGCGCGCGACGCTAGCACGCGCTCCAGCGCTCAGAAATAGGTCTGCACGCCCAGTTGGAACGGGGTTACACTAGATCGCGTGTTCGGCGACGCAAAACCAGCAGGAAAGGAAACGGCGTTGACCGTCGGCGATGGCAGCTTGAGAACCGGTGCCCGCTCTTTAGCTATACCTCACCCTGGGGGAGGGTTCGCTCATGGCCGATGGCACGCCGCGCCGAATGGGACTCGTGCTGTCGGCGTCGGCGGCCGGGACGGTCTTCGAGTGGTACGACTTCTTCATCTTCGGCTCGCTGCTCTCCATCATCTCGCGGCACTTCTTCGCCGGCGCCGGCGAGACCCAGGGCTATGTCTTCGCGCTGCTCACCTTCGCGGTCGGCTTCGCGGTGCGCCCGTTCGGCGGGCTGGTGTTCGGCTATTTCGGCGACCGCGCCGGGCGCAAGCGCGCCTTCCTGTTCACCATCACCATCATGGGCCTCGCCACTTTTGCCATTGGTGTCCTTCCGGACACGGGCGCGATCGGCGCGCTGGCACCCTATCTGCTGATCGGCCTGCGCGTGCTGCAGGGCTTCGCGGTCGGCGGCGAGTATGGCGGCGCGGTGATCTATGTCGCCGAACACGCCGATGCGAAGAAGCGCGGCGCGGCGACGGGCTGGATCCAGGTCGCGGCGACGGTCGGCCTGTTTCTCGCGCTCAGCATCATCCTGATCGTGCGCAGCGTCCTGGGCGAGGACGCTTTCGCCGCCTGGGGCTGGCGCGTGCCGTTCCTGATCTCGCTCGGGCTGCTGGGGATATCGATCTGGATCCGCCTCAAGCTCGACGAGTCGCCGGTGTTCCGCGCCCTGCAGGCCGCGGGCACGACATCGCGCGCGCCGCTCTCCGAAGCGTTCCTGCGCTGGACCAATCTGCGCCGGGTGCTGGTGGTGCTGGCGGCCTTGCTGATGGGACAGGGCGTGGTGTGGTACACGGCGCAGTTCTACACCCAGTTCTTCCTCGAGCGCGTCACCAAGGTCGAGCCGCGCATGGTCAACATCCTCATCCTCAGCGCGACGGTGGCGAGCGCCGGGCTGCACATCTTTTTCGCGCGGCTGTCGGACCGGGTCGGGCGCAAGCCGATCATGCTGTTCGGCCTGGGCCTCGCCGCCGTGACGCTGGTGCCGGGATTCCAATGGCTGACCGAAGCGGTCAATCCGGGGCTCAGCCAAGCGATCGCGCGCGCGCCGGTGAGCGTGCTGGCGGCGCCGGCCGAGTGCTCGTTCCAGTTCGATCCCGTCGGCCACGCGAAATTCTCCTCGTCCTGCGACATCGCCAAGGGCACGCTGGCGACGCTCGGCGTGCCCTATCGCAACGAGGCGGTGCCGCCGGGCGAACTGGCGCGCATCCGCATCGGAACGACGACCCTGTCCAGCATCGACGGCACGATATTGGCGCCCTCGGCGCTGGCGGTGGCGCGGACGAATTTCACGGCGGAAGTGAGCAAGGCGCTGGGCGCCGCCGGCTATCCCGCCGCTGCCGACACGGCGCGCATCGACGTGCCGCTGGCGCTTCTCCTGCTTTTGGTCTTCGTCACCGCGGCGGCGGCGCTGTACGGCCCGCAGGCGGCGACTCTGGTCGAGCTGTTTCCCACCCGCATCCGCTATTCGGCGCTGTCGCTGCCCTATCATCTGGGGTGGGCTGGTTCGGCGGCTTCCTGCCGGCGATCGCCTTCGCCATCGTGGCGGCGACCGGCAATCTCTATGCCGGGCTGTGGTATCCGGTCAGCATCGCGGCCATCGGCTTCGTGGTGACGCTGTTGTTCCTGCCCGAGACCAAAGGGCGGGATATCGACGGGTGACGGCGGGCGGGATAGACTGCAATTGGCTTTGCGGAAGGAGGCGTTCGTGTCGCCGAAATCGCTGATCAAGAAGATAGAAGCTCTGCCGGCCGAGCGCCTCGCGGAAGTCGAGAACTTCGTCGACTTCATCGCCGCGCGCGACGAAACGCGTTCGCTGTCCCGCGCCGCCGCGTCGGCCAGCGCACCGGCCTTCGCCAAGGTCTGAAGCAATCCGGACGACGACGACGTCTACGATGCCCTTTGAGTTCGGCGTTTCGTAGTCTGCGCAATCAAAACCACTGTCATCCCCGGCGAGCGTAGCGAAGCGGAGCGAGGGAAGGGGACCCAGGCTAAGCCGTATCTTTGCTGTCGCAGAACAAAGCGTCGCTCAATTCTTCGATACCACTCAAGCTGCTCATCCTGGGTCCCCTTCCCCTCGCTTCGCTCGGCCGGGGATGACAGTTGAGTTTGATGAATTGATAGAGGGAGTTCAGCTCTTCACATCCAGCGGCACGCCGGCTTCGCTTTTGCTGGAGTGGATCACCAGCGTGGTGCGGACGCCGGCGACGGTCTTAGCCGCCGTCAGCGTCTCGGTGACGAAGCGCTGAAAGCTGGAGAGATCGGTGGCGACGCATTTGAGCAGGAAGTCGACCTCGCCCTGCAGCATGTAGCACTCGCGCACCGCCGGCCAGGTGCGCACCTGCTCCTCGAAATGCTTGAGGTCGGAATCGTGCTGGCTGGACAGGCTGACGAAGCAGAACGCCGTCACCTCGAAGCCGAGCGCCTTGGCGTCGAGATCGGCGTGGTAGCCCTGGATGAAGCCGGTCTTCTCCAGCGCGCGCATGCGGCGCAGACATGGCGGCGCCGTAATCTTTGCCGGCGCGACAGCTCGACATTGGTGATGCGGCCGTTGGCCTGCAACTCGGCCAGGATGCGCAAATCGATGGAATCGAGCTTGTGATGCTCCACGGCGGGACCTTTGCTTTATTGGTTTTGGCGAGCGAGGGAACTCGGTTACGGGGCGGAAACGGGCGCATTTAACCTCTTCGCCCGCCCCGGCGCAATAATATTTCTACACCCGAAAGTTCCGGTTTCCGATTCGCCAACCGGGTTCTGCAAAATTGCGTGGGGCGTCCACAACCCCCTGTCGCAAAAGTGCAATCGGCGCGCTTGACCTTTGCGCCGCCGGTTCCGATATCAGACGGATCAAGCCAAGGGTTGGGGCTTTTCGTGCGCGCCGGCACTCTTCGTCCGGCGCGGCGCGGGCGTCTCGCTCTCCAGCGCCCGGAGCCAGCATGCATTCCAAAGTGATCATCCTGGGGAGCGGACCCGCCGGCTGCACCGCCGCGGTCTATGCCGCGCGCGCCATGCTGGAGCCGACGCTGATCGCCGGGATCCAGCCGGGCGGCCAGCTCACCATCACCACCGAGGTCGAGAACTATCCCGGCTTCGCCGAGGCGATCCAGGGGCCGTGGCTGATGGAGCAGATGCAGGCCCAGGCCGCGCATCTGGGCACCAAGATGGTGCAGGATACGGTCGTCGACGTCGACATCGCGCGCCGCCCCTTCACGCTGAAGACAGACAGCGGCGCCGCCTATACCGCCGACACGCTGATCATCGCCACCGGCGCCTCGGCCAACTGGCTCGGCCTGCCCTCGGAAAGCAAGTTCCAGGGCTTCGGGGTTTCGGCCTGCGCCACCTGCGACGGCTTCTTCTTCGCGGCAAGAACGTCGCAGTGGTCGGCGGCGGCAACACCGCGGCCGAGGAGGCGCTGTTCCTCACCAATTTCGCCGACAAGGTGACGCTGATCCACCGCCGCGACACGCTGCGCGCCGACAAGACCAACCAGGCGCGGGTGCTGGCGAACAAGAAGATCGATTGCCTCTACGACACCGAGGTGATCGAGGTGAAAGGCACCGAGAACCCCAAGGGCGTCACGGCGGTCACGCTGCGCAACACGGTGACGGGCTCGACCCGCGATCTTGGCGTCGACGGGCTCTTCATCGCCATCGGCCATTCGCCGGCCACCGAACTGTTCAAGGGCAAGCTGGAGATGGACGCATCCGGCTATATCAAGACCGCGCCCGACTCGACGCACACTTCCGTCGCTGGGGTGTTCGCGGCCGGCGACGTGAAGGACAAGATCTACCGCCAGGCGGTGACGGCGGCGGGCATGGGCTGCATGGCGGCGCTGGAGGCGGAGCGGTTCCTCGCCAGCGGCCATGGATCATAGGGGCTGAAATACGCGGTCACGAACTTTGCATTGCGTGGAGAGGGTAGCGACCGCATGAGAGCGGCGCGAAACAGGGTACGCAGATGGACTGGGACAAGCTTCGCATCTTTCACGCGGTCGCCTCGGCGGGGAGCTTCACCCATGCCGGGCAGATGCTGACGCTCAGCCAGTCCGCCGTCAGCCGCCAGATCAGCGCCCTGGAAGAAGAGATCACCACGCCGCTGTTCCAGCGCCATGCCCGCGGCCTGACCCTGACCGACGAAGGCGAGATGCTCTATGCCGCGGTGACCGACGTGCTGTCGCGCCTCGCCCAGGCCGAGGAAGCGCTCAAGAACGTGCGCGAGGCGCCGCGCGGGGCGCTGAAGATCACTTCCAGCCACGGCATCGGCACCTATTGGCTGGTGCCCCGGCTCGACGATTTCCTCAAAGAATATCCCGAAGTCGAAGTCCATCTGGTGATGGAGGACCGTGAGCTCGACCTCGCCCAGCGCGAGGCCGATCTCGCCATCCGCATGCGGGCGCCGGTGCAGGCCGACCTGATCCAGCGCAAGCTCTTCACCGTGCACTATCACATGTACGCGACGAAGACCTATCTGGAGAAATACGGCACGCCGAAAGCGCTGGAAGACCTCGCCGACCACACCATCGTCGCCTATGGCGAGACCGCGGCGCCGGAGATCCGCGAGATCAACTGGCTGCTCGAGCAGACCCGCCGCCGCATGGCCGGCAAGGGACGCACCGTGCGCATCAACAACGTCACGGGCATATTGTGCGCGACGGAAGCCAGCGTCGGCATCGCGGCGGTGCCGGACTATGTCGCCGCCGAGCGCCCGCACCTGGTGCGCGTCCTGCCGGACGTGCCGGGGCCGAGCTTCGACGTGCATCTCGTCTATGCCGACGCCCTGCGCCAATCCAAGCGCGTCGCCGCGTTCCGCGACTTCCTGGTCAAGGCGTCCAAGGACTGGCGGTACTGAGAAAGGCGCGCGGCCGAACGCCCTATCTTTCCCCTAGGGCCCAACGGGAATGGCGATGTCCCGGAATTCAACGAACTGAAAAAAGGCGCTGACCGCCGGCTGCTGCCATTGAAATGGTCAGGCGCGCTCCCCACGTGTGGTAAATCGCGGGCCGTCCCCCCATTTTGGCTCTGCGGTGCGGTCTGGCGCCCCTAAGGCTCTCGGCCGGCGCGGGCCTTGCGCCCGCGCATCCCAAGCAATGACTGACGCCGGGGCGCGTGCGCTCCGGCGTTTTTTTGTCCGGGCGGCACTTTTCACCCCTCCCGCACGTAGTATCGTGGCTGACCCCCCGGAATTTCCCCATGCGCCTGGACGATCTCCGCCCGACCGAAAATGTCGACGACCGGCGCGGCCGCTTCGGCGGCGGCGGCATCCGGCTGGCGGGCGGCGGCGGGCTGGGCCTCGTCGCGGTCGTCGTGCTGGCGATGTTCTTCGGCGTCGATCCCAGCCAGTTGCTGGACACGAGCGACACCGGCGCGCCGACCGAGCAGACGGCGGGCGGCAGCGGCCCGCGCAGCGACGACGCGGCCTATGCGTTCTCGCGCAAGATCGTGGGCTCGGCCGAGGACGTGTGGAAGCCGATCCTGGAGCGCAAGGGCGTCGCTTTCACGCCGGCGACCTTCACCGTCTACGACCGCGCGACGCAGACGGCGTGCGGCCAGGGCGTGTCGTCGATCGGGCCGTTCTATTGCCCGGGCGACAACCACATCTACCTCGATCTCACCTTCTTCAACGAATTGCGCGACCAGTTCGGCGCGCCGGGCGAATTTGCGCAGGCCTATGTGATCGCGCACGAATACGGCCATCACATCCAGAACCTTATGGGCGCGATGGACGCGCATGGCGGCCAGTCCACCGGCGCCGACAGCGACTCGGTGCGCACCGAATTGCAGGCCGACTGCTATGCCGGGGTGTGGGCGAAGCAGGCCGATGCCCGCTTCCATATCCTGGAGACGGGCGACGTCGAGGCGGGCCTGCGTGCCGCCAGCGCGGTCGGCGACGACACGCTGGAAAAGGCGGCGCAGGGCTATGCCGTGCCGGACTCCTTCACCCACGGCACCAGCGCGCAACGGGTGCGCTGGTTCCGGCGCGGGCTGGCGGGCGGCGATCCCGAAGTCTGCGACACGTTCGGTGCGGCCGAGCTGTAAAATCCGGCCTTGACGCGGTAAGGATATTTCCTTACATTTCATCCATGACGACGGCCTTCAAGGAAGCCAGCACCATCACGGCCAAGGGCCAGACGACCGTGCCCAAATCGGTGCGGCGCGCGCTCGGCGTCGACTATGGCGGCAAGATCGCATTCCACGTGGAGAACGGCCGGGTGACGGTCAGCAACGCCAAAGCCGAACATCGCGATCCTGCCCTTGGCGCTTTCCTTGGCCTGATCGAGCAGGACATCGCCGCGGGCCGCAATGTGCGCGATCTGCCCGCCGATGTCGCGATGGCGTTGCGCAAGATCGCCAAGCGCGTCCGCGTCGACCTGGACGAAACGCTCGACGGCGACGTGGCGATTTGAGCGCATGCAGGCCGAAGGCTGGACGCTGCTGTTCCACGATGCGTTGATCGGCCAGCTTGAAGTCCTCGTCGCCGCGTTCGAGCGGGCGCGCAAGGCCGATCCAAAGAATTATGCGTCGAACGCCAATGTGAAGCTGCTCGCGGCGGTCGCCAGATTGCTGCTGGAGGTGACCCCCGCCGATCCGGGGCGGGCCGAATACCGCCAGGGGAACACGCTGGGGCCGCAATACCGGCATTGGTTTCGCGCCAAATTCCTCGGACGCTTCCGCTTGTTCTTTCGCTACGACAGCCGCGCCAAACTGATCGTATACGCCTGGGTCAACGACGAAACCACGCTGCGCAAAAGCGGCGGCAAGCGCGATCCGTACGAGGTCTTCAAGCGCATGCTGGATTCCGGCAATCCGCCGAACGATTGGGCCGCGCTCGTCAAACGTACGCGCGCACTGCCCGGCAGGATCGCGGGACCACTGACCGGCAAAGAATAGATATCGGCGGAACGGCGCCTGCCCGGTGCCGTTCCCTCACACCGCCTTCAGCGATCGCGACACGACGATGTAGCCGATGCCGGTGCTGAGGAAGTTCACGCCGAGCAATATGCCCAGCACGATGGCGGAGACCGCCGGCCAGCCGGCGGCGATCAGGACGGCCATCACGATGCTGGCCAAGCCCGAGAGCAGCATGCCCTGCCAGCCGGCATGCGGGCGCATCTCGAACGCGAAGTAGAGCTCGAAGGCGCCCTGGACCAGGAAGATCACGCCGACCAGGAGAGTCAGCGCCACCGCGCCCGCGAGCGGATTGAAGAGCAGGAAGGCGCCGGCCGCGACCGAGATCAGGCTGGAGAGCAGCGCCCCGAAGAACGGCCCGGTGCCGTGGATCGAGAAGGACGCGATCAGCAGCACGATGCCGGACAGCAGCAGCGACCATCCGACGAGCAGCGCCGCGACCAGCGTCGAGATCATCGGAAAGGCCACCGCCGCCAGGCCCAGCACCACCATCGCCAGGCCCAGCCATAGCAGCCGGCCCGAAGCATCCCGCAGCCTGCCGTGGAACAGGGTTGCACCGCTATCGCTCATCGCGCTTTTCCCTTCACGCCGCCTTGGCCGTCGCCACGACCTGGTCGGCCAGCTTGCCCGTCAGTTCGGCGAGATGGTCGAAGGCCATTTCATAGGTCCCGACGCCCTGGGTCAACGAGCGCAGGTCGATGATCAGGTCGGACAGCTCGGCGAGCGGCATCTGCGCCTCCACCGTGTCCCAGCCCTTCCACCCCGCCCGCGCGTCGAAGCCCATGAGCTGGCCGCGGCGGCTGCTGACCATGGCGTTGACCTTGGCGGTGGCGTCGCTGGGCACGTGGATGCGCACATGCATGATCGATTCGAGCAGCACCGGCGAACAGTTCGGCATGCCTTCGGTCATCGCGATACGCGCCGCGGTCTGAAACGCGGCATCGGAGGAATCGACGGCGTGGAACGAGCCGTCGGTCAGCGCCACCGCGACGTCGACGACGGGAAAGCCGAGCGGGCCGCTTCTGAGATAGTCGACGACACCCTTCTCGACCGAGGGGATCCATTGCCGCGGCACGACGCCGCCCTTGATCTTGTCCTCGAACACGAAGCCGCTCCCACGCGGCAGCGGGCGGATGTCGAGATGAACGTCGCCGAACTGGCCGTGGCCGCCGCTCTGCCGCTTGTGGCGGCCGTGGACGAGCGTGCCTTTGCGGATGGTCTCCTTGTAGGGCAGGCGCGGCGGGTGGACGTTCAGTTTGAGGCCGTATTTGCTTTGCAGCTTCTCGACCCCGACTTTGAGATGGATTTCGCCCTGCCCGACCAGCGCCATCTCCTGAAGCTCGGCATTCTGGTCGAACAGCAGCGAGGGGTCTTCCTCGCGCAGCTTGGCTATTGCCGCGGTGAGCTTGACCTCGTCCTTGCGGTCGGCGGCCGCGATGGCGAGGCGATAGACCGGCGTAAGCTGCTCGATCTCGTATTTGGGCGGCTTGCCCTTGCCGGTGGTCAGCGCCTCGCCGGTGGCGACGCCTTCGAGGCGGCCGAGCGCCACGGTGTCGCCGGCCTGCGCCTCCGCCAGCTTGGTCTGCGCCTCGCCCTTGAGCGCGAAGATGCCGCCGACCCGGGCTTCGCCGCCGTCGGCGCGGCGCAGCAGGGCGCCGTCCTTGAGCGTGCCGGCGAGCACGCGTGCCAGGCTGAGCTTGCCGCCATGGCTGGAATGATAGGTCTTGAGGATCTGCACCACGGTGTCGCCGTTCGGCGTGAGGCCGAGCCGGGCCGCGGCCTTGGCGACGTCGGGGACTTCGTGGCGCAGCGCCTTGAGCAGGCGGCGGATGCCGTTGTCGCCCTCGGCCGAGCCGATCAGCACCGGCACGACGAGGCCTTGCGCCAGCTCCTTGGCGAGGTCGGTGAACACCTCTTCCTTGGGCGGCTCGACGTCGGAGAGCAGCTCCTCCATCAGGTGCTCGTCGTAGTCCGCGAGCTTTTCGAGCATCGCGAAGCGCGCTTCCTTCTCGCGGTTCTTGTCGGCGATGTCGACGATCTCGCTCGGCGCATGGCTGCGGTAGATATAAGCGCGCTCCAGGGCGAGATCGACGAAGCCGGTGACGACGTCGTTCTCCCAGATCGGAATCTGGCGCAGCAGGAGCGGCGTGCCGCTGGCGTCCTGCAGCATGGTGAGGAGGGCGCGCAGCGAGCCGCTCGCCTTGTCGATCTTGTTGACGAAGAGGAAATGGGGAATGCGCAAATCGCCGAGACGCTTGAGATAGGGTTGCAACATTTGGAGCTTGGCGGGCTCGGGCTCGCACACCACGATGGCGGCGTCGACGCCGGGCAGCACGTTCAGCGTATCGGCGAGGAATTCGATCGAGCCGGGGCAATCCAGGAAGGTGAAGGTCTGCTCCATGTAGTGCGTCGTCGCGCAGTTCACTTCGACGCTCATCTGGCGGGCGCGCGCTTCGACGCTGGCGTCGCCGACCGTGTTCTTCTGCGCCACCGCGCCTTTTCTCTGCACCGCGCCCGTGACGGAAAGGATGCTCTCCAGCAGCGTGGTCTTGCCGCTGCCATAAGGACCCACCACGGCCACGGTGCGTGGTCCTCTGCCGTCTGTTTTTTGTCCTGACTTTTGGATTGGTTCAGACATCTTGTGTGCCTCCACAGAGCTCTGCATGCAGGGCTCTTTGTTGGTCGCGCAACTTGCGGCCAAGCGAAGGTGCTTGGCCTGTTGCGCGCCCATTTGGCGGGCGCGCAACTTACGTTGCGCTTTGGGCGCGGCGGGCGTGCATCCCGGTCATTCGGGTCGCGTCACGCGCCCCACTTCGATGCCGGATCGTCGCGCCGATGGCGGGCCTGCGCAAGGCTTGTTGCGCCGCAATGGACCCTTTGCCGTGCCACGCCGTTAACGGAGTGTGAGCGACACCCCACCCGATCCCCGGCCGGCCGAGCGGCCGGGAAAACCGCCGCTCCATCGCCATGCGCGGCGGACGGCTCTCATCGGTTTTTCGTTGCTTTTCGCGCTGGTCGGGTTGAACTGGGCCGCGATCGAGCTGGGCTTCGTTACCCTGCCGCCCAACAGCGTGCCGTGGCAGCCGCCCAAGCTGGCCGCGCCGCCCGGCTATTTCGCGCATCTGCAGATGCAAAGACTGCGGCATGACCGGACGGTCTGCCTGGCGGCGCTCGACCGCGCGCCGGGCCTTTCCTATGCGCCGCTCGCCGACAAGACCGAAGACGCCGGCTGCGGCTTCGACAATGTCGTGCTGGCGACGCGCACCCCGATCGCGTTCAACACCGCGCCGGTCGCGACCTGCGCACTGACGGCGGCGCTCTATTGGTGGCAAGGCGCGCTCAAGGCGATTGCGGCGCGCGAGCTGCACACAACCATCCGGCGCATCGACCAGATCGGAACCTATGAATGCCGCAATGTGAATTCGCAGAAGGACGGCGCCCGCAGCGAGCACGCGAGCGCGAACGCCATCGACATCGAAGCCTTCGAGACCGCCGACGGGCGGCGAATCACGATCGCCGGGGACTGGGGCAAGCCGAGCGATGCGGGGCGCTTCCTGCGCGCCGCGCGCGACGCGGCGTGTGGCGTGTTCGGCGAAGTGCTGAGCCCGCAATACAATCTTCTGCACGCCTCGCATTTCCACCTCGACGAAGCGGCCTGGCAGATCTGCAGCTAGCGCGCCGTCTTCCGACCGACGCAAAAAGGCGATACCGTGAGCCTTTCGTCGAAGGGGATTTTGAAATGTGCGAACATCACGACACGCCGGTTCTTTCGCGCCGCGGCTTTGCGTCCCTGGCGCTGGGGGCCGCCGGGCTCGGCGCGTTTCCGTTGCGGGCGCGCGCCGCCTCACATGTCACGGCGCTGGCGCTGATCTGCATCGATTACCGGCTGATCAACGACGCGGTGCGTTTTTTCGACGGCCTGAAGCTCACCGACGATTACGACCAGGTCGAGTTGGCGGGCGCCGGCCTTGCCGCCGTGTCGCGGAAATTCCGCTCCTCGAACAGGGCGTTCTGGGATCACGTCACCATCGCCAAGACGCTGCACAATATCCAGAAGGTGGTGGTGCTCGATCATCGCGACTGCGGCGCCTACAAGGTGGCGTTCGGCGACGACTATGAGTCCGAGCACGATGCCGAAACGGCGCAGCACAAGGGCGTGATGCTGCGGGCGCAGGCGATGCTGAAGAGAAAGCACCCGGACCTGGCGTCCGAGTTCTACCTGATGGCGCTCGACGGCACGGCGGAGCGGGTGGTTTAGCGGCTGGTCAGCGTGCCGATTTCGGGGCATGTTGGCAGCATCATCAAAAACCCAATGGGGGTCACATGAACATTTTCAAATACGGGGCCCTGGCCCTGATCGCGGCGGCGTCTGCCGTCCTTCTTGCGCCGGCCGCCGAGGCGCGCTGGGCGCCGAGCGGCTCCTACCAAGCCACCTGCCGCGGCATCCGTTTCGACGGCGATCTTTTGACCGCAAGCTGCCAGCGCCGCGACGGATCCTGGCACAACACCTATCTCGACAATGCCGACGATTGCGACGCGTCGATCGTCAACAACAACGGCCAGCTCGAATGCGGCTACGCCACCTGGCGGGGCCGCGGGCGCGGCCGCGATTACGACGCGCCGCGCGGTTCCTACGAGGCAAGCTGCGTCAACATCCGCATGGACGGCTACACGCTGCGGGCGACATGCCAGCGGCGCAACGGGAGCTGGCGCTGGACCGAACTCTACGACGCTTATGATTGCGACGGGCGCATCGCCAACACCAACGGCCAACTCGTCTGCACGCGGCGCTGGCGTTAGGCACCGGACGGGGCATCGGCCAGAACCGGTGCTCCGCCGATCCACAGAGTTCCACGGACGATCGTCACAAGACGTCGTCCGCGGAACATCCGCACGCGGCCGCCCTGCGGCGGCCGACCCGCCGGTTATTGCAAATGCCGCACCCCTCATGTTCCATGGCGCCGCAAGTCGCGTAAGGGTCAAATGACGGGCGGCGGAAGGACGCAGACTAACCCGCTCCGCAAGCGCGCCAGCGCTTACGACGTTCGGCTGGGCGGACGCATAGCCCTGCTGCGGCAGGCGCGGGGCGTCTCGCGCGTCGAACTCGCCAAGAAGCTCGATGTGACGCCGCAGCAGATGCAGAAATACGAGCGCGGCACCAACCGCGTCAGCGCCAGCCGGCTCTACGAGATCGCCCTCTGTCTCGACGTCCGCATCCAGTATTTCTTCGAAGACCTCGGCGAGACCTCTTCGCCCCGCGCCGACACGTCGGATTCGTGCGTGAGCGCGGAAGACTTCCTCTGGCTCCTCGCCAAGCTCAAGGACGAGGAACTGCGCTGGCGCGTGTTGCGGCTGATTGCCGAGCTGGCTTCTGGGAAGGACTGAGCCGCGACGGCTTGGCGCCCTGCCTGGCGCTGCGATAGGCGATCCCCATCAGCTCGTGAATATGCGGACCGGCCTCGTCGGTCAGCCCCAGCGCCGAGAATTCTTCGAGCAGCATGACCAGCATCTCCATCATCAGTTCGGCATGCTTCGGCGTGCCGCGAAGCTGCGGGCTGCCCGTCGGTTTTAACCGTGTCGTCATCTGTCGAATCCTATGCCGCCGATGCGAGGCGGTTGTAGTAAGCGTCGGCCAACGAGAATCCCGGAAACGGCCGGGGCCAGACCACCGGGAAGGCCTCGCTGTCCAGCGGATCGCCGTCCCGGAGCGCATGATGCTGATAGGGCTGCTCGGGCGTTCCCGGCCGCCGCCAATAGCGCATGTCGTCGCCGGCGTAGCGCAAGGAGAGCGCCCGGCGCGCATGAGAGGACCGGTTGCCCCCCGCCCCATGCACGGTGCGGAAGTGATGGATCACGATGTCGCCCGGCTCGACCTCGAAGCGGACCAGGTCGTGACGCTCCGGATCGGCTTCGATCGCCTCGAGGCTTTCGCCCGAACTGCCGGGAATGCCGATCTGGGCGAAGAACATGTTGGGGGCGAATTCGCGGCCCCAGCGGTGCGAACCGCGCACATAGGCGAGCGCGCCGGCATCCGCATCCGCCGGATCGACGCAAATCCACATCACGCAGCCCTGCCAGCCCCGCATGCGGAAATAGGTGTAGTCCTGGTGGAAGGCGGTGCGGTCGGCGGCGCCTTGCGTCTTCACGAAAATCTGGTCGTCGCAGAAATTGATCTTGTGGGCGCCGAGCAATTGCGCGGCGACGCCGGGAAGCTCGGAGTCGAGCGCCAGACGCTGGATGGTCCGGTCGCGGTGCCAGGTGGAGGAATCGACCAGGAACCGGCCGGCGCCCGAGGCGCCCGAATCCAAGAGCGCAGGCGCCCGGGACTCGCGCAGGCTTTGCGCCACCAACTCTCTGTCATATTGCCGGCCGTTGCCGGCGGGCTGGACGCTCGCATCCGGCGCATCGTAGAGGCGGCGGCGGATCTTGGTGACGTCGTAGCCGGCGGCGCTGCTGTCGATCTCGCGCGAAAGCGTGTCGAGGGCGACGGCAAGCTCCGCCACGGTCGCGCCGGGCAGGACCTGCCGGAGGCAGACCACGCCGTCGCGCTCGAAGGCCGAGCGCTCGGCCTCCGACACGCAATAGCCTTGCGCATCTTGGGCCAAAGGGGCGGCGCGCTCCGGCGCGCGCGCGAAGGCGTCAGGCTGCAATAGCATCGTCGCGCCTGTCGGCGTTGGGCGGCGGGAGGGAACTGAAGGTCAGCGACGGGCCGCCGATCCCGGTGCGGGCCCGCATCTCGGACAGCCGCTGCGGCGAGACCTCCAGCAGGACCGAGGCGCAAACCCCTTCGGGATATTCCGTCGGCAGGCCGAGGTGATGCAGCTTCCAGCCGCCGTCGAGGAAGCGCGGCACGAAGAAGGTGTCGCAGACGACGCTGATATGGGTCAGGCCGTGCGCCAGGGCGTATTCGACGATGCCGCAAAAGACCTCGCTCACCGCGTGGCGGCGCGCCTCGCCGCGCGCATCGCCCCAGACGAAATAGCGCGTCATCTCGTAGATGCGCTCGTCGGACGGGATGCGGCCCCAGGTGACGGTGTGGGCGAACACGTCGCGCATCAGGTGCGGCCCGGTGGTCGGCAGAAGGCGCACGCCGCTGAGGACGTTGCCGTCCACGCCAAGTCCCAGCAGATAGATCGCGTCGTCGGTGTCGAACTGGTCGATTTCCCGCCGGTCCGGCCGCGCGATCGCCTTCCAGCCGCGCCCGTCGACATAAATGCTGTGCCGAACGCGGAACATCTCTTCGATTTGAGCGCCGAACGCCGCCCGGTTACGCCTGTCGATGAGGTACAGCACCCGCATATCCCCGAAACTTCGGCGCGAGGATGTGCTTCGGCGCGGGCCGATGCATTGCGTGGATCGCCCAATTGACAAATGCGAAAAAATGATTCCGCGCGAGCGCGGTCAGACGGAGATGGCGCCGCTCTGCAGCGCCATGACGACGGCCTGGATGCGCGTCGAGACGCCCAGTTTCTGCTTGGCGCGCTCGATATGCGAACCCGCCGTCCGCGCGCTGATCGAGAGGATCTCGCCGATCTCCCAATCGGTCTTGCCCATCGCCGCCCATTCCAGGCAATCGCGTTCGCGCGAACTGAGGCGCACCGTCTCGGCACCCCGGTGCTGCTGCGGCGCCAGCGCGCGGATGCGGGCCTGGGCGTAGATCGCCGCGAAGTGAAGCTCGGCGCGGTCGCGCCCCGACAGCACGTTGTTCTCGCCGGCGATCGTGACGACCGCGGCGCCGATGCGGATGCCGGTGATCGGCACGACGAGACCGCTGTGCAGGCCGTGCTCGCGCGCCTCGAACACGATGTTGCGCTCGGTGCGGGAGTAGTCGTCGAATTCCAGCCCTTCCGTCCAGGTATAGGGTTCGCGGGTGTGCGCCAGGGCGCGCACCGACGGATCGCGTCCGAGATATTTTCCGGCGGCGTAGCGTTGGCGCCAGGTATCGGGCCAGGTCAGCGACAGCACGTTGGGCGACGCGCGCCCTTTCGGATTGGGAAGATCGACGATCGCGCCGTAGTTGAAGCCGTAGCGGCGCGCAAACGACAGGAAGCTCAGCCACGTATCGTCGGCGGACTTGAATTCGCCAAGCCGGTCGATCCAGTCGAGCACTACAGGATACGCGTGTGCCATAGCTGCGACGATACACCAATGCGATGCATCAAGCATAGGACGCGCAGTCGTTTAACGCAAAGAAAGCCCGAATACTTTCAAGGTCTTGGACTTAGCGCGCGACGCCGGCGGCCGGCATCGGCTCGAACCGGTGGGCCTTTACCGCCTTGAGGATGGCGGCGAAGGCATCGGCGAGAACGCCCGGCGCGGCTTGCCCGAGCCTGTCGTTGAGAAAGACCCGCGCCGGATAATGCCCCGCCGGTCCCGGCACGCCGATGAAGCAGGGCGTTCGGCCGGCGAGCAATTTGCCGAGAAGCGCGACGAAGGCGGGACGCCGTATCGCCGCTTCGCCGCCGAGCACCAGGAACTCGACGCCTTCGCGCAAGGCATAGCCGGGCGGGATCCCGTCGCGGCGCGGCGCGATCAGGATGCCGCTGCGGTCGGGGCGCCAGGCGTCGCCGAGTTCGGGCAGCCCGAACCAGCCGCAGAAATAGCTGCGGCAGATCGGAAAGCGCGTCTCGTAGATGCCGCAGCCTTGCGCCGTGCAGTGGCGGCACGCCACGCCGGGGACCTTGCGCAGCTCGGGCGTGTCGATGGCGAGCGCCGTGCAGCACACGGTGCAATCGCCGCAGGATTTGGCCTCGTCCATGTCCCAGCCTAGCATGCGTCAGAGAAAGCCGCGCGCGCCGAGCTGGAATTGCGTGTCGGAACGCCCGATCGGGCCGCCTTCGAGCAGGCGCTCGCGGCGGCGGCTGTCGATCGCGAGCAGCTCGGCGCTGAGGCGCAGCCAGTCGGCGGCGTACCACGAGACGGCGGCGGTGAAGGCGTGGCCGTCCTCGTTCATCATGGTGCCGCTCGAGGCGCGGGTGTTGAACGCCTCGGCCCGGCCGGCAACGCGCCAGTCGCCGAGGTCGTAGCTCAAGAGAACGAAGGCCGATTCGAATTTGGTGACGCGCGTGACGCCGCTGAGCGCATCCGTGATCGCGGTGTCGCCGTGCAGCGCCTGGCCGAGGATGGCGACGCCGAACAAGCGCGACTTGAGCGAGACGTTCCAGAAGCGCGTCAGCCAGGCATCGTCGCGCGCGTTGTGGGCGGCGGGATCGGCGCGGTTGTCGTAGCGCAGGGCCGCGATCTGCCCCCAGCCCGGGATGTCCCAGCCCAGCCTGGCGTACCAGCCGAGACGGCCGTCGATGTTCTCGAACAGGCCGGTGCGCGCGGGAAACGGCCGGTGAAACAGCGCCATCGTCGCGTCGGGGACGCGGACGCGCTCGAACAGGCCGGTGGGGCGGTCGTCCATCGCCCAGCCGCGCCAGGCGATCAGGACGCCGGCCGGCTCGTTGCAGCAGAACAGCGCGGCGCTCGCCGACAGCGTGCCCCAGTCGCTCGCATGCGCCAGCGTCGCCTCGCCGCCGATGGTGCGCAATTCTTCGCCGACCCAGGAATTGATCGCCGACGGCGTCAGCGTGTAGGGGCTGGTCCAGCCGAGATCGTCGTTCTCCACCGACACCGGCGGGAAGAACGCGCCGGCCTTGGCCGACCAGCGCCAGGAGCCCTGGGCCTGCGGGCGCCAGCTTCCATAGGCTTCGAGAACGTCGAGGCCGCTGCGCTGCTCGGGCTCGAGGCGCAGCACGGCCACGGCCTGCAGGTCGTCGTCGACCGCAAGCGTCCCCTGCCCGACGGCTTCGGCAAAACGGAAATTGGGCGAAGGCTGCGCCGCGCCGAAGCGGAATTTGCCGAGGCCGCCGTCGATCCAGCCGCGCTCGCCCGGCGGCGCGACGAGGCGCAGATCGACATAGGCGTCGAAGGAGACCTCCAACGCCCGGGCAGGACCGGCCAGCGCCAACAAAGCGCCCGCCGTGATGACGATACAGGCGCGCATTGCGGCAGCCTAAGCGCGGGGGCTTTAAGAAACACTTTGGATTTGGTGAAGGACCGGTAAATTGGCCTTCCCGCGCGTTCGCCGGGACCGGCGCCGAGGAGACGATACGCGTGACCAACCTTCCCAGCCGGACCAGAACCTCGCGCCTCACGCACGGCGGCGACGCCATCGCAGTGTGGGACCGGCCGGGGGACGCGATGCCGTTCGTCTTCGTTCACGGCAATAGTTGTTCGCGCGAGGCCTTCCGGCCGCTGTTCGAGAGCGCGGCGCTGGCACGCCACCGGCTGGTCGCGCTCGACCTGCCGGGCTGCGGCGAATCCGCGGATGCCGCCGCGCCGCAAGCGACCTATACGCTGCCCGGCCTCGCCGATGCCGTGCTGGCGGTCACCGGCGCTCTGGGCGTCGAACGCCATGTGCTGGTCGGCTGGTCGCTCGGCGGGCATCTGGGAATCGAGATGATGCTGCACGGCGCGACGCCGGACGGCATCGTGCTGACGGGGACGCCGCCCTGCGGGCCGGACCCGGCGGAGATCGCCGCGACCTTCCTGCCCGCCGAGGGCGCCGAGGTGATGTCGATGGAGCATCCGGCACCGGAACAGATCGCGGCTTTTCTCAAGACCGTCTATGCGCCCGCCGCGCCGAACGCGGCGCTGGTCGCGGCCACCGAGCGCGCCGACGGGCGGATGCGGCGCCGTTTCTTCGAATACATCTTCGCCAATCCGCATCTCGAGCCGCAGCGCGTCACGGTGGCGAACTGGCAGGGACCCGTCGCCTTGATACAGGGCCGGCACGAGCCGTTCTTCGAGCCGGCGAAGCTCGACGAGCTGCGCTGGGGCAATCTGTGGCGCGGCCGGACGCAATGGATCGACGGCGCCGGCCATGCGCCGTTCTTCAGCCATCCGGACGACTATGCCCGCGTGCTGACGGCGTTCGCCGGCGATCTTGCCGCCGGCGGCTGACGCCGCGGCGCGCCCCCCGGCAACGGGGAAATCGTCCGATGGGAATTGCCTGGATTCGCAAGAATTCGCGGCGACCCGCGCACACTTTTCAGATCGAGACACGGTCTTTGTACAGACGCCGAACCCGTGCATACTTCCGCGATACTTGAACCGGGTCGTATCGGGGGGAGCGGCCGCCGGGCCGTCGATATCAGATGGGCAGGTTTTCGACGATCCTGACTGCGGTTTGCCGCTATGCCGCCCTGTTCTTCGGCGGCGTCGCCGTGGTCGAAGCCATGGTGATCGCCGCGGTCAACCAGGGCGCCCTGTGGCTGGTGGCGCTCGGGGCGCTCGCCTCCTACGGCGTCGTGGTGTGGCAGGCGCTCAAGGGCGAGGAGAAGCCGCAGGAATTCGGCTGGTGGCGCTTCGTCACCGGCGCCATCCAGGCCGTGATCCGCTTCAGCGGCGCCTCGCTTTTCAAGGCTGTCGTGAGCGCACTCGCCGCGCTGCTGCTGGCGCTCGTCTTGCTTCCCTGGATTCTCCCGATCCTCTGTCCGCCGCCGCCACCGCCGGTCAACCGGACGCTGACCGTCCAGCTCTGCCGCGGCAATTGCGGACCCGGCGCCTATGTCGGCAATGCGATGCTGTATCTGCAGCCGGTCGCGGTCGATGCCGTGGCGCCGCCGGCGGGCGAGGCGCCGCTGGCCAAGACGACGGACGCGCGGGGCATCGTGAAATTCGAGACCGTCGCGCCCTCGGGCGCCGATCTGTGGGTCGAAGAGGATCTCGGCGACACGCTGCGGACGACGCGGCTGCCGCCGACGACGATCCTGAGGCTGCCCGACTTCATCCACGTCTCGATTCTGGTTCCGGACGACAGCATCACGACCGCGCCCAAGGCGGCGCATCCGGTCGTGGCGGCGCAACGCCCGGCCTTCATGCTCCAGGCGGTGCGCATCGACCTGCGCCAGGTGGCGGCCGACGACCGCACGGTCGGAACCATCGACCCGGCGGCCCGGGCGAACATCGCGCGCTTCGGCCTGCCGCGTGCGGAAGTCCTGGTGCAGCATTCGGCGTTTCTCGCGGGCTTCTCCCCGTTCCTGCGGACCTCGCGCTGGGTCGCCTACCAGATACGGCTGGGAGACAGTCCGCGAGTCAGGGGAAAATTCCTCCTCGATCCCACCGTAGCAGCGCAGATGCAGGTGGCGCCGAGCGGCTATGTCGGCTCGGGCTACGATCGGGGGCACATGATTTCGCCCTCAGACATCAAATTCGACCAGACGGCACTGAACGAAGTCTCTTACATGACTGTCGTCGCCCCACAGACCCGGATTCTGAACGAAATTGTCTGGGCGCATTTGGAGCAATACGCGCGCAAATTCGCCGCCGGTGGTGACGAGATTCTGGTCTTCGCCGGTCCCGTCTACGCCGATGCCAATGGCCGCCAGCCCAAGACGCTGATCCGCATCCCGGCCTCGCCGCCCGGCGTCGCCGTGCCGACGCATTTCTTCCGCATCCTGGTGCGCGCCTCGCCGACGGGCGGCACGGAGGTGCTGGCATTCCTGATCCCGAACGCGGACCAGATCGACAAGGACTTCTCGCACTATCTGACCTCGGTGCAGCGGATCCAGGACGTGACGGGACTGTCGTTCCTGACCGCGCTGCAACCGAAGGTCCGCGGGGTGCTGATTGCCAAGGCGGCCGCGGCGCTATGGCCGGTGCCGGAGAAGCCCGCGCCGGTCGAGCCGCCGGTCAAACCGCCCGTCTTGAGTCCGGATCGTCCGATCGACCGCGTTCCGATCAGGCCGCTGCCGAGCCAGCCCTAGCGCAAATTCCCGCAGAAGCGCTGGATGCGCCGGCACGCCTCTTCCAGCGCCTGGGTCGAGGCGGCGTAAGAGACGCGGAAGAACGGCGACAGCCCGAACGCGGCGCCGTGGACGATCGCGACGCCTTCGCTTTCGAGCAGTTCGTTCGCGAAGTCGGCGTCGCTCGCGATGGTCTTGCCCGACGGCGCGGTCTTGCCGATCAGCTTGCGCACCGACGGATAGACGTAGAACGCACCTTCCGGCGTCGGGCATTCGATGCCGTTCGCCTGGTTCAGCATCGAGACCACAAGATCGCGGCGCGCCTCGAAGATCTTCTGGAACTTCGGGATGAAGTCCTGCGGGCCGTTGAGCGCTTCGACGCTCGCCCATTGCGAGATCGAGGCGGGATTCGAGGCCGACTGCGATTGCAGCTTGGCCATCGCCTTGATCAGCGGCTCGGGACCGGCGCAATAGCCGATGCGCCAGCCGGTCATCGAATAGGCCTTCGACACGCCGTTCATGGTCAGGGTGCGGCCATAGAGCCGGGGCTCGACCTCGGCGATGGTGCAGAACTCGAAGCCGCCATAGACGAGGTGCTCGTACATGTCGTCGGTCAGGATCCAGACCTGGGGATGGCGTACGAGCACGTCGGTCAGCGCCTTGAGCTGCTCGCGCGTGTAGCAGGCGCCGGACGGGTTGCCGGGCTGGTTGAAGACCAGCCATTTGGTCTTGGGCGTGATCGCTGCTTCGAGCGCCTCCGGCGTCAGGCGGAAGCCGTCCTCGATCTTCGCCTCGACGATCACCGGCTTGCCGCCGCCGAGCAGCACGATGTCGGGATAGGAGACCCAATAGGGCGCGATGCAGATGACCTCGTCGCCGGGGTTCAGCGTCGCGAGCAACGCGTTGTAGACGATCGCCTTGCCGCCGGGCGCGACGAAGGTCTGCGCCACCGTGTAGTCGAGATTGTTCTCGCGCTTGAACTTCTTCGCGACGGCGGCGCGCAGTTCGGGAATGCCCTCGACCGCGGTGTACTTGGTCTCGCCGCGGCGGATCGCGGCGATGGCGGCGTCCTTGATGTTGTCCGGGGTGTCGTGGTCGGGCTCGCCGGCGGCCAGCCCGATGATGTCGCGCCCGGCGGCCTTGAGATCGCGCGCCTTCTGCGTCGCCGCGATGGTCGGCGACGGCTGAATGCGGTTCAGGGATTCGGCGAGGAAACCCTTGGGAAGCGGTTGGGGAGCTTGCGACATGGCACCTTGGCTTTCGAACGGACCGATGACGTATCAACCGCGGAGGCCGCGGCCAAGCGAAAAGGGCCCGACCCGGGCGCCTGACGAGCCGGTATGCCGGTTTATCGCACCCCGTTATCCTGTCGCCGCCGATTCGAGGGTCCGGTGACATGCGGCCGTTACTGGTGCTGATGCTGTCAGCGCTCCTGCTCGCGTCCTGTTCCAAGCCCGCGCCGCCGGCCGGGCGCTGGGAAGGAACCTATGAGTCATCCGACATCTTCATCGCGGTGCGGCTCGAAATCGCGGCCGCCGGCCGGGTCCGCGTCAGCGCCCCCGACGTCACCGATGCCGGCGTCGCCACCGAAGAGGACCGCATCCAGATGCGGCAGAACATGGCGGCGCGGCTGGCGGGCGGCTGGGGCGAGATCGCGCCGCGCCCGATGGATTTCGACGGCACGACTTTCCGCCGGCCGGGCGGCATCGCGCCGCAGATCGAATGGGACGCGGCAGCCAAGACGATGACGCTGTTCGTCTATCTCGGCACCCGGCCGGTGATCAAAGTGCCGCTGAAGCCGGTCGGCGATTTCAGCGACGATCCCTGGCCGCGCTAGACGCCTTCTCGCGCCGTCATTTCAGGAACGAAAAATAGGCCGCGCCGACCAAGCAGGCGAAGGCCGCGACATGGTTCCAGCGGATCGCTTCGCCGAGATAGAACACCGAGAACACCGCGAAAACGAGCAGCGTCACGATCTCCTGGATGGTCTTGAGCTCGGCCGCGCTGAACACCCGGTAGCCGTAGTGATTCGCCGGGACCGCGAGGCAATATTCGAAGAACGCGATGCCCCAGCCCGCGAGGACGAGTTGCCACAGCGGCGTGTTCGGAAAGCGCAGCTGGCCGTACCAGGCGAAGGTCATGAACACGTTGGAGGCGCACAGCATCAGGATCGGAAACAGCATCGGCCAGGTCATGGATCACCCTCGAGGAAGGCCGCAATATTTACGCCCTCCGCCGCACCCCGTCGTGGACGATTTGCACGCAAAGGCGCATGCTGACGGCGTTCACGAGCCAGGGAGGCTGTCATGAACATGCGCATCCTATCGGCCCTTGCCGGGGTCGCCGGCGCCGCGCTTTCCAGTATTCCCGCACAGGCCGCCATCACCGTGCTCGGCGGCGGCCCGGCGCAGTTCTGTTACCGCGCCGCCGACGAAGCCCTGCCGCCGCGCGATTTCATCGCCTATTGCGACCAGGCGCTGATGACCTCTCTGTCGCCCGCCGACCGCGCCGCGACCTATATCAACCGCGGCGTGCTCCGGCTGGCGATGAAGAACCTCGACGGCGCGAATCAGGACTTCAACGCCGCGCTCGCGATCAACGACAAGCTGGGCGAGGCCTATGTCAACCGCGGCGCGACGCTGATCGCCAAGGGGCAATATGCCGAGGGGCTGCTCGACCTCAACCGCGGCCTCGCGCTCGGCACCAGCGAGGCGCATCTGGCCTATTACGACCGCGCCATCGCGTCCGAGGCGCTGGGCAACCTGCGCGGCGCCTATGACGATTACCGCATGGCGCTGACGCTGCAGCCCAATTTCGAGCCGGCGAGCAATCAGCTCAAGCGCTTCAAGATCGTCGACAGCCCGAACGGCACCTGAAAACCGCTGCCGGCGGCGCATTACGCAAAATTGTGTCACGAGGTCTCACGGCCGCCATAGGGCCACGACAGACCATTACAACTGTAAACTTCCCCCTGCCCCCGGCCTGCCGCACATTGCCGCCCGTCAACCCTTTGGCCGGTGCCGTCCCTAGCGCTCCAGCTTACGGCACCGCCGAAACGGGCGGCCGGACCGGCCAAGACGCCCCCAAGTCGAGGCATTCGGTCCGGCCGCCCACCTTATCCCCACCGTTCAGAAATCGTGATTGTGCGGGCCGGGAGCGGCGGTGTAGTGGTCCTTGCGTTCGGCCTTCGAGCGGCTATGTAAGGCTGGGGCAGCGAAGAGAGATTCAATGCAATTCCTGATGCGTTCTGCCTCCGTTGCGGTTTTGGCCCTGGCCACGGCCGGGTGCACCACCCCGATGCCCGAGACCTTGAGGACCGGCGACGTCCCACCCGCCTTCACGGCGCCGACGAGCGCCGCGGTGCAAGGCGCCCCGGTGTGGCCCTCGACCGAATGGTGGAGCGGCTTCAACGCCCCGGAACTGCCGCCGCTGGAGACCACCGCGAAGGCCGAAAACCTCGACCTGCTCGCCGGCGCGGCGCGCGTCCAGCAGGCCCAGGCCAATACCGGCATCGCCGGCTCGGCCCTGTTTCCGTTCATTTCGGGCGGCGGCTCGGCGGGGCGCAACGGCACCAACATCGTCGGCGTGCCCGGCGGCAACACCCACAACACCTACGGCGTCTCGGCGCAGGCGAGCTATGAGGTCGACATCTGGGGCCTCAACCGCGACCAGCTCCGCGCCGCGCAGGAAAACGAGCTCTCGGCCCGCTACACCCAGCAGACCATCGCGCTGACCGTCACCTCCGACGTCGCCAACACCTATTTCGACGTGCTGGCGCTGCGCGAGCGCATCACCATCGCCAAGCAGAACATCGCCGCGGCGCGGCGCATCCTCACCATCACCGAGGCCAAGGTCGCCAACGGCGTGTCGTCCAACCTGGAACTGGCGCAGCAGCGCGCCCAGGTGGCAGGCGAGGAAGCCGCGATCCCGGCGCTGGAGGAGCAGGAGCGCGAGGCGCGCTATGCCCTCGCCATCCTGCTCGGGCGACCGCCCGAAGGCCTCGACGTGAAGGCGGCCAATCTCGACGGCATCGTGGCGCCGCCGGTCGCCGCCGGCCTGCCTTCGGCGCTGCTCGAGCGCCGTCCCGACATCGCCGCCGCCGAAGCCAATCTGCGCGCCGCCCATGCCAATGTCGACGCGGCGCGCGCCGCGTTCTTTCCCTCGCTCAGCCTGTCGGCCACGATCGGCCAGGCCTTCAACCCCGCCAGCCTGGCGTGGAGCGTGGGCTCGTCGCTGATGCAGACGATCTTCGACGGCGGCGCGCTGAGCGCGCAGAGCGACTTGCAGAAGGCGCGGCAGACCGAACTGGTCGCGACCTATCGCAAGGCGGTGTTCAACGCCTTCGGCGACGTCGAATCCTCGATCGGCCAGGTGACCTCGTTCGCCGAACAAGAGCGGCTTACCGCCGAGCAAGAGCGCAACGCCGCCGAGGCCTATCGCATCGCCGAGCTGCAATACCGCGAAGGCGTCACCGACCTGCTCAACGTGCTGCAGACGCAGCAGACGCTGTTCAACGTGCAGGACGCGCTGGTGCAGATCCGCCTGGCGCGGCTGCAGGCCGGCGTCAGCCTCTATCGCGCGCTCGGCGGCGGCTGGACGGTCGCGACCGATCCCAACGCCGCGCCGGACGTGGGCTGGAGTCCGCTGTAACCTCTCCCGCTTGCGGGAGAGGTCGAAATCGCGAAGCGATTTCGGGTGAGGGGAAGTCAGTGCGGGGCGGCATTTCCCCTCATCTAGCAAAATCCAAGCACTTAGCTGCGCAAGTGCTCCGCTAAGTGCAGGATTTTGCGTCTTCTCCCGCAAGCGGGAGAAGTTGTCGCGCCCTACTGGTGCCCGATGATGCGCCGCGTCTGGTAGCCCTGCGCCAGCGCCTTCACTTCGTCCGCCGTCAGCTTCACGCTCACCGCCGCGATGGCGTCGTCGAGATGCTTCATCTTGGAGGCGCCGACGATCGGCGCGCTCACCACCGGCTGGTGCAAGAGCCAGGCGAGCGCGATCTGCGCCGCCGAGACGCCCTTTTCCTTCGCCAGATCGTTGACGCGGTCGCGGATGACGTAGTCGCTTTCCAGGAAGGCGCTGGGCGAGATGATGGTGGCGTCGGACTTGGCGCGCGTCGTCTGCGCCTCGCCGTCGCGGGCGCGGTTGCCGGCGAGGAAGCCGCGCGCCAGCGGGCTCCACGGGATGACGCCGATGCCGGCGTCGCGGCACAAGGGCAGCATCTCGCGCTCCTCCTCGCGGTAGACGAGGTTGTAGAAGTTCTGCATCGAGACGAAGCGGGCGGCGCCGGTCTTCTCCTGGGTGTGCAGGTATTTGGCGAACTGCCAGGCGTACATCGAAGAGGCGCCGATATAGCGCGCCTTGCCGGATTTCACGACGTCGTGCAGCGCTTCGACGGTCTCCTCCACCGGCGTCGTCGGATCGAAGCGGTGGATCTGGTAGAGGTCGACGAAATCGGTACCGAGGCGGCGCAGCGACGCGTCGATCGACGCCAGGATGTGCTTGCGCGACAGGCCGCGGTCGTTGACGTCGTCGCTCATCGCGCCGCAGACCTTGGTCGCGAGCACGATGTCGTCGCGCTTGGCGAAGTCCTTGAGCGCCTTGCCGACGACTTCCTCGCTGCGGCCGATGGAATAGACGTCGGCGGTGTCGAAAAAATTGATGCCGGCTTCGAGGGCGCGCTTGATGAAGGGCCGCGATTCCTCCTCGCCCAGAACCCAGTCGCGCCAGTTCGGCGAGCCATAGGTCATGGTGCCGAGGCAGATGCGCGAGACCTTGAGGCCGGTCGTGCCGAGGCGGGTGGTTTCCATGAGGTCCTCCGGATGGTGGGAGGACGAAGTTTAGACCGCCGCGGCGCCGAGGGTGAGTTAAAATCCGAAAATCTTGCCCACGATCTTGGGCAGCAAGCCGCGGAAGACCAGCGGCGCGTCGGTCACCGCGAGGTTGATGCAGACCGGGCCGGGATCGGCGGTCGGCCGGTGTTCGAGGGCCGGCGTGGTCGATTGCACATCGCCGGGGCGGTAATTGCCGGTCGCGTCGCTGAAGCTGCCGGTGAGGACGAGCGTCCATTCCTCGCCGCGATGGGTGTGGACCGCGACGCCGGCGCCGGGCGCGGCACGGATCAGGCGCGCGCGCGTGCCGCCCTTGGTCGGCAACGGGTAGGTCGACAGGCCGTCGACGATGTGGCGCCAGGGCACGAGGTCGTAGTCCGAGCCGATATAGGCCTGCAGCGGCGCCGGCACGTTGCCGACCAGATTGGCGCCGCGCACGATCTCGGCGGCCGGCGCGTCGAGCCGCGCCAGGATCGACTGATAGGCGTTGTGGTTCAGCGCGACGGGCGGGACATTGGCCAGCACCGAACCGCCGGCGGCTTCGGCGCCCGCCACCATGAGACGGCACTGCGCGCACAGCGCGACATGCGAGGCGACGAGCAAAGCGACGCCCTCGTCCGCGGCGCCGGAAGCGTAGGAGAGCAACAGCTCTTCGCCCGGATGATGCGTGATCGTCATACACCGTCTCCCAACGCAAGACGCAGCCGCGCCATCGCGAGGCGGATGCGCGACTTTACCGTGCCCAACGGCAAACCCAATTCGCTTGCGATCGTGCTGTGCGGTTTTTCCGCCAAAAAAGAAAGCTCGATGATCTTGGCCTGCTCACGCGGCAGTTCGGCGAGTGCAACCTTGAGGCGGCCCTCGGCCGCTGCCCAATACATCCCCTCGTCGGCCCCGCGTTCGGCCTGCGGCAGAAGCGCGGGATCGTTGGGGTCGAGATCGGGGCGGCGTTCCTTGCGGATGGCGTCGATGCGCAAGTTGCGCGCGATGGTGAAAATCCAGGTCGAGGCCGATGCCTTGGCGGGATCGAACAGCGCCGCCTTTCGCCACACGGTGAGCAGGGCTTCCTGCGCCAGGTCCTCGGCCACCGCATTGCCGGCGCCGAGCCGCATCAGATAGCCCTTCACCCGGGGCGCGAAATGGTCGAACAGTTCCTGGAAGGCTTGGCGGTCGCGCACCTGTCCCACCGCCATCACGGCCGCGTTCAGTCGCACCGCGTCGACCGGTTCCATCGCGCTTATCCGCTGCCTCCGCGGCCGGACCGGCGCCGTACCGCGCCACAGGGGACGCGACGTCCACGGTTCGGCGTGAGTCGACGCATAGGCCATCATAGCCGGATTTACGGTCCGCACCCCCCGGCGGATCAGTCCGCAGCGCGCCATTTTCCGGCCTTTTGCCCTGAAAACCGCCCGGGAAACGTCTTGGTAACGGCGCCGGCCCTAACTTTACAGATGGGTTTTCCGGTTCGCGATACACCTGCCGCCGGCGCCGCACCGGCGTCGGGACGGCTCGTCGCGCTCGACGGCCTGCGCGGCGTGGCCATCCTGCTCGTCATCGCCGGGCACTATGGCTCCTATATCCTGCCCAAGGTCGAGCTGTTCGAATTCGCCTCGCTGGGCGTCGACGTGTTCTTCGTGCTGTCGGGCTTTCTGATCGGCGGGATCATCCTCGACCAGCACGGGCAGGCGGGGCTTCCTGCGATCGTTCTATCGCCGCCGCTGCGCGCGCATCCTGCCGGTCTATTTCGCGGTCGTCGTGCTGGCGTTCGGGGCACAGGCGCTGACCGCCGGCCAGCCCTGGATGGACCGCCTCCTGCCCGCCTGGGTCTATGCCACGTTCACGACGAATTTCGCGCTGGCGCATCTGGGCAAGACCGGACTGCTGCTCAATCCCACCTGGTCGCTGGCGGTGGAGGAACAGTTCTATCTCGCCATGCCGTTCGTGATCATGCTGACGCGAAAGCCGCTGCTGCCCTGGGTGCTGGCGGCGCTGTGCGCCGTCGCGATCGGGCTGCGCGCGCTCTGGGCCTCCGATATCGCGGCGACCGAAGTCCTTCTGCCCTGCCGGATGGATGCGCTGCTGATCGGCGTCGCCGCCGCGCTGGCGCACCGGAGCTTCGACCTGTCGCGCCATGCCGTCGCGCTCCTGGCCGCGGCGCTGGCGCCCGTCATCGTCTATCTGTTGCTGATCCTGGCGCTGCAGCGCGGCGCGGCGCCGTTCACGCACACCGCCTATGCGCTCGCCACCGCTTGTTCCTGCTCGCCGTGGTCAACGGGTTGTCCTCGGGCGGCGGCTTGCGCGCCGGCTGGCTGCGCTTCTTCGGCGAGATCTCCTATGGGCTCTATCTGATCCACGAGCCGGTGCGGATCCTGCTGACCGGCACCCTCCTGGGCACGACCATCTTCGTTCCAGGCCTGGACGACATTCCGGTGCGGCTTCTCGCTTTCGGCGTCGCGGTCGGACTGGCGACGCTGTCCTGGCGCTGGTTCGAGCGCCCGATCGTGCAATGGGCGGCGCGCCGCCGGACGCCGGCGCTGCCGGCTCTGCAAGCGTGATCCGCCGGCCGCGGCGGCGCGTATATCCCAAATGACGACCGCAAACAGCGCGATCTACGACGGCTGGGTGATGCACCGGCGGGTGGCGCCGACGCATCACGCGTTCAAGTACCGCGTGTTCGCGCTGCTGCTCGATCTCGACGAGATCGAAGGGCTGGGGCGCCGCCTGAGGCTGTTCGCCCGCAACGGCCGCGGCATCATGAGCTTCCACGACCGCGACCATGGCGACGGCCAGGACTTGCGCCGCTGGCTGGACGGATTGCTGGCGCGCGAAGGCATCCAGGCCGACGGCGCCCGGCGGGTGCTCTGCTATCCGCGGCTGTTCGGCTATGTCTTCAACCCGATCAGCACCTGGTTCTGCTACGCCGCCGACGAACGGCTGGCCGCCATCGTCTACGAGGTGCACAACACCCATGGCGAGCGGCATGCCTATGTGCTGCGGGCGGGGAACGACGCGCGGCTGGTCCGCCATGCCTGCGCCAAGACGTTCTACGTCTCGCCCTTCCTGTCGATGGATTGCACCTATGACTTCAAGGTCCGGCCGCCGGGCGACGAGGTGCTGATCGCGATCGCCGAGGCGGAGGCCGGGGCGCCTGTCCTAACGGCAACATTCCGCGGCCGGCGCAAGACGCTTTCCGATGCCGGCCTGCTCGGCATGCTGCTCCGCCATCCGCTGATGACGGTCAAGATCGTCGCCGCCATCCACTTCGAGGCCGTGCGGCTGATGTGGAAAGGCGTCGCGCGCCACGCCCATAGCGCGGCAGGATAGCGCCCGGCGTTGCTTCGAAGCCGCGGCGCTTGTAGAGCCTTGCGGCAATCGACATCCCGCGGACGGCAAGATGAGCATCAAAGGCAAGGCCTATATCATGGGCGCGTTCGAGCATCCGACGCGCGAGGCGGTCGGCATCTCGACGCCGCAACTGCACGTCCAATGCGCGCGCGGCGCGCTAGCGGACGCCGGCCTCTCCAAAGACGACATCGACGGCTATTTCTGCGCCGGCGACGCGCCCGGCTTCGGGGCGCTGTCGATGGCCGACTATATGGGGCTGCGCAAGCTGCGGCATGTGGATTCCACCGAGACCGGCGGCTCGTCCTACATCCTGCATGTCGGCCATGCGGCGGAAGCGATTGCGGCGGGCAAATGTTCGGTGGCGCTGATCACGCTGGCGGGCAAGCCGCGCACCAGCCATGGCGGCGGCCCGCGCGGCGGCGGCGGCTTCGCGGCGGCGCCGGAAGCGGCGTTCGAGATGCCCTATGGCGGCACGACCCACAATCAATATGCGATGTGCGCGATGCGCCACATGCACGAGTTCGGCACCACCTCCGAGCAGCTTGCCTGGATCAAGGTCGCCGCCTCGCACCACGCGCAGTGGAACCCGCATGCCTTCCTGAAAGAGGTCGTGACGGTGGAGGAGGTACTGGCCTCGCCGATGATCGCGACGCCTCTGCACCGCATGGATTGCTGCGTCGTCACCGACGGCGGCGGCGCGCTGATCGTGACGTCGCCCGAGGTCGCGCGGCAATTGCAACGCCCGAAGGTGAAGGTGATCGGCGCCGGCGAGGCGCCCAAGGGCACCTATGGCGGCAAGCTCGATCTCACCTTCTCCGGCGCGGCCTGGAGCGGGCCAAAGGCCTTCGCCGAAGCCGGCGTGACCCCGGCCGACATCAAATACGCCTCGATCTACGACAGCTTCACGATCACGGTGCTGATGCAGCTCGAGGACCTCGGCTTCTGCAAGAAGGGCGAGGGCGGCAAGTTCGTCGCCGACGGCAACTTGATCTCCGGCGTCGGCAAGCTGCCGTTCAACACCGACGGCGGCGGCCTCTGCAACAACCATCCGACCAATCGCGGCGGCATCACCAAGGTGATCGAGGCGGTGCGGCAATTGCGCGGCGAGGCGCATCCCAAGGTGCAGGTGCGCAACTGCGATCTCGCCGTCGCGCACGGCACCGGCGGCTCACTGGGCACGCGGCATGGCGCGGCCACCGTGATCCTGGAACGGGAGTAAGCAAGATGTCCGGTGAAAAGAACGCCGTGCGCAAGATATTCCCGCCCGCGGTCAACGAAGAGACCGAGCGCTTCTGGAAGGCCGCTGAGGCCGGCAAGCTGCTCTATGGCTTCTGCCTTGCCTGCAACGAGCCGCATTATTTCCCGCGCACCTTCTGCCCGTTCTGCTTCTCGGAGCGGGTGGAATGGCGCGAGGCCTCCGGCGCCGCCACGGTCTACACCTATTCCACCATGCTGCGCTCGCCGACCGGGCCTTACACCATCGCCTATGTCGAGCTCGCCGAGGGGCCGCGCCTTCTGACCAACCTGGTCGATTGCGATTTCGCCAAGATCGCGATCGGCGCGCCCGTCCGGCTGGTTTGGAAGCCGAGCGAAGGCGGCGCGCCGGTGCCGTTTTTCACGCTGGGGTAGTCCTTCGGGGCTCGGCCGTTGGCCTCGCACCTCAGGATGACGCGCGCGGCGCTTTACGTCATGCTGAGGTGCGAGCGTAGCGAGCCCCGAAGCATGAAAATCCTAGCGGCGTTGTTGGTGTTCGGCGCGATCGTCACCGTCGCCTATTGGGCGAACTACTTCGTCGCCGGCGACGTGCGGGTGCTGTCCGACACCTGGTATACCTATTTCGAGGACGCGTTCCCGGTCGCCGATCTGTGGATGGCGCTCACCATGCTGCTGGCCGGGATCGGGCTGTGGCGCGGCACGCGCAGCGGCGCGCTGTTCGGGCTGATGGCGGGGAGCGCCCTCCTCTATCTCGCGGCGATGGACATCACCTTCAATGTCGAGCACGGGCTCTATGCCCTGCTGCCGAAATCGGGACCGATGCTGACCGAAGCCTGGATCAACGCCTCGTCGCTGGGGCTGGGGATCGCAACACTCGTGATGAGCTGGCGCGCCGCCACACGTTCTTAACTCAGAACAGCGAACCCTGCGCCGGCAGAGGCCGGGGCGGCGGGGGCGGCTTGCCGGCGCGAGCCATGTCCATGGCAAGGTCCGACGGCTTCAGCATCGCCTTCAGCTCGTCGACCGTCGCCGGCTCCTCGCCCAGCCATTTGGGCCAGTCGGCGTCGTCCAGCACCGCCGGCATGCGGTCGGTGATGGTGCCGATCAGGGCGTTGGGCGGCGTCGTGACCATCGCGAAGGTTTCGAGGGGCACCGGACCGGAACCGGTCCAGCGTTCCCAGATCACCGCGATGGCGAGCATGGTCCGCCCGCGCGGCGCGACCACATATTGCTGCGTCTTCGTCGGCGTGACCTCTTCGCCTTCGTTGAAGCTGTCGACCGCGATCAGGCCGCGGCGCCGGAAGAACGCATCGCGGAAGGTCGGCTTGCGCTCGATGGTCTCGGCGCGGGCATGGATGAACTTGGTGCCGATGTTGGGGTCGGCGGCGCTCGCGGGCACGAAGCCCCAGCGCATGCGGCGCTGCTCGCGCAGGGCGGCGGCATTCAGGCACACGACCGAGATGAAGCGCATCGGCGTGACGGTGTCGGACGGCGCTTCGGGCGCGTCCGCGAAGGCGCGCGGGGTCAGCGCGTCCTGCCAGTTCACTCGCTGCGTGACCTTCCCGCACATTTGCCTGGACCCGGAGAATCGATCCTCATTATGCCATGGTGAGTCGAAAAGAATGGGATGCGCTGGCGGACGACTTCGAGACCGAGGTCTGCGACATCACGCGCGAGACGGGGGGCAGGCAGATCGCGCGGCTGATGCGCGCGCTCAAACTGCCCGAAGCGCCGCTGCTGGTCGATCTCGGCTGCGGGCTGGGCACCTTCGTCGAGCGCTATGGCGGGCTGTTCGCGCGCACCATCGCGGTCGAGCACGCGCCGCGCATCATCGCGCGTGCGCGGAAGCGGCTGGCGGCGCGCCGCGACATCACCTGGATGACCTCGAACATCCCGCCCGCCGTCAAGCGCATCGGGCGACGTGCCGATCTCGCCGTCTGCATGAATGTGATCACGATGCCTGAGGCGCGGGTGCGCGACGGCATGTGGCGCGGCCTGGCCGGCGTGACCAAGAAGCGCGGCCATGCCCTGATCGTGGTGCCGTCGATCGAATCCGACCGCATGGTGGAGCGCGTCGCCTACGGCACCAGCCTCGCCGAGGCGAAGGCCGCGGCGCCGGACGGGCTGGTGGACCGCGGCGGTAGCCGGCAGAAGCACTTCGCGCGGGATGAGTTGCATTCGCTGCTGGCGCGGCACGGTTTCGCGGTGCGCAAGATGCAGCGCGTGTTCTATCCCTGGCAGAAGGAAGGCCTGCGCAAGCCGCGCAACGCCGGCACGCGGATGCCGTGGGACTGGCTGGTGCTGGCGGAGAGGGTTTGAGTTGAATTTGCGCCCTCCCCTTGAGGAAGGGCCGAACAAATTCGCGCCTTCGCGAATTTTTCGGGGAGGGGGTCGGCCACCGAGCGCGTCGTCGGACCCCTCCCCGAAAAATGCTTCGCATTTTTCGACCCTCCCGCAAGGGGAGGGTGGACGTCACCGCCCTATCCGCCCCGTCACCGGCATCGAGCTGGTCAGGCCGCCGTCGACCGCGATGTGCTGGCCGTTGACGTAGCTTGCCTCGTCGCTGGCGAGGAACAGGGCCGTCGCCGCGATCTCCTCCGGCACGCCGTAGCGCCGCAAAGGATTGAGCTGGCCGATCTTGTCGGCGGTGCCGCGCTGCTTGGCGTAGTCGAAGATCGGCTTGGTCATGCCGGTCTCGATGATGCCGGGACAGATCGCATTGACCCGCACATTGGTGCCGGCGAGAAAATTCGCCGCTGTGGTGGTGAGGTTGATCACGCCCCGCCTTCGAGGCGCTGTAGGGTCCGCCGCCGGCGCCCGAGCGGATGCCGGCGACCGAGGCGGTGCAGACGATAGAGCCTCGCTTGTTCGGCACCATCACCCGCGCCGCATGCTTGATGGCGAGGAAAGACGCCGATCAGGTTGACGTCCAGCACCTGGCGCCAATGCTCCGCCGTGAGCTCGAAGAAGGTCGGCTGGCCGAAGCCGGAGATGCCGGCATTGGCGTAGAGGACGTCGAGCTTGCCGTAGTCCTTTCACCGCGCGGTCGACGAAACCGGCGACGTCATCTCCTTGGACGCATCGGCGGTGAGCGCCAGCGCCGTGCCGCCGGCGTCGCGGATCGCCTTGGCGGTATCCTCGACCTCGGCGGCGCGGTCGACGCAGACGAGCTTGGCGCCTTCCCGCCGCGAACAGCTTGGCGCTGGCGCGGCCGATGCCGCTGGCGGCGCCGGTGACGATGGCGACTTTTCCCTCGAGGCGAGCCATGGACGTTCTCCCGTTTTTTCTCTGCACCCGAGCATACCGGCGATTTGGCGCGCCGCAACCGATGTGCGAAAAGGCGCGCGCAACATTTCGCGTTTGTGTCATGGCTCCTCGCTCGGGCCCGTGCTCGGCATCGACCGGGGCGGCTTCCAATTCGGCGTCACCACGATTTTCGAGAACGTGTCGTTCCAGCTCGACGACGCGCGCACCGCGCTGGTCGGCGAGAACGGCGCCGGCAAATCGACGCTGCTCAAATGCCTGTCGGGCGAGCTCGAATTGTCGAGCGGCCAGATCGTGCGCAGCCGCGGCACCCGGGTCGGCTTCGTGCCGCAGGAAATCCCGCCGATCTCGCCGGCGTCGCGGTGCGCGATTTCCTGGAGCGCGCGCTGCCGGCGGATTTCGCGCGACGACACCTGGAAGGTCGATGTCCTGCTCGACGATCTGCGCATCCCGCTGGAGATTGCGGCGAAGAACTTCGGCGAACTCTCGGGCGGCTGGCAGCGGCTTCTTCTCATTGCGGCGGCGAAGCTGGGCGAGCCGGACATCGCGGTGCTGGACGAGCCGACCAACCATCTCGACATCGAGAACATCAACAAGCTGGAACAATGGCTGGTGGAGGACCGGTTTGCCGATGCTGATCGTCAGCCACGACCGCGAATTCCTCGAGCGCACCACGACGCGCACCATCTTCCTGCGCAAGGACGGGGCGCACGCCTTCCGCCTGCCCTTCGCCGAGGCGCGCGAGGAATTGCTGCGCAAGGACGCGCTGGACGCCAAGCGCCGCGCCTTGGAGCAGAAGGAAATCTCGCGGCTGGAGAAGGTCGCGGCGCGCTACAAGGCCTGGGGCGTGCTCAACGACGCGTTCCACAAGAAGCAGCGCACGACGGAACGGCGCATCGCCCGCATCGAGGACAACGCGACCGAGGTGTACCGCCCCAAGAACCGCAAGCTGGAGCTGAACGACGACGTGATCGACGCCAAGGTCGCGCTGCGCCTGCAAAACCTGGTGGTGACGGTGCCGGATGGCACGCGCACGCTGATCACCATCGACCGGCTGGTGATCGCGGCGGGCGAGCGCATCGCGCTTCTGGGGCCGAACGGCAGCGGCAAATCCACCCTGCTGAACCTGCTCGGCAAGGCGTTCGATCCGGACCAGGAGCATTATGACGGCCGCGCGCCGGTGCGCTTCAATCCCGCGACCAGGCTGGTCTATTTCGACCAGCGCCTGGCCGACCTGCCGCTCGACCTCACGCTGCTCGAATACATCGCCGAGGTGAAGACGGTGAACAATGCCGGCGCGGTGGCCATCCTGGCCAAGGCCGGGTTTCCCTTCGAGCGCATGGACGACAAGATCCGCAAGCTCTCCTATGGCGAGCAGTCGCGGCTGGTGTTCCTGAAGATGAAGCTCCTGGCTCCGAACTTCTATCTGCTCGACGAGCCGACCAACCATCTCGACATCGAGGGGCAGGAGGATCTGGAGCAGCAGCTCGAGGAGTCCGACGTGTCCTGCATCTTCGTCAGCCACGACCGCTTCTTCACCCGCACCGCCGCGACGCGGTTCCTGGAGATCCGGCGCGGCCGGCTGGTGGAGGTCGAGGATGCGGGACGACTCTCTTCGACCGGCAGGTGGAGGGGTAATCTTTTTCCGTCCTGCTAAGCTGTCATCCCCGGCGAGCGAAGCGAGGGAAGGGGACCCGGGATGTGCCGTATCTTTGCGCTTGCAAAACAAGGCGCGGAAATACTTCGTACACCGCCCGGATTGCTTGTCCTGGGCCCCCTTCCCTCGCTCCGCTACGCTACGCTCGCCGGGGATGACAACCGAGTTTGAGTTTGGAAAAGTAAGCCATGAACCTCGCAAAGCCGCGCGTCGATATCGGGCTCAACACCAACCGGCTCGACGCCATGCGCGCCTTCTGGCAGGGCGAGATCGGCGTGCCGTTCGAGGCCGTGCTGCCGATCCGCAGCGGCGTGGTGCAGCATCGCCACGACCTCTTCGGCTCGGTGCTGAAGATCAATCATTTCGCCGATCCGCTGCCGCGGTGCCGCGCGCCGCTATGCGGAAGTCCTCATCGCGCGGCCCGGCAACCGACAGCATCCGCGTCATGCCCGATCCCGAAGGCACCTTCGTCGGGCTGGTGCCGCCCGGCACGCTCGGCATCGAGCAGGTCGGCATCAAGCTCAAGGTGCGCGATCTCGAAGCGCATCGGCGCTTCTACAGCGAGGCGCTGGGCCTTGCCGAGGCGCCGCATGCCCGCGGCCTGGCCTTCCAGGCGGGCGAGACGCTGCTGCTGATGGAGCAGGCCGATGAGGCGGCGCCCGATGCCGCCTTTGAGGGGCCGGGCTTCCGCTACATCACCTTCCAGGTCTTCAAGGTCGACGAGGAGCATGCCCGCGTTCTTTCGCGCGGCGGGCGCGAGGCGATGAAGCCCACCACTTTGGGTACCACCGCACGCATCTCGATGCTGCGCGATCCCGACGGCAACTGGATCGAGCTGTCGCAGCGTGCCTCGCTTACCGGTTCGCTGGAGTAGCGGCGGCGGCTTTGCTACAAGGCTCGCCATGACGCTCGATCCGATCGCGACGCTGGAACTCACCCGCTGGACGGGGCCGTTCGACGACGCGACGCGCGCCAAGGCGCAGGACGCGCTGGAGAGCGGCAAGGTTCTCTATTTCCCCAAGCTGCCCTTCACGGTGGGCAACAGCGAGAACGTGCTCCTGACCGACGCGCTGTCCAACGGCCGCGCCAAGAACATCAGCCGCGATCCCGACGGCAAGATCCAGGGCGACGCCGCCGCGCCCGAGGAAAGCGCCCGGCTGTCGCTGCTGATGGGCCGTTTCGCCGAGCATGCCCGCGCCCTCGTGCTGGCGCTGTTTCCCGGCTATGCCGGCGGCATCGAGCAGGCGCGCACCTCCTACCGCCGGTCGAGATCGCGGGGCGGACCTATTCGCCGCGCAACGACGACAAGCGGCTGCACGTCGATGCCTTCCCGTCGCGGCCGCAGCGCGGACGGCGCATCCTGCGCGTGTTCTCCAACATCCATCCGATGGGCGGCCAGCGCGTCTGGCATGTCGGCGAGCCGTTCGAGGACGTCGCCAAACGCTACGCGCCGCGCGCGCGAAAAACCGCTGCCGCTGGAACCTTGGCTGTTCGAACTGCTCGGCGTCACCAAGGGGCGGCGCAGCGATTACGACTACCTGATGCTCGGCCTGCATGACGGCGCCAAGCTCGATGCGGACTATCAGCGGAACGCGCCCCAGATCGAGTTCGCCTTTCCTGCCCGCACCACCTGGATGTGCTTCACCGACCAGGCGATGCACGCGGCGCTGAAAGGCCAGTTCGCGCTGGAGCAGACCTTCCACCTGCCGGTCGAATCGCTCGCCCATCCCGAGCGGGCGCCGCTGAAAGTGCTGGAGCGGATGGTGGGACGGGCGCTGGCTTAGGTCTTCGAATGCGCCACGACGCCCCATTTGAGCGTACACCATCGTGACATCATTTCGCCCCAGCTTGTAGCGTCCCCGCGTCTAGTGTGGAGGTGGATGAATCCTATCGTGCCGCCCCCGACACACGGGGTTCTCGACATGAGGTCGCGACTTTCGCATGATTTCAGAATAGCGCGGGACAGCGAAAATTCGTCGTTGTCGCCGGCGGTGTTTGGGCTCGATCGCGACGCGATGCAGGAGAGAATCCGGCAGCTCGGCGCAACGTTGCGCTTCATCTGTTTAGCTGCGGCCCTCTTCTGGGCCGTCCTCTCTGGGAGCGCTTTCCGCACTTCTGCGGCGCTAGTTCGCCCGGCCTGCCCGGCCCTTGTCCGGGAAAGTCGCTTCCGGCGGCAAGACCCAACCCCCAAGGCGATGCCGACCGGTCCGCCGCCGTCCAGAATCGGTGCACGATGTCCCGTCCGGCCGCTCCATTGCCATTTTCCTAGGATATAGCATGGTCTTAGGGTCAACCACCCGTTAGAGTTTTGCCGGGATGAGTACCGCACACGACGCCACGCCTTCTGACGCGCGCGCCCGCTTCCGCATGGAGCGCAAGCCCAGGCTCATGCGCCTGGTGGCGGAAGGCGAATGGACGACCAAGGACGCCGCCAAGCTCGATGTCGCGCTGCGGGCGATTCCGCTGGGCGACGCGGCCGATGCCGAGATCGACGCCACCCAGCTGGAGCGCCTCGACAGCGCCGGCGCCTGGCTCCTGGTCCGCACCAAGCGCGACTGGGAGGAGAAGGGCAAGCGGGTCGGCCCGATCACGCTGTCCGACACCTACAGTTCGCTGATCCATACCGTCGAGCACGAGCATACCGCGCCGCCGGTGGTGATCCACAACCGCCACACCCTGGAGGCCTTCGTCACCCGCGTCGGCAAGTCGACGATCCACGGGCTCCAGCAGGGCCTGGGCATCCTCGGCTATATCGGCCGCGTCACGGTCGAGGTCAGCGAGGCGATCTATCACCCGCGCGGCAATTTGCGCGTCGCCGCCCTGATCCACCAGGTCGAGGAGACGGGGCTCAACGCCCTGCCGATCGTCGGCCTCCTGGCCTTCCTGATCGGCATCGTGCTCGCCTATCAGGGCGCCGACCAGCTCAAGCGCTTCGGGGCCGAGGTCTTCACCATCAACCTGCTCGGCGTCGGCCTGCTCCGCGAGCTCGGCGGCCTCGTCACCGCCATTATCGTCGCCGGCCGCTCGGGCTCGGCCTTCACGGCGCAGATCGGCTCGATGCGGGTGAACCAGGAAATCGACGCGATGCAGACCATCGGCATCAACACGGTCGACGCGCTGGTGCTGCCGCGCATCATCGGCCTCGTCATCGCCCTGCCCTTGCTCACCTTCTATGCCGACATCATGGGCCTGCTCGGCGGCGCGATGATGTGCTATTTCGACCTCGGCATCACCATCCCGGTGTTCATGCGCCAGCTCCAGGAGGCCATCAGCGTCAACACCTTCATGGTCGGCATGATCAAGGCGCCGGTGTTCGCCTTCATCATCTCCCTGGTCGGCTGCTATGAAGGCCTGCAGGTCGAGAGCAATGCCGCCAGCGTCGGACGGCTGACGACGCGCTCGGTCGTGGAATCGATCTTCCTGGTGATCGTGCTCGACGCCGGTTTCTCCATCATGTTCTCGATCATCGGAATCTGACCATGCCGGGGGGAAGCGAAAAGGACGTCGTCATCAAGGTGCGGGGGCTGGTCAACGGCTTCGGCGATCAGATCCTGCACGACCATCTGGATCTCGACGTCTATCGCGGCGAGGTGCTGGGCGTGGTCGGCGGCTCGGGCACCGGCAAGTCGGTCCTGCTGCGCTCGATCATCGGCCTCAATCCGATCAAGTCCGGCACCATCGAAGTGTTCGGCCGCAACACCGACGGGCTGAACGAGGCGGAGTGGCGCGAGATCGAGCAGCGCTGGGGCGTGCTGTTCCAGGAAGGCGCCCTGTTCTCCTCCCAGACCATCGCCGAGAACATCCAGGTGCCCTTGCGCGAATACACCACCATGTCGCAGGAGCTGATGAACGAGATCGCCTCGATGAAGCTCTCCATGGTCGGGGGCTCGACGAGACCGCGGCGCCCAAGCACCCGTCCGAGCTTTCCGGCGGCATGAAGAAGCGCGCCGGCCTCGCCCGCGCCCTGGCGCTCGATCCCGACATCGTCTTCCTCGACGAGCCGACCGCGGGCCTCGATCCGATCTCGGCCAACATGTTCGACGAGCTGGTCAAGGATCTGCAGAAGAGCCTGAACTTAACCGTGTTCATGGTGACGCACGATCTCGACACGCTGCGCGCCACCACCGACCGCATCGCGGTGCTGGTCGACAAGAAGATCGTCGTCGGCCCGATCGACGAACTGCGCAAGAACCCGCATCCGTGGATCCAGGAGTATTTTTCCGGTCCGCGCGGACGCGCGGCGGCCTGAAGGGGGAGAGATGGAAACCAAGGCAAACTACATCGCGGTGGGCGCCTTCGTGCTCGCCTGCATGCTGGCGCTGGTGGTCACCGTGCTGTGGCTGGCCGGCGTGCAGTACAGCCAGGAATTCGTCTACTACCAGACGACCTTCACCGGCTCGGTCACCGGCCTCGGCAAGGGCACGGTGGTCCGCTACAACGGCATCGAGGTCGGCCGCGTCGACAGCTGGACTTCGCCAAGGACGATCCGAGCAGCGTCGTCGCCGCGCTCCAGGTCCGCCCCGACCTCAACATCCACGACGATGCCGTCGCCTCGATCGCGAGCCAGGGCCTGACGGGCGGCTCTATGTCGAGATCGACGGCGGCAAGAAGAAGGACAAGGATTCGATACTGCCGCACACGACCAGCGCGCCCTATCCCAGCATCCGGTCGCAGCAGTCGACGCTCGCGCAACTGGCGGAGACCGCGCCGAAGATCGCGGAAAAGCTGAACCAGGTCGCCGACAAGCTGAACCTCCTGCTCAACGACAAGAACCGCAAGGCGATCGGTGCCATCCTCACCAATCTCGACACCATCACGACGACGGTCGCGGCGCGCTCCGGCGACATCGATGCCACCTTGCGCAACACCGCCGAGCTGACGCGCAACATCTCGGTCGCCAGCCGCGACCTGCATCCCACCCTGCTGCAGGCCAACGCGACGCTGCGGCGCCTCGACAAGCTGTCGCTGGACGCCGACGAGGTCGTGACCGGCGACGGCGTGGCGCAGCTCTCGGCCCTGATCGCCGACGGCCGCCGCCTGGTCAACAGCCTCACCAAGCTTTCCGACGAACTCAACCGCGAGCCGACACGCGTGATCTTCGGCGACAGGCGCAAGGGATACACACCGAAATGAGCAAGCGATCCTTTACCCTCGACCGCCGCGCCGTGCTGGTTGCCGGCGTCTCGTCCCTCGCCCTGGCGGCGTGCAGCGGCGTCATCGGCCCGCCCGAGCCGGCGCCGCTCTATCTGCTCGCGCCGTCGCTGCCGCCGGCGGGCGGCGGGCCGCGCGCGCCCTGGCAGCTCTCGGTCGTGCTGCCCGAGGCGGCGGACAGCATCGACACCACCCGCATCGTGCTGGTGCACCAGACCGGCCAGATGGACTATTTCGCCGATTCGTCGTGGCAGGACCGCCTGAGCTTCCTGGTGCAGGCGGCGCTGGTCGAGGCGTTCGAGAGCAGCGGCCGCGTGACCGGCGTGGGCCGCGACACCCAGGGCCTCAAATCGGACTATCTGCTGCTGACCGACATCCGCAATTTCGAGGCGCGCTACGCCGTCGACGACACCCCCCCGACCGTCGAAGTGCGCCTCGCGGTCAAGCTGATCGGGGCGCGCAGCCGCGCCATCGCGCAGTCGCTGATCGCCCGGGCCGAGGTGCCGCGGGGCAGAACAACGTCCTCAGCATCGTCGCCGCCTTCAACCAGGCGCTGGCCGACGTGCTGGCGCAGATCGTCGCCTGGGCGGGCGCAGGCGCCCGTGCCGGCGCCGGCGTCCTAGCGGGAACTTTCGCGCCGGGTTCCTCGTTAACACCCCGACAGAGCGGGAGTGTTTTCCATGTTGCGCTGGGCACTGCTTTTCCTGGTGATCGGCCTCATCGCCGGCGTGCTCGGCTTCGGCGGCATCGCCGGGCGTCCTTCGCCATCGCGAAAATCCTGTTCTTCGTGTTCATGGTGATCTTCCTGGTGTTCCTGATCGCCGGGCTGACCGTGGCGCGGCGGATAAGCGGGTAGCGCGCCATGAGCCACGCCTACCGGCTGGGCTTCGCCTTCTCGGTCGAGGAGCAGGCCCCCAGCGCCGATGACGCGCGGTGGTCGCTCACCGGCTTCGCCTCCCCGACGCCGCTGCTGACCGGCGCCTTCACCGCTTCCGACGGCGCCGACGTGCCCTACCGGCTGTGGCCGGCGAAGGGCGCGCGCGCCCTCGTCCTGCTGCTGCACGGCGCCACCGACTATTCCGGCGCCTTCGACGAAATCGGGGCCGCAATTCGCCGCCCGCGGCCTGACCGCGCTCGCCATCGACCAGCGCGGCTTCGGCGCGACCGCGACGCGCGGAACCTGGCGCGGCAAGACCCGCATGATCCGCGATGCGATCGAGGCGGCGGTCTTCCTGCGCCGGCGCTTCGGCGACGCGCTGCCGGTGTTCATCGTCGGCGAGAGCATGGGCGCGGGCGCTGGCGGTGCATGCCGCGGCGCGGGCGCCCGACCTCAGCCTCGCGGGCATCGTGCTGGCGGCACCGGGCGCGATCTCCGGCCTGTGGCGCGGCCTGTTCGGCAGCGCGATCACGCGGGTGCTGCGCTTCTTCGCGCCCAACAGCCGCGTCGTGGTCGAGCGCTTGAGCGCCTGGGAGTTCACGCCCGCCGCCGCGATCCGCCTCCTGAGCGATCCCATGGTGCTGCGCCGGGTGCGGCCGGCGACCCTGTTCGGCCTCTTCAAGCTGTCGCGCAGCGCGGTCGAAGAGGCCGGGCATGTCCGCATCCCGACCCTGACCATGGTCGGCAGCAAGGAGGACGTGGTGCGGATCGCCTGCATCGAGCGGCTGCATGCCGGGCTCGGCGGCGAAAAGACCTGGCAGCGCTTTGCCGATGGGCCGCACCTGCTGCTGCACTGGAAGCACAATGACCGCGTGCTGGCCACGGTATTCGGCTGGATCGAAGCGCGCCTGACGGGTGACGCGCCGCCCGGTACTATCGCGCCGTCGAGTCGCCAGCCCTAAGGACGTGCCATGCGAATTCTGGTCAGCGCCATCGCCGCCCTGCTCCTGTCCGGCGGCGCAGCGCTGGCGGACTGCGATCTCGCCGCCCTCGACGCGAAAGCCGCAGGCCCCGGCTGCGCCCGCGCCTGGATGGACAAGAACCTGCGCCTCAACGACATCGTCACCGTCGGCACCCATAACAGTTACAAGATGGCGATCCCGCCGCGGCTGATGTCGCTGGTCCGCATGGGCTCGGCCGAGGCGGCGCGCGGGCTCGACTATGCGCACCTGCCGCTGGCGCAGCAGCTCGACGACGGCGCCCGCGCCATCGAGATCGACGTCGTCTACGATCCGGACGGCTATCTCTACGCCCATCCCGCCGGCGCGGCGATGACCGGCGAGGTCATGCCCGACGACTGGCTGAAGGCGATGAAGAAGCCCGGCTTCAAGGTGCTGCACGTCCAGGATATCGATTTCCACGCCGTCTGCATCACCTTCATCGCCTGCCTCCAGGATCTGAAGACCTGGTCGAAGGCGCATCCCGATCATGTCCCCATCCTGGTGACGCTGAACGCCAAGGACGACACGATCGCGATGCCGGGCGCGGTGACGCCGCTGAAATTCGACACCGCCGCCTTCGACGCGCTGGACGCGGAGCTGCTTTCGGTGTTCTCGCCCGACGAACTCGTCACGCCCAGCGCGGTGCAGGGCGGCGCGCCGAGCCTGCGCGAGGCGATCCTGGCCAAGGGCTGGCCGACGCTGGGCGAGACGCGCGGCAAGTTCCTGTTCGCGCTGGACGAGACCGGCGCCAAGGCCGCGGCCTATATCGGGGGCCGCAAAGCGCTCGAGGGCCGCGCGATGTTCGTCACCGTGCCGGAAGATTCGCCGGCCGCCGCCTTCCTGGTGCTCAACGAGACCTCGGACATGGCGCGCATCGGCCAGGACGTGGCGCAGAACTTCCTGGTCCGCACCCGCGCCGACGCCGACACGGTCGAGGCGCGGGACAACAATGCGGCCCGCCGCGACGCGGCGCTGGCTTCCGGCGCGCAATACATCTCCACCGACTATATGCGCCCCGATACCCGCTTCGGGCCGTATCAGGCGCGCATGCCCCGACGGCGTCATTGCCGCCTGCAATCCGCTGCGGCATCCCGAGCGCTGCGCGGGATTGCCGGTGGAGTGAGAATTCCCCGCATGGTCAGGGCGTTTTGCGTCGCGGCGCCCAGCGCCGTGTTGTCGAAAATGCACCAGACGTCACTGCCCGCCTCCCGGGCCGCGCTCAGGCGCGCCGCCAGCGCGGCCAGCGCCTCCGGCGTGTAGTCCGAATAATAGAGGCGCGGCGCGCCGTGCCAGCGAAAATAGCTTGTGCCGCGGTCGCCGCCGGGCGCGCCGGCACCTGGCGCCGGCGCGGGATCGGCCGCGACCCTAGCGACGTGGCCTCTTGCGCAAGAACGCGTCGACTTTCGCCGTGAACCAGCTCGCATGGCGCGGCTCACAAACCACCGCGCCGTCGAACCGCGCGCGCAACGCGGCAAAGAACGCCCCGGCGATGCCCTCGTTGAAGGCAAGGCTGGGCGGCAATTGCACCAGCAACGCGCCGAGCCTGCCGCCAAGTTCGCCCGCTTCGCCGAGAAACCTCGCCAGCAAGTCGTCCGCGTCCGCGAGCCGCCGTTCATGGGTGATCGCCTTGGGCATTTTCACCGCGAAACGGAAATCGGCCGGCACCGAAGCCGCCCAGCGGGCATAGGTAGCGGGGACGATGCGGGCGGTTAGAAGGACGAGTTGATCTCGACCGCGTTCAGCCGCGTGGCGTAGCGCGCCAAGTGGCTGGGCCCCGCTCCGAAGCGCGCCGCGTGTTCGGCCCGCAAGCTCCAGCCCGCCGTTCCGATCTGTATCGCTTTGCTCATTCCGCCGCGCCCGGTTCGCCGCGTCCCGCTAGCGCGCGCCGCGCCTATTGGTTCCACAACGCGGCTTCGGCCCGGTTCGCGGCGTCGCGGCCGCGACAAGCACCCTTCCCATCGACCCCGCAGCTTTGTAAGAGAAGGCAGCACTCCTCCTTGCGTCCATGAACGGCGGCACAAGCCGGACCCGACGCCCGCTTGGAACTCTTCTTTTACTTGGGACGCCGCCGACCCGCGGCGTGAAAACATGAACAACAAGACCTCAATGGCCGAACGGCTGCGCTACGAATTCGACAAGAGCATGGCCGCCGGGCCGATCGCGCTGATCGGCTGGCTGGCGGTGATCTCGCTGGTGATGATCGGCTTCGCCGGCCTGGTGCTGACGGTGACGCGCTTCTCGCAGGAGGGCGGCGCGCCGCTCGGCTTCGTCGAGGCGTTCTGGGAATCGCTGATGCGCACCCTGGATTCGGGGACCATGGGCGGCGACACCGGCTGGGGCTTCCGCATCGTCATGCTGTTCGTCACCCTGACCGGCATCTTCGTGGTCTCGACCCTGATCGGCGTGATCAGCTCGGGCGTCGACGGCAAGCTCGAAGAGCTGCGCAAGGGCCGCTCCCGCGTGCTCGAAAGCGACCACACCGTCATCCTCAACTGGTCGCCGTCGATCTTCGACATCGTCTCCGAACTGGTGGTCGCCAACCAGAGCCGCAGCAAGGGCCGCATCGTCATCATGGCCGACAAGGACAAGGTCGAGATGGAGGACGAGATCGCCGACAAGGTGCCCGAGCTCAAGAACACCCGCGTGATCTGCCGCACCGGCGATCCGACCGATCTCTACGACCTGTCGCTGACCAATCCGCAGGGCTCGCGCTCGCTGATCGTGCTGTCGCCCGACAGCGACACCGCCGACAGCCAGGTGGTCAAGACGATCCTCGCCCTGGTCAACGATCCGCGCCGCCGCGCCGAGCGCTACCAGATCGCCGCCGAGATCCGCGACGCCAAGAACGTCGACCTCGCCCGCGTCGTGGGCGGCAGCGAGGTGCAGCTCGTGCTCGCCGACGACCTGATCTCCAAGATCGTGGTGCATTCCAGCCGCCAGTCGGGGGCTTTCCGCGGTCTATTCCGAGCTGCTCGATTTCGACGGCTGCGAGATCTACACCGCCGAGCAGCCAGAGCTGACCGGCAAGACCTTCGGCGAGGCGATCATGGCCTATGACGCCTGCACCCTGATCGGCGTCTGCCACGCCGACGGCAGCGTCAAGCTCAATCCGCCGCCGGACACGCTGCTGACCCAGGGCATGCGCGCCATCATCATCGCCGAGGACGATTCGGCGATCCGCGTCAGCGGCGCGGCGCCCGCCATCGATGCCGCCGCCCTGGTCACGCCCAAGCCCAAGACGCACGCCGCCGAGCGCTCGCTGATCCTGGGCTGGAACCGCCGCGGCCCGGCCATCGCGTTCGAGCTGTCGCGCTATGTCGCGCGGGATCGGAGATCACCATCGTCGCCGACTCGCCCGGCTTCGAGGAGGAGATGGCGGCGCTGAAGATCTCCGGCAGCAATCTCAAGGCGGCGCACCGCGTCGCCGACAGCAGCGACCGCGCCACGCTCGATGCCCTCGACATCCCGTCCTACAACCACGTGATGGTGCTGGGCTATACCGACTCGATGGCGGCGCAGCCGGCCGACACCCGCACCCTGGTGACGCTGCTGCACCTGCGCAAGATCGCCGAGACCGCCGGCAAGCACATCACGGTGGTGAGCGAGATGGCCGATGTCCGCAACCGCGAGCTCGCCGAAGTCACCAAGGCCGACGATTTCGTGGTCAGCAACAAGCTGGTCAGCCTGATGCTGGCGCAGGCCTCGGAGAACGAATACCTGGCGGCGATCTTCGACGACCTGCTCGACGAGGAAGGCTCGGAGATCTACATGCGTCCGGCCGGCGACTATGCCGCGCTGGGCCGGCCGGTCAATTTCCACACCATCGCCGAGGCGGCGCGGCTGCGCGGCGAAGTCGCAATCGGCTACCGCAAGAAGGGCAGCGGCGACGACGCCCGCAACATGGGCGGCGTGGTGGTCAATCCGGCACGCTCGGACCTGCTGAGCTACGGCGAGGCGGACAAGATCATCGTGCTGGCGGAGGATTAGAAATCATCCTCCCCCTGAAAGGGGGAGGTGGCTCACCCACTTCGGGCGAGCCGGTGGGGGATGTGCGGCAGCGGGACGACCCCCACCGCCTCGCTGCGCTCGGCACCTCCCCCTTTCAGGGGGAGGATTGTCTTACCGCTTCTTCGCCTTGCGGGCGGCGTAGCGGGCGTCGCGGTTGGCCTTCTGCTCGGCCAGAAGCTGCACCAGCTTGTCGGCTTCGGCGCGCTTGGCCTTTTCGCGCTCTTCGGCTTCCAGCCGCTCGGCTTCCGCCTTGGCCAGCGCATCGGCGGCCTTGCGCGCGGCTTCGCGCTCGATTTCAGCCGCCTTCTCGGCGGCGCGCGCGGCAATGCGCGCCTCGCGCTCGTCGGCGATGCGCTTGCGCTCGGCCTGGCGCGCGGCGAATTCGGGATCGTTGGCCGGCGATTTGGCACGCGCGCGCTCAAGCTGGGCCGCCCGCGCTTTCGCCTGGTCGGCCAGCCTGTCGTTGAAGGTCTTTTCCTTGGGTCCGCGCATGAAGTCTCGTCGTGCCTTCTAAGAGTCGTTTGCGGCGGCGAACTTAACCGCAGCGCCCGGTTTTACAAGCCGGAAATTGCCGTGAAATTGCCGGAAAATATGAGATAAGGCGCCCATGGCCGCCCCGCTCCTTCTTCTGCAAGACATTCACGTAACGTTCGGCAACACCCACCTGCTGGCCGGCGCGGAACTTTCCGTCGCGGCCGGCGAGCGCTTGTGCCTTGTGGGCCGCAACGGTTCGGGAAAATCGACGCTGCTCAAGATCGCGGCAGGGTTGATGGAAGCCGATGACGGCAACCGCTTCGCCCAGCCCGGCGCCACCATCCGCTACCTCGCCCAGGAGCCGAGCCTGGCCGGCTATGCCGACACCCACGCCTATGTCGAGGCCGGCCTGATGCCGGGCGACGATCCGGCGCGCGCCTATTACCTGCTCGGCAAGCTCGGCCTGTCCGGCGCCGAGGCACCGCACGCGCTCTCGGGCGGCGAGGCGCGGCGGGCGGCGCTCGCCCGCGCCCTGGCGCCGCGGCCCGACATCCTGTTGCTCGACGAGCCGACCAACCATCTCGATCTGCCGGCGATCGAGTGGCTGGAAGGCGAATTGACGGCGCTGAAATCGGCGCTGGTGCTGATCAGCCACGACCGGCGGTTCCTCGAGAACCTGTCGCGCGCCACGGTGTGGCTGGACCGCGGCAAGACGCGGCGGCTGGAGAAGAGCTTCGCCGCCTTCGAGCCGTGGGCGCGACGAGGTGCTGGAGCAGGAGGAGATCGAACGCCACAAGCTGGATCGCAAGATCGCGATGGAAGAAGATTGGGTGCGCTACGGCGTCAGCGGCCGGCGCAAGCGCAACCAGGGGCGCCTCGCCAAGCTGCGCGGCCTGCGCAGCGGACGGCGCGAGCAGGCCCAGGTCACTGGCAGCGTCAAGATGACGGTGAGCGAGGGCGAGGAAGGCGGCACCCGCGTCATCGACGCCAAGCGCATCTCCAAGAGTTTCGGCGATCTGACCGTCGTGCGCGACGTCTCGATCCGCATCCATCGCGGCGAGCGCGTCGGCATCGTCGGGCCCAACGGCGCCGGCAAGACGACGCTTGTCAATCTTCTGACCGGCGTGGCCGCGCCCGACAGCGGCAATGTGAAGATCGGCGTCGCGGTGACGATGGCGCGGCTGGACCAGAACCGCACCGCGCTGGAACCCGACGACACGCTGGCCAATGTCCTGACCGGCGGGCGCGGCGACCACATCCTGGTCGGCACCGAGATGCGCCACGTCGTCAGCTATATGCGCGATTTCCTGTTCGACGCCGCCCAGGCGCGCTCGCCGGTGAAGGTGCTGTCGGGCGGCGAGCGGGCGCGGCTCCTGCTCGCCAAGGTGCTGGCGCAGCCCTCGAACCTGCTGGTGCTCGACGAGCCGACCAACGACCTCGACCTGGAGACGCTCGACCTTCTGGAAGAGATGATCGACGACTATCCCGGCACCGTGATCGTGGTCAGCCACGACCGCGACTTCCTCGACCGCGTCACGACCTCGATCCTGATGTCCGAGGGCGACGGGCATTTCATCCATATGCCGGCGGCTATACCGACATGCTGGCGCAGCGCGGCCGCGGCGTCGAAGCCAAGGCGGCGGCGAAGAGCGAACGCGCCGAGGCGGCGAAGGACCGGCCGGCGCGCATCGCCAAGCGCAAGATGAATTTCTCCGACAAGCACGACCTGGAGAAGCTGCCGGCGCGCCTCGCCGCGCTGGACAAGCGGATCGCCGAATTGCAGGCGCAGCTTTCCGCGCCCGATCTCTATGCCCGCGATCCCAAGACATTCGCCGCGCTGTCGCAGACGCTGGCGGAAGCGCAGCACGAACACGCGACCGGCGAAGAGCGCTGGCTGGAGCTGGAGATGCTGCGCGAGGAGCTGGAGCGCGGGTGACGGTCCTGTCCTGGAAGATGGGTTTCGAGATCGAGCTGATGGCGCCCAAGGGCGTCAGCCGCGCCGATCTCGCCGCCCGCGTGGCGCAGCGCCAGGGCGGCACGGTGCGGCGCTTCTTTCATCCGCAATCCGAACCCGCGCTGGTGCCTGGCCAGCCGGTGTTCGAGAATCTGACCCTGGGCTTCGAGGCGCTGGACGCCGGCGGCCGGCGCATCGCCGCCTTCGTCGACGATCTCACGCTGCAAGGCGGGCTCGACAAGACGGCGCGGCCCAAGGCGGGCTGGTATCGCGTCGTGGCGGACGATGCCCGGCTGCTGCGCCTCGTCATGCGCCATTGCGATCCGGGCGCGCCGCTGGCGGAATTGTTGAACCCGTTGGCCGCACTGTTCGGCACCGTGCCGCAGGTGCAGGCCACCGGCATGGTGCGGATCGTCGACGACCGCGGCATCTCGGTCGCGATCGGCGCGCCCTTGCCCGGCGAGCGCGAGCGCCCCTGCGAGATCGTCACCGCGCCGCTGGCCGCCGACCACGAACGCGTTCTGGGCGGGCTCCTGGCGGAGGCGCGCGCCGCAGGTTTCGGCACGCCGCTGGAAGGCGCGACCCACATCCATTTCGACGCGACGCCGCTGCTGTCGGCGCCGGTCGTCGCGAACCTGGTCGAGGTCTTCTCGCGGTTCGGCGACGAACTGAAGACGCTGGTCGGCGCCAATCCCGCTGCGTGCGCCTGGGGCGTTGGCCGCAGGCGCTGGCGGAGCTGGTGCGCGGCGAGGCGTTCCGGGCGATGGACTGGCCGGCGGCACGCCAGGCCCTGAGCGGCGTGGGCCTCAGCAAATACTGCGACTTCAATCTGCTCAACATTGCCGTGGAGAATCGCGAGAAGCACACCTTCGAGGTTCGCATCCTGCCGGTTTTGGCTCGAGGCGGCGCCGATCGTCGAAGCGGCGGCGCTGTTCGAGGGCCTATTGCGCCGCTGCTGCGAGACGGGTCGCGCCATGCCGGACAGCCTTGCCGAATGGATCGCACAGGCGCCGCTGCCGCCGGCTATGGCGCGCGCCTGGGCGGCGCGGGTTGTGGCGCCTGCCGCGCTCCCCTAAGCTCGTGCTCATCCTTGGGGGGACGGCGGCATGACTCTATCGGCAAGTTCGGTGCGGCGCTTCGCGGGCGCGCTTCTGGTCACCACGTCGCTGACGATGATCGCGCTCGCCGAGCCGGCGCAGGCCAGCGATTTGGACCGCTTCTTCAACTCCGGCTACACCTATTGCGACGCCAAGCTGATCGGCGATCTGTGGGGTATCGGCGTCGACGAGGCCAAGACGCAGATCGGGATGAAGATCCGCACCGGTATCGGCGGCAACATCCCGCGCGTCCTGCGCCTCAGCCGCCAGGGCGGCAACGCTTGCACCTGGGAAGACACCGGCCTGTCCTATGACGACGCCGTGCAGCTCGCCGACCTCTGGGGCCTGAGCGAGCCCTATCGCGCCAAGCTCAAAGTGGCGCGCTATTACACCCGCGGCGAAAGCGCCATCGTCACCCGCGCCCTCGCCGGCGGATACGGCGACTGAGGCCGAAACAACCGCCGGCGCCGGGCCGGATTAACCCCCGGATTGCGGCCCCTTGCGATTTGCCGCCGCCCCCAGTATTGGGTTCGCCCAACGCGGACAGGTGGTCGAGTGGTTGATGGCACCGCACTCGAAATGCGGAGAACCTTTACGGGTTTCGTGAGTTCGAATCTCACCCTGTCCGCCACCGCCACAATGCGCTTCTGAACCCTTCGAGGTTCGCTCCGGACCGGCGCGGCGTGAGCACCGCAACGCGCCGCCGGTCGCGTGCAGCATATACAAAGGTCTTAGCCAGCCACTCCCAAGATGAATAGGCCCGTGCCGGCGGCTGCCGCACCATCCTGCTGACGACGCCGCCCCCCGACGGCGCTCGTTGCGAGAAGGACGAGCGGCGGCCGCCATGCAAGCAATCGTTTCCAAAACCGGATTGCCCCTCCCCCGGCCGGGAAACGATACGCGGCAGGCGGCCGCTTCTCCCCTCGGCGCCTGGCCGTGCGCGCGCGACGCCGCCGCAGTCCGATCGCGCGGAGCTGAAAATGCGGGCGGGGTGGGGAATTCGGCAACGAACACGGCGGTCCCAGCGGCCTCTACCGGCCGTTCGCCGGGGGGGCTCGCGTTTTCCGCCGCGCCCGACATCGAGGCGGTCCGGCCGAAGCACTAGGGGGATTTTCGTGAACCGGTTTTTGACGAAATTCAATTTCGCGATCGCCAACACCGCGGCCGTCCTCGCCGCGATGTATGCCGCATTCTGGTTCGACCTCGACCGGCCCTATTGGTCGATGTTCACGGTCTTCATTGTCGCCCATCCGATCTCGGGCGCGGTGCGCTCCAAGGGCGTCTATCGCCTGTTCGGCACCTTTGCGGGCGCCGCCATGGCGCTGTTCCTGGTGCCGCCGCTGGTCCAGGCGCCTTACCTCCTCAGCCTGGCGATGAGCGCCTGGGTCGGGCTGTGCCTGACCGTCGCCCTGTTCGACCGCACGCCGCGCAGCTATGCCTTCCTGCTTGCCGGATACACCGCCGCGATCGTCGGCTTCTCGGTCGCCGACACCCCGCTCGCGATCTTCGACACCGCGGTCGCGCGGTTCGAGGAGGTCTCGCTCGGCATCGTCTGCGCCACCGTCGCCCATTCGGTGTTCTTCCCGCAAAACGTGCTGCAGGCGCTGCAGGAGCAGCTCGACGCCACCCTGAAGACCAGCGCCGACAAGATCGGCGAAGGGCTGTTGCTGCCGGCCGATGGCGCCGACCGCGCCGCGCAGCAGCGCCTCGCCACCGTGCTGACCGATCTTCACCTGCTTTACACCCACGTCGCCTACGAAACCTCAGACGTGCCGCGCCTGCGCCCGGTCATGCGCGGCCTCATCGACAAGCTTGCGCTCCTGCTGCCCGCCCTGACGGCGGCGCGCGCAGCGGCGGACGCCTTGCGCAAGAGCGGCGGCATCGCGGTCCCGGTCGACGGCTATATGCGCGTGGCGGCCGCCTGGATCGGCCTCCCCGGCGGCGCGGCGCGTTCCGCCTATCCCGCCCTGGCGGAGCAAGGCGCCGCCGTGTCGCGGGCGATCGAGCACGCGGCGCCGGCCTGGCGCGGCCTGCTCGAAGGCGCCGTGGTGACGAATGTCGGCACCCTCACCCAGGCGCTGGCCGACAGCCGCGATCTCGCCGCCGCCATCGGCGATCCCTCCGCCGCGCTCTCGCCGCACCTGCGCGAAGCGATCCAGGGGTCCGACCGCCGCCCGCTGCATCGCGACCGCGGCCTGGCGCTGCTTTCCGGCTTCGCGGCCTTTGCCGGCACGCTGATCGCCTGCGTGCTGTGGATCGAGCTGTCATGGCCGGAAGGCGCCATCGCAGCGCAGTTCGCCGCCATCAGTTGCTCGCTGTTCGCGACGCTCGACAATCCCGCCCGTGTCCTGTGGAGCGCGATGGCAGGAATCCTGGTGACGCTGCCGCTCGGGGCTGTCTACGAATTCGCGATCCTGCCGCAGATCAGCGATTTCGAGATGCTGGCGCTGGTTCTGTCGCCGGTGCTGATGGCCCTCAGCTACATGCCAGACCATTCCGAAGCTGGCGAACGCCGCCTTCATCGTCGCCATCGCCTTCGCCGGCGGGCTCGCCCTGCAAACCACCTATCGCGCCGATTTCGCGGTCTTCCTCAACCTCAACATCGCGGAGATCGTCGGCGGCCTGATCGGGATCGTGACCAACATGGTCTTCCGCACCATCGACCCGGTGTGGAACGCGCTGCGCATCTCGCGCGCCGGCTGGAATTCGGTGTGGCAACTGGCGGAACGCGGCACCCCCGACCTGCGCGGCTGGATCACCGAGATGCTGGACCGCTTCGGTCTCGTCAGAAGCCGGCTTGCGACCGTGACCGTCGAGCCGTCGCCGCATATCGACGGCCTGCGCGACCTGCGCGTCGGCCTGGACCTCGGCGCCGTCGAGGCCGCGCAGGCGGCGGGCGGCCTGGCGGCACAGAGCGCGCTGGCGCGCGTCCCGCGCCGCGGTCGCGGATGTCTATGACGGCTGGCTGCGCGGCGCCATGGTAGAGGACGATCATGGCGCCGCCGCCGCCATCGACGACGGCATCGTCGCGGTATCGGCCCAGCCGGCATCGGAAGAGCGGCGCAGAACCCTCGCCGCCCTGGTCGGATTGCGCCTCGATCTGGCGCCCGGCGCCCCGGCCTTCGAAGGCGCCGCGCCATGATCGGCGAAATGAACATCGGCGGGGTTTTCGTCCCCCGCCTGCTGCTGGCGGCGATCCTCGCCTTTGGGCTGGCCGTGATCGTCAAGCGGGTCTTTCGCTATGCCGATTTCTACCGCTTCGTCTGGCATGCCGGGCTGTTCGACACCGCCCTGTTCGTCATCCTGTGGTGGCTGACCGCCGCGGCCACGATCGATGTAACGCCCTATGGAGCCGGCCCATGACCCGCAACGTACACCTCGCCGTCCGCGTCGCCGTGACGGCGGTTGCCGTGCTGCTCGCCGTGATCGGCGCGCACTGGCTCTGGGTCCGCTACACCGACGACCCCTGGACGCGCGACGGGCGCATCCGCGCCGATGTCGTGCTGGTGAGCCCGGACATCGCGGGCCTCGTGACCGAAGTCCATGTCCGGGACAATATGCCGTGCGGCGGGGGCAGATCCTGTTCGTGGCTCGACCGCCCGCGCTACCACCTCGCTCTCGACCAGGCCGAGGCGGCGATCGCCGCGGCACAAGCCGCGCTGAACCAGGCCGTCCGCGAGAACCGCCGCAACCGCGCGCTCGGGGCGCTGGTCTCCGCCGAGCAGGTCGAGCAGGGCGGTGCCAAGGTCCAGCAATTGAGCGCCCAGCTTGCCGCCGATATCGTACAGCGCAATCTCGCCCGGCTCAATCTCGAGCGCACCACGGTGCGCGCCTCGGTCAACGGCGTCACCACCAATGTGGAGCTGCAGCCCGGCGACTTCGCGAGCGCCGGGCGCCAGGTGCTGGCCATCGTCAACACCGATTCCCTCTATGTCGACGGCTATTTCGAGGAGACCAAGCTGCCGCGGATCGACGTCGGCGATCCGGCGACGGTGCACATCATGGGCGTCGCCGCCGAATTGCGCGGCGTCGTCGCGAGCATCGACGCCGGCATCGAGGATCGCGAGCGCGGCCCCAGCGGCAACGGCCTCGCCAACATCACGCCGACCTTCAGTTGGGTTCGCCTGGCGCAGCGCGTGCCGGTGCGCATCCACCTCACCGAGGTTCCGCCCAATGTCCGCCTGATCGCCGGCCGGACGGTGACGGTCTCGATCTTTCCGCCCGCCGGTCGGCCGCCGGAGGGCATGCGATGACACGCCGCCTCGCCGCGCTCGCCGCGGCGCTTCTGTTGGGCGCCTGCACGGTGGGTCCCGACTACAAGCTTCCCGAGGCCGCGACGTTCAATGCGCCGGCGGCGCAGGGCACCTTCCTCGCTTCGGGCGACCCGGCCCTGTCGGACGAGACCCTGCCGGCGCAATGGTGGCGGCTCTATGACGATGCCAGGCTCGACCGGCTGATCGAGCAGGCCTTCGCCGCCAACACCGACCTGCGCATCGCCGAGGCCAATCTCGAACGCAGCCAGGCGCTGCTGCGCGAGGCCAAGACCCTGCGCGAGCCCAGCGTCGCGATCGGCGGCGGCGTCGCCTACAGCCAGCCGGCCGGCGAGCAGTATCTGCTGCCGGTGACCCCGCCGGCGAACAGCGTCTACGAAGTCAGCGGCAGCGTCGGCTACGACCTGGACCTGTTCGGCGGGATCAGGCGCGGGATCGAGGCCGCCAGCGCCGACAGCGAGGCGGTGGCCGCGGCGCGCGATCTCGTGCGGGTCAATGTCGCGGCGCAGACCGCGCTCGCCTATGTCAACGCCTGCGGCGCGGGCCTGGAACTCACCGCCCTGCGCCGCTCGCTCGCGATCCAAGAGGACAGCCTGCGCCTGACGACGACCCTGTATCGCGGCGGCCGCGCCACCGACCTGGACGTGACGCGGTCGCGGCAATTCGTCGACCAGATCGCCGGCGCCATCCCGGCGCTGGAGGCGGCGCGGCGCAACGCGCTCTACCGCCTCGCGGCGCTCACCGGCCGCCCGCCGGCGCAATTCGACCGCGATCTCGACGCGTGCAGCGCGCCGCCGCGCATCGCGCAGCCTCTGCCGGCGGGCGACGGCGCGCAGCTCCTGAAGCGCCGCCCGGACGTGCGCGCCGCCGAGCGCCAGCTCGCCGCCGCGACGGCGCAGATCGGCGTCGCGACGGCGCAGCTCTATCCCGACATCCGCCTGGGCACCTCGGCCGGCTCGATCGGCATCACCCCGGACGCCTTCACCTCGCCGACCAATTTCTGGGATTTCGGCATCTTCATCAACTGGCAGGCCAATCAGAGCGCGGCGCGGGCCAAGATCGACGCGGCGAATGCCGGCGCCAAAGGCGCGCTGGCGCGGTTCGACGGCGTCGTCCTGGGCGCGCTGCGCGACGCGGAATCGGCGCTCAACACCTACGCCCACGACCTCAAGCGCGAAGCGCTGGCGCGCGCGGCGCGGGACGAGGCGGCGCGGGCGGCGCGCGACGCGCGGCGGCTGGAAGTCGCCGGCCGCGCGAGCGAGCTGGTGGTGATCGACGCCCAGCGCACGCTGGCGGCGGCCGAGCAAGCGCTGGCGCAGGTCCAGGCCGCGATCTCCATCGACCAGGTGAACGTATTCCTGGCGCTCGGCGGCGGCTGGGAGCGTGAGCCATGACCGCACTCCTCCTCTCCCGCCTGCAATTCGCCTATACGATCTCGTTCCACATCATCTTTCCCTCCTTCAGCATCGGCATCGCGGCCTGGCTGTCGGTGCTGGAGGGGCTGCGCCTGTTCACGGGCAAGCCCGTCTACCGGCGGGTGTTCGATCTGTGGCTCAAGATCTTCGGCATCGCCTTCGGCATGGGCGTCGTCTCGGGAATCGCGATGGCGTTCCAGTTCGGCACCAATTGGAGCCGCCTGTCGGCTGCCGCCGGCCCAATCCAGGGACCGCTGCTCGCCTATGAAAGCTTCACCGCCTTCGCGCTGGAGGCGTCGTTCTTCGGCGTGCTCCTGTTCGGACGGCCCAGGGTGTCGCCGCCGCTCTATTTCTTCTCGACCGTGATGGTCGCGCTCGGCACCGCGTTCAGCGCCTTCTGGATCATGGTCAACAACAGCTGGATGCAGGCGCCGGTCGGCTATGCGATCGCCGACGGCACCTTCGTGCCGACCGACTGGGCGGCGATCCTGTTCAGCCCGGTGCTCTGGGTCCGCTTCCCGCACATGCTGCTGGCCGCCTTCATCACCGGCGCGATGTGCGCCGCCGCGGCGGGGGCGTGGTACATGCTCCACGACCGGTCGAAGGAAGAAGCGGGCGTCATGCTGCGCATGGGGCTGCTGCTCGCCGCGATCCTTCTTCCCATACAATTGTTCTTCGGCCATCTGACCGGCGACTATGTCCATGATCGCCAGCCGGCGAAGTTCGCCGCCATCGAAGCGCGCTGGCACGACGAACAGCCGGCCGGGGAAGTCGTCATCGCGATCCCCGACGCGCAGGCCCAGACCAACCGGTACGAGGTGAAGATCCCGGTGCTGGGCAGCCTGATCGCCACCCTGACGACGACCTCGAAGGAGGTCGGCTTGACCGATTTCCCGCCCCAGGATCGCCCGCCCGTCGCCATTCCCTTCTTCGCCTTCCGCATCATGGTCGGCTGCGGCCTGGCGATGCTGGCGCTGGCGTGGCTGGGCGCGTTCCTGGGCCTGCGGCAACGCCTGATGCGCTATCGCTGGCTCCTGTGGGCGATCGTGGCCGGCTTTCCCCTGCCCTTCCTCGCGACGCTGACCGGCTGGTTCACCGCCGAGGTCGGGCGCCAGCCCTGGGTCGTCTACGGGGTCCTGCGCACCGCCGACGCCCTGACGCCCAACCTCGCGGCCGGCTCGGCGTTGAGCACGCTCATCCTGTTCGTCCTCGTCTACACCGCGATCTTCACCTTCGGCGCGGTCTTCATCTTCCGCCTGCTCGCCGCCGGACCGGCGCTGGCGCCCGGCGGCCTGCCGGCCAATCCGAAACGGCCGCTCGACTTTTCCGCCCACGCGCCGGCCGACCCGGAGTCGGCGCAATGATAACGTTCTGGGTGGTGGCGCTCGGCCTGACGATCCTGCTCTACGTGCTGCTCGACGGCTTCGACCTCGGCGTCGGCATTCTCCACTTGTTCAACCGCGACGAGGCCGACCGCCGGCGCATGCTGGCAGCGGTCTCGCCGGTGTGGGACGGCAACGAGACCTGGCTGGTGCTGACGGGCACGATCCTGTTCGGCGCGTTCTCGAAGGTGTTCGCGCTCGCCCTCTCGGCCTTCTATCTGCCGGTGCTCGTCGGCATCTGCGCGCTCGTGTTGCGCGGCGTCGCCTTCGAGTTCCGCAGCAAGGCGACGCGGACCCGCCGCCTGTGGGACGTGGCGTTCGGCGCCGGCTCCCTCGTCGCGGCGTTCGTCCAGGGTGCCGCCGTCGGCGCCCTGGTCCGGGGCCTGCCGATCGAGAACGGCGTCTATACCGGCGGCGCCTTCGGCTGGCTGTCGGGATATTCGGTGCTGTGCGGCGCCGGATTGTGCGTCGCCTATGCGCTGCTCGGCGCCGGCTGGCTCGCGGCCAAATGCGACGGCGATCTGCGGGACAAAGCCTTCGCCCTGCTGCCCAGGCTGCTGCTGGGCCTTCTGCTCTTCCTGGCCGTGGCGGTCGCCGCCGCGCTCGCCGCCGGCCTGCCGATCATGGGGCGCTGGATCGAGCGTCCCTATCTCGCGGTCTTTCCGCTGCTGGGCGCCGCTGCCGCCTGGGGCCTGCTCGACGGTGTCGCCAAGCGGCGCGACCTGAGGCCGTTCCTGATGGGCGGGCTCATCTTCACCGCCGCGTTCGGCGCGGTCGCGGTTTCCTTTTGGCCCTATATGGTGCCGTTCGCGATCACGGTCGATGAAGCGGCCTCGCCGCCGCAGAGCCTGTGGTTCATGTTCTGGGGCGCGGGATTGATCGCGCTGCCGCTGACCCTGGCCTATACCGCGTTCGCCTATCGCGTCTTCGGCGGCAAGATCGCCGACAGCGCCGCATACGATGAGTAGCGACGCCGCCATGCCGGCCGGCCGAGTTCCACCAGTCCGATGACGGACACCACCAGCGCCGCGAGCAGAAGCACGACAAGCGCGCGGCTGCCGAAGGCCGCTGCCGGGCCGGCGAAGGAGCCGTCGACCAAGAGCAGGATCGCCGACAGCGCCGCGGCCGCGAAATCGCCGTGCGCCACCCGATATCCGGACTGCAGCGTGTTGCCGCCCATGACGGGCAGGTAGGCGCCGAAGCGGGCCAGGCCATAGGCGTCGACGATGCCGGCCGCCATGGCGAGGACCAGCGCCAGCCTCTCATCCACCAGGGCGGCGAGACGCAGGACATCGCCCTTGCGCTTCCACAAGGATACCGCGCCGAAGCGAAGCGGTTGTCTGTCGGTCATCGCGGGGTCCTCCAAGGCTTGCATTGCGTCCCGCTTCACTCCCGGCGGTGCCGTGGGAGCTTGGGATCGGTCGAGTGCAATGGTGGCGGACGCCGGCTCGCCTCTCCATTCTACTCGCGGCACCGGACGTAGGGACTAGGATTGAGCGCCACATACTTTTGTTTGCCGAGACCTGTCCGCCGTTTCCCAAAAAGGTGAGGCCGCCGCGAGGAGGGGGTCGCGGCGGCCTCGGGGCGCAATCGAACCTGGAGGAGTTCGATCAGCGCTTGACGAATGCGAGCAAGGTCCCGTTGATCAGGTCCTTGTGGGTCGTGCACATGCCGTGCGGCGCCCCGGGAACGACGTGCAGCTCGGCGTTCTTCACGATGGTCGCCGTCAGCGCGCCGGAGTCGGCGATCGGCACGATCTGGTCGTCGTCGCCGTGCAGCACCAGGGTGGGGACGTCGATCTTCTTCAGATCTTTCGTCAGGTCGGTTTCGGAGAACGCCTTGACGCAGAAATAGGAGGCCGGGAAACCCGCCCGCATTCCTTGCAGCCAGAACGACTCGCGCACCGCTTCGGAGACCTTCGCGCCGGGGCGGTTGTAGCCGTAGAACGGCAGGCTCAGATCCTTCCAGAACTGCGAACGGTCGGCGACGACCGCGGCGCGGATGTCGTCGAAGACCTTGAGCGGCGTGCCGCCGGGATTGGCCGGCGTCCTTGACCATGATCGGCGGCACCGCGCCGATCAGCACGGCCTTGGCGACGCGCGCGCTGCCGTAGCGGCCGATATAGCGCGCGACTTCGCCGCCGCCCGTCGAATGCCCGACATGCACCGCATCCTTGAGGTCGAGATGGCGGACCAGTTCGTTCAGATCGCTGGCATAGGTGTCCATGTCGTTGCCCTGCCCAGGTCTGGTCGGAACGGCCATGGCCGCGGCGGTCATGCGCGATGGCGCGGTAGCCGTGGCTGGCGAGGAAGAACATCTGGTCCTCGAAGGGCGTCGGCGCTCAGCGGCCAGCCATGGCTGAACACCACCGGCTGCCCGCTGCCCCAGTCGTTGTAGTAGATCGTCGTGCCGTCCTTGGTGGTGAATGTGCTCATCGTCCCTGTCCCTTCGAGGTGTGAACCCAAGATAGGGACGGGGGATCGCGCCTCAATCATATGGAGGGTTCGCGGAGGCGAACCTTGGTATGAGCCTAGTGGCGCGCGAGCGCTTGGCGCACGGTATCGATCAGGGTCTGGCCGTCGAACGGCTTGGTCAGGAACGCGATGGCGCCGGCATCGCGCGCGCGCCGCCGGCTCGCCTCGTCGGGAAACGCGGTGAGGAAGATGAACGGCAGCGCGCGTCCCTCGCCGATCAGGCGCTCCTGGAGCTCGACGCCGCTCATGCCGGGCATGCGGACGTCGGAGATGACGCATGCCGTCGTCGCCGCCTCGGGCGACGCCAGGAACGCCTCGGCCGAGGCAAACGAGGCGACCGAGAAGCCGAGCAGGCTCAGCAGCTTTCGCGTCGCGCCCAGAACGGCCGGATCGTCGTCGATGATGGAAACGGTGCGCGCGGTGCTCAGGGTCTGTCGTCCTTGTTGAAATGCGCCCGCCATGCGTCCACGCAACAAGATGCGCCGACGCAACAGGGGCCCGCCCAATCTGGGGTGCCGTGGGCGGCCTGACAATTCATACGAAGGTTTGGCTTTTAAGGGACAGGGCGGGCGATCTGTAACGTCTCGGCCATCTTGACGAGGTCGGCGAGCGACTTCGCGGCCATCTTCTTCATCATGCTGCCGCGGTGGATCTTTACCGTGATCTCGCTGAGCCCCAGTTCATGCGCCACCTGCTTGTTCATCAGCCCGGCTGTGACGAGGGTCATGACCTCGCGCTCGCGCGGCGTCAGCGATTCGAACTGCGCCCGCAAACCGCCGAGCTGGCCGTCGCGCTTGCGCCGGGCCCGGTCCTTCTCGATCGCGGCGGCGACGGCGTCGAGCAGGTCCTGGTCGCGAAACGGCTTCGCGAGAAAATCGACGGCGCCGGTCTTCATCGCCCGCACCGACATCGGAATGTCGCCGTGCCCGGTCATGAAGATGATCGGCAGGTGGATGTTGTGCCTGGCGAGGTCGCTCTGGAGATCGAAGCCGCTGACGCCGGGCAGGCGCACGTCGAGCACCAGACAGCCGGGCGCATCGGGCAGCTTGGCGGCCAGCAGCTCCGCCGCCGAACCGAACGCCTCGGCCCGCAGCCCGACGGTGCGGAAAAGCCGGCGCAGCGCGTCGCGCAGCGGCTGGTCGTCCTCGACGATGACGACGGTCGGCTCGTCGCCGCCGGCCTGTGCATCCCGTGTCACGTTCACGCTCCCTGATAGGCGGGCAGAGCGAACTGAACCGTCGCACCCCGCCCGGCATTGTTGGTCGCCCACAGCCTGCCGCCGTGACTTTCGATGATCGAGCGGCAGATCGCCAGCCCCATGCCCATGCCGTTGGGCTTGGTGGTGAAGAAGGCGTTGAACATCTCCCGCGTATCTTCGTCCTTCAGGCCGCTGCCGCCGTCCACCACCTCGACGGCGACGTCGCCGGGCGGGGCGCGGCGCGAGCGGATCACGACCTCACGGCTCTCGTCGGCCCCGGGCGCCATCGCCTCCATGCCGTTGACGATCAGGTTGATCAGCACCTGCTGCAGCTCGACGCGGTCGCCGCAGATCGGCTCCAGGTCGGGGGCGGTCTCCAGCCTGAGCGACAGGCCGTGCTTCAGCGCCTCGCCGCGCACAAGCGGGATGACTTCCTCGATCACCTCGTTGAGATCGAGCGCGGTCTTGGTGGTCTGCCCCTTGCGGGACAGCGCCCGCACCCGCGTGATGATCTCGCTGGCGCGCCGCGCGCTCGCGATGATGCTGCGCAGCGTCTCCGCGATCTCGGCCTCGTCGAGCGGCTCGATCTCGAGCAGGCGCAGGCAGACTTCGCCATTGGTCACGATCGCGGCCAGCGGCTGGTTCACCTCATGGGCGATCGAGGCCGTGAACTCGCCCAGCGTCGTGACGCGGGTGACATGCGTCAGCTCGGTCTGTGCCTTGTGCAGTGCCGCCTCGGCGCGCTTGCGGTCCTCGATGTCGGTCGCCGCGACATAGCGGGCGACGACGCGCCCCTTGTCGTCGCGGACCGCGACGGTGCGGCTCAGGAGCCAGCGGTATTGGCCGTCGGCGCGTTGCAGGCGCATCTCGGACTCGTAGGCACTGCCGCTCGCAATCGAGCGCGCCCGCCGTTCCGCCATGTCGGCACGGTCGTCGGGATGGACGAGGCCGAGCCAGTCCGCCTGCACCTGCGGCACGGAAAAGCCCTGCGCCTGCCAGTGCGCGTTCATGAACTCCACTTCGCCGTCCGGGCTGGTGCGCATCACCAGCGCCGGGATGGTGTCGAGCGTGACGCGCAGCTCGCGCTCGGCGGCGCGCAGGTTCATCTGCGCCGTCTGGTTGCGGAACGCCAGGAAGCCGGTGATCCCGATCGCAGACAGGCACATGGCGAGCCGCGCCAGCGACCCGTCCGGCGCCAGTCCGCCATGCTGCAGGAGATAGCTGATGACGGCGAGCGCCGCGCATCCCGCCGACACGAAAGCCGTGTTGCGCCGGTCGAGCACGGTGCCGGCCAGCAGGATGACCAGGACATAGAGGACTGCGACGGCGATGGCGGTGGGCGTGAAGGTGTCGACGGCGAAGATCGCGACCGCGAGCAGCACGGCGACGGCGGCGATGCTCCACGCGCCGGCAGGCGACTCCAAGGGCGATTCCAAGGACGGCTTCACAGGCACCACGGCATCCCCAATTCCAGCTTCGTGCGGCGCAATTATACCGCCCCCGCGCGCCAAAAAAAACACCGGCAGGCGGCGGCCCTCAGCCTGAGGATCGCGCCGCGACCGGCAATCATATCTAGGTATAGGACTGGCAGACCATGACCGTAGAGCGGCCATACCCCTGCTCGCTCGCAGCGCCGCCGCCGGCTCCTTATGTTCGCCCAAGGTTCGGGCCCGAAGGTCCCGCAAGCAAAGGAAACCGCCCATGACTGCCGAAGCCGCAACGACCCTGACGTCGCCCGCGCTGCGCGCGCCCACCGATCTTGGCGCCAACGCCACGACCGACATCGCCGCCGCGCTCAATCTGCTCCTCGCCGACACGTTCGCGCTCTACCTGAAGACCAAGAACTTCCACTGGCACATGTCGGGACCGCATTTCCGCGACTATCACCTGCTGCTCGACGAGCAGGCGGACCAGATCTTCGCGACCACCGATCCGATCGCCGAGCGCGTGCGCAAGCTCGGTGGAACCACCCTGCGCTCGATCGGCGAGATCGCCCGGCTGCAACGCGTCCTCGACAACGACGCCGCCTATGTTTCGCCGCGCGACATGCTCGCCGAGCTGCGCGACGACAACCGGCAGTTGATCGCCGAATTGCGCGAAGCGCATGCGACCTGCGACGAGCATGGCGACGTCGCCACCGCCAGCCTGCTGGAAGTCTGGACCGACGAGGCCGAGCGCCGCGCCTGGTTCCTCTTCGAATCGACCCGCGCCGGCGACGCGCCGGGACGCTGAACCCCGTAGCGAAAGGAAGATTAGGATGTCCAAGGAAACAGGCACCAAGATCGCAGTCGTCACCGGCGGCAGCCGCGGACTGGGACGCAGCACCGTCATCGCTCTCGCCAAGCGCGGCGTCGATTCGGTGTTCACCTACAAATCGAACCGCGCCGAGGCCGACAAGGTCGTCGTCGAGGTCGGCGCGCTCGGCCGCCGCGCCAGCGCGCTCGCGCTCGACACCGGCGACGTCGGATCGCTCGACGCCTTCGTGCGCAGCCTGCGGCAGGCGTTGGCCGATCTGGGCACCAACCGCTTCGACTATCTCGTCAACAATGCCGGCATCTCCCATCACAACTCGATCGAGAAGACCACCGAGGAAGAGCTCGACGCCCTCTACCGGGTGAATTTCAAGGGCGTGTTCTTCGTGACGCAGAAGCTCCTGCCGCTGATCGCCGACGGCGGACGCATCGTCAACCTGTCGAGCGGCCTCGCCCGCATTATCGTTCCCGGCAGCGCCCCCTATGGCGCGCTGAAGGGCGCGCTGGAGGTCCTGACGCGCTACATGGCCAAGGAACTCGGCCCCCGCGGCATCGCCGTGAACACCGTCGCGCCGGGGGCCATCGCCACCGATTTCAGCGGCGGCATGGTCCGCGACAATCCCGAGGTGAACAAGCGGGTCGCCGACATGACGGCGCTGGGCCGCGTCGGCCAGCCCGAGGATATCGGCCCGATGATCGCGTCCCTGCTGTCGCCGGACAATCGCTGGATCAACGCGCAGCGCATCGAGGTATCGGGCGGCATGTCGATCTGACGCCGCGCCCACCCGCGACGACTCTTTGCCCGGCCTGCTTTCGGCTCCGGCTCCCTCTGGGAACCCGGGGCCGGAGCCGTTTTCCGTGCCGGCGGCGGGAGCCACGGCGGCGCGCTTATACCAAGGTTTGGTGCGGACCCACCAAGGGCGGTGCCGGTCATCCGCTCGCTCAATCGAAACGCCCGGCCCGATCCCCCAATCTCTGTGGCGGGATGTCCCCGACAAAATCTGGAGCCAAGACGATGAACCGTTTCAAAGCCTCCCTGGCCGGCGTGGCCGCTCTCTTCCTTGCCTCGACGGCGATGCCGGCGAGCGCCGAAACCGTCAAGAACATCGTGCTGGTCCACGGCGCCTGGGCCGACGGCTCGGGCTGGTCCCGCGTTTATGAGATCCTGAGCAAGAAGGGCTTCAACGTCACCATGGTGCAGGAGCCGGAAACCTCCTTCGCCGACGACGTCGCCGCGACGCGGCGCATCCTCGCGCTCCAGGACGGCCCGGTGATCCTTGTCGCCCACAGCTATGGCGGCTCGGTCGCGACCGAGGCCGGCGTCGATCCCAAGGTCGTGGGCCTCGTCTATGTCGCCGCGCACGCCCCCGCCGTCGGCGAGGACGAGTCTGCGCTCGGCGCGAAGATGCCGAGCATCCTCAGCAAGATTCCCGGCGCCATCCAGAAGACCGCCGACGGCTTCACCTATCTGGCGCCGGAAACCTACCTCAAGCACTTCGCGCCCGACGTTCCGCGCCCGATGGCGGACGTGATGGCGCATGCGCAGGTGTTCGCGCAAGCCGGCGTCTTCGCCACCCCACTGACCGCGGCGGCGTGGACGACCAAGCCGAGCTGGGGAATCGTCTCCGGCGGCGACCAGATCATCAATCCCGATCTCGAGCGCTGGTACTACACCCGCGCCAAGAGCCACGTCACCGTGGTCCCCGGCGCCAGCCACGCCGTCTTCGCCTCCCATCCCGAAGTGGTCGCGGCGGTGATCGAAGACGCGGCGCGGAACGCCGAAGCGTCCACCACCCAGGCGGCACGCTAGGAGGCGGCCGCAGGGTTTCGAGTCCCATCAGGAAGCGAATGGAGGCGATCTTGGACAGTCTTGCGAGTGCGGAAGCGGAGTATGCCGTGGAGCGCAGCGACGCGATCCAGCACACGCGCCTGGTGACCGGACGCGGCTACGACGCTGCCGTCCGCGCCTTCGAGCGCGAGCTCGGCCACCTCGATCCGAACCTCCCCAAGCTGCTGATCGCGCGCAAGGCCCCGTGGAGCGAGGCCGAGCGCGCGATCGAGAAGATGGCAGGTCCGCACGACCTGATGGTCGTCTCCAGCACCGATCTCGGCAGCCTCACCTCGCTCTCGGGCAAAGAAAAGCGCTGCCGGCTCTATCTGGTGGGCAATCCGGTGATCGCCAACCGCATCATCGAGATCGACCTGCGGGGAAGCTTCTACGTGCCGTTCCGCGTCGCGCTCTACGACGAGGGCGACGCCCTCGGCACGGTGGTCGCCTATGACCGGCCGTCGTCCTTCCTGGCCACCTTGGGGCGCCCGGAACTGACCGCGATTGCGCAGGCCCTGGACGAGAAGATCGACACCGTCGCCGCCGCCGTTCGCGACCGCTGACGCCCGGAGCCGGCCATGGCCTTCGCCGACCGCGAATTCCTGACCTGGGAGGTGGCGACCGCCAGGCGGCCCGGCCTCAACCGCCAGGTGCCGCCCGGCAAGGAAGACCTGATGTGGGTGGCGAATTCCGCGACGCTGATTTGCGGCCAGCGCGATGCCGTCCTGGTCGACACCTTTCTCACCGTCGCGCAATCGCAGGCCTTGATCGACCGCGTGGCGGCAAGCGGCAGGAACCTCGCCGCGATCTACATCACGCACGGCCATGGCGACCACTTCTTCGGCCTGGCGCCGCTGCTTGAACGCTTCCCGCACGCCAAGGCGCTTGCGAGGCCCGCGGTGGTCGCGGCGATGCACGCGCAATTGGCGTCGCCCGCCATCGACACGATCTGGCGCAAGCTCTTTCCCGGCCAGATCCCCGAGCGCCTGGTGGCGGCCGAGCCGCTGACCGGCGATCTGGAGCTGGAAGGCCACAAGCTGGTGCCGGTGGATACGGGCCGCACCGACACCGCCCACACCACGAGCCTGTTCATCCCTTCCGCCGGCCTGCTGGTCGCGGGCGACGTCGTCTACAACGGCATTCACCCCTTTCTCGCCGAAACCGACGCGGCGAGCCGCCTCGAATGGATCGCCGCGCTCGACAGGCTGGAAGCCTTGGAGCCGACAGCCGTCGTCGCCGGCCACAAGGTGCCGGGCAGCGCCGACGATCCGCGCGACATCGACCGGACGCGGCAATATCTGCGGGACTTCGACCGGCTGAATGCAACGACGACGACGGCGCGCGACCTCTACGACGCGATGCTGGCGCTTTACCCCGAGCGCGCCAATCCGGGCTCGCTGTGGGGCGCGGCGCAAGCCGACAAGGAAACCTGAGGACAGCCGGCCATGAACGCGGACCGTCGCAAGGAGCAGCAACGATGACCAGGAACTGGCAGCAAGGCCGCGAGGCGCGGGCAGCGCGTCTGGAGGCGGGTGCGAAACTGGCGAAGGGCAAGATCGTCGCGGCGCGCGATGCCACGCGCCTGCTCGAAGCCGTCCTGCGGCCGGGCGACCGGGTCTGCCTCGAAGGCGACAACCAGAAACAGGCGGACCTGCTCTCCGCCGCGCTTCTGGAAGTCGACCGCGCCAAGGTCCACGACCTGCACATGGTGCAGTCCGGCGTCGTCCTGCCCGAGCATCTCGATCTGTTCGAGCGCGGCGTGGCGAAGCGGCTCGACTTCGCCTATTCCGGCCCGCAATCGGGGCGCATCGCCACCATGCTGTTCGGCGGCAAGATCGAGCTCGGCGCGGTGCACACCTATCTCGAGCTGTTCGCCCGCTATTTCATCGACCTCACGCCCAATGTCGCGCTGATCGCCGCGGTCAGCGCCGACCGCGACGGCAACCTCTACACCGGCCCCAACACCGAGGACACGCCGACCGTCGTCGAGGCCACCGCCTTCAAGGACGGCGTCGTCATCGCCCAGGTGAACGCCATCGTCGACAGGGTGCCGCGCGTCGACATCCCGGCGGACCGCGTGAACTTCGTCGTCCAGGCGGACAAGCCGTTCTTCGTCGAGCCGCTGTTCACCCGCGACCCCGCCGCCATCACCGAGGGGCAGATCCTGACCGCGATGCTCGCGATCAAGGGCATCTACGCGCCCTATGGCGTCAAGCGGCTGAACCACGGCATCGGCTTCAACACCGCCGCGATCGAACTGCTGCTGCCGACCTATGGCGAGAAGCTCGGCCTCAAGGGCAATGTCGCGAGTCATTTCGCGCTCAACCCGCATCCGACGCTGATCCCCGCGATCGAATCCGGCTGGGTCGAGCAGATCCACTCCTTCGGTTCCGAAGTCGGGATGGACGATTACATCCGCGCCCGCTCCGACGTCTATTTCACCGGGCCCGACGGCTCGCTGCGCTCGAACCGCGCCTTCTGCCAGACCGCCGGCCTCTATGCCTGCGACATGTTCATCGGCTCGACGCTGCAGATCGACCTTCGCGGACATTCCTCGACCGTCACCGCCTCGCGCGTCTCCGGCTTCGGCGGCGCGCCGAACATGGGCTCAGACGCGCGCGGCCGCCGCCATCCCAGCGCCCCCTGGCTGCAGGCCGGCAAAGAGGCCGATCCCGACGGCCCGGCGCCCTTGCGCCGCGGCCGCAAGCTGGTGGTGCAGATCGGCGAGACCTTCGGCGACAAGAACGCGCCGCTCTTCGTCGAGAAGCTCGACGCCCTGGAACTCGCCGACAAGCTGAAGCTCGATCTCGCGCCGGTGATGATCTACGGCGACGACGTCACCCACATCGTCACCGAGGAGGGCGTCGCCAACCTCCTGCTTTGCCGCGATCTCGACGAGCGCGAGCAGGCGATCCGCGGCGTCGCCGGCTACACCGATGTCGGGCGCCGCCGCGACGTCCGGATGGTGGAGCGCCTGCGGGCGCGCGGCGCGATCCGGCGGGCGGAAGATCTCGGCATCGATCCGCTCGACGCCGACCGCAACATGCTGGCGGCGCGCTCCATCAAGGATCTCGTCCATTGGTCGGGCGGCCTCTATGCCCCGCCCTCGAAATTCCGCAACTGGTGAGAGGAAGACCGCGATGGAAGACCTGACCTACACCCACACCGCGCTGCGCCCCGCCGGAGGCGCCAAGCCGATGGCGATCATCGGCGTCGTCGCCTCGGGCAATCTGGAAGTCCTCGCCGAGCGGGTCCTGCCCGTGAGCGAATGCCGGGTGGAGATCAAGACCGCAGCGGAAGGCTTCGGCGACGTCTGGCAGGCCGTGATCGCCGATTTCGTCGCGCGCTATTCGCCCGGCGGCGTGAAATTCTCCATCAACGACGGCGGCGCGCGCCCCGACACCGTATCGCTGCGCCTGGCGCAGGCCGCCCGCCTGATGGAGGACGGCCAATGAGCGCGGCGACGACCCCCTCCCGGCGCGACGACGGCGCGAGCTGGTACGAAGCCTCCGCCCGCACCCGCCTGGACCTGCTTCTGGACGCCGGCAGCTTCGACGAGTTCATCGGGCCGCAGCAGCGCGAGGTCAGCCCGCACCTCAAGCTGTTCGGCCTGCCCGAGCAGTTCGACGACGGCATCGTCGTTGGGCGCGGCCGGCTGAACGGCGCGCCGGTCTTCGTCGCGGCCCAGGAAGGGCGCTTCATGGGCGGCGCCTTCGGCGAGGTCCACGGCGCCAAACTGACCGGCCTGCTGCGCGCCGCGCGCGACCTCAAATCGATCCCGGTGCTGATCCTGTTCGACACCGGCGGGGTGCGCCTGCAGGAGGCCAATGCCGGAGAGCTTGCCATCGCCGAGATCATGCGCGCCGTCATCGAGGCGCGCAGCGCCGGCGTGAAGGTGGTCGGCCTGGTCGGCGGCCGCGCCGGCTGCTATGGCGGCGGCGGCTTGATCTCGGCCTGCTGCACGGCGCTGGCGGTGTCCGAGCAGGGCCGCATCGCGGTGTCCGGTCCCGAAGTCATCGAGACCAATCGCGGCGTCGAGGAGTTCGATGCCAAGGACCGCGCCCTGGTCTGGCGCACCATGGGCGGCAAGCACCGGCGCCTGCTGGGCACCGCCCTGGCGTTCGCCGACGACACCGTGCGGGCCTTCCGCGAGTGCGCGGCCAGGCTGCTGGCGCCGCAAGCGGGCTTCGGCCTCGCCGCGCTTAAGGCCGAACAGGCGCGCCTGGAAGATCGCCTGACGCGCTTCGGCGCCTGCGCCGACGCCGTCGATATCTGGACCGCGGAAGGCGTCGCCGATGCCGCGGCGGTTCCCGGCCTGCCGGCCGACCAATTCATCCTGATCGCCGACAAAGTGCGGAGCCCTAGCCATGACGATCGATGACATCCTCGCCTCGCTGTTTCCGAACGGCCATGACGTGACGCTGGCCGACGGGCTGCTTCTGGGATCGGGAGCGCTGCGTTCCGGCGGCCGCGCCCTCGTCATCGGCGTCGCGAACCGCACCCCGGTCGGCGTCGACCAGGCGATCCGCCTCTCGCGCCATGTCCTCGACTCGCTCGAAAGCGGCGGCGGCCCGATCCTCGTCGTCGTCGACAGCGACAGCCAGCGCATGAGCAAGCGCGACGAGCTTCTGGGACTGAACGAGTTCCTCTCCCACCTCGCCAAGTCGCTGATCTACGCCGACCTCCACGGCCGGCCCACCATCGGCCTGCTCTACGGCCACAGCGCCGCCGGCGCCTTCCTCGCCACCGCGCTGGCGACCCGCGTGCTGGTGGGACTGCCCGGGGCCGATCCGGTGGTGATGGACCTGCCCTCGATGTCCAAGGTCACCAAGCTGCCGCTCGAAGTCCTGAAAGAGAAGGCCCAGTCGACGCCGGTGTTCGCGCCGGGGCTGCAGAACCTGTCCCAGACCGGCGCCGTTCACCGCACCTGGAGCGCGACCGTCCCGCTGGCCGACCAGCTCGACGCGCTGCTCGCGGACATGCCGGACGCGCAGGACCGCCGCGGCGCGCTCGGCAAGGAGCGCGGCGGCCGGCTGAAGGCGCAGGATATTGCGGAGCGCGTCCGTGACCTCGCTCTCCAGTCCGCCTGAACGGCCGCTGCGGCGGCACGAACTCGTCGTCGTCCATCCCGCCGCCTGGCGCGCGGCGCTGGTGGAGCATAAAGGCCCTGCCCTGCATCCCCTGGTCGCCTCCTGGGCCGAAAGGGGCTGGCCGCTGATCGCACGGCGCGCCATGCCCGGCGAGGCGCAAGGCGTGGCGCTCGGCCTGCCGCTGCCGCCCTATGCCGGCAAGAAGCGGCTGTCCTTCGTCATGGACGCCAGGGATATCGTCTCGACCGCGCCGCCGCCGTCGCTGCTGGCCGTGCTGCGCGCCGCGCCTTTGGCCTGGCGGCCGACGCTCGACGCCCTGGACGATCTGGCGACCCGGCACTCCCTGCGGGTGCGGGTGTTCGGGAGCCTGGCGTGGTGCGCGCTCACGCGGCTGGACTATGTGTCGGCCCGCTCCGATCTCGACGTCCTTCTCTACGTCCATCGCTCGACCGATCTCGCAGCGCTGACCGCCGGCCTCGCCGAAATCGACGCCGCGGCGCCGATGCGGCTGGACGGCGAACTGGTCCGCGACGACGGCGCGGCGGCGAACTGGCGCGAATTCCACGCCGGCGCGCCCGAAGTCCTGGTCAAGACCATGGACGGCGTCGCCCTGGCCGATGCGCGCAGCTTTCTGTCGGAAGGAACCCCATCATGACCGTCGTTTTCGCCGTGCCGCAGGCGCGCAGCGCCACGCCGCAAATCCAGAATCCGTCCGCCGCGGTGGCCATCGCGGCCCGCGCCGTGCGCTGCCTCCTGCTGGAGCTGGAGACCTGGCCGAAGCCCGGTCTCGTCAGCCATATCGACAGCGGCAGCCATCACGACATGGACGCCGGCACCTTCCGCCGCAGCGCCGCCGCCATCGCGCCCTACTTCCATGCCCTGGCCGAAGCGGGGGCGCAGGCCTGCGCGATGGGCCGCCTCAGGATCATCGGCCTCGAAGCCGAGGCGGCGATGCGCGCCGCGACCTGCGGCATCAACACCCATCGCGGCGCCCTCTTCGGCCTCGGCCTGCTCTGCGCCGCGGCCGGCGCGCGCGCCGCCGGACGCAGCGCCTCCACCCTGTCGCTCGGCGACACCGTCTCGCGCCTGTGGGCCGAGGGCATCCTGGGCGGCCCCGTCCTTCTGCACAGCCATGGCAGCGGCGCCCGCCGCCGCTTCGGCGCCGGCGGCGCGCGCCAGGAAGCGGCGCAGGGATTTCCCAGCGTCTATGACGTGGGGCTGCCGGCCCTGCGCAACGGCGCGCGCAAGGCACCGAAGGATGCCGAGGCGGCGCGCGTCGAAGCCTGCTTCGCGCTGATCGCGGCGGTCGAGGACACCAATCTGCTGCACCGCGGCGGCGCCTTCGGCCTGCGTTTCGCGCAGCGCGCGGCGCGCGATTTTCTCGCGGCGGGCGGCGTCGGCCGGCCCGGCTGGCGGGCGCAGGCAAGGTCGATCCATCAGGACTTCGTCGCCCGCCGCTTAAGCCCGGGCGGCTCGGCCGATCTTCTCGCGATAACGCTTTTTGTCGACATGCACGAAAGGTCCTAGCCGATGACCTACACGATCCTGCTCGCACTGGCGCCGATCTTCTTCGTCATGGCCCTGGGCTATGCCGCCGGACGCTACCGCGTCGTCGAGAACCATCATGTCGACGGCTTCAATGCCTTGGTCATGGACTTCGCCCTGCCGGCCTCGCTGTTCGTCGGCACCGCATCGGCACCGCGTGGCGAGATGCTGGCGCAGGCACCGCTCTTCGCGGTTCTCGGCGCCGTCATGCTCGTCCTGTATTTCTCCTGGACGGTTTTCCAGCGCCTGTTCACCAAGGTCGGGCCGGCGGACGCCTCGGTCCAAGCCCTCACGATCGCGTTCCCCAATCTCGCCGGCGTCGGCCTGCCGATCGCCTCGGCGGTGATCGGGCCGGCGGGAACGATGCCGGTGGCGGTCGCGATCGCCGCCGGCTCCATCCTGGTCAGCCCGCTTACCCTGATACGCGCCGAGCTGAGCAGCGGCGGCGGTACCCTGACGCCGCGGGCGCGGGTGCTGCGAGCGATCCGGCGGGCCCTGACCAAACCGGTCGTTCTGGCGCCGGCGCTCGGCATTCTCTTCTCGCTGAGCGGCCTCGGCCTCGACCCCGTCGTGGATGCCAGCCTGCTGTTGATCGGCCATGCCGCGGCGGGCGTCGCCCTGTTCCTGACCGGCCTGATCCTTTCGGCCCAGGCCTTCGAGCTCGATTGGAAGATCGTGCGGGCGACGATCCTGGGCGACATCGTGCGGCCGCTGCTGACGGCGGCGGTGGTGTTCCTGCTGCCCGTGCCCCTCGATATCGCCAAGGTCGCGATCCTGCTGGCCGCCGTCCCGTCGGGCTTCTTCGGCATCCTGTTCGCGGTCAACTATCGCCTCGACTCCGCCACCGCGGGCTCCATGGTCATCGCCAGCACCGTCTTCAGCATCGTGCCGATGGCGATTGCCATCGCGCTGCTCTACCCCCATTGAAGCATCCATGACCCCCGCGCTTCTGTGCTCCGGACAGGGCCTGCTGCACCCCGGCATGTTCGCGCTGACCGGCGGCGCGCCCGAGGCCGCCGGCCTGTTCGCGCAAGCCGCAACGCTGCTCGGCGGACGCGATCCGCGCGATTTCGTCCGCAGAGAACCCGCCGCCGCCCTGCACCACGACCGCGCCGGCCAGATCCTCTGCACGCTGCAGGCCCTGGCCGCGGCGGCAGCGCTGCGCGAGGTGCTGCAAGGCGGCTGCATCGTCGCCGGCTACAGCGTCGGCGAGATGGCGGCCTGGGGCGTCGCGGGCTATCTGGGCATGGCCGACACGCTGGACCTCGCGGCGCGCCGGGCGGACGCGATGGACGCCGCGAGTTCTCCCGGCGACGGCCTGCTGTTCGTCCGCGGGCTGGGCCGCGACGCGATAGACGCGTTGTGCGCGCGGCACGGCGCGGCCATCGCCATCGTCAATCCGGGCGATGCCTTCGTCCTGGGCGGCAGCGGCGCCGCGCTGGATGCCGTCGCCGCCGAGGCGCAGGCGATGAACGCGGCGCGGATCGTGCGGCTGGCGGTCGAAGTCGCATCGCACACCAGACGGCTGGCGGCGGCTTCCGCAAGCTTCCGCGAGACGTTGCGGCACGTCCCGGTGACGCTGGCGCCGGGCGCGCGCCTCCTGAGCGGCGTCGACGGCGCCGCCATCGTCGATGCGGGCGCCGGCCTCGACAAGCTGGCGGCCCAGATCTCCCACACCGTGCGCTGGGCCGACTGCCTGCAAAGCTGTATCGAGGCCGGCGCGACGGCGTTTCTGGAGCTCGGCCCGGGCGGTGCGCTCGCGGCCATGGCGGCCGGTGCCTACCCGGACGTCCCGGCGCGCAGCCTCGACGATTTTAGAAGCCTCGAAGGCGTCCGCGCCTGGCTGGCGCGCGGCGGCTAAGCGGCCTGTTCCGCCGCCACCCGCCGCACGCGTACCGGAATCGATTTGTAGGACGGCGTGCCCGACTTGCGGTCGTAGTGCGACAGCGGCACCAGGGTATTGGCCTCCGGATAATACGCCGCCGCGCTGTGGCGCGGGATGTCGTGGGCGACCGCGGTCAGTCGCAGCGTGCGCGGCGGCTCGGGCGCGTCGCTGGCGTAGGGCACCGCCTCGATCTCGACCAGGTCGCCATGCGCCAGGCCGCGCACCGCGAGGTCCTCCTTGTTCATGAACAGGACGTCGCGGCGGCCGAACACGCCGCGGTAGCGATCATTGAAGCCGTAGATCGTGGTGTTGTACTGGTCGTGGCTGCGCACCGTGGTCAGGGTGATGACGTCCGGCGCGGTCAGGCGCGGGTCTTCGTCCAGCCCTGCCGCGAGAAGGAAATTCGCCTTCCCGCTCGCCGTGTTCCACACCCGCTGTGCCGCCGCGACGGTCAGGCGGAAGCCGCCGGGCACGCGGACGCGCGTGTTGAAATCCTTGAAGTCGGGGAAGACGATCTCGATCTTGTCGCGGATCGCGTCGTAATTGGCGATCAGCCCGTCCCAGTCGATGCCGTGGCGGTCGCCCAGTGCCGCTTTCGCGATTCCCGCAATGATCGCGGGCTCGGACCGCACATGCTCCGACACCGGGTGCAGGCGGCCATGCGAGGCATGCACCATCGACATCGAATCCTCGACCGTCACCGATTGCGGGCCGTCCTTCTGCAGGTCGCGTTCGGTACGTCCCAGCACGGGGAGCAGGAACGTCTCTTTCGCCGTCATCAGATGGGTGCGGTTGAGCTTGGTCGCCATGTGGACCGCGAGGTCGAGCTGGCGCAGGCCCGCCTGCATCCTTTGCGGGTCCGACATCGCGACGGCGAAATTGCCGCCGAGCGCGATGAAGGCCTTGGACTTGCCCTCGAACATCGCCTGGGCCGCCTCGACCGCGTTGTGGCCGAACGCCGAGGGCGGGCGGAACCCGAAGGCGCGTTCCATGCCGTCGAGCAGGGCCTTGTTCGGGATCTCGGTGATGCCGACGGTGCGGTCGCCCTGGACGTTGGAATGGCCGCGCAGCGGCGCGATCCCGGCGCCCTCGCGTCCCAGATTGCCGCGCAGCATCAGGAAATTGGCCATCTGCTGCACATTGGCGGTGCCGTTGGTGTGCTGGGTGATGCCCATGCCGTAGCACAGGATGACGCGCTTGGACGCGACATAGACGTCCGCGGCGCCTTCGATCGCGGCGCGCGTCAGTCCGCTCTTGATCTCGATGTCGGCCCAGGCCGTCGCCTCGACATCGGCCTTGAGCGCCTCGAACCCGACCGTGTGCTGCGCGATGAAGCCGCGGTCGAGCGCGCCCGGCCCGCCGGCCGCGAGATCGCCGGCATCGCGTTCCAGGATGCGCTTCATCATGCCCTTCAGCACCGCGACGTCGCCGCCGGCGCGCACCTGGTGCAGGGCCGAGGCGATCGGCGTCGGGCTGAAGGTCAGCATCTCGACCGGGCTCTGCGGCGCCATGAAGCGTTCCAGCGCCCGCTCCTTCAAGGGATTGAAGACGATGATCGGGACGCCGCGCTTGGAGGCGGCGCGCAGCGTCGTCATCATGCGCGGATGGTTGGTGCCCGGATTGTGGCCGAAGCTGAAGATCGCGTCGCAGGAATCGAAATCCTCGAGCGTCACCGTGCCCTTGCCGACGCCGATCGATTCGGGCAGGCCGACGCTGGTCGCCTCGTGGCACATGTTGGAGCAGTCGGGGAAATTGTTGGTGCCGTAGGCGCGGGCGCAAAGCTGGAACAGGAACGCCGCTTCGTTGGAGGCACGGCCCGAGGTGTAGAACTCCGCCATGTTGGGATCGGGCAGCGCCCTCAGCGCCGCGCCGATGCGGGCGAAGGCGTCGTCCCACGAGATCGGCACGAAGGTGTCGCTGACCGGATCGTGGACCATCGGGTGGGTCAGCCGCCCCTCGTTCTCCAGGTCGTAGTCCGGCCATTTCCACAGCTCCGAAACGGGATGCGAGGCGAAGAACTCGACGGTGGTGCGCTTGGCGGTCGACTCCCAGGCGACGGCCTTGGCGCCGTTCTCGCAATATTCGAAGGAGGAGGTGTGCTTGGGATCGGGCCAGGCGCAGCCCGGGCAATCGAAGCCGTGCGGCTGGTTGCTGTGCATGAGCGTCAGCGCGCCTTCGACGATGACATGCTGTCCCCGCAAGGCGAGGCCGGTGGCGATGAGGGCGTCCCACCCACCGGCGGCGTGATCGTATTTGCGTATGCCTGGAACTTTGGGCTGATCCGTCATGGTCGCGATCCTCCGAAGCGGGATTCTGCGGAGCGTTTTTGGACCGGTCTAGGCGATAAACTGCCTCGAATTGCCAAAAATGCTCCTCTTCGGTGTGAAGGGATCATTCGGCGGGCCGCGGCAGCGCCGGCTGGCGCCGGTTGCTCAGCCAGACATTGACCCGCTCGAGATAGAGATAGACGACCGGCGTCGTGAACAGCGTGAGCAACTGGCTGAGGATGAGGCCGCCGACCATCGTGTAGCCCAGCGGCTGGCGCAGCTCCGATCCCGTGCCCTGCTCGAGCATCAGCGGCAGCGCCCCCAGAAGGGCGGCGGTCGTCGTCATGAGGATCGGGCGAAAGCGCAGCAGGCAGGCCTGGCGGATCGCCTGCTCGGCCGGAAGATGCTGCTCGCGCTGCGCCTCGATCGCGAAGTCGACCATCATGATGCCGTTCTTCTTCACGATTCCTATCAGAAGAATGATGCCGATGATCGCGATGACCGAAAGGTCGAAGCCGAACAGGGTGAGCATCAGCAGCGCCCCGACGCCGGCCGAGGGCAAGGTCGACAGGATCGTCAGCGGATGGATGTAGCTCTCATAGAGGATGCCGAGAATGAGATAGACCGCGATGAGGGCCGCGGCGATGAGATAGGGCTCGCTGGCGAGCGAGCTCTGGAAGGCCTGCGCGTTGCCCTGGAACGAGCCGACCAGGGCGCTGGGCGCCTCGATCTGCATCTGGGCGCGGCGGATCGCATCCGTCGCCTCGCCGAGCGCGACGCCCGGCGCGAGATTGAACGACAAGGTGACGGCCGGAAACTGCCCGTCATGGTTGATCGAGAGGAAGGTCGTGGGAATCGTCGTCCATTTGGCGAAGGCGCTGAGCGGCACCTGCTGGCCGGTGTTGGGCGAACGGACATAGATCTGGTTGAGCGCGGCCGGCGACTTCTGCAATCCGGGCGCGACCTCCATCACGACGTGATAGCTGTTGACCTGGGTGAAATACTGCGCGATCTGCCGCTGCCCGAACGCATCGTAGAGGATGTTGTCGATCAGTTGCGGCTGGATGCCGAAGCGCGCCGCCTGATCGCGGTCGATGGTGAGCGTCAAGGTGCCGCCACCGGTCTGCTGGTCGCTCGCGACGTCACGCAGCTCCGGCAGCTTGCTCAGCCGGTCGAGCAGCTTCGGCGCCCATTGATTGAGCTCGTCGAGATCGGGGTCCTGAAGCGTGTACTGATACTGGGTGCGCGAGATGCGGCCGCCGACATTGAGATCCTGCGCCACCTGCATGTAGAGCGCGGCGCCGGCGACCTGGGCGAGCCCGTCCTGCAGCCGGCGGATGACCTGGTCGGCCGACGCGGTCCGCTGGTCGCGCGGCTTCAAGGTGATGAAGAACCGGGCATTGTTCTGCGTCTGGCCGCCGGCGCTGCCGAGGCTGACGCCGACCGTGGCGACCGCCGGATCCCTGGCCACGACATCGCTGATCGCGTGCACATAGCGGACCATGCCGGCGAAGGACACGTCCTGCGCCGCCTCCGCCGTGCCGAGGATGAGGCCGGTGTCCTGTTGCGGGAAGAACCCCTTCGGAATGTTGATGTAGAGCAGCGCCGTCGCCGCCAGGGTCGCGAAAAACACCATCAGCGTGATGCGGCGGTGGCCGAGCGCGATGTCGAGATAGTAGCGATAGGTATCGAGCAGCTTGTCGAACCCCTTCTCGGCCAGGAGATAGAGGCGTCCGTGCTGCGCGCCGCGCTCGCTGCGCATGAGGCGCGAGCACAGCATCGGCGTCAGCGTCAGCGACACCACCGCGGAAACCAGGATCGTCGCCGTCACCGTCACGGCGAATTCGCGCAGCAGGCGGCCGACGATGCCGCCCATCAGGAGCAGCGGGATGAACACGGCGATGAGCGAGAAGCTGATGGAGAGGATGGTGAAGCCGATCTCGCCGGCGCCCTTGTACGCCGCTTCCATCGGGCTCAGGCCGTCCTCGATGTGGCGGTAGATGTTCTCCTGCATGACGATCGCGTCGTCGACGACGAAGCCGACCGCGATGGTGAGCGCCATCAGCGACAGGTTGTCGAGGCTGTAGCCGAGGACATACATCGCGCCGAAGGTGCCGACGAGCGCCAGCGGCACCGCGATGCTGGGGATCGCCGTCGCCCAGAGATTGCGCAGGAACAGGAAGATCACCATCACCACGAGGGCGATGGTCAGCACCAGGGTGAACTCGACGTCCTGGACCGAGGCGCGGATCGTCGTCGTGCGGTCGCTGAGGACGCTGATCTTGATCGCGCCCGGGATGGCGGCCTGCAACTGCGGCAGCGACGACTTGACCAGGTCCACCGTGCTGATCACGTTGGCGCCGGGCAATTTGTATACCGCCAGCAGGATCGCGGGCTTGCCGTTGGAGAAGGCGGCCAGCTTGGTGTTCTCGGGCCCGTCGACGGCGCGGCCGATGTCGCGGACGCGCAGCGGCGCGCCGTTGCTGTACGCGATCACCACGTCGTTCCACGGCTTGGCCGACAGCACCTGGTCGTTGTCGTAGATCGTGAAGGTGCGGGTTGCGCCGTCGATCGTGCCCTTGGGGTTGTCGGCGGTCGCCGTCGTCAGGACGCTGCGCACATCCTCGAGCGAGAGGCCGAGCGCGGCGATCTTGGCCGGATCGATCTGCACCCGGACCGCCGGCTTCTGCTGGCCGCCGACCGAAACCAGGCCGACGCCGGAAATCTGGCTGATGTGCTGCGCCAGGATATTCTCGGTGTAGTCGTCGACCACCGTCAGCGGCAGGTCGTCCGAGGTCGCCGCGAGCACGAGGACGGGCGAGTCGGCGGGATTGACCTTGCGATAGGTCGGCGGCGCCGGGAGGTTGGTCGGCAATTGGCCGGCGGCGGCGTTGATCGCGGTCTGCACGTCCTGCGCCGCGCCGTCGATGTCGCGCGAGAGGTCGAACTGGATGGTGATCGCGCTGCTGCCCAGCGTGCTGCTCGACGTCATCTGGGTCACGCCGGGAATCTGGCCGAACTGCCGCTCCAGCGGCTGCGTCACGGCGGACGCGATCGTCTCGGGACTGGCGCCGGGAAGCTGGGTCGAGACCTGGATGGTCGGAAAGTCGACCTGCGGCAGCGGCGCGACGGGGAGGAACGGATAGGCCGCGATGCCGGCGAGAAGAATCGCCGCCATGAACAGCGAGGTCGCGATCGGCCGGCCGATGAAGGGCGCCGAGAGGCTCAAGGCTGGGTCCCCGCGCTTGCGGTCGCGATGGCGGCGGGCGTCGTGGCGGGCCGTATCCGCGCGCCGGCCTGCAGCCGGTACTGGCCGGCCGAGACGACGCGCTCGCCGGGTTGCAGGCCGCTGTCGATGACGGCGCGCTCGCTGTTGAATTGATTGAGCTTCAGCGGCCGCCTTTCGACCGTCGAATCGCGCTTGACGACATAGGCGTAGAGCCCGGACGGGCCGCGCTGCACCGCCGTCGAGGGAATCGTCACGACATTGTGCAGCGTCTGCAGCAGCATCCGCGCATTGACGAACTGCCCCGGCCACAACGTGCCCTTGGCATTGGGAAAGGTCGCCTTGATCCGTATCGTGCCGGTGGTCTGGAGAACCTGGTTGTCGATGACGGCGACCGTTCCGCGGTCGAGCACCGTCGTCTCGTCGCGCGAAAGCGCGAGGACCGGCCGCGGGCCGGTGCCGGCGACCTTTGCCAGAAGCACCAGGTCTTCCTCGGGCAGCGTGAAGACGACCGAGATCGGATGGATTTGCGTGACGACGACGAGCGGGGAATTCTCCGCGCTCAGGACATTGTTGCCCGCGTCGACGAGGCGGATGCCGGTGCGGCCGTCGATCGGCGCCTTGATCGTGGTGTAGTCGAGATTGGTGGCCGCGGCGTCGATCGCGGCCTGGTCGACCCCCACCTGCGCCTGGAGCTGGGCGACGAGCGCGCGCTGGGTGTCGTAGGTCTGCCGGCTGATGTCGTTCACCGCCGAAAGGTTCGCATAGCGCCGCAGATCGAGGTTGGCGTTCGCGAGCTGCGCCATGTCCTTGGCCTTGGTCGCCCGCGCCTCGGCGAGCGCCGCCTGGAACGGGCGCGGATCGATCTGCACCAGCAGGTCGCCGGCCTTGACGTCCTGGCCCTCGACGAAGGCGACGGTTTGCAGCGCGCCGTCGACCCGGCTGGTCACGGTTATGGTGTTGAAGGCCTGCACGGTGCCGAGGCCATCGAGATAGACCGGAACGTCGGCGCGCGTCGCGACCGCGATCGACACCGGTATGGCCGCCGACTCGGCGCTCTCGAGCGCGGCATCCGACGCGCCTCCCAGCCAGGACCAGGCGGCCCATCCGAGGACGACGACGAGAAGCGCGAGCCAGCGCGTGCGCGGCTGCTTCCAATGCGCGGCGAGCAGGTCCTTCATGTCACACCAACTTCCCCGGGGTTGGGCTCGGACGCGGCGGCTCCGTTGCGCGGCCGACCGCCGGCCTTTTGTCGGTGCAACGGTAGTTGCCCGGCCGCTTGCCGCACTATCAGACCTGTGTCATTGCGCTTAAGGCGTTGGTTTGGGGCACCCATACCTTCGTCCAGGGCGATGGCCGGGCGCTCCCGCCGGCACGTCCTGCACCTTGGTCCGGGGGGCGATTTGGGGCGCCCCCCGGAAGGTTCACAAATTTTCACCAATCCTCACGCCCGCCCCCCGCAACAATCGCATAGCGTCGCGCGTAAGATCGGCCGTCCGCACGCGGGGTCGCACGGAGGAAATCGAACGATGGAGCACGCCCATGGCTGACCAGTCATCTTGCGACGCGCCCGGCCCGGACCGCCGCAACTTCCTCGCGCTCAGTCTCGGCGCCACGGCACTGGCGGCGCTGCCGGCAGCCGCTCATGCAACCCCTCGCAGAAACCCACCAACCAGAAGGATCGCAGACATGGACATGATCACCACCAAGGACGGCGTCGACATCTACTACAAGGACTGGGGCCCCAAGACCGCCCAGACCCTCGTCTTCCATCACGGCTGGCCGCTGTCCTCCGACGACTGGGACAACCAGCTGCTCTACTTCGTCCACAAGGGCTACCGCGTCGTCGCCCATGACCGGCGCGGCCACGGCCGCTCCACCCAGGTGAGCGACGGTCACGACATGGACCACTACGTCGCGGACGCGAACGCGGTGTTCGAGCATCTCGGCCTCAAGAACGCCATCCATATCGGCCACTCCACCGGCGGCGGCGAAGTCGCGCGCTATGTCGCGCGCCATGGCGGCAATGGCCGCGTCGCCAAGGCCGTGCTGATCAGCGCGGTGCCGCCGCTCATGCTGAAGACGGCGGCCAATCCCGGCGGCCTGCCGGTCGAAGTGTTCGACGGCCTGCGCAGCCAGCTCGCCGCCAACCGGTCGCAGTTCTACATCGATCTCGCGAGCGGCCCGTTCTACGGCTTCAACCGGCCGGGCGCCGTGATCTCGCAGGGCATCATCCAGAACTGGTGGCGCCAGGGCATGACGGGCGGCGCCAAGCCGCATTATGACGGGATCAAGGCGTTCTCGGAGACCGACTTCACCGAGGACCTGAAGGCCATCACCGTCCCGACCCTCGTCATGCAGGGCGACGACGACCAGATCGTGCCCTATGCGGACGCCTCGCTGCTCGCGGTCAAGCTGCTGAAGAAGGGCACGCTCAAGATCTACAAGGGTTACCCCCATGGCATGTGCACCACGCATGCCGAGGTGATCAACCCGGATCTGCTGGCCTTCATCAAGGATTGAAGGCGGCGCTTCGCGGACCTGCGCCCGTGGCGGCCGATGCGGCGGCCACGGGCGGCGTGAAATTGCAGGAAGACGGACGCATGTCGAATTCCGGAAGGCAGCCGCAACCGCGCGCGATCGGGGTTTGGCGGTGGATCGGCCGCCTTTTGTTGTGCCAGATGGTTGTCTGGGGAGCGGCGGCGGCGGTCGCCCGGTCGCACGATGCGCCCCGGCTTTCCGATATAGCGGACGCTTCGCATATCGGCCTCGGCGCGGCCGGCGTGCTGCGCCTGTTCACCGCCCGGCTTCCGTCCGGTGCGCCGCCCGATCCCGATGCCGTCGTTGCGGCGCTGATCGTGATCCATGGCGAACCGCGCGACGCCAATCGCACGCTCGGCGCCGGCGCGCTCGCCGCGAGCCTGGCGGGACGCGCCGCCGATACCGTGGTCGTCGCACCGCTGTTCCAGGTCGCGGCCCCCGAGGATGAACACTGCCATTTCCACGGCAATCCCACTGCCCGGCCGGATGATGCCTTGTGGACCTGCTCGTCCTGGATCAGCGGCGGCAGCGCCGGGGGCGGCGGGCCGACCTCGTTCGCGGCGCTGGATGCTCTCGCCGCCCGCCTCGTGCGCGACTGGCGCCGCTTGCGGACGATCACCGTCGCGGGCTTTTCCGCCGGCGGGCAATTCGTCCAGCGCTATGTCGGCTTCGCGCGGCCGCCGGCCGGCCTGCGTCTGCGCTATGTCGTTGCCGATCCCGGGACCTGGCTCTATTTCGACCCGCAACGGCCGGTGCCGCTGAGCGACGGCGGCTTCACCTGGCAGCCGGTGGATGCGGGAACGGTGGCCGCCTGCCCGCAGGCGAACCGCTGGAAATACGGCACCGACGGGCTCCCCGGCGCGCTCGGCGCAAGCGCCGGCGAGGCCCGCGCGCACTACGCCGCCGCGGACATCGCCTATCTCGAGGGCGCGCTGGACGCGGGCGACCAGCGCGGCGCGTTCTACAAGATATTGGACAAGTCCTGCGCCGCGGAACTGCAAGGCGCCGACCGCCTGCATCGCGGGCTCGCCTATGCCGCCTATGACAGGCGCTTCCTTGCCGCCGGCCACGCGCTGGCGATCGTTCCGGGGTGCGCCCACGACGTCACCTGCGTATTGCCGTCCGCGGTCGCGCGCCGCGTTCTCTTTCCCGACTAGAGGAGATACCGCATGAGCCCGCTTCTATCCCGGGTGATCGAGGCGCATGGCGGCATGGAGCGCTGGAGACGCCGCGAAAAAGTCGAGGCGACCATCGTCACCGGCGGCGGCTTCTTCGCCTTGAAGGGGCTGGTCCAGGATTCGGAGCCGCGCCGGATGACGGTCTGGCTGCACGAGGAACGCTCGTCGGTCCTGCCCTATGGCGCCGCCGACCAGCGTTCGATGTTCACGCCGGAACGAATCGCGGTGGAGAAGCTCGACGGCACCGTCGTGGCGGAGCGTCACGCGCCCAAGGATTCGTTCGCCGGCCACCAGATGAACACGCCCTGGGATCCGCTCCAGCGCGCCTATTTCAACGGCGAAGCGCTGTGGACCTATCTCACCACGCCGTTCCTGCTGGCGATGGACGGCGTGCGGGTCGAGGAGACCGCGCCGTGGCGGGAGGGCGCGGAGACCTGGCAGGTGCTGCGCGCCTGGTTCCCCGGCTCGATCGAGACCCACAGCCTGGTCCAGGATTTCTTCTTCGGCGAGGACCTCCTGCTGCGGCGCCACGACTACAATCTGAACATCGCCGGCGGCTTCGGCGCCTCGCAATTGACGTCGCACTACGTGACCGTGGACGGGATCGGCCTGCCGACGAAGCGCCGCGCCTATGTCCGCGGTCCCGACCGGCGTCCGGTGACCGACCTGCTGATGGTCGCCATCGACATCGGCGATGTGAGTTTTCGTTAGGGGGCGGCCGGCGGTCTATCACGTGTTTCCATTATACCCGGACGGCGTTGCGCCCTGATACCGTGAGATAGGATTTCTGCACCTTAGAGGACATATTTGGTGGTCTTCTTGCTCGGGGACGGTGTTCAGATGTCACTTCGTTTCACTGCGAAACGGCCGGGCGCGCCGGACCGTACCGGGCGCGCGCTACGCGACATTGTGGAGAGCATGCCCGGCCTCGCCTGGGCGGCCGGCGCGGACGGCCGCCTGACCGCCATGAACGCCGATCTGCTGGAATATCTCGGCATCGCCGGCGTCGGCGATTTCCACGGCCGGCAAGCCGTCCACGCGGAAGATTGGGAGCGGACGGACGGACTGTGGTCGCGCTCGCTGGAGACGGGCCAAGCGTTCGACAGCACCCACCGCATCCGCGGCGCCGGCGGCGGCTATCGCTGGTTCCGCGCCGTCGCGCGCGCACAACGCGATCGGACCGGCAAGATCACCGGCTGGTACGGAACCCTGGTCGATGTCGACGACCAGAAGCTCTCCGAGGAGAGCCTCCGGTCGATCCTCGACAATATCCCCGGCATGATCGCCACCGCCGACGTCGACGGCAATTACACCTACGGCAACAACAGGAACCGGGAATTCGTCGGCAAGGATCTGCGCGAGCTTTCGGGGCGCGGTTGGCTGGACATCATTCATCCGGAAGATCGCGACGGCGTCGCGGCGGCGTGGCAACGCAGCGTGCAGACCCGCGAGCCGATGGACGTCACCCACCGCCTGCGGCGCTTCGACGGGGAATATCGCTGGTTCCAGGCGCGCGTCGAGCCGTTCCTCGACGAGAACGGCAAGGTCCTGCGCTGGCACGGCCTGATCACCGACATCGACGACCGCAAGCGGGCCGAAGAGTCCTTGCGCGCAAGAGAGCGCGAGCTCCAGTTGCTCGTCGACACCATGCCCTCGCTGGTCTGGTGCGTCACGCCGGAAGGCGACCCCGCCTATATCAACAAGCGCCTGGAGACCTATTACGGCCGCAAGATGAGCCGCAACCGCTCCGCCGAAGGTTCCAGCCTGTCGGCGTCGTTGCGCGCCCTCATGCATCCCGACGATGTCGCGGCGGTGGAAGCAAACATGCAGCACGCCTTGCGGACCGGCGAATCCTTCGCCATGCGCTACCGCAACCGCCGGGCCGACGGCGTCTATCGCTGGGTCGATGCCCGCGCCGAGCCGCTGCGCGGCGACGACGGCCGTATCGTGCGCTGGTACGGCGTGAGCGTCGACATCGACGACCACAAGAAGGCCGAAGAGGCCTTGCGCGCCCGAGAGCGCCAGCTCCAGTTGCTGATCGATACCATCCCGGCGCTGGTGTGGTGCGCCACGCCGGAGGGCGTGCCCTCCTACGCCAACAAGCGGCTGATGGACTATGCCGGTCTCTCCTTCGGGCCCCCGGAAGGGCCGGATCGCACCGAGCTAGGCGAAGCGGTCCGCAACACCGTCCATCCCGACGAGGTGGCGGCGGTCATGGGGCACCTGACGCACTCGTTGCAGACCGGCGAGTCGCTGGCCACCAAGTACCGCCACCGCCGGGCCGACGGCGTTTACCGCTGGGTCGAGGCCCGTGTCGAGCCGCTGCGCGGCGACGACGGCCGCATCGTGCAGTGGTTCTGCGTGCTCGTCGACATCGACGACGAGACCAGGGCGCAGGACGCCCTGCGCGCGGCGCAGGAGAAGCTGTCGCGCGCCTCGCAGCTTGCCAACCTCGCCGAACTGTCGGCCTCGATCGCCCATGAGGTGAACCAGCCCCTGGCGGCCATCGTCGCCAACAGCCATGCCTGCCAGCGCTGGCTGCTGGCCGATCCCCCCAATATGCAGCGGGCGCTGATCACCTCGGAGCGCATCGTGCGCGACGCCATGGCGGCGTCGGAGGTGGTCAGCCGGATCCGCGCCCTCTTCACGCGGACCGACTCGACCCGGGCCGCCATCGACCTCAACGAGGTGATCGGCGAGGTCGGCCAGCTCATGACCGACGAGATCGCGTCGGAGGGCATCGTCGTCGAGACCGATCTCGATGCCGCCCTGCCGCCGGCCCTCGCCGACCGCGTGCAGGTGCAGCAGGTGCTGGTCAACCTCATCCGCAACGGCATCGAGGCGATGAAGGCGAACGCCGGGGTGCCGAAATCGCTGGCGATCGGATCGCGCCGCGACGGCGGCAACATGGTCGTGGTCGAAGTCCGCGACAATGGCGGCGGCATCGCCGAGCCGGCCCGCATCTTCGAGCCGTTCTTCACCACCAAGGACGGCAGCATGGGCATGGGCCTGGCGATCTGCCGCTCCATCATGGAGGCGCATGACGGCCGGCTCTGGGCCGAGAGCCTGCAGCCGCGGGGCACGGCGTTTGCGTTCACCCTGCCGATCCAATTGCGCGACGTGGCATGACCCGGAAAGACAGCATCGTTTTCATCGTGGACGACGACCGGCGCATCTGCGAGGCGCTGAGCGAGCTTCTGGCGACCTGGGACATGGACTCCGTCGCCTTCAACTCGATCGCGGAATATGTCGCCTTTTCGCGGCCCGACCTGCCCGGCTGCCTGGTGCTCGACGTCGAGCTGCCGGACATCAACGGATTGGAATTCCAGACCCAGAGCGAGCACGGGCGTCACCCGCCCATCGTCTTCATCACCGGGCACGGCGACATCCCGTCTTCGGTGCGCGCCATCAAGCACGGCGCCGTCGACTTCCTGACCAAGCCGTTCAGCGGCAGCGACCTGATGCGGTCGATCCACATCGCCATCGACCGCGACCGCGATTCGCGCCTGGAACGGGCCGAACGCGTCACCCTGCAGCAGCGCCTGGCCTCCCTGACCACCCGCGAGCGCGAGGTCCTGCCCCTGGTGGTCGGCGGCCTGCTCAACAAGCAAGCGGCGGCGGAGCTCGGGATCAGCGAGGTGACGCTCCAGATCCACCGCAGCAAGATCATGCGCAAATTGGAGGCCGCGTCGCTGGCCGATCTCGTACGCATCGCCGAAAAGCTCCAGATACCCATCACTCACTCACGGCGCACAGGGACGCCTTCCAAATGAATGTCGGTCAGAAATCCACGATTGCGGTCGTCGACGACGACGCCAGGGTCCTCGAGTCGATCGAGGACCTCCTGGAATCGGCAGGGCACTCGGTTCGCCTGTTTTCTTCCGCCCAGTCTCTTCTCGCGGACGGCATACTGCCCGAGATAGATTGCCTGATCGCCGACATCGGGATGCCGGTCGTCGACGGCTTCGAGCTGCGCCGGCTGGCACTGGCCGCGCGTCCCACCTTGCCCGTCATTCTCATCACGGCGCGGCATGAGGCATCGGATTCGAAGCGCGCCGCCACGGCGGGCTATCAGGGCTTCTTTCAAAAACCCTTCGATGCTTCGGCATTTCTTGCGGCAGTCACCCAGGCCCTTTTGGCCACATCCTAGGAGGCGTGATCATGGCAGACAATTTGATAGCTCGCGAAATCAGACCTTCCTCGCAGTTGCGGGTGCGCTCCCAGGGCGGCTCGACCGGCGGCCCCGTTCATGCCCGAGGCGCCAATGCCCCCAAGGCGTTCGTCTTCGTGGTCGAAGACGACACCTCGGTGCGCGAAGGGCTTCTCGACCTCTTGCAATCCGTCGGCCTGCAGACCAAGGCCTTCGCGTCCGCGACCGAGCTTTTGAGCATGGAATTGCCCAAGGTCGCGAGCTGCTTCGTGGTCGACATCCGCCTCCCCGGCCTCAGCGGCCTCGACTTCCAGGCCCGGATGATCGGCGCCAACATCCGCATACCGATCATCTTCATGACCGGCCACGCCGACATTCCCATGACGGTGCGGGCGATGAAGGCCGGCGCGGTCGACTTCCTGACCAAGCCGTTCCGCGAGCAGGAGATGCTGGACGCGGTGACCCGGGCGCTCGAGCTCGACGGCCAGCGCCTGGACAACGATCAGCGCACCGACGATGTGTTCGCCCGCTTCGAGACGCTGAGCCAGCGCGAACGCGAGGTGATGGAGCTGGTGACCGCGGGCCTGATGAACAAGCAGGTCGCGGCCAGGATCGGCGTGGTGGAATCCACGGTGAAGATCCATCGCGCCCAGGTCATGAAGAAGATGCGGGCGAAGTCCCTGGCCGACCTGGTGCGGATGGCCGAGCTTTTGTGGCTGGCGCCGGCGCACAAGGCCGCACCGGGCGCGGTGCCGGATAAACCCAGATATTAGACGAATGCGCTGAAAATACGCGGGGCCGCCCTGTCTGCAAACTGCCGAAACCATATATAACGTCGGACGCTATCCCACTCGCCCGAAGGGTCGTCGGGGCTTTGCTCCAAACAACAGGAGATTTGCATCATGGCATCGAAGAACATCGCGCAGCGCCGCAAGGCACCCCTCACCACGCCGTCGGATCTGGGGTCCAACGCCATCAAGGACCTGACCGGCGCCCTCAACGCGCTCGCCGCCGACGTCTACGCGCTCTATCTGAAGACCAAGAACTTCCATTGGCACATGTCGGGCCCGCATTTCCGCGACTACCACCTCCTGCTGGACGAGCAGGGCGACCAGATTTTCGCCATGACCGACCCGATCGCCGAGCGCGTGCGCAAGATCGGCGGCACCACCCTGCGCTCGATCGGCCATATCGGGCGGCTGCAGCGCATTCTCGACAACGACGCCGACTACGTCACGCCGCTCGACATGCTCGCCGAGCTGCGCGAGGACAACAAGCAGCTCACCGCCAGCATGCGCGAGGTCCACGATCTGTGCGACGAGCACGGCGACGTCGCAACCGCCAGCCTGATCGAAGTGTGGATCGACGAGGCCGAACGGCGCACCTGGTTCCTCTTCGAGGCAAGCCGGGTCGACGGCGGCTGACGCCGGCGCCGTGGGACGGGCGGCAGAGGTCTTGCCGCCCCGTCCTACTCCGCCTCCCCCGCCAGCACCCGCACCGTGGCGCGGGCCGCGTCCGACAGGCGCGGCGCCACCAGGGCCAGGGCATCCCGCATCTCCGCGACGAAGCCGAAAGGCGGATTGACGACGATCAGTCCGGCGGCGGCCAGGCGCTGTTTGTCGCCGCGTGCCCCGATGTCGATGTCGATGCGCAGCGCCTTCTTGACCCCGGCGCCCAGCACCTCGCCGCAGAACGCGTTCGCCTCCGCCGCCGACTTGACAGGAAACCACAAGAGATAGATCCCGGTCGCGAAACGCCGCAGCGCGCCGGCGAGGGCGCGGGCCTCGGCCTGGAATTCCTCCGGCGCTTCGAACGGCGGGTCGATCAGCACGACGCCGCGCCGCTCCGGCGGCGGCAAGAGGGCGGGTAGGCGCTTGTAGCCGTCGCCTTCCTCGGCCTGCGCGTTGCGGAAGCGGACCAGCGCCGCCTTGAGCAGCGCCGCCTCGTCCGGATGCTTTTCGATCGCGACCAGCCGATCCTGCGGCCGCAGCAGCGACGCGGCGATCAGCGGCGAGCCGGGATAGGTCTCGCCGCCGCCGGCGAGGCGCAGATATTCGCCGAGCGCGCCGCCGGCGGCCTGCAGCCCGGCCAGCCGCCCGATGCCGTTGCCCGCCTCGCCGGTGCGCAGCGCCTCCTCGGCGCCAAGGTCGTAGCGCCCGCGCCCGGCATGGCTGTCGATCACCGCGAACGGCGTCTCCTTCTTGCGCAGGTGCAGCAGCACGCCCACCAGCGCCAGATGCTTGACGACATCGGCGAAATTTCCGGCGTGATAGGCGTGGCGGTAGTTCATGCCCCAATCTACTCGCAGAACACCCGCACCTTCGCCTTGTCGCTGTCGACGTCGACCTGCAAATCGCGCAACTGCTCGATCACGTCTTCCAGGTTTTCGGGAGTCAGCTTGCCGATATCGACGTCGATGCCTTCCTTGCGCAGCGCGTCATTGACCTCGGTGCGCGCCCGGGGCGGGATGATCGAGGTCAGCTTCACGCCGGCGCGCAGCAGCAGCATCGGCACGCGCACATTCACCTTGACCGGTCCGTCGTGCTCGTCATGGCCGTCGACCAGGACGCGCAGATATTTCAGCTTGTCGCCGCGCCGCGCCTCGGACCCGGCGCCCGTGCCCGCCGGCTCGCGCTCCACCGCGCTCAGCAGGCGCTCGGCCTCGTCGGCGGTGATCTTGCCGGAAGCCAGCATGTCCAGGATCTGGCGGCGGTTCTCGCTCATGGCTCTTGCCTTTCAATAGACATGGATGAAGACGGAGGTGTCGGCACTGTCGACCTCGACATGGGTGCCGCCGAGGCTGCCGAGCACGGCGAAGAACGCGCCCAGGGTGCGGAACGGCGCGATGTCGGCCACGGCGCAGACCACGAAATAGACCGGCAGCAGCACCAGCACGAAGGGCAGCAGCAGCAGCCACACCAGGAACAGCGGCACCCACAAGCGGATGCCGCGCTGCCGGCGCGCCGGCAGGATGTGGACTCGCACCAGCATGGGCGGCAGCCAGCTCATGACTTTCCCTCCAGTTCCCTGATCGCGTCGGCGGCGCTGATCTCGCCGCGGGCGAGGCGGTCCAGCACTTCGCTGCGCGCCGGCGCCGGATCGGTGTCGACGAATTCCAGCGCCGCGGCGAGGCGGTTCAGCCGCGCCTTGATCGTCGGATAGCTGACGCCGAACACGCTCTCCATCTCCTTGATCGAGCCGTGGCTCTTGACGAAGGCGGCGATGAAGACCTGGTCCTCGATGGCGAGGCGCGCGAGCTGCGGCAGCTCGAAGGCGCCCTCAATCGCGATGTCGCGGTCGGCCAGCCGGACCCGCTCGACCACCAGGGGCGCCCCCTGGGTCAGCGCCGTCAATTCCTGCCAATCCTTGGCCTTGGGCATTGAGGGAGCGAGCCGAAGTTCCGTTGCTCCCTAGATATGGATCAAGAAAATTGATTTTTCAAGTCAAAAAAATGCATTTTATCAATTTCTTTCCTAAGTTATTGAAAGTCTTTGGCCGAATCCGTCACCTTCCGCGCGGCTTGCCGTTCGGTCGCCCGTGGGGAAATCGGCGCTAGCTTAGTTGTCGGTTGTCGCCGGCGTGCACAGCGGCCGGGTGGCGTAGTTCGCATTCTCGTGCTTGCAGAACGCAACCGAGCCATTCGCCTTTATGCGCCAGAGATGCGCGACGCCGTTCGCGTCGTAGGCGGTCACCGGAATCAAGACCGCCGTGGGCGGCGTGCCCGGCGCCGGCTCGCTCTTCACCTGTTGCAGCGTCGCATAGCCGAGAAACGCGATCGCAACGGCAATCAGGGCAATTCTATCCTTGGTCATGTCTTGGCCTCCGGATTGGCACTCCCGATCGAACGCATCAGAACGCCAGACTAGGGCAAAACATCTCGCGGAAAAACACGCTGTAAGCCAAACGAACGTCGATATTCGGCCACGGCGCACTCACCGCGAAATCGCCTCCAGCGGCAGGTCCTTCACCTTGGGGCCGAAGCCGGCGATGGCGACGACCACGACCGCCATGCTCGCGGCGATCAGGGTGAAGACGCCGCCGACGCCGAATTCGCGCAGGAAGAAGGCGATGACGAAGGCGCTGAACACGGTCGAGAGCCGGCTCCAGGAATAGACGAAGCCGACCGCGAGCGCCCGGATGCGCGTCGGATAAAGCTCCGCCTGATAGGCGTGGAACGAGAACGACATGATGTTGTTGGCGAGCGTCACCGCGACGCCGAACAGGATCAGCAGCGCCGGCGCGCGCATCTGCGCAAACGCAAGGCCGAACACCGCGACGCACGCCGCGGCGCCGGCGATCGCCCATTTGCGCTCGATGCGGTCGGTGAACAGCACCGCCAGCAGCGGGCCGAGCGGCGCGGCCAGTGCGATGACGAAGGTGTAGCCGAGGCTTTTGGTCACCTCGATGCCCTGGCTGATCAGGAAGGTCGGCACCCAGTTGTTGAAGCCGTAGAAGCCGACGGTCTGGAACAGGTTGAACGCGATCAGCATGACGGTGCGGCTAAGATAGGGCGTGCGCCAGATCTCGGCGAAGCTGCCGCGCGGGGTCTCGACCGGCGCCGGCAGCGGCTCCGGCAACGGCCCGCTTTCGGCCGCGGCTTGCGCTTCGAGCCCGGCCACGATCCGGTCCGCCTCGGCGAGGCGGCCCTGCTGCGCCAGCCAGCGCGGGCTCTCCGGCACCGCCAGCCGGATGAACCAGACGACCAGCGCCCCCGCCGAGCCGCACAGCACGACCCAGCGCCAGCCGTCGAGCCCCAGCGGCGCCTGCGGCACCAGCAGCCAGGCGAGCAGCGCCACCACGGGAATCGCGCTGAACTGCACCACCTGGTTGACGGCGAAGGCGCGGCCGCGCACGCAACTCGGCACCAGTTCGGCGATGTAGGTGTCGATGGTGACGAGCTCGACCCCGATGCCGATGCCGGCGATGAAGCGCCACAGATCGAGGCCGAAGGCGGTGGTCTGGAACGCCATCATGGTCGCGGCGGCGGTGTACCACAGCAGGGAAGCAGTGAAGATCGCGCGCCGCCCGAAACGGTCGGCGACGAAGCCGAACAGCAAGGTGCCGAGAAACAGCCCTGCGAAAAACGCGGCGACGAAGCCGGCGAGGCCGGTGGTGCCGAACAGGCCGGGCGTGGTCGGCGTCAGGATGCCGGCCTTGACCAGCCCGGGGCCGACATAGGCCGACAGGAACATGTCGTAGAATTCGAAGAAGCCGCCGAGCGACAGCAGCACGACCCGCGTCCACATCGCGCGGCCCGGCGGCAAGCGCTCAAGCCGCGCGGCGATTCCCGCAGGCGTCGTGTCCATGAGTCCCCCCGTTTGGCGGCGAGCTTAAGGCCAAACCCGGGTTTCGAGATATGCCGGCATCCGCCCCGCCTTGATCTCGTCCAGCATCTCGCGGAACCCGGTGCGGCAGCGAAAGCCCATCCGGTGCAGGGCGCGCGCGGGATCGCAGACGCGGTCGATGCGGCCGAACATCGTCCAGCCGAGCTCTTTGTAGACCGCCGGATAGTCGGGGAAATAGCGCGCCACCACCGCCGGCGCGTCGGTCATCAGCGCGCGGCAATCCTCGCGGGCGAAGGGCGGCATGGCGGCGACGATGAAGATGTCGAAGCCAAGCTCGGGCGCTTTCTCCAGCGCCGCGACATGTGCCGCGACGCAATCCTCGCGCGTCAGGCGGCGGAACAGCAACTCGTTCGCCTTGCCGTTGGGACCGGACTGCGCGATGGCGTGCGCCATGTCGTCGGCTTCCGGGAAGAAGCGCGCGGTGCGCAGCACGACGACGGGCAGGCCGAACTGCTCGTGATAAAGCCGGCACAGATGCTCGGCCGCGAGCTTGGTGACGCCGTAGATGTTGCGTGGCTGGGGGTTGAAATCCTCGGTCAGCCACGCCGCCTCGGGCGCAGTCGCGGCGCGGATCTCGCGCGACACCATCAGCGAGGTGGTGGAGGTGCAGACGAAGCGCGTCACGCCCTGCGCCACTGCTTCCTCCAGGAGGTTCTGCGTGCCGGTGACGTTGACCGCGACGAAATCCTCGCGGGTATTGGTCTCGATATTCGGCTTGTGCAGCGCGCCGCCATGGACCACGGCGTCGATCCGGTTATCGCCGATCGCCTGGCGCACAAAGGCGCGATCCGCGATCGAGCCGACCAGCGCCGTCGTCGCGCCCGGCTTGGGGTCGAGCCCGAACACGCTATGGCCGGCCGCCGCGAGCCGCGGCACCAGCGCCGCGCCCAGCCAGCCCGACGAGCCTGTCACCAGAATCCGCATGGCGCCGTGATAGCGGGCCGGCGCCGCCGGGGACATGCGACACCGCTGCGCGCGGGACTGCTATTCCTCCTCGTCCAGTATCTCGCCCAACCGGTCGAGGCGGTGCTCCCATTGCCGGCGGTGCTCGGCGACCCATTGCGTCAGCGCATCGAAGCCGGCGCTTTCGATGCTGCAATGGCGCACCCGCCCCACCTTCTGGGTCCGCACCAGGCCGCTCTTCTCCAGCACCGCCAGATGCTGCGCCACTGCCGTGACGGTGATCGCCAGGGGCGCCGCCAGGCGCGAGACCGACGACGGCGCCTCGCTCAGCCGGTCGACGATGGCGCGCCGCGTCGGATCGCCCAGCGCGTGGAACACCCTGGCGATGCTGACTCGCGCCGCCGCCATCTAGTCCGCCAGCGCGCTGCCGAGATTGTCGAGCAGTTTGCGCCAGCCCTCCTCGCGCATCTTGGGCCCGTCGGCGCCTTCGAAAAACACCCCCTGGTGGATGAAGACGAGTTCGGTGCCGCCGCCGCTCTCGCGGAATTCGAAGGTGGTCAGCGCGGCCGAAAAGCGCCGCCCTGCCATTGCCATGGTGTGCGCGGCGACGATGCGCCGGTCGGTCACGATGTCGAGGTGATAGCCGTCATTGACGATTTCGGTGCCGGGGAACGGCGTCGTCGGGCCCATGCGGAAGCGGGCATGCTCGGCGCCGCCGGGGCGGAAATCGAGCTCGTAGCTGACCGTCTCGTTGCTGCGGTTGTCGGCATACCAGCGGCGCTTCTTGCCGGGATCGGAGAATGCCGCGAACACCTTGGCCGGCGGCTTCGAGTAAATCCGGGTGAGGACGAAGGTGCTGTGGACAACGGTTGGATCGGACATGGCTGCCTCCTGCGATTACTCAAGTCTGTACTTCAGTATCAACCATGGCACGCCAATAGTCAAGTATCTGCTTCAGTGTTTCCCGGCCCGCGCGCCGTGCCATAGTTCGCGCCGCCATGCCGCTGGAACCCTCCCTGGATCACGAGCTTTACCGCCGCTCCGCCGCCGCGCGCGCCGCCGGCACGCCCTACATCGTCGGCGTCGGCGGCAGCGTTGCGGTCGGCAAGAGCACCTTCGCCGCGACCCTCGCGGACACCGTCGCCGCCTGGCCGGAACGGCCCGGCGTCGTGAACCTCGCGACCGACGGTTTTCTCTTCCCCAACGGCGTGCTCGCCGCACGCGGCCTGTCGCTGCGCAAAGGCTTTCCTGAGTCCTACGACGTCGAGGCGCTGCGCCGGGCGCTGGACGCGCTTCGGCAGGGCGGGCGCGTGGCCATGCCGCGCTACAGCCACGTCACCTATGATGTCGATCCCGGGAACCCGCTGATCGTCGAGCGCCCGGGCGTCCTCATCCTTGACGGCCTGCACCTGGCGCAGATCGAGCGCCCCGGGGAACCGCGCCTGATCGATTGCTTGATTTATCTCGACGCGGCGGAAGCCGCCATCGCGACGTGGTTCACCGATCGCCTGCTGCCGCTGATGGTCGCCGGGCGCGACGATCCCCAGAGCTTCTACTACCGCTTCCGCGACTGGGACGACGCCCAGCGCCGCGACTTCGCCGCCCGGGTCTGGGACGGGATCAACCTGCCCAATCTGCGCGACCACATCGTCAGGGACCGCGAGGCCGCCGACATCGTCGTCGCCAAGAATCCCGACCACAGCATCGCCGCGGTCCGCCCTATTTGAGCAGGCCGCAGGAGCCGTAGAGCGTCGCGCGCACCTCGTCCAGCGAGGCGCCGCCGATCAGCGCGGGGCATTGCAAGGCGTGGCCGGCGACGAAGCGGATGCCGGCGGTGCGCGCGATCTCGAGCTCGACCGCGCGGTCGACGCGATCCAGGGAAGCGAGGGCCGATTGCAGCGTCGCGGTGCGCGCCAGCCAGCGCGCCTCGGTCTGCATGCCGTGCACCGGCAGGCCGGCGGGCATCGAGAGCACGAGGCCGGCGGCGCGCAATTTCTCGTGTCCGCCAAGCGGCAGGTGGCTGTCCGGCAGATGCACCCATACGCGCGGCGCCAGGGCGCGCACGCAGGACACGATCTCCGCGATGTGATGGCCGCTGGTGTCCTCCGGGATGTCTTCGATCTTGATCACCAGATAGGTCTGCTCGCGGGCATGGGCGATGCGCAGCGCTTCGCGATAGGCGACGCGGCCCCTGGGATCGCACAGCGTGGCGAAACTCACCGAGGCGCCGATAGCAGCCACGATGCCGGCCTGCGCCAGCCGGCTGGCGAAGCCCAAGGCATGGCCGAGGATGGCGCAGTCGATCCCCGACCAGTCGTAGACCGGGATGTCGCGGAAGGCCTTGTGGCCGTAGATCGCCTCGGCGCCCGCGCCGGCATCCATCGGGGTGCAGAACAGGGCCGCGACGCTCCGGCGCTGGAAGTCGTAGACGGGAAAGAAGCGCAGCTCCAGATCGCTGCCGGAGAGGACGCCCGTGCGCGCCAGGTCCGCCAGCGGCGAATCCGCGAGCGGTGGCGGCGAAGCGCCCGCCGGTGCCTGCAGCGACGGCAGGAAAGCCAAATCGAAGCCCCTTCGCATGGTTGCCTAGGGACTACGCGCGGCGGACGTATTCGTTTATCGTTTAACGAAGATTGATCGCGACGGTGGTGAACAAACTGTTGCCGAGCGGGAACTTCACGCTCGCGGTACCCCAGGTTCATGATGACGGGGCATCCGTCGACGGCGGGATCGTTCCAAAAAGCGACATTGCAGCGGCGGCGCGTTCATCGAATGTATGTCGCGCACGCTGCTTCCAGGCGTATGAGCACGGGGGATATCCATGAAATTCGGTTTGGGCGCGTTTGTGCTTGCATCTGCCGTTGCCTTCGTCGGAACGGCGCAAGCAAAATTGGTCGGTTCCACCGTCGGCCGCAAGGGCGACTTCGTGCTCCAGCGCGTCTACGACGATGCGACCGGAGGGTTCCAGCGCTGCTCGGCGAACCTCAGGGCCGGCAATCGCGAGCTCCGCTTCTACCGCCACGCCGGCAATGCCTTTGGCATATTCTTCACAGCCAGCCCGGGTATCAACGGCCAGACCGTGTCGCTGTCCACCGGCGAGGGCGGCAGCTTTTCGTATGACGCCATTCCGGCGGGCGGAAGTTGGTACAAGGCCCAGCTCGACAACAATATCGTCAATCCGCTGCGCGCCTCGCCGGAAACGATCGAGGTTGAATTCGCCGGTCAGAACACGACGTTCATGCTGTCGAGTGCTTATATGCCCGACATCTTCAACTGGATTGCCGACTGCGTGAAAAGGGCTGATGCGGACTGCCGACGCGCCCAGCCAATCCAGGCGAACCCCGTAGACGTCGCTTACGAAGATTTCTTCTCGCCTTGCCTCACCTTGCGCTGGCCTTGCAGGCGCGGCGAAGCACGGGCCGTGGCGCATCATCCTGTCGCAAGCGTCGCTCAGGGTAGAGCGAACTCCCGTCGTCGCAAGCGCATGCGCCCGCGCCCCCTCGCACAAGCCGGGGTTCTACTTCATACTATGAAGCGGCTAATGCGCGTCGTCTGCAATGGCAATTTTTGGAACACCCTGCTCAAAAGCTTTGGAATGGCGTTGCCGTTGAACGCCAAGGAACTCGCCGCGCTGGACCGGTGGACGGTGCCGAAGTTCGACTACATCCCGGATGCGGCGATTGCGGAAGTGCGCGATCACCCCCGGTTCGGCGATGCGCTGCGCCATGTCTTCATCAATGTCCTGGAGCACGGAGCCCGCGACAAAGCGCACGCGCGTGTCTTTCACGACGTCGAACGCTTCGTCCTGGGAGTGTTCGCCTTATATCTCGATGTCACCGGGGGAATAACGCATCGTCGGCTTCGGGAACTCGGCAGCGAAGGCGGCATGATGAGCAGCGGTCGCGCCACCGCGATACTCATGTACATGCGGACCATCGGCTATGTGGTGCCGTCGGCCAAAGGCGCGAAGGGCCAGGTGCGGCGTTACGAGGCAACCCGCACGCTTTACGAAACCTACCGCACCCGCATGCGGTTCGAATTCGAGGCGGCCGCGATGGTCGACCCGACGGTCGCCTCGGTCGCATCGCGCCTGGATGATCCCGACACGTTCCGCGCCGTGTGTACGCACCTGGCCGAGACCCTTCGCTATGCGACGCGCGGCGGCCGGCCGGAGTTCGCCTTGGTCGACCGGATCGCATCGCGGCGCGCGGGCATGTCGCTGCTCTATTCCCTGTTTCTGTCGCTCGATGACGGCGGCGCCTTCCCGCGCGGCGGCGAGTTGACCGTCAACGTGAAGGCCGCCGCACATCGCTTTGGCGTCTCGCGCGCGCAAATCCTGGGCATCCTCAAGGATCTGGAGCACTACGTTCGCGGGCGAAACGGCGACACGCTCGATGCGGCCTTCGTCGAAACCTTTGCCCGCTGGTATGCCGCCGTGCTCGTCGGCGTGCTGCACAGTTGCGCCTGCGTGATCCGGGATCGCACGCAACGAACCGCCGGTCCTGCGGCGATCGAAGTAAGCGGAGCGCGCTGAGCCGCTGCGACGTTCCAAATTTCGACATTGACCCATGTGCCCTCCCACGCGTCTCTGAGCGCGTCGAAGCTGATGGCGATTGAACGCCGGCGAGCGAGCAGGGGAAATAGCATGTCGATCAGGTTTTCGCCGTTGGTCGCAGCCATAGTTGCGGTGGGTGCTCCTGTCGGTCGGCGCCCACGCGGATGGTGCGCGCCCCGCCGACTGCGAACTGACGGTCAAGGGCAAGGCGTATATCAAAGGCGTCTGCCAATTCACGCCGTCGCCGGGCGGCAGTTTTCAGATCAGCCAGGGCGACTATTTCGCTTATCTGAATGTCACCAAGCCCGGCGTGGCGGACGCAAGCTGGAACGAAACGCCGGAGTCGACGCATGCCCAGGCGCCCCTGGGGACGCTGGCGCGCCAGGGCGCCTGCTGGATCAACAGGACGGTGCGCATTTGCGCGCGCGCGCTTCCACCCGGGACGGTGAAAGCCGTTCTCGCCGCCCAACCGAACGGCGCGATGCTCTATCCGCCCGAAGCGAGCCAGAGCTGCATCGGCGTCGAAGGCCCGCTGGAGCCGGGGGCATCCCTTGTGCTGCACAACTGCAAAATTCCCGATGATCTCATTTTCGTTGCCGGTGTGGGCGGGAAGCTCTCAATCGCGAAGCATCCCGAACTCTGCCTCGATGTCGAAGCACCAGGCATGATGAAACCGGCGGAGCTCATCTTGAACAGCTGCGATGGGGGCGGGTCCAGCTGGTCGACCACCGCAACATCGACAGCGGAAGCGACTGTGCGCTCGTCCGACGGCCTGTGCCTGACCATTCCGCAAATGACCAACGCGAACGCGCGCTTTCCGTTCCGGATCAACGCGTTGCCCTGCAGCAAGACGAAGCCGCAGAAGTTCAATCTGGAGAAGCCTTAGCCGCGAGCCCTGTCACCGGCGTAGCGCACTCTCTCTTTCGTCTTCATCCTCAGAGGTACTTACCCATGCGCATGAACAAGATCGCTTGCAGCCTGACGGCGATGTTCCTGATCGGCACCGCCGCGACGGTCGAGTTGGCCGCGGCGATGCCGGCGGATCGGCTGAAGGTCGCCAACTACGCCAAATCGGGACCGTGGACGTTGCGCAAGGCGACGGCGGGCGGCAAGGTTCAGAGTTGCGATGCCTTTCAGATGACGGCATCCGAAACCGGGATCCGCTACGAATACAACCTCGACTCCAGCTCGATCTCGTTCAGCGGCCTTGCGTCGGCCGCGGACGACAAGCCGATGCAGGTCGAAGTCTGGTTCGACAACAATCGCGCCGAAGCCCAGACCTACACGATGACGCTCGAGCCCGATGCGAAAGGCTACGACTGGCGAACCCTGCGCGAGGCGAACGACGAGCCACATGCCTGGGAGGACCAATTCTCCAACCTGTCGAAAATCCACTTCGTCTACACGGTGAAAGGCGAAGGCAGGCATGAGGAGGTGTTCGTGCTGGCCGGCAGCAACGGCGTGTACAAGAAGACCATCGCCTGCGTGCAGAATGCCCATTAGCTTGCTCGGCCGGCCGGCCATCCGAAGCTGCGCGAACCCACGCACAGCCCTCCTACGCTCCTGCGGAGCTTCGGAGGGCATCCTCCGCTGCTGCGCAGCGTAGGATGGTGCCCCTGGCCGGACTTGAACCAGCACGCCCGTGAAGGCAACAGATTTTGAGTCTGCCGCGTCTACCATTCCGCCACAGGGGCACGCGAAACATCTGGAAAGGCGCGCGAATATAGTCGGCCCGTCCGCCCCGTCAACTTCGCCCCTGTTGCGCCGCGCCGGGCCGCGCCCCTAGGCTGGCGGCAACCGCCACACAGGGAAAACGCCATGAAGCTCTATACCGAGAACTATCCCGCGCCCAATCCGCGCAAGGTCCACATCTATCTCGCCGAGAAGGGCATCGTCGGCGTCGAACGCGTCCACACAAGGATGCGCGAGCGCATGCACAAGGCGCCCGATTTCGTCGCCAAGAACAGCCTCGGCCAAGTGCCGGTGCTGGAGACCGACGACGGGCGCTTCCTCTCGGAGTCGGTCGCGATCTGCCGCTATTTCGAGGCCCTGCATCCGGCGCCGCCGCTGTTCGGGCGCAGCCCCTATGAGCAGGCCGAGGTCGAGATGTGGATCCGCCGCGCCGAGTTCCGGCTGTGGACGCCGATGGGCCAGGTCTGGATCAACGACGATCCGCGCACCGCGATCGTCAATCCCAACCAGTTCAAGGATTACGGCGCCCATATGCGCCGCGCCGTCACCGGCGCGATGAAATGGCTCGACAAGGAGCTTTCGGGGGCCGGGCCGTTCCTGGTGCACGATTATTTCTCGATTGCCGATATCGTGCTGCTCTGCGGCCTCGACTTCGCCAAATTCGTCGACATGCCGATCCCGGAGGAGTTCACGCATCTTTCCGCCTGGCACGCGCGCGTTTCGGCGCGGCCGAGCGCGCGGGCGGAGGGCGTCGCGGCCGCGGCCTAAAGCAGCGCCGCCAGCCGCGCGAAGGCCCGCTGCGCCTCGGCCGGCGCCGCCACGCGCGGCAGGGTCGCGATCGGCACGCCGGCGAAGCGGCGCAGCGTGGTGAGGGTCTCGTCCAGCGGCACGGCGCCGTCGCCGCTTTCGTTGACCACCAGCGCCGCCACTTTCAGCCGCGCCCGGGCGACGACTTCGAGCGCCGTCAGCGTGTGACTGATCGTGCCGAGATAAGAGCCGGTCACGACGATCAGGGGAAAGCCGAGCGCGACCATCCAGTCGAGCACGGTGTGGCGTCCGTCCAGCGGCACCATCACGCCGCCGACGCCTTCGACGAACAGCGTGCCGTCGCCGGCCGCGGCGTCGCGGCAGAGCTTGATGAGGTCGTCGAACTCGATGCGGGTTTCCTCGCGCGCCGCCGCCATGTCGGGCGAGAGCGGCGCGGCGAAGCGCCAGGGCGAGACCCGGGCCAGCGCCGCCTCCGTCATCGTCTCGCCCAACGCTTCCAGCAGCACCGCCGGATCGCTCGCCGCCGGCGCCGCGGCGTCGAAGCCGCTGACCACCGGCTTCAGCGCCGCGACCCGCCGGCCGGCGGCGCGCAGGCTGCGGATCAGGCCGGCGGTGACGAAGGTCTTGCCGATATCGGTGCCGGTGGCGGTGACGAAATACGCGCTCATGACAGGACCCGCTCTCTTACCGCCCGCGCCAGGCGCGCGATGTCTTCGTCGTCATGTCCCGCCGCGAAGGCAAAGCGCAGCCGCGCGGTGCCGGCGGGCACCGTCGGCGGGCGGATTGCGACGACCAGGAAGCCTTCGCGCTCCAGCGCCTGCGAGGCCGCGAGCGCCGCCTGCGCGTCGCCCAGCACCAGCGGAACGATCGGGCTTTGCGCCGCCGGCAGGTTCGCGGCGCGGGTGAAGGCTTGCGCCTTGGCGAGCGGCTTTGCCGCCAGCGCGGGATCGTCCGCGATCACGTCCAGCGCGGCGAGCGCCGCCGCGGCGCTGGCCGGCGGCAGGCCGGTCGAATAGATCAGGGTGCGGGCGCGGCTCTTGATCAGGTCGATCACGGCCTGCGAGGCGCAGACATAGCCGCCATAGGACCCGAGCGTCTTGGACAGCGTCCCCATCTTGAGGTCGGCCGGGTTGTCGCCCAGCACGACGGCGAGGCCGTGCGCGTCGTCGCTCATCAGCCAGGCGTCGTGCGCCCGCGCCAGCGCCGACAATTCGGCGAGCGGCGCCAGATCGCCGTCCATCGAGAACACCCGGTCGGTGACGATGAGCGCGTGGCGATGCCGCGCCCGCTGCGCCGCGAGCAGTTCGGCGGCATGCGCGACGTCGTTGTGGCGGAAGGTCAGCACGGTCGCGCGCGACAATTGCGCCCCCGCCCACAGGCAGGCATGCGACAGCGCATCGACCAGCAGCAGGTCGCCCTCCCCCGCCAGCACCGGCACGATCCCGGCATTGGCGAGGTAGCCCGAGCCGAACACGCAGGCCGCCTCTGTCCCCTTCAGGTGCGCGAGGCGCGCTTCCAGTTCGGCGTACACGGGATGGTTGCCGGTCACCAGCCGCGACGCGCCGGCGCCGGTGCCGTGGCGCTCGATCGCGGCGATGGCGGCCGCCTTCACGCGCGGATGGTGCGTGAGGTTCAGGTAGTCGTTGCAGGAGAACGACAGCAGGCGCCGGCCGCCGCGCATGACCCACACGCCGTCCTCGCGCGCGCTCGGCGCCGGGGCGCGCTTGAGGTCGGCGGCGGCGAGCGCCGCGAGCCTGGCGCGCGCCATGTCATCGAGGGACGTCATGGCGCGAGGCTATAGCAGGCGCCGGCTTACGCCGTTCACAAAAATCGGCGCGCTTGCTGCGGTCCAATTGCCGCGATATGGCAGGGGGCAGATTTGTCGAGGACGGCCCCATGAACGCTCCGGCACCCGAGTTCCGCGACGGCCCCAACCTTCCCCACGGTCGCGTGCGGCACGACTGGACGCGCGAGGAGATCGCGGCCCTGTTCGCCCTGCCCTTTGCCGACTTGATCTTCCGCGCCCAGAGCGTGCATCGCCAGAATTTCGACGCCAACGCGGTGCAGATCTCGACCCTGCTGTCGATCAAGACCGGCGGCTGTCCGGAGGATTGCGGCTATTGCTCGCAGAGCGCCAGCCACGAGACGGGGCTCAAGGCCTCCAAGCTGACGGCGATCGAGTCGGTGCTGGCCGACGCCAAGGCCGCGCGCGACGCCGGCGCGACGCGCTTCTGCATGGGCGCGGCGTGGCGCTCACCCAAGGACAAGGATCTCGACGTGGTGTGCGCGATGGTCGAAGGCGTCAAGGCGCTGGGCCTGGAGACCTGCGTCACGCTCGGCATGCTCACGGGGCCGCAGGCGCAGCGCCTGAAGGAGGCGGGGCTCGACTACTACAACCACAACATCGACACCTCGCCGGAGTACTACAGCGAGATCATCACCACCCGCACCTTCCAGGATCGCCTCGACACGCTGGAAGAAGTGCGCAATGCCGGGATCAATGTCTGCTGCGGCGGCATCGTCGGCATGGGCGAGGCGCAAGAAGACCGCGCCGGCATGATCCACGCGCTCGCCACCCTGCCCGAGCATCCGCAGAGCGTGCCGATCAACGGCCTGGTCAAGGTCAAGGGCACCAGGCTGGGCGATTCCGCGCCGCTCGACGTGCTGGATTTCGTCCGCACCATCGCGGTGGCGCGGATCACCATGCCCAAATCCATGGTCCGCCTGTCGGCGGGACGCGACGGGATGAGCGACGAAGCGCAGGCACTGTGCTTCCTCGCCGGCGCCAATTCGATCTTCTACGGCACCAAGCTCCTGACGACGCCGAACCCCAAGGAAAGCCACGACCACAAGCTGTTCGAGAAGCTGGGCGTCACGGCGATGCCGCTCGCGCAGTGAGCGACAAGCCCGACTGGTACGCCGAGGGCGTCCCCCATATCTGGCTGCCCTATACCCAGATGAAGACCGCCAATCCGCCGCTCGCCGCCGAGCTGACGCGCGGCACGCGGATCGTGCTCGCCGACGGGCGCGAGCTGGTCGACGGCATCGCGAGCTGGTGGACCGCGGTGCACGGCTACAACCACCCCCACATCGTCGGCGCCATCCGCGCCCAGGCCGCGAAGATGCCGCACGTCATGCTGGGCGGGCTGGTGCATGAGCAGGTGCTGACGCTGGCGCGGCGGCTCTGCGCCCTGGCGCCCGGCAATCTCGAGCGCGTGTTCTTCTCCGATTCCGGCTCGGTCGCGGTCGAGGTCGCGATGAAGATGGCGATGCAGTACTGGCTGAACCGCGGCATCAGGGGGCGTACCAAGTTCCTCGCCTTCCGCGGCGGCTATCACGGCGACACTATCGGCACGATGGCGGTGTGCGATCCCGAAGAGGGCATGCACAACCTCTTCACCGGCGTCCTGCCCGAGCATCACGTCATCGCCCTGCCGCGCGACGAGGCGAGCATCGCTGCGTTCGATGCGTTCCTGGAGCGCCGCGCCCATGAACTCGCCGGCATCCTGGTCGAGCCGCTGGTCCAGGGCGCCGGCGGCATGCTGTTCCATGACGAGAACGTGCTGCTGCGCCTGCGCGCCGCGGCCGACAAGTACGAAGTGCTGCTGGTCTTCGACGAGATCTTCACCGGCTTCGGCCGCACCGGCGCGATGTTCGCCTGCCAGGCCGCCGGTGTCGCGCCCGACATCCTGACGCTGGGCAAGGCGCTCACCGGCGGCGCGATCCCGCTCGCCGCGACGCTCGCCAGCCAAAAAGTGTTCGACGCCTTCTGGTCCGACGATCCGGGCCACGCCCTGATGCACGGCCCGACCTTCATGGGCAACGCGCTCGCCTGCGCCGCCGCCAACGCCTCGCTCGACCTGTTCGAGAGCGAGAACCGCCTGATGGCGGCGAACGACATCGCCGCCGCGCTTTCCAAGGGGCTCGGGCGCTGCCTGGGCATGACGGGCGTCCGGGACGTGCGGGTGCGCGGCGCCATCGGCGTCGTCGAACTGGACGCCATCGCCGATCTGAACGATCTTAAGCGGCGGCTGGTGGCGCAAGGCGTGTGGGTCAGGCCGTTCCGCAGCATCGTCTATCTGACCCCCGCCCTGACCGCCGGCGAGGCCGATTTGAAGACGCTGACGGACGCGATCGTGACCGTCGTCGCCGAGGGAGTGTGAAGATGCGCTGGCTGATCTACCTCGTCATTTTCCTGCTCGGCGCGCTCCTTCTCAGCCAGGCGATCGCGATGATGGATCTGGAGCCGCTGCCCTACGACATCGCCTACGACAAGGAAAACTGGCATATCCACATCCCGGTGCTCTATTCGCTGGGGGCGACGGCAGTGCTGGGCCTTCTCATTTGGTTTTTCCGGCGGTAAATCCCTCCGTAACCCCAGCCGCATCCGAGTCGCGCCATGACGCACCGCCCCATCCGCCGCGCGGTCCTTTCCGTTTTCGACAAGACCGGCCTGGTGGAATTCGCCCGCGGCCTGGACCGCCACGGCGTGATGCTGATCTCGACCGGCGGCTCGGCCAAGGCGCTGCGCGACGCGGGGCTCGTGGTCGCCGACATCTCCGACGTCACCGGCTTTCCCGAGATGATGGACGGGCGCGTCAAGACGCTGCATCCCAAGGTGCATGGCGGCCTGCTGGCGCTGCGCGACAAGGCGGATCACGCCGCGGCCATGACGGATCACGGGATCGAGGGCATCGACCTGCTGGTCTCCAATCTCTATCCGTTCGAGGACACGGTTGCGAAGGGCGCGGACTTCGCGGACACGATCGAGCAGATCGACATCGGCGGCCCGGCGATGACGCGCTCGGCGGCGAAGAACCACGACTGGGTCACCGTCGTGACCGATCCTCAGGATTACGACGCCGTGCTCGCCGAGATGGACGCCAACGCGGGCGCGACCACGTCCGCGCTGCGCCGCCGCCTCGCCCAGACCGCCTTCGCCCGCACCGCCGCCTATGACGCCGCGGTGTCGAACTGGTTCGCCGGCGAACTCGAAAAGGACGGCGTCAGCGAACCGCCGCGCTGGCGCAGCTTCGCCGGCAGCCTGCGCCAGCCCCTGCGCTATGGCGAGAACCCGCACCAGCGCGCCGCCTTCTATGCCGGCGGCGAACGCCGCTTCGGCGTCGCGACCGCCGAGCAGCTCCAGGGCCGCGAGCTCAGCTACATCAACCTGCTCGACGCCGACGCCGCGATCGAGCTGGTGGCGGAATTCGCCGGCCAGCCGGCGGTCGTGATCGTCAAGCACGCCAATCCCTGCGGCGTCGCGGTGGGAAAGACGTTCAAAGAGGCCTATCTGCGCGCCGTGGCCTGCGATCCGGTCAGCCGCTTCGGCGGCATCATCGCGCTCAACGGCACGCTGGACGGCGAGACCGCCGAGGAGATCGCCAGGATCGTCACCGACGTCATCATCGTGCCGCACGCCACCGAAGAGGCGAAGGCCGAGATAACGCGGCGCAAGAACGCACGGCTCCTGGTCACCGGCGGCCTGCCCGATCCCTATGCACCCGGCTGGACGGTGACGTCGGTGGCCGGCGGCCTTCTGGTGCAGACGCGCGACGATTCCGACGCCGACAGGCTCGATCTCAAAATCGTGACCAAAAAAGCGCCAACCCCGGCGCAGCTCACCGATCTGCGCTTCGCCTTCCGGGTCTGCAAGCACACCAAGTCGAACAGCGTGATCTATGCCAAGGACGGCGCCACCGTGGGTATCGGCGCCGGCCAGATGAGCCGCGTCGACTCGGCGCGCATCGCCGCGCTCAAGGCACGCGACGCGGCGGCGGAAGCGGGTCTGGCGCAGCCGTTAACCATAGGTTCCGTCGCCGCCTCTGACGCATTCTTTCCGTTCCCGGACGGTCTGCTCGCCGTCGCGCAAGCCGGCGCCACCGCCGTGATCCAGCCCGGCGGCTCGCTCAACGACGCCGCGGTGATCGCCGCCGCCGACGAAGCCGGCCTCGCGATGGTGTTCAGCGGCGTGCGCCAGTTCCGCCACTAGACAGCGCAACAATCGGTCGCCGTCGCGCACAGCGTGTGGCGTCGCCGCGCGTCCCGACAGTTTCAGACAATTTGGTGTAACCGATCATACGCATGCCGAGTCGCCAGTGTTCATCTTGTCTGTTAATCTTAACTATTGTTAAGGCCGCTCGAACGGTGAGAGCGTTTGCGCGGCCAGAGGTTTCCAGGGGGATTGGACGTGGTTCCTCCACGCATTGTCGGCATGTCCTTGCGCTGCGCCCTGTTCGCGGCATGGCTGGCGCTCATGCCCGTCGCGGCTTCGGCGGATTATGCCGACGGCAATTACGCGCTCAACCACATCAGCCTGGAGACCGCGGTGCGCCTGTGGCGCAAGGCGGCGTGGCAGAACAATGATTTTCTCGCCCAGGTCAAACTCGGCGACATCTATTCCAACGCCGGCGACAACCGCTATTACGATCCGGTCGAGGCCTATGTCTGGTACTACCTCGCGGGGCGCAACCGCGCCGGCCGCGGCAGCTATTGGGGCGGCGAAGGCGCCGACGTCATCCGCGCGCGCCGCTGGCACGCGTTGACCGACCAGCAGTCGATCCTGCTCCAGCTCTCGAGCCAGGAGCGGATCGAGGCGCATGACCGCATCGTCTATATCGGCTCATGCCGCGGCGCCGAGGGCTTCCTCGATCTCGGCCGCGCCACCATGACCGACGCCAGCCGCTTCCGCGGCGGCGACGACGACGACGACTACGGCCGCCGCTATGGCGGCGGCTCGAACTGGCGTCTGCCCTCCGTCATGCAGCAGAACGACACCGACGCCCTGACCTATTTCCACCTCGCCGACGCCATGGGCCATCCGCTGGGCCGGCCCTTCCTGAACGGGCTGGAAGCCCGCATGCGCGGCAGCTGGGTCGGCGCGCGCATCGTCGAGAAGCAGGCCAAGGCGTTCCACTACTGGACGCCGCCGTTCGAATTCTATCCCTCCGGCACCTCGCAGGCCGGCGTCCCTTTAAGTGACGAATGCGTGCCCAATATCGAGCGGCAGCGCGCGCTCGCCCTCAGCCCCGCGATCCCGCAGGAAGCGGTGCGCCATGCGCTCTATTTCCTGGGCTGGAAGGGCCGCGAGGCGGCCGCGCAATACCAGGCCTCGCTGCCCGACGAGGCAACCGGACGCCTCACCGCGACGCAGCTCGTGCGCGCCATCCAGAGCGCCGCCGTCAACGGCGACGCCGCTTCGCAGAACACGCTGGGCGTGATGTACGCCAAGGGCCTGGGCGTCGTGGTCAACTATGTCCGCGCCGAATACTGGTTCGCCAAGGCGGCGGACCAGCGCTATCCCGCCGCGCTCTATCACCTCGCCGTGCTCTACAAGGCGGGCCCGCCCGGCATCGCCCAGGACCTGCATAAATCCAACGACTACATGACGAGCTCGGCGCTTGCCGGCTTCCGCCCGACCATGAACCAGCTCGGCAACCTGCTCAACGACGCCGCCAACGAACCGCCGCATCCCGGCCAGAATTGAAAAGTGAAAGGTGACACCATGACCAACGTCACGCCGCGTTCCGCCACGAAGTTTCTCGGCGTGCTGACGCTGCTGCTCGGCGCCGCGCTGCTGCCGACCGGCGCCGCCGCCGGCGTCGCCACCGCGGGTGCCGTGCTGCTCGATCCCTTCGATCCGGTGCCGGCGATCCAGTTTCAGCATTTCGGCGGCTATGGCTGCTATGAGGGCTGCGGCGGCGGCTACAACCGCTGCGGTGACGGCTGCGGCGGTTATCGCCATCGTGTCCATTACCGCCGCGACGACTGCGACGACGGCTGCTACCGCGCCCGCCGCCACCACCATCGCGACCATTGCGACCGCGATTGCGGCGACGACGACCGCTATGACCGCGACGGCGACCGCCATGGCGATGATCGCGGCGAGCGGGCCGGCTATGCCCCGTCGCCGCCGCCCTGCCCCGCCAGCCGCTGCACGGACTCCGAGCATTGGGAACGCCATTGGCGCGAGGGCGACCGCGTCGGCCAGGAATGGTTGGACCGCGGCTACCGCCAGCGCACGCTGGAGAGCGGCGGCGGCCCGCCGTCCTGGTACGGCCACCGCCCCGACTGGAACGACCGCGACGACGACGGTCCGGGACGCTAACGGCCGCTGGGATTTCGTATGGAGTCTACCGCTGCCGGATCGCCGTCTATCCCGAAAGGAACTTAGACGGCGACCGCGCGCTCTTCCTTGACGAAGCCCATCAGCACCAGGCCCACCACCAGGAAACCCAGGATCCCCAGCAACCCGCCGCGCAGGCTGTTGGTCAGGCCGGTCAAAAGGTCGATGGAGAGATTGGCGAGGAAGGTCGTGGCGGTGCCGGAAAGCGACATCAGCCCGAAGAATTCCGTCATCTTCTCCGGCGGAGCCAGCCGCGCCATCATGGTGCGGGCATTGGCATAGCCGGCGGTGATGAACACCGCGACGCCGTTGACGATCATCAGGTAGATGACCTGCGGCCAGGTGTTGAAGAACGGCAGCGAATTGATGTGCGGCGCGTTCGGATCGCAGGGGATGAACCACAGGATGCGGTCCGGCGCCATGGTGAGGCCGAGCGCGAAGAACAGCAGCGTGCCGCCGATGCTCACGAACAGCGCGCGCTTGGAGCCGATGGTGTTGTCGAGCCAGCCGCCGAAGAAGCCGCCCAGCACCGCGAACACGCTGAGCTCGAGGCCGTAGACCATCATCGCCAGCGCGTCGAGGTTGAACGTCACCGCGGCATAGATGCCGCCATAGAGCAGCACCGCGCCCATGCCGTCGTTGAAGAACAGCCGCGCGATGAGGTACATCGCGATGTTGCGGTAGTGCTTGAGGCTCGCCACCGTGTTCAGCACGCGCCGCACGCCCAGCATCATCTGCGCCCGCAGCGGCACGCCGGTGCTCGGCTTGTCGGGCGTGAACAGGAACAGCGGCAGGCTGACGAGAAGAAGCCACAGGCCCGAGATCGGGCCGGACAGCCGCTCGGGATCGTGCGCTTCCTGGCTGACGCCGAACAGCGGATGCTCCGGCACGAAGGGCAAGCCGTGCCCGGGCGCCGCGAAGGCGACCAGCATCAGGCCGAGCAGCAGGATGCCCGCGAGGTTGCCGAGCGACAGGCTGAGGCCCGACAGCGGCCCCACCCGCTCGGGCGGCGAGATCGTCGGCAGCATCGCGCTGTGGAAGACGGTGGAGAACTCATAGGCGAAATTCGCCGCCACGATCGCGGCGGCGATGAAGATGAGCTGCGCCCCCGTCGCGTTCGGAACGCCGTACCACATCGCCAGCATCGAAACGACCATGACCGCGGTGTAGACCGCGATCCACGGCTTGCGCCGTCCGCCGACATCGGCGATGGCGCCGAGGAACGGCGCGCTGAAGGCGATGACGAGGCCGCCCATCCAGGAGATGCGCGACCACAGCATCTGGCCTTCGACCGGATCGCCGACCACATAACGCGTGAAATAGGGCCCGAACAGATAGATCGTGACGAGCAGGACATAGGGAATGCGGGCGCATTCGAACAGCGCCCACGAAATCTGTCCCAGGCGGCTGGCGATCGGCCCGCCGGTGGCGGAGACGCCGGCCGGCTGGTGCAGCCAGGCCGCCAGGCCGGTCGCCGCGAGGCCGACGGAAGACGCCGGGTCGTCGCCCGCGGCCCCCACCTCTACATCCGCCAAACGCCGCGCGGGCTTGGCGCCCGCGTCATTGGAAGACTTCACTAAGCTCGACTCCCCAGAGATTGCGCTTGTCGACCCAGCCTGCCGTTCCGGCGGCTTCGATCTCGCAGACCCGAAGCTTGCACGCCTTGAGCCGGGCCACAACGCCGGGCTGCGCATAAGCGACGATCTTGTCGCGCGGCCCGTCGCCGACGCGCATCGGAGACTTTGTAAATCCGATGAAGACGACCGTACGCTTGTCGCTCAACTGCGTGTGATGCATCCAGCCGAGCGTGCCGTCGGCGTCCTTGACGCGGCGCCAGGCGTCGAAGCTGCCGACGATCTTCACCGGATAATCCCGGTGGCGATAGACCCACAGGATGCGGTGGTCGTAGGACGGCCCCTCGCGAAGATTGGCCGGATCGCGGCGGACGCTGGCGTAATGCGGCTCAAAGGGCGCCGCCGCGGCCCCCAGGACAAACACGCCGGCAAGCGCCAGGAGGCGCCACGGAAAGCGGGAATCAAGCGTCATCGTCCCGGCAGGATACGGGAGGAAGGCGGTTTTTCGAGTGGCCGTTCCGCCGCAATTGACGCGGCGCGGCGAAGGGCAATAGGGTCCGGCCACGCGCTTGGTTTTGGGAACGCGGTTTGAACCCGCGGCTGCCCCCGCAACTGTAACCGGCGAGCGACCTGTCCGAATGCCACTGGAGCCCAAAGCTCTGGGAAGGCGGCCAGGAAGCTACGACCCGGAAGCCAGGAGACCTGCCTTGCGACGTCGTCCTGTTTCCGGCCGGGTGGGCTGGGGACTGCGGGGGAAACCGTCGCGGCGACAATGTTGGAGTCGTCGCCGTGGGGACCTGCGCAGATAGAGACCTAGATTCGAAATCGCGCCGCGTTGCCGCGTGCCGGCTCCTGAACCCTGTCAGGAGATCGCCATGCAGAAGTCATTCTTTCTAGTCAGTACCGCCCTCGCCGCTTGCATCCTTTCGGCGCCGGCCCGGGCCGCCACGGCCGACGAACTCGTCGTCGTCACCGCGACCCGCACGCCGCAACCCGCGGCCAAGACCGGCACCTCGATCTCGGTGATCACCGCCGAGGACCTGAAGACGCGGCAGACCGTCGTCCTCACCGACGTGCTGGCGCAACTACCGGGCCTGTCGGTGTCGCGCAATGGCGGCGTCGGCCAGACCACGACCGTATTCACGCGCGGCGCACCCGACGGCCAGACCCTGTTCCTGATCGACGGCGTGCGCATCGAGGATCCGAGTTCGACCTCGCAGGGGCCGATCCTCCAGGATCTCCTGGTCAACAACATCGACCGCATCGAGGTGCTGCGCGGGCCGCAATCGACGCTCTACGGCAGCGACGCCATCGGCGGCGTGGTCAACATCGTCTCCAGGACCGGCGGCGACAGCCCGTTCGGGCTCAACGCCACGGCCGAGGGCGGCTCGTTCGGCACCTACCACCTGAACGCCGCGGTCAACGGCACCGCCGACGTCGTCGACTACGGCGCGGCGCTGAACTGGTTCGGCACCGACGGCACCTCGGCGGCGGATTCGCGGAACGGCAACACCGAGGCCGACGCCTACCGCAATCTCGGCGCCACCGCCAACGTCCATGTCCGCGTGCTCGACAATGTCAGCGCCGACCTGCGCGGCTATTACGTCCAGGCCCGCAGCAGCTTCGACGGCTTCCCGCCGCCGGCCTTTTCCTTCCAGGACACGCCGGAGTTCAGCCGCGACGTGCTCTATGCCGGCTATGCCGGGGTGAACGTGACGCTGTTCGACGGCCGCTTCCAGAACCGCCTGGCGGCGATCGGCCTGTCCTCGAACCGCCGCAGCTTCGGCAATTTCGATTTCTTCACCAGCGCCTTCACGCCCGACATCAATTTCTTCGGCAAGGGCGGCTCGCGCCGCTTCGAATACCAGGGCACCTTCGACCTCGACGCGGACAACCAGATCACCTTCGGCGCCGAGACCCAGCGCACCACGCTCAGCACCCACAGCGTGTTCGACCTGACGCCGCTGAACCGGGGCAGCAGCAATATCGACGGCTACTACGGCCAGTGGCAGACGACGCTGTTCACGGCGCTGACCGTGACCGGCGGGGTGCGGCTCGACAACGACGCCGAGTTCGGCACCCACACCTCCTACAAGCTCAACGCGGCCTACGACATCGCCGATTGGGGCACCGTGCTGCGCGGCAATATCGGCAACGGCTTCAAGGCGCCGTCGCTCTACCAGCAGTTCTCGGACTTCTCGAACCCGATCGCGGCGCTGTTGCCGGAGACCGCGAATGGCTGGGAGGTCGGCGTCGACCAGACGCTGCTCGATGGGCGGCTGAAGGGCTCGCTGACCTATTTCGACCGCCACACCAAGAACCTGATCGACTTCTTCTCCTGCTTCGGCGTGGTCTCGCCGGCCTGCACCCTGCGCGCCTTCGCCGGCGGCTATTACATCAACGTCAACCGCACGGTGGCGAGCGGCATCGAGGCGGAGGTGACGGCCCGGATCGCAGACGGGCTGTCGCTCGACGTCAACTACACCAACCTGACGGCGGTCGATTCGAACACCGGCCTGCCGCTGGCGCGCCGGCCGCATTCCAGCGCCAATGCGATTCTCACCTGGAACCCGTCGGACGACTGGTCGCTCGGCGGCAGCGTCGCCTATGTCGGGCCGCGCTTCAACGATGCCTTCGCCTCCACCCGCCTGACCGACAGCACGATCGTGAACCTGTTCGGCTCCTATCGCGTGACCGAGCAATACGAGCTGTTCGGTCGGGTCGACAATCTGTTCGACGACCGCAGCGAGCCCACCGCCGGCTATGGCCGGCCCGGGATCGCGGCCTTTGGCGGCGTCCGCGCCGCTTTGTAACGCTGGACCGGCATGGCAGAGTCCTTGGGAGCCCCACGCCCTCGGACCTGCCATGACCTTCAAGAGCATCCTGATCGCCAACCGCGGCGAGATCGCGGTGCGCATCGCCCGCGCCGCGGCCGAGCTGGGCTTGCGCAGCGTCGCGGTCTATTCCGACGACGACCAGGGCTCGGCGCACATCAAGGCAGCGGACGGCGCCCAGGCGCTGGGGCTGAGCGGCCCCGCCGCCTATCTCGACATCGCCCGCGTCGTCGCCGCGGCCAAGGCGGCGCATTGCGACGCGGTGCATCCGGGCTACGGCTTTCTGTCGGAGAACGCGCTGTTCGCCGAGGCTTGCGAAAAGATGGACCTGACCTTCATCGGGCCGTCGCCGCATGTGCTGTCGATCTTCGGCGACAAGGCGCGCGCCCGCAGCCTGGCCGAACGCTTCGGCGTGCCGGTGCTGGCGGGCACGCCCGGGCCGGCGACGCTGGAGGAAACCCGCGCCTTCTTCCGGACGGCGGGCGGCGCCATCATCATCAAGGCGATCGCCGGCGGCGGCGGCCGCGGCATGCGCATCGTGACCAGCGAAGACGAGATCGAGAGCGCCTATGCCCGCTGCCAGTCCGAAGCCCTGGCCGGCTTCGGCAACGCCGCGGTCTACGCCGAAGCCCTGATGGCCGGCGCCCGCCACATCGAAGTGCAGGTCGCCGGCGACGGCCGCTCGGCGAGCCATATCTGGGAGCGCGACTGCACCTTGCAGCGCCGCCACCAGAAGATCGTCGAGATCGCGCCGGCGCCGGGCCTCGATCCGCAGTTGCGCAAGCAGCTCTGCGATGCCGCGGTATGGCTCGCCGACGACGTGAACCTGCGCGGGCTCGCGACCTTCGAGTTCCTGGTGAACCCGCAGCCGGCGCGCCACGCCCCGGCCTTCGCCTTCATCGAGGCCAATCCGCGCCTCCAGGTCGAGCACACCGTGACCGAGGAGGTCACCGGCATCGATCTCGTCGCGCTGCAGATCGCGCTGGCGCAGGGCAGGACCTTGCGCGAGATCGGCTTGCCGCAGGACGAGGTGCCTCACCCGCGCGGCTTCGCGGTGCAATTGCGGATCAACATCGAGAAGATCGATCCCGACGGCACGGTCCGCCCTTCCGGCGGCACGCTCACCCGCTTCGCGCCGCCGAGCGGCCCGGGCGTGCGGGTCGATACCTTCGGCTATGAGGGCTACACCACCAATCCGGCGTTCGATCCCTTGCTCGCCAAGCTGGTCGCGCACGGCCCCGACTATGCCGCCGCGCTGACGCGGGCGAGGCGGGCGCTGAACGAATTCGCCATCGAGGGCGTCGCGACCAACCTCGCCTTCCTGCACGAGCTGATCGGGCGCGACGATGTCGTGGCGGGCGAGACCCATACCCGCTATGTCGAGGAACACACCGCCGATCTCGTCGCCGCTGCGGCAAGCTGGAAACCGGCGGCCATGAGCACCGGGTCGGCTGCAACCGCGCCCGCGCCTACCGGCGCTGCCGCGCCCGCCGGAACCGTCGCAGTGCGCATGCCGATGCAGGGCAAGATCGTCAGCATCGACGTCAATCCCGGCGACGCCGTGCGCCAAGGCGCGCCGGTCGCCGTGCTCGAAGCCATGAAGATGGAGCACATCGTCGGCGCCGCCGTCTCCGGCCGGGTCTATTCGATCGCCGCGGTGCCGGGCGCGGTGCTGTTCGAGGGCGACGCGCTCTTGTTCGTGACGCCCGAAGAGGTCGGCGGCAGCGACGCCGCCGTCGCCGCCGCGCGCGACCCGGACTTCATCCGCGCCGACCTCGAGGAGTCCAACACCCGCCACGGCTTCAGCCTGGACGAAAACCGCCCCGACGCGGTGGCGCGGCGGCGCAAGACCGGCCAGCGCACCGCGCGCGAGAACCTGGAGCAGCTCTGCGATCCCGGCAGCTTCATCGAATACGGCGCGCTCGCCTTCGCAGCGCAGCGGCGGCGCCGCGCCCTGGAAGACCTGATCCAGAACACGCCGGGCGACGGCATCATCACCGGCATCGGCACGGTCAACGCCAAGCAGTTCGGCGAAAACAAGGCACGCTGCGCCGTCATGGCCTACGACTACACCGTGCTCGCCGGCACCCAGGGTTCGATGAACCACCGCAAGAAGGACCGCCTGCTCACGATCGCGGAGGAGTGGAAGCTCCCCATCATCGCCTTCGCCGAAGGCGGCGGCGGGCGGCCGGGCGATACCGACTTCCCCGGCGTCGCCGGCCTCGATACGCCGACCTTCAGGCAATACGCCAAGCTTTCGGGCTTGATGCCGCGCATCGGGATCAATTCCGGGCGCTGCTTCGCCGGCAACGCCGCGATCCTGGGCTGCTCCGACGTCATCATCGCGGCGAAGAACTCGAACATCGGCATGGGCGGCCCGGCGATGATCGAGGGCGGCGGGCTCGGCGTCTACAAGCCGGAAGACGTCGGCCCGATGGCGGTGCAGGTGCCCAATGGCGTCGTCGACATCGCGGTCGCGGACGAGATCGAGGCGATCGAGGTCGCGAAGAAATATCTCGCTTTTTTCCAGGGACCGCTCCCCGGCTGGGATGCCGCCAACCAGAAGGAACTGCGCCACCTCATCCCGGAGAACCGCCTGCGCGTCTACGAAAGCCGCAAGGTGATCGACACGCTGGCCGATAGCGGCAGCGTGCTCGAACTGCGCTCCGGTTTCGCGCCGGGCATGATCACGGCGCTGGTCCGCATCGAAGGCGCCCCGTTCGGCCTCATCGCCAACAACCCGATGCACCTCGCCGGCGCCATCGACGGGCCTTGTGCCGACAAGGCGGCGCGCTTTATGCAGCTCTGCGACGCCTTCGGCCTGCCCATCGTCTCGCTCTGCGACACGCCCGGCTTCATGGTCGGGCCGGAGCACGAGAAGACCGCGCTGGTGCGCCATGTCTCGCGGATGTTCGTGATCGGCGGCGCCCTCAACGTGCCGATCTTCACGGTCGTGCTGCGCAAGGGCTACGGTCTCGGCGCCCAGGCGATGGCGGGCGGCAGCTTCCACGCGCCGTTCTTCATCGTCTCGTGGCCGACCGGCGAGTTCGGCGGGATGGGTCTCGAAGGCGCCGCCCGCCTCGGCTACCGCAAGGAGCTCGACGCCGAGCCGACGCCGGAAGCGAAGGAAGAACTGTTCAAGAAACTGGTGGCGCAGAGCTACGCCCGCGGCAAGGCGATCAACATGGCGGCGTATCTGGAGATCGACGACGTGATCGATCCCGCCGACACAAGGCGCTGGATCCTGCGCGGCTACCGCAGCCTGCCGCCGCACGATCCGGGCAAGCGGCGGACGTTTTTGGACACGTGGTGAGGCGCTCCGCATGCGCGGGACCCGCAATTGCCTTCAGACGCGAAAGGACAAGCCGTGACCATCGCCAAGAACACGATCTGCCTATGGTACGACAAGGATGCCGAGGCGGCCGCCCGCTTCTACGCCGAGACCTTCCCCAACAGCGCGGTGGGTGCCGTCCTCCGTGCGCCCGGCGACAATCCCTCCAGCAAGGCGGGCGAGGTGCTGACGGTCGAATTCACCGTCTTCGGCATCCCCTGCATCGGCCTCAACGGCGGGCCGGCGTTCAAACAGAGCGAAGCCTTCTCGTTCCAGATCGCGACCGACGATCAGCAGGAGACCGACCGCTACTGGAACGCCATCGTCGGTAATGGCGGGCAGGAAAGTCAGTGCGGCTGGTGCAAGGACAAATGGGGCCTTTCCTGGCAAATCACGCCGCGCGTGCTGACCGAGGCGATGGCGGCAGGCGGCGAGGAAGCAAAACGCGCGTTCAACGCGATGATGGACATGAAGAAGATCGACGTCGCCGCGATCGAGAAGGCACGGCGCGGCTGAGCTTGGCGCAAGCCCGAAAGTCGCGGCGCGCCGCTACCCCGCCAGCCGTTGCGCGAAGCCCCTGTCCTTCACATACAGGTGCGGCGCGTGGTCGACCGGCACGAAGGCGGTGGAGAGGCCGCGCACGCTCTCGGCATGGCCGAGGATGAGGGCGCCGTCGGGCATGAGTATCTCGGCGATCTTGTCGAGCACCTGGGCCTTGGTCTTGGCGTCGAAATAGATCAGCACGTTGCGGCAGAACACGGCGTCGAGATCGTCGAGCCAGCCATAGGAGTCGAGCAGGTTGAACTGGCGGAACGTCACCATGCGGCGCAGATTCTCGTGGATGCGCCAATTGCCCGCTTCCTGGTTGAAATGCGCCACCAGGCGGCGGATGGCGAGGCCGCGCTGCACCTCGAAATGCGAATAGACGCCTTCCTCGCCGCGCGCGATCATCTCGGCGCTGAGGTCGGTGGCGATAAGGTCGATGCTCCAGCCCTTGGCCGAAAGCTTGAGATCGTCGAGCAGCATGGCGATCGAATAGGGCTCCTGCCCCGCGGCGCAGGCGGCGCACCAGATGCGCAGGCGTTTGCTGCCGGCGCGGGCTTCGAGAACCTGCGGCAGGACGTGGTCGCGGAACTGCTCGAACATCGCGCGGTCGCGGAAGAACGAGGATTCGTTGGTCGTCATCACCTCGGTCACGGCGCGGGCCAGCGCGTCGCGGCCGTGGCGCAATTCCTTGAGCAGCGCCTCGATCGAGCGGAAGCCGAAGCGCCGCATCACCGCGCCCAGCCGGCTCTCGATCAGGCCCTGCTTGTGCGGCGGCAGGATGAGGCCCGAGCGGCGGCGCACGATCTGCGCGAGGAAATCGAGGTCTTCGGGCGACATGCGGCTTACATCAAGCCCACTTCGGCGAGCTTGGCCTCGATGATGGCGCGGTCGAACGGCTTCATGATGTACTCGTTGGCGCCGGCGCCGAGCGCCTCGGTGATGTGGGCCACGTCGTTCTCGGTGGTGCAGAAGACCACGATCGGATTGTCGCCGTCGCGCTCGCGGCGCAGGGTCTTGAGGAATTCGATGCCGTTCATGTTCGGCATGTTCCAGTCGAGCAGGATGAGCTCCGGCATCTTGGCGCGGCAGGAGGCGAGCGCGCTCAGCCCGTCCTCGGCCTCGTCGGTCGCGAAGTCGAGCTCCTGGAGGATGCGGCAGGCGACTTTGCGGATGACCCGGCTGTCGTCGACGACAAGGCATAGTCTCATGGCAGCAAGTCCCGTTGCGGCCGCCGGAACGCGGCGGCCCACTGGAAAACACCGGCGAGACTAGGACCCCGATGGTAAAGGCGCGGTTTAACCCGCCGCCAGCTCGACGGCGCCTTCGCGCGCCGTCACGGTCAGGCCGGCGTTGAGCTCGCGCGACAGCTTGTGGGTCAGATAGGGCTGGATGCCGCGGGCGTCGAGATGGCTCTCCTCGCCGCGCACCGCGTTCGCGACCTCTTCCAACACGCGGGCGTAAGGGCTGGTTGCGACGATGCGGAACCCGGGGGTGGCGGGATCGGCGTTGATCGCGACATGCAGCGTGCCGCCGCGCGGCAGGCAATCGGCGCCGAGGAAAGCGGCGTTCATCAGGAGCTTGGCCCAGTTCTTGGGCCAGTTCACATGGGTTTCCTGCCAGTCGAGCTTGACCTTGCCGCCTTCCAGCAGCCCGGCCGCGAGCCGGCCCACCTCGCCGACATCGAGCTCGGCGCCCGCCGAGCCGGCGGCACCGAAAGCGATTCGCAGGAACTGCAGGCGCGCCAGGGCCTGGAGGGCGCTGGAGGAGACGATTTTCAGGGCGTCCGCCCGCATCGCGGCGTCGCGCTCGTCCTCCATGACTTCCAGGCCGTTGACCACCGCGCCCAAGGGCCCCACGAGATCGTGGCACACGCGGCTGACCAGAAACGCAGCAAATTCGATGTCATCCATGGACGGGAATATCTCCGCGCGCGAGTTATGGTTTCCGAATGGTAACCATGGCCAAGGCCTCTTAAGGAATGCTTAAGGGGTGCGCAACCGGTGGACGCGGCCCGCTAGCCGGCGGTGGATAACTTCGCCCGGATCGCGTCGAGATGATCGATCAGCGCCGGGATGCTGCCGCCGTTCTGGCCGAGAAAGGCGGTGAACTGGTCGCGCTCCTCGAGCGCCAGCCAGATGCCGCCGACGCTGAAGTCCACGATGACGGGCGCGGCGCCGCTCGAATTGACGCGGAAGGAGAGTTCCAGCGGCCGGCTGTTGCTGGCCGGATCGATCAGGTTGGCGTTGACCACGTCGTCGCCCGCCGCGACGTGTTGCGAGCCCGTGACCGTCAGGGTCTGGCCGGAATACTTGCCGAGATAGGATTGATAGACGCTGACCGCATAGCGCTGGAACGCGGCGGCGAAGGCGTCGCGCTCGGCCGGCGTGGCCTGCGCGTCATAGCGGCCGAGGACGAATTTCGAGACCCGCTTGAGGTCGGTCACGCCGAGCAGGAACGTGTTGAACCGCGCGGCGCGGTCGGCTGCGGATGCCTGACGGTCGCCGAGGATTTGAAGGCCGGTGCGGATATTGTCGGAGATCATGGTTTCGGCCGGCGTCGCGGCCTCGGCCGAGGCGGCGCCAAGGACGAGCGACAAGGCGAGCACGCGTCCGAAAAGAGCAAGACGAGAGGACAAGACGAGGTTCCTGTTTTCCAGAGGGTTCTGCGAAGCGCCCGGCGCGATGCGGAAAGCGAAGTCTCCTTCGCCTGCGATGATGGCCGCAATGGGGCATTTTGCCGAAAACCGCCCGATATCGCGTTGCCGCGCGGGAGTGTGCTACGGAACTTGCGCCGCAATGGGCGGCGTCCGTCCGAGGTTTTCCCATGCCTTCCACGCTTTCCGAGCGCCTGGCCGCCCTGGCCGCGCTCGGCCATGAAGCCGGCGCCATAATCATGCGCCACTACGCCGCTGGGACGCAGGCGCGGAGAAAGACCGACCACTCGCCGGTGACCGACGCCGACGAGGAGGCCGAGAAGCACATCCTCGCCGGCCTGCAAGCCCTGGTGCCGGGGATTCCGGTCGTCGCGGAGGAGGAAGTCGCCGCCGGCCGGCTGCCGCAGATCGGGATGCATTTCTTCCTGGTCGATCCCTTGGACGGAACCAAGGAGTTCATCAACCGCAACGGCGAGTTCACCGTGAACATCGCCGAGATCGTCAACGGCCTGGCGGTACGCGGCGTCGTCTATGCCCCGGCCAAGAACCGCCTGTTCCTCGGCGAGATCCCGGGCGGCGCCTGGGAGATCGCGACCACGGTCGACGCCATGCCCGATTTCGCCCGGGCCCGCCGCATCCGCGTGCGCCCGGCGCCGCCGGGCGGGCTGACCGCCGTCGCCAGCCGCTCGCACCGCGACAAGAAGACGGAAGAATATCTCGCCGCCTATCCGGTCAAGGATTTCATCACCGCCGGCTCGTCGCTCAAGTTCTGCCTGGTCGCGGCGGGCGAGGCCGACATCTATCCGCGCCACGGCACGACGATGGAATGGGACACCGCCGCCGGCGACGCCGTGCTCACCGCGGCGGGCGGCCGCGTCACCAATCTGGACGGCAGCGCCTTCGTCTACGGCCGCGTCGATGCGGGTTTCACCAACCCGCACTTCGTGGCGCGCGGCGGGATCTAGCGGTCGAAGTTGTTGCGGCTGGAATAGAAGATCAGCGCCATCAATCCGCCGCCGACCGCGATGGTGATCAGCGAGCCGGCGATCAGGGCGAACCAGCCGAAGGCGCTCATATGGGCGACGCCGATTCCGGTCCAGACATAGACCGCGAACCAGAGCGAAACCGCCAGGAAGCCGAGCAGCACGGCCAGCGCCAGCCAGCCGCCGCCGGAAAGGCTGGCGTGATCGTCGTTGTCGGGATGGTTCATGACGTTCGTGCTCATGGGTCCGATAACGCAGCCGGGGGTGCGAAGTTCACTGCGCGGCACAGACCTGCGGCGATGCGGCCCGGAATTAAGACCTTATTAAGTCGCGACCGCGTCCGGCACCAGGGAACCGGGGGGCTGCTGCACCTTCAGTTCCGCGCCGTCGGCGCCGGAAACCCGCAGCATGTCGCCTTTGACCGGCGCCGAGCCGTCGACGACGCTGGCGACCCAGCGCGTGTCGTCGACCCGGACGGCACCGCGGCCGTTGACGAAATTCTCTTCGGCCTTCACCACGCGGCCGACATATTGCGCGCTGCGGTCGTTGAGCGTGTGGTGGGTGTGGCGATCGGCGCGGCCCCAGGGCGAGCGCTTCCAGACCACGGTCGCGATCACCGACACGACCGCGAACAGGAACACGGCCAGGCGCCCGTCGAGTCCGGGATCGAGGAACTTCAACACGCCGATCAACAGCGCGGCGATGCCGGGCCACAAGAGGTACTGCGTCGTGCTGGCGATCTCCGCCGCGAGCAGGATCGCACCCAGCGCCCACCAGTGCCAGGCGGGCTGCGTGCTGAGGAATTGCGTAACGGATTCCATGGCGGCCTCCCTTTTTACGTTCCGGCCGGACGGCCGGGCGGCGGCACGTTGGGCACGGTGCCGGCGGCGGCCCGCGTTACGGCGCGCGGCGCGGCGGCGACCTGCGCCCCGATCGCCTCGCGCGTCATCTCGGCGATGCCGGCGATCGAGCCGAGCAGGCCCGCCGACTCCATCGGCACGATGACGAATTTCTGGTTCGGCGCGGCGGCGAGCAGCGCGAAGGCCTCGACGTATTTCTGGCCGAGAAAATAGTTGAGCGCGTTGACGTTGCCGGCCTCGATCGAGTCCGACACCATCTGCGTCGCCTTGGCCTCGGCCTGCGCCGAGCGCTCGCGCGCCTCGGCGTCGCGGAACGCGGCTTCCTTGCGGCCCTCGGCCTGCAGGATCGCCGATTGCTTGGCGCCCTCGGCGCGCAGGATGGCGGCGTTCTTCTCGCCGTCGGCCTGGGTGACCTCGGCGCGGCGGAAGCGCTCGGCCTTCATCTGGCGCGCCATCGCCTCGGTGATGTCGGTCGGCGGCGACAAATCCTTGATCTCGATGCGGGTGACCTTGACGCCCCACGGGCTGGTCGCCTGGTCGACCACCGAGAGCAGGCGCTGGTTGATCTCGTCGCGCTTGGAGAGCACCTCGTCGAGGTCCATCGCGCCGATCACGGTGCGGGCATTGGTGAGGCACAGATTGGTGATGCCGGCCTGAAGGTTGGCGACCTCGTAGGCCGCCTTGGCGGCGTCGACCACCTGGTAGAAGGCGATGGCGTCGGCCGTCACGGTGGCGTTGTCGCGCGTGATCACGACCTGGCTCGGGATCGTCAGCACCTCTTCCATCATCGAGAGCTTGCGCCCGACGCGGTCGACATAGGGCACGATGAGGTTGAGGCCCGGCTTCAGGACCTTGGTGAAGCGGCCGAAGCGCTCGACCGTCCATTCGCGGCCCTGCGGCACGCTTTTGACGCCGGAGAAGATGGTGACGAAGGCGAGAAACAGAATCGCCAATACGAAGATCGTGGCGCCATCCATGGATTTTCTCCCCAATGCGGCCGTTGTTGCCAGCCTACCGCGCTATTAGATAATCACGCTACCGGTCATCAAAAGGCCTTGAAGTCCGGCGATCAGGAACTACCGCGATTGTCCGCTCCGCCCGGTTTGGGCAAGGATGCGCGCGCGGGGACGAACTGATTCGCTTGCGGAGTATGCCCATGACACCCCTTCGGCTTGCCAGTGCCGTATTCGCCGCCCTGGCGCTCAGCATCTCGCCCACCGTGGCCGACGACGCCCACACCAACGACGACACGTTCAGCCCCAACGAGATCGTCGCCGCCGGCTCGGACTTCTTCGGCGTCACCACCGAGGTCATGGCCAAGGCGGTGCAGCGCGTCACCGAGGATCTCGGCCTGCCCGACGGCTACATCAAGGGCGACGAGGGCTCGGGCGCCTTCGTGGTCGGCGTCCGCTACGGCTCGGGCTGGCTGATCCGCAAGGGCGTCGAGCCCAAGAAGGTGTTCTGGAAAGGCCCGTCGGTCGGCTTCGATTTCGGCGGCAACGGCGCCAAGGTCTTCACGCTGGTCTACAATCTGCGCGACGAGCAGCGGCTGTACCAGCGCTATCCCGGGGTCGAGGGCAGCATCTATTTCATCGCCGGCATCGGCGTGAACTACATGCGCTCGGACGGTGTGACGCTGGCGCCGATGCGCACCGGCGTCGGCTTCCGCGCCGGCGTCAACGCGCACTACCAGGTCTACAGCGACCGGCGCGACTGGTTCCCGCTCTAGGCGGTCGGCGCCGCGGCGCCGGTCTCGCTGCCGGCGATCGGCGGCAGATAGAGCAGCAGCGCGGCCGCGACATAGGTCGACGAGAACGTCCCGACCAGGATGCCGAACAGGATCGCGGCGCTGAAGCCGAACAGCTCGTTGCCGCCGAACAGGAGCAGCGGCACCATCGTCAGCGCGGTGGCCGCCGACACCAGCGTGGTGCGCGTCGCGATCTGATTGGTCGAGAGATTGATCATGTCGGGCAGCGACATGCGCTTGAACTTGCGGCGGTTCTCCCGGATGCGGTCGAACACCACGACGGTGTCGTTGATCGAATAGCCGGCCAGCAGCAGCAGCGCCGCCACGGAATTGAGCGTGAAATCCATGTGCAGGACGGAGAACAGCCCGGCGGTGACGAAGACGTCGTGCCCCGTGGCGATCAGGGCGCCGATGCCGTACTGCCACTCGAAGCGCACCGCGACATAGGCGGAGATGAAGATGATCGCCAGGATGGTCGCGATGACGCCGTTGCTGAACAGCTCCTGGCTGACCTTGGGGCCGACGATCTCGGCGCGGCGGAAGGTATAGCCGGTGCCGAGCCTGGCCTTGATCTTGTTGGCCACGGCCTCGCCCGCCTGGTCCGCATCCGGCTGGACGCGGATGAGGATGCAGGAATTGACCGGCTTGTCGCATTCGCCGCCGCCGAAATATTGCAGCTTCAGTTCCTTGAAGTTCAGGCCGGTGATTTCCGAGCGCACCTTGCCGAGGTCGATGACCCGGGCCGACTTGACCTCCATCAGCACGCCGCCGGTGAAATCGATGCCGAGATTGAAGCCCTGCACCAGGATCGACACCAGGGCGATCAGCATGAGCAGGCCGTCGAGCGCGAAGGCGTAATAGCGCCATCCGACGAAATTGACGTTCGTGGTTTCCGGAATGAAGCGCAGAATAGGCATGGGGGCGTCCGCAAAAGCCGGGCAGACATATCCTCTGGCGGCGGACGGGACAAGACGACGGCCCGATTTGCATAATTCCCTGTTTTGGCGACACTTTGGCCGCGAAGCCTCCAGGGACCCGCGCCATGGCCGCCGCGCAGCACGGCCTGCCCGAAGCACCGAAAGTGACGCCCGGCGAGAGCGGCCTGCAGGAGACCGCCTATGCCGCGGTGATCGCGGCCGTGGTGATAGCCCTGATCTATCTGGGCCGCCCGCTGCTGGTGCCGCTGGCGCTTTCGATCCTGATGGCCTTCGCGCTGGCGCCGGTGGTCGAGTTCCTGCGCCGCCTCAGGATCGGCCGCATCGCCGGCGTGATCCTGACCGTGACCATGGCCGTGCTCCTGATCACCGGCATCGCGACCTTCATCGGCACCCAGATCGCCTGGCTGGCGGTCGGTCTGCCGCAGTACCAGGCCAACATCGTGCACAAGATCCAGTCGGTCGAAGGCTCCGCCGCCAATAACGGCCTGGTCCAGGGCGCGGTCCGCATGTTCAACAATCTGAGCGACCAGATCACCCAGGTGCCGGTGCCGGGCAAGGTCCAGGACCTCCAATCCAAGACCACCGAGGCGCAGAACAGCAATCCCGCCGTGCCGGTGGTCATCCAGAAGTCGCCGCCGGGGCCGCTGGAGCTGCTGCAGAACATCGCCGGGCCGCTGCTCGAGCCGCTCGCCAATCTCAGCATCGTCATCATCTTCGTGATCTTCATCCTCCTGCAGAAGGAAGACCTGCGCGACCGCTTCATCATGCTGGCGGGCGCCCGCGACCTGCAGCGCACGACGCTCGCCATCGACGACGGCGCCGAGCGGCTCAGCCGCTACCTGCTGCTGCAGACCGCGGTGAACGCCATCTTCGGCCTGCTGGTCGGCATCGGATTATGGGCGGCGGGCGTGCCCAATCCGGCGCTGTGGGGGCTGATCGGGGCGATGTTCCGTTTCGTGCCCTATATCGGCGTGCCGATCGCCGCGATCCTGCCGCTGGCGCTGTCGCTCGCGGTCGATCCCGGCTGGACGATGATGTTCGTCACGCTCGGGGTCTTCATCGTGCTCGAGTCGATCACCGGCCAGGCGGTCGAGCCCTGGCTCTACGGCCGCAATATGGGACTCTCGGCGCTGGCGGTGGTGGCGGCGGCGGGCCTTTGGACCTTCGTCTGGGGACCGGTCGGGCTTCTGCTCTCCACGCCGCTGACCATGTGCCTGGTCGTGATCGGCCGCCATGTCGACCAGTTGCGCTTTCTCGATGTCATGCTGGGCGACGCGCCGCCGATGGCGCCGGAGGAGAGCTTCTATCTGCGCATGCTGGCCGGCAATCCCGACGAGGCCGCCGAGCAGGCGGAGCATTATCTCCAGGACCATTCGCTGCCGGTCTATTTCGACCAGGTCGCGGTGCGCGGGCTCGCCCAGGCGCAGCTCGACGTCAATCGCGGCGCGCTGACCGAAGAGGGCTGCAAGCGGATCGCCACGACGGTCGAGGGCTTCATCGACAATCTGACCCTGAACGAGAACCCGGAAGCGCGCGAGGCCAGCGTCAGCCACGAAGTGGTGCCGCCGGACTGGCAGCACAAGCCGGTGCTGTGCGTCGCCGGCCGCAGCATCCTGGATCACGCGGCGGCGTCGCTGCTCGCCCATCTGCTGGAGCGCCAGGGGATCGGCGCCCGGCTTGCGACGTTCGACGAGGTCTCGCCGGCCAACATCCAGGACCTTAAAGGCGACGGCGTGCGCGCGATCTGCGTGTCTTATCTGGAACCCGGCAGCCCGAAGAACGCGCGCTATCTCGCGCGCCGCCTGCGCAAGCGCTTCCCCGGCCTGCCGCTGACCGCCGGCTTCTGGAGCGTGATCGAGGACGACACCCATTATCTCGACAGTTTCGAGGCGACCGAGTGCGATTTCCTCGCCCACAATCTGCGCCAGGCGGTGGACCAGATCATCGCCCTGATGAAGAAGCCGGACACCCGCTTCAACCGCCGCGTCCTGGAAGACGACGCGGTGACCGACTGACCCGGGACGCTCTTCAGGGTGCGGCGGCGCGCTTGACCTGCACCGGCACGCCGCAGATGTCGAGCACCGGCGGCGGCTTGCGGAAATAGAACGGCGAAGTCGGATGGCGGCGCAGCGCCACCGTCTCGGCGAAGGCTTTCGACTCGGTACGGATCACCTGGAAGGCCGGCCGTTCGTTTTCCGGCAGGTCGGACGCCAACTGCATCTTCACGATCGGATCGCGCTTGCCGACGTCGGCGATCACCCCGCTGTCGACCTCGGGATCGCCGCGTTCCAGCTTCTGCAGGAACTGCATGCCCGACAGCACCCGGCCGAACGCCGTGAGGTCGCGGTCGAGGCGGCGCGGCGCCTGGCCGATCACGATGTAGAACTCGGTGGCGGCGGTGTCGGGGGCGTTGTCGCGCGCAAAAGCAAACGTGCCGGGACAATGGATCAGCCATTCGCGGCGCGCCTTTGGCGCACGCGCGACGGCAAAGCCGTTCTCGAACCCGACCAGCGGCGCCATGAGATCGGCATTGCCGAGCGGCGTGAACACGGAACCCTTGGCGAAGGGCCGGTCGAACTCGGCCTTCAGCGGCGGCCATCTGGCTTCCAGGTCCTTGGCCTCGTCCGGATGATCCTTGGTCGAGGCCGTGCCTTCGCCGATGCCGCCCTGCGCCACGAAACCGTCGATCACGCGATAGAAGGAGAGCCCGTCATAGAAATGCGCGCGGATCAGGGCGCGCAGCCGCGCCGCATGCCCGGGCGCGAAGTCCGGCGCCAGCTCGACCGCGACTTGGCCGTATTTCGTGTCGATCAGGACGAGATTGTCGGGGTCGACGCTGCGGAAAGCGTCGGGCGGAGGATCGGCGGCGGTTGCCATCGCCACCGACAGGCAAAGCGCGAGAGCAATTCCGGCCGATCTGCGCATCCCATCCTCCGCATGCGACCGCTGGCGCCTTGCCCGGCGCCGCCGCCTCCTCAATAAGAACCCATCGCCATGACCGCAGACAACCCTGCCCCGCCCGCCGCGCCGGTTTCGGCCGCCGCCCTGCCGACCCTGCTGTCGGTGATGTTCATCAACCTGCTGGGTTTTGGCATCATCGTGCCGCTGCTGCCGTTCTACGGCAAATCGTTCCAGGCGCCGCCCTGGCAGGTGGCCCTGATCTTCTCCGCCTATGCCATCGGCGCGTTCTTCGGCGAGCCGTTCTGGGGCCGCCTCTCGGACACCGTCGGGCGCAAGCCGATCCTGATCAGCACCGTCGCCGGCAACTGCCTGTGCTACCTCGCCCTCGCTTATGCGCCCAACGTCTATGTCGCTTTCCTGGTGCGGCTGCTCGGCGGCATGGCGAGCGGCAACGGCGCGGTGATCCAGGGCTACATCGCCGACGTCACGCCGCCCGAGGAACGCACCGGCAAGATGTCGTGGCTGGGCGCGGCCTACAATATTGGCTTCATCGTCGGGCCGGCGCTCGGCGGCCTCTTGGCCAATCCGGCGGCGGGCCATGCCGGCTTCCGCGTGCCGCTCCTGATCGCGTCGAGCCTGTCGGCGATCTGCGTCGTCGGGCTCCTGACGTTTCTCAAGGAGAGCCGCGTCCACCGCCGCATCGGCCACAAGCCGAGCCGCTGGGCGGTGCTGAGCAACGCCCTGGGCAATCCGGCGATCGGGCGGCTGATGCTGGTGACGTTCCTCGCCGGCTGCGCCTTCAACGGCATCGAGTCGGTGTTCGGGCTGTGGACCCAGGCGCGCTTCGCCTGGGGGCCGCAGGAGGTCGGCGGCGCCTTCGCGGTTACCGGCATCGTCGCCGCGATCTGCCAGATCGCGATCACCGGACCGGTGTCCAAGCGCTATGGCGAGGCGCGCATGCTGGCCTTCGGCATGGCGCTGACGGCGCTGTGCGCGACGCTGCAACCCTTCGCGGTCGGCGGCGCGATGATCGTCACGCTGCTGGCGATCTCGGCCTTCGGACAGTCGGTGGCGTGGCCGAACGTGTCGGCGCTGCTGTCGCGCAACGTCGATTGGGAGCATCAGGGGCAATATCTGGGGCTGAACAACGCGGTGGCGGCGCTGGCGCGGCTGGTCGGACCGTCGATCGCGGCGCTGACCTTCGCCAATATCGGAGTCGACGCGCCGTTCTTCTCCGCCGGCCTGCTGGTCGTGCCCGCGATCTTCTTCGCCTGGTACGCCACGACGTATAAGAGCCGCACGCCGCCGGCGGATATCTAGAACCGGCCGGTGAACTTCAGAAGCCACTGATTGGCAACGTAGCCGTCGTTCCGCCAGAAGTGGTCGTAGACGGATTCGAGGGCCCAGGTCTCGCCGCTGCAGGCGCAGGTCGCCAGCGTGAGGCCGGCGCCGACATCGTAGGTGTCGTCGCCGGGCTTCAGCCCCGGTGTCGTGAAGACGGGCGAACCCGGTGCTGCGAACGCCGCGGTGTTCGACAGCGTCGGGTTGTCGAGTTCGTGAAGCCACTTGAAGTGCATCTCGGGAACATAGGTGCCGTAGCGGCGCTGGAAGGGATGCGCCACCTCGACGCCCAATCCCGACTCCAGGAAATCGTAGCTCTGGGACTGCACCGCCAGGCTGATGTCGCCGGCGCCCGTCTCGGTGTAGCCGTCCAGACGGATGTTCGAGTATTGCAGCGAGGCGAGCGGCGTGATCGTGAAGCTATCGAGCGGAATGTGATAGCCGGTGGCCACGAACCCCGTGAGGGTGTTGCCGTCATAGCTCGCGTCCGCCTGCCGGTCGACGCCCGTGAACACGATGCGCCGCGTGCCCGAATAGGAGTTCAGCCCGGCCGACACGTCGCCATAGGCGAACCACGGCCCGGCCTGGTGAACGACATAGGCGGTCGCCTGATAGGTGTTCGCTTCGGTGCGCGCCGCGAAATTGCGGCTGTCGATCGCGCTGTGGGCGTAACCGACACCCAGGCCGGCCCGCGTATCGCTGCCGAGCGGCGTATCGTAGGCGACCATGACGCCGAGATTGCGGGAGCCGTAGCCCTGGAAGGCCTGCCGCGCCTCCTGGGTGGCGAAAAGGCCGAAGCCCTTCACCCACCAGCCGCCGCCCGGATCGGTCAGGCGGCAGACTTCGTCGGGCCGGCCGGTGCGATCGGGCTCGCTGCCTGGGCCGCAAAAGCTCTCGTCCAGGCGGGACTTGTAGAAATCCTGGAACGCCCGCGTGCCTTCGAATGTCACCAATCCCGCCGCCAGGTCGGGCGTCGACGGCGCGAGCTGCGCCACCGCGTTGACGACCTGGGCCGGGTTGGAGAGCGCATTGATCGCAGCAAGCACGCCGGCGAGGTCGGTGGTCGGGGTGACCGCCAGCAGCACCGGCACGACGACGACGGCAATCGGCTCGGTGGGCGGCAGCGTCACGCCGGGCGGCGGCGCGATCGGGACCGTCAGCGGGATGCCGGTCAATCGGATGGCGACAAGGCCGGCGACGGTGCCGGCGGGCGGCACTGCCTCGAACGTATAAAGCGGGTTGGTGGGATCCTGTATCGTGACCGTCACGACGCTGCCATCGGTGCCGCTCTGGAGCGTGCCGCTCTGGGTTTGAACGATGTTGAAGATCGTGCCGACCGTGAGCAGCGAGGTCGACGGCACGGTGACGTTGACATGCAGCGCCGGCCCCAGATTGGTCGCGCCCAGCGGGCGGATGTTGCCGTAGACCGAAGCGCTCGCCAGCGTCGTGTTGACCACGCCGGCGGCGCCGAGATTGGCTATTGTCAGCGCGCCGCCGATGTTCAGCGTGTTGGTGCCCAGCGAAAACGCGAAGGCGTCGACCGCGCCGGTGATCGTCGCCGACACGCCGGCGCTATTGCTTCCGCCCACGACATTGATGGTCTTGAGCCCGACCGCGCCGCCCACCGCGCCGTTGAGGACGCTGGCGGCGCCCAGGATCAGCGTGCCGGTGTTGGCGCCGACCGTGGTGGTGAGGGCACCGATCACGGTCGTGTTCGCCGCCAGGCTGATCGTGCCGTCGGCGGCGAAATTCGTCGCCGTTATATTGGTGTTGCCGCTTCGGAAGTTCAGCGAACCGGTTCCGGTGACGTTCGTCGTCGTCGCGTAGACCGGCCCCATGAAATTGACCGACGCGCCGGCGTTGCCGCCGGTGATGTTGAGAAGAAAGGGGCCGCCCGGCTGCGTGACGCCGATCGCGCCATACACCGTCGAGCCGCTGTTGAAGACGACGTTGCCCTGGCTCGACGCCGCCGTGGATATCGCGACCTGCCCGGCGACGACCGGGTTGTTCAGCGTATAGATGTCCATCGCCGGACCGCCGACGACCCCGACGCTCAGCGTCCCGGTGATGCCGGAAACCGACATGTCGACGCCGCTCAGCACGCCGTTGGCGTCCAGCGCGATGATGCCGGGGCCGACGGCCGCCTGCCGCGCCGCCGAACTCGGGGACGAAACACAAATGGCTGCGCCAACGCACAGTACCAGAGCCGAGCGCTTCATCGGGCTGAATCCCCCTATTTCCGCCGAAATAGGGTCACAGGGCGCCCGTGGAGTCTGGTCAAGATTGACCGGTTTCGCGGCCAACCGGCAGCACCGTGTTCGATTGTCGATTGCGCTTTGCCGCCCGGATCATTCGTTGGGCGTCACGTTCCCCTTGGAACAGTTCCGTCGCATAAAATCGGCCGATGGACACCGTCCGTCAGAGGAGCGGACCCGCATCGTGCTCGCCCTGCCGGCGGCCCGTTCCCGCGCGGCCGACCAGCGAGAACCGGTCGCGCAGCATCAGCAAGGCATTCTCGCAATGGCCGAGCACGCGATGCTCGGCCATTGCGCGAAGCCGCTGCTCGTCGTCCGGCGCTTCCTCGGCATGGATGAAGACTTCGAGGATATGGCGGCCGGTCAGGAGCTGCGCCAGCATGATCCCCGCCGAAGCGATCTGCGCCGACCTTGCATCGAGTTCGGCACCGCCGGACCAGCCCATCGCCAGAACGACGTCGCAGCGATCCCGTTCCACCAGGCGCTTCGCTTCGACCGCGAGGTCCTTGAAGCCGGGAACAGTCACGCGGACGCATGCGATATCGTCCCCGGCCGGACTTGCGTCTTTGAGGTATTTGAGGGCTATGCCGCCCATGTCGATCCGCGCAAAGCTCGTATCGACAATTCCCAGTCTCTTTGCCACCGCATACTCCATCGTCAGCCGCGTTCGCCGGGCGCTTGCGAACCGATGATTTCGCTCTCGGCAATCTGAATGTCGAAGCCCGCGAGGCCGGCGTAGTCCAGCCGATGCGTGGTGAGGAGCTTGATCGCGCTCAGCCCCAAATCCTTCAATATCTGTGCCCCGATCCCGACCTCGCGCCATTGCTTCTCGCGCTTGGCTGCGCTGCGATGCGCGCCCTGGGCCTCGGGTGGATCGCTCCAGGCGGGCGCGGCGACGCCCGACGCGCCCTCGCGCAGATAGACGAGGACGCCGCCGCCTTCGGATTTCATGATCTGCAACGCCGATGAAATGAGATTGGGCAGGCCGCGTTGCCCGAAGACATCGGAAATCACTTCCTGGCGGTGAATGCGCACCGGCACCGGTCTGCCGCTTTCAATGTCGCCGAACACCAGGGCGAGATGCTGTACCGTGTCGAAGGCCGTCGCATAGGCGACCGCCTTCGCCGTTCCGATTTCCGTGGCGATTTCGAATTCCGAAATGCGCTTGACCAGCTTCTCGCGCACCCGCCGGTAGGCGATCAAATCGGCAATCGAGACGATCGCCAGCTTGTGCTCCTTGGCGAAGGCAACGAGCTGCGGCAGCCGCTTGAGCGTGCCGTCGTCGTTCACGAGTTCGCCGAGCAGGCCGACCGGCGGCAGGCCCGCAAGGCCTGCGAGGTCCGTCGTCGCTTCGGTATGGCCCGAGCGCATGAGCACGCCGCCGTCTTCGGAGATCAGCGGAAAGACGTGACCGGGGCGCACAAAATCGCCCGCCACCACATTGCCGTTCGCCAGCGCCCGGACGGTGTTCGCCCGCTCGCCGGCGGAAACGCCGGTCGTCAGTCCGTCCCGGTAGTCCACCGAGACCGTAAAGGCCGTCTGCAGCGGCGCGCTGTTTTCGCGCACCATGGGCTCCAGTTGAAGGAATTGCGCGCGCTCGCGGGTGAGCGGCGCACACAAGATGCCGCTTGTGTGGCGAACCATGAAGGCGACCTGTTCCGTGGTGACCTTCGAAGCCGCGACGATCAGATCGCCCTCGTTCTCTCTGTCGTCGTCATCGACCACGACAACCATCTCGCCACGCGCGATCGCCCGGATCGCGTCGTCCACCTGATCGAGCTTCATGAGTCCCTCTGCCGCTGCATCCTTCGGTGAGCGATAGGCATTGAGGTCGCTCAGGCTGACACGCCGGTGCTTTCCGGTCTTGCGATATGGAATGGCGCCCGATTCCAGCAATTTCACCAAATGCGGCCGCGACACGCCCAGAAGCTCCGCCGCCTGCTGCGTCGTCAGATTCGCCTCGAGTGGCGTAACGGCGACGACGTTGCCGCGTGCCATTTGGCTGAGGGTTTCGAACAGGACGTTGAACGCCGCTTCGGGCAGCACGGCGGACGCATGGGTGGCGCGCGAAATCTTCGCCGGTCCGCCGCGCGCCTGCTCGAGGACGCGCTTGGCTGCCTGCGCCAGCGCGACCTCGGATCTGGTCGGATTTTCCCCGTATCTAGGCATTTACAACCGGTCTTTTTCGTTTGTATCGTATAATCGATAATCGAAATATACGAAACAAGCAACCCCAGGGTGGCAATGACACGTATCGAGATCGACGGCCCGGCCGGGCGTTCCCCGAAAATCGCAGAGACGGTCGAGATTCCGATCTCGCGCATTCGAAGCACGGTCAGGTTTTGCAGTTTCACGGGGCTGGATGAGCACAAGGAGCATCTGCTGATCATTGTCGGAGACCCCGACCGGACGGCGGCCCCCTTGGTGCGCGTGCATTCCGAATGCCTGACGGGGGATTTGTTCGGATCCTTGCGCTGCGATTGCGGTCAACAGCTGACGGGCGCCCTGGAGCTCATGTCTCCTGACGGCGGTTTCGTCGTTTACTTGCGCCAGGAAGGCAGGGGGATCGGTCTCTACAAGAAATTGGCCGCCTACCGCTTGCAGGACGAGGGCTTCGATACATTCGAGGCGAACCGAGAACTCGGGCTCCCGGCGGACTTGCGGGACTATTCCGCGGCGGCCGCCATGTTGCGTGCCGTGGGGGTGACGGAAATACGGCTGATCACCGATAACCCGGACAAGATCGCGCAATTGGAGAATTGCGGCATTGTCGTGCGCGCGCGCGTGGCGACCCCGGCTTACCTCACCCCCTACAACCGCAAATACCTTGCGGCGAAGCGGAATGCCGGGACGGTGATGGCGGTCCCACGGGGAATCGAACCCCGGTTTCAGCCTTGAGAGGGCCGCGTCCTAACCGCTAGACGATGGGACCATGCGGTGGAGGCGGCGCTTATACCCTTGAGCCGCGCGCGGGATCAAGCGAGGCGGGCGGCGCCAGCACGGCGGGCAGAAAGGCTTCGCCGTCAAACACATAGGCGGCGAGCGCAGCCCCGGCCGCGGCGTCCGGCGCGGCGATCAGCCAGACAAAAGGCGCCTCCATCGCGCCGGCGCGGTCGCGCGGCGACGGCTCGGCGCGGCCGCCCGGATGGGAATGGTAGCAGCCGACGATGTCGCGTCCCGCGCTGCGCGCCGCGCGCTGCGCCGCGAAGTGATCGGCGGGATCGATCTCGAATGCGTCGGGCGCGGGCGACAGATTGCGCGCCGGGTGCAAGGCCTCGATCCGCGTGCCGTCTCCGTCGCGCCGGCCTTCGAGCAGGCCGCAGCACTCGCGCGGGAAAGCGGCCCGCGCCTCGCGCTCGAACTGCGCGCGCAGCTTGGGCCGCAGGATCACGCGAACGCTCACCTTGTCGGCACCGGCGGCGGCGGCGATTTGATCCGCGCGATCAGGTGGCCGTCCCCGGTCGAGACGATGTCGATCTCGTCGCCCTCGCCGGAGCGGACATGCAGGATCAGCCGGCCGGGCTGGGTCTCGGTCGAAACGATATGCGCACCCGGCGGCAGCGCGAAGGTTTCGCCGCTCCCGGAACCCGACAGGCGGGTCGAGCGCCCGGACAGCTTCAGCACCGCGCCGACGACTAGCCCGATCAGCGCCAGGATGATAAGCGCGGACAGCACGATGACGGCGAGCTTCGCCGCGCGATAGCCCATCGTGCCCTTGGGATCGGCCGGCGCCTCGATGTCTGACACGAAAACCTCCGAAGAAGACGACGCCGCGCCGCGCCGCGCGGTGGTCGGCGAGGCGCAGGCGGGCTGGCGGCTGGACCGCTTCCTGGCGGCGGCGCTCTCCGATATCAGCCGCTCGCGGCTTCAGCAATTGCTCGCGGCCGGCGCCGTCACGCATACGCGCAAAACGATACGAGACGGCAATTTCAGGGTCAAACCGGGCGAGGCCTACACCGTGTCGGTGCCGCCGCCGGCGCCGGCCGAGCCGCTCGGCCAGGACATCCCGCTCGCCGTCGTCTACGAAGACAAGGACCTCATCGTCATCGACAAGCCGGCAGGCCTCGTCGTGCATCCGGCGGCGGGCAATCCCGACGGGACGCTGGTCAACGCCCTGATCGCCCATTGCGGCGCCTCGCTTCAGGGCGTCGGCGGCGTGGCGCGCCCCGGCATCGTGCACCGCCTGGACAAGGACACCAGCGGCCTCCTGATCGCCGCCAAGACCCAGCGCGCCATGACCAGCCTGGGCAAGCAGTTCGCCAACCACACGATCGAGCGCGCCTATCACGCCGTGGTGTGGGGGAGCCCACGCGCCGGCGAGGGCGTGGTGGAGGGCCAGATCGGCCGCAACCCGTTCGACCGCAAGCGCATGGCGGTGTTGCGCGGCGGCGGCAAGGAGGCGCGCACGCGCTATCGCCTCATCGAGAAGTTCGGCGATCCGGAACGGCCGCTGGCCAGTCTGATCGAATGCCGCCTGGAGACCGGGCGCACGCACCAGATCCGCGTGCATCTGACCCATCTGGGACATCCGCTGATCGGCGATCCCTCCTATGGCAGGGCGCGCCAGCCGCCGCGGCCCAAGACGGCGGCGGAAGAAGCGGCGTTCGCCGCCGCCGCCAATTTCCCGCGCCAGGCGCTGCACGCCTGGCTGCTCGGCTTCCAGCATCCGACCCTGCACAAGACCATGCGGTTCGAGTCACCCTGGCCGGAGGATTTCTCGCGCCTGGTCGAGGCGCTGCGCCGGCTGAGCGGCGAGACAGGCCCGTCTCATTCCTGATCGAGGCGCACGATGTCGCCGCGCAGCGGGGCGTCGCCGGACACCAGCGTGGCGATCGAAACGCTGTCATGCACCTCGCGGATTTGCAGCTTGGCGACCGGCTGGCTGATGGTCTCCAGCACCACGCCGGTCGCCGGATCGGTGAGCGTGTGGACGTTGCGCGACACGCTCAGCTTCAGGCCCGGCTGCAGATTCTGGCGCGCCCCGGCATTGATATAGACGGTCCCGATGCCCCCTTCGACCACCAGCGCGGACCACGGCGCTCGCGCCATGCCCAGCTCGATCCGCGCCACCGCGTGGTCGACGGCGTCCTCGCACGCCTTGCCGAGCGGCGTCTCGGCGAAGCCGCTGCCGCCGATCGCCAGGCCATGGGTATAGGCGCGGACGTCGAAGCCCGTGGCGGACGCGGAGCCGCTGGCGGTCGAGGTGTCGACGATCTGCCCGGTCGTGGTGTCGATCAGCCTTAGCGTGATCTCCACCACGGCCTTCTGGCTGTTGACGCCGAGCGCGCCGGGAACGCCGCCGAACAGGCCCGGCCCGCCGATCGACACGCCGCCGCCGCCGCTGCGCGGATCGAATTTCGTGACGGTGCCGCGGATGAGGACGCCGGCGCCGATCAGCTGACCGGGCGACGGCGCCGCGCCGTTCGTGGCATTGCCGCTCTGGCGCAATTGCTGCTCCCACTGGATCTGCGTCATCGCCTGGCGTTCCACGACGACGAAGCGGCCGTCCTTCACCAGCGCCGCCGCGAGCATGGCGCTAAGGCCGTCGGCGGTCGCGGCGCCACCGGTCGTCTCCGCCGCTTCGAAGCCGCCGACCGCGATCGTCTTCTTCGGGCCGGGGTCGCCCGCGGCGCCGGCCGCCGACAGGAGAACGAAGACGCCGACCAAGCCGGCAAGTCTGACGGAGCCGCGCATCGCCGCTCACTTCGCCGCCGGTGCCGGCGGCTGCTGGATTTGATTGGCGCCGGGCTGGGTCGACGGCGATTGCTGGTCCTTGCCGCCGCCCTTGCCGCCGCCGTGATCGTGCCCCTCTTCGTGGTCCTGGCCCTGCGCCGGACCCGAGCCGAGCGGCACCGGGTGACCGGTCGCGGGCCGCATGTTTTCGAAATAGCCGTTGGCGCTCGCCCCGCCCTGCGCCGGATTGGCGGGCTGGACGACGCCGCTCTGTTCGGGATGCAGCGTCCACGGATAGGGCTCCGGCTGGACGTAGGTTTCCGGCCGGGCGGCCGTCGCGCCGCAGGGAATGGGACCTTCGCTGACCGCGGCGGAGCGCACCTGGAATTCGGCGTCGGCGTCGCCGGTCCGGTAGACGATGAGCTCGTTGGCGGGCGACACAGCATTGGTGGTGCCGAGCAGGGTCCACGCCCCGGGGCGGTCGAGGAACGCCGTCGCATGCGTGTCGCCGCCATTGCCGACGCCGATGCCGACCGATCCCGAAACCAGGCGCAGCCAGACGCAGGCATGCACGCGGCCGGGGCCACGATCCGGCGCGAGAAAGGCCTGGACCAGGCCGTATCCGCCTGACGTGACCAGGACGTCGAGCATGTAGCCGCCACCGGCTTCGCCGGTCGGCGTCCGGCTGGTCATCACGCGGCCGCCCGGGACGCCGGCCCAGATCGTCCAATCGGCCGCCGCCGAGCCGCCGCCCAGGCTGGCCGGATCGCTGGCGGTGAACGATGTCGTGGTGCCGAACGAAGACGGCACGGCGAAATCCGGATTGCGCAGGAGGTTGGGGCTGGCCATGGCGGATCCGCAAAGCGAAATCAGGCCTGAGGCGATCAGGACGCGCGTGAGATTCATGAGCGTTTCTCCCTTGAAACGGCGCAACCCTGGCGCCGCGTCAGCCGGCCCGCGCTACCCATTTGGGTAGGACGGCCCTATTCTGGGAGGCGGGACGGGAAGCTTTCGGATCGTGAGACACCAGCCGGCCGCGTTGCCCCTGCGCCTGCGACTGCCGGCGGAAGACGCGCGCGCGTTCGGCGTCCTCAGCGAACTGATCGGCCGCATCTATGAGTGCGCCATCGACCCCGGCCAATGGGACGACACGCTGACCCACATCGCCGCCGCGCTCAGCCCGCCGGATTGGGATGTGATGATGCTGGTGTGGGAGCGCTTGGCCCCGCCGGGATGCCGCTTCGTCGGCGCCACCAATCTCATTCCGATGGCGCGGGAAATCTACCGCACGATGTTCGCGGGGCGTCAGCCCTGGTCGCGCCGCATCTGGGCGCTGCCGCTGGGCCGCGTCGTCGACACCGACGAGATCATGCCGCGGTCGGAGATTCTGGAAAGCGACTTCTACCGGCAATTCCTCCGCACCTGGCGGCTGGAGAAAGCCGTTGGCGTGGTGCTCGACCGCCAGGGCAGCGAGAAACTGGCGCTGATCATGCCGGGCCCGCCGGAGGGCCAACTCGACGGCCTGAAGCGCGGGCTGCGCCTGCTCGCGCCGCACATCCAGCGCGCGGTGCGGATCAGCCGCGCGCTCGGCGAGGCCAATCTGCGTGCCGCCGCCGCGCTGAGCGTCATGGATCTGGCACCCAACGCCATCGTGACGCTGACGCCGGATTTGAAGGTCATCAACGCCAACGCCAAGGCGCTCGAACTGATCGCTTCAGGCTGGGCCCGCCTTGCCGACGGCGCCTTCGTCCTGAGCGATCGCCAGGCGCAGCGGCAGCTTGCCGAATTGGCAGAAGCAGCGCCGCCGGCCAGTTCGGCCTTCCGGGCGACCGGGCCGGACGGCAGCGACCTCGCCGTGCTCGGCGCCCGGCTGACCAACCAGACCGCGGAAACGCTCGACGGCCGCATCGAAGGCGCCGGCATCATCCTTACCGTCGGCGTCGGCGCCCGGGCGCCGCTGATCGAGATCGACCGCCTGGCGGCCTGGTTCGGCCTGACGCCGAGCGAAGCGCGGCTGGCCGCTGGGCTGTCGTCCGGAATGAGCCTGGACGAATACGCCGCCCGCCGGAATGTCAGCATGAACGCCGTTCGCTTCCTGCTGAAGGGCATTTACCGCAAAACGAATGTGGGTTCTCAAGCACAATTGATCGCCCAAATCCGCGACCTGCCTCTGCAATGAGGCGCGGGCGGAACTTGAAAATTGTCGGATAGTCACCAAGTCGGTATGGGGTTGCGGCACTTTCACCGATCTGCCGTCGTCCAACTGTGCCCTCAGGCGTTGTAAGCTTGAGATCCGACGGCCGGCGCGCTTGGGTGCCGGAATCGCGGACAGTAGGGGTCGAGAATCATGAGCAGCCGCGGCCTGCCCGCTCTGCAAGGCGAAGGGGGGCTTTCCCGCTACCTCTCCGAGATCCGGAAGTTTCCGCTTCTGGAGCCTGAGGAGGAGTACATGCTCGCCAAGCGCTGGAAGGAGCATGAGGACCCCAGCGCCGCGCGCAAGCTCGTCACCAGCCATCTGCGCCTCGTCGCCAAGATCGCGATGGGCTATCGCGGCTACGGCCTGCCGGTGTCGGAGATCGTCGCCGAAGGCAATGTCGGGCTGATGCAGGCGGTCAAGCGCTTCGAGCCGGACAAGGGCTTCCGCCTCGCGACCTATGCGATGTGGTGGATCCGCGCCGCGATCCAGGAATACATCCTGCGCTCGTGGAGCCTGGTCAAGCTCGGCACCACCGCGAACCAGAAGAAGCTGTTCTTCAACCTGCGCAAGGCGAAGAACAAGATCGGCGCCATCGAAGAAGGCGATCTGACCAACGAGCACATCGCGACGCTGTCCGACCAGCTCGGCGTCTCGGCACAGGAAGTGACCGAGATGAACCGCCGCCTGTCCGGGCCGGACTCGTCGCTGAACGCGCCCTTGCGCTCGGATTCGGAGAGCGAATGGCAGGACTGGCTGGCGGACGACACGCTGGACCAGGAAACCCGCCTCGCCGACCGCGAGGAGCTGGGCGACCGCCACGCCCTGCTCACCGGCGCGCTGAGCGAACTGACCGAGCGCGAGCGCGACATCATCCAGGCGCGGCGCCTGCAGGACGAGCCGGCGACGCTGGAAGAGCTGTCGCAGAAATACGGCATCTCCCGCGAGCGCGTGCGCCAGATCGAAGTGCGGGCCTTCGAGAAGCTGCAGAAGCAGATGAAGAGCGCCCTGAACGATAAGCGCCCGGTGGTGGTCGAGGCGTCGGCGGACTGACGCACTGTTTTTCGGACAGACTGTCATGCCCGCGAAGGCGGGCATCCCGGGGACCAGGCTCGCGGCTCGGCCTGGATTCCCGCTTTCGCGGGAATGACAATTCGGACCCGATTTGAGCGACACCAATCTTGCTCTGGTGTCCGAAAAATTTATTTGCGCTGAAACAAAATGTCGCCGCGCCGGCGCCACGAACGTTTTATCCACGCGCCGTCCGCAAAATCGTCGCGGCTTTCAACGCTCCGCGCGACTCCGCTGTTGGATAAAGAGCGCGAAAAAAAATCTCGCGACTCCCCTTGAACCGAGTCGGTCGAAACGCCATTTCTCCCATATTCCCACAATTGCAATCGAGGCTACGCTGCGTGTCCGCGCCGCGTCGCGGACATACGCGCCATGCGGCCGCGTCTGTTCGCGCCGCACCCGAACCCGCTTAGCGTGACGCCGTTATTCGGAGGCTCCCCATGACGCTCAGGATGTGGCAGGTCGATGCGTTCGCGCGCCATGTGCTCGAAGGCAATCCCGCGGCCATCGTGCCGCTCGACGCCTGGATCGCGCCGGCGCTGATGCAGCGCATCGCCAACGAGAACAATCTCGCCGAGACCGCGTTCTTCGTGAAGACCAGCGAAGGCCGCTACGAATTGCGCTGGTTCACGCCGGCGAGCGAGGTCGATCTGTGCGGCCACGCGACGCTGGCGAGCGCCTGGCTGCTGTTCGAGCGGATCGCGCCCGACCTCAAAAGCGTCGCCTTCGAAACGCGCTCCGGCACCTTGACGGTCGATCGCGGCCGCGACGGGCAGCATGTGATGTCGCTGCCTTCCGACCTGATCCAGCCGTTCGAGACGCCGGGCCTCGCGCAACAGGTCGGCGATGCGCTGGGCGCGGCGCCGCCTCAGGCGGTGCTCAAAGGCCGCAATCTCGTCGCGGTGTGGGACGATGCCCAAGCGGTGCGCGGCCTCGCCGGGGCCGGCGACATCGCGCGCGTGCTGCGCCCGCTCGGCCTCTGGAGCCTGATCGCGACCGCGCCGGGCGACGCCGGCTACGATTTCGTCTCGCGCTTCTTCGCTCCCGACAAGGGCATCCCCGAGGATCCGGTCACCGGCTCGGCGCATTGCGCCCTGACGCCCTATTGGGCCAAGCGGCTGGGCAAGAAGACGCTGAAAGCGCGCCAGGTCAGCCCGCGCGGCGGCGATCTCGTCTGCACCGATGACGGCGCCCGCACCGTGCTGTCGGGGCCGTGCGCGCTTTACATGACGGCGGAGATTTCGGTCTAATCCGGCCCGATGATCGCCATCCGGCCCGGCACCCGTAGCGACGACGAGCAGCTCTGGGCGATCCTGGAGCCGACCCTGCGCGCCGGCGAGACCTATCCGCAGCCGCGCGACATCTCGCGCCAGGACGCCCTCGCCTATTGGTGGAAGCCGGAGCACACGATCTTCGTCGCCGAGGACGAAACCGGCCGCCTCGTCGGGACCTACTACGTAAAACCCAACAGCGGCGGCCCGGCGAAGCATGTCGCCAACGCCGGCTACATGACATTGCCGGCGGCGTGGGGTCATGGCGTCGGGCGGGCGCTGTGCCTGCACTCGCTGGACGAAGCCCGCCGCCAGGGCTATCGCGCCATGCAGTTCAACCTGGTGATCGCCACCAACGCGCGCGCGGTGCATCTGTGGCAGGCCTGCGGCTTTGCGATCGTCGGCCGCCTGCCCGGCGCCTTCGAGCACCCGACCCAGGGCTTCGTGGACGCCTTGATCCTGTTCCAGACGCTCTGAGCCTCAGCTATTGTCTTCCTGCGACGGGCCTTCCAGCGGCTCGTCGGTGTCGACGATGCCGTCGCCGAACGCGTCCAGGCCCTCTTCGAGATAATCGGCGAGCAAGGGCATTTCCATCAGGTAGTGCGCCGGGCGCTTGCCGTGTTCCTGCTGCGCCGTGTCGAGGGCGTCCTGCCAGTCGGCGATGTCGTAGGTGCCGCGCCCGACCCAGGCGAGCGCGATCAATTCGATACGCTGGTCGGCGTTGAGCGAGCGGATGGCGTCGAACAGTTCCTGGCGCGTCGAGTCGCCGGCACCGTCCTCGAGGATGTCCGCGCTCCCGTCATCGGTCGGGTTCGACCCCGAGTCGGGATCGCTGTCGCCCTCCTTGACGTCGAATTCGCGCGCCTTTTCGACGATGAAGGCGATCTTGTCGGTCGGTATGCTCAGCGTGGGCGGTGTCGGCTCGTCGACGATCCTTGCGGTCATGGCGGCAGCTCCCCTTGGGTTCCTGTGGAAACGCAGGCCCCGGGTGGGCCGTTCCCGCTTCTATGGCTTGCCGTCCCAACCGTATTTCAGGATCAGCGACAGGGTCCATGGCTCGCCCAGAAGCGAGCGGGCGTCGTCCAGCTTCCACCCCGCCGGCGTCTTCTCGAAGTAGAAATGGATTTCGTTCGGCGTCTTCTCGTTCTTGAACTTGGCGATGACGACCACGCGCCCGGGCGCGTTCTCGACATCGGCTTTGGAGATGTTGACGCCGCTGATCGCACCGTCCTGGGCATTCATCCAGAAGTCGAAATCGATGCGGCCGACCTCGCCGCCGGCCTCTTTCTGTTCGAGCTTGAACAAGGCGTCGAGCCGCGGCGTATAGATGTCGTCCGGCGTCGGCTTCTTGCCGACCGTGGTGGCGTAGATCGCCTTCACGAATGTGACAGGATCGTCGATCCGGGTGGCGGCCTGCGCCGCGGACGCCGCCAGCAGGGCTGCGGCGAGAGACAGTGCCGTAAGCAGTCGGAAAGGCATCGCGTTTCCCCGAATGTGTCGCATCGCGACTCTACGGAATTGACGGCGCGCATGCGAATCCGTACATAGAACGCGGGCCACGCCTCCCCAACGAGGTGCGATCATTCTGAAAGGAATGAACATGACCGGGAATATGCCGGCCGTGCGACCCGCACGGCCTTTTTTTTCGTCCGGACCTTGCGCCAAACGGCCGGGTTGGACCGCTGACGCGCTGAACGGCGCGCTCGTGGGGCGCTCGCACCGCTCCAAGCCGGGCAAAGCCAAGCTCAAGGGCGCGATCGACCGAACCAAGGCGCTGCTGGGAATACCGGCGGATTATCGCGTCGGCATCGTGCCGGCGTCCGACACCGGCGCCGTCGAAATGGCGCTATGGTCCCTGCTGGGACCGCGCCCCGTCGACTGCTTCGCCTGGGAAAGCTTCGGCGAGGACTGGGTCACCGACACGCTCAAGCAGCTCAAGATCAAGGACAGCCGGGTGCTGAACGCCGCCTATGGCGAGCTGCCCGATCTGACCAAGGCCGATCCGGCGCACGACATCGTGTTCCTGTGGAACGGCACGACCAGCGGCGTGCGGGTGCCCGATGCCGACTGGATTTCGAAAGACCGCGAAGGCCTCACCATCTGCGACGCGACCTCGGCCGCCTTCGCGATGGACCTGCCCTGGGACAAGCTCGATGTCACGACCTTCTCCTGGCAGAAGGTGCTGGGCGGCGAAGCGGCGCACGGCATGCTGGTGCTGTCGCCGCGCGCCGTGGCGCGGCTGGAGAGCTACACCCCGCCCTGGCCGCTGCCCAAGATCTTCCGCATGACCAAGGGCGGCAAGATCGTCGACGGCATCTTCGAGGGCGAGACGATCAACACGCCGTCGATGCTGGCGCTGGAAGACTATCTCGATGCGCTCACCTGGGCCGAGGGACTCGGCGGCCTCAAGGCGCTGATCGCGCGCAGCGAGGGAAATCTGGGCGTGCTCGACCGCTGGGTGCGCCAATCGGATTGGGCCGGCTTCCTGGCGCGCGAACAGGGCGCACGGTCGAACACCAGCGTGTGCCTGAAGATCACCGATCCCTGGTTCCAGGGCCTTGGCGGCGACGCTCAGGCCGACGCCGCCAAGAAGATCACCGGCCTTCTCGAAAAGGAAGGCGTCGCCTATGACGTCGCCGGCTACCGCTCGGCGCCGCCGGGCCTGCGCATCTGGTGCGGCGCCACCGTCGACCAGGCCGACCTGGAAGCCTTGACGCCCTGGCTCGACTGGGCCTGGGCCAAAGTGAAGACGCCGTAAGCGGAGGCGACGGTGGCGTTCGTGCCGGAAAACATCCTGGAGGAAGCTCTCGCCAAGGCGGTCAGCGACCCGCTCGCCCGGCCGGAATTCTACAAATTGCTGATGGAATCCGAGCTTGTGGTCCTGGGTCGCGCAACGCCGGCGGGCGAGCGCAGCGAACTGAAGGTTTCCACTCTGCGCCACAACGGGCGCGAATATCTCGCCATATTCAGCGCTCCGTCGCGGCTGGACGCGTCGGTCGGCGCCGGGCAGGAGAATTTCACGATAGCGGCGCGCGTTTTCTTCGAATCGACCCGGGGCGCCAATGTCGTGCTCAATCCCAATAGCGAGTACGGCAAGACGCTTTCCGCGGTCGAGATCGCCTATTGGCTGGACCCTTCGGCGCGGGCGCGGCGCAATCTGCGCGCCGCCGATGTGCGCCTGAGCGTGCCCAAGGTGCCGCCGCGCAAGCTGATCGATGCGCTGTGCATCCTGTTCCTCAACCGCAGCCATGTGCGCGCCGCGCATCTGTTGGAAGCCGAGCCCCTGGATGGCCGCGAGCCGCCGCATCCGCTGGTCGGCGTCGCGGCGACGGGAAACTGGCCCAAGCTTGTCGCGGAGGTGAGCGAACTCGCCGCCGCGATCGCACCGGAGACGATCCTGGATGTGACGGCGGTCGATCCCGCCGCGCCGCCGGACAGCTTGTCGGCCAAGTTGGCCGCGACGCCGCCCTTCTATTCGCGCACCGCGACATTGAACTAGCCCAAAGGACCTCGCCATGCCCCGCGTATTGATCGCCGACAAGCTGTCGCCCGCCGCCGTCGCCATCTTCAAGGAGCGCGGCGTCGACGCCGACGTGAAGACGGGCCTTTCGAAGGAAGACCTGCTCAAGATCGTCGACCAGTATGACGGCATCGCGATCCGCTCCGCGACCAAGATCACCGCCGAGGTCATCAAGGCGGCCAAGAACCTCAAAGTCGTCGGCCGTGCCGGCATCGGCGTCGACAATGTCGACATCCCGGCCGCGACCGCGGCGGGTGTCATCGTGATGAACACCCCGTTCGGCAATTCGATCACCACCGCCGAGCACGCCATCTCGCTGATGCTGGCGCTGGCGCGCGAGCTGCCCGCCGCCAACGCCTCGACCCAGGCCGGCAAGTGGGAGAAGAACCGCTTCATGGGCGTGGAGATCACCGGCAAGGTGCTGGGCCTGATCGGCGCCGGCAATATCGGCTCGATCGTCGCCGACCGCGCCAAGGGCCTCAAGATGCGGGTCATCGCCTACGATCCCTATCTGTCGGCGGAACGGGCCGAGGATCTCGGCGTCGAGAAGGTCGAGCTCAACGATCTTCTGGCGCGCGCCGATTTCGTCACGCTGCACGTGCCGATGACGCCGGAGACCCGCAACATCCTGTCGGCCGATGCGATCAACCGGATGAAGAAGGGCGCCCGCATCATCAATTGCGCCCGCGGCGGCCTGATCGACGAAAAGGCGCTCAAGGCGGCGCTCGATTCCGGCCACATCGCCGGCGCGGCGCTGGACGTGTTCGAGGAGGAGCCGGCGACGTCGAACATCCTGTTCGGCAACGAGAAGGTGGTGGCGACGCCGCATCTGGGCGCCTCGACCGCCGAGGCGCAGGAGAACGTCGCGCTGCAGGTCGCCGAGCAGATTTCGGACTACCTCCTGACCGGCGCGATCACCAATGCGCTCAACATGCCGTCGATCAGCGCCTCGGAAGCGCAGAAAGTGCGGCCCTGGATCTCGCTGGCGGAAAAGCTCGGCGCCTTCGTCGGCCAGGTGACCGAGACCAGCATTCACGGCGTCGAGATCCTCTATGACGGCGTCGCCGCCGATCTCAACCAGCGGGCCCTGACCCAAGCGGTGCTGGCGGGGATGCTCAAGCCGGCGCTGTCGACGGTGAACATGGTCAACGCGCCGACCATCGCCAAGGAGCGCGGCATCAAGGTGCGCGAGACGCGCGAGCCGCGCCAGGGCATCTATGAGGGCTATATCAAGGTGTCGGTCGATCTCGGCGGCACGACGCGGCGCGTCGCCGGCACCGTGTTCTCGGACGGCCGCCCGCGCATGATCCAGGTCAAGGACATCAACATGGACGCCGAATTCGCGCCGAACATGTTGTACGTCGTCAACGAGGACAAGCCGGGCTTCATCGGCAAGCTCGGCACGCTTCTGGGCGATGCCAAGGTCAACATCGCGAACTTCAACCTGGGGCGCAGCGAACCGGGACAGGAATCTATCGCCCTGGTCGAGATCGACGGTCCGGCGAGCGAGACGGTGCTGGCGAACATCCGCAAGCTGCCGCTGGTGCGGCACGCCAAGGCGCTCGCCTTCTGAGGTTCGAAACCGCCTACACCGTCTCGAAATATTGCACGTCGGGGCGGCCGGCCATCGAGGGACCCATCTTGGGACCGATGGTGCGGAAGTGGTCGGACTTGCCGTGCGCTTCCAGTGCCGCCTGGTCGGCATAGACCTCCATCACGACATAGGTCGTGGGCTCGGTCTTCGAGCGGCAGAATTGATAGAAGGAATTGCCCGGTTCGTTGGCGCGCACCGCCGCCATCAGTTCCTGTGCCACCGCCTCGAACGCGGCGTTGGTGCCTTCCTTGATCTTAATCGTCGCGACGACGCCGATGGCCATGACTGTCTCCCGATGGTGAACCGGCCGCGACCGTAAACGCCGGTTAAGAAATCGCCAAGCGGCTTTTAGCCGGCCTTAACCGGGACGCGGCATTGTGGCGCCGGGGGCGTTCATGATCGTGGCATCGTCAAATCCGACGGCCGAGTGCGGCGCGCCGACGCGCGGGCAAAGGCTGGTGCACGACCAGCTCGGGCTGGCGCTGCGCAACCTGCGGCCCAATGCCTGGATCATGCCGGCGCTGGCCGCCGTGATCTGCATCATGTTTCATCAATGGATCGCGGCGCCGCGGCTGGTGCTGTGGTTCGCCCTGGTTGCGGTGGCCTGCGTGCCCCTCGGCTTCGTCGCGGCGCGCTTCGGCGACGTGGCGCCGGACGCCGCGGCCTCGCCGCGCCGCGTCGTCATCGCGACTCTGTGCTATTTCGCCTTGACGCTGAGCTGGGCGTCGCTCGGCTTCTTCCTGTGGGTGCCGAACAACGACCTGCCCTGCTTGATCGTCATCATGCTGATCGCCTGCACCGTCGCCGGCAACGGCGCGCTGATCGGCGCCAGCCGGCCGCTGACGATCGTGTCCTATGCCAGCTACGGGCTGTCCCTGGTGCTGGCGCCCCTGCAATCGGGCGGCCTCGTCTATGACGGGATCGCCGTCCTCGCCGTGCTCTACATCGCGTACATGATGTTCATGTCGCGCCAGATCTACCTGACGGCCCGCGACATGCTGCTGCTGCGCTACGAGAAGAACGACTTGATCGACGCCCTGGCGCGCTCCAAAGCGGACTCCGATCGGGCGCGCGAACATGCCGAAGCCGCGAGCCGCGCCAAGTCGCAGTTCCTCGCCAATATGAGCCACGAGCTGCGCACGCCCTTGAACGCGATTCTCGGCTTCTCGGAGATCATCACTTCGCGCATTTTCGCGCACGCGCCGGAAAAGCAGTTCGAATATGCCGGGCTGATCCACAGCTCGGGCCATCACCTGCTGACGCTGATCAACGACATCCTGGACCTCGCAAAGATCGAGGCCGGAAGCTGGACCCTGCGCGAGAAGGACGTGGCGCTGAGCGGCCTGATCGCCGATGCCTGCGCCATGATCGCGCCGAAGGCGGCCGCCGGCGGCTGCACGCTGGCGACCAACGTCGACGCGGCGCTGCCGACCGTGACCGCCGACGAGCGCGCCTTGAAACAGATATTGCTCAATCTCACCTCGAACGCCGTGAAGTTCACGCGCGCCGGCGGCGGCATCACGGTGTTCGGGCGCCTCGAACCGTCGGGCGAGGTCGCTTTCGGCGTGACCGACACCGGCGTCGGCATCGCGGCCGAGGATCTCGCGCGGGTGTTCGAGAATTTCGGCCAGGGCCGCCACGACGTCGTCGCGACGGACAAGGGCACGGGCCTCGGCCTGCCCATCGTCAAGGGCCTCGCCATGGCGCATGGCGGGCGCATAACGCTATGCAGCCGGATCGGCGAAGGCACCACGGTCACGGTCTATCTGCCCGCGGAGCGCGTCCACCGTCCGGTCGCGCTGAGGGCCGCGTCCTAAGCCTACTTGCCCTTGTAGTCGCCGGGTCGCTTGTCGAAGAACGCCGCGACCGCTTCCTTGTGATCCTCGGTCAGATGCGCCAGTGCCTGATAGGCGGCCGACATCTCCATGATGATGTCGAAGCTGACATTCTGGCCCTCGCGCATCATGCGCTTGGTCATGCGCAGCACGTCGGGCGGCTGGCGCGCGATCTTGGCGGCCAAGGCGCGGGCTTCGTCCATCAGCGTGGCGGCGGGCACGACGCGGCTGACGAGGCCCCAGGCGAGCGCGGTCTGCGCGTCGATGGTGTCGCCGGTGAAGAACAGCTCGGCGGCGCGGGCGTGGCCGATGGTGCGCGGCAGGATCCAGGAGCCGCCGTCGCCCGGCACCAGCCCGATGCGCAGAAAGGTCGCGCCGAAGATCGCGCTGTCGGCAGCAAGCCGCATGTCGGCGAGGCAGGCGACGTCGTTGCCCAGTCCGATGGCGGGGCCGTTCACGGCGGCGATCAGCGGGACTTCCAGGTTCCACAGGCTCTTGACGATGCGATGGATGCCGGTGCGGTAGCGTTCGCGAATGTGCACGCCGGCGCCGGCGAAGCTGCCGGAGCGCTCGCGCATCGCCTTTACATTGCCGCCGGCGGAGAACGCCGTGCCGGCACCGGTGAGGATGGCGCAGCGCACCTCGCGGTCGGCATTGATCGCGGCGCAGGCTTCGCTGAACAGCGGCCCGTCACCCTCCTCGCCGAGCGGATTGCGGTTTTCGGGACGGTTGATCGTCAGCGTAACGATGGGCCCGGATTTATCGATCAGAAGGGCGGACATGTTTGCCTCAAAATTCAGCGTGAACGGGACGTTACCACCGTGCCGGCAACAAAGCGAAAAGTTCCATTAACGGGTACGGGCCCATGATGCAGCCTGGTGTGGAAACCGGAGAGCGGACGTTGGCCTTCGTTGCCGACATTGCCGGAAGGGTCGCGTTGGCGATCGTGGAATTCCGCGACGACATCGGCCGCTCGCTGTTTCCCAGGACGCCTGCCGATCTGCGGCTGGTCGACGAGCAATTGTCCCTCTCGCGCAGCGCGACGTGGACGAACGGCTTCGTGCTTCCCATCGCCGCGGTTCTGATCGCGCTCACCAGCGTGTCGTCGGTTCCCTTGTGGCGGGTGATTGGCTGGGCCGCCGCCGTCATCGCCATCAGTGTCGCCAGCGATTTCGCCTATCGCAGTCTGCTGCGAAGAGCCGATCACTCGCCGGCCGATATCGTCCGGCGGGCCCGCTCGCAGGCGCGGTGGACGCTGCTGCACACCACGGCCTGGTGCTCGATGGCGATCGTACTCTGGGTGCCGGGCAATGCCGGGCACAATGCCCTGCTCCTGCTCATCGTGACCTGCACGCTGTCGGGGTGGAGCTCGATGGGCGCCTATCATCTCGCCACGGCCGCGGCCGCCATGCCGGTCTATCTGGTCACGCTCCTGACCATGCCGCTGATTTCCTGGACGCCGACCGGGGCGTTGCTGTCGGGCTTGAGCGCGGGATTCTGGCTGGTGATGCGCACGCTCCTGATGGCCAACTACAAGACCCGGGTGCGCATGATCCGGCTCGAGCAGGAACGCCGCGGCCTGATCGACAACCTGAAGACCGCGAAGAACGAGTCCGATGCGGCGCGGCTGCGCGCTGAGACGGCGAGCATGGCCAAGTCCGCCTTCCTCGCCAATATGAGCCACGAGCTGCGCACGCCGCTGAACGCGATCCTGGGATTTTCCGAGATCATCAACACCAAGGCGATGGGTCCCGAAGCGATCGACCAATATGCCGAGTATGGCGGCTATATCCACGGCTCGGGCGAGCACCTGCTTTCGCTGATCAACGACATTCTCGACCTCGCCAAGATCGAGGCCGGACGCGTGACGCTGCGCGAGAGCGAGGTCGATCTGCGCTCCCTGATGGAGGACACGGTGCGGATGATGGACGTCAAGGCGGCGGCCGGCGCGCTGACGCTGACGGCGCAGGTCGACCGCGCCTTCCCCAATGTCTTCGCCGACGAGCGGGCGCTGCGCCAAATGCTTGTCAATCTAGCGTCCAACGCGATCAAGTTCACGCCGCCGGGCGGGCGCGTGACCGCGTTCGCCAACCTGCTGGAAGACGGCAGCCTCGCCTTCGGCATCGACGACACCGGCGTCGGTATCGCGCCCGAAGAGCACGCAACCGTGTTCGAAAGCTTCGGCCAGGGACGGCACGACGCGGTGCTGCCCGACAAGGGCACGGGGCTCGGCCTGCCCATCGTCAAGGGCCTGGCCGAAGCGCATGGCGGCCGCGTACTGCTGAACAGCGTGCCCAATGAGGGCACGCGGATCACGATCATCCTGCCGGCGAGCCGGGCGCGGACGCCGCTGAAAGTGGCGGTTTAGCTCAGCGCGGCGTAGCGCTTGAGATGATGATCGGTGTTGCCGAACAGCGTGTCGATCATCGTCAGGCGCTTGAAATAATGGCCGACATTGAGTTCGTCGGTCATGCCGATGCCGCCATGGATCTGCACCGCCTGCTGGCCGACGAAGCGCCCGGCCTTGCCGATGGTCACCTTGGCGGCGGAAGCCGCCTTGGCACGGTCGGCGTCGCTCTCGCCGAGCTTGAGCGTGACCATAAGCGTGATCGAGACCGACTGCTCGTATTGCACGAACATGTCGACCATGCGGTGCTGCAAGACCTGGAACTTGCCGATCGGCACGCCGAACTGCTTGCGGGTCTTGGAGTATTCGACCGTGGCGTCGACCAGCACCTTCATGCAGCCGGTCGCCTCGGCGCAGACCGCGGCGACGGCTTCGTCGGCGATCCTCTCGACCAGCGGCAGTCCGCCGTCGGCGGGACCGATAAGGTTGGCCGCCGGGACTTCGACGTTCTCGAACGTCACTTCGGAGGCGCGCAGCGAATCGATGGTGGGATAATCGCGCAGCGAGACGCCCTTGGCCTTCTTGTCGACCAAGAAGACGCTGACGCCCTCGCGTTCGCGCTGGCCGCCGGCGGTGCGGGCGGTGACGATCAGCGTATCGGCCCAGGGAGCACCGAGGACGACGGCCTTGTGGCCGTTCAGGACGTAGCCGCCGCCCTGCTTTTTGGCGGTGGTCGCGAGGTCGGCGAGGTTGTAGCGGCCCTTGGGCTCGGCGAAGGCGAAGGCGAGCAGGGTGTCGCCGGCCGCTATTCTGCCCAGCCATTCGGATTTCTGCGCCGCGCTGCCGCCCTGGCGGATCAGGCCGCCGCCGATCACGACGGTGGACAGGTAAGGCTCGATCACCAGTGCCTTGCCGAACTCCTCCATGATGATGAGCGTGTCGACCGGGCCGCCGCCAAGGCCGCCATGCTCTTCGGCAATCGGCGCCGCAAGCAGGCCGAGCTCGGCGAATTGCTTCCAGTGCGCCGGATCGCGCCCCGCCTCGCTGCGGGTGAATTTCCGCCAAGCCTCGAATTTGTAGTTGTCCGCGAGATATTTCGAGACGGAGTTGCGCAGGAGCGTCTGCTCCTCCGTGTAGGAAAAGTCCATGTGCGTTTCCCCTAGAGGCCGAGAACGGCCTTGGCGATGATGTTGCGCTGGATTTCGTTCGAGCCGCCGAAGATCGAGGTCTTGCGCATGTTGAAGTAGTGGCCGGCTTCGCCGTCGGCGTAGTCGGGCCCGATGAATTCGTTCGCGCCGAGGCCGCGCTCGTTGGGATAGGCATAATAGCCGATCGCCTCGACCGTGAGCTCGGTGATGCGCTGCTGGATCTCGGTGCCGCGGATCTTGAGGATCGAGCTTTCGGGGCCTGCCATATGGCCCTTGGACTCGGCGGCGAGGGTGCGCAGCTCGGTGAATTCGAGCGCCGCGAGATCGATCTCGAGATCGGCGATCTTGCGCGCGAAATCCTCGTCGTCGATCAGCGGCACGCCGTCGAGCAGTTCGGCGCCGGCGATCTCTTTCAGCCGCGCCACCGCCTTCTTGGAGCGCGCGACGCCGGCGATGCCGGAACGCTCGTTGACCAGGAGGAACTTGGCGTAGGTCCAGCCCTTGTTCTCCTCGCCGACGCGGTTCTCGACCGGGACCCTGACGTTGTCGAAAAAGACCTCGTTCACCTCGCGGGCGCCGTCGAGCACGATGATCGGCTTGACGGTGATGCCCGGCGACTTCATGTCGATGAGCAGGAAGGTGATGCCTTCCTGCTGCTTGACGTTGGGATCGGTGCGCACAAGGCAGAAGATCCAGTCGGCGAACTGCGCCAACGTGGTCCAGGTCTTCTGGCCGTTGACGATGTAGTGGTCGCCTTCGCGTACCGCCTTGGTGCGGAGCGAGGCGAGGTCGGAGCCGGCGCCGGGCTCGGAATAGCCCTGGCACCACCAATCTTCGCCCGAGAGGATGCGCGGCAGGTACTTCTTCTTCTGCTCGTCATTGCCGTAGGTGAAGATCACCGGCGCGACCATGTTGAGGCCGAAGGGCAGCGTCGTCGGGGTCTCGGCGTTGGCGCATTCCTCGTTGAAGATATAACGCTGCGTCACGTTCCAGCCCGTGCCGCCATACTGCTTGGGCCACAGGGGCGCGACCCAGCCCTTCTTGTAGAGGAGCTTGTGCCAGGCGAGGTAATCCTCCTTGGAGCGGTCGGCCGAGTCCATCGAGCCGACATCGGGCAGCTGGGGCTTGGCCTCGGCAATGAAGGCGCGCACTTCGCGGCGGAAGGCTTCTTCTTCGGGCGAGAATGTGAGGTCCATGGGGCGTCTCCCGTCGGCGTGTCGACTTTTTGTCAAGGCATGATAGCGGGCGCGGGCGCGTCATCAAGAGCGCCCCCGCGCGGCATGATAGATTCTGTCGCTAGGTCAGGTGCCGGCGGAGCGGATGGCTTCGTGGTGGCGGATGACTTCAGTGACGATGAAGGTAAGGAACTTCTCGGCAAAATCGGGGTCGAGCTTGGCGTTGTCGGCGAGCTGGCGCAGGCGCGCGATCTGCTGCGCCTCGCGCGCGGGATCGGCGGCGGGGAGGCCGTGCGCCGCCTTGTAGACCCCGACCGCCTGGGTGCATTTGAAGCGCTCCGCCAGCAGATGGATCAGCGCGGCGTCGATATTGTCGATGCTGTCGCGCAGGCGCAGCAATTCGGGATCGGCCATGACAAGCCCCTGTCTTGTGCCGGCCAGTCTTAGCGACGGGGCGGTTTGACAGCAACCGCCGGACCCTAAAACATCCGCGCCGGCAAAAATCGGAGGTGACGATGAAGAACCTGTTTTCGCTCGCAGGCAAGACGGCGCTGGTTACCGGCGGCAGCAGAGGCATCGGCCGGATGATCGCCGAAGGCTTCCTGCACCAGGGTGCCAAGGTCTACATCTCGGCGCGCAAGGGCGGCGCGCTGGAGGAGACGGCGAAGGAATTGTCCAGTATCGGGCCCTGCGTCGCGATCACCTCCAATGCCTCCGGCGCCGACGGCGCCAAGACGATGGCCGAGGCTTATCTCAAGCACGAGAAGACGCTCGACATCCTGGTCAACAACGCCGGCGCCGCCTGGGGCGCGGAGTTCGACGAATTCCCAGAAAGCGGCTGGGACAAGGTCATGGACCTCAACCTTAAGACGCCGTTCTTCTTGACCCAGGCGCTGCACGGCGCGCTGCGGGCCGCCGGCTCCAAGGAGCGCCTCGCCAAGGTGATCAACATCGCCTCGGTCGACGGCATTTCGGTCAACATGCAGGAGACCTATTCCTATGCCGCGTCCAAGTCGGGGCTCATCCACCTGACCAAGCGCATGGCGATGCGGCTGATCCGCGACAATATCGGCGTGACCGCGATCGCGCCCGGCGCCTTCGCCTCCGACATGAACCGCGACGCGCGCGATCATGGCGACGTCGTCTCCCAGGCCATTCCCGCGCGCCGCATCGGCACGACGGAGGACATGGCGGGCGCGGCGATCTTCCTGGCGTCGCGGGCGGGCGACTATGTCGTCGGCTCGACGATCATCGTCGACGGCGGCGTGACCTACGCGCGGGGATAACGTTCGTCTCCAATTGCAAACCAAACCCTCTTTGTCATGGTCCCTAAAAGCGGACTATTCCCATTATTCTTGGTCGCTGCTTTCGACCAGATTTCACCGGCGGATTGACCGATAAAATCGACAGACTATGGTGCGGTGCTTCGGGCAGTTGTGGATCTAAATATGAGGATGGGCATACATGAACAAAACAGGCACCGATCCGGACCGCAACGCGGAATATAGGCCATTTGTCGATTTCTACGCTGCCAACAAGATTTCCCCCGTGCGGCAGGACGTTTCCAACCTCAAGCAGCATTTTGAGCGTCGCGAGGCTTTGTACCGTCAACTTGGAATCGCACCGGGCCTTATCCGGGGAAAGTCCGTTATCGAGTTTGGACCGGGTTCCGGTCATAACGCTATTTACACCAGCAGCCTGCAGCCCGCGCGCTATCTGCTAGTCGACGCCAATCCCATCGGCCTCGAACAGACGCGCGAAACACTCGCTCCGTGGTCGGCGGTGCACGAGATCGCCGCGTCTTATATCGAAGAGTTCCAATCCGACGAGCGTTTTGATCTCGTGATTTGCGAAGGCGTCATTCCGTTTCAGAAAGACCCCGAGAAGTTTGTGCAGCACGTTGCCCGCTACGCGAAGCCGGGTGGGTTAGTCGTGGTTACTACGATCGACGGCGTCTCCTTCCTGGGTGAGGCGACCAGGCGGTTGCTTGCCTCCGCCATCATCGCCTTTGACCGTCCCGTCTCGGAGAAGCTCGAAAGGTTGCGTCCCATTTTCGCCCCGCATCTTGCGACGCTTAAGGGAATGAGCCGTCCGATCGATGATTGGATGTACGATAACATTTTGATCCCGTATGGCGGCCGGCTCTTTTCAATGAAAGCTGCGATCACAGCGCTCGATGGTTCATGCGACGTCTACGGGACAGCCCCCCATTTCCTGACTGATTGGCGCTGGTACAAGGCCATTCACGGCGAAGACAGGCGATACAACGCGCGCGGCATCGAACAGTATTTGAGCAACGTTGCGAATTTGATCGACTACCGTGTCGAGATTCCGCCTTTGCCCGAAAGGCAGGGGAACGAAATTCTTGAGAACGCCGAAGCCCTATTTTACACAATGGCAGAGATGGAGAATTCCGGCAGCCAAGCCAATCGGCCACTGGCGGTGAAGAACTTGCGCGCGATCATCGGAGCGATCAGAGCTTCGGCTCCTCTAACGGCAGAGTCGCTGGAGGAAATCGCAGCGTTTCTTGAAGCGCCCGACGAAGGACGCATCACGAGCGCCTTCAATCGGTATGTTTCGTTTTTCGGCCGCGGGCAGCAATATATGAGTTTCTTGAAGAGAGATGACGTTCGATCGACATGAGGTTGACCATCTTGATTTTCTTGAAACATGCGCAATATCGAGCTAGAGCAAATAACGTGAAGGCAACAAAATCGGTTGCGAGCTATAGATCGCCGCGCAATTGGGGCAAGGCTTCGGCTTATCAGGCAATGCCCAACTGCGCGGCCGACAAAACCTTTGGACAGGAGTTAAGTTTTGGCCATAGATTCTGAAAAGCCGCCGGTTTCCATTCAGCCCATTATCGGTGAGCCTTGGGTCAAGTTGGGAACCGGCGAGACTCTTGCGTCTTGGGGACGGAATGAGGAAATCGCCTATAATCAGACAAATCGTCAGGCCGAAAAGGTTCGCTTCTTCCGAACGACGCTCGACTTTCTCACCGACAATCGCGTGAACGGCGACTATTTGGAATTTGGCTGCCATCGCTGTCGCACCTTTCGGATGGTGCTCTCGGAGGCGCGCAGGCACAACTTGTCCGATATGCAATTCCATGCGTTCGACAGCTTTGAAGGACTTCCGGCGCCGGAACATGAGAGCGCAGTCGAATTCTGGCAGCGTGGTGCGCTCAGCACCAGCCAGGAAGACTTTCTGCGCATGGTCCAAGAACATGGAATCTATGTCCAGAATGTCCATACGATAAAAGGGTTCTACAGCGAGAGCCTGACGCCTGCGCTGCGTGGCCAGTACACCAGCAGCGGTCGCAAAATCTCTCTGGTGAACGTCGACTGCGATTTCTACGAATCGGCACTGCCAGTGTTCGACTTTATCGAACCGCTTTTGCAGGAAGGTTCCATTCTCTATCTCGACGATCTATTCGCGGGCTACAAGGGCAACCCGACTCGCGGCGTGGCACGCGCGTTCCTTGAGTACCAGAAACGTTCGAACTGGGCATTCGTTCGTCACTTGGACGTCGGATGGTGGGGACGGTCCTATATCAGCGTTCCCAAGAGCGACGGATATGAAGGCGTGATCGCTATCTGATCCACCGGTGAGCTCCGCGAGACGGCCGCGGCCGCAGTTAACCCGGCCATGCCATTCTCCCTTTTGGGGCTTGGCGAATCTGTGACGTTCAGCCTTCGCCACTGATCGCCGTTTTGCGGGGCCGGCACGCCCCCCTCCCTTAGATCCGCGTGACCGTGACGGTCTTGGGGCCAGGCGTCTTGGCGCGCAGGTGCAGGACGGTCTGGCCGATCCATTCGGGGTCGCAGTTCGGCGCGTCCACCTTCGCGCCGAACGGGAAATGGATCAGCGGCACGAAAATCTCGGTCGGCGCCTTTATCGCGGGATCGGCGTCGAAGGCGAGCGTGAAACTGCCGGCATAGGCGTCGAACTTCGCCGTCTTCGGCTCGCCCTGGATGCGCCGGGCATAGGGGCGGCAGAAGCCTTTCACGGCACGGCCGCCGGAATCGGGATCGTCGGCGGAGGTCGCCTGGTCGCGGCTGTAAATCGAAAGGTCTTCCTGGTTCCAGTTGTCGCCGGTTGCCGCGTCGTTGCGGTTGGCGGCGGTGTAGTTCCATTGGGTCGAGGATAGCAGCAGGCGGTCCATAGCCTCGTACATCAGGCGCAGCGCGGTCTCGTGCGCCTTCCACGGCCTGGACGAGCGGTCGCCGCTTTGCCACGCGGCATAGGCGGCGCCCTCGTCGAGATCGAACGGGATGCCGAACTCGCCAATCAAGGTCGGGGCGCCGCCGAGCGTGTCGGCGATCCTCGCGATATGCGCGAGCTGGGCGGTGTATTTGCCGGCGACGACGTCCTGCGCGCCGCGGTCGTCGAGATCGGCGCGCAATTCCTTCGGGCTGAACTTCTTCGAACCGAGGGTGAGGATGTCGTACCAGTGGCTGGCGTTGACGGTGCGTTCGGGCGCGCCGGGTGCGAAGCCTTCGCCGGCAAAGGCGCGGAACGGGCTGACCTCGGCGAACAGCATCCAGTCGCTGCGCACGGCGCGGATCGCATCGGCGACGCTGTGGAAGAACGGGTTCATGTAGTCGGCCTCGATCGAGAGCTTGCGGCCGCCTCGATGGGTAAAGAACTGCTCGTCGACCGGCGCCTCGCGATTGTGAGAGTCGTAGGCGCCGGCCTGCTCGAACGGACAATCGCGCGTCCAGATCGAAACGCCGTTCGGATTGAGGGTTTCCTCGCGCAGGACTTTCAACGTGCGCGTTTCGCGGTCCATCGCGATGAATGGGACCTTGCGCGGCACGCCGCGCGCCGCCAGCAGCGCGTCCATCGGACTGATGGCCAGGCCGGGGCGCAGATCGGCCATGCCGGTCGAGTCGCCCGCCTCGCGGCGCGTCAGCGCTTCGCCGATCCAGCCCTCGCCCGGCTCGTTCAGCGAGTCGAAGCCGATGACGTGGGGCATGCCTTGCACGCGCAACGCAATCTGGCGCATCGCGCCGATGTAATGCTCCTGGAGATAATCCTGGACGTTGCGGCCGTCGATCTCGAATGCCGGCGTCATGTCGCGGCCGGCGAAGAAAAGCGTCCACATGATGGCATTGGCCGGCAGGCGGTAGTTCGACGACCAGCTCATTTGCGGATAGGCGTCCTGCCGCCCGCCCTTCGCGTAGTCGTATCTGTGCTGCATCACATGCGCCGCGCCGGCAGCGTGGAATTTCGTGAAGTCAAGGCCGACCGCCGCGAAGGTCCAGCCCGGGGCGCCGTCGCCGCCCGACATCCGGCTCCAGATGTCCTGGTGGAAATCGACGAAGACGTAGAGGCCGTGGTCTCCGGCCTTGGCGCAGACGGCGGCGAAGTACTCCAGGTAGGCGTCGTCGTACTGGCCGGGGCCGGCATGCTCGACCGCCTCCCAGGTGGTGAGCAGGCGCAAACAATTGAAGCCCCAATGCTTCAGGCGCGCGAGATGCCCGTCGGCCTCAGCCAGCGGGAACGGGCGGCCGATGAAGGACACGGTGCGGTGGTCGGAAAAGTCCGACGGATGCTCGGTGCCGCCGTCGGGCCACGGCACCTTGCAGTCGCCGCCGAGATTGATGCCGCGCAGGATGACGCGGCGGCCGGATTCGTCCACGAACCAGCGGCCTTTCATGTCCAGCTTCTGCATGGCGTTTCCCGCGTCTGTTTCTTATGATCGCAAGCAGAACAAAATCGGCAGCCCATGTCCACGATCACGCCCAAACGAGAAATCAAGACGCATCCCCTGAATGTCGGCTTCCGCTGGTCGATGCCCGAGCCTGAGGGCCTGCGCGCGCTGACGGCCGAGCAATACCGCCAGTTCGACGACCAGGGCTTCGTCAAGCTGGAAGGCGTGTTCACGGCGGCGGAAATCGCGGCGGTGACCGCGGCGATCGATCCGCTGGAAGCCGTGAGCGAAGAATATCTGCGGTCGCAGGGCGGGCGCATCTCGATCTCCGAGGCCGACGTCATCACCTTCACGACGCATATCGTGACCAAGTCGCAGGCGCTGAAGGACTTCTCGGCGCATCGGAAGATTGCGGACATCTGCCACGACTTGATCGGCGGCGATGTGCGGCTCTATTGGGACCAGTCGGTCTACAAGAAGACCGGCAAGCGCCAGGAATTTCCCTGGCACCAGGACAACGGCTACACCTTCATCCAGCCGCAGCAATACCTGACGCTGTGGATTCCGCTGGTCGACGTCGATGCCGAGAACGGCTGCCCGTGGATCGCGCCCGGCGTGCACAAGCGCGGCACGCTGGAGCACTGGCTGACCGGCATCGGCCTCAAATGCCTGGAGGACGTGCCGGACGCGGTGTGCGTGCCGGGCAAGGCGGGCGACGTGATCGCGTTCTCGTCCCTGGCGCCGCACCGCACGGGGCCGAATTTGAAGGCCGGGTTGGTGCGCAAGGCCTATATCCTGCAATACGCGCCGGACGGCGCCTATACCGTTCGCAGCGGCGTGCGGGCGGAGCAGAACGATCCGGCGCGGCAGTACAAGATTTCGGAAGCCGGCCTTTAAGCGTCGCCGGGGTCGTCGAACTCGATCCACATTGCGTTGAGGACGGCGAAGGCGACGGCGAAGCCGAGGCCCAGTATCCATGCGAAGTACCACATGCGCCGCCTCCCCTAATACGAGCCGTGCTCGATGTCGCTCGCCTTCACCGGGCCGCGCAGCACACGGAAGACCCAGCCGGTATAGGCGAGCACCAGCGGCAGGAAGATCAGCGTCACGGCGAGCATGATCGCGAGGGTCAGCTTGCTGGACGAGGCGTCCCATACGGTCAGGCCGGCGTTCGGATCGCTCGACGACGGCAGCAGGAACGGGAACAGCGCGAAGCCGGCGGTGGCGATGGTGGCGGCACAGGCAAGGCCCGATGCGATGAAAGCCCAAAGGCGCCGCAGCAGGACGGCACCCGCCGCACCCGCGACCGCCAGCGCCGGCGCGAGCCACAATAGCGGGTGCGCGGCGTAATTGGCGAACCAGGTCCCGCCCGCCGCAACCGCCTTCAGCATGGGATTGGACGGACCGTCGGGGACAAACGGGCTCGTCACGGCATAGGCGGTGAGGGCATTCAGCCAAATTCCCGCAATGACGAACAGGACGACAAAGGCGCCGGCCGCCGGCAGGACGGCGCCGCGGGCGCGCGTGGCGACCGGACCGTCGGTTTTCAGCGACAGCCAGGTCGCGCCGTGCAGCACGATCATCGAAAGGCTGACCAAGCCGACGACCAGCGCGAACGGCGTCAGCAGCGAGAACAGCGAGAAGTCGGCATGGAAGCGCAGATCGCTGTCGAAGGTGAAGGGCACGCCGAGAAAAAGATTGCCGAAGGCGACGCCGAAGATCAGCGACGGCACGACCCCGGTCGCGAACAGGATCCAGTCCCAGGCGCCGCGCCAGCGCGGGTTTACGAGTTTGCTGCGATAGGTGATGGCCAGGGGGCGGAAGATCAGCGCCACCAGGATGGCGAACATCGCCAGATAGAACCCCGAGAACGATGCGGCATAGAGCGCCGGCCAGGCGGCGAAGATCGCGCCGCCGCCCAGGATGAACCAGACCTGGTTGCCCTCCCAGACCGGGCCGATGGAATTGACGACCTGGCGGCGCTCGATATCGCTGCGCGCGACCCAGGGCAGCAGCGCGGCGCTGCCGAGGTCGAAGCCGTCCATCACCGCGAAGCCGATCAGTAAGATGCCGAGCAGCGCCCACCAGACGAGGCGAAGTTCTTCGTAGCTCATGCCGCCACCTCCGCCAGCGCGCCCGGCGGGGCGACGGGATGGCCGAGGGTCTCGTCGGGCCCGAGGCGGATGTACTTGACCATCAGATAGACGTCGGCGACGGCAAGGCCGGAATAGAAGACGACGAAGCCGATCAGGCTGAACAGCACATTGTGGGCGTCGGTGCCGGAAACGCCGAGGAAGGTCGGCAGCACGCCTTCGATCACCCAGGGCTGGCGACCGTATTCGGCGACGATCCAGCCGAGCTCGGCGGCGAGCCAGGGCAGCGGCAGGCTGAACAGCGCGGCGTAGAGGAACAGGCGGTAGCGCTCGAGCTTGCGCGTGGCGGAGAAATAGAACGCGGTGCCGAACAGGGCGATGAACCAGAAGCCGCAGGCGACCATCACGCGGAACGCCCAGAACAGCACCGGCACGTTGGGGATCGTGGAGTCGGCGGCGCGGGCGATCTCGGCGTCGGTCGCGTTTTCGATGTCTGGGCGGTAGCGCTTGAGCAAAAGGGCGTAACCGAGATCGGCGACATGGGCGTCGAGCGCCTTGCGCAAATCGGCGTTGCCGCGATCGGCGCGCAGCCTTGCCAAGGTGCCATAGGCGATCAGGCCATTGCGGATGCGCAACTGTGCCAGCTTCACCAGATCGTTGATGCCGGGAACCTGCTTGTCGATCGAACGAGTGGTGATCAGGCCGAGCACCCAGGGGATCTGCACGGCGTAGTCGGTCTTGCGGCCCGCGCGGTCGGGAATGCCGACCAGCGTGAAGGAGGCAGGCGCCGGTTCGGTCTCCCACATCGCCTCGATGGCGGCGATCTTCATCTTCTGGTTCTCCGATGCGGTGTAGCCGCTCTCGTCGCCCAGCACGACGACGCAGAGCGCGCCGGCGAGGCCGAAGCTGGCGGCGACCGTCATCGAGCGCAGGGCGAGCGGGCGAAAGCGCTTCTGCAGCAGATAGAGCGCCGAGATCGCGAGCACGAACATCGAGCCGGTGACGTAGCCGGCGGCGACGGTGTGGACGAACTTGGCCTGCGCCACCGGGTTGAACAACACGGCGGAGAAGTCGCTGACCTCCATCCGCATGGTGTCGGGGTTGAACTTGGCGCCGATGGGAAACTGCATCCAGCCATTGGCGATCAGGATCCACAGCGCCGAGAACTGGCTGCCGACGGCAACGCCGGCGGTGACGATCAAATGGCCGACCTTCGACAACCGGTTCCAGCCGAAGAAAAAGAGGCCGACCAGCGTCGCCTCGAGGAAGAACGCCATCAGGCCTTCGATGGCGAGCGGCGCGCCGAACACGTCGCCGACATAGTGCGCGTAATAGGCCCAGTTGGTGCCGAACTGGAACTCCATGGTGACGCCGGTGGCGACGCCCATGGCGAAGTTGATGCCAAACAATGTGCCCCAGAACTTGACCATGTCGCGCCAGATGGCGCGGCCGGTCATGACGTAAACGGTCTCCATGATCAAAAGGATCAGCGACAAGCCCAGCGTCAGCGGCACGAACAGGAAGTGGTAAAGCGCGGTCGCCGCGAATTGCAGGCGCGAGAGCTCGACGATGTCCATTCAACGCTCCCCCATCACATGGCTTGCTGTGGCGGCGGCGTCGTGCGGCGCACGATGGCCGGGACCGAAGAAGAGAAAATACAGTGCGCCCAGCAGAATGACCTTGGCGCACAGCAAGGCGCCGATCTCACGGCCGAGACGATGGCGTGCAGGCATGTGCTGCTCCCCTCATTCCATCTTGGACCGATGCCGCGCCGGCGCAATACGTAGACCCGCCGCGCGCGCGAATGCCGCGTCATCCGAGCGGCGCACTGGGACATTGGCAAAATGAGAATCCTGGTTCTCTTTCCTTCGACGGCATGGTAGAAATTGCAAAAGATCGAGGAACGGCAGGACATGGCGATCAAGAAGCGCTGGATCGCGCTCGGCGCGGTCGCGATCATGGCGGCGGCGGGCTACGTCGCGTTCCAGCACTACTGGTACTACATCCCCGGGATCGTCAGCCGCTGGCGCGATCCGGTGCTGCCCAACCAGGCCGTGACCTGGCAGCAAGGCCCGGCGACCGCGCCCGCGATACGGCGGCCGAATGTCCTGTTCATCCTGGCCGACGATCTCGGCTTCAACGATCTGTCGTTCAACGGCGGCGGCGTGGCGGGCGGCAAGGCGCCGACGCCGCACATCGACGCCATCGCGCATGAAGGTGTGATCTTCAAGAACGGCTATGCCGGCAACGCGACCTGCGCCCCGTCGCGCGCCGCGATCATGACCGGGCGCTATGCCACGCGCTTCGGCTTCGAGTTCACCCCGGCGCCGAAGGCGTTCGAGAAGCTGGTCGCGACCTACGACTATGACGGCCGCCACGGCTATTACGACAAGGCGCATGAGGACGCGTTTCCCCCCGACTCCAATCTTCTGACCGTGCCGACCGGCGAGATCATGCTGCCGCGCCTGATGCACGACGCAGGCTACCGCACGCTGTTCCTGGGCAAATGGCACCTCGGCGGCACGCCGGTGACGCGGCCCGAGGCCAAGGGCTTCGACGAGACGCTGGGCTTCCTCGAAGGCGCCGCGCTCTATGCGCCGAGCGGCGATCCGAGCGTGGAGGAGTCGCACCAGGATTTCGATCCGATCGACAAGTTTCTCTGGGCCAATCTGAACTTCGCGGTGGAGAACAACGGCAGCCGGCATTTCGCGCCGTCGCGATACATGACCGACTATCTAGGCGACGAGGCGGTGAAGGCGATTCATGCCAACCGCAACCGGCCCTGGTTCATGTACCTGACCTTCAACGCCATCCACACGCCGTTCCAGGCGCTGAAATCCGACTATGACGCGCTGCCCGGGATCAAGGATCACCGTTTGCGCGTCTATGCCGCGATGCTGCGGGCGCTGGACCGCAATGTCGGCAAGGTGATGGACCAGCTCAAGCGCGACGGGCTGGACGACAACACGCTGGTCATCTTCACCTCGGACAATGGCGGGGCGCAGTACATCGGCCTGCCCGACATCAACAAGCCCTATCGCGGCTGGAAGGCGACATTCTTCGAAGGCGGCATCCATGTGCCGTTCTTCCTGCGCTGGCCGGGCCGCATCGCGGCGGGCACGACCTATGACAAGCCGGTGGCGCATGTCGACATCTTCGCGACCACGGCCGCGGTGGCCGGCGCCGCCGTGCCGCACGACCGCATCGTCGACGGCGTGAACCTTTTGCCCTACGTCGCCGGCGAGAACGCGGCGCGGCCGCACCAGACCCTGTTCTTCCGCTCCGGGTCATACGCCACGCTGCTGGACGGCGACTGGAAGCTCCAGGCGATGGACAAGCCCTATGCCAAGCTCTGGCTCTACAATCTCGCCGCCGATCCCACCGAGCAGCACAATCTGTCGACGCCGGGTGCCGGGCGGACCGCGGAACTGCTCAAGGAACTGCGCGCCATCAGCGCCCGGCAGCACAAGCCGCTCTGGCCGTCGCTCCTGCTCGGGCCCGAGACCGTCGATCACCCGCTGTCCTATCCCGATAGTCCCAGCGACGAAGTCATCTACTGGGCGAACTGACGTAAGGGCATAGCCCCTACCCTTGCGCGGCGGACCGGCTAAACTCCCGGAAAATACCGGGAGAATGCCCATGACCGCGGCCATCGCGCCCATCACGGACGGCGACGACGTCATCAAGAACGCTCTCGAACAGGCGCATCTGCCCAGCCTGATCGCGGCGCTGGTGCACATCACGGGCGACACCGGCCTGGTCAGCGGCGCGATCAAGCCGCTCTACGACTTCTTCGGCGACGGCCAGGGTGGGCTGACGCCGGAGCAGCGCGCCGACACCAAGGCACTGGCGTTCGCGGCCCTGAAAAAGCTGCGCGACGGCACGGCCATGATCGCGCCGCTGCCGAGCGACACGGTGCACACCATGATGAGCTTCGTCGCCGGCGCGGAGATTCCCGAGCGCTATATCGCGTTCCTCGAGGAAGAGCTGGCGCTCGACGACAAGGACCACAAGGCGGTGCACGGGCTGGACGAAATTCCGGCGGCCAAGAAGCACGACTTCCGCGTCCTGATCATCGGCGCCGGCATGTCCGGCCTGCTCGCCGCGATCCGCATGAAGCAGGCGGGCATCGACTATGTCGTGGTCGAGAAGAACAAGGATGTCGGCGGGACGTGGATGGTGAATTCCTATCCCGGCTGCCGCGTCGACAATCCCAACCACCTCTATTCCTATTCCTTCGAGCCCAATCACGACTGGCCGTATCATTTCTCGACCCAGCCGCTGTTGTGGAAATACTTCCAGGGCGTCGCGGACAAGTATGGCCTGCGCCCGCGTATCCGGTTCGAGACCGAGGTGATCGAGAGCGTCTATGACGAGGCCGCGGCGCTGTGGCACACGCGGGTGCGCCATGGCGATGGCCGGCAAGAGACGCTGACGTCCAACGTCGTGATCACGGCGGTGGGGCAACTCAGCCGGCCTAAGCTTCCCGACATCAAGGGCGTGGAGTCCTTCAAGGGCAAATCGTTCCATTCCGCGACCTGGGACCACGCGGTCGACCTCAAAGGCAAGCGCGTCGCGGTGATCGGCACGGGGGCGAGCGCCTTCCAGTTCGTGCCGGAGATCGCGCCGGACGTGGCGCAGCTTTTCGTCTTCCAGCGCAATGCGCCGTGGCTGGGGCCGACGCCGAACTATCACGACAAGGTCGACGAGGGGATGAAATGGCTGCTCAAGCACGTTCCCTATTACGCCAAATGGTACCGTTTCTGGCTGTGGTGGATGCTGACCGACGGAATCTACGAGTTCGTCAAGGCCGATCCCGACTGGACCGCGCGCAAGGACAGCGTGGGGGCGCAGAACGACATGCTCCGTGAGATGCTGACGCAATATACCAGGAGCCAGCTCGAAGGGCGGCCCGACCTTCAGGCCGCGGCGACGCCGGACTATCCGCCGGGCGGAAAGCGCTCGGTGCGCGACAACGGCGTGTGGCTGGCCGCTCTCAAGCGGCCGAATGTCGAGACCGTGACCGCGGGCATCGCGGAGATCACGCCGACAGGGCTGAAGACCCGCGACGGGCGGACCTTCGACGTCGATATCATCATCTACGGCACCGGCTTCACCGCGAGCGAATTCCTCGAGCCGATGACATTCAAGGGCAAGGGCGGCATCGACCTGCACGCGCAATGGGCCGGCGACGCGCGCGCCTATCTCGGCATCACGGTGCCCAACTTCCCCAACCTCTTCCTCATGTACGGGCCGAACACCAACATCGTGGTCAACGGCTCGATCATCTTCTTCTCGGAATGCGAGATGCGCTACATCCAGGGCCTGATCGAGCTCTTGCTGAAATCCAATGCGGCGGCGATCGAGGTGCGGCAGGACGTGCATGACGCGTTCAACGTGAAGGTGGACGAGACCAACCGGAAGATGGCCTGGGGCGCGCCGCAGGTGACGAGCTGGTACAAGAACAAGAAGGGCCGCGTGTCGCAGAACTGGCCCTATCCGCTGGTCGACTATTGGAACGCGACGCAGGCGCCCAATCCGGCGGATTTCGAGCTGCACGGCGCGGCGGGCGCCAAGGTCGCAGCGCAGTAGGAGCAACCAAGTGCATTTCATCGAGGCCTTGCATGCGCGCAAATCCGTGCGCGCCTTCAAACCCGATCCGGTACCGCGCGAGACGGTCGAGGAATTGCTGGTGCTCGCGTCGCGTTCGCCGTCGGGCACCAACATCCAGCCGTGGAAGGTGCATATCGTCGCCGGCGAGGTGCGCAAGCGGCTGGAGGCCGAGGTGCTGGCGCATCGCGAGACCAAGCCGGAGGACAGCGGCGCCGAATTCCCGCGCATGAGCAAGCGCAAGGAGCCGTACCAGGGGCGGATGCGCAAGCTCGGCAAGGAGATGTACTCCCTGATCGGGATTCCGAAGGGCGATGCGGCCGCGAACTGGGCGCAATGGGGCCGCAACTACAAATTCTTCGATGCGCCGGTGGGGCTGATCTTCACCGTCGACAAGGATCTCGACCGCATGAGCTATGTCGATGTCGGCATGTTCATGCAGAGCTTCATGCTGGCGGCGAAGGTCAAGGGTCTCGATACCTGCGCCCAGGGCGCCTGGAACAACTATTGGAGCGTGACGCGGCGGGTGCTGAACGTGCCGGACGACGAGTACATCATCGCCGGCATGTCGCTGGGCTATGCCGACGAGACGTCGCCGGTGAACGCGCTGGTCGCCGAGCGCGAGACGGTAGAGAGCTTCGCCACGTTTCACGGGTTTTGAGTTCCGGCGGAACAAAGCGCCCGGCAGGGCCGTTATGTGAGCGGAACCCTTCCCGGTCGCGCCATGTCCGCCTTCGTGCTTTATATCGCCGGCTTCTTCGTGCTGCTCGGCGGCCTGGTTTACGGCGCCCTGCTGCTGCACGTCCCGCAGACCTGGATCATCGTCGGCACGCTGATCGTGCTCGGCTTCGGTATCATGGCGGCGGTGTCGCACACCAAACAGCGCGATCCGCCGAGCGAAGCGCCGAAGCCGTAAGGCGATCACCACACCTCTTTGAACGGCCTGATTTCGACGTTGAAGCTCCAGGCGCTCCGGTCCTGGTGCGCGAGGTGGAAGATTTCGTCGGCGATCGCCGTGCTCTTGATGAAGAAGTCGTCGGGTCGATCCTTGTAGCGCTCACGCGCCCAGGGGACGTCGATCACCGCGTCGATCACGACATAGGCGACATGGACGCCCTTGGGGCCGGCGTCGCGGGCGATGGCCTCGGCGAGGATGCGCTGCGCCGCCTTGGTCGGGGCGAAACCGGCGAACCCGGCGCGGCCGCGCTGCGCCGAGGTGTTGCCGGTCGCGATCAGGGCGCCTTCTCCGCGCGCGACCATGCCGGGCACGAAACGCTGCGCCAGATAGAGCAGCCCCATCGTGTTGGTCTGGAAGTTCGTGTTCAGCACCTTGGGATCGATGTCGAGGAAAGTGCCGAAGACGCCGCCGACGGCGTTGTGGATCACCACGTCCGGGGCGCCGAGCTCGCGCTCGACAGCGTCGGCGGTCTTTGCGACCTGGGCGGGATCGGAGACGTCGCAGGGATAGGCTCTGGCGCCGGCGACTTCCTTTTCCAGGCCGGCCAGGCGCTCGGCGTTGCGCGCCAGCATGGCGACCTTGTAACCGCCGGCGGCGAAGCGGCGGGTCAGCGAGGCGCCGGTGCCGGGGCCGACGCCGGTGATGAGGCAGATTTTCTCGGGCATGGCGCTCTCCTGTCCGGGTCAGCCTAGCATGACGGCGGCGGCGAAATCGGCCACACTGCGCGCATGACCGGCATGCTTCCCATCATCGACGTGGCGCCACTCTTCGGGCGCGACGCGGCGGCGCGGCGCGGCGTCGCCGATGCCATCGGTCGCGCCTGCCGCGACAACGGCTTCTTCTACGCCACCGGGCACGGCGTCGATGCGGCGCGGCTCGATGCGCTGGCGCGCGAATTCTTCGCCCTGCCGGAAGGCGAGAAGATGCGCATCGCGATGGCGCGCGGCGGACGGGCGTGGCGCGGCTATTTCCCGGTCGGCGGCGAGTTGACCTCGGGCAAGCCCGACCGCAAGGAGGGCCTCTATTTCGGCAGCGAATTGCCGGCCAGCGATTCGCGGGTGCGGGACGGCGTGCCCCTGCACGGCGCCAACCAGTTTCCGGCGCGGCCGGCGGGCCTGAAGCAGGCGGTGCTCGACTATCTGGAGACCAACAGGCGCGCGGCGCATGCGATCATGGAAGGCATCGCCCTGAGCCTGGGGCTCGAGGCGCACTATTTCCGCGACCACTACACGGCCGATCCGACGATCCTGTTCCGTATCTTCCACTATCCGCCGGACGTGGCGGGCTCGGCGCAATGGGGCGTCGGCGAGCATACCGACTATGGGCTGCTGACCTTGCTGGCGCAGGACGATTGCGGCGGGCTGCAGGTGAAGTCGCCGACCGGCTGGACCGAGGCGCCGCCGATTGCGGGGACACTGGTGTGCAATATCGGCGACATGCTGGACCGGCTGACCGGCGGGCTCTACCGCTCGACGCCGCACCGGGCCAAGAACACCAGCGGGCGCGGACGCCTGTCGTTCCCGTTCTTCTTCGATCCGGGATTCGCGGCGCAGATCGTGCCCCTGCCCGAGCGCGCTACGCGCGTCGACGACGATCGCGAATCGCGATGGGACAGGGAAAGCGTGCATGCGTTCTCGGGGACATATGGCGAATATCTCCTGGGCAAGGTCGGCAAGGTGTTTCCGGCGCTGAAGCGGGACGTGATCGCGTGAGGCGCGCCGCTTACGATACACTTGTGGGGATGTGGGTGAATTGGTGTTTCGACCGACTCGGTTCAAGGGGTGCGGGAAAATAAATCCGTATACGGTCTATCCCCGCGAGGACCTGTGCCGAGCCGCAGCGGACGCAGGAAAAACCGGACCCGCTGTTGGATAGAGCGTCGGCCGCCGGCATTTCGTTGCCGCGAAAATAAATCCTAAACCGTCCAGCCGCCGTCGATGGTCATGATCTGGCCGGTGACGAAGGCGCTTTCGTCGCCGGCGAGATAGAGGGCGGCGGCGGCGACCTCCTCCGCCTTGCCGAAGCGACCCATGGGCTGGCGGGCGACGAAGGCCTTGAGCGCGGCCTCGGGGTCGGGCTGGGCCGCGATGCGGCCGCGCAGCGAAGGCGTGTCGACGGTGCCGGGGCAGATGGCGTTGCAGCGGATCCCCCGGCCGACGAAGTCGGCGGCGACCGATTTGGTCAGGCCGATGACGGCGGCCTTGGTGGTGCCGTAGGCGCTGCGGTTGGGCACGCCGGTGATGCTGGAGGCGACCGACGCCATGTTGACGATGCTGCCGGCGCCGCGCGCCAGCATGCCGGGCAGCGCGGCGCGGATGGTGCGCACCATGGAGAGGACGTTGAGGTCGAAGGCGGCGGCGAAGGTCTGGACCGTGGAGTCGAGCACGCTGCCGGCCGGCACCATGCCGGCGCAGTTGAAGAGGATGTCGCAAGCTTCGGAGGTGGCGAAGAACGACGCGACGGCGCGGTCGTCGCGCACATCGAGGACCGCGGTTTCGATGCGCTCGGCGGCGAGCGACGCCAGCGCGGCGGCATCGATGTCGGTGGCGATGACGGCGGCGCCTTCGCGGGCGAAGGCGAGCGCGGTGGCGCGGCCGATCCCGGCGCCCGCCGCGGTGACGACGGCCAGCTTGCCGGCAAGACGCATGCTCAGAACCCTTTCACGACGCGGTCAGCCCCGGCTGGCGACCCGGACCTGCGCCAGCTTGAAGCGGAACTCCTTGCGGCCGTAGTCGATGGTCACCGCCGAGGTCTGGCGCAGGAAGTTCATGCCGATGAACAGCGCCGGCCTGTTGCCGAGGCCCCACATGTCGAACACCGGAAGATCGGAGATCACCAGCACGCTGTTGCGGAAGCTGATCGGGCCGAGCTTGATGCGCTCGACGGCGACGATGCGCCCCTGCACCGTGCCGCCGGTGACGCCGAGAACGTGGATCACGTCGCTGCCGACATAGCGGCTGCCGTTCCTGGCGAGTTCGTCGAAGAGGTGGCTGTTGCCGATGGAAATCTCGGCGCCGGAATCGATGAAAGCGGAGGCCCGGACGCCGTCGACGGCGGTGTTCACCGCGGTGAGGCGGCCGCGGGAGCCGTTGACGCGGACCAGCGCCTCGTCGAAGAAATAGACGGCGTGCTCGCTGTGGGTGGACGGCGCGACGGTGAGGCGGTGGTTCTGGAAGTCGAAGGTGACGGCCTGCTGGTCGATCATATCGAGGCCGAGAAAGCCGTCGGCGCCGAGCAGGCCGCGCGGCAGCAGCGGCATGGCCAGGCCGCCGCTGCTGACCCGGCCGACGCGCAACTCGTCGATTCTCACGGCAGGCGCCGGGAGCGCGCGGGCGATGCCCTGGACGATGACGTCTTCGGTGGCGGGCAGGCCGAGCGCGGCGGCGACGTCTTCGCACAGGACGCTGGTGTCGGCGCCGGTGTCGACGATGAAACGATAGGGACCCTTGCCGTTGATGAAGGTCTCGACCGTCATGCGGTTCTGGCGGTCGACGCCGCCCTGAATGTGCTCGACGGATTCGGGCAGCTCGGGCGGCGCCGGCGGGGCGATGCGGGTGCCGGTGAGCGCGTGCGCGACGCCCGGCATGCAGGCGAGGGCCGCCGCGCCCGCGCCGACCAGCCGCCGGCGGGAAACTCGCTCCCGAGATGTCATGGCAACCCTCCCTTGTCGTCTCTTGCGGACCGTCTCTTCCGGGACGCCGGCGCCAGCGTACACCCGCCAACGCCGGGGCGGAACGGGCGGGCGATCACGCTAGCGCCACTCCCAGCCCATGGCAAAAATGGGGTATCGCCCGCGGGCGCCCCTGTTAGGATCGCGGCGACCGTGGAACGCCGGCCCGGCGTGACGTTCGAAACCGGAGGAACAGATGAGACTTTCAGCGCCCCGCATCGCGCCGCTGACGGACGCCGAGCTGAGCGACGACCAGAGGGAGGTCCTCAAGCCCTTCGGCGACCGCATTCTCAACATCTTCCGCACCCTGGCGCACGCGCCCAAGGCGCTGCAGCGCTTCAATGAATGGGGCGGCTATGTCCTGTCGCGGCGCAACGACCTGAGCCCACGCGAGCGCGAGATCGTGATCCTGCGCACCGGCTTTCTGTGCAAGTCCGGCTACGAGTGGACGCAGCATGCCGTCATCGGCAAGCGCGAAGGGCTCAGCGACGACGAGATCGCGCGCATCAAGGCGGGTGCGGGCGCCGGCTGGAGCGCGGCCGACGCGGCGCTGATCCGGGCGAGCGACGAGCTGCACGCCGACCAGTTCATCGGCGATGCGACGTGGAAGGCGCTGGGCGAACGCTTCACGCAGAAACAGTGCATGGACGTGGTGTTCACGGCGGCGCAGTACACGCAGGTCTCGATGCTGCTGAACAGTTTCGGAGTGCAGCTCGATGCCGGGCTGACGCTGGATCCCGACCTGAAGGCGTTCTGATGCGCCTTCGGGACAAGACCGCCATCGTGGTGGGCGCGGGCCAGACGCCGGGCACGACGATCGGCAACGGTCGCGCCATGGCGATCCTGTTCGCGCGCGAAGGCGCCGACGTCTTGTGCGTCGACCGCGAGCTGGCGCGGGCGCAGGAGACCGCGGCGACGATCGAGGAGGACGGCGGCCGCGCCGGCGCCTTCGAGGCCAACATCGTCAAGCCGGGCGCGGCGGAGGCAATCGTCGCGGCGGCCAAGGCCCGCTTCGGGCGGATCGACATCCTGGTCAACAATGTCGGGATCGGCGGCGGCGACGGGCCGGCGCACATCGTCGAGGAGGCGATGTTCGACCGGATCATGGACGTCAACCTCAAAGGCATGTGGCTGACGATCCGCGCCGTCCTTCCCGTCATGCGCGAAGCGAAGAAGGGCGCGATCGTCAACATCTCGTCGCTGGCGTCGCTGGGCGGCGGCAACCAGACGGCCTATGAGGTCTCCAAGGCGGCGGTCAACCGGCTGACCACCAGCGTGGCGCAGGGCAATGCGCGCCACGGCATCCGCTGCAACGCCGTGCTGCCCGGGCTGATGGACACGCCGATGGCGGTGGCGGGCATCGCCGCGGCGCGCGGCCGCGACGAACAGGCGGTGCGCGACGAGCGCAATGCGCGGGTGCCGCTGGGGGCCAAGATGGGCAGCGCCTGGGACACCGCCTATGCCGCGCTGTTCCTCGCCTCCGACGAGGCCAAGTTCATCACCGGCGTGCTCCTGCCGGTCGACGGCGGGATGTCGGTGCGGATCGGATGACGGCCGCGTCCGCGAAGGCCCTTTGGGAAGAAGGCCAAACCGAGCAGGCGCTCGAGGCGGCCTGGACCGGCTTCGCAGGCGGCGACGTCGCTGCGGGGATCACGGCCGCGCAAATCCTGCGCGAGGAGCCGGCCTTGCTCAAGGCGGAGCACGCCGAGGCCCTGCGCGCCCTGCTGACGCACCCGAACATCAGCCCCGGCGCCGTCAGTGCGGCCGGATGGCTGTATCTGCGGACCGGCACCGACCTGTTTGCCGGAACGAGCGAGGACATCGCGCCGCGCCTGGAGCGCGACGCCCTGGCGCTGACGCTGCTGCGCGAAGACGTGGTGAACGATGTGGGCGCCGAGCGGGCGCTGACGGCGGTGCGGCGCGCGCTGCTGATGCAAGACAAGGCCGGCGACTTTCCGGGCCTGTCGGCGGCGTTCGTCGCGCAGGCGGCACGGAACGGCGGCGCGTGGCCGTTCGAGGACGACGAGCGCGCGCGGCTGGCGGCGATGCCCGCCCTCGCGCCCGCCTTCCTGCCACCCCGCCGCCACGCCGAGGCGCCGGCCGGCTATGCCGATCCCGTGACCCGCGCGGTGGCGGCGCAGTACGAAGCCTGGCCCTATCCGACCTGGACCCGCATCACCGCGGGCCGGCCGACCAGCCTGTCCGCGCGCATACAGGGGCTCGATCCCGACGGACCGGCGGCGACAGCCGCGCCGGCCGACATCCTGATCGCCGGTTGCGGCAGCGGCCAGCAGATCGCGATCGCGGCGCGGCAGATGCCGGGCGAGCGGCTCACAGTCATCGACCTCAGCCGCACCAGCCTCGGCGAGGCGGAACGGCGCTGCGCCGCGCTGGGCATCACCGGCGTCGAATATCGCCATCTCGACCTCCACGACGTGAAGCGCCTCGGCAAGCGGTTCGACGCGGTGTGGTGTACCGGCGTGCTGCATCACCTGCCCGATCCGGAGGCCGGCTGGGCGGCGCTGGAGAGCGTGCTGAAGCCGGGCGGCGTGATGCATATCATGGTCTACAGCCAGGCGGCGCGGCTGCGGGTGCGCGCGCTCCGCCGCTTCCTCGGCCCGCTGGTCGATCGGGCGGTCGACGACGACCTGCTGCGCGAGGTGCGGCGGCGCGTGCTGACGCTGCCGCCGAACGCCATTCCGGGCGGGCGCGATTTCTTTTCGCTGGCGGGCGTCCACGACCTGCTTTTGCACCGGCACGAAGACCCCTTCACCGTCCCGCGCATCCGGCGCGCGCTGGACCGGCTCGGGCTGGCGCTCATCCATTTCCGGCTTCCGGCCCAGCGCTACAAAAGGCGCTATGCGGAGCTTTACCCGGACGACACGCTGCACCGCGATTTCGCGAATTGGGCGGCCATGGAGCGCGGCAGCCCGACCATTTTCGCCGGCATGTACGATTTCTTCTGCCGCAAGCCGGCATAGCGCGAGGGAACGCCGTGAAGCGCCTGTTGTGGATCGCCGCCCTGCCGCTCGCCGTCGCCGCCGCGCCGCCGCCGATCACGGCGGTGTCGCATATCGCGGTCTACAGCGCCGACCGGGCCAAGAGCGAAGCCTTCTATGTCCACGATCTCGGCGGCATCAAGCGCGACGATCCCGAGAACAAGAACGGCGTGCGCTACTACTTCAACGCGACCCAGTTCGTCGAAGTGCTGCCACTGCCGGCGGATGCGGGCAAGAACCGGCTGGATCATGTCGCGTTCGCGACCCCGGACGTGGGCGCGCTGCGGCGCTATCTGGCGGCCAACGGTGTGGCGGGCTCGCGGGTGACGCGCGGCGCCGACGGCAGCCGCTGGTTCGCGGTCAACGATCCCGAAGGCAACCGCGTCGAGTTCGTGCAGGCGCCGTCGGTGCCCGAGGCGGTGCCGGCCAATCCGATGAGCGGACACATCATCCATGTCGGTTTCATCGTCCACGACCGCGCGAAGGAAGACGCGTTCTATCTGAAGCTGCTGGGCTTTCGGCCCTATTGGTTCGGCGGCGCGCAAGGGCGCGCCACCGCCTGGATCTCGAGCCAGGTGCCGGGCGGCACCGACTGGCTGGAATACATGGTGCAGGAGGGACCGCCGGATCGCGGCATACCCGACGCGATGAACCAGGCGACGGCCGGCGTCCTCAACCACTTCTCGTTCGGCGTCGCCGACATCCGCGAGACGGTGACGCGGCTGACCCGCGAAGGGCGCATCACCGGCAAGAACGACGGGCCCAAGATCGGGCGCGACGGCAAATGGCAGTTCAACCTTTACGATCCCGACGGCACCCGCGCCGAGATCATGGAATTCCACGCGGTCACGCCGCCGTGCTGCTCGCCGTTCACGGCGAGCGATCCGGAGAAATAAAACTTCGTTGTTTCAATGGGTTGTCGAATTTCGAGACAAAGATATTGAAATGAGACAAGTGTCTCACTATCTCCTTTTGGAACGCAAGGAGGGATGGATCATGGCGCTGACACGCGAAGCGATGGACCGCAAGATCGACGAGCATTTCAGGTTCGAGGCGCAGGACAATGTCGAGGGCGTGCTGGCGACGCTGGCGCCGGACGTCGAGCACGACATCGTCGGCTGGCCGACGGGGCCGACGCATGGACCCGAGGGCGCGCGCGGCTTCTACGAGGCATTGTTCGCCGATTTGTCGGACGGCAAGGTGACCTGCCGCAAGCGGCTCTATGGCGCGGATTTCCTGGTCGACGAGTCGCTGTGGCGCGGCAAGGCGCCGGGGCGGCCGTTCGGCATCGAGGGCAAGGGGCGCGAGCTGGAATTCCGCCTGCTGCATGTCGTCGAATTCGCCGCCAGCGGCGATATCGCGCGCGAGAACGTGTGGATCGACCTCGCGGCGATCCAGCGGCAGCTCGCCTGATGGCGTCGAACCGGGCGGCGCGGACGCGCAAGGACCTGCTCGGCGCCGCGGCGCGGCTGATGAAACAGGGCCGCGCGCCGAGCCTGGAGGAGATCGCGCAGGAGGCGCTGGTGTCGCGCGCCACCGCCTATCGCTATTTCCGAAGCGCCGAGGCGCTCTTGGTCGAAGCGGCGGTCGATCTCGCCATGCCGCCGGCCGACGCGATCTTCGCCGGCGCGCCCGACGATCCGGCGGCGCGGCTCGAGCGCGTCGATACCGCGCTGCACGACATGAGCCTCGCCAACGAGGCGCAGCTTCGCCTGATGCTGGTGCATACGCTGCAGCACGGCTCGGGCGGCGCGGTGCCGCCGCGGCAGAACCGGCGCACGCCGCTGATCGATGCGGCGCTGGCGCCGGCGAAGGGCAAATTCAAGCCGGCGGCGCTGGCCAATCTGCGGCGGGCGCTGGCCTATCTGATCGGCACCGAGGGCATGATCGTCGCCAAGGACGTGCTGCAGATCGGCGATGCCGAGGCGCGCAAGGTCAAGCGCTGGGCGATCCGGGCGCTGGTGGAAGCGGCGAAGGCCTAGGCGCCGGTTGCAGGGGCTTCGCGCGGCGGCCTACCATCGCTTCCACGCCATTCCGAGGAACCGCGCCATGGACTTCGAACTCAGCGAAGAGCACCGCATGCTGAAGGACCTGGTGCATCGCTTCGTCCAGGACGAATTGATGCCGCTGGAGGCCGACGTGCTGGAGCGCGAGGCCCGGGGCCAGGGGCTTTCGATCGGGGCAAAGGAGACCGCGCGGATCGACAAGGTGTCGAAAGAGCTGGGGCTGTGGGGCCTCGACGCGCCCGAAGACATCGGCGGCGCCGACCTGCCGGCGGTGGCGATGATCGGGGTCAACGAGGAACTGGGCCGCACCGTCACGCCCTACACCCTGCCGCCGGACTCGCCCAACCTGCGCATGATGATGGCGACGGTGAACGAGCGCCAGCGCGAGGCGTATCTGGCGCCCTATGTGCGCGGCGAGACGGTGTCGGCGATCGGCATCTCCGAGCCCGGCGCCGGCGCCGATCCCGCCGGCATGATCACGCGCGCGGTGCGCGACGGCGACGACTGGGTGATCAACGGGCGCAAGATCTGGATCAGCCGCGCCGACCATGCCGATTTCACCATCCTGATGGCGGTGACCAACAAGGAGAAAGGCGCGCGCGGCGGCATCTCGGCCTTCCTGGTCGACAAGGGCACGCCGGGGTTCAACGTCCTGCGCCGCATACCGATGATCGGCGGGGCCGCGACCTATGAGATCGCGCTGGAGGATTGCCGGGTCGAAGGCTGGAAGCTGCTCGGCACCGAGGGCTCGGGCTTCGCGCCGATGCAGATCAGGCTGGGGACGCGGCGGCTGGAGATGGCGGCGTGGTCGATCGGCATGGCGCAGCGCGCGCTCGACATGATCTGCGCCTTCGCGCCGACCCGGGTGACCTTCGGCCAGCCGCTATCGGAGCGCCAGGCGATCCAATGGTGGGTGGCGGACGCGGCGACGAAAATCCATGCGGCGCGGCTGATGACCTACGACTGCGCCTGGAAGCTGGATACCGGGCGCGACGTGCGCATGGAAATCTCGATGATCAAGGCGTTCGCGACCGAGATGGCCTATGAGGTCGTCGACCATGCGATGCAGGCGCATGGCGCGATGGGCATGACCAAGGAGCTGCCGCTGCAATTGATGGCGAGCAAGCTGCGCACCATGCGCATCTATGACGGCCCGACCGAGGTGCACAAATGGGTGGTGGCGCGCAATCTGCTGGGGGCGAAGCGGTAAAGGGCGTTCTCGCGACTTGTGCGCGACGGACGGGCTGGAGGGAGGGACGCGCGTGACACCTGTATTGCTCATCCATATCGGCGCAGGGGTGCTGGGAATCGTGTCGGGCGCCGTCGCCATAGCGGCGCGCAAGGGCGCGCGGCTGCATCGCGCCGCCGGGACGGTGTTCTTCGGCGCCATGCTCATCACGGCGGCGCTTGCCATCTATCTCGCCGGCTTCGTGCCGCCGAGCGCGGCCGGCGCGGCGCCGCCGCAGGCGTCCATCGCGGTCGGGCTGCTCACCGCATATCTCGTCGTCACCGCCTGGATGACCGCCCGGCGCCGGCAAGCGCGTGATGCCGCCTTCGAAAAGCTGGCGTTCCCGGCCGCCCTCGGAATCGCCGCAACCCTGCTGTTCTTCGGGCTGCGGGCCGCGAACGCGCCGCCGGGGAGCACGCTGGTCGCACCGTATTTCGTCTTCGCGGGCTTCGCGGCGTTCCTGGCAGCGCTGGACCTGAAGGTCATCGTGCAAGGCGGAATCTCCGGCAAGGCGCGCATCGCGCGTCATCTGTGGCGCATGTGCTTCGCGCTGTTCTTCGCCACGGCGTTCTTCTTCCTCGGCCAGCAGAAGGTGATGCCCGTCGGGCTGCGCGGTTCGCCGGTCCTGCTGGCGCTCGGCTTCGCGCCGCTCGCCTTTCTGGTATTCTGGCTGATACGCGTTCGGTTCGGCAAAGCCTTTGCATCCGCGCCGCAGGACTCCTGAGGAGGTGTCGATGCCTGCCGTCCCCTGCCGCCGCGGAGCGACCCGCAATGCGCCGAGCGGTCCAAGATCGCGATGAGCGATACGGACGTCATCATCATCGGCGGCGGGCATAACGGGCTGGTCTGCGCCTTCTATCTGGCGCGGGCCGGGCTGAAGGTCACGGTGCTGGAGCGGCGGGGCGTCGTCGGCGGCGCCGCGGTGACCGAGGAGTTCTTCCCGGGCTTTCGCAATTCGATCGCGAGCTACACGGTTTCGCTGCTCAACCCGAAGATCATCCGCGATCTCGATCTTGGCGGGCGGGGCCTGAAGATCGTGACGCGGCAGGTCTCCAACTTCCTGCCGCTGAACCACCGCGACTATCTTTCCGGCACCAGCCCGGAGGAGATCGCCAAGTTCTCGCACAAGGACGCGGCGCGGATCGGCGACTACCATGCGCGGCTGGAGACCATCGCGGACGTGCTGCGCGACCTGGTGCTGAAGACGCCGCCCAATTTGACGGCGGACGGCTGGAGCGCGGCGCTGCCCGAACTGCTCAAGAGCGCGGTGCTGGGGCGCGAGCTTTCGCAGCTCGATCTCACCGGGCGGCGCGATCTGCTGTCGCTGTTCACGCAGTCGGGCGGCGACTGGCTCGACTTCTGGTTCGAGAGCGACCCGATCAAGGCCGTGCTCGGCTTCGATTCCATCGTCGGAAACTATGCCAGCCCCTACACGCCGGGATCGGCCTATGTGCTGCTGCATCACGTGTTCGGCGAGGTGAACGGCCTCAAGGGCGCCTGGGGCCATGCGATCGGCGGCATGGGCGCGATCACCCAGGCGATGGCGGCGGCGTGCCGGGCGCACGGCGTCGAGATCCGCACCGATTGCGCGGTGCGCGAGGTGATCGTGAAGGACGGGCGCGCCGTAGGCGTGGCGACGCAAGGCGGTGAGACGCTGCGGGCGGCGCGGATCGTCTCGAACCTCAATCCCAAGCTCCTGTTCGGCAAGATGGTGGACCCGGCGGTGCTGCCGGCGGATTTCCGCGAGCGGATCGGACGCTACCGCAACGGCTCGGGCACCTTCCGCATGAACGTCGCGCTGTCGGAGCTGCCGCGCTTCGCCTGCCTGCCGCAGGAGGGGCCGCACCTGACCGCCGGCATCATCATGGCGCCCAGCCTCGCCTATATGGACCGCGCCCATGGCGACGCGCGCGCCTTCGGCTGGTCGAAGGCGCCGATCGTCGAGATGCTGATCCCGTCGGTGGTCGACGACACGCTGGCGCCGCCCGGGCGCCATGTCGCGAGCCTGTTCTGCCAGCATGTCGCGCCGGAGCTTTCCGGCGGGCGCTCGTGGGACGATCACCGCGACGAGGTGGCGAAGCTGATGCTCGACACGGTCGAGGGCTTCGCGCCGGGCTTCGGGAATTCGGTGCTGGGCCTGCAGGCGCTGAGCCCGCTCGACCTGGAGCGCGTGTTCGGGCTGACCGGCGGCGACATCCTGCACGGCAGGCTGGAGCTCGACCAGCTGTTCTCGGCGCGCCCGGTGCTCGGGCACGGCAATTACCGCAGCCCGGTCGCAGGCCTCTACATGTGCGGCTCCGGTACCCATCCGGGCGGCGGCGTGACCGGCGCGCCCGGCCACAACGCGGCGCACGAAATCCTGAAGGCCGCGCGCAGGCGGTATGCGGGTCCCTAAACCGCTCCCTTGTCATGGCCCGCGAATGCGGGCCACCCAGGTGACGCAATACGGTCGGTCGCCGGTCGAAACACAGACGATCCTTCAAGATGTCAGTATGTCCCCAACTGGGTGGCCCGCATTCGCGGGCCATGACAGCTTTTTTAAAAGGTGACAGCGACGACGTCCTCGGCGAAAATGGCCCCGTTGCGTTGAATGCGGCGCGTCGGGGCCGTTCAGCGAGGACAATCATGACCGGAAACAAGACCTGGACGACGCCTGGCGTTTACGTCAGCGAGATCACCGGCATTCCCACCGCGATCCAGGGCGTCGCGACCGCGGTTCCGATCTTCATCGGATACACCGCGCGCGGCGCCGCCCTGGCGCCGACGCCGATCGCGTCGCTGGCGGACTATGAGCGGACGTTCGGCGGCGCGGACGGCACGCTGTGCGAAATCGTCCCGACCGCCGCCGGCGCGGTGCCGGACATCGCGTCGCCGCCGGGTGGGGCCTACACGCTCGCCGTCCGGGTGCGCCACAATCTCCATCCCAGCATCCGCCTGTTCTATGAAAACGGCGGCGGCGACGCCTATGTCGTCTCGGCCGGCGATTACGCGACCGCGGTGTCGCTCGATGCGCTGACGCAAGGCCTCGCGGCGGCCGGCAACATCGCCGGTCCGACGCTGATCGTCGTTCCCGAAGCCATCCTTTTGCCCGCCGATCCGCCGCAGAGCGGCAAAGTCATCCCCACCTCGATGGACTTCCAGGCGCTGATCCGCGCCATGCTGGCGCAGGCGGGCGCGCAGCGGGACCGCTTCGCGATCCTCGACGTCTACGGTGCCGGCGCCGTCGGCCAGCGCGGCACCAAGGCGGACCAGGCGGCACTCGACGCGTGCGCGGCGGCTTTCCGCACGGCGGCCGGCGACGCCAAGCTGAGCTTCGGCGCGGCTTATTTTCCCCTGCTCAACAGCACCATCGTCGCCGATGTCGACTACACCTGCTTCGCGCCGAGCCTGAGCGAACTGACCGCGATCCTGCGAAGCCAGGCGGCGATGCTCTATCCGGACGGCACGGCGCAATACGCCGAGGTCATGGCGCTGATCGACTCGATCCCCAAGACGCTGCCGACCGCGTCGCTACCGGCCACGCCGGCGGCGATCGCGACGCTGAACGGCGCCCTCACCGCGGCGCTGCCGCTGCTGCAACGGATGCAGAGCATCGTCGCGGCGAAGCTCGGCGTGCTGCCGCCCGGCGCCGCGCTGGCGGGCGTGATGACGGCGAACGACGCGGCGCGGGGGGTATGGAGCGGGGCGGCGAACATCGCGCTGAACGCCGTGGTTTCGCCCAGCGTCGTGCTCGACGACGACCAGCAATCGCCGCTCAACGTGCCGACCGACGGCAGGGCGATCAACATCATCCGGCAGTTCGCCGGGCGGGGGCCGACGGTGTGGGGGGCGCGGACGCTGGACGGCAACAGCAACGACTACCGCTACATCCAGGTCCGCCGCACCGTCGTCTATGTCGAGACCTCGATCAAAGCCGGGCTCGAGCCCTTCGTCTTCGCAGCCAACGACGCCGCGACCTGGGCGAGGGCGACGGAGATGATCGCGGCGTTCCTGACCGGACTGTGGCGGCAGGGCGGCCTGATGGGAACGACGCCGTCCGACGCCTTCAGCGTGCGCTGCGGGCTGGATCACACGATGACGGCGCAGGATATCCTGGAGGGCGCCATGATCGTGCAGGTCCTGCTGGCGCTGACCCACCCGGCGGAATTCGTCGTGCTGATCTTCAAGCAGAAGATGGAAGGCGTCTGACACGAACGCGAACCGGCTTCAGGACGGCGGCATGCCGTAGCCGCGGGCCATGGCGGCGGCGAAGACCGGGATCAACGCGAAGAGCACGATCTCGGCCCAGAGGAAGCGGCGGGCATTGGCGACCGACGCCGGCGCCGGGACGAAAGCGGGCTCGTCCTTGAGGGCCCGGCGCCAGCGGATGAACAGGACGGTCGGCAGGATCGAGAGCAGGCCGACGAGGACGAACGTCGCCATCTTCGCCCAGAAGAACAGGTTGACGGAATAGTAGGCCCAGCCCTTGGCGGCATAGACCGCGCGGGCGAAGCCGACGGCAATGATGAGCGCCGCCAGAATGCCGTACCAGGCGTCGACGCGCGCGACGCGGCGCACATCGACCGCCGTCATGCCGGCGCGCACGACGCCGAGCTCGAACGCCAGGACGCCGGCGAGCGCGAAGATCAGAACATGGTGCGCGATGGCGAGATGAAGATCGGCGGCGGCGAAATCGGGCATGACGCTCTCCCTCAGTTGGCGGCGCCCAGCGCGCGGGCGCTGGTCTGGACGAGATCGGCATCGCCCGCGGTGACGCCGGCGGCGAGGCCCGGCGCCTGGGCCAGGACCTGTTCGGCGAAGAGGCGGGCGAGGCCAATGCGGGTCTGCCACCAGCGGTCGGCGTCGTCCGCCAGGCGCGGCGCGGCGGCGAGCGCGCCTTTCGCCAGCATCCAGCCGCCGGTGAGATCGCCGAGCAGTTCGAGATAGGCGGTGGCGCCGGCGAGCGCGTCGGGCCGGCCGCGGCGCGCCAGCAGCCAGTCGGTCGCGCCCTCGGCGGCGTCGGCCGCCGCTTCGAGCCGGGCGCCGATGCCGTGCAGCGCCGCGTCGGGCGCGTATTTGAGCGCGGCGACGCTCGATCGGATGTCGTCCAGCAGATCGCGCACCGCCTGGCCGCCCTCGGCCGCGAGCTTGCGCCCCGTCAGGTCGATCGCCTGGATGCCGTTGGTGCCTTCGTAGATCGGCGCGATGCGGGCGTCGCGGTAATGCTGCGCCGCGCCGGTCTCCTCGATGAAGCCGGCGCCGCCGTGGACTTGCAGCGCGCTCGAAGCGACCTCGACGCCGACATCGGTCGACCACGCCTTGGCGATGGGGGTGAGCAGTTCGGCGCGCAACTGCGCCTTGCGGCGGACCCCGGCGTCCGGCGACGCCTCGGCGAGATCGGCGGCGAGCGCGGTCGACAGGCAGATGGCGCGCGCCGCCTCGATCTTCGCCTTCATCAGCATCAGCGAGCGGCGGATATCGGGATGATCGAAGATCGGCGCCGAGGCCTCACCGGTCCAGGCGGAGCGGCCCTGGCGGCGCTCCAGCGCATAGGCCAGCGCCTGCTGATAGGCGCGCTCGGCGATGGCGACGCCCTGGATGCCGACCTGCAGCCGGGCGGCGTTCATCATCGTGAACATGTGGGCGAGACCCTGGTTGGCCTCGCCGACGAGCTCGGCGCGGGCGCCGTCGAACGCCATGACGCAGGTCGGCGAGCCGTGGATGCCGAGCTTGTGCTCGATGCTGGCGGGATGGGCGGCGTTGGCGGCGCCGAGCCTGCCGTCGTCATCGACGTGGCGCTTGGGCACCAGGAACAGCGAGATGCCGCGGCTGCCGGCGGGCGCATCGGGCAGGCGGGCGAGGACGAGATGGACGATATTCTCGGCCATGTCGTGATCGCCCCAGGTGATGAAGACCTTCTGGCCGGTGACGCGGTAGAAGCCCTCGCCGTCGGGCTCGGCGCGGGTGCGCAGCGTGCCGAGGTCGGAGCCGGATTGCGGCTCGGTCAAGTTCATCGTGCCGGTCCAGTCGCCGCGCACGAGCTTTTCGAGGTAGAGCGCCTTCTGCCGCTCGGTGCCGTGGGCCGACAGCGCCTCGACGGCGCCGCGGGTCAGCATCGGGCAGAGGCCGAACGCCATGTTGGCGCCGTGGATCATCTCGAACACCGCGATCTCCAGCGCCTTGGGCAGGCCTTGGCCGCCATGGGCGGGATCGGAGGCAAGAGCGCACCAGCCGCCGTCGACCAGGGCGCGGTAGGCGGCGGCGAAGCCGGGGACGGCGCGGACCTGGCCGTTGGCGAACTGGGCGCCCAGGCGGTCGCCGTCGCGGTTGAGCGGCGCCAGTTCCTCGGCCGCGAGCTTGCCGCCGGCCTCCAGGATCGCGGCGAGCGTGGCATCGTCGCAATCGGCGAATTTGGCGATCCGGCGCAGCGGCGCGAAGCCTGCGACTTCGGTGAGCGCGAACAAGAGGTCGCGGACGGGCGCCGTATAGGTCATGGGGTGAACACCGCAAAAGACCGGCGCATCCTAAGCCGCCATCGTGCAAATGGGGACTCGGATTGCACCCTGCCGGGCGGCGCCTGTCGCAACGCAACGAAACGGCTGGCGAAGCCGTTTGGCTAGGGGATCGAAGGGTGCGCCGCGGCGCGCCGAAGATCGCTCCGGCGCAATTCACGCCGCCCGCCGAAACCGATATCATGCGCCGAAAAGGACATTGCCATGACCCAGCACTTCCACGCCGTCGTCTGGACGGACCACCAGGAAACCCGGATCTTCGAGTTCGGCGAAAGCGGCGTCGAACAGCACCGCATCCGCGCCGGCGACTCCCACGGCAACCTGCACCACAAAGCCGGAAGCGTCGGATCGGGTCATGCCGCGGCGGACAAGCCCTATCTCACCGCCATCGCGGCGGCGCTCAAGCCGAGCCACGAGATCCTGATCGTCGGCCACGGCACCGCCAAGAACGAGCTCGCCCATTTCATCCGCGACCATGTGCCGGCGCTGGCGCCCAGGATCATGGGCGTCGAGTCGATCGACAACCAGAGCGACGCCGAAGTCGTCGCCTTCGCGCGCAAATTCTTCGCGCAGAAGGACCGGACGACGCCGCAAATCTAGGGGCGCCGCGCGTCCCGGCTAAAGCTCGATGATGCCGCGGCGGGCCGAGACGGTGACGGCCTGGGTGCGGTCGGCGACGCCGAGCTTGGCGAATATGCTCTTCATGTGCGCCTTCACGGTGTCTTCCGATATCGCCAGGCGCTTGGCGATCTCCTTGTTCGCCTTGCCTTCCGCAACCAGGCGCAGGACCGCGATCTCGCGCTCGCTGAGGCCGTCGTCGGCGGCGTGCAGGGCGATCTCGCTGGCGATTTCGGGCGGCACGTGGCGGCGCCCGGCATGCACCGCGCGTATCGTGTCGAGCAATTCCTTGCGCAGCGCGCTCTTGAGCAGATATCCCGAGGCGCCGGCCTTCAGCGCGCTCAAGGCCTGGACATCGCCGGAATAGGTCGTCAGCACGATGATGCGGGCCTGGGCGAATTCGTCGCGGATCGCCTTGATGGCGTCGAGGCCGCCGACCCCGGGCATCTGCAGATCCATCAGCGTGACGTCGGGCCCGAGCTCGCGGAACGCCGCGATCGCCTCGGCGCCGTCCGACGCCTCGCCGATCAGGAGCATATCGGGCTGCGGCCGGATGATCGCGGCGATCCCCTCGCGCAGCATGGCATGGTCGTCCACCGTCAGGATGCGTATCTGCTTGCCCGTCGCCACCGTCATGCGTCAGCCCTCCTCGATCAGATTGTGCCGCCAGGAAAACCAGGCATTGCGCTTGTCCGTGAACGCGATGGCCGCCGGCACGGTCAGGACGATCTCGGTTCCGGCGCCGGGCCGGCTCGACAGCGTGAACGCCGCGCGGATCTGCTGCGCCCGCTCGCGCATGCCGATCAGGCCGTAGTGTCCTTCGCGTCCGCCATGGACGAGGATCTGCGGATCGATGCCCTTGCCGTTGTCGCGGATGATCACGCGCAGCTCGCTCAGCTTGTAGGCGATGGCGACCTCGATGCTCTTCGCCTCGGCGTGCTGGACGGCGTTGAAGATCGCCTCCTGGCCGATCTTGGAGATCTCGTCGCGGACGACGGCGTGAATGGCGCGCGGGGCGCCTTCCGAGGTGATGCGAAACGCGATCGTGGAGGCGGGGACGAGCTTTTCGGCGACGCCGGCGAGCACGTTCGAAAAATCGTCGTCGTCGTCGCGGGTCCGCAGATTGCGCACGCGGTCGCGCCCTTCGACGATGATCTCGTCGGCCCGCTCCAGAACCTCTTCCATCATCTGATGGGTCGGCTCGCCGGCGGGCAGGCGGTCGGCGACCGACTGGAAGCGCAGCACCAGGCCCTGAAATCCCTGCAGCAGCGTGTCGTGCAGCTCGCGCGCGATGCGCTCGCGCTCGGACAGGCGCTCTTCCATGCGGCCGCGGATGCGGGCCGCCACCTGCCGCAGCCTGAGGGAGTAGAGCAGCCACAGGACGGCGAGCCCGGCGAGGACGCACAGGAAGGCGAACCATTTGGTCTGCACGAAGGTCGGGGGAACGAAAAACGACAGGGTCGCGCCCTTGCCGTTCCAAACGCCGTCATTGTTGGCGGCGATGACGCGGAAGCGGTACTCGCCGGGACCGAGCTTGGTGTAAAACGCCTGGCGGCGGTCGCCGGGATCGACCCAGCCATTGTCGACGCCCTCCAGCCGGTAGCGAAAGCGCACCCGCTCGGGGACCGAGAGGCTGGGCGCATCGTAGTCGATGCGCAGATTCGAGACGCCGTTCGGCAGCACCAAGTCCGAGGGAAAGGGATATTCGCGGTCGTTCACCGTCAGGGAGCGGATGGAAACGGGCGGCGGCAGCCGGTTGTGCACCAGGTGGTCGGGATCGATCCACGCCAGGCCGTGATTGGTGATGAACCACAGTTTGCCGTCATCGGTCGCGATCGCGGTATGAAGATAGGAGTCCTGCTGCGCCAGGCCGGGAAGGCCGTCGCGATAGTCCAGAACCTGGAAGTGCAAGCCGTATCCCGGATGATCGAAAGCCCTATCGAGCTCTTTGGTCGAAACCCGGATGATGCCGGTGATGCCGCTGAGCCAGGTGTCGCCCCGCGCCGTCTGGACGATCCCCTGGATGCGGCTCAGGATCGGATATTGCGTCGAACGCAGAGTCTGAAAGCGCTGCCCGTCATAGCGCGCCAGACCGAGGTCGCCGCCGAACAGGATGTCGGCCGATTGCGCATAGATGATTCCGATGTCGCCGATCCGGGGGCCGTCCTTGTCGTCGAAGCTCCGGACGGTCTTGCCGTCGACGAGAACGAGCGGCCGGTGAAAATAATGCAGCCACATCCGGCCCTGGCGGTCATGCACCATCATCCGCGGCCCGATATCGGCCAGATCCGGACGAACGGCAAAGCGCGCCCAACGGTCGTTCTCGTACCGGTACAAGCCCCTGGCCCACATCGCCAGCCACAAGACGCCTTTCTGATCTTCGTCGAACGCCAGCGTCCTCTGGTCCCAGGGCTCGGGCGGCAGCAGGATTTCGGTCCAGCGGGAATCGCGAATTTTATAGAGGTGCTGGCCTTCCAGCACCAACAGGGATCCGTCCCTGGAAGCGTGGAGAAAGCGGACCCGCTTGGAAAAGCGGTGGAGAATCTTGGCGCCGCCGTCGGGTTCGACGCGATACAGAGTCCTGTCGGCGGTGGCATAGAGGACGCCGGTGGACTGGGCCAAATTGTAGCCCGTGAACGAGGTCTGCGGGACGCCCGTCGCGGCGACGACGCTGGCGAGACGAAAGCGATTGAGGCCCAGATTCGTCGAGACCCAGACATTGCCTTCACGGTCTTCGAGGAAGGCCGAGGCGATATCCGACGTCAGGCCGTCCTCGAGGCCGAATCTCCTGCTTAGAGGGCCGAGTTCGCGCGCGGCGGCTCACCGTCGCGTGGTCCCGCGCAATCCGGAATATCCCGCCCTGGGGGTGGTGGCCCCACAGAACCCCGTTCCGATCGAACAGGATCATATGGCCATGACTCGGACCGGAAGGCGCGCCCGCTGCGTTGGCCGCGACTGCCGGCCCCGGACGGCGGCACGTTGCGCAACAGTACCGGCGCCGTGGAGCGATCGGAAACCCAGAGCCGGCCATCCGCTCCTTCGCTCAACGCCGCCGCCGGCCCGTAGGCCAGGGGTGTCCCGGCGGCGTTGTCCAGTGTAACGAAATCGCTTCGCCCCGGGCCGCAAGAAGATCAACTTCACGCCGATCGTCAGGGAGGGCTCACCGACCATCGCCCAGAGCGTGCCATCCCGCGCGACCAGCAGACTGGAGATCGCCTCGCGCGGAACGCCCTGCTCCGGACTGGGAAACTGCCAGCGGCCATCGGAAAATCGCGCGAGCCCGACCTCCCGTCCCGACCCAAACCGCGCCGTCGCCGGTAGAGGCGAACGAGTTGGTGGGCTCCGACAACACGCCCTCGCGATAGTTGGTGAGCTTTCCGTCCTTGAGCTGCGACACGCCGCCGTCCTGGTAGCCGATCCAAAGGGCGCCGGACGGCGTCGACATCAGCGCGGTTATGTCGGTGGCGGGAAACGTCACGCCCGGCGACCGAGCGCACGCGCTCGAAGCGGACGCCGTCGAAGCGAAAAGAGGCCGGCGCCCGTCCCCACGTCCCCAGCCACAGATAGCCATCCGGCGATTGCTCGAGTGCCAGATGTCCGGCGGCGCCCCGTCGCCCAGCGTCCAGGCGGTGTGCACATATTGCCGGAGCCTGTGATCGTCCGCGGCGGCCGCCATGCCGTTCGCCGTCCACAGCCCGACAAGACCAAGAACCAGCGCGCCCAGTCCGAGCGATGAACGCGAACGCACGGATCGCACGATCATTTGCACCGAGATTGCGAAGGCCATCAGTGTCGCGAGCCGCTCTGTGGGGACATCACCCGGAAGGGTAGTCCGAGCCTACCTCGTTGGTGTAATGGAGGCCACGCCGGGCATCCGCTATCCACCTACAGTGAACAACACCTTCCTGGAATTCCCGTCCGGCATGCCAGGCGCGGCACTGTTGTTGCTGCGGATTGCGGCGGCATCGATGCTGCTGGAGGCCCTGGTTCAGTTCGTCGATCTTCCGCTATGGGCCCAATGCGGGCTGGTTATTCTCGCCCTCGGGCTGGGGACGGGATTTTGCACCAAGCTGGCAGCCCTGCTGACCGCCGCCCTGGCGCTGGCGGGCGCGATGACGCTCGGCGGCGTGCTGGGCGTCCTGGTCGGGCTGGGCGCGTTGAACGCCGGCACCCTGCCGTGCTCGGCGCCGGCGCCTTTTCCGTCGACGCGTATCTCTTCGGGCGGCGCGTGATCAATCTGGACAGGTAGCTCCGGATTACCCGTTTGAGTGGCCGACGCATCACTCCAGTTGGGATTTCACGCGACGCACGAACGCAGGATATTGGATGCGCGCATGCAGCGTGAAACGAGTAGCCTTGGAGGGAACAGAGCATGACGCTTGTCGCAAAAATGCCGTCGCCGGATCGAGCCATCCCGCTGGGCCGCAGCCTGCCGCCGCTGCCCTTCGCCTTCATCCGCGACGCCGAGGCCGACGACGCGGATCTGCCGGCCTTCCTCGAACCCGAGGCCGCGATGCCGGACCCGTTCCTAGCGAATGCGCCGCAGTTGGACCTGGACAGGCTTGCGGCGCTCGGCCAGATGACGACCGGCATCGTCCACGATTTCGGCAACCTGATGCAGGTCATGACCTCGGCGGTCGAGATCATCGAACGGAATCTGGGCCAACCCAACCTTGCCGACATGCGCACGCACACCCAGGCGGCCCTGGACTCGATCGACCGCGCCGCGGCCCTGACCAAGCAGATTCTCGGCTTTTCGCGGACCGAAAGCGCGGGCGAGAAGATCGTCGATCCCGCCCTCGCCCTGGCCGCGATCGCCAAGCCGATCGGCTGGCTCGCCGGATCGGACGTGAAGGTCGAGATGGCGATCGACGGCGCGCTGCCGACCATCTTCTGCAATGGGCGCGAGCTCGAGAACGCCGTCTTCAACCTGGTCGTCAACGCCAAGGACGCCATGGCGAACCGCGGCCGGCTTTGGATCGCGGCGTTCCAGGAAGGCGGCAAGGATTCGCCGATCTTCGGCCTGCGGGTGACCGATACCGGTTGCGGAATGTCGCCGGAGGTCGCCAAGCGGGCCTTGCAGCCGCGGTTCACGACCAAGGCGGGGCGCGGCAACGGCCTGGGCCTTGCGATGGTGAACGACTTCGTCCGGCGCGCCGGCGGCTCGATCCAGATCGATAGCGCCGTGAACCGGGGCACCGCGATCACGCTGCGCCTTCCCGCCTGCCGCGGTTAGGCGCAGGGCGGGGCGGCGTCGGCTATCCGGCACCGCGACGCGGAAGCGCGGCCTCGATGAGGCCGAAGCGCGTGCCGAATTCCTTCGCCGTCATCGGGCGGCCGAACAGGTAGCCCTGCCCTTCCTCGCAGCCCTTCTTGCGCAGGCGCGCCAGCTGCTCTTCGGTCTCGACCCCTTCGGCGATCACCGCGCATCCGAAGCTGCGCCCGAGGTAGAGAATGGCACGCACGATCGCGGCGTCCGTCGGTGATTCGCACATGCCCCGGACGAAGGCCTGATCGACCTTGAGGCGGTTCAGGGGATAGCGCTTGAGCATGCTGAGCGAGGCGTAACCGGTGCCGTAATCGTCGAAGGCGATGCCGACGCCTTCGGCATGCAACTCGCGCAAGGGACCGATCATCTCGTCGTCGTGCCTGAGGATGATGTTCTCGGTGATCTCCAGTTCCAGCGCCGCCGCGGGCAATTGCGCCTCGGCCAGGGCGGCGCGAACCTTGTCGGCCAGATCGCCGGTGCGGAACTGCGCCCCGAACAGATTGACGCCCATGCGGAACGCGCCCGCGCCGCGCCCGCGCCATTCCGCGGCCTGCCCGCACGCGGTACGGACGGCCCAGTCGCCGATCTGCGCGGCAAGCGGGCTTGTTTCCAGCGCGGGGAGGAAGGCGCCCGGCGCGATGATCCCCTTCTCGGGATGCCGCCAGCGCAGCAGCGCCTCGGCGCCGACCAGCGTCCGGTCGGACAGGCGGACCTGGGGCTGATAGAACAGCTCGAACTCGCCATCCTGATAGGCTCGCCGCAGCTCGCCCTGATAGGCATATCGCAGGGTCGCGGCGTGGCGCAGTGCGGGCGCAAAGAAGCGCCGGCAATGGCGGCCCTCCGCCTTGGCCTGGTAGAGCGCCAGGTCCGCGTTGGACAGGAGTTCGTCGCCGCGCGAACCGTGCGCGGGAAAGATCGCGATGCCGACGCTGGCGCCGATATGCACCGGCTGGCCCTCGATCGCCACCAGTTGCGAGACGCCTTCGATCGCCGCGTCGGCGATCTGGGAGGCGCGGAAGGGATCGCCCATCCCGGGGATGAGGATCGCGAACTCGTCGCCGCCCATGCGGGCGACGGTGTCGATCGGGCGCACGCTCGACAAGAGGCGCTGCGCGACGTCGATCAGCACCGCGTCGCCGGCCGAATGGCCCAGGCTGTCGTTGACGTCCTTGAACCCGTCGAGATCGACGAGCATGACGCACGCCGATTCTTCGGTCTCAAGCACCTGCTCGATACGGCTCTTGAACAGCATGCGGTTCGGCAATTGCGTGAGCGGATCCAGATGCGCCAGGCGGAACAGGCGCGTCTCGTTCTCGCGCCGTTCGGTGACGTCGCGCAGGATCGCGCCGAAGCTCACCCGCCCCGCCTCGCGCCAGGTCGACACGGAGAGCTCGACGGGGACCGTCGCGCCGTCCTTGCGGTGCATGTCAAGCTCGGCGGTGCGGCCCTCCACCAGCGACTCGCCGCTCGCCGCCAGATAGCGGAGCCTGCCCAGAATCCGGTCCGGCGCGATCAGGTCGACCGTCTGCCCGACGATCTCAGCGGGGGGAATAGCCGAGCAGCCGTTCCGCCGCAGCGTTCCAGAAGGTCACGCGGCCCTCATAGTCGGCGCAGATGATGGCGTCGGGCGAGGTGGCCGCGATGTTCTCGAAGCGGTTCTGGCTCTCGCGCCGCGCCAGCTCCAGCCGGCGCAATTCGAGCTTGTCCAGGACAAGCGCCGCGAGATCGCTCAAATTGCGCCGTTCGGAATCGCCGAAGGTGGCATGCGGCTTGGTGTCGATGATGCAGAGCGTGCCGATCTTCGCGCCCGAAGGCGCCTGCAGCGGCGCGCCGGCGTAGAAGCGGATGTGAGGTTCGCCGGTGACCAGCGGATTGGCGCGGAAGCGGACATCCCTGGTCGCGTCCGGCACGACCATGATGCCGTCGCCGCGGATGGCATGGGCGCAGAACGAAACGTCACGCGAGGTCTCGCAGACATCGAGTCCGACGCGCGCCGCGAAGATCTGGCGCTCCGCCTCGACCAGGGAAACGAGCGCGATCGGCACTTCGAAGACGTTCGACGCGAGCTGCACGAGACGCTCGAATCCCGGCTCGGCCAGTGCCTCCTTGACGCCATACTCGCCGAGCGCCGCAAGCCGGCGGACTTCGTCGTCAAGAGGCAGGGACATACGGTTGGACCTCACATGAGATACCACCCTAGGTTCATGAAGCTAATGCTCCGTTAGCGGGTCGCAAGTGGGAACAAATGGGCGTAAATGAGAGCCTGTTCACGCTTAGGTCTATGAATACAAAGGCTAAATCGTTGAAATCCGGCGGCAAAATCTTCGCGGTGGCACCGATGATGGAGTGGACAGACACCCATTGCCGCGTGCTGCACCGGCTGCTGAGCGTCCGCGCCCTGCTCTACACCGAGATGGTGACGGCGGATGCGGTGCTCCGCGGCAATCGCGACCGGCTGCTGGGCTTCGACGCGGCCGAGCATCCGGTGGCGCTGCAGCTCGGCGGCTCGGAGCCGGCCAAGCTCGCCGAGGCCGCGACGATCGCAGCCGCGCGCGGCTATGACGAGATCAATCTCAATGTCGGCTGCCCGTCGGACCGGGTGCAGTCGGGGCGCTTCGGCGCCTGCCTGATGCGCGAGCCGGCGCTGGTGGCCGATTGCGTCGCGGCGATGCGCGCGGCGGTGGCCGTGCCGGTGACGGTGAAGTGCCGGCTCGGCGTCGACGACCAGGAGCCGGAGCAGGCGCTGCGCGCGATGATCGCGGCTTGCGCGTCCGCCGGCGTAAGCGTGTTCGCGGTGCATGCGCGCAAGGCCTGGCTCGACGGCCTGTCGCCCAAGGAGAACCGCGACGTGCCGCCGCTGGACTACGAGCTCGTCTATCGCGTGAAGCGGGAGAACCCGGGGCTGACCATCGTGCTCAATGGCGGCATCGCGACGCTGGGCGAGGCGGAGGCGCATCTGCGCCATGTCGACGGCGTGATGCTGGGGCGTGCCGCCTATCACACGCCGGCGATATTGGCGGACGTCGATGCGCGGTTCTTCGGCGACGCGGCGCGCGCGGTGGACGCGGCGGTTGCCGCTTATGTCTCTTATGTCGAGCGCAAGGTGGCTGAGGGCGTGCCGCTGCATGCGATGACCAAGCACATGCTCGGCCTGTTCAACGGCAAGCCGGGGGCGCGGCTGTTCCGCCGCCATCTGAGCGAGAACGCGACGCGCAAGGGCGCCGATGCGCGGGTGCTGCGCGAGGCCTTGGCGTTTCTGGATAGGGCCCCCGCCGAAGCGGCATAGCTTGCCGGCTTGTCCGGCCGGAACGCGGCTGGCACAGTCGCGGGCAACCGCTATCGGACCCTTCGATGACCGCCTTCACCGACCTGCTCGCCGCCATCGAGGCGGAAGAGGGCAGCTTCCGCACCACCATCTCCGCCGACTGGCTGCAGGGGCGCACCGCCTATGGCGGGCTGTCGGCGGCGCTGTGCGTCGAGGCGGCGTGCCGCGCGGTGCCGGAGCTGCCGCCGCTGCGCGCGGCGCAGTTCACCTTGATCGGGCCGGCGGCCGGGCTCCTGACCATGACGCCGAGCGTCTTGAGGCGCGGCAAGTCGGCGGTGTTCGTCGGCGTAGACCTGGTCGGCGAGGCGGGACTGGCGGCGCGGGCGGTGCTGAGCTTCGGCGTCGCGCGCGCTTCGGCAATCGCCTATGAGGCGCTGGCGATGCCGAAGGTGAAGAGCATCGCGGACAGCGAGCCGTTCTTTCCGCAAGAGCGCAGCCCGATCAGCTTCCAGCAGCATTTCGAGAGCCGCATGGCCGGCGGGGCGCGGCCGGTGACGCCGGGGGCCGTGCCGGAATATCTCATCTGGTTCCGCCACCGCGACGCGCGCGCGCGGGCCGGCATCGTGCCGCTGATCGCGCTGGCCGACGCGCCGCCGCCGGCGATCATGGTGCGGTTCACCCAATTCGCGCCGATCAGCACGATGACCTGGACGGTCGATCTTCTGACCGACGCGCCGGCGACGACGGACGGCTGGTGGCTGATCCGGAGCGTCGCGACCACGGCGCATCAGGGCTATTCGACGCAAGCCATGATGCTGTGGAACGCCGACGGCGCGCCAGTGATCGCGGCGAGCCAGAACGTGGCGATATTTGCGTGAGCATACCTCTCCCGCTTGCGGGAGAGGTTACGTGAACGCCAGCCCGTCGAACTTGCCGTCGTTGCGCCATTCGTCGAGGTATTGGAAATAGGCCGTCGCGCCGTAGGGATAGCCCACGGCGTATCTGGCCTCGGGGCCGGCGGGGAGGCCTTCGTTGTTGTAGTAGCCGGGCGTGCAGTCGCCCATGCCGATCATGCGCCCCGGGCCGGTGAGCAGGAGATCGACCCAGGCCTTCTGCGCTTCTTCCGTGACCTCCACCTCCTTGGCGCCGCGCGCCAGCGTTTCCTTCACGACGCGCGCGATGGTCTTGCCCGCTTCGGTCAGGTTGTGCGGCACGTTCGAGATCAGGTTCGCGCCCTGCACCGGCTGGCTGAAGAACAGATTGGGGAAGCCGTGGACGTGGATGCCGTGCTTGGAGCGCATGCCGCCGCTCCAGGCTTCCGACAGTTTGAGGCCGTCGCGGCCTTCGACGTCGAAGCCCGAGCGGTTGGTGAAGCCGGTGCCGACCTCGAAGCCGCTGGCGTAGATGATGCAGTCGACTTCGTATTCCTTGCCGCCGACGACGAAGCCCTTTTCGGTGATGCGCTCGACGCCCTGGCCGTCGGTGTGGATCAGCGTGGTGCGCGGCTGGTTGAAGGCCTGGAGATACTCGTCGTGGAAGCACGGGCGCTTGCAGAGCTGGCGGTACCACGCCTTGAGGTTCTCGGCGGTCTTCTCGTCCTTGACGAGGGCTTGCGCACGGGCGCGGATCTCTTCCATCTTCTCGAAGTCGGATTCCTCCCAGGCGGCCCACATGCCCATGGGCGTGCGCTGTTCCGGCGGCAGGGTCGCGATGCGGGCGCGGATGCGGCGCGACAGGTCGGTCCAGCCGTCCATCACCAGATCCTCCTCGGCCATGCCGACGCCTTGGTTGGCGGTGAAGTTCTCCAGCCAGCGCTGCTGCCAGCCGGGCGTCGCGATCCCGGAGAACCAATCGGGATCGATCGGCTTGTTGGCGCGGATGTCGACCGAGGACGGCGTGCGCTGCACGACATAGAGCTGCCGGCAGGCGCCGGCGAGATGCGGCACGGCCTGCACCGCGGTGGCGCCGGTGCCGATGATCGCGACGCGCTTGTCGGCGAGCCTGTCGAGCGGCGCGCCGTTCGGATCGCCGCCGGTATAGGCGTAGTCCCAGCGGCTGGTGTGGAAGGTGTGGCCCTTGAAGCTCGCGAGTCCCGGAATGCCCGGAAGCTTGGCGATGTGCAGCGGGCCCGTCCCCAGGCCGATGAACTGCGCCGTGAAGGCATCGCCGCGATTGGTCTTGATCAGCCAGGCATGCTTGTCCTGCTGCCAGACGATATCGAGCACCTCGGTGTGGAACAGCGCGTTCTCGTAGAGGCCGAACTTCTTGCCGATGCGCTGGCACTGCTCCAGGATCTCCGGCGCGTGCGCGTATTTCTCGCTCGGCATGTGGCCGGTCTCTTCGAGCAGCGGCATGTAGACCATCGAGGCGGTGTCGCATTGCGCGCCGGGATAGCGGTTCCAGTACCAGGTGCCGCCGAAATCGCCGCCCTTCTCGACGATGCGGACGTCCTCGATGCCGGCTTCGGAAAGGCGGGCGCCGGCGACGAGGCCGGCGAAGCCGCCGCCGACGAAGGCGAAGGTGACGTGATCGGTCTTGGGCGCGCGCTCCGTGAACGGCGTGTAGGGATCGGCGGCGGTGACCGCGGTTTGCTGTTCGAGGCGGGTGTATTGCGCGTTGCCGTCGGCGCGCAGGCGCTTGTCGCGCTCGGCCTTGTACTTCGCCACGAGGGCGTCCTTGTCGATGGGGCGGCGCGTATCGGCGGCGGACATGGGGGCGCTCTTCGGGTGGTCGGGATGGATGGCAATAGCAAAACGGACGACTGACATCTTGTCAGTTCTAGCCGGCCAGCGTCAATCGGGTCGCCGCTGCCGTCCTTGCGCCGGGCCGCGATTGCCCGTTCACTCGGCGCCGCTGCCGGACAGGCCTAAAACAACGGAATCGCATGGAATTCTTCACGGCCGCATCGGGCGGCGGATTGGGCGAGCTGGCGCTGGGGCTGGTGCTGGCCGGCATCGTCGGCGGGCTGGTCGCCGGGATGCTGGGGGTCGGCGGCGGCATCGTGATCGTGCCGGTGCTCTACCACGTGCTCGACCTGATGGGGATCGATCCGGGGGTGCGGATGCACATCGCGGTCGGGACCTCGCTGGCGACCATCATCCCGACCTCGTTCTCCTCGACCCGCAGCCACGACAAGAAGGGCGCGGTGGATTGGGCCCTGCTGCGGCGCTGGGCGGTGCCGATGACGGTGGGCGTCCTGATCGGCAGCGTGCTGTCGGGGATCGCGCGCGGCCAGGCGCTGGCGCTGTTCTTCGCCGCGATCGCGATTCCGGTGGCGGTGCATCTGGCGTTCTTCGGCGAGAACAAGCGGCTGGCCGACCACCTGCCGACGGGGCTCGGCGGGCTGCTGCTGCCGGCGGGGATCGGCGGGGTCTCGACCATGATGGGGATCGGCGGCGGCACGGTGGGCGTGCCGGCGATGACTCTGTGCGGCGTGCCGATCCACCGCGCGGTGGGAACGGCGGCGGCGTTCGGCTTCATCATCTCGATTCCGGGGACGCTCGGCGCGATGATCGCGGGATGGGGCGCGGCGGGACTGCCGCCCTATTCGATCGGCTATGTGAACCTGCTCGGCTTCGTGCTGATCGCGCCGGCGAGCTATTTCGTGGCGCCGTTCGGGGCGCAGATCGCCCACATGACCGACCGCCGCAACCTGCGGCTGATGTTCGCGCTGTTCATCGCGATCACGGCGGCGCGGATGCTGTACGATGCGTTGGGGCTGAAATGGTTTTGACATCCAACGCTGTTGTCATCCCCGGCCGAGCGAAGCGAGGGGAAGGGGACCCAGGTGCCAACCACCGTGACGGTGTTTGCTACCTGGGTCCCCTTCCCTCGCGCTACGCGCTCGCCGGGGATGACAATTATTGGCTCGAAGGACGAGCAGCTCAAATCTTCTGATCGTATTCGCCGACTTCGGGATGCTTGCGCAGGCGGGCGTCGATGTCGGCGAACATGGCGCGCATCGCCGCTTCGCTCACCGGGCTTTCGACCACGACGACGAGGCTCGGCTTGTTCGAACTCGCGCGGACGAGGCCCCAGGTGCCGTCTTCGAGGGTGACGCGCACGCCGTTGACGGTGACGAGCTTGGCGATCTTCTGGCCCAAGACCTTTTCGCCCTTGGCTTTGAGGCCCTCGAACTCCTGCGTGATCGCATCGACGATGCCGTATTTCTTGTCGTCAGGGCATTCGGGCGCCATGGTCGGCGAGCCCCAGGTCTTGGGCAGGTCCGCGACCAGCGCCGACATCTTCTTCGCACCGGCGCGGTCGAGCATTTCGAGCACGGCGATGGCCGCGACGATGCCGTCGTCATAGCCGCGCCCGAGCGGCGGGCTGATGAAGTAATGGCCGCTCTTCTCGAAGCCGGCGAGCGCACCCAATTCGTGGGTGCGGCGCTTCATATAGGAATGGCCGGTCTTCCAATAGTCGGTGGTGACGCCATTGGCCTTCAAGACCGGATCGATCTCGTAGATGCCGGTGGATTTCACGTCGACGACGAATTTCGCGTTTTTGTGGCGGCTGGACATGTCGCGCGCCAAAAGGACGCCGACCTTGTCGGCGAAGATCTCCTCGCCCGCATCGTCGACCACGCCGCAGCGGTCGCCATCGCCGTCGAAGCCGAGGCAGAGCTCGGCCTTGTGCTCGCGCACCGCGTCGCCCATGGCATGCAGCATGTGCATGTCTTCGGGGTTCGGATTGTATTTGGGGAAGGTGTAGTCGAGCTCGGCGTCCATCGGCACGACGTCGGCGCCGATGCGGCGCAGCGCCTCGGGCGCGAAGGCGCCGGCGGTGCCGTTGCCGCAGGCGGCGACGACGCGGATCGGGCGCGACAGCTTGTGGCCCTTGGTCACCGCTTCCAGATAGGTCTCGCGGAAATTCTCGACGTGCGTGTAAGAGCCGCCAGGCCGCGGCTTCGCGGTGCCGTTCAGCACGATGTTCTTGAGCGCCGTCATCTCGTCCGGCCCGAAGGTGAGCGGGCGCTGCGCCCCCATCTTCACGCCGGTCCAGCCGTTCTCGTTGTGGCTGGCGGTGACCATCGCGACGGCGGGGCAATCGAGCGCGAACTGCGCGAAATAGGCGACCGGCGAGAGCGCCAGGCCGATGTCGTGCACGGCGCAGCCGGCGTTCAGCAGGCCGAGGATGAGCGCCTGCTTGATCGACTGCGAATAGGAGCGAAAATCATGGCCGACCGCGACCTTGGGCTGGATGCCGAGGTCGTGGAAATAGCTGCCGAGCGAAAGGCCCAGGAGCTGGACGCCGGTGAGGTTCAGCTCCTTGCCGAACTGCCAGCGCGCATCGTATTCGCGAAAGCCGTTGGGCGTGACGAGCGGCAGGTTCTCGTAGTCGAAGCTGTTGGGCTTCAGGTCGGTGCGCAGGGTCATGCCGCCTATGTCGCAAGGCGGGACGGCCAAGGCAAATGCGATATCGCCGCGTCAGGTGCCGTCGGGTTCCGGCTCGTGCGGGCCGAGCGTGCCGTCCTTCTTCTCGAAGCGCGGATTGGCGATGTCGAAAATGTCATAGCCGCAATGCGGGCAGTTGGTGAACAGCTCGTCGAGCACGAAATGCGTCGTCTTGTGGCAGCGCTCGCAGCGGTAATTGCCGCTGGCGCGGACCATTTCTCCGGCTTTTTCGGTCATGGGCCCCTTCGTATGTGGACTGAGGTTCAACCATTCCGCCACGGGATTGTTCCCGGCGGGATTGCCGACGGCTTAGCGCCTCCCCATTTCACAGTCCAGCCATCGGCGTTATAGTGCATTACCGAATTTCGAGTGTGAAATGAGCGTCACACCCCTATCCCCGCCTTCGAAAGACAGCGCGACGTCGCGGCTGGCGGAGGCGCTCGGCCTGCCGGCGTTCGACAAGGGCTGGGTGTGGCTGGCCGGCGCCGGGCCGGGCGATCCCGGACTCGTCACCGTCCTGGGCGCGCATGCGATCGAGGCCGCCGACGTCATCCTCTACGACGCGCTGATCGACCGGGCGCTGCTCACGCTGGCGCGGCCGGGCGCCGAGCTGGTGTTCGCCGGCAAGCGCGCGGGCGTGAAGTCGTGCAAGCAGTCGGACATTTCCCGGACGCTCGTTTCACTCGCGAAGAAGGGGAAGCGGGTCCTGCGGCTGAAGGGCGGCGATCCCTTCGTGTTCGGGCGCGGCGCCGAGGAAGCCTTGACGCTGGCGCGCGCCGGCGTGCCGTTCCGCATCGTGCCGGGCGTCACCGCGGGGATCGGCGGGCTCGCCTATGCCGGCATTCCGGTGACGCATCGCGACACCAACCATGCGGTGACCTTCATCACCGGCCATGGCGCCGACGGGCACCTGCCCGCTCTCGACTGGACGAGCCTGGCCAAGGGCTCGCCGACGCTGGTGCTCTACATGGCGCGCAAGACGATGGGCGCGATCGCGGCGAAGCTGATCGAAGCCGGGCGCGCCGCGAGCGAGCCGGCGGCGATCGTCGCCGATGCGACGCAAGGAGCGCAGAGCGTCGTGGTGACGACGCTGGGCGAACTCGGCGCTGCCGCCGGCGGCAGCGCGCCGTCGATCGTCGTGATCGGCGCGAACGTGAAGCTGCGCGAAGGGCTCGACTGGCTCGGCGCGATGGCGGGACGGATGCTGGAGCCCTGGCCGCTGGGGCGCGACAAGCTGAGCGACGCGTCGTAGATTCTGCTTTTCGCCTGCGGCGTGACGGCCGTCACGGACCGGTCGACCCTTCTTCCGTTATTCGACGATGCGCAGCGGCGGCGCGACGGAGCGCCATCGCGGGACGATCCATTCGAGTGAGGCGGACGATGACCAACTACACCTACAAGGCGCTCGGCGCGACCCAGGCGCTTCCCTTGGACGATGGCTATGTCGCGGTGCGGTTCAAGGAGCCGGCGAAGATGAGCGTGCGCAAGGAAGCCGCGCTCTTTGCCGGCATCGAAGCCTTCGCCGACCGTATCGAGGTACCGAACGAGAAGATCACGGTCGTGCCCGTTGCGAAGGGCGGAATCGCGCTGGCGGAGCGCTCCCTCCGGACGATGGCGGCACTCGACGCCCATCCCCAGGTCGCGCGCTCGGCGCCGGTGTTCAAGCTCGGCGAGAAGCGGGTGGTCGCAACCGATCGTGCGCTGTTCGGCTTCAAGCAGGCGGGGAGCGACAACCGCGCCCTGCTGGAGCAGCTCGGCGGCACGGTCACCCGCGAGGACGGCGCGGAATATGTGGTCCAGCTTCCGGAGGGCGCCGATCCGTTCGACTACTGCAACCGCGTGGCAGCCGCGAAGCCCGATCTGAGCTATGCCGAACCGGACTTCGCCGTGATCGGGCGGCATCTCACTCGCGTCCTCCCGCCGCCCGGCATGGCGGCACAAGCAAGCGATCCGCTGCTGGCGAGCCAATACGCGCCGCGCATCACCAACGCGGTCGACGCCTGGACGATCCAGAGCGGCATCCCATCGGTGCAGATCGCGATCCTCGACGAGGGCGTCGACACCGGCCATCCCGATCTCAAGGGCGCGATCGTCGCCACGTTCGACGCGATCGACCGCGACAGCTTCCAGGACCCCAATAGCTGGGACGGCCATGGCACCGCCTGCGCCGGGCTGGCGGCGGCGATCCCGGACAACAATGCCGGCATCCGCGGCATCGGCGGCGGCTGCAGCCTTATGGCAGCCCGCATCGCCTACTCCAACGCGCCGCACGGTCCGTGGGTGTTCAACGATCTGAACGCGTCGGACGCGATCGATTGGGCGTGGCAGAACGGCGCGAGCGTGCTGAGCAATAGCTGGGGCGGCGGACCGGTTTCGGGCCGTCTCGCGGCGGCGTTCGAACGGGCGCGGACGCAAGGGCGCGGCGGCAGGGGCTGCGTCATCGTCTTCGCAGCCGGAAACAAGCCCGGCCCGGTGATGTTTCCCGCCACGCTGCCGAACGTGCTGGCGGTGTCGGCGACCAACGAGTATGACGAGTTCAAGACGCCGTCGAGCCGCGACGGCGAGCATTGGTGGGGCTCCAGTTTCGGACCGGAAATCGCAGTCGCGGCGCCGGGCGTGCACAACATGACGACCGACATTTCCGGCACGGCCGGCTACGATCGATCCGACTATTACGCCGTGTTCAACGGAACGTCCTCCGCAACGCCGATCGTCGCAGGCGCCGCCGGCTTGCTTCTGTCGGCGAACCCATCCCTCACGGAAGCGCAAGTGCGCGACATCATCAAGCAAACCGCGGACAAGATCGGGCCGCTGCCCTACACCGGGGGCCGCAACGACCAGTTCGGGCACGGCCGATTGAATGTCCTGAACGCCGTCCTGGCCGCGCGCAACGGTGCGGCGAACCCCTGACCGTGGCATAGTTGTCCGGCGCCAAGCGGCGCCGGACAACGGAGCGGCCATGGATATCGTCGAAGCGACGGCGAGCTACGAGGCGTGGCTGGCCCAGCATGTCGAGCTTTACGCGCCCGATCTGAAGATCAAGCACGGCACGATGCGGGACAGCGCCTTCGGCTTCCTGCGCGCGACCTATTATCGCTGGGTGCAGCAATTTCCCGCGCTCTGCGCGGAGGCGGCGCAGGCGCCGCGGATGCCGGGCATCGGCGACCTGCATCTGGAGAATTTCGGCACCTGGCGCGACGGCGAGGCGCGGCTGGTCTGGGGCGTCAACGATTTCGACGAGGCGGCGACGCTGCCCTACAGCAACGACCTGGTCCGGCTCGCGACCAGCACGCTGATCGCGATCGGCGAAGGCAGCCTGAAGACCGGAGCGAAGGCGGCGTGCCGGGAAATCCTCGCGGGCTACAGCGAGACCATCGCGGCGCGCGAGGCCAAGCCCTTCGTCCTCGAAGAGGCCAACCGCGTGCTGCGCGACCTGGCGATGAGCGACCGCAAAAACCCGAAGAAGTTCTGGAAGAAGATCCTGGACGGCAAGGAGGCCGAGCCGCCGGCCGACGCCAAGGCGCTGCTGCTGCGCCATCTGCCGAACGGCGCGCCGGACGTCTGGTTCGCGCGGCGCACCGCCGGGGCGGGCAGCCTGGGGCTGCCGCGCTTCGTCGCGGTGCGCCAGCTCGACCGCAGCAATGTCGCGCGCGAGGCCAAGCGGCGGGCGCCCTCGGCGCGCAGCTGGGCCGGCACCGGCAAGGACGATCCGGCGGTGCACGCCGCGGTCATCGCCCATGCCATCCGCCCGCACGATCCCTTCCTCGCCGTCGAGCCCGGCTGGGTGGTGCGGCGGCTGGCGCCGCATTGCGAGCGCATCGAGATCGCCGACATCGCCGATGCCGGCGGGCGGCGCGAGGTGCTGCATGCGATGGGGGTGGAGACCGCGAACATCCACCGCGGCACGCGCGGCGCGACGGCGCAGATCCGCGCCCATCTCGCCAAGCAGAAGGACGGCTGGCTGCACGACGCCGCCGAGCGGATGGCGGAGGCGGTGCGCAAGGACTGGAAGATGTGGAAGAAGCGCGGCTAGAGCGGCGCCGGCGGTTCGATGCCCTTGGCCCGCATGCGCTCGGGGAGCGTCGCCATGATGGCGAGGCGCTCGGCCTCGGTCTTGCGGCCCCAGCTTGCGATCTCCGGCAGGGTGCGGCCGCAGCCCAGGCAGATGTCGGCGCGGCCGTCGACGACGCAGACTTTGAGGCAGGGCGAGGAGATCATGGCGAGTAGCGAGCAGCGAATGGGAGCATGGAACCTATATCATCCTGACAACCCTATTCGCTACTCGCCATTCGCTATTCGCCCATCGTGAAGATGCAGATCTTGTTGCCGTCGGCGTCGCGGAAATAGGCGCCGTAGAAGCTGCCGGTGCGGATGCCGGGCGCGCCTTCGTCGGCCGCGCCGGCGGCGAGCGCGTCGGCATGCACCTTGTCGACGATCGCGCGCGACGGCGCGGTCAGCGCGACCATGGTGCCGTTGCCATGGGTGGCCTTGGAACCGTCATAGGGCGCGCAGACGACGAGCGAGCCCGGCTGGCCTTTCACGCCATAGCCCTGCATGCGCTCGTTGGCGAAGGTCTTGCGCACGCCGAGGCCGGCGAGAGCTTTCTCGTAGAACGCCTTGGACTTGTCGAAGTCGTTGGCGCCTATGGTGACGTAACCGAGCATGTTTCCTCGCGTACTTATCCAATCTCTCCCGCACGTCGCGGGAGGGGTAAGTCTGATCAACGCCCCGTCGGGATCTTGTTGAACGGGACGTCCTTGTCGACGCGGATGTCGCCGGGCAGGCCGAGCACGCGCTCGGCGATGATGTTGCGCAGGATCTCGTCGGTGCCGCCGGCGATGCGCAGGCCCGGCGCCGACAGCCAGCCGCCCTGGAAGGCGCCGCCCACCGGCGCTTCGGCGCCCATGAGGATGCCGGCCTCGCCCTCGAGCTCCATCGCGAAGGCCGAGATGTCCTGCAGCTTCGACGCGACCACGATCTTGGCGATCGAGGCTTCGGGGCCGGGCTGCTTGCCCTGGCTGAGCGCCGTCATGGTGCGCATCGTGGTGTAGCGCAGGCCGGCGGAGCGGACATACCAGTCGGCGATCTTCTCGCGCACCGCGGCGTTCTTGATCGCCGGGCCGTCCTCGAGCTCGAGGCTGCGCGCCAGCGCCATGAGCTGCGGCACGTCGAGGCCGCCGCCGGTGCCGCCGCCGACCGCGAGACGCTCATGCATCAGCGTGGTCAGCGCCACCGTCCAGCCCTGGCCGACTTCGCCGAGCCTTTGGCTGTCCTTCACCTTGACGTCGGTGAAGAAGATCTCGTTGAAGCCCGAGCCGCCGGATGCCTGCTTGATCGGGCGGATGTCGACGCCCGGGTCCTTCATGTCGATGTAGAACATCGTCAGGCCCTTGTGCTTGGGCACATTGGGATCGGTGCGGGTGAGGATGATGCCGTAGTCGGAGAACTGCGCGCCGGTGGTCCAGATCTTGGAGCCGTTGATGGTCCAGGTGCCGTCGGCGTTCTTCTCCGCCTTGGTGCGCAGATTGGCGACGTCGGAGCCGCCGGCCGGCTCGGAGAAGAGCTGGCACCAGATCTCGTCGCCCTGCACCGCCGGCCACACGAAGCGCTTCTTGGCCTCTTCGTCGCCATAGGCCATCAGGGTCGGGATGCACATGCCCAGGCCGATGGCGAAGGGGCCGCCATTGGCGACGTCGTATTTGCTCTCTTCCTGGCCGAAGATGATCGACTGCATCGGCGTGCCGCCGAGGCCGCCCATGCCCTTGGGCCAGGTGATGCGGGCATAGCCGGCTTTCGCCTTGACCTTCTGCCAGGCCTTGGACGCCGCCATCTCGCCGGCGGAGCCGTTCTCCAGGTCTTCCGGATCGATCTGCTTGCGGCCGGTGCGCTTGGCGGCGTTGGCGTCGAGCCAGGCGCGCACTTCCTTGCGGAACGCGGCTTCCGCGGGGCTGTCTTCGAAGTCCATAGGTATTCTCCCGTGTTCTGTTCCGGTCGCGCTTACGCGTTGGATGTTTCGAGTTCGGTGACGAGCTTGTCTTTCCAGGCGCGCTGCGGGCCGAGGACGAGGCCGGTCTCCTTGGCGCGCTTGTAATAGAAGTGGCAATCCATCTGCCAGGTGAAGCCGATGCCGCCATGGGTCTGGATGTTCTCCTTCGACGCGTAGTCGAAAGCCTGGGTCGCGGAGACGCGCGCCGAGGCCGCGGCGAGCGGAATCTCGCGCGCGCCGGTCGAGAGCGCCCAGGCGCCGTAATAGGCGTTGGAGCGCGCCAGCTCGTTGTAGACATACATGTCGGCGAGCTTGTGCTTGATCGCCTGGAACGAGGCGATGGGGCGGCCGAAGGCGTAGCGGTTCAGCGCATAGTCCTTGGCCATGGCGAGGCAGACATCGGCGCCGCCGACCTGCTCGAACGCCATCAGGATCGCGGCGCGGTCGAGGACGCGGCTCGCATCGCTCCAGCCCTCGCCGGCCTTGCCCAGCGGCTCGGCCGCGGCATTGTCGAACACGAGGTCGGCATGGCCGCGGCTGGCGTCGAGCGTGGCGCATGCGCTGCGCTTGACGCCCGGACCCTTGAGGTCGACGAGGGCGAGCTGCAGGCCGCGCTCGCCGGCGCCTTCACTGGTCTGCGCCAGCACGATCGCGTAATCCGCGATCGAACCGTCGACCACCGCGATCTTCCTGCCGTTGAGCTTGCCGGCCTTGAGCGTGGTCTTGATGTTCTTGGGCAGCACGGCGCCCGGACCCTCGGCGCGGGCGAAGGTGCCGACGATCTCGCCGCTCGCGACCTGGGGCAGGTATTTCTTCTTCTGCTCGTCCGAGCCGGCGATCAGCAGCGCTTCGGCGAAGAGATAGACGGTGGAGGAGAACGGCACCGGCGCGAGCGCGCGGCCCAGTTCCTCGGCGATGACGCAGAGTTCCAGATAGCCGAGGCCGAGACCGCCGAATTCCTCCGGGATCGCGGTGCCGGTCCAGCCCATCTCCGCGATCTGCTTCCACAGGCCGGCGTCGTGATGCTGCTCGCCTTCGAACACGGCGCGCACCGTCCTGGTCGTGCTCTTTTCGGAGAGGAACTTGCGCGCCTGGTCCTTGAGCATTTTCTGATCGTCGGAGAAATCGAAGTTCATCGCCGTCCCTGTCCCGTTCTGTCGTGCTGTTAACCGACGATAGAACACGCAATTGGCCCAAAGCGAGTCCGCGTTTTAACACCGACTTAATGCCGCTTTGATAGCCTTACCTTGGGTAAACGCAGGTTCACCAAATGGCCAAAGCACAGTTCCACAAGAGCCAACGCGTCTACGTGAAGCCGGTCGGCACCTGGGCGCTGATCGAACACGTCGTGCCGCATTGGGCCAAGGGCCTCGAAGAACCGATCCGCGTGCATTACGACGTCGGCCTGGGGCGCGAGTTCACCGCCGACGAATTGCAGGCCGAGGAGCCGTCGACGGGCGAGATGCGCCCCGACGGCGATCTGTGGCGCGTCGTGCGCGCGCGCAACAAATGGCAGCCGGCGGAAGACTGCGCCCGCCATCCGGTGCCGGGCACCTATCCCGTCGTGGTCACCGGCCAGGCGGAATGGGGCGGCTGGCGCGTGCCGGGCGCCGAATACGACCTCGACCCGCCCAAGATCGAGCGCCAGGCGCGGACCATCGCCAACGCCCCCCGGCTGGTCGCCTTCGCCACCGCCCTGATCGAATGGGCCCGGCGCTCCGGCGAGGACATGCCGAGCGCCCTGGTGGAGCTGGCGCACGAGGCCCAGGACGTGCTGACCGCCATCGACGGCGATCATTAACCCTCTCCCCTAACCCTGTATCGTTACAATGTAGCGATTGCGTCACGAGCGCTTCATACTGTTCCCTCGAGTGGGGAACAGGCCTTAGCCGATGCCGGAATCGCACGCGCCGCAAGACGACGCGCTCACGATCCACGCCGTGGAGTTCCGCGGCCGCGGGGCGGAGTATTTCCGCATCTGGGTGGTGAACGTCGCGCTCACCGTGCTGACGCTGGGGATCTACAGCGCCTGGGCCAAGGTGCGCACCCAGCGCTATTTCTACGGCAACACCTATCTCGCGGGACATTCCTTCGAATATCACGCCAGCGCGGTGCGCATCCTGATCGGCCGCGCCATCGCGGTGACGCTGTTCGCCGGCTACACGCTGAGCGCGATCATGGTGCCGGTGACCGTCGGGTTCTGGATCCTGATCCTGGGCGCCGCCCTGCCCTGGCTCGCCAATTCCTCGATCCGCTTCAACGCGCGCAACACCTCGTGGCGCAATGTGCGCTTCCGCTTCACCGCGACCTATTTCGAGGCCTTCATCGCCTATGTCGTGTGGTCGGTGGCGGCGCTCGCGATCTTCTTCCTCATTCCCTACACCAGGCGGGTGCACGATTATTTCTACGTCAACCACCACCGCTTCGGCGGCCGCGCCTTCGCGACTCGGTTCTCGGCGGGGCGGATCTACGCGATCTACCTGATCGGCTTCGTGCTGATCGTCGGCATCATCGCGTTCCTTCTGGGCGGCACGGCGGCGATCGTGGTGGTGACGACGCGGCTGCACGACTACACCAAGAACATCCACCTGCCGATCGACGAGGGCGCGACGACCGTGATCGTCGCCCTGCTGTTCGGCTCCACCGCGCTGTTCGTGACCAATTTCGTCGCCGCGATGGTCACCAACCTGGCGATCGGCAATGCGACGCTGGAAGGCGGGCACAAGCTGATCTCGCGGATCTCGCCCTGGCGCCTCGGCTGGATCGTGGTGAGCAACACGCTGCTGACGCTGGCGACGCTGGGGCTGTTCTTTCCCTTCGCGCGGGTGCGCCTGGCGCGCTACCGCATGAGCCGCTATGCGCTCGCCGCCAACAGCGATCTCGACGATTTCACCGCCGAGGCGCTGGAGCAGCAGAGTGCCATCGGCGAGGAGATCGCGGGCGTCTTCGACTTCGGGTTCGGGCTATGACGGAGCTCGAGGGACGCTATTTCTATCCTAACGCGGCGCGCTTCGTTCCGGCGCGCGCCAGCGTCGTGCCGGTGCGCATCCTGCATATCGAGGACGAGCACGGCCAGGTGCTGGACGAGGTCCTGGGCCGGCAGGTGAAGATCACCGCGCGGCTGGCCAGCCTGGCGCGGCGCTTCGACCTGCCGGACGGCGGGCGCTTCGAGACCGAGGACAACGATGCCGCCGACAGCCTGATCTGGGCGCTGCGCCGGCGGCGGCGCGGGAAATTCACCGACCGGCTGGAGCGCGCCTGGCCGGTGGTGCTGGCCTCGCTGATCGTCACCCTGCTGGCGGGATATTACGTCTTCGCGCAGGTCATCCCGGTCGGCGCGGAGTGGCTGGCGCGCGCGACGCTGCCGGCGGTGGCGCACACCATGTCGGAGCAGACGCTGCGCGTGCTCGACCACACCGCGCTGACCGCGACCAAGCTCAAGGCCGGCGAGCAGTTCCGCGCCACCAAGCTGTTCATGCAGGTGGCGGCGCATGCGCGCGGCGGCCTCGGCGCCTATCGCCTGGTGTTCCGCGCCGGGCGCAAGGGAATGGGCGGACCCGACGCGTTCGGGCCCAACGCCTTCGCGCTGCCCGACGGCACCATCGTGATGACGGACTCGCTGTGGGCCCTGATCAAGAACGACGCCGAGATCGAAGGCGTGTTCGGGCACGAGATGAGCCATGTCGATCATGCGCATGGCTTGCAGCTCGTCTATGAGGCGGCCCTGCTGCCGGCGGCGCTGGCGATCTTCACCGGCGACGTCAGCCAGGTGAGCCAGATGGCGGCGCTGCTGCCGACCATCATCCTGCAATCCTCCTATTCGCGCGGCATGGAGAGCCAGGCCGACGACGACAGCGCCGCGGTGCTGCGCTCGATGCACCTGAAGCCGTCGCACATGGCGGACCTTCTGCTGCGGCTCGACAGCAAGGTCTGCGGCAAGGCGGGTTGCCCGCGCGACTGGGTCAGCGATCATCCCGACACCGTGGCGCGCGCGGCGCGGCTGCGGCTTCAGGACCTCGGGCCGGTCGCGGCGGGGATTGATTGCGCGCGTCCCTGGGCAACGGGAATATCCTTGCGCTGCCTGGGGATCACGGTTCACTGAGCGGCCTTCCGGCGGCGGCGGCATATAGATAAGGTGCGCGGCCCCGAACCAGGATGCCTCATGCGCACCGAAGAGCCGCGCGCCATCAATCTCAAGGACTACCGCGCCCCGGACTATCATATCGGCGAAATCGCGCTCGATTTCGCGCTCGATCCGGCGACGACGCGGGTGACGGCGACGTCGAAAGTCAAACGCACCGGCGAGGCCGGCGCGGCGCTGGCGCTGGACGGCGAAGAGCTCAAGCTGATCTCGGTCGCGATCGACGGGCGCCGGCTCGCGGAGGGCGACTATGCGCTGACCAAGGAGACGCTGACGCTGCGCAACCTGCCGGCGGCGTTCACGCTCGAAATCGTCACCGAGATCTCGCCCGAGCACAACACGACGCTGAACGGGCTCTATACCTCGAACGGGATGTTCTGCACCCAGTGCGAGGCGGAGGGCTTCCGCCGCATCACCTTCTTCCTCGACCGCCCCGACAATCTCGCCGTCTATACGACGCGGGTCGAGGCGGACAAGGCGAAATACCCGGTGCTGCTGTCGAACGGCAATCCGGTGGCGCGCGGCGAGGCGGCGGGCGGGCGGCACTTCGTGACCTGGAACGATCCCTTCCCAAAGCCGAGCTATCTCTTCGCGCTGGTGGCGGGCGATCTCGGCGTGCTGCACGACAGCTTCGTCACGATGTCGGGACGCAAAGTGGCGCTCGCGATCTATTGCGAGCACGGCAACGAGAAGCGCGTCGCCTACGCGATGGATTCGCTCAAGCGCGCGATGAAGTGGGACGAGGAGAAATACGGCTGCGAATACGATCTCGACATCTTCATGATCGTCGCGGTCAGCGCCTTCAATTTCGGCGCGATGGAGAACAAGGGTCTCAACATCTTCAACGACAAGCTGCTGCTGGCTTCGCCGGAGACCGCGACCGACGACGACTATGCGCGGATCGAAAGCGTGGTGGCGCACGAGTATTTCCACAACTGGACCGGCGACCGCATCACCTGCCGCGACTGGTTCCAGCTTTCGCTGAAGGAAGGCCTGACCGTCTTCCGCGACCAGATGTTCAGCGCCGACATGCGCTCCGAAGGCGTCAAGCGCATCGAGGACGTGCGCATGCTGCGGTTGCGCCAGTTCGTCGAGGATTCGGGGCCGCTGGCGCATGCGGTGCAGCCGCAGAGCTACATCACGATCGACAATTTCTACACCGCGACGATCTACGAGAAGGGCTCGGAGGTCATCCGCATGCTGCAGACGCTGGTCGGCAAGGAGGGCTATCGCGCGGCGACCGACCTCTACTTCAAGCGCCATGACGGCCAGGCCGCGACGGTCGAGGACTGGGTCAAGTGCTTCGAGGACGCCTGCCACCGCGACCTGACGCAGTTCCGCCGCTGGTACCAACAGGCCGGCACGCCGACCGTCGAGATGAAGGGCGCCTATGACGCGGCGAAGAAGACCTTCGCGCTGACGCTCAAGCAGTCGCTCAATCCGACGCCGGGGCAGCCGGTCAAGCAGCCGATGCACGTACCGGTGCGGCTGGGTTTCATCGGGCAGAACGGCAATCCGATGCCGCTGACGCTGGAGGGCGAGAGCGCGACCGGGCCGGACGAGCGCGTCGTCGAGCTGACGGGGCCGGAACAGACCTTCCATTTCGTCGACGTGGCGCAGAAGCCGCTGGTGTCGCTGGGGCGGCACTTCTCGGCGCCGGCGAACTACGTCACCGGCTACACCAGCGACGAGCTGGCGTTCCAGATGAAGTCCGACATCGACGACTTCAACCGCTGGGAAGCGGCGCAGAAGCTTTCGACCCAGATCCTGACCAAGGCGGCGCAGAACGGCGGCAAGCTGTCGGGCGAGGCCTGCTATATCGACGCCATCGGCGCGGTGCTGAAGGACGCGGAGGACGATCCGGCCTATGCCGCGTTCATGCTGCTGCCGCCGGTCGATACCGAGCTGGCGCAGGCGATGGCGACGCCGGAGCCGGACGGCATCTTCGCGGCGCGCATCGCGCTGATCCGCGCCGTCGCCGCCGCTCACGGGCCGCGGATCAAGGCGCTGTACGAGATGATGACGACGCCGGGCGCGTTCGATCCAGGCGCCGGCCCGGCCGGGCGGCGCGCCCTGCGCAATGCCTGCCTGCGCTACCTGACGGCGGCGGACGACGCGGCGGCGGCGGCGCTGGCCGACGCGCATTACCGCGGCGCCACCAACATGACCGACAGCATCGCGGGCCTGGCGGCGCTGTCGCGCATGGAGTCGCCCCGGCGCCAGGCGGCCTATGACCACTTCCGCGAGCGCTTCAAGAACGATCCCCTGGTGCTCGACAAGTGGATGAGCCTGCAAGCCGGATCCTGCCTGCCGGGCACGGCGGACGCGGTGCGCGGGCTGATGAAGAACCCGGCGTTCGACATCAAGAACCCCAATCGCGTGCGCGCGCTGGTCGGCGCGTTCTCGGGCAATCACCTCAGATTCCACGCCGCGGACGGTTCGGGCTATGCCCTGGTCGGCGAGACCATCGCGACCCTGGACAAGATCAACCCGCAGGTCTCGGCCCGGATGGCGGGGGCGTTCGAAGCCTGGCGGCGCTACGATACGGGGCGCCAGGGCCTGATGCGCAAGGAACTCGAAGCCCTGAGCAAGCTGGACGGGCTGTCGGCCAACCTGTTCGAGGTCGCGACCAAGATGCTCGGCGCGCATTAAGAAATGTGAACGCCGGGCTGCGAAATTCGTTAATGACGCATGACAGCGACTCGGCGATTCGCATAATCGCTTGAGGGCGAATCACTTGCCCCCCTGTCGGGGTGCGTAGAAGCGATGGCGCAAGGGAGCGCAGCGGTGGGCATGGCGGCAGGCGCGGCGCGCCTGGCGACGTACAATATCCGCTTCACGGTGCTGGCCTGCGTCGTCCTGATCTGCGGCAGCTTCGCAGCGGCCGCCGCGCTGCAGATGCGCAGCGACCGCATCCATGCCCTGGCCCAGGCCCAGTATTTCGAGGCGCAGCGTGCCGCCGACGTCGCCGCCACCGCCGGCGCGGCGCTGGACCGCATCGCGGCCGTCGGCAAGGCCTTCGCCGACGGCAAGCCGTCGAGCGGCGCGGTCCTCGGGGTGCGCAACGTCACGGTGTTCGACACGACCGGCCTTGCCCTTTCGACGCAATATCCCGACGAGAGCATGGCGCTGCCGCTGGCGGCGATCATGGGCGGCGGGCGCGGCGTGTTCGCGCCGGGGATTCTGACCTTTCCCTATAACGGCCAGATCGTCGCGGTGGCGTTCGATGCCAAGGATCTGGTGCCGGCGCGGATGCTGGCGCGCGCGGCGCTGACGCTGTCCGGCAATGCGGTGCTGGTGCAGGACGCCGGCGGGCCCGGGCGCGGCGGCGCGGTCGCGGTCGCGGGCTGGCCGGTGTCGGTGCGGACCGGGATCGACGAGGACGCGGCGCTGTCGGCGTGGACGGGGGCGCTGCCGCTTTATCTCTTCGTGATCCTCGGCCCGTCGCTGGTCGGCGCCGGCCTCGCGACGGTGTTCGTGCGCGAGTTCGAGCGCCGCGCGCGCGCGTCGCTGGCGATCCGCTCCTTGCGCGCGACGCGCCCCGTCGAGGCCAAGCTGCTGGTGCGGCTGGCGCAGGCGGAGCGCCTCGCGGTCGAGGATTCCCGCGCCAAGTCGGAATTCATCGCCCATATGAGCCACGAGCTGCGCACGCCCTTGAACGCGATCATCGGCTTCTCCGAGGTGATCGCGCGCGGCTTTTACGGGCCGGTGGGGCACGCGAAATACGTCGAATACGCGCACGACATCAACGAGGCGGGACGCAACCTGCACACCAAGATCGGCGACATATTGGAGTTCGCCAATGTCGAGGCCGGGCGCTATCCGCTGGCGCCGGGACGGGTCGATCTCTGCGCCCTGGCGGCGGAATGCGTGAGCGAGCATGCCGGGCGCGCCTTCTCGCGCCGCGTCGCGCTGGAGCTCGGCTTCGCGCAAGGCGCCGATGCGGTCGCCGACCGGCTCGCGGTGGCGCGCGTTCTCTCCAGCCTGATCGTCAACGCGCTGGCCTATACCGAAGAAGGCGGGCGGGTGCAGGTCGACGTGATCGAGGAGGAAGGCGCGGTGGTGGCGCGGGTGATCGACAACGGCCACGGCTTCACCCGCGGCGAAGTGGAAGCCGCCGGCAAGCCGTTCCGCCGCTTCGACCGCCCGGGCGCGACCACCGGCGCCGGGCTGGGGCTCGCGATCGCGATGTCGCTGGCGCGGCGGATGGGCGGCGCGATCCGCCTCGACGGCACGCCGGGCGGCGGCAGCGTCGCCGAACTCAGGCTGCCGAAGGCGTGACGCTTCCCCCCACCCGAAAAACATCGGGTGATGCGAATGCCGTTGCGCTGCGCCTCCCGATGTTTTTCGGCCTCCCCACGAGGGGGAGTCGAGTCTTTACCACTTGTTAACCCCGGTTAACGAGGATTCACCAACTGCTTCGTGCGAGGGGATGTGGCGCTTGGACCGCGAGGATTAAATCTGCGCGCCGCGTTCCTGGCGGCTGCCTTGCTGTGCGCCGCCGGCGGCAGCGCCCTGGCCCAGGACAATTCTCCGCTCACCGTCATCGCGCGCACGCCCAACGCCGAATTCCGCATCCGCGGCGTGTCGCTGAAATCGGTGCGCGCCGACGACGCCCAGAACACCGTCGCCTTCGACTTCAATGGGCCGGTGAGCGACGAGGCCTTCGCAGCGCTGCAGGACGAGCTGCCCGACTGGGTCGAGATGGCCTATGCCGGCTACGACAATGCGATCATCCGGGCGCGGCGGCCGGTGACCTTCATGACCAAGGCGGAGAGCGACGGATTCTCGCTGCGCATGGTGCCGCGCGACGGCGCGCCGGGTGCCGCGCCGCCGCCGGAGCCGCGCCGTGCCGAGGCGCCACCGGCGCCCGGCTGCTGCGCGCGCGACTGGACATCGGTGCCGGGCTATTACGCCCGCGCCGCCGCCGAGCGCCCGTTCGACGCCATGATCCGCGGCGCCTATGACGCGTTCCGCAACGGCGCCTCCAGCGTCGTCACCGTCGCGGCCGACTGGCGGCACAGCCATGGCGCCTCGCTGTACACCGGCAGCGCCCATGCCGAGATCGCGATGTGGGGCGGCCTGCGCCTGCTCGCCGATGTGCGCGACGTGGTGGTCAACGCCAAGGCGGTGCGGCAGACCAACCTGACGATCACGCCGTTCAATCACAACGACGTCTCCGGCGCGCTCGGCCTGGGCGTGCCGGTCTATGACGCGATGGCGACGGCGGAAGTGCTGTACGGCCGCAACGGTTTCGGTGGGCGGCTCGGCCTCACCGGCGACCTGTGGGATTGGCGCATGGGCCTGCGTCTCGCCTATCACGAGCCCTATACCGACACCGCGGAAGCGATCTCGCTGTCCGGCGACCGCGATTATGCCGCGATCTATGCCGCCGGCGCGATCGCGGATGGGCTATGGGCCAATGGCGAGATCCGCGCGACGCGCTATGGCGCGCACAGCGACGAAGACGTGGCGCGGACCATCGGTTGGCATGCCGGCCTGCGCTACGACATCGGCGGCTGGCCGCTGAGCCTGACCTATGACGGCGACGGCGAATATGTCCTGGGCTCGCACAAATATGCCGGCGCGCCGCCGACCCCGTTCGTGCCGCTCTCCATCGCCGAGCGCGAAGTGCACCAGTTCGGCGGCGCCTTCAGCGACCGCTGGGACGACGGGTTCTGGTTCGATCTCTATGGCGGCTACGCCATCGACCGCTACAGCACGGACGGACCCTATGGCGGGCTGGCGCTGCGCTTCACGCCGGGACCGGGCTTCGACATCGCGCTGAACGGGCGCTACGCGACGGTGGCCGAGCGCCAGGGCGAACAGGGCAATGTGCTGAGCGCCGGGCTGACGCTGACCTATGCCTGGGGCGACAACGGCGCGCCGATCCTGCACGGCGGACCGGGGATTTTGTAGAGCATTTCCACCTCTCCGGTGTCATGGCCCGCGAATGCGGGCCACCCAGTTGGTGCGCCACCAACCTTGACGATTTCGTTGCAGCTCAATTCTGAAAGCCCCGTGCAGACGTCACCTGGGTGGCCCGCTTTCGCGGGCCATGACAATCGGGGTTGGATTCAGAGATACCAATCGTATTCCACGGGCGAGAGTATCTTCGCGAAGCGCTGGGCTTCCAGGCGCTTGGTCTCGCCGTAGAGCGCGGCGGTGTCGGCGCCGAGATAGGACGGCAGCACCGTCGCCTCGCGCAGGCGCGCCAGCGCGGCGTCGAGGCTGAGGGGCAGCCCGGCGTCGGGTTCGCCCGAAACATTGCCGACGGCGACGGCGCCGGGATCGAGCTTGCTGGTCAACCCGTGATGCAGGCCGGCGAGGACGGCGGCGGCGGCGAAGTAGGGATTGGCATCGGCGCCGGAGCAGCGATGCTCGACCCGGCGCGCCGCGCCCGGGCCGACCGGGATGCGCAGGCCGACGGAGCGGTTGTTGTAGCCCCAGCGGCGGTTGACCGGCGCGAACATGTCGGGCTCGAAGCGGCGATAGGAGTTGAGCGAGGGCGCGAACAGCGCCATCGATTCCGGCATCAGCGCCTGCAGCCCGCCGACGGCGTGGCGCAGCGCCTCGGAGCCCTCCGCGGTGCCGTCGTCGAAAATGTTGCGGCCCTGGCGGTCGACCATGCTGGTGTGGACGTGCATGCCGCTGCCGATCCGGTCGGGAAAGGGCTTGGCCATGAACGTCGCCTGGAAGCCGGTGGCGAAGGCGGCGGCCTTGACGATCTGCTTGAGGTAGATGGCGTGGTCGGCGGCGCGGCGCGCGTCGGCCTGGTGCTGCAGGTTGATCTCGAACTGGCCCGGCGCGTATTCCGACGAGGCGGCGCCGAGCGGAACGTCCTGCACCTTCGCCGCTTCGCAGAGCGCGGCGTGGAAGGCGCGGTAGCGGTCGAGATCGTCGATCGAATAGACCGCGTTGTCGCGCTCGCGCACGCCCGTGCGCGGATCGCGCGGCGGCTGCGGCGCGCCGAAAGCGTCGCGCTGCAGGTCGATCAGGTAGAATTCCAGCTCCAGCGCGACGACCGGCGTCAGGCCGAGATCGGCGAAGCGTTCGAGGGCGCGCTCCAGCGCGGCGCGCGGCTCGCCCGCGGTCGGGGCGCCGTCCTCGTTGCGCATGGTGGTGAGGACCTGGAGGCGCCTCGGCCCCTCGCCCCAGACGCAGGACAGGCTGCCGGGAATGGGCCAGGCGGTGCCGTCCGGGTCGCCGTCGCCGACGCCGCGGCCGAACGGGTTCACCATCTCGCCCTTGACGTCCATCAGATAGACCGAGCGCGGCAGCTGCATGCCGTTCTCGAACAGGCCGGACGCCAGGCCAAGCGGCAGGCGCTTGCCCCGGATGGTGCCGGAGATGTCCACAATCAAGGCATCGACGCATTCGGTGTCGGGATGCCGGGCCAGCAGCCGCTCGAACTGCGCGCGCGCCTCGTCCACGAAGGCGGGACGCGCGAAGCTGGGGAGGGGAGATGCCTTGTTCATGGGCACATCATAGGCGCAAGCCCGGCGGGCATAAAGTGAAGGACGAAGCTAGCGGAACGATTGCGCGGGCGGCGCTTGCCGCCTAGTTTTCCACCATCACGGATGCGGAGGGGACAATGAAGTTGTTTTCGAGACTGGCGGTGCTGGCCCTGTTGCCGCTCGCCGCCGCGTCCTGCGGCCAGAACGACGGCAAGACCGCGCCGGCCGGGAGCAAGCCGGTAGCGCTGTTCCAGTGGGAGGATTACATGGATCCTCCGTTCCTCGCCGACTACGAGAAGACCTACAACGAGAAGCCGAACGTCACGATCTTCGCCGACGAGGACGAGGCGTTCGCCAAGATGCGCGCCGGCTTCAAGCCCGACGTGATGGGGCCGTGCTCCTACGAATTCCCGCGCTGGCAGGAGGCGGGGCTGCTGGCGCCGATCGACGTCACCAAGCTGAAGAACTGGGAGAAGATTTCCCCGACCCTGCGCAACCTGCCGGGCATCTGGATCGACAAGACGCATGTCTGGTTCGTGCCGCATTATTTCGGCAACACCTCGATCACCTTCCGCACCGACCTGGCCCCGGAATACGTCAAGTCGCAGAGCTGGGACATCCTGTTCGACCCGAAATACAAGAAGCGCGTGGCGGTGCTGGACGGCGTCGCCGACACCATTCCGTTCATCGCCCACATGATCGGGATCGACGCCTACAACATGACCCCGGAGCAATGGACGAAGGTCCAGGCCAAGCTGCGCGAGCTGATCAAGCAGACGCGGATGGTCACGAGCTCCGACACCGACCTGGCGCAAGGCCTGGCATCGGGCGAGCTCGTGGCGGCGATGACCTGGCGGGCGACCTACGCCTCGCTGCACCGCGAGGGCAAGCCGGTCGCCTATATGCAGCCGCCGGGCGGCATCTTCACCTTCGTCTGCGGCCTCGTCATGCACAAGGACCCGTCCGACGAAGCCAAGGCGCTGGCGCTGATCGATTCCTCGCTGTCCGACCAGGCCGCGACCTACACCATCGAGCATATCGGCGACGGCCCGGCGAATTCGACGGTGCTGGCGAAGATCCCGAACAAGACGTTCGAGGAGATCGGCCTGCCGCGCGACGTCGAGACCTTCCTGAAAAGCGGCATCTTCCAGGAGCGGCTGAAGAACAAGGACGAACTGGTGAATGCCTGGACGGAGATCCGGGCGGGGTTGTGAAGGCAGCATAACCTCTCCCGCCCTTCGCGGGAGAGATCGACCGCGAAGCGGTGGGGTGAGGGAAATCGGCGCTCCACGCCAGTACCCCTCACCTAGAAAAATCCAAGCACTTAGCTTCGCTGCGCTAAGTGCAGGATTTTTCGTCCTCTCCCGCTCGCGGGAGAGGACAAATTCAATGCGTCTTCGGACGGAACAGGCGCCATAGCCAGGAGCGGTTGCGCTTGCGCACTTTCTCGACCATCGCGGCGCGCTCGGCGGGGTTGAGGGCGCTGAGGCTCTCGCCCATCAGGGCGACGGTCTCCGCTTCGAGGGCGGTGTCGGCGGCGGTGACGGCGTTCAGGGCGTCCGCGAGTTTCGCCGGCGTGTAGTCGGGCGCGGCGAGGGCGGCGAAGGCCTGCCGGCGGGCACCGGCCGAGGCCTCGCGCAGCTTCAGGATTTTCGCGCTGTGGGCGGCGACGATCTTCTGGATCGGGCCGCGCGCGCTCGGGATCGCGGCCATCACCGAGCGCGGCGCCAGGATGCCGCCAGAGCCGATCTGGGTGTCGCGGTGCAGGGCGCGGACGACGACCGCGGCGATCACCGGCACCAGCGCGATGTTGAGGCAGAGCGAGACGATGAGCAGCCAGGAGCGGCGGCGCTTGGGAGGCGTGTCGCTCATGTCATATCCCCTTGCCGGCGTCGGTATCGGGCGCCGCGTCGAGCGCGAAGACATGCGCGCCGGCATCGTCCTGCTGCGGAATATCGAGCGGCGCGAAGACGGCGACGCCGGCGCCGATCAGGAGCGCGAGGCCGAAGGCGGCGACCGGCTGCCACAGCGGCGCGCCCGGCCACACCGCTTCGGCGGCGCGACGCCAAGCGTTCGCCCAGGTCCGGCCTGTATGCACGCGGTCGAAATCGGCAAGGATGCGGCGCCCCAGCGCCGCCGGCACCACCGGCATTTCGGCGTGCGCCAGCAAACGGTCCAGCCCGGCCGCCTCCTCGGCGCTCTCTTTGCCCTCGTCCATGCTAACCATCCTTCAGATGCTCCAGCCTTGCCCGCAGCGTGCGGCGGCCCCGCGCCAGCAGCGATTCCAAGGCTTCAACGCTGATCCCCAGAATCTCCGCCGCTTCAATATTGCCGCAGCCCTGATAGTGGCAAAGCTGGATGGCGGCGCGCTGGCGCTCCGGCAGGGCCGCCAGCGCCGCCTCGATCTGCACCGCGAGCGCGGCGTTCTGGAGGGCGGCCTCGGGACCGGGCGCGGCGTCGGCAACCGCGGCCGCCGCCTCCAGCGGCGCGGTGGGGCGGCGGCGCAGGCGGTCGTAGCACTTGTTCAGCGTGACGCGGTACAGCCAGGTGCCGAACTTGGCGCGGCCCGGCTCCCAGCGCGCGGCGTGGGGTCCAGAGCTGGATGAAGGCGTCCTGCACCGCGTCCTCGGCCTCGGTGGGGGTCGGACAGCATGCGCCGCGCCAGCGCCAGCATCACCGGCAGATGACGCGCCATGAGCGCCTCAGCCGCGGCGCGGTCGCCCAGACCGACGCGCCGAACCAGATCGGCATCCGGATCCATCATCATTCCGGGCCGACTGTCGCCAACGCCTCGCGGGACTTCAACGGCCGGACTTCGCGGTTCCGTCGGCCAGCGCCGCGGCCGTCGTTTTGAGGATCGCCCTGTGCTGCGCCGGCGTCATCGCCGGCAGGCGCGCGAAATCGTCGCCGAGGCCGATATCGGCATAGATCTCGTCGGCGCCGTGCTCGTGGAAATGCAAGAAGCCCTTGCCGCCGAGATAGAAGCAGCCGCGCGACTTCTCCTTGAGCGCGGTTGTGGCGGCGCAGTTGCGCGAGCAGCGGCTCGAGCCGGTCCAGCGCCTTGGGGCCTGCGTGCTTCATGGCGCAAGTGGATCGGGAGCGGGCAGGAATGGCAAGTCCACGACGCGCGCTGCTGCCACGGTTGGCAGCAGCAAATCGCGCGACGGCGGCAGGATGAGGGTGAGGCCGGCGCCGCTGTGGCCTTCATCGAGCTGGGCGAGCGCGATGGCGCGGCGCAGGGCGCCGGAATAGCGCGAGCCGAGCGTGCGGCCGACGACGGCACCGCCCGCGCGCAGCGGCGCGAAGGGCGCTGGCGTGGCGCTGTCGAGGACAAGGCCGACGAGCTTGCGCCCCGGCCTGGCGTCGCGCGCGGCGGCGGCGGCGTTGAAACCCTGATGCTCGGGATCGATCAGCGAGGCGAGGCGCAGTTCGCCGGCCAGGGGCCCGGCCGCCGCGGCGGCGGTCGCGCCGTCATAGTCGCGGCCGGGACGCGGCACGCCGGCTTCGAGATCCAGCGTGTCCATCGCGTCCAGGCCGGCGGGGGCCAGCGCGAAGGCTTCGCCGGCGCGCGCGATGCGATCCCACAGCAGCATCGCGTCGTCCGCCTTGCACCACAGTTCGTAGCCGCCGTGCTCGCCGAAGCGCGACAGCGTGAGGTCGAGGCCGCGCCAGAAGACCTTGCGGAACGCCAGCGGCTCGAGCGCGGGATCGAAACCGAGCGCGGCGAAGAGTCTTGCGGCATAGGGGGCCGATGAGGCTGAGCCCGCCCTCCTCTTCCGTGACGTCGCGCACCGCGACGCCGAACAGCGCGGCGGCGCCGGCGATCCAGTCGCCGTCTTCCGCCGCCGCGATAAGCTCGAAGGATTGGCGGCCGTAGCGCGCCACGACGCCGGCGCCGCGCACGCCGCCGCCGTCGCTCAGCCACAGCGCCTTCAGCGCCTTACCGGGCTCCAGCGCCGCGGCATCCTTGGTGAAGAGGCGCTGGACGAGATCGCGCACGCGGGCGCCTTCCAGCCGGACGCGCCAGCGCCAGGAAATATCCGAGACGACGACGGCGAAGCGGGCGGCGAGCGCTTCCTGCGCCGCGCCTTCGAACGCGGTCGGAAGCGTGAAGCGGCCGCGGGCGGTCCACAGATTGTCGCGGTTGGCTTCCGCGGTGCGGGCGTGGAACGGCGTGGCAAGGCTCATCGGGCTCCTCCGCGATGCCGCGCCAGGGCGGCGTGGACGGCGTGGCGCGCGGCGCGCCCGGAAACGGCGTCGGCGGGCTCGGCGGCGCAGAGGAAGAGGCCGCCGACCGGCGTCGCGGTGCGTTCCTGGGCGCCGCCGAGCAGGCGCGCGACCGACGGGGTATCGGCGCGCGGCGGCAGCACGTCGCAACTGACGGCGGCGAAGCCGGGAAACAGGCGCGCGATCATCGCCGTCACGCGGTCGGCGAGGGCGCGGGAATCGAAGCCGTCGCCGAGCGGAACCGGCCAGGCGCGCGCGAAAAAGCTGGACGCGGCTCGCGAGTTGCTCGGCGGGGCCCTCGGGCGGCAGCAGGATCAGCTCCAGCACCGGTTCGGCGGGCATGCGGCCGAGGCGCGCGGCAGCGAAGGCGGTCTCGTAGGTCTCCAGCCGCTCGGCGACGACGATGCGGCGGCCGGCGAAATCGGGCGCGCGGTTGAGACCGAAGACCAGCGTCGCCGAGCCGATCGCGGGGGCGCGGGCGGGCGCGGGCGGCGCCGAGGCCGCAGAGCGCCGTCGGCGCGAGGCGCTCAAGCGTCCGGCTCACGGCGGAGAGCACCAGCGGCGCTTTCGATCTGCTCGCCGGCGGCGAGTTCGACGCCGTGCACGCCGACGCGGTCGACCAGAAGGCGCGCCACCGTGGCGCCGGCACGCAGCGTCGCACCGGCACCCTCGGCGGCGCGGACGAGCGCCTGCGCCACGCCGCCTTCGCCGCCGCCGGGAAGCGCGACGGCGCCCTGGAGGCCGCACATCTCCTGTGCCGCGGTCCCACAGCAGCGCCAGCGCCGAACCGGCTTCGGACGGCGCGAAGCCCGCCGCCGCGGCGTCGAAGGCGAGAGCGGCCTTGAGCGCGTCGGATTCGAACAGCGACGCCAGCCAGCAGGCGGCGCTGGTCACCGACAGACGGTCGAACAGATCGCGCTGGACGGGGCCGAGCGCGCCCCTGGTTTCGCTTCCCGGGCGGCCGTCCCACCAGATCGGGCGCAAGGCGCGGGCGAGGTCCAGACGCTGGCGGTGGAAGCGGGCGAAGGCCGACGCGTCGGCCGGCGACAGCGCCGCGAGGCTGCGCGCGGTGGCGTGGCGGTCGCGCACCAAGCTCACGGGCTGGGCGCCGGCGCGAAGAAAGGTCAGCGCCAGATCGCGCGCGGTGAATTTGAGGCCGTGCCGGGCGAGCTTCAGGTCCTTGACGAGGCGCGGATCGAGCGCGCGCAAGGCAGGCTCGGCCGCCACGCCTGCGACGCTCGCGGTTTGTTCGAACAGCAGCGTGCGCAGACCGGCCTTGGCGAGCAGCGCGGCTGCCGCGAGGCCGGCGACGCCGCCGCCGATCACCGCCGCGTCGACGCGCTCGCTCATGGCAGTTTGCCCCGGGCGAGGTCGGCGAGCACGGCCTCAGCCGCGACGGCGCCGGCGGCGCAGGTGGCGAGCGGCGCCGCGGCCGCGGAGGGACCGGCGAGATAGAGGCCGTCAACCGGCGTATAGGGGCTCTTGCGCAGGAAGCCGGGGCGGAAAGCGAACATCTGGTCGGGCGCGATCTCGCCGCCCAGAACATCGCCGGCGGTGGCGCCGAGCGCGTTCTCGATATCCGGCGGCACCACGAGCTCGGTGGCGAGGACCGTGGCGGCGAGGCCGGGAAAGACCTGTTCGACGGCGCCGAGCGTCTGGGCGACGAGGCGGGCGCGCTTGTCATGCGTCCAGACGCCGTCGAACAGCCTGTGCGGCACCGCGGCGATGGTCACGCCCATCACCGCGGCGCCGGGCGGCGCGAGGCCGGGGTCGGTCGCGGATTCGAAGCGCAGCGTCAGCGGCAGCTCCTCCGCCAGCACGCCGCCGCGCCAGGCAAGGTGGCTTTCGATGTGGCGGCGGACGTCCGGCAGGACATGGAGCGGGCGGCGCAGCAGCCCGGCGGGGGCGCGCGGCGGCGCCGCGAGCGCGACCAGCAGGCGGGCGCCGGCGCCGGCGATGCGGAAATCGCCGATCTGCTTGACGAGATCGCGCGGCAGCTCGCTCCAGGCGAGCAGCGAGAGGAAGGTGCGCTTGAGATCGAGCGTCGAGACGACGGCGCGGGCCGCGATCTCGCTGCCGTCGGCGAGGCCGAGCGCGGTGGCGCGGCCCCTGGTGCAGCGGATGTCGGAGACTTCGAGGCCGCAGGCGATCTCGGCGCCGGCAGCAGTGGCGGCGGCGACGAGCGCGGCGCCGAGCCCGCCCAGGCCGCCGCGCCACACGCCGCCGCCGCTCGGCGCCAGCAGATGCAGCGCGCTGCCGGCGGCGTAGGGATCGGCGCTGCGCCCCTCGAGCGCCGCCGCCGCAAACAGCGGCGCCTGCTCGTCCGGGCCGTCGAACACCTCCAGCAGCGAGCGGTGCGTCCAGCTTTCCGGTGGCCAGTCGGCGCGCAGCGGTGCGGCGAACGGGTTCCAGCGCGGCGGCGGCTCCGGCGCGCGGGCGACGGCGAGCGCGGCGGCGCGGCGCGACGCGGCCTCGCCGGACGGCCCGGCGGCGGTGACGATGCGCTCCGGCCACAGCGCGGCGGGCGCCGGCACCGGGGCGCACAGCGCGCCGTGACGGGCCAGATCGAGCGACCAGAACAGATCGTCGGGAATCGGCGCGACGTCGCCGACGAAAGGCGAGGCGTAGAAGCCGGGATGGAACTGGCGCGTCGCGAGGCGGCCGCCGGCGGTTTCGTGGCGCTCGAGCAGAATCGTGCGCTTGCCGGCGCGGGCGAGCATCGCCGCCGCCGCCAAACCGTCCGCGCCGCCGCCGATGACCGCAGCGTCGTACCGCTCCGCCACTCCCATACTCCATCGCCCGCCGCCACGGCGGAGCCTAAGGATCGAACGAGACAGTATCGGGGCAAAGGCGAAGGGCGGAAACGGCTTTCGACCGCCATTTCCGCCCTTTATAGTTAACGCGGAGCGCTCTGACTTAGAGCACGCCGCGCTTGTGTTCGCCGATCACGACGCGGCCGGGGTTGAACGCCCGCTTGAAGACTTCCATCGCCTTGCGCGGCTGGGCGTCCCCACACATGAACACGTCGAACGCGGCATAGCCCTTCTCCGGCCAGGTGTGGACGGAGATGTGGCTTTCGGCCAGCACCGCAACGCCGGAAATCCGCCGCCGTCGGTGAACGTATGCAGGTGAATGTGAAGCAGGGTCGCACCCGCCTCGTTCACCGCATCGATCAGCGCCTGTTCGATACGGTCGCGGTCGCCAAGACCGTCCGCTTCCCACAGGTCGATGATCAAGTGACTTCCCGCATAAGTGATGCCGTTGCGGGTAATAAAGTGGTCTTTGTGATCGTCGTTGACCGCGGGGACAACGACGGGACGAACGGTCTTCGCGGAAGTGCGGACGCGGGGCGCCCTTGCTTCTTTGGTCGCCGCAACAAGTTCGAGCCTAGCCATTTCGGGCACCTACCCTGTTAGAGTTGACACCTGCGCCTTGGCCTTACGGACTTCCGGACGCTTCGTTCTCAAGAAGAAAGCGGCGGAACGGAATGCCGTCACGCCGCTTTGTCCCCTCGCGGGAACAGGGGCGAATATATGTATGTCGGCCCCCCATGCAAGAAAATTTGTCATCCAAACGTAAAAATTATGCTGACGCGTGTCCGCGTCGCCGCGCCGCGACGCGCGCGAGCGTCTCGGCGAACGCTCTCGACAGCGCTGCGCACGCGCCTTAGAAGGCGCTCGCCTTTCTTTGGCCACTGTCACAATTCTTGTCGGAGCGACGTCATGGCGAACAGTTTCAAGGAGCGTCTGCACAAGGGCTACGCCCAGTCGATGGAGCTTTCCGGCAAGCCTTTGGTCGAGGAAAAGAGCCAGTTCCAGCGCATCCGCATCTTCGACACCGTCGCCAACGGCCGCGTCATGACGCTCGACGACATCGTGCAGATCACGACGCGCGACGAGAGCGCCTACGCGGAAATGCTTACCCACTTGCCGCTGTTCGAGCACGGCAAGGCGCAGCGCGTGATGATCGTGGGCGGCGGCGATCTGTCCATCGCCGACGAGGCGCTTAAGCATAAGAGCGTCAAGGAGGTCGTCCTGGTGGACATCGACGGGCGAGTGATCGAGCTGTGCCGCGAGCATTTCGCCGAGATCAACGCCAAGGCGTTCAAGGACAGGCGCCTGAAGATCGAGGTCGCCGACGCCTTCGAATATCTCGGAAGAGCGCAAAACAAGGGCCGTTTCGATCTCATCGTCGCCGACCGTCCCGATCCGGTGGGGCCCGGCAAGGCGCTGTTCGGCGAGACCTTCTACGACCGCGTCAAGGGCGCGCTGAAGCCGAACGGCTTCGCCACCTTCCAGACCGGCGTGCCGTTCTACCAGCCCTGGGAGATCACCGAGGCGCTGGGAGGAACTGAAAAGCTTCTTCCCGCGTTCCGGTCTTTATCTGAGCGTGGTGCCGACCTATATCGGCGGCTTCATGGCGCTGTCCTGGGCGTGCAAGGGAGCCAAGACGCTCGGCACGCCGGCCCGGGGCGCGCAAGGCGGCGGCGGCGTTCAAGAAGTCACGGATCAAGACGGACTACTACAACGCCGACGTCCACGCCGCGGCCTTCGCGCTGCCGGAATGGATCAAGCGCCTGGTGCCGTGACCGCTTGGCGTCGCGCTCAGCCCGCCGCCAGGATGCGGGCCCGGGCAAAGAGGAAAAGCGAGCGGACGAGCAGCAGCGCGACGCTCCAGAAGAGCGACGGATAGACGATGTGGAAGATCCAGGCGAAGAAGGTGACGAAGAACCCGCCGCTTTCCTTGTTGAGGTCGAGGCCGCTGATATCCAGCCCGAACAAGGCCGGAAGGCCCTCGAAGGTGATGTTGTCGAGCGACATTTCGAGCCATAGGGCGGCGCGGTTCGCTTCGAAGGTCTGCGGCGACATGGTGACGAGTTCCGGCGTAACCGGCGGCACGTCGAAGAGCCTGGCGGCACCCGGCGTCGCGGGCTCCAGGGCGCGGACCCGATAGAGATCGGCGTCCAGATAGCCGTTCACGGGCTTGTCGTCTTCGATCACGTGCACGCCGTCCTGCAGCCGCGGCATCAACTGCGCGTCGCCGACCACATAGCCGTAGGTCAGAGTCGTGGTGAACGCGACGATCACGGAAAGGCGACGACCGAGGCGACCGCAAGCGTCAGGGACGACGTCCGGTGCTGGCGCGCGACTTCGGCAAGCGGCAGGACGACCGGGACGATGATGGCCGGAGCGACGCCGACCAGGACGAGGCCCTTGATGATCTTTTCCGTCAGCGCCGTGTCGAGCCCGATCGCGTTCGCGGCGAGCGCGATGAGCACGAGGCTCGCCAGCCAGGCGAGGCCCGCCAGCACGGCGAGCCAGCGTCCGGCGACGAGCCAGTTCAAACTGCGCCGGCCGGTGCCGGAAGACGCGGATGCCGGCGAGGATCATATGGACGGCGGACGTGAACAGCCCGAACACGAAAACATACAGCAAGGCGAAATAGGCAAGGCCCGAAACCAGATTGATGCTCATGCGCGCCCCCAAGCATTGCCGCGATGGCGATACCCGTCGTCCCAGATGAATCTGATGGATGTAAAGTAGAGCGCCCCCCGGCTGCCACCGACCGGCCTCAGGATTTCAGCGAATCGTGACGATTACAAGATGCGCGCCGCCGTTATTACCGGGCGCTGCTCTTGCCCGATGGCGGTTCGCCGAGATTTTTTCGCCGCATCTGCTATACTGCGCGCCTGGGGACGGGGGCGGGCATGGGGTGGAACAGGCAAAACCGGCCAGGGGCTGTTGCTGGTGATCGGCGGTTTGGTCGGCCTCGCCGGGTCGGTCGCCCTGCTCGCCTGGATCGTGATCGTGCTGCGCGAGCCCGCGGACAAGGCGCCGTTCGTCCCGCGCGTGGCAACGGCGAACCTCGCCGCGACCGACATGTTCGGCGCCATCGAGATCGGAGCGAGCGGCGTCAAAGGCACGGTATGGCGCATTTCGCCGGCGCGGGCGCGGGCGCTTCTGTCGGAAAAAGCCGTGACCGATAACGACCGCTACACCGCCTTCAAGCGGGCGATGGTCGAGCATTACGACGACGTGGATGCTTCGCTCCAGGACGCGGCCAATGCCCCGCTGGTCGTCAAGACGGTGGGCGATTTCGTCCGCCGCATGCAGGCGGCGCACATACCGTCGGCGGGCATCTTCATCGTCGCGAGCAGCGGCGCGGCGCATTTCGCTGCTCTGCCCGCCGTGCGGGCCGCAATCCTCGAAACGACCGGCATCAAGACCGACGTGGTCAGCCCGGCACGCGAATGCGATTTCACCTTCGACTGGATCGTGCCGCGGCGGCGCGTCTACGAGGCGCTGGTGATCGACGTCGGCAGCGGCAATACCAAAGCCTGTTATGCCGAGCGCGATTTCTTCAGCGACGAATATCACTCCTTCGAGCTTCTACCTTACGGCACCGAGACGTTCGCCAGCCTCGTTGCGGCGCAGCGCAAGCCGGGCGAGAGCTTCGCCCAGGCGTCGGCCCGGATACGCGACCGGCTCGTGCCGCTGCTGCGGAAAGCCGCCGCGGACAATCCCGGTCTCGCCGAGCGGCGGTCGGTCTATCTCGCGGGCGGCGCGAGCTGGGAGGTTTCGACGCTGCGCCATCCCGACGCCGTGGCGCAGGATTGGGTCGCGCTCGACGTGCCGGCCGATCCGGCGGCCGTGCGCGCCGCCGCCGACGCCGGGCAGCCCTATGCGCTCGATCTTTCGGGCATCAAGGACGCGACGACGGGCGCCGCCATCCTGAAGGAGCTCAAACGCGCCGGGAAAGTTTTCACCGCCGATCAACTGCTCGCCGGGATGGACATCCTGCTCGCCATCGAGCAGGAATTCGGCTTCAGCCGGCGGCATGCGGTGGTGCTGTTCGCCCGGCCGGCGCGGGATGCCTGGATGTCGCGTTACCTGATGACCAAGCTGGCGCAGCGCGGATAGACGGCGCGGTGCCCATCGCAGATCCCTTGCCCAGCGCCGCGGCGCGCGAGGCCGCGCTCTACGGCCGCTTCCGTGCGCTGGGAATCGCCTGGACGACCTACGCGCACGAACCCGTCTTCACCGTCGAGCAGGCGGCGCGGCTTTACGACAGCCAGCCGGGCGGGCATTCCAAGAACCTGTTCCTGAAAGACAAGAAGGGCGGGCTGTGGCTGGTCACGCTGCGCGACGACCTGCGCATCGATCTGAACGCGCTGTCCAAGGCGCTGGGAAGCCCGCGCTTCTCCTTCGGCGCGGCGGAGCTGCTGGTCGCGACGCTGGGGATCGAGCCGGGCGCGGTGACGCCGTTCGCAGTGATGAACGACGGCGCGGGCGCCGTGACGCTGGTGCTGGACGAAGGCCTGCTGGCGCTGGCGCCGCTGAACTTCCACCCCTTGCGCAACGACCGCACGACGGCGGTATCGGCGTCGGACCTGCTCAAATTCGTCCGCGCCACCGGACACGAACCCAAAGTGCTGCGGCTGCCGGAGAGAACCTAGAGCCGCATTCACTTAATTTGAATCAGAATGCGGCTCTAGCTTTTTGAATTGCCGCGCAATCTTGCGGAAACCCGGCTTCCACTTTTCCGGATTGCGCTCTAGCGCGACGCGCCTCTCCCGCCCGGGCGGGAGAGGCTTTCGCTCGTGCTTAGTGGAAGTGCGCCGTCACCTGGGCGCCGATCACGCGCGGATCGCCGACATAGCCGGTCAGGTTGGCGAAGTCGATCGCACCCTGAAGGTTCTGCTGGTCGGTGATGTTGCGCGCATAGAGCGCGAACTCCCAGTTCTTGTTCGGCAGGATGTAGCCGATGCGCAGGCCGCCTTCATAGTTGCCGTCGCTGAAGAACTCCTTGGTCTCGTACAGCAGGAAGTTGGTGTAGCCCTGCACATACCAGTCGGTATAGGCGTAGATTTCGCCTCCGTTGTCCAACGGCCAGGTGTATTTGGCCGAAACGTTCGCGATGTACTCGGGCGCCTGCGGGAACGGGTTGCCGTCGAGCGACACCGTGCCGGTCGCCAGCGTGTAGGGATCGGTCGGCGTGCACATCAGGCTTGCCAGCGGCACCGCCGGCCCGCCGGCGCAGGGAATGTATTTGAGGGTCGCGTCCCTGATCTCGGTATGGTTGTACGAGAAGCCGGCCGTGAACACCCAATTCTCGTCGGGCGTCCATTCCGCGTCCGCCTCGACGCCATAGGCTAGGCCGCCGCGGGCGTTGATCAGGCGTATGGTGTTGCCGACGCCGCCGATGGCCGAGAACTGCGGATGCGCCAGATAGTAGGTGAAGCCGTCGAGATTGAGCCGCAACGTGTGGTCGGCGAGCAGCATCTTAATGCCGGCTTCATAAGAGGTGATCGTCTCCGAGCGGGCGATGGAAGGCTCGCCGAAGAAGGCAAGATCGCGGCCCTGGATCGACGGCGCGCGGAAGCCGGTGGCGATGCGGCCATAGAGGTTGATGTCCTCGTCGAGGGCATAGGCGGCGCTCACGTCCCAACTGATATTGTTGCCGTTGAGTTTCACGGGAGCAAGGATCGGCAGGTTCGGATTGAAGCCGTTGCCGTCCGCGGTCAAGGCCTTGACGTCCGACGTCCAGCGGATGCCGCCGGTGACTTTGAGGGCGTCGGTGAGCTGATAGCTCGCCTGGCCGAACACGGCCCAGGACGTGTTGGACTGGCGCACGAAGGTCGGCATGGGCGTAAAGAACGGGTTGGTCTGAACCTCGTACTTGGTGCTGAAATAGAAGGCGCCGACCTGCCAGAACAGCGGGCCGGTATCGGTCGTCGCGATATGCAGCTCCTGCGTGAACTGATGCAGGTAGTCCACATTGTCTTGCGTGTCGTTGAATTGGGTCGACGTGCCATCGATGTCGCCGCGGCTGAAGCCATGGGTCGACTCATAGCCGGTGATCGAGGTGATCTTCACCCCGTTTGTCTCGTATGTGATCTCGCCGCTGGTGCCGATGCCGTCATAGGACTGCGGATTTTCGTCCGTCGGGACGTAGAAACCGCCATTGTAGGCGACCTGATCGAAGACATAGCTCGCATTGAGGCTGTTGCTGCCCTTGGTGAGGACGTTGCCGCGGAAGATCGCGGCGGTGCCTTCCAGCGAGCGGCCATGGACATTCACCAGGACGCTGAGATTGTCGAGCGGCTTCCATTCGACCTGCACGCGCGCGGCGCGCTCGTCATAGCCGCCCAGCGCGTCCTTCACGCCCAGGAAGGTGTTGTCGATATAGTCGTCGCGATGCTGATAGAGCGCCGAGGCGCGCACCGACAGCGTATCGGTGATCGGCCCGCCGACCGCGCCTTCGACGTTGGCGGTACCCAACTCGCCATAGGACGCGGAGGCATAGGCATCGAACACGTCATTCGGCTTGACGGTGGTGAACTTGATGATGCCGGCGGTGGTGTTGCGGCCGAACAGCGTGCCCTGCGGGCCGCGGTCGATTTCGACGCTGGCGATGTCGTAGAGCGGCGCGCTCTTGAGCACGATGTTCTCGAGAACGATATTATCCTCGATGATCGAGACGGGCTGCGACGCGGCGAGGTCGAAATCGGTGTTGCCGAGGCCGCGGATATAGAAGCGCGGCGCAACGCGGCCGTTGGACGATTCGGCGTAGAGGCTGGGGACGCGCGAAGCGAGGGCGCGGATGTCCTGGCCCGACTGGAAGATGGAGGCCAGCGCGTCGTCGCTGAGCGTCGCCACCGATTCGGGCACGCGCTGGAGATCTTCGGCGTGACGCTCGACGGTCACGACCACGGTCTCGATCGGCTCCGCAAGGGCGGGGACAGAGACCGACGCGAGCAAGGCGGCGGCCAGCGAAACGCGGCGGATGGATTTCAACGGCATCGTCGGTATTCCCCTTCGAAAAAGCGGCAGCACGCCGCGCAAATTACGCGACCCGCCCGGAGCTTTTCCCTGATGTTTTTATCGTTGTCGATACCGTGACGGCCCGGCAAAGTTTTTGTCAACATGATAGATGCTGCAATGCAACAGATTGCCGGACGCTGTGCCGCGCGCGCCACTATCGCAATCCGCGATTGTCACAATTCGCTTGGCCGCCATGAACGGCAGGACGTGTTCAGTCCGCCGCCTGTTTGCGATTGTACTTCGAGAAATCGCCGGAAGACGCCATGAAAAAGGTCGAACCGCTGGGCGGCGGCACGCTGACGGGCCGCTTCGTCGCGCTGGAGCCGCTGGAGACGCGCCATCACGCCGGCCTGATCGCGGCGGCGCAGGATGCGAGCCTGTTCGCCTATATGCCGTTCGACACGTCGCAGGGCTTCGCGGCGCGCCTCGGCTGGTTCGAGGACGAGCAGGCGAGCGGCCGGATGATCGTCTATGTCGTGCGGCGGCTGGGCGACGGCGCCATCGTCGGCGCGACCGCCTATCTCAACATCGCGCCGGGCGACGCCAAGGTGGAGATCGGCTCGACCTGGTACACGCGCGCGGCGCAGGCGAGCGCGGTCAATCCGGAAGCGAAATACCTGCTGCTGGCGAATGCATTCGGCAAGAACTGGAACCGGGTCGAGTTCAAGACGGACGCGAAGAACGCCCGCAGCCGCGCCGCGTTGAAAAAGCTCGGCGCGAAGGAAGAAGGCATCCTGCGCGGCCATATGTGGATGCCGCAGGGCTATTATCGGGATTCGGTGTACTTCTCGATCCTGGCGAGCGAGTGGGACGGCGTGAAGGCCGGGCTGGAGACGCGGTTGAAGGCGTACTGACCTTCCCTCAAGGGGAGGGTGGAGCTTACAGCCATCCCGGCCTGTGCAAGCCGAAATGCCGTTCCAGCATCGTCTCGGCGCGTTCCAGGGCGCCTTCGACCCAGCCCTGGGCGCGGGAATAGGCCTCGCCGCAGACATAGAGCTCGCGATCGGGCATCGGTTTCAGCATGGCTTGGCTCGCGGCTTCGCCGTCATAGCCCAGCGCGTAGTAGTGCCAGCCGCCGCCATGGGGATCGGCGCTCCAGTCCTGGAAGCGCGCGGCGAGCGGCTTGAGATCGGTCTTGCCGATGACCAGCGTCGCCTCGCGGTGGACTTCTCGCGCCAGCGCGGAGTCGCCGGCGAGTGCCGTGAAACCCGACGGGTCGGGTTTCGCCACCAGCTTGCGCCACGCCGCGACCGACTTCATGTCGCAATAGGCCATCAGCACGCCGTAGCCGCCCGTGTCTTCGGACGGCAGGCGCGCCGTCTCGGAGCCGAGGCAGTAGAATTGCCGCGCCGGCATGTCGGTGACGTTGCGCCCCTCGACGATGCCGTGATCGCGCCACCAGGGACGCTTGTAGAGCAGCAGGCTCTTGCAGGCGGGGATCGGCGTCACCGAGGCGATCAGGCGGGCGAAGCGCGCATCGGCCCTGGCGTCGGGGAAATTCTCGATGCGCTCGAGACCGCGGCGCGGCAGCGCCAGGATGACGCGCGCGGCGCTGCGTTCGCTTTGCCTGCCGCGCGCGTCGTGCAGCGTGAGACGATGCAGGCCGCGTTCGCGCGTGAGACTGACCAGGCGCGTGCCCGGCGCGACGACGGCGCCGGCCTTGGCGGCCTGCGCCGCCAGGGTCAGGGGCAAGCGCTGATAGCCGCCGGCGACGGTGTAGAACGGCTTGCTCTCGTCGTCGTGGACGAAGAAATAGTCCATCTCGTCGAGTCCGGTCTCGCCTTCGATCCAGTCGTCATAGCCCGAGCCGTCCTCGACGAGCGCGAGCTGTTCGGCGCTCATGCCCTGCAGCAGCAGGTCGCGATTGCGCCAGTCCTGCAACAGACGGTCCTTGTAGCGATAACCGCGGCGGATCTTCGCCCAGTCGGCCGGCTTCATGCGCGTCGCACCGGGCACGATCCGGTCGATGGCGCGGCCGAAGAAATCGGCTTGCGGCGTCTGATCCTTGTCGGCGACGCGGTAGGGAAAGCGGGCGCGGCCGGCCGCCACTTCCTTCAGCGAGAAGTTCCGCCCCCCGCAGCATCATGCGGTTGGGATCGCGGTCGATGGGATAGAAGCGCGTCGGCAGGCCGAGCCGGTCGATCACGCCGGAGACATGGGCGTGCGCTTTGAGAAACCGCATGCCGCCGGCCTCGGCGACGAGATGCGGCGCCTGCGGGAACGCCAGCGAGTGCAGGCGGCCGCCGATGCGGTCGGAGGCCTCGAACAGGCTCACGCGCAAATGCGGCTGTTCCTGGCGCAGACGCCAGGCGGCATAGACGCCGGAGACGCCGCCGCCGACGATGGCGACGTCGAGATCGGGCTGCGGCCGGGCGCGCGCGACCAGCGGCGCCAGCGCGAGCGCCGCGCCGCCGGCGAGAAGATGGCGTCGGCTGAGGCGCATCGCTATTGCGGCGCCCGGGTGAGGTCGGCGAGGCGCGCGCCGTACATCCGGGTCAGGCAGGCGCCGGGCGAGGGACCGCTGCAGGTCTTGAGCACCTTGGCGAGCCAGGCGCGCTGTTCGTTCCGCAGCTTGTCGGCGCCCGGCTTGTCGTAGGAGGACACGCCGGCGAGCTTGGCCTGATACGCCTCCGCCATCTGCCGGTCGAGACGGGCGAGCGGCGCGCCGGCGCAGATCGCTTTCTCGATTCCCGATTTCGCCTTGGCGCAATCGAAGGAGGCCGAGGGCGCGCGCCAGTCGGCGCGGATGACGCCTTTGAGGTCCTTCTGGTCGATCACGATCTCCTGCGGCCCGGCGGCATAGGCCGCGACCTGATAGGGCGGGAAATAGATGTGGAGCTTGCCCGGCAGCCAGACGAAGACCTTGAAGTTGTCGGCCAGCGGGCCGGCGCCGCGTCCGACCCAGTCGGGGTCGCTCATCGCGCTTTCGCCGGTGGCGATCTCCTTGATCAGGCGCGGGACGACGAGCTTGCTGACGCGGTCGATGCCGCGCTGTCCGTCCACGATCTCGGGCAGGAAGACCTGCGCCCCGTCGGGGAGCAGGAAGTTGAACGCGGTCATCGTGTTGCTGCCATGGGCGCCGCCGGTATAGGCGCTCTCGCCGAAGGAGAGGCCCAGCATCTTGCCGTCATTGCGCTCGACGTCGTAGCCGACGTCCAGGCTGTAGGGATTGTCGCCCATGAAATCCTTGGCGTAGCCCTTGAAGGTGTCGACCTGCCCGCGGGCATAGGCGAGGAGGACCGCGTCGATCGCCGTGTTGCCGGTCTGCGGGTAGGAGACGCTGATCTCCATCCGCCTGGTCTTCAGCTCGATGGTCTTCTTGGTCAGCGGCAGGCCGGAGGCGGCGCCGGCGACCAGCAACAGTGCGACCGCGACGCAGGCGCTACGCAAGGCAAACGGCATGGCGATATCCCTTCGGGGCGAGGGGGCGATGGTGGAACGGGAACCGGGCGGCATCAAGCCGAGGCCTTTTCTTTCCGCTCCATAGCGACCATCTTTCGACTTGCAGTCGCAAGAGAGCATGTCACATGGCTTTGATCGGACCGGGCGGAAGGCCCCTGACATCGGCGAAACCGGCGGGCGCAACGGCCGCGGTACAGACGAACCCCCCATGTCAAGGACAGCGGGCTGGAGACCTTCGCCGCCGACGTGCTGGAAGCGTCGCGCGAAGTGCCGGTGATCGTCGATTTCTGGGCGCCGTGGTGCGGCCCGTGCAAGCAGCTCGGGCCGATCCTGGAAAAAGTCGTCGCCGAGGCCAAGGGCGCGGTGAAGCTGGTCAAGGTCAACATCGACGAGAACCAGGAGATCGCGCGGCAGCTGCGCATCCAGTCGATCCCGGCGGTGTTCGCGTTCAAGAACGGCCAGCCGGTCGACGGCTTCATGGGCGCCATCCCGGAGAGCCAGGTGCGCCAGTTCGTGGCGGGGCTGGCCGGCGGCGGCCATGGCGGGCACGATCACGCCGAAGAGGTGCTGGCGGTGGCGCAGGAAGCGTTCGACGCCGGCGATGTCGGCCAGGCGGCGCAGGCCTATGCCCATGTCCTGCAGGACGAGCCGGGGCATCCCAAGGCAGTGGCGGGCCTGGCGCGCTGCTATCTGAAGGGCGGCGATCTCGAACGCGCCAAGACGACGCTGCAACTGGTGCGGCCCGACGCGGCGAACGACGAGGCGATCGTTGCGGTGCAGGCCGAGCTCAAGCTGCGCGAGCAATCGGCGGCGGCGGCGAGCGGCCTCGAAACCGCCAAGGCCAAGGTCGACGCCGATCCCAAGGATCTGCAGGCGCGCTACGACTACGCCCTGGCGCTCGACGGCGCCGGCGACCGCGACGGCGCGCTGGACCAGCTTCTCGACATCGTCCGGCGCGACCGCAAGTGGAACGAGGACGCGGCGCGCAAGCACCTGGTGACGCTGTTCGAGGCGATGGGACCGACCGATCCGCGCACGCTGAGCGGGCGGCGGCGGCTTTCCTCGATTCTTTTCTCCTGAGGCTTCATGGCCGGGCGCTATCACAACATCGACGATCTGCCGCCGACGCTGGGCATCTTTCCCCTGACCGGCGTGCTCCTGCTGCCGCGCGGGCATCTGCCGCTCAACGTGTTCGAGCCGCGCTATCTCACGCTGGTCGAGGCGGCGCTGTCGGGCAGCCGGATGATCGGCATGATCCAGCCGACCGAGCATGAGGACAAGGCGCTCAAGCCGGCGCTGTCGGCGATCGGCTGCGCCGGGCGCATCACCGGCTATCGCGAGACCGACGACAACCGCTACCTGATCACGCTGACCGGGATCTGCCGCTTCCGCGTCTCGCTGGAGATCGCGGCGCGGACGCCGTACCGCCAGGTGGCGGCGGACTATGCGCCGTTCGCCGGCGACCTCGCCGAGCGCGACGATGCCGATTTCCCGCGCGAGCGGCTGCTGGCGGCGCTCAACGAATATCTGCAGCGGCGCGAACTCAAGGCCGACTGGAAGAGCGTGATGAACGCGCCGGCCGAGACGCTGGTCAACGCGCTCGCGATGCTGTGCCCGTTCGAGCCCAACGAGAAGCAGGCGCTGCTGGAAGCGCGCGACTGGCCGGAGCGGGTGAATACCCTCCTGGCGCTGCTGGAGATGGCGGGCGCCGCGTCCGGCTCGAACATGGTGAACTAGGGCGATGGAACCCGATCCCAAACTGCTCGAAATCCTCGTCTGCCCGGTGACCAAGGGGCCGCTCGCTTACGACCGCGCGCGCGCCGAACTGGTCAGCAAGCAGGCGGGCCTCGCCTTTCCGATCCGTGCCGGCGTGCCGATCATGCTGGCGGGCGAGGCGCGCGAGCTCAGCGATGCCGAGCGGGACGCCAAATGAGCGGCGCGGCGACGCGGCCCTGGCCGACCGAGCTTCGGCTGAATCCGGCCAAGACCCAGCTCACGGTGGAATACGACAGCGGCGAGCGCTTCGTGCTGCCGGCGGAGTATCTGCGCGTCGAGTCGCCCAGCGCCGAAGTGCAGGGACACGGCGCGGGACAGAAGCAGATCGTCACCGGCAAGGCCGATGTGGCGATCCTGGGCCTGGAGCCGGTCGGCAATTACGCGGTGCGGATCAAGTTCGACGACGGTCACGATACCGGCCTGTTCAGCTGGGACTACCTGCACGAATTGGGGCGCGAGCAGCGCGCGAAGTGGGTGGCTTACTTGAAGGCGAGCGGGAAGGCGTGACGCGGCAATGCCAACGGTGCTGTTGTGGAATGGCTATCGGTTTTATTTCTTCAGCAACGAAGGTAATGAGCCGCCCCATATCCAAGTCGACCGGGCCGAAAATAGTGTAAAATTCTGGCTGGAACCGGTTTCTTTTGCCCGCAACTTCGGCTTCTCGCAACGCGACATCCGCGTGCTCGAAGAAAAGGTAAGGGCTGAAAGAGGCCGCTTTCTTGAGGCTTGGCATGGCTATTTCGGCATCCGTCACTGATCCGCGCGTGCAAGATGTGCAGGTGACCGACGACGCGCTCCTCGTGGTTCTGCGCGATGGACGGAAAGTCAGCGCGCCGCTTGCTTGGTTTCCCAAGTTGCAAGCGGCGTCTGCCGAGCATCGCCGCATCTGGGAGACGAGTGCCGCCGGGCATGGCATCCATTGGCCGCGGATCGACGAGGATTTGAGCGTGGAGGGCTTGTTGCGCGGCCAGCCCGCGCCGCTCGCTTGAACCCGATTCACCGCACGCGCGTGCCGGCTTTCGCATCCCAGTGCAGCGGGTGCGCCGAGCGGGGCAGCGGCGCGTCGGCCGGGCCCGGGGTCGCGCCGTGTTTCCAGTCCGGCGGGCAGATCGCGACGTAGCGGGCGTAGCCGCCGGTGCCGCCCTTCAGCCTGGGAAAGCCGAAGGCGACGAGGCAGCCGGTCTCGGCGACCTGGTCGAGATGGGCGATGCCCTCGCCCTGGGCGTAGCCGCGATGCATCAGCCAGGCCTCGCCTTCCAGCGTCGGCGTGGTGTCGGTGTCGAGCGGCTCGTGACCGTGGAACAGGATATGGCGTTCCAGGTGCAGGAATTTCAGCGCCGCCAGCGTGACGCCGGGAAACTGCGTTTCGCTCGCGAGCCTGGGATCGGGCCAGCGCTTGGACCAGTCCGACCGGATGAAGACAACCGAGCCGGCGGGAATGCGGCCATGGGTCTTCTCCCAGGCGAGGATGTCGGCCACGGTCATCTGGTAGCCCGGATTCTTCCTGAGCTGCGGCAGGATCGAGATGACGGCCAGCGGTCGGAGCGCATAGGTCGCCGGTATCTCGTCGATGGCGGGATATTCCGGCGCCCAATGCGCCGGGGGATCGAACTGGGTGCCAAGCTGGTCGGTCTGAAGTTCGTAATGCGACGCCTCGAAGCCGTCGGCGGCATAAGTGTAGGGCGTGCCGGTCTTCGGATTGACAGCCGGCGCGAAGGTCGAGGGCTTGAAGCCGTGCCACACCGGAATGCCGGGCGCGATGGCATGGGTGAGGTCGATATAGCGGGCATGGGCGAACGCACCGTCGTAGACGCTCCACAGCCCCTGCGCCTCGGCCCCGCCGGCCAGCAGGAATGCCGCCGCCGCCAGAATGGATATCCGCATCTTCGCCTCCGTCGCGCGCGCGGGGCGAGATTACGGACCCTTGCACGTCATCGCCAGCGGCCCCGCCGAGATCGGCCGCCTCTCCATCGGCGAACGGCGATACGCTATGCTGCGCCGAGGAGAAGCATCATGCCGCGAGTCGATCCGCTCCCCTTCCGCAAAGGCCTTGCCGGCCGTCGCGCCGTGCCCGGCCGGACGGCGGCATGAGCAACGACCGCGACTACATCCCGCGCAACCCGCCCAACCTGAACCGGGCGCGGCCGGGCCAGCGCGTCGCCATCGTCAAGGGTCAGGACGAGTCGCGCTGGACCGATGTCTATCACGCGATCCTGACGGTGCCGTGGTGGGCGTTCTTCGCCGGGCTGTTCGGCTTCTTCGTCACCGTCAACCTGATCTTCGCCCTGCTCTATCTCGCCGACCCCACCGGCCTGAGCAACAGCCGGCACGGCAATTTCTGGGACGTGTTCCTGTTCAGCTTCGAGACCATTTCGTCGATGAACTACACCGGCTTCGCGCCGCAGACGACCTACGCCAACGTGATCGTGGCGATCGAAGGCTTCTTCTCGCTCCTGACCCTGGCGCTGTTCACCGGCACGATCTTCGCCCGCTTCTCGCGTCCGTTCTCGCGCATCGTGTTCTCCAACCGCGCCGTGATCGTTCCTTACGACGGCTGCCCGACGCTGATGTTCCGCGCCGCCAACCAGCGCGGCAACTCGATCCTGGACGCCGAGATCAAGCTGTCGCTGGCGCGCCAGCAGATCTCGCGCGAAGGCATGGAGATGCGCCGCTTCGAGGATATCCGGCCGATGCGGCAGCGCAGCTCGCTGTTCGCGCTGTCCTGGACGATCATGCACCGCATCGACCGCTCCAGCCCGCTCTACGGCATGACCACCAACACGATGTTCGAGCAGCAGGTGGAAATCGTGGTGATGCTGAGCGGGCTGGACGAGGTGCTGGCCGATCGCGTCTATGCCCGCCACTCCTATTCCGTCGAGGACATCGTGTGGGGGCGCAAATTCGTCGACGTCCTGTCGACGACGCCGCAGGGCCGCCGCATCGTCGACCTGACGCGCTTTCACGATACCGAGGAGCTCACTCCCGTCCCATGACCCGCTTTTCCATCGCGACGATGGGACCGTCGGTGAAGAGATATTCGCGCAATTCCTTGTCGAAGCGCGGGTCGTTGCGGCGGATCCATTCGAGGATCATCGAGGCGTGCTCGATCTCCTCGTCGGCATTGTGCAGCAGGATGGCGCGCAGCTCCTCGTCCTCGGTGTCGGAGGCGCGCTGACGATACCAGTCGACCGCTTCGAGCTCCTCACGCACCGAATTGATCGCGTAATGCATCTGCAGCGTCTTGGCCGAGAGCCGGGCGCGCGGCACATGCAGGTCGCCGCCGCTGAGCGGCGGCGGAGACGCGGGCGGCGGCGGTGCGGGAGCCGGCGTGGCGGACGGTGCCGCAAGCGGCGCGGAAAGCGGCGGCGCCGCGGCGCGCCGGCGGCGCAGGAACTCGAACATGACCCCACCCAATCTGATGCCCTGCCGCCAGCGTAGCGCAAACCGCCGCTATTTGGAATAATTCCAGCTTGAGCGCGGGGGCCCGCGTCGTTATGGTCCCGCCCGCCATGCAACCGTTCACCAAACTCGAAGGCGTCGCGGCGCCGCTCAACATGATCAATGTCGACACCGACATGATCATCCCCAAGCAATTCCTGAAGACCATCAAGCGCACGGGACTGGGCAGCGCCCTGTTCCACGAGATGCGCACCAAGGCCGACGGCAGCGAGAACCCGGATTTCGTGCTCAACAAGCCGGCCTACAAGAAGGCGCAGATCCTGGTGACGGGGGCGAATTTCGGCTGCGGTTCGAGCCGCGAGCACGCACCCTGGGCGCTGCTCGATTTCGGCATACGCTGCGTGCTGTCGACCAGCTTCGCCGACATCTTCTACAACAACTGCTTCAAGAACGGCATCCTCCCCATCGTGCTGCCGCAGGACGCGATCGACAAGCTGATGGACGACGCCGAGCGCGGTGCCAATGCCGTGATCTCGATCGACCTGGAGAAGCAGGAAATCCGCGGACCGGACGGCGGCTGCATCGCGTTCGAGATCGATCCCTTCCGCAAGCAATGCCTGCTGAACGGCTGGGACGACATCGCGCTCACGCTGCGCCGGGAAGAGAAGATTTCCGACTTCGAGACGAAGCGGAAGCGCGAGATGCCCTGGGCGTGAGGCGATCATGACCTACAGGATCCTACTCACCCCCGGCGACGGGATCGGGCCGGAAGTCATCGACGAGACGCGGCGGGTGCTGGGCTGGTTCACCGCCAACCGCAACATGGCGTTCGAGACCGAGGAAGCGCCGATCGGCGGCATCGCCTATGAGACGCTGGGGACCTCGGAGCCCGACGCGACCATCGCCAAGGCGATGAAGGCCGACGCGGTGCTGTTCGGCGCGGTGGGCGGGCCGAAATGGGACGCGCTGCCGTTCGAGAAGAAGCCGGAGCGCGGGTTGCTGCGCCTGCGCAAGGACCTCGGGCTGTTCGCCAATCTGCGCCCCGCGATCTGCTTCGATGCGCTGAAAGATGCGTCGAGCCTGAAGCCGGAGCTGGTCGCCGGGCTCGACATCCTGATCGTGCGCGAGCTGACGGGCGGGGTCTATTTCGGCGAGCCCAAAGAGATCACGACGCTACCCGACGGGCAGCAGCGGGCGGTGGACACGCAGGTCTACACGACCAGCGAGATCGAGCGCATCGCGCGCGTCGCGTTCGAACTGGCGCGGCTGCGCGGCAATCGCGTGCTGTCGGCCGAGAAGAACAACGTCATGGTCTCGGGCGTGTTGTGGAAGCAGGTGGTGCAGAGGGTGCACGACCGGGAATTCCCCGACGTGGCGCTGTCGCACATGCTGGCCGACGCGCTCGCGATGCAGCTGGTGCGCGGCCCCAAGCAGTTCGACGTCATCGTCACCGACAACCTGTTCGGCGACATCCTGTCGGACGAGGCGGCGCAGCTCACCGGCTCGCTCGGCATGCTGCCGAGCGCCTCGCTGGGCGCCAAGGATGCGAACGGCAGGCAACTCGCGCTGTACGAGCCGATCCACGGCAGCGCGCCGGACATCGCGGGGCAAGGCCTCGCCAATCCCATTGCGTGCATCCTGTCGTTCGCGATGTGCCTGCGCTATTCGTTCGGCCGCGTCGACGACGCCAAGCTGGTGGAGAAGGCGGTCGAGCAGACGCTCGCCGACGGCTACCGCACGGCGGACATCATGCAGCCGGGGATGACCAGGGTCGGTACGGCGGCGATGACGCGCGCGATCCTGAAAGCGCTGGACAAGTCGAACGCCTAGTGCTGCCAGATAGCGGCGGCAGCGAGTAAGACGGCAGCACCCAATATCCAACTGACGAGAAAGACGATCATCGCGCGAGAATGGGTTCGGCGATGACGGATACCTTGCTCGGTGAGCATGCCATCAATCCATGGCCACCATGGCAGGAACATTCTGACGATGACTGTTGCCCGCTCGGTTCGGCAAGACCACATCTGAAAACTACTGGTTATCACAATAAATCCCGCGCCGAATGCAACGACAAAAATTGCCACGACGATTGCCGTGACGATCTGATCGTAGGGGGTGGGGATCGCCATCGGCCGTTACGGCTCAATCACGACTTTGCCGATCACGCTGCGGTCCTGCAGCGTGCGCATCGCGTCGACGGCCCGAGCCAGCGGAAAGCGCGCGTGGATGTGGGGGTGGATTTTCTTTTCGGCCAACAATTTTGTGATCGCGAACAGGTTCTGGCGGCCCCGCTCGGGGAATTTGCGGCCGTATTCGCCGGCGCGCACGCCCAGGATCGAATAACCCTTGATCAGCGGCAGGTTCACACCGATCTGCGGAATGCGGCCGCTAGTAAACCCGATGATCAGGAGGCGGCCGTCGAAGGCGATGCAGCGCGTCGATTCGTCGAACACGTCGCCGCCCACCGGATCGTAGATCACATGGGCGCCCTCACCGCCGGTGATTTCCTTCACCTGCTCGCGGAAGCCCGATGACGGCAGGACGTGGTCGGCGCCGTAGGTTTTCAAGAATGCGCGCTTGGTTTCGCTCGAGGCGGTGGCGATGACCTTGGCGCCGAGATGCTTGCCCAGATCGACGGCCGCGAGACCGACGCCGCCGGCCGCCCCGTGCACCAATAGCCACTCGCCGGCCCCGATGCGGGCACGGCGCACCAGCGCGACATAGGCGGTGAGGTAGGCGACGGTGAAGCTCGCGGCTTCGGCGTAGCCGATGCCGCTGGGGATATGGCGCAGGCCGGCGGCCGGCACCTGCATCTCCTGGGCATAGCCGCCGAGGCCGCCGCAGATCACGCGGTCGCCGATCCCGACATTGGTCACGCCGCCGCCGATGGCGACGACGTCGCCGGCGGCCTCGCTGCCGGGCGTGAAGGGCAGCGCCGGCTTGTGCTGGTACTTGCCCTGGACGGTGAGGATGTCGGGAAAATTCACCGCCGCGGCGCGGATGCGGATGCGGGCCTCGCCGGGCTTCAGGGGCGGCAGGTCGACGTCTTCGAGCTTCAGTGTGCCGAGATCCTCGGCGATTTCGCGGCAGACAACAGCCTTCACGCGATGCCCGTGGCGGCGGCGGGATGGTCGGCGTTCGGCAGCAGGCGGATGCCGCCGATGAAGAGCGCGGTGGCGAAAGCGGCGGCAGCGGCGGGATCGCGCCGCTCGCGCATTATCATGCGCTCGCCGACCTCGAAGGCGACGCCGACGATGGCGGCCATCAGGAAATCGGCGTCGATCGGGGGGAACAGCCCGTCCTGGATCGCCTTCTCGATGTCCTCGCGCAGCTCCTCGAAGCCGGCGATGACCTCGGGCGTGTCGACGCGGACGCGGGTGGTGTCGGCGCTGTGGCGGATGGTGCGGAAATTGACCTGGTCCTCGGCGACGAACTCCATGAAGGTCAGGAAGGTGCCGGAGATGAACTCCTCGACCGATTTGGCGGTCTTGCGCTGGTCGCGCAGGCGCGGGCGGATGGCGAGCGCCACGTCGTCCTGGATCGCCTGGTACACCTCTTCCTTGGACTTGAAGTAGTTGTAGAAGGTGCCCGAGGCGAGCGGGGTGGCGCGGATGATGTCGCGCACCGTGGTGGCGCCGAAACCGAGCTCGGCGAAGACGTGGCGGGCGGCCTCGAGGATCAGCTCGCGGTTCTGCACCTTGGTCTGCTCGCGCTTGCCTTGCGGGGCGGAGCGGGACGGCGCGGCCTTGATCAGCGGGGAGTCCATGCGGGGCTCAAATCCGGGTGTTGCCGCCGGACTCTAACCATTCGTGACACGTCGTCAATTTCGCCGGCGGGAAGGCAGAAGAGGCATACTATATATAGTGTGCCAAAGCCATCGGACCCCATCGTACTGTTTTCGAGACGGCGAGGCCGGGGCCCCTCAGCCTCCAACCAGGGTGCTGCGAGGGCGCACGACCGGTCCGGCCCTGCGGCCGGTCGGACGACGCTGCACAAGACATGGGAGCTGTCCGGCCCAGGCGCAAGGGCGGGTTTGACAGGCCGCCGCGGTAACCCGCTAGCTTCGCGTCATGGCCGACGAGAACATGTCTGAACGCTTTCTGCATTCCCTGGGCGGCGCGGCCTATTTCGAGGCGATCGGCGCGCAGGTGGTCGAGGCGGTGCCGGGCAGGAGCACGATGCGGCTGCCCTATGCGCCGCACCTCGTCGGCAATCCCGACACCGGGGTGGTGCATGGCGGGGTGATCACCGGACTGCTCGACCATGCCTGCGGCATGGCGGTGGGCTCGGCACTGGGGGCGCTGTCCTCGACCGCGGGCGGGATGCGCGGGATCGCGACCCTGGACCTGCGGATCGACTACCTGAAGGCGGCCAAGCCCGGCGCCGACATCACGGTGATCGCCGAATGCGTGAAGATCACACGCCAGATCGTGTTCGCGCGCGGACGGGCGTTCCAGGCGAGCGAGGACGACCTGATCGCGTCGGCCACCGGCACGTTTATCATCACCGAGCTCCGCTCGGGGGGCATCATCACCGAACCGCGCGCGGGGTCCTGACGATGGAGCTGATGGCGCGCGCAGCGCGGGAGGGCACGAGCGTCGACATCAACGACCTGCTGGCGGCGGTGCCCTATTGCGCCTGGCTGGGCGTGACGGGCCGCGTCGCCGACGGCCGGGTGATGCTGGAGATGCCGTTCGCCGCCAAGCTGGTCGGCAATCCCATCATTCCCGCGATCCATGGCGGCGTGATCGGCTCGCTGCTGGAGACGGCGGCCATCGTGCAGGCGGTGTGGGACACCAAAAGCACCGCGTTTCCCAAACCCGTCGACATCTCCGTCGACTACCTGCGCACCGGACGCGCGGTGACGAGCTTCGCGAGCGCCCGGCTGGCGCGCCAGGGCCGCCGCGTCGTCAACGTCCACGCCCAGATGTGGCAGGAGGACGAGACGAAGCCGATCGCCGCGCTGAGGGGGCATTTTTTGCTGAAGGGGTAGCAGGGTTTCCCCTGGATCCCCTTCCCTCGCCGCGCGGGGCGCGTCGGCCGGGGATGACTTTGCGTTCGTACGCTGTCGCTACGAACGCAAAGTCAATTCCATCGACCGCCAATGCCCAGGCCTACGCGGCCCGCGCCCAGCAGCGCGACCGCAAGGCCGCCGGCGAGGTAGAAGGTCTCGAGCTCGAGGGCGTAGCCGCCGTACTCGTTGAGCTTCAAGAGGCTCGCCGCGCCGGTGAGCAGGATCGCCACCGCCATGTTGATCACGACGAGGACGCCGCCGATGCGGCTGAACAATCCCAGGATGATCAGGATCGGTCCGACGATCTCGCCGAGATAGACGCCGTAGGCCAGAAGGTCCGGCAGATGCGCTGCGACCACCGCATCCCGGATCGGCGCAATGCCGGTCAGGAGCTTGTGCACTCCGTGCAACAACAACAGCCCACCGACGCTGAGCCGGACAACGAGCTTACCCAGATCTTCCTGCATGAATTCCCCCCAAGCCTTAGGAGGCCATCATAGCGCGTCGCGCGTCTCGAAGGCAGTGAGTGCCGCATTTTCGGGCAGATCGGCAAAGCTCGCGTAATCGAGCCGGGGGTGACGCTGTATTTTGGGCCTGGGGCTGCGGAATTGGCGGGGAGATAGCGTTAACGCCTTGGGCCGGCGCACCGGAACGGCATTGAAGCGCGTTTGCGACAGCGCGGAAATATTTTTCGGGAAGGGCGAGGGTCCGGGCATGGCGTGCGCCGTGACGCGCGGCGGCGGCGGCGGCGCGATGGCGCCCTGCCGGTGCGCGCGCCAGATCGAAAGCAGGCTGGTGCGAACGCCTTCCACCGCCATCACGACGAGGAAAACCGCGCCCGTGGCGTACATAATCTGCAAAAATGGCGGCTGGCGCACGACGATCGCGACAGCCAAATGCCATACGTCCAACCACCCGGCCGTGCTCATGCCGCCATGCCCCAACGCTGCCCCTTGTTGGCCGAATTGTGCATGAATCCCGCCGCCTTGCCATGCGGCGCCGCTGTCCGGGGCGGCACAAGCGGCGGAATGGTTGATGCCCAAGGCGCGGGCAGCGGGCGCGCAAAGTGGGCGGCGGCACGCTAGCGCAAGTCGGCGCCGACGGCGTCCGACAGCGTCGCGAAGCCGTCGCGCGCCAGCAAGGCGAGCAATTCGCGCTTGATGCGGGTGACGAGGCCGGGGCCGTCATAGGCGAGGGCGGAGTAGAGCTGCACCAGGCTCGCGCCGGCGCGGATCTTGGCATAGGCGCCGGCACCGCTGGCGATGCCGCCGACGCCGATCAGGGTGCGCGCCGTGCGCCGGCGCATCTCGCGCAGGATCCGGGTCGAAGGCTCGAACAGCGGCGCGCCGGAGAGCCCGCCCTGCTCTTTCGCGTGCGCGCTTCTCAGCGATGGCGGGCGCGCGATAGTGGTGTTGCTGACGATCAGGCCGTCGATCCCCGACGCGTCGACGACCGCGGCGATGTCGTCGAGCGCCGCGGCGTCGAGATCGGGCGCGATCTTGAGCAGCAGCGGCTTGACGAGCGCCAGCCGCGCGCGCTCGCCGGTCAGGCGCGCGAGCAGCGCGGTGAGTTCGTCCTTGCTTTGCAGGCCGCGCAGCCCCGGCGTGTTGGGCGAGGAGACGTTGACCGCGACGTAATCGGCGAGCGGCGCCAGCGCCGCGAAGGCTTCGGCGTAATCGGCGATGCGGTCGGCGCTGTCCTTGTTGGCGCCGATGTTGATGCCGACGAGGCCGTGGCGCGGACCGCCGGCGAGGCGGCGGGCGGCGGCCGCCATGCCCGCGTTGTTGAAACCCATGCGGTTGATCACGGCGCGGTCCGCGCCGAGGCGAAAGAGGCGCGGGCGCGGATTGCCGGCCTGCGGCCGGGGCGTGACGGTGCCGCATTCGACGAAACCGAAGCCGAACTTCGCCATCGCGCCCGGCACCTCGGCGTTCTTGTCGAAGCCGGCGGCGAGCCCGACCGGATTGGGGAAGGCGAGGCCGAACGCGGCGACGGCGAGGCGCGGATCGTCCGGCGCCGGGCGCGGCAGCAACGGCTCACAGCTTTTCGCCAGCGCGACCGTGGCGCGATGTGCCGATTCCGCAGGCAGAAGCCGCAAAAGGGCGGTCGCGGCGGCCAGGATCATTCTCTTTTTCCTCTAGACCAGGAGGGATAAGGAGTGGTAATTCCTACCGTTAACATATTTCTAGGAAGAATTACCCTGAATTGCGGACCAGCTTCTTACGGAACTTGCAGATGCTGACCCATACCCAAATCTGGCACGCGATCGACTCCCTGGCGGCCCGGCACGGTCTTTCGGCCTCCGGCCTCGCCAAGCTTGCCGGCCTCGACCCCACGACTTTTAACAAGAGCAAGCGCGGCGGCGCCAACGGAAAGCTGCGCTGGCCGTCGACCGAGAGCGTCTCCAAGGTGCTGGCCGCGACGGGCGCGAGCCTGGACGAGTTCGTGGCGCTGATCGGGCGCGACGGCTCGCTGCGCCGTTCCTTCAGCCGCAGCGTGCCGCTGATCGGCCTGGCCCAGGCGGGCAGCCAGGGCTTCTTCGACGACGCCGGCTTTCCCTCGGGCGCCGGCTGGGACGAGATCCCGTTCCCCGAGGTCGCCGACGAGCACGCCTATGCGCTGGAGATCGCCGGCGAGTCGATGCTGCCGGTCTATCGCGACGGCGACCGCATCGTGCTGTCGCCGGCGGCGAGCGTGCGCCGCGGCGACCGGGTGGTGGTCAAGAGCCATGGCGGCGAGGTGATGGCCAAGCAGCTCGCGCGCCAGACGGCGCAGCGCATCGAGCTCAACTCGCTCAACCCGGCCTTCGAGGGCCGCAGCTTCGCACTCGGCGAGGTCGCGTTCATGCACCGGATCATCTGGGCGAGTCAGTAGCGGCGCTGCCTTTCCTTCCCCCGTTTACGGGAGAGGTGGATCGCCCGCACCTTCGCGGGCGAGACGGAGGGGGCCGGCGCGGAAAGAGTGAGCCCAGTGCCGCCCCCTCCACCGCTTCGCGGTCCCCCTCCCCCGCAACAGCGGGGGAGGAAAACTATTGCGGATACCCCTGATAGAACCGCACCCGCGCGGCGAAGGCTTCGCGGTCCTTCTTCAGCAGCGCCGTCAGCTCGGCGGCGCGCTTCTGCGCGACGAACTCATAGGCCGTCGCCGGCTTCATCTTCGCGACGCGGGCGAAGGCGTCCTTGATCTCGGGCGCGAAGCGGTCGGCGTCGTAGCCCGACAGCGACAGGCCGTATTGATAGCGCACGGTGAGATTGTTCGGCGCCGCGGCGAAGGCGGCGGCGAAGGCGGCGAGCCCCTGGTCGACCGAGGCGTCGTAGAGCCAGCCGGCGAGAGTGTCGCCGCCGGTGCGCACGATCTCGACATGCCAGCCGCCGAGCGCGCCCAGCGCCCAGGCGTTCCGGGGATCGATGCCGAGCGCGGCGTCGAGCTCGTCCTTGGCGTGGCCGGGATAGTTGTGGGCGCGGGCCCAGACCGGGCCGACGATGCGCGCCTCCTGCCCCATCGCGACGGCGAGATAGACATGCGCGTCGGCGAGATGCGGATCGAGCGCGATCGCCTTGCGCGCCAACGTCTCGGCGCGGCGCAGGCAGTCGAGACAAAGCTGCGGCCGCGTCGTCGCGTCGGCGAGCACGGCGCGGGTCGCGATCAGATAGCCGATCGCGGTGTTGGCGGCGGTGCCGGCCTTGATCGCCTCGGCGTAGCGGCCGGCGGCGTAGCTCTCATATGGCGTCGCGGCGGCGAGCGGCGCCGCCCAGACAAAGAGGAGCAGCAACGCGGCGGCGAACCTCATGCGGCGGGCGCGAACGCGCCGGCCAGCGCGCGGCGGATGAGGTCGGCGGTCTGCCGGCAGCCGAACAGGGCGGCGAAGGAGCCGAAGCGCGGCCCGGCGCTTTGGCCGAACAGGACCTCGTAAAGCGCCTTGAACCAGTCGCGCAGCGGCTCGAAGCCGTGCTCCTTGCCGACGGCGTAGACTTCGTTCTGCACCGTTTCGGAATCGCGCTCGTCGCCCAGCCGGTCGAAGCGCGCCGCGAGATCGGCGAGCGCGGCGCGCTCCTTTTCCGTCGGGGCGCGGTATTTCTTGGTCGGCTTGACGAAATCCTCGTAGTAGCGGATCGCGAAATCGGCGAGCTGGGCGAGGCCCGGATTGGCCTGCGGCGACGCATGCGGGGCATAGGCGCGGATGAAGCCCCACAGGACGTCGTGATTGTGCGCGTTCGAGGCGGTGACGAGGGTGAGCAGCAGCGCGAAGCTGACCGGATAGCGCTCGGCCGGCGGGTTGCCGTCATGGATGTGCCAGACGGGGTTCTCCAGGCGCTCGGCCTCCGAGGTCTCGTTGGAGTGGTAGCTCTCGAGCAGCGCGATGTAGTCGTCCACCGCCTTGGGGATGACGTCGAAATACAGGCGCTTGGCGACGCGCGGCTTCTGGAACATGAACAGCGCCAGGCTCTCGCGCGGGGCGTAGCGCAGCCATTCGTCGATGGTCAGGCCATTGCCGCGCGACTTGGCGATCTTCTCGCCGTGCTCGTCGAGGAAGAGCTCGAACACCATGTGCTCGGGCGGGCGGCCGCCGGCGATGACGCAGATGCGGTCGTAGAGCGGCTGCGACGGCAGGTGGTCCTTGCCGTACATCTCGTAGTCGATGCCGAGGGCGGCCCAGCGCATGCCGAAATCGGGCTTCCATTGCAGCTTGCAGCGGCCGCCGGTGACCGGGACGGTCTCTTCGCTGCCGTCCTCCTCGACATAGGTGATGGTGCCCTTCGCGGCGTCGTGCGCCACGACCTTGGCGAGCAGCACCTTGCCGGAGCGCGGGCTGATGGGGAGGAACGGCGAATAGGTCTGCTGCCGCTCGCCGCCCAGCGTCGGCAGCATGACCTTCATCACCTCGTCGTATTTCGACAGGACGTTCAGCAGCGCGTGATCGTAGGCGCCGGACTTGTACATCTCGGTGGCGCTGCGGAACTCGTAGTCGAAGCCGAAAGTGTCGAGGAAGGCGCGCAGCCGCGCGTTCATGTTGTGGCCGTAGCTGTCATGGGTGCCGAAGGGATCGGGCACCGAGGTCAGCGGCTTGCCGAGATTGGCGGCGAGCATTTCGCGGTTCGGCAGGTTGTCGGGGACCTTGCGCAGGCCGTCCATGTCATCGCTGATCGCGATTAAGCGGGTCTTAAGATCCGACAGCGTGTTGAAGGCATGGCGGACCCAGGTGGTGCGCGCGACCTCGCCGAACGTGCCGATATGGGGCAGGCCGGAGGGGCCGTAGCCGGTCTCGAACAGGATTTCGCTCACATTTTCCCCGGCGGCGCGGCGTTTTTCGACGCGGGCGACGAGCTTCCTCGCCTCCTCGAACGGCCAGGCGCGCGCGGCGGCGGCGAGATCGGGTCGAACGGCGGGCGGAACCCCGGAAGGCATTGGAATCGCTCACGCTTAATCGTTGGGAAAGGGCGCCGAAGCTAGGCTTTGGCCGGGAAGGCGTCAATGACGAGCATCCAGGAGGGGGAACGGGACAAGAGCGCGGTTTTCGCCGGCCGCATCGACATCCTGTTCGCCCTCGGCCGCCACTATCTCTCGCTGCCCTTCGCGGCGCTGTGCATCCCGGCGACGCTGTTCGCCGGGCGCGAGCCCGGCTGGCTGCCGCTGATGCCGCTGATGCTGCAGATCGTGGTGGTGATCGCAGCCGAGCAGCTCATCACCGCCTATGGCAAACGCGATCCGAGCGACGATCCCAGATTCTGGGCCTGGCGCTACACTTTCGTGTCCGGGATCGCGGGCGCGACCTGGGGCGTCGGCGTGCTGTTCTGGTTCGTGCCGGATTCGTTTCCGGCCCAGGCCTATCTCGCCCTCGCCTTCCTCGGCATGACGGCGACCGAATTCATCGCGCGCTCCGCCTACCGCCCCGCCTATCTGATGCACGCGCTGTTCTCGCTCGGGCCGCTGGTCCTCGTCCTGCTGCTGGCCGGCGGCCTCTACCAGACGCTGACGGCGGTGCTGCTGACGCTGTTCGGCGGCGTGCTGTTCACCTATTGCAACGGCATGGCGCGCCTCTTGGACGAGAGCATCTTCCTCAAGCTCGAGAATGTCGGGCTGGTGGGGCGGCTTTCGCGCGAGAAGCAGGACGCCGAAACCGCGCGCGACGAGGCCGAGGCGAGCGGGCGGGTGAAATCCTCCTTCATCGCCAATATCAGCCACGAGCTGCGCACGCCGCTGAACGCGCTGCTCGGCATGGCGCAGCTGCTCGACCGCGCCGAGCTCGACCGGCCGCACCGCGAGCATGTGAAGGTGATGCTGGAAGCGGGCAAGGGCCTGCAGATGCTGCTCGACGACATGATCGCGCTGGCGCGCGACGACGGCGACGGGCCCGACGAGGACAGCGATCCGGTGCAGGCGGCGCGCGCGGTGGGGCGGCTGCTGCAGCCGCGCGCCTGGGAGAAGCGCCTGCGCCTCACCGTCACCGCGGCACCGACCCTGCCGCATGTCGCGATCGACGGCCGCCGCCTGCGCCAGGCGCTGCTCAAGCTGGTCGACAACGCGCTGAAATTCACCGAGCGCGGCGGCGTCGAGATCCGCGCCGAGAAGGACGGGGAGCGGGTGCGCTTCGCGGTCACCGACACCGGCCAGGGCGTGCCGCGCGAGGTCGCGCCGACCCTGTTCAAGCCGTTCACCCCGGGCGACCTCTCCTATGCGCGGCGCCAGCAGGGCATGGGGCTGGGCCTCGCCGTGGTCAAGCGCGTGGTGGAATCGGCCAAGGGCCAGTTCGGATTCGACAGCGCGCCGGGCGAAGGCTCGACCTTCTGGTTCGCCATCCCGCTGTCGGGCGCCGCCGACTTCGACAGCCATCGCGACCTGCCGCAAGGCGAAGCCGCGGTGCCGCCGTCCCAGCACGGCTTCCTGGTGTTCACGCGCGACGCCGGCATCGACGCCCAGATCGCGCGCTATCTCGAGCCGTTCGGCAACCAGATCCAGAAGCCCGCCAGCCTCGCCGAAGCGGTCGCGCAATCGGCGCGCGGCGCCTTCGACGCGATCATCGTCAGCGCCCCGGACGCCGACAACTGGGCGGCGGCGCCGGGCGTCACCGCGCCGGTGCTGGCGCTGCTGTCGCGCGGCGAGCGCGCGCCGGTCACCGCGAACGAGGTGCTGCGCTGGCCGGCAGGCGCCCAGGAGCTCTATGCGGTGCTGGCGGCGCTGCACGAGCGCGCCCAGCCCGACGCCAAGGCCAAGGCCGAACCGCAGGCGCTGGCGCCGATCGACGCCGACGCTTTCGCGGCGCTGGAAAAATCGCTGGGCCTCAAATCGCTGCTGGGGATTTTGGAATCCTATATCGAGAACGCGGAGCTGCTCTGCGACGGCCTTGCCGAGGCCTGCGCCGCGGAGAAGTGGGACGACGCCAGCCGGCTGGCGCAGGACATCGCCGGCGCGGCGGGCGGCCTCGGCCTCATCGCGGTGACGGCGGCGGCGCGCGGCTTCACCCAGAAGACGCGCAGCGGCGGCAACCGCCACGAATTGCGCAACGCGGCGCAGGTGGTGGTCGGCGAACAGGTGCGGGCGCGCCAGGCGCTGGGCAACCTGTATCCGGACCTGGTGGCGTAGCGTCCAGCTTGACAGCGCCGCGGCAAAGCGGCTTTTCATCGGCGGCGCCGTCTGGGGGAACGTCATGAAAAGCAGGATCGCGCTCGCCGCGCTGGTCGCCACCGGCCTGGGATCGAGCGCCGTCGCCGAGCCTTCCCATATCGCCATCGGCATCCAGAACGGCATCGCCTATCTGCCGCTGCAGGTGATGGCGGCGCAGCACCTGGTGGAGAAGCACGCCAAGGTGCTGGGGCTCGCCCTCACCGCCGACGTGCTCAATCTCGGGCAGACCGGGCTGGTGCGCGATGCGCTGATCGCCGGCCAGATCCAGTTCGGGGTCGCCGGCCCGCCGACCCTGATCACGCTCTTTGAGAAGACGCGCGGCGAGTTCGCCGCGGCGGACGCGGTCTCGAGCCTGCCCATGACGCTCAACACCACCAACCCCAAGATCAAAAGCATTTGCGATTTTGCCGACGGCGACAAGATCGCCCTGCCGACGGTCAAATCCTCGGGCCAGGCGGTGGTGCTGCAGATGGCGTCGAAGGCGCTGTGCGGCGACGCCTCGCGCAACGACCGCTACACCGTCTCGATGGGCCATCCCGACGGCTACAACGCGCTGATGAGCGGCCTGATCTCGGCGCACATGACCTCGCCGCCCTTCGCGGCCGCCGAGCTGACCAACGGCAAGGGCAAGGTGCGCCGCGTGCTGAACTCCAACGACGTGCTGAGGTCCAAGGCGTCGATCGTGCTGCTGATCACCTCGAACGCCTTCCGCGCCGCCAACCCGGTCGCCTATCGCGCGGTGCGCGAGGCGCTGGAGGAAGGCGAGGCCTTCGTGCGCAAGCATCCCGGGCAAGCCGCCGCGATCTACAAGAAGGCGGAGAAGTCGCGCGAGAGCGAGGCCGACATCGTCCGCCAGATCACCTCGCCCGAGGTCGCCTTCGACACCACGCCGCAGGGGCTCGGCCGCTTCGCCGCGTTCATGAACGAGATCGGAACGATCAAGGGCAAGTATAACTGGCAGCAATTGTCGCTGCCCGAGCTGCGGAGCAGGAAGGGCTCGTGAGCGCCCTGCTGAAGGTCGAGGCCGCGACCATCCAGTACGAGACCGCCGACGCCGTCATCGTCGCGGTGTGGCGCGTCTCGTTCGAGGTCGAGCGCGGCGAGCGCCTGATGATCCTGGGCCGCTCGGGCTGCGGCAAGTCCACGCTCCTGAAGGCGATCGGCGGCTATCTGATCCCGGTCGAGGGCAGCATCGCGCTGGACGGCGCGGCGGTGACGCGGCCCGGACCCGACCGGATGATCGTATGGCAGGACACCGACCAGCTCCTGCCCTGGAAGACGGTGCGGCAGAACGTGCTCTATCCCATGCAGCTCAGCGGCGTGCCGCGCGCCGAAGCGCAGGCGCGCGCCGACCAGTTCATCGCGATGGTCGGCCTGGCGCGGGCGGCGGAGCAGTACCCGCACCAGCTTTCCGGCGGCATGAAGATGCGCGTCGCGGTGGCGCGCGGCCTCGCCATGCGGCCCGCCGTGCTTTTGATGGACGAGCCGTTCGCGGCGCTCGATGCGCTGACGCGCGAGAACATGCAGCACGAATTGCTGCGGCTGCAGCAGGAGACCGGATCGACCATCGTGTTCGTGACCCACGACGTCCATGAGGCGGCGCTGCTCGGCACCCGCGTGATCGTGCTGTCGCCGTTCCCGGGGCAGATCAAGGCCAATCTCGACGTCGCCCGCTTCGCCTCGCGCGAGGAGCTGGTGCGGACGGTCGACGCCGTCGTCCATGACGACGACGACGACAAGAAGGACGCCGCGGCATGAGCGAGCCGGTCCACTTCGTCATCGAGGACGTGCCGACGCCCAAGGACCTCAGCACGGTGCGCGCGATTCCGCCGCTGCTGCGGCTGTGGCGCCTGGCGGCGGTGCGGCGCGCGGTGGTGGTGCTGGCGGTGCTGCTGATCTGGGAGGTCGCGGCGCGCTGGACCGACAAGCCGCTGCTGCTGCCCAGCGTGCTCGACACGCTGGCGGCGCTCGAGGCCGCGCTGACCGCGCCCGACGACAATCTGTGGGGCTATATCGCCGAATCGCTCAAGGCGCTGTCGGCCGGGTTCGCCATCGGGACCGCGCTCGCCGGGCTGCTCACCATCTTCGCCGTCAACACACGGATCGGCGAGGATTTCCTCTCCACCATCACCTCGGCGTTCGCGCCGCTGCCCGCCATCGCGATCTTTCCGCTCGCCCTGATGTGGCTGGGGATCTCCAACGCCTCGATCGTCTTCATCACGACCTGGGCGACGGTGTTCCCGGTCGCGATCGCGATGTTCCAGGGCTTTCGCGGCGTGTCGGAAACCCTGCGCGCGGTCGGGCGCAATTTCGGGCTGCGCGGCCTTGGCCACACCGCGCGCATCCTGATCCCGGCGGCGCTGCCCTCGATCATGACGGGCCTGCGCAACGGCTTGTCGAACGCCTTTCGCGCCCTGATCGCGCTGGAGATGGTGATCGGCGCCGCGGCGGGCAGCGGCGGGCTCGGCTGGTTCGTGCTGGCGCAGAAGCAGAACCTGGAGATTCCCAGCGTGTTCGCCGGCATCATCGCGATCATGGGGATCGGGCTGGCGTTCGAGGGCGTGTTCGCGCTGATCGAGCGGCGGACGGTCCGGCGCTGGGGCATGCTGCGCTAATCGGCGACGCCGAGCTTGCGCGCGACCCAAGGTGTCAGCGGCGGCGCGATCACCAGCGTCAGCAGGATCACCCACATGCCGATCTCGACCAGGCCGGCGACCGGCGTCGTCATGCGCGCCACGGCGGTGACCAGCAGGACGGCAGGAATCGCGCCGGTCTCGCGCACGAAAGAGATGAAGAGAAGCTCGCCCAGGCTGAGGCCGCGGGGGCTGTTGGGCATGAGGCGGTAGGCTCCCAGCATGAGAAAGACCATCGCCGGCCGGATGACGAACATGAAGACCAGCGCCGCCGCGATGCCGAGCGGGGCATAGGCGACGAGCGCGTGGATGTCGACCAGCGCGCCGACCAAAAGGAAGATCACGGGCTTCGCGATGCCGTCGATCACCTGATAGAAGAAGTGCTCGATCTCCTTCATGTGCGCCTCGCTGTGGAAGAGCAGACCCGCGAGGAAGGCGGCGAGAAAGCCGCTGCCTCCGAAAGCCGTGGCGGCGGCGAAGGTTACGAGCGGGACGCCGAGGAAATAAACCTGGTCGGCGCCGTAGCGCACCGCATGCTTGCGCTTGATGCGGGCCAGGAGCCACAGAGCTGCGAAACCGGCGAGGCCGAACAGGGCGCCATAGGCCGCCTGCTCGGCGAGGAAGCGGTAAGTCTGCGGCGTATCGAGCGCCCGGTAGGCGGCGACGAGCGTCAAGCCCGCCAAAGGCAAGCCGAGAAATACGGTCGTCAGGAGAGCGCCCGCCACATCGTTGAGCGCGCTTTCCGCGACCACGAGATCCTTGGTCGCCCGGCGCTTGAACCGTACCTTCTCGAGGACGGGAATGATCGCGGCGGGATCGGTCGAGGCGAGGATCGCGCCGAGCAGGATCACCACCGCCGGCGCGACGGCAAAACCCAGCGTCGTGGCGAGATTGGCCAGCACCCAGGAAAAGGCGAAGCCCGTGATGAGCACGCCGGGAACCGCGAGCAGCGCGATCTTGACGAACAGGCGAAGGAAATCGCGCAGCGGCATTTCGAGGCCGCCGCTGAACAGGATGATCGCGGCGCTGCCCGTCACCAGCGAGGCGAGCGCGACCGGGTTGGCGACGATGGGCGCGAACAGCGTGTGCCCGGCGATGCCGAGCGCGATGGCGACGACGAAGGAGGGCAACGGCGTGCCCCGCGTCGCGTAGAAGCTGATGAAGCTGCACACCGCGAAAAGCGCCAGCGCGGCGAGGACCGGCGCCGCCGGCGCGTCCTCGATCGCCGTAAGGCGCTGCAAAATCAGCGGACCGAAATCGTTGGAGATCGCCGCCAGCGCCGCGACGCCGAAGACGAGCCAGATATAAGGCAGGCGCGGCGACCCTTCGTCTTCGTTTTCCACCGAAATTGCCCCCTAGTCGGAGCGGGATGCTAGCGGCAGCGCGGCAGATGCGGAAGATGACGGCTCGGCCATGCCGCGACGAGAACAAACAAGCCCTCTCCCCCGGAAGGGACGAGGGAGTAGTGTGGGATATGCCCCCGGCCCCGATTCCCTTTCGCGACCTGCCCGCGCTCGTGCCCGCGCCGGGCGGGGCCGTGGTCTGCGCCGGCGACGGCGCGTGCCGGCGGATCGGGTTCGACGAGGCGCGGCGGCTGTTCCGCTCGGGCAATGTCGTCATCGCGCATGCCGCGTTCGTCTCGGGGCGATTGAAGGCACCGCCGGCGGCGGCGCTGTTCGACGTGCTCGAATTCTTCGCCTTCGTGCGCCCCGGTGCGCCGTTCATTCCGAGCGCGCTGGGCCTGGCGCGGGCGCTGGGACAGCCCCTTCCCCACACGCTGGAGGAACAGGCGCTGAGCCTGCGCGACAGCGCGGTGGCGCTGAGCGATCTGCTGCACCACGCGCCGGAGGCGGCGCGGGCGCCGATGCGCAGCCTGGCGGCGACGCTGCAGCGGGCAGGCTGGCGCTGGGCGGACGCGATCCTGGCGGTGGTGGGCGCGCCGGACGGCAAGCAGGCGCCGCTCGCCGGCTTCGAAACCTGGCGCGGGCTTCCGCAATGGGAGGACGACGCGGCGCCGGACAAGCCGGGCTCGCTGCCGGTCACGGCGGCGGATGCGCGCATCCGCCTCGCGCAACTGGTGCACCGCATGGGCGAGGGCCGCCCCGAACAGGCCGAATATGCCGACGCCGCGTCCTATGCCTTCGGGGCGCGCGACGCGGCGGGGGCGCCCCGGGTCGCACTGGTGGAGGCGGGCACCGGCGTCGGCAAGACGCTGGGCTATCTCGCGCCCGCCTCGCTGTGGGCGGAGAAGAACGGGCCGGGCTTATGGATCTCGACCTATACGCGCAATCTTCAGCGCCAGATCGTGCAGGAGATCGCGCATCTCTATCCCGATCCGCAAGAGCGCGCCGAGAAGGCGGTGGTGCGCAAGGGGCGCGAGAACTATCTCTGCGTGCTGAATTTCGAGGAAGCGGCCAAGCGCACCGCGCTGGCGCCGGGGCAGCGCACCGTGGCGCTGGGGCTGATCGCGCGCTGGGTCGCGGTGACCGGCGACGGCGACGTGTCGGGGGCGGGGTTTCCCGCCTTCCTCGGCGGTTCGATGCCGCTCAGCGAAGTCACCGACCGGCGCGGCGAGTGCGTCTATGCCGCCTGCCCGCATTACCGCACCTGTTTCATCGAGCGCGCGACAAGGCGGGCGCGGCATGCGCCGATCGTGGTCGCGAACCATGCGCTGGTGATCGCGCAGGCGTCGCAGGACTGGCTGAGCATCGACGAGACGACGGACGCGCCACCGGAGCGGCGGGTGCGCTATGTCTTCGACGAGGGCCATCATCTGTTCGATGCCGCCGACAGCGGCTTCGCGCCGCTGGTATCGGGCAGCGAGATGCAGGATTTGCGGCGCTGGATCCGCGGGCCGGAGGGCCGCGCGCGCTCGCGCATGCGCGGGCTGCAGGAAAGATTGCGCGACCTCACCCAAGACGATCCCGACGCCGAGCGCGCGCTGGACGAATGTATCAACGCGGCGGGCATGCTGGCGGGCGAAGGCTGGCTGTCGCGGCTGCATGGCGGCGGGCCGCGCGGGCCGGCGGAATTGTTCCTCGCGGCGGCGTACCAGCATGTGCGGGCGCGCAGCGACGATGCCGACAGCTTCTACACGCTGGAGGCGGACACCCAGCCGCTGGGCGATGCGCTGCTCGATGCGGCGCGCGAGCTGTCACGCGGGCTCAAGCGCTTGTCGGCGCCGCTGATGAAGCTGGCGGCGCTCTTGCGCAAGCAGATGGACGCCAAGAGCGAGGAACTGGAGACGTTCTCCCGCGCCCGCATCGAAGCGGCGGCGCGCGGCCTCACATGGCGCGGCAAATATGTCGTGCCGACCTGGATCGCCATGCTCGATGCCCTGGAAGGGACGCGCGAGGACGAATTCGTCGACTGGTTCGAGATTGCGCGCGAGGATGGGCGCGACGTCGATGTCGGACTGGAGCGGCACTGGGTCGATCCGACGATCCCCCTGGCGCGCGACGTGCTCGGCCCGGCGCATGGCGCGCTGATAACGTCTGCCACGCTTCGCGACTTTAGTGATGTAGGAAGTGGGGGCGAAGGGATCGACGACTGGAAGAGCGCCGAGGTGCGCACCGGCGCCAGCCATCTGCCCGAGCCGCCGCGGCGCGCCAGCTTCGGCTCGCCGTTCAACTATGCCGAACAGGCGCGCATCTACATCGTCAAGGACGTCAACCGGCGCGATGCCGACCAGGTGGCGGCGGCGTTCCGCGAACTGTTCCTGGCGAGCGGCGGCGGGGCGCTGGGGCTGTTCACGGCGGTGCGGGCGCTGCGCGCGGTCGAGCAGCGCATCGCCGCGCCGCTGGCCGAGGCGGGGCTCACCTTGTATGCGCAGCATGTCGACAAGCTCGACACCGGCGCCCTGGTCGACTTGTTCCGCGCCGAGGAGAATGCCTGCCTGCTCGGCACCGATGCCTTGCGCGACGGCGTCGACGTGCCGGGGCGCTCGCTGCGGCTGGTGGTGTTCGACAAGGTGCCGTGGCCCAAGCCGACCCTCCTGCACAAGGCGCGGCGGGCGCGCTTCGGCAAGGGCTATGACGACCTGTTGACGCGCTTCCGCCTCAAGCAGGCATTCGGGCGGCTGATCCGGGGCCATGGCGATCGCGGCTGTTTCGTGATCCTGGAACCGGCGACGCCGACACGGCTGCTCAGCGCGTTTCCGCCGGATGCGCCGGTGAAACGCTGCGGCCTGGCCGAGACGATTGGGGATATCCGGGGGTTTCTGGGGGAGGAGAAGTGAACGGGGCGGAATCGTCTCTATAATGCGGGGATGAGCGATATCAGCGCCGTCCTTCCTATCCTCCCCCGTTGTTACGGGGGAGGTGGCACGCCCACTTCGGGCGTGACGGAGGGGGCGGACTGGGCGCCGCTCCGCGGCGCTGGGCCCCCTCCGCCTCGCTCCGCTCGGCACCTCTCCCGTAACAACGGGGGAGGATAAGGATGTCGCGATGACCCAGCACGACGACACCCTGTTCGGCGACGGCGACGAGGCCGGCGATTCCTATGGCCGCTACTCCACCGGCATCCTGCCGAGCCATGTCCTCAAGCGGCTGATCCGGGCGCGCAAGGAAGTGCTGGCGACCGAGGACGTCGAGGACGCCCAGATCCAGCCGGCCAGCATCGACCTGCGGCTCGGGCCGGTGGCGTGGCGGGTGCGGGCGAGCTTCCTGCCCGGGCCGGCGGCGACGGTGCAGGACAAGCTGGCCTCCGTCTTCATGCACGAGATCGACCTGACGCGCGGCGCGGTGCTGGAGACCGGCTGCGTCTATATCGTGCCGCTGCTCGAGGTCGCCGACTTTTCGCACCGCGTCTCCGGCACCGCCAATCCCAAAAGCTCGACCGGGCGGATCGACGTCTTCACCCGGCTGATCACCGACCGCGGCCTTGCCTTCGACCGCATCGAGCCGGGCTATCGCGGGCCTCTGTTCGCCGAGATCAGCCCGCGCACCTTCCCGGTGCTGGTGCGCAAGGGCTCCAAGCTCAACCAGCTTCGGGTGCGGCGCGGCACGCCGCAATTCACCGACACCCAGCTCCGACGCCTGCACGCCGACAACCCGATCGTCAGCGGCAGCGCCGATATCGACAATGGGCTGGCGCTCTCCATCGACCTTAAAGGACATGATTCAGAAGATGGGGCCGGCGGGCGGATCGGCTGGCGCGCCCGGCGCCATACCGGGGTGATCGACGTCGACCGGCGCGACGCGCTGAACCCATACGACTATTGGGAGCCCATCGAGGCCAATGCGGCGGGCAACCTGGTGCTCGACCCGGACGAATTCTACATCCTGGTCAGCCGCGAGGCGGTGGCGATCCCGCCCGACCATGCCGCCGAGATGGTGCCGTTCAACCCGCTGGTCGGCGAGTTCCGCGTTCACTATGCCGGGTTCTTCGACCCCGGCTTCGGCTATGAGAAGGGCCTGCCGCCGGCGGCCAGGGGGGTGCTGGAAGTGCGCTCCCGCGAGGTTCCGTTCATCCTGGAACACGGCCAGATCATCGGCCGGCTGGTGTTCGAGCGCCTGACCGACCCGCCGCCCGAGATCTACGGCCAGGGGATCGGCTCGAACTACCAGCGCCAGGCGCTCAGGCTGTCCAAGCACTTCAAGCTGCCCTGACGGGCTGCCCTGTGATGATTTCGTGACTGCGCCGTCACGAATATTGTTGCTGCAAATCAACAGCGTAACTTAATGCGTATTCCCATGGCGCATGACCGTTGCGTCACGGACGTGTCCCGGCACAGTTAGCGCGCCGCGGGTCCGAACGGCTTGGGGGCTAAGCCTCGCGGTTACTAGGGTCCGCATTGAAGGGGGCAGCGTGAGGCGGCTACGGCGCGGAAGTGCCGGCCGCCTCATGATTTTGTGCCGTATCGCGCCTTCGCTTTCTTAGTGGGCCTCCGGCGCACGCCTACGGCCTGGCGCGGAAGTGCCGGCCGCCTCATGATTTTGTGCCGTATCGCGCCTTCGCTTTCTTAGTGGGCCTCCGGCGCACGCCTACGGCCTGGCGCGGAAGTGCCGGCCGCCTCATGATTTTGTGCCGTATCGCGCCTTCGCTTTCTTAGTGGGCCTCCGGCGCACGCCTACGGCCTGGCGCGGAAGTGCCGGCCGCCTCATGATTTTGTGCCGTATCGCGCGCCGGCTCGGCACAATTCCGGCAAACTCCGGCGTCACACTGTAACGGTTCTAAGAACCCAAGGGTCCCGCATGCGTATCGCCTGGGCCGTGCTGGCCGCCGCCCTGCTTTGTGCCGCTCCGGCCGGGGCCAAGTCGCTGCTCAACCCACAATGGGGCACCATCTTCCAGGCGCAGCAGGCCGCGCAGCTCGCGCACCAGTGCTCGCGCCCCACCCCCAGCCCGGTCTCCGGGGTGTGGCAGCCGAGCTTCGCGCAGGTGGCGGCGCTGGAGCCCAAGCTGTCGGACCTGCTGACGGCGCGGCTGGTGCCCTATTCCAAGCAGCGGCCCTCGGCGGCGGACTACTACCGGCAATATGGCGGCCTGGTCGTGAACGGACGGCAGGTGATCTATGTCAACGGCTTCTATCGCGGCCTGCTGATCTCCTCGCCGGACACCAACTGGCTGACGCGTGCCGTCCTGATCTGCGACGGCGGGATCATCGCCTTCGGCGTCGAGTACGATCCCGCGACCGGGGCGTTCTCGAACTTCGCCTTCAACGGCCATCTATGAACCTGCAAACCGCGCGCCTGTTCCTGCGCCCGACCCAGCTGCACGACGCGGCGGACATGTTCGCGGCGCGCGGCGACGACGACGTCATGCGCTATTGGGACTGGCCGGCGCAGAAGAGCGTCGACGAAGTGCGCGACATCATCGCCAATCATGTCTCGGACATCGAGAGCGGCCGGGTGCGCTGGTGGGTGGCGAGCCTGACGCCGCGCGGGCCGGCGATCGGCGAATGCGACCTCAGCGACATCGACCTGCATCACAAGCGCGCCGAGATCGGCTTCCTGTTCCGGCGCGCCGCCTGGGGCAAGGGCTATGCAAGCGAGGCGGCGGCGCGGGTGCTGCGCCACGGCTTCGAGGATCTCGGGCTGGCGCGGCTGGGGGCGCGCTGCCACGCCGGCAACGACGCCTCGCGCCGGCTGCTGGAGCGGCTCGGCTTCGCCCATGAGGGGACGCTGCGCGGCCATGTGGTGCGCGACGGGGCGCGGCGCGACTGCGTGCTGTATGGGCTGAGCCGGAAAGAAAATCCGCCCTCCCCTTGAGGGAGGGCGGAAACGATTTCGGGGAGGGGTGGGACGCCAGGCGCCGGACCCCTCCCCGAAAAATGCTGCGCATTTTTCGACCCTCCCTCAAGGGGAGGGTCACGTCATCGCGCTAGTTGTCGCCGTCATAGCCGCGGCCGTTGTAACCGCGCTCGTTGTCGCCGCGATAGCGGTCGCCATTGTCATAGCGGCCGTCGCGCCCGTCGCGGTCGTAATAGCGTTCGCGGTCGCGGCGGTCGCGATCGCGGTCGTGGTCGCTCGCCGCGGCGATGATGCCGAGGGTGAGAAGGCCGAGCCCGAAGCCGAGCGCGGCGTCGCTGCCGCCGTGGTGACGGTGATAGCCGCCATGGCCGTAGCCGCCGCCGTGACCCCAGCCGCGGGCCGAAGCCGCGGTGGTACCGAGCATGGTCAGCGCAAGCACCGCGCAGATGATTCGCTTCATGGTCCAAGGACCCTTTCGATCAGTTTCGACGCCGACCATGACGGCCTCAACATGAACCGAAGCTGAACCGATTGCGGGCGGATTGCGGCGCGCCGAGAACCGCCCAGCACAACGCAAAACGCACCCCGCCCGGTGGGGCGGAATGCGTGTTTGCGCAGTCGGGATGCCGGATCCTACGGATTCAGGTTCCAGACATAGACCGGACGGCCGTCGGAGTGGAACGTCGTGAACTCGGCCGGCTCGCCTTCCGGGCAGGTCGTGTCTTCCGACGCGGTGTAGAAGTCGTACGGACCGGGGTATTCGACGCATTGCTTGATGTCGCTGCCCCAGTACTGGTCCGAATCGCCCTTCACTTCGGCGCGGGCGTAGAAGGTGCGGTTGGACGTCTTGAAGATGTCCTCGCAGCCGCCGGCGCGCACGCGGGTCCAGCCCTTGTTGCGCCAGTCCGAACCGCCGATCGGGATGAAGCTGGACGCCACCAGCACGGTGTCGTCGGTATGGTTGCAGGCGCGCAGCGTGACCACGCTGCCGCCGCGGGCCTGGGCCGGCGACGTCATGGCAACCGCCGCCAGGCCGGCAAGGCCAAGAGCAAGCGCGCCGCCGAGTTTCACGGTCTTCGAAAGCATTTGGGTAACCCCCTTGAATTGGCACTGCCGGGAGTCGGTCCCAAGCAGGTGACAAAAAGTTTAGAACAACGTCACGCAGGACGCTAGGTGCCGTTTGGGGCTGCAATTGGGCGGTTTGAGGGTGCCGAAGCGGTTTCCCGTTCAGCTTGGCCGATGCTGTGATCGTCTGCGGAACCGGCGGCGCGCGGCAGGCGCTGCGCCGGCGTCACTCGCTGTGCTGCGCGACCAGATGGTCGTCGGCGGGCTCGGCCGATTCGCCGTCCCGCGCCGAACCGGCGCCCGAAGTCTGGGCCACCGAGGCGGTGTCGGGCGCGCCGGAGACGCGCGGCGGCGCGTGACCGGCGGGCTTCGCCGGCTCGGCCGGCGCGGTTACGGGGCGCGGCGGGCCGACCAGCGCCAGGGTGTGGCTGCGGTTGTCGACCGACCACGAACCGAAGCGCTCGAGGAAGCTTTGCCCGAGCAGGCCGGATTCCGAATCGCCGCCGACGCTGGCCACGACGTTGTTCACCACGATATTGCCGACCTTGAGGGACTTGATGCGATAGGTGCGGCCGCGCTGCGTCGAGCCGTCGGCGAGCGTGTATTCCTGGACACCGACGAAATCGCTCTCGCGCACCGAGCCGGCGCGCAACAGCTTGCGGAAGACGCTGCCGGGGATGTTCACGTCGGAGGCGCCGCTGTCGACGATGCAGTCGAAGGGCGCCGAGCCGTTGGCCGACACCGGCACGACATAGACGCCGCCGTCCTTCTTCATCGGGATGGCGGCGGTGGTGGCCGGCGGCGCCGGCGCCGCCTCGCAGCCCGAGAAGGCGCTAAGCGCAAAGAGAGCGACCGCCAGGGCGGCATGCGCGTGCTTGACCATCATCCCCTTCGCCAGCGCGGCCGCGGCCGCGTCCTTTCGATGCCGACGCCACTGCGCCATGCAATGGTGGCATTTTGGCGGCGGGTCCGAGGGCGTCTATGTCCGGGGCGGCGGAATATGCTATCCAGCGGAGCGCGCGGGCGTAGTTCAATGGTAGAACGGAAGCTTCCCAAGCTTCATACGAGGGTTCGATTCCCTTCGCCCGCTCTCTCTTTTAAAGGGCGGCCGAGCATCGTGCCGCCCGCCAACCCACGATGCCCGGCCGCGCCGCTCATGCACCACCTTTAGGCGGCCGAGCATCGTGCCGCCCGCCAACCCACGATGCCCGGCCGCGTCGCTCATGCACCACCTTTAGGCGGCCGAGCATCGTGCCGCCCGCCAACCCACGATGCCCGGCCGCGCCGCTCATGCACCACCTTTAGGCGGCCGAGCATCGTGCCGCCCGCCAACCCACGATGCCCGGCCGCGCCGCTAATGCACCCGCTCGATGATGATCGCCGGCGCCATGCCGCCGCCGGCGCACATGGTGATGAGGCCGCGCTGCAGATCGCGGCGCTCCAGCTCGTCCAGCATCGTGCCGATCAGCATCGAGCCGGTGGCGCCGATCGGATGGCCGAGCGCCATGGCGCCGCCGTTGACGTTGACCTTGGCGCGGTCGAGCCCCAGGTCGCGGATGAACTTCTCGGCCACCACCGCGAAAGCCTCGTTGACCTCGAACAGATCGATGTCGTCGAGCGTCAGGCCGGCGCGCGCCAGCACGCGCTTCGCCGCCGGCACCGGGGCGTTGAGCATCAGCGTCGGGCAGTCGCCCTGGTTGGCGGTCGCCACGACGCGGGCGCGGGCCTTGAGGCCATGCGCCCTGGCGTAGTCGGGCGAGGCGAGCAGCAGCGCCGCCGCGCCGTCGACCACGCCCGAGGAATTGCCGGCATGGTGGATGTGCTCGATCTTCAGGCCGGGATATTTCTGCAGGATCAGCTTGCGGAAGGTCAGGCCGTCGGCGTTCAGCGGCACGTCGGCGAGCTGCTCGAAGGACGGCTTGAGCGCGGCAAGGCCTTCGGCGGTGGTCTGCGGGCGGGGGAATTCCTCGCGGTCGAGCGCGACCGAGCCGTCGTCATTGTGCACCGGCACCAGACTCTTCTTGAAGCGGCCTTCCTTGATCGCGATGTCGGCGCGGCGCTGGCTTTCGAGCGCGAGCGCGTCGACGTCGCGGCGCGTGATGCCTTCCATCGTGGCGATGGCGTCGGCGCAGACGCCCTGGTTGGTCTGGGGATGCAAAGCGCGCAGGTGCAGATTGCCGGTGTCGAACAGCGGCGGGCCGTCCTCGGCGCCGCGGCGGTTGGGCATCGACATCATCTCGGTGCCGCCGGCGACGACGAGATCGGCCATGCCGGCCATGATGGTCGAGGCCGCGAGGTTCACCGAGGTGATGCCGGAGCCGCAGAAGCGGTCCAGCGTCACGCCGCTCGAGCGCATGTCGTAGCCGGCGTCGAGCGCCGACATGCGGCCGAGATCGCAGCTTTGCGGGCCGCGCTGGGCGCTGGTGCCCCAGATCACGTCGTCGACCTCGGCGGTGTCGATGGCGTTGCGCGTCGCGAGCGCCTTGAGCACCGCGGCGCCCAGGCGCTGCGGATGGATCTGCGACAGCGCGCCCTTGGGATATTTGCCGATGCCGCGCGGCGTGCGGACGGCGTCGATGATCAGAGCGTCGGTCATGGGGCGGCCTCCTTCGAAACGGTGCGGGGCGGCAGCGGGACGCATCTCGCCGCCGCCGTCAAGTCCCGCCTGTCCCGACCGGAACTTGACCCAAGGGCGGCCGCCGGTTTCGCGACGGCAGCGGGCATCCGCGTCACCGCCTTGTGACTGGCGCGGTGCGCCGATCGATGGGACACAGGCGGCATGACAACACGCCGTGTCTTCCTGCAGACGTCGCTCGCCGCCTGCGTGCCGGCGCTCCCCGCGTCGGCCGCGCCCACATCCGGCTTTGCCACCAGCTTCTATATCGATCCCGCGAGCTGGCTCATCGCCAAGCGGCGCGACGTGCGCCCGCTCCATCCCGATGCCGACAACACATTCAAGCCGATGGAGAGCGGGTTCGGCGACTACCGCCGCATCCAAGGCGTGATGACGGCGTTCAAAAGCTGGCAGACGGACCTGGCGCTCGGCAAGACGGTGCAGACGACGGCCCTGCTGGCGGTCGCCTATGACGCGGCGCCGGCCGACGCGAAGCTGGCGCGCGGCGCGCCGCCGCTTTAGCGCGGCATGCGGCTGCGCCGCGCCCGCACACGGTCGAGCACGAACCACGGCGCGTAGAGCAGGAAGATGCAGGCGATGCCGAGCAGGATCGTGACCGGGATGTAGTACGGCCAGTCCGGCAGGAGGTCGTAGAACGTCGCGTGGCCCGGCTTGGCGCGGAAGAAGCCGTAATTGGTGCCGAGCAGCCAGTCGGTGAGGCCGGCGGCGGCGGCATAGGCGAAGGTCCACAGCGTGACGCGCCACAGCGAGGCGGGCAGCGGGCGCAGGCCGGTGCCGAAGATGAGATAAAGCACCGCCGCGATGATGCCGCCATGGCCGAGCAGGAAGACGGTGAACTGGGCTTCGGGGAAGGCGAAGTTCACGTCGGGCGTGACGAGACCCTGAGTGGTGCCGGCCAGCGCCCAGAAATAGGCGAGCTCGAACGCCTTCTGGTTGGGGCGGATCAGCGTGGCGATGAGCGCCACCGTCGCCCAGTCGCACAGGTTCATGGGAAATTCGTTGCCGGGGCCGAGCCAGCCGCGTTGGGCGAAGAGCACGTACCAGGCGATCCAGGTGCCGATCAAAAGGCCGGCGAAGGCGAAGCGGATGGCGGCGTCGAGCGGGGCTTTCGCGAGCCGCGCGGCGGGCGCCAGCACCCCCGGCACCGCGAAGGTCAGCGCGATCACGATCAGATGCTGCGGTCCGAACAGGACGAACGGCTCGGGCATGCGAACCCCTTCCACGGCGGCGGGACTGGACCGCGGCAGCGTGGCGAATTCATGACTTGCCGCGTCCGCCGGTTGCCACCGACAACCGGCGGCGCGGCCGAAAATAGTCTTCGGCCGCCGGGAGCGCCGCGCTACAAACCAGGGCTCTGCCGAAGGGACCGTCATGCTCGACCGCCGCCAGCTTCTGTCGTCCGCCGCCGCGCTCGGGGCCGTCGCGTTCGCACCGCCCGCCTGGGGCGCGGAAAGCGAAGCGGCGCGGCTGAACGCGCTGTTCGATGCGTTCTTCCAGGAGAATTTGCGCGCCAATCCCGAGCAGGCGACGCAGCTCGGCCTCGATACCGGCGCCAATGCCGATCTGCGCGGCAAGCTGCGCGACGAAACCGCCGCCGGCATCGCCGCCGCCAAGGCCCTGAACGCCAGCCAGCTTGCACGCCTCAAGACCATCGATCCGTCCAAGCTCGGCGCCGCCGACCGCGTGAACTACGACACCGTGCTGTACACCGCCGACGTGCGCGCGGCGGTGCAGGCGTTCGATTTCGGCGGCACGTCCTATGGCCCGTCGCCCTATGTCGTGAGCCAGCTCACCGGCGCCTATCAGTCGGTGCCCGACTTCCTCGACACCAAGCACCGGATCGAGACCGCGGCCGACGCCGACGCCTATCTCGCGCGTCTCGAAGCCTTCGCCGCCGAGCTCGACGCCAACACCGAGCGCATGCGGCACGACGCGGCACTTGGCGTGGTGCCGCCGGATTTCCTGCTCGACACCGCCCTGACGCAGATGACGAAAACGCGGCTGAGCGCAAGCGAAACCATCCTCGTCACCTCGCTGGCGCGGCGGGCGAAGCAAAAGGGCCTGAGCGCCGACTACGAAGGCAAGGCGGCGGCGGTCTATGACGGCAAGATCGGCCCGGCGCTGGACCGCCAGATCGACGCGACGAAGGCGCTGCGCGCCCGGGCGGGGCACGATGCCGGGATGTGGCGCCTGCCGCAGGGCGAGGCGTTCTACGCCGCGGCGCTGAATTTCACGACGACGACGAAGCTCACGCCGGACGAGATCCACAAGCTGGGCCTCGACCAAGCCGAGGAGATTTCGGCACGGATCGACACGCTGCTGAAGGCGCAGGGGCTGAGCCGCGGCACGGTGGGCGAGCGCATCGCGTCGCTCTATCAGGACCAGCGCTACATGTTTGCCGACACCGACGAGGGCAAGGTGCAGGCGATCGGCTATTGCAACGACCGCCTGGCGGCGATCCGGCCGCGCCTGCCCGCCGCCTTCAAGCGGCTGCCGCCCTATGCCTTCGAAGTGCGGCGGGTGCCGGCGGCGACCGAAGCCGGCGCGGCGTCGGCCTTCAGCCAGCCGCCCGCGCTCGACGGCTCGCGGCCGGGGATCGTCTATTTCAATCTGCACGACAGCGCCGAATGGCCGAAATGGCTGCTCTCGACCACGGTGTTCCATGAAGCGCTGCCGGGCCATCAGCTCGAGGGCGGGCTGGCATTGTCGAACACAGCGCTGCCGCTGATCCGCAAGACCGGCGGCTTCTCCGGCTATGCCGAGGGCTGGGCGCTTTATGCCGAGCAGCTTGCCGACGAGCTCGGCATGTATGACGACGATCCCTTGGGGCGCATCGGCTATCTGAAATTCCAGCTCTTCCGCGCCGGCCGCTGCATCGTCGACACCGGCATCCATCATTTGAAATGGAGCCGCGAGAAGGCGATCCAGACTTTCGTCGATCTCGACGGCGACGCGCCGGGTTTCGCGACCCGCGAGGTCGAGCGCTACTGCGCCACGCCCGGCCAGGCCTGCAGCTACAAGATCGGGCACACGGTGTGGACGCAGGCGCGGGCGCGGACGCAGGCGGCGCTGGGCGCGCGCTACGACATCAAGGACTTCCACGAGGCCGGGCTCGGCTGTGGGCGGGTGCCGCTGGACGTCCTGGACGGCGTGATCGACGGCTATATCGCGGCGGCGAAACGCTAGGCGGCCGGGTTCCGGCGCCTGCGGCCTAACGCCGTTACCCTTTCGCCGCGGCTGCGCCTATAACTGGTCACCGTTTGCGATTCCTTTTGAGCGAGCGGGTTCCCCCCGAGAAAACATGGCCAACGTCGCAGTGATCGGCGCCCAATGGGGCGACGAGGGCAAGGGCAAGATCATCGACTGGCTCGCCAACCGGGCCGAGATGGTGGTGCGCTTCCAGGGCGGCAACAATGCCGGCCACACCATTGTGGTCGGCGACAAGACCTACAAGCTGTCGCTGCTGCCCTCGGGCGTGATCCAGGGCAAGCGCTCGATCATCGGCAACGGCGTGGTGGTCGATCCGTGGTCGCTGGTCGAGGAGATCGCGCGGCTGGCCGAGGCCGGGATCAAGGTGACGCCGGACGTGCTGGTGCTGGCGGAGAACGCGGTGCTGGTGCTGCCCATCCACCGCGAGCTCGACGCGTTGCGCGAATCGTCCAACTCGCTGCAGCGGCTGGGCACGACCAAGCGCGGCATCGGGCCGGCCTATGAGGACAAGGTGGGGCGGCGCGCGATCCGCGTGGTGGACCTGAAAGACTTCGCCTCGCTGCCGGCCAAGATCGAGCGCCTCTTGGCGCATCACAACACATTGCGCCGCGGCTCGGGCGCCGAGGAGATCGACGCCGGCGCGCTGCTCGCGGCGCTCAAGGACATCGCGCCCAAAATCCTGCCTTATATCGGCTCGAGCTGGCGCGAACTGGACGCGGCGCGGCGTGCGGGAAAACGCATCCTGTTCGAGGGCGCGCAGGCGGTGCTGCTCGACATCGACCACGGCACCTATCCCTATGTCACCTCGTCCAACACGGTGGCGGGACAGGCGGCGGCGGGATCGGGGATCGGGCCGCGCCAGATCGGCTATGTCCTGGGCATCACCAAGAGCTACACGACGCGGGTCGGCGAGGGGCCGTTCCCCACCGAGCAGACCAACGCCATCGGCGAGACGCTGGGGGCGCGCGGCAACGAGTTCGGCACGGTGACGGGGCGCAAGCGGCGCTGCGGCTGGTTCGACTCGGTCTTGGTGCGCCAGACCGCGATCACCGGCGGGATCGACGGCATCGCGCTCACCAAGCTCGACATCCTCGACACTTTCGAGACCATCGAGCTGTGCGTCGGCTACCGGTTGGGCGACGCGGTGCTCGACTACCTGCCGGCCGACGCCAACGACCAGGCCAAGCTGGTGCCGGTCTACGAGACGATGGAGGGGTGGAACAGCTCGACGCGCGGGGCGCGGCGCTGGGCCGACCTGCCGGCCAACGCGATCAAATATGTGCGGCGGGTGGAGGAACTGATCGGCGCGCCGGTGGCGCTGCTCTCGACCAGCCCCGACCGCGACGACACCATCATGGTGCGCGATCCCTTCGTGCAGTGAGGCAAGGCGCCGGCCTCATGTTTTTCGCCGCCGCCGCGAAGTTCCGTGTGGCGCGGGCCGCGGCGCGCCGATAGGTTCGGGGCACATCAGCAGCGGGAGCGTCCCTTTGAGAACAGCACACATCCTTTTGTTCGCCGGCATGAGCATGACCCTGGCCGCCTGCGGCGGCGGCGTCTCCACCCCCGACGAGGTTCGCGGCAAGTGGAGCAGCGAATGCAGCACCCCGACGCTGGAGATCGACGCCTCGGCGCTGCATATCCTCTATCCCGCGAAGCAGGATTTCGACCTCACCGCCTCGGAGTTCGACGGCAAGACGCTGAAGCTGAGCTTCGAGAACGACGGCAAGAAGATCACCGACGTCTACCAGTTCGACGGCAAGACGCTGATGGCCGACCAGGTGATCGTGGACGGCCAGACCTTCAACGGCGACAAGCAGGTCCTGAACAAATGTGAGTGACGCCGGCGGCGGGCGCAAAATCCCTTGCCGCAACGCGACGTAGCGGCAGGCTTGGCAGCCAAGCGGATTCCCGGCACGCTCGCGCCAGGGAACCCAGGGAAGGAACACGCCATGATCAAGACCCGCTTCACCGAGATGTTCGGCGTCGAGGTGCCGATCACCTGCGGCGGCATGACCCGCGTCGGCAAGGCCGAGCTGATCGCCGCGGTCGCCAATGCCGGGGCGCTCGGCTTCCTCACGGCGCTGACGCCGGGCTCGCCGGAGCTCCTGGTGAAGGAGATCAAGAAGACGCGCGAGCTGACCAACAAGCCGTTCGGCATCAACCTGACCATCCTGCCGACGATCAATCCGGTGCCCTATGACGAGTACCGCCAGGTGATCATCGAGAGCGGCTGCAAGGTGGTGGAGACCGCCGGCAACAATCCTTCGCCGCACCTCCCCGCCTTCAAGGCGGCGGGCGTCAAGGTGATCCACAAATGCGTCACGGCGCGCCACGCGGTGAAGGCGGAGAGCATCGGCGTCGACTGCGTCTCGATCGACGGCTTCGAATGCGCCGGCCATCCCGGCGAGGAGGACATCGGCGGGCTGGTGCTGTTCCCGGTGACGACCGCCAAGCTGAAGATTCCGGTGATCGCGTCGGGCGGCATCGCCGATGCGCGCGGGCTGGTGGCGGCGCTGGCGCTGGGCTGCGAAGGCGCCAACATGGGCACGCGCTTCATGGCGACCAAGGAAGCGCCGATCCACGAGAAGGTGAAGCAGGCGATCGTCGATCACGACGAGCGCGCCACCGACATGATCTTCCGCACCCTGCACAATTCCTCGCGGGTGGCGAAGAACAAGATCAGCCAGCAGGTGGTGGAGATCGAGAAGCGCGGCAACGCCAAGTTCGAGGACGTGCGCGAGCTGGTGGCCGGCACGCGCGGCGGCAAGGTCTACGACACCGGCGACACCGATTACGGCATCTGGTCGGCGGGCCAGACCCAGGGCCTGATCCACGACATCCCGAGCTGCAAGGAATTGATCGACCACATCATGGCCGAAGCGGAAGGCATCATCCGCGCGCGGCTGGAGAAGATGGTGGCCTGAAGCCGCCAGAGCCGCATTCACTTAATTTGAATCAGAATGCGGCTCTAGCTTTTTGAATTGTCGCGCAATCTTGCGGAAAACCGGCTTCCGCTTTTCCGGATTGCGCTCTAGTCGGATTCCGCAACGGTTTGCGCCGCTTGCGCGCGGCGCAGACCGCTCCGTCTCACCTTTTCGTGTGTTGCCCCACGCGCCCTCCGGCGGGCCTGATCGCGTCGAGGTTCGGGGGGCATGCGCGATGCTGAAACGATTGGCACTGGCTGGGCTGCTTTGCACGGGAGCGGCCGGCGCAAGCGCCGCGGACCGCCCCTGGGTGGCGCTGACGCTGGGCGACCTGCAGGCGATCCACGACACGCTGCGCGACAACCATCCCGCGCCGGTCGATCCGTCGCCGGCGGCGGCGCCCTATAAGCGCTGGCTGGAGCAGGGCCTGACCAAGGCCAAGGCGATGGCCGGGCGCGTCCGCTCGTTCGAGGAATACCAGCGCACGCTGCAATTCTATGCCAACGGCTTCCGCGACGGGCATGTCTTCATCGGCATGAACGTCGACACGACGGTGCAGAGCTGGACCGGCTTCATCGTCGGCGGCAGCTCGGCCGACGACGCGACCGTGATCTCCGCCGAGCCCGATGCCGGGGTGAAGCCGGGCGACAGGCTCGTCTCTTGCGACGGCAAGAACGCCGACGCCTTGCTGGCGGAACGCACCGACCCCTATTATTGGAACGCCGACATCCCGCATGCGCGGTTCTCGCAGTATTATCGGCTGTTCTACCAGAGCGATTCCGATCCCCGGCCCAAGCCGCAGCGCTGCACCTTCTCTTCGGGCACGGTCGCGCTGAACTGGCGCGTGATCCGCACCGCCGAGCTGCAGCCGATGCTGCAGGCGGCGCGCGGCCGCGGCGCGCGCGACCTCAGGATGCAGAAGATCGGCGAGGTGTGGCTGATCTCGATTCCCACCTTCAGCTATTTCACCGGCGGCGACATCGCCAAGGCACGCGCCTTCGTCGAAGCGCTGGCGGCGCAGGCCGGCGCGCTGAAGAGCGCCACCATCGTGCTCGACGTGCGCGGCAATGGCGGCGGCGACAGCAGCTGGGGCGAGAGCATCGCGGCGGCGCTGTGGGGCAAGGACTGGGTCGACCGCGTCGCGCGCGGCTTCGACAACACCGTCGATTGGCGCGTCTCCAGATCCAACATCGCGGGACTGGAGATCAATGTCGGGCGCGAGAAGGCGTCCGGGCAGAGCGAGGCGCTGGCCTATTGGAACGACGCGCTGGCGCGGATGAAGGCGGCGCTGGCCCGCGGCGAGCCCTATCTGCGGGTCGACGAGCCTCCCAAGCCGGTGTCCGATCCGCCGCCGCCCGTGCCCTTGAGCGGACACGTCTATCTCTTCACCGACATCGCCTGCGCCAGCGCCTGCCTGGATTTCGCCGACCTGGTGCGCCGGCTGCCGGGCGTGACGCAGATCGGCCTGCCGACCTATGCCGACGCGCTCTATATCGACAACAGCAGCCATGCCCTGCCCAGCGGACTGGCGGAGCTGAGCTATTCGCTCAAGGTCTATCGCCATCGCGCGCGCGGCAACAACCAATGGTACGAGCCGCAGATCCGCTGGCCGGGCGGCGCGATCACCGACCAGAGCATCGCGGCCTGGGCCGCGCGCCTGGCTCAGGCGAGGTGATCGATCGGGCCGTTGCCGGCGCCCAAGCCCGGGGCGCCGCGGATGGCGCGCTGCACGAACGCATGGGCCTGCTGGACGGCATCGGCGAGGGCAAGGCCCTGCCCCAGGCCGCAGGCGATGGCGGAGGCCAGCGTGCAGCCAGTGCCGTGGGTGTGGCGGGTGTCGATGCGCTTGGCGATATAGGCGCGCGGCGCCTCGTCCAGCGTGAACAAGATGTCGGTGACGGTGTCGGCGCCGCCATGGCCGCCCTTGAGCAGCACCGCCTGCGGCCCCAGCGACAGCAGCATCTCGCCGGCGTGCAGCAGATCCTCGGGCGTGCGCAGCGCGAAGCCGCAGAGCCGCTCGGCTTCCGGAAGATTGGGCGTGATCAGGGCGGCGCGGGGGAAGAGTTCGGCTTTGAGGACTTCGACCACGCCACTATCGGCGAGCGCGGCGCCGCTGGTCGCCACCAGCACCGGATCGACGACCAACGGGATGCCCCTGGCGTGTTTTGCGAGCGTGGCGGCGACGGCGCGCGCGATATCCGCCGAGCCCAGCATGCCGGTCTTGATCGCATCGGCGCCGATGTCGGTAAGGCAGCGGACGATCTGCTCGGCCACGATCGCGGGCGGCACGGGATGGATGGCGCCGACGCCGGTTGTGTCCTGCGCCGTGATCGCGGTGATCGCGGTCATGGCATAGACGCCGAAGGCGCTCGCGGTCTTGATGTCGGCCTGGATGCCGGCGCCGCCGCCGGAGTCGGAGCCGGCGATGCTGAGGAAGCGGATTGGTGCTGACCTTGCAGTGTTCAAATCCCACAACTCTCGTCATCGCCGGCTTCATGCCGGCGATCCATAATCACGACTGATCCATGGGTGTCCATGGGTCGCCGGGACAAGCCCGGGGATGACGGTCGAGAGAGGGAAACAAGAAGCGGCAGCGTCACCGCTACGCCGCGGCTTCCTGGATCGCGCTGACCACGTCGCTGACCACGGCGCGCACCAGCGCCTCGTCGTCGCCTTCCGCCATGACGCGGATGACCGGCTCGGTGCCCGACTTGCGCACCAGGAGGCGGCCGGAGCCGTTGAGCCGGGCCTCGCCGTCCTTGATGCACTCGGTGACGCGGGCATGGCTGAGCGGCGAGCCCTTGGCGAAGCGCACGCTTTCCAGGACTTGCGGCATCGGCTCGAACAGATGCGCCGCCTGGCTGGCGGGCTTGCCTTCGGCGGCGAGGACGGCGAGCACCTGCAGCGCCGCGATCAGCCCGTCGCCGGTGGGCGAGACGTCGCTGAGGATGATGTGGCCGGACTGCTCGCCGCCGACATTGTAGCCGTGCTTCTGCATCTGCTCGATGACGTAGCGGTCGCCGACCTGGGCGCGGGCGAGGCCGAGGTCGAGCGTCTTGAGATAGCGTTCCAGCCCGGCATTCGACATCACGGTGCCGACCACGCCGCCGCCCTTGAGGCGCTCGCGCGCGCTCCACGATTTGGCGAGCAGCGCCAGCACCTGGTCGCCGTCGATGATGCGGCCCTTCTCGTCGCACATCACGACGCGGTCGGCGTCGCCGTCCAGCGCGATGCCGAAATTGGCGCGCATCTCGCGCACCTTGGCCGACATCGCCTCGGTCGAGGTCGAGCCGCAATCGGAATTGATGTTGAAGCCGTTGGGCGTGACGCCGATCGGGATGATCTCGGCGCCGAGCTCCCACAACACTTCCGGCGCGACCTTGTAGGCGGCGCCGTTGGCGCAGTCGATCACGATACGCAGGCCTTCGAGCGTGAGATCGGCGGGGAAGGTGCGCTTGGCGAATTCGATGTAGCGCGCCTGGGAATCGTCGACGCGCTTGGCGCGGCCGAGCTTGGGCGAGGTCGCGAGGCCGGATTCGAGGCCGTTGTCCATCAGGGCCTCGATCGCCGCCTCGTGCTCGTCGGAGAGCTTGCGGCCGTCGGGGCCGAAGAACTTGATGCCGTTGTCCTGGTACTGGTTGTGCGAGGCGGTGATCATCACGCCCATGTCGGCGCGCAAGGATCGCGTCAGCATGGCGACGGCCGGCGTCGGCAGCGGGCCGAACAGGAAGACGTCCATGCCGACGGCGGTGAAGCCGGCGACGAGGGCGGATTCGATCATGTAGCCGGAGAGGCGCGTGTCCTTGCCGATCACGACGCGGTGGCGGTGCTCGCCGCGGGTGAAGATGCGCCCCGCCGCCATGCCGGCGCGCATCGCCACGGCCGGCGTCATGGCGCCGGAATTGGCGCGGCCGCGAATGCCGTCGGTGCCGAAATATTTCCGGCTCATGGAAGGTGCTCCCGTTGGCCGCCTTCAAGCGCGGCGCACAGTATCTAGCAGCATTCTGGCAGGGAACATCGCAACAATTGTTAACGGATGCGACAGCCGCGGGACCGCTAAAGCCTTGTTTGGAGCGCCTTTTCCAGGAGCAGCGCATCGCGCAGCGCCCCCGGTGCATGGCTGCGGATATACGCCGCCCCCTGACGGACGGCGAACAGCTCGGCTGCCAGGCTGGCGGGGCCGGCGTCCCGGGCGTCGCGGCCGGTGATCTTGCGCAGGAAGGACTTGCGCGACACCGAGACCAGCAGCGGCAGGCCGTAGCGGTCCGTGAGCGCGCCGAGGCGGCGCAGGACGGTGAACGAGGTCTCGGGATCGGTGCCGAGGAAGAAGCCCATGCCGGGATCGAGGATGAGGCGGTCGCGCGCGACGCCGGCGCCCTCCAGCGCGGCGAGGCGGGCGTCGAAGAAGCGGAAGAGGCGGTCCATGATTTCGTGCGGCGGCACGTCGACCCGGGTGGCGGCGCCGCGCGCCTGCACCGAATGCATCACGATGAGCCTGGTCGAAGAGGCGGCGAGCGCGGGATAGAGCGCCGGCTCGGCGAAGCCCTGGATGTCGTTGAGATAGGCGACGTTTTGCGCCAGGGCCCAGCGCTGCACCGGCAGCGAGAAGGTGTCGATGGAGAGCGGGATGCCGGCGAGCGCCGGCAGCACCGATTGCAGCCGCGCGATCTCGACGTCCGGCGCGACGCCCTTGGAATCCGGATTGGACGAGGCGGCGCCGATGTCGAGCACGTCGGCGCCATCGGCGGCGAGCGCCTTGCCCTTCGCGATCGCGGCGGCGGGATCGAGATACTTGCCGCCGTCGAAGAACGAGTCGTCGGTGATGTTGAGGATGCCGAGGATTTTCATGCTTCGGGGCGCCGCCAAGTGCGGCGCACCTCAGCATGACGAAAGGTCCGCGTCACCCTGAGGTGCGAGCGACGCGAGCCCCGAAGGGTCATCTCCCCGGCGACGGTTCCGGCGCGATCGGGCCGATGCCGCGGGGGCGGCCGGCGGCGGGGACCGACGGGCCCGGGCCGCGCTCGGGCGTCGGTTCCTCGTAGGGCGTGCGGATCGGCTTGATGCCTTTCATCAGGCCGACGATCTCGTCGCCGGTCAGGGTCTCGTATTCCAGGAGGCCTTTGGCGACGGTGTGCAGGTCGGCGAGCTGGCCGCTCAGGATCTTGTAGGCGCGCTGATAGCACTCGTCGATGATGCGGTGGATTTCCGAATCGATCTTCTGCGCCGTCGCCTCCGAGATGTTCTGGGTGCGCGACACCGAGTGGCCGAGGAAGACCTCTTCCTGGTTCTCGGCATAGGCGAGCGGGCCGAGCGCGTCGGACATGCCGTAGCGCGTGACCATGGCGCGCGCCATGCGGGTCGCGACCTCGATGTCGTTGGAGGCGCCGGTCGTCACCTTGTCGTGGCCGAAGATCAGCTCCTCGGCGATGCGGCCGCCGAAGAAGATGGTGATGTCGGCGAGCATCTTCTGGCGCGACAGCGACAGGCGGTCGCGTTCGGGAAGCTGCATCACCATGCCCAGGGCGCGGCCGCGCGGGATGATCGTCGCCTTGTGGATCGGGTCGGAGCCTTCGACCACGATGGCGATGATGGCGTGGCCGGCCTCGTGATAGGCGGTGAGCTTCTTCTCGTCCTCGCTCATGACCATGGAGCGGCGCTCGGCGCCCATCATGACCTTGTCCTTGGCGTCTTCGAGCTCGCTCATCGTCACGACGCGCTTGCCGCGGCGCGCCGCCAACAGGGCGGCCTCGTTGACGAGATTGGCGAGATCGGCGCCGGAGAAGCCAGGCGTGCCGCGCGCGATGGTGCGCGGCTCGACATCGGGCGCCAGGGGCACTTTGCGCAGATGGACGCGCAGGATCTTCTCGCGGCCGCCGAGATCGGGATTGGCGACGACGACATGACGGTCGAAGCGGCCCGGGCGCAGCAGCGCCGGATCGAGCACGTCGGGACGGTTGGTGGCGGCGATCAGGATGACGCCTTCGGTGGATTCGAAGCCGTCCATCTCGACCAGCAACTGGTTGAGGGTCTGCTCGCGCTCGTCATTGCCGCCACCGAGGCCGGCACCGCGATGGCGGCCGACCGCGTCGATCTCGTCGATGAAGACGATGCAGGGGGCGTTCTTCTTGGCCTGCTCGAACATGTCGCGGACGCGGGATGCGCCGACGCCGACGAACATCTCGACGAAGTCCGAGCCCGAGATCGTGAAGAAGGGGACATTGGCCTCGCCGGCGATGGCGCGGGCGAGCAGGGTCTTGCCGGTGCCCGGCGGGCCGACCAGCAGCACGCCCTTGGGGATGCGGCCGCCCAGGCGCTGGAATTTCTGCGGGTCCTTGAGGAAGTCGACGATCTCCTTGAGATCGTCCTTGGCCTCGTCGACGCCGGCGACGTCCTCGAACGTCACGCGCCCGGTGCGCTCGGTCAGCATCTTGGCGCGCGATTTGCCGAAGCCCATCGCCTTGCCGCCACCGGCCTGAAGCTGGCGCATGAAGAATATCCACACCGCGATGAGCAGCAGCATCGGCGCGACCTGGACCAGGATCGACATGAAGCTGATGCCGTCATCGGGCGGCGCCACGGTGATGGCGACGTTCTTGCTGTTCATAAGATCGACGATGTTGGTGTCGCTGTTGGGCACCACGGTCTGGAACTGGGTGCCGTTGGCGGTCTCGCCCTTGATGGTGTTGCCGGTCATGGTGACGCTCTTGACGTCGCCCGACAGCACCTCCTGGCGGAACTTGGAATAGATCATGGCGGTAGCGGGGGTGTGCTGGCTGTTGCCCTGGAACAGGTTGAACAGGAACACCAACAGAAGCGCCACGACGATCCACAGCGCCAGATTGCGAAGATTGTTCAAAGGGCCGTCCTTTCAAGCGGGGGCCGAGGCCTAGTCAGCGAGAACCACCTTGATACATAGGTCGTTTCTACCGCATTGCCAGCCTGAGAAACGTTAAGGAATTTGCGGCTCCGCGGCAATGACAATGCCAAAAGCCGATTAACACACTCTGATTGCGGCGTTTCTACGCGTCGGCGGCGGCGCCGGATGTTTTGCCGCGCCCGGCCTCGGGCGCCAAAACCAGGGTTCCAGGCCCGAAAGCCCCCGTTTTCCGCGGCGCCGGAGCGATACGGCAGCCATGCAGGGTGCAGCCGCCGCCCAGCGCGCCGGCGGCGATGCGGTCGTAGAGCCGCTCCAGCCGCTCGAAGCGCGGGCGGTAGGATTGTCCCGAAACGAACATCAGGAGTTGCGCCAGCGCCCTGAGGCCTACCTCGCGCGGCGCGGCGGCGAGGGCGGCGGCGTCGAGATGGACGCCGCCGTCCCGGGCCTGCGCAGCACGGGCGAGGACGGCGGCGGTGACGGTGTCGAGCGCTTCGCGGGCGCGCGCGAGATGGCCGGCGGCGGCGGCGATGCGGGCGCGGGTCAGGCCGGCCGCTTCCAGGGCGGGCGTGAGCCGGCGCAGGCGGACGCGGGCGAAGCGCGCCTCGTCGTTCATCGGGTCTTCGAGCCAGGCGAGCTTGTTGGCCGACAGATGCGCACGCAGCGCGTCGCGCTCGATTGCCAGCAGCGGACGCACGAGGCGCAAGGTGGGAAAGCCCGGCAGCGGATAGGGGCTGACCGCGCGCATGGCGGCGAGGCCGTCGAGGCCGCTGCCGCGCATCAGGCGCAGGAGGAAGGTCTCGGCCTGGTCGTCCTGGCTGTGCGCGACATAGAGCGTAGCGATCTTCTTCCTGGTGGCCCATTCGCCGATCAGGCGGTAGCGGGCTTCGCGCGCCGCGGCTTCGATGTCGGATGTGGGCCGCGGGCCGGACCAGCGCAGCGTCTTGACGTCGAGCTGCGCCGCCTTGGCCCAGCGCGCGACCTGGCGCGCGTCGCGCCGCGATTGCGCGTGCAGGCCGTGATCGACGGTGACGACGATGGGCGCAGGCCGGCGGGTGCGCTTGGCCCAGCGTGCCAGCAGATGCATCAGGGCGACGGAATCGCCGCCGCCCGAGACCGCGACGGCGCCCGGCCAGGGCGCGCCGAGCGCCGCCATCGCGGCGGCGAAGCGCGTCTCAAGTGAAGGCGCGGCAGGAGGCCTTGCGCGCGTCGGCGCCTTGGGCGAGGACCGCTTTGGCGGCCTTGGGGTATTTGGCCGGGAGCGCGGCAAGGGCGGTGCAACCTTCCTTCTTCTGGCCGGCGGCGATCAGCGACTGGCCGAGCTTGAGCATGCTATCGGGGGCGCGCAAAGCGGTGGGATATTTCTTGATCACTTCGGCGAAGCCGCGCGCCGCGTTGCCGTAGTCCTTCTGGACATAGGCTATGTCGGCGACCCAGTAGACCGCCTGGGAGGCGAGATCGTCCTTGGGATAGGTGTCGGCGAAGCTGCGGAAGGCGGCGCTCGCCTCATCGTAGCGCGCCTTGGCGAGCAGGTTCATCGCGGTCTGGAACTGGGCGCGGGTCGCGTCGCTCGACGCGGCGGCGGGCGGCGGCGGGCGGTCCTCGCCGGCCGGCAGCGTTCCGAGCACACCGGGCGGCGGCGCGAGAGTCTGGCCGACCTCGGGGCCGCGGCCGGTCTGCGGCGCCGGCGCGTCGGGCGCGTTCGCGACGGAGGGCGCCGGCTGGCCGGTGCCCGCGGTCGCGCCGCAAGGCACGGCGTTGGGATCGCCCTCTCCGGTCGAGGCGCCGAGCTGCTGCGCCGCCAGGGCGCAGAGGCGGTATTCGAAATCCTTGCGCTGGCGCTCCAGCTTGTCGTTCAGCTCGCCGAGGCGGTGGCTGAGCTCCTCGTTCTGGCCGGTGAGATTGCGCACCGTGTCTTCGAGATCGCGCAGCCTTCCGTTCAGGCGGTTGATGGCGTCGTCCTGGTTCTGCTCGCGCTGCAGGCGCGCTTCTTTTTCCTCGTCGCTCTCGCCGAACAGGCCCGCGACGCGGATGAAGCCGCCATTCGCGGCCGGCGGCGCGGCGCGCACCGGGGCAAGATAATGCGCGGCGGGCGGGGCGCTGGCGCCCACGGTTCCGGCGGCGAGGAGGATCGCGCCGAGCGCGACGGCGCCGACGCCCGCGATGCGGTAACGGACTGTGGTCACGGGACGCCTCCTGCGCAAAAGGTCATTCATTTGCGAAGACTTAGCCGAAAATGAGGCTCAGATAACCTCCCCCTTATGGGTAGGTCGAAGCGCGGCGCGCTTCGGGTGGGGGGCGCTCCATCCGGTGGCGCCTCCCCCCACCCGAAAAACATCGGGCCGCGCGCCTGTTGCATCAACGCGCCGCCCGATGTTTTTCGACCTCCCCGCGAGGGGAAGGTGAAAAAAAGAAAAGGGCGCCCGCGAGAGAGAGCCCTTCCCCGTGCGAAGTGGAACTCTTTACGAGTTCGCGCCGCCCGTGATGCCGGTGACGCCGCGGCGGTTCTGGGCCCAGCAATCCTCGGTCGACTCGGTGCAGATCGGATGTTCCTTGCCGTAGGAGATCGTCTCGACCCGCCCGGCGGAGACGCCGAGGCTGATGAGATACTCCTTGACCGCGTTGGCGCGGCGGGCGCCGAGCGCGAGGTTGTATTCGCGCGTGCCGCGTTCGTCGCAGTCGCCTTCGACCGTGACGCGGATCGCGGGATATTTCGCGAGCCATGCCGCCTGGCGTTGCAGCGTCGCCTTGTCGCTGTCCTCGATATTGTAGGCGTTGTAGGCGAAGTGGACCGTGTCGCCGACATTGACGCGCAGATCTTCGGCGCTGCCCGGCACGATGGACGACGTCGGCGGCGGCGCGGTGTAGCCGCCACCCGGCGGGGGGGCGGTGTCGACGGGCTTGGGCGTCGAGCAGCCCGCCAGCAGCAGCGCGGCGGACAGCGTGGCGACCGCGAATGAAATTCTCATCATCGAATTCAGGCTCCTCCAATAACGGCCCGGCATCGCTCGAGGCCGATGCATTGCCGTGGAACTTACAATCTAACGCGTTCGTGGCCAAAAAGAGCCAGAAACCGGATTAACGGGAGTTTAGAGACAGGAACCTCATTGGATCAAGGGCGACCATGCCGGATCGGAGGCATCGCCCGGCGTCGGCACGCGGCGCTCGTTGCGGCCCGTGACGTCGACCGACCAGATCTGCGAGCCGCGCCCGCCCTGCACCGTGCGGCCGAACATGATGACGCGTCCGTTGGGCGCCCAGGTCGGGCCCTCGTCCTCCCAGCCATTGGTGATGATGCGGGCGCCGGAGCCGTCGGTGCGCATCACGCCGACATGGAATCCGCCGCTTTGATTGGTAAACGCGATGAGGTCGCCGCGCGGCGACCACACCGGCGTGCCGTTGCGCCCGGCCCCGAAACTGACGCGGTGCTGGTTCGAGCCGTCGGCGTTCATGATGTAGATCTGCTGGCTGCCGCCGCGGTCGGATTCGAAGGCGATCTGGGTGCCGTCGGGCGAAAAGCTGGGCGCGGTGTCGATCGAGGGGTCCGACGTTAACCTTGTCATGGCGCGGGTGCGCAGATCCATGATGTAGATGTCGGAGTTGCCGCCCGATTCCAGGGTCAGCGCGACGCGGTTGCCGTCGGGCGAGAAGCGCGGCGAGAACGTCATGTTGGGGAAATTACCCAGCACTTCCTGGCGGCCGCTTTCGAGGTCGAACAGATACACGCGCGGCTTGGAGCCAATATAGGACATGTAGGCGATCATCTGCGCCGTCGGGTTGAAGCGCGGCGTCAGCACGAGATAGTCGCCGCGGGTGAGGAAGATCGGGTTGGCGCCGTCCTGGTCCATCACCGCCAGGCGCTTCTTGCGCGACAGGGCGGGACCCGACTCCGAAATGAAGACGATGCGGGTGTCGAAATAGCCCTTCTCGCCGGTGATGCGCTCATAGATCGCGTCCGAGATGATGTGGGCGATGCGGCGCCAATTGTCCGGCGTGGTGAAGTATTGCTGGCCGATCATCTGGCTCTCGCCGAACACGTCCCAGAGGCGGAAGTCGACGCGCAGGCGGCCGTCGGGCTGGGTCGCGACCTGGCCGGCGACGAGGGCCTGGGCATTGATCGGGCGCCAGCTCGCGAATTGCGGCGGCACGTTGATGTTGACGATCTTCTCGATGAAGGACTTGGGATCCAGGGGGCGGAACAGGCCGGAGCGGTCGAGATCGGCGCGGATGACCTTGGCGATGTTCTGCGCCACCGCGGCGTCGCCGGCGGCGGGCGCCGCGAAGTCGGGGATCGCGATCGGCATCGGCTGGATGTTGCCCTGATCGACGTCGACGCGCAGGGCCGCCGAAGCGGGCGTCAGCAGCGCGAACAAGGCCGCCACGGCGATCATCGCAAAGTTCTTCATGTCGATCTCCAATGCCTATTGCCCCATCATCTGACGGGGATCGAAATGGAACGGACTGATCTCCCGCCACTGGCCGTAGCGGTCCGCCGGCAGCTTGTACGGCGCGCAGGTCATGATCGCACGGCGCGCCGCTTCCGCGGCGGCGCGCGTATAGGGATCGCTCGCCGCCCGGCCCGCGGAGTCTGCAGTCAATTGTGGCGGCCGTGCGACGTTGCCGTCGGGATTGAGCAAGAGGTCAAAATCGACCACGAGCTGCTCGGCGCGCGGCGCCCCGACCGGCGGGCTCCAGCACGGCACGATCTGGCTGCGCAGCGCGGTGGCGAGATCGGCGGTCATCGCATTCATGTCGCCGGCGCCCTTCTGCGTGCGGTCGGCGGGGCGGGCGTTGCGCGGCGTCGCGGCCGGCGCGGTGAGCTTGTTGAGCAGCGCCGCGAAATCGTCGGTCTTGGGCTTCTTGGTCTCGGTCGGGGCCGGCGCGGTCTGCGGCTTGAGAACCGGCTTGGGCGCGGCTTCCGGCTTGGCGGTGGGCGGCGCCGGCGCCGGTTCGGGCGCGGGTTCCTCGGCGGCGGCGGGCGACGGCGTCGGCACCGGGGTATCTTCCGGCGGCGGCTTGACCTCCTCGGCCGGCGCCGGCTTGAGCGTGCGGTCCACCGTGGGCGTGATGTTGGTCTTGTCGGCGATGGTGACGAGATCGACCGGCACGTTGGGCGGCGTCGCGTCGATCAGCTCGAGCTTGTGCTGCCAGGTGACGAGGGTCACCCCGACCACCGCGACATGCAGGAGCACAGCCGCGACCACACCACCCAAGCGCGGACCCCGCGCGGTGGTGGGCCTAAGGCTAATTCTCGCCGGGTTTAGGCTTTGCGACATCGGTCACGAGCCCAATATGGGTGAAGCCGGCGGCGGACAGAAGGCCCATCACCTGCATGACGCGGCCATAGTCGACCGCCTTGTCGCCGCGCACGAAGACGCGCTGCTCGACGCCGTTGGCGGCGATCGCGGTGAGCTTGGCGACGAGCTCCTCCTGCGGGATCGGCGTGTTCTGCAGATAGATGCGGCCGTCGCGCTTGACGGTGACGGAGAGCGGCTCGTTCTGCGCGCCCAGCGTCTGGGCCTGCGTCTTGGGCAGGTCGACCGGCACGCCGACGGTGAGCAGGGGCGCCGTCACCATGAAGACGATGAGCAGCACCAGCATCACGTCGACGAAGGGCGTGACGTTGATCTCCGCCATGGCGCGGCGGCGGCCGGCGCGGTGGCCGCGCTCGTTGCGATGCAGCGTCGCCGCCATCAGCGCGCCTTCTCATCCAGCTGGCGCGACAGGATCGCGGAGAACTCGTCGGCGAAGGCGTCGAGCCGCGTGGTGTAGCGCGAGATCTCGTTGACGAAGCGATTGTAGAAGATGACCGCCGGGATCGCCGCGAGCAGGCCCATGGCCGTCGCAAACAGCGCCTCGGCGATGCCGGGGGCGACGACGGCGAGCGTCGTGTTGTGCTGCGCCGCGATCGCGGTGAAGGAGTTCATGATGCCCCACACCGTGCCGAACAGGCCGATGAAGGGCGCGGTGGAGCCGACGGTGGCGAGGAAGCCGAGCTGGCGCTCCAGCCCGTCGGTCTCGCGCAGGATGGTGACGCTCATCGCCTTTTCGATGCGGTCCTTGATGCCGGGGACCAGGGCCTCGCGCGGCGCCCCGCCCTCGAAGGCGCGGCGCCATTCGCGCAGCGCGGCGACGAAGGTCGCGGCCATCGGATGATCGGCCTTGGCGGCGAATTGCTGGTAGAGCTCGTCGAGCGACTGGCCGGACCAGAACACCTTCTCGAACTTGCCGGCGCGGCGCTTGAGCGTGCCGAAGGCGAGCCATTTGTTGACGATGATGGTCCACGACCACAGCGAGGCGATCAGGAGCAGCACCATCACCGCCTTCACGATGGGATCGGCGCGCAGGAAGACCGAGATCACCGACATGCCGCCGGGCGCGATGGCGTCGCCGCCGGCCGGGGTGACGTCGATCGCGGTGGTCGGCGCCGCGGCGGGGGTATCGAGGTCGTGGCTCTCGGTGGCGCTGCCGCCCAGGGGCGCGGCATCGGGGCGGGCCTGCGCCAGCGCCGGCGTGCCCAGGCACGTCACCAGGGCCGCGACGGCCAGCAAGCGGATCAACGTCATGAGAGACCTCTTTATTGTCTGGCCTACCGCTTCGCTACTTGAGGCCGGATAGCTTGACCCATCGTTCCGCTCCAAGCCAATCGTGCAAAGGCCATCTAATGGTGGCTGAATTTGGGCGTTAAAGGTTAAGCGCTTGTTTCCAAAAGATAAGGCAGCAGCTTGTCGCGAATCTCCTGGGGGATTCGGCGCGGTTTGCCGCTGAGCGTCATGACGCAGGCTTCGACCTTGCCATGCACCAAGAGGTTCGAGCCGCAGTAAATCTTCTGGTCGGCCCGCATGCGCGCGCCGCTGAGCATGGGACAGGTGGAGTGGACCTCGATCTGGTCCTCCAGCCGCGCCGGGCGATGGAATTCCAGGCTGGCGTGGCGCAGCGTCCAGGCGGTGGGCTCGGCCTCGTCGAGCGCCGCGATCTTGGAGACGCCGGCGAGGCGGAAGAACTCGGTGCGGCCGCGCTCCATGAAGCGCAGGTAATTGGCGTGATAGACGACGCCGGAGAGGTCGGTGTCCTCGTAATAGATGCGGATCGGCAGGATGTGGGTCTTGCCCTCGAAGCGTCCCAGGCCCCGCGGTTCTTGATCCTCGGCTTTAGGCATCGCCGTCGTCCATCGGCAGGTTCATCTGCGCAGGATCGCGCGGCGGGGCGGCGAGGCCAAGATGGCCATAGGCCGCGGCGGTGAGCAGGCGGCCGCGCGGCGTGCGCTGGACGAAGCCCTGTTGCAGCAGGAAAGGCTCGACCACGTCCTCGATGGCGTCGCGCGATTCGCCGAGCGCGGCGGCGATGGTTTCGATCCCGACGGGTCCGCCGGAAAAGCTTTCCGCGATCAGGCGCAGATAGCGCGCGTCGAAGGCGTCGAGGCCGCGGGCATCGACTTCGAGGCGGGTCAGCGCGGCGTCGGCGATTGTGGCGCTCACCGTCTTGTGGCCGGCGACGGAGGCGAAGTCGCGCACCCGCTTGAGCAGGCGCCCGGCGATGCGCGGCGTGCCGCGGGCGCGGCCGGCGATCTCGCGCGCGCCGTCGGCGGTCAGGTCGAAGCCGAGGACGCGGGCGCCGCGCTCCACGATCGAGAGCAGTTCGTCGGCCGAATAGAAATTGAGCCGCACCGGAATGCCGAAGCGGTCGCGCAGCGGCGTGGTGATGAGGCCGGAGCGCGTCGTGGCGCCGACGAGGGTGAAGGGATTGAGCGTGATCTTGACCGAGCGCGCCGACGGCCCCTCGCCGATCACGAGGTCGAGCTCGTAATCCTCCATCGCGGGATAGAGGATTTCCTCGACCGCGGGGCTCAGGCGATGGATCTCGTCGATGAAGAGGACGTCGCGCGGCTCGAGGTTGGTGAGGATGGCGGCGAGGTCGCCGGCCTTGGCCAGCACCGGGCCGGAGGTCGAGCGGAAATTGACGCCGAGCTCGCGCGCCACGATCTGGGCGAGCGTGGTCTTGCCGAGGCCGGGCGGGCCGGAGAACAGCACATGGTCGAGCGCCTCGCCCCGCGCCTTCGCCGCCTGGATGAAGATGGAGAGGTTCTCGCGCGCCTGTTGCTGGCCGACGAAATCGGCGAGCCGCTTGGGGCGGAGAGAGGCTTCGAGCGAGTCTTCTTCCGAGCGCTCGGGGGTGACGAGGCGATCGGCTTCGGGTTTCGGTTTCGCCATCGCTCAGGCCAGATGGGATTTGAGTTGCATTTCCACGGCGCGTGCGTCCTTGGCCGTGAGCCGTCCGATGCGTTGCACGATCCGGTCGGAATCCACGGTCGCAATCTTGACCGCGCGCACCAGCGAAGGAGCCGGCAATCCCGCGACGCCGAGATCGCTGACCGAAACGTCGCAATTCCAGCGACGGTTCGAAGCGCTCGTGACCATCGCGAGCCAGACCAAGCCGAAGCGGGAGGCCAAGACGGGCGAGCTCACCACGACGGCGGGGCGGCGCTTTTCGGCCAGCCGGTCGGAGTAGGGAAAAGGCACGACGACCACGTCGAACGGCGCATACGTCCTAGAGCGACTTGTAGGCACGTTCGTCGGCCTCGCTCGACCATTCGGTGAAGGTGGCGAACGGATCGTCGCCTTCCGCTTCCGCCTTTTCGATCAGCACGCCCTTGGCCGTCATGCGATAGCGAAGGCGGTCGCCGGCCTTCAGCCCGAGCTTGGCCCGGACTTCGCGCGGAATCACGGTCTGGGCCTTGGTCGTCACTTTGGAATAAGCGGTCGTCATGCGTCACCTTGTCTTACAGTAAGAAGTAAGACGGTTTGCAGCGCGAATCAAGCTTTGGCCATCGCCCGCAACGACTCGCGGATCAGGACGTCCACCGGGGCGGCTTGTCCGAGGTCGCCCGCGGCGCGGGCGACCATTTCGGCGGCCTGGGACTGGCCGTAGCCGAGCTTGACCAGCGCCGCGACCGCATCGGCTTCGGGACCGCGCGGCGCCAGCGCGACCACGGTGCCGTCTTCGGCATGGCCGCGCAGCATCATGGCGGGGGCCTTGTCCTTCAGCTCGGTGACGATGCGCAGCGCGAGCTTGGGGCCGACGCCTTGCGCCTTGCCGATCATCGCCTTGTCGGAGAGCGCGAGCGCACGCTCGAGCTCGCGCGACGACAGCGCCGAGAGGACGTTGAGCGCGACGCGGGCGCCGACATTCTGCACCGTCTGGAGCAGGCGGAACCATTCGCGCTCCTCGGCCGAATGGAAGCCGTAGAGACGGATCGCGTCGTCGGAAACCTTGGTCTCGATCATCAGCGAAGCGGGAGCACCGGGGCTGAGCTTGGCCAGGGTCGCCGTCGGGCACTGCACAAGATAGCCGACGCCGCCGACGTCGAGGATGGCGTGATCCTCCGCGACGCTGTCGACGATGCCGCTGAGCTTGCCGATCATGTCGCGAGCGCCACGAGCATGCGGGCGCGCGTGCCGGCGAGATGGGCGTGCGCGATGGCGCAGGCGAGCGCGTCGGCGGCGTCGGCCTGCTCGACACGGCAGGTCGGCAGCAGGCGGCGCACCATCGCCTGGACCTGCTCCTTCTGGGCATGGCCGACGCCGACCACCGACTTCTTGATGTGGTTGGGGGCGTATTCGGCGATTTCGAGGCCCGCCTGCGCCGCGGCGAGCAGCGCCACGGCGCGGGGCATGGCCGATCTTGAGCGCGGCGGACGGATCCTTGGCGACGAAGGCCCTGCTCGACCGCGATGGCCGCCGGGCGCTGCTCCGCGATGACTTTTTCCAGCGCGGCGTGCAAAGCCATCAGGCGCAGGCCGAGGCCTTCGCCGGCGCGGCTGACGAGGACGCCATGCGCGATGTGGTCGAGGCGCGAACCGGTCACCGCAATCACGCCCCAGCCCATCCGGGCGAGGGCCCGGATCGAGGCCGAGGATGCGAATCGTGCCAGCGCTCATCTTTGCCTTTGTGCCCGTTCCGTTCGCATGGTTCAATGCGCTTCCTCACGGCAAAGGCCAGGCGCATGAAACGACGCAAACTTGGGCACAGCGGCCCCGAGGTTTCGGCCATCGGGCTTGGCTGCATGGGCATGTCATTGGACTTCTACGGCGTCGCCGACGAGGGCGAGAGCGTCGCCACGATCCATGCCGCGCTCGACGCCGGCATCGACCTGCTCGACACCGGCGATTTCTACGGCATGGGTCACAACGAGATGCTGATCGGCCGCGCCCTGAAGGGCCGGCGCGACAAGGTGGTCCTGAGCGTGAAGTTCGGGGCGCAGCGCGGACCGGACGGCGCCTTCCTCGGCTTCGACGGGCGGCCCGCGGCGGTGAAGACCGCCCTCGCCTATTCGCTGAAGCGGCTGGGCGTCGACCATATCGACATCTACCGCCCGGCGCGGCTCGACCCCAACGTGCCGGTCGAGGAGACCGCGGGCGCCGTCGCCGACCTGATCAAGGCGGGCTATGTGCGCCATCTGGGCTTGAGCGAAGTTTCGGCGGCGACCGCCAAGCGCGCCCATGCGGTGACGCCGGTATGCGACCTGCAGATCGAATACGCCATCGTCACGCGCGGCATCGAGAAAGCCATCCTGCCGGCACTGCGCGAACTGGGCATCGGCGTCACCGCCTATGGCGTGCTCTCGCGCGGCCTGATCTCGACCGCGACGGCGGAGGGCAAGGCGCCGCGGCTTCCCCACATGCCGCGCTTCGAAGGCGAGAACCTGAAGCACAACACCGCCCTGGTGCAGGCGCTGGCCGGCATCGCGGCCGGGCGCGGCCTCACGGTGGCGCAGCTCGCCATCGCCTGGGTGCTGGGGCGTGGGTCCGACATCGTGCCGCTGGTCGGGGCGCGACGGCGCGACCGGCTGGCCGAGACGCTGGGGGCGCTCGACGTGGTGCTGAGCGCGGCGGAGCTGGCGGCGGTCGACGCGGCCGCGCCGGAAGGCGCCATCGCCGGCACGCGCTATCCCGCGCCGATGATGCACCTGTTGGACAGCGAGCGGACGTGAGCCCGGAGATCGGCTAGGCTGGCCGCGATTTTGGGGGAACAGGATATGCGCCGCTTCGTTTTTGGATGCCTGGCCTTGCTGGCGATGACGGTGCCGGCCGCGGCCTTGTCGGTGATCGATTGCAGCGACGACGAGTCGACGGCGGGGGCGCGCAACATCGCGGGGCCGTGGGAGAAGAACACCAAGCTGTTCTACAACGGCCAGGTCCGCGTCGCGCTGATGGATACGGGCGGCGAGCCGGTGTGCTGCTCGACGCATCTTCTGGTGCTGAGCCCGGCGGGCGGCGGCGACGAGCCGGAATACCAAGCCTGCCACCTGGTCAACGATCACGAGGGGATGGGCTTCGTCAACATCGACTTCGCCAAGATCGCGGCGGCCTATGACGCCAAGAAGGGGCTGCTGATCACCATTCCCTACAGCCTGTACAAGGACGACGGCACGACCAAGCCGGGCGTCGGCAAGGTGCGGGTGAACTTGAAAGCCGGGACGGTGGCGGTGGAGAAATAAGCTCCGCTGTCATGGCCCGCGAATGCGGCCACCCAGGTGACGCCGCTCCGCTTTCGAACCTGTCGCCAAGCTTCAACTGGATGGCCCGCTGTTGCGGCCATGACAGTTGTGCTTGTGTCAGCCGCCGAGCTTCGCCATCAGCGCGTCGGAGAGCTCGTAATTGCCGTAGACGTGCTGCACGTCGTCGTGGTCGTCGAGGGTTTCGATCAGCTTGAGGAGTTGCTCGCCGGCGGCGTCCGGCACCGCGACGCTGTTCTGCGCCCGCCAGACGAAACCCGCCGAAGAGGGCGCCCCCAGCTTAGCCTCCAGCGCATCGCGCACCGCTATGAAATCGTCGAGCGGAGTCAGGAATTCGTGGCCGTCGTCGGTCGAGACGCATTCCTCGGCGCCGCATTCGATCGCGAGCTCCAGCATCGCGTCGTCGCTGCCCTTGTCCTTCGGGTATACGATCTGGCCGACATGGCTGAACAGGAAGGCGACCGAGTTGTTCGCCACCATCTCGCCGCCGTACTTCGAGAAGGTCGAGCGCACGTCGGCGCTGGTGCGGTTGCGGTTGTCGGTCAGCGCCTCGACGATCAGCGCGGTGCCGCCGGGGCCGCGGCCTTCATAGCGGACCTCGTCGTAGTTCTCGGCATCGCCGCCCTGGCCCTTCTTGATGGCGCGCTCGATATTGTCCTTGGGCATCGACTCCGCCTTGGCGGCGATGATCGCGGTGCGCAGGCGGGGGTTGTGCGCCGGATCGGGCAGACCCGATTTGGAGGCGACGGTGATCTCGCGGCTGAGCTTGGAGAAGAGCTTGGAGCGCTCCTTGTCCTGCTTGCCCTTGCGGAACATGATGTTCTTGAACTGGCTATGGCCGGCCATGCTGCGGTGGTCTCTAAATGCGGCGGGTGAGATAGCCGGGCGGATGCAGGAGTTTCAAGGGCGGCTCAGGGATTGGTGGAGACTAAGAACATATTCCTGGAGCCGCCGCTATCGGCTCATTTCCGGAACAGTGCACGCGACAGGCCGGATTGGCGGATCATCGAGGCGAGGACATTCGGGGTGATCTGATCGCCGATCGCATGGTAGGCGACGGTGACCATGCGGACCTGCCCGCCGTTCTCGCCGCGAAATCGGCGATGGCTTCCGACCTGACGAACCTCCACAAAGCCGTTCCGTTCAAGAACGGCAACGAATTCGCGAAAAGTGCAATTCAGGCGTGGCAAGTAATGGGAAATCCTACGGTCGAATCGCTGTTACGATTCCTACCGAAGGTTGTCCCGACAAAGAAGCGCAACGCCCACCCCAAGCGAACGAAGAAGGGAGCGCGCCGGCCGAGAAGTTGCGAGCGCGCCGGCTCGGGCTCGACAAGCGCAGCGGCGACATAATCGCCGATTGCTTTTTCGATACGGTCCTTCACGTCGGGCAGCGAGATGCCCTGCACCGCGATGTCATAGTCGAGACAAAAGGCTTCCCAGAGACCGGCATGTCCCCGTGCCATGCAGACAAGGACTGTGTCGTCCGCCGCAGGCGTCTTGCTCTGCATGTTCATGTCGAACCCAATGAATCAACCTCTGGCCCCCAGATTCGAAATCCGGTGTTTCAGTGAATCATGGGGGTGATTCGTCCGTCAAGTCGTGAGCTTTTCTTCTCCGTCAATCGGTTGCGCCACAATTTAATAGAACGAAATGGAAACACTTGGACAGATTCTGTCGTTAGAAACGACCAAATCGTTGATGCTGGAACCGGAGCAGGCGGGCGTTTGCTGCATGAAATCGGACATGTCGGTTCAAGTACCGGTCACGGCGCACTAGGCTGGCTGTGTCGATGCAGCCCCCGATCAAACGGATAAGTCATGAACGAACTCGACGATCTTCAAGTCTATGGCTCCACCACCGCCGGCTGGTGCGCGGCGACGCCGCCCAACGAGACCACCGACGACGACGGGCGGCACTACATCCCCGAACTCGCGTCGCGCCAGGTCGATCCGCGGGCGCCGGCGCGCCGCGCCTATGACGATCCCGAGGTCGAAGCGCTGCGGCAGCGGCTGAAGGACAAGAACGGCCTGCCCGGCCTGGAGATGGTCGAGCCGCACGAGATCGAGCGCGCGGCGCGTATCTTCTTCCGCGACGGCTTCGTGGTGGTGAAGAATCTGCTGTCGCCCGAACAGCTCGCGACCTGGCGCGACGCGAGCGCGCGGGTGCTCACGCAGATCCTGGAGATCAAAGGCGAAGGCGGGCGCAAATACATCACCGAGACCGGGCGGCTGCCGCACCGCTATTCCTACGGCACCGCCTCGGCGTCGCGCGAGATGCTGCACGATCCGGTGTGGGCCGCGATGGTCGACCTGCCGACCACGACGCCGCTGCTGACGCGCCTGTTCGGCGGCGAATATTACGTGCGCGGCGCCGGCGGCGATCTGTGCCTGCCGGGCGCGGTCGAGTACCAGGCGCTGCATGCCGACGTGCGCGAGACCTTCGAGATGCCGCCGGCGCGGCTGGAGGCGGCCCGCCGCATGGGCGTGCAATTGCGCACCAAGCCGGACAGCGACGAGCTCACCTTCCAGACCCAGCAGCTCCTCATCGAGCGCACCCCGCCGCACATCACGATCAATTTCTTTATGTCCGACCTGCATTGGGAGAACGGCCCGATCCGGCAGATTCCCGGCACCGCCGCGATGGTGGCGAGCCCGCCCTCGCCGGCCGACGAGCCGGAATGGATGCGGCTGTCGACCCTGGTCGGGGCGCCCGCCGGGGCCGGCGTGTTCCGCGACAACCGCGCCTGGCATGGCGCGACGCCGAACCTCAGCCGCGAAATCCGCGCCATGCCCAATGTCGAGTATCACGGCCCCTGGCTGGACGAGAGCCGCTATTGGAAGTCGATGCCGCACGCGATCTGGGAGACTTTGTCGCCGCATGCGCAGGCGATCTGCCGTCACATCAAGACCGAGCCCGGCGTGTGGCCGGCGGGCGCCGGCGTGATGCATCCCATCGCCGGCAAGCGCAAGGAAGCCAAGGTCCTGGCGCAAACGTGATGCCGGTGCTCCGGCCGCGCTGCTAGTCTGGGCGGCGGCAAGAGGGGAGCGCCGCATGATCACGATCCACAATTTCCCGCGCGGGGCGCGCGGCGTGCGCGCCTTCTGGGTCTGCGAGGAAATGGGGCTCGCCTACCGGCGCGCGACGGTGACGTTTCCGCCGAGCGCTGAGTATCTGGCGCTCAACCCGCTGGGCAATGTGCCGTTTCTCGAAGACGACGGCGTCGCCATCGGCGAATCCGTCGCGCTGATGCTGTATCTCGCCGAGCGCTACGGCCCGACGCCGCTGTTGCCGGCGCGGAGCGATCCCGCCTGCGCGCGGGTCTTGCAGATGACGGTGTTCGGCGAGACGACGCTCGGCGCCTCTATGAACCCCTTGATGATGGCGAAGTTCATGGCGCCGGACGCCGACAAGGCGAACTGGTCGACCCGCACGCTGGAGGCGCGCGTCGCGCAGGCGCTCGATTTCGCCGCCGGGCTGCTGGGCGACGGACCTTATTTCGCCGGCGAGACGTTCACCCTGGCCGACATCTCGATCAGCACGGCGTTCGACATGTGGAAGGGCGCGCTGGGCAAGCCGGTGCCCGAGGCGTTCGCCGCTTGGCGGACGCGGGTGCAGGCGCGCCCCGCCTATCAGCGGGCCTCGGCGGCGTGATCGCCGAAGCGCAGACCGGCTTCAGGCGAAGGAATAGGCGTCCATGCGCAGCGAGCCGTAGGTGATGCTGCGATGCAGGCGGGGTGGCGGCGCCGCCGGCGCCATAGGCGACGAACAGCGGCATGAAATGCTCTTCGGTCGGCTGGGCGCGCGCCGCCTCGGGCGCGCGGCGGCGGTAGTCGACGAGATCGTCCTCGCGGCCTTCGAGCAGCGCGTTGTGCACCCATTCGGCGAAGCTGGCGGACCACACCGGCTCGGGCATGCCGGTGCCGTGCCAATCGAGCTGGCGCAGATTGTGGACGAAGCCGCCGGAGCCGAGGATCAGCACACCGTCCGCGCGCAGCGGCGCCAGGGCGCGGCCGAGTGCGATGTGATGCGCCGGCGTCGCGGCGCTCTGCACCGAAAGCTGCAGCACAGGGATGCCGGCGTCGGGATACATCAGCATCAGCGGCACCCAGGCGCCGTGATCCAGGCCGCGTTCGGGATCGAGCGTCGCGGCATGGCCGGCGGCGCGCAGCAGCGCCGCGACGCCCTCGGCCAGGCGCGGCTCGCCCGGCGCGTCATAGCGCACGCGATAGAGCTGCTCGGGAAAACCGTGGAAGTCGTGGATGGTGGTGTTGACCGCCACCGCGTTCAACTCGGGCGCGCCGGTGTCCCAATGCGCCGAGACGCACAGGATCGCCTTGGGCCGGCCGATCTGCGCGCCGAGCCCGCGCAGGAAATCGCGCGCCGGCACGTCGTCGAAGGGGAGCGTCGGCGCGCCGTGCGAGACGAACAGGGCAGGCAGCATCACACCCTCGTCGGGAACGGATTGCGCTCCTTGAACTGCTTCTGGTGCCAATAAGGATAGGGCGGCGTCACGGCGCTCGCCTTGTCCAGCACCTTCACCTGCTCCGGCGTCAGGTTCCAGCCGACCGCGCCGAGATTGTCGGTGAGCTGCTTTTCGTTGCGGGCGCCGATCACCACGGTCGACACGGTCGGGCGCTGGAGCAGCCAGTTGAGCGCCACCTGCGGCACCGTCTTGCCGACCTCTTTCGCGATCCCGTCGAGCGCATCGACCACGGTGAACACATGCTCGTCCGCGACGGGCGGCCCGAAATCGGCCGTCGTGTGCAGGCGGCTCTCCGCCGGCAGCGGCACGCCGCGGCGGATCTTGCCGGTCAGGCGGCCCCAGCCCAGCGGCGACCACACCACCGCGCCGACGCCCTGGTTGAGGCCGAGCGGCAGAAGCTCCCATTCGTAATCGCGGCCGATCAGCGAATAATAGGTCTGGTTGGCGACATAGCGCGGCAGGCCGTAGCGGTCGGCGACGGCGAGCGCCTGCATCAGGTGCCAGCCGGAGAAGTTCGACACGCCGATATAGCCGATCTTGCCGGCGCGGATCAGCACGTCGAGCGTCGACAGCACTTCCTCCGGCGGCGTCTTGGCGTCGTAGCCGTGGAGCTGGAAGAGATCGATGTGGTCGGTGCCGAGCCGCTGCAGCGCGCCTTCGACCGCGCGCGTCAGGTGGAAGCGCGAGCTGCCGACCTCGTTGGCGCCTTCGCCGGAGCGGAACGTCGCCTTGGTCGAGATCAGCAGTCGGTCGCGCTTGCCCTTGATCGCGGCGCCCAGCACCGTTTCGGAGGCGCCGCCGGAATAGATGTCGGCGCTGTCGAACATGGTCAGGCCGTGGTCGAGGCTGACGTCGATCAGGCGCGAGGCCTCCTTGGCGTCGGTGGTGCCCCAGCCGCTGAGCGCGCCGACGCCGCCGAAGGTTCCTGTGCCCAGACTGAGCGCCGGGACGCTGAAGCCGGAGCGGCCGAGCTGACGGTATTCCATGGTGCACCTCCGTGAATGACGATGCCGCAAACGTGGTGCCGGGCGCGGCGCGATTCAACCGCGATGGCGGCGTGGGTTATGCCCAGATGATGGGCAGCGCGTGCTTCTGCCGGCCGGCGGCGAGATCGCAGACGCAGAAGGGCCAAGGGCGTCATTGAGACAGTTCCGCCGAAACGACGGCTTCAAGCGATGGCAGATGTTTGAACACCGTGTCCCAAATCCGTACTTCGGACACCATCTCGTAGCTATGGCGATAGACATTGCCCGCGTCCCGCACGGCGATCCAATCGATATCGGGATGGCGCGCCCGTGTCGCATCGTCCAAAAACCGCGACGCTTCCGATATGATTTCCAGGGCGCGCGTCACGGCATAGACGGTCTTTATATCGGAAGCGAACTGCTCCAGATGCATCGCGCCGATGAATTCCCGGGCCAGGCCGATATTGACGCGAATATCTTCGAGGCGCTTGTGCACGGCCTCAGAAGACATCGATGACATCCTTCAACGGCCCGGTCTGCACCAGCCGCTTGAGGGATTTTCGCTCGATCAGGTCGACCTTGCGCCCGAGAAGATCGCCGATGTCTTGCTGAAGACGGACATACTCGTAGATGCCTGAAGGTTTTTCGTCCTCCAGGTCGACCAGGATATCCACATCGCTGTCCGGCCGCGCCTCGCCGCGCGCCACCGAGCCGAACACCGCCGCATGCACGACGCCGCGTTCACGCAGCATCGCTTCGTTGGCGCGCAGGATGGTCAGGGCCTGGTCGAGGGTCATCGTCATGCGCGGAATATAACAAAGAAAAGGCTTAAAGTTTAGCCGCCGCCAAATCGGGCACGCTCTGCTTCAGCCGTCCGCCGACGCGCACCGGTTCGATCCGCACCGCAAGGCCGCGGGCGCCGGTCTCGACGAAGACGCCGCACAGCGTCGCCGGCCCGGTCGCGGGCGAGAAACGGCCGGTATTAATTTTTGTGAGAAACCGCTGCACCGGCTGGTACTTGTCCATGCCGATGACGCTGTCGTAGTCGGCGCAGGCGCCGGCGTCGGTCTGATAGGCGGTGCCGCCGGGGAAAATCTGCGCGTCGGCGCTCGGAACATGCTGGTGCGTGCCGACCACGAAGCTGGCGCGGCCGTCGCAGAAATGGCCCATCGCCATCTTCTCGCTCGTCGCCTCGGCATGGACGTCGACCACGATGGCGTCGGCGCCTTCGCCGAGCGGGCAGGCGGCAAGCTCGGCCTCGACGCTGGCGAAGGGATCGTCCAGCGCGTCCATGAAGACGCGGCCCATGACGTTGATCACCAGGGCGCGCTCGCCCTTGCGCGTCTGATACAGGTTGGCGCCGCGGCCCGGCGTTCCCTTGGGATAGTTGGCGGGGCGCAGCACGCGGTCCTCGTCGCCGATGAAGGAGAGGATCTCCTTCTGGTCGGCCCAGTGGTTGCCGGTGGTGATGACGTCGATGCCGACGGCGAAGAAGTCGCGCGCGATGGCGTGGGTGAGGCCGAAGCCGCCGGCCGCGTTCTCGCCGTTGGCGATGACGAGATCGAGGTCGAGGCTGTCTTTGAGGCGCGGCAGCTCGGCCGCCACCACGTCGCGGCCCGGCTTGCCGATGATGTCGCCGAGGAAAAGGATGCGCATGGGCGATGCTTATCACAAAGCCGCCGCGATTGGCGAAAGAACCCGCCCGTCAGCGCGTCGCGGTCCAGGTGCCGCTGTAGGGGCCCATCGACCAGGTTCCTTTCAGCGTCAGGGGATCGACGAATTTGAACGTGCCCGTGCCGGTGCCGACGATGACGGCGGACTGCGACAGGTCCATGGTCAGCGTCTTGCCGCTCAGGACGCCGTTGTTGACCTGGCCGTTGGCGCGGCCGGCATCGTAGCTGCCGCGGATCGTGCCGCCCGAGACGAACAGGTTCATGGTGTAGCTGTAGCCGGTGTTCACCGTGACGTGCCAGGCGCCCGCGAAATCGCCGAGCGACGCCAGGCCGCCGCCGGCGGGCGTGCCGCTCCCGCCGCCGCTTCCCGCACCGCCGCTGCCCGCGCTGCCGCCGCCCGACGGTCCGCCCGAGAACGCGTTCGCCGGCAGGCAGTGCAGCCCGAAGCTCTTGACCGCGCCCGACGCGTCGAGCCAGCCATAGAGGCCCCGTGCCACGTTGTTGGGCCCGCAGGTGATGATGCCGTGGGTCCAGTTCTCCATGGTCGCCGGCGAGCCGCGGCCCATGTAGTTCGTCGTCTCCGGACCGCAGCGCAGGCGCAGCCGCGCGATGCCGCCATAGGACGAGACGTCGCCGTCCAGGGCCGTGACCGCATTGGGCGGGCTGCATTTGAGCATCGTACCGGTCGCGAAGGCGCCGCTGCCGAGCGTGCCGCCCTGGATGGGAAGGCCCGACCAGTTGCGCCCCGCGAAGCGGGCGCATTGCAGGTCGAGGCGGTCCATGTTGTTGCCCTTGCCCGAACCGTAGAGGCCGATCATCGCCTGGCCGGTGGGGCAATAGAGATCGATCTGCCGGCCGCCGCCTTGCGGACCGAGCGGGAAGGAGGCGCCGCCCGCCGTGTCGATCGGCGGCGGCGGGGGGTGGCGGCGGTGGTGGCGGTGGCGGCGGCGTTGCGCTGGGTTGCGCGGCGCATTGCAGGCCGATGCCGTGGACGCCCTCGATCGGATATTTGGGCGCCATGTCGAACGCACCGGGCACGGCGACCGACAGGCCGTTGGCCAGTTTTCCGTCCACGCAACGCTCCTTGTGCGTGAATCCGGGATTGACACCCGGACCCGACGGATAGGGCTGCTTCGTGTTCATGCCGCCGATTTCAAGCGGATCGTCGCTCGTCATGCCGATGACCGGATCGCTCACCGACTCCACCTGCGTGGTGATGCCCCGGCAGCGGAACACGATCTCGTCGAGCATCGTGAACGCATCGCCCGGCACGCCGAGCTCTATGCGCTTCTGTTCGAAGGCGGAGAAGGCGATGTATTCGATCGCCTGGTTCGCCGGGCAGCGCTTTTCGTGGACGCCGCCGCCGGCGTTGTAGCCCATCACCTGAGCGGGCGCGCCGGGCACCAGCTTGCGCGACGCCGGATCAAAGGTCGCGCACAGCGCGCCGATGGCGTTGAACCACGCGCCGGTGCGCGCATGGATGCCGACCATGAAGCCGCCGTCGCAGCGGGTGAAATGGTTGTCTTCGAAATCGTGGTAGTATTCGCCGTAGGGCGGAAAGTTCTGCGCCTGCGACGGCTGCGCCGCAAACATGGCGAGCAAGATTGCGAAGATCGTTGCGGGCATGCGCATGGCCGTTCCCCCCGGACGCAACATGGCGGCGAACCGCTTGCGGCACGCTTTCCGGCGGCAACGCTAGCACAGACTCCAAAGGGACGGAATGTAATGTAAGGCGTCGGACACCCAAATCGGGGCGCGGCGTGACGGAACTTCGCGTCAGGCCTTTTCAAAGCGGCGCAAGCCGTTCTCGGTGAGCACCGCTTCGAGCGGATGGTCGTGCGGCTCGCGCGGCAGCGCCGCGACCTCCTGGCCGGCATAGGCGATGCCGATGGCGCGCGCGCCCTCGAGCGCCGCGAGCGTGCGGTCGTAATAGCCGCCGCCATAGCCGAGGCGATGGCCGGCGGCGTCGAAGGCGAGCAGCGGCACCAGCACCAGCGTCGGCGCGACGGCGGGCGCCTCGGCCAGCGGCTCGGCGATGCCGAAGGCGCCGGCATTGGCCCGCATCGCATGGCCCATCTTCCAGGCGCGGAACACCAGCGGCTTCCCGCTCTCGACGCAAGGCAGCGCCAGCTTGTGGCCGCGCGCCGCCAGCGCCGCCATCAGGGCGCGCGGATCGGCTTCGTCGCGCAGCGGAAAATAGCCGGCGACGGTCGCGCCGGGGGCGAGCGCGATGTCATCGGCGAAGCGCGCAATAGTCTGTGCGAAGTCGGCGCGGGTGAGCGTCGCGCGATGGGCGCGGGCGTGAGCGCGGAGCGCGCGTTTGTCCACAAGGACCCCTCGCGCGGCAAGTGGACGGACCGCCGTCGCCGTTGGTGTTCGGATCCTCACGGGCCTGCATGTGCAGGTGGGCGCCATATGACCAAGACCACGATCCTGGCCAGGGACAGCTCCCGGTGAGTACCATTAAGGCCCCTGGGCATCGCTAACCTGACGCGCGGGGCAGTACCGTCCGCCGCCATCATAGGACAGGCGCGCGGCCAAGGATACGGGTCAGGTGCGGCCGATCTGGGCGGCGAGGTCTTCCAGCCGCTTGCTCGCGGCTTCGAAGGCATCGGCGGCGGTGCCTTCGGATTGCGCCAGCTTGCCACCGGTTTCCTCATGCGCGCCGCTCAGCGCCGCGAGTTCCCCGGTGCGCAGGTGGAGCTGGGCGCTGACTTCGTGGTGCTCGTCGGCGATGAGCAGCGCGGCCATCAGCAGCAGGCGCTGATCGCCGACCTGGCCGACCGAGCCGAGCAGTTCCTTCACCTTGCCGTCGACATGGGCGGCGAGCTCGCGCAGGTGATCCTCCTCGCCGTCGTCGCAGGCGATGGTGTAGGCGCGGGCGTTGACCATGACGTTGACGAGCGGCATGCGCCAATCTCCTAAAAATAAAGTCCTAGCGTCCCAGCGCGGCGCGGATTTCGCCGATCGCGCCGTCGAGGCGGCCTTCGACTTCCTCGGTGATGCCGGCGAGCGCGCGATTCTCGTCTTCGAGCTCGGCGATGCGGGCGAGCAGGCGGTCGCGCTCCTCGCTGAGTTCGGCGACCTTGGCGCGCGCATCGGCGGCGGCGGCGCGCAGCCCGGCGAGCGGCGCGGCCTGCGCTTCCAGCGTCCGCAGCGCCGAATCGAAGCGCTGCACAGCGATGTCCAGCCTGCTCATCTGCGCCTCGTGGTTGCGAATCCACCGGACCTTAGGCCCGGGTGCGAAGGACGGGCAAGGCATAAAAGCCGCGGGTTCCGCCGCCGCCTGTTCGTGTCTGTGGACGTTGTTCCACAGCGCCGTCCGGCGGGCGCGCTGGCGCGCCCTTGACGGCTCCGCCGCGGGGTCGCTAAGGGCTCTTTCCCGCGCGGAGGAAAGCCCTTGGATTCGACGTTAGCTCCGCCGGAGCAGGAGAAAACCAGACGACTCGCGACCGCCATCCGCGTCCTCACCATGGACGCGATCGAGGCGGCGAAATCGGGCCATACCGGCCTGCCGCTGGGGATGGCCGATGTCGCGACGGTGCTCTATTCCCACTTCCTCAAATTCGATCCCGGCGCGCCGCGCTGGCCCGATCGCGACCGCTTCGTGCTGTCGGGCGGGCACGGCTCGATGCTGCTGTATTCCCTGCTCTATCTCACCGGCTATGCCGGCCCGACGCTGGACGACATCCGCAAATTCCGCCAGATCGGCAGCCCCTGCGCCGGCCATCCGGAGTTCGGCCATCTGCCGGGCGTCGAGACCACGACCGGGCCGCTGGGCCAGGGCATCGCCAACGCGGTCGGCATGGCGCTGGCCGAGCGCCTGCTGAACGCGCGCTTCGGCGACGCGCTGGTCGGCCACAAGACCTATGTCATCGCCTCAGACGGCGATTTGATGGAAGGCATCAGCCATGAGGCGATCAGCCTGGCCGGGCACCTGAAGCTCGCCAACCTCGTCGTGCTGTGGGACGACAACCAGATCTCCATCGACGGCGCGATTTCGCTGTCGGATTCGACCGACGTGCCGGCGCGCTTCGCGGCGGCGGGCTGGGCGGTCGAAAGCTGCGACGGCCACGACGCGAAGGACATCCACCGCGCGCTCGGCGCGGCGCAGGCGAGCGCCAAGCCGGTGCTGATCGCCTGCCGCACCACGATCGGCTTCGGCGCCGCCCATGCCGGCACCGCCAAGGCGCATGGCGCGGGTCTCAAAGAAGCCGACATCGTGCAGGCGAAGAAGGATGCCGACTGGCCGACGGAGCCCTTCGCGGTGCCGGACGACGTGCTGGCGGGCTGGCGCGCGCTGGGCGCGCGCGGCGCGGCGAGCCGCAAGCAGTGGGAGGCGCGCAAGGCGGCGTCCGATCGCGCCGGCGCGTTCGACGCGGCCATCGCGGGCATCGTGCCGGCGGCGCTGGCGCCGGCCATCGAAGAACTGAAGAAGAAGCGCAGCGGCGAGAGCAAGGCGCTGGCGACGCGCGCCGCCTCGGAACTCGCGCTCGAAGTCGTCAACGCCGTTCTGCCGACCACGGTGGGCGGCTCGGCCGACCTCACCGGCTCCAACAACACCAAGACCAGGGACCTCGCCGACATCAAGCCGGGCGATTTCTCCGGCCGCTATGTCCGCTACGGCATCCGCGAGCACGGCATGGCGGCGGCGATGAACGGCATGGCGCTGCACGGCGGCCTCGTTCCCTATGGCGGCACCTTCCTGGTGTTCTCGGACTACATGCGGCCGTCGATCCGGCTGGCGGCGCTGATGGGCATCCGCGTGGTCTTCGTGATGACGCACGACTCCATCGGCGTCGGCGAGGACGGGCCGACGCACCAGCCGGTGGAACAGGTGGCGGCATTGCGCGCCATCCCGAACCTGACCGTGATCCGCCCCGCCGACGCGGTGGAGACCGCCGAGGCGTGGGAGATCGCGCTCAACAACAAGGGCCCGAGCCTGCTGGTGCTGTCGCGCCAGGACCTGCCGACGGTGCGCAGCGTGTATGTCGCGGCCAATCTGACGGCGAAGGGCGCCTATGAGCTCGCGGGCGCGGCGGGCGCCACGGTCACGCTGCTCGCCACCGGCTCGGAAGTCAGTCTCGCGCTGCAGGCGCGCGACCTGCTCAAGGCCGACGGCATCGCCGCCCGCGTCGTGTCGATGCCGTGCTGGAACCTGTTCGAGCAACAAAGCGCAACCGATCGTGAAGCGCTGCTCGGACCCGGCACGGTTAAGATCGCGGTCGAGGCCGGGGTGCGCGAGGGGCTGGGACCGCTATACCGGGCCGCATGGCCGCTTTGTCGGAATGCATGGCTTCGGCGCCAGCGGGCCGTATAAAGATGTCTACCGGCATTTCGGGATCACCGCCGAGCGGATCGCGGACGCGGCGCGCGCGGCACTAAAAGACAAGTAGGAGCGCTACATGGCAGTGCGTGTTGCAATCAACGGCTTCGGCCGCATCGGACGCCTGGTGCTGCGCGCCATCGTGGAGAGCGGGCGGCGCGACATCGAGGTCGTGGCGGCCAACGACCTGGGGCCGATCGAGACCAACGCACACCTGCTGCGCTACGACTCGGTGCATGGCCGCTTCCCGGCCAATGTCACGGTCGACGGCGATCACATCGTGGCGGCGGGCCACAAGATCCGGATCACGGCGCTGCGCGACCCGGCCGAGCTGCCGCACAAGGCGCTCGACGTCGACATCGCGCTGGAATGCACCGGACTGTTCACCGCCAAGGACAAGGCCGCGGCGCATCTGAAGGCGGGCGCCAAGCGCGTCCTGATCTCGGCGCCGGGCGACGGCGTCGACCTCACGGTCGTTTATGGCGTGAACCACGACAAGCTGACCAAGGAACACGTCATCGTCTCCAACGCCTCGTGCACGACCAACTGCCTGGTGCCGGTGGCCAAGGTGCTGCACGACGCGGTCGGCATCGACAAGGGTTTCATGACGACGATCCATTCCTACACCGGCGACCAGCCGACGCTGGACACGATGCACAAGGACCTCTACCGCGCCCGCGCCGCGGCGCTGTCGATGATCCCGACCTCGACCGGCGCGGCCAAGGCGGTCGGCCTGGTGCTGCCGGAGCTCAAGGGCCGGCTCGACGGCGTCTCGGTGCGGGTGCCGACGCCGAACGTGTCGCTGGTCGACCTGAAATTCCTCGCCAAGCGCGCCACCACGGTCGACGAGATCAACGGCGCGATCAAGGCGGCGGCGGCCGGGACGCTGAAAGGCATCCTCGACATCGTCGAGGCGCCGCTGGTGTCGAGCGACTTCAACCACAACCCGGCCTCGTCGTCCTTCGCGCTCGACCAGACCAAGGTGATGGACGGCAATTTCGTCTCGGTGATGAGCTGGTACGACAACGAATGGGGCTTCTCCAACCGCATGGCGGACACCGCGGTGGCGATGGGCAAGCTCATCTGATGGCGTTCAGGACGCTCGACGACCTGGACGTCAAAGGAAAGCGCGTGCTGGTGCGCGCCGATTTGAACGTGCCGATGAAGGACGGCGTCGTCACCGATGCGCTGCGCATCGAGCGCCAGGCGCCGACCATCCGCGAATTGTCCGGCAAGGGCGCCAAGGTGATCGTGCTCTCCCATTTCGACCGGCCCAAGGGCAAGGTCGTGCCGTCGATGTCGCTGCAGCCGGTGGCGGCGGCGCTGGCCAAGGAACTCGGCAAGCCGGTGGCGTTCGCGGCAGACTGCATCGGCCCGGTGGCGCAGGCGGCGGTGGCGAAGCTGGCCGACGGCGAGGTGCTGCTGCTGGAAAACACCCGCTTCCATGCCGACGAAGAGGCAAACGATGCCGCCTTCGCCAAAGAGATCGCGGCGCTGGGCGACCTCTTCGTCAACGACGCCTTCTCCGCCGCGCACCGGGCGCATGCGACGACGGAGGCCATCGCGCATCTGCTGCCGAGCGCGGCGGGACGCTCGATGGAACAGGAGCTCAGGCACCTGAACAAGGCGCTGGGCGATCCGGAGCGGCCGGTGCTGGCGGTGATCGGCGGAGCCAAGGTCTCGACCAAGATCGCGCTCCTGGAGAACCTGGTGAAGCGGGTCGAGACGCTGGTGATCGGCGGCGCGATGGCGAACACCTTCCTCGCCGCCGAAGGCATCGCGGTCGGCAAGTCGCTCTACGAGCCCGATCATGTCGAGACCGCGCGCAAGGTGCTGCACCTGGCGAATGAGAGCGGCGCCGCGGTTCTGCTGCCGGTCGATGCCGTGGTGGCGAAGGAATTCAAGGCGCATGCCAGGCATCGCACCGCCGAGGTCCACCACGTCCATGCCGACGAGATAATCCTGGACGTCGGGGCCAAGAGCATCGCCGAGTTCGAAGGCCGCCTGGCGGGCACGCGGACGCTGGTGTGGAACGGGCCGTTCGGCGCCTTCGAGACCCCGCCGTTCGACGCCGGAACCGTGGCGGCGGCCAAGCTGGTGGCGGCGGCGACCCGGGCGGGCAACCTTCTTTCCGTGGCCGGCGGCGGCGACACGGTGGCGGCGCTCAACCATGCCGGGGTAGGCGGACGACTTTTCTTACGTTTCGACCGCCGGCGGCGCATTTTTGGAATGGCTGGGAGGGCAGGAACTGCCCGGCGTCGCGGCCCTTCAAATCCTGAACTCGTCGCCGCTAAGACCTTTGCAAAATCAACGCGCGCGACCGTTTCCGCGGGGATCGGAGCCGCGCGCTTTCGAAGGGGATTCCTCGGACATGACATCGCCGAATTGAACGCCATCGCGCTGAAGATGGTCGCCAAGGGCCGCGGCATCCTGGCGGCCGACGAGTCGACCGGCACCATCGCCAAGCGCTTCGACAAAATAGGCGTGACCAACACCGAGGAGAACCGGCGCGACTACCGCGAGCTCCTGTTCCGCTGCCCCGAGGGCATGAAGCACGTCTCCGGCGTGATCCTGTTCGACGAGACGATCCGCCAGAAGGCGGCGGACGGCACGCCGCTGGTCAAGCTGATCGAGGCGGCGGGCGCGGTGCCGGGCATCAAGGTCGACAAGGGGGCGCAGCCGCTGGCGGCCAATCCCGGCCAGACCGTGACCGAAGGCCTCGACGGCTTGCGCGAGCGGCTGGTCGAGTATCACAAGCTCGGCGCCCGCTTCGCCAAATGGCGCGCGACCTACGATCCGACCAAATTTTCCCATAACGGCATCAACGCCAACGCCCATGCCCTGGCGCGCTACGCCGCCCTTTGCCAGGAGAACGGCATCGTGCCGATCGTCGAGCCGGAAGTGCTGATGGACTACGACAACGGCATCGACGCCTGCGCCGAGGTGACGGAGTGGGTGCTGAAGGAGGTATTCCAGCAGCTCTATTACGCCGACGTCCAGCTCGAAGGCATCGTGCTGAAGCCGAACATGATCGTGCCGGGCGTCAAGGCCGCCAAGCAGGCGAGCGTGGACGAGATCGCCGACCGCACCGTGCAGGTCTTGAAGCGTTGCGTGCCGGGCGCGGTGCCGGGCATCGCGTTCCTGTCGGGCGGCCAGTCCGACGAGCTCGCGACCGCGCATCTGAACGCGATGAACGCGCGCCACGCCCTGCCCTGGACGCTGACCTTCTCCTACGGCCGCGCCTTGCAGGCGGCGCCGCAGAAGGCGTGGTCGGGCAAGAAGGAGAACGTCGCCGCGGCACAGGCTGCCTTCGCGCATCGCGCCCGGATGAACGGCCTGGCGGCGACGGGGGAATGGAAAGCCGAGTTGGAAAAGAAGGCGGCATAGGCGGCAATTTTATGCTATCGTTCGGCGATGAAAGACGTAACGCTCACCAGCGATGAAGTTGCCGGCATCACAAAAGCTGTGCTCAAGGAACTGTTGCCAAAGTCGAAAATCTCCCGCGTGGAAGTCAATCGCGAAGGGTTGACGTTCCCCGCCGATCTGGGAATCGCTGTCATTTTTGCCGGCAAGGGATTTGTGCGCCTCACGGGCAAGCAGCTTACCGATATCGATATGCGGTATCATCCGAGCTTTTGAAGCGCGGCGACGAGCGATTTCCTTATCTTCGATTCATGACGGCACAAGAGGCCAAGAGCCTGGTGTCCTGAAGAATGGAGCCGCGCGACTTCATCGATCACGCCAAGGCGATAGTCCGCGCGGAAAAAACAGGCCGAAGCAGGTTACGTTGCGGCGGGCCATATCCGCCTCGTACTAGGTCTGTTCCACGCCTTGTTGAAGGCGGCAGCGGACGATCTGATTGGCACCACGCGACAAGCGCGACGCTCGCCATCCTATCGGCTTGTATACCGGGGCTTCGATCACAACGACATGAAGAATTTGAGCGTGGACGCGGCCAAGGACACGTTGCCCAAGAAAATGGCCGAAGTCTTGGGGCGCCAGCCGATTTTCGGAGGATATTCGCGTTGTGGCGAACCGCTTTGTTCGCTTGCAACAGGATCGTCACTCAGCGGACTACGACCCGCATGTCCGATTCATAAAATCCGACGCAACTCTTGCAATCGAGCGCGCCGTGACGGCCATAGCTCATTTCGCGGCAGCCAGCGAGACAGATCGCCGGAATTTCCTGCTTTGCATGCTCTTGCCCATCAGATGACCGAGCGCTGCCGTCTTTATCTCATCTCGCCGCCGAAGCTTGAGGCAAAGATCTTTGGCGAGACGCTGAAGCGGGCGCTGGGGGCGGGCGACGTCGCGTCGTTCCAGCTCAGCTGAAGGAGGTTTCCGACGACGAGATCAGACGCGTGGCCGAAATCCTGCTGCCTATCGTGCAGCGCGCCGGCGTCGCGTTCATCCTCAACGACCGGCCGGACGTCGCGCGCGCCGCTCGGCTGCGACGGCGTGCATGTCGGGCAGGAGGATGCCTCCTATGGCGAGGCGCGCGCCATCGTCGGCAAGAACGCCATCGTCGGGGTTACCTGCCACGACTCGCGGCACCTCGCGATGGAGGCGGCGGAAGCGGGCGCCGACTATGTCGCGTTCGGCGCCTTCTTCCCGACCGCGACCAAGGAGGCCAAGAGCCGCGCCGATCTCGACATCGTGCAGTGGTGGGCCGAGGTGATGGTGGTGCCGCAGGTCGTCATCGGCGGGATCACGGTGGAAAACGCCAAGCCGCTGGTCGAAGCCGGCGCCGATTTCCTCGCGGTGTCGAGCGGCGTGTGGGACTATAAAGACGGCCCGGCCGCCGCCGTGCAGGCGTTCAACGCACTGACGGCGAGGCGCCATGAAACCGCGCAACCGCCAGGCCAGCGGCACCTATGTGATCGACGGCGTCGACCTCGAATGGTCGCTGCTGCGCGAGGCGCATTATTCGTCGTCCGAGGGCCACAAGGGCATGGTGTTCACGGTGCAGGCGGTCCGCGAGAGCGCGCGCACCTTCAAGGAATTGCAGCTTGAATTCCCCCCGCCCAAGCACAAGCCGGGCCGGCATCAGGAAAAGGAACGCATCCTGCCGCAGAAGATCGAAGCGGCGATCCGCCAGGCCGTCGCCGGCGGCTGGGACCCGGTCAGCCGCGGCCGGGTCTATGTCTGGCAGGTCGAGCCCTGACGCGGCGTGGTAGGCTGACACGATGGACTACGACCAGACATCGATGGCCCGAGACTACGACCGGGCCCGCAGCCTCGATCCCGATAGCATGGCAGCGTGGCTCGCGGCCTTCGCCGCGCGCGTGCCGGCCCGCCTGCAACATCGTCGACCTGGGCTGCGGGACCAGCCGCTTCACACAGGCGCTCGCCGATTTCTACGGCGCCGACGTGCTCGGCGTGGACCCGTCCGTGACGATGCTCGAACAGGCAGCCGCGAAAGCGCAGGCGGGCGCGGTACGATTTGCGCGCGGCAGCGCCGAATCGATTCCCGCGCCGGCCGGCAGCGCCGACCTCGTCTTCTCCTCGATGGCCTTTCATCACTTCGCGGACAGGACCCGGGCCGCCCGGGAAATCCGCCGGGTGTTGCGGCCCGGCGGCTTCGTCATAGTTCGCAACGCGACCCGGGAAAACAGCCGGCGATCGCCGCACGCCCGCTGCTTCACCGGCTTCATCGACGTGATCGACCGGCATCAGCCGACACAGGCCGAGATCGTGGAAACCTTCGCGCCGCGGGGCTTCGTCCTGCGTGCCCATGATCTCGTCTTTCAAGCGATGGCGGCGAGGTTGGGCGGAGTTGGCGGACAAGGCCGCGCTGCGGGCAGACTCCAATCTGCTGCGCCTGGAAGATGCCGACTTTCATCGCGGCCTGGAGAAGATGCGCTCCATTCGCCTTGGGCCGGAGGAGCGGATCGGGCTCGATGTCGACCTTTTCGTCTTCGAAGCCGCGCCCAATTGACCGCGGCCGATGGCGGTTCGACGCCTTTGCCGCGCCGCTGGACGAAAGAAGCGGTGACAAGTCCAGCCTGGGTTGATAGAACCCGCGGCGCTCTTTGTCAGTTCGAACCTGCACCCCGCGCCGAAGGAGGCGTTTTCCATTCCATGGCCAAGATCACCGGCAACGAAATCTCTCCCGGCACCCTGATCGAGTTCGACGGCGGGCTGTGGGTCGCGGTCAAGACCGCCAAGGTCAGCCGGGCAAGGGCGGCGCCTACAACCAGGTCGAGCTGAAAGAGATCATCCACGGCACCAAGCTGAACCAGCGCTTCCGCTCCGACGAGGCGGTGGACGAGATCTATCTCGACAAGAAGGACTACAATTTCCTCTACGCCAATGGCGACATGCTGACCTTCATGGACGCCGAGACCTACGACCAGATCGAGCTGCAGAGCGAATGGGTCGGCGACCAGGCGCAATATCTCGTCGACGGCATGAAGGTCATGCTGCAGCTCTATGAGGGCAAGCCGATCTCCATCAAGCTGCCGGCGCAGGTGACGCTGGAAGTGATCGAGGCCGACGCCGTCATGCGCGGCGGCACGGCGGCGCCGTCCTACAAGGGCGCCAAGCTCGCCAACGGCATGGCGGTGCAGGTGCCGCCCTTCATCAATGTCGGCACCAAAATCGTGATCTCGACCGAGGACGGCAGCTACGTCCGGCGCGCCGAGTAATGCGCTATCTCTCCCCTGCCCTCAATGTGATGGTCGCGGCGGCGCGCAAGGCCGGGCGCGGCCTGATCCGCGATTTCGGCGAACTCGAAAACCTCCAGGTCTCGATGAAGGGCCCGGCCGATTTCGTCTCCACTGCCGACAAGCGCACCGAGAACCAGCTGGTCGAGGAGCTGACGCGGGTGCGCCCGGGCTACGGCTTTTTGCTCGAAGAGGGCGGCACGCTGGTCGGCCCCGACCGCACCCACCGCTTCATCATCGATCCGATCGATGGCACCACCAACTTCCTGCACGGCATCCCGCATTTCGCGATCTCCATCGCGCTGGAGCGCGAGGGCGTGCTGGTCTCGGGCGTGATCTTCAATCCGGTGACCGACGAGATGTATGTCGCCGAGAAGGGCCAGGGCGCCTATCTCAACGACAAAAGGCTGCGCGTCGCGGCGCGCAAGAAGCTGAACGAAAGCCTGCTCGCGACCGGCATCCCGTTCCTGGGACGCGACGGCCATGAGGCGTTCTCCTCGGAGCTGACAGCGGTGATGGCGACGACCTCCGGCGTACGGCGCTTCGGGGCGGCGAGCCTGGATCTCGCCTATGTCGCGGCGGGACGCTTCGACGGCTATTGGGAGCGCGGGCTGATGCCGTGGGACGTGGCGGCCGGCATCCTTCTGGTGCGCGAGGCGGGCGGCGTCATCACCGACCTGGACGGCGGGACCAAGGTGCTCGACGGCCAGATCCTGGCGGCGAACGAGCATCTTCATCCCCAGGTCCTGAAACTTCTGAAAGACGCCGCGAAAGCAAAGAGTTGAGACGCGCGGCGGGGGCCGATATGGTCGCGGTGCATGCAATGGGCCGGCGAATGAAACTGGCGGTAGCATTTGGCGTCTGTGTCCTTCTGCTCGGCCCGCTGCCGGCGGCGGCGCAGTCCTATCCGGGCGAGGAAGTGACGGTGAACCCGAGCGCCCTGGGCAGCGGCATCCTGCTCTATCCCGGCGGCAAATACGGCCGCCAGGTCGGCCGCCTGCTGCAGCCGGGCGAGCGCCGCGCCGCCCCGATCCGCCTGCATATGCCGGTCAAGCGCGCCGCGCTGCCGCGCCGGCCGCGCCCCGTGCTCGCCGATACCGTGACGATTCCCGCCGAGATCGACTCGGCACCGCTGCCGCCGCGGCGCACCGCGCCGCCGCCGCGCCAGACGGCCGCGGCGCAGCCGCCCGTGTCCGATCCTTCGCTGCTGCCCGAGGACAGCGCCGCGCGCCTGTTCGGCGCCGCGCCGCCGCCCAGTGCGCCCAGCACCCTGCCGCCGAAGCCTGCCGCCGCCCGATCCGCCAGGCCGGTCGATCCGGCCACCGCCGCGATTCCCTTCACCATGGGCGGCCCGGCGCCGGCGCGGCCGCCGCAGCGCACCGCCAGCGCCACCCCGCCGCCCGCCCGCACCACCACGCCGCCGGCGGCCGGACTGAAAAAGGCCTCGGTCATCCCGTTCGCGGAGGGCGCGAGCAGTCCGGCCTCGGCCGATGTCGGCGCCATCCACGCGCTGGCGACCTCGCTCAACGCTGCGTTGAACGCCGGCGCGGCGCGGGTGCAGCTCGAAGCCTATGGCGGACCGCGCGGCGACAAGTCTTCGGACTCGCGGCGGCTGTCGCTCAAGCGCGCGCTGGTGGTCCGCGAACTGCTGATCGAGGACGGCGTGCCGTCGGAGAAGATCGACGTGCGCGCCATGGGCGGCGCCGACGACGGCGGCGCCGCCGACCGGGTGGACGTGTTCGTGCGCGCCTAAGGCGTTTTTGCCGCCGTCATATCGACCTCGCGCGCCTCGGGACCGAAATTGATCAGCGTGGCGATCAGAAGCGCGGCGGCGGCGGTCATCAGGGCGAGCACCTCGCCATAGCTCCAATGGCTGTCCTCGACCAGCACGCCCTGCACCGTCACGATGCCGGCGGCGAACAGGTTGCCGAGCTGGTAGACGAAGCCGGGGAAGGTGGCGCGCGCATCGTGCGGCGACAATTCGTTGAGATGCGCCGGGATCACGCCCCAGGCGCCCTGGACGAAGAACTGCAGGACGAACGCCATCGCGGCGAGCACCAGGGGTTCGACCGAGAAGAACACCCAGAAATAGATCATCGGCAGCACCAGCGCGGCCGAGATCGCGATGGCGCGGCGCCGGCCGATCCGCTGCGACAGCGCGCCGAAGGTCAGGCCGCCGAGGATGGCGCCCAAGGACCCCACCGCCGCGATGAGGCTGGCGGCCGCCGGCGCGATGCCGATCTGGATGCGCAGGAAATTCGGATAGAAATCCTGGCTGCCATGGCTGAGCGTGTTGAATCCGGTCATCAGCAGGATGGCGAACAGCGCGATGCCCCAATGCGAGCGGATCACGGCGAAGGTGTTGTCCCTGGGCGGCTGCGCGAAGGTCGGCGATTCGGGCACGTTGCGGCGGATATAGAGGACGAGCAGCGCCGGGATGACGCTCGCCATGACGCAGACGCGCCAGCCGAACTGCGGCAGCAAAAGCGCGGTGACGAGGCCGGCGATCAGCCCGCCGGTGGGATAGCCGGTCTGCAGCAGGCCGGAGACGAAGCCGCGCGCCTGGGGCTTGACGTGCTCCATGGTGAGCGAGGCGCCGATGCCCCACTCGCCGCCCATGGCGATGCCGAACAGGCAGCGCAGCGCGAGGAAGACGTAGAGGTTGGGCGCGAAGGCGCTAGCGAAGGCGATCAGCGAGTAGAGGCCGACGTCGAGCATCAGGACCGGGCGGCGGCCGAAGCGATCGGCGAGGCGCCCGAAGATGAAGGCGCCGAGCGGGCGCATCACCAGCGTCGCGGTGATGATGAAGCCGAGCGCCTTGGCGTTGGTATGGAACTCCGCCGCGATGTCCTTGGCGACATAGGTGATGAGCAGGAAGTCGAAGGCATCCAGCGTCCAGCCGAGATAGGAAGCGGCGACGACGTGCTTCTGCGTCGTGCTCCAGCCCTTCAATGCCTCGAATGCCATCCCCGCCCCCGCCTGCTTTTGCCCTAATCCTTAAGCGAGCCGGGCGGAGGCGTCGAGAGGCGGTTGACGAGCGGCGGGGCGGCCGCATAGGGTCGCTTCGTTCTGCGGGGCCAAGCGCGCCGCCGCCAACCGCCGCGAGGCGGTTTTTTCATATCCGCCCGCCGAACGACCGATTTTCTCGTCGAGCTTTTTCGCGAGGAAATCCCCATGACGCCCGCCGCCTATCCCATCACCTATCAGCGCGAGACGAGCCCGAGCTGGCTGAACTACGCCGCCGTCCTGAACGGCGCGGCGTCGCGCGACCTCGCCCGGCCGTTCCGCTTTCTCGAGCTCGGCTGCGGCCGGGGCTATTCCGCGCTGCTCCATGCCGCCGCCCATCCGGCGGGGGAATTCGTCGCCGTCGACCGCGATGCCGCCGCGATCGCGCAGGCGCGCGGCTGGGCCGCTTCCTGCGGCGTGCGCAATGTGCGCTTTGTCGCCGCCGGGTTCGACGCTGCCGGCCTGAAGGACCTGCCGCGCTTCGATTTCGTCGTGCTGCATGGCGTCTATAGCTGGGTGAGCGCGCCGACCCGCGCGGTGTTGTGCGCGCTGCTGCGCGATTCGCTGCTTCCGGGCGGCCTCGCCTATGTCAGCTACAATTGCCTGCCGGGCCGGGCCGGCGAGCTTCCGTTGCGGCGGCTGTTGCAGGAGTTCGGCGGCGGCGACGGCGCGCGCGAGATCGAACGCTGGCGCGCGCTCGGCTTCGGCTATTTCAAGACGCATCCGGCGGCGGCGCTGGCGGTGAAGTCCTGGGCGGCGCAGCCGCAAGGCTACCTGGCGCAGGAATATCTCGCCGAAGCCTGCGAGGCGCTGTGGTCGGTCGACGTGGCGGACGAGATGGCGCAGGCGGGCCTGCGCTGGATCGCCAGCGCAACCTTGCGCGACCGGCACGACGCTCTGCTGGTCGACGACGCGACGGCGCGCGCCATCGCCGGCCTCGCGACGCCGCGGCTGAGGACGCTGGCGCTGGACCTGGCGGTGAACCGCGCCTTCCGCCGCGACGTGTTCGTGCGCGGCGATGCGGGACAGGACGGCGGCGGCGCGGCCCTCGGCGACCTTATGATCGCCGCCGCCGGCGAGCCGATTCCCGACAGCATCGTGATGCCGCGCGGGCGCATCCGCTTCCAGCCGGACTTCGCCGCGGCGCTGCGCCGCGTGATGGCGGACGGCCCGATCCGTCTTGGCGACGCGATCCGGGCGCTGGGCGGCGGCGCCCGCAACCTGCTCTGGCTGATCGCCGCCGGCGCGCTGGCACCGGCGGTGCCTGACGCGGCGGCGGCGCGCGCGACGCAGGAGGCGCTGGAGCGCCAGGGCGTCGGCTTGACCGCGGCGGACCTGCGGCCTCTAGTGTAAAAATGAAGGGAAAAGCGGGAATCGCGGCGCTGGCTGCTCTTGCTGCGGGCCTGTGGGCGCCGGCGGCAGAGGCCGATGGCCTGACGACGGCGGGGACCGCGATCGCCATCGCCTTGCCGCTGTTCGCCGGCGGCGTCGCGCTCGGCCACGACCAGGACTGGACCGGCGTGGCGCAGCTCGGCGTGGTGACGCTGGGCACGGTGGGGACGGCCTACGGTCTCAAGCATGTCATCCGCGAAGAGCGCCCCGATCATTCCGATTTCCAATCGATGCCGTCGGACACCGCGGCGCTCGCTTTCGCGCCGGCGGCGTTCCTGTGGGACCGCTATGGCTGGAAATGGGGCCTGCCGGCCTATGCCGCGGCGGCGTTCGTCGGCTACACCCGCGTCGATGCCGACAAGCATCACTGGTACGACGTCGCGGCGAGCGCCGGCATCGCCTGGGGCTTCAGCCGCATCTTCACGACCGAGTATCACCGCCGCTTCGCGGTCTTCAGCTACGCGACGACGGACAGCGCCTATGTGCGCGTGAGCTATAATTTCTAGGTCGCGTTCGGCGCCCGGCCGGCACAAGCGCTCAACTCGTCGGCGCGTTGGCGGCGTCGGCGAGGCGGTCGATCTTGCGCAGCGGCGGGAACAGCGCCATCCAGACGCCGACCACCGCCAGCGTGCCGAGGCCGCCCAGCACCACGGCCGCAATCGTGCCGAACCAGTCGGCGGTGATGCCGGATTCGAACTCGCCGAGCTCGTTGGAGGCACCGATGAACAGCATGCTGACGGCGCTGACGCGGCCGCGCATCTCGTCCGGCGTCGCGTATTGGATGAGCGCCGAGCGGATGAAGACGCTGATCATGTCGGAGGCGCCGAGCAGGGCGAGCGCGACCAGCGAGACGTAGAAATTGGCCGAGACGCCGAACACGATGGTGGCGGCGCCGAACACCGCGACCGCGGCGAACATGACGATGCCGGTGCGGCGCTGGATCGGCCAGCGCGCCAGGCCGAACGCCATCAGCGCGGCGCCGACCGCCGGGCCGCTGCGCAGCACGCCCAGCCCGATGGGACCGACATGCAGGATGTCCTTGGCGAAGACGGGAAGCAGCGCGGTGGCGCCGCCGAGCAGCACGGCGAAGAGGTCGAGCGAGATCGCGCCGAGCACGACGGGGCGATGGCGCACGAAGCGGATGCCCTCGGCGACGCGCTCCAGGCGCGAGGCGCCGCTGTCGATATGCGCCGGGCGGTGGCGGCCGCCGAGCGTCGCGGTGAGGACCGAGGCCGCGAGCATCAAGACGACGCTGATGGCGAAGGTCGTGACCGGCCCCAGCGCATAGAGGAAGCCGCCGAGCGCCGGCCCGGCGATGGTCGCGGTGGTGAACACCGACGACGACAGCGCGATGGCGCGCGGCAGCTTCTCCGGCGCGACCAGGAAGGGCAGCAGCGACTGCGACGCCGGGCCGTAGAAGCCGCGCGTCGCGCCGAACAGGATCAGCACCGCGTAATACGGCCAGGCGACATGCGGCGCGAACAGGACGAGGCCGAGGAACAGGGCGGCGCAGACGCTTTGCATCGCCTGCGTCGCGCTGAGGACGCGGCGCTGGTCGAGACGGTCGGAGATGTCGCCGGCCGGCAGGGTGAGCAGGAACATCGGGGCGAACTGGCATAGGCCGACCAGCCCGAGCGCCAGGGGCGACTGGGTGAGGGCGTAGATCTGCCAGCCGATGGCGACCGACTGCACCTGCATCGCGACGGTCACGATGAAACGGACGGCGGCGAAGACGTAGAAATCGCGGTCGCGATAGACCGTGGGCGGGGCGGCGTCCGTCATTGCAGCCATGAGTGCGGGCTCGCCCGCGGCAGGTCAAGCGCCGCCTGTCAAATTGTCGCGCGCTCTGGGCCGAACCGCTCACACTTCGGCGGAGCGCGCTCCGGTACGCCGCTGCCATTCGCCGCGCGTAATGCCCCAGATGTCGACGGGGTAATCCTTGCCCGCGACCTTGAGCGCGATGCGCTCGCCCTTGGTTTCGCCCAGGCGCAGGGCGACGGCCTGCGACGCGGTGTTGTCGGGATCGATATTGGAGATGAGGCGCTCGACCGGCTGGGTGAGGAAGGCGTAGCGCATCGAGGCCGCCGCGGCCTCCGTCGCATAGCCCTTGCCCCACCACGCCTTGCCGATCGTCCAGCCGATCTCCAGGCCCGGCCAGCCTTCCGGATTGATCATGCCGACGCGACCGATCATGGCGCCGCCCGCCTTGAGTTCCACCGCCCAGGCGCCGTAGCCGCGCAACTGCCAATGGCCGAGGCTGGCGGCCATGCTGCGCCAGGCCTCGTCGCGCGTCATCGGCGCCGGCGCGACGTAACGCGCGACGTCGGGGTCGCCCATGATCGCGGCCCAGGCATCGAGGTCGCCGTTGCGAACCTCGCGCAGGACGAGGCGTTCGGTCTCGAGACGCGGGATCATGCGTTCATTCTCCATTCATCAGGGTCGACGCCGGTCGCGGTCCGCGCTGCGGCGACGTTTCGGGACAAAGCTCACGGAAACTGTACCGCGTTTCCAACCGTTCACACTTGAGAAAGATGGGGGACAGACCCGATCTCTCATATGGGCAAGAGAGCCCGGAAACCCCAAGGAGATCACGATGACGAACAAGACGGCAAAACTGGCGGGAGCGCTGTTCGCGGCGCTGACCGTCGCAACCGCGCTGGGCGCGACACCGGCCGCGGCGGCGCCGCACAACATTGCCCCCCATGGCGGCGGCATGACGGGCGGCTTCCATCAGCCGGACGCGCTGCACGACCGCGGCCATCGCCCGCCGCAGCGCGTCGAATACCGCACGCGCCAGCCGCATGGCCATTATCGCTGGCACGGCGGCAACTGGAACTGGAGCCGCGACCATTGGGTGTGGGCGCCGGGCATCTGGCTTCGGTTTTGAGGCTTGACGCATGACGCACCAATGGCCTCCGCGAGCGCCGCTCGCGGAGGCTTTCGTTTGCGCCGCGCTATTGCAGGTGGACGACGATGGTGTTCGCGCCGGGGCGCACTTCGAAGCGGGTGGCGGCGAAGGGCGGCTCGCTGAAGGTCGGATGGGCGTCGTTGGAGAAGCCGAACTTCTCCAGCGGCAGGCCGATCCAGCTCAGGTCGAATTCGCCGTTGCGGTTGATGTCCTGGAACAGCTTGACCGCATAGACGCCCGGCTTGATGTCGGTCAGCGTCACGATGGTCTCGCCGGGATGGGCGGGGACGACGGCGTCGTTGACGTCCTTGGCGTTGTCGTCGCTGTAGTTCGCCTCGGTGTAGAGCGCGACGCGCACGTCGCCGCCGCGCGGGCTCACCTTCTCGACCTTCACGGTCAAGGTCGCGAGCAGAGGAGCGGCGCAAGCCGGAATCCCGGCGAGCGCGAGCGCACTCGCGAGAAGTAAGCGATACAACAATCCGTCCCTAACGCCCCCGCGCGCGCTATGCGAGCCTGGGGTCCAGCTTCTTGCAGGCGTCGATCAGGCCCTTGACGGAATCCGCGGATTTGGCGAGTTGCTCCTTCTCCGGAGGCGTGAGCTCGAGCTCGACGATGCGCTCGATGCCCTTTTCGCCGATCACCGCGGGGACGCCGACATAGAGGTCCTTGATGCCATAGGCACCGTTGACATAGGCGGCGACCGGCAGCACGCGCTTTTTGTCTTTAAGGTAACTCTCGGCCATGGCGATGGCGGAGGTGGCGGGCGCGTAATAGGCGGAACCGGTCTTGAGCAGCCCGACGATCTCGGCGCCGCCGTCGCGGGTGCGCTGGACGATCTGGTCCAGGCGCTCCTGCTTGATCCAGCCCATCTTGACGAGCTCGACCAGCGAGATGCCGGCGACGGTGGCGAAGCGCGGCAGCGGCACCATCGTGTCGCCATGACCGCCGAGCACGAAGGCCGAGACGTCCTCGACGCTGACGTTCATCTCCTCGGCGAGGAAGTGGCGGAAGCGCGCCGAGTCGAGCACGCCGGCCATGCCGACCACCTTCTCGTGCGGCAGGCCGGAGAACTGGCGCAGCGCCCACACCATGGCGTCGAGCGGGTTGGTGATGCAGACCACGAAGGCGCCCGGGGCGTTGGCCTTGATGCCGTCGCCGACCGCCGACATGACCTTCAGATTGATGCCGAGCAGGTCGTCGCGGCTCATCCCGGGCTTGCGCGGCACGCCGGCGGTGACGATGACGACGTCGGCGCCCTTGATGTCGGCATAGTCGTTGGTGCCCTTGAACTTGGCGTCGAAGCCCTCGACCGGCGCCGACTGCGCGATGTCGAGCGACTTGCCCTGCGGCAACCCTTCCATGATGTCGAACAGGACGACGTCGCCCAGTTCCTTGAGGCCGATGAGATGGGCGAGCGTGCCGCCGATTTGTCCGCCGCCGATGAGGGCAATCTTCTTTCGGGCCATGGGGATGGGATCCTTTGTCGCGAAAAGCCGGGGGCTAAGTAGCGCGCGGCGCGGGCCGGGGCAAGAAAGCAATAATTGCGCGCTATCAGGCGGCCTGCGGCGTCAAAACCGGCGGTTTTCGCACGGCAAAGCGGGCGAACAGCGCCTGGCCGGGACGCTCGACGAAGCGCCAGGTCAGCGCCGACAGGGCGACGACCGCCGCCAGGAAGGCGAGCGTCAGCAGGTCGTTCGCCAGCGGGGAGCCGAGGTCGAGGACCGCAAGCCCGTTCGGCCGGCGGACCAGCCAGGCGCCGTGCGCGAGGCTGGCTGCGACATGCGCACCGGAAAACAGCAGCGCCAGCATCAGGGTATGGACCATGTAGATGGAGTAGGACCAGCGCCCGAGCGCGGCGGCGGGGCGCAGCGTCATGGCGCGCGACACCAGGCCCTGGTCGGCGGCGAACACCAGCACCGCCAGCGCGAACAGCGGCGTCGCGAGATATTCGAGCGCGCTTCTGCCCGGCGCGAAGACGATGAAGGCGATGACGGCGGCGAGCACCGCGCTCTCGGCCAGGGTGCCGCCGAGCGCGCGCACGGCGCCGCTGCGCCAGGCCTCGTAGGCGAGGACGCCGGTGAAGAAGCCGTAGAGGCAGCGGAAGATCGCCCAGTGGAAGGTCTCGCGCATGCCGTAGTCGGAGAAGCGCGCGAGGACGACGAGGCCGGCGACGGCGAGCAGCGCCGACACGATCAGGCGCGCCTTGCGGCCGGCGGTGAAGACGCAGACCGCCGCGAAGATCAGATAGGTGTAGAACTCGCAGGAGATCGACCAGGCCGGGCCGTTCCAGGTCTCCGAGTCGTGCATCCCCAGCGCCTGGACCAGGAACAGGTTGGTGAGAATGGCGAAGGGCGAGCGGTCGAGCGCGAAGGCGGCGCGCGCGTCGCCCATCGGATGCACATGCTCGATCACCAGATGGCTGAGTTCGAGCAGGACCAGCGCGGCCAGCACCGCGACATGCAGCGGCCACAGCCGTCCCAGGCGGCGGAGCACGAAATCCTGGATGCCGGCGCGGCTCCCCAACCGCTCGCCATAGGCATGCGCGATCACAAAACCCGACAGCACGAAGAAGAAGTCGACGAACAGCCAGGCGTTGCGCACCAGGGGCTGCCAATAGAGCCAGCCATGCACTTCTATATGATGCAGCGCGACCAGGAGGGCGCAGACGCCGCGCCAGCCGTCCAGCGCGCGAAACCGAGAGGTGCCCGACATGGCGCCAACCTAAGGCAAGAGGGGGCCGCCGGGAAATCCGCGCGCCCGATCCCGCAAACACTTGTCATTCCCGGCCGAGCGAAGCGAGGGGAAGGGAACCCAGGTGGATAGACCAAACTCGATCTATCCACCTGGGTCCCCTTCCCTCGCCGCTTCGCGGCTCGCCGGGGATGACAAAATTTCTCGATTGCAACAAAAGCAATCTGCCTAATCCACCAGCAGGCGCACGAAGAGCGCCGCGCCGTGCGGGTCGCCGCCATAGGCCGGCACGGCGCCGTCCGGCACGAAATCGAAGGTGTAGAGGCCGCCGAGGCCGAGTTTCAGGTGCTCGGCGACGCGCCAGTCGTGGATGGCGCCGAGCGTGATCTCGCCCACCGTGCGGGGCGAGGGGGCGGCGAACAGCTCGCCGCTCTCGATCCTCTCCGCGCGGGCGAACAGCGTCCAGGGATCGGCCGGCTTGTATGCGGCTTCGGCGACGAAAGCGTTCTCGCCCGCGCCGCCGCTGAGGACCTTGCGCCCGAAAGCCAGCGTCGCGGCGAAGGAGCCGTCGCCGGCCAGCGGCGTGAAATAGGTGGCGCTGGCGGTGTAGCGGGTCTCGTCCACGGCGGGTTCGAGCTGCTCGGGGCTCTTGATGAAGCCCCAGGACGCCTGCAGCGACCAGTTCTCGCTCGGATTCCAGCTCAGGCGGACGGCGGTGCTGTCGAAGCGCGCCGGCTCGACGCCGAAGCGGAACTGGTCGGGCTCGCGGCCGGTGAATTGCGAGACTTCGAGTTTCCAGTCGTCCCGCACCAAGCCCAGGGTCGCGACGCCGAACGCGATATGCGTGGAGTCGAGCCAGTGATGCGCGATCGGCGCCAGCGGCAGGTCGGCGGACGAGACGCGGTGCATGAAGGCGGTGGGGCCGAGCGCGGGCTCGCCGGGATAGCCGAAATAGACGAACGCGGCACTGTCGTCCGTGAGGCGGTGGGAGTAGGAGGCGGAAAGCTCCATCAGCAGGTCGTGCGGATGCTGGCGGTCGACGAGATGGGTGACGCCGTCGGCGGTCTCGCCGCTCGCCAGCAGCGAGGGATAGCCGCGGCGGCCCATGAAAGGATCGAGGCTCAGCATGGCGCGCAGGTTGAGCGTGTCGCCGCCCGCAAAATCGCGTCGCGCCATGACCATGCCCCAGCCTTCGGCGAAGGCCTGGGAGTCGCCGCGCGGGCCGCTTTGCGAGTCGAGAACGCCGGCGATGCTGGCATGCGCCATGAGCATCCAGTCGCCGGCCATGAGATGGATACCGCCATGCGGCGCCGCGTCCGGCTGCCAGCTCGTGCCCGAGGCGTCGCGGCTCATCGGATAGGGGCCGAGCACGCCGGTCGAGGCCATGGCCGGCATCGCCATGTCGTGCATCCCGGGCATGTCGCCCATCTCGTCGGCAAGGGCGGGCGCGGCCAGCAGCGCGAAAACGCATAGGAAGGCGGAACGCATGGCGGAACACCCTTTTCGCCGCAGGACCATTGCATCGGCGGCAGATGTCTATTATACCCCCCAGGGGTATACAAGCCATGACCGACCGCAAACTTGTCGCACGTCTCTCCCGCATCGAAGGCCAGGTGCGCGGCATCGCGCGCATGGTGGAGGAGGAGCGCTACTGCATCGACATCCTCACTCAGATGCAGGCGATCAAATCGGCGTTGCGCAAGGTCGAGGAGGAGATCCTGAAGGGCCATGCCGCGCATTGCGTCGCGCATGCGATCAAGAGCGGCGACGCCAAGGACCAGACGGAGAAGTTCAACGAACTCGTCGAACTGTTCGGGCGCTATGGCAAATAGCGACACCACAATGCGCGATCCGGTGTGCGGCATGACGGTCACGCTGCCGGCGGCGCATGTTGCCGAGCACGACGGCGAGAGCTTCGCCTTCTGCAGCGCGCGCTGCCGCGGGAAATTCCTGGCCGAGCCGCAGAAATATGCGCCGCAGGCTCACGCGCATCACCATCACGCCGCGCCGGCGCCGCCCGCCGGCAGCGAGGCGATCTACACCTGCCCGATGCATCCGCAGATCCGGCACAAGGGTCCCGGCGTCTGCCCGATCTGCGGCATGGCGCTGGAGCCGCTCAAGATCACGCGCGAGCAGGCGCCCAATGGCGAACTGATCGACATGTCGCGGCGGTTCTGGATCGGGCTGGCGCTGACGCTTCCCGTGTTCGCGCTGGAAATGGGCAGCCACCTCTTCGACCTGCACCACCTGATCGCGCCGGAGCTCTCGATGGGGGTGCAGTTCGTCCTGGGCACGCCGGTGGTGCTGTGGGCCGGCTGGCCGTTCTTCACGCGCGGCTGGGCCTCGCTGGCCAACCGCGCGCTCAACATGTTCACGCTGATCGCGCTGGGCACCGGCGCCGCCTATGGCTTCAGCGTCGTCGCGGCGCTGGCGCCCGGACTGTTTCCGCCCAGCATGCAGATGCACGGGATGGTGCCGGTCTATTTCGAGGCCGCCGCCGTCATCACCGTGCTGGTCCTGCTGGGCCAGGTTCTGGAATTGCGCGCCCGCGAACGCACCGGCGGCGCGATCCGCGCCCTGCTCCGTCTCGCGCCCGAGCGCGCCCGGCGCCTCGGCGACGACGGCGGCGAAGAGGACGTGGCGCTGGAAAGCGTGCTGGCGGGCGACCGCCTGCGCATCCGCCCCGGCGAGCGCGTGCCGGTGGACGGCACGGTGCTCGAAGGCGCCAGTGCGGTCGACGAGTCGATGGTGACGGGCGAGTCCTTGCCGGTCGAGAAGCAGGCCGGCGCCGGGCTGATCGGCGGGACCCTGAACGGCACCGGCGCGCTGATCATGCGGGCGCAGAAGGTCGGCGCCGACACCATGCTGGCGCGCATCGTGCAGATGGTGTCGGAGGCGCAGCGCAGCCGGGCGCCGATCCAGCGCCTCGCCGACCAGGTGGCGGCCTGGTTCGTGCCCGCCGTCCTGCTGGTGGCAGTGCTCGCCTTCGCCGCCTGGATGCTGTTCGGACCGCAGCCGGCGCTGGCGCATGCGCTGGTCGCGGCGGTGTCGGTCGTGATCATCGCCTGCCCCTGCGCGCTCGGCCTTGCGACGCCGATGTCGATCATGGTCGGCGTCGGCAAGGGCGCCACCGCCGGCATCCTGATCAGGAACGCGCAGGCGCTGGAGCGCTTCGAGAAGATCGACACGCTGGTGGTCGACAAGACCGGCACCCTGACCGAAGGCAGGCCGCGCGTCGTCGCCATCGTGCCGGCGGACGGCTTCGACGAGGCGGGGCTGCTCGCCGTCGCCGCCGGCCTGGAACAGGCGAGCGAGCATCCCCTGGCCGGCGCCATCCTGGCGGCGGCGCGCGAGCGGAACATCGCGCCGCGCAGCGTCGCCGATTTCACATCCGTCACCGGCAAGGGGATCACCGGGACCATCGACGGCAAGGCGGGCGCGGCCGGGACGGCGCTGCTGCTGGCCGGGTTGGACATCGACACGCGCGCGCTGGAGGCGAAGGCCGAGGCGCTGCGGCAGGACGGCGCCACGGCGCTGTTCGTGGCGCTCGACGGGCACGCCACCGGCCTCCTGGCGGTCGCCGATCCGATCAAGGCGACGACACCGGACGCGCTGGCGAAATTGCGCGCCCAAAACATCCGCATCGTGATGCTGACCGGCGACAACCGCACCACGGCGCTGGCGGTCGCGGCGCGGCTGGGCATCACGGACGTCGAGGCGGGCGTGCTGCCCGACGGCAAGAACGCCGTGGTGCGCAAGCTGCGCGGCGAAGGCCATGTCGTCGCCATGGCGGGCGACGGCGTCAACGACGCGCCTGCCCTTGCGGAAGCCGATATCGGCGTCGCGATGGGCACCGGCACCGACGTCGCGATGCAGAGCGCCGGGGTGACGCTGGTGAAAGGCGATCTGGCGGGCATCGCGCGGGCGCTGACCTTAAGCCGGGCGACGATGCGCAACATCCGGCAGAACCTGGTGCTCGCCTTCGTCTACAACGTCATCGGCATCCCGATCGCGGCGGGCGCGCTGTATCCCGCCTTCGGCCTGCTGCTGAGCCCGGTGATCGCGGCGGCGGCGATGAGCCTGAGCTCGGTATCGGTGATCGCCAACGCCCTGCGCCTGCGCTGGACGGAACTGTAGAACCCAAAGAAAAAGCCGGGCCGACGCTTGCGCCTCGGCCCGGCTCGATCTTCGTCAAGGAAAGCGCGTCAGACGGCTTCCTTCAGCTCCTTGGCGGCGCGGAACGCAACCTTCTTGGACGCCTTGATCTTGATCGCTTCGCCCGTGGCCGGGTTGCGGCCCATGCGCGCGGCGCGCTTGCGCACGACCAGGATGCCCAGACCGTTGAGACGGATGCGGGCGCCCTTCTTCAGGTGCTTGGTGATCAAGCCGATCGTGCTTTCCAGGATCTCGTTCGCGGCCTTGTGCGACATCTCATGCTTCTCGGCCAGCGCGGCGCCAAGCTGGCGGGTGCTCACCGTGTCGACCTTTGGCTTGGCGGCCTTCGGGGCGCCAGTTCCAGCTATTGCCATTCTTATTGCTCCTTTTGCGAATCAAACAACGCTTGATTTTACTGCACTTCCGAGACGCAACGCACGCGCTGTCTACGGAAATGGCAATAAATACGGGGTTTATTTGACGCGCCGCAGCGCGGCGACTCGCCCCTTGCCGGGAAAGGCCCGGTTTACGGGGCTTTCCTGCGCTAGGGATGCACGCTCTGGGCCCGCGCGATGGCTTCGAGGATCAGCCGCTCGGCGCCCGCGGCGTCGAGCCAGTCGCCGATCCGGGTCCATTTGCGGGGTTCGAGGTCTTTATAATGCTGGAAGAAGTGCGCGATCTGCTTGAGCAGGATGTCGGGCAGCTCGGAATAGTTCTGCACCTCCTTGTAATAGGGAAAGAGGTCGTCGGTCGGGACCGCGATGATCTTCTCGTCCTGGCCGGCCTGGTCGGTCATGATCAGGGCGCCGACCGGACGGCAGCGCACCACCGCGCCCGACACCACCGGCGCGGCCGAGAGCACCAGCACGTCCAGGGGATCGCCGTCGTCCGACAGGGTCTGCGGGATGAAGCCGTAATTGGCGGGATAGATCATCGCGGTGTGCAGGAAGCGGTCGACGAAGAGCGCGCCGCTCGCCTTGTCGAGTTCGTACTTCACCGGCTGGCCGCCGGCCGGAATCTCGATCAGGGCGTTGACGTCGGTGGGCGGATTGCGCCCGGCGGGAATCTTGCTGAGATCCATGGCGGCACTCCTTGCAGTTGCAGGCTTCTAGCCGGTCCACCGCCCTGCGTCGATGAGACCGAACGATCTACAGGCGTCATCGGCGAACTGTCACGCCGTCTTGACCAAAGAGACATGCTGCACCTGCACGGTACGCCCTCACGCCGATATCGGCTTTCGCCATTTGGGGGTTTTCATGACTATCGCCACGCCGCGCGTCGCCGCGCGCCGCTTCTGCCTTGCCGTTCTCGCCGCCGCCCTGCTGGGCTCGGGCGCGCACGCCACCTCGACCGCGGTCCTGACGCCGAACACGTCGAACCCCACCTCGGTCAGCTTCATGGGACAGACCTTCGTCAACCAGGGCATGGTCGGCGCCGGCCGGCTGTCGTCGCTGCTGCATGACGCACGCGGCGACTCGCTGGGCTCGTTCTCCAGCCTTGCCATCCTGGGCAATGGCTGGCACCGCAACGCCGACGGCACCTATGGCGGCACGCTGCTGGTCCAGCCGGACCGCGGCTACAATGTCGGCACGGTCTATTCCGACTTCGCGGCGCGCACCAACGCGCTGGGCTTCACGTTCGCCCCGCACAACGACACCGGCAACCTGCCGCAGTCGCCCAATTCGCAGAACCAGCTCCAGTTCACCGTCGGCGGCGCGCTGGTCTACACCGATTTCAACGGCCAGGAGACGACCGGCGCCAATCCCTGGACCGGCACCAAGACCGAGAACGGCATCATACTGCCCTCGCCGGTGACGGGCACGCTGGGCGCCGGCAAGGTCGCGATCGACGCCGAGTCGCTGAGCTTCCTGCACGACGGCAGCTTCTATGTCGGCGACGAGTACGGCGCCAACGTCTATTACTTCAATCCGCTCGGCCAGATGCAGGGCGTGATCAAGGCGCCGTTCTCGGCCCAGCCGCATGATGCGCTCGGCAATCTCGTCTACGGCGTCGATCCGGTGTCCAGCGGCGATCTCAACACCACCGGCCGCCGCGCCAACCAGGGCTTCGAAGGCATGAGCGTCACGCCCGACGGCAAGCAGCTCTTCGCCCTGATGCAGAGCGCCGACCTCCAGGACTCCACCAGCAGCGCGCAGAACCGCAACAACACCCGGCTCTACATCTACGACATCTCGGCCAGCCGCACGCCCTCCGCGCCGACGGCGGAATATGTGCTGCAGCTTCCGGTCTACCGCACCACGGGCAACGGCGCCGCGGCCAACGCAACGGCGGCGCAGAGCGAGATCCTGGCGCTCAACGGCAGCCAGTTCCTGATGCTGACGCGCGACGGCAACGGCCTGGGCAAGGAAGACGGCAACCCGCTGGTGTTCAAGAGCATCTACCTCGTCGACACCGCCGGCGCGACCAACATCGCCGGCTCGAACTACGATACGACGAACACGACGATCAACACCGGCTTCGGCGCCAATGGCGGCGTGCTCAATCCCGCGATCACGCCGGTGCAGAGCACCGAGCTGGTCAACCTGATCAACCCCACCCAGCTCGCGCGCAACGGCTTCACCACCAGCCTGACGCCGCCGAACCAGACGGTGCCGACCAACCGTATCTCGGAGAAGTGGGAAGGCATGGCGCTGGTGCCGGTGCTGGAAGAGAACGCGCCGCAGGACTTCTTCCTGTTCGTCAGCAACGACAACGACTTCCTCACCCCCAGCGGCTGCGTCATGCCGGGCGTCGTCAACTGCAACAGCGCGGTCGAAAACGACAACATGGTGCTGGTGTGGCGCCTGACCCTGCCGACCTATGTCGATCCGAACTTCCTCGCCTCGATGGAAGAGACCGCGCCCGACCTGTACACGGCGGTCGGCGCGGTCGCGAGCGGCGGCGCCACGACGGCGGGCCGCGCCATCGCGACCCATCTCGACGCGGCGCGCACGCTCGAGGCCGGCCAGGTCCACGAGGCCGGGCTCGGGCCGGACGCGGTCCTGTGGATCAGCGGCGACTATGCCGCGATCGACATGAACGGGATCAGCGGCAATCCGGGGGGCGTCACCGCCGGCATCGACCTCAAGCCGTTCGACACGCTGACGGCCGGCGCCGCGCTCAACTATCACAGCGGCGGCAGCGACGTGCAGGGCGGCTACAGCTTCGACCAGACCGCCTACGGCGTCTCGGTCTATGCCGGCTATATCGAGGGCGGGCTGTTCGCCAACCTCTCGGACACCTATGAGCGGCAGGAGTTCGGGAGCATCCTGCGCCCGGCCGCCTATGGGCTGATCGGCACCGGCAAGACCCACGGCTACACCAACGACCTGCACTTCGAAGCGGGCTGGATGCTGGGCGACGCGTCGCTGAACTTCGGACCGGTCGGCGGCTTCGACTGGATCTACGGCGAACTCGACTCCTACACCGAGACCGCCGCGGCCGGCGGCGACGTCATCTTTCCGCGCGCGATCTACCACGCGTTCGGGGGCTTCGCCGGCGGCGAGGCGAGCCTGCCGCTCGAACCGGGCCTGGTCTCGACCTTCCGCGCCACCTACAACTTCGACGGCAGCGTGCTGGGCAATTCGGCGACGTTCCGCCTCGCCAGCGCGCAGCAGGTGCTCGCCACGCAAGTGCTCGCCCTGCCCGACCGCTCGCAGGATCACGTCGATCTGTCGCTGCGCCTGGCCGCCAGCCAGGTCGCCGGACCGCTCGACCTGTCGCTCAACTACACCGCGCAGATCGGCGTCAACAACGGCACCAACCACCTGATCGCGCTCGACGCCGGCCTGCATCTGTAGGCGCCGGGATAACTTGAAGTCGAAAGAGGCCCGCATTTGCGGGCCTCTTTTTTTGCCCGGCACGCCGCGTTGACTTGGGCGCGGGGCGCGGCGCAGCATCGCGGAAAGGCCAGGAGGAAGCATCATGAAAGCCGAACCGTTCGTCACCGGCCTCAATTTCGGCGAGGGCCTGCGCTGGCACGACGGCCGCTTCTGGTATTCCGATTTCTACCAGCATCGGGTGTCGAGCGCGGCGCCGGACGGCACGGTGCGCGTCGAGCTGGAACTCGACGACCAGCCCTCGGGCCTGGGCTGGCTGCCCGACGGGCGGCTGCTGGTGGTGGCGATGAAGAGCCAGCGCGTGCTGCGGCGCGAGAAGGATGGGAGCATCGCGCTGCACGCCGACCTCAAAGGCCTGGCACGGTTCCACGCCAACGACATGGTGGTCGACGGCCACGGCACTGCGTTCGTCGGCTGCTTCGGCTTCAACCTCGACCAGTACATGGCCGACCACGGGCCGGCGGCGTTATGGACCGCCGAAGGGCCGCCGCGGGCGCCGATCATCAAGGTGACGCCGGACGGCAAGGCCTCCATCGCTTCGGCCGAACAGAGATTCCCCAACGGCATGGCCCTGATCGACGGCGGCCGGACGCTGATCGCGGCGGAGACCTTCCTGCCCGCCCTCACCGCGTTCGACCTGTCGGCCGACGGCACGCTGTCCAACCGGCGGGTGTGGGCCTCGCTGGCGACCACGCCGCCCTCCATCGCGCCGGACGGCATCTGCGCCGATAGCGAGGGCGCGATCTGGATCGCCAACGCCTTCGCGAAGGAATGCCTGCGCATCGGCGAAGGCGGCAAGATAGTGGAGCGGGTCGAGACCGCGATGAACGCCTTCGCCTGCGCGCTGGGCGGCGCCGACGGGCGGAGCCTGGTGATCGCCACGGCCCGGACGTTCGGCGACCCGAACGCCGTCACCGGCACGCTGGAGATCGCGCGGGTCAGCGTGCCGGGTTAGGCCGCATCGATGAAGCCGCCCATCTGGCGGTTCCACAGGCGCGAATAGGGGCCGTTGTTCGCGAGCAAGACGCGGTGCGGGCCGTCTTCCAGGATCTTGCCGTTGTCGAGATAGACGACGCGGTCCATGCCGGCGATGGTCGAGAGCCGGTGCGCGATGGCGATCACGGTGCGGCCCTGGACCAGGGTCCAGATCGCCGACTGGATCAGGTGCTCGCTTTCCGAATCCAGCGACGACGTCGCCTCGTCGAGCACCAGGATATGGGCGTCCTTGATCAGGGCGCGGGCGATGGCGACGCGCTGGCGCTCGCCGCCGGAGAGCTTGATGCCCTGCTCGCCCACGATCATGTCGTAGCCCTCGTCGCGCTCGGCGATGAAGTCGTGGGCGAAGGCCTGGCGCGCCGCGCCCTCGACTTCGCCCGCCGGGGCCAGCGGCTTGGCGTAGCGGATATTGTCGCGGACGTTGCGGTGGAAGACGCCGGGCATCTGCGGCACCTCGGCGATCGCCTCGTTGAGCGAATCCCAGGTGACGTGCGCGATGTCCTGGCCGTCGACGGTGATACGGCCCGACTGCGGCTCGAACTGGCGGCGCAAGAGGCGCACCAGGGTCGACTTGCCGGCGCCCGAGGGGCCGACGAGGCCGACCTTCTCGCCCGGCCGGATGTCGAGATCGAGGTTCTCGAACACCTGGTAGCCGTTGGGATGGCGGAATGAGACGTTCTCGAAGCGGATATGGCCCTTGCTCACCAGCAGCGGCCGCGCCCCGGCGGCGTCGACGATCTCGTGCGGCGCGCTGACGAGGTCGAGCGCCTCGGACAGCGTCCCGAGCTGCTCGAAATATTCCAGCATGCGGAAGCTCAGCTCCTGCACGCCGCGCGCGATCTGGTTGGCGAGGAGGTAGATCATGGTGAAGGCGCCGAGCGAGATTGCGCCGGCTACGATGTCGCGCGCCGTCACCCAGACGAGCGCGATCAAAAGCAGCAGCGTCGCGGTCTGCATGAACAGGCGCATGGTGATGAGGAACCAGCGGAAGCGGCGCGAGGCGTTCATCTCGTCGGCGAGGAAATAAGAGATGAACTTGCGCTCATAGACCGCCTTGGCGAAGGCGCGCACCAGGTCGGCGTTGGAGATCGCGTCGATCAGCCGTCCGTCGAGGTCGAGACCTCGTCCGACAGCGCCTTGGACAGCACGACGCAGCGCCGGGCGAGCGCGAAGACGACGCCGAGATAGAGCGCCGTCCAGACGCCCAGGATGATGGCGTAGGCCGGCGCCTGGATCGCCATCAGCACGGCGCCGATGACGACGAGGCCGAGCACGCGCACCACGTCGAGGCAGACGATGCCGAGGATGCCGATGGTCGCCTGGCCGGCCTGCTTGATCTTCTGGCCGAGCTTGCCGGCGAAATTGTCCTGGAAATAGCGCGGGCTGTGGCCGAGCAGGTAGACGAAGAGGTATTTCTGCGCCAGCCCCCGCATGCGCGGGCCGGTGTTGACGTCGACCATCTCATAGCCGCGATAGGCGCTGGCGCTGGCGAGCCAGACCACCGCCAGCCAGACGATCCACGGCATCACGGTAGCGAAGCCGCCATGGCTCTTCACCGCGGCGGCGACGGCGTTGACCAGATGCGAGAACACCAGCGGCGCGAAGGATTCGATCGAGGTCGCGACCAGCGCGAGGCCGGCCATCGCGGCGACGCGGCCGGGGAAATGCCGGGTCACCAGGAACCAGATGAAGGCGAACGGCGTGGCGGGGACGCGCGCCAGCGGCGCCACCTCGTCGAGCGGCTCGGCGGCGTTCAGGACAATCTCGGCTTCGATACGCTGGCCCACGACTCGTCACGCGCAAATTTGGGGCGCGGAGAATAGGCGCGTGAAACGCGTTTGGAAGGGGGCTTGAGGGAAAAGGGCGCGGTGTTGCAGTTTCCCCCCACCTGCCCGGACCGGCCCGTTCGCGGTTGGGCCGATGCCGTCCGCCGCCGCGCCTCGTCTTGTCCGTTTTGGGGCGTATTCTTCCGCCATGAACAAGCCGGTTCTACTTTCCTCGCACGCCCTCACGCTCGCCGAGAAGCAGGCGCGGGAGGAAGGCTTTGAAATCGGTGACCGCCTATCTGGACGCCCTGATCGAACAGGACCGGGAAGACTTGGCCCATCGCGGATTGGATGAAGGCCCGCCTTGGCGGAAGGTCTGACCTCGCCCAATGCCGGGCCGATCACCCGGGAAAAGATCGACCGTCTGGTCGCCGAAGGCATTGCGCGAGCGCCGCGCAAGGCATGAGCCTTGTCGTCACCACGACGCAAGCCGCCGACGACGATATCCGCGATGCCGCTCTCTATATCGCGCAGGACAGTCGTCCGCGTGCTGCACGGCGTGCGCGACGTGACCGCGCTGCTGCGCGAACCGGGATAGACGACTACGCCTCGGCGGGGGCCGCGACGCTCTCGTGCTCGACGCGCTCGGCGATGCGGGCGCCCTTGCCCGCGGCGGCCGCGCAGGTAATAGAGCTTGGCCCGGCGCACCCGGCCCTTGCGCACGACATGCACGCTGTCGACCAGCGGCGAATAAAATCGGAAAGACGCGCTCGCGCCTTCGCCATAAGAGATCTTGCGCACCGTGAAGCTCTCGTTGAGCCCGGCGCCCTGGCGCGCGATGCAGACGCCTTCGAACGCCTGCAGGCGCTCGCGGCGCTTCTCGGCTTGGCCTTCTCGTCATAGGAGACTTCGACGACCTTGACGTTGACCTTGAGCGTGTCGCCGGCGCGGAATTCGGGATGCGGCTTGGCCCGGACGGCCTTCATCTGCTCGGCTTCGAGCGTCTGCAAGAGGTTCATTTCATTGGTCTCCGGGCATTTGTTCGGCGATTGAGAGGCGCGCGTATAGCCTAGCCTTCGGCTTTTCATAGAGGGGTCCACAGATCGGGCCGCCGCGCCGCGTCAAGGCCTCCGCCCGGGCCTGGCGCCACTTGGCGATTTCCTTGTGATTTCCGTTGTTTAGCACTCCGGGATGGGGTGGCCCTCGACCGTCTGGGGGCGGGTATAGTGGGGGTATTCCAGGAGCCCGTGGCGAAGCTTTCCTCGGCCGGGGAGGCGGCGGCGCCGAGCACGCCGGGGAGGAGGCGGACCGCGGCCTCGACCAGCGCCATGGCCGCGATCTCCACCGCCCGCCAGCACGGAATCGCCGATGCTGATTTCCTCGATCCGGCGGGCGTCGATGGCGCGCTGGTCCAGGCCCTCGAAGCGGCCGCAGAGCAGGATGGCGCCGGGCCCGGCCGCGAGTTCGCCGACCCGCGCCTGGGTCAGGGGGAGCCCGCGCGGCGACAGATAGATCAGCGGGCGCCCGGCGGCGGGCACCGCGTCGATCGCGGCGAGCGCGACGTCGGCGCGCATCACCATGCCGGGGCCCGCCGCCGGCCGGCGTGTCGTCGACGCTGCGGTGCTTGCCGATGCCGTGGTCGCGGATGTCGCGCACGTCGAGCGACCAGAGTTCTCTCTGCAGCGCCTTGCCGAGCAGGGAAAAGCCGAGCGGCCCGGGAAACATCTCGGGGAACAGCGTGAGGACGGTCGCGGCCCAGGTCACTCGACGTTGCCGCGTTCGCCGGTTTCGACTTCCTCGGGCACCGCGACGAGGATGCGGCCCTGGTCGATTTCGATTCCGGGCACCGTCTCGCGGGTGAAGGGCAGGAGCACGCTGTCGCCGTCGGGCCGCGCGATCTCGATCACGTCGCCGGCGCCGTAATTGTGGATCGCCTGCACGATGCCGAGGACGCGCCCGTCTCGTCCTCGGCGCGCAGGCCGACGAGATCGGCGTGGTAGAACTCGTCGTCTCCGGTTGCCGGCAGCGCGGCGCGGGTGACGAAGAGCTCGGTGCCCTTCAGCGCCTCGGCGGCGGCGCGGGTCCGTCACTTCGGCCAGGGTGAGGATGGCCTCGCCCGGCTTGGTGCCGCGCGCGGCGGTGACCGTGAAGCGGCGGCCGTCCCTGGCGTGCAGCCCGCCATAGGCGGCGAGCGCTTCGGGGCGTTCGGTGAAGGCTTTCACCTTCACCCTCGCCCTTCAGGCCCTGCGCCCCCATGACGGCGGCGAGCAGCACGTCGCGGGCCGGCCCCGCCATGGTCTTCAGGCTTCCGCCGACGCCGCAGCCGCGGCCTTGGCGTTCGCCGCGGCGCGTTCCAGCGCCTTCTTCTTCGGCTTGGCCTTTTGCGGGTTGTTGCGGGCCAGCGGCTTCACCAGGCCGGCAGTGGCGAGGAAGCGGTGGACGCGGTCGGAGGCGACGGCGCCCTTCTTGATCCATTCGCCCGCCTTCTCGACCTCGAGCTTGACGCGGTCGGCATGATCCTTGGGCAGCAGCGGATTGTAGAAGCCGATCTCTCGATGAAGCGGCCGTCGCGCGGCGAGCGCGAATCCGCGACGACGATGTTGTAGTGCGGGCGCTTCTTGGTGCCGGCGCGCGCCAGCCTGATCTTCAATGCCATTCGTTTTCGTCCTTTTCCAAACCTTACAATTGTCATTCCCGCGAAAGCGGGAATCCAGTTTTGCCGCCGGCTGGATGCCCGCCTGCGGCGGGGCATGACAGCCGGAGAATTCATCGCGCCTATCTTCGTCCGCCGGGCGGCATGCCCGGCGGCATTCCGCCGCCGCCGCCGAACAGGGCGGAAAGGCCCTGCATGGCGCGGCCGCCCTTGCCCATCTTCTTCATCACGTCGGACATCTGGCGGTGCATCTTGAGCAGCTTGTTGACCTCGCTGACGTCGACGCCGGAGCCCTTGCGATGCGCTTGCGGCGCGAGCCATTGATCACGTCGGGCTTGGCGCGCTCCTGCTTGGTCATCGACAGGATGATCGCCTCCTGGCGCGACAAGAGCTTGTCGTCCATGCCGGCGGCGTCGAGCTGGCCCTTGACCTTGGCGACGCCGGGCAGCATCGAGAGCACGCCCTGCATGCCGCCCATCTTCTTCATCTGGCGCAACTGCTCGGCGAGATCGTCCATGTCGAACTCGCCCTTCTTCATCTTGCGGGCGAGCTTCTCCGACTTTTCCTTGTCGAAGTTCTCGGCCGCCTTCTCGACCAGGGAGACGACGTCGCCCATGTCGAGGATGCGGCCCGCGACGCGCCCCGGATGGAAGGGCTCGAGCGCGTCGAGCTTTTCGCCGGTGGCGAGGAACTTGATCGGCGCGCCGGTGACGCTGCGCATCGAGAGCGCGGCGCCGCCGCGGGCATCGCCGCATCGCCGTCGGCGCGGGAGAGGATGATGCCGGTCAGCGGCACGCGCGTGTTGAACGCCTTGGCGATGTTGACCGCGTCCTGGCCGGTCAGCGAATCCGCGACCAGCAGCGTCTCGTGCGGATTGACCTGCGCCTTGATCGCCGCGACTTCGAGCATGAGCTGCTCGTCGATATGCTGGCGGCCGGCGGTGTCGAGGATCAGGACGTCGTAGCCGCCGACGCGGGCGCTCGCCATGGCGCGCTTGGCGATGTCGAGCGGGGTCTGGCCCAGGAGGATCGGCAGCGTCGCGACGCCGGCCTGCTCGCCGAGAATCTTGAGCTGCTCCATGGCGGCGGGACGCGAGACGTCGAGCGAGGCCATCAGCACCCGCTTCTTCTCTTTGGCCTGGAGCATCAGGCCGATCTTGGCCGAGGTCGTGGTCTTGCCCGAGCCTTGCAGGCCGACCATCAGGATCGGCGCCGGCGGGCTCCCGAGCGACAGGGTGGAATTTTCCGTGCCGAGCGTTTCGACCAGGACGTCATGGACGATCTTGACGACCTGCTGGCCGGGGGTGACCGAGCGGATCACGTCCTCGCCGATGGCGCGCGGGCGGACCTTGGCGATGAATTCGGTGACGACGGAAAGCGCGACGTCGGCCTCGATCAGCGCGGTGCGCACCTCCGCCAGCGCGGCGTCGACATCGCTCTCGGTGAGCGCGCCGCGCCCGCGAAGCTTGTCGAATACGCCGCCGAGGCGGGAGGTTAAGCTGTCGAACATCGATCCTCGTAATCCAAAGCAAAACGGCCCCAGGGGGCGCGACGCGCTGCCTGGGGGCGATCCTGGGCCGAGCCCAGGACCGGAAAAGCCTATGGCTTTGCCGGATAGCGCGGGTTTTACGAGCACGGACTATTCAAGTCAAACTGTAAAGTATGACTTGACAACTGACTCCTATATGCGATTCAAGGTATGCCGAGTCGTCAGCAGGTTACTCGGATGATCCGGCATTTTCTGAATAAGGGCCTTAGGGAGCTGTTCGAAACCGGGAGGAGCCGCCGCGTCCGGCAGGATCTGGTCAAGCGTTGTATCCAGATCCTCGATGCTCTGCACCATGCGGTGAGCCTTGACGATCTGAGGTTGCCCGGCCTGCGGCTTCATCCTGATAGCCGGTACAAGCCGGTGAGATGGCGAGTGGATGTCAATGGACCGTGGCGCATCACGTTCGAGTGGAATGACGGCGAAGCGAGCAAAGTCGACCTCGTCCAGGACCACTGAGCTTAAAATCGAGCGGCGGCCGACACATCCCGGCGAATTGTTCCGTGACATCGTACTGGCCGAACTCAAACTCTCGGTGAGCGAAGCGGCGCGGCAATTGGGCGTGTCCCGCCAAACGCTGCACGCGATCATGTCGGGCCGTTCGGCGGTCACGGCGGAAATGGCGCTGCGCTTCGGCAAATTCTGCGGCAACGGTCCGGGACTCTGGATGCGGATGCAGCAGGCGTTCGATCTGTGGGAAGCGCAAAACCACCTGAACGGCGAATTGGATCGCATTCCGGTTCACAGCATCGCCGCCGAGTAGTTTAAAAGCCAATCCTAGCGTCTTCCGCCAAAGTTCCACTTCCGGCTATGGGGCAGGCCCGTTAGGTTGCAGGCAATGGCTGCAGGCGAAGACGACTTCAAGACCGACATCGCCGCCCTCGGGCGGATCGACGCCGTGCCCAGGATCCTCGAAGTCGTGTGTCGCACCACCGGCATGGGGTTCGCGGCGGTGGCGCGCGTCACCGAGGAGCGCTGGATCGCCTGCGCCGTGCACGACGAGATCGCCTTCGGCCTCAAGCCGGGCGGGGAACTCAAGATCCAGACCACGATCTGCAACGAGATCCGCGCCAGCGGCCAGGGCGTGATCATCGACGAGGTCGCGGCGGACGCCGCCTATCGCGACCACGCCACGCCGGCGATGTACGGCTTCCAGAGCTACATCTCGCTGCCGATCGTGCGCGCCGACGGCACGTTCTTCGGCACGCTGTGCGCCATCGATCCCAAGCCGGCGCGGCTCAACCGCCCCGAAATCGTGGAGATGTTCCGCCTGTTCGCCGACCTCGTCGCCTTCCATCTCGACGCCCAGGAGCGGGTGGACCGGACGCAGGCGGCGCTGCTCGACGAGCGGCAGACCTCGGAGTTGCGCGAGCAGTTCATCGCGGTGCTCGGCCACGACCTGCGCAATCCGCTGGCGGCGATCGGCGCGGGGGCGCGGCTGCTGCGCGGCGAAGCGCTGAGCGCGCGCGGCGCCGAGGTGGTCGGTCTGCTGCAGAACAGCGTCAGCCGCATGGCCGGGCTGATCGACAACGTGCTCGATTTCGCGCGCGGGCGGCTGGGCGGCGGCTTGTCGCTCGACCGCGGAGAGGCGCCGCTGGCGCCGGCGCTCGAGCAGGTGGTGAACGAACTGCGCAGCGCCTGGCCGGACCGCGCGATCGAGCTCTCCTTCGCGCCGATGCCGCAGGCGGGGTTCGACGCCGCGCGCATCGCGCAACTGCTCTCCAATCTCGTCGCCAACGCGCTGATCCACGGCGACCCGCAGCATCCCGTGCGCATCGCCGCCGGCAGCGATGGCGCCGTGTTCGAATTGTCGGTGAGCAATGCCGGCGCCCCGATCGCGCCGCACATGCAGGCGCGCTTGTTCCAGCCCTTCTTCCGCATCGCGGTGCGCCGGGACGCGAAGGGCCTCGGCCTTGGCCTCTACATCGCGGCGGAGATCGCCAAGGCGCATGGCGGAACGCTCGCCGTCGACTCGACGGAGCGCGCGACACGCTTCACCTTCCGCGCGCCCGTTCCGCCGGGCGGCCGGTGAGCGCGGCCCGCGCGGAAAAATGCTAGGCGCCCCTAATACGCTGGTGTACATCGGCGATATGGACACCGTTCCCGACCAAACGCGGATACACCGCGACTGCCCTTCCTGCGGCGCGGCGTCGGCCAAGGCGTCGGCGGTGCCGTTCGGCGTGCCGGAATGGCCTATTCTGCGCTGCGCCGTTTGCGACCTGGTCTATCTCGAATGGGTTCCGGTCTACGACGCGCTGTACAACGAACTCGCCTGGACGGCGCAGCACGCCAAGGAAGAGCAGCGCCGGCTGAAGACGCAGCCGATCCTGGCGCGCATCGACCTGGCGACGCGCTGGCGGCTCGGCATCCTGGGCGATGCGACGCCGGCGGGCGGGCTGCATGCCTGGGCCACGCCCGGGCCGGTGCTGGATGTCGGATGCAGTTCGGGCAAGGCCTTCGCGGCCCTCAACCCCGGCTATATTCCCTACGGCATCGAGATCGACCAGGGCGCGGCGGCGATCGCGCGCGCATCGTTCGAGCCGCGCGGCGGCCGGGTGATCAATGCCGACGGCGTCTCGGGCATGGCGCAATTGCCGGAGGGCCATTTCACCGGGATCAGCCTGTGGTCCTATCTCGAACACGAGGCGCGGCCGAAGGAAGCGCTGGAGCAGACCCGCCGCGTGCTGCGGCGCGACGGCATCGCGCTGGTGAAAGTGCCGAATTTCGCGAGCTGGAACCGCCGGATCCTCGGCGACAAATGGCCGGGCTTCCGCCATCCCGATCACGTGCAGTATTTCACGCCGCAGACGCTCGGCACGCTGGCGCGTGCTTGCGGCTTCTCGGTCAAGATGCGGCTCTACGGCAAGATGCCGGGCAACGACAACATGTACGCGATCTTAAGGCCGGCGTAAGGGCGCTAGCTTTTCCACCCGATGGGCTTGTCCGGCGCATAGGCCGGCAGCGCGAAGGCGGGCCGCGCGGGATCGTTCGCGAATTTTATCGCCGGACCGATATGGGGGTGGCCGTCGGCATCGCGCAGCAGGATGCCGCGCGCCGCGGCGTTGGCGTCGCCGAGCCCGTCCTTCAGCGTGCGCACCGGCGCCCAGCACAGATCGAGCGGTTCGAGGACGGCTTCCCACGCCGCGCGCGTCTTGCTCTTGAACGTCGCGGCGAAGAATTCGATCAGCGGCGCCTGCGTTTCGCCCGGCTCGCCGGCGGCAAGCTCCAGAAAATCGCTGCGGCCGAGCGCCTTGAGCAGGGTCTCGCAGAATTTGCGCTCATTGCCGGCGAGCGCGATGAAGCCGCCGTCTTGGGTCTCGTAAAGGCGGTTCATCGCCTGGCCGCCGTAATTGCGCATCGCGAGCGGCACCGGCGCCTTGCCCGCGCCCAGCACGGCGCCGCTGACGTTCGGCGTCCAGGCGAGCAGCGCGTCGTACATCGCGATGTCGATGTAATCGCCCTTGCCGGTCCGCTCGCGCGCCAGCAGCGCCATCAGGATCGCCGAAAGCGCGGTCAAGGACGACGCCATGTCGGCGGCGACGAGATTGGGCATGTTCGGCCGGTTGTCGGCGAGCCCGCGCGACAGGTCGAGCGTGCCGGCCAGCGCCTGCACACCGAGATCGTGTGACGGCTTGAGCGCCCAAGGCCCGGTCTGGCCGAAGGCGCTGATCGAGCAATAAACGATGCGTGGATTGCGTCCCGCGATGGTGTCATAGCCGATGCCCAGCCGCTTCGCGACGCCGGGGCGGAACGCCTCGACGATGACGTCGGCGCCGTCGGCCAGCGCCAGGAAGCGGGCGAGATCGCCGGGGTTCTTGAGGTCGAGCGCGATGGAGCGCTTGCCGCGCGCGATGTTGCGGAACCACACCGCGGTGCCCTCGGCATCGCGCGTGCCCATCGCCCGCACCGGCTCGCCGGTGCCGTTCTTCGGCTCGACCATGATCACGTCGGCGCCGTGGTCGGCCATGGTCATGGTCAGGTGCGGCCCGGGGAGGAATTGCGACAGGTCGAGGACCCGGACGTTCTCAAGTTTCATCGCCGCGCTCATTCAAATGCCCGCCGGCATCCGATATAGCAGAGCTTCCCCTTCGAAGGCGAAACCATGTCCAGCGAATCCCTGCACGCCCCCCGCGAACGCCTCAGCAACGAGACGCTCGCCATGCATCAGGCCATCGTCTCGCTGATGGAGGAGCTGGAGGCCGCCGATTGGTACCGCCAGCGCGCCGACGATTGCGATGCGCCGGCGCTGAAGGAAATCCTGCTGCACAACATGCGCGAGGAGATCGAGCACGCCGCGATGCTGATCGAGTGGCTGCGGCGCAACAACGAGCATTTCGCCAAGCAGCTCAAGGAATATCTCTTCACCGAGAAGAACATCATCGAGGTGGAGCACGCGGCCGAGAAGGGGTGAACCCTTCTTTCCTCCCCCGTTGTTGCGGGGGAGGTGGCTCGCCCACTTCGGGCGAGACGGAGGGGGTCGGCGCGGAACGAGCGTGCCCAGTCCGCCCCTCCACCGCTTCGCGGTCCCCTCCCCCGTAACGACCGGGGAGGAAAGCTTCTAACTGAACGCCTGGATTCCCGTCTGCGCCCGGCCGAGGATCAGGGCGTGGACGTCGTGCGTGCCCTCATAGGTGTTGACCGCTTCCAGGTTCAGCACATGGCGGATGACGCCGTATTCGTCGCTGACGCCGTTGCCGCCGTGCATGTCGCGGGCTTCGCGCGCGATGGCGAGCGCCTTGCCGCAATTGTTGCGCTTCATCAGCGAGATCGCCGGCGCCGCCGCGTCGCCCGAGTCGATCAGGCGCCCCAGGCGCAGCGCGCCCAGAAGGCCCAGCGTGATCTCGGTCTGCATGTCAGCGAGCTTCTTCTGCACGAGCTGGGTCGCGGCGAGCGGGCGGCCGAACTGCTTGCGGTCCAGCGTATATTGCCGCGCCGCGTGCCAGCAGGCTTCCGCCGCGCCCATTGCACCCCAGGCGATGCCGTAGCGCGCCCGGTTGAGGCAGCCGAACGGCCCGCCGAGGCCCCGCGCATTGGGTAGCAGGTTGGCTTCGGGCACCAGCACGTCCTCGAGCACGATCTCGCCGGTGACGCTGGCGCGCAGCGAGAACTTGCCTTCGATCTTGGGGGTCGAGAACCCCTTCATGCCGCGCTCGACCACGAAGCCGCGGATGACGCCGTCTAGCTTGGCCCACACCACCGCGACGTCGGCGATCGGCGCGTTGGTGATCCACATCTTGGCGCCGTTGAGGCGGTAGAAGCCCGCCTCCTTGACCGCGCGCGTCGTCATGCCGCCGGGATCGGAGCCGTGATCGGGCTCGGTCAGGCCGAAGCAGCCGACGAACGCGCCGCTCGCCAGCTTGGGCAGGTATTTGCGCCGCGTCTCCTCCGAGCCATAGGCGTAGATCGGATGCATGACGAGCGAGGACTGCACGCTCATCGCCGAGCGGTAGCCGGAATCGACGCGCTCGACCTCGCGCGCCACCAGGCCGTAGCCGACATAGCTGAGCTCGGCGCAGCCATACGCCTCGGGCAGGGTGGACCCCAAAAAGCCGAGCGTCCCCATCTCGGTCATGATCGCGCGGTCGAAGGTCTCGTTGCGGAAGGCGAGCTTGACGCGCGACGCCAGCCTGTCCTGGCAATAGTCGCGCGCGATGTCGCGCACCATGCGCTCCTCCGCCGACAGTTCCTGCTCGAGCAGCAAGGGATCGGCCCAGTCGAACGCGTTGCGGTCGAGTTTCGCCGACGGCTTGGCGGCATGTTCTTCGGCGGCGCTCATGGTTCAGCTCTTCAGGAAATCGAGGACGGCCTGCTTGTAGACCTTGTCGCCCACCGCCGTCATGTGGTCGCGATGGGGCACGGTGACGGCGCGGCCGTTGGCGAAGGCCTGCGCCAGCGGCCCGGGCGGTCCGGACTGCGTGTCGTTCTCGCCGTCGACGACCAGGACCGGCGCCGCACAGGTGCCGAGCTGCTCCCTCGTGTACATCGTCCGGTCCGCGCTCATGCAGGCGGCGAGCGCCAGCATGTCCTTGCCGCCCTGCGCGGCGAAGGCGCGGAATGCCTTTTGCTGCGGGTCGGTGATCGCGGACGGATCCGCCGCGCGCAGCGCCTCCGCGATGCCCCGGCGATGCGACTTGACGGCGAAATAGGTCTCGCCGATGCCGGCGCAGACCGCGCGTCCGATCCGCCCGGGCTGCGTCATCAGCAGGCCGACCGTCAGGATGCCGCCCATCGAATAGCCCATCACGTCGGCGCGGGGCAGGCCAGCGGCATCCATCACCGTCACGATGTCGCCGACCATCTTGTCGCCGTAGGACTCTTCGTCATGCGGCTTGCCGCTCTCGCCATGGCCGCGGCAGTCCATCGCGACGACGCGGAAGCCGGCGCCGGTCAACGTCTCGTACCAGCCGACATTCTTCCAGTTCTGCTTGCGGTCCGAGGCAAAGCCGTGGACCAGCACGATGGGATCGCCGTCGCCCGCCACTTCGTAAGCGAGGCGGACACCATCGGCGGCGGTGGCGAAATCGTTCATGCGCGGACCTTCGCAAAGCCCCGGCGGACTGTCTATGATGATCTCTCCATCTCGAAGGCTTCATCTATGTCGTTGGAATTGCTTAAGAAAGACGTTTGCGCGGCGATCGATGCGATGCGCGACGAATTGCTGGCGCTGAGCCATGCGATCCACGGCGAACCCGAACTGGCGCTGGAGGAATTCAAGGCCGCCAAGCGCCTGACCGACGGGGTCGAGAGCCACGGCATCGCGGTGCAGCGCGAGGCGTTCAGCCTTGCCACCGGCTATGCCGCCGAGTTCGGCAAGGCGGGCGGGCCGGCAATCGCGATCCTGTCGGAATACGACGCCCTGCCCGGCATCGGCCATGCCTGCGGCCACAACATCATCGCGACCGCCGGCTATGGCGCCGCGATGGCGCTGGCGAAATTGAACGGCCGCCTGCAGGGGCGCGTGCGCTATCTCGGCACCCCGGCGGAGGAGCGCTTCGGCGGCAAGGAGATCATGGCGCGGGCCGGCGCCTTCGACGGCTGCGACGCGGCGATGATGGTGCATCCCTCGAACGAGGACCTCGTCACCATGCCGTGCATCGCCATCGCGGAAGTGGAGGCGATCTATCACGGCCGCTCGGCGCATGCCTCGGCGATGCCCTATCGCGGGCTGAACGCGCTCGACGCGGTGGTGACGGCGTATCAGTCGATCGCGCAATTGCGCCAGCACATCCGCAACACCGACCGCATCCACGGCATCATCACCGAAGGGGGCCTCGCGCCCAACATCGTGCCGGAGCGCGCCGCCTGCCGCTTCTATGTCCGCGCCGTCGACGCCCACGAGCTGGCGCCGCTGAAGGCGCGGGTGCAGAAATGCTTCGAGGCCGGAGCGCTGGCGACCGGCTGCCGCCTCGAAGTGCTGTGGGGCGACACCGACTATCTCGACATGAAGACCAACTGGCCGATGGCCGGGATGTACGAAGCCAACGCGCTGAAGCTCGGGCGCGAATTCTTCGACGTGAAGAACCTGCCGCCGGGCTATGCCGGCTCGACCGACATGGGCAATGTCAGCCACCGCGTGCCGTCGATCCATCCGATGCTGGGGATCGCGCCGCCCGGCGTCGTGATCCACAATCCCGAATTCACCCGCCATGCCGCCTCCGACCGGGGCGACACCGCGGCGCTGGACGGCGCCAAGGCGATGGCGATGACGGCCCTCGACCTCATGGCGGATGCGGCGCAGTTCGCCGCCGCCAAGGCCGACTTCGCCGCCACGCTGGAGCTGTCGCACAACGCCATTGCCAAATCGCGCGAGCCTGTGGCGCATGCGCATCACGGCGGCGGCTGCTGTGCATGAGCACCTGGCTCCTGATCGCGGCGGTGAACGGCCTTCTTGCCGTTGCGTCAGGCGCCTTCGCCGCGCATGGGCTCTCAGGGCGGCTGGATGCGCATGCGCTGGGCCTGTTCGAGACCGCGGCGCGCTACCACATGTATCACGCGCTGGCGCTGGGCCTCGCGGCCTTTGCCTTGCGTGACGCTGCGGCAGGTGCCGCGACGGTAGCGGCGTCCTTTTTTCTCGCCGGCATTTTGCTCTTTTCCGGTTCGCTCTATCTTCTGTCATTGACGGGGCATAAGGGCTTGGCGTTCGTCACGCCGCTGGGCGGCGTTTGTTTTCTCATCGGCTGGGGCGCGCTGGCGCTGGCCGCCACGCGATTGGCAAAGTGACTGAAGGTGTGAAGTTGAAGAACGAACATGTCCTGGTCGCGGCAGCGGCATCGCCGGCCTCGGCGCGGCGCTGGCGCTCGGCGGCGGCAGCCGCCGCGTCACCATCCTGGACCGCGACCCGCCGCCGCCGGCGGGCTCGGCGGAAGACGCGTTCTACAATTGGGAGCGGCGCGGCGCGACGCAATTGCGCCACAGCCACGCCTTCCTCGGCCGCCTGACCTCGCTGATCCGCGACCGCTATCCCGACCTGATGGCCGAGCTGCTGGCCGAAGGCACCCGCCTGTTCGGCTTCGAGGACGGGCTGACGCCGCCGCAGATGAGCCAATACGCACCGGTGCAAGGCGACGAGGACCTCAAGCTCCTGTTCAGCCGCCGCACCACGCTGGAACTGGTCATGCGGCGCTATGCGGCCCGCCTGCCCGGCGTCACCTTCGTCAACGATGCCGGCGTGCGCGGGCTCGTCACCCGGCGCGAGAGCGGCAGGCTGGTCGTCGAGGGCCTGCTGGCCGAGCGGCGCGGCGCGGTCGAAGAGATGCGCGCCGACGTCGTGGTCGATGCCACGGGGCGCAACACGCAATTCCCCGACTGGCTGCGCGGCGAGGGCGTGGCGGTGCGCGAGGAATCGAGCCCCTGCGGCATCCTCTACTACACGCGGCACTACAAGCTGCGCGACGGCCAGAGCGAGCCGCCGCGCGACGCCAAGGCGGCGGCCGGCGGCGCCGATCTCGGCTACATCAAGTTCGGCGTCTTCATCGCCGACAACCGGCACTTCTCGGTCACCCTGGCGACGCCCGAGATCGAGACCGAGATGCGCGCCGCGGTGATGAAGCCGGAGAATTTCGACGCCATCTGCCTTTCCATGCCCGGCGCGGCGCGCTGGATGAATCCCGAACGCGCCGAGCCGGTGTCCAAGGTCTTCGCCATGGGCGAGCTGCACAATGTGTGGCGCCACTACCTGAAGGACGGCGAGCCGCAGGTGCTCAATTTCTTCCCGCTCGGCGATGCCGCGATCCGCACCAACCCGCTCTATGGCCGCGGCTGTTCCTCCGGCGTGGTCGAGGCGCACCTCCTGCGCGCCGCGCTCGACGCCTCCGGCCAGGCGGTGGAGCGCGCCAAGACCTATGAGCGCGAGCTCAAGGCGCAGATCCGGCCTTATTTCGATTCCATGGTGTCGCTCGACCTCAACGCCATCAAGCGCGCCGAGCACGAGCGCAATCCCAACTACCAGCCCAGCCTGCGCGCCCGCCTCACCAAGAGCTTCACCGAGGACGGCCTGATGCCGGCGCAGCGCGGCGACGTCGAGGTCGGGCGCGCCCTCTCCCGCGTCTTCCACATGCTGGACGAGCCGACCGCCTTCCTGAGGCGCCCCGCCATCGTCGCGCGCATCCTGGCGACCTGGGCGACGCCGACGGCGAGCAAAAAGGCGCGCGGCCTCTATCCGCCCAAGGCGGGGCCGAACCGCGCCGAGATGCTGAAGCTTTTGAACATCGCCGCCTGACGGAGACCGCCATGCCCTTCCCCGAACCGACGATGGTCAAGACCAACGGCATCGACATGGCCGTCTATGAGGCGGGGCCGAAGGACGGCGTGCCGGTGGTGCTGTGCCACGGCTTTCCCGAACTCGCCTATTCCTGGCGGCATCAGTTGCCGGCGCTGGCCGCCGCCGGCTTCCGCGCCATCGCGCCGGACCAGCGCGGCTATGGCCGCAGCTCGCGGCCCGACGACGTGGCGAGCTACGACATCCAGCACTTGACCGGCGATCTCGCGGGGATGCTGGATGCGCTGAACATCGAGAGCGCGATCTTCTGCGGCCATGACTGGGGCGGCGTGGTGTCGTGGCAGATGCCGCTGTGGCACCCGACCCGGGTGCGCGGCAATATCGGCGTCAACACGCCGTTCCTGGCGCGCGGGCCGATGGACCCGATCGCGATGATGCGCGCGGTGTTCGGCGAGGACATGTACATCGTCTATTTCCAGCAAGCCGGCCTCGCCGATGCGGCGCTCGCCAAGGATGTCGGCAAGTCGATGCGCTTCTTCATGCGCAAGAGCGGCATGAAGGCGGCGGACTACGCCAAGCTGCCGGCCGAGCAGCGCAACCTCGCCCTCGTCAAGGCGCTGGAGGCGGACGAGGCGAGCTGGGGCGGCCAGGGCGGGCCGCTGCTCAACGCCGAGGAGCTGAAATATTTCGTCGACGCCTTCACGCGCACCGGCTTCACCGGCGGCATCAACTGGTACCGCAACTTCACCCGCAACTGGGAGATCAGCGCCGACCTGGTGCAGAAGGTGAACGTGCCCGGCCTGATGATCATGGCCGAGGACGACATCGTGCTCTCCCCCGCCATGGCCGAAGGCATGGAGCAATACGTCCCCGACCTGGAGAAGGCGCTGATCAAGGACTGCGGCCACTGGACCCAGCAGGAGCATCCCGACGAGGTGAACCGGATCATGGTGGACTGGCTGAAGAAGCGGTTTCAATAGCCCAGGTGTCATGGCCCGCGAATGCGGGCCCCCCATGTGACATCTGCTCGCTGCCGCCAGTTGATCTGAGCGGAAATTGCAGGCTATTCCGGCGCCTCAACTGGGTGGCCCGCATTCGCGGGCCATGACATGATAGTTATGCCATGGTTGAATCGCCCGCCGAAGTGGACACCTTCTCCTATGCCGATCCCGCCGATCCGGCGCTGAAACGGCTGTTCATCCGCATCATCGAGCGCGTCACCGGCCAGCCCTATCTGAAATGGCTCTACGAGGAGAACCGCGCCCATCCCCAGCCCGGCGAAGACTTCTGGGACGCGGCGATCCGCAAGCTGGAGCTCAAGCTCAAATACAACGAGGAGCTGCTGGCGCAATGGCCGAAGACGGGGCCGCTGGTGGTGGTCGCCAACCATCCCTTCGGCGTGCTCGACGGCCTCATCATCTGCCATCTCGTCGCCCGCGTGCGCCCGGATTTCCGCGTGCTCACCAACGCCGTGCTGCTGCGCGCCGAGGAGGTCAAGACCTTCCTCCTGCCGGTCGATTTCGCCGAGACCGAGGAGGCGCTGAAGACCAATCTGCGCACCCGCGCCGAGGCCAAGAACCATCTGATGAAGGGCGGCTGCCTGGTGGTGTTCCCGGCCGGCGGGGTCTCGACCACGCCGACGATCTGGCACAAGCGCGCCACCGACGCCGAGTGGAAGAACCTGACGGCGCGGCTGATCGCGCAGGCCAAGGCGCCGGTGGCGCCGGTCTATTTCGCCGGGCAGAACAGCCGGCTGTTCCAGCTCGCCAGCCACATCTCGATGACGCTGCGCCTGTCGCTGCTGTTCAAGGAAGTCCACGACCGCATCGGCAGCGACGTCCATATCCGGCTCGGCGAGCTCATCCCCTATGCGCGCATCGCCGGGATCAACGACCGCCAGGCGGTGATGGATACGCTGAAGGACATCACCTATTCGCTCGGCGAAGCGGTGCCGGCCAAGCTGCCCAAGACGCGCGTGAAGCGGCCCAAACGCGCGCCGGGATCGCGCATCTATCCATGAGTGCGCGCCCGCGCGTCGGCCTGTTCGTGACCTGCCTGGTCGATTTGGTGCGGCCGCAGGTCGGCTTCGCCGCGGTCAAGCTTCTGGAGCAAGCCGGTTGCGACGTCGAAGTGCCGGCGGCGCAGACCTGTTGCGGCCAGCCGGCGTGGAACGCCGGCGCCGACCGCCACGGCAAGGAGATCGCGCAAGGCGTCATCGCGGCGTTCGAGGGTTTCGACTATGTCGTGGTGCCGTCCGGCTCCTGCGGCGGGATGATCAAGCGGCACTATCCCGAAGTGTTCGAGGCCGATGCGGCCTGGCTGCCGCGCGCCCGCGCGCTGGCGCAGAAGACGCATGAGCTGATGTCGTTCCTGGTGAAAGTGCGCGGGCTGGCGAGCGTGCCGGCGCAATACGCGCACAAGGTCTGTTATCACGATAGCTGCTCGTCGCTGCGCGAGATGGGCGTGAAGGCGGAGCCCCGCGCGCTGCTCGGCACGGTCGGCGGCCTCTCGATCGCGGAGATCTCCGATCCTCAGACCTGCTGCGGCTTCGGCGGCTTGTTCAGCGTCAAATATCCCGACATCTCCGAGCGCATGGCCGACGACAAGATCGCCGATGCCTGCGCCACCGGCGCCGACACGCTGGTCGGCGGCGACCTCGGCTGCCTGTTGCACCTGAAAGGCCGCCTGGCGCGGCAGGGCCGGACGCTCGCCGTCCGCCACGCCGCCGAAGTGCTGGCCGACATGGGCGGCGAACCTGCGCTGGGCGAGCCGTGAACCAGGACCCGCGCCAGTTCGTGCAGAACGCGCGCGCGGCGCTGGCCGATCCGCTGCTCCGGCCGGCGCTGGGGCGGCTCAAGACGCATTTCGGCGCCGGGCGCACCGCAGCGGTGCAGCGCTACGGCGATTTCGAGAGCCTGCGCGAGGCCGGCAAGCAGATCCGCGACTACGCCGTGACGCATTTGGACGAATTGCTTACGCAATTCGAAGAGAGCGTTGTCGCGCGCGGCGGCACGGTGCATTGGGCGCGCGACGCCGGCGAGGCGCGGCGGCTGATCCTCTCCATCCTTCAGGACGTCGGCGCCCGGACCGTGACCAAGGGCAAGTCGATGGTGACGGAGGAGATCGCGCTCAACCCGTTCCTCGAAGCCAACGGCATCGTGCCGGTCGAGACGGATCTGGGCGAATACATCATCCAGCTGCGCCAGGAGCCACCGAGCCACATCATCGCGCCGGCGTTCCATCTGTCGAAGGAACAGGTGGCCAAGACCTTCTTCGCGGCGCATGGCGATCTCGATCCCAAGCGCAGCCTGGAAGAGCGCAACGCGCTGGTGCAGGAAGCGCGCGCCGTGCTGCGCCGGCACTTCGAAGCGGCAGACGCTGGCATCACCGGCGCCAATTTCCTTTCCGCCGCCGACGGCGCCGCGGTGATCGTGACCAACGAAGGCAATGGCGATCTCACGCGCCTGCTGCCCAAGACGCACATCGTCATCACCGGGATCGAGAAGGTGGTCGCCGACATGACCGACGTCGCGGTGCTGCTGCGCCTTCTGCCGCGCTCGGCGACCGGGCAGCCGATCTCGACCTATGTCAGCGTCATGGCGGGACCGCGCGGGACGGGCGAGAGCGACGGGCCGGAGAACTTCCACGTCGTGCTGGTCGACAACGGCCGCTCCAGCCTGATCGGCACCGAGGCGCAGGACGTGCTGCGCTGCATCCGCTGCAGCGCCTGCATCAACCATTGCCCGATCTACGGCGCGGTCGGCGGCCATGCCTATGGCGCGACCTATATGGGACCGATCGGCGCGGCGCTGAACCCCGGCACGATGGGCGTCGCCGAGGCCGGGCACCACGCCAACGCCTCGACCTTCTGCGGCCGCTGCGCCGAGGTCTGCCCGGTGAAGATCCCGCTGCCCAAGATCATGCGCCACTGGCGCGCGGCGGAATATGCGAGCGGGCTGGCGCCCAGGGCGATCACGCTGGGCCTCGGCCTCTGGGCCTTCGCCGCCAAGCGTCCGGCGCTCTACCGTTTGGGTGCGTCGATCGCGGCACGGGTCCTGAAGATGCTCGGACGCGGCGGCGTGGTGCACGCCATGCCGTTCCGCAACGGCTGGTTCGCGGTGCGCGATTTTCCCGTGCCGCAGGGCAGGACCTTTCAAGCGCAGTGGCGGTCACGCAAATGAGCGGGCGCGACGCGATCCTGGCTTCGATCCGCGCCCGGCGGCTGGCGCAGGCGCCGCGGCCAGCGCCTTATCGCGCGCCGGTCACCGAAGGCGACCTCGTGGAAGCGTTCGCCAGGAAGATTTCGGCGCAATACGCCGAGGTGCGAATTCTGGATTCGATGACCGATGTGCCTGCCGCCATCGCCGACATCCTGCGCGGCCGCAACATGGCGGCGCGGGTGCACATCCCGCCGGACTCCGAACTCGCGGCGCTGGCGCTGCCCAATGTCGAGGTGCGGCGCGAGCCGCCGGGCGCCTTCGACGCCGCCGTCACCTGCGCGCCCTTCGCCATCGCCGAGACCGGCACGCTCGCCTATCCCAGCGGCGGCGGCGCGCCGGCGTCGTGGCATTTCCGCCCGGTGCTGGAGATCGCGATCCTGCGCGCGGGCGCGGTGGTCGCGGAATTTGAAGACGTGCTCGCCGCGCTGCCGGACGGATTGCCTTCGACCCTCAACCTCGTCAGCGGCCCCTCGCGCACCGGCGACATCGAGCAGACGATGGAATTGGGCGCGCATGGGCCAAAGGCGCTGGCGGTGCTGGTGGTGAAGGGTACATAACCTCTCCCGCTTGCGGGAGAGGTCGAAATCGCGGAGCGATTTCGGGTGAGGGCATGCGCACCACGCCAGCACCCCTCCCCTAGCAAAATCTAACGCTTAGCTACGCTACGCGCTTCGCTAAGCGTAAGATTTTGCGTCCCCTCCCGCTCGCGGGAGGGGGTAGCGCCTAAGCAATCCCCAACTCCCGCCGCGCGAACTCGGCCGCCGATTTGTAGTCCGCCTTGCCGTTGGGCGCGCGCAGGTTCACGCCGGCGACGATCACGCGCTTGGGCGTCTTGTAGCCGGCAAGATGCTCGCGGACATGCGCCCGCAAAGCCGCCTCGTCGAACGCGGCGCCCTCGGCGAGCTTGACGACGCCGGTGACCGCGCTGCCCCATTGCTCGTCCGGCACGCCCAGCACCAGCGCATCCTCGATCGCGGGATGCTTCTTCAGCGTCTCCTCGACTTCTTCGGGGAAGACCTTCTCCCCGGCGGTGTTGATGCAGTTGCTGCCGCGCCCGAGCAGGATGATGCGCCCGTCGGCCTCGACGATGGCGTAGTCGCCCGGCACCGAGAAGCGCTTGCCGTCGACGGTCTTGAACAGCCGGTTGGTCTTGTCTTCGTCCTTGTAATAGCCGACCGGCAGCACGCCGCCGACCGCGAGGCGCCCGGTGAGGCCGCTGCCCGGCGCGATCGGGCGGTCGTCGTCGTCGAGCACGATGGCGTTGGGGCCGATGGTGAAGGCGGCGGTCGGGGTCTCCATGCCGCGCTGGGTCACCGACACGCCCATGCCGAGCGCCTCGGTCGAGGAGAAGGCGTCGGTCAGCGCCGCCTGCGGCGGCAGATGCGCGAGCAGGCCTTCCTTGACCTCGCGCGACCACATCGCGCCGGAAGAGCCGATGCCGACCACCGAGGAGACGTCGTATTTGCCGGGATTCTCGTCGAGCGCGCGCAGCAAGGGCTTGCCGAAGGGATCGCCGACGATCGCCAGGTTGGTAACGCGGTGCGTCCCGACCGCGGTCCAGATCGCGTGCGGATCGAGCGAGGCGTTGTCCACCGTCACGACGCAGCCGCCCATCAGGATGGTCGACATCGTGCCGAAGAAGCCGGTGCCGTGCATCTGCGGGCAGGCCGGCAGATAGCGCGTGTTCATGTCGCCGCAGGTGCGCACGAAGGCGATGATCTCGTCCATATGCGCCGGCAGCCTGCCGGTGGCGACGAAGATGCGCGCCAGGAGCGTGGCGGAGAGCTCGCCCTGGGCGTACATCACGCCCTTGGGCATGCCGGTGGTGCCGCCGGTGTAGACCATCACCTGGTCGTGCGGCGAGCGTTCGATGCCGAGCGGCGCGCCGCTGCCGCTGGTCGCGAGCTTCTCGTACGGAGTCGCGAAGCTTGCGACGTCGGGCGGCCCGACCTCGACGAACACCTTCACCTTGTCGAGCTGGTTGTGGATTTGCGCCACGGTGTCGCGGAATTCATGGGCGTAGACCACCACCGCCGCGTCGGAATTGTCGACGATGTAGCGGACCTCTTCCGGCTTGTAGCGGTAGTTCACGTTGACGTGCGTCAGCCGCCCGAGGAAGCAGGCGCCGGTCAGCTCGCCATATTCGGTGCCGTTGCGCAGGTAGAACGCGACCTTGTCGCCGGGCGCCGCGCCGCGGGCATGCAGGTTGCGCGCGATGTTGTTCATGCGCTTCGCCGCCGTGCCCCAGTCGATGATCCGCGTCCCATGCACGAAGGCCGGCGCCGACGGCGGCACGATGGCGGAGACGGCATCGACGATGTCGCCGAAATTGAACGCCTGCGGCGCCGGCGGCACTTTCTCTGCAAGTTCACGCATGCAATCCACCCCTTGTGTCATGGCCCGCGAATGCGGGCCACCCAGGTGACACCACGCATCCGTCACAATCTCGTCTCAGATTCAACTTCCCCAATCGTAGCGCACCAACTGGGTGGCCCGCATTCGCGGGCCATGACAGCGGTGTGCTGATCAAACCACCCGCTCCACCGCCTTGATCCGGCTCACCGAGATGTTCTGCGCCCAGTGCGAATGCTCGCGGCGGCGGAAATGGTCAGGACGGTCCGTGAGATGCCGCGTCGAGAGCCACAGCCGCTTCAAGTGCCGCTTGAAGCCGGCGGCGACGTCGTCCTCATAATCCTGCCGCCCGTGCAGCACGTGGTAGTTGTTGATGAACTGCATCTCGCCCGGCGCCAGATCCATATAGACGTTGTTGCGCGGATCGCGCGCCATCTCCGTCACCGTCTTGAGCGCTTCGTGCGCCGTGGGCGACAGCCGCGGCGCCTCGGCATGGCGCTGCGAGGCCAGGACGTATTGCGGGATGAAGCGGGTGAAGAGGCGCCCGCCCTGCTCGGTGAAGACCGGCATCATGTAGAAAGGCTTCTGGCCCTTGGCCTGCTCCTGCCGCGCGTCGAACGGCAGGGGCTCGTAGAGCGCCGCCACCAGATCGGGCCGCGTCCGCACAAGCTCGTTGTAGATCGCCACGACATTGGCGACGCAGGAAAGCCCGCCGCGCCTCGCCTTGCGCAGGCACATCAGGCCGATGATGTCGGCGCCGTCGGTGTGGTAGTCGAGGCCGACGCCGCCGATCTCGTTGCCGCGCAGCGTCGGATCGTCGAGCCGCTTGCCCTGGTCGGTGACGTCGCCCATCACATGGCCGTAATGGTTCTGCGGCCAGGGATCGCCCAGATGGATGCCGATGCCCCAATAAAGCATCGTCAGGTCGTCGTCGGAATATTTCTGCGCATCGAGGGTGCGGATGCGCACGAAGCCGAAGCGCCCGTCGGTCAATTCGCGCGCGACGCCTTCGAGCTTGCGCTTCAGGCCGTCGAGCGGGAACTGCGCCAGGCCGATGTCGAGCAGGTCGTCGGAATGCGATTTCGCGACGGCCAGCGCGGAATCGAGTTCGAGCGTATCGGCGCCGGTCAGCTCCACCGTCCAGGCACTCTCGTCCTGCACGTCGTCGTGCCGCCAATCGACATGGGTCTCCAGCGGGCGGGGACTGCGCATCGTGTTCTCCCTATGGCGCGGCTTGCGGGCCGCGCACCAGCTTGCCGGGGAGCGCGCCGGTCGGCTGGCCGCTCCGGTAGATCACCTGGCCCGAGACGATGGTCGCGTCATAGCCGCGCGCACCCTGGAGCAGGCGCTTGCCGCCGGCCGGCAGGTCGTAGGCCATGGCCGGGGCCTCGATCTCCAGCGTCGCCATGTCGATGACGTTGAGATCGGCCTTCATGCCCTGCGCGATGATGCCGCGGTCCAGAAGGCCGACGGCGCGGGCGGTGTCGGCGGTGTGGCGCTTGACCAGGAAGCCGAGGTCGAACTTGCCGGTCGCGCGGTCGCGGCCCCAATGGGTGAGCAGATAGGTGGCGTAGCTCGCATCCGAGATGATGCCGACATGGGCGCCGCCGTCGCCCAGGCCCATGACGCAGTCCTGGTGCGCGATCATCTCGCCGCAATGGTCGAGATTGAACTCGGCATAGTTGGCGAAGGGCGCGAACAGGAAGGCCTTGCCCTCGTCCGCCAGGATCAGGTCGTAGGCGATCTCGGCCGGCGGGCGGCCCGACCGCGCCGCCAGCGCCGCGATCGAGCTCTCCCGCGGCGGCTCGTAGTTCGGCGGGTCGCCGAGCGGGAACATGCGCTCGAACGCCATGATGCCGCGCGCCAGGGGATGCGCCTTCTCGCGCGCAGCGCTTTCTTCCAGAAGGCGGGCGCGGAGGTGCGGATCGCGCAACGCAGCGACCTTCTCGGCCAGCGGCTTGTCCTTGATCGGCTGGAACGCGGCATGGGCGATGAAGGGATTGATGGTGCCCTGCAGGCCCAGAAGAATGCCGATGGGACGCGGCGCGACCTGCGCCTTGATGGGGAGGCCGTCGCCCGACGATTTCTCGATCAGGCCGAGGATCCTGCGCCAGCCGTTGGCCGAGGAATGGCCTTGCGCCAGCGACAGGGTCAGCGGCCGGCCCGACGCCTCGACCAGGCGCCGCACCATGGCGAATTCTTCGGCGAGGTCGGGCCAATCGGAGATGAGCTCGATCACACCGGTGCCGGCGTCCTTCAGGCCCATCGCGATGCCGAGCAGCTCGGCTTCGGTGGCGCGCAGCGACGGCGTCGGATCGCCCTTGACCGTCTTGTGGTTGAGCGTGCGCGAGGTCGAAAAGCCGAGCGCGCCGGCGCGCATCGCCTCCGCCGCGAGAACGCGCATCCGGGCGATATCGTCGTCGGTCGCCGGCTCGAGCTTGGCGCCGCGCTCGCCCATCACATAGACGCGCAGCGCGCCGTGCGGCAGTTGCGCCCCGATGTCGATGTCGTGCGGCGTGCTTTCCACCGCATCGAGATATTCGCCGAAGCTCTCCCAGTTCCATTTGAGGCCTTCGTGCAGGGCGGCGCCCGGGATGTCCTCGACGCCCTCCATCAGCTCGATCAGGCGGTCGCGATCCTGCCGGCGCACCGGGGCGAAGCCGACGCCGCAATTGCCCATCACCACCGTCGTCACGCCGTGCCAGCTCGACGGATTGAGCCGCGCGTCCCAGGTCGCCTGGCCGTCGTAATGGGTGTGGATGTCGACGAAGCCCGGCGTCACCAAGCGGCGGCGCGCGTCGATCTCCTCGGCGCCCCGGCCCGCGATCCCGCCGACGGCAGCGATGCGGCCGTGCCTGACCGCGACGTCCGCCGCGACCGGCGGGCCGCCCCGGCCGTCCGCGACCTGGCCGTCCCGGATGACGAGATCGTATTCGAAAGCCATGGCGTCGTTCCCGGGCATCGCTTGTTCTGTTTTGCGAACGGTTTGCCTACGCTGACAGAAAGTCAAGTTGGGAACCCGCGGGAACCGCGGTCACAGCATTTTCCAAGCTGTTCTTAATCGCTTCGGCTTTAGGCTAGGGTGGCGCGAGAAGGCGGCGTTGGGCGTCTTCTTTGGTTCGTGGCGCCGCGCCAGTGCCGATGTTTCGCTGCGAACGGGGACTTTTTTTGCACGTGCGAAAGACGCTTGAGGGCGCCTGGAAGTCGCTGCGGGACGAGTTTTCATCCAGCGTCCTGGGGACCACATCGGCGCAGCCGCCGCCCGGCCTCGGCGGCGGGATGTCGCGCCCGGCGAGGCTGACGGTCACCGCGCTCAGCTTCGCCCTGGCGCTGGCCGGCGTGCTCCTGACCGGCAGTGGCGAAGGCGTCGCGTTCTTCTATCCCGCCTTGATGATCGCGGGGATTTTCGGCGGCGTGGAGCTGGCGGCCGCCGCCCTCGTTCTCGCCGTCGCGCTCGCCTATTTCCTGTTTCGCGGCGCGCCGCATTTCTGGATCTTCCCGCTCGCCGCGGCGGTGCAGACCGCGCTCGCGCTCGTCATGCGCGTGCTGTTCCGCGAGAGCCGGCGCTGGGGCGTGCGCTATCGCCGCCTGCTGAGCGCGATGTCGTCGGCGGTGACGGTGTCGGACGGCAACGGCCGGATCGGGCGGCCGCACCCCGAGCTTTCCACGCTCATCGGCTTGCCGTGGCCGGCCTATGGCGGCTTGCGCTGGCTGGCTTCGGTTCATCCCGAAGATCAGCGCCTGCTGACGCCGGCCGGGACGTCGCGCGGCGCCCTGCAACGCGCCGAAATCCGCCTGAAGAATCCCGCGACCGGCGACTGGCGCTGGCACCTGATGCGCGCGGTGCCGATGCTGGACGACAAGGGCGAGGTCGAGGAATGGATCTCCATCCTCACCGACATCCATGAGCGCAAGCTCACGGCCGAGCAGCGCGAAGTCACGATGGGCGAGGCCCGGCATCGCCTCAAGAACCTCATCACCATCATCGAGTCGCTGGCCAACAGTTCGCGGCACGGCGACAAGGACGCCGCGGTCGAGGCGTTTCTCGTCCGCTTCCTCGGCCGCCTGCATGCCTTGAGCGCGGCGGGCGACCTGGCGCTGGCCAGCAGCTTCTCGACCCTGCTGGCCGAGGACGTGGCGCGCGCGACGCTGGCGCCGTTCCTGGAGAAGGACTCGCAGCGCCTCACGCTCGGCGGACCCCGGCTCGAACTCAGCGAGGCGACCGGCGGCGCGCTGGCGCTCGGCCTCAACGAGATGGCGACCAATGCGATCAAATACGGCTCGCTCGCGGTGCCGCAAGGGCGCATCGCCTTCACCTGGACGGTGACGCCGACCGCGGCCGGGCGCCGCGTCGAGATGGTGTGGAAGGAAAGCGGCGGGCCGCCGCCGCAGAAGCCCGAAAAGGGCGGCTTCGGCAGCCGGGTCATCGCCTTCATCCCGTCGCGCGAGCAAAGCGGCACGGTGACGATGGAGTATCCCGCCGACGGCTATGTCTGCCGCATCGCCTTTACCCTGCCCGACAAGCCGCAGGTGAAGACGCTGGAAGAGGAATAGCGCCCCGCCGCCATAACTTCGCCATTGCCCGGCGCTTAGGCTGCCCGGGGTGGGGATGCGAAAGGCTGTCCATGGCCGCCGTCCGACTGGCCTGTCTCGTGCTCGCGGCGCAGATCCTCGCCGCCGCCTCTTGTCTGGCCGCGCCGGCGGCGGAATTCCTTCGCGCCGCCGCCGCGCTCGAGAACCCGGACGTCGTCTATGACAGCAGCTATCGCCGCATCGCCTATCCGCTCGGCGACGCGCCGGCGAATGTCGGCGTCTGCGCCGATGTGGTGGTCCGCGCCTACCGCGCCGTCGGGATCGATCTGCAGCGGCTCGTCCACGAGGACATGCGCCGCAATTTCTCGCTCTATCCGAAACTATGGGGATTGCGCGGGCCCGACGCCAATATCGATCACCGCCGCGTCCTCAACCTGCGCACCTTCTTCGCGCGCCACGGCAAGGTCCTGAAGGTCACGGACGATGCGAAGGACTACCGGCCCGGCGACCTCGTCACCTGGAATTTGAATCCGGACGGGTCGCTGCCGCATATCGGCATCGTCACCGAGCGGCGCACGCCGGACGGCGCCCGGCCGCTGATCATGCACAATATCGGCGGCGGCCAGGTCTTCGGCGACATCCTGTTCGCCTACCGGATCACCGGCCACTACCGCTACGGCATCGATTGAACCAGCCGTCCCAGCGCCTGGACCACCTGATCGGTCTTCTCCAGCGTCACCATGTGGCCGGCTTCGGGGATCGAGACCAGTTCGGCGCCGGCGATGCCCTTCTTGAAGCCGTGCGCATAGGCCGGCGGGATCAGCTTGTCGCCGTCGCCCCAGATCAGCACCGTCCGCGCCTTGATGCGGTAGAGCCGCTGGCTGAGCCCGCGCTCCGGAACCGGGAACAGGATCTTGCCCGCCATGCCCATCTGCCGCGCATTGGTGACGAGATAGGTCTGGAGGAAATTGGGATCGCTGAGCGTGAGGCCGGCGGTCAGGAGCTTGGTGCCGGCCTCGACGTCGTGGAACAGCAGCGGCGGCAATTCGAACGGCAGCATCGCGAACAGGTCGGGGATCGGGTGGGCGTCGAGCCACAGCCCGGCCGGACAGATGAGGCCGAGCCGCGTCACGTCGTGCGGCGCCACCGCCGCCATCTCGGCCGCGATCATGCCGCCCATCGAATGGCCGACCAGGATCGGGTCCTCGAGGCCGAGCGCCTCGATCACGTCCCAGGTGTGGAGCGTGAAGTCGAGCATGTCGCGGATCTCGCGGCATTCCTCGCTGTCGCCATAGCCCGGCAGCAGCGGCGCATAGACGTGATGCTTCGCGCTCAGCTTCTCCAGCAACGGATCGCCGGCCTGCACGCCGCCGGCGCCGTGCAGGAACACCAGCGGCTCACCGCTGCCGCCCTCGATATAGCGGACAGGGACGTTATGCGTCCGCACGGTCTTGAGTTCGAGAGCCATCAGCGCGCCGCTCCCACCATTTCCATCGCCCTCGCGTCGCTCGGCAGGTTGCCGGCCTTCACCTGCGGGATCGGATGGCACCAGAAGCGGCCGTCGTCGGCGTAGTCGGGGAAGACGTTGCGCAGCTTGGGCATCACCTTCTCGGCGAACAGCCTTGTCGAATACATGCACTTCTCCTTCGGCATGTCGCCGACATGCAGGAGGCAGAAGAGATTGCCGACATTGAGCGACTTGGCGAGGTCCTCGACCCGCTGGCGCACCGTCTCGGGCGAGCCGGCGATGACATGGCCGCCCTCGGTCAGTTCCTTCCAGGAGAGCTTGGAATAGCCTCCGGCGGGCGGGGCGTATTGCGACAGGGCGCCGGCCTGGATCGTCTTGATCGTGCGGTAGCCCGGCGCGTCGGCGAAGCCGGCATAGACGTGCAGGCAGCGATTGTAGAAGTAATCGATATGCGGCTTGTAGAGGCGCTCGGCTTCCGCGTCCGTTTCGGCGACGCAGATCGTCTGGGCGAAGCCGGCGCGATAGGGCGAGGCGTCGGGCGTATTGCGCTCGGCGACGCGCTTCCAATAGCCGTCCATCAGCGCCTTGGCGCGGATATAGCCGGTGAACGACAGGTAGGAATAGGAATAGGTGTTGTCGATGCAGAAATCGTAGGTCTCGACGCTGCCGCCGCCGGGGATGTGGATCGGCGGCGGATTCTGGATCGGTCGCGGCCAGATGTTGACATGGCCGAGCTTGTTGTAGCGCCCGTTCCAGACAAAGGGATCGGGCTCGCTCCACGCCTTGCGGATCAGGTCGTGCGCCTCCTGGTATTTCTCGCGCGTCAGCGCCGGGATCTGGCCATAGGCGTAGTTGGTGTCCATCGAGGTGCCGACCGGGAAGCCCGCCACCAGCCTTCCGCCGGAGATGCAGTCGAGCATGGCGAATTCCTCGGCCACGCGGGTCGGCGGATTGTAGAGCGCGATCGAATTGCCCAGGACGACGAGCGCGACGTCCTTGGTGCGGCGCGCCAGCGTCGCCGCGATCAGGTTGGGCGACGGCATGATGCCGTAGCCGCACTGGTGATGCTCGTTGCAGCCGATACCGTCGAAGCCGAGGGTGGAGGCGTATTCCAGGAGGTCGAGATAGGTGTTGTAGACCTCGTGGCTCTTCACCGGATCGAACAGGCGCGAGTCGATGTCGACCCAGACCGAACGGTTCTTCTCGCGGAAATCGTCCGGCAGATGCGGCCACGGCATCAGGTTGAACCAGGTGAATTTCATCGGCGTCTCCCCGGGGCTTTTTCTGATGTTTGTTGGCCCGATCCTGACGAATTGTCAGGGGCTCGACAAGCGCGGGATGCGGCTTTTGTTCAGGGCGCCGGCTGGAACAGCCACTCCTGGCCATGCGGCTCACCTTGGATCGTTCCCTCGATGCGCGCGCCAACCTTTCCGCGGCCGGCGTTCCAGTAGATGACGCGCTGCGGAAAATCGTGCGTCGGGTTCTCGAACACGGCGCGGCCATGGGCGAAGGATTTCAGCATGAAGACCGTGACCGGCTGTCCCGGCACTTCGGCGAAAAAGGCGATGCCGCCGCCGGGCGCGTGCCCGACGCGCATGAATTCGCGCTCGACGGCCTTGCCGTCCATCACCGTCACGCTGGCGCCGAGCAGCAAGTCTCCGCCGTCCAGCCAGACCTCATGGACGTCGCCGACACTGCGGTCGCCCGCCATCCAGGCCAGGTCGCGGACGGTCGTGGCGGCCGCGGGCGTCGCGGCAAGCAAGACGGCAAGCAGCAGGGCTTTCATCGTGACCTCCTTAGATCCGCCCATCCCTGCATGGAGCGCCGGGACGGGCTTGTACGATTGCGACGTCACGCGGCGGCGAGGCTTGCCGCGAGCCCCTGATCACCGCTCGCGAACTGCCCCGCCGTGCAGCCGACGAAGCGGCGGAAGTCGCGCGCGAATTGCGGCTGGTCGAAATAGCCCGCGGCCTGCGCCGCCTCAGTCCAATTCCGCGCCTCGGCGTCGCGCAAGGCGTCGAATACGCGGCGGAAGCGGATGATCGCGGCGAGCAGGCGCGGCGGCACGCCCACGATCGCAGCAAACCGGCGCTGAAGCTGGCGCGGCGACAGCTTCACCCGCCGGCACAGCGCCTTCGGCGCCGCGCCGCGCTCGAGAAGCGCGATGCACGCTTCGATTCCCGCATCGTCCTGGACCGCCCCGTCCGCGAGCCGCGCGGCGACATAATCCTGCATGGTCGCCAGGCGCTGCGCGTCGTCCGCCGCGCCGCGGATCGCCCGGACCAGCCCGTCGGCGCGGTGCCTGCCGTGCAGATCGGCCAGCGCGATGCGCCTGTCGGTCAGCAGCGACAGCCCGCGGCCCGCAAAGCCCCGCGCCCCCGTGGGACGAAAGCGCACCGCGACGACGCCGGCCCCGCCCGCAGGCTTCAGGTGCAGTGGCCGCGTCAGTTGCCCGGCGAACAGCGCCCGCGGCTGGCGCACCCGCCTAGCGCCCGCGATCTCGCAATAGGGCGCGCCGTAATGCACGATCAGCTCGCAGCGTCCGTCGGGCACGACGCGCTGGATCTCGCGCTCTTCGCCTTCGAACAGCCAGAGACAATGAACATGCCGCGCCAGCGCGGGCGGCGGCGCCACCTCGCGATAGCGCGGCGTCACGTCAGCCTGAAGCAATGCGCCGGCGCGTCCGCGAGCGGGGCCGCGAGCGCAAGTTCGAGGCCGCCTGGCACCGGCCGGAGCGCGGCCGGCGCGCCGCTTGCCAGATGCGCCGCCCTTTGCAGGTTCGCAAACGTGTCGCCTTCCAGGACGATATCACGACCCTTCGGCGTGCCCAGCAGATGCGCGTAGAGCGCGCCGTCTTTCTGCGTGAACCGCACAGGCACGCCGCAGGCGGTGACGCCGTCGAAACGCGTCCAGGGGCGCGTGCCGTAGAGGCCCTCGCCATTGGCCTTGGCCCATTCGCCGAAGCCTTTGAGACGCGCGATCTGCTCGGACGGAATCTGCGCATCCTCGCCGCGCGGGCCGACATTGAGCAGCAGGTTGCCGTTCTTCGCCACCGCGTCGATGAAGCTGTGCACCAGCGATTCGACGCTTTCATAGTCGGCGTCGGTATCGCGCCGGTTGTAGCCGAAGGAATGGCTCATGCCGCGCGTCGCCTCCCACTTCTTGTCCTGGATGGACTCGAAGGCGGCGTATTCGGGGGTGCGGAAATCGCAATGCGGCGGCAGTTGCGGGATGATGCCCTTGCTCGGACCCTTCTGCATGCGCGGCTTGAGCATCGCGTCCATCGCGCGGCGCGCCTCCGGAGTCCGAAGCGCCTCGCGCTCGGGCGTCATCGGCAGCCAGCGGTCGTTGACCACGCCCTCGGGCACCGTGGCGTAGTAATCGGCGAACAGCTTGAGCTCGTCGTCCAGCCCCGTCGGCCAGGAAATGTCGTTCCACAACACCGCCGGCTTGTAACGGTCGATCAGTTCGCGCGCCTGCGCGTCGGCGTAAGCCGGATAGTCGCCGCCGGGCGTCGAGCCCATGAAATCGGCGAGGGTGCGCAGCGGCTCGCGGTTGAAGGTCCAGTCGATGCCGCCGGAATAATAAAGCCCGTAGCGCATCCCCTTGGCCCGCACCGCGGCGCCGAGCTCGCCGACGATGTCGCGCGGGCTGGTCCAGTCCTTCTGGTGCGGGTTCGCGACCTCGCTCGGCCACAGGCAGAAGCCGTCATGATGCTTGGTGACCAGCACGACATAGCGAGCGCCGGCGGCTGCGAACAGCTCGGCCCATGCTTCCGGCTTCCACTGCTCCAGCCCGGCGAGGAAGGCTTCGCGGAAATGCTCGTAGGGCGCGTTGCCGTAGGTTGCGGCGTGATGCTTGGCGCTGTCGCTTTCCGGCACCTTGATGGCGTTCCAGTACCATTCGCAATAGGGCGTCTGCGCCACCGCGATGTCGTACTGGTCCTTGAAGGCGTCGGAGATCGAGCCGGACTTCGCCGCGAAACCGGGGATCGAGAACAGACCCCAATGGATGAAGATGCCGAACTTGGCGTCCTCGAACCAGGACGGCACGGGATGGGCGTTGAGGGCTTCGAGCGTCGCTTCCATGCCGTGACTGTAACAGCCGGGCGGCGACGCTCAACGCTGCCGCAGCGTAACGGCCTTGCGTCGAATCCCACCCTCCCCTTGCGGGAGGGTGGGATCAGTGCGCCAGCGCGGTCGCGAGCTGGACGACGACGAACCCCGCCGCCATGACGCCCGGGAAGACCCCGAAGAACACCAGCGTGGTGGCCAGCGCCATGTCCGGGCCGGCGCGGTGGACGGCGCGGGCGGCGGCTTTGCGGGCCAGTTTCTCTTTGCGAAGCATGACGATCTCCCTCATTCGATGGCGCAAAGATGCGCCGCCCCGCCGCAACCGGCCCTGAAGGCCGCGTTCATCCCCGGTTCACCCGCGACGCCGGGCGGCCTTGACCGCAAATGCCGGGACGCGCAAAAACCGCCAAGGGGCCTCAAATAGCGAAGCGGCAGGCCCTGAAATAAAGGGTCCATGCGCCAGTCCGTCCTGCGCTCGCTCGCCGTCAGCCTCGCGCTTTGCGCGATGGTTCTGCGCGCCCTGCTGCCGGACGGATGGATGCCCTCGGCGGACGCCTCCTTAGGACCCATCGTCATCTGCGCCGCCGACGGCACGCATAAGGACGGCAAGACGCCGGACCAGGCGCCGCGCGAGCACGCGCCCTGCGCCTTCGCCGCCGCCGCGCCCTTGTCGCCGCCCGCCATGGCCGCCGCCGTGCTGGACCTGGCGGCTCATGCCGTCCGCGCGGCGATCCTCTTCGTCGAGCCGGACTTCTTCTACGACCCCGACCATCGGCCGCACGCCGCCCGCGCGCCGCCCGCTCTCGCCTGAAGTGATGCGTAAAGCCCGCGCCCGGAAACGGGCGCGCCTCGTCGTCTTTCACGAGAGTCAAACATGCCGTCTTCGCTCGCGCGCCTTGGCGTGTTCACCTTCGCGGCCCTCCTGCCGGCCGCCGCCCTTGCCCATGGCTATCCGACCGAGACCGTCGTCGTGACCGCCAAGCGCGCCGTCAATGCGCGCTATCAGGTGCCGAGCAAGACCGAGACGGTCACGGCGGCCGGCGCCGCCGAGCGCGTCAATGCGATCAATACCGAAGACCTGCTGAAATACCTGCCGGACATCCTGGTGCGCAAGCGCCATCCCGGCGACACGCAGGATCCGATCACGACGCGCACCTCGGGCGTGGGCGCCAGCGCCCGCAGCCTGATCTATGCCGACGGCATCCTGCTTTCGGCCCTGATCGGCAACAACAACGGCGCCGCGTCGCCGCATTGGGGCCTGGTCGCGCCGGAAGAGGTCGAGCAGGTCGACGTCCTCTACGGTCCGTTCTCCGCCGCCTACCCCGGCAATTCGATCGGCGCGGTGATCGAGATCACCACCCGCGTGCCGGACGCCTTCGGCATGAACGCCAAGGCCCTGGCCGCGTTTCAATCCTTCGCCCAGTACGGCACCGAAGGGACCTACGGCACCTATCAGCTCGGCGCCGGGATGAGCGACCGCATCGGCGATCTCGCCTGGCGGATCGGGCTCAATCACCTGGGCAGCGAAAGCCAGCCGCTCGCCTACGTCACCGCGACGCGCCCGGCTTTGCCCAGCGGCGCCGGAACGCCGGTGAGCGGCGCCTTCGCCGGCTTGAACCGTACCGGCGCCGCCATCGCGGTGCTGGGCGCCGGCGGCTTCGAGCGCCAGGTGCAGGACAACGTGACGCTGAAGCTCGGCTACGATCTGTCGCCCGCCTGGCAGCTCAGCTACACCTTCGGGCTGTTCCACCAGGACGATTCCGCCGACGTGCAGTCCTATCTGCGCGACGCGGCGGGCAACGCGGTCTATGCCGGAAGCCTGAACATCGGCGGCTACAATTATGCGGTCGCCGCCGGCGCGTTCTCCAACAACCTCTACCGTCTCGAACAGAGCCACATCATCCAGGCGCTGGCGCTCAAATCGTCGGGCGGCGGCGCCTGGGAATGGGAGGCAGTGGCCAGCCTCTACGATTTCGCCGCCGACCGGCAGCGTATGCCGAGCGTCGCGGTTCCGGCGGCGCGCGGCGGCGGCGCCGGCACGATCACGCGGATGGACGGCACCTTCTGGTACACGCTGGACGCTAAGGGCATCTGGCATGGCGGGACGCACGACGTCAGCTTCGGCCTGCACCGCGACGCCTACACGCTGGCGAACCGCAAGTTCAACACCGCGGACTGGATCGCGGGCGCGCAAGGCGCGCTGGCGAGCGCGAGCCGCGGCCGCACGTCGGTCAACGCGATCTGGGTGCAGGACGCCTGGACCTTCGCGCCGGCGTTCAAGGCGACCCTCGGGCTGCGCTTCGAGGACTGGCGGGCCTATGACGGGGCGAATTTCTCGCTGGCGCCGGCGCTGAACGTGCTTCAGCCCAGGCTCGCCGGCTCGTATTTCTCGCCCAAGGCGGCGCTCGCCTGGACGCCGAGCGAAGCCTGGCTCGTCACCGCGTCGTTCGGCGAGGCCTATCGCCTGCCGACGGTCGGCGAGCTCTACCAGGCGATCACCACCGGCGCGACGCTGAGCGTGCCCAATCCCGACCTCAAGCCGGAGCGGGCGCTGTCCTACGACCTGTCGGCGGAGCGCAGCACCGGCGACGGGCGCGTGCGCCTGTCATTGTTCGAAGAGGACCTCGCCGATGCCCTGCTGTCGCAATCGGCACCGCTGGTGCCGGGCTCGGCCACGCTGTTCAACTATGTGCAGAACGTCGACCGGGTGCGCTCGCGCGGCGCCGAGATCGTGTTCGACCGGAACGATGTGCTGTTCGACGGTCTGCAGCTGAGCGGCAGCGTGACCTATGTCGATTCGAAAATCCTCAAAGACACCGCCTTCGCCGCGGCGGTCGGCAAATACACGCCGTCGATCCCCAAATGGCGCGCCACGGCGGCGGCGACCTGGCGTCCCGACGACGCCTGGTCATTCACGCTCGCGGCGCGCTACAGCGACCGCGTGTGGTCGACCATCGACAACAGCGACATCGTCACCCACACCTGGCAGGGCTTCGACGGCTATCTCGTGCTCGACGTCCGCGCCCATTATGCCATCGACGCCCACTGGAGCGCCTCGCTCGGGATCGATAACCTGAACGACCGCAAATATTTCCTGTTCCATCCCTTCCCGCAACGCACATTCCTGGTGGACCTGCACTATGCGCAATAGAACCGCTCTCGCTTTCCTCGTCGCGCTGGCATCGGCGGCGCCGGCGCTCGCCCACACCCATCTCGTCGATGCGACGCCCGCCGCCGGCGCCAGCCTGACCGCGAGCCCGGCCGAGGTGGTGATGCATTTCACCGGCGCGCTGGAGCCGGCGTTCAGTAACATCGTCGTCACCGACGAGAAGGATCATGTCGTCGATTCCGGACCGTCCGTCGCGGACGGCACGACGATGCGCGTGCCCTTGAAGCCGCTGAAGCCAGGCCGCTACGAAGTGACGTGGCGCGCGGTCTCGATCGACACGCACCTGTCCGACGGCAAATATTTCTTCCTCGTCGCGCCGTGACGCTCTTTGCGCTTGTCCGCGCCCTGCACTTCGCGAGCCTGATGACGGTGTTCGGCGCGAACGTTTTCCTGTGGCGGGCGCGCGAAGCCGGCCTGACGGGCAAGCGGCAGCGCAATTTGATCCACCTGTCGGCGCTGATCGCGCTGGTCACGGCATGCCTCTGGATCGGGTTCGTGGCGAGCGAGATGGGCGACGTCTACGTGCCCGGCCTCAATCTGCTCGCCGACGTCGCGAGCAAGAGCTATTTCGGCAAGGTGGCCCTGTGGCGGTTCCTCCTCCTGCTGGCGCTGTGCGATTCCTGGTTCACGCCGGACCTGCCGGGCTTGCGCGCGCTGGTGGCCGGCGCGGCATTGGCAATGCTCGGGCTGACCAGCCACGCCGCGGCGGCGGGCGGCAGCGAGCAGTTCTATCTGCGCGCCGGCGTCGACGCGGTGCATCTGCTGACGGCGGGGTTCTGGACCGGCGGCCTGGTCGTGCTCATCTTCGAGGTCTTTGCCAAGCCCCGCGACGTGCCGCGCCTTGTCGCCCTGCTGCGCCTGTTCTCGCGCTGGGGCGCGGTGTCGGTGGCGCTGCTGATCGTTGCCGGGGCGCTGAACGGCGTCTTCATCCTGGACGCGCCGATGCCCTGGTCGGGGCCTTATGTCACCTGGCTCGCGGTCAAGATCGTGCTGGCGGCGGCGATGGTGGCGCTGGCGCTCACCAACCGCTTCGGCGTGCTGCCGGCGCTGGCGCGCGGCGACAAGGAGGCGGAATACACCATCCCGCTCACCGTCGCCGCGGAACTCGCCTGCGCCATGCTGATCCTGCTGATCGTGGGGTTCCTGGGCGTCATGCCGCCGACGCAGATGTGAGGTCTGGCAATTAGTTTCATTTGAAACTATATTGGCGGCGCGATCAGATTCTTGAGGAGGCCGCCATGGCCGCGCTTTGGGACAACCCGATGGGGACCGACGGCTTCGAGTTCGTCGAGTACACCGCCCCCGACGTGACCCAGCTCTACGCCCTGTTCGAACGCATGGGCTTTCGCGCCGTCGCCCGGCACCGCTCCAAGGACGTGACGCTGTTCCGCCAGGGCAATGTCAACTTCATCGTCAACGCCGAGCCGGACAGCCACGGCGCGCGCTTCGCCGCCAAGCACGGCCCCAGCGCCTGCGCCATGGCGTTCCGCGTCCACGACGCCGCCAAGGCCTATGCCAGGCTGATCGAGCTCGGCGCCAAGCCGTTCCACAACACGGTCGGGCCGATGGAATTGAATATCCCGGCGATCGAGGGCATCGGCGGCAGCGTGATCTATCTCGTCGACCGCTATGGCGACCGCACGATCTACGACGTCGATTTCCATCCGTCCGACGCGGCATTGGGCTGGGAGCACGAAGGCGCCGGCCTGACCGAGATCGACCACGTCACCCACAACGTGTTCCGCGGCAACATGGACAAATGGGCCGGCTTCTATGAGAAATTCTTCAACTTCCGCGAAGTGCGTTATTTCGACATCGAGGGCAAGCTGACGGGCCTCAAAAGCCGCGCCATGACCAGCCCGGACGGGCAAATCCGCATCCCGATCAACGAAAGCTCCGACGACAAGTCGCAAATCGCCGAATATCTCGACGCCTATCACGGCGAGGGCATCCAGCACATCGCGCTCGGCACCAACAACATCTATGAGTCGGTCGAGGCGCTGCAAAAGACCCAGGTCGCGTTCCAGGACACGCCCGACACCTATTACGAGCGGCTCGACAACCGCATCCAGGGCCATGGCGAGGATGTGCCGCGCCTCAAGCGCGACCGCATCCTGATGGACGGCGCGGTGGAGGACGACACCGGCCTGCTGCTCCAGATCTTCACCCAGAACGCCATCGGGCCGATCTTCTTCGAACTGATCCAGCGCAAGGGCAATCAGGGCTTCGGCGAGGGCAATTTCAAGGCGCTGTTCGAAAGCATCGAAGCCGACCAGATCAAGCGCGGCGTCCTCAAGGACCCGAGCGCAGCGAAGGGTGCGGCATGAGCACCAAGAACTGGATCGAATTCCCCCTGCGCGAGGGCGAGACCTCCAAGCAGGCGCATGCCGACCTGCCGTCCGGCACCTATGAACGCGAGATCGGGCGCGACGGCTTCTTCGGACCCGCGACGCACATCTATCACAAGCATCCGCCGACCGGCTGGAGCGCCTTCGAGGGGCCGATGCGCCCCCGCGCCTTCGACGCCGTCGCCGCCGCCGAGCATAGCGACGAGCCGTTCCGCGCCGTGCCGCTGCTGGGCAATGCGAGCTGCCGCATCGCGATGTGGTCGCTGGCGCGCTTCATGCCGCATCTGGTGCGCAACGCCGACGGCGACCTTCTGCTGTTCATCCATGAGGGTGCCGGCGAGCTGTTCTGCGATTTCGGCCACATGTCCTATCGCGACGGCGACTACATCGTGCTGCCGCGCGGCACGATGTGGCGGCTGGAGCCGGCGTCGCACACCAATGCGCTGCTGATCGAGGCGACCAACAGCGCCTACAAGCTGCCGGATCGCGGCATATTGGGGCCGCACGCCGTGTTCGATCCGGCGGCGCTCGAGACTCCAAAGCTCGACGAGGCGTTCCGCGCCCAGGCGAACGAGAAGGAATGGAGCGTGCGCGTCAAGCGCCGCGGCCAGATGTCGATCATCACCTATCCCTTCAATCCGCTCGACGCGGTGGGGTGGAAGGGCAATCTCACGGCGCTCAAGCTCAACTGGCGCGACATCCGCCCGGTGATGAGCCACCGCTATCACATCCCGCCGAGCGTGCATTCGACCTTCGTCGCCGACCGCTTTGTCGTCTGCACCTTCGTGCCGCGCCCGATCGAGAGCGATCCCGGCGCGCTGAAAGTGCCGTTCTTCCATTCCAACGACGATTTCGACGAGGTGATCTTCTATCACGCCGGCGAATTCTTCAGCCGCGACAACATCAAGCCGGGCATGATCACCTTCCACCCCAACGGCTTTACGCACGGCCCGCATCCCAAGGCCTTCGCCGCCGGCGCCAAGGCGGCCAGGACGATGACCGACGAGGTCGCGGTGATGATCGACGCCCGCGAGCCGCTCGACATGAGCGCGGCGGCGGAAGCGACCGAAGTGAAGACCTATGCCGAAAGCTGGACGGTGAAATGAAGCTGGCCTCGCTGAAACACGGCCGCGACGGCCAGCTCGTCGTCGTGTCGCGCGACCTCAAGACCTGCGTCGCGGCGCCGGACACCGCGCGCACCCTGCAGGCGGCGCTCGACGACTGGGCCGGCGCCGCGCCGCAGCTCGGCCATGTCTACGACATGCTCAACGCCGGCAAGGCGGAGGGCGCCCGGCCGTTCGATCCGGCGCGCTGCGCCTCGCCCTTGCCGCGCGCCTATCAATGGGCCGACGGCTCGGCCTACGTCACCCATGTCGAGCTGGTGCGCAAGGCGCGCGGCGCCGAGATGCCGCCGAGCTTCTGGACCGATCCGTTGATGTACCAGGGCGGCTCGGACTCCTTTGTCGGCCCGACCGACGCAATCGTTTGCGCCGACGAGGCCTGGGGCATCGATTTCGAGGCCGAGGTCGCGGTGATCACCGACGACGTGCCTTATGGCACCGCGGCCGCCGACGCGGCGAAGCACATCAAGCTGGTGATGCTGGTCAACGACGTGTCCTTGCGCAATCTGATCCCGGCCGAGCTCGCCAAGAATTTCGGCTTCTTCCAGTCCAAACCGGCGAGCGCCTTCTCGCCCGTCGCGGTGACGCCGGACGAACTGGGCGGCGCCTGGCGCGACGCCAAGCTGCATCTGCCGCTGCGCGTCTGGCTGAACGACGAGACATTCGGCGCGCCGGACGCCGGCGTCGACATGACGTTCTCCTTCGCGCAGCTCATCGCCCACGCCGCCCGAACCCGCGCGCTCGCCGCCGGCTCCATCGTCGGCTCCGGCACGGTGTCGAACAAGCCCGGAACGGGCGGCGACGTCGGCTCCTGCTGCATCGCCGAGCGCCGCACGCTGGAGACCATCGCGGACGGCAAGCCCACAACCCCCTTCATGACATTCGGCGACCGCGTCCGCATCGAGATGCTGGACGCCGCCGGCCACTCGATTTTCGGGAGGATCGACCAGCATGTCGTCAAAGCCTGATTTCGCGCTCTACGGCTATTTCCGCTCCTCGGCGGCGTTCCGCGCCCGCATCGCGCTGAACCTCAAGGGCATCACGCCCGAGCTGCGCTTCGTCCACCTGCTGCGCGACGGCGGCGAGCAGCACGGCGCCGACTATCACGCGATCAATCCGCAGGAATTGATCCCCGCCCTGGCGCATGACGGCCACCTGATCACCCAATCGATGGCGATCATCGAATATCTCGACGAGATCGTGCCCGAGCCGCCGATCCTGCCGCGCGACCCTTGCGGCCGCGCCCGCGCCCGCGAGATCGCCTATGTCGTGGGCTGCGACATCCACCCGGTGAACAATCTGCGCATCGGGCGGCACATGAAGAAGACGTTCGGCGTCAGCGACGACGACATCGCGCGCTGGCACCGCCACTGGATCCGCGTCGGCTTCGACGCGCTGGAGGTCATGCTCGCGACCTCGCCGCATACCGGGGCTTATTGTCATGGCGACAGCCCGACCATCGCCGACATCCTGCTCATCCCGCAATGCGCCAATGCGCGGCGCGTGAAGCTGGAGCTGGACGCTTGGCCGACCATCGCGCGGATCGAGGCGCATGCCCTCGGCCATCCCGCCTTCGACGCCGCCCTGCCGAAGAACCAGCCCGATGCCGAGTAGCGCCGCCGCCAAGAGCGCGGCCGGGCTCGACCTCGACCGCTTCCTGCCCTACCGGCTGTCGGTGCTGTCCAACCACGTGTCGGATGCGATTGCGAAAATCTATTCCGAGCGCTTCCGGCTCTCGATTCCCGAATGGCGCGTCATGGCGGTGCTGGGCGGCACGCCCGGCCTGTCGGCGCGCGACGTCGCCGAGCGCACCGCGATGGACAAGGTCCAGGTCTCCCGCGCGGTCGACACGCTGGTCCGCGCCGGCCGCGCCGCCCGCAGCGCCGACGCCGAAGACGGCCGCATCCAGCGTCTCGCGCTCACCGCCAAAGGCCGCGCCATCTATGACGAGGTCGTGCCGCTGGCGCTGCATCTGGAGGAGGTCTTCCTCTCGGCGCTCTCGCCCGCGGAACGCCGCCAGCTCGATGCCCTGCTGGCCAAGCTGGCGCGCCGGGCGCACTTGTTGGTGGTCGCCGAAACCGCCTAACGTTCCGGCGGCACCGTCGGGAGCAGCACATGACCATCCGCATCGGCATCCTCGGCGCGGCGCGGATCGCGCCGCCCGTCGTCATCAATCCGTCGCGCGACAATCCCGATTTCGAGGTTGTGGCGGTCGCGGCGCGCGATCCCGAGCGCGCCAAGGCCTATGCCGCCGAGCACAAGATTCCGCTTGTCGTGAACGGCTACGACGCGCTGGTCCGCCATGCCGAGGTCGATCTCGTCTACAACGCCCTGCCGCCTGCCGGCCATGCGCAATGGACCATCGCGGCGCTGGAGGCCGGCAAGCATGTCCTGTGCGAGAAGCCGTTCGCGATGAACGCCGCCCAGGTGCGCCGGATGAACGACGCGGCGGGGCGCAGCGGCAAGACGCTGGTCGAGGCCTTCCACTACCGCCACCACGCCGTGATGCAGCGCGCCGTCGCCATCCTCCGCTCCGGCGAGCTCGGCGCGCTGCAAAGCGCCGAAGCCTGGTTCGAAGTGCCGATTCCCTACCGCGAAGGCGAATTGCGCTGGACCCGCGAACAGGGCGGCGGCGCCCTGATGGACCTGGGCTGCTATCCCGTCCACGCCTTGCGTTCGGCGCTGGGCGGCGAGCCTAAGGTGTTGTCCGCGTCGTGCGCGATGGAGCACGGCGTCGACGTCACCACCAAGGCCGCGCTCGATTTCGCCGGGGTGCCGGCGACGCTCTCGACCTCGATGAAGCCGGAGCGCTTCGGCGCCACGCTGCGGGTGACGGGCGCGCAGGGCAGCCTCGAACTCCTCAATTTCGTCGCGCCGCAGCTCGGCTGCAAGCTGACCGTGACCGTCGGCGGCACGGCGCGCGACGAGCCGACGGCGGGGCCCGCGACCTATGTCGCGCAGCTCGCCGAGCTGGGCGACGTCCTGCTGCGCGGCAAGCCGCCGCTCGTCAGCAACGCGGACTCGCTCGGCAACATGGCGGCGATCGACGCGATCTACGCCAAGGCGGGGGGTGGCAAGGGAGTTCGCGTGATTTTCACCTCCACCTCGCGGGGAGGTGGGCCTACCGCGCCGTCGCCTTCAGCAATTCCGCCAACTTGTCCTGCCACAGCACCGCCCAGGTATGGCTGCCGTGGCCGCGGGTCTGCTCGCTGATCGGCAGCAGCACGAAGGTGCCGTGCTTGATCTCCTTCACCCGCGTCTCGGCGATGCCGAGCTCCGGCGGATTGATGAAATCGTCGGCCGAGTTGATCCACATCACCGGCGCTTCGATGTCGCCCAGCCTCGGCGAGGGATCGTAATTGCGCGAGGCGTCGATCTGGTAGAGGAAGTCGTTGGCGTCGAGCGTCGCCAGGTTCCGCGCCGTCGCCGCGTCGATATAGGCGTCCACCGCATCGCGGGTCGGATAGGTCTTCTGCGCCAGCAGCGGCGCCTGGCTGGCGAGGACCAGGAAATCCGACGCGGCGCGCAGGCCGGCCAGCGGCGGGCTCTTGTATTCGCCGCCGAGCCAGGCCGGATCGGCCTTGATCGCGTCGGTGATCATCTTGCGCCACATCCGGTTGCGCCCGGCGATCTGCACCGGCAGGCAGGCCAGCGGCATCAGCGCGTCCATGAACTTGGGATAGATCTCGCCCCAGACGAAAGAGTGCATGCAGCCCATCGAGGTGCCCAGGACGAGGCGCAGATGGTCCACATGCAGGCCTTGCGTCAGCAGCAGGTAATGCGCGCGGACCATGTCGTCATAGTCGTAATGCGGGAATTTCGCGTGCAGCCCGTCGCTCGGCTTGGAGGATTTGCCGTGGCCGATGCCGTCGGGAAGGATGATGAAGTACTTCGCGGGATCGAGCAGCCCGCCCGGCGCGAACAGCACGTCGGCGAATTGCGGGCGCTGGAACTGGTGCCCGTCGCCGCCGGTGCCGTGCAGGATCAGCACCGCATTGTCGATCCGGCCGCCGCGGCCGCGATGCGGCGTGCCGTAAGTCGTGTAGTGCAGGCGAAGCTCGGGAAGCGTCTCGCCGCTGCCGAACTTGAAATTGCGGACGATGTGGTCGCCTTCCTGGGGCTCCGCTGCCTGCGCCGCGCCGGCGGCCAGCAGGAAAGCCGCGACCAACACGCTTGCAAACCGGATCATGTCGTCCCCGCTGGCTGAGACGGCGAGAATGACCGTCCCCGCACCCACATTGCAACCGTCGCCCTGCCTCGCGCATAACCTTGCCCAAAAGAGGGAAGGGACCGGGAATGAGCACGCTGGAAGAAGCCCGCGCCTTGGTCGCGGCGGACGACCGCCAGGATTTCGCCTTCGCCGAACGCGGCTTCATCGCGACGCGCACAGATCCCCTGATCAAGCGCCCGGACGGCCGCACCGCCTTCGACCTCTCCTGGTACGATTTCCTCGAAGGCGACACGCCCGATACCGCCAACCCGTCGCTGTGGCGCCAGGCGAAGATCCTGACCCGGCACGGCCTGTTCCAGGTCGCCGAGCGCATCTTCCAGGTGCGCGGCTTCGATGTGTCCACCGTCTCCTTCATCGACGCGGGCACGGGTTGGATCGTGGTCGATCCGCTCACCTCGGTGGAGGTGGCGCGCGCCGCCTATGAGCTGGTGACCGAGCACCTGGGTGCCAAGCCGGTGCTGGCGGTGATCTATTCGCACAGCCATGTCGACCACTATGGCGGCGTCGGCGGCGTCGCGACCGCGGCCGAGGCCGCTGCCGGCACGATCAAGGTCATCGCGCCGGAAGGCTTCCTGGAGCACGCGGTGTCGGAGAACATCATCGCCGGCCCCGCCATGTCGCGGCGCGCCCGCTTCCAGTTCGGCCTCACCCTGCCGCGCAGCGCGCAAGGCGAGATGACGTCGGGGCTGGGCCCTTGCCCGTCGCTCGGCTCGCTGTCGCTGATCGCGCCCAATCTGCTGATCACGCAGACCGGCCAGGAGGTGACCGTCGGCGACGTCACGATGGTGTTCCAGCTCACCCCGGGCACCGAGGCGCCGGCCGAGATGAACTTCCACCTGCCGCAGTTCCGCAGCCTGTTCATGGCCGAGAACGCCAACCTCACCATGCATAACCTGTTGCCGGCGCGCGGCGCGCTGGTGCGTGACGCCAAGGCCTGGGCCGACTACCTCACCGAATCGATCCGCCTGTTCGGGGCCAAGTCGGATGTGATGTTCGCGGCGCACGGCATCCCGCGCTTCGGCGCGGATGAGATCGTGGCGTTCCTCACCAGCCATCGCGACGCCTACAAATTCCTCCACGACCAGAGCGTGCGGCTGATGAATGCCGGCTTCACCGCGCCCGAGATCGCCGAAATCCTCAAGCTGCCGGAAGTCCTGGCGAAGCAATGGTTCAATCGCGGCTATTACGGCACGATGAGCCACAATGCCAAGGCCGTGTATCAGCGCTATATGGGCTGGTACGACGCCAACCCCGCCAACCTCAACCCGCTGCCGCCCGAGCCCGCCGCCAAGCGCTATGTCGAGGCGATGGGCGGCGCCGATGCGGTGCTGGCGCTGGCGGAGAAAGCGGCGCGCGGCGGCGAGCTGCGCTGGGCCGCGACGCTGCTCAACCATGTGGTGTTCGCGGACGACAGCAACAAACCGGCGCGCGAGCGCCTGGCGGCGGTCTATACCCGCATCGCGTTCGAGTCCGAGGCGGGGACCTGGCGCAACATCTATCTCACCGGGGCGCAGGAATTGACGAGCGGCGTCGTCAAGCTGCCGCCCGCGAGCCTCAGCACCGACGTGCTGTCGGCGACCACGACGCCGATGCTGTTGGATTTCGCCGCGGTGCGCGTCGATCCGCAGAAGGCCTTGGGCGCAACCTTCAAGATCAACATCGAACTCGGCGACCGCGACGAGAGACATCTCATCACGGTCGGCAACGGCGTCCTGGTGCATGAAACCGGCGTGCACGACGCCAGCGCCGGCGCGACGGTGCGCCTGATCCGGCCGCAACTGCTGATGACTCTGCTTGCGGGCATCCCGCCCGCGGCACTGATCGCCTCGGGCGACATCGCCGTCAGCGGCGACGCGACGCTCTACGAGGCGCTGTGCGGCCTGATCGAGCCGGTGGTGCAGAACTTCCCGATCGTCACGCCGTGAAATTGGATGGTAGGCCGGGAGGGGATCGAACCCACGACATTTCGATTAAGAGTCGAACGCTCTACCGACTGAGCTACCGGCCCATCCAAGAAGCGCAACAGGGCGAAGCGTAGCGAAGCCCGTGAGTTGCGCGCCAACAAACAATCCCGAGCGGATCCCGCTCGGGAAGGCGCGGCTAATAGCAGAGCGGTTTTGGCATGTCCAGCAAGCCGGCCGAACCGCACACCGCTTTGAAAAAGCTGAGCGATTCGGCCGAATCTTCAAGGCTCACCAGCGCGCGTGGCGGTGGCCGTTGCGATAGTAGTAGCGGCTGCGGTGATTGCCGTGGCGATAACGGTCGCGGCAATCGACGTCGCGGCTGATGGCGTTGCCGGCAAGGCCGCCGAGCACCGCGCCGGCGACGACGCCGCCGAGGCTGCCATGGGTCGCCGCGCTGCCGATCGCGCCGCCGCCGACGGCGCCGAGCACCGTGCCGGTGGTGTGGTTGCGGCCGCTGCAGGCATCGGCCTGGGCCGCGACCGTGCCGGCGCCGAGCGCCAGCGTTGCGGCGGCAAGAAGTCGTGTCGTGCGGTTCAGCATCGTCTGCTCCATGCGGTATTGCGCGGAGGTAACGGAGCGGACGGACGATGGTTCCGGCTTTCGCTCGCGACGCGGGCGAAGGCGGGCCGGTTGCCGCGAGCTACGGCTCGGCAGGCCGGGAACTAAATGATCCCGCCGCTGTGGCGCGGGATTTCGACCTGGCGGTGGACGTAGACGCTCATCAACAGGCCGAAGCCGAACATCACCGAGAACATCGCCGAGCCGCCATAGGAGATCAGCGGCATCGGAATGCCGACCACCGGGATCAGGCCCATCACCATCGCGGCGTTGATCATGATGTAGAAGAAGAAGTTGAGCGTCACGCCCATCGCCAAGAGGCGGCCGAACTGGCTGCGCGCCGCCATCGCGATCTGCACGCCGTAATAGATCACCACCGCGAACAGCAGCAGCAGCGCCACCGCGCCGACGAAGCCGAACTCCTCGCAGAAGCTGGTCCAGATGAAATCGGTCTGCTTCTCGGGCAGGAAGTTGAGCCGGCTCTGGGTGCCTTGCAGGAAGCCCTTGCCGGTGACGCCGCCCGAGCCGATCGCGATCTTGGCCTGGGTGATGTTCCAGCCCGCGCCGAGCGCGTCGGAGGCAGGATCGAGGAACGTCAGCACCCGGCGCTTCTGGTAGTCGTGCAGCACGAACTGCCACGCCGTCGGCACCGCCACCGCGACCGCGGCCAGGGCCGGCGCGATCCACCACCAGGAGAGGCCGGCGAGGAACAGGAGCGAGGCGCCGTCGGCGACGATGATCAGCGTGGTGCCGAGATTGGGCTGCAGCACCACGAACAGCGCCGGGATTCCGATGATGGCGAGCGCGATCAGGAGATTGAGCGGCTTGGAGACGTCCTCGACGCTCTTGCCGTGGAGGAAGCGGGCGAGCGCCAGCACCAGGGAGATCTTCATCAGCTCCGACGGCTGCAGGCCGACCGGCCCGAGCGAGACCCAGCGCTCCGCGCCCTTGCTGATATGGCCCGCGATCACGACGCCGATCAGGAGCAGCAGCGACACGCCATAGGCGGGATAGGCGAGGCTCATCCACACCCGGATGTCGACCATCGCCGCTGCGATCAGGATGACGAGGCCGACCATGAAGCGCAGGAGCTGGGTGCTCGCCCAGGGCTGCCAGTGCCCGCCCGCCACCGAATAGAGCATGGCGAAGCCGGCACAGGCGATGATGCCGATCAGCAGCACCAGGCCCCAATTCACCTCGTAGAGCTTGTCGACCAGGCTCAGCGTGCGGCGCGCGGCGGCATAGGGGCGCGTGATCATGCGCGGCCTCCCGCCGGGGCCGCCATCGCGGCGTTGGTGGGATAGGCGGGACGGCGGCCCAGGGGATTGCGCGTCTGGGCGAACAGCAGCACGTCGTGCGCGATCACCACCTGGGGATGGCCGAGCGCTCCGTGCTCGACGATGCAGGCGAGCGCATAGCGCGGCTCGATCACCGGCGCGAAGGCGACGAACAGGCCGTGGTCGCGCAGCTGCCAGGGCAGCGAGGCGTCGCCCTTGACCCCCGTGGCGCGCTCTTCCTTGGTGATGCGGCGGACCTGCGCCGTGCCGGTCTTGCCCGCCATCTCCATGCCGGGCTCGGTGATGCGCCAGCGCGAGGCGGTGCCGCCCTCGTTGACGACCGCGTTCATCCCGCCGCGCACCGCGGCGAAGGCCTCGTCGGAGAACGGCAGCCGGTCGGGCAAGGGCCGGGGCTGCGTTACGCCGCCGACGGTGTGGGCGATGCGTGGGCTAACCGCGCGGCCCGAGGCGATGCGCGCCGCCATGGTCGCGAGCTGGATCGGCGTCGTCAGGACATAGCCCTGGCCGATGCCGGTGACGAGGCTCTCGCCCGGCTGCCACGGAATGCCGAAGCGCGCCTGTTTCCAGCCGGCGCTGGGGATGAAGCCGGAATTCTCGCCCGGGATCTCGATGCCGGTTGTGGCGCCCAGCCCCAGCGCCCGCGCCGCCGCCTCCATCTTGTCGATGCCGAGGCGGCGCGCGACTTCGTAGAAGAACACGTCGCAGGATTGCGCGATGCCGCGCCTGAGATCGACGCCGCCATGGCCGCCGCGCTTCCAGCAATGGAACTGGTGATTGCCCAGCGTCAGCACGCCGGAGCAGTTGACGTGCAGGTCGGAGAGGCCGTTCTGCACCGCCGCCATCGCCATCGCCGGCTTGAAGGTCGAACCCGGCGGGTAGGCGCCGGACAGCACCTTGTTGAGCAGGGGCTTGTGATCGTCGGTCATCAGGCCCTTCCACTGGCTGGGCGAGATGCCGACATTGAACAGGTTGGGGTCGTAGCCGGGGGCCGAGGACAGCGCCAGCACGTCGCCGGTCTGGGCGTCGAGCACGGCGCAGGCGGCGCTCTGGCCGGCCAGGCGCTGGTCAGTGAAGCGCTGCAATTCGCAGTCGATGGTCAGCCAGACGTCCTGCCCCGGCACGCCGGTATCGCGGCTGAGCTCGCGGATGACGCGGCCATAGGCGTTGACCTCGACGCGGGAGGCGCCGGCGCCGCCGCGCACCTCGCCGTCGAACGCCTTCTCGATGCCGCGTTTGCCGATGCGGAAGCCGGGGAGGCCGAGCAGCGTGTCGTTGTCGTCCTTCTTGTCGTCGGGGCCGACCGCGGCGACGTAGCCCAGGATGTGCACCATCTCGGCGCCGAAGGGATAGTCGCGGGTCTCGCCGACGTCGGGCTGCACGCCCGACAGATAGGGCAGATGCATGTTGATGCGCGCGAACTCCTCCCAGGAGAGGTTCTCGGCCACCGGCACCGGCACGAATTTGCGGTTCATCGCGATGTCGCGCAGCACGCGCTTCTTCTGCGCGTCGCTGAGATAGATCACCTTGGCGATCGCATCCAGCGCCGCCTCGACCCCGTCGGTCGCCTGCTCGGAGACCAGGAGGACGCGGTAGTTGCGGCGGTTGTTGGCGAGCTCGACACCAAACCGGTCCAAAATGCGCCCCCTCGGCGGCGCAATCAGCCGCTGGTTGACGCGGTTGTCCTCGGCCTGGGTGCGGTACTGGTCGCCGTTGCTGATCTGAAGCTGGTAGAGCCGGCCGCCGAGCACCGCGAACACCGCCGCCATCGCGCCGGTCAAGCCCAGGCTGCGCCGCGTGAAGCTGGCGTAGCGGCTCTTGTCCTTGCGGTCGAACAGCGGCATCTCTAAAAATCGCTCCTGAGCGGCCCGACCAGGCGGCGGTGGACGGCGCCGAACACCATCACGGCGAAGACGTAGACGATCACGGTGACCGCCAGCTCGCCCATCACCGGCGCCAGCGGCAGCAGCGTCCAGTTGTAGACCGAGACGATGGCATAAGCGCTGACGCAGGCGACCAGCGCCGCGACCGCGAAGCCGACGATCGCGCCGATGCCCGATAGCCCCGCCAGCATGTCGCGCTGGCGGTCGATCACGAAATAGGCGGCGAGGAAGGAGGCGGCCCACACCCCCGGCGGTCCGCCGGAGAGGAAATCCTCCAGCACGCCGAGCACGAAGGCCCAGAACGGCGTCATCAGGTCGGGGCGCACGATGCCCCAGAAATACAGCGGCATGAACGCCAGCATCGGCGGCGACACCCAGCCGCCGACGAACGACACCGGAAAATTCGCGACCAGGCTGCCCAGGATGCCCAGCATCACCGGCAGGATCGAGGAGAGGAGGCGCCCGCCCATGATGCTACCGACGCGCTCCATGGCTCACTGGTCGCCGGCATCGGGCGTGGCATCGGTCACGCCCGGGGTCTGAGGCTTGGCGGCGCCGGCGGCCTGGGTGGCGGGTGGCAGGGCCGACGGCAACGGACCGGTTCCCGGGGCCGTGCCCGGCAGCGCCGGCACGAGCGGCGCCACCACGGGAGCTTGCGGCGCGGCCGGCGGCAGGCCGGCTGCCGTCGCGGGCAGGTCGTTCGGCGACACCGCCGGCGGCTGCTCCGCCTTCAATTTGAAGTCGACGACGTTGACGTCCTCGCTCGACGCCGCGTCGGCCAGGAGCACGACGCGGAAGCCGCCATTGGGATCGGCGACCACCGTGCCGATGGCGAGGCCGGGCGGCAGCAGGCCGCCGTCGCCCGAACTGACGACCTGGTCGCCCGCCTTCAGCCGCACGTTCTGCGACAGCAGGTCGAGACTCGGCGCCCCCGAATTGTCGCCGGCCATGATCGCCTGGATGTTGCCGGGCTCGATCGTCACCGGCACGCGGCTGTTGAGGTCGGTGAGCAGGATCACCCAGGCGGTGTGATCGCCGGTCAGGAAGATGCGCCCGATCATGCCGCGGGCGTCGATCACGCCCTGCCCCGGCTTGACGCCCTGGGCCTTGCCGGCGTCCAGGATCATGGTCTGGAGGAAGGGGCGGTTGGCGCGGCCGATGACGCGCGCCGCGACCGAGGACAGGGCCGGATCGGGCACCGCGTGCAGCAGGAGCTGGTAGCGCTTGACCCGGTCGTCGAGCACGATCGCCACATTGTGCCACTGGCGCAGGCGCGCATTCTCGTCCTTGAGGCGCAGATTCTCCTCATAGACGTTGAAGATGCTGCCGATCGAGGCGGTCCAGCGGTCGAGGCCGGCGAGCGGCGCGCGCACCGCCTGCAACGCGGGCGCCGCCCAGTCGGTGACGCCGGCGCGGGCGCTGTCGAACAGGTTGCTCTGCGCCTTGCCGATCAGGATGAGGGCGATGGCGAGGGCGGCAAGCAGCACGATGGGGAGCTGGGCTCCGCCCCGATTCCGCGCGATCCTCCAGCCTCCGTTCGCCATGGCCCCGGCTTATTCAAAACGCAGTGGACAGAACGTGACGCATGCCCTTGGTGTTCTCCAGCACCCGCCCGGTGCCGAGCGCGACGCAGGACAAGGGATCGTCGGCGATCGAGACCGGCAGGCCGGTCTCCTCGCGCAGCACCTGGTCGAGATTGGCGAGCAGCGAGCCGCCGCCGGTCAGCACGATGCCCTTGTCGACGATGTCGGCCGCCAGCTCCGGCGGCGTCGCCTCGAGCGCGACCTTGACCGCCTCGACGATGGCGCCGACCGGTTCGGCAAGGGCCTCGGCGATGTGGCGCTGGGTGATGGTGATCTCCTTGGGCACGCCGTTCAGCAGGTCGCGGCCCTTGATGTCGAGGGTCACGCCGTTGCCGTCGGCCGGCGGCGCCGCCGAGCCGATCTCCTTCTTGATGCGCTCGGAGGAGGCTTCGCCGATCAAAAGGTTCTGGTGTCGGCGGATATAGGCGATGATCGCCTCGTCCATCTTGTCGCCGCCGACCCGCACCGAGCGCGAATAGACGATGCCGCCGAGGCTGAGGACGGCGACTTCCGTGGTGCCGCCGCCGATGTCGACGACCATCGAGCCGGTCGGCTCGGAAACTGGCAGGCCGGCGCCGATCGCGGCCGCCATCGGCTCTTCGATCAGGTAGACGCGGCGGGCGCCGGCGGACAGGGCGCTTTCTTGAATCGCGCGGCGCTCGACCGCGGTCGAGCCCGAGGGCACGCAGACGATGATCATCGGATTGGCGAAGGAGCGGCGGTTATGCACCTTGCGGATGAAGTGCTTGATCATCTCCTCGGCGATCTCGAAGTCGGCGATGACGCCGTCGCGCATCGGGCGGATCGCCTCGATGTTGCCGGGGGTGCGCCCCAGCATCATCTTGGCGTCGTTGCCCACGGCGCGGACGTGCTTCTTGCCGCCGCGGTTGATGGTGGCGACGACCGACGGTTCGTTAAGGACGATGCCCCGACCCTTGACATAGACGAGCGTGTTCGCGGTCCCGAGATCGATGGCCATATCGCTCGAAAGGGCGCCGAGAAGACTGCCGAACATAATAAACCTGTCCCATTCCTGTTAAGGGGCAGAGCCTCCCTGCAACCTTTGTTCCGGCGACTGTAGGCCCCGGCGGGTTAACGCCAGGGCCTACGATGCGTCATCGCGCGACGGTCAAGGCCTCGGGCGCCTGCTTTTTCTGTTTCACCAAAAGCTTGTTGAGCGCATTGACATAGGCATAGGCGGCGGCCACCAGCGTGTCGGTGTCCGAGCCCTTGCCCGTGACGGTGCGCCCGTTTTCCTCGAGCCGCACGCTGACGGTGGCCTGCGCGTCGGTGCCTTCCGTGACCGCGTTGATCTGGAAGAGCTGCAGGGTCGCCTCGTGCGGATAGATTTCCCGGATCGCCTTGAAGATGGCGTCGACCGGGCCGTCGCCCGTGGTCTTGACGCGCTTGTCCTCGCCGCCGACCGAGAGGGTCAGCTCGCAGCCGGGAAGAAGATTGGTCCCGGTCTCGACCCGCAGATTCCGGACCGAAATCGCGTCATGGCCGCGCACGATCTCGTCGTCGACCAGGGCGACGATGTCCTCGTCGAACACATGTTTCTTCTTGTCGGCCAGGTCCTTGAAGCGCTTGAAGGCCTCGGCGAAGGCCTCGGCTTCCAGCGTGTAGCCCATCGCCTCCAGCTTGTCGCGGAAGGCGTGGCGGCCCGACAGCTTGCCCAGCACCAGCGAGGTCGCATGCACGCCGACGTCCTCGGGCCGCATGATCTCGTAGGTCTCGACGTTCTTGAGCATGCCGTCCTGGTGGATGCCGCTTTCGTGGCTGAAGGCGTTCTTGCCGACGATCGCCTTGTTGTACTGGACCGGGAAGCCGGTGACGTTGGAGACCAGCTTGGAGGCCCGCGCCAGCATCTGGGTGTTGACGGCGGTGGCGAAGGGCATGATGTCCTTGCGGACCCGAAGCGCCATCACGATCTCTTCCAGCGCGGCGTTGCCGGCGCGCTCGCCGATGCCGTTGACGGTGCATTCGACCTGGCGCGCCCCCGCCAATACGCCGGCGAGCGAATTGGCCACCGCCAGCCCCAGATCGTTGTGGCAGTGGGTCGAAAAGACGACTTTGTCCGCGTTCGGCACGCGGTTCCTCAGCATCGTGATGATGTCGAAATACTCCTGCGGCGTGGAGTAACCAACAGTATCGGGCACATTTATGACCGTTGCGCCCGAATGGATCGCGACTTCGACGGTTTTGCAGAGAAAGTCCACCTCCGTGCGCGTCGCGTCCTCGGCCGACCACTGCACGTCGTCGGTGAAGTTCCGCGCCCGGGTCACCGAGGCGCCGACCGCCTCGAGCACCGCGTTCTCGCCCATGTTCAGCTTGTGCTTCATGTGGACGGGGCTGGTCGAGATGAAGGTGTGGATGCGCGGGCGCTTGGCGCCCTTGAGCGCCTCGCCGGCGGCGTCGATGTCCTTGAACCCGGCGCGGGCGAGGCCGCAGACGGTGGCGTGTCTGACGATCTTGGTGATTTCCCGGACCGCCTCGAAATCGCCTGCTGACGAGATCGGGAACCCCGCCTCGATAATGTCGACGCCCATCTCGTCGAGGAACTCGGCGATTTGGACCTTTTCTTCGAGCGTCATGGCGGCGCCGGGCGACTGCTCGCCGTCACGCAGCGTCGTGTCGAATATTTGAACCTTCTGGGATTGGGTACTCATGGCCGTGCATTCCTTCCGTTCGCCGCAGATGCGGCCTCTGTTTCACTCCTTTCGCTTTTCTCCCCTAGACGGAAGGCGCGCGATGACCGCGCGCCAGCGGCGCCTAGGGGCAGCTAAGAAGGAGCAGAAGCGCTTGCGACGAACCGAGGGAAGGACGGGGCTTGAGCCGGGTGCGCGCACGGACGCCGGCGGGAAACCCGCCCTTTGCGTCGTTATGCGCCACCTTCTTCATTGCCGGATCGCCGTTCCGCCCGCCGTGTTTACGGTTCGATAACTGTGCCCGAATCGTGGTTAAGCACCGGTAAAAGCACTATTTTCCAATTCGGACGTCTCGTTTTACGCTGATTGAGCTTTGCGGCGCAAGGGCGCGCGTAACGCGCCTGGGGATACACAATTGATAGAATTGCAAGCTATTTCAAAGGTTTATGGCGGCTCAGCGGCGCCGTCCGTCCGTGCCCTGAGTTTCGCCGTGGCGGACGGCGAATTCCTGGTCCTGATCGGCGAATCCGGCTCGGGCAAGACCACCACCCTCAACATGATCAACCGGCTGATCGAGCCCTCCGCGGGGCGCATCCTGGTCGACGGCGAAGACGTGCTGGCGCTGGACGCGGTCGGCCTGCGCCGCCGCATGGGCTACGTCTTCCAGGGCGCCGGTCTCTTCCCGCACATGACGGTGGCCCAGAACATCGCGGTGACGCCGAAGCTCCTGCAATGGCCGAAGGCGCAGAGCGAGGCGCGGGTCGACGAGCTGCTCGCGCTCGTGCGCCTGGCGCCGGCGGAATACCGCACGCGATTGCCGCGCGAACTTTCCGGCGGGCAGCAGCAGCGCGTCGCGCTCGCCCGCGCGCTGGCGGCGCGGCCCAAGATCATGCTGATGGACGAACCCTTCGGCGCGCTCGATCCGCTCATCCGCGACGACCTCGCGGAGGACTACCGCCAGATCCACGCCGCGCTCGGCCTGACCACGATCTTCGTCACCCACGACATGACCGAGGCGATGCTCTTGGGCGACCGCATCGCGGTGATGAAGGACGGGGCGCTGGTCCAGATCGGCACGCCGAACGAACTGCTCGACCGCCCGGCGGACGATTTCGTCAAGGCCCTGGTCGATACGCCGCGCAAGCGCGCCCGCCGCCTGGCGCAGGTTCTGGCGGTCTCGCCGTGAACAGCTTCGACGAAGCCTGGGGCAACCTTCCCGACTTTCTGAGCTGGCATGTGCTGCTCAGCATCAGCGCCCTGGCGCTCGGCCTCGTCATCAGCCTGCCGCTGGCGATCTTCGCCGCCCGCTCGCGCTTCCTGCGCGGCGCGGCGCTGAGCTTTGCGAGCGTCATCCAGACCATCCCGGGCCTCGCCCTGCTGGCGCTGTTCTATCCGGTGCTGCTGATCGTTTCGCGCTTCACCACCGACGTCTTCGGCTTCGGCTTCCGCGCCTTGGGCTTTCTGCCCGCGCTCCTGGCGCTGACGCTCTATTCGATGCTGCCGGTGCTGCGCAACACCATCACCGCGCTCGCCGGCATCGAGCCTTCGGTCAAGATGGCGGCGCGCGGCGTCGGCATGACGCCGGGACAGTCGCTGTTCCAGGTCGAGCTGCCGCTCGCCGCCCCCGTGATCATGGCGGGCATCCGCACCGCCGCGGTCTGGGTGATCGGCACCGCGACGCTCGCGACGCCGATCGGCCAGACGAGCCTGGGCAATTACATCTTCACCGGCCTGCAGACCGAGAACTGGGTGTTCGTCCTGTTCGGTGTCGCGTCGGCCGCCGGCCTCGCCATCGTCATCGACCGCCTGCTGGCGCTGGCGGAGGACGGCCTCGCGCTGCGCTCGCGCCCGCGCGTCATCGCCGCCGCCATCGGCCTTGCCGTCGTCATCCTCGCCAGTCTCTATCCGATGCTCGGGCGCGCCGAGCACGGCGCCGTGATCGGCACCAAGACCTTCGACGAGCAGTACATCCTGGGCCATGTCATCGCCGACAAGCTGAACGCCGCCGGCATCGCCGCGTCGCGGCGCGAAGGCCTGGGCTCCACCGTGATCTTCCGCGCCCTGGCGGCCGGCGACATCGACGTCTATGTCGACTATTCCGGCACACTGTGGGCCAACGAGATGAAGCGCGTCGACGCGCCCGGCCGCGCCGCGGTGCTGCGCGAGATGACCGCCTGGATGCGCAAGACCTATAACATCCGCCTGGTCGGCGGCCTCGGCTTCGAGAACGCCTATGCCTTCGCCATGCCGCGCGCCAAGGCCGACGCGCTGCATATCAACAGCCTCGCCGATCTCGCCGCCTATGCGCCGCGGATGAAGATCGGCGGCGATTTCGAGATCTTTTCGCGCCCCGAATGGCGCGCCGTGGTCAAGGCCTACGGCCTCCATTTCGGCACCCAGCGCCAGTACCAGGCCAACCTCATGTACGGCGCGGTGGTGGGCGGCGATGTCGACGTGATCAGCGCCTTCTCCAGCGACGGCCGCATCGCGCAATACGACCTGAAGGTCCTCGCCGATCCCAAGGGCGCGCTGCCGCCCTATGACGCGATCCTGCTGGTGTCGCCCGCCCATGCCGACGACGCGGCGTTCCTCGGCGCGCTGAAGCCCCTGATCGGCGCCATCGACCTCAAGACGATGCAGGAAGCCAACCTGATGGTCGACCGCCCGGACGACAAGAAGTCGCCCGACGAGGCGGCGCGCTGGCTGGAAGGCCGGCTGCGGCGCTGACCCTTACGGCAGCACGCGGCGGCTGGGGCCGAGGGTGTTTTCCTCTTTGACCTGCGTGCGCCGGGCCGGCGTCACGCACACGACGTCGCCGCCGAACGCCTCGCGCCAGACGAAGCCGGAGACGCAGGTGTTGGGTCCGTAAGCGCCGCCGGCGGCGCGGCGCGACGCGGCCAGGCTGTTTTCGTTCGCCGCCATGGCGCGGTGCGAGGGCGGGACGCAGACATGATCGTTGACCACCGCGTCGCGCCAGACGAAGCCCGCCTTGCAGGTATCGGGGCCATAGGCGAGCACGCGGTGGCTCATGCCGGCGGCGTTCTGCGCCTTGGCGATGCTGCGCTCCGCGGGCGTGACGCAGACGACGTCGCCGCCGAACGCCTCGCGCCAGACATAGCCCGGAAGACAGGTGTTCGGGCCATAGGCGCCGCCGGTCGGGCTCTTGTGGCTGTCGCCGGCCGCGTTTTGCGCCGCGGCGGCGGAACGATCCGCCGGCGTCACGCAGACATGGTCGTTGGGAGCCGCATCGCGCCACACGTAGCCGGAGGCGCAGGTGTCTGGCCCGTAGGGCAAGGGATCGGCCGTGGCCGCGCCGCCGAACGTCACGCAAGCGGCCAAGACCGTACCGGCCGCGACAATCCATTTCATGGCAAATCTCCCCCCAAGGCGCGCGAAGTCTAGGGTTGGGGGCGGCGGGCCGCAATCGCGCCCGGCGCTAATTCGGCCGGTAGGGCGCCAGATCCATCTCCGGATAGCGCGTCTGCACGTCGCGCAGCGTCTGCTCGTTCCAGTATTCGCTGCCCACCGGCGGGAAGCCGAACAGGTCGCGCTGGCGCACCGTCATCTTCGCCATCGCCTCGTCCCAGGTCTTCTTCTCGGCATGGTCCGGCCAGGCGAGCTTGCCCTGCCAGCGCCAGGCGCGGCTCTTGAAATCGGTGAGGATCGCGAAGCGCGCATGCCCCGGCGCGGTGAAGTTCGAGCCGCGATGGAACACGTCGGTCTTGTAGACCATCAGGCTGCCCGCCGGCCCCTCGACCGAGACTTCGGACTCGAACATCTCGCCGAACTTGGTGCGCGCCTTGCCCATCGGGATGTCGCGCGTCTGCGAGACCGGCACGACCTTGGTCGGCCCGTCATGCGGCCCGACATCGGAGAGCAGGATGAAGGTCGTCATCTGGGCGTTGCGCTGGTCGGCGCGCGGCACGACGATGGTGTGGTTGCGGTAGTCGCGGTGGTGGAACTGGTCGTAGTTGATGGCGCCGGAATATTTCGCCCACAGCTCGCTCTTGTAGAGGTCGATCTCGGTGGTCTTGAGGAAGCGCTCGGCGAGATCGACGAGATCGGGATAGACCGCGAGCCGGTTGAGCTCCCATTTGTCGAACGGGAAAAGCTGGATGCCGGCGAATTGCGACTTCTCGTATTTCGGATATTTCGTGGGATCGGCGAAATATTCCTCGGGCGTGGGATGGATCGTCCATAGCGCCTCGCGCGCCGCGGCCAGCGACTCCGCATCGATGAAATTCTCAACGATCGTGAAGCCGCGGTCCCAGATCTCGGCGAGGTTCTTGTCGGGTACGCGCATCTGTCAAAAATCCTTCTCACACGCCGCCTGGGTTCCGCCGCGTCAATTGGTTCCCGCGGGACCCGATGATTTTCCAGCTTAGCGGCCACGCTTTGGCCACATCAAGTTCCGGTTTCGCCACAAGCCGTTCGTTATCACCTCCGTCGAACGGGGCATTCCATCGATCCATCGAGACGGAGGGATGCCATGCCCGATTACGAAATCCGCCTGTATCACGCCGACGGCTCGCTGGCGCTGGTGCACGTCAGCCATCAGGAGAACGACGCCGAGGCGCATGACTACGCCAAGCGCCTGGTGAACGACCTGGCGCGCTACGAACTGCGCCGCGCCGGCGCCCCGCCGGGCGACGCGGCGCGCTAGGCGGCGTCAGAGCGCGAAGGTCTCGCCCAGCATCTCTTCGGACATCGTCCACAGCCGCCGGCCGGCCTCCGGGTCCGTCACCCAGGGGCGCACGCCGCTCATCGCCTTGCTGTCGGCGGGGACCGGCTCGGCGATGTTGCAATCCTCGCAATAGACCCCGCCGCCGGCGCTCAGCAGCGGCGAGGTCGCGCACCACACGGCGGTCGCGGCGCCGCCGGCCGGCGTCTTGAAGCCGTCGCGCGGGCGCCCCGTCTTCTCGTCGATCCAGCCCATCGCCTTGATCTCCTCGGCCGGCATGTCGCGCTGCAGGTTGGTCATGATGCCGCCGGGATGCACCGAATAGGCGTTGACCCGCCGCCCCTCCAGGCGCCGGTTCAGCTCCAGCGCGAACAGCGCGTTGGCCGACTTGCTGCGGCCATAGGCCTGCCACTTGTTGTAGGGGCTCTTGAGGAAATTGGGATCGTCGAAGCTCACCTTGTCGATGCGGTGGCCGAGCGAGGTCAGGCACACCACGCGGGCCGGCGCTCCCTTGAGCAGCGCCGCCGCGAGGCTGCAAGTCAGCAGCATATGACCCAGATGGTTGGTGCCGAACTGCGCTTCGACGTTTCCCATGATGCGGCGCTCCGGCGTCGCCATGATGCCGGCATTGTTGATCAGAAGGTGCAGCGGCTGGCCGGTCTTGCGGAACGAGTCGGCGAAGGCGCGCACGCTGGCCCAGTCGCCCAAGTCCATGTCGGCGACGCCGACCGCGGCGTTGCCGGTCGAGCCGCGGATATCGGCCGCCGCATCCTCGCCGGCCTGGCGCGAGCGCACCGGCAGGATCACCCGCGCCCCGGCCTGCGCCAGCGCCCGGGCCGTCTCGATGCCGAGGCCCGACGAACCGCCGGTGACGATGGCGGTCTTGCCTTTGAGGTCGATGCCGCGCACGACCTCGAGCGCCTGGGTGCCGTGGCCGAAGGGCGAAGCGATGGGTTTCTGTGCGAGGGGCACTACGCCGCCGCCTCGCCCTGGCGGAACTTGTCGAGACGGTGCTCCTGCGCGACATAAGCCTGCGCTGCTTCGGTGTGGAAGAGCTCGCGCTCCTCCTCCTCGTCGGTCACCGGCGTCATGGCGAGGTCGGTGTATTCGAACTTCTTGGGGTCGTGCTTGATCTTAAGGTACTTGCGCCGCAGCCGCAGATAGAGCGAACCCCATTGGAACAGCTTGGCCACGGTCTCGAAATAGTAGCGCGGATAGAACAGCAGCGGCGACACGATGGGATAGCCGGGGCGGCGCGCGGTGCGGAATTTGCGCCTGAGGAACCCGCTCTCCAAGGGATGGATCTTCTCGATGCTGATGCTGCCCGAGAACCAGGTGGCGAGGAACAGCGCGTTGGAGGCATTGGCGCCCGACGCCGCGGCGCGGCGGATCACCGTCTCGATATGCTCGTCGGTGTAGTAGGTCGCCCAGGCGTCGTCATAGGCGGCCTTCCATTCCGGCGCGCTCATCTTGGGATGCGTCGTGCAGATGTGGTTGAGGTCGTATTTGTTGAGGTCGGGATCGAGCGGCGCGCCGGCCTTGTGCAGCTTGAGGTGATCCTCCGACCCCGGCAGCGGCGTCAGGTAGAAGAACTCCAGCAGGTCGACCGGAAGCTCGCGCTTGATGACTTCGATGTCGTGCAGGATCGATTCGCGGGTGTCGTTGGGGAAGCCGAGAATGTAGCCGGCATAGGTCAGCACCTTCACCTTCTTCCAGGCCAGCAGCATCTTCCTGTATTCGGTGATCTTGTTCTGCCGCTTCTTGGCGCCCATCAAGTTGGCGGGGTTGATGTTCTCCAGCCCGATGAAGACGCGCTTGACGCCGGCGCGCGCCGCCTTCTCCACGAAGTTCGGCAGCTTGTGGCACAGCGTGTCGACCTGGATGATGATGCCGATGTTCATCCCCTCGCCTTCGCGCAGCTGGATGAGCTTGTCGAGAATCTCTTCCCAGTCCTTGTTGCGGGCGAAATTGTCGTCGGTGATGAAGAAGCTGCGCATGCCCTGCGCCACGTTATCGCGCACGATCTTCTCGACGTCCTCGGCCGAGCGGCGGCGCGACTTGCGGCCCTGGACGTTGATGATGGTGCAGAACGAGCATTGATAGGGGCAGCCGCGCCCGGCGTCGAAGCTGGTTACGCCGCCGGCGGTGCGCACCACCTTGTTGGCGCTGAGGAACGGGATCGGCGTGCCCTCGATCGAGGGCAGGTCGTCCATGAAATTGTACATCGGCTTGAGCGCGCCGGCCCAGGCGTCGCGCAGCACCAGCTCCAGCCGTCCCTCCGACTCGCCGGCGAACAGCGAGATGCCGAGCGCCTTGGCGGTGTCGAGGTCCCTGTCCTTGCCGCCGAGCATGGAGATCACGCCGGAGACGTGGAAGCCGCCGATCCCGACCTGGATGCCGCGTTCGCGCAAGGGCCTCGCGATATCGAGCGCATGCGGGAACTGGTTCGACTGCACGCCGACGAACATCACCATGCCGGCGCCGGCCTGCTCGATCTGGCGCGCCAGCGCCGCCGGCTTGATCAGCGTGTTGCACTCGTCATAGGCGTGGATCTCGATTCCGACGTCGTCGCCCAGGATATGGCGCCCGGCGCAGTCCATGGCGAGGCCGTGCAGCGACGCCAGCGTGTTGGAGGGGATCGCGGAGCGGTACCACTGGATGACGTAGCCGTCATCGTCGTAATGCGACGGCTTGACCAGGATCAGGCAGAATTTGCGCTTCGCCATGCCGACGCCCCCCGGATTTCATAAACCATAGTTCATGTTGTCCCGACACGCAAAGATGCGGCTATGGAACGTCCCCGCAACGCCGGGCCCGGTTCTAGGGCAGCAAGCCGGCAGCCACGCGGGAGTGATTGAAATTCACGGCGCGATGTCCCCGCCGCAGCGCCGCCAAGTACAAATCAAGATCGACGGTCAGCAGCGTTTCGGTATTGTCCGTGACCTGCATAAGAGCGCAATCCGTTAATCCCAGGCGTATGAAATCCGGGGCAGTCACGGCCGTCCTGCTCGGCACCGACCGTTCCTCCGTTCCGCCCACGAGCGCTTTCAGGGCCGCTGAAATGCGGTCGCGGGCGGGATTTCGGATCTGTCTTGAGAGGTTCGACGCCTCCGTTAGGGTATGCGGCGTAACGACGATCTGAGATGCACCGGCAAGATAGTCATTGAGAAGATCAAAGTCGGCCTTCGAGTACCCTCCCAATCGCCCATGAGCCTCGATGAGCGAAGGCGAAGCTCTTCCGACCACCAGCAACACAAGCAGATTTGTGTCGAGGGTCAGAGCCGGCATCAGGTCTCCGCGACGTCGCGGTTCTTCACCGACAGGATGCGTTTATCGGCATCGGACACGAAAATCCTCTTATATGTCCGGGCCGGATTTCTTTCGATCAAGGGAGTCCCATTGTAGACGTCCCATGGACGTGAAAAGCCCAGCGTGATCTGCCAGACACGGTGGGTCTTATCGAACTCGAGTTCTTCCAGTCCCAGATTGAGAATATTCTCGCTGGCGAACAGCTCCTGCACGTGCTGCTTGGCCAGCGCGACGGCCTCTTTTGCGTCCATGACAAGCTCCATACCGAGCGCCGGGCGCGATCATAGCTCAGTTCTTCGCCTGATCCACCAGCTTGTTCTTGGTGATCCACGGCATCATGGCGCGCAGGCGGGCGCCGACGTCCTCGATCGGATGCGCCGCGCCCTGGGCCCGGGTCGCCTTGAAGCTCGCCTGCCCGGCCTTGTTCTCCAAGACCCAGTCGCGCGCGAACCGGCCCTTCTGGATGTCGTCTAGCACGCGTTTCATCTCCTTCTTCGTCTCGGCAGTGATGATGCGCGGGCCGGTGACGTATTCGCCGTACTCGGCGGTGTTGGAGATCGAGTAGTTCATGTTGGCAATGCCGCCCTCATAGATCAGGTCGACGATCAGCTTCACCTCGTGCAGGCATTCGAAATAAGCCATCTCCGGCGCATAGCCGGCCTCGACCAGGGTCTCGAAGCCGCCGCGGATCAGCTCGACCAGCCCGCCGCAGAGCACGACCTGCTCGCCGAACAGGTCGGTCTCGCATTCCTCGCGGAAGCTGGTCTCGATGATGCCGGCGCGGCCGCCGCCGATCGCGCTCGCATAGGAGAGGCCGAGATCGTGGGCGTTGCCGCTCGCGTCCTGGTGGATCGCGATCAGGCAGGGCACGCCGCCGCCCTTGAGATACTCGCCGCGCACCGTATGGCCCGGCCCCTTGGGCGCGACCATCAGCACGTCGAGATCGGGGCGCGGCTCGATCAGCTTGAAGTGGACATTGAAGCCGTGCGCGAAGAGCAGCGCCGCGCCCTGCTTCATGTTGGCGGCGAGGTCGTTCTTGTAGATGTCGGCCTGGAGCTCGTCGGGCGTCACCATCATCATCACGTCGGCCCATTTGGCGGCGGCGGCGACGTCCATCACCTTGAAGCCGGCGGCTTCCGCCTTCTTGGCCGAGGCGCCGGGCCGGGCCGCGACCACGACCTCCTTCACGCCGCTGTCCTTCATGTTCAGGGCATGGGCATGGCCCTGCGATCCGAAGCCGATGACGGCGACCTTCTTGTTCTTGACGAAATTCAGATCGGCATCCCGATCGTAATAGACGCGCATGGATACGTTCCTATCTTTCACCTCCCCAGCATGGGGAGGTCGATCCGCGCAGCGGATCGGGTGGGGAAACCTCTCATCGGGCGGAGAACGTCCCCACCCGAAATGCTTCGCATTTCGACCTCCCCATGCTGGGGAGGTGAAACAAGGCGCAACATCATCCCGCCTCCGGCGCGTCGCCGACGGGGCCGGCGAGCACCTGGCAATCGCGATACCAGGCGAGAATCTTCTTGGCGAACACCGCATTCTTCTCGTCGCTGTCGACGGTGCGGTCGCGGTTGAACTTCTTATACGTCACCCAGTCGATCAGCCCGGTCATCTCGCCGAGCGGCTTCTTGTCGAGACACAGCTTCAGCGCCTCGTCGACGAACTCGTCATAGGCATCCTCCTTGCCCGCATCGGCCGGATCGAACGAAACCCACAGCAGCCGCAGATGATGCCGCAGCTCGGCGAGTTCGTCCTTCGACCACCCGGAAGCCACTACATCGCCTCCGGGCCACGCGCGATCGCCGCGACGCCGGTGCGGGACACGTCCACCAGCCCGCGCATCACGCCGCCTTCGCGTGATAGCGCTTGATTTTGATGCCTTTCGTTCCTTTCCGATTGCGGAACTGCGCCATGTCGTAGGCTGCCTGAATACGCATCAGCATGTCGGGGTCCGGTCCGAACGCCTTGTGAATGCGATACGCCATCTCGGGCGACAGCGCCGCTTTGCCGTTCACGAGGTCCGACAGCGTCGCGCGGCGAACCCCGAGAATTCCGGCCGCCGTCCCGATCGGAATGTCCAGCGGCTCGATAATGCCCCAATAGACGACATCGCCCGGGTGGGATGGATTCTTCATCTTCATCAATGTCCTCCGTGGTAATCCTCTATGTCGAGGTCCGATGCGACGCCTGCATCGACGCGGAATGTAAGGCGCTGGTTGCCCGTTATCCACATCGCCCAAATCCCCTGCCGGTTGCCCTTGAGCGGGTGCAGCTTCCAGCCCGGAAAGAGTCCGACCTCGTCCACGGTTTCGGCTTCTTCGATGGCGGTGAGCATGGCACGAAGCTTCTCGGCCCATCGCGGTGACACGCCGCGCGTACTGCCGGACGACCAAAGGCGCTCAAGCCCTTTGTGACGGAAACCGTTGATCTCCATGGCGGACCGTACGGTATAACCGTACACAAGTCAACCGCCATCACATCGCCTCCGGGCCACGCGCGATCGCGGCGACGCCGGTGCGCGAGACGTCCACCAACCCCAGGGGCCGCATCAGGTCGATGAACTGGTCGATCTTGAACGGCGCGCCGGTGATCTCGAAGATGAAGCTGGTATGCGTCGTGTCCACGACATGGGCACGGAAGATTTCGCCGATGCGCATCGCCTCGACCCGCTTCTCGCCGCTGCCGGCGACCTTGACCAGCGCCATCTCGCGCTCGATCCCGGGCGACGAGGTCGTCCAGTTGTGCACCCGGTGCACCGCGACGAGGCGGCGCAGTTGCGCCTCGATCTGCTCGATCACCGCCGGCGTGCCGCTGGTGACGACGGTGACGCGCGAGGTGCGCGCGACATGGTCGACCTCCGCCACGGTGAGCGACTCGATGTTGTAGCCGCGCCCCGAGAACAGGCCGACGACGCGCGCCAGGACGCCCGCCTCGTTGTCCACGAGCACGGCGATGGTGTGGCGTTCGATCGCCGGCGGTTTTATCTGCGCTTCAGCCATATCCGTTGGAAATCGTCCTGAGAGATTGCGCGTGCCTCGTAGTCGGCGTCGCCCTTGAGCTCGTCCAGCGTCGGCACCGGCAGGGTGCCGAGCGCCGTGCCGCCGGCTTCCTCGCTGCCGTCGGCGAAGCCGCGCCGCCCGTCGCCGAAGATCTCGACCTTGCGCCGCTCATAGCGCGCCTCGTCCAGCTCGCTGTAGAGGTGCAAGGGATCGCTCGCATGCGCCTTGTGCCATTTGATGTGGAGATATTTCATGCCCGCTCAGACCAGCATCTTGCCTTCGTCGGAGACCTCGGCGCCCTCTTCCTCGGCGTCGCACAGGATCATCTCGTTGTGCGCCGCGCCCGACGGGATCATCGGATAGCAGTTCTCCTTGGGGTCGACGCGGCAGTCGAACAGCACCGGGCGGCGCACCGCGAGCATCTCGCGGATCTTGTCGTCGAGCTCGGCCGGCTTGTCGGCCCGCAGGCCGACGCAGCCGAACGCGTCCGCCATCTTCACGAAGTCGGGCAAGGCTTCCGAATAGGAATGCGAATAGCGCCCGCCATGCAGCAATTGCTGCCACTGGCGCACCATGCCCATATATTCGTTGTTCAGGATGAAGATCTTGATCGGCAGGTCGTACTGCACCGCCGTCGACATCTCCTGCATCGTCATCTGCACGCTGGCCTCGCCGGCGATGTCGATGACGAGGGCGTCGGGAAACGCCATCTGCACCCCGACCGCGGCTGGCAGGCCGTAGCCCATCGTGCCGAGCCCTCCCGACGTCATCCAGCGGTTCGGCGCCTCGAACTTGAAGCGCTGCGCCGCCCACATCTGGTGCTGGCCGACCTCGGTGGTGATGTAGACGTCGTCGCGGTCCTTGGTCAGCGCATAGAGCCGGTCCACGGCATATTGCGGCTTGATCAGGGTCGTGGAGTTCTTGAAGTCGAGCGACTTCTTCGACCGCCAGCCGTCGATCTCGCCCCACCAGCCCTTCAGCGCCGCGGCATCGACTTTTCGTTTTTGCGTCTTCCAGAAATGCAGCAGCTCCTTCAGCGCCTTGGCCGCGTCGGCGACGATCGGCACCTCGACGCGGACGTTCTTGTTGATCTGCGCCGGATCGATGTCGAGATGAATCTTCTTGGAGTTGGGCGCGAACTTGGCGATGTTGCCGGTGACGCGGTCGTCGAAGCGGGCGCCGAGGCAGACCATCACGTCGCAATCGTGCATCGCGTTGTTGGCCTCATAGGTGCCGTGCATGCCGACGAGGCCCAGCCATTGCGGATCGGAGGCCGGGAAGGCGCCCAGCCCCATCAGGGTCGAGGTGATCGGAAAGCCGGTGAGCTTGACCAGTTCGCGCAGCAGCTTGCTCGCCTCGGGTCCCGAATTGATGATGCCGCCGCCGGTGTAGAACAGCGGCTTCCTGGCGTTCGCCATCAACTCGATGGCTTTGACGATCGCGCCCAGTTCCGGCTCGGTGCGCGGCTTGTAGGTGCGGTGGCGCACCGAATCCGGCATCACATAGGGCCCCTTCTTGAACTGCACGTCCTTGGGGATGTCGACCACCACCGGCCCGGGACGCCCGGTGGTCGCGATCTGGAAAGCCTCGTGCATGACGCGGGCGAGATCGTTCACGTCCTTCACCAGCCAGTTGTGCTTGGTGCAGGCGCGGGTGATGCCGACGGTGTCGGCTTCCTGGAACGCGTCGGTGCCGATCAGGTGGGTTGCGACCTGGCCGGTCAGCACCACGATCGGGATCGAGTCCATCAGCGCGTCGGTCAGCCCGGTCACCGCATTGGTGGCGCCGGGGCCTGACGTCACCAGCACCACGCCGGGCCTGCCGGTGGCGCGGGCATAGCCTTCGGCCGCATGCACCGCGCCCTGCTCGTGCCGCACCAGGACATGGGTGATGCCTTGCGCCGCGAACAGCGCGTCGTAGATCGGCAGCACCGCACCGCCGGGATAGCCGAAGATGTGCTTGACGCCCTGGTCCTTCAGCGCGCGGATCACCATCTCGGCGCCGGAAAGCTCGATCGCGCCGTCCCGCGTGGGTGTGCCCGTCATTGCGTTGCCGTCTTTGTCCATCGTCCCAAGTCCCAGAAATGATTAAGGGGCGTTTCCGCCCCTCCGTGCACACAGCCGCTGCTTCGGTGCGAGGCTTAGCCTCGTCCGGTCAGCGGCTGTCGAATAAGTACAAGCGCGAAGGTCATCGCAGTTCCCATTGATGCGGCGCAAAGTAGGGAAAGCGCGATTCGCCGTCAAGCAATTTCAATCTAGATATTTTAGCATTTCAGCAACAATATTGCTATCTCCGTCAATTCTAACCCAATCGGCGAGCTGGTTGCGGAACCAGGTATCCTGCCGTTTGGCGTATTGCCGGGTGGCGATGACGGCTTTTTCGACCGCCTCGGCCTCGGCCAGCGCCCCGTCGTGCAACGCCAGCAATTCGCGCCGCCCGATGATCCGCGCCGCCGGCAGCGCGGGGTCGAGATCGGCCAGCGCCAGCGCCTCTTCCATCGCGCCGGCGGCGAGCATGGCGCGGAACCGCGCCTCGATCCGCGCCCGCAGGATCTCGCGCGGCACCTCGATGACGAAACGCGCCAGCTTCAGCCCGTCCAGCACCGGGCGGCCCTCGTTCTGCTGCCAATAGGCCAGGCTCCGGCCCGACGCCGCGACCACTTCATAGGCGCGCAGCATGCGCTGGCCGTCGCCGGGGTTGAGCTGTGCCGCCATGACGGGATCGCGCCTGGCCAGTTCGTCATGGAAGGCATCGTTGCCGATCGCGGCCAGCCGCGCCCGCGCCGCGTCGCGCACGCCGGCGGGAACCTCGGGCATGTCGGAGAGGCCCTCGGTGAGGACGCGGAAATAGAGCCCGGTGCCGCCGACGAAGAGCGGAATCCGCCGCGCCGTCTGCACCTCGTGCAGCGCATGGCCGGCATCGCTCTGGTAGCGCCCGCTCGAATAGGGCGCGCGCGCCGGGACATGGCCGTAGAGCAGATGCGGCGCCTGCGCCATGTCGGCATCGGACGGGCGCGCGGTGAGAATCCGCGGCTCGCGATAGACCTGCATGGAATCGGCATTGACGATCACGCCGCCCAGCGCCGCGGCGAGCTCCAGCGCGGCGCGCGACTTGCCGCTCGCGGTGGGGCCTGCGATAAGGACGGCATCGATGGACAAGGCGGCAAATCCGTTGAGCGACTCGTCACAGATGGCACGCTTCGTGGCGCTGGCGGAAGAGGCCATGAGCGCCGTCTACGACATGCGCAGCCCCGATGTCCGCAGCTGCCTGGAAGACGCCCTCTACAACATCGAGCGCGCCCTCGACATCGCCCGCATCCGCGGCTGGGCCGACGACGTCGCGCGCCTGACTGCGAGGCGGGACCGCATCCAGGCGGGCTTCGACGCCCGCTTCAAGAAAAAACGCCCGACCGCGCCGTGACCCTCCCCTATGTCCTCAGCGTCGTCGGAGCTTCGGCCTATGCGGTGAAGATGCCGGCCTTCGAGGTCGGGCGCGAGCACTGGCTGTCGGAGGGCCGCGCCCTCGACATTCCGTTCGACCACGATCCCAGGCAGGTGCTGGAGCGCGCCCGCCACCATTTCGCCGGCCAGCCGGTCGACGTGAACGTGGTGCCCAGCGCGGGGCGCCGCAAGAAGCTGCTGATCGCCGACATGGATTCGACCATCATCAACGTCGAGTGCCTGGACGAGCTCGCCGACATGGCCGGCCTCAAGCCGGTGATCGCCGCGATCACCGAGCGCGCCATGCGCGGCGAGCTGGAATTCGAGGCGGCGCTGCGCCAGCGCGTCGCGATGCTCAAGGGGCTGGAGCTGGCGGCGCTGGGGCGCGTCCATGCCGAGCGCATCCGCCTCAATCCCGGCGCGAAAACCTTGCTCGCGACGATGCGCCGGCACGGCGCCCACACCCTGCTGGTCTCCGGCGGGTTCTCCTATTTCACCTCGCGCGTCGCCGAGGCGGCGGGCTTTCATGGCGAGCAGGCGAATGAGTTGCTGCACGACGGCGCGGCGCTGACCGGCCTGGTCGGCGAGCCGATCCTGGGACGCGAGGCCAAGCTCGCGGCGCTGGAGAAGGCCGCCGCGGACCTCGGCATCACGCCGGACGAGGCGCTGGCGGTCGGCGACGGCGCCAACGATCTCGCCATGATCCAGCGCGCCGGCCTCGGCGTCGCCTACCACGCCAAGCCGGTCGTCGCGGCAGCGGCCGGCGCCAGCGTGACGCATGGCGACCTCACGGCGCTGTTGTATCTGCAAGGATATGGCGACGATGAGATCGTGAGAGCGGAGTAGCGGCGGACCCTCACCCGAACGCCGCTTCGCGTCGTTCGACCTCTCCTGCAAGCGGGAGAGGTCGGCGAGCGTAGCGAGACGGGTGAGGGCCCGCCGCGCACACCGGCTAATTCAACTTTATCGCCACATAGGTCATCTCGCCGCCGCGGTTGATCAGGACGGCGACGACGCGCTTGCCCGCCTTGCGCGCGAACGCGATGTTGCCCGAGACCTCCTGCGGCGTGCGCACCGCATTGCCCTGGACCTGCATGATGACGTCGCCGGCGCGGATGTTCTTGTCGCCGGCCGGGCTGTCGGCGGCGACGTCGGTCACCAGCACGCCCTGGACGTTGCCGGCGATGTGGAACTGGCTGCGCGCGGCGCCGTCGAGCGGGCCCAGCGACAGGCCGAGCAGCGTCACCCGGCCGGGCTTGGCCGGCGCCGGCTTGGGCGGCGCGGCGGCGCCCTTCTCGTTGAGGCGCAGCACCGTGACCCGCGCCGTGACCTTCTTGCCTTTGCGGAACAGATCGACGTTCACCGTCTTGTTGATCGGCGTGTCGGCGACGGCGCGGCTGAGCGCCCGGGAGTCGCCCACCGGCTTGCCGTCGAAGGCGACGACGAAGTCGCCGTTCTGGATGCCGCCCTTCTGCGCCGGCCCGCCCGGCGTCACGTCGGCGATCAGCGCGCCGGACGTGCCGGGAAGCCCGAGCCCCTCGGCGATGTCCTCGGTCACCTGCTGCACCCGGACCCCGACCCAGCCGCGCCGCGCCTGGCCGAACTGGCGCAGCTGCGCCGCGACCTCGCGCGCCAGGTTCGAGGGGATCGAGAAGGCGATGCCGACCGAGCCGCCGCTGGGCGAATAGATCGCCGAGTTCACGCCCACGACATTGCCCGCCATGTCGAACAGCGGGCCGCCGGAATTGCCGCGGTTGATCGGCGCGTCGGTCTGGATGAAGTCGTCATAGGGGCCCGATTCGATGTCGCGGTTGCGCGCCGAGACGATGCCCTGCGTCACCGTCGAGCCGAGGCCGAAGGGATTGCCGATCGCGATCACCCAGTCGCCGATCTTGGCGGTGTCGGAATCGCCGAACTTCGCCGAGGGCAGCGGCTTGGCCGGCGTCACTTTCAGGAGCGCGAGATCGGTCTTCTCGTCGCGCCCGATCAGCTTGGCGGGCAGGGTGCGGCCGTCGTTCAGCGTCACCGAGATCTGGTCGGCGCCCTCGATCACATGGTTGTTGGTCACGATGAAGCCGGAGGGATCGATGATGAAGCCGGAGCCCAGCGAGGTGACATGGCGCGGCAGGTTGGGGCCGCTGCCCAGGAAATCCTTGAACAGGTCGGCGAGCGGCGAGCCCGGCGGGATGTTGGGCAGGCCCGGCGCGCCTGGCGCCGGCTTCAGCGTCTGGGTGGTGGCGATATTGACGACGGTGGGCAAGAGTCGCGCCGCAAGCTCGGCGAAGGAGGCGGGCGCCCCGCGCACAGGCACGATCGGCGCGGGCGGCTTGGCCGGCGGCGCGGCGGAGGAGGCGGCGAAGCCGAGGCTCAGGAACAGGGCGGCGGCGGCAAGCCAACGTCTACGCATTGTGCGGGGAACCTTCGGACGCAAGAGAGCGATCGGCGTTGCCTAATCCTATGCGAAGCGAATGTGAAGCCAATAAGGCGCGGGGTCACGATGCACGGAGCGGGGTTGCGGATAGGAGAACTATTTTCCTCCCCCGTTGTTACGGGGGAGGTGGCTCGCCCACTTCGGGCGAGACGGAGGGGGCCAGCGCGGTGGAGACCGAGCCCAGTCCGCCCCCTCCACCGCTTCGCGGTCCCCCTCGGGCACGCTGACGCTACCCGAGCCCGTAACAACGGGGGAGGAAAGAGGCAGCGTGCAGAGCCCTACTTCCCGCCCGGGCCCTTGCCGAAATATTTGAGGAAATCGCTGCTCGGCGACAGCACCACCGTCGTCCCGCCGGTGCCCAGCGAGTCCTGGTAGGCCTGCATGGTGCGGAAGAAGGCGAAGAATTCCGGGTCCTGGGAATAGGCCTGGCCGAGGATGCGGGTCTTCTCCGCGTCGCCCTCGCCGCGCAGGATCTCCGATTCGCGGGTCGCTTCCGCCGTCAGCACCGTGACCTCGCGGGCGGCGCGGGCGCGGATGCGCTGCGCCGTCTCGTCGCCCTCGGCGCGGTACTCGGCGGCCTCGCGCTCGCGCTCCTTCTGCATGCGGCTGTAGATCGCGAGGGAGTTGGCCTGCGGCAGGTCGGCATGGCGGATGCGGACGTCGACGATGGTGATGCCGAAGCCGGCGGTATCCTGGTTCACCGCGTTCTTGATGTCGACCATGAGCTGGGCGCGCTTGCCCGAGAGCATCGCGGCGAAGGTCTGCGAGCCCAGCACGCGGCGCACGCTCGACGACAGGATCGGCGTCAGGCGCATGATCGCGGTGTCGTGGTCGATCAGGCTTTGATAGAAGCGCAAGGGATCGGTGATGCGCCAGCGCGCGAAGGCGTCGACCATCATGCGCTTCTTGTCGGAGGCGATGACCTCCTCGGTCGGCGCGTCGAGCAAGAGCACCCGCTTGTCGAAGAACAGCACGTTCTGCGCCAGCGGCGTCTTGAAGTGCAGGCCGGGCTCGGTCACCACCGCCTGCGGCGCGCCGAACTGCAGCACCAGCGCTTCCTCGGTCTGGTTGACGAAATAGAAGCTGGAAAAGAACGCGATCAGCGCCGCCAGCAGCGCGGCGACGCCGAGATAGAGGATGGTGCGGGTCATTGTCCGCTCCCCTGCGACAGGTCGGCGGGCAGGTTCGTGGTCGCGGTCGCGCCGGCCGGCGGGCGCGGCGCGTTCAGCATGCTGGGAAGCTGGAAGTACGGCACCACGCCCTTGGCCGAGTCGTCCACGATCACCTTGTTCATGGTGCCCAGGATGCCGCTCATGGTCTCCAGATAGATGCGCCGCCGCGTGATGTCGGGCGCGGTGCGGTACTGCGCCAGCACCGAGAGGAAGCGGCGCGACTGGCCCGAGGCTTCCGCGATCACCTGCTGGCGATAGGCCTCGGCGTCCTGGACGATGCGGGCGGCGCGGCCGCGCGCTTCGGGGATCACCTTGTTGGCATAGCCCTCGGCCTCGTTGCGCATGCGCTCCTGGTCGGCGCGGGCGGCCTGCACGTCGCGATAGGCGGCGATCACCTCGCCCGGCGGATCGGCCTTCTGCATGTTCACATTGGTGATCGTGACGCCGGCGCCGTAGCCGTCCAGCGTCTTCTGCATCAGCGCCTTGACCTCGATCTGGATGGTCTCGCGGTCCTGGGTCAGGATGTTCTCGAAGGCGCTGCGGCCCACCACTTCGCGCATCGCGCTTTCGGCGACCGCCTTGATCGTGGCGTCGGGGTCTTCGACGTTGAACAGATAGTCGCCGGCGTCGCGGATCACCCAGCCGACGGTGAAGTTGATGTCGATGATGTTTTCGTCGCCGGTCAGCATGTTGGCTTCGGTCGGCATGTCTTCCTGCGCCGTGGCGTCGTCGGTGTCCTGCGCCGTGCGGTAGCCGATGTTGATCTGGCGCTGGTGCGTGACGTCGAGCGTGTAGGCGGTCTCGATCGGCCAGGGCAGGTGATAGTGCATGCCCGGGCCGGTGCGGTTCACGTACTGGCCGAAGCGCAGCACGATGCCCTGCTCGGAGGCGCCGACGAAATAGATGCCGGTGAGCAGCCAGATCACGGCCACGATCAGCGCCGCGACGATCAGCGTGCCGGTGCCGAAGCCGGGACCGGGCAGGAAGCGTCGCAGCCGGTCCTGGCCGCGGCGCAATATCTCTTCGATGTCGGGCGGGCCGCCGCCGCCGGGCGGCGCGGGTCCGCGACTCCAGGGCCCCTTCGGGCCGCCGGTTCCATTGCCACCTGACGAATTGGTCCAAGGCATTCGATGTGCGCTCTTTTCCTTGGCTTGCCCAATCTTCTTGGTAACCAAAGGCTCGGCGGTTATATGTGCAACACCGCCGGGGCGCAAACGCCCAGATTGAGAGATGGAGCGGCGGCAGGCGAGTTCAAGGACGCACAACACAAAATGGCGCAGGCGACACGCGACGACGTGCTGAGAGCGCTCGACGGGATCATCGATCCGGCGAGCGGGCGCAGCGTCGTGCAGCAGGACATGATCCAGGGCCTCGTCATCCGCGACGGCAATATCGGCTTCGCGGTCGAGGTCGATCCGGCGCGCGGCGCCACGGCCGAGCCTCTGCGCAAAGCCTGCGAGGACGCGGTCGCGGCGCTGGCCGGCGTTCTGTCGGTCACCGCCGTCCTCACCGCGCATCAGGGCGCCGCGCCCAAGCCGCATCAGCATGCAGCCGCGACGCCGTCAGGCGGCGCGCATCAACATGCCCGCCCGCGCGCCGAGCCGGCGCCGGCGATGGGCCTTCCCGGCGTCGCCGCCGTCATCGCGGTCGCCAGCGGCAAGGGCGGCGTCGGCAAATCCACCGTCGCGGCCAATCTCGCCATCGCGCTCGGCCAGCTCGGGCTCAAGGTCGGGCTGCTCGACGCCGACATCTACGGCCCCTCGGTGCCGCGCCTGTTCGACATCCGCGACAAGCCGCGGACCGACGGCAAGAAGATCATCCCGATCGAGAAATACGGCATCAAGATCATGTCGCTGGGCTTTCTGATCCGCGAGGACGAGGCGGTGGTGTGGCGCGGCCCGATGGTCCAGAGCGCCCTGACCCAGATGCTGAACGATTCCACCTGGGCGCCGCTCGACGTCCTGGTGCTCGACATGCCGCCCGGCACCGGCGACGCGCAGCTCACGATCTCGCAGCGCGTTCCCTTGCGCGGCGCCGTCATCGTCTCGACGCCGCAGGACATCGCGCTGATCGACGCGCGCAAGGGCATCGCGATGTTCGAGAAGACCAAGGTGCCGGTGCTCGGCATCGTCGAGAACATGAGCACCTTCATCTGCCCCAATTGCGGCCATGAGAGCCACATCTTCGGTCATGGCGGGGCGCGCGCCGAAGCCAGGCGCATGGGCGTGCCGTTCCTCGGCGAGATCCCGCTGGTGCCGGTGATCCGCGAGACCTCCGACGCCGGCCGCCCCATTGTGGTGCACCTGCCCGACAGCAAGGAGGCGCAAGCCTTCCGCGCCGTCGCCAAAGAAGTCGCAGCCGGTGTGACCGTTGCGCAACGCACGGCGCCCAGAATCGTGCTGGAATAGGGCATGGCCGCCAGCAAGCCGCAGATACGCTCTCTCTTCGCCACGCCGGTCGCGGTGCACTTCCTGCCCGTCGCGCAGGACGTCAACGCCGCCCTGCGTCCCTTGATCGTCGAGCGCGCCCAGGCGGGCAGCCGCGGCCAGGGCTGGCGCTCGAACGGCGACTTCGCGGGCTGGGCCGGCGAGCCGTTGCAGACCGTGTTCCGCGTCGCGCGCGATCTCGCCGACGCGCTCACCACCACGCGCAGCGGCGGCCGCGTCGCGCTCGCCTGGAAGATCGAGGCGGTCGCCAGCGTGCTGCAGAAGGGCGAGTACCGCGAATTCGCCGGACGCGCCGGCGCCTTGTGGTCGGGCGTCTATTACGTCGACGACGGCTACGCCAAGTCGGACGACGTGGCGCTCGGCGGCGAATGCGAGCTCGCCGATCCGCGCGGCGTGCTGCCGGCTATGGTGGCGCCGCAATACGGCTATCGCATCCCGGGCGGCGCTACCGCCGGCCAGGCGGAGGTCATCCGGCCGCAGACCGGCATGATCGTGCTGCACCCCTCCTGGCTCGCCCGCGGCGAACGCCGCTACGACGGCGAGCACAGCCGCGTCACCATCGAGTTCGACCTGACGGTGCCGTGATTTCCTCCCCCGTCGTTAGGGGGGAGGTGGATCGCCCGCTACTTCAGCGGGCGAGACGGAGGGGGCCGGCGCAGTAGAGACCGAGCCCAGTCCACCTCCTCCACCGCTTCGCGGTCCCCCTCCCCCGTAACAACGGGGGAGGAAAAAAGGCGCTAGTTTACCGTCCTGCGGTGATCGTCATCGTGATGGTCTTGCCGTCGGGCGTGGTCTCGGTCCAGGTGTCGCCGACCTTGTGGTCGCCCTTGATCTCGTTGCAGGCCGTCGCCTTGGACGGATCGGCCGGCGCCGGATCGGTCACGGTGAAGCAGACATTGGTCGCGTCCTTCCAGGCAAAGGTGCCCTTGGTCGTCTTGCCGCCGACCGTCTGCTGCCAGGTGTTGTCGGCGTTGACGTAGATCGTGATCTTCGTGCCGTCGGGTAAGGTCTGTGTCACGGTATTGCCATAGGCGACGTCGAACGGCGTGGCATAGGCAGCCGTCGACAGCAGGGCGACCGCGGTCGCCGCGAGAATGATGCGCTTCATTTGGAGAACCCCTTCCAGAAGCGGGCAGAACGCCCGCGACCTGAATATGGGATTACGCCTCTTAACCAACAAGCCCGCGCGCTGTTTTTTGTCGATGCGTTGGCGGCAGGCAGGCGCGGCGCGGCTGGCTAGTCTTGCCGCTTGCGCCTAGTCTGGCCGCAACCATCGGAGGTGCCGCGTGCCAGCGATCCATCCTGCGGCCGCCGGCTTGCTGGCCGCCGCGCTGCTCAGCGCCTGTTCGCCGTCCGCGGCGTGGACCGAATACAGCTACAAGGAGCAGCACTTCGCCGCCGCCTTCACCGCCCCGCCCAAGGTCACCAAGGGCGAGAATTCTCTGCTGGTCGAAGAGGCCGACGGCCAGGTCGATTTCGGCGTCAGCGCGGCCTGCGGCCTCACCACCGAGCAGGCTCCCGACCAGGTGATGGCGGCCGCGGTCGAAGCCACGCGCCGCAACGGCACCGTTCGCAACCTCACCTAGCACCGCGCTCGGCCAGACCATGGGCCGCGAGATGCTGGTCGACCGCGCCGGCGCCACCACCGTCCGGCAGCGCATCTTCGTCAAGGGCGGCTGCCTCTATCTCGTCTTCGCCAGCGCCACCGGCGGCGCCGAGGATGCGCGCGTCGCGCAGTTCCTGGATTCGTTCCGCCTGCTGGACGGCTGAACGCCCTCCCGCGCTCCTTACTGGATGCCCGGCTTCAGCGTGAGCGTGCGCGTCGAGCCGTTGGCCTCCACGGTCCAGGTATCGCCGACCTTGTGCGCCGCGATCGGGCTGCATTGCGGGTTCGGACCCATCGGCGGCGCGACCTCGAAGGTGCGGCAGATATTGCCCTTGCCGTCGAGCGCCCAGGTCCCTTTGCCGTTCCAGGTCTGCATCATGCCGCTCGCCGACACGTCGAAGCTGTGGTCGGCGCGATAATGGGTGTGCGCTTCGAACATGCCGCCGGTCGACACCACGGTATTGCCGTAGAAGCCCGCCAGGATGTCCTCGGCGGCAAGCGCCGGCGCCGCGGCCAGCACGGCGATCGAAAGTCCCAGCAAAATCTTACGCATGAAATCTCCTGTCGGTCGGTTGTGATCGGTTCTATTGCTGGCCGGCGAGCAGCGCGCCGCTGGCGCCGTCCGGATCGGTCCAGCTGTCGCCCACCGCATGGGCTTCGAGCTTGGAGCACAGCGGATTGACGACGCCCGGCGGCACCGGATCGAAGATGCGGCAGAGCTGGCCGTCGGCCGCGATCTCCCACTTGCCCTGGTAATGGTAGTCGTAGGCGGGCGCGATGCCGCTGAACGTGCCGTCGGCCGCGAAGTAGGTATGCGACTCCAACCCTTTGGCGTCGACGACCTTGACGGTGTTGCCGATGGTTGCGGCCATCGCCTCCGGCACGGCGGCCGGCGCGCTCTCGGCCGCCGGCGCGGTCTCGGCGGCCGGCGGCGGCGCGGGCTCTTCCGCCAGCACCGCCGACACCGAGGCCAGCAGGAAAGCCGACGCGGCGATCACGACATGCATGCGCTATGCTCCGCCAAGTCTACTGGATGCCCGCGACCAGCGCGATCGTATACGGTCCCGCCGACCAGCTTTCGCCGACCTTGTGTTCGCTGATCGGCGCGCAGGTCGGGTTGGGCGTGTTCGGGATCGGCGGATCGGCGGTCAGGCATATCGTGCCGTTGGCGATCTTCCAGGTGCCCTTGAAGGCGGCGGCGCCCTGCTTGCCGGTGAAGCTGCCGTCGGCGGCGTAGTAGATGCGGTTCTCGGTGCCGGCCGCGTCCCGGGTGATCGTCGTGTTGCCGAAGCGCGAGGCCATGATCGCGGCATCGTCGGCAAGGGCGGGAACGATCGTCGTGAGCGCCAGCGCGGCGCCGAGCAAAATCGCACGCATGTCTTCTCTCCCCGTAAAATCCGGCGCGGACCTTAGCGGAAAACCTCAGGCGTTATAAGACAGCCTGAGCCCCGGCGCCGGCCAGCGGCAGCGCGCGAGCTTTCCGGTCGATGACATGGTGATGTAGGCGGTCGTCATGTCCCGGCCGCCCCAGCAGATATTGGTGCAAAGCAGGTCGGGGAACGCGGTGTGCTCGAATTTCGCCGTGCCCGGCCAGAAGGTCGAGATCCCGCCCGCCAATATCGTCGCGACGCACACCGCGCCGTCGGCCTGCACGCCCAGCGAATCGAAATAGGCGAGGCCCGGATAGGCCCCGACGAAATTGGCCGGCATGAAGCCTGCCGGAATCGCCGCCACGCCCGGCGCGGTCAGCGGCAGGTCCCACAGCCGCCCCGGTATCGTCTCGGCGTAGTAGACATGCCGGCCGTCGGGCGACAGGCCGACGCCGTTGGGCGAGGTCAGCTCGCGCAGCACCTTGGTGATCTTCGAGCCGTCGGCCAGCGCGTAATAGAGCCCGCCATGCAGCCGCCGCTCGGCATTGTTCGAGGCGTGATCGGTGAACCAGAAGCCGCCGGCGGTGTCGAACACCAGGTCGTTGGGCGCGAGCAGCTTCTGCCCGTCGCAGGAATCGTACAGCACCTCGACCTTGCCGCTGGCGATGTCGACGCGCTCGATCCGCCCGCCCTTGTGCCCCGGCGGCGTGTGGCCTGGGATCATCAGGCCGCCCACCAGGTTCATCTCGAAATTGCCGCCATTGTTGCAGACATAGAGATGGCCGTCGGGTCCGATCGCGGCGCCGTTCGGCCCGCCGCCGGGTTTGGCGATCGTCTGCTTGGCGCCGTCTGTCTTGATCCGCGTGATCTCGCCCGACCAGATCTCGACCAGGATCACCGAGCCGTCGTCCATCGCGACCGGCCCTTCGGGGAATTTCAGGTCGGTTGCGATTTCGGTGATGTCCATGGGCGTTTCTCCGGCGATTATTTTCTGGTCCCAGGCTAGCGGGTTGGCCCGTCCGCGCAAAGGCGAAGGCCGGCATCGTGTGGAGACCGGTTGTAAGAACGTGTATACCTTGGTAATATACAAAGATGGAGCCATTGGATAACGTCGAAAGGTTCGAATGGGACGTTGCCAACACGTTCAAGAGCTTTGTCAAGCACGGTGTCAGCCAGGGAGAGATCGAGCAGGTTTTTGTGAATTCACCCCTTTTGCTCCTGGAGGACGCCAGGCACAGCGAGCTTGAGAGGCGGCTGCATGCCTATGGAAAGTCGGCTGCCGGCCGTCTGTTGCAAGTGGCGTTCACGCTACGCGACTCGGGAAAGGTGATCAGAGTGATATCGGCGCGGCCGATGAGCAGGAAGGAACGTTTGCGATATGCCCAAGAAACTTAAGTCGGTTCCGCGTTTTAAGAACGAAGCAGAGGAGCGCAAGTTCTGGGAAACGCATGACACGGCCGATTACTTCGATTTGAGCAAGGCGGTACGCATCCGCTTTCCGAACCTGAAGCTCTCCACCAAGTCGATTTCGATCCGGCTCCCCGTGTCGCTGCTGGACGACATCAAGATCGCGGCCAACAAGCGCGACGTTCCCTATCAGTCGCTGATCAAGATGTGGCTGGCCGAGAAGGTCGGCTGATCAGGCGCGCACCAGCGTCACATAGGAATAGCGCAGCCCATCGGCCGTCGCATGCTCGGCGCGCGCGGTTTCGCGCCAGACGGATGCGTCGAATGGCGGCATCCGCGTTTCGCCTTGCGCCTGGATGTGCACCTCGGTCAGCTCGATCCGCGTCGCCAGCGGCAGGGCCTGCGCATAGATCTCGGCGCCGCCGGCGATGGAAATGTCGACGGGATTTTCCGCCCGCGCCTTGGCCAGCGCGTCGTCCAGCGCGTGCGCCACCATCGCGCCCGGGGCGCGATAGGCCGCGTCGCGCGTCACGATGATGTTGGTCCGCCCCGGCAGCGGCCGCTTGGGGAAACTCTCATAGGTCTTGCGGCCCATGATCATCGGCTTGCCGAGGGTCAGCGCCTTGAAGCGCTTCAGGTCCTCCGGGATCCGCCATGGGATGCCGCCGCCGGCGCCGATCACGCCGTTGTCGGCGACCGCCAGCACCAGGACGATCCCCGCGCTCATCCGCCGCCCAGCGTCTTCAGGGCCTCGCCGTCGAGGCGATAGATGTACCAGCCGCTCACCGGACGCGCCCCGAGGCTGTCGTAGAACTCGATCGACGGCTTGTTCCAGTCGAGCACCGACCATTCGAGCCGCTGCGCCCCCGCTGCCGCGCCCGTCTTGGCGAGATGCGTCAGCAACGCCTTGCCGTAGCCCTTGCCGCGATGCACCGGGCGCACGAACAGGTCTTCGAGATAGATCGCGCGCCGCGCCGCGAAGCTGGCATAGGTCCAGTACCAGGTCATGATGCCGGCCGCCGCGCCGCCCGCGAACGCGATCTCGCACTGGAGCAGCGGCGGCGCGCCCAGATAGTCGCGGCGGATGATGTCCTCGGTGACGTGGAACACGTCCAGCAGCTTCTCGTAGTCCGCCAGCTCGTGCAGCAGGGTGAGGATCAACGCCTCGTCGCCCGGCACCGCCTTGCGAATGGAAAAGTCGGTCACCGGAAAGTTCCGCGCTCGCGTTGCGCGGGAACTCTAGGGGGCGGCCCGCCGCAGGTAAACGAGTCATTCATCTTGGGTTCAGGATGGAAATCCGATGGTCGCCGCCACACACGGCAATCCTAGAACGGGATCCTGAGATGAAAAGAATTCTGCTCGCCTCCGCGGCGATTTTCGGCCTGCTGATCGCGTCGCCCGCCCTGGCGCGCGACCATCGTGGCGGCGGCGGCGAAGGCGGCGGCTGGCACGGCCATCAGGACAATGCCGGCGGCGGCAGCACGCCCTTCGCGGGCGGCGGCGGCGGCGGCGACCACGGCTGGCGCCATGGTGGTGGCGGCGGTAGCGGCGGCGGCAGCAATGCGTTTGCCGGCGGCAGCAATCCACCTGCGGGTGGCGGCGGTGATCGCGGCTGGCGCCATCGCGGCGGCGACAATGGCGGCGGCAGCAATCCCTTCGCGGGCGGCGGCGGCAGTGGCGGCGGTGACCGCGGCTGGCGCCATCGCGATCGCGGCGGCGACAATGGCGGCGGTAGCAATGCGTTCGCCGGCGGCAGCAATCCCTTCGCGGGCGGTGGTGACCGCGGCTGGCGTCATCGCGGCGGCGACAATGGCGGCGGCAGCAACGCCTTCGCCGGCGGCGGTGGCGGCCGCAGCGGGCGTCATCGCGATCGCGGCGGCGACAACAATGGCTGGAACGGCGGCTCGCACTGGAACGGTGGCGGGCGCTGGAACGGCAACGGGCATGGCGATCACGGCCGGCACGGCGATTGGGGCCGCTACAACCGCGCCTTCAACGCGCCGCACCGCTATCACTGGGGCCGCTACCGCAATCCGCCGGGCTGGTACTATCAGCGCTGGGAGATCGGCGCCTTCCTTCCCAGCCTGTTCTGGTCGCAGAACTACTGGATCGACGACTACAGCGAATTCGATCTCGACGATCCGCCGCCCGGCACGGTGTGGGTGCGCTATGGCGACGACGCGGTCCTGATCGACGAGGACACCGGCGAAATCATCCAGGTTGTGTACGGCATCTTCTATTGAGGCGTGCCCGCCACACAATCCTAACCATGGCTGAAACTGTTTCCTGGCAGGCGAGTTCTCTGACCAGTTGAAAAAAGGATTCGCGCATGCGGAAGATTTTGCTCGCCTCGGCGGCGCTCATGGCGCTGCTCCTCGCCGTGCCGGCCGACGCCCAGCATCGCGGCCGCCATGGCGGCGACGCGAACGCTCCGGCAACGCCGCCCGCCGGAGCACCGGCAACGCCGCCGGCCGGCGCCCCTGCCCTGATTCCCGGCACGCCGCTTCTGGCGCCCGGCGGCGGACAACATGGCGGCACCGCAGCCCCGACGAACAACCGCGCCACGAACGGCACCGGACGTACCAATCGCGGCGACCGCAACGGCCGCGGCCGCACCAATGCCGGCGGCACGAACCCGTTCGGTGGGGCGAACAATCCGTTCAGCGGTCGCGGCAACCAGGCCACCAATCCGCCCGGCGGCCGCGGCGGCCATGCCGGCCGCACGCACAACAACGCCTTCGATACCTTCCGCCGCGCCTTCAACGCGCCGCGCCACTACCGCCACGGCACCTATAACCGCCCGAGCGGCTGGTACGCCCATCGCTGGAACTATGGCGAGTTCCTGCCGGCGCTGTTCTTCAGCCGCAATTACTGGATCACCGATTACGACGACTTCGACCTGAGCGATCCGCCGGACGGCACGGTCTGGGTGCGCTACGGCAACGATGCGCTGCTGATCGACGAAGACAGCGGCGAAGTCATCCAGGTGGTGTACGGAATTTTCTACTGAACGCGTGCCGTCCCCCGCTTCGGCGGGGGAGAACCGCTACACCGCGATCTCCGCCTTGATGGTCGGATGCGCCCGGTAGTTTTCCAGCGTGAAGTCTTCGTAGCGGAACGCGAAGATGTCCGTCACCTCCGGGTTCAGCCGCATGGCCGGCAGGGGATAAGGCTTGCGCGTCAACTGCTCGCGCGCCTGATCGAGATGATTGAGATACAGATGCGCGTCCCCCAGCGTGTGGACGAATTCGCCCGGTCTCAGCCCCGTCACCTGCGCCAGCATCAGCGTCAGCAGCGCATAGCTCGCGATGTTGAACGGCACGCCGAGAAAGATGTCCGCCGAACGCTGGTAGAGCTGGCACGACAGCCGACCGTTCGCGACATAGAACTGGAACAGGCAGTGGCAGGGCGGCAGCGCCATCTTCGGCACGTCCGCCGGATTCCACGCCGTCACGATCAGGCGCCGCGAATCGGGATTGGCTTTCAGGTCGCGCACCAGATTCGCGATCTGGTCGATGCCGCCGCCGTCCGCCGCCGGCCAGGAGCGCCATTGATGGCCATAGACCGGCCCGAGCTCGCCGTCGGCATCGGCCCATTCGTCCCAGATCGTCACGCCGCGCTCCTGCAGCCAGCGCACATTGGTGTCGCCGCGCAGGAACCACAGCAGCTCGAGCACGATCGCCTTGGTGAACAGCTTCTTGGTCGTCAGCAGCGGGAAGCCGGCGCCGAGGTCGTAGCGCGCCTGGTGCCCGAACACCGACAGCGTGCCGGTGCCGGTGCGGTCGCGCTTCTCCACGCCTGTCTTGAGAACCAATTCGAGCAGATCGTGATACTGGCGCATGGCGGGTCCGGCGATTCCGAGCCGGCAGTCTAGCGCCCCGCGCAACCGGCCGGAGGGGATTTTTCGCCCCTTATAACCACCTGGAAAATATATGCTTTTCACGCCTTCAATTCTTAACCCCCGGCCCCTATATTGGAGGTGCCGGCTTGCCGGCTACGGCGATAAACGACTGCGTAATAAGCGGCCCGGACCCGGGGGCGGTACCCGGCGCCTCCACCACCTGCCCTCCGAAGCCTTTGGCGTAGGAGGGTAGCTGCTGGGGGCGAAACAGGATCGACGGACGTGTAAAGGCTGTTCTTTCGCTCGGTATGGTATCCGCCGTTATCGGGCTACTCGTACAGGTGCCAACGATAATGAAATGGCCCTCGCTGCCTAACTACGGTTAGCCAAGCGCGGTTGGGGACGCACCGGGCAACAGAAGCGTCCCACTTCTTTCATCATGCTTCGGGGCTCGCTCCGCTCGCACCTCAGCATGACGCCGTCCGCACCGGCGCCGTCATCCTGAGGTGCCGCGAAGCGGCCCCGAAGGATGCCTCACAGATTCCCGTCCTCGTCCTCGCGCGTCGCGACGCTGGTGGTGCTGGTTTCCGCCAGCGCCTCGGCGCGCTCCGCTTCGAGTTGCAGCCGCTTCTTGCGCGGCTCCTCGACCAGCGTCACCAGCAGCACCAGCGCGATGGCCTCGCACACGATGGCGACCCAGAAGACCGCGAAATAGCCGAAGCCCGCCGCGATCACGCCGCCGATCAGCGGCCCCGCCGCGCTCATGATGCTCTCGGCGGTGTTGGAGAAGGCGAGCCGCATCGCCATGTCGTCGCGGTGGCCGAACTCGAACACGATGTTCTGCGCGCTCATCTGGTAGCCGGAATTGCCCGCGCCCAGGCCGAAGAAGGCGATGAACAGCCACAGGGGCGAGCTGACATACATCAAGAGGATCGTCGAGAAGATCCAGAACAACAGCGCGATGATGAAGTTGGAGCGGAAGCCGTAGCGGTCGGCGAGGTAGCCCCAGCCCAGGCTCATCAGCGTGTCGGCGCCGAGGAACGCCAGCGACATCGCGCCGATGGTCTCGCCGGAAAGCCCGATGCGGTGCGCGACATAGATGATGTAGAAGGGCTGCGCCACGCGGCTGGCGATGGCGAAGGTCCGCGCGATCATGAAATAGAGGAAGCCGGGATCGTTCCGCAGCATCGGCACCAGCTCGCGCATGCGGTCGCGCATCGCGGTGCGCGGGCGCACCGTCGGCGGCTCGGGCTCGCGCACCAGGAAGCGGAACGCGGTCAGCCCCAGGCTGGTCAGGATGAAGGCGAGCGCGAAGGTCGTGGCATAGCCGTTGCCGAAGACGTTGCCGCCGACCAGGTACTTGCCCGCGAAATAGGAGAGCGCCGCCGCCACGATGCCGCCCGAGAGATTGCGCCAGCCTTGCAGCCGCCCGCGCCGCTCGATCGGGATCATCTTGGCGAGCAGGAACTGGAAGGCGACGCTTTGCGGCCCGCTGAACAGGCCGAGCAGGAACAGGAACACCAGCACGCTGACCAGGAGCGGCGTGCCGCCGAGGAACCAGCCCGCCAGCGCGATGCCCAATATCTGCACCCGCATCATGGTGCCGAGGAACAGCGAGACCGGGAGGATCTTCTTGCGGTGCTCGATCTGCGCCGCGCCGGCGATCGGCGAGATCACGCCGCCGAGCTGCTGCAGGCTGGCGCCCAGCGACACGATCAGGTCGGAGCCCGAGAGGAAATGCAGATAGGCCGGAATGAAGGTCGGGGCGTTGACCAGGCGGAAGCCCGTCATCCCCAGCATGCCGTGGATATAGTGGCCGACATAGTTGCGGCGCAGGTTCTTCCACACCGTAGCCTCATAGGCGGCTTCGCGTTCGGCGTCGGTGGCAAGGCCGGCGTAGATGTCGCTCATGCGGCGGGCGCGTGGCGGACGGTGAAGCCGCCGGCGCGGCGGCTGTAGAAGGCGTACAGCGCCGCGGCGACGACGGCGGCGCCGCCGATGCTGATCGCGTCGGTGACGCCGAGCCGCGCCGCCAGCGCGCCCAGCAGCAGCGCCCCCCACGGCATCATGCCCAGGAAGCTCTGGGTGTAGTGCGAGATCACCCGGCCGCGGAAATTCTCCGCCGCCACCATCTGGATGATCGTGTTGGTGGTGCCGCCGAGCAGCATCAGGCTGGCCGAGGTCGGCAGCAGCAGCGCGGCGCTGAGCCACAGATGATGCGAATGGCTGAACAGGATCAGCCCGATCCCGAACGCCGCCCCCGCCAGCACCGGGGCAAGGGCGAGCTGCTTCTCGGTGATGCGCGAGAGGAAGAAGGCGCCGACCAGGGCGCCGGCGCCGATCGACGACATCAGCGTCCCCTGCGTCGTCGAATTGCCGTGGATCAGGTCGCGCGCCACCGCCGGCATCATCGTCACGAAGGCGGCGCCGAACAGCGACGACACCGCCACCAGCATCAGTGAGATGCGGATCTGCGGCGTCGCGAAGCTGTAGCGATAGCCCTCCAGCACCTCGCGCAGCGCGTTCTGGTTGATACGCGGCGGGCGCGCCGCCAGCTTCATCAGCACCAGGCTGAGCAGCACGGCGGCGAACGAGGCGGCGTTGATCGCAAAGCAGATGCCCTCGCCCACCGCATAGATCAGCAGCCCCGCCAGGGTCGGGCCGACGATGCGCGCGCCGTTGAACATCATCGAGTTGAGCGAGATCGCGTGGCGCAGGTCGCCGCGCCCCACCATGTCCAGCGTCATGCTCTGCCGCGTCGGGATGTCGAAGGCGTTGATCAGGCCCATGGTCAGCGCCAGGCAGACGATCTGCCACACCTGCACCATGTGCAGCAGGGTCAGCGCCGCCAGCACCGCCGCCTGGAGCATCGCCGCGCTCTGGGTGATCAGCAGGAACTTCCGCCGGTCGACGCGGTCGGCGACCATGCCGCCGAACGGCGTGATGAAGAACACCGGAACGGTCGAGCAGAACGACACCACGCCGAGCAGGAACTTGTCGTGCGTCAGGTCGTAGACCAGCCAGGGCTGGGCGGTGTTCTGCATCCACGAGCCCATCAGCGAGACGAGCTGGCCGGCGAAGAACAAGCGGTAGTTGCGGTGGCGGAAGACGCCCAGAAGGCTCGAGGGCTGCGCGATGTCGGCGATTTCCAGCGCCGTTTCGGCCTCGGTAAGCGGCTCGTCCGGCGGGGTACCCAGAAGCGCGTCGGGATCGGCGTCGCCGCCCCCTGTTTGCGCGCCCTGCGCCGCCTCTGTCCCGATACCCGTCATAGCCGCATCGGAGTTACTCCCGGCGCGGCGCGCGCTCAAGGCAAAATTGCCCCGCGCGTCACGATGACTTTACGGACGTCAACCGGGGTTCGCCGCCAGCCAGGCGCGCATGGCTTCGACGAAGGCGCGGTCGGCGCCGCCGGGTTCCGATTTGCGCGCCGTGGCCCAGTCATAGGTCGAGAAGGCCGGCCAGCGCCGCTGGGCCTCGGGCTCGCGCGCATAGCGCGGGATGATATGGGTGTGCAGCGCGGGCTCGGAATTTCCCAGCGTCTCGTAGTTGATGCGATAGGCATCCGTGACGGCCAGCAGCGCGTCGCCGGCGCGGAACATGTCCAGCGCGTACTGCGCGCGTCCCGCGGCGCCGAGCGCGTTGGGGCTTTCCACCACCGGATCGGCCAGCAGAAGGCAATAGCCGTCCAGGGGCTGCGTGTCGCCGATCACCAGCCAGCCCGAGGGCATCCTGGCGATGACGCTCGGATTTTCCCCGCGCCGCGCCGCCGCGACGCGCTCTTCGATCAGATTGGGCATGGCCTCACCCGCCTTGTCATCGTCCGGCGCGCATGCTGACCTTGGGCAACCGCTATTGCCAAGGAAATTCCATGACCCGCACCGACGTCCTGTTCAAGCCGTTCACGTTCAAGTCGCTTTCGCTGCCCAACCGCATCGTCATGGCGCCCATGACGCGGGCGAAATCGCCGGAGCAGATCCCGGGCGACACCGTCGCCGCCTATTACAAGGCGCGCGCCGCCGGCGGCACCGGCCTGATCCTGACCGAGGGCACCGCGCCGGAGCACAAGGGCGCCACCAACGACGTCAACGTGCCGCATTTCTACGGCGCCGAGTCGCTCGCCGGCTGGGCCAAGGTCGTCAAGGAGGTGAAGGCGGTGGGCGGCCACATCATGCCGCAGCTCTGGCACCAGGGCATCCTGCGCCACGCCGGCAGCGGCCCGCATCCCGAGGCGCCGAGCGTCAGCCCCTCCGGCCTCGCCAAGAAGGACAAGAAGGTCGCCGAGCCGATGAGCGACGAACAGGTCGCCGACGTCATCGCGGGCTTCGCCAAATCCGCGGTCTACGCCAAGGAGCTCGGCTTCGACGGGGTCGAGCTGCACGGCGCCCATGGCTATCTGATCGACCAGTATTTCTGGGAACAGACCAACGCCCGCGACGACAAATACGGCGGCAGCCTGGAGGAGCGCTCCAACTTCGCCGCCGACATCGCCCGCGCCGTGCGCGCCGCGACCGGACCGGACTTCCCGATCCTTCTGCGCTTCTCGCAATGGAAGCAGCAGGACTTCGCCGCCCGCCTCGCCCACACGCCGCAGGAGCTGGAAACTTTCCTGAGGCCGATGATCGACGCCGGCGTCGACATCTTCCACTGCTCGACCCGGCGCTTCTGGGAGCCGGAGTTCGACGGCTCGCCGCTGAACCTCGCCGGCTGGACGAAGAAGATCAGCGGCTTGCCGACGATCTCGGTCGGCTCGGTCAGCCTCAACATGGATTTCATCACCGCCTTCCGCCAGGCCGGCGCCGAGATCAGCGGTATCGACGCGCTGATCGAGATGATGGAACGCGGCGACTTCGACCTCATCGCGGTCGGCCGCGCCCTGATCGCCAATCCCGACTGGGCGAACAAGGTCAAGGCGGGCAAGCTCGCCGAACTCGTGCCCTACAGTCCGCAGGCGCTGGCCGAGCTGGTGTAGCACCGGTCGTTTTCGGATCGGCGCATGCACCCCGTCAGGCGACGACCTCGAAATCGTCGTCGCCGAGCGGTCGCACGAAATCGCACCAGCGGCCGGTCTTGCGCCAATGGCCGACGAGGCCGAGGTCGCGCAGGATGTCCTTGAAGCGCGGATCGCGGCGCAGTTCGCGGAACATGGGAAACCAGATCTCGATCAGGATCAGGCCGTGCAGGTCGACAAAGGCGCGGCGCAGGGCCTTGAGCGCAAGGTCGTTGTCGCCGTAGCGCACGGCCCAGTTCGCGAGGCCGGCCATGCGCGCCCCGTCCTGGTAGGCGGGATCGTCGAAGGCGGCGCGAAGGATGGCGCGCACCGCTTCGGGTTCGTCCAGGACCCTCAGCAATTGCGGATGAAACGCCATATAGGTCGTGTCGCCGCCAAAGGCGGCGGCAAAGCGCTGGCGGGCGCGCGCCGCGTCTCCCCGCACCCACATGCGCGTTACCGCGCGCCATTCGATCATGCCGCGCTCGCCTTGCAGATCCTTGCTGCGCTCATATTCGGCCTCGGCTTCGTCGAGACGCCCCGCGCTGTCGAGCAAAAATTGCAGGTTGAACGATGCGCCCAGGGCGAGCGGATCGGCCTGCCGCGCCCTTGTGCTCCGCGTCGCGGCTTCCTGCGCACGGCCGAGCATGCCCAGAACAAAGCTGAAGTTTCCGGTCGGATCGACGGTCGACGCATCGACCGCGGCGAGGCTGTTCTCGATGGCGGCCCAGTCGTAGTGCACCGCGGCTAGCAATGCCCGGTTGGCGTTGAGCTCGGGCATTTCCGGGGCAAGCCTGAAGGCGCGGTCGAAGGCGTTTTCCATCTCCTGGCCCACGATCGCCGCGGTCTCGGGCTGGTAGATGAGGCTGGTGACGAGCGCATTGCCGAGCCCCGCCCAGGCCATGGCGAAATCGGGATCGAGCGCCAGCGCCTTGCGATAGACTTCGATGGAGCGCGCGACCGTGGTGCGCGCGAGATCGGCGTTGAGCGCCCTGGCACGCAAATAGAGATCGTAAGCCTCGAGATTGTTCGTGCCGCGGTTCTCGATCGCCTTCTTCTCTTCTGGAAAAAGCCGGACCTTCAGCGCCTTGACGATGGCCTGGGAGATTTCGTCCTGCAGCGCGAAGGACGTCGTTGAGATCGCGGTCGTAGCGCTCGGCCCAGACATGGCCGTTGCTGGCGCCGTCGATGAGCTGCGCCGTGATGCGCACGCGGTTGCCCGACTTGCGCACGCTGCCTTCGAGCACATGGCTCACTTTCAGCTGGCGCGCGACCTGGAGGACATCGACATGCCTGCCCTTGAAGGTGAAGGCGGAGTTGCGTGCGATGACCGACAGCGCCGAGACCTTGCTGAGGTCGGTGATGATGTCCTCGCTGATGCCGTCGGCGAAGTATTCCTGCTCGGCGTCGCCGCTCATATTGGCGAAGGGCAGGACGCAGACCGACAGCTTGTCCGGCGCGGCCGCGCCTTGGTGCGCGACCGGCACGACCGCCCACACCGAAAAGGCATGCACCGCCCGCTCATGCGCCTTCACCGCATGCTCGCCCAGGTCCTCGAAGGCGCACGCCATCTTGCCGTCGATACTGTCGCGGACCATCCGCGACAGCGCCACGCCGCCCGCCGGGGCCAAGGTCTGGACCCGGGCCGCGACGTTGACGCCCTCGCCATAGATGTCGTCGCCCTCGACGATCACCTCGCCGAGGTTGATGCCGATGCGGTAGCGGATGCGGCTGGCCTCGGCCGCCTTCTCGGTCGCCGCCTGGATCGCCAGGGCGCATTCGACGGCGGCGATCACGCTGGGGAATTCCACCAGGGCGCCGTCGCCCATCAGCTTGAACAGCCGCCCGCCATGGATCGCGACCTGCGGATCGAAGACGCGGGCCCGGTTCGCCTTCAGCCGCTCCAGCGTGCCGGCCTCGTCGGCCTCCATCAGGCCGCTATAGCCGACGACGTCGGCGGACAGGATCGCGGTCAGTTTGCGCTGCATGGAAGCCGCTGCCGAAGGTCGCGCGCATCCTAACGGCTCGCCCCGCCGCCGTCACCGCCGGTGCAGCACCATCTTCAGCCCGAACTGCGGCCGCAGCGTCAGCCGCCCCAGCGGCATCACCGGATGGCCCGGCACCAGCGTCAGGCGCCAATCCTTCAATATCGCGCTCAGCGCGATCAGCGCCTCCTGCATCGCGAAGCCCATGCCGATGCAGATATGCGGGCCGGCGCCGAACGGGATATAGGCGAAGCGGTGGATCTTCTCGCGCCGCCCCGGCGCGAAGCGCTCGGGGTCGAAATAGTCCGGGGTCGTCCCAAAGCTTGCGGTGGCGCTGGATCAGCCAGGGCGAGATCAGCACCGAGGTCTTGGCCCGGATCTCGATCGGCCCCACCGTGTCCGGTCCGACCGAGTCCCGGCTCACGAACGGCGCCGGCGGATAGAGCCGCAGCGACTCCTCCAGCACCATGCGGGTATAGCTGAGCCGCGCGATGTCGCCGTCGGCGCCGCGCACTTCCGCCGCCACCCGCGCCTCGACATCGGGAAACTGCGACAGCAGGTACAGCGTCCAGGCCAGCGCGTTCGCGGTCGTCTCGTGCCCGGCGAAGATGAAGGTCATGACGTTGTCGTAGACCTCCTGCGGCCCGAACAGCGCCCCGCCCTCGGGATCGCGCGCGGTGAGCAGCAGAGTCAGCAGGTCCTTGGGCGCAGACGCGGCGTCGCGCGCGATTTCCGTCGCGCGTTTTCAACAAGCGCCCCGATCTCCTTGCGGAAGAACCGCAGCGCCGTGCGCGCCCGCAGGCGCTTGGGCGTCGGCGCCCAATGGGGCACGCCCAGCGTGCTCAGGAGATCGACGCGGCCCAGCGTGTCGAGATAGGTCACGAAGTGGCGCGCCAGGGCGGCGTAGTCGATCCTGACCTCGCCGGAGAACATCGTCTGGACGATGATGCGATAGGGTCAGCCGCATCATCTCGTCGGCGGCGTCGATCGCCGTGCCGGGCGCCAGCGACACCCAATGCGCCAGGCCCTCCTGCGTCACCCGCGCCATCGCCGGCGCGAATTCGGCCACCGAGCGCATCGCGAACATCGGCGCGGTGGTGCGGCGCTGGAACTTCCAGCTCCTCGCCGTCGGCGTTGAAACAGCCCGTTGCCCAGCGCCGGGCCGGTGGTGCGCTGCACCTGGCGGCTCTTGACGTAGTTGGCGGAATTGTCGAGCAGGATGTGCTTGAACCGCGTCGGGATCGCTGACCAGAAGAAAGTCCTGCATCCAATTGCGGTCATAGACGTAGAACTCGCGATAGGCGCGCGACCCGACGGCGTTGGCGCCGATGGCGCGGACCGCCTGGATGCGGCTGATGACGCGGTCGGTCGGAACCGGCGCGGCGGGCCGCAGCCGCGGCGGTGATTCTGCTGGGATCGCGGGCGCCTCGCTCATGGAACGCTCATAGCACTTCAAGCTTTTCCGTTCACTAGCGCCGCCGCATTGACTCCCAAGGCGCCGCGCATAGTCTCATGCGCTTCAACCAAGGTCGGGCATGGCAAAGGATTTCATCGGCTATCAGGCATTGACCGACGCGGCGCTGCGCGGCGTCGTGCGCGACGCCCTGCGCCGGATCGAGAAGCAGGGGCTGATCGGCTCGCACCATTTCTACCTGACCTTCAAGACGAAATTCCCCGGCGTCGACATTCCCGATTTCCTGCGCGAGCAATATCCCGACGAGATGACGATCATCCTCCAGCACCAGTTCTGGGGGCTGAAGATCACAGAGGAACGCTTCGAGGTCACGCTCACCTTCAAGAAGCTGCGGCGGCGCTCGTCATTCCGTTCGCCGCGCTCACCGCGTTCTTCGATCCCGGCGTGCAGTTCGGCCTGCAATTCCGCGGCGCCGACGGCGACGGCAAGGCGACCGGCAGCGGCCCGACCCTGTTGCCGCAGCCGGCCGCCGAACAGAACCGCGAGAAGACCAGCGAGCCGCCCCGGCTCGCCGCCGAGCCGGCGGAAAAACCCGCCGCGCCCGGCGAGGTGGTGAGCCTGGACTCGTTCCGGAAGAAATAACTTGCCGGTCGACACTATTTGCAGAGCAACTTGAAGTTGAATTTGTCGCGCGCATCGGTGGAATTGCTTCTGCCGTCGGCATAGAATTGCGCATGGCAAAAAGGACCACACCTCCGAGCAAGAAGATGCAAAAGCCGTCGGACGCGCCGCTCGGCGCCGCCGATGAAGCTCAGGCCTATCGCGACGATTCGCTGGCGCGTCCGGTTCCGCCCGACAATCTTTACGACGCCATCCGTGCCGAGGTAGACGCGGTAGGCGGCGTAGAATTCGAGCCACTGAGACGACTAGCGGACCGCGAGCCGCCCTTAGCGATATCGATGAAGATTGGTTCGATGACGAGTTTCACAAAGACGAATGATCGTTCTCGACACCAATGTTGTTTCCGAGGCGATGAGACCTGATCCGGATACGGCGGTTCTCCGGTTGGCTTCGTTTCACGCCGCGCGATCTTTTGTACACCACGGCCATCCCCGAAGCCGAAAATGCGCCATGGCGTTGCGCGCCTGCCCGCAAGGCAAGAACCGGCGTGAACTCGAGGGTATTGTTGACCGGATTTTTTCCAATCGCTTTGCCGGCTTATATATTGCCCTTCGACAGCAGGGCGGCACAGGTCTTTCCCGGTATTCTCCGTTCAATGCAGAAGCAGCGTCGCATCTTCAAACACTTCGATGCACAGATTGCGGCCAATGCAATGGTTCAAGGCGCCGCCATAGCCACCCGGGACTATGGATTCGGGCATTCGGGCGTGCCACTTATCGATCCTTGGAAGAGTTGACCGTCCCGGATCGTTTCGCCATGAACCAAAACCACCCGCACCGAAACCGACACCTTCGGCCCCATCGAGGTCGATGCCTCGAAATACTGGGGCGCACAGGCAGAGCGCAGCCTGCACAATTTCAAGGATCGGCTGGGAGAAGCAGGCCGGTTGCGATCGTCCGCGCGCTCGGCATCGTCAAGCGCGCCGCCGCCGAGACCAACATGGCGCTGGGCCTTCTCGATCCCAAGCTCGGCGAGACCATCGTCAAGGCGGCGCAGGAGGTGATAGATCGGCCAGCTCGACGTCCATTTCCCGCTCTCGGTGTGGCAGACCGGCTCGGGCACCCAGTCCAACATGAACGCCAATGAGGTGATCTCCAACCGCGCGATCGAGATGCTGGGCGGCACGCTGGGCTCCAAGAAGCCGGTGCATCCCAACGACCACGTCAATATGAGCCAGTCGTCCAACGACACCTATCCCACCGCGATGCACATCGCCTGCGCCGAGGAGATCCAGCACCACCTCATCCCCGCGCTGCGCCTGCTGCGCGACGCGCTGCACGCCAAGGCGGAAGGCTGGAAGGACATCATCAAGATCGGCCGCACCCACACCCAGGACGCGACGCCGCTGACGCTGGGCCAGGAGTTCTCCGGCTATACCCAGCAGGTCCAGAACGGCATCGGCCGCATCGAGCAGACCATGCCCGGGCTGATGCAGCTCGCCCAGGGCGGCACCGCCGTCGGCACCGGCCTCAACGCGCCCAAGGGCTTCGACCGGCACGTCGCCGAGCGCATCGCCGCGATCACCGGCATGGAATTCACCACCGCGCCCAACAAGTTCGAGGCCCTCGCCGCCCACGACGCGATGGTGTTCGCGCATGGCGCGATCAACACCGTCGCCGCCGCGCTGTTCAAGATCGCCAACGACATCCGCCTTTTGGGCTCGGGCCCGCGCTCGGGCCTCGGCGAGCTCGCGCTGCCCGAGAACGAGCCCGGCTCCTCGATCATGCCCGGCAAGGTCAATCCGACCCAGTGCGAGGCGGTGACCCAGGTCTGCACCCGCATCTTCGGCAACCACGCCACCATCACCTTCGCCGACAGCCAGGGCCATTTCGAGCTCAACGTCTACAACCCGGTGATGGCCTACAGCTTCCTGCAGAGCGTGCGCCTGATGGCCGACGCCGCGCGCTCCTTCACCGAGCATTGCGTCGTCGGGATCGAGCCGCGCCTGGACAACATCCGCCACGGCCTCGAGCGCTCGCTGATGCTGGTGACGGCGCTGGCGCCCAAGATCGGCTATGACGCCGCCGCCAAGATCGCCAAGACCGCGCACAAGAACGGCACCACGCTGAAGGAAGAAGCCCTCAAGACCGGCCTCGTCACCGCGGCGGAGTTCGACGCCATCGTCCGCCCCGAAGACATGATCGGGCCGAAATAGGAATGGACCCTCCCCTTGAGGGAGGGTCGAAAAATCCGAAGGATTTTTCGGGGAGGGGTCCGACGCGGCGCTCGACGCCTCCCCGAAATTGCTTCGCAATTCCGACCCTCCCTCAAGGGCAGGGGAATCGCATATGGGATTTGGGGGCTTGTAGGGGCATGGTGGTTGGATTCTGAAGGTATCTCCTGATTTGCTGGGAGATGGCTTTGGACACATTCCACGATTGCTTTGGCGACTTGATCGATCCTCGTGCGGACAACGCCCGTCACGAGCTTGTCGAGATCATCTTTATCGCGCTCTTGGCGACACTGTGCGGTGGCACCTCGTGCAGCGACATGGAGGAGTTCGGACTGGCGAAGGAGGCGCTGCTTCGCTCGATCCTGACGCTGGAGCACGGCATTCCGAGCCACGACACGTTCAGCCGGGTGTTCCGGCTGCTCGATCCCAAAGCGTTCGAGGCGGCGTTTGGCCGCTTCATGGAGGCCTTTGGCGCTGCGGCGAAGCTCGGCAAGACCAGGGGCGTGGTGGCGGTGGACGGCAAATCGCTGCGGCGGGCCTACGAGGCCGGTCGGAGCCACATGCCCCGGATGATGGTGAGCCTGTGGGCGTCCCAGACCCGCATGACGCTGGCCACGGTATTGGCACAGAACAACGACGAAACGCAGGCGGCCCAGGACGCCATCGCGCTGGTGGCGCTGAAAGGCTGCGTCGTCACCGCCGACGCGCTGCATTGCCATGCCGGCATGGCGCAGGCGGTGATCGGCAAGGGCGGCGACTATGTCCTGGCGGTGAAGGCCAATCAGCCCGGCCTTTTGGCCGACGCCAGGGCCACCCTTGCGGCATTGCCGCAAAACACCATGCCGGCCACCACCCAAGACGCCGCTCACGGCCGTGCCGAAAGCCGTAGCGCGCTGGTCACCAGCGCCAAAGCCATGGCGCAAAAGCACGCCTTCCCTGGCCTGGCGGCCGTCGCAAGAATCACCAGCCGGCGCGGCGGCGACGAGCCCGTCGAACACTTCTTTCTGCTGTCGAAGCCCTATAAGGCCGCGACCTTGCTTGCCATCAGGCGCGAGCATTGGGGAATCGAGAACAACCTGCACTGGACGCTCGATGTCGTCATGGACGAAGACCTCGCGCGCAACCGCAAGGACAACGGACCCGCAAACCTCGCCGTCCTCAGGCGATTGGCGCTCAACATCGCAAGAGCACATCCCGATAAAAAGACTTCCCTACGCCGAAAACTCCTGCGTGCAGGATGGGACGAGGCCTTCCTCTTCGATATCATCAAGCATATGCGATAGCCCTGCCCTCAAGGGGGGGTAGATAGGGACTATGACCGAATACCCTTCACACACCGCCGCCATCGAGCAGAACAACGTCACCGGGCGCGTGTCCTACCTGCAGACCGATACCAGCCAGAGCGTCGCCGACGCGCGCGGCATCAGCCTCGCCGACTACATCCACGCCATGTACTTCTTCCTCCGCAAGGCGCGCGCCCGCGACGTGCTGATGATCGGCTGCGGCGGCGGCACGCTGGCGACCATGCTCGCCAGGGCCCGCGTGCGCGTGACGATGGTGGACAACGATCCGGTCTCGTTCGACATCGCGCGGCGCTATTTCCATCTGCCGGACGCGGTCGGCTGTCATGCCGCCGACGGCCGTGCCTTCCTGCGCCGCGACGCCAGGCGCTACGACGCCATCGTGCTCGACGCCTATGCCGGCGGCGTCATTCCGCGGCAGCTCGTCTCGCCCGCCTTCTTCGACCTCGCCAAGACCCGCCTGCGCCCGCGCCGCGGCCTCTTCCTGGTCAATGTGCTGGTCGCCGACGATGCCGACCGCACGCCCGACCGCGTCGCACGCACCATGCGCCGGACCTGGCGCGACGTCCGCCTGCTGGACTGCGACGGCTGGGACGACCGCAACGCCGTCGTCCTCGCCGGCGCGGTGGCGACGCTGCCCCGGCCGCGCCTCCTGCTCAAGCCCCAGCGCTGCGCCAGGAAGATCGCCGCCGGCCTCAGGACGTTGGATTTCCGCCCCTTGCGTGTCTAGATCGCCGCCGACCATGCTGAAAAAACGCTCCTTCTCCCTCTCCGGCCACCGCACCTCGGTTGCGCTGGAGCCGGAATTCTGGGCGGTGCTCGAAGCCGAAGCCGCCAAGGGCGAGGCGAGCTTCGCCGCCTTCGTCGCCGCGATCGACCGCGCCCGGGGCGCCCGCCCGCTGGCCAGCGCCCTGCGCCTGCACGCGCTTGCCGCCGCCCGGAACGGGCCATAGCCTTGGCGCCGCCGATATCCGGCCCGCCGGCCGCGCCCTGTCATGGCGCTGTCGCAAAAGCTAAATACTCGGGATCGAGACCCTGGAAGGCCACGCCATGATCACGCTCTATCACGCTCCCCGTTCGCGCTCCTCGCGCATCCTCTGGCTGCTCGAGGAATTGGGCGTCGACTACAGAATCGAGCTGGTGCCGATCGCGCGCGGCGACGGCTCGGGCGCGCCGGCGCCCGACACCTATCGCGAGGTGAATCCGTTCAAGAAGGTGCCGACGCTCAAGATCTTCAGCGAAGTGGTCTACGAATCCGGTGCCATCTGCCTGTACATGACCGACAGCCATCAGAAGCATAAGATCGGTCCCTTGCCCGGCGAGAACACGCGCGCCGAATATGTCCGCTGGCTGTTTCTCTATGCCGGCGTTCTCGAGCCCGCCGCCACCGCCCGCTTCCAGGGCTGGGACAAGGAAAAGCCGACCGGCTTCGGCACCATCGAGGATGTCGAGGCGCTGGTCTCGGCCCAGCTTCAGGCCACGCCCTACCTTCTGGGCGATGAATTCTCCGCCGCCGACATCCTGTACGGCACGGCGCTGCAATACTTCAAAGGCACGCTGTTCCCGGCGCGCAAGCACTACGACGACTACCTCGCCCGCATCACCAGCCGCCCGGCCTATATCCGCGCCCAGGCGAGGGACAACGGCTGACGCCATGACGGCCGAGATCGTCAATCTGCGTCGCGCCCGCAAGGCCAAGGGGCGCGACGCCAAGGCGGCGGAGGCCGACGCCAACCGCGTCAAGCACGGCGTGGCGAAAGCGGTGCGCGATCTCGCCAAGGCGCGGAAGGAACAGGACGCGCAAGCGGTCGATGCTCACAAGCTCGACAGCGACAAATAAAAATAAGACTGTCATCCCCGGCGAGCCGCGTAGCGGCGAGGGAAGGGGACCCAGGTCGGAAATACCGTGACGGTGTTTCCTGCCTGGGTCCCCTTCCCCTCGCTTCGCTCGGCCGGGGATGACAGCGGAGTTTTGTTTTGAGCAGTGTAGGAAAAGGCCCCCTCTCCGGCCTCCTCGTCGTCGATCTCACCCGCGTCCTTGCCGGGCCTTACGCCGCCTTGATGCTGAACGAGCTCGGCGCCCGCATCATCAAGGTCGAGCCGCCGCGCAGCGGCGACGACAGCCGCCATATCGGCCCCTTCGTGAAGACGCCGTCGGGCGAGACCAAGTCCGGCTATTTCATGAGCGTCAACCGCGCCAAGGAATCCATCGCGCTCGACCTCAAGGCCGACGGCGACCGCGCGATCTTCGAGGCCCTGCTGGGGCGCGCCGACGTCCTGATCGAGAATTATCGCGGCGGCACAATGGAGAAGCTCGGCTACGGCTACGAGCAGATCAAGGACACATATCCCCGGCTGATCTATTGCGGGGTCTCCGGCTTCGGCCATACCGGGCCTTATGCCAAGCGCCCCGCCTACGACATGGTGGTGCAGGCGATGGGCGGGGTGATGAGCCTGACCGGCCATCCGGGCTCGGCTCCGACCCGCGTCGGGACCTCGACCGGCGACCTCTCCGCCGGGCTGTTCGCCGTCATCGGCATCGTTACCGCGCTCTATGACCGCCAGAACACCGGCAAGGGCCAGAAGGTCGACATCTCCATGCTCGACAGCCAGGTCGCGCTCCTGGAGAACGCGATCTCGCGCTATGTCGCGACCGGCGACGTGCCGGGCCCGCTCGGCAGCCGCCATCCCTCCATCGCGCCGTTCGCCGCCTTCGCGACCGAGGACGGACACATCGCCATCGCCGCGGGCAATGACGATCTCTTCGCCCGCGTCGCCCGCGTCATCGGCCGCGAGGACCTGATCGCCGACGCGCGCTTCACCTCGAACCCAAAGCGCGTGCACAACGTCGACGCCCTGGCGCGGGAGATCGAGGGCGCGCTCGCGGCCCACAACTCGGCGCACTGGCTCGCCGCGCTCGACGAAGCCGCGGTGCCTTGCGGGCCGCTCAACAACGTCGCGCAGGTGATGGCCGACCCGCAGATTCTCGCCCGCAACATGATCATCGAGACCCTGGACCCCGACCTCGGCCCCGTCCGCATGCAGGGCAATCCGGTCAAGCTGAGCGCCCATCCCGATCCCAAGACCCGCGAACACGCGCCGGCGCTGGACGAGCACCGATCTGCTATACTGAAGGAATTGGGGATGGACTGAAGCGGTCCGTCAGGGGGACGATCATGGCCGGATGGGGCCTGTGCGCGGCTGCGGCGTTCGCCGCACTCGTTTTTGCGTCCGCCGCCGCGGCCCAGCAAACGACGGCTGAGGGCCGCGCCCCGCGTCTCGAACCCAGCCGGGCCGTCGGCGCCACGCACAATTGCGCCGACTATTATCCCGAGGTCAGCCGGCGCCGCAGCCAGAGCGGCGATGTCCTGATCCGTTACGACGTCGCCGCCGACGGCCGCATATCGAACGTCACGGTGGCGAAATCGAGCGGCTTCGTGACGCTGGACTGGGCGGCGGCGCAATGCGTGTCGCAGCACTGGCGCAACACGCCCGCGATGCGGGGCGGAAAGCCGGTGGCGTCGCCCGGCCACCTCGCCATCATCCGCTTCAGCCTGACCGATTCCGACTCGGTACCCTTCGACAATTGGGGCCTGTTGCTGTGGTCGATCGGGACTTTGACCGTGGCGGGCTTCCTCTTGGCGAGCTTGCGGCGATGGGTCTTCCGGGCGCGCAGTTGCCCGGTCTGTCATGCCGGCAACCGCAGCATCGTACCCTTCGTGGCGGCCACCTATTGCAGCAGTTGCGGCACCAAGTTCGCGCCCGCGGATTGACGCCTCAGCAGGCGATGCCGCCCTCGACTTGGATCTTTTGCGTCGTGCCCTGATAGGTCACGCTGAGCGTTCCGGCCATCTCGGTCGAGTCCGCTTCGGGATGCTCCGCGGTCACGTTGAGCGACGAGGTGGCGGCGACGGCACCCGTCTTGTCCTTGAACACGCGGTCGTAATGGGTGCCGACGCCGCTCGACTCCGCGCCGTTCCTGCCGGAGGTCTTCTGGCTCACCAGGTTCAGCACGAAAATCTTGCCGCCGAGCTTGATGTTGGCGACCGCCTTGACGTCGACGCCGTCGTCGAGGAACACAGTCTTGAAGCTGTTCGGGCCCTTGGGGCCCAGGCTCATCAGGCAGCCGCCTTGCGCCATGATCGGGGCGTTGTCGGGCAGCGTGTCGATATTCCAGGCCGCTGCCGCGAGCGCGTCGCAGGAAATGAGTGCCCAGGCCGCCAGGCCGAGTGTGATCGCGCGCATGAAAATCCCCACAGGAACGAAGTGCCCCGCTGCCACCTTCGATGCATCCCAAGGCGAAAACAAGGCGCCCGGTGGCGGAATTCGCCGACTGGTTGTCCTTCGCGCCGGGACGCGGTCCGCTTAAGATGCGCGCGGAGGATCGCGATGCTCGAACTGCGCCCCAATTGCGAATGCTGCGACAAGGACCTCGCGCCGGAGTCGGCGGACGCCCGCATCTGCACCTTCGAATGCACCTTCTGCGCCGGCTGCGCCGAGCACACGCTGAAAGGCGTCTGCCCGAACTGCGGCGGCAATCTGGTGCCGCGCCCGATCCGCCCCGCCGCTGCGCTGGCGCGGTTCCCGGCCTCGACCAAGCGCGTGCTTAAAGCCCAGGGCTGCACCCAGGCGGCGTGACGCTGGCGGCGCTTTCTGGCACGGTCGGCCGATGCTGATCGCCAACGTCCTGATCGCCCTGGCGCTCGTCGCGGCCCTGCTCGGCGGCTTGGCGCTGTTCTGGATCGCGCGCCAGGACGACAGCCGGACGGGGCGCCTGCTCGGCCTCCTCGCCATGGCGGCGGCGGTCGCGGCCTTCCTTTATCTCCACGCCGGCGCGCATTGGCTGTGATCGAAGGCCGAAAGGGGGTGAATTCCCGCCCCACAAGTTCTACATTGGTTCCATGCCCTGTGAATCGTGTGTTTGCGCATGAGCGGCCGCTACACGGACCCTCTGGACGACGCGTTTGGCGATGAGCCGCAGCAGCCGGCCGCCGTGCCGGTGCCGCGCGATCCGCCCTATCTCGCCGGCCTGAACCCCGAGCAGCGCGAAGCCGTGCTCGCGACCGACGGGCCGGTGCTGGTGCTGGCCGGCGCCGGCACCGGCAAGACGCGCGTGCTCACCACCCGCCTCGCCCACATCCTCGCCACCCGCCGCGCCTGGCCGGGCCAGATCCTTTCCGTCACCTTCACCAACAAGGCGGCGCGCGAGATGAAGGAGCGCATCGGCGCCCTGATCGGCGGCGTGGTCGAGGGCATGCAGTGGCTCGGCACCTTCCACTCGATCGGCGCCCGCATGCTGCGCCGCCATGCCGAACTCGCCGGCCTCAAGTCCAACTTCACCATCCTCGACACCGACGACCAGCTCCGCCTGATGAAGCAACTCATCGACGCCGCCGGGATCGACGAGAAGCGCTGGCCCGCCCGCACGCTGGCCTCCGCGATCGACGGCTGGAAGAACCGCGGCCTGTCGCCTCAGGACGTGCCGGCCGGCGAGGGCCATGGCTACGCCTTCGGCAAGGGCGTCGAGCTCTACGCGCAGTACCAGCAGCGGCTGAAGGAGCTCAACGCCGCCGATTTCGGCGACCTGCTGCTGCACACGCTCAATATCCTGAAAGCCCATCCCGACATCCTCGCCGACTACCGCGACCGCTTCCGCTACATGCTGGTCGACGAGTACCAGGACACCAATGTCGTCCAGTATCTCTGGCTGAAGCTGCTTGCCACCTCGGCCGGCAATGTCTGCGTCGTCGGCGACGACGACCAGTCGATCTATGGCTGGCGCGGCGCCGAAGTGGAAAACATCCTGCGCTTCGAGAAGGATTTTCCCGGCGCCAAGATCATCCGCCTGGAACGCAATTACCGCTCGACCCCCGCCATCCTCGGCGCCGCGTCGGGTCTGATCGGCGCCAACAAGGGGCGCCTGGGCAAGACGCTGTGGACCGAGGGCGATCCGGGCGAGAAGATCAAGGTGCAAGGCGTGTGGGATGCCGAGGAAGAGGCGCGCAACATCGCATCCGACGCCGAGGACCTTCACCGCCGCGACCACCGCTTCGGCCAGATGGCGATCCTGGTGCGCGCCTCGTTCCAGATGCGCGAATTCGAGGACCGCTTCATCGCGCTCGGCCTGCCCTATCGCGTGATCGGCGGCCCGCGCTTCTACGAGCGCGCCGAAATCCGCGACGCCATGGCCTATCTGCGGCTGATCGCGCAGGGCGACGACGATCTCGCCTTCGAGCGCATCGTCAACAAGCCCAAGCGCGGCATCGGCGACGCCAGCGTGCAGGCGCTCCACACTTTCGCCCGCGCCCGCCAGCTTCCGCTGCTCAGCGCGGCGCGCGAGATCGCCGACACCGACGAGCTGCCGCCCAAGGCACGCAAGGCGCTGACCGAGCTGGCGGCGAATTTCAGCCGCTGGACCGACACGGCGCGCGTCATCCCGCACACCGAGCTCGCCGAGATGGTGCTCGATGAATCCGGCTACACCGACATGCTGAAAGCCGACAAATCGGCCGAGGCGCCGGGCCGCCTGGAGAACCTCAAGGAATTCGTCCGCTCGATGGAGACGTTCGAGAGCCTCGCGGCGTTCCTCGAACACGTCTCGCTGGTGATGGAGATCGCGCAGGACGAGAGCGGCGACCGCATCAACCTGATGACGCTGCACGCTGCCAAGGGCCTGGAGTTCGACACCGTCTTCCTGCCCGGCTGGGAGGAAGGCCTGTTCCCGTCGCAGCGCACGATGGACGAGAACGGCCTCGCCGGCCTCGAAGAGGAACGCCGCCTCGCCTATGTCGGCCTGACCCGCGCCAAGCAGCGAATCCGTGTCTCCTTCGCCGCCAACCGCCGCGTCCACGGCACCTGGCAGAGCGCGCTCCCGTCGCGCTTCATCACCGAGCTGCCGGAGGAACATGTCGAGACGATCGTCGACGAAGGCTTCTACGGCGGCAGCGTCGGCTTCCGCGACAACATGAACGCCGGCGGCTTCGCCAGCACTTATGACTCACCCGGCTGGCGCCGCGCCCAGGCCAACCGCGCCGCCAGCGGCGGCGTCCGCGCGCGGCCGCCGACGATCGAGGCGCAGGCCCACACCATCCAGACTTCCGATCCCGAAAGCTCGCAATACGCGAAGGGCGACCGCGTCTTCCACCAGAAATTCGGCTACGGCCGCGTGACCTTCGTGGAAGGCAACAAGCTCGCGGTCGACTTCGACAAGGCGGGCGAGAAAAAGGTGATCGATACGTTCGTGACGCGGGCGTAACGGCCGCCATTCGAAAATTCATCGGCTGGTGAACCAAGTCGTCAGCCGCTTGCATTCGCGACAGGACGGGTGCGCGAATTTTGGGCAGGCCGGTATCGCTGGCATTTATGAAAATTTCGCAAGCAAAATCCGGCGTTCGCCCGTAGAGTTCGCGGCCTTCGTTCGAATGCGCTCCTCGCATTCCGATTGAAGCGCCCGTCTCATGTCTTCGACAGAGAGAACCACATGCCCAAGCCGCCTTCCCTGCCTGACCGGCGCACGCTGCTGGCCGCGTCCGCGGCCGCAGGCGCGTTCAGCCTCCTGCCCCCGAACCTGATGGCCGCCCCAGGCGGCAAACCGCACAAGGAGATCAAGATGACCGCACCCGAGATCAAGGACGTAAAGCCCTTCCACGTCGCGTTTCCGCAGGAGGCGCTTGTCGACCTGAAGAAGCGGGTCGCCGCGGCGCGCTGGCCGGACAAGGAAACGGTCGCGGACGCGACGCAGGGCGTCCAGCTCGCGACGATGCGCAAGCTCGCCGACTATTGGGCCACCCACCATGACTGGCGCAAATGCGAGGCGAAGCTGAACGCCGTGCCGAACTTCATCACCAAGATCGACGGGCTGGACATCCACTTCATCCATGTCCGCTCGAAGCACGAGAACGCGCTGCCGATGATCGTCACCCATGGCTGGCCCGGCTCGATCATCGAGCAGATGAAGATCATCGCGCCGCTGACCGACCCCACCGCGCATGGCGGGACGGCGGCGGACGCGTTCCACCTGGTGATCCCGTCGCTTCCGGGTCACGGCTTCTCGGCCAAGCCGACCGCGCCGGGGTGGACGCCGATCACCATCGCGAAGGCGTGGGCGGCGCTGATGCAGCGCCTCGGCTATACGAAATACGTGGCGCAGGGCGGCGACTGGGGCAATGCCGTCTCGGAGGTCATGGCGCTGCAGCAGCCGCCGGGCTTGCTCGCCATCAACACCAACATGGCGGCGACGGTGGCGCCCGACGTCTCCAAGGCGCTCGCGGCCGGCGGCCCGCCGCCGCACCCCTTCTCGCCCGACGAGCAGAAGGCGTGGGACCAGCTCGACGATTTCTACAAGCACGGCCTCGCCTACGCGCAGGAAATGTCGAACCGGCCGCAGACGCTCTACGGCCTCGCGGATTCCCCGGTCGGGCTCGCCGCCTGGATGCTCGATCACGACATCCGCAGCTACAAGATGATCGTCCGCGTCTTCGACGGCCAGGCCGAAGGCCTCAGCCGCGACGACATCCTCGACAACATCACGCTCTACTGGCTCACCAATACCGCGGTCTCCTCGGCGCGCCTCTATTGGGACACCACGCAGATCTCGACCGGCGGCGGCTTCTTCGACGTGCGGGGCGTCAAGATCCCCGTCGCCGTCAGCGCCTTTCCGGACGAGATCTACCAGGCGCCGCAAAGCTGGGCGGAGAAGGCCTATCCCCATCTCATCCATTACAACCGGCTCCCCAAGGGCGGGCATTTCGCGGCCTGGGAACAGCCGGGCCTCTTCGTCTCCGAGATGCGCGCGTCGTTCAAATCGCTTCGCGCATGAGGATGGCCCCAATCGCGGCGGCGGCGCTGGTCGCGGGATATGGATTTGCGATGCCCGAGGCACTGGCGCAGCACGCGGGAATCGCCCGCACCGATCTTCAACGGCACGACCTCGACGCCCCCGGGCGCGAGGTCGTGCAGGTGCGGGTGGAGCTCGCGCCGGGCGTGGCCTTCCCGCGCCATCGCCATCCCGGCGAGGAGATCATCTATGTCCTCGAAGGCGCGATGGAGTACCGGATCGACGGCGAGCCGCCGGTGACGGTCAAGACCGGCGAGGTGTTCTTCGTCCCCACCGGCGCGATCCACGCCGCGCGGAATATCGGCAGCGGCCCCGCGGTCGAGCTCGCCACCTATATCGTCGAAAAGGGAAAGCCGCTCGTCGAGCTGGTGCCATGAGCGACCCGCGCGGAAAAGCCGTCCAGGACCGCCGCCGCTTCTTCGGCACGGCGACCATGACGCTCGCCGCCGCCCAACTGGGCGCGCTGGGCGCGGCGGAGGCGCGCCCCGTCGCGGCGGCGCCGCGACACGCGCCCAAGCCCGGGACGCAGGCCGCGTTCGCCCCGCTGAAGCAGATCGATGCCGGCCTGTTGAGCGTCGCATATGCCGAGGCCGGTCCCGCCGGCGGCCCGCCCGTCATCCTGCTGCATGGCTGGCCCTACGACATCCACAGCTATGTCGACGTCGCGCCGCTGCTGGCGCGGGCCGGCTATCGCGTGATCGTTCCCTATCTGCGCGGCTATGGCAGCACGCGCTTTCTGTCGAGCGACACCGTCCGCAACGGCCAGCCTTCGGCGGTGGCGCTCGACGTCGTCGCCTTGCTGGACGCCCTTGACATCCCCAAAGCCGTCATCGCGGGCTTCGACTGGGGCGCGCGGACGGCGAACATCGTCGCGGCGCTCTGGCCGGAGCGCTGCAAGGCCATGGTGTCGGTGAGCGGCTATCTCATCGGCAGCCAGGCCGCCGGCCGGGAGCCCTTGCCGCCGAAAGCCGAGCTCCAATGGTGGTATCAGTTCTATTTCGCGACCGAGCGCGGCCGGGCCGGCTACGACAAATACCGGCGCGACTTCGCCAGGCTGATCTGGCAGATCGCGTCGCCGCGAAGGGCTTTCGACGACGCCACCTTCGCGCGCAGCGCCGCCGCGTTCGACAACCCGGACCATGTCGCGATCGTCGTCCACAATTACCGCTGGCGGCTCGGCCTCGCGGACGGCGAGGCCCGCTATGACGAATTCGACAAGCGGCTCGCCGCCGCTCCGGGCATCGGCGTCCCCACCATCACGCTGGAAGGCGACGCCAATGGCGCGCCGCATCCGGAACCAGGGGCCTATGCCGGCAAATTCACGGGGCCGTACCGGCACCGGACCCTCAAGGGCGGCATCGGGCACAACCTTCCCCAGGAAGCACCCGCCGCGTTCGCCCGGGCAATCGTCGACGCCGACAAGCTCTGACGCCGGCGCCGTTGAGAAGCAGGATCTGCGCGGCCCCGCTCCTGAAAAATAAATCTGGGCCGCCGACGCGACTCTTATCCAACGCCCCGATCGGAGAAAGCAAACGATGCCGCGGACTTCGCCGCGCCGGCTGTTGGATAGACGGCGCATGCTCCTCGGGCCGCCGCTTCCGCCGCCCTTGAACGCCCTCTGTGCACGCCCACCTCATCGCCATGAGCCACGCCTGCGCTACGTCCGCCGTCGATTCCGCGATCCTCGCGGCGGCGCGCCTGCGTTTGCCGCGGCGGCGCGCCCCGCCGCGCAAGCCGCCGAACAATTATGTTGCCGAAGCCGGACGCCGCCCCGGGGCCGCGCCGGGAAACCACCACGCCACCCGTCACGGCGCCCGCAGCGCGCCGGTGCTCGCGCAGTACCGCCTTGTCGGCGCGCTCGTCCGCACCGTCCGCGCCAATCTCGCGCTGCGCAAATTGCTGGTCGCCGACCCCGCGCTGGCATCCGCGATCCTCGCGCAAGCCCGCGCCAATCTTGCCCTGTCGCGCAGCCTCTACCTCCGCTATATCGGCGCGCATGATCAATCCCCCCTTGTGGAAAGCCCGGGTCACGCTGGCGAAGGAGTTGGCGGCGGATGTCGGTGCCGCGTTCGAGCTGGCGCCGCCCACGCCCGTCGCGGTGCTGATCCACGAAGAGCCGTTCAAGCCCGACGCCACGGTCGAGGCGCTCTACGCCGAATCGCCCGACGCCGCGTTCCTCTCCACGCTGGTTGGACGCAGCGTCGCGGTCGAGGCCCTCCCCGACCAGGACTGGATCCGCCTCTCTCAGGAAGGCCTTCCGCCCGTCCGCGCCGGGCGCTTCTTCGTCTATGGCGCCCACGACGCCGGAGAGGTCCCCCACGGCGTCATCCCGATGCGGATCGAGGCCGGCATGGCGTTCGGCACCGGCCATCACGAGACCACGGCCCTGTGCCTCGCCGCGCTCAGCGACCTCGCGCGCCGCCGCCGCTTCCGCAACGTGCTCGATCTCGGCTGCGGCACCGGCCTGCTCGCCATCGGCGCGGCCAAGCTATGGCGCCGCAAAGTGCTCGCCACCGACATCGATCCCGTCGCGGTCGAGGTCACGCGGGAGAACGCGCGCGCCAACGGCGCCGCGCCGCTGGTGCGCGCCGTGACCGCCGAGGGCCTCACCAACCCCGCGATCCGCGGCGCCGCGCCGTTCGACCTGATCGTCGCCAACATATTGGCCAGCCCCCTGACCCAGCTCGCGCCGTCCATCGCGGGAGCGCTGGCCCGGGGCGGGATGCTGGTCCTCTCGGGCCTGCTCACCTGGCAGGAGAATCTTGTTGTGTCGTTCTACACGCCGCATGGCCTGATCTTGCGCGCCCGCCGCCGCGACGGCCCCTGGAGCGCGCTGGTGCTGGAGAAACCAGGAGCTTAAGCTCGACCTTCAACACCCCGTCATGCCCGGCCTTGTGCCGGGGACCCAAGAGCACCCATGCATCAGTTGTGTGTATGGGTCGCCGGGACAAGCCCGGCGATGACGATCGAATTTAGAGGCGCACCATGGACAAGACCGGCCCCTTCCAGACCTACGAAAACGAAACCGACGCCGCGACCTGCGCCCCGCGCCTCGCCGCCCTGCGCGCCGAGCTCAAGCGCCGCGGCCTCGACGGCTTCGTCGTGCCGCGCGCCGACGCGCATCAGGGCGAGTACGTGCCCAAGCGCGACGAGCGGCTCGCCTGGCTCACCGCCTTCACCGGCTCGGCCGGCGCCGCGGTGGCGCTTCTCGACAAGGCGGCGGTGTTCGTCGACGGCCGCTACACGCTGCAGATCCGCCAGCAGACCGACACGTCGCTGTTCGAGCCGCGCGACCTCGTCGAGGAAGGCCCCGCCGCCTGGATCGCGAACAACCTCCCCAAGGGCGCCAAGCTCGGCTACGACCCGTGGCTGCACACCGCGTCGGCCGTCGACGCGCTGCGCGCCGCGGCGGAGAAGGCGGGCGGCACGCTCGTTCCCTGCGACACCAACCCGATCGACGCGGTGTGGCACGACCAGCCCGAGCCGCCGACCGCCAAGGCGACGATCCAGGACGCCAATCTCGCCGGCGAGAGCGCCGAGGCCAAGCGCACCCGCATCGCCGAGGACGTCAAGACGCAAGGCGCCGACGCCGCCGTGATCACCCTGCCGGATTCGATCTGCTGGCTGCTCAACATCCGCGGCGGCGACGTGCCCCACACCCCGTTCGCGCTGTCCTTCGCGATCCAGCATGCCGACGGCTCGACCGACCTCTTCATGGACGAGCGCAAGTCGTCGCCGGAGCTGCTGCAGCATCTGGGCAACGCCGTGCGCCTGCGCGCGCCGTCCGAGTTCGCGCCGGCGCTCGACGCGCTCAAGGGCAAGACCGTGGTCGCCGATCCCGGCACCGCCTCGTCCGCGATCTTCGACCGCCTGGCCAAGGCCGGCGCCAAGATCAGGCGCGCCGCCGATCCGGTGCAGTTGCCCAAGGCCTGCAAGAACCCGGTCGAGATCGAGGGCAGCCGCAAGGCGCATATCCGCGACGGCGCCGCGCTGTCGAACTTCCTGCACTGGCTGGCGCGCGAGGCGCCGAACGGCCACCTGACCGAGATCGACGCCGCCCGCACCCTGGAGGGCTTCCGCGCCCGCACCGGCTCGCTGCGCGACCTCTCCTTCGACTCGATCTCCGGCGCCGGCGCGAACGGCGCGGTGGTGCACTACCGCGTCACCCAGGCGACCAACCGGCCGATCCACGACAACGAGATCTTCCTGATCGATTCCGGCGGCCAGTATCCCGACGGCACCACCGACGTAACGCGCACCGTCATCGTCGGCACCGCGAGCGACGAAATGAAGGACCGCTTCACCCGCGTGCTCAAGGGCCATATCGCGCTCGCCACCGCGCGCTTCCCCGCCGGCACCCCCGGCGCCGCGCTCGACGCCTTCGCCCGCCGCGCCCTGTGGGACGCCGGCCTCGACTACGACCACGGCACCGGCCACGGCGTCGGCAGCTTCCTGTCGGTGCACGAGGGGCCGCAGAGCATCTCCAAGCGCTACACCGTCAGCCAGCCCCTGATGCCCGGCATGATCTGCTCCAACGAGCCCGGCTACTACAAGACCGGCGAATACGGCATCCGGATCGAGAACCTGATCGTGGTGAGCGAGGCGAAGCCCGTCCCCGGCGGCGATCCGCAGCGCAAATTCATGACCTTCGAGACCATCACGCTGGCGCCGATCGATCTTGGCCTCGTCGCCCCCGATCTTCTGTCTACGGACGAACGCGCCTGGCTCAACGCCTACCACGCGAGAGTCCGCGACACGCTGCTGTCGCTCGTCGACGAGGAAGTGCGGCCCTGGCTGGAACAGGCGACACGGGCGATTTGATCTGTATACGGATTAAAAACTCACTGTCATCCCCGGCGAGCGCGCAGCGCGAGGGAAGGGGACCCAGGTAGGAAACACCGTGACGGTATCGCCCACCTGGGTCCCCTTCCCTCGCTTCGCTCGCCGGGGATGACAAAAAGGTTTGTGAGAAAAAGCCATGCACAAAGACCCCAAGACCCCGCGCGGCACGATCCACCGCCTGACCCTCGACAGCGAGGTGCTCAAGACCAACTTGCTCGGCGATCCCACTGAGCGCGAGATCGCGGTCTACGTCCCGAACGGCCATGACGGACGGCACCTGCCGCTGCTGGTCGACGTCGTCGGCTTCACCGCCGGCGGGCCGGTGCACGTCAACTGGAAGAATTTCGGCGAGAACGTTCCCGAGCGCCTGGATCGCCTGATCGCCTCGGACGCGATGCCGCCTTGCGTCGTCGCCTTCCCCGACTGCTTCACCCGGCTCGGCGGCAACCAGTATGTAAATTCGGTGGCGATGGGCCGCTGGGACGATTTCCTGCGCGACGAGGCCGTGCCCTTCGTCGAAAAGAAATTCGCCTGCGGCGGCGCGGGCAAGCGCGGCATCTTCGGCAAATCCAGCGGCGGCTACGGCGCCATGGTCCACGCCCTGCTGCATCCCGATTTCTGGAGCGCCGCCGCGGTCCATTCCGGCGACATGTTCATGGAGCTGATGTACCGCCACGAATTCGTGCCGGTGCTGCGCGCCCTGGCCAAGAACGGCGGCGACATCAAGAAATGGGTCGACGATTTCTGGGAGTCCAAGAAGTTCAAGGACAGCGACGTCCACATCATCATGATGCTGGCGCAGGCCGCCAGCTTCGATCCCGATCCCTCGGCGCCCTATGGCGTGCGCCTGCCGGTGACGCTCGACACCTGCGAGATCATCCCCGAGCGCTGGGCCAATTGGCTCGCCTGGGATCCGCTGATGCTGGTCGAGCGGCACGGCGAAGGGCTGAAGAAGCTCAAGGCGCTCTACATCGATTGCGGCGACATCGACCAGTACAATCTGATCTACGGTGCCCGCCGCATGCACAAGCGCCTCGGCCAGCTCGGCGTGCCGCACACCTATGAGGAATTCCCCGACGACCACTCGGCCGTCGACTACCGCATGGATGTGAGCCTGCCGATCCTGGCGAAGGCGCTGAGCGCCTAAAGCCCTTCGATCATTTTCAGCCAGGCATCTTCGTCGATCACCTGGACGCCGTGCGTCTGTGCGTCTTTGAGCTTCGACCCGGCGCCCGGCCCGGCGACCACCAGATCGGTCTTGGCCGATACCGAGCCCGAAACTTTCGCGCCCAGCGCCTCGGCTCGCGCTTTCGCTTCCTGGCGCGTCATTTTTTCGAGCGTGCCGGTGAACACCACCGTCTTGCCGGCGACCGGCGAGCCCTCGATCTTGCGCGCCGCCATCGGCTCGACCGTCACTTCCTTCAGCAGGTTCTTGACCAGCTTCCGGTTGTGCGGTTCGTCGAAGAAGTCCCTGATCGCCTCGGCCACCACGTCGCCGATGCCGCCGATGGCGTTGAGGTCTTCGACCGCGTCCTTCTCGTCCATCTTGTCGAGAAAGGCATCGACCGTCAGATAGTGCCGCGCGATCAGCCGCGCATTGGTCTCGCCGACATGGCGGATGCCGAGCGCATTGAGGAAGCGGTCGAAAGCGATGGTGCGCCGCGCCGCGATGGAGGCGACGAGGTTCTCGACCAGCTTGCTGTCTTCGTCGTCCTTCTTGGTCTTCTTGACCTCGCCCTTGCCTTCCTTGGCGCGGCGCTCCGCCGCCTGTTCCGCCCGCCGCTCCGCCAGCGCGCGGTCCAGCTCGGCCGGCTTGTTCGCCAGGCGGAAGATATCGGCCGGTTCCTTCAAGAGCCCTTTCTCGAACAGCGTCTCGATATACGTGCCGCCGAAGCCTTCGATGTCGAAGGCGAGGCGCGACACGAAGTGGCGCAGCCGCTCCACCGCCTGGGCCGGGCAGATCAGCCCGCCGGTGCAGCGCCGGTCGACCTCTTCCTTGCCGGTCTTCTCGTCGACCTCGCGCACCGCATGGCTGCCGCAGGCCGGGCATTTGTGCGGGAACTCGTACGCCTTGGCGCCGCGCTTGCGCTTCTCCAACACCACGCGCACGACCTGCGGGATGACGTCGCCGGCGCGCTGGATCACGACCGTGTCGCCGATCCGCACGTCGAGGCGCTTGATCTCGTCCTCATTGTGCAGCGTCGCGTTCTGCACCACCACGCCGCCGACCGTGATCGGCTTCAGCTTGGCGACCGGCGCCAGCTTGCCGGTGCGCCCGACCTGGATGTCGATATCCTCGAGCACGGTCTCGGCCTGCTCGGCCGGGAATTTATGGGCGATCGCCCAGCGCGGGCTGCGCGACACGAACCCGAGCCGATCCTGCAGATCGAGCCGGTCGACCTTGTAGACCACGCCGTCGATGTCGTAGCCGAGCGCCGCGCGCTTCGTCTCCATGGCGCGGTAGAATTCGAGCACGGCGTCGACGCTGTCGACCCGCTTGACCAGGGGATTGACCTTGAAGCCGTAGGCCTTGAAGGCCGTCAGCATGTCCCATTGCGTCATGGCGGGCAGAGCGCTCGCCTCGCCCCAGGCATAGGCGAAGAAATGCAGCGGCCGCGCCCGCGTCATCGCCGGATCGAGTTGGCGCACCGCGCCGGCCGCGGTGTTGCGCGGATTGACGAACAGCGGCTTGCCGTCCTTCTCCTGGCGCTTGTTGAGCGCCTCGAAGTCTTTGTGCGTCATGTAGACCTCGCCGCGCACCTCCAGCACCTTGGGCGGCTTGCCGGAGAGGCGCAGCGGGATATCGCGGATGGTCTTGAGATTGGCGGTGATGTCCTCGCCTTCGGCGCCGTCGCCGCGCGTCGCGCCCTGCACGAAGACGCCGTCCTCATAGCGCAGCGAGGCCGAGAGCCCGTCGATCTTGGGCTCGCAGGTGATGGCCAAGGCCGTCCTCCTCCTTGAGCCCGAGGAAGCGGCGGACGCGGACCGCGAAGTTGTGCACGTCCTCGTCGCTGAAGGCGTTGTCCAGCGACAGCATCGGCTTGGCATGGACGACCTTGGCGAATTTGGCGACGCGGCGGCGCCGACGCGGTGCGACGGGCTGTCGGCGCGGACCAGGAGCGGAAAGCGCGCCTCGATCGCGTCGTTGCGGCGCCGCAGCGCGTCGTAATCGGCATCGGAGATGCTGGGCGCGTCCTCGGCGTGATAGCGCCGGTCGTGCTCGGAAATTTCGGCGGCGAGCCGGTCGAGCTCCTTCTCCGCTTCGGCCGAGGTGACTTTTCGACCGCTCTCTTGGCGAGCGCGGCGCTCATGCGCGTTTGCGCTTCTTGGGCGGGGGCACGCGCGCTTCCGCGATCAGGCGGCGCGCTGCGGCGCGGGCTTCCTCGGTGACGGCGGCGCCCGACAGCATGCGGGCGACTTCTTCCAGCCGTTCGGCATCGTCGAGCAGCACGACTTTGGTCTTGTCGCCGGAGCGGGTGATGCGGAAGTGACGCTCGGCGCGGGCCGCGACCTGGGGCGAATGGGTGACCAGCAATACCTGGGTGGTCTGGGCAAGGCGCTGCAGCGCTCGCCGACCGCGTCGGCCACCGCGCCACCGACGCCGCGGTCGACTTCGTCGAACACCAGCACGGCCGGCGGCGTCGCCTCGGCCAGCGCCACTTTCAGCGCGAGCGAGAAGCGCGCCAGCTCGCCACCCGACGCGATCCTGGCCAGAGAGCCGAAGCGGCGCCTTCGACGGTCGCGACTTCCAGCGCGACGCGCTCCTGGCCGGCCGCGCTCGCGGCGTCTTCCGCCAGGGGTTCCAGCGCCACGCGGAACTTGGCATGGCCGAGCTTGAGCGGCGCCAGTTCGCCGGCGACGGCCGCTTCCAGCTTGCGCGCCGCCGCGCTGCGCGACTTGGTGAGCTTTGCGGCGGACAACACATAGGCTGTGCGCGCCGCCGCCACCGCCGCCTCCGCCGCCTTCACCGAGCCACTGCCCGCCGCCGATCGCATCGCGCTTGTAGCGGAAGTCGGCCGCCAGCCTGGGCAGCGCGTCGGCCGCGACGCCGTATTTGCGCGCCGCGGCGCGCAGGTCATGGATGCGATCCTCGACCTTCTCGAGCTGCCGGGTTCGATGTCGAGCCTGGTTTGCAGCACTTCGAGTTCGCGGCGCGCTTCCTCGACGGCGTTGTAGGCCTGGTCCAGCGCGGTTTCCGCCGAGGCCGCAGCCCGGCGCGCGTCCTCGTTCATCCGCGACAGGCGCTTGAGCGCGCCGGAGATCGCGGTTGCGGCGCCGCGGTCGCCGGCCAGCAGGTCGGCGGCGGCGTTCACGTCCTCGGCGATGCGGGTGGCGTTGGACAGCAGGGCGCGCTCCGAGGCGAGGCGGCTCTCCTCGCCCTCCTCCGGCGCCAGAGCGGTCAGTTCCTCGGCGGCATGTTTGATGTATTCGGCATCGGCGGCCGCGGCGGCGGCCCTGCGCCTTGAGGTCCGCCAGGGCCTTGGCCGCGCCGTCGAAGGCGGTCGAACGCGACGGCGGTCTCGCGCAGCAATGCGTCGTGGCCGGCGAAGGTGTCGAGCAGGCCGCGATGGGTCGCGACGTCGAACAGGCCGCGGTCGTCGGCCTGGCCATGGGACCTCCAGCAGCGCCGCGCCGACATCGCGCAGCAGGCCGACGCCGACCGGCTCGTCATTGACGAAGGCCCCGGGTGCGGCCGTCCTGCGCCAGCGTCCGGCGCAACACGATCTCGCCTCGGCGGGAATCGCCTGCTCGGCCAGCAGTGCGAAGGCGGGATTGTTCTTGGGGGGTTCGAAAAGCGCGGTAGCCGAGCCTTGCGCCGCGCCGGGGCGGACACCCGCGCGCCCGCCGCCACGGCCCCCGGCCGCCAGCCCCAGGGCATCGAGCAGATCGACTTGCCGGCACCGGTCTCGCCCGTCAGCACGTTGAGGCCCGGCGCGAACTCCAGCGCCGCCGATTCGATCAGTACGATGTCCCGGACCGTAAGCGCCGCGAGCATCGAGAGAGCCTTTTCAGAGAATCCGCCCGAAAGTCTTGCTCAGCCAGGAGCGCTCGTCCATCTCCGGTTTCATGCCGTGCTCTGTCAGCAGCCGGTAGGCATTCTCATACCAGGACTGCCGGGATAGTTGGCGCCCAGCACCGCCGCCGCCGACTGGCCTCTTCATAGAGACCCATGGCGTAATAGGCCTCGGTCAGCCGTTCCAGCGCCTCGGCGATCTGGTGGTCTTCTGGTACTGCTCGACCACCGTGCGGAAGCGGTTGATGGCGCCGATATAGTCGCCGGCGCGCAGGTATTAGCGGGCCGACCTCCATCTCCTTGCCGGCCAGGTGATCGAGCGTCAGGTCGATCTTCAGCGTCGCGTCGCGGGCATATTCGGTGTCGGGGAAACGCTGCACCACGTCCTGCAAGGCGGTCAGCGCGTCCTCGGTGTTGGACTGGTCTCGGCCGACGTCCACGATCTGCTCATAGAGCGACACCGCCTTGAGATAGAAGGCGTAGGCCACTTCCTTGGAACCGGGGTGGAGCTGGATGTACTGGTCGGCGGTCGAGATCGCTTCGGTGTAGTGGTTGGCCTTGTAGTAGCAAAAGGCCGACATCAGCATCGCGCGGCGGGCCAGATCGAATAGGGGTGCTGGCGTTCCACCTCGTCGAACTGCTTGCCGGCGCCGACCCAGTCCTCGTTGCGGATTTTCTTCCAGGCATCGTTGTAAATCTGGTCGACCGGGCGCTCGACGTATTCCGGCGCTTGTCCTCGTCGCGGGCCCGGCCGGTGAGGCCGCTCAAGGTGTCGCAGCCGGCCAGGACCAGACCGGCGGCCAGCACCAGCAGGGCCCGGCGCCAGGACCGACCATTCAAAAACATGCGAGGGGCCATCGAAGCTCCGGCGGGTTGGCTCGTTTTTCGTGTTGGACCAAGCCCTTATGCCACCCTGCCCAGCCAAAGGTCCAGTGCCATCGCGGCCACGGTTAAGGGGCGCGGGCGGCGGCTTATAACACGGGGTTTGCCGCCCTAAGCTAAATCGATTGTCACGTAGTTGGCGGGTCGGCGAACAGGCGCGCAGCACGGCGTTGTTGGTTCCGTGGCCCCGATTTGACGCCTTCGAACCGGGCGATCAGCGGCGCCCCCGCCAGCGCCATGTCGCCGATGGCGTCCAAAACCTTATGGCGCACGAACTCGTCGGGAAACCGCATCAGGTGCTTGTTCACCACGGTGTCGCCGTCGATGGCGAGGGTGTTTTCCCAGCGAGGCACCGCGGCCGAGGCCCATTTTGTTGAGCGCTTCGAGTTCGTGCATGAAACCGAAGGTGCGGGCCGGGGCGATCTCCCTGGCAAAGGCCTCGCGCGTGAAGCGCAGCGCGTAGGACTGCCTGCCGATCGCCTTGGTGTTCGAATAGTCGAGCTCGTAGGAATATTCCGGCCCGTCCGACGGCAGGAGGCGCACCTGCGCGTCCTTGATCGCCACCTCCACGGGCCGCGTCACCTTGAATCGCCGACTTCCAGCGGGCTGTTCCTTCGTGCCGGCCCGCTCCAGCAGATGGAAGAAGCTGAGCGCGTCGCCGTCCAGGATCGGAAGCTCCGGACCGTCGATCGTCACGAGCAGATCGTCGATGCCGGCACGGCGACGGCCGCCATCAGATGCTCGATCACGGCGATCTTGACGCCGTCCTTGACAATGACGGTACCCAGATTGGTCCTCGGCGACGGCGTCGTAGCGCGCCGGGACCATGGGCGTTATCCTTGTCGGCGCGGCGAAAGACGATGCCGACGCCGGCGCCGGCCGGCGACAGCGTCATGCGGACCGTGCCGCCGGCATGCAGGGCGGTGCCCTCGGCGGCGATCTCGCTCGCCAGCGTTCTGCGTGTGGCCATGCCGGCAATATAGAGACTTGGCGGCCAAAGGAAATGCGCCGCAATCGGACAACGCCATGGTCAACAAAGGGTTAGCGGGAACGAGTGGGGAAATCGCCCGTTTCACCTGCATGGCACGGCTGGACACATCGAGAGCGGCGGAGCTGCGGATACTGGCGGAGAAATTCCGCCGCCGCGCGCATGAGATGACGCTGCCCAGCTATGTGCAGCTCATGGAACGGACCGCCGCCGATCTCGACGCCGAAGCCGCGCTGCTGGACGAAGACGAGCAGGCGCGGCCTGGACGGCGTCTCGACATCCGAATCTGAAACGAAAAGAGCCCCGCCCGTTTCCGGGCGAGGCTCCTCGTGACATCAAAACGGCGCCGTCAGTTCGACTGCCGCCGCAGGAACGCCGGGATCTCGAACTGTTCGTCGCGCTTGTGCTCGGGGAACAAATCGTCGGCGAGACTGGCGGCCGGGCGCGGCGCTTCCGCCGCCGGGCGGGCCATGGGTTGGGCCGTGGCGCGCGGCGTAGCGCGCTGCTGCACCGGTTCGAGGCGCGGCTCGTCCTTCTTCTTGCGGCCGAACAGACCCATGAAGCGGCGCTCCGGCTCGGGTTGCAGCGCCGGGGGGCGCAGCGGCTCGACGCGCTGGGCGGGCGGGCGCGCCACGACCGGCATGGGAACCACTTCTTCGATCACGCGTGCGTCCTCGCCGCCCAGGATCATGGCTCGGCGGCGACGCGGCGGCCCGGACCGGCATCGCCGCGCCCATCTCGTCGGCGATCGCTTCGTGCTGGCGGTGCACCGCATTGGTGTAGCCGGGCGCCATCGCGGCCGGACGCTGCGCTTCGGCACGCACCGGCGCCGCGGTTCGGGCTTGAGCGCGACCGGCTTGATGTGCGGCCGCAGCGGCTGGACCTTGTCGGGCAAGCGCAACTGCTCGGCGTCGATGCCGGTGGCGACGACGGAGACGCGGATACGGCCCTCCATGTCGTCGAGGATGGTGTTGCCGAAGATGATGTTGGCGTCGGGATCGACCTCGGCGCGGATGCGGTTCGCCGCCTGCTCGACCTCGAACAGCATCAGGTCGGGACCGCCGGTGATGTTGATGAGCACGCCGCGCGCGCCCTTCATCGAGACGTCGTCGAGCAGCGGATTGGAGATCGCCATGTCGGCGGCCTTGGCGGCACGGTCTTCGCCTTCCGCCTCGCCGGTGCCCATCATCGCCTTGCCCATCTCGCTGATCACCGACTTGATGTCGGCGAAGTCGAGGTTGATCAGGCCCGGCATCACGATCAGGTCGGTGACGCCGCGAACGCCGGCATGCAGCACTTCGTCGGCCATGGCGAAGGCCTGGGCGAAGGTGGTGCGGTCGTTGGCGACGCGGAACAGGTTTCTGGTTCGGGATGACGATCAGGGTGTGGACGTATTGCTGAAGCTCGAGGATGCCGCGTTCGGCGGCGCGCATGCGCTTATCGCCTTCGAAGGCAAAGGGCTTGGTCACGACGCCGACGCAGAGAATGCCCATCTCGCGCACGGCACGGGCGATGACGGGCGCCGCGCCGGTGCCGGTGCCGCCGCCCATGCCGGCGGTGATGAACACCATGTGCGAGCCGGCGAGTTCCTCCATGATCCGGTCGAGCGTGTCTTCGGCGCTGGACCTGCCGACATCGGGCTGGGCGCCGGCGCCCAGGCCTTCGCCGAGTTGGATGCGGCGTTCGGCCTTGGACTGGGCGAGCGCCTGGGCGTCGGTGTTGGCGACGACGAATTCGACACCTTCGAGCTTGGCGCCGATCATGTTGTTGACCGCATTGCCGCCGGCGCCGCCCACGCCGAGCACGGTGATTCGCGGACGCATATTGGTCGGCGCGGGGGCCTTCAAGTTGATCGCCATTTCAGTCTCCTTGGCTATTTCTTGTCATGACGTCGTCACACCAGCTAAGCCAACTGATTCGTGTTGTTATTGTTGAATCATCCGAACAGCCCACCGGTCAACCGGCCAAGCCATCCTTTGCCTTGCGTTTCGCTGGGGCGCGCCGCGAGTTCGGGGTTCAAAGCCTCCGGCGGAAGCGTCGCGCCGGCCATCAAGAGCCCGATCGCGGTGGCGTAGTCCGGACCCACCGACGCCGCCGGAAGACCTGGGAAGCTTTGCGGCCGCCCGATGCGGACCTGCTTGTTGAGGATACGGCCGCAAGCTCGCGGGTGCCGGCCAATTGGCAGGCGCCGCCGGTCAAGACGGCCCGGCGGCCCGCCGCGACGTCGAAACCGCTGGCGCGCAAGCGGGACTGGACCAGGCCGAAAATCTCTTCGAGGCGCGCCTGAATGATGCGGGTGAGCATGGAGCGCGGCACGCGCATGGCGCTGTCGTCGCCGTCCTCGCCCATCTGGGCGAGCGGGATGACGTCGGCGCCGGCCTCCATATCGCCCAAGGCGGCGCCATATAATGTCTTGGCCCGTTCGGCGGCGGACAGCGGCGCCGCGAGCATGCGGGCAAGGTCGGCGGTCACCTGCTGGCCGCCCATCGGCACGACGTCGGCATGGACGAGGTGGCCTTCGAGGAAGACCGCGATCGAGGTGACGCCGCCGCCCATGTCGATGACGGTGGCGCCGAGCTGCTTCTCGTCCTCGGTGAGGATGGCGAGGCCGCTGGCGTAAGCGCCGAACTGGGTGCCGACGACGTTGAGATGGCAGCGCTCGACCGCGAGCTTGAGATTGTTGAGCGGCGACGGCCTGACCGCCACGGCGTGCATGGCGACGCCCAGGCGCTGGGCGAACATGCCGAGGGGGTGGCGGACGCCCCGCGCCTCGTCGACGACATAGGTGGTCGGCGCGCTCTGGATCAGCTCATGGCCTTCGGCGACGCAGCGCGAGCGGGCCGTCGGCGAGGAGATGACGCAGATGGGCGTCGCTCACCAGCCTCGCCGTCGAGCGCCATGGCGGCGCGGCTGGTGACGCTGACCGGCTGGCCGCAATTGACCGAGATGATGACGTTCTGGATGCGGACGTCGGCGTGGTTCTCGGCGGCGGCGACGGCATCGCGGATCGATTCCTCGGCATGGTCCATGCCGATGACGGTGCCGGCGCGGATACCCTGGCTTTCGCGCAAGGCGGCGCCGACGACGCGCAAGGCCCCGGGCTCGGCGCGGCCGATCAGGCACACCGTCTTGGACGATCCGACGTCGAGCACGGCGACCAGGCCGCTGCGATAGGCCGGCATCTCGCCTGCGATGCGCAATTTGACGGTCTCTCCCATCAGGCGGCGTTCCCCCTAGGCTCTTTCTTCTTCTCGCCGCTGCGCAGCACGAAGAAATATTGCGCCGGCGAGCGCAGATCGATCTCGCTCACGTCGCGTTCCAGAATGCCCTTGTCGATGATCAGGTGTTCGAGGGCATCGAGTTCCCTCTGCCAGTTCAGCTCCGGCAGCTTGACCACGAACGGCGTCGTCCAGGATCAGGTTCCAGCGGCGGTCGGAAACCCGCTGATAGGCCTTCACGCGGGCCGAGATGGCGCGATGCTGGGCGACGGCATCGACGATGTCGGCGGCGCTGGCGCCGCCGGTGCCGAGCAGCAGCGGCAGGCGGCGGAACTCGGCGACGCCCTCGCTGGTGATGAGGCCGCCGTCGCGTTCGACGACATAGAGGGGGCCGGTGGGCGACTGCCACAACGCGAAGGGCAGCTTCTCGACGAGGCGGACCGAGATGTCGTCGGGATAGCGGCGCCGGACATCGGCCTCGGCCACCCAGTCGAGCTTCATCAGGCGCTGGCGCGCGAGCTGGATGTCGGCGCCGAAGATCGACTGGCCGGGCTCGAAGCCGAGCGCGGCGAGGATCGACTCCGGCGGGGTGCGGTTGTTGCCGGCGAGATGGACCTTGGAGATGCCGAAGCCGGCGTCGTCGAACACCGCGGCGGTCGCATCGCCGACGCCGCGCACGGCGCGGGCGACATAGCCGCCGATGAACAGCCCGGCGACCAGGACGACGAGCAGGAACGCGGCCGTCAGGGTGAGCATCAGGCGGCGGAAGGCGAACCAGGCGGCGACGGCGCGGAAGGCGCGCGCGAAGACGTTGTTCGACGGCTTCCTGCGGCGACCGAAGGACTTGGCCGGCGCCGCGGCCCGCGCGGCCCGCGCCGAGCCGCGCCCCGCCTTGGCGCGGGGCTGGGCGGCCTTGCGGTCGATCTTCAGCGATCGCATGAGGCGTCCTCCACGATCCAGCGGCACAGCTTGGCGTAGGACATGCCGTTATGGGCGGCCTGCTCGGGCACCAGCGAGGTCGGCGTCATGCCGGGCTGGGTGTTGGTCTCCAGGAGGATGAGGCGGTGCTTGCCGGGCACGGTGTCGTCATAGCGGATGTCGGTGCGCGACACGCCGCGGCAGCCCAGGGCCGCATGCGCGCGCTCGGCGATCGACAGTGCTTCGCGGGTGATGGCCTCTGGCACCTTCGCCGGCAGGACGTGGACCGAGCCGCCTTCGGAATATTTGGCTTCGAAATCGTAGAAAGCGAGATTGGTGGTGATCTGGGTGAGGCCGAGCGCCTTGCCACCCATCACCGCGACGGTCAGCTCGCGGCCGGGCACGAATTCCTCGACCATCATCTCGTTGGAAAGGTTCCATTCCAGATTGGTGAGTTCGGCGGGCGGACGGTTGTCGCCCTTGCGGATGATGTAGACGCCGACCGACGAGCCTTCATTGACCGGCTTGATGACGTAGGGCGGCTCCATCAGATGCTGCGCGCCGGCCTCGCGGCGGTCGGCGACGATGGATTTGACGACCGGCAGGCCGGCGGCGCGATAGATGTCCTTGGTGCGCTCCTTGTGCATGCACAGCGCCGAGGCCAGCACGCCGGAATGCGTGTAGGGAATGCGCATGGTCTCGAGCAGGCCCTGGACGCAGCCGTCTTCGCCCCAGCGGCCGTGCAAAGCATTAAAGACGCAATCGGGCTTGGCCGCGTTGAGTTGCGCCGCGAGATCGGACGTCTTGGATCGATCTCAACGACGTCGAAGCCTTCCTCACGCAGCGCCGCGGCACAGCCCCGGCCCGAGGAGAGGGACACTTCGCGCTCGGCCGAGAGACCGCCGAGCAGCACGGCTACTTTCTGGAAAGCGCTCACGCTATGCCCACCCGTTTGATTTCCCATTCCAGCGTCACACCGGATTTCTCTTTCACGCGGGCGCGGACTTCCTCGCCCAGCGCCTCGATGTCGGCGGCGGTCGCCTCGCCGATATTGATCAGGAAGTTGCAATGCATCGGCGAGACCTGCGCCTGGCCGCGCAGCAAGCCGCGGCAGCCGGCGTCGTCGATCAGCGCCCAGGCTTTCTTGCCGGACGGGTTCTTGAAGGTCGAGCCACCGGTGCGGGTCTTGACCGGCTGGCTGGCTTCGCGGTCGGTGACCAGCTTGTCCATGCGGGCGCGGATCGCGGCCGGGTCGTCGCGCGTGCCTTCGAAGGTGGCGCCGACGAAGATCAGGTCTTCGGCGACGGCGCTGTGGCGATAGGTGAAGCCCATGTCGGCAGGCTCGAGCGCGACGACATCGCCCGTGCCGGTGATCGCGGTGGCTTCGACGAAGATGTCCTTGATCTCGCGGCCGTAGCAGCCGGCATTCATGCGCAGCGCACCACCAACCGTGCCGGGGATGCCGCGCAAGAATTCGAGGCCGGCGATCCCGGCATCGGCGGCCAACTTCGCGACGTTGGCATCGAGCGCCGCGGCGCCGGCGACGATGCGCGTGCCGTCGATGACGGTCTTGCCCATGGAACCCGGAAGACGGACCACGACACCGGGGATGCCGCCGTCGCGGATCAGAAGGTTCGAGCCGACGCCGATCACGCTGACGCGGGTGTCGGCGGGCTTGGCGGCGAGAAAGGTCGCGAGGTCCTTGGCATCGGCGGGACGGAAAAGAATCTCGGCCGGGCCGCCGGCACGGAACCAGACGAGGTCCTTGAGCGGCGCACCGGATGTGTAGGTGCCGCGCACGGGCGGGAGCGCATCGCAGGGACGGGCCATCATCATGCCCTCCCCTTCATCGCGGCTTCGAGGCCGTGGGCCCATTGCGTGATCGAACCGGCACCCAGAAAGACGATGGCGCCGCCATCGAGATTGCCCTCCAGCGCGGCGAAGAGCGTGGGCAAGTCCGCTTCGCCGTCGATCACACGGACGTCGCGGTGGCCATGGGCGCGCAGCGCCTCGGCATAGCTGTCGCGGCTGATGCCCTCGATCGGCTGCTCGCCCGCGGCATAGACGGGCGCCACGATCGCGATGTCGGCGTCGTTGAGGCATTTGGCGAACTGCTCGAAGGTGTCGTGCAGCCGGGTGTAGCGGTGCGGCTGGACGATCGCGATCACCGGCCCGGCATAGGCCTGGCGCGCCGCCTTGAGCGCGGCGGCGATCTTGAAGGGATTGTGGGCGTAGTCGTCGATGATGGCGGCGCCCTTCCATTCCCCGACCTTGGTGAAGCGGCGCCCGACGCCAGCGAATTTGGCGAGCGCGGCGCGGATCGTGTCGTCGGCGATGCCGAGCTCGCGCGCCACGGTGATCGCGGCCAGCGCGTTCTGGACGTTGTGCTCGCCGGGCATCGGCAGGCACATCTTTTCGAGCCGGGTCTGCTCGGCCTTGCGGCGGTCGGTGATGACGACGTCGAAATGCGACACGCCTTCGGCAAACCGGACATTGACGGCGCGGACGTCGGCCTGCGGGCTGAAGCCATAGGTGATGAGGCGGCGGTCCTCGATGCGGCCGACCATGGCCTGGACTTCGGGATGGTCGAGGCAGAGCACGGCGAAGCCGTAGAACGGCACGTTCTCGATGAAGCGCTGGAAGGCGTCGCGCATCTTGTCGAAGGTGCCGTAGAAATCGAGATGATCGGGGTCGGCATTGGTGACGACGGCGACGGTGGCCGGCAGCTTCAGGAAGGTGCCGTCGCTCTCGTCGGCCTCGACCACCACCCATTCCCCGGCGCCCAGGCGGGCGTTGGTGCCGTAGGCGTTGATGATGCCGCCGTTGACGACGGTGGGATCGAGCCCGCCGGCGTCGAGCAGGGCCGCGATCATGGTCGTCGTCGTGGTCTTGCCGTTGGTGCCGGCGACGGCGACGCAGGAGCGCAGGCGCATGATCTCGGCCAGCATCTCGGCGCGGCGGACCAGCGGCAGGCTGAGGGCGCGGGCAGCGTCGAACTCGGGATTGCCGGCCTTGACGGCGGAGGAATAGACGACGGCGTGGACGCCTTTGAGGTTGTCGGCATTGTGCCCGATCATGATGGGGATGCCCATCTTGCGCAGGCGCTTGACGTTGGCGTTGTCGGCGACGTCGGAGCCCTGAACCTTATAGCCGAGGTTGTGCATGATCTCGGCGATGCCGCTCATGCCGATGCCGCCGATGCCGACGAAATGGATGACGCCGACATCGAGGGGAACACGGGTCTTGGCGGGGGCGGTCATGAGGCCCTCGCGATCTTCTCGACGGCATCGGCGAAACGCTCCGTGCCGTTGGCTTTTGCGATGGTGCGCGCGGCGGCAGCTTTGTCCGCCAGCGAGGCGGGATGGGCGAGGATGTCGCCGAGCATTTGCGCCAGTTTCTCCGGCGTCAGCTCGTTCTGGCGGACGCGCCAGCCGCCGCCGGCATTGGCGAGCGCGTCGGCGTTGGGCGTCTGGTTGTCGTCGAGGGCGTGCGGCAGCGGCACCAGGATGGCGGGGCGGCCGATCAGCGCGAGCTCGCTGACCGTGCCGGCGCCGGAACGGGCGATGACGAGCTGCGCCGCGGCCATGCGCTGCGGCAGATCGCCGAAGAACGGCGCCAGTTCCGCCTTCACGCCAAGCGCGGCATAGGCGGCCTTGGCGGCGTCGAGGTCTTCGGGGCGCGCCTGCTGCACGAGGTCCAGACGGGCACGCTGTTCGGCGCTGAGCAGCTTGAGCGCGGCGGGAACCAGCTCGCTGAAGATGCGGGCGCCCTGGCTGCCGCCGAAAACGAGAAGCCTGAGCGGGCCGCCGTCCTTCGGTGCCTCATAGGACGCGCCGGCGAGCGCCGTCACTTCGGGACGCAGCGTGTTGCCGGTGTAGATGACCTTGGACATGTCGCTGGGCAGAAAGCGCACCAGCGGGAAGTTCGCCGCGATCAGACGGACGCGATTCATGATCAGGCGGTTGGCGCGGCCCATCAAGGCGTCCGGCGTCAGGATCGCGGTCGGGATGCGCTTCATCACGGCCGCGACCATCACCGGCACCGACGGGTAGCCGCCGAACCCGACCACGGCATCGGGGCGCAGACGGCCGAGCTTGATCCACGACATCGCGACGCCGCCGGCAATCTCGAACGGCGAAGCGAGCAGGCCGAGGGCTGAGCGGTCGGAGAAGGCGGCGGAGGGGACCGTCTCGATGGTGGCGCCGGGAAAGGCGGTGGCGTAGTTCTTGAAGCGCTTGTCGGTCATCACCACGACGGTACGGCCGCGGCGCTGCAATTCGCCGGCCAGCGCCTGCGCCGGGTAAAGATGGCCGGCGGTGCCGCCGGCCGAGAGCACGATGACGCTCATGCGCGTGCTCCCAGCAGTTCGAAGAAGGACTGCTCGCGCGTGCCGGTCTGCGGCCGCTGGCGGGTGACGGCGAGCGCGAAGCCCATGGTCAGCGCGACGGCGAACAGCGAGGAGCCGCCATAAGAGATGAAGGGCAGCGTCATGCCCTTGGCGGGCAGGAGATTCACCGCGACGCCCATGTTGATGAAGGCCTGGAGCGCAGTGACGGTGGCGAGCGCGGCGCCGGCAAGCTGGGAGAAACGGTCGCGCTGCTCGGCGGCGCGCAGCAGGATGCGCACGGTCAGGGCGCAGAACAGGACGGCGATGACGCCGCAGAGGATGAGGCCGAACTCCTCGCCGGCCACCGCGAAGACGAAATCGGAATGGGCCTCGGGAATGCGGTATTTGATGGTGCCTGCCCCGGGGCCGACGCCGGTGAGGCCGCCATGGGCGAACGCCTTGAGCGCGAGACCGGTCTGATAGCCGGTGTCGTCCGGATTGAAGAACTGGTCGATGCGGTGGTGCACATGCGGGAACAGGGCATAGGCGCCGAGTCCGAGCGCGAGGCCGCCGCCGGCGAGCGCGCCCATCCATTTGAGCGGCGCGCCGGAGAAGAACAGCAGCGCCGCCCATAGCGCGATCAGCAGCGTGGTCTGGCCGACATCGGGCTGCTTCAGGAGGATGGCGATGGCCGGCAGGATGAGCAGCAGCGTCACCAGCGGCTTGGGCAGCGGCAGCGCCTGACGGTCGGCGATGATCGCAGCCGCGAGCACGGCGAAGCCGGGCTTCAGGAATTCCGACGGCTGGAGGGAGAAGACGCCGAGCTCGATGGAGCGGCGGGCGCCATAGATTTCGTTGCCGGCGACGAGGACAAGACCCGAACCGATCAGGGCGCAGGCGAAGGTGATGGCGGCCAGCAGCTTGAGCTGCTGCAACGACAGGATCGAGGCGCCGAAGAGGATGCCGATGGCGATGCCGGCGAACAGGATTTGCTTGGCGGTGTAACGGAAGTCGCCGGCAGTGAGCGGTCCACCGGTCGCGGCCGGGCTGGCGGCGAAGGCGAGCATCAGCCCGATGGTGATCAGCGCCAGCATCAGGAGCAGCGCGACGCGGTCGATGGTCCACCACCAGGAGGCATAGGTGCTGCGGTTGGCGCGGCTGTTCATGACGCCTCCCGCACAGGCTGGGCGCGAAGCGCCGCGACGGCGGCGCGGAAGGCGTCGCCGCGCCGTTCGAAATCCTTGAACTGGTCGAAGGAGGCGCAGGCCGGCGACAGCAGCACGACCGGCGCCGGCAGGCCCGACTGCGCCGCGTCCGCCGCGGCGGCGCGGACGGCAGCGTCCAAGGTGCCGGACTGCTGATGCGACACGCCGCCGCCCAGTGTCGCGGCGAAAGCGGCCGCGGCGTCGCCGATGAGATAGGCCTTGCGGATGCGGGGAAAGAAAGCCTTGAGGCTCTCGATGCCGCCGTCCTTGGCCTTGCCGCCGGCGATCCAGAAGATGTCGGGATAGCAGGCCAGAGCGCGCGCCGCCGCGTCGGCATTGGTCGCCTTGGAGTCGTTGACGAAGCGGACATTGCCGATGCGGCCGACCTCTTCCATGCGGTGCGCGAGGCCCGGGAAGTCGGCGATCGCCTCGGCAATGGCGCGGCTGTCGCGGACGTAAGCCTTGGTGGCGGCGAAGGCGAGCGCCGCGTTCTGCCAATTGTGCGCTCCGGGGAGACGCGCGGCGGCGGCAATATCCATGACTTTGGTGGCACGGGCGCCCTGTGCGTCGTAGAGCGTGCCGTCGACCACGAAGACGCCGCGGCCCAGAACCTTGCCGACCGAGACCGGCACGGCGGGTGCCGTTGCCGGCATGGCGGGTGAAGATCGCCGAGGTCAGCGCATCGTCGACGCCGATCACGATCTGGCCGTCTTGGAGGTCTGCGCCAGAAGGCGCGCCTTCACGGCGGCGTAGTTCTCCAGGCTTGCCATGGCGGTCGATGTGGTCGGGCGTGATGTTGGACAGCACCGGAGTCGGGCACCAGGCCGGGCGCAAGATCGATCTGATAGGAGGACAGCTCCAGCACATAGATCGTCTTGGAGCCGGGCGGATCGAGATCGAGCACCGCCTTGCCGATATTGCCGCCGACCTGCACGTCGAAGCGTCTCGCGCAGGATATGGCCGATCAGCGCGGTGGTGGTCGACTTGCCGTTGGTACCGGTGATCGCGATGACGGGGGCGCGGCCGGGAACGGCGGGGGATCGGCGCCGATCTCGCGCGCGAAGATTTCCATGTCGCCGATGACCTCGACGCCGTGCGCCTTCGCCGTACGCACGATGTCGTGCGGCGCGGGGATGGAGTGAGCGGCACGCCGGGCGAGAGCACCAGCGCCTGGAGCTTGTCCCACGGCCAGTCTGCGAAGGGCAGGACCGTGGCGCCGTCGGCGGCGGCCTCGCGGCGGCTGGCTTTCGGCATCGTCCCAGGCATAGACGCGTGCGGCGGCGGCTTTCAGCGCGCGGATCGACGCCAGGCCGGTGCGCGCCAGGCCGAAGACGCCTACATCGGTATGTGCGAAGGAGCGCGCCGCGATCATGACCTACCGCAGCTTCAGGGTTGCGAGGCCGACGAGCGCCAGAACCACCGCGACGATCCAGAAGCGGATGACGATGGTGGGCTCTTTCCAGCCGAGCTGTTCGTAGTGGTGATGGATCGGCGCCATGCGGAAGACGCGCTGTGCCGGTGGTCTTGAACGAGATGACCTGGACGATCACCGACACGGTCTCGATCACGAACAGGCCGCCGACGATGGCGAGCCGATCTCGTGCTTGACGATGACGGCGACCGCGCCCAGCGCGCCGCCCAGCGGCAGCGAGCCGGTGTCGCCCATGAACACCATGGCGGGCGGGGCGTTGTACCAGAGAAAGCCGAGCCCGGCGCCGACCAGCGCCGCGAGGAAGACCATCAGCTCGCCGGTGCCGGCGACGTAGACGAGCTCAAGATACCTGGCGAAGACGACGTTGCCCACGAGATAGGAGATCAGCAGGAAGGTCGAGGCCGCAATCATCACCGGCACGATGGCGAAGGCCGTCGAGACCGTCGGTGAAGTTCACGGCGTTGGCGAAGCCGCTGATCACGATGCCGCCGACCACGATGAAGAAGATGCGAAGGGGATGGCGAAGGACTTGAAGAACGGCACGGTGAGCATGCCGACCAGCGAGGTGCCGTCGAGCTGCATGATCGCGGCGACCGCGACGAAGGCGACGCCGAACTCGACGGCGAGACGCAGATAGCCGCTGACGCCGTCGGAGGTGCGCTTGGTCACCTTCAGATAGTCGTCGGCGAAGCCGAGCGCGCCATAGGCGACGGTGACGAAGAGCACGATCCAGACATAGCGGTTGGAGATGTGGCCCACAGCACGGTCGACACGATCCAGGGCAGGAGGATGAGCAGGCCGCCCATGGTCGGGGTGCCGGCCTTTTCCACGATGTGGCGCTGGGGGCCGTCGCTGCGGATCGGCTGGCCCTTGCCCTGCTTGACCTTGAGCCACTGGATCAGCGAGCCGTGACGATGAAGGCGAAGATCAGGGCGGTGATCACCGCGCCGCCGGCACGGAAGGTGAGGTAGCTGAAACAGCCGGAAGAACGCGAACTGGTCCAGATGGGTGAGAAGGGAGAGATAATACAGCATGCTTCCTAAGCCCCCCGCGCTTTCAGGCGGTCGACGATCACAGCCATCCTGCTGCCAAGCGAGCCCTTGACCAAAATTGTGTCGCCTTGCCGGAGCGCCGCAGCGAGGTGGGGCGGCGAGCTCGGCCCGACGTCAGCGCCCAGGCGCCGCGGCGCGCAGCAGGGAGCGCGTCCCACAGCGACTTCATCTGGATGCCGTTCAGGAATACCAGATCGAGCGCGCCGCTTCGAGGGGTGCGGCGAGCGCGAGATGGTGGGCGGTGCCGTCCGGTCCCATCTCCAGCATGTCGCCGAGCACGGCGATGCGCGGCCCTCGGCTGTGCCTAGCAGCGCGAGCGCCGCCGCCATCGAGGCGGGATTGGCGTTGTAGCTTTCGTCGATCACCTCGACGCCGCCGGCACTGAAGCGCTGGCCCCGGCCCTTGAGCGCCGCGAAGCCTTGAGCGCCGCGGCGGCGTTGAGCACGTCGCCCTCCAGCAGGGCGACGGCGAGCAGCGCGCCGACCGCGTTTTGCGCGATGTCCGCCGGGCGCGCCGAGACGGAAGTCGACGGGAAGGCCGCAGATGTCGGCCTTGACGTGGCTGCCGCCCGCGGTTTCCTCGTAGGAGACGAGGCGCGCCTCGCTGCCGGCCCTGGCCACCGAACTTCGCGATGCGCGCGGACGTGGGCCTGGCGGGCGCGGGCGACGAGGGCGGTCGGCATAGGGGCTGTCCGCCGGGATCAGCGCCGCGCCGCCGGGGACGATGCCTTCGAAGATCTCGGACTTGGCATCGGCGATGGCCTCGCAGTGCCGAAGAATTCCAGATGCGCCGGCGCGATGGTGGTGACCAGCGCGACATGCGGGCGGACGAAGCTCACGAGATTCCGCAGTTCGCCGAAATGGTTCATGCCGACTTCGAACACGCCGTATTTCGCGTCGCGCGGCAGCGACGCGAGGCTGAGCGGCACGCCCCAGTGATTGTTGTAGGAAGCGGCGGAACAATGGGTGGGGCCGAGCGCGCCCAGCGCGTGGCGCAGCAATTCCTTGGTCGTGGTCTTGCCGGCACTGCCGGTGGACGGCGGCAATCTTCGCCGAGGCGCGGGCGCGGGCCGCGGACCGCGAGGTCTTCGAGGCCGCGCAGGGTGTTGGCGACGGCCAGCAGCGCGGCGCCGGCGCCCAGTCCCGGCGGCTCGCGGCTGACCAGCGCGGCGCCGGCGCCGGCGTCGAACGCGGCCTTGACGAAGTCGTGGCCGTCCCGGTTGTCGCCTTGAGCGCGACGAAGAGATCGCCCTTGTTGAGCGTGCGCGTGTCGATGGAGAGGCCGTTGGACGTCGAAGGCGCGGCCGGGATGCCCAGCGTGGCACCTTGCGCTTCCTCGGAGGGTCCATAGGGGCGTCATGCGGCGCGTCCTCCCAGCGAGAGAGCGGCCTTCACCGCCTCATCGCGGTCCGAGAAGGGACGGATTTCGCCGCCGACGATCTGGCCGGTCTCGTGTGGCCCTTGCCGGCGATGACGAGAATATCGCCGAGCCCAAGCGCGGCGATGCCTTCGCGGATCGCCAGCGCGCGGTCCGCCGATCCTCGCGCGCGCCGGGGGCGCCGGCGACGGCCTGGGCGCGGATGGCGGCGGCGGTCTTCGGTCCGCGGGTTGTCGTCGGTGACGATCACGACATCGGCGTTCTTGGCGGCGGCTTCACCCATCAGCGGACGCTTGCCTTTGTCGCGGTCGCCGCCGCAGCCGAACACAACATGCAGCTTGCCGGTAACATGCGGGCGGACCCGCTTTGAGAACCTGATCGAGCGAGTCGGGGGTATGGGCGTAGTCGACATAGATCGGGGCGCCGCAGGCCGCGACGGCGACTTTCTCCAGCCGACCGGGGGCGCCTTTGAGATGTTTCCAGGGCGGCGAAGACCTTCGCCGCATCGCCCGCCGAGGCCGATGACGAGACCCGCGGCGACCAAGGCGTTCGAAGCCTGAAAGCCTGCCCGCGAGCGGGCAGCGAGGACGGTGACGTCGCGGGCCTGCGTAGCGCAGCGTCAGCGTCTGGCCGTCGAGGCGGCTTCGCGGGAGAGAAGCCGGATGGCATTGCCCTGCTCGCCCACGGTCATCACGGTGAGGCCGTGCTTCTTCGCCGCCTCGACAAAACGATCGGCATGCGCGGCGTCGGCGTTGACCACGGCCAAGGCCGCCCTCGCGCACGACTTCGCCGAACAGGCGGAGCTTGGCGCGCAGGTAGTGCTCGAAGTCTGCGTGGTAGTCCATGTGGTCGCGGGTGATGTGGGTGAAGCCGCAGGCCGCGATCTCGACGCCATCGAGGCGGAACTGGTCGAGGCCGTGGCTGGAGGCTCGAGCGCCAGAATGCTCGATGCCGTCGTTCTTCAGTTGCGCCAGCAGGCGGTGGATTTCGATCGGATCGGGCGTGGTGTGCTTGAGCGCGATCTCTCCTTTGGGCGTCACGACCCCCACGGTGCCCAGGCTGGCGGCGGATAGCCGAGCGCGGTCCAGATCTCGCGGCATGAAGGCGACGATGGAGGATTTGCCCTTGGTGCCGGTGACGGCGGCGACGGTGCCGGGCTGGGCGCGAAGAAGCGCGCCGCCTGGCGCGCCAGGCCCAGGCGCGGATTGTCGTCGGCGATGAAGGTCACGCCTAGCGCCCGCGCCGCGGCGCGACCTCGGGGCGGCCGAGCACGGCGACGGCGCCGCGCGCCACCGCGTCCTTCACGAACTGCGCGCCGTCGGCTTTCGTGCCGGGAAGCGCCGCGAAGAGATAGCCGGGCTTCACCTCACGGCTGTCGCTCGCGAGCCCCGTATAGTCAAGACGCCCTGCATGGCGTTCTTACCCACCTTACCGGCCGTGATCCTGTCCCCAGATTGTGATGGCATTATGGGGTCTCTCGCGCTGCCAGCGGCGACCGGCTTCTGCGGCACGCCCAGGATCGGTGCAATGCGCGAAATCACGCGGCCCGCGAGCGGCGCGGCGGTTGTAGCCGGCGAGCGCCAAACCGCCGGTTTCCTTGGTGCCGTGCGGGGTGTCGAGCAGGACGAAGACGATATAGCGCGGCGCCGAGATCGGGAAGGCGGCCAGGAACGAGGTGACCAGGACGTGGGACTGGTAGCCGCGGCCGTTCTCGCGCGGCTTTTCGGCCGAACCGGTCTTGCCGCCGACCTCGTAGCCCGGGGCATCGGCCTTGCGCCCGGTGCCGTCGGTGACGACATAGCGCAGCAATTCGCGCATCTGGGCGCTGGTTTCGGGCTTGAGTATCTGCGCGCCGCGGGCATCCCCGGGATGGCGCAGGAAGGTCGGCACGATCGCCCGGCCGCCGTTTACCACGATGGCGGCGGCGGCGACGTAGGACAGCGGCGCCACCGAGATGCCGTGGCCGAAGCCGATGGTGGCGGTCTCGACGGTGCCCCAGTTGCTGCGCGGGAACAGCGGTGCGCGCGCGCTCGGGGAGTTCCGTCCGCAGGGTGTTCAGCAGGCCGAGGCTGGAGAGGAACGCGCGCTGGCGCGCGGCGCCGGAGCGCAGCGCGATCTGGGCGGTGCCGATGTTGGAGGAATGGGCGAGGATCTCGCGCGCGGTGTAGGTCGCCGGCATGTGCTCGGCTTCGTGGATCGTGTACTTGCCGACCCGGAAGCCCTGGCCGATGGGGAAGACTTCGTCCAGCCGGATGGTGCGGTCGTCGAGCGCCAGCGCGAAGGACAGGACCTTGAACACCGAGCCGAGCTCGTAGCGGTCGCCGGCCATGATGTTCTTGTCGCTGTCGTCGCCGGTGAAATGGCGGTTGTTGGGATCGAAGTTGGGCACCGACACCATGGCGAGGACCTCGCCGGTGTTGACGTCCATCACGATGCCGCCGGCCTTGACCGCGCGGAAGGTGTCGCGCGCCGCCTGAACCTCGGCGGCGAGGATGTACTGCACGCGCATGTCGATGGAGGCGGCGACCGGCTGGTGGGTGGCGGTGCGCAGCTCGACGTCGAGGCCGCCTTCGAGACCGGACTGGCCCTGGCCGTCCGGGTCGGTACGCCCAGGACCTGGGCGGCAGCGCGGCCCTGCGGATAGTAGCGCTTGGTGTTGGGCTCGAACGGGCTCGAACTCCAGGCCGGCGAGGCCCAGCCGCATCACCTTGTCCTGCACGTCGGGCGTGAGCTGGCGCGCGGACCAGGACGTAGGGGGACTTGGCGCTGTCCAAGGCGCGGCGCAGGCGGCGGTAGTCGGCGCCGGTGGCGGCGGCGAGGCCGCGCGCCGCTTCGTCCTTGTCGTCGAGGGCGTGCGGACGGGCGTAGAGATCCATCACCGGCAGGTCGCGGGCGAGCAGTTCGCCGTTGCGGTCGACGAGGTCGGCGCGCGGCGCGACGGCGGCTTCGCCCAACGCGGCGCCGCCGAGGCGGCCCTTGACCAGGGTGACGTCGACCAGGCGGACGCCGACCAGCGCGAAGGCCGCGGCGCACAGGGCGGCGCCGATCACGATGCGGCGCTGATAGATCGTCGGGCCCTGTTCCATGGCGTGCCTAGAGTCCGGGTTGGGCCTGCGGCGCGGGCGTGGGCGCCTGGACGTTGGCTGGCGGATCGGGGCGTCGGCGAGCGGGGCATCCTCGCCGCGGCGCGGCAGGGCTTCGAAGGAGGAGAGCTGCACCGCCGGCGCGGCGGTGAGGCCGAGATGGTTCTCAGCCAGCGCCTGGATGCGCTCGGGCCCGGCGACGCGGGCCCATTCGGTTTCCAGGACGCTCATCGTCGCCTGCTCGCGCGCGATCTCGCTCTCGACATGGCGCAGCTCGACGCCGGCGACCCGCGTCGTCTCCGACACGTGGTAGAGCGCGAGGATCGACAGCCCCATCAGGGCGACGCAGACGGTGTTGAGCACTCGAACCATGACGAACTCCTAGGCCGCGAGACGGACGCCCGCGCGCAGCCGGGCGGACCGGGCGCGGGGATTGGCATGAACTTCGGCGTCGCCGGGCTTGAGCGCGCCCTTGGCGAGAAGACGGAACGACACCGCTTCGGCGCGGCGCGTGGCCGGCGCATGGCGCGAGGCGTTGGGCGCCGCGTCGCTGTGGGCGGTGAAGAACTGCTTGACGATGCGGTCTTCCAGGCTGTGGAAGGCGACGACGACGAGGCGGCCCGCAGGCGCCAGCGCAGTCGAGGCGGCGGCCAATGCCCGCTCGAGCTCGCCGAGCTCGTCGTTCACATGGATGCGCAGCGCCTGGAAGGTCCGGGTCGCGGGATGGATGGGATGGCGCGCCGCGGCGGGGCCTTGCGCCTCCTTGACGATGTCGGCGAGTTCGGCGGTCTGCGCGATCGGGCGTTTGGCGATGATGGCGCGGGCGATGCGGCGGGCGTTGCGCTCCTCGCCGAGGCGGAAGAGGACGTCGGACAGCGTCTTCTCGTCGGCGCCGTTGACGAAGTCGGCGGCGCTCATGCCGTCCTTGCTCATGCGCATGTCGAGCGGGCCGTCGGCCTGGAAGGAGAAGCCGCGCTGCCGGCTCGTCGAACTGGAAGGAGGAGACGCCGAGGTCGAGCACGAGGCCGTCGGTCCTGGCGCCGCCGAGATAGTCTTCGAGGCGGGAGAACTCGCCATGAACCAGCGTCAGGCGGCCGGCGAAATGGCGCACCAGTTCCTGGCCGCGCGCAATCGCGTCGGGATCGCGGTCGATGCCGAGGACGCGGCATCGGCGGCTTCGAGGATGGCGCGGGCATAGCCGCCGCCCGCCGAAGTGCCGTCGACATAATGCTCGCCGTCCTTGGGCGCCAGCATCCGCAGCACTTCGGCGAGCATCACCGGAACATGACCGCTCATGCGCCACCTTCCAGCAGCTTCTCGCGCTGCGCCTTGAGGCGGGCGATGCTCTGCGCCTCGGCGGCGGCGAAGGCGTCGGCATCCCAGATCTGGAACTTCTGCGACAGGCCGACGAAGGCGACGCGGTCTTTCAGGGCGGCATGCGCGATCATCGCATCGGGGAGACGGACGCGGCCGCCGTCGTCGGCGGGGAGCAATTGCGTGCGCGCGACGATGGCGCGCGCGGTGTCGTCATGCGCCGGCGACAGGAACGGATCGAGCGCGGCGAGGCGGGCGTTGAGCGCGTCGACCGCGACCTGGCCGAAACCTTCGAGCGCGTTTTCGAAGAACGAAGGATAGATGTAGACCCCGGCGGTGTTTTGCGCCGCCAAGACCTGCCGGAAAGACGCGGGGATGCAGACGCGCCCTTTGCTATCGAGCGACCCCATCACCGTCGACATGAACGGCAGGCTGGTCATCTGGCAGGTATCCCCCAGTGTCCGAAGGGGGCTTAGGGCAGCTGGGCCGGGATGGCCTTAGACGACAGCCCCTGGGACAGTCTGGGATAGCATGGGCCAGAGCCGGCGGTCAATCAAAAAGCTCAGCAAAATGAGGGTCTTACGTATCAACCCCTAGAATCGACTCGTCTACCCGTTGAATCTCAGGAACAAGACCAGAACACGTAAAGATTGCAGTTACGGAGGTAAACAAAGGCTTAACATCCTGCCGTGGTTTTCAGTCCTATCGGTGCCGATAGGACTTTGCGCCCACGCGGACTGGTTGCGCGGCATGCGCGGCGGCGGCCCGGCCCATGACGAAGGCGCAGTGGCGCGCGGCGGGCCGCGGGTGCAGAAGGCGCGCGCAACGACGCGAAGCGGAGCGGCGATGAGCGATGCGATCCTCCTGAAACCCATCGGCCAGGTGCGCGGCGGACGCCGCGAGCCGATCGACGACGCCTGGGACAGCGTCGAAGCGACGATCGAACTCGATGCCGCGCAGTTCACGCCGGACGCGACGGCGGCCTTAAGCGACTTCTCGCATATCGAGGTCGTGTTCCACTTCGACCAGGTGCCGGACGATGAGATCAGCAGCGGCGCGCGCCGGCCGCGCGGGCGGGCGGACTGGCCGCCGGTCGGCATTTTCGCGCAGCGCGGCAAGGGCCGGCCCAACCGCATCGGCGTGACGGTGTGCCGGCTGCTCGCCGCCGACGGGCTGACGCTGACGGTGCGCGGGCTGGACGCCATCGCCGGCACGCCGGTGCTCGACATCAAGCCGGTGATGACGGGCTTTTTGCCGCGCGGGACGGTGCGCGAGCCGGACTGGGCGCGCGAACTCATGGCGGGGTATTGGTAGGCCTGCCGGCGCCGTTCGGCGATTTCGTTCTCGACCTTTAGAATCAAGTCTTTCGCGGTGCGGCGCCAGGCGGCGATGCGGCGGCGCAGGCGCCGCGCCTCGGCATCGAAGCGGCCGTGCTTGCGCGCGTTGCGGTTGCCGCGCGGCGCTCCCAGCTTTGGCTGCCAGACATCTTCGGGCCGCAACATCTTGATCATTGTTTTGCGGATCGGGGCGCAGCCCCCTCCCCCGCCGCCGTCTGCACATGCTCGACGATCAGGCGCTGGCGGGTCTCGCTCGCGGTCAGGACGCCACGCAGGCGGCCGACGGACTCCGCCACCTTGGCGCCGGTTTCGGCCAGGTTCATCGCGGCGTTCAGGAAGCGCACGCGGTCGTCGGCACTGGTCGTCTGGATGATGCAGCGGAACGCGACCTCGCGCATGAGAAAGCCGCACTCGCCGATCAGCCCGTTCAGCAGCGTCTCGGTGTCGGCCAGCGACGGCGCCGGCCGCACGACGCGGTGCGGCGCGTCTTCGGCGAGACGCCCGGGCACGTCGAGATCGGGCAAGGACTCGGTGAACGGACGCTGCGCCAGCGGCGCAATGAAGTCGGGCGGCGGCAGGCCGATGCCGGGCAGGATGCGGTGGCGGCCCTTGGTCGGGGTGCGGTACAGGGCGGGGCGTTTGGGATCCGGTTCGAGGTCGTTGATGTCGAAGTCTTTGGCCATGGGTTGCGTTTCTCCAGGGGACAACCCAGAGAAATAGGAATTTGTATGTCGTGTTCAAGGGAATATGAGAAATATTTCTTATCCCCACGCCCCTCGCGAAAACGGCGCAGACGGCGCGGAGTTTTTCGGAAGGCGGCGTGGATAGACCGGCGTTTGGAGGCTCGTCCGTACACGGATGTTGTACGGAGCGCCGACAAGGATTGCTTGCGGCCTGCGAGCAACGCAGTCCGCCCCTTGGTGTAGGATCGCAGCCGCACGACGGGCGAAAGGATCGCTGCATGAACATCGGCTTCATCGGCTTGGGCGCGATGGGCGCGGGGATCGCCGGGCGCCTGCTGGAGGCGGGGACATACGGTGACGGTGTGGAACCGCTCGCCGGGGCCGGTGGCGGCGCTCGCCGCGCGCGGCGCGCTGGCGGCGGCGGCACCGGAAGGGACGCTGACGGGCGAAGTGCTGTTCTCCATGCTGGCGAACGACGCGGCGATCCGCGACCTTCGCCTCGACGGCGCCCTGCTGGACGGCGCGGCGAAGGGCCTGATCCATTGCAGCATGGCGACGATCTCGCTTGCGCTGGCGCGCGAGATGGAGGCGGCGCATGCGGCGCGCGGGCTTGGCTTCGTCGCGGCGCCGGTGTTCGGGCGGCCGGGGGGTGGCGGCGCAAGGCCAGTTGCTGGTGATCGCGGCGGGAGCGCCGGCGGCGGTCGCGGCCCTTACGCCGCTGTTCGCGGCGATCGGGCGGCAGACGCACGTGGTGGGCGAGCGGGCGCAGAACGCGGCGCTGTTCAAGATCGCGGGCAATTTCATGATCGCCTCGGTGGTGGAGACGCTGGGCGAGGCCTTCGCGCTGCTGCGCAAGGGCGGCGGCGATCATGCGCAGTTCCAGGAGATCATGGCGTCGACGCTGTTCGCGGCGCCGCTCTACCAGGGCTACGGCAAGCTGATCGTCGGCGAGGCGTTCGATCCGCCGGGCTTCAAGCTGGCGCTGGGGCTGAAGGACGTGAACCTGGCGCGGGCGGCGGCGGCGGAACTCGGCGTCGCGCTGCCGCTGGGCGATCTGATGCGGTCGCATCTCGACGAAGCGGTCGCGGCGGGGCTGGGCGAGAAGGACCTGACGGCGGCGGCGGGGATGCTGGCGAAGAAGGCGGGGCTATAGGCGCGGCGCGCGCCGGTCTAGGCAATTCTCCTTAGGGCCCAGGCGCGGGCGGTTAAAGCGACGATTAAGCCCCGGCGTGCGACAACCGGCGCCGGCAAGCTCCACGGTCATGCGCATGTTCGACAAACGGCAGGCGACGCGGATCGTCGCGGAACTCGGCCTCGAGCCGGAGAATCGCGCCTTGGCGGAGCATTGGCTGTCGCTGTGGCCGGGCGACGCGCTGCCGCCGCGTAGCGCCTTCCGCCCCGCGCCGCTCAAGCGCTTCCTGCCGAACATCATCCTGTTCGACGTGGTGCCCGACAGCCCGCGTGACGATCAGGCTCGCCGGGACGCGCTACACCCATATCCTGGGCGCCGAGCTGACCGGCAAGGACTGGCTCGCGGCGGCGTCGGAGCGGCACCGGCCGGTGCGGCTTAACCTGTTCAACACGCTGGCGCGCGGCGCGGTGGCGGTCGATCACCGGCTGCTGGCCATGTCGGTGGGCGACGACATCGTGGTCGAGGAGATTCTCCTGCCTTTCGCCGCCGACGCGCAGGGCGCCTGCCAGGTGCTGACGCATGTGAACCTGAAGGCGACGCAGCATCTCAAGATCAAGTCGGTGGCGCAGGTGCTGAGCGACCCGATCGATTTCAAGCTGGTGCCGCTGGCAGGAGTGGGCTAGGCGCTGACATTCGGGCCCCGTCGTGCTAGGGTAGTTTCATGAGTGTCGATGAGATCGAAAAAGCCATCGTAAAGCTGTCTCCCGAGGATCGGGCGAAGCTTGTTGCACGTCTGGCAGAACTGGACGCCCTCGAATGGGACAAGCAAATAGAAGCGGATTCAAAAGCGGCAAGCTGGAAAAGCTCCTGCAGGAATCCGAGGCTGATTTCCGTGCCGGAAACTGCCCGCGAACTCTAGGACAGTTTGTAGTCGTATTCCGCATGTGAGCCGATCCAGTGCCAACGCATGCCGCCATCCACCTCCTTGGCTATGGCGCGATAGTGCAAGCCAATCCGGACGCTCCAAATCTCTCCGATCTTCTTGAAATGAAGGGATGGATGCTTCGGATTTTCCTTCAATAGCGCAAAGTTCTTGTCAGCCATCGCGCGAATTTCTGCAGGCAGTTTCGCACAGCAGTTCCAGAATGCATGGCTGGCCAAATGCCTCATGTTCCCAGGAGAAGCTTTCGTACCTTTCAAAAGTCAAACGGCGTTTCCACAACCGGACACTATGGGACGCATAGACTGTCTGAGAGACGCAAACAGCAAATTGCTCACTCTGAACTCGCTATTTGCCATCCGTTCGAAGAACTGATTCGCGACATCGAGGAAGGCGCGTCAGATGGCCTGTAAGCCGGGTTCTGTCCCTCCGCTTTCGCGGACTGGATGGCCATTCCTCTGGGGCGGGCATTGCTGCACGCCTCACGCGACCTACCCGGACGGCTATCCGGAAACGGATTACGTGCCGTCCCTATTTGGTCTTGCTCCCGGTGGGGCTTGCCTTGCCACTCCCGTTGCCGGGAACGCGGTGCGCTCTTACCGCACCATTTCAACCTTGCCGCCCTCCTACGCCGAGGCTTCGGAGGGGTAGGCGGTGTCATTTCTGTGGCGCTATCCCTGGGGTCGCCCCCGCCGGCCGTTAGCCGGCACCGTGTCTCCGTGGAGCCCGGACTTTCCTCCCCCCTTCTTGCGAAGAAGAGCAGCCATCCAGCCATCTGACGCCCACGGAGTATAATGCAGCTCTCATCGAATGCACAATTCGCCGGGCCGATACGCGTGGCGGTGCGTTCTCTCCAGGGATGAAGCCCCGGCGGCATGGAAGCGCGCAAGTTTAGCGAAGCGGTTTTCCACCCGTTAACGAGAATTAAACTGTGGCCGCCCACGCCGGAACGCATGGCGCGCGTGCGGCTTAGCGTCTTTGCAACAACAAGAAATGCGGAGACGAAATGATGGGCCGGGACGGACGAGTTCCCTTCGAGGCGACTTTCGAATTGCCGCCGGTCGGCACCCGCTGGGTGCCGCGGCGCAAGGCGCAGGTGGTGTCGGCGGTGCGCGGCGGCGCGATCAGCCTCGACGAGGCCTGCAGCCGCTACGCCCTGACGGTCGAGGAATTCCTGTTCTGGCAGCGCGCGGTCGATAAATACGGCCTCGCGGGCCTGCGCGCGACGCACGCCCAGGAATACCGCGCGGCGCCGCCGCCGCGCTAGCCGCCGAGCGCCAGGTCGACCGCAGCCAAGGCGTGCAGCGTCGTGGTGTCGAACAGCGGCACCGCGGCGTCTTCCGCCTCGATCAGCAGCGGCAGCTCGGTGCAGCCGAGGATGATGCCTTGCGCCCCGGAAGCGACCAGCCCGGCGATGATGCCGCGATAGGCGGCGCGCGAGGACGCGAGGAATTGCCCGCGCACCAGCTCTTCATAGATGATGCGGCTGGCCTCGGCGGCGTCTTCGCCCGCGGGGCGTCAGGACATCGAGGCCGTAGCGGTCCCTGAGGCGGCCCTTGATCACGCCGTCCTGCTCCATCGTGTAGGCCGAGCCGATCAGCCCGACGCGGCGCAGGCCGGCGCGGTCGATCGCCCGCCCCAGCGGATCGGCGATGTGCAGCAGCGGCAGCGACGAGGCTTTCGCCATCGCGGAGGTGGCGCAGTGCATCGTGTTGCAGGCGATGACGAGGAAATCGGCGCCGGCTTTTTCCAGGTTCGCGGCGGCGGCGGCCATCAGGGCGTCGGCGTCGCCCCAGCGGCCGGCGCGCTGCAGCTCCGACATCGCGGCGAAATCGAAGGAGTAGAGCAGGAGCTTGGCGGAATGGACGCCGCCGAGCCGCTTCTTGCACCTCGCGGTTGAGGATGCGGTAGTAGACGGCGCTGGATTCCAGCTCATGCCGCCGAGGATGCCGATGGTTTTCATGGCGCGGAGGTTAGCAGCGGCGAGGCGCCGGAGAAGCATTACATTTGCATGCCGGCCCGGCGCGGCGCGGGTGCCGGACCTGTCAGGGTTCGACGGGCGCGACATCGCCGGCGATCGCGGGCGCGACCTCGACGAACATGAAGGTCGAGCCGGGGGCGCCGGTGACGTTGATGAAGCAGCCGCTCCAGCCTGCCGGAATGGTCCAGTTGGCCTTGCCGCTGATGACCGAGCGGATGCCGTTGGCGCTGGCAGCGCAATATGAACGAATCCAGCTTGCCGGCCACGTCGTGGAATTCGAAGCTGCGGCGCAGCAAGGTGTGCTGCCAGAAGGCGGGCGTGCCCTGCGCCGGGATGCGCGCCCGCATCGCCAGCGGCTGCGGCGCGGCGATCGCGCCGTGCAGCTTGGCGACCAGCACGGCCTCCGGATCGTCGGACGCAACCGGGCGCGCGCCTTGAGGATGTCGAACCAGGCGAAGGATTCTGCGAACTCCCCCGACATCGCCTCGAGATGGATGCGCAGGCGGATCGCGCCGTCGACGCTCTGCTGATCCAGATAGCGGCCGCGGTTGAGGGTTGCGATGCGGACCGCGTCGCGGGCGGGCCAAAGGCGTCGCCCCGACTGTTGTTCCATGATCGCCAGGGCGTAAACCCGCCATGGTGCGTTCGTAGAGATTCAGTTCCGGCTGGGCGGAGATCGCGCGCATCGCCGCGACCGCTTCGCCGAGCTTGTTTTCCTTCGCCAGGCCGACGGCCTTGCGGGTAGTCGTTGACCATCTCGGCGCGGCCGCCGGGATGGGTGACGCCCGGCATCGTGAACATGAAGCGGGCGCGGTGGCACTCCTCCACCGGCTTGCCGCCCTCGGTCGCGGGCCGGTATTTGCGGCCGCCGATGGCCTGCAGCGCGGCGTCGGCGAATGCCTGCGGGCCCAGCAGCGTTTCGACCACGACGTCCTTGACGCTGCCGTCGACGGCGATGATGAAATCGATATCGACCATCGCTTCGACAAATTCCACCCGGCGATTATAGGCCTCGGGATAGTGGACGCCGGGATTGTCGAGCAAAACGGCGCGGGTGAACGGCGGGCAGTCCTTCTCGCAGGTCAGGACTTCGAAGGCGGGAATGTCGTCGTCGGCAAAGGCGGGGGGCGGCGCCGAGCGCGAGCGCAAGGGCAAAACCGGCATATCGGCGGAACGTCACGGCAGCGGCCCCCTGCGCAATCGCGCCTTACCGATAGCAGGCGGCGGCGGGACCGACAATCAGAGCGTGCGGCCCGGTGCCCCGCCCTGCGCCCCGCAAAAGCGCGGCGAGCGCGGCGGCGCATTCGCCGCTCCCAGCGTCCGTCGATCGCAGCGGGGACGGAAATGGCGCTGGAAGGCGGCGATCACCGCTTCCGGAGGAACATCCGTGTACGGAGGAAGGCCGTAGCCGAAGCGGGCGAGGTCTTGCGGCGCAAGTTCCTGCGGCAATCCCCCCACCCCAACGCGCGGCGCGCGTTGGTTCGTACGCGGTTGCTCCGAACCCCCACGAGGGGGAGGTGTGGGCCACAGGCCGATGCCGAATTCGGCGAGCTGCTTCCAGGGGAAAAGCTCGCCGGGGGTCTTCCTTGCGCGCCGGGGCGACGTCGCTGTGGCCGAGGACGCGATGCGGCGGGATCGGATGGCGCTTCAAGATACCTTCGGCGAGATCCATCAGGGCAGCGATCTGGGCCTCCGCGAACGGGATGTAGCCGAATTCGTGGCCGGGATTGACCAGCTCGATGCCGATGGAGCGGGCATTGATGTTCGTCTCGCCCGCCCAATAAGAGACGCCGGCATGCCAGGCGCGGCGCTCCTCCGGGACATGGGCGCGAAGACGCGGCCGTCGCGGCCGATGGTGTAATGGGCCGAGACCTTGGCCTTTGGATCGCACAGCCGCGCCAGCGCCTCGTCCGCCGTCTTCATGCCGGTGTAGTGCAGCACCAGGATGTCGACGGCGCCGCCGCCCGGACGGGCATCGTGGTTGGGCGAGGGGCAGGAGACGATCTTCAGCGTCATCGCGGGCTCGGCAAGACTCAAGCGTGATCGTGGCCGCCGATGCGGCCGGGGCGCCAGTAACCTTCTGCCGATGTCCGGTCCTTGCCAAGACCGCGCGCGATCAGGCGCTGGCGGATGGCGCGGACGTTGGAAGTCTCGCCGATGATGTAGGCGTGGCCGTGGCCGGGCGGGAAGGCGAAGGCTTCGACCGCGTCATGGAGGATGCGGCTGGGACCGGGCCGGAGCGCCATTGCGCGGCAGCCAGGTGACAGTCGCATCCCCGGGCGCGGGCTGGCGCTCGGCATCGTCCGCGATCTCGAGGAAGGCGAAGGCCTTCTCGCCGCGCGGCAGGCCTTCGAGCATCGCGAAGATCGCGGGGATGCAGGTCTCGTCGCCGACGAAAAGGTGCCAGTCGGCTTCGTGGAGATAGGTGTGGCCGCGCGGTCCGGCGGCGACGATGGCATCGCCGGGCCGGACGGCACGGAGCCAATCGCCGGCGGCGCTGGGCCCGTCGTGCAGCACGAAGTCGATGGCGAGGGTCTTCGCCTTGGGATCGAGCGAACGGATGGTGTAGTGGCGGCGGGCGACGGCGCCCGCCACCGGAAGCTCCAGCACCAGGTCCTGGCCGCGCTTCCAGGCGAGTTCGTCGAGATCGGTGCCTTCGAACACGACGCGCATCAGGCGCGGGGGTGACGCGGCTTTTTTCCGTGACGGTCAGGCGCCAGGCGCGGCGGCCCTTGCGGGCGAGGACGAGCGCGAGCTGGTCGAGCATGCCGGCGTTTTGGTTTCGCTGACTTCCTTTGACTGAAGATCGGGCATCACACGAAGATCTTGTAGGCGACGGTATCCCCGTTCGCGCGCTTCAAGGAGAACTCGGCGCCGTTCTCGTGCTCCTGCACCAGGGCTTCGAAGACGCGCAGGGCGTTGCGGATGACCTCGGCATAGGAGGCGGCTTCGGTCTTGTCCTTCAGGCGCTGCAGGCGCTCCATCGCCTGGGGCGGCATTTCGAGCTGGACGCGGGGTGGTGGTGCGCTCGCCGGTGTCCATGGCGTCGGCGGCGGCGCGCATCGCCTCCGCGGCGGCGCCGTGGAAACGGCCGTGTCTATGTCTCATACGCATGTTCCTTACTGGGCCGGGTCGTTCGGCTTTTCGACCGACGGCGTGGGCGCCGGGCGGCGGCGCGTTGACGGGCCGCGAATAGTCGCGCGGGCCGACGTCGAAGGGATCGTGGCCGTAGTGGTGCCAGGCGGCGAACAGCACCGCGAGGGCGAGCGCGCCGGCCAGGATGTAGCCGATGTGAGTCAGCGCGAAGACGGCGAGCGCCACGACGCCGACGATCATCAGGACGCGCATCAGGCCGTAGGGAAAGTGGCCGAAGCGGCTGGTAGCGGCCGTAGGAATGGGCTTCGTCGGCGAACTCGCGCCCGATGTCGCGAAAGTCGTCGCGCCAGGCGCGGCGCTGCGCCCGCCATTGCGCTTTCCAGGCGTGGCGGCGGCGATGCCATTCTTCCTTCTGGGCGCGCCAGGCTTCCTTCTGCGCGCGATAGGCGTCGCGGCGGCGCTTCCACTCTTCGAATTCGGCGCGGTCGTCGCGCGGGACTTCGGGGCCGGACGTGTTTTTGGGGGGTGCCGTCGTCGACGGGAAAATCATCGCCGACGCCCACTCCGATCTTGCTCATGAAAATCTCCTTTTGAGCGCGGACCTGTTTCGGTCCTTGTTCTCATCATAAAGTCATCAAAGGCTCATTCGTCAAGGGGAGTCATCAAATAATCATCACTATTTCATAATCCCCTGTTTCTGCTGCGGTTTCCGGTCAGTCGCGGCGCCGGCGGATCAGGTGAGCGGCGAGGCTGGCCGCCGCGAGCACCGCGCCGGCCAGGGAAAACGGTCGCCCAGAACCTGCCGGCCGTGGGCGCGAGCTGCTGCGCGGCGGCGAGCATCAGCGCGAGGCCGAGGACTTAAGAAGAACCAGAGCCAGCCGAGGGTCATGGTGGGAATATATATGACTATATTCCTATAATCAAGATGCGTGTACTTTACAGTTTTGCGGCGATCACAGCGCGAAACCGCGATGGGTTGCGCCGCCATACGGAAAATTCCTCACTACGGAATCGCGGAACGATGCTGCGCCGCACCGTTGTCATTGCGAAACCCGAAAGCTGAGCGATGGCCCATTTCTATCTCAATGTGCGCGACGGCGACGAATTGATCCGCGATTCCTACGCGTATCCGTTCGCCAACGCGCAGGCGGCGCGCGACGCGGCGGTGCGCACGCTGCGCGAGATGCTGGGCGACGATGCGCAGAAGCTCGCGCAAAAGCAGATCGAGATCGCCGATGCCACGGGCCATGCGATCGCGGTGGTGAGCGCACATGACGTGATGGTGCCGGTGCGGGTGCATTGATACGTCACCATGGCCGGGCTTGGCCGGCCACCCAGCCGGCGCGCATTGGCGCGCCAAGTGATTCAGTGGTTCCATTTCTCCAGAAGATCGTCCCGATTTGGATTGTGCTTTTCGATCAGCGCGATCTTCCATGACCGCTTCCAACGCTTGATGCCGGTTTCACGCTGGATGGCGTCAAGATAAAGCGCGTGCTCTTCGTACCAGACGAGACGATGCACATTGTATTTCTGCACGAACTTTGAGCCGCGGCCTTCGCGATGGGCGATAACGCGCTCCGGGACATTACCGGGTGATTGTGAGGGCGTTTGGCGCAAGCCTACTTCTTCCAACCCCGCTCCGTCTCGATCCGGTCGTAAGCCGCGTTGATCGCGGCCAGCTTGTCGGTGGCGAGGCGGACGAATTCCTCCGGCACGCCGCGGGCGATCAGCTTGTCCGGATGATTCTCGCGCACCAGCATCCGGTAGGTCGCCTTGACCTCGCGTCGTCGGCGTCGAAGGCGACGCCCAGGATGACATAGGGATCGCCCTTGTCCGGCCCGATATGGGCGGCCCGGATGCGGCGGTATTCGTTCTGCGTGAAGCCGAAGATGTCGGCGACGCGCTCCAGGAACGCCGCCTCGCCGGATGGAAGACGCCGTCGGCCTTGGCGATCTCGAACAGGCCGTCGAGAATGTCTTCCAGCAAACCGGGATTGCCGACCAGCATCTGGGCGATCTGCGAGGCATAGGCCTCGTAGCCGGCGGTGTCCTGCTGCGCCAGGCGGAAGATGCGGTCGACCGACGCCTTCTCGTGGCTTGGCACGCGGAACAGGCGGTGGAAGGTCTCGACCTCGTTCGTCGGTCACGGTGCCGTCGGCCTTCGCCATCTTGGCGGCGAGCGCGATCATGGCGATGGTGAAGACGACGCCCGGCGCCTCGCCCGGCGAGAGCTGCGGCATCTCGCGGTCGATCAGGAAATGGCCTGCCAGGGCGCCGATCAGCGCACCCACCGGCCCGCCGCCGAGCATGAAACCCGCCGCCGCGCCGCCTAGCTTTCCCAAAGATGGACATGGGGGAGTGATAGGACAGTTGGGCGCAAATTGCGAAATTAAAAACAGGGTGTCATCCCCGGCGAGCGATGCGATAGCATCGCGAGGGAAGGGGACCCAGGCGGGAAACACGGTGACGGTGTTTCCCGCCTGGGTCCCCTTCCCTCGCGCGCGAAGAGCGCGCTCGGCCGGGGATGACAATGGGAGTTTGGAATTTCTATATCGACCGCGGCGGCACGTTCACCGATGTGGTGGCCGAGGCGCCGGACGGGGCGTTTGTCGACGCTGAAACTCCTGTCGGAAAGTTCACGCTATGACGACGCGGCGCTGGAGGGGATAAGGCGCGCGCTGGGCCTTGCCAGCGGGGCGGCGATCCCGCCGGGACTGGTCGGCGAAGTGCGCATGGGCACCACGGTAGCGACCAACGCGCTGCTGACGCGCACGGGCGAGCGCGTGGTGCTGGTCACGACCAGGGGGCTCAAGGACCAGTTGCGCATCGGCTATCAGAACCGCCCCAAGCTGTTCGCGCTGAAGATCGAATTGCCCGACATGCTCTATGAGAGCGTCATCGAGGCCGAGGAGCGGGTCGGGGCCGGCGGCGAGACCATCGTGGCGCTCGACGAAGCGGCGCTGGCGCGCGATCTCGCGGCGGCGCGGGCGCAAGGGATCGCGGCCTGCGCCATCGTGTTCCTGCACGGCTATCGCTTTCCGCGGCATGAGGCGCGGGCGGCGCAGATCGCCGCGGCCGCAGGCTTCACGCAGGTCTCGACCAGCCACGAGGCGGTGCCTCTGATGAAGTTCGTGTCGCGCGGGCGACACCACGGTGGCGGATGCGTATCTCTCGCCGGTGCTGGCGCGCTATACGCAGCGGATCGCGGGCGCCTTGGAAGGGGTGCGGCTGTCGTTCATGACGTCGAATGGCGGGCTGGCGGCGCCCGGGGTTCTTCCGCGGCAAAGGACGCGATCGTCTCGGGGCCGGCGGGCGGCGTGGTCGGCATGGCGGAGACGGCGCGCGAAGCGGGCTTCGAACATGTCATCGGCTTCGACATGGGCGGACCTCGACCGACGTGGCGCGCTTCGACGGCGCCTATGACCGCGTCTATGAGACCGAAATTGCCGGCGTGCGCTTGCGCACCCCGATGCTGGCGATCCACACCGTGGCGGCAGGGGGCGGCTCGATCCTGTCGTTCGACGGGGCGCGCTTCCGCGCCGGACCGGAGTCGGCGGGGGGCGCGGCCGGGGCCGATGAGCTATCGCGGCGGCGGGCCGCTGACCGTCACCGACGCCAATGTGATGGTGGGCAAGCTGCGCGGCGCCTTCTTCCCGAAGATCTTCGGAGCGAACGGCGACGCGGCGCTGGACGAGGAGGCGGTGGGCGCGGCGTTCGCGGCGCTGGCGACGCGCGTGGGCAAGCCGGCGGAAGCGGTGGCGGACGGCTTCATCCGCGTCGCGGTCGAGAACATGGCGAACGCGATCAAGCGCATCTCGGTCGCCAAGGGCTATGACGCGCGCGACTATGCGCTCGCCTGCTTCGGCGGCGCCGGCGGGCAGCACGCCTGTCTCGTCGCCGACGCGCTGGGGATGACGACGGTGTTCCTCCACGGTCTGTCGAGCCTGTTGTCGGCCTATGGCATGAAGCTGGCGGCGCTGCGCAGCCACCGGCAGCGCGCGGTCGGCAAGCCTTTGCGCGAGAGCGAGGCGCTGCTGACGCGGGCGGAGCGCGACTTGCGGCGGGCGGCGGAGGACGAGCTGGTGGCGCAAGGCGCGACGCTGCTGGCAGCCACGGCGCGGGTGCATGTGCGCTATGACGGCAGCGACACGACGCTGCCGGTGCTTTTGGGGGCGCCGGACGAGATGGCGGAAGCCTTCAATCGCGGACCACGCGCGGCGTTTCGGGTTCGGGTTCGAGGGGCGCGGGCTGATTGCGGAGTCGGTGGAGGTGGAGGTCAGGGACGTGCCGGCGCCCCTTTCCTCCCCCCGTTGTTACGGGGGAGGGGGACCGCGAAGCGGTGGAGGGGGGCGGACGGGGCTCGTTCTACGGCGCTAGCCCCCTCCGTCTCGCCCGTGAGGGACGGGCGAGCCACCTCCCCCGTAACAACGGGGGAGGAAAGTCGGAGCGTGCGCTTCTTCAGCCAGGGCGCTTGGCACGATGCGGCGGTGTATCGGTCCGGGACCTTCACCAGCGCCGACGGGCCTGCCCTGATCGTCGAGCCGCACCAGACCATCGTGGTCGAGGCCGGGTGGCGGGCCGAGCGCGTGGCGGACGGGGTGGTGCTCAGGCGGCAATCCCCCCACCCAAACGCGCTGCGCGCGTTTGACCTCCCCGCGACGGGGAGGGCAACGGACGACGTCGATCCCGTCCTGCTGGAAGTCTTCGCCAATCTCTTCATGGGAATCGCCGAGGAGATGGGGGCGGTGCTGCAGAACACCGCCACGTCGGTGAACATCAAGGAGCGGCTCGATTTCTCCTGCGCCGTGTTCGATGCGGCCGGCGGACTGGTCGCGAACGCGCCGCACATGCCGGTGCATCTGGGCTCGATGGGCGATTGCGTCAGCGCGATCATGGCCAAGCATCCGCACATGCAGGACGGCGACGCCTTCGTCACCAACGCGCCCTATGACGGCGGCACGCATCTGCCCGACGTGACCGTGGTGATGCCGGTGTTCGTGGACGGCGCCCTCGCCTTCTACGTCGCATCGCGCGGCCATCATGCCGATATCGGCGGCATCACGCCGGGCTCGATGCCCGCCGTTCTCCAAGGACATCGCCGAGGAAGGCGCGCTGTTCGACGGGATACGGATGGTGCATGCCGGGCGCTTCGACGAGGCGGCGGTGCGCGCGGTGCTGGGGCTGGGGCCGTGGCCGGCGCGCAATCCGGAGCAGAACCTTGCGGATTTGCGGGCACAGGCGGCGGCCTGCGCCCGCGGTGCCGAGGGATTGCGCAGCGCCTGCGCCGCGCATGGCACCGGCGTCGTCACCGCTTACATGCGGCATGTGCAGGACAATGCCGAGGAATCGGTGCGCCGGGCGATCGGGCGGCTGAAGGACGGCAGCTTCGCGCTGGCGATGGACAGCGGCGCCACGATCAGGATAGCGGGTGACGGTGGACCGCGCCGCGCGCGCGCGGCGAAGATCGATATTCACCGGCACGAGTCCGCAGGCCGCCGACAATTTCAACGCGCCGGGCTCGGTGACCAAGGCGGCGGTGCTCTATGTCTTCCGCTGCCTGGTGGACAGCGAGATCCCGATGAATGCGGGCTGCCTGAAGCCGCTCGACATCGTGGTGCCGGAGGGCTCGTTCCTGAAGCCGCGGCCGCCGGCGCGGTGGCGGCGGGCAATGTCGAGACGTCGCAGGCGGTGGTCGATGCGCTGTTCGCGGCGCTCGGCGTGCTCAGCGCGAGCCAGGGGACGATGAACAACCTCACCTTCGGCAACGAACGGCACCAGTATTACGAGACGATCTGCGGCGGCGCCGGCGCCGGGCGCGATTTCGACGGCCAGTCCGCCGTGCACACGCACATGACCAATTCGCGCCTCACCGATCCCGAAGTGCTGGAGACGCGCTATCCGGTGCGGCTGGAGGCATTCGCGATCCGCGGCGGTTCGGGCGGCGCCGGGGCGCGGCGCGGCGGCGACGGGACGACAAGGCGGCTGCGTTTCCTGGAGCCGATGGGCTGTGCGATCCTGTCGACCCGGCGGGTGATCGCGCCGTTCGGCCTCGACGGCGGCGGCGCCGGGGCGCGCGGGCGCAACACGCTGATCGCCAAGGACGGGACGCGCGTCGTGCTCAAGGGCTGCGACGAGATCGCGGTCGCGGCGGGCGACCAGATCGAGATCGAAACGCCGGGCGGCGGCGGGTTTGGGGGCGGAACCGGCGCGGTGACATAGCGCAGAAAATTTCGTGTGGATTGCTGCGTTGCGAATGATCGATTGTCACAATAATTCCGAGCGGATTGTCCAGGCGTTTCCGGGAATCCCGATTCGACACGCGTTGACGGCGGCGCGGCACGCGGCGATGGTCGCGCGTCTCACGAACTGGAGGGCTCCATGGTACGCGACCTGCAGATCATGACGGTCGGTTTGGTGTTCTTGTTTTTGGGGGCAATCGTCGTCGGCGTCTTTTAAGAACGCGAACGAAGGGGATTTTTGAAGAGGCCGCGGGGGCGAAAGCGCCGCGGCCTTTTGTTTTTCCACCCTCCCCTTGCGGGAGGATGGAAAATTATGCCGCCGTCTTTTCGCGCGGGTCGTAGTTGAGGAGCGGGCCGAGCCAGCGTTCGGGCGGTCGCCAGGGTCCCAGCCCTTGCGCCGGGCGTAGTCCTCGACCTGGTCGCGCTCGATCTTGCCGACGCCGAAATAGCGCGCCTCGGGATGCGAATAATAGAAACCGCTGACGGAGGAGCCGGGCCACATGGCGTAGCTCTCGGTCAGCTTGACGCCTATTCTGTGCTCGGCGTCGAGGAGGGCGAACAAAGTCGCCTTCTCGCTGTGCTCGGGCTGGGCGGGATAGCCCGGCGCGGGGCGGATGCCGCGATACTTTTCGGCGATCAGATCCTCGTTGGGGAGCGTCTCGTCCGGCGCGTAGCCCCAGAATTCGCGGCGCACGCGTTCGTGCAGGTGCTCGGCGAAAGCCTCGGCGAGGCGGTCGGCCAGCGCGCTGAGCAGGATCGCGGAATAATCGTCGTGCGCAGCCTTGAAGCGGTCGATATGGGCCTGCTCGCCGATGCCGGCGGGTGACGACGAAGGCGCCGATGAAGTCCTCGACACCCTTGGGCGCGATCAGATCGGCGAGCGCCATGTTGGGGCGGTCGTTCTCGCGCGCCATCTGCTGGCGCAGCGTGTGCAGGGTGTGGATCGGGAATTTGCGCGCCTTGTCGCCGAACACCTGGATGTCGTCGTCGCCGACGCTGTTGGCGGGATAGAAGCCGACCACGGCGCGGGCCGCAATCCACTTCTCGGCGACGATCTTCTTCAGCATCGCCTGGGCGTCGGCGAACAGGCTGCGCGCGGTTTCGCCGACCTGGGCGTCCTGCAGGATGGCGGGATATTTGCCGACCAGCTCCCAGGTCTGGAAGAACGGCGTCCAATCGATGTACTTGACGAGCTCGGCGAGGTCGTAATCGGCGTAGACGCGGGTGCCGAAGAATTTGGGCACCGGCGGCTTGTAGGCGGCGAAGTCGAGCTTGAGCTTGTTGGAGCGGGCCTGCTTGAGCGTCAGGCGGCGGCCGGGCGCGCGCTGGGCGGCATGGGTCTTGGCGATCTGCTCGTATTCGGCGCGAACGCCGGCGACGAAATCCTTGTTCTGGGTCTTGCTGAGCAGGCTGGAAGCGACGCCGACGGCGCGGGACGCATCGGTGACGTAGACGGTCTGGCCGCGGCGGTAGCCGGGATCGATCTTGACCGCGGTGTGCACGCGCGACGTGGTGGCGCCGCCGATCAGGAGCGGGATGTCGAAGCCCTGGCGCTCCATCTCGGCCGCGACATGGACCATCTCGTCCAGCGACGGCGTGATCAGGCCGGAGAGCCCGATGATATTGGCGCCGTGCTCGCGCGCCGCGTCGAGAATCTCTGGGTCGGCGTCATGACGCCGAGATCGATGACGTCGTAGCCGTTGCACTGGAGCACGACGCCGACGATGTTCTTGCCGATGTCGTGGACGTCGCCCTTGACCGTGGCCATGACGATCCGGCCGGCAGGCTCCTTGGTCTTGTTCTTGGGCCTGCTCGGCATCCATGAACGGCAGCAGATAAGCCACGGCCTTTTTCATCACGCGGGCGGATTTGACGACCTGGGGCAGGAAACCATCTTGCCCGATCCGAACAGGTCGCCGACCACGTTCATGCCGGCCATCAGCGGGCCCTCGATCACGTCGAGCGGCTTTTCGGCGGCGAGGCGCGCCTCCTCGGTGTCCTCGTTGACGAAGGTTGTCGATGCCGTGGACCAGCGCGTGGGTGATGCGTTCCTGCACCCGGAAGGGCGCGCCAGGCGGCGTCCTGGACCGCGGCGACCGAGCCGTCGCCCTTGTAGCGCTGCGCCAGGCCGAGAAGGTTCTCGGTCGCCTCCGGCTTGCGGTTGAACAGCACGTCCTCGATGCCTTCGCGCAAGGGCGTCGGGATGTCCTGGTAGACGCTGAGCTGGCCGGCATTGACGATGCCCATGTCCATGCCCGCCTTGATGGCGTGGAACAGGAAGATGGAGTGCATCGCCTCGCGCACCGGATCGTTGCCGCGGAAGGAGAAGGAGAAGTTGGAGACGCCGCCCGAGATGTGGGAATGCGGGCAGGCCTCGCGGATGCGGCTGGTGGCGCCGATGAAGGCGCGGCCGTAGTCGTTGTGCTCCTCGATGCCGGTGGCGACGGCGAAGATGTTGGGATCGAAGATGATGTCTTCCGGCGGGAAGCCGACTTCGTCCACCAGGATGCGATAGGCGCGCTGGCAGATCTCGACCTTGCGGTCCTCGCTGTCGGCCTGGCCGGCCTCGTCGAACGCCATGACGACGACGGCGGCGCCGAAGCGGCGGACCTCGCGGGCGCGGGCGACGAAGGCTTCCTCGCCTTCCTTGAGCGAAATCGAGTTGACGATCGCCTTGCCCTGGCAGCATTTCAGCCCGGCCTCGATCACCGTCCATTTCGACGAGTCGATCATCAGCGGCACCTTGGCGATGTCGGGCTCGCCGGCGATAAGATTGACGAAGCGCGTCATCGCCGCTTCGGAATCGATCAGGCCTTCGTCCATGTTGATGTCGATGATCTGGGCGCCGTTGGCGACCTGCTCGCGCGCGATGTCGAGCGCCTTCTCGTAGTCGTTGGCGGCGATCAGCTTGCGGAACTTGGCGGAGCCCGTGATGTTGGTGCGCTCGGCCGACATTCACGAAATTCAATTCGGGCGTGAGCGTGAAGGGCTCCAGGCCGAGAGGCGCATATGCCCTGGGCACGGCCGGAATTTCGCGCGGCGGGCAGGTCGGCGACGACGCGGCCGAACTCGCGGATATGGTCGGGCGTGGTGCCGCAGCAGCCGCCGACGATGTTGACGAGGCCCGAGCGGGCGAACTCGCCGATCATCGCGCTCATGGTCTCGGGCGTCTCGTCATAGCCGCCGAATTCGTTGGGCAGGCGGCATTGGGATGGGCGCTGACGAGGGTGTCGGCGACGGCCGACAATTCGGCGATGTAGGGGCCGCAGCTCCTTGGCGCCCAGCGCGCAGTTGAGGCCGACGGCGAAGGGATCGGCGTGGCGGATCGAGTTGTAGAACGCCTCCGGCGTCTGGCCGGTGAGGGTGCGGCCCGACAGGTCGGTGATGGTGCCGCTGATCCAGATCGGCAGACGCACGCCGGTTTCGGCGAAGGCCTCCTCGATCGCGAAGATCGCGGCCTTGGCGTTCAGCGTGTCGAAGATCGTCTCGATCATCAGGATGTCGGAACCGCCCTTGATCAGGCCCAGCGTCGCTTCCTTGTAGGTGCGGCGCAGATCGTCGAAGGTGATGTTGCGGAAGGCGGGATCGCTGACCTTGGGCGAGATGCCGGCGGAGCGGTTGGTCAGTCCGAGCACGCCGGCGACCAGACGCGGTCGCGACGCGGTCGAGGCGGCGTCGCAGATCTCGCGGCACAGTTTGGCGCCTTCGAAGTTCAGCTCGCCGACCAGGTGCTCGAGGCCGTAATCGGCCTGCGAGGTCTCGGTCGAGGTGAAGGTGTTGGTCTCGAGGAAATCGATGCCGGCGGCGAGATACTGGTTGCCGATGTCACGGATCACGTCGGGGCGGGTGAGGGTGAGCAGGTCGTTGTTGCCCTTGAGCTCGTGTCTGTGGTTGCCGAAGCGCTGGCCCCGGAAATCGTCCTCGGTCAGCTTGAAGCCCTGGATCAGCACGCCCCAGGAGCCGTCGAGCAGCAGGATGCGCTTCTTGGCCTCCTCCTTCATCCAGCGAATGCGGCCGGCGCGGTCGAAACTCATGTGATGTCCTTTTCCTCCCCCGTGGTTACGGGGGAGGTGGCGAGCGAAGCGAGACGGAGGGGGCCAGCGCCGGAGAGGACGAGCCCAGCGGCCGCCCCCTCCACCGCTTCGCGGTCCCCCTCCCCCGTAACCACGGGGGAGGAAATGTGCGGTGCAAGCGTCATAGGTTTTTCGGCTGCAACGCCATGATGCGGCAGGCCGCATAGGTCAGGTTGGCCTGGTTCAGCGTGTAGAAGTGGAAATCGTGGAAGCCGCGGGCGCGCATCTCGTGCACCTGCTCGGCGAGCACGGCGGCGGCGACGATGCGGCGGGTCTCGACGTCCTCGTCGAGGCCGGCATAGGCGCGGGTGAGCCAGGCCGGAATCGAGGCGCCGGCGCGGCTCGCCATGCGCACCACGCCGCGGAAGGCGGTGGTCGGCATGATGCCCGGCACGATCGGGATCGCGATGCCGGCGGCGGCGGCCTTGTCGCGGAAGCGGGCGATGTAGTCGTTGTAGAAGCAGAACTGGCCGAGCGCGCGCACCGCGCCGGCATCGACCTTGCGCTTCAGGAGCTCGATGTCGTGCTCGAAATTCGGCGAGTCGGGATGGGCCTCGGGATAGAAGGAAACGCTGATCTCGAACGGCGCGATGCGGCGGATGCCGGCGATCAGGTCGGGGGTCGAGGCATAGCCGGCTTCGTGGGCGCGATAGGGGCCGCTCATCTCCGGCATGTCGCCGCGCAGGGCGACGATGTGGCGGATGCCGCTGTCCCAGTAGCCGCGCACGATCTCCTCGATCTCGCGCTTGGAATGGCCGACGCAGGTCAGGTGCGCCGCCGGCTTGAGCGAAGTCTCCTCGACGATGCGCTTGACGGTGGCGTGGGTGCGCTCGCGGGTCGAGCCGCCGGCGCCGTAAGTGACGGAGACGAAGGACGGCTGCATCGGCTCCAGGCGGCGGATCGCCTTCCACAGAGTCTCTTCGGCCTCGTCCGAGCGGGGCGGGGAGAATTCGAACGACACCGAGATCGGCCGGGTGTCGGAGACCAGTTCCTGCAAGCTCATGCGGCCTCGGCTTTCGCCTTGGCCTGGGCTTCGGCCAGCCAGAGCTTGACGGTGAGCTTGCCGCTGCCGGCGCCGATCGCCTCGCTGGCGAGGGGTTTGAGGCCCGCGGCGGCGAACCAGCCGCGCACTTCGCGATCGGAGAAGCCGAGGCGGCGATGGGCGAAGTCGCTGCGCAGGAATTCGAGCTCATGCGGCGCGAAGTCGGCGATCAGCAGACGCCCGCCGGCGCGCATGACGCGGGCCGCCTCGACCACCGCGGCCTGCGGGTCTTCGAGATAGTGCAGCACCTGGTGGAACAGCACCGCGTCGAAGCCCTGGAGCGCGTTGCCGGACTGGAACGGCAGGCGGTAGGTGTCACCGAGGCGGACCTGGGCGTGCTGGACATGGGCGCGGGCGAGGCGGTCGCGCGCGATGGCGAGCATTTCCGGCGAGACGTCGATGCCGACGGCGCGCTTCACATAGGGGCTGAGCAGCTCCAGCATGCTGCCGGTGCCGGTGCCGGCGTCGAGCAACGAATCCATCGGCGCGCCGGCGATGTGGCGGACGATGGCGGCTTCGACATCCTTGTCCGGCGCGTGCAGGGCGCGGATGCGCTCCCATTCGGCGGCGTTGGCCTTGAAGAAGGCGGCGGCCTGGGCGGCGCGGGTGTCGCGGGCGGCGGCGAGACGCGCGGCGTCGGTCTCGTGCGCCGGCGCGATGGCGGCGATGGCGGCGCCGAGCTCGGCGCCCTGCCCCCGGTCGGCGGCGCGGTAGAACACCCAGGAGCCTTCCTTGAAGCGCTCGATCAGGTGGGCCTCGGTCAGGAGCTTGAGGTGGCGGGAGACCCGCGGCTGGCTCTGGCCGACGATCTCGACCAGCTCGCTGACCGTCAGCTCGGCCTGGCGCAGGAGCAGCAGCAGGCGCAGGCGGGTGGGATCGCCCGCGGCACGCAACATCGCTACCAGACCGTCCATGGTTCACTCCTAGACCACGACATATAAACATATCTTTATATGGATATGCAATACGGTCACAGCCCAGTTTGGGGACTGCATCCCGCACGCCAAACGCCCTATAAGATCGGGTACGGGCAGTGGGGAAACATGGGCTTTTCAAGGATAATGGCGGTGGCCCTGACGGGGCTGTGGCTGGCCGGCTGCACGACGCCGACACCGGCGATGCTGGCGGCCAACGACCCCTATGAGCCGATGAACCGCGAGACGCTCAAGCTCAACGGCAAGATCGACCGCTACTTCGTCGTCCCCACGGTCGGCGTCTACTTCTTCCTGGTCGGCGACAAGGGCCGCCGCGCCTTCCACAATTTCCTCCAGAACTCTCGGCCCCGACGGTGTTCGTGAACGACGTCCTGCAAGGCGAGACCCATCGCGCGGCGCAGACGCTGGGGCGTTTCACGATCAATTCCACCCTGGGGCTGGGCGGCTTCGGCGATCCGGCGACCCGCCATTTCCACATCCCCGGCCATGGCGAGGATTTCGGCCAGACCCTGGCGGTGTGGGGCGTCGGCGAGGGGCCCTATCTGGTGGCGCCGTTCTTCGGGCCGCAGCCGCCGCGCGACGGCGCCGGCCTGCTGATCGACACCTTCGTGCTCGATCCCTGGAACTATGTGCCGATCAAGAACCATGTCTGGTGGGACGCCGGGCGCTATTATTTCACCCTGCTGGACCTGCGCGGACAGACCTATTCCACGGTGCAGGGAATCCAGCGCGGCTCGGTGGACTACTACGCGTCGCTGCGCAGCCTTTACAGACAGCTCCGCAACAACGAAATTCGCAACGGACGACCCGATACGAAGGATCTGCCGGACTTCTGACGGAATTTTATTTCACGCCACGAACTTGCCACAAGCGCACCGGACACTTCGGGCGCGCGAAGAGAGAGAACGCGATGCCTGCTTCTGAGACGTCTTCCGGAATAATCATGGTTGCGCGCCGCGCGGTTCTCGCCTTCGCGGTCGCGCTGGGCGCGCTGGCGGCGGCGCCGGCGACCGCCGCCCCGACAGGCGCCGAAGCCTTCGTGCAGGCGAACGTCCAGAAGGGCCTCGCCATCCTGAACAACAAGAGCCTCAGCGCCGACCAGAAGCGCGGCCAATTCCAGAGCTTCATCCTGGGCCTGACCGACATGAAGCGGATCGCGACCTTCACGCTGGGCCAATACAAGCGCACCGCGACGCCGCAGGAGCAGGACCAGTTCGCCGCCGCGTTCCAGGCCTATGCCATCGCCGTGTACCAGTCCTATTTCGCGAAATATTCCGGCCAGACCCTGAAGGTGACCGGCAGCCAGGAGCGCCAGCCGGGCGACACGATCGTGACGACGCAGCTTATCGATCCCAACGACCAGAGCGGCCAGACCCCGCTGGAAGTCGACTTCCGCGTCCTGACCGACAACGGCAAGTTCGTGGTGATCGACTTCTCCGTCGCCGGCATCTGGCTGGCGATCGAGGAGCGCGATCAGTTCAGCTCGTTCCTCGGCCAGAACAACGGCTCGATCGCGACGCTGGTCAGCCACCTGCACGACCTGGCGAACAGCTACCACTAGTCTAGCCGCGCGGCTTTCTGTACACCGTCCGCCAGCAGCGACACCGCAAACGCGCGCGGTGCGCGCGGACCTTAGGGGGCTTCATGACTTTCCGCCGCAGCGCGCCGACCGCGCTGATCCTCGCATCCATCGTGATCATCGCGACGATGACGTTCGTCTCCAACCGGTTGTTCAGCGGACTGACCGATTCCATCGAGCAGGGGCAATACCAGCTGATGCAGTCGATCCTGACCTCGTCGCTGGACGGCGCCGCGAACCGGGCGCTGGCCCGCGCCGACATGATCGCGACCCTGGATGCGACGCGCGAGGCGGTGGCGGCCAAGGACCGCGACAAGCTGCTGGCGCTGTATGCCGAGATGTACAAGTCGCAGCACGACCGCTTCGGCGTGGCGCAGGCGCAGTTCCACATCCCGCCCTCGGTATCGCTGTTGCGGTTGCACTCGCCGGGGTCGTTCGGCGACGACCTGACGCGCAGCCGGCCGATGGTGACGGCGGTGAACCGCGACCACCAGCCGCGCAAGGGCTTCGCCATCGCGCGCTCGGGCCCGGCGATCTTCGGCATCGCGCCGATCCACGACAAGGCCGGCGCGCATATCGGCAGCTTCGAGTTCGGGCTCGATTTCGGGCCGCTGCTCGACCAGCTCAAGGCCACGTTCGGCCTCGACGCGACGCTCTATGTCGAGGAGAAGCCGCTGCGCGATTTCGCCAAGGGCGTCGATCCGGCGATCTTCAGCGACCAGAACCGCCTCAGCCATTTCATCCGCTATTACAGCACCAATGCGGTGCTGGCCAAGAGCCTGGTGCGCGACGCCGACATCTCCGGCGTCGCCGAGCCGGTGCGCTATGCCCGCGAGGCCGACGGCATTCCCTATGGCGTGCTGCTGGTGCCGCTGCGCAACGGCGCCGGCGAATCGCTCGGCGTGATCGCCGTGGTGCGCGACTTCAGCGCCAGCCGCGCCGCGGCGGGGCAGTCCTTCGTCTGGCAGATGACGGTGGCGGTGTTCGGCATCGTGTTCATGGCGGGCGCGATCATCATCGTGATCCGCGGCTTCCTGCTTCGGCCCCTGCACATCGTCACCAGCCGCCTGCGCGCCGAGAACGGCGTCGACGAGCCGCCGGTGGACACCGACAAGTTCTGCAAGGAAATCCAGGACCTCGCCGACCTGCACGACAAGCTCAAGCCGGGACACGAGGCATGAAGCGCTCGCTGTTCGCGCTGCTGCTGCTGATCATCGGGATCGGCGGCTTCGCCCTGGCCGGCACCGAGGCGCCGCCGGCGCAGACCACGGCGATGCCGCCCGCCATGCCGATGGAGAAAGGCACGCCGCTGATCGTCAAGGTCGGGGTCGCCTTCGTCGAGGTCGAGTCGTTCAACGAGAACGAGAGCACGTTCAAGGGCACGGTCGACGTCCGCCTGCGCTGGGAAGTGCCGTCGCTGGCGCGCCCGGCGGAGGAGCAGACCGATCCGCCCAAGGTCTATCGCGGCGACGACGCCAAGGCGCAGCTCGCCGGCTTGTGGGTGCCGAAGATCGAGATCGTGAACCAGAAGGGCGAATCGACCTATGCCGATATGGGCCTGCGCATCTTTCCCAGCGGCGATGTCGAGATGATCCAGCGGGTGAGCGGCGAATTCGCCACTCCCTATGAGGTCACGCGCTTTCCCTTCGACCGGCAGAAGCTCCAGATCGAGCCCGCGATCCGCAACCAGACCGCCGACCAGGTGGTGCTGCAATTCGACCAGGACGACCTGGATTTCAGCACCGTCGACCAAGACGCGGCGCTGAACGGCTGGGACTTGAAGACCGTCGCGCTGTCGTCGGTGCCGATCAAGGGCTGGTACGGCGCGATGCACACCCATGCCGTCGCGGCGTTGACCATCGCGCGGCAGCCGGGATCGGTGCTGGCCTCGATCTTCATCCCGCTGTTCGCCTCGCTGCTGATCCCCTTGCTGGCGATCTGGCTGAACCACATGGAGGACGGCAAGTTCGCGATCGAGACCTTCGAGCTGGTGAACCTGATCATCGGCGGCTTGTTCGCGGTGATCGCGCTGAACTTCACGGTCAACCAGGCCTATGAGGTGCTGAGCACCGGCGACAATCCGGTGAACCGGCTGTTCGCGCTGAACTATGTGACGCTGGGCCTGGCGCTGGCGATCAACGTGCTGTTCTACCGCTTCAATGTGGTGGAGAAGATGTTCGGGCGCTGGGTGCAGGAGCAGACCTACACCTATATGAGCTGGGCGATCCCGGTGCTGGTGCTGACGATGGCGAGCGCGATCGTGTTGGTGGCGGTGGCCTGACGAGCGATCTTCGCTGTCATTCCCGGCGAGCCGCGCAGCGGCGAGGGAAGGGAACCCAGGTGGTGAGACCGGTCACGGTCTATCCACCTGGGTTCCCTTCCCCTCGCTGCGCTCGGCCGGGGATGACAACGGCGTTTTCCGCGCGTTGCGTCTACGCCCGCGTGAACCGCTTGTACTTGATGCGGTGGGGCTGGTCGGCGTCGATGCCCAGGCGGCGCTTCTTGTCGGCTTCGTAGTCCTGGTAGTTGCCTTCGAACCATTCGACATGGCTGTCGCCCTCGAAAGCCAGCATGTGGGTCGCGATGCGGTCGAGGAACCAGCGGTCATGGCTGATGATCATGGCGCAGCCGGCGAACTCTTCCAGCGCGCTTTCCAGCGCCCGCAGCGTGTCGACGTCGAGGTCGTTGGTCGGCTCGTCGAGCAGGAGCAGGTTGGCGCCTGACTTCAGCATCTTGGCGAGATGGACGCGGTTGCGCTCGCCGCCCGAGAGCTGGCCGACCTTCTTCTGCTGGTCGCCGCCCTTGAAGTTGAAGGCGCCGACATAGGCGCGGCTCGGCATGGTGCGCTTGCCCAGTTCCAGCACGTCGAGGCCGCCGGAGATTTCCTCCCACACGTTCTTCTTGGGGTCGAGCGCGTCTCTGGACTGGTCGACATAGCCGATCTGCACCGTGGGGCCGACGCGCAATTCGCCGGCATCGGGCTTTTCGAGGCCGGTGAGCATGCGGAACAATGTCGTCTTGCCGGCGCCGTTGGGGCCGATGACGCCGACGATGCCGCCGGGCGGCAGCGAGAAATTCACGTTCTCGTAGAGCAGGCGGTCGCCGTAGCCCTTGGCGAGATTCTCCGCCTCGATCACCACCGAGCCTAGGCGCTCGGCCACCGGGATGACGATCTGGGCGGTGCCGCCGCGTTGCTCCTGGCTCTTCGACAGCAGCTCGTCATAGGCGTTGATGCGCGCCTTGGACTTGGCCTGGCGGGCGCGCGGGCTCTGCTGGATCCATTCGCGCTCGCGCGCGATGGAGCGCTCGCGCGCCGCTTCCTCGGCGCCTTCCTGGCGCAGGCGCTTTTCCTGGACGACGAGGAACGACGAGTAGTTGCCCTCGTGCGGGATGCCCTTGCCGCGGTCGAGCTCGAGGATCCAGCCCGTGACGTTGTCGAGGAAATAGCGGTCATGGGTGACGAGGATGATGCAGCCCTTGTATTCGCGCAGCGTGTGCTCCAGCCATTCGACGGATTCGGCGTCGAGATGGTTGGTCGGCTCGTCGAGCAGGAGGATGTCGGGGGCATCGAGCAGAAGCTTGCACAGCGCGACGCGGCGGCGCTCGCCGCCCGAGAGCGAGGCGACGGCGGCGTCGGGATCGGGGCAGCGCAGCGCGTCCATCGCCTGGTCGACCTTGGAGTCGAGATCCCACAGGCCCTGGGCCTCGATCTCGTCCTGGAGGCGCGCCATCTCGTCGGCGGTCTCGTCGGAATAGTTGGCGGCGATCTCGTTGTAGCGGTCGATCAGCGCCTGGCGGGCGGCGACGCCTTCCATGACGTTGCCGCGGACGTCCTTGTCGGGATTGAGGGTCGGCTCCTGCGGCAGGTAGCCCATGCGCACGCCGTCGGCGGCCCAGGCCTCGCCGGTGTATTCGGGATCGAGCCCGGCCATGATCTTCATCAGGGTCGACTTGCCGGCGCCGTTGACGCCGACGATGCCGATCTTGGCGCCGGGATAGAAGGACAGCCAGATGTCCTTGAGGACCTGCTTGCCGCCGGGATAGGTCTTGGAGAGACCCTTCATGACATAGACGAATTGCGGGCCGGCCATGGGCTTTGCGTCCTTCGGGATGCTTGAGATGCGGCGCTTTTAGCGGAGCGGCGGCGTGTCGGCAATCATTGGATTTGCGCCGGACTCATCCGCGCCGGGGCGAAGAGATATGCGCCCACCTGGCCCGCAGCGCCGGCCGCAGGCGCCTCAGAACTTGATCCCGCCTACGCTGAAGCTTCGGCGGGCAGGCCTCGCCATTTTCAGAACTTGATCCGCGCCCGCGACAGCAGCGACACCGCGTTGGTGCCGTATTGGCCGGCATAGTTCATCTGGAACGAGGCGTTGGTCTGCAGCGCCAGCGAGCCGTCGAGGAAGGTCGTGATGTAGCCGATCTCGACGTCGGTTTCGGTCGCGGCGCCTTCGAGCAGATGGTTGCGGCTGAAGAAGGCGGGACGGCCGGTGGAGCCCGGCATGGTGATGAACTCGCCGCTGCCGCCGCCCAGCACCGGGCGCGACACCGCCAGGCCCAGCGCGTCGTCGCCGAACAGGCCGTTCTTGGCGATGGCGATGCCGTAGGAGCGGCTGCGCACGTCGTCGCCCAGCGGCACGGGCACGATGCCGGGCTTGAGATCGAGCTGGGTGATGCCTTCGCTGTACGACGCGGTCGTCACCCAGCCATTGCCGAGACGGACCCGTGCCGCGACGCCGAGGGCGCTGGTGCTCGCGGCCGCACCGGGCGCCGGGCTGCCCAGGATGCTGTCGCGTTCGGTGGTGTGCGAGCCGATCAGGCCGAGTTCGCCCCATTCGGCGATGTCCCAGGCGACGCCGGCGAGCAGCGAGGTGGCGCTGCGCGGCGTATAGGGCGCGGGCACGCCGCCGAGCCGCGCCAGCGCGGTGTAGGCGTCGGGGGAAAAGGTCGAGAAGCCGGGCGCCAGACTGGCGACGCCGACGCTGACATGCAGGTCGTCGGCGAGCGCCGCCGCGGCGCCGAGGAAATCGCCGCCGCTCGCCAGCGAGGCGTAGGGATTGCCGGACGAGGCGGCGGAAAGGAACAGGCCGTTGAAGGCGTGCGTATCGCCGGCGTCCACGGCGGAGAGGCGGCCGGCGAGATCGACCTTGTAGCCGAGTTCGAGATCGAGGCCGGTGATCAGCGCCACGCTCGTCGCGACGTTCGACACCGAGAGGCGCGCCTGCGCCGCCGGCGGACCGTAGGAGGCTTCCGGCAGGGAGAAGGTCTGGCTGAGATCGACGGTGCTGTCGAGCGCGCCGGCCGGTGCGTTCAACGGGGTGAAGGTGTCGACGGCCGGCGCAGCCGCAAACGCGGCGCTTGCGAGCGCAAGCGACCCCGCGACGGCGCAGAATGCGCGGCGGACCCAACCCTTCATGACACGTCTATTCCCACTCTAACCTTTCGGTCCTCGGAACCTTAGCGGAGGTTTGGTTGATTTTCCAGCAAACCCCGTGATTTTATTGACATTTCCTCGTCATTTTCGGGCGATTTGTTGCACCTTGGTTACGCCTTGGCTAGTGAATCGCCTGTAATTAAATTACCGTTCTATCGGCCTTCGGGACCGGTAGTTGCTTGAAAACAATAAACCTTCCTGTCCGCGACGGCGGGCGATGGACCTCTTTCGCGCCAGCCCTTATCTCAGATGGAATGGAAACGACCCCGATCAAGGCCGCGATCCTTCCGGTCACCCCCTACCAGCAGAATTGTTCCCTGGTGTGGTGCACGCGCACCATGAAGGGGGCGCTGATCGACCCCGGCGGGGACCTCGACCGGCTGAAGGCGGCGCTGGCGACGGCGGGGGTGACGCTGGAAAAGATCCTTCTGACCCATGGCCATCTCGACCATGCCAGCGGCGCGGCCAAGCTGGCGCGCGCCTTCGGGGTCAAAATCGAAGGCCCGCACAAGGACGACGCATTCCTGCTCGACGAGCTGGGACGCAACGCCGCGCGGCCGGGCTTCGCCGACGCCGAGAACTGCACGCCGGACCGCTGGCTGGAGGACGGCGACACGGTGACGGTGGGCGAAGCGACGTTCGGCGTGCGGCACTGCCCCGGGCACACGCCGGGGCATGTCGTGTTCTATCACGCGGACGCCAGGATCGCGTTCGTCGGCGACGTGCTGTTCGCCGGCTCGATCGGGCGCACCGATTTTCCGCGCGGCAATCACCAGCAGCTCATCGACTCGATCACCGGCCGGCTCTGGCCGCTGGGCAGCGACATGCATTTCGTGCCCGGCCACGGCCCGATGTCGACCTTCGGGCGCGAGCGGGAGACCAACGGCTATGTCGCGGACGAAGCGCTGGAGATGACGAAGGATCTGGGCCCGAAGCCGCGGCAGTTCTCCTGACGCGGCGGGGGCGCGTTCGCCGCCCGCGCTTCACGCCGAAGTGATCGGCGCCGCATCCCGGCAATGCCAATCTCGCGCAGGTTTCGGGGGGCCTTCGATGATCGTTCGCAGCACTTTGTTCGCCGCCGCGCTGTGGTGCGCCGCGGCGCCCGCCGGCGCGGCCGATCTCTATGCCTATGACGCGGCGGTGCCGATGGCGCCGGTGCTGGGCGCGGTGCGCACGCTGGAAAAAGGCGTCGTGGCGCAGGACGTCAGCTTCACCGCGCCGAACGGGCACAAGGTCAGCGGCGAGATCATCCGCGGCACGGGCAAGGGTTCCCATCCCGGCCTGCTGTTCGTCCACTGGCTGGGCGAGCCCGCGACCACCAACCACACCGAGTTCGAGCCGGACGCGATCGCGCTGGCGCGCAAGGGCGCGGTGTCGCTGCTGATCGACACGATGTGGGCGGCGCCGGGCTGGTTCGAGAGCGTCGGGCCCGACGCGGCAAAGGACGGGAAGCTGGCCGAGGCGCAGGTCATCGAGATGCGCCGCGCCCTCGACCTGCTGCTGGCGCAGGACGGCGTCGATGCGGCGCGCATCGGCTTCGTGGCGCACGATTTCGGCGCCATGTTCGGGGCCTTGATGGCGAATGCGGATCTGCGGCCCAAGGCCTGGGTGCTGATGGCGGCGGTGCCGACGCTGGCGGAATGGTACCGCCTGGGCAAGGCCAAGGCCGCCTATCCGGACCTGCCGGGCTACAGCGCGGCGATGGCGCGCTATGACATCGGCGCCGGATTGCGCGCGCTCTCCGGCAAGGCGCTGCTGTTCCAGTTCGCGACCAAGGACTACTTCGTGCCGGAAGCCAAAGCGCTGACCTTCATCGGCCTGGCGCCCGGCCCCAAGACGGCGATCTTCTACGACGGCGATCACGACCTGGCGGTGCCGGCGGCGCGGCGCGACCGCGATGCCTGGCTGGCCGAGCACTTGTTCTAGGCGACGCCGGCCAGTTTTTCCGAGACCTCCCACAGCCGCGCCGCGACCTTTTTGTCCCGCGCCCGTGCCGACATCTTCGCCGGGCCCGGCGGGCCGACGAGGCCGAGGCGGCCGCTGGGGCCGTAATAGGCGCCGCCCTTCGCGTCGGGCGACGTCGCGCCGAAGAGTTGCGGCAGGGCGCCTTCGGCCGGCGACTGCGACGCGAAACGCGCGACAAGGCGGCTGACCCAATATAGGGGGCTCTCGGTGCCGGGGCCGTTGGGGATCAGGTCGGTCAGCGCAAAGCCGGGATCGGCGGCGTTGGCAAGGATGTTCCAGCCGCGCGCATCGCTGCGGCGCTGAAGCTCCAGCGTGAACAGCAGATTGGCGAGCTTGGACTGGCCGTAGCCGGCACGGGGCACATAGCGCTTCTCCGCCTGGAGATCGGCGAAATCGATCCGGCCGATGCGGTGCATGCTGCTGGACACCGTCGTCACGCGCGGCCGCGGCGCCTGGCGCAGCAGCGGCAGGAGCCGCGCGGTCAGCGCGAAATGCGCCAAGTGGTTGGTGCCGAATTGAAGCTCGAAACCGTCCGCCGTGACCTGGCGCCGGGGCGGCGTCATCACCCCGGCATTGTTGACCAGAAGATCGAGCGGCCGGCCCTGCGCGGTCAGCCCCGCCGCGAAACCGGCGACCGATTTCAGGTCGGCGAGATCGAGGTCTGCGAAACCGATCTTCGCGCCCGGCGCGGCGGCGCGGACCTTGGCGACCGATTGGGCGCCCTTGGCGGGATTGCGGCCGGCGAGCACGACCTCGGCGCCGTGGCGGGCGAGCGCCAGCGCGGTCTCGTAGCCGAGCCCGCCCGCGCCGGTGACGACGGCGTATTTGCCCGACTGGTCGGGAATGTCGGCGGCGGTCCAGGGCATGGGCGGTTTCCTGCGGGTTGCAGGAAAGATATATGCACTTAGTGCAATATTGCAATGGGGGCAGTTTCTACTAAATTCGTCATCGCCGGGCTTGTCCCGGCGACCCATACGCACAACTGCTTCATGGGTGTTCATGGGTCCCCGGGACAAGCCCGGGGATGACGATTGGGTTTGTGATGACCAAGAAAACTCTGCCGACACCCGGCCTGCGCGAGCGCAAGCGCGCGGAGACGCGGGCGCGGATCATCGAGGGCGCGCTCAAATTGTTCGTCAAGCGCGGCTTCGACGGCACGACGCTGGACGATATCGCGGCGGCCGCCGGCATCTCCCGGCGCACCTTCTTCCACTATTTCGAATCCAAGGAAGACCTCGCTTTCGCCTGGCTCGATTCGACGAGCGACGACATCGTGGCGGCGGCGAAGCGCGAGGCCGCCGACCAGCCCTTGCTCGCCATCGCGGCGAACGCCATCGCCGCCTGCGCCTCGCCTTACGGCCGGGACGAGGCCTTCGCGCTGGCCCGGCTGGTGAACGAGACGCCGGCGCTGAAGGACCGCAGCCAGATGAAATACGGGCGGCTGGAAGAGTCGCTGGCCGAGGTGATCGCGTCGCGCAAGGGGCTGAAGAAGGACGACCTCAGGGCGCGGCTGGCGGCGATGACGGCGGTGGGCGCCATGCGCATCGCCTCGCAGCGCTGGTACGAGAGCGGCGGCAAGGAAGACATGGCGGCATTCTCCCGCCGCGTGGTGAAGGCGCTGGCCGGGGCGCTGGGGGAATAGCGATCCTTACGCAGCGGCGGACTTCCCCCTCCGGCGTCGCTACGCTCCGCCACCTCCCCGCTTTGCGAGGGAGGATAAACTACGACTCGACTCTTCGCGCCCCACCTGATTTTTTGTCGGCAAGCCAAGCAACAAAATATCGGGGAGTGCACGATGACGGCCATCAACACGGTGACGGATTTTTCCAAGGACGGCGAGATCGGACTCATCACCCTGAACTCGCCGCCGGTGAACGCCTTGTCGGCGGCGGTGCGCGACGGACTTTATGAAGGGTTCAAGGCGGCGATCGCCGATGCCGAGGTCAAGGCCATCGTGCTGATCTGCGACGGGCGGACCTTCATCGCCGGCGCCGACATCTCCGAGTTCGGCGGCGGCATGAAGGGCGCCTCGCTGTTCGACGTGCAGGCGATGATGGAGGATTCGCCCAAGCCGGTGATCGCGGCGATCCACGGCACGGCGCTGGGCGGCGGGCTGGAAGTGGCGCTGTGCGCGCATTACCGCGTCGCGAGCCCAAGCGCGCGCTGCGGCCTGCCGGAAGTGAACCTGGGCCTCTTGCCCGGCGCCGGCGGCACGCAGCGCCTGCCGCGCATCGTGGGGCCTGAGAAGGCGCTGGAGATGGTGACGAGCGGCCAGCACGTGCCGGCCAAGGAATGCCTCGCCATGGGTCTGGTCGACGCGCTCGCCGAGGAAGGCAAGCTGAAGGACGGCGCCGTCGCGTTCGCGCGCAAGGTGCTGGCCGAGAAGAAGCCGCTGGTGAAGGTGCGCGACAACAACACGAAGACCGATGCCGCCAAGGGCCATCCCGAGATCTTCGCGAATTTCCGCAAGGCCAATGCGCGCAAGTTCCGCGGCTTCAAGGCGCCGGAAGCCAACATCCAGTGCATCGAAGCGGCAGTGAACCTGCCCTTCGAGGACGGTCTCAAGACCGAACGCAAATTGTTCATGGAAGTGATGACGGGCCCGCAATCGGCGGCGCAGCGCTATTACTTCTTCGCCGAGCGCCTCGCCAACAAGATCCCCGACGTGCCGGACGACACCAAGCTGATTCCGATTCGGAAGGTCGGCATCATCGGCGCCGGCACGATGGGCGGCGGCATCGCGATGAACTTCGTCAATGCCGGGATTCCGGTGACCGTCGTCGAGGTCAAGCAGGACGCGCTGGACCGCGGCCTGAAAGTGGTGCGCGGCAATTACGAGCGCAGCGCCAAGAACGGCCGCTTCACGCTGGACGAGGTCGACAAGCGCATGGGCATGTTCACCGGCGCGCTCGACATGGCGGCGCTGGCCGATTGCGACCTCGTCATCGAGGCGGTGTTCGAGCGCATGGACATCAAGAAGGACATCTTCGCCAAGCTCGACGCCATCGTGAAGCCGGGCGCGATCCTGGCGACCAACACGTCGGGCCTCAACATCGATGAGATCGCTTCGGTGACGAAACGCCCCGAGGCGGTGATCGGCCTGCATTTCTTCTCGCCGGCCAACGTGATGAAGCTGCTGGAGATCGTGCGCGCCGACCATACCTCCAAGGAGGTGATCGCGACCTGCATGAAACTCGCCAAGACCATCGGCAAGATCGCGGTACTGGTCGGCGTGTGCCCCGGCTTCGTCGGCAACCGCATCCTGGGCGCGCGCGGGCGCGAGGCGCAGAAGATGGTGCTGGAAGGCGCGATGCCGTGGGACGTCGACCGCGTGCTCTACGATTTCGGCTTCCCCATGGGCCCGTTCGCGATGAGCGACCTCGCCGGCCTGGACATCGGCTGGGTGAAGGAGAAGAGCCATGGCGAGACGATCCGCGACGTCCTATGCGAGGCGGACCGCCGCGGCCAGAAGACCGGCGCCGGCTATTACGACTATGACGCGGACCGCAACGCCAAGCCGTCGCCGGTGACCGAGAAGATCATCCACGATTTCGTCGCCAAGTCGGGCAAGAACCCGCGCACGATTCCCGACGAGGAAATCCTGGAGCGCTGCCTCTATCCGATGATCAACGAGGGCGCGAAGATCCTGGAGGAGAAGAAGGCAATCCGGCCGAGCGACATCGATGTGGTGTGGGTCAACGGTTACGGCTGGCCGGTCTATCGCGGCGGCCCGATGCACTACGGCGACTCGATCGGCCTCGACAAGGTGCTGGCCAAGCTGAAGGCGTTTCAGGCGACGATGGGCGACGCCTTCAAGCCCGCGGCGCTGCTGGAGAAGCTGGCGGCCGAGGGGAAGAAATTTAGCGATATGAAATAACGGCTGTCATCCCGGCCGAGCGAAGCGAGGGGAAGGGGACCCAGGTAGGAAATACCGTGACGGTGTTTCCTACCTGGGTCCCCTTCCCGAGCCGCTTCGCGGCTCGCCGGGGATGACAGTTTTTTTAATAGCGAGAACGTCAGTAAGGCTGCGTATCGACCAGGCCGATATTGGTCAGGCCGAGCCGCTCCGCGTCGGCCATCACCTTGATCACCGCTTCGTAGCGGGCTAGGCGGTTGGCCATCATGTGGATCTCGGGCTGCGGCGACTGGCGCGCGGCGGCGGCGAGCTTGGCCTCGAGCGTATCATGGTCGATGCGCCAGCCGTTCCAGATCGCGCTGCCGTCGAAATCGACTTCGAGCATCACGACCGGCGGCGGCGGATGCGGCCGCCCGTCCGGCAAATCGATCTTCACGGCGTTGGTCTGCAGCGGCAGGGTGATGATGAGCAATGTGAGCAGGACCAGCATCACGTCGATCAGGGGCGTGGTGTTGATCTCGGCGATCGCCTCGCCGTTGGCGTTTTGCGCGATCATGGCATGTCCCTCCCTTGCCATGCGCAAAGGCTGCGCCGCGATTGTGGCCAAATGGGGCAATTTCGATTCGTGGCTTTGTAAATGAGTGACTGGTTGTCAGCGCCGGCGGCGCGGGTCACGATGCGGCGGGAGGACTTGTCCATGCCATTCGCGAAGATCGGCGATCTCGACGTCTATTACGAGCGGGCGGGCGCGGGGCCGCCGCTGCTGTTCATCTCGGGCTCGGGATCGGACCTGCGCGCCAAGCCGAACCAGATGGACGGGCCGTTTCCGCGCGCCTTCGACATCCTGTCCTACGACCAGCGCGGGCTGGGACAGACCTCCAAGCCGGACGCGCCCTATACGATGGCGGACTATGCCGACGACGCGGCGCGGCTGATGGATTTCGTCGGCTGGCGGAGCGCACGGGTGATCGGGGCGTCGTTCGGCGGCATGGTGGCGCAGGAATTCGTGCTCCGGCATCCGGGCAAGGTCGAGCGGCTGGTGCTCGCCTGCACCTCGCCGGGCGGCGCCGGCGGCGCGTCGTTCCCGCTCCACGAGATCGAGCACATGGGGCGCGAGGAGCGGGCGCGGCACATGATCGGGGTCAACGACACGCGGCGCGACGCCGCCTGGGCCAAGGCGCATCCCGAACAATACGAAAAGTTCGTCGCCTTCGCCGCCGCCGATCCTTACGCCGACGAGCCGGGCCGCGCCATGGGCTATCACCGCCAGATCGCGGCGCGGGCGCAGCACGACACCTATGACCGGCTGCCGCAGATCGCTTGTCCGGTGATGATCGCGGCGGGACGCTTCGACGGCGTCACCCGCCCCGAGACGCAGGAGAAGATGGCGGCGCGGATCAGGGGCGCGACGCTGCAATTCTTCGACGGCGGGCACATGTTCATGCTACAGGACCGGGCGGCGCTGCCCGCGATGATCGCGTTCCTCAAAGGATAAAAGCCATGGCGCCCAGACCTCCGAACTACTCCCAGGAACGCACCCAGCGCGAGCGGGCGCAGCGCCTCAAAGCCGAAGAGAAGGCGCAGAAGCGGGCCGAGAAATCGGCCAAGCGCAAGGGCGTCGAAACCCCGCCGGAGGGACAGGACGACAAGGACCGCAGCTAGGGGTTTTGTTGGCCTGTCGCTTCGCTACTTGAGGCCGGATGTTTCATATCTTTCCCACCGCGCTGACCACGCTGTTCGTCGCCATCGGTCCGGTCGAGGTCGCGTCGATGTTCCTGGCGCTCACCGCCGGCGCCGCGACCAAGGACCGCCGGGTGATGGCGTTCACCGCGATGGCGGTGGCGGCGGGCGTTCTGGTCGCCTTCGCGCTGGGCGGCATCCAGCTCCTGGCGCTGATCGGCGTCGGTCTGCCGGCGTTCCGCACCGCCGGCGGCGTGCTGCTGCTGATGGTGGCGGCGGACCTCCTGCTGGCGCAGCACTCGGCGATCAGCGGCATCACCGCGAGCGAGGAGAGCGAGGCGCAGAGCCACCAGACCGACGTCGCGGTGTTCCCGCTCGCCATCCCGCTGACAGCGGGGCCGGGCAGCATGACGGCGATCGTGCTCCTGATGAGCAAGGCCAAGGGGCCGGCGGACGGGGCGCTGGTGCTCGCCGCGCTGGGCGTGATCATCCTGGTGACGCTGGCGGCGCTGCTGCTGTCGGAGCCCTTGATGCGGGTGCTGCGCAAGACCGGCGCCAATGTGATCGCACGCGTCTCGGGCGTGCTGTTGGCGGCGCTGGCGATGCAGTTCATCTTCGACGGGCTGAGCGACAGCGGATTGTTCCGGTAGATATTTCTCCAATCCGTCAAACGTCATGCCCGGCCTTGTGCCGGGCACCCATGAACACCCATGCAGCAGTTGTGATTATGGGTCCCCGGGACAAGCCCGGGGATGACCATCATTTTTCTTTTTGAACTCCAATTTCCAAGCTGGGAGCATCGACGACTCCCCCGTTTGACACCCGCCCCACCTCTCCGCAACCATGGCCGCACAAGAACATTCCGGGAGTGAGCGATGGCGGAAACGCCTGAGAATCCGATTTCCATCGCGGCGGCGCTGGCGCTGGTCGCGGCGCGCAAGCCGGACGCGCTCGCCGTCCGCTGCGGCGACGAGGCCCTGACCTGGGGCGAGCTGCACCGGCGCAGCAACCGGATGGCGCGCGGCCTCGCCGCCAACGGCGTGAAATTCGGCGACTTCGTCACCATCGCGCTCGCCAACTCGGTCGCCTTCATCGAGACCTGCTATGCGGCGTGGAAGCTGGGCGCGGTGCCGCAGCCGGTGTCGTCGCGCCTGCCGCTGGCCGAGCTGAACGCGATCGTCGAACTCGCCGGAACGCCGATCGTCGTCGGCAATGTGCCGTTCGCCTGCGAGAGGCCGGTGGTGTCGTCGGGGGCGCTGCTGGCGGCGTCGAACGATGAGAGCGACCTGCCCGACGCGGTGTCGCCGTCGTGGAAGGCGCCGACCTCCGGCGGCTCGACCGGGCGGCCCAAGCTGATCGTGTCGGGACAGCCGGGACTGGTCGACCGCTCGACCGCCGTGTTCTGGCGCATCGATGCGGACAGCGTCTGCCTGATGCCGGGGCCGATGTATCACAACGGCCCCTTCATCACCGCCTTCCTGGCCTTGCAGACCGGAGCGCCGCTGATCCTGATGCCGAAATTCGACGCCGAAGGCACGCTGCGCGAGATCGCGCGCAACAAGGCGACCTGGGTCTATCTCGTACCGACCATGATGGGACGCATCTGGCGCCTGCCGGAGCGCGAAGCCTACGACGTGTCGAGCCTGAAGAGCGTCTGGCACCTGGCGGCGCCCTGCCCCGCCTGGCTGAAGGAGGAATGGATCAAATGGCTCGGGCCCGAGACGATCTGGGAATTGTACGGCGGCACCGAAGGCATGGCGGCGACGACGCTGTCGGGCACCGAATGGCTGGCGCATAAGGGCTCGGTCGGGCGCGTCAATCCGGGCGGGGTGATGAAGGCGTTCTCGCCCGACGGCAAGGAACTGCCGGTGGGCGAAGTCGGCGAGATCTACATGAAGCGCGCCGAGGGCATGCCGCCGAGCTACCGCTATGTCGGCGCCACCGCGCGGGTGATCAACGGCGACTGGGAATCGATCGGCGACATCGGCTGGTTCGACGCCGACGGCTATCTGTATCTCGCCGACCGGCGCACCGACATGATCCTGGTCGGCGGCGCCAACGTCTATCCCGCCGAGATCGAGGCGGCGCTGGAGGAGCATCCGCTGGTGGCGTCGAGCGCGGTGATCGGCCTGCCCGACGACGATCTGGGCAACCGGGTGCATGCCATCGTCCAGCCGCGGCCGGGACTCGATGTCGAGGATTTGCAGCGGCACCTCGCCGAGCGGCTGGTGGTCTACAAGCGGCCGCGCAGCTTCGAGCTGGTGCGCGAGAACGTGCGCGACGACGCCGGCAAGGTGCGGCGCACGGCGCTCCGCGACGAACGGGTGAAGAAGTAGACTATTCCGCCGCGACGAGCGCCGAGGACGAGGCCGTCTGCGCGACGGCCCGGTGCGTGCGCTCGTACCAGACGGGCTTTGCGATCTTCAGGCGGGCGCGGGCGGCGTCGAGCGGTTCGGCGAACAGCTTCTCGATGTCCTCGCCGTGCAGCCAGGCCGCGGCGCGGCCGTGGCGGTAGCCTTCCCAGACGGCGCGGCGCACCAGACGGCCGTGCGGCTCGCGCAGGCTCTTGAGCGAGCCCATCAGCGCGATGAAGCCCCAGCCGAGCCCGGTGGTCTGGGCATAGGAGAAGGCGACGAGGCAAAGCTCGCCGAGCGGATCGTCGGCCTGATAGCCGGTCAGGACATGCCAGATGTCGTGGACGTCGCGCTCGCGGCGGCCGAACCAGGCATAGGGATGCTCCATCCGGCCGGCGATGCCGTGGGTCTCGTTGCCGACCTGCTCGAGGCCGGCGGCGGAGTAGCCGGTCTTGTCGAGGAAGGCGCGATAGGCGGCGCCGACGCTGCCGGGCGCGAACTGGTTCAGCCATGCGCGGTCGGTCAGGCGCTCGACCAGCTCGACGCGCTGATAGGCCATGCGGCCGCCCTCGGCGGTCTGCAGCAGGCGGTGGTAGTTCTTCGCCCCGACGCCGGCGTTCAGCGCATGCATGATGCGGAAGACGGCATGGGTGTTGTTGGGATCGCCGAGCAGCTCGCGCATGGAGCGGAAGGCGGTCTTCCAGTCGCGGCGGCGGTTGAGGTCGAGAGTCGCGGGCGCTGCCATGGCGGGCTCCATCTGATATTCTGACAATCTTGATTATCAGATAGTCAGATGTCACCACCGAGTCAAGATGCCCGTGCTGGAAAAAGAGAAGAAAGGCCGCCGCTATGCCGGGGCCAGCCATGCCGACCGCCGGACGGAGCGTCGCGCCCGGCTGGTCCTTGCCGCGATCCAGGTGTTCGGCCGGGCGGGGCGCGAAGGCGCGACGGTGGCGGCGATCTGCGCCGAAGCCGGCCTGACGGCGCGCTATTTCTACGAGTCCTTTCCCAACCGCGAGGCGCTTTACCTCGAAGCCTACCGCGAAGTGCAGCGCGAACTGCTCGCCGAGCTGGCGCGCTGGGCCGATCCGGGCGATCCGGTGCGCGGCGCCCTGACCGGGTTCTATGCCGCGCTGGCGCAGCATCCCGGGCTGGCGCGGGTTTTCCTGCTCGATCCGCATGGCCGCGACCCCGAGATGCAGGCGGCGGGGCAGGACACCGCGCGACGGCTGGTGCTGCTGTTCGCGCCCAAGACGACGGCGCCGCTGGTCGCCGCCGGCCTTTTGGGCGCGGTGATCGACATCGCGCGGCGCTGGATCGAAGCCGGCTTCGCCGAGCCGGTCGCGGAGGTGGTGGCGGCGGCGCTGCCCTTCGTGCGGGCGGCGGGGCCGGGCAAAGAGGTGTAGGCTCGCCGCCGCGACAAGCGGGAGCGGAACATGCGGGGCCTGTTCAACATCGTGATGCGGATCGTCAGCAGCCTGATCGGCGTGCTGATGCTGGCCGGCGGCAGCTTCTGGGCCTTGCAGGGCCTGCACCTGACGGGGCCGAACGACAAATCCTTCATGGTCGGCGACCATCACTGGGTGCTCTACGGCGCGATCTTCGCCGTGCTCGGCCTCGGCCAGGTGGTCTGGAGCAATACGCGGCAGGGCTAGGTGGGAACTTTTCCCGCGGCGTGGCAGTTTCTGAGCCATGGCCGGTCTTTCCCCCTATCACGCCAAGCGCGACTTCAAGGTCACAAGCGAGCCCAAGGGCCGGGTCGAGCGCGGCAACAAACACCGCTTCGTGATCCAGCGCCATGCCGCGACGCGGCTGCATTACGACCTTCGGCTCGAACTCGGCGGCGTCTACAAATCCTGGGCGGTGACGCGCACGCCCTCGCTCGATCCCGCCGTGAAGCGGCTGGCGGTCGAGGTCGAGGACCATCCGATCGAATACGGCACCTTCGAGGGCACGATTCCTGACGGCCAGTATGGCGGCGGCACGGTGCAGCTTTGGGATCGGGGGACGTGGACACCGCAGGGCGACGATCCGGAAGACGATCTCGCCAAGGGGCATCTGAAGATCGTGATGGACGGCGAGCGGATGAAGGGCAAATGGGCGCTGGTCCGGATGCGCGACGATCCGAAGAAGCCGGGGCGCAAGGTCCGGCACAACTGGCTCCTGATCAAGGAAGTCGACGACGAGGCCAAGCGCGGCAAGGCGGGCGATGCGCTGGTCAAGGACGTCACCTCGGTCAAGACCGGGCGCACGCTGGAAGAGATCGCGGCGAAATCGGGCAAGGTGTGGAATTCCAACCGCCCGGTCGACGAGAATGTGAAAGCGCTCAGACGCCCCGCTAAAAAAAAGAGTCCCGTGAAGCGCCGCGCCGCAAGGTGAGCATGCCGGACTTCGTGGCGCCGCAGCTTGCCAAGCTGCTGGCGGCGCCGCCGACCGGCGCCGGCTGGGTGCATGAGGTCAAGTTCGACGGCTATCGCATGCAGATGCGGGTGGAAAGCGGACGCGCCAAGCTGCGCACGCGCAAGGGGCTCGACTGGACGGCACGCTTTCCCGAGATCGCCAAGGACGGCGGCGCCCTGCCCGATTGCCTGATCGACGGCGAGATCTGCGCCCTGAACAAGGACGGCGCGGCGGATTTCGGGGCGCTGCAACTGGCGCTGTCGGAGCATAGGACCGGCGCCCTGGTGTTCTTCGTGTTCGATGTGCTGTTCGCCGACGGCACCGATTTGCGCAAGGAGGGTCTGGCGGCGCGCAAGAATGTGCTGGAGGAATTGCTCCGCCACGCGCGCGGCAGCAAGCGGTTGCGCTTCGTGCCGCATTTCACGAGCCACGGCGATGCGATGCTGGAAGCGGCGTGCAAGATGGACATGGAGGGCATCGTGTCCAAGCGGCTCGATGCGCCCTACCGCTCGGGACGCGGCGACGGCTGGACGAAATCCAAATGCCGCGGCGGGCAGGAAGTGGTGATCGGGGCATGGCGGGGGACGGGCAGCAAGCTGCGCTCGCTGCTGGTCGGCACGCACCAGCACGGCAAGTTCGTCTATATGGGCCGGGTCGGCACCGGCTATACGGCCAGCATTGCCGCCGACCTGCTGAAGAAACTGAAGCCCTTGGCGCGCAAGACGCCGGCCTTCGCCAATCCGCCGCGCGCGCCCGATCTCAACTGGGTCGAGCCGAAGCTGGTGGCGGAAATCCAGTATGAGATGTGACGGCGGACGGGCTGTTCCGGCAGGCGGCGTTCAAGGGCCTGCGCGCCGACAAGCCGGCGGAACAGGTGGTGCCGGAAGTGGCGGCGGACGCGCCGGCGGAGGAGAAACGAGCGATGGCGGCGAAAGTCTCGAAGGCGGCGGCGAAGGGTGACGATGTCGTGCTCGGCGTGAAGATCAGCCATCCGGAAAAAGTGTTGTGGCCGGCGTCGAAGCGGGGGCCTGCCGTGACCAAGCTCGATCTCGCGCGCTACATGGCAGCCGCCGCCGAGCGGATGCTGCCGCATGTCGCAGAGCGGCCGATCTCGGTGGTGCGCACGCCGGAAGGGATCGCGGGCGAGACCTTCTTCCAGCGCCACAGACTGATGGGGACGCAGGTGCCGATGCTGGCGATCAAGGTGTCGGGCGAAAAGGAGCCGTTCCTCGGCCTCGACAGCGCGGGGGCGCTGGTGGCGCTGGCGCAGCAGGCGGTGACGGAGATCCATCCCTGGGGCAGCGCCAAAGGCGATCCGGACTCGCCGGAGCGGATCATCTTCGACCTCGATCCGGCGCCGGATGTGGGGTTCGAGCGGGTGATCGATGGCGCGCTGGAACTCAAAAAACGGCTGAGCGCGCTCGGCCTGGCGCCCTTCGTCAAGACGACGGGCGGCAAGGGGCTGCATGTCGTGGTCGCGATCAAAAAGGGTTCGATCTGGGCGAGGCGAAGGCGTTCGCCAAGGCCGTGGCGGTGCGGTTGGAAGCGGACATGCCGGCGCGCTATCGCCAAGAAGGCGCGCACGGGCAAGATCTTCGTCGACTATCTGCGCAACGACCGGACCTCAACCGGCGTCGCGCCGTGGAGCCCCCGGGCGCGCGAGGGCGCGCCGCTCGCGGTGCCGATTGCGTGGAGCCAAGTGAAAGCGGGACTCGATCCCGCCAAGTTCACGATCGCGACGAGCGGACCTCTGTTGAAAAAGGCCGATCCGTGGGCGGATCTGGCGAAGAGCGCCAAGGCGCTGGGACCGGCGATGCGGAAGGTGTTGGCCTGATCCAACCGCACGTCGTGGCTATTAGAAACATCAGCAGACAATTTGCCGTTAGTAAGCTTTGCGCTCGTAGAGCGGCATCATCGCGATCATATTGATATGCGCCCAACACTTTTGCGTGAGCTGACTTCCCACCGGTGGAAACGCGCCATGAACCACTTTCACGCCTTTCGTTTGGAGAAACTCAGCAACGGGCACGAAATCGCGATCGGACGACACTAGAACAGCGACGTCGTAGTTGTTGATCCAAGCCAAGCTGATCATGTCGGTTACGATACGGCTATCCACGCCTTTCTCTTCCGTACCCGCATATCTTTTCCACAAGAGGCGCAGTTGGCGGCCAGTGCATGACAATGAGGACATACAGGTGCCGATCGTTTACGCTGCCGTTCCAATACCGATACGTTGACGCCCGCCATCTTATCCAGAGTGCTCATGAGCCAATTTTTGAGCTTGGCGTCTTGAGGTTTGTTTGGATCGTATGATCCGTAGACGTTCATCCCCTCGTATTTTACCGTCGCAATGGGATCGACAGTCTTTGCCGCTTCGACGGCAATCAACTGACCAAGTTTTTGCCAGTCAATTCTGAAGCCTTGTTTCTCTCTTTGGGACGAGAGTGTGAAATTCCAAAATCAACGAATACCCGAACCCGTAGAGCCGTTATGGGAGCGGCAGGTGCGACACTCATGGGAAATGCTCGCCGAAATTTATTGAAGAAAACCAAGGACCAGATAGGAATACGGGGACGCCTTGGCAGGCGTCCCCGGGGTCAAAATACTCGGTTCACTGGTTCCCGACAAAGCGGACAGTTCCCCGAGGGGTTTTCATAGGCCCTTATATACATTTGCCGCCCCTAAAGTTCAATGAAAATCTAAAATCCATTTCAGATCAATGTGTTGCGCGATTCTTCTTCGCCTTGGGCATGCGGTTAGGGTTTGGCGTTGGGAGCACGTGGCTTCTGTGCTTCAGGCTCTTCTTCAAGGCTTCCATCAGGTCGATGACGTTGGTGTCTTCCACCGGCTCGGACTTGACGGGCTTGTGACCCTTCTGCTTGGCGCGGATGAGCTCCTTCAGCGCCTTCTCATAACGGTCCTCGAACATCGCGGGGTCGAAATCGCCCTCCTGCTGCTCGATGATCCGCCGCGCGATCTCGACCATGCGCTTGTCGCTGCGCGTCGCGGGAATGTCCTCGAAGGCGAGCTTGGGATCGATCACCTCGTCCTGGCTGCGCAGGGTGTAGGCGACGATGCCCTTGTCGCGCGGCTCCAGCGCCACGACGCGCTCGCGGGTGTGCATCACGACGCGGCCGATGGCGATGCGGCCGGTCTCGGCCAGCGCGTCGCGGATGACGGTGTAGGCCTCGGTGCCAGTCTTGCCGTCGGGGACGAGGAAATAGGGATCGTTCCAGTAGAGCCGGTCGATCCCCCCCTCGTCGACGAAGCGCTCGATGTCGATGGTCTTGGTGGTTTCGAGGCGGACGGACTCGATCTCCTCATTGGTGACGATGACGTATTTGTTCTTCTCGATCTCATAGCCCTTGACGAGGTCGGCGCGCTCGACCGGGCCGGTGTCGGGATCGGTCGGGACCCATGCGGATGCGGTTGTTGGTTTCGGGGTTGATCATGTGGAACGAGACGTCGCCGGCGCGCGAGGTGGCGCCGTAGAGCGCGATCGGGCAGGAGACCAGCGAGAGGCGCAGATGCCCTGCCAGACCGGGGCGGCTGGAGAGATGGGCGTGGCGCGCCGGCGCGGCGGGCTTTTTCGCGTGCGAAGCGGCTTTTTTGCGCGTGGCCATGGGAGTTCCTCGATTGCCCTTAAGCGGAACGTTCCGCCGGAGGTTTTCGTTTCCCGCGCGCTTTGTCAGGCGTATTGCTTCGCCCGGCTCGCGATCACGGCGTGGAATTCAGCGATGGTTTCGTCGATCACCTGTTTCACCGGCTTGATGGAGTCGATGCGGCCCGCCACCTGGCCGGCGAGCGCGATGGAGGCCTCCATGTCGCCGCCGAAATAGAGGTCGGTGGCCCTGCCGAATTCGGCCATGACGTTGGGCGGCGGCTCCTTCTCGATGCGGGTGGTCTTCTCGGTGCGCAGCGCGCGCAACGCCGGGCCGGGGCCCTGGCGGTTCAAGAACACCGTGTCGGTCTCGGCGGCGGCGAGGGATCGCGTTCTTCCAGTTCATGTGGACGGGCGAATTCGGCGGCGGAGACCATGCGGGTGCCCATCTGGATGCCCTCGGCGCCGAGCATGAAGGCCGCCGCCATGGTTCGGCCGTCGACCATGCCGCCCGGCGGCGATCACCGGCACCTTCACGGTCTCGCAGACCAGGGGCAGGAGGACCATGGTCGAGACCTCGCGCGGGTTCTTGAAGCCGCCGCCCTCGCCGCCTTCGACCACCAGGCCGTCGACGCCGCAATCGACGGCGCGCAGCGCGGTCTTGAGCGAGGGCACGACGTGGAAGACGGTGAGGCCGGCGGCTTTCAGCGGCGCCACGATCTTCTGCGGGTCGCCGGCCGAGGTCGTGACGAATTTGACGCCCTGGTCGATGATGAAGTTGACGATGCCCGGATCGCGCACGAAGGCGAGCGCGACGTTGACGCCGAACGGCTTGTCGGTGAGCGTGCGCATCTTCTGGATCTCGCCCTTGACGGCGTCGAGCTCGCCCGACGAGGTCTCGATGATGCCCATTGCCGCCGGCCCATGCAGACGGCACTCGCAAGCTGGGCGCGGGCGATCCAGCCCATCGGCGCCTGCACGACGGGGTACTCGACGCCAAGCATGCGGGTGATGCGATTGTCGATTCTCATGGCAGGACCTCCGGGATGGGCAGCTTGTCGGCGACGAGCACGGCGCGGCGCGTCACGAGTTCGGACTGGATGCGGGCATGGGCGTGGCGGTCGATGCGGTAGAACCAGTTGACCGCGATGCAGATCGCCGTCATCGCCGCCGGCAAACACGCCGTAGACGATGCCGAGATCGTTCACCGTCGCCCGGGTGAGATGGATGGCGTCGCCGCCCTTGGCCGCGATGTCGACCGGGAAGGCGATCAGGTCAAGCGCGACGCCGGCGAGGAAGCTGCCGATGCCGCTGGCCGCCTTGGCCGAGAAGGTCGTGCCGGAGAAATAAAGGCCCTCGCGGCGGGCGCCGAACAGGAGTTCGTGCTCGTCGGCGGCGTCCGCCATCATCGACTGGAAGCTGATGGCGAGGACCGTCACGGCGCCGTAGACCAGCACGTTGTTGACCGCGAGCAGCGTCGTCAGCAGCGGGCCGTTCGGCGGCAGCACGCCGGCGATGCGCAGCAGCGGCATGCCGGCCTGGGCGACGACGATATAGGCGAGGCTCCACAGCGTCATGGTGCGCTTTTCGACATGCGGCCCGAGCAGCGCCACGATCGGAATGCCGACGAGCAGGCCGAGCGCAGCGACGATGGAGAGGAACTGGATCGCGTCGACCGGCAGGTTCCAGAAGAACTTGCTGCCGTGCAGGTTGAGCGCGCCGGCGGTGCCTTGCGCGACGAAGAAGATCAGCACGGTGAAGAACAGGATGAGGAAGGAGCGGTTGCGGAAGACCTCGGGCACCTCGCGCGCCAGGCGGCGCAGGGGTGTGATCGCCGCTGGGCACGGTCCGGTGCAGGCGATCGATCGAGCCGAGCGTGCCGAAGGCGGCCAGCGCCCCGAAGACGCAGAGGATGGCGGGCGCAGCTCCAGCCGAAGGGTACATAGGCGGCGCGGTCGAACAGGCCGTTCTTGCGGCGAGGAAGACGCCGTAGCCGAGCACGACCGGCACGATGGTGGCGGGCACGCTGAAGAAGGAGCGCCAGGCGATGACCCGGCTGCGCTCGATGTAATCGTCCGACAGTTCGGCGCCGAGCGCGATATAGGGGACGACATAGGCCGAAAGCCCGATGCGCATCAGCAGCGCCATCGCGGTAACGTAGATAAAGAGCGGAATGCCGGCGAGGCCCATCGGCACGGTGAACAGCATGCCCAGGCCGACGAACATCATCGGGAAGCTCGCGAACATGTAGAGGTGGGCGGCGGCCCCAGCGCGATTGGGTGTTGTCCGACAGCGAGCCGACGAAGGGATCGACGAAGGCATCGACCGCGAGCGCGACGAAGAGCGAGGCGCCGGGTAAGCGAGCCGGAGAGGCCGCAGACCGCCGTCAGGTAGAACAGCAGGAAGGTGGCGAGCGCCGTGCTGCTGACGCTGTCGACGAACTGGCCGGTTGCCGTAGAGCGCCTTGACGGCGAGCGGAAGCTTGGAGGTCTCGCGGATGGACATGAATCAGATGACTTCCAGGGTATCGCGGGGCGGGAGCGCGGGGAACGGCGCCGTCGGGAGCGTCTGGTACCAGTAGGCGACGGAGGCGATGTCGTCCTGCAAGGGCAGGTATTGGCGGTCCTTGTGGGTGCGCCAGCCGAGCGCCTGGATCGTCACGCGCAGATCGCTCTCGAAGCGCACCGGATCCATGACGTGGAAGCGGTAGAGGCCGAAGCGGGTCTGCGAGGCGTAGGAGCCGTCGGGGGCGGATCACCTGCGGTAGGCCGGCATAGGGCGTGGTGAATTCCTGATAGTACAGCCTGGCGTCGCGCTCAGCCGCCGAGGCGCTTGCCGATGCGGGATCGAAGTCGTAGGCGCCGCAGAAGTAATCCTCGGTGCCGGTGCCGCAGATGGTCGGGAAGTCGCCGTCGCCGTCGAGATAGAACTTGATCTCGCCCTCGCCCACCAGCCGGCATTGTTGCTGCCCCCAGGCCATGTAGGTGCCGGCGTAGTGGCCGTGGCCGCGCACGTCATCGAGATGGTGTAGGCCTCTTATAGGGCAGCGGATTGGTGCGGCGGAACTGGGCGTGGAAATAGGCGCAGTCCCCGGGCACGTCGGTCAGCGTGTAGTTGATCTGGTAGTAGACGACGATGGCCTCGTCGGCGAGATTCTGGACCGTGAAGCGGGCGCGCTGGCGGAACGGCATTTCCCAATAGCAGTTGAAGGCGCGGCCGGGATTGACGCAAACAGGGAGCGAGGTGACCTGGCGAACGCCTCCCAGCCGTTGCAGAAGAAGTCGCCGGCGGGGCATTCGATCGAGGGCTGTTCCTGATCGTCCCAATAGGCGCGCAGGATGGTAAAGCGCCACTTGCCGCGCGCCAGCGTCATCCAGATCTGCTGGATCGCGCCCTCGCCTTCGATTGTTGGCGAGCTCGAAGGTCTCGCCGGGCTGGACGATGACGTAAGGCGACACCTTCCAGCCCTGTCCCAGCCCCGCGCGCGGCGTTGGCGGCGGGACCGTCGATTGCCATCCCGCCCTTGCCCTTCGCGCCGGTGAAATTCTCCGGCGAGATCGAGCGGGTCTTGGCGCGGCTGAGGCGCGAGAGATTGCCGAGATGGAGGCCGAGGCCGTTGAAGGGTATCACCGCGCGCATCCTTCGAATCTGCCGGTGCCGGCGTTTTCCTCCCCCGTTGTTACGGGGGAGGTGGCTCGCCCACTTCGGGCGAGACGGAGGGGGCCAGCGCGGTGGAGACCGAGCCCAGTCCGCCCCCTCCACCGCTTCGCGGTCCCCCTCGGGCACGCTGACGCTACCCGAGCCGTAACAACGGGGGGAGGAAACGAGCGGCGATGGACACGGCGAAGGGCCCATCACGCGATCCCGTAAAACGTTGCCGCGGTGCCGCCGAAGATGGCCTGGCGGTCGGACGGCGAGAGATTCCTGGTCAGGGTCTCGCAGGCAGCGAGCCATTGGGCGTAGTCGCCGGCTTCGTTGAGGACGGGCCAGTCGCTGCCCCACATCAGGCGGCGGGGGCCGAAGGATTCGAGCAGGACGTCGACATAGAGCTGAGGGTCTGCGCCGACCAGCCGGGGCCGGGCCTGGGTGGCGAGGCCCGAGAGCTTGCAATACGTCCCGCTGCTCCCGGCGATGTGACGGATATAGGTGGCCCAGGTGTTCGAGGCCGGTATGGGCGATGTCGGGCTTGGCGCCGTGGTCGATGACGACGGGAAGACCCGGATGGCGCTCGAGGAACTCGGCCAAGGCCGGAAGGTGGCGCGGCTTGACCAGGGCGTCGAAGCGCAGGTTCCCGCGCTGCATGGCGTCGACGCACCTGGCGCATTCGGGGCGCAGCAGCCATCGTCGTCCGCGATGTCCTGCACCATCGGGCGCAGGCCGACCAGCTTGCGGTTGGCGCAGAGGCGGGCGATGCGCGAAGCGGCATCGGGCGCGTCGAAATCGCTCCAGCCGACGACGCCGGCGACGACGGGCGTGGCGGCGGCGAGGTCGAGCAGGAAATTGCGTCTCGGCTTCGCTGGCGCGGCCTGGACCAGCACGGTGCGGTCGATCTTCGCTGCTTTCAGCAGCGGCAGAAGATCGGCAGGCAAAAAGTCGCGCGCGATCCCGGGATGCTCGTCTTGCGTCAGCCAGCCATAGTCGCCGCGGTCGATACGCCAGAAATGCTGGTGAGCGTCGATACGGATCACTTTAATTTTGGCCTGGGCGGATCACGCCCTTCTTGAGGATCAGGTTGCCGTAGAGCCGCGTCTCGCCGGTGGCGACGACGGCGAAGGCGGCCTTGGCGCGCTCGTAGAAGACGAAGCGCTCGATCGGCTCGATGGGACCGTGATAGCCGCCGGCGGCCAGGGCGCGCGCGAAATGGCCGGTGATGAGCGGGATCTCGTCCGGCTCGTCGACACCTGCATGCGGAACGCCGCGGCGGGGACGAAATCGTCCAACGGCAGGACCGAGACGATGGCCGCGACCAGGCGCGCGCCTCGATCCCGTCGGCGCGGACGAGGCGGCGGGCGATGCTCGCGGCGGGGAAATTGGCGTCGGCGACCACGATCTCGTCGCCATGGCCCATGGCGCGCAGGAGGCGCAGCAGATCAGGGCCCAGAAGCGGGTCGAGGCCCTTCAACATGTTTCCCGACGCATCGGCGGCCGCCTTGCCCTGAAAAACGCCGTCTTTCCGACGGTCTCGCATTTGGTCCGATTGGAGCTAGAATGTAAGGAGGTTGCGCACAACCCCTGCAAGCGCCAAGGAGCTCCCCTGTCCGACGTCCTGACCAATGATGCCGTAACGGTACGCCTGCATCCGAGCGACAATGTCGTGATCGCGACGCGCCGCATCGCGCCCCGGCACGCGGCTGGGCGGGCGAAGACGTCGTGGCGCGCGAGATCATTCCCTCGGGGCACAAGATCGCGACGGGCGGACATCGCGAGCGGCGGCGCGGTGCGCAAATACGGCCAGGTGATCGGGGTCGCGACCCAGGGCAACGCGGCGGCGCGCATGTCCATACCCAGAACCTCGCGGTGTGTCGGAGCTGCGCGAGCTGGCGGCGCAGGGCGAGCCGTGGCGCCGGAGCGAGACGCCGCGCAGCTTCCTGGGCTATCGCCGCGCCGACGGCCGGTGGGGACGCGCAACAATATCGGCGTGCTGACGAGCGTGAACTGCCTCGGCGACGGTGGCGCGGCACATCGCCGAAGCGGCCGAGCGCAGCGGATTGCTGCGCGACTTTCCCCATGTCGACGGCATCGTGCCGATCACCCACACCAGCGGCTGCGGCATGGCGGGCAGCGGCGAAGGCTTCGAGATCCTCAAGCGCACGCTGTGGGGCACGGCGGCAAACGCGAATTTCGGCGCCATCCTGCTGGTCGGGCTGGGCTGCGAGGTGCTGCAGGTCGACCGGCTGAAGAAGGATTACGGCATCGCCGACGGGCCGGCGTTCCAGTCCTTCACCATCCAGGACGTCGGCGGCACCAGGCGCGCCCATCGCCGAAGGGCTGGACCGGCTGAAGGCGATCCTGCCTGCGATCAACGCGGCGCGCCGCACGCAGGTGCCGGCGGGCGAACTGATCCTCGGCCTGCAATGCGGCGGCTCGGACGCGTGGGTCGGGCGTCACCTCCAATCCGGCGCTGGGCAATGCCTCGGACCGGCTGGCGGCGCTGGGCGGCACGGTGATCCTTTCGGAGACGCCGGAAATCTACGGCGCCGAGCACCTGCTCTATGCCCGGGCGAAAGCGCCTTCGGTGTCGGCGGCCTTGCGGGCGCGGCTCGACTGGTGGGAGCACTACACCGCGATCCACGGCGCCGAGATGGACAACAACCCCTCGCCCGGCAACAAGGCGGGCGGATTAACCACGATCCTGGAGAAGTCGCTGGGCGCGGTAGCGAAGAGCGGGACCTCGCCGCTCAACGAAGTGATCGAATACGCGGCGCCGATCCACGAGCGCGGCCTCGTCTTCATGGACAGCCCCGGCTTCGATCCGGCCTCGGCGACGGGACAGGTGGCCTCGGGCGCAACCCTGATCGCGTTCACCACGGGGCGCGGCTCGGCCTATGGCTGCAAGCCCTCGCCGTCGATCAAGCTGGCGTCCAACAGCGAGATTTACGAGCGGATGAAAGACGACATCGACATCGACTGCGGCCCGATCGCGCGCGGCGAGGCGAGCGTCGCCGACAAGGGCGGGGAGATTCTCGACCTGCAGCTGCGCGTCGCCTCGGGCGAGCGCAGCAAGAGCGAGGAACTCGGCTATGGCGGCTCGGAATTCGTGCCCTGGCAGGTCGGGGTCGTGATGTAGCCCACAGGGCGGCGGCCGATCCGGCGTAGACGGACGGCGAAAAGTGCCTGTAAGCTCCCCAAAAAGCAGACTGCCGGGCCGATCTTGTTGGGGGGATGATTGCGATATTCGCGTTTAGCAGCGGTCATGGGCCCTGTGCGTCTGGGGCGGGGCCTGCTCGACCACGCCGAAGCGGTCGAGCAGAACGATCCGTTCGAGCCGCTCAACCGTGAAATCTATGGGCTGAACCACAGCCTGGACAATCGCGTCGCGCTGCCGGCGGCGGACCTTCTACCGCAGCGCGGCGCCGCCCGTGTTCCGCGAGCACCTGCACTATTTCCTGACCAACCTGCACCTGCCGGTGACCTTCGCCAACGACGTGCTGCAAGGCCATTTCTCGCGCAGCGGCGAAGCGTGTGGGGCGTTTCGCGGTCAACTCGACGCTCGGCATCGCCGGCGTGTTCGACGTCGCGACCGGCTGGGGCATGCCCTATCACCAGGAGGATTTCGGCCAGACCCTGGGCTATTACGGCATCGGCGAGGGACCCTATCTGATCCTGCCGCTGGCCGGGCCGGCGGTGCCGCGCGACATCGCCGGCAGCTTCGTCGACGGCTATCTCAATCCGCTCGGCTATCTGAGATGGCGGCACAAGAACTACTACTACTCCTGGCCGTTGCGCGTGCTGTCGCTGGTCGATTCGCGCTCCCAGAGCCTGACCGCGTTGCGCGAAATCCAGCGCTCCTCGATCGACCTCTATGCCACGACCCGCAGCCTGTATCGCCAGTCGCGCAACGCGGAGATCCGCAAACGGCGAACCCGACATAGCCGGTTTGCCCGACTTCTGAGCCTCCGCTACAAGCGAGCCCCATGACCTGGATCGAACGCATCGTCGCGGTATGCACGCGCGTACCGGCGCTGATCGCCGCGCTCGGCCTCGCGGCGGGCGTCGCCGGCGCCGTGTACACCGCGGCAATTTCACATGGACACCGATTCGACCAAGCTGATCTCGCCCAAGGTCGAGTGGCGGCAGCGCGAAATCCATTTCGACTCGCTGTTCCCGCAGCAGGTGAACCTGATCCTGATCGTGGTCGACGGCGAGACGCCGGAACTCGCGGAAGCGGCGACGCGCGGCCCTGACCGCCAAGCTGGCGGGCGAGACCAGGCTGTTCTCGGTGGTGCGGCGCCCGGACGGCGGCGACTTCTTCAACCGCAACGGGCTGCTGTTTCCTCCCCCTCGCCGAGGTCAAGGCGAACACCGCGCAGATGATCGCGGCGGCGCCGTTCCTGGGGCCGATGGCGTCCGACCCGTCGCTGCGCGGCATCATGCAGAGCCTGCAGACGGCGCTGCTCGGCGTCGCGCACGGCCAGGCGACGCTGGCCGACATCGCGCGGCCGGTGACGGCATTCGGCGACACGCTGGGAAAAAGTCGCGGCCGGCGAGAAGGCGCATCTGTCCTGGCGCTCGCTGGTCACCGGCGCGCCGCCGACGCGGCGCGAGACGCGGCGCTTCATCGAGGGTGCAGCCGCAGCTCGACTTCGGGCGCTGGAACCGGGGGCGGGCGCGACCGACGCGATCCGCGCCGCGGCGGCGGAACTGCACCTGACCAGGGACAACGGCGTCACGGTGCGGCTGACCGGGCCGGTGCCGCTGTCGGACGAGGAGTTCGGAACGCCTGGCCGAGCGGGCCTGGCTGATGGGCGCGGCGATGATGCTGGCGGTGCTCGCCACCCTGTGGCTGGCGGGTGCGCTCGTTTAAGATCATCGCCTGCATCCTGGTGACGCTGTTCGTCGGGCTCGCCATCACCATGGCGCTCGGCCTCTATGTCGCGCATGTCTTCAACATCATCTCGATCGCCTTCGTGGCGCTGTTCGTCGGCATCGGGGTGGATTTCGGCATCCAGTTCTGCGTGCGCTACCGCCACGAGCGCTTCGTCGGCAACGACCTGCGCGCGGCGCTCAGGGGCGCCGGGCGCGGCGTCGGCACGCCGCTGCGCTGGCGGCGATGGCGACGGCGGCGGGGTTCTTCTCCTTCCTGCCGACCTCCTATGGTCGGCGTCGCCGAGCTCGGGCTGGTCGCCGGAATGGGCATGATCGTGGCGTTCGCGCTCTCCATCTCGCTCTTGCCGGCGCTGCTGATGCTGGCCAACCCGGCGGGGGAAAAGGACGAGGTCGGCTATCGCTGGCTGGCGGCAGTGGACCGGGTGATGATCTCGCACCGGCGCCAGGTGATGGGCGTGGCGCTGCTCGCCGGCGCGGTCGCGCGGGCCTGACCAGCTTCGTGAAGTTCGACTTCAACCCGCTCAACCTGCGCAGCGCCCGGACCGAATCGGTGTCGACCATCCTGGACCTGAGGCGGGACCCGCAGACCTCGCCCAACACGATCGACGTGCTGGCGCCAAGCCTTGCCGCCGCGCCTCGAGGCCGCCCGGCTGGCCGCGATCCCCAAGGTCGGCATGACGGTGACGCTGAACGACTTCGTGCCCGACGACCAGGAGAAGAAGCTGGCGCTGATCGCCGATGCCGGCGGGCTGCTCGATCCCGTCATCAACCCGTTTCTCGGTCAAGGACCCGCCGAGCGACGCGCAGATCGTCGAGAGCCTGCGCGCGACGGCGAAGGGGCTGCGCGACGCCGCCAAGGGCGACAGGACGGGGGCGGGCACCGCGGCGCTCAGGCTGGCCGATGCGCTGGACAAGCTGGCGGCCGGCAACGCCGCCTTGCGGGCGCGGGCGAGCGCGGCGCTGGTGCCTGGGCTCAACACCATGCTGTTCCAGATGGCGTCGTCATTGCAGGCGTCGCGGTCACGGTGGCGACGATGCCGCCCGAGATGGTGCGCGACTGGGTGGCGAAGGACGGCACGGCGCGCATCCAGGTGTTCCCCAAGGACACTTCGGGCACGAATGCGGCGCTCAACGCGTTCTCCAAGGCGGTGATGAAGGTAGCGCCCGACGCGACCGGGGCGCCGATCTCGATCCGCCAGTCGGGCACCACCATCGTCGACGCCTTCGTGCAGGCCGGGGTGCTGTCCTTCGTGGTGATCACGGCGGCTGCTCCTGTTGGTGCTGCGCAAGCTGCGCGACGTGATGCTGACGATCATCCCGCTGCATGCTGACCGGCGTGCTCACCATCGCGACGGCGGTGGCGATCGGCCTGCAACTCAACTTCGCCAACGTCATCGCGCTGCCGCTGCTGTTCGGCATCGGCGTGGCGTTCAACATCTATTTCGTGATGGCGTGGCGCTCGGGCCAGATCGACCTGCTGCAGTCGAGCCTGACGCGGGCGGTGATCTTCAGCGCCCTGACGACGGCCTCGGGCTTCGGCAGCCTGTGGCTGTCGAGCCATCCGGGCACGGCGAGCATGGGCGAGCTCTTGATGATCTCGCTGGGCTGGACGCTGGCGACGACGCTGTTCTTCCTGCCGGCGCTCGATGGGCGAGCCGGGAGAAGCGCTGATGTCCTCCCCGTTGCTGTGGGGGAGTGCGTGTTGTGCGGGGCGGCTCCGTCTCGCCCGCGAAGTGCGGGCGATCCACCTCCCCCGTGAACGGGGGAGGATAGTTATTTCAGCGCCTTGGTCCGAGAGGGCGTCGATCTTCTGATCAGCGCCGGCGCGCCGCCGGCCTTGATTCCTTTTTGGGACGCACCAGGGTGTCCTGAAGCCTGACTTGGTGCCACTCTGCACTGAAAATCTCCCTGTCGTTTCGCTTCTAAATTTAACATTGAGTAAGCTTAGTATCAAATAAAAGATCTGGAGGACATCGCGCCCGGCTGGGAGACAGGACGCGTTTGCTTCACGGCGCATAGCCGACACGTTTTCTCAGTGAGTGGACTGCATGGGCCAACGAGGGAAAACACACCACGCCCTCGCTGTTCGCGGATTGGCCGCTAAGTAACGCTCAAAAGTACCTCTCCGGCCAATTGGAGAGTGTCAAATCGTTCACGGGTGGCAATTCGGCGCCCATCTCTGGACACTCGCGCGTGCTTTGCTCGTGCCCGTTTGCGTATTTGATTGGTTTGTGGCCGGATCGTTGTAGGTGAAAGCGACAGAGAAGAACCTTCTGCAGTACTTGATGCTGTAATAGGGATGCTCACAGGTAGGCGTATTCGCGGACGGTTTCTCTGGGTGTTGTGGCAGCCAAGGTCAGTGTTAGCTGCCATGAATCTATATGCCATATATGCGCAATATTCACTCGCGACATCGCGTTGGAGCTCCAAGTAAAATACGCCAGAGTGATGCATGTTGAGATGAGGGTAAAGGGGTTGTATACATGGTAGGGGAGGTAGGCGTGACCCCGGAGCCGAGGATAGTTCAAAGAGGCCAGCCTATAACAATTACTTGTAACCGCTGCTACGAGCTTTAGTTGGAAGCATATAGGGCATGGTCGGTTCTCCTTTCTATTAGTCGCATTTACGGCCTCAGTGACCAGGCTTCTGGATGTTTGTTTGTCGACCAAGAACTGCACAGTTATCAGTCCATCTACAGGTCGAGTGGTGGATAGAGAGACTTACGCTGAGCAGGACCAGCCACGGGTGAGGCGTTGACAAATGCCACAGTGGCGAGAGTTGCCATGACTGCGACGATACGGATGAACGCATTTCTTTCGTGTGCGGGAGTGGGGTAGGTGACTGGCGAGGTTCTGGAGATTTGGAAGGGGACGCCGCATGTATTTTATACCATTTCGGAGCATAGAAGGACTCACATTCCCACAAAAGCACGCAAGGTAATCATCCCGTATGCATTAGTGCGGGGCGGGGAAGGAAAAGGAAAGTGTTGCAGTGCCAGGCGGGGTCCTCGGCGGTGAGCCACGGTAAAGTCAGGAACGGGTGCGTTCACCCTCATTGCCGTTGTCCAACATGCCACAAGTGATTCTGACATGTTTGCAAAGATAAATGATAGGCTCCTCCGGGAAGACCGAAGGCGATATCTCAGTGAAAAATTGCGACTCCAGTCGGGAGGAAGGCGTCCACTGGAGCCAGAGCCAGGTGCAGTGCGATGGTTTCCAAGCTCTTTGGTATGTGGTAGTCGTAAAACACGCCGACACCCCTCTGGGGGATGTCGCAGCCGATTGTTGATCAAGAAACGGTCCATGAACGGGCCGCGGAAGCTTTGAAGTTGAATTGAACCAAATATACGACTCGAAGAAAGGGTTTTGAAAGGGTTAGCTCCAAGCCGCCTGCCATGTCAGTCGTCTTGGGATCTATTACTCCTTATATGGAGATATCTACGGAACTCAATTTCGATCAAGAGGATTGGTAGCGATGCGATACGCACTTTCAAATCGTGGGCCACAAGTCGACCGGCGCAGCGTACGTACATGATACGCCGTGAGAAGCCGAGTACTCCTTGTCCTTGTCCTTGCTCATTGCTCAACAATAACAATCCTGCCTGACCACCGCGTTCCTTCTCTCAAAGCGAAGCGCTGTGGCAACACCCCACCTGTGACCTGCGACAGGGCTCCCTTGTTCTCAGACTTCACCGTCACCGTGAAACAATCGGTGGAGATTCCCAGCGCTCCATGATGCACTTGGTCAATCTTTGAAACCCTTGCTTTAACATCGGACCACTGTCTCTTCTGTGAAAGCGAAACACGATCTCTGGCGCAAAGACCTTCTTTGGCAATGGACTGCAAGAGCCGCAATACATTCATCGACAGACAAGTATTGCAATCGGACTTTTTCTCATTATTCACAGTTGAGGCCATCTCAACTCACTTCGCAATCACCCCGCCTTGTTGCAGCCCTTCCTGATTCAATCATAAGCCCTCATTTTGAACACTCTCCCTCCATCTAACGCGATGGCCCGCGACAAGTCCAAGTTCAGTGAAGAAGTCAATGTATCGCTCAAGCGTTGGCGGTTGTCGTGAAAGGCGTGAACCAGACAGCGGACGCTGTCCCCATCGTGAAGAATATATTTGGAGCTATCGAGTTCGTTGTATCGACCATACGGGTGGGTCCTCCTACCCTTCTGCTACCTTGCGCCTAAAGCTGTGTCGTAGTTGTTCAAATCGAACCAGGAGGAGTGGAAGAGCCTTGCGGCGCGCCTCCTTCAAATTTCCAACGATATACGCGATCTACTGGATGACGACGGGAAAACAGCAGTCGAGTCTGATTCTCGGCTCGCCAGAGGCTTGAGCAAGATTCTCAGGTTTACTGCAGCGACTCTTTCATCTCTCTTCTTGTGCTGAGGCCACTCGCAGCATCGTCACCGACATCCAAGCATATGTGGCTCATGCTCAACAGAGGAATACTATTGTCGCCCTCGTCAAGTCTACGAAGACAAGGATGCCATTTCTAGATTTCGGCTCTCACTAGATGACGCTTGCAGTAGCTTCTTGTGAGGCTAATTGGCTTCAATCTTCGCACTCTGACTTCACGTTTTAGGTATCGCACGTTGCTTCCACGGAGCGGGGCGTCGAGCGTATACTAGCACGCCTCGACTATCTGAAGTGAGTAGCAATAACTCTCGAGAGCATTCTGCTTCATATACAAGCAGAATCGCCCCAAACAACCGCAATCTCGGAGGCCAGCTCCAGTGAAACTATGTCCATCGCCAAGCGGTGTCTTCACAGGAAGGACGGAGATATTGCAGAAAATGTTCGCATATTTTGACCCCAGCAACACCGTGAAAGGACCGCGCATCTTTGTGCTAACAGGCCTTGGCGGCATCGGGAAGAGCCAAATTGTGTACCAATTTGTTGAGCAGATACAGTCGAATCGCTGAGGTACGTTCCTGTCTTGTCGATTCTCTCCCCGCTGATCGCCAGAAGGTTCTCCGAGGTATTCTTTGTGGACTCGTCATCAGTAGATGCGATCTCGGCGGATCTGAAAACGATTGCCCTTGCGAAAGCTTGGGGAGATACACCAGAGGCGGGGAAACAAGGATTGTCTCTCCAAAAAGATCGTTGGCTGCTCGTCTTCAACAACGCGGATGATGTGAAGATTAACCTGAGGCAATATTTCCCCATCGGATCACATGGGGAATATGTCATCACGTCGCGAAACCGTGAAACGAGCCTCCTTTCGCCAAGAGGACATTGCCAAGTGCCCGCCCATGGGCGACAAAGAATCTGAGGAGTTATTAGAGCAATGTCTCGCCAGGCCCCTCGAAGGCGAAGATGAACGACGCGACGCCCAGGCATTGTCAAAGGTTCGTAACCCTCGAGCGAACTCTCAAGTTGCCTGAACTAACTATGACTCTCAGGCGTTGGGGTATCTGCCCTTGTTGATTGTACAAGCGGACTGCCTACATCGCTGTCTCCGACTGCAGCATATCGCATTACTTGGAACTGCTCCGCAACGGTCAAGCTCAATGCTGGAGGCCTATGGCAACAGGGTCAACCGTTATGACGATATCCCTTGACGCCTAATGCAGCATGGGAAGGCGAGCTTCCGGCAGCTCACTCCAACTGCGCAAACATTTCTCCGGCTTTGCTCCTACCTCCACTTTGAGGGCATTCCGGCTGAAATGTTCTCCGATGCCCATTCGAATCTCTATATTTTAGAGGACAGAGAGCAATTTCCGATACCAGAGAAGGCTTGCCCGGGACTAGAGCTCGCCATTCAAATTTATTTCCGGATTCCGTGACGGAAATGGAAATTGGGATGAACATCGGCTGACAGAAGTTATTCGCTCCATTCGACAATTTTCGCTCCTGGACGTGAATTCTTCGGACCAATCATACAGTATCCACCCCATCGTACAGGAATGGAATTCGAGAGACCATAGATTCTAAAGATATTGGCGTTGCAGCACAATACCTCTGTGGCTTTGCCATCGAGATCAGCACAACAGTGCACGGACACCTCTCATGCGTGATGCTTCTACCCCACGTGTTATCCGCTATTCCCAGGGATACAGTGCTCGGGGATGGATTCAAGCAAAGATTGATGTTTGTCATACCTGATGGCCCAGAATCGGCACCGAGGCGGAAGGAACTGGCGGAAGATATCCTACGGCTTCGCAAGGAAGCTTTTGGACCGAAAAGCATTCATACCGCGCACGGAATGTACATCCTTGCGTGGGCAACGGGGAGCGAACCCGAGGCTGCAGAGAGCTAATGCATGAAGCCGTCGATCTCTTCATTGAGACCGCAGGAAAGCATCATGAACTAACGCTCGCGAGGGACACTTACCCTCGCTTCCATGCGTAAAAGCTCGGGAAGGACTGGACGAGGCTGAGCAGATGGCTCAAGAAACATTGGATGCTCTTTGCGATGTTCAAGAAAAGAAGGGTATTTCACCCTTTGCGCCATGAGCCTACTTGCATCCACGAAGCGAGCGCTCGGGAAGCAACAGGAAGCAGCACCAATATTACGAGAAGCCGTGGATATATCGTCCAGAGTTTTTAGGGGAGGATTACCCAGAGGACGATCGGAGTCATGCTCGAGCTCGTTTGGCGTTCTCTACGATATGGTTCAATCGGACAGCTACGAGGACGAGGACGAGGATTATGGACCAGAATTGGAAGACCTGCTGAAACGTTCTTTGGCCGCGTCGAAACGTATCAAGCAACCTCGGTCGGAGATAATTTCCATTATGCGATGGCTCGTCAATGTCTACGATTATCAGGCGAAGGACCTGGAAGTAGCGAAGATCAAAGAGGAAACTTGCGGAGTTGAAGGCAGACCTTCTGGGACCTCTTCTTAATCGTTGCATTCCTCATATAGGCCGCCACACTCACCCTCACCAGCCTCTTGTTCCAACCTGATTTTTGAAACGAACTACACGAATACCCAGAGGACACATCTATTATCGATCCCAACCCCCAATCTGGCTCATTGCAATGACGTCCCCGTATGCTGGATTCTTGACGAGACGACACGCTCGGATGTCCTGGATCCCGGGTTATCTGAAACCTTTGTCCCGGGTGATCAATTATTGGGACTTGGGTTCTCTTCCTGTCGGTGACCGCCAATCATTGCTGCAAAAGCCTGTCGGTATAGGGGTCGCAGAATACCGCCCTTGGACCTACCGGAGATCCCCCGCGTGTAGAGCACTGACGTCCGCCGTCATGCCTCCTGCGCATCCAAAGACATAAAGAGGAGGGAGTCTACACAACCCTCCGCCTCACACCGCGTCTCGTCATGGACGGCTTTTACAATTGAGGTCGCAATACGGTATTGCGCATCGGAGACATTTGTATCGTCCCCAATACCCGCACGCCGAACATATCAGCGAAGGAGGTGTTGAAGGTGGCTGAGAGACGGCGGAGAGGTAGTGTGGACCCCGAGTTCCGAGAGGCCCTAGAGAATAGATGCCGGTGACCGGTTTCTTTTCCACGATTTCGTCCTCGTCGCACAGAAGGGTCCCGCCCGCGTCGGGATCGAAGGTCGAGAGCACGCGGGTCGGAACGCGATACAGCATGGCAAGCTCGGCGGCACGCGTCTGCACGACCTTGGCGCCGAGCGAGGCCAGTTCGAGCATTTCCTCGTAGGAGACTTTTTCCAGGCGCCGCGCCGGTGCACGATGCGCGGATCGCAGGTATAGACGCCGTCGACGTCGGTGTAGATGTCGCAACGGTCGGCTTTCAGCCCCGCCCGCCACCGCCACCGCCGAGGTGTCGGAGCCGCCGCGCCCCAGCGTCGAGATGCGGTCGTGCCCGGCGACGCCCTGGAAGCCCGCGACCACCGCGACCCTCGCCGCGCGCCAGGCTCTCGTTCATCAGGTCGCCGTCCATCCCCTCGATGCGGGCCGAGCCGTGCACCGACGAGGTGCGGATCGGTATCTGCCAGCCCAGCCAGGAGCGCGCCGGCACGCCGATGGCGCCGAGCGCGACGGCGAGAAGGCCGCAGGTCACCTGTTCGCCTGCCGCGACGATGACGTCGTATTCGCGCTGGTCGGGGACGGCGGGGGGGCGTTGGAGCCGGGGGGCCGGGCGATGTCGTTGCACCAGGCGACGAGCTTGTTGGTCTCGCCGGCCATGGCCGAGACCACGACCGCGACCTGGTTGCCCCTGTCGCGCTCCTTCTTCACCAGGGTGGCGACGTGGCGGATGCGGTCCAGGTCGGCCACCGAGGTGCCGCCGAATTTCATCGCAATCTTCGCCATCAACCCGATCCCGTTTGCCGCCAAGGAAGTTGGGGCCTACATAGACGGTAGACGACTAAGGCTCAACGCGAATTCCACAATGACCGACACCACCGTCGACGCCGCCGAAGTCGCCAAATTCTCCGCCCTGGCGGCGGAATGGTGGGACCCCGCCGGCAAGTTCGCGCCGCTGCACAAGTTCAATCCGGTGCGGCTCGCCTTCATCCGCGATACCACTGCGGCACATTACGGCCGGACCGGGATGAAGCCGTTTGCCGGCCTCAGCCTGCTCGATATCGGCTGCGGCGGGGGGCTGCTCTGCGAGCCGATGAGCCGGCTGGGGTTTGCGGTCACCGGGGTCGATCCGTCGGAGAAGAACATCGGGACGGCGCGGGCGCATGCCGCGGGCGCCGGGCTGCCGGTGAGCTACCGCGCCGCCTCGGCCGAGGTGCTGGAGGCGGAGGGCGCCGTCTTCGACGTCGTCCTGAACATGGAAGTGGTCGAGCACGTCGCCGACCTGAAGGCGTATCTGAGGGCGTGCGCCCGGCTGGTGAAGCCCGGCGGCTTGATGTTCGTGGCGACCCTCAACAAGACGCTCAAATCGCTGGCCCTGGCCAAGATCGGCGCCGAGTACATCCTGCGCTGGCTGCCGCCGGGCACGCATGATTGGAACCGCTTCGTGGCGCCGGGCGAACTTCGCCGATTGCTTGAAGGTGCCGGTCTCAACCCCTTGAAAACGCAGGGCGTGGCGTTCGATCCGCTGGCCTGGGACTGGCACCTGTCGTCCGATGTGGACGTCAACTACATGGTCGTGGCGAGCCGGTAATCTTGTCCTCCCCTTTCAGGGGGAGAATTGGGAATCAGTTCGCCCCTTCCAGGTCGGGCGGCAGGGGCGCGACGTCGACGCCTTCTTCCACCAGCTCCTTGGCCTCATCGAGCGAGGCTTCGCCGTAGATGTGGCGGTGCTCGGCCTCGCCGTAATGGATCTTGCGCGCTTCCTCGGCGAAGTTGGGGCCGACATAGTCGGCGTTGTCCTGCACGTATTTGCGCAGGCCCGTCATGAACTGGCGCATCTGCTTGGCTTCGTCGGCGGGTGACGGTGGACTTCTTGGCGCCCGCGACCGCCGGCGCCATGATCGCCTTCTCCACCTTGCGCGAGTCGCAGACCGGACAGGTCAGCTTGCCGCCCTTGGCCTGCTGTTCGAAAGCCGTCGAGTCGCGGAACCAGCCCTCGAATTCATGGCTGTTGCGGCAACGAAGGTTGTAGACGATCACGGCGGTTGCGGCCCTTGTCCGACGACGCTGTCTTACATGCCCGACGACGCGAGCGGATTGACAATTCGCATTATCCCGGCAGACGGCGTGATGGCAAGGCGGCCGCCATTAACCACGCGCCGGGCGCGGCGGCTTCACGGACCTTTGAAGGCGCGGTCATGCTGCAAGCTCGGCACGCGGGTGCGTGCGTCCGTGACAGCAGCGGGATCGATGTCGGCCAGGATCACGCCGGGCTCGGTGCCGCCTTCGGCCAGGATCTCGCCCCAGGGCGCGACGATCAGCGAGTGGCCGTAGGTCTTGCGGCCGTTGGCGTGGGTGCCGCCCTGGGCGGGCGCCAGCACGAAGGCGCCGTTCTCGATCGCACGGGCGCGCAGCAGGACATGCCAATGCGCCCTGCCCGTGGTCTCGGTGAAGGCCGAGGGCGCGGTGAGCAGGAGGGCGCCCTTCTGCGCGAGCGCCCGGTAGAGCTGCGGGAAGCGCATGTCGTAGCAGATCGAGAGCCCGATCTTGCCCCAGGGCGTGTCGGCGAGCACCGCGTCGCCGCCGCCGGCGACGGTGTTGGACTCGCGGTATTTCTCGCCCGACGGCAGGTCGACGTCGAAGAGATGGATCTTGCTGTAGCGCGCCGTGATGCGGCCCTTGGGGTCGATCAGGAACTGGCGGTTGGCGGTCTTGGTCTCGCTGACCTTGATCGCGAGGCTGCCGATCAGCAGCCAGATGCCGAGTTCTTCCGCCAAGGCGCGGAAGGCCGGCAGCGCGGGATCGTGCGCCTCGTCATAGCTGCTGGCGAGCTTGGCGCCGCCGTCCGGTGCCATCAGCGTGGTGTTCTCGGGCGTGGCGATGAACTGCGCCCCGCGGGACGCGGCTTCGCGCACGAAGCCGGAGGTGACGCGGATGTTCTCCGCGACATCGTCGGAGGAGCGCAACTGGACGCAGGCGGCCTTGAACGTGGTCATGATGCGAGGATAGCGCGAAATCTATCCCGCCAGAAGCGGATCGAGCTGGCCTCGGCTTTCGAGGGCGTAGAGGTCGTCGCAGCCGCCGACATGACGGTCACCGATGAAAATCTGCGGCACGGTGCGGCGGCCCTTCGGACTTCGATTCCATCTCGGCGCGGGCGTCGGCGTCCATGAAGACGTCGACTTCCTCGAAGGAGGCGCCCTTCTTCTTCAGCAGCGCCTTGGCGCGCACGCAATAGGGACAGATCGGCGTGGTGTAGATCTTGATCTTCGACATGGCAGGCGACTCAGCAGCACCCTTCCGTGACGGTTACATCATATCGCCCGCCGCGGCCCGGACAACGCGGGCGAGCGCCAAAACCAGGACTTTGCCCGCCCCTGCGCGCTTTAGCGCACGGGCGCAGGCGTCGACAGTGGCGCCGGTGGTCAATACGTCGTCGACGATGAGAACGTTACGGCCCCGGATGGCGGATTTGTGGCCGGGCGGAACCTGGAATGCGCCCAGCACGTTGCGGCGCCGCGCCTTGGCGGAGCGCATGGCGCCCTGGCTGGGGGGTGTCGCGCGAGCGGGTTAGGCACAGAAAGTTTGCGGGTTTGCCGGCATGGCGCGCCAGCGCCCGCGCGAGTTCCGCTGCCTGGTTGTAGCGCCGCGTCCACAGCCGGTAGGGATGCAGCGGCACGGGCACGATCAGGTCGGCCTCGTCCAGCAGCGCGGCGCCGCCGCGGCCCAGCCAGCGCGCGAAGCCGGGCATCAGGTCGAGGCGGTCGCCGTGCTTGAGCGCCAGGATCGGGCCGCGGCTGGCCTCGTCGTAGCGCATGACGGCGCGGGCCTTGTCATAGGCGGGAGGACGGGGCATGGCAGGCGGCGCACAAGGTCCCCCGCACCGGGATCGAATTCGAAAGCGAGGCCGCAGCGGTCGCACATCGGGCCGTCGAGGAAGCGGATAGTCTGCCAGCAGGCGGCGCACAGCGCGCCGGCTCGGCGACGGGGGCGCGGCAGGCGATGCAGAGCGGCGGGAACAAAAAGGTCGAGCACGGCGCGGCCGGCGCGCTTCAGACCGATTTCCATTCCCCGCCCATGTCCCTATCCTAGCGCAATGAGCGTCCCCCGGATATTCGACCGCAAAGCGCTGGCGCTCCACCGTGCCCGGGCGGCGCGGATCGCCGGCGACGGTTTCCTGGCGCGCGAGGCGGCGGACGGCATCGCAGAGGCGCCTGGGCGGCGTGAAGCGCGTTTTCGACCGAGTCCTCGACATCGTGCTCGACGACGAGGAGCGGCTGGCGGCCGGCGCGGAGGCTTACGACCTCGCCACCAGCGTTTTGTCGCTGCACACGGTCAACGACCTTCCCGGCGTGCTGCTGCAGGTGCGGCAGGCGCTGAGGCCGGACGGCCTGTTCCTGGCGGCGTTGTTCGGCGGCGAGGACGCTTACGGAGTTGCGCCAGTCTTTCGCGGGCGGCGGAGATCGCGGTGACCGGCGGCGTCAGCCCGCGCATCGCGCCGTTCGGCGACGTGCGCGATCTCGGCGGGCTGTTGCAGCGCGCCGGCTTCGCCCTGCCGGTCGCCGACGTCGAGCGGACGGTGGTGCGTTACGGCGATCTCATGCAACTGATCCGCGACCTGCGCGCGATGGGCGAGACCAACGCGCTGGTGGAGCGCAATCGCAAGCCGATCTCGCGCGCGCTGCAGGCGGCGGCGACGGCGCACTACGCCGGCGAACTTCGCCGGCCCCGACGGCAAGCTGCGCGCGACGTTCGACATCGTCTACCTGACCGGTTGGGCGCCGCACGAGAGCCAGCAGCAGCCGCTGCGCCCGGCAGCGCCAAGGCGCGGCTGGCGGCGGCGCTAGGCACCGACGAGCGCAGCACCGGCGAAAAACCGGCGGACGGTGACGTCAGGCGAACAACTGGAAGTCGCCGGTGCCGAGCTGTCCGGCGTCACGCTCTGGAGCGTCAGGGTGTTTTGCGGATCGAAGCGGATCACCGTGTCGCCGTCGAGTTCGATCATCAGGGACTGAAGCGCGGCGAACGACGCGAGGTCGTAGCCGTGCAGGTCGATATGATCGACGGAGGGCGTGAAGTCGGTGATCGTGTCCTGGCCGTCGCCGGCATGGAACACGAAGCGGTCGCTGCCGGCGCCGCCCGGAGAGGAAGTCGTTGCCGCGCCCGCCGACGATCACATCGCTGCCGCCGCGGCCGTCGATGACGTCGTCGCCGTCATGGCCGTAGAGCGCGTCGGTGCCGTCGCTGCTCGTCAGGGTCATCGCCTGCGGGGCGGGAGTCGTAATTGGGATCGAACGGCGTGGCGAACCAGAGCAGCGTGTCCAAAAAGGGCCGGACCTCGCTCAAGGAAATCGTCGTGGAGGCATTGTCGCGATGGCCGCTGATCGAGACGAAATTCCAGTTCGCATCGTAGGTCAGCGTCGCGTCGGCCCAGGCAAACTGGTTGTAGATGTCGTAGACCGACAGAAGATGCGTGCCGTCGTCCCGCGTGACGGTTTCCTGGATCAGCCTGTCTTCGGGATCGAAGTGCTTGGTGTCCGTCAGCATCGCATTGGCATCGGTCGGATCGTAGGTGTTCACCCAGGTTCCGCCATTGTCCATCGTCGCCGTCTGCATCGTCAGATTGCCGGCGATATCGTGGTCGGTGACGATTTCTTCCCAGTTGTGGACTTCCGCCCGATCGAACTGGGCAAATTTGGTGCTGCCGTCATTGGCGATGAAGGACAGGGTCTCGATACGGCCCGCAAAGTCGAGGCCGATGGTCGTCACGCCGTCGGAGGTCTTGAAGAATTCGACATTTTTGACGGTGTCGGTTCCGCCGGGATGGCCGCTGCGGTTGTCGATGAAGGTGTAGGCGTGGGTGACGGGATTGTAGGTGGCGGAGTAGTCGGTGGCGGCGCCGGTGAAGACGACGGTGTCGTCGCCGATCCCGCCGTCGAAATTGTCGTTGCCGGAGGTGCCTTGCAAGGTGTCGTCCGAGTCGACGCCGTTGACCGCTATCGAGACGGTCGCGGTCGAGCCGCCGGCGAGCGTGTAGGTGAAGGAGTCGTGCCCGACCGTGTTGCTGGCGCCGGAGCCGGCGGCGGGCAGCGCGTCGAAGGCGTGGTTCGGATCGTAGTCGAAGGTGCCGTCGGCATTGACCGTCAGCAGCGCGCCCGAGGCGAGCATGATCTGGTTGCCGACCGAACCGCCGTCGCCGTTGACGGCGGTGATCGCGATCGACGTACCGTGTCGGCGCCCGAACCGTTGTCGCTGAAGAGGCTGAGGGCCGACCGATCGCCGCCGTCTCGTCTGTCGCGAACACGTCGTTGTGGGCGGTGGGTGGCGGCGAGAGCACGAGCACACCGAACGCGTTTGTAGCCGCCATTGGTGCCGTTCGCGACCACGACCGTGCCGGAGGCGGTGCCGTCGCTCTTCCAGATCGAATTGGTGCCGGAGACGGTGTCCTGCGCCTCGAAATAGAGCGTTCCGTTGACGTCGACGAACTCGCTCGGATACGAGCTGCCATTGTCGGCCACGAGGTCCTTGACCATCACCGTGCCGACCGCGGTGCCGTCGGTCTTCCACAGCTCGCTGCCGTGCTGGCCGACGCCCGTGCCGTCGGTGGCGGCGAAATAGAGCGTGTTGCCGATGACGGTGAGGTGCGCGCCGGAGAAGAACGCCCCCCTTCGGTGAAGGGACCGCTCGCCGTGGTGTTGATGTCCTTGACCATCTCCGTCGTGCCGCCGACAAGGCCGTCGGTCTTCCACAGCTCGAAGCCGTGGGTGCCGTCAAGGGCGACGAAGTAGATCCAACTCCCCATCTTGACGAAGTCGTAGGGGTTGGAGTTCGAGTTGTTGTCGCCGGGGTTGATATCCTTGATCATCACGGTGCCGGCATCGGTGCCGTTCGACTTCCACAGCTCCGAGCCGTGCACACCGTCGCTCTGGGTGAAATAGAGCGTGCCGGTCGACGTCCTTGACGTTGGAGGCGCGCCGCCCTGGCCCAGATGGCTCGGGGCGATGAGATGCGCGCCCAGCGCCACGCCGGTGTCGAGCGTATAGAGCTGCTGCGACGTACCGTCAAAGGCGCCGGTGAAGTAGTCGAAATAGAGCTTGTTGTTCGACACGAGGAGACCGAAGACGGACGGATTGTTGGCGAGATTGCCCGCCGACTCCGAGAAGTGCGTCACCTGGGTCGCGGTCGTGCCGTCGAAGCTCCAGAGCTGGCCGATGCCGCCGATCGTGGTGACGAAGTAGAGCTTGTTGTCGAACGCCGTCAGGTAGGCGGGGAAGGCGTTGCTGGCGGGCCGCCCGCGATGATGTCGGCGGCCAGCACGGTGCCGGCCTCGGTGCCGTCGGTCTTCCACAGCGCCTGGCCGTGCACGCCGTCGTTCGCCGCGAAATAGGCCTCGCCGTTGTATGTGACGAAGCGGTCGTAGACGTTGTCGCCCGACGGGTTGTTGTAGCCCTGAAACCCGTCAGGGCCGCCGTCGCGCTGACGGCATTGATGTCCTTCAGGAAGGTCGTACCCGCCGCCGTACCGTGGTCACCCAAAGCTCGCGGCCATGGGTGTGGTCGGTGGCGACGAACAGGAGCCTGCCGTTCTAGGGCGAAGAACTTTTCGGGCGCGGCGCCGTAGCTGCCGAAGCCGCCGCCGACATCGATCGTATCGATATCGACCACGGTGCTGCTGGCCAACGTCCCGTCCGACAGGCCAAGCTGCATCGAGAGGTAGTAGTTCGGGTCGCCGGTATTACCGACATGGAGATAGGCGATCTTGATGCCGGTGCCGATATAGAGCGGGTCGCCGCTGTCGTCGGCCGCGAGCGCGTTCGTACCGGGACCGGGATCGGTGGGGAGGTCCGTCAGCGATTGCTGCGGTGCACCCAAGACGTCCATGAGACCTGATTGCGCGATTGTCATGGAACGTCCCCCCGACGCAACTTGTACTCTGGTTTGACTCTAGCGGTCGGCAAAGTTTACGCAATACACAGGCATGGTAATTGTCTTCACGACCGCCCGGTCCAGGACGGAACCCGACCAATTGTCAGCTAAAGGCGCGCGTCGGCGACTTGAAGAAAACCGACCGGCGCGGATCGAAGGTGATGACGGTGTCGTCCCCGACCAGCATCATCAACCCGAGAAGCTCCGGACCGCCGGCGATGCCGAAGTCGCGCAAGTCGATGGGTGTCGCTGGTTCCAGCCGGCGGCAAATCGATATTGTGCAGTCGCTAAATGTGCGCCGCGAGCGACTCGAAAAAGCCGAGCAGCGTGCCGCCGATACTGCTCGCGCCGGCGAATATCAGGATTGAAATCATGCCGGCGATCATCGCGTATTCGATCGCGGTCGCCCCGCTTTTGTCGCGCAAGAAGCGGCTCAGAGCAGGTCGCGCAACATCGGGATGAGCGGCAATTCGGCCAGCGGCATCGGATACTGGATCAAGTCGCGGGGCTTCACCCATTTGAGGGCGCTGTGCTCGCGCGCCGTCGCCTCCCCGTCCCAGCCGCCGGCAGACGTAGAGCGGCATCAGCAGTTGAAAATCCGGGTAGGTGTGCGAAGCGAAGGTGAAGGGCGCGAGGCACGGCTCGCGGACCGTGATCCCCAACTCCTCCGCGAGTTCGCGAATCACCGTCTCTTCCGGCCGTTCGCCCGGTTCGACCTTGCCGCCAGGAAATTCCATAGCCCTGCCATCGCTTTCTGCGGCGGCCGCTGCGCGATGAGTACGCGGGCCGTCCGGATCGATCAGCGCGCAGGCCGCCACAAGCACAAGCCTGAACTCCGATGTCGTCACGATGGCGCGTTCCTTGTTAAAGCCGAATTAATGCGGACTCTAAAACTAGCCCAAATCATGCGTCCAGAACACGAGCCCGCCGTCGTCGGGATCGCTTCCGGTTCTGCCGAAGCTCGTTGCGCGCCAGGACCCGCTGCGAGGCGATGTTGGTGAGGGCGGTCGCGGCGGTGACGCGGGCGGAGGGCGGGATCGGCCCGGATGCAGTCGAGCATCGCGGCAAACCGCGCGGCTGGCGTGGCCGCGGCCGCGATGGGCGGGCGCGACGCCGTAACCGATCTCGACGGCGCCCGTCTTTCGGCGGCTGCTTGAAGCTGCACAGGCCGACGACTTCGCCGTGCGAGACCATCATCCAGCTTCCCCGGCTGCCCCCGGCGTGCAGGCGCCGGGTCATGCCGCGCACGATGCCAGGATCTCCGGCGTGTCGACGCCGCCCGCGGGCAGCCGCAGTCCGGCCGCCGGCGCTGCGGCCTCGCCGAGCATCCAGGCGAAGTGAATGTCATCGATCTGTAACAAAGCAGTCTGAGCCAAAACGTCTCGCCAGCTTGAAAACCGGGTGGTCTTGCCCGAAGGCTAAGCGCAAGTCACTCCGCGGCACATTCTTCCGGACCCATGGCACAGAAGTTCCAGACCTCGCTCGACGAAACGCGTCTCTTGATGCTGGCGACGCAGATCCTGTTCGGCTTCCAGCTCCAGACCGTGTTCCAGGACCAGTTCAACACCTTCACGCTGACCATGAAGCGGGTCGACGCCGCCGCCCTGCTCCTGATGGTGGTCTCGCTCGCCCTGCTGCTGACGCCGGCGAGCCAGCACCGCCTGGTCGAGCGCGGCCACATCACCGGCCGCATCCGCCGCGTCGTGACCCGCTACACCGAGGCGGCCCTGCTGCCGTTCGGCATCAGCTTCGGTCTCGACATCTATCTCGTCTTCGCGCACGGTTTCGGCGAGACGATCGGCATCGCGGTCGGCGCGGCGGTCTTCGCCCTGACGATCCTGTGCTGGTATGTCGCCGAGTTCTTTTTCCGGGTGTGGATCTTGGAGCGCAAGGCGAGGAACATCGAGCATCTGCCGTCGACGCCGACCGACCTCGTGACGCGCACCAACCAGATGCTGACCGAGGCGCGCATCGCGCTGCCGGGGGCGCAGGCGCTGATCGGCTTCCAGCTCGCGGTGATGATGACGCGCGCCTTCGTCGACCTGCCCGAGCTGTCGCGCATCGTGCACGGCGCTTCGCTGCTCGCGGTCACGCTGGCGCTGATCCTGCTGGTGGCGCCGGCGGCGTTCCACCGCATCGCCTTCGGCGGCGACGACACCGAGCGCTTCTACCGCATCGGCTCGAACCTGATCACCGTCGCCCTGCTGCCGCTGGCGCTGGGCGTGTCGGGCGACATCTATGTCGCGATCGAGCGCATCCTGCACGACCAGAACGCGGCGATCGAGGCCGCGGCCGGCGCCTTCGCCATGCTGTCGCTGTTCTGGTTCTTCTATCCGCTCCTGTTGCGCCTCTGGTACCGGCGCAAGACGGCCTGAGCGTCAGCCCCGCCCCGCCGCGGCAAGCTCGAACTGCGAGGGTCCGAACACGAAGGCTTGCGGCTCGGCGACGGTGCGGCGGAAGAAGTCGCCGATCATCGTCATCAGCACCGGCAGAAACCCCGGGTGATTGGCGAAGCCGTGCGGAAAGCCGGCGAAGATGTGAAGGTCGACGCGGCCGCCGTTTTCGCGCACCCGCGCCTCGTAGCGCCGCGAGGCGCTCAGCGGCACGATGCGGTCGGCGTCGCCATGCAGCAGCATGACCGGCGGCAGCGCAGGCCCGACATGCGCCAGCGGGCTGGCGAGCGCGGCGGTCTCGGCCGAAAGATCGGCGCCGGGCAGCGCCGCGGCCGGGACGCCTCCCGAGGGGCGTTCGTCGCCGACATAGAAGAGCACCGGCGGATAGACCGCCGCCACCGCCGCGACGGCGGCCGAGACGCCGTCGTCGCCCTCTGGCGGATCGAGCCGCGTGTCGCCGGCGCTGCCGGCTGCAAGCAAGGCGAGATGGCCGCCCGCCGAATGGCCTTGGAGACATAGACGGTCCGGATCGAAGCCGAGTTCTTCGGCGTGCGTACGCGCCCAGCGCAGCGCCCGCTTCACATCGTGGATCTGCGCCGGGAATTTCGCTTCGCCGGTCAGGCGGTACTCGGAAGCGATGGCGACGAAGCCCTGCGCCGCCAGCGCCTCGGCATGCCGCGCCAGCATCTGAGGACCGCCGCGCGCCCAGGCGCCGCCGTGCAGCATGAGGACCGCGGTGCGGTTTGCCGGGCCGGCGGGACGGTAGACGTCGAGCTTCAGCGGCCGGTTGCCGGCATCGGCGAAAACGATGCCGCGCTGAATGCCGGTCTCGCTCATGCTTTCGTCTCCGCGCGTGTGCCCGATCTCGCAGTGTCCAGCAGACCAGACAGGGAAGCCTTGCGAAAGGGCTGCGGTCACGAAAACCGGATCGGGGCGCGCGGGCCCCCTTCCGCCGACGGGAAGGCGCTAGCGGCCGTCCGGCAAATCGAGAAGGCTCTGCGCCGGCAGGACCATCAAAGGGAATTGCGTGACGCCCTTCTGCCGCTGGCGAAATCCGAAACGTTCGTACCACGTCGTCGCTTGCGGTGTCAGCGCATTGAGCGCGACGCCGGCGCATCCCGTGTTGCGCAAGATTTCCCGGCATCGCCGCAAGGCGTCCATCAGCAGCAGCGTGCCGAGCTTCTGACCCTGCAGCTCGCGCTGGACCGCGAGATAATCGATGTACACGAGAGGGACGAAACCGGCTTCGTTGTAGTCGCGCACGATTTCCGCCGCCACGTGCTTGGGATCGGAGGCCCGCAGCGACAGCGAATAGAAGCCGAGGACGGACGGGTCTCCATCGATGACGGCGCAAAATACGCGCGACCGGTTCCGGCGATCGCGATCGGCGGCCTTCGTCCGGCTCCATTCGTCTATTTCGGAAATGCCGCAGACGAATTTCGAGAATCCGGCCGTCGCCGTGACCGAACAGATGTTGACGTCACGAATGTCCAGAAGCGGGCGGGCGCTTGGCACTGAAGTTCGCCAGATAGAAATCGTAGGCTCGCCGGAGATCCGGCGTCGGCCCGCCGGTTTCGCGGTAGACTTGATCGCAAAACTCGAAGACTTCGTCTTCGCTCTCGAACGGCAAGACGTTCTTGTCCTTGGCGGGATGGCGAAGGGCAAAGAGCCTGTGCAACAGGATGTCGATAATGCTCAAAGGGTTGGCTGCGTTCGTTGCAGGCTAACCATACGTTGAACGGCGCGGCGGCGCCACTCAAAAACATCCCGCGCCTAGCTGCGGTAGCTGCCGTTGATGTCGATGTAGCCGTGGGTCAAATCGCAGGTCCAGACGCGGGCGGCGCCCTTGTCGAGGCCGAGGTCGACGGCGATCTCGACCTCGCGGCCCTTCACCGCCTTGGTCGCGGCGGCTTCGTTATAGGCGGCGGCGCGGGCGCCGTTCTCGGCGACGACCTGGCCGCCGAACGCGATCCTCAGCTTGTCGCGGTCGGCGGCTTCGCCCGACTTGCCGACCGCCATCACGATGCGGCCCCAGTTCGCGTCCTCGCCGGCGATCGCGGTCTTGACCAGCGGCGAGTTGGCGATGGAGAGCGCGATGCGTTTCGCGGCCTCGTCGCTCTCGGCGCCGGTGACGTCGATGCGGATCAGCTTCTGGGCGCCCTCGCCGTCGCGCACCACCTGGAGCGCGAGGTTCAGCAGCAGCGCGTCGAGGCGCTGGCGGAATTCGTTGAGCCGCTTGTCGGACGCCTTCGTGATGGTCGGATGATGCGCGCCCTTGCCGGTGGCGAAGAGCAGCAGCGTGTCGCTGGTCGAGGTGTCGCTGTCGACGGTGATGGCGTTGAACGAGTTCTTGACCCCGGCGCCCAGGAGTTCCTGGAGCACCGCGCCCGGCAGGCTCGCATCGGTGAAGACGAAGGCCAGCATCGTCGCCATGTCGGGCGCGATCATCCCCGAGCCCTTGGCGATGCCGTTGAGGGTGACGCGCTTGCCGTCGATGGTCGCGCTCGCGGTCGCCATCTTGGGATAGGTGTCGGTGGTCATGATCGCCTCGGCGGCGGCGCGCCAGCCGTCGGCGGCGCCCTCCTCCGCCAGCGTGCCCAGCAGCTTGGTGATCCGGGCGGCCGGCAAGGGCTCGCCGATCACGCCGGTCGAGGCGAGATAGACTTCGCCGGGCTTGCATCCCACCACGGCGGAAGCGGATTCGGCGACCTGGCGGGCGCCGTCATAGCCGGCCTTGCCGGTGAAAGCGTTGGCGTTGCCGCTGTTGACGACCAGGGCGCGGGCCGCGCCGGAAGCGACATGCGCCTTGCACCAGTCGACCGGCGCCGAAGACGTCTTGGACTTGGTGAAGACACCGGCGACCTGGGTTCCCGGCGCGAAAACCGCCAGCAGCACATCGGTGCGATTCTTGTAGCGGACGCCGGCCTGGCCGGTCGCGAGCCGCACCCCGGCCATGGGCGGCAGCTTGGGGTAGGTTTTCGGGGCCAGGGGCGAGACCGCCTGGCCGGACGCAGGCACCGCCGCCGCGGCGGCTTTTGCCGGCTTCGCCGCCACTTTGCCTTTGGCCATGCAGTCGCCCTCGTCCCGCTCGATTGGCCGGGCATGTGACTGGAATCGCCTGATTTGACAAGGGGGTGAGGCGTTCTTATCTCTCCGCCGCGGCCTTTCGCCGGACAAGCCCCCAAGGCCCGCCCTTCAGGCCGTATTAAGAGGTTTTCATGCTGGGTTTCAGCGGCATAGCGCAACGGATTTTCGGGTCTTCCAACGAGCGGAAGATCAAGCAGTTCAAGGGGCGCGTGGCCGAAATCAACGACCTGGAGCCGCGCTTCGCGGCCCTGTCGGACGACGCCCTGCGGGCCCAGACACCCGCTTTCAAAGAGCGCCTGGCCAAGGGCGAGACGCTCGAGGATCTTCTGCCCGAAGCCTTCGCGGTGGTGCGCGAGGCGGCCAAGCGCACGCTCGGCCAGCGCCATTTCGACGTCCAGCTCATCGGCGGCATGGTGCTGCATCACGGCAACATCGCCGAGATGAAGACCGGCGAAGGCAAGACCCTGGTCGCCACCCTGCCCGTCTATCTCAACGCGCTGGCCGGCGAGGGCGTGCATGTCGTCACGGTCAACGACTACCTCGCCAAGCGCGACGCCGAATGGATGGGCCAGGTCTACAAGTTCCTCGGCCTCACCGTCGGCTGCATCGTCCACGGCCTGACCGACGAGGAGCGCAAGACGGCGTACAACGCCGACGTCACCTACGGCACCAACAACGAGTTCGGCTTCGACTATCTGCGCGACAACATGAAGTACTCGCTGCCGACGATGAGCCAGCGCGGCCATGCCTATGCCATCGTCGACGAAGTCGACTCGATCCTGGTCGACGAGGCGCGCACGCCGCTGATCATCTCCGGCCCGACCGACGATCTGACCGCGATGTATGTCGCGGTCGACGCGATGGTGCCGCATCTGCGCCCGCCGGTTAGGGCCAAGGCCAAGTCGAAGGACGGCAAGGAGACCGAGATCGTCGAGGACAAGGGCGATTACGAGCTCGACGAGAAGAGCCGCAACGTCACCCTGACCGAGGCCGGCAACGAGCACATGGTGGAGCTGCTGAGGGCGGCGGGCCTGCTCGAGACCGGCGATCTCTACGACATCGAGAACATCTCGGTCGTGCATCACGTCAACCAGGCGCTGAAGGCGCATACCCTGTTCCAGAAGGACCGCGACTACATCGTCAAGGACGGCAAGATCATCATCATCGACGAGTTCACCGGGCGCATGATGGAGGGAAGGCGCTATTCCGAAGGCCTGCACCAGGCGCTGGAGGCCAAGGAGCATGTCGAGGTCCAGCCCGAGAACGTGACGCTTGCCTCGATCACCTTCCAGAACTATTTCCGCCTCTACGACAAGCTGGCGGGCATGACCGGCACGGCGCTGACCGAGGCCGCCGAGTTCATGGACATCTACAAGCTCGACGTCATGGAGATCCCGACCAACCAGCCGGTGAAGCGCGTCGATGCCGACGACGAGGTCTACCGCAGCGCCGCCGAGAAGAACAACGCCATCGTCAAGCTGGTCGAGGAGTGCCGCAAGAAGGGCCAGCCCGTGCTGGTCGGCACCACCTCGATCGAGAAATCCGAGCATCTCTCGGAGCTGATGAAGAAGCACAAGATCAAGCACAGCGTGCTGAACGCGCGCTATCACGAGCAGGAAGCGGCGATCGTGGCGCAGGCGGGCGCGCCGGGCGCCGTGACCATCGCCACCAACATGGCCGGCCGCGGCACCGACATCCAGCTCGGCGGCAACGCCGACATGCGGATCAAGACCGAGCTCGGCGGCATCCTGGACGAGACCGAGCTGGCGCGACGCGCCGACGCGATCCGCTCCGAGGTAAAAGTCGACAAGGAGAAGGTGCTGGCGGCCGGCGGGCTCTACATCGTCGGCACCGAGCGCCACGAGAGCCGGCGCATCGACAACCAGTTGCGCGGCCGCTCCGGCCGCCAGGGCGATCCCGGCGCCTCCAAGTTCTTCCTGTCGCTGCAGGACGACCTGATGCGCATCTTCGGCACCGAGCGCATGGATTCGGTGCTGTCGCGGCTGGGCCTCGAAGAAGGCGAAGCGATCGCCCATCCCTGGGTGAACAAGGCGCTGGAGAAGGCGCAGCAGAAGGTCGAAGCGCGCAACTTCGAGATGCGCAAGAACATCCTGAAATACGACAACGTCCTGAACGACCAGCGCAAGGTGATCTTCGAGCAGCGCCGCGAGATCATGTCGTCGGACGACGTCAGCGACCAGATCTCGGAATTCCGCATCGAGGTCGTCGCCGACCTGGTGTCGAACCACATCCCCGAGCGCGCCTATGCCGAGCAATGGGACGCGCAGGGCCTGCATGACGAAGTGCAGCGCATCTTCGGCGTCGACTTGCCGGTGATCGACTGGACCAAGGAAGAAGGCATCGCCGACGAAGAAGTGCGCGACCGCATCCAGTCGGCGGTCGACCGCCGCGCCGCCGAGCGCGCCGTGCGCTTCGGCCCCGACCTGATGCGCTATGCCGAGAAGACGATCCTGCTGCAGACGCTGGATCACGACTGGCGCGAGCACATCGTGCACCTGGACCATCTGCGCCAATATGTCGGCCTGCGCGGCTACGGCCAGCGCGATCCGCTCAACGAGTACAAGAGCGAAGCCTTCGCCCTGTTCGAGAGCCTGCTCGGCAAGATGCGGGCCGACGTGGTCCGCCAGCTCATGCATATCGAGGTCACGAACGAGCCCTTGCCGGAGCTGGAGGCGCCCGAGCTGCGCAGCCTGCATGCCTCGCATATCGATCCGCTGACCGGCGAGGACGAGATGGCGGGCGCGCTGGGTCCGTCGGGGGTGCCGCGCATCCTGCAGCGCCGCGGCACGCCCATCGATCCCAACGACCCCAAGACCTGGGGCAAGGTGCAGCGCAATGCCGCCTGCCCCTGCGGCTCGGGGCGCAAGTTCAAGCACTGCCACGGGGCGCTGGTCTAAGGGTGCGGCACGTCTACCCGACATCCGGTCCGCCGGTCTGGGTCGACCTGCACAATCCGACGCCCGAGGATATCGCGCAGGCCTGCGCCGAGTGCGGGCTGGCGATCCCGACGCGGGAGGAGCTCGACGAGATCGAGTCCTCCAGCCGCATGCGCTGCGAAGGCACGACGCTGACCCTGAGCATGCCGATCACCCCGTTCCACGCCGCGGCGGAAGCGGTGTCGGCGCCGATCGGCTTCGTGCTGACGCCGAAGATCCTGGTGACGGTGCGGTTCGACGAATTGCACACCTTCCACCGGGTCGGCCAGCGCCTCGCCGAAAGCCGGAGCGTCCACACCAGCGCCGACATCTTCACCGAACTGGTCGAGGCGATCGTCGATTATTCCGCCGACAAGCTGGAACTGATCAAGGGCGACACGCGCCGGCTGTCCAATTCGGTGTTCCACGCCAAGCCCCGGCGCAACGTCGCCAAGAAGAACCGGCGGCTGCGCGAGACGCTGGCCCTGCTCGGCGACATCAACGAGCGGCTGTCGGAAACCCGCGAGACCCTCCTGACGATGCAGCGCGCGGTGCCGTTCGTAGACGAGCGCGGCCATGCCTGGATCGGGGCGGACGTCTCCTCCCGGCTCAAGACCGCCCTCGCCGACGTCCTGTCGCTGAACGATTTCGAGACCCACCTGACCGACAAGGTGCAGTTCCTGCTCGATGCCACGCTCGGCTTCATCAACAACGAGCAGAACGACATGTTCCGCGTGCTCACCATCGCCTCGGTGGTCGGCATCCCGCCGGTGTTCGTCGCCGGGGTCTACGGCATGAACTTCCACAACCAGCCGGAGTTCAACTGGGCATGGGGCTACCAATGGGGCTGGCTCGTCATCATCGTGAGCACGCTGGTGCCGATCGCGTGGTTCAAATGGCGGGGCTGGTGGTAGGCACCATCCCGGGTTCCGCGCCGGACGGTGGCGGTCTTCGCAAACTTGGCGTACGCCTGCTGCCAGGTCGCCCCCGACCGCCAACGGCATGCGCCGTTTCATCTTCGATCAGCATCAGAGCTAAACCTCATGGCATCAGGATTACTGGCAATTGCCGCGATCGCATCCGCCTTCTCGGGAACTCCCGCCGCCGCACCGCCGCCGGAGTTGCGGCTGGCCGCCAACACCACGATCACCTTGCGCGCCTGCAATCACACCAAAACGACGGTGCTGGTCGCTTCGAGTTTCATCCCGGTCCATGGCCGCGATTGGCGCAACAAGGGCTGGACCGCCGTCAATGCCGGCGCCTGCGTCAACATCTTCGAAACCGACAACCGCACCTTTTACGTGCGCGCCGAAGTGAAGGGCAATTCGGATCACTTCTGGGGCACCGACATCGCGCAATGCGTCGAATATCCCGGCCCTTACGATTTCATGACCAAATCCTCCGACACGAACTGTCCGGAGGGCGAGCCGGCCCAGTTCACCACCTTCCATTCGGACGGCCGGCCCGTCTATGTGTGGAATCTCAATCCGTAAGGCCGGATGACGCGACGGAAAGGGGCCTCGGCCCCTTTTTGTTTTGTCCGCGGCGGACCAACATGGCGGACCGCTGAGGAGCCGCCGCCATGAAGCCGTTCACGATCGATGTCCCGCAGAAGACGCTCGACGCCATCGCCGCGCGGGTGCGCGCCTATGAATGGCACGAGATGCCGCGCGGCGACGGGCTGGAGGGAAGCTGGGCCTATGGCGCCAATCTCGATTTCATGCATGAGCTCTGCGCCTATTGGGTCGACGGCTACGACTGGCGCAAATGGGAAAAGGCGCTGAACGCCTTCCCGCAATTCACCGCGCCGGTCGACGGGCTCGACCTGCATTTCTATTTGGAGCAGGGCTCGGGCGCGGCGCCCAAGCCGCTCATCCTCAGCCATGGCTGGCCGGGTTCGGTGTTCGAGTTCCTGCACATCATCGACACGCTGGCGCATCCCGAAAAGCATGGCGGCGACGCCGCCGACGCGTTCACCGTCGTGGTGCCGTCGCTGCCGGGCTATGGCTGGTCGGGCAAGCCGCAGCGGCCGATCGGGCCGCGCGGCACGGCGCGGCTGTTCGATGCGCTGATGACGGACGTGCTGAAGCTGCCCGGCTACATCGCGCAGGGCGGCGACTGGGGCAGCGTGATCTCGGCGCTGATGTCCTATGACGGCAAGGGCTGCCGCGCGGCGCATCTCAACATGATGGGCTTCGGCTCGCCGGGCGTGGGGCCCGAGAGCGACGAGGAGAAGGCCTTCGCCGCCAAGTCCGCGGCGCTGTTCCAGGCCGAAGGCGCCTATTTCCTGGAGCAGACGACCAAGCCGCAGACCCTGTCCTACGGCATGATGGATTCGCCGGTCGGCGTGGCGGCGTGGATCGTGGAGAAATTCCACGGCTGGTCCGACACCCGCAGGGGCTTCCAGACCGTCTATACGAAGGACCAGCTCCTCACCAATGTGATGATCTATCTCGTCACCCGCAGCTTCAACACCGCGACCTGGATGTATCGCGGCCGCGCCGAGGAGCAGTTCCTGATGCCGCTGCCCAAGGGGGCGCGGCTGGAGAAGCCGACCGGCATCGCCGCGTTCCCCGTCGACCTCATCCCCTTCCCGCCGCGCAGCCAGGTCGAGCGCAGCATGAACGTGGCGCACTGGACGAGCTTCGAGGAAGGCGGCCACTTCGCGGCGCTGGAGCGGCCGGACGACCTGGTGAGCAGCATCCGGGCGTTCGCGCGGACGCTCGGCTAAACGGCCAGATCGCGTCCCATCGCGAGATATTTCTCGCGGCGCTCGCGGCGCAACTGCTCGCCGGGGATGCGGTCCATCTCGGCGAGGGCGCGGGCGATCTGCTCGCCGACGTTCAGGATGGTTTCCTCCGGGGCGCGGTGGGCGCCGCCGACGGGTTCCGGAATGATGGCATCGATCACTTTCAGGCTGAGGCAGTCCTGCGCCGAAATGCGCATCGCGGCGGCGGCGTCCTGTGCCTTCTCGGGCTTGCGCCACAGGATCGAGGCGCAGCCTTCGGGCGAGATCACCGAATAGACCGAATGCTCCAGCATCAGGACGCGATTGGCGGTGGCGATGGCGAGCGCGCCGCCCGAGCCGCCCTCGCCGATGATGGTGGAGACGAACGGCACGCGCAGGTCGAGCCCGGCCTGGGTCGAGCGCGCGATGGCCTCGGACTGGCCGCGCTCCTCCGCCGCGACGCCGCTATAGGCGCCAGAGGTGTCGACGAGGCTGATCACCGGGAGGCCGAAGCGGTTCGCCATCTCGAACAGGCGCGCCGACTTGCGGTAGCCCTCCGGCATCGCCATGCCGAAATTGTGCTTGAGGCGGGTCTTGGTGTCGTTACCCTTCTCGTGGCCGAGGATGGCGACGGAGCGGCCGCGGAAACGCCCGAGCGCCGCGATGATGGCGTGGTCGTCGCCGAAGGCGCGGTCGCCGGCCAGCGGCGTGAATTCGTCGAACAGGCTCTTGGCGTAGTCGGAGAAATGCGGCCGGCCGGGGTGGCGCGCGACCTGGACCTTCTGCCAAGCCGACAGCTTGGCGTAGGTGTCGCGGATCAGCGTATCGGCCTTGGTCTGCAGGCGTGTGACCTCGGCGTCGATCTGCATCGCCGGGTCTTCCTCGGCGAGCTTGCGCAACTCGACGATCTTGCCTTCCACTTCGGCGATGGGCCGTTCGAATTCGAGATAGGCGTGCATGGTCTCTCGCGGGGATCCGGCCGGCGAAGGGGCGCCGGCGGCAGGCGAAAATGCCGGAAAACGGGGATTTTCCCTCCGGCGGGTCGATAGTCTCCCCCTGATATGCGGATTTGCGGTCACAAATCCAGAGGCCGAACCGTCTTAAGAGTGGTAACGCCGGGAACGCGCCATGGTTGTCAGGCTGATTTTGGGCTTTTTGGGGGCCTTCCACCTCGCCAATGGCCTCGCGATGCTCGTGGCGCCGGACGCCTGGGCGGCGGCGGTGGTCCACCTGACGACACCCGACCACCTGCACCACCATTTCATGACCGATATCGGCTTCGCGTTTGCGGCAAGCGGCGTCGGCCTGCTGCTGGGCGCGCGCCGGGGCGCCGCCAACGCGCCCTGGGCGGTGGCGGGGGCGGTGTGGCCGCTGCTGCATGGACTGTTTCATCTGTGGGAATGGCTCGCGGACGGACCGCCGCCGACGCTGGGCGCGACGGTCGGCGAGGGGCTTGGCGTGATCGCGGCGGGCCTCGCCGGCGCGGCGCTGGCCGGGATGCGCTATCGCAAAGGAGACGTGTGATGCTCAAATGGTTCCTGCACCGCGCCGTGCGCGGCCTGGAGCGGCGCTATGGCTATGACGCGACCTATATGCACGAGCTGACGGAGATCTCGACGGCCGCGTTCCGCCGCTTCACGCGGATGCAACTCGCGGGCGGCGGCTGGCGCGGCGGGGCGCCGCGCGATGCCTGGCTGGCGGCGGGAATCGCCGGCGCGCTGGTCGAGGATTGCGGGCCTTGCGTGCAGATCGCCTCCGACATGGCGGTGGAAGCCGGCATGAAGGGCGAGGTCATCGGCGCCCTGCTCTCCGGCGCGCCGGCCGACGCCGACGCGCAGCTCGGTTTCGACTATGGGCGGGCGCTGCTGCTGGGAAGCGAAAATCTCGACGCCATGCGCGAGACCATCGCGGCGAAGTGGGGGCAAAAGGCGCTGGTCGGGCTATCGCTGAAGGCGATGAGTGCGCGCAACTATCCGGTGCTCAAGCGCGCCCTGGGCCACGCCAAAACCTGCCAGCGCGTGCGCGTCGGCGCCGACGAGATCGCGGTCAATCCGCCGCTGAAGGCGGCATGAGCGGCCTCGCCGCCTTCGAAGCGCAGCGCACGCATCTGCTCGGCATCGCCTATCGCATGCTGGGCGAGATGGGCGCGGCCGAGGATGTGGTGCAGGAGGCGTGGCTGCGCTGGCAACGGGCGGCGGGCGACGACATCCGCGATGCGCGGGCCTGGCTGTCGGCGGTGGCGGTGCGCCTGGCGCTCGATGCGTTGCGCAAAGCGCGGGCGCGGCGCGAGACCTATGTCGGGCCCTGGCTGCCCGAGCCGCTCCTGCCCGACGACATGCGGGCGCTGGCGGCGGATGCGCCGGCGGCGCGCGCCGAGCTGGCGTCGGATTTGTCGCTGGCGCTGCTCCACGTCCTCGAACGGCTGACGCCGGAGGAGCGCGCGGCGCTGATCCTGCACGATGCGTTCGACTGCGACTATGCGGCGATCGCGGCGGCGCTGGAGAAGAACGAGGCGGCGTGCCGCAAGCTGGTGAGCCGGGCGCGGGCGCGGGTGAAGGCGGAGCGGCCGCGCCATGCGGTGAGCGGCGCGGCGCACAAGGACCTGATCGCGCGCTTCGTCGCGGCGGCGGCGAGCAACGACACGGCGGCGATCACGGCGCTGCTCGCCAAGGATGTCGTGCTGTACTCCGACGGCGGCGGCAAGGCGGCGGCGGCGCTGAGGCCCATCCACGGCGCCGACAAGGTGATGCGCTTCGCGCTCGGCGTGATGCGCAAATTCGGCCCGGCCGAAGGCTTCCGGATCGAAGCGATGGAGATCAACGGCGCGCCGGGCTTCCTGCTGCGCACCGCGGAAGGGTTGCACTCGGCGCTGACGGTGGAAACCGACGGCGAAGCGATCAGCGCGATCTACCTGGTGCGCAATCCGGACAAGCTGCGGCGTGCGTCAGGCGGTGCCGAACACGCGGCGGTACAGGCCTGAGAAGACCTGCGACAGCACGCCGAGAAGCGCGAGCGACAGGCCGACGATGACGTCGACCACGGTGTCGCTGCTGACGCTGGCGGTCGATTGCTTGGTGCCGGCGCGCACGATGCGGTTCAGCGCGGCTTCCGTGGCGGTGTAGATCCGCTCCAGCACGGCGTCCGCTGCCGAGAAATCGCTGCCGACCGTTTCGGGTGCCGGCGCGGTCGAAGTCGAGACCGCAATATGGCGGTGATGCATGCGGTGGCCGACCGTCGAGTCCAGGACCTGCTTGGCGATGACGTAGGACGACGCCAGCGCGACGATCCCGACGAGCGTAAAGAGGAAATGCCGGGCGCGGACGGTTTCGCTGAAGAGCAGCCCTATCGAAGCCACGAAAAGGATGGCCGCAACCGCGTCGACGACATACCGCATCCGCCCCTCCCCGCCCCGGGAGCCGCCATCCTACCGCAGACCGGCCGCCGCCGCGAGATGCGTCCGGTCAAACTTTGGCGCTTTTCTCCTTGATCATCGCCATCTGCCTGACGATCACCTCCGCTTGGCGGATCGACGCGGCGTCGATCAGGACGCCGCCGAGGCTCGCCGCGCCGGAGCCGGTGCTGTGGGCGTCCTTCATCGAGTCGAGGATGGCCAGGGCGCGGTCCACTTCCTTTTGCGGCGGCGTGAAGATTTCATTGCAGAGCTCGACCTGGCTGGGATGGATCGCCCATTTGCCCTCGCAGCCGAGGATCGCGGTGCGATGCGCCTGGGCGCGGAAGCCGTCCGGGTCCTGGTAGTCGCCGAACGGGCCGTCGATGGCGACGAGGCCGTGGGCGCGCGCCGCCTGCACCAGCTTGAACAGCGGGTAGTGCCACAGATCGTTCCAGTGCCGCTCGCGCGCGGCATCGGGATGCTTGTCGGTGAGCATGACGTAGTCGGCATTGCCGCCGCCGATATTGGTGGTGCGCATGCCCTGGGACGCGGCGTAGTCGGCGGCGCCGAAATGCAGCGTCTCCATGCGCTTGGAGGACGCGGCGATCTCGTCGATGTTCTTAAGGCCCAGCACGCTTTCGATGATGACCTCGATGCCGATCTTCTTCTTGCGCCCGGCGGCGTGCGAGCACTGCGTTATCAGCCAGTCGATGGCGTAGACGTCCTTGGCGTTGGCGACCTTGGGTATCATGATGGCGTCGAGCGTCTCGCCGCCCTTTTCCACCAGCGCGATCACGTCCTTGTAACACCAGCCTGTGTCGAGCCCGTTGATACGCACGGTGACGATCTTGCCCTTCCAGTCGATGTCGTTGAGCGTCGCGACGACGTTGGCGCGGGCCTGGTCCTTGTCGGCGGGCGCGACCGCGTCTTCGAGGTCGAGACAGACGCAGTCGGCGGTGCCGGCCGCGGCCTTGGCGAAGAAGGCGGTCTTGGAGCCCGGCACGAACAGCTTGGAACGGTAGATGCGGACCGGCGCCTGGCGCTCGATGGTGGTGAAGGACACCTGATACTCCCCTGCCCCTTGTCATGGCCCGCAACAGCGGGCCATCCAGTTGGAGCGCTACGAATGCCGCCGATGATGCTGTGATCTGTGCGGGTCCTGCAAGAACGGTTGCAGGTTCATCAGATGGGCCTGCTGTCGCAGGCGGACTGAGTTCAGTCACCAAAAATCCCAAGTCGTCATGGCCGCCCTTGTGGCGGCCATCCATGAACACCCCCGCCGCATGGGTGTTCATGGGTCGCCGGGACAAGCCCGGCGATGACGATGGGCGAGAGTCTAAGACTTCTTCCGCCGCGAAAGCGGGTGCGCCGCTTCGACCACCTGCGTCAGACGGTCCTTCGCGACATGGGTGTAGATCTGCGTCGTGGCGATGTCGGCGTGGCCGAGCATGGTCTGGACGCTGCGCAGATCGGCGCCGCCGTCCACCAGATGGGTCGCGAAGGCGTGGCGCAGGACGTGGGGCGAGAGCTTCTCGGGGTCGAGATTGGCGGCGAGCGCCAGGTCCTTGAGCATCTGGCCCATGCGGCGGCGGGTGATGTGGCCCTCGGCGCCGCGCGAGGGGAACAGGAAGCGCTCGGCATGGGCGCGGCGCACGCCCTTGGGCAGGAATTCCGCGCGCACGTCGAGCCAGGCCTGGATCGCGGCGCGGGCGCGATCGTTGAGCGGCACCAGCCGCTCCTTGCGGCCCTTGCCCATCACCAGCAGGAAACCGTCGCGGTTGCGCGCCGCGGCGAGCGGCAGGGTGACGAGCTCGGAGACGCGCAGGCCCGAGGCATAGAGCATCTCCACCATGCAGAGCAGGCGCAGGCCCTCGGACGATTTCTCCGATTGCGCGCGGGCGGCGGCGATCAGCGCCTCCATGTCCGCGCGGCTGAGGATTTTCGGCAGCGGCCGCTCACGGCGCGGCGCGTCGATGGCGTTGGTGGGATCGTCCTTGCGGATGCCGTCGCCATAGAGGAAGGCGAAGAACTGGCGCAGCGCCGAAAGGCGGCGCGCCTGGGTCGAGCCGGCGGCGCCGGATTTCGACAGCGTCGCGAGATAGGCCTTGAGGTCGTCGCGGGTGGCGGCCTTGACGCTGCCGCCCTTCGCGGCGCGGGCGCCGGCGAAGTCGAGCAGGTCGCGGCGGTAGGCGGCCATGGTGTTGATGCTGGCGCCGCGCTCGGCGCTCATCATGTCGAGGAAGGCTTCGATCAGGTCGGCGTCGGCGGCCTTCATTGGGCGCGGGTCAGCGCCAGCGCCTCGACCGCCAGGACGCGGGCCTCGCCGGCGAGGCCGAGTTGGCTGAGGACGCGCACGCATTCGATAACAATGTCGGCGGGCAGGTCCGACGGCCCCTCGGCGCCGACGATGTCGAGCAGACGCAGGATCGCCTCGCCGTTGCGTCCCGGCTGCGACGCCGCCTCGACCATCTTGCGCACGGCGTCGGGCGGCGGGCGGGTGCCGTCCCAGCGCATGCCTTGCAGCGTGCCGGCGAGCGCATGGGCGTCGGGCGGCATCGGGCGGCGCAGGACGTCGGAGAGGCCGAGCGCGAGCGCCGCCGCCGGCGAGGGCTGCTTCTGCGGCGCGGCGTTCTTGGCGAACCAGGCATAGGCGGCCTGGGCGGCGGCGTCGCGGGCCGGACTGGGCGCGGCGAGATCGATCAGGACGCGGAAGGCGGCGAGGTCGGTGTCCTCCGGCGTACCGGGCGGATAGAGCGCGGCGGCGGCATCGTATTTCCCGGCGAGGATCAGGGCGCGGGCGAGCAGCGGATGGCTGGTCGCGTCGGGCTTGAGCGACAACAGGACATTGGCGTGCAGCACGGCGGTCAGCGGCAGGCGGTCGGGCGCCGCCATCGCGGCCAGCAGCAGGTTCGCCTTCTCGGCGGGGCGGGACTCCAGTGCGGCGGCGCGGTGGAGCAGCGACTGCGCCGGCAGGAAGGGGAGCTTGGCCGCGAGCGCCTGGGCCTGGGCGATCTGGTCGGCGGGAATCGCCTGCACGTTCAGGATCGCGAGCAGCTCCGCCGGGCTGAGCGCGCCGGTCGCCGAGATGCGGGCGGCAGCGGACAGGCGGTCGGCCGGCGCATTGCGGCTGTCGCGCGCGGCGAGGAGGTTGGCGGCGGTGCCGAGCTTGGCGGCGATCGGATTGGTCACCGGCAGGCCGGCCTTGCGCAGCAGATAGATATGGAGCGCGGTCGGCTTCTCGATTCCCGCCGGCGCCTTCTTCGCGCCGGTGAGCACGTCGGCGGACAGCAGATCGAACGCGGCATCCGGGCCCTGGGAGTCGAGCACCGCCTGGGTCAGCTCGGCCGCAGCGGCGTCGCCGCCCGCGGCAAAGCACCAGGCGCGAAGCTGGAGCCAGAACGTCTCCGGCGCGGTCAGGCGGGTCGCCGTCAGCTCGCTGCAGACATCGTTTTCGCGCCCGGCATAGAGCAAGGCGTCGGCCTGGACGCGCGCGAAGTCGGGATCGTTGTCGAGATGGATGGAAGCGGCGATGGCGCCGGCCTCGTCGATCAGCCCGCCCTGCAGCAGCTTCTCGATCCGGATGGTGAGCAGCGCCCGCTTGGCGGGGCCGACCGGGGCGTCCGAGGTCGTCAGCACCAGGCGCCGCGCCAGGGCGCGCAAGACGGGATCGGCGGTGACCAGCGGCACGCGGCCCAGAAGCTCCTCGACCTCGGCCCGGGGTGCGTTGACCCACAGGGATTGGCCGAGGCCGCCATTGGAATCGTTCAGCGTGCCGGCCGGCGGGCCGTCGACGATGCCGAGATCGCCGCGCGCGATCCCGCTCTGCGCCGGCTTTCCGAGGATTCCGGGCGTGAACTCGACCGGCGCGGGCGGCGGCTCCTCCGCCGCCGGCGCGCTCAGGGGCGTCGGAGCGCCAGTGGCTTCCGGCGGCGCCTGGGCGAGCGCGGGGCCCGCCACGGCCAGCAAGGCGGTCAGCGCGAGGCTAGCTCGGAAGGCGGTCATTCGGGACGATCTGCTCGACCGGATGGGTTACGGGCTCGACGCGGCCGCCATAGACGGCAAGGCCGATGGCGCCCAAAAGGACGAGGACGGCGACGCCGATCCCGATCCTGAGGCCCCAACCCGTGGACTCGATATTTCTTGAGCGCATGACGCAAGACTCCTAGGGGTTTGTGGCGGAATTGCAGGCGCCCGCGCAAGACCTGCTGGAAGTGAACGTTACAGGCGTGTAAGCGGGTGCCATGAAATTGCAGCGATCGGTGGCCTTGGTAGGGATGATGGGCGCGGGCAAAAGCTCGATCGGCCGCCGCCTGGCGACGCGGCTGAACGTTCCGTTCAGGGACGCCGATGCCGAGATCGAGACCGCCGCCGGCTGCACGATTTCGGAGATTTTCGAGCGCTATGGCGAGCCCGCGTTCCGCAGCGGCGAGCGCAAGGTGATCGCGCGCCTGCTGACCGAGCCGCCGCACGTCATCGCCACCGGCGGCGGCGCCTTCATGGATCCGGCGACGCGCGAGACCCTGAAGCAGAATGCGGTGACGATCTGGCTGCGGGCGCCGGTCGACGTGCTGCTGGCGCGCACCCAGCGGCGCGACACAAGGCCACTGCTGCGGGGCGGCGATCCGCGCGAGACGCTGGAGCGGCTGCTGGCGGAGCGCACGCCGGTCTATGCCCTGGCGGACCACACGCTGGACAGCGAGGACGGACCGCACACCGCCTCGGTCGAGCGGATCGTGGCGCTCCTGGGCGAAAGCGGAGCCTGCGCGGCATGAGCGAGCTGGTCACGGTGCGCCTGGGCGAACGCTCCTATCCGATCCATATCGGACCGGACCTGCTGGCGGGCGCCGGAGACTTGCTCAAGCCGCTGGCGCGCGGCCCCCTGCCCGTCGTCACCGACAGCCATGTCGCGGAGATCCATCTGGCGGCGCTGCTGGATTCGCTGGGGCGGGCGGGGCTCGATGCCCGCCCGATCGTGCTGGCGGCGGGCGAAGGCACCAAGAGTTTTGCCGGTCTGGAGGAAGTGACCGGCGCATTGCTGCACAGCGGCGTCGACCGCGGCGGTCTGGTCGTGGCGCTGGGCGGCGGCGTGATCGGCGATCTCACCGGCTTCGCGGCGGGCGTGCTCAAGCGCGGCATCGCCTTCGCGCAGATCCCGACGACGCTGCTGGCGCAGGTCGATTCCTCGGTCGGCGGCAAGACCGCGATCAACACGCCGCAAGGCAAGAACCTGGTCGGGCTGTTCCACCAGCCGCGCATCGTGATCGCCGACAGCGAGGTGCTGAAGACGCTGCCGCGCCGCGAATTGCTCGCCGGCTATGCCGAGGTCGCCAAATACGGTGCGCTCGGCGACGTGGCGTTCTTCGAATGGCTCGAGAGCAACGCCGCCCGGGCGCTCGGCGGCGACAGCGCGGCGACCGTCTACGCCGTGGCGCATGCTTGCCGCATGAAGGCCGAGATCGTGGCGCGCGACGAGCGCGAGACCGGCGACCGCGCCCTGCTCAATCTCGGCCACACCTTCGGCCACGCGCTGGAGGCGGCGACCGGGTTCTCCGACCGGCTGCTGCATGGCGAGGGCGTCGCGATCGGCATGGCGCTGGCGTTCCGCCTGTCGGTGACGCTCGGGCTGTGCCCCGGCCAGGATGCCGACCGCTTCGTGCGGCATCTGAAGGCGGCGGGCCTGCCGTCGTCCATCGCCGACGTGCCGGGGGCGCGGCCGTCGCCGGACGTCCTCTTGGAGCACATGGCGCACGACAAGAAGGCCAAGGACGGGCGGCTAACCTTCGTCCTGGTGCGCGGCATCGGGCAGGCCTTCGTGACGCGCGACGTGCCGATGGCGGCGGTGCGGGACGTGCTGGCAGCTTAAACTCCACTTGTCATCCCCGGCGAGCCGCGACGCGGCTCGGGAAGGGGACTCAGGCGGGAAACATAGTCGCGGTGGTTGGCACCTGAGTCCCCTTACGCTGTCGCTAAGGGGTCCCTCGCTTCGCTCGCCGGGGATGACAGTGGTGTAGGGTGGATGACATTCTGTTCATCCGACCAACCGAGATTCTCCATGGATACCGTTCTTCTTCTCTCCTTCGCGCCCATCGCGTTGCTGCTGGTGCTGGGGGCATTTTTCGCCGGCTCCGAGACGGCGCTGACCGCGGTGTCGCGCGGGCGGATGCACCAGCTCGAGACCGAGGGCTCGCGCGCTGCCAAGGACGTCAACTTCCTGGTCGCCAACCGCGAGCGCATGGTCGGCGCCCTGCTGCTCGGCAACACCTTCGTCAACATCCTGGCCTCGTCGATGGCGACCACGGTGCTGGAGCACAGCTTCGGGCATCGCGCCGTGTTCGTCGCGACCGCGGTGATGACGGTGCTGATCCTGTTCTTCGTCGAGGTGCTGCCCAAGACGCTGGCGATCGCGCGCACCGACCGCTTCGCGCTGACCGTGGCGACGCCGGTGCGCTATGTCGTCGGCGTGCTCGCGCCCGTGGTCAACGCGGTGCAGTACATGGTGTGGCGGGTGCTGGCGCTGTTCGGCCTTAAGGAGAACGACGGCGAGGAAGACGTCGAGGCGCACGACGAGATCCGCGGCACGGTGAACCTGCACCACTCCGAAGGCTCGGTCGAGCGCGAGCATCGCGACATGATCGGCGGCATCCTGGACCTGCGCGAGCTTCAGATCGCCGACGTGATGATCCACCGCAAGAGCATGGTGTCGGTCGATGCCGGGCTGCCGCCGCAGGAAATCCTGAACGAGGTGCTGGAATCCAACCACACGCGCGTGCCCTTGTGGCGCGAGCAGCCGGAGAACATCGTCGGCATCATCCACACCAAGGACATCGTGCGCGCGATCATCGAGCATGGCCGCGACGGGGTCGACATCGCGGCGCTGGCGACGCCGCCCTGGTTCGTGCCCGACACCACGACGCTGGAGGAACAGCTCGCCGCTTTCCGCGACCGGCGCTCGCATTTCGCGCTGGTGGTCGACGAATACGGCGCACTGCAGGGCCTGATCACGCTGGAGGACATCCTGGACGAGATCTTCGGCGACATCCCCGACGAGCACGAGGAAGAGGGCCGTCCCGACGTGCGGCGGCGGCCCGACGGCTCGTTCCTGATCGACGGTTCGGTGCCGATCCGCGACCTCAACCGCGAACTGCAATGGAACCTGCCCGACGAGGAGGCGACGACGATTGCCGGCCTCGTCATCCACGAGGCGCGCACGATCCCGGAGGTCGGGCAGCGCTTCGCCTATTTCGGCTATCAGTTCGAGATCCTGAAGCGGCAGCGCAACCAGATCACCGCGCTGCGCGTGATCCCGCCGGCGAAGGCGGCACCAAGCCCTTGATGTCATGGCCCGCGAATGCGGGCCACCCAGGTGACATCCTGCGTTTGGATGCAGATTGATCTCAGCCTAGTTTTCGACGCCAAAAGCGCACCAACTGGGTGGCCCGCATTCGCGGGCCATGGCAATTGAGGGCCTAGTGCTCGTTCCACACTTCCGCCGGGGTGAGCGTCGTCAGCGCCAGGGCGTGGATGCCGTCCGGCTTCAGCAGCTCGGCGAGTGCGGCATAGACGCGGCGCTGGCGCTCGACGCGCGACTGGCCGGCGAAACTCTCGCTCACCAGGCGCACGCTGAAATGGGTCTGTCCGCCCGGGCGGGCGCCGGAATGGCCGGCATGCTTGGCGCTGTCGTCCTCCACGACGAGTTCGGCGGGCGCGAAGCTTTCGGTCAGTTTCCGACGGATCGTATCGGCCACCGTCATGCGAATAGCGTGTCAGCCCTCCGGCGGCGTAAGTCAAGCAATACGTTTTCTTGTTTTTTCGCAGGCCGCCACCATAATTCACACATGGATTCAGCCAAGCAGACACCGCGCTTCAAACGCGACATGCGCATCAAGCCGGACGCGCCGCGCGTGGAACCCAAGGCCACGCTTCGGCCCTGCGCGCGCCCCGGCTGCGAGGAGGAGGGCGGCTTCAAGGTGACGCGCTCCCGCGAGCGGCTGGGCGAGTACATCTGGCTCTGCCTCGGCCATGCCCGCGAGCACAACGAGGCCTGGGACTTCTTCCGCGGCATGGACGAGAAGGACATCGAATCCTTCCGCAACGATGCCATCACCGGCCACCGCCCGACCTGGCCGCTCGGCAAACGCACGGCTCGTATGCAGAATCCCTTCGGCGGCGGCTTCGGCGTCGAGGACGGGCATGGAACATTCGAAAAGGACGCCGATTCGGCGCCGCATATACGGCGCCCGGAGCGCACTTTGACGCGGCTGCAGATGCAGTCGCTGGACGTGCTGCGCCTGCCGCACGGCGCCACCTTGATAGAGATCAAGGCGCGGTATAAGGAACTTGTGAAGCGGTTTCATCCCGACGCGAACGGCGGCGATCGGGGCGCCGAGGAGCGACTGAAGCAGGTTATCAAAGCCTATGGCGTGTTGCGCGCTTCGGGCCTGACCTAGGAAGCGGCTCCTTTACGCCCTTCCCTCATCCGGCGGTCAGCCCGCATAGTGAGTTTTGGAGCCGGATAGCAAACCATGACGACTGAGCAGCGCGACCTCGATCCCTCCTTGACGCCCGACACCACGGTCAACGCGTCCGAGCTTTTCGGCATCGAGACCAAGATGAAGGTGCCGGCGTTCAAGCACGGCAACAGCCATGTGCCGGACCGCGATCCGGCCTACCGCTTCGACCGCGAGACCACGCTCGCGATCCTCGCCGGCTTCGCCTTCAACCGCCGCGTCATGATCCAGGGCTATCACGGCACCGGCAAGTCGACCCATATCGAGCAGGTCGCCTCGCGCCTCAACTGGCCGTGCATCCGCATCAACCTCGACAGCCATATCAGCCGCATCGACCTGATCGGCAAGGACGCGATCGTCCTGAAAGACGGCAAGCAGGTGACCGAGTTCCGCGAGGGCCTCTTGCCCTGGTGCCTGCAGCATCCGGTGGCGCTGGTGTTCGACGAGTACGATGCCGGGCGCCCCGACGTGATGTTCGTGATCCAGCGCGTGCTGGAAGTCGCGGGCAAGCTGACGCTGCTCGACCAGAACAAGGTGATCCGGCCGCACAGCGCCTTCCGCCTGTTCTCGACCACCAACACGATCGGCCTGGGCGACACCACCGGCCTCTATCACGGCACGCAGCAGATCAACCAGGGCCAGATGGACCGCTGGAGCATCGTGACGACGCTGAACTACCTGGCGCACGACGCCGAGGTGAACATCGTGCTTGCCAAGGTGCCGTCCTATGCCGCGACGGCGGAGAAGAAGAAGCAGATCGCCGCCATGGTCCGCGTCGCCGACATGACGCGCAATGCCTTCATCAACGGCGATCTCTCGACCGTGATGAGCCCGCGCACCGTGATCACCTGGGCGGAGAACGCCGAGATATTCCAGGACGTCGGCTTCGCCTTCCGGCTGACCTTCCTGAACAAGTGCGACGAGCTCGAGCGCGCCAGCGTGGCGGAGTTCTACCAGCGCTGCTTCGGCGAGGATCTGCCGGAGAGCGCGGCGAAGGTGCTGGTGACGTGAGAACAGCGGCGATTTTCCACCCTCCCCTTGAGGGAGGGTCGAAATTTGCGCAGCAAATTTCGGGGAGGGGTCCGACGTTGAGCGCGACGCCCGACCCCTCCCCGAAAAATTCGCGCGAAGGTGCGCGAATTTGTTCGGCCCTCCCTCAAGGAGAGGGCTGAAAAGTGGCCAAGCCTGAAAATCCGTCCGAGCCGTTCAAGCGCGCCGTCGGCACCGCGGTGCGGGCGCTGTCGGGCGAGCCGGAGATGGAAGTCACCTTCTCGGCCGAGCCGCCCGCTTTGCGCGGGCTGAAGGCGCGCCTGCCCCTGCCCTCGCGCAACCTGCCGCCGGGCGAGGTCGCGGTGGTGCGCGGCGCCGGCGACGCCTATGCCCTGCGCCGGGCGCATCACGAGGACAAGGTTCACGACCAGTACCGCCCGCAATCGGCCGACGCCGCCGCGGTCTTCGAGTCCGCCGAACAGGCGCGGGTCGAAGCGATCGGCGCCAATGCGATGAAGGGCGTGGCGCACAACCTGACCGCCGGGCTCGAGCAGCGCATGGTCCAGCGCGGCCTGACCAAGGCGCGGGTCAAGGCCGACGCGCCGATCGCCGAGATTCTCGGCCTGATGGTGCGCGAGAAGCTGACGGGCCAGGCGCCGCCGGATTCGGTGAAGCACGCGGTCGATTTGTGGCGCCCCTTCATCGAGGAGCATGCCGGCAAGGATCTCGACAAGCTCGCCGCCAACATCCGCGACCAGGCCTCGTTCGCCAAGCTGACGCGCACCATCCTGCGCGATCTCAAGCTCAGCGACGAGATGGACGCCGACGAGGGCTCCGACGATTCCGCCGAAGGCGAGGATTCCGACGAGCAGAACCAGGACGGCGAGGACCAGGATTCGGACGGCCAGTCGGAGAGCGCCGAGGCCGACATGCAGGAATCGGAAGGCGAGGAAAGCGAAGACGCCTCCGCCGAGATGCGCGCCGAGCAGACCGACGAGATGTCGGACGCCGCCGAGCCCGAGGACGGCGCCAAGCCGCAGCGCCCGGAGCAGCCCTTCAGCCATGCCGACGACTGGGGCTACAAGGTCCACACCCTGCAATTCGACGAGGAAGTCCACGCCGACGAATTGTGCGACGCCGAGGAGCTGAGCCGGCTGCGCAGCTTCCTCGACCAGCAGCTTTCGGCGATGTCGGGCGTCGTCTCGCGCCTCGCCAACAAGCTGCAGCGCCTGCTCATGGCGCAGCAGAACCGCACCTGGGAGTTCGACATCGAGGAAGGCATGCTCGACACTTCGCGCCTGCCCCGCATCATCATCGATCCGATGTATCCCTTGTCGTTCAAGCGCGAGAAGGACATGACCTTCCGCGACACCTGCGTCACGCTGCTGCTCGACAATTCCGGCTCGATGCGCGGGCGCCCGATCATGGTGGCGGCGATGTGCGCCGACATCCTGGCGCGCACGCTGGAGCGCTGCGCCGTCAAGACCGAGATCCTCGGCTTTACGACGCGCGCCTGGAAGGGCGGGCAATCTCGCGAGAAATGGATCGCCGACGGCAAGCCGCCGCATCCGGGGCGCCTGAACGATTTGCGCCACATCATCTACAAGGCGGCCGACGAGCCGTGGCGGCGGGCGCGCAAGAATCTCGGCCTGATGATGCGCGAGGGCCTGCTCAAGGAGAACATCGACGGCGAGGCTCTGATGTGGGCGCATAACCGCATCGTCGGGCGCCCCGAGCAGCGCAAGATCCTGATGGTGATCAGCGACGGCGCGCCGGTCGACGATTCGACGCTGTCGGTGAACGCCGGCAATTATCTCGAGCGCCATCTGCGCCGCGTGATCGAAGAGATCGAGGAGAAATCCTCGGTCGAGCTCACCGCCATCGGCATCGGCCACGACGTGACGCGCTACTACCGCAAGGCGGTGACCATCGTCGACGCCGAGCAGCTCGGCGGCGCGATGACCGAGCAGCTCATCGGCCTGTTCCACGAAGAGAAGGGCCATGAAGGCCACATGCGCGCGCCCAAGCGGATGGCGAAGCAGCCGCGCACGCCGCGGCACGTGGCGCATTAAAGGCGGCGCGGCTGAGGCAGCGGGCCTTCCAATATCTTCTCGGCGTCCAGCAACGTCATGACCGGAAGCACCATCAGAGGATGCTGCATGCCCGGCCGGTCGCGGATGCCGAAATTAAGCCTCTTGTAGAAATCGGTGGTCCGGTCGTTGAGAGAGTTAAGCGCCACGCCGTAGATGGCGACGCTGCGGACGACGTTCGCACACCGCCGGAGCGCCGAGACCATCAAGCCCGTTCCCATCTTCTGCTCCTGGCAGTCCGATGCGACGCCGATGAAATCGAGATAGATGAAAGGTATGTAGCCGTCGCGCGTGAACTGGTCGGCATTGCCGCCGCCGAATCCCTTTGCCGAGACGCCTGTCATGGACAGCGAATAGAATCCGATGGCTTTTGGATTCTCCTCTTCCACCGCGCAGAAGGTCCGCGCACGATGCGCCTGCTCCAATTGCCAGCTTGACGCGGCCCATTTGTCGACCGAGCCATCACCGCAGCGGAAGCCAGCCAAAGCGTGGGCATCCGGAAGCGGGACGATCCTAACCCGATCTAGGTTCAGAGCCCGTCGGACAATCGTCATGAATATTTTTCAAGTAAAAGAGATAGGCACTACGCAGTTCCGGTGAAACGCCGCCGGTGTCTTTGTAGACTTTTTGCACAAAATCATAGGCCTCGCGCTCGCTGTCGAACGCGGATTTCTTCTTCTGATCCCGACCCTGCATCCAGCGCAGGAAATCTTGGAGGGATGGAATTGCCATTGTCGTTTTCTCAGTCGCGCCAGCCAAACTGGCCTAAGCTCCAAATAGAACACATATAACCATGATTCTGCTGGTACTCACGCGCATCATATTTTTTCTTGCCGAGAAAGCGCATAGCAGTCTGATTCACAAGGGGTTTCCGCTCTTCGGCTCAAATTGCGTTCTGCGGCTATTGCCGGCGCCTTAGGGCTAGTACCCGCCATACCCCGGCAGCGGCTGCACCAGGCGGCGCAGGAGCCAGTAGGGGAGCAGCGTGAGAACCGCGCCGGCGATCAGGATGCCGGTGTGCACGCCCATATGGGCGAACCACGGCGTGGCGGTGCCGAGGAAGGCGCCGAGATAGAAGATCGGGGCGAAGATCAGCGCCGCGACGATCGAGCCGATCAGCGGCGCCGTCCACCAGCGCGGGCCGCGGGCGCCGTCGAAGGCGATGATCGCCAGGAAGCCGGCGAAGAAGAAGGCGCCGGCGAAGGCGAGAACCTCGCGCACGCTGGGCACGATGGTCTCGGGAAGGAACATCCGGATCATGTCGGCGCCGAAGAAGGTCGCGGCGGTGATCGCGGCCATCGCCAGGACGATCTGCGCGAAGGCGTAGGCGGGGCCGTAGCGCCGGTTGGTGAGATGGATGGCGAGGAAGGCGAGCGGCAGCAGAAGGTGGCTGACGGTCAGCCAGCGCCCCGTGGCGTCGGCGAAATAGGCAAGCTGGGTGTCCATGTAGAGATACAGGGCGATGAGCGCGGCGCACAGCGTCAGCACCGGAACGATCATGCGCAGGACGGCGCCCAGCGCGTCGGCCAGCCGGCGCCAGATGCCTACTTCCTGGCCATAGCCTTGCGACGACCAGGTGGTCTCGGCCGCGCCGCGCAGCCGGTAGGGACCGTCGTTGATACCAACGGCGAGCCTGGTCGGCACATCGTCCTGTGCCGAAAGAGAACCTGATTCGTAAGCCCGCACTTCACCCCGCCCCTGTGCCGGCCGTTTATCCACAGACCTGGCACATTTCGATACACTAGGGCAAAGACGATGCAGGGGCCATGCCCAAGGCATGGGGAAACATGGTAAATTTCAGAGTAACTTAGACGAAACTTCTAAGACGCCGCCTAAGCCGCCTTCTGCGCCGCTTTCTTGGCGATGGCGCGCTTCAGGCGCAGCGCCTTGGGCGACAAAAGGCTGTCCTTGGCCTTCAGGATGAAGGGGTCGAGGCCGCCATTCTTGTCCACGGTGCGCAGGGCGTTCATGGAGATCTTGAGGACATAGGAATTGCCCAGGAGCTCGCTGGCCAGCGACACTTCCTGGAGATTCGGGCGGTAGATCCGCTTGGTCTTGTTGTTGGCGTGGCTGACATTGTTGCCAACCAACGTGCCTTTTCCGGTCAATTCGCAGCGGCGTGCCATGGGAGTCTCATGTCCAAAAGAGGCGCCCTCATAAGGAAAGCCGCCTGGAGCGTCAAGCAGGCGGCCGACCGGGGGAGCCCGGGATAAAATACGCTCGATTATATGTGGAAATCAGGGCGGTGCGGGAACGGCGGACGGCGCCTCGCGAGCATGCGCGCCGCGCCAGACCATCACAAGCACCAGGACCAGACCGCACGCCGCCGCCGCGGCACCGGCCAAGGCGACGGCCGGATAGCCGAGCCCGCCACCGATCACCGCCCCGCCCAAGGCGGCGCCGACGGCGTTGCCGAGGTTGAAGGCGCCGATGTTCATCGCCGAGGCCAGGTTCGGCGCATCCTGGGCCGCCGCCATCACCCGCAATTGCAGCGGCGGCACCAGCGCGAAGCTCGCCACGCCCCACAGAAAGATCAGCACGGCGCTGGGCGCGGCGAACGGCATGGCGATGGCGAACGCCAGCAGCAGCAGCGCCAGGCTTGCGAGGGTCACGATCAGGGTGCGATCCACCGAGCGGTCGGCGAAGCGGCCGCCCAGCCAGTTGCCGGCGGTGAGGCCGACGCCATAGGTCACCAGCATCGCGGTGACGAAGGACATGGACGCTTTCGTCTCGGCCTGGAGGATCGGCGCGATATAGGTGAAGACCGTGAACATGGCGCTGGCGCTGATCACCGTCAGGGCGAGCGCCGCCAGCACCGGGCCGCGCCCCAGCACCCTGATCTCGGAGAGCATGTTGCCGCCGGCGTCGGCGGCGATGGCGGGGAGCGTCAGGCGCAGCGACGCCATCGCCACGACGCCGATTGCCGCGATGCCCCAAAAGGCGGCGCGCCAGCCGATCTGGTCACCGACCCAGGTCGCCAGCGGCACGCCGACGACATTGGCGACGGTCAGGCCCATGAACATGGCGGCGACGGCGGCGGCACGCCGGTTCTGCGGCACCAGCCGCGCCGCGACGACCGAGCCGACGCCGAAGAAGGCGCCATGGTTCAGCGAGGTGATCAGCCGCGCCACCAGCAGCATCTCGTAGCCCATCGACAGCGCCGCCATCAGGTTGCCGATGGTGAAGATCGCCATCAGGCCGATCAGCAGGGCGCGGCGCGGCAGCCGCGCGGTGGCGAGCGTCATCAGCGGCGCCCCCAGCATGACGCCGATGGCATAGGCGCTGACCAGCAGTCCGGCGGTCGGGATCGAGACGCGAAGATCGCCGGCGATGGCCGGCAGCAGCCCCATCGGCGCGAACTCGGTGACGCCGATGCCGAAGGCGCCGGCGGCCAGGGCGAGAAGGGGAAGGTTCAATTTCATAGCGAGGCCTTGCGCTTTCAGCCTCAACCGAGGTTCAGCTTCGCGTCCAGCGAAAAACGCCCGGCACCCGTCAGATAGAGCACGAAGAGGCCAGACAGGATGCTCACGTTCTTGAGGAAATTGCTCTCGGCGTCGATCTGCGCCGCGCCCGCCAAGGCCCAGAACGGATGGCCGAGGATCGCGGAGGCGAGCGTGTAGAGCCCCAGCAATATCGCGAGCGGCCGCGTCAGAAGACCCAGGACGATGGCGATGCCGACGCCCAACTCCATGATCACCGCGACCGGCGCCGCCAGGGAGGGAAAGGGCACGCCGATCTGCGCGAATTCTGCGATCGTCCCGCCATATCCGATCAGCTTCTGCCAGCCGAACACGACGAACAGGAGCATCATGAGGATACGCGCGATCAGGAGCAGCGGGTCCTTGATCCGTTCGGCACCGAATGTGTTGCGCATGCCTCTGCCTTCCGTAGCGACCGGCGAAGGCCGGCAGGAGACCGCGCGGGCCGTCAAAAAAACAGCCCGACCAAGGCCGGAGCGACGTCAGCCCTACAACGAGGACGGGCTATCCCGATGGTGGGGGACGCTAAACCAACGCCGGAATTCAGCCCCGGAACGAGCGCATCAGCGCCCGCGCCGCGCTGTAGGGCAGCGCGCTGCCGTTCGCGACCTGGTTTTCCAGGGCGCTGGCATGACTCGCGAGGCCGGGATCGGAAAGGATCGCTTCGCTCAGCACCGTCTGCACCTCGCTCCAGAACCAGCGCCGGGCCTGTTCGGCGCGCAGGCGCGCCAGGCGCTCGTCGGCGCGCAGCGCGGCATGGATCGCCGCCATCGCGTCCCAGGCGGCGGCGATGCCCAGGCCCTCGACCGAAGAGACTTTCATCACCTTCGCCGCGAGGCCCTGGTGCTTGGGCCGCATGAGATGCAGCGCGGCGCCGTAATCGGCGGCGGCGCGGTTGGCGGCGGCCAGAAGATCGCCGTCGGCCTTGGTGACGAGCAGGAGGTCCGCGAGTTCCATCACGCCGCGCTTGATGCCTTGCAGGTCGTCGCCGCCGCCGGGCGATGCGAGCAGGACGAAGAGGTCGGTCATGTCGGCGACCGCGGTCTCCGACTGGCCGACGCCGACGGTCTCGACCAGCACGACGTCGAAGCCGGCGGCTTCCGCCAGCAGCACGGATTCGCGGGTGCGGCGCGCGACGCCGCCCAGCGTGGTGCCGGCGGGCGATGGGCGGATATAGGCGCCGGGATCCCGCGCCAGCTTCTCCATCCGCGTCTTGTCGCCCAGGATGGAACCGCCGGAACGGCGCGACGAGGGATCGATCGCGAACACCGCGACTTTGCTGCCCTGCCCGGTCAGGTGCCGTCCGAACGCCTCGATGAAGGTCGACTTGCCGACGCCCGGCGCGCCCGAGATGCCGATGCGGATCGCGCGCCCGGTGTGCGGCAGCAGCGCCGTGAGCAGCGCCTCGGCGTCGCGCTGGTCCGCCGGCCGCGTGGATTCGACGAGCGTGATGGCCCGCGCGAGGGCGCGGCGGTCGCCGGAAATCAGCCCGGCGGACAGGGTGGCGTTAACCGCAACCGCGCGTGAATCGGGAGAACCGGCCATAATTGGACCATAGTGGTTTTGGAGCGTCCGCGCCGCTATTTTGGCGTAGCCACCGGAGACCCCGCGCATGAAAATTCGTCACGCCCTGTTCGCGCTTCTGGCGGTCGCGCTGCCCCAAGCCGCCCTTGCCGCCGGCGGCGCCGGCTCCGAAACGCCGTCGCAGCCTGGCTCGACCATCCAGATTGCGATGACGCTCTATGCCGGCGGCGTGACGCTGGGCAAGGTCGACCTCAACACCACGATCCGCGGCGAGCAGTATCATTCGGTGTCGAGCCTGCAGACCGGCGGCGTCGTCAACGCGTTCTGGCAGTCGGTGATCCAGGCGACCTCCACCGGCACGGTGGCGCCGCGGAACTTCCGTCCCGGCCTGTACGACTCTTTCTATACCGGGCGCTCCGACAAGAAGCAGGAAGTCTCGCTGACCTATGACGCCAACGGACCGGTCCGGCTGTTCGCCGATCCGCCCTATTCGACGACCAGCTACGAAGTGTCGCCGGAGCTGCAGAAAGGGACGTTCGATCCCTTGAGCACCATGACCTATCTGGTCTCGGGCTTCGGCACCGACGCGAGCAATCCCTGCGGCATCGTCCTGCCGGTGTTCGACGGCCGCCGCCGCTACAACATCGAAGTCACCAAGGTCAAAGAGACCACGGTGTCGATGGACAACGGCCTCTACAAGGGCAAGGCCCTGCTCTGCCAGATCAAGTACCGCCAGATCGCCGGCTTCAAGCCCAAGATGATCAAGGAAGGCGCGAACTTCCCCATCATCAATGCCTGGGTCGCGACCTTTCCGAGCGCGGTGATGGGGCGGAGCTACACGGTGCCGCTGCGCCTGTGGGCCGACACCAGCTACGGCGTGATCGCCGGCGTCACCACCCTGGTCAAGATCGACGGCGAGCCGGTCAAGCCGCAGGGCTGACGGCGAAGCCGGGAATGCTGGGGTAACGGGTCGCCCGCTATTTCCTATGCTGCCTCCCGGGAGGTTCCGATGCCGGTGCTCGACTGGTCGAAATGCGCAGCGGTGGAAAGCATACCCGGCAAGGTCGGGGGTGCGTGGCTGTTCAAGGGAACGCGCACGCCCGTCGCGACGGTGTTCGAAAACCTCGAAGACGGCATGACGATCGATGAGGTCATCGAACAATTTCCCGTCACCCGCGAACAGATCCAGACGGTTCTCGGATTTGCCGCGCGGAGTCTCGATCCGGCACTTTCGGACCGCTGATAGCGCACTGCGCGCTTGCGCCTCAAGAAGAGGTTTTCGAGAGGAATTTCAGCAGCGGCACGACGACGTCGCTGATCGGGGTCGCGATGCCGTGCTTGGCGCCGAGGCGCCGGATCACGCCGTTGCGCGCCTCCCATTCCAGCGGCTTGCCGTCGCGGCGGTCGTAGTACATCGAATTGCCGCGCCCGCCGGGCGCCGAGAACATCGCGATCACGCGGTCCGCGAAGCCCTCGGGAAAGCGGGCGCCTTCGGCGCGGCCGACCGCCATGCACTCCTCGACGAAGCGACGCGCCAGGGCGGCAAGCTCCTTGGATTCCGCGATGGGTCCCGGATGCAGGGTGAGGACGCTGAGCGCGCCGCCGGGGGCGTTGAGGCACAGCTTCTCCCAGGCGCGCGAGGTGAAATCGGGATCGGTGCCGGCGCGGATGAAGGAGCCGGCGAACAGCGCGGCGAAATCGCGGCCCGCCGCATCGTCGGGCGCGGTGAGCGCGGCGCTGCCGAAGAGGGTGATCTCGCCGGGCGCGGTGCGCTCGGCCGGCAGCATGATCATCACCGGGACGACGGCGTTGCCTTGGGAGACATAGGGCGCGACATGCGCGCGATGCTCGACGCCGTTCTGCAGCACGGCGAGCTTGGTCGCGGGGCCGAGCGTCGCCTTCAGCCATGCGGCGGCGGCATCGGTCTGGTGCGACTTCACGCAGAGCAGCACCCAGTCGGCGGGCTTGGCCTCGGCGGGCGCGGTGATCGCTTTCACCGGCTTGCTGCGGCGCTGCTTGTTGTCGGCGCGGGTGAGGCCGAGCTCGCAGAACGCCTGGTGGGCGCAGATGACGAGGTCGTGCCCCTGCTCCGCCAGTGCGAGACCGACGGTGCCGCCGATGGCGCCGGGACCGATGAGGGCGATAGTGGTCATTTCAGAACCTCAATTGGAAGACCAACAACCGGCTGCCCCGATACTTGCAACCGTCGGCAATAGAAATAAAGATCGCGGGGGATACTGGGGGCGGCCATGGCTTGGCGGAGGTCCAAATTCGTGGCCGCACTCGGCGGCGGGCTCATGCTGGCATGCTGCACCACGATGTATGTCGCACCGGTCGGAGAGGATCTCGCCGAAGCAACCGTCATCAACATGGCGTCGGAGCCGGTTTCGATCTTCATCTACGGCGATGCGAAGGAGTGCACGGATCGAAAAGTCATCTCGCCCATCGTCGCCCCCGGCGAGCGCCGCACCCTCGGCCTTGCCGCCAAGCGCTATGTCGCGATGACCGTGATCGAGGCCATCGGCAACCGTGCCTGCTTTGCCACGTTCGATTTTCGCCCGGAGGCAGGCGGAAGGTACAATATCCGTTTCAAGCAAAGCGGCGATGCCTGCTTCGTCCTGGTAACGGACCTTCATGGTGGCGCGCAGGAGAGACCGGTGCACATCAACAAACGCGTGTGGACGCGGCCGTTCGTCGAGCGTTCACCGTCGTGCGAGCGCGACAGCATTGACCGGTCCAAAGCGCCGGACAGCACGTCAACCATCTGATCGCTCTACTCCGCCGCGCGGGCAAGGCTGCGGGCCTTGATCAGCTTGAGGACGTTGCGGGCCGCGTCCGGGATGTTGGTGCCGGGGCCGAAGATGGCGGCGACGCCCGCTTGTCTCAGCGCGTCGTAGTCTTGCGCCGGGATCACGCCGCCGACGACCACGAGAATGTCGTCGGCCTTCTGCTTCTTGAGCGCCTCGATCAGCATCGGCACCAGCGTCAGATGCCCCGCCGCCTGGCTGGAGATGCCGATGACGTGGACGTCGGCGTCGATCGCGTCCTTGGCGACCTCCTCGGGCGTCTGGAACAGGGCGCCGATGTCGACGTCGAAGCCAAGATCGGCGAAGGCGGTGGCGATCACCTTGGCGCCGCGGTCGTGGCCGTCCTGGCCCATCTTGGCGACCAGCATGCGCGGGCGGCGGCCCTCTTCCTTGGCGAAGGCCTCGACGTCGCCGCGGATGGCGCCGAACTCGTTGTCGCCCTCGTAAGCCGCGCCGTAGACGCCGGCGATGGAGCGGATCTCGGCGTGGTGGCGGCCGAACACGCTCTCCATGGCGTCGGAAATCTCGCCTACGGTGGCGCGGGCGCGCGCCGCCTCGACCGCGAGTTCGAGCAGGTTGCCGTCGCCCTTGGCGCCGGAGATGAGGGCGTCGAGCGCGGCTTTCAACTTCGCGGGATTGCGCGTCGCCTTGATCGATTTCAGCCGCGCGATCTGCGACTCGCGCACCTGGGCGTTGTCGATGGCGCGGACGTCGAGTGCGTCTTCTTGTCTGAGCTGGAACTTGTTGACGCCGACGATGACGTCCTCGCCGCGGTCGACGCGGGCCTGGCGGCGGGCGGCGGCTTCCTCGATGCGCAGCTTGGGGATGCCGGCCTCGACCGCCTTGGTCATGCCGCCCATCGCCTCGACCTCGTCGATGATCTTCCTGGCGGCGTCGGCGAGGGAATGCGTCAGGGCTTCGACATAGTAGGAGCCGCCGAGCGGATCGACCACCTTGGTGACCTGGCTTTCGTTCTGGAGGATGAGCTGGGTGTTGCGCGCGATCCGGGCGGAGAACTCGGTCGGCAGCGCGATGGCCTCGTCGAACGAGTTGGTGTGCAGCGACTGGGTGCCCCCCAATACCGATGCTAGCGCTTCAATAGTCGTGCGCACGACGTTGTTGTAGGGGTCCTGCTCGGTCAGCGAGACGCCGGAGGTCTGGCAATGGGTGCGCAGCATCAGGCTTTCCGCATTCTTGGCGCCGAAGCCGGCCATGATGCCGGACCACAACAGGCGCGCGGCGCGCAGCTTGGCGACCTCCATGAAGAAGTTCATGCCGATGCCGAAGAAGAACGACAGGCGCGGCGCGAATTCGTCGACGCCGAGGCCCTTGGCGAGCGCGGCGCGGACATATTCGATGCCGTCGGCCAGCGTGAAGGCGAGCTCCTGGGTCGCGGTCGCGCCGGCCTCGTGCATGTGATAGCCGCTGATCGAGATCGAGTTGAACTTGGGCATCTTCTTGGCGGTGTACGCGATGATGTCGGCGACGATGCGCATCGAGGGCGTGGGCGGATAGATGTAGGTGTTCCGCACCATGAACTCTTTGAGGATGTCGTTCTGGATCGTGCCCGACAATTTCTCCGGCGGCGTGCCCTGCTCCTCGCCGGCGACGATGAAGTTCGCCATGATCGGGATCACCGCGCCGTTCATGGTCATCGAGACGCTCATCTTGTCGAGCGGGATGCCGCCGAACAGGATCTTCATGTCCTCGACGGAATCGATCGCGACGCCCGCCTTGCCGACGTCGCCGGCGACGCGCGGATGGTCGCTGTCATAGCCCCTATGGGTGGCGAGATCGAAGGCGACCGAGAGGCCCATCTGCCCCGCTTCGAGGTTCTTGCGGTAGAAGGCGTTGGATTCCTCGGCGGTCGAGAAGCCGGCATATTGCCGGATGGTCCAGGGCCGCCCGGCATACATCGTGGAGCGCACGCCGCGCATATAAGGCATCTGGCCGGGCAGCGAGTTCGCCGCCTCGAAGCCTTCGAGGTCGGCCGCGGTGTAGAGCGGCTTGACGTCGAAGCCCTCCGGCGCCGCCCAGGTCAGGCTCGCCAGCGGCCGGTCGCGCAGCTCCTTCTGGGCCGCCTTGGCCCAGCTTTCCGGTGTCTTGCTGTCGCGTCCCATGGTTTGCGCCCGATCCGTTTTGGCCGCAGTATCGCAGGTGCGAAAAAGGCGTCAAACGGCGGTATCGCGCAGTCACAAAACCGTTAATTTGATCCGGGTACGGATGGTTAGGTGGATAAGCCTCTTCGACTCCATCACTGGACCCGGGCACTAGATGTAGTGGCCGTGAATCGGCTGAAACCCACTAAACGTATGAGAACAAAGGATGATATTAATCGAGTTAGTGATTCGAGCCCCCTTCGTTCGCCTATCGTACTGTCCGTTCACGGATGATCCACAGCGCCGCCGGCGGCCCGGCCGGCGCGGCGTCCGCACAGCTTGCGAGAGCTTCCTTTAGCACCCATGTTCCCCCCGCTATGAACCAGACAACAGCGCGGCGCGCGCCCGACGCGATCGGCCGCGTCACGGCGGTCCTCGGCCCCACCAACACCGGCAAGACCCATTTCGCGATCGAGCGGATGCTGGCGCACAAATCGGGCATGATCGGCCTGCCGCTGCGGCTGCTCGCGCGCGAGGTCTATGACCGCGTGGTGCGGCTCAAGGGCGCCCAGGCCGCCGCCCTGATCACCGGCGAAGAGAAGATCGTGCCGCGCGATGCGCGCTATTACGTCTGCACGGTCGAGGCGATGCCGCTCGACATCAAGGTTGCTTGCCTCGTCATCGACGAGATCCAGCTTTGCGCCGATCCCGAGCGTGGCCATGTCTTCACCGACCGGCTGCTGCATGCACGCGGCGAGGAAGAGACGATCTTCCTCGGCGCCGACACGATGCGCGGGCCGATCCAGCGCTTCGTGCCGCGGACCTGGTTCATGAGCCGGGCGCGGTTCTCCGACCTTGCCTATACCGGGCACAAAAAGCTGACGCGCCTGCCGCGCCGCGCCGCAGTGGTCGGGTTCTCGGCCGAGGACGTCTACGGCATCGCCGAGCTGATCCGGCGCCAGCGCGGCGGCGCCGCGGTGGTGCTGGGCGCCCTCAGCCCGCGCACCCGCAACGCGCAGGTCGAACTGTATCAAAGCGGCGACGTCGACTTCCTGGTCGCGACCGACGCCATCGGAATGGGCCTCAACATGGACGTCGACCATGTCGCCTTCGCGGCGATGGAGAAGTTCGACGGCTATGCCATGCGGCTCTTGCGCCCCGATGAGGTCGGGCAGATCGCCGGCCGCGCCGGACGCCACATGAACGACGGCACCTTCGGCACCACCGGCGAAGCCGAGCCGCTGGAGGACGAGTTGGTCGCCCGCGTCGAAGGCCACCGCTACGATCCGGTACGGGTGCTGCAATGGCGCAACGCCGCGCTGAACTTCTCCTCGCTCGACGCGCTGCTGGCGAGCCTGGACGAGCCGCCGCAGCAGCGCGGCCTCGGCAAGGCGCGGCCGGCGAGCGATTTCACCGCGCTGCGATTGCTCGCGGCCAATGACGACGTGATCGCGCTGGCGACGACGCGCAGCGCCGTGCACCGGCTGTGGGAGGCGTGCCAGCTTCCCGATTTCCGCAAGCTCTCGGTCGACGAGCATGTCCGGCTGGTGCACGCGATCTTCCTGTTCCTGATGAGTGACGAGGGCGTGCTTCCCGACGACTGGCTGGCGCGGCAGATCGAGCGGCTGAACGTCACCGAAGGCGACGTTGCGACCTTGAGCGGAAGGCTGGCGCAGATCCGCACCTGGACCTATGCCTCGCATCGCTCCAACTGGACCAAGGACAGCGCCCATTGGCAGGGCGTGACGCGCGCCGTCGAGGACCGATTGTCCGACGCGCTGCACGAGCAGTTGACGCAGCGCTTCATCGACCGGCGCACCAGCGTGCTGATGAAGCGGCTGCGCGAGGACGACGTCATCGATCTCACATTGGACGATTCCGGCGGGGTCGCGATCGGCGGCGAGATCGTCGGCAAGCTCGAAGGCTTCCGCTTCGAGCCCGACGCGCGCGCCGAGGGCGTCCATGGCCGCACCCTGCGCGCCGCCGCGATGCGCGGCCTGGAAGGCGAGTTCTACGCCCGCGCCCGGCGGCTGGCGGCGGCCGAGGACAAGGCGATCACGCTCAGCGAGCACGGCAAGCTGTGGTGGGACGGCGCCGTGGTCGGGCACCTGCGCAGGGGGCCGGCGCCGCTCAATCCGGTGGTCGAGGTGCTGGCGGACGAACGCCTGAAGGGCGAATTGCGCGACGGCGTGCAGACGCGGCTGGAAGCCTTCGTGCAGTCGCGCCTCCTGACGCGGCTGCAGCCGATGCTGGCACTGGCGCAGGCGATCGAGGCGAAGCCGGGGACGAGCGACGCCCTGCCCGGCCCGGCGCGCGGCGTGGCGCATCAACTGATCGAGAATTTCGGCACGCTGGAGCGCGGCGCGGTGGCGCTGCCCGACAATGTCGGCAGCCTGGTGCGGGCGCTGAAGGCGTTCGGCGTGTGGTTCGGGCGGCGCTCGATCTACCTGCCCAAGATGCTGCGGCCCGATGCGGCGTCGCTGCTGGGCCTCTTGTGGGGGGTGTGGAGCGGCGCCGAGCGTCTCGCGACGCCGCCGCAGCCGGGGCTGACCTCCTTCGTCAATGACGGCGACCTGGCGCCGGCCTTCCTCGCGGCGTGCGGCTTCCGCGTCATCGCGCGGCGCGCCATCCGCCTCGACATGCTGGAGCGGCTGGAGGAGGAACTCGAGAAAGGCGCGGCGAGCGGCGCCAACGCCGAAAGCCTCCTGCCGAAACTCGTGTCGCTGATCGGCTCGGGCAACGACGAACTGAAAGACGTGCTCGCCGAGATGGGTTGGCACGTTGTCGAAGTCGCCGACAGCGGCAACGGCGTGACCCATGTCTGGCGCAAGCAGATGCCGCGCGCGCCGCGTCCGCCGAAGCACCGCCGCGAGGCGCCCAAGGAATTCAAGGTCGAGATCCGCCCGGACTCGCCGTTCGCGGGGTTGGCTGCGCTCATCCGCAAGTGACCGCAGTAGACCGCATCCGGATCGACAAATGGCTTTGGCATGCGCGGTTCTACAAGACGCGGGTGCTGGCGCAGGAGGCCGCCGACAAGGGACGCGTCCGGGTCAACGGCACAAGGGTCGAGAAGGCGGGGCGCGGGATCAAGCTCGGCGACGTCCTGACGGTTCCCGCCGGCCGCGAAGTCCTTGTCGTGCGTGTGGTCGCTTTCGGGGAACGGCGGGGGCCGGCCCCCGAGGCGCAGGCGCTATATGAAATCGTCGCGGGGCTTGATCCTTGACCGCCCCCGCCGATATGACACTGCTATCGCTTACGCCACCGGGGCCTGCCTTATGACCTATGTCGTCACCGAAGCCTGCATCAAGTGCAAGTTCATGGACTGCGTCGAGGTCTGCCCGGTCGACTGCTTCTACGAGGGCGAGAACATGCTCGTCATCCATCCCGACGAATGCATCGATTGCGGCGTCTGCGAGCCGGAATGCCCCCCCGAAGCCATCAAGGCCGACACCGAGAGCGGTCTGGAAAAGTGGCTGACCCTGAACGCCGACTACGCCAAAAAGTGGCCGAACATCACCCAGCACGGAACCGCGCCCGCGGACGCCAAGGAATGGGAAGGCGTTCCTGACAAGTTCGAGAAGCACTTCTCGGATAAGCCAGGTGACGGCTCGTAAAATTAACGATACCTGCCCATGGCACGGCCGTTAATCCGGGCCGCCAGTCAATTTAACCAGTTGAATTTGTGACCATATTCGTCACGAATCGTAATAAATGCCATCAATTCAAGGTCTTGACAGTTTGTCCTTCCGTTTACGGATGAACTGTGTTATATAATTCCACGATCTGAAACAGCGCGAAGGCACCCTCTCCGGACTGGCAACATTCCGGCGCCGGAACACGTTTCAGTTGCAGTGCAGTGTAAGCCAAGACGCTCCAGGGCGCGCCTCCGACGCGCGACAGAGAGCCCGACGAAAGTGAACCATGACCGCTCCCAAGACCGCCCCCGTTGCCGCCACCCAGCCCAAGAAGATCCCCGCCAATTCCAACAGCAAGGCGGCGAAGCAGGAATTCAAGACCAACGACCATGTCGTGTATCCGACCCATGGCGTCGGCCGCATCATGAAGATCGAGGAACAGGAAGTCGCCGGCACGCGGCTGGAACTGTTCGTCATCACCTTCGACAAGGACAAGATGACCCTGCGCGTCCCCACGCTGAAGGCCAAGGCCGTCGGCATGCGCAAGCTCAGCTCGGTCGACATCGTCAACAACGCGCTGAACACGCTGAAGGGCCGCGCCCGCATCAAGCGCACCATGTGGTCGCGCCGCGCCCAGGAATACGAAGCGAAGATCAACTCGGGCGACCTCGTGTCGATCGCCGAGGTGGTCCGCGACCTGCACCGCGCCTCCGGCCAGCCGGAGCAGTCCTATTCCGAGCGCCAGCTTTACGAAGCCGCCCTCGCCCGCATGGCGCGCGAAGTCGCCGCGGTCGAGAAGACCGACGAGCCGTCGGCGGTCAAGCGCGTCGAAGGCATGCTGCTGAAGAAGGCGGCGTGACCGTCTGAAATCGAATGCGAAAGGCCCGGATCGCTCCGGGCCTTTTTGTTTTGGAGTGGCGCATGGCGACCGCGCAATGCGAATGGGGACCGAACGGCGTGCTCGCATTCCGCGAAACGGCGGCGGTGCTGGTGATCGTCGACGTGCTGTCGTTCTCCACGGCGGTGGACGTTGCGGTGGCGCGCGGCGCGGACGTCGTGCCCTTCCCGCTGGGCGACCGCGAGGCCGCGGCGCGCGCGGCGGCGGAGGCGGGCGCGCTGCTTGCGGGCGTCAAGCGCGGCGGCGGATATTCGCTGTCGCCGGCGTCGCTGCGCGAGATCCCGGCGGGCACGCGGCTGCTCCTGCCCTCGCCGAACGGCTCGCGGCTCTCCTTGCTGGGCGGGAGCGCGGCGGTGTTCGCCGGCTGCCTGCGCAATGCCGGCGCGGTCGCAGCGGCCGCGCTGCAAGCGGCGCAGGGCGGCGACATCGCCGTCATCCCGGCGGGCGAGCGCTGGCGCTCCGACGACAGCCTGCGACCCGCAATCGAGGACTGGATCGGCGCCGGCGCGATCCTGGCGGCGCTTGGCCTGCCCTTGTCGCCGGAAGCACGCGTGGCGCGTGACGCCTATTTGAGCGCGAAGGCGACGCTTGCCGACACGATCCGGGATTCGGTTTCGGGCCGGGAATTGATCGATGGCGGCTTCGCGGCGGATGTCGAGCTCGCGGTGCAGCAGGACGTCAGCAGCGCCGCGCCGCGGCTGCGCCACGGGGTCTACACCGCATAGCTATGGCCCGCCGACGACTTCGATGCCTTGCGGATTGGCGGCCCCGATCTCGGGGCCGTTGTGCGACTGGACGATGCCGCGCACCCGGATCGTCTGGCCGAGATAGCTGCGCGGATCGACGCCGGTGCGGCGGAAATTCGCCATGTCCTCCGGCGCGACGCTGACCGTGAAGTCGCTGCGCCAGTCTGTGCCGAAATTGAGATAGGCGCGGCCGTTCTTGAGGCCGGCCTCCAAGACCTTGCCTTGGACGACCTGGAACGTGCCGGTGTCGCGCCCCACCGTCTCGGGCGTGCGGATCGCGAAGGCGGGCAGCGCCCAGAGGCCGGCGCGGGCGGCCCGGGCCTGCGCCTCGGCGGCGAAGAGCTCGCCGGCGCATTCGGTGCGGTCGGGCGCGATGGCGACGCGCGCCAGGCCGCTCTTCAGGAGCGCGACCTGGATCCAGACCTTGTCGCCGGTGAAAAGCTGGCCGCGGACGCGGTCGTAGCGGTCTTCCTTGGGCGCGACGGCGGTGAGCGTCAGCGGCGCCTTGCGCAGCAGGCTCGCCAGCGTGCCGAGCGCCTTGTCGGAAAGGGGCTGCGGCGCGCGGTCGGCGCGCGGCAGGCGGATGCCTTCGAGATGCACGGCGCGGCCGTCGGTGAAGATCACCGAGCCGTTCTGCTCCACCCGGAGCAGGATCGCATCGGAGATTTCCACCCCGCCGGCACAGGCCGGCAGTGCCGCGGCGCCGGCCGGCAGCGCGGCGAACATGCCGAGGCCAAGGAAAAGCGGGGTGAGGCGCATCGGTTCGATTCCCTAAGGCCCCACATTCACCATGGCGGCGGATGCATTGCACGGGCAACCTGCCGGAAAGGTAACCGCGCGCTCAGGCCTGGACGTACCAGTCGATGCCGAGCTTGTCGGCGCTGCGCACGATCAGGCCGCGGGCGCGCAGGCAGTTGAGATGCGCCAGGCTCTCGCCGGTCGCCATGCCGAAAACGCTCTGGGTGATGCGGCTGCGGAACAGCGCCGGGAAGACGTCGACGGCGCGCTTGGGCTCGGCGCACAGCGCATGGAGCTTGGCGAGCCCTTCCTCATGGCCGTCGATCAGCTCCTGGAGGCGCAGCGACGCCTTGCGGAACGGCTCGTTGTGCGACGGCAGCACCAGCGCATCGTCGGGCACCACGGCTTTGAGCTTGGCGCAGGAGTCGAGCCAGTCCTGCAGCGAATTGGCTTCCGGCTCGGTCGGGTGCACCGAGACGTTGGACGAGATCTTCGGCAGGAGCTGGTCGCCGGAGATGAAGACGTTGAGCTCGGGACACCACAGGCAGGCATGCTCCGGCGAATGGCCGTTGCCGCCGACGACGCGCCAGGTGCGGCCGCCGATTGCGATCTCCTCGCCCTCGACGATGCGGCGATAGGCATGGGGCAGCTTGTAGACGCCGTAGCCGAAGCCGCCGAAGCGCGCCTTGTAGTTCTCCAGCATGTCCTCGGGAAAGCCGGCGGCGCGGTAGAAGCGCAGGCCCTCGGCGGGCGCCTCCTGCCCGGTGTCGGCGGCGAGGTTGCGGCACATCAGATATTCGGTGCGGGTGATCCAGAGCTCGACGCCGAACTTGCGCACCAGCCAGCCGGCGAGGCCGATATGGTCGGGATGCATATGGGTGACGATGACGCGGCTGATCGGGCGGCCCTTCATCGGGCCGGCGAAGAGCTGCTCCCAGGCCTGGGTGGTGTCCTCGTTCTTGATCCCGGTGTCGACCACGGTCCAGCCGTCGCCGTCCGCCAGCAGCCACAGATTGATGTGGTTGAGCTGCATCGGCAGGCGCATCCGCACCCATTCGACGCCGGGCGCCACCGTGATGCTCTGACCGGTCTCGGGGCGGCTTTCGAAGGGATAGTCGAGATTGCTGCCGGGACGGACCCGGGCTTCGGCGGCGCTCAAGGGGAGCCTTTCATGGAATCGTTCGACTATGGGTAGGGGGGCCAAGGCCCGTCAAGTCGCGCAATATTTATGACGTCACGGCACTGCAACCTGCGTGCAGGAGCGTTATACCTGAGCCGACGCTTTACGCAGGAGCAACCATGCGCCGCCGCCTGAGCCTGATCGCCGCCCTGTCGCTGTGCGCGACCCTGGCGCATGCCGGCGTCTCGACCGATCCCAAACAGGCTCCCGCCGGCGCCTATCAGATGGAGGCGCGGCACAGCCAGGTGCTGTTCGCAATTCCGCATTTCGGCATCACCGACTATTACGGCCGGTTCGAGAAAGTGTCGGGCACGCTGCTCTTCAATCCGGCGGCGCCGGAGAAGAGCTCGGTGTCGGTGACCATCGACACCGCGAGCGCCAATGTGATGAGCAGCGAATTGATGGGCGAGCTCATCGGGCCGCAAGTGTTCGATTCGGAACACTTCCCGACCGCGACCTTCGTCTCGACCGCGGTCACGCGCAGCGGCCCCAATTCCGGCAAGATGACCGGCGATCTCACGATCCATGGCATCACCAAGCCGGTGACCTTCGACGTGACGTTCAACGGCGGCACGCCGTCGCCGATGGGCGCGGCGGCCTACGATCTCGGCTTCCACGCCACGGCGGCGATCCGGCGCAGCGATTTCGGGCTCGACAAGATGGTGTGGTCGGCGGTGGTGGGCGACGAGGTGAAGCTCACCATCGAAGCGATGTTCCAGCAGCGGAAGGCCTGAAGGCATGGCGGTGCGCAACTCGGTGCTGCGCTACGGCAGCGTGGCGATGACGTTCCACTGGATCATCGCCGTCCTGGTGGTCGCCAACATCGCGCTCGGGCTCTATGCCGCCGGTCTGCCGCGCGGCGATCCCGCCAAGTTCATGCTTTTCCAGCTCCACAAATCCACCGGCCTGACCGTGCTGCTGCTGAGCCTGCTGCGCCTGGGCTGGCGCCTGATCAACACGGTGCCGCCGCTGCCGCTCGGCATGCACCCGGCGGCGGCGTTCTTCGCGCGCGCCACGCATGTGACGTTCTACCTGCTGATCATCCTCATCCCGCTGTCGGGCTGGATCATGGTGTCGGCGTCGCCGCTGGGCAACGGCACGCTGTTCTTCGGGCTGTTCACCCTGCCCAACCTGCCGCTGTTCGCCGGCCTGCCGCGCGCCGAACTGCGGCCCTGGCACGAGCTGTTCGAGGCGGCGCATGTCTATCTCGCCTGGGCGTCGATCCTGCTCATCCCGATCCATGTGGTGGCGGCGCTGTATCACCAGTTCCTGCGCCAGGACGACGTGCTGAAGCGCATGATCCCCGGCACCAATGTGAGCGACCGGGCATGAGGACGCTGCTCGCCGCCTGCGCCGCTCTGCTGCTCGCAGCCACGCCCGCCGCGGCGGCGAAGTGGAACGTCGATCACGGCAAAAGCCGGCTGGGGTTCTCGGTCGTGTGGAGCGGCGAGGCGCTGAACGCGATCTTCAAGACATGGAAGGCCGACATCGCGTTCGATCCCGCCGACCTCGCGCATGCACATGCCGTCGTCACCATCGACCTCGGCAGCGAGGATTCGGGTTCGCCCGACAATGACGACGGGCTGAAAGGCGCGGAAGGCTTTTCGATGCAGCAATTCCCGGCCGCGACGTTCGAGACCACCGGCTTCACGGCGAAGGGCGGCAATGCCTATGTCGCGACCGGACGGCTCAGCCTGCACGGCATCGTCAAGCCCGTCACCCTGCCCTTCACGCTGACGCTGACCGGCAACACGGCGCATGTCGTCGGCAAGGTGACGGTGTCGCGGCTCGATTTCGGGCTCGGCACCGGCGAGTGGGCCGGCGAGACGCCGGTGGCGCATGGCGTGACCATCACCGTCGACCTGACGGCGACAAAAGCGCCTTGATTTCCGCTATAGAAGGCGCATGGACCAGACGGCCACCCTGCTCCGCGCCGATGCGCGCGCCATCGCCGAGGCCGCGCGCCTGCTGCGCGCCGGCGGGCTCGTGGCATTTCCGACCGAGACGGTCTACGGCCTCGGCGCCGACGCGACCGACGGGCGCGCCGTGGCGCGCGTGTTCGAAGCCAAGGGCCGCCCCAGCTTCAATCCCCTGATCGTGCATGTCGCGGGCCTGGCCGAGGCCGAACGCCACGCCGTCTTCACCGACGCGGCACGCAAGCTGGCGGCCGCCTTCTGGCCGGGGGCCCTGACGCTGGTCCTGCCGCGCCGCGCCGACAGCCGCCTGTCGGAGCTGGTCAGCGCCGGGCTCGACACCGTGGCGCTGCGCGTGCCGGCGCATCCGGTGGCGATGAAGCTGCTGGAAGCGAGCGGGTTGCCGGTCGCGGCGCCGAGCGCCAACGCCTCGGGACGCATCACCGCGACGACGGCGCAGCATGTCGCGCAAGGCCTTGGGGCCAAGGTCGATCTCATCCTGGACGGCGGCGCCGCGCCGCTGGGCGTGGAATCGACGGTCATCGGGTTCGACGGCGGCGTCGCCGTGCTGCTGCGGGCCGGGGCGATTCCGCGCGACGCCATCGCGGCGGTCGCCGGTCCGCTCGCGGCGCCCCGCAGCGCCAAGGTCCAGGCACCGGGGCAACTCGCCAGCCACTATGCGCCGCGCGCCGCCTTGCGGCTGGAGGCGATGACGGTGAAGCCGGACGAGGCGCTGCTGGCGTTCGGACCGCTGGTGCCGCCGGGGGCGCGCCTGACCCTGAATCTCAGCGTGACGGGCGATCTGACGGAAGCCGCCGCCAACCTGTTCGCGATGCTGCACCGGCTGGACGCTTCGGGCGCCGGCGCCATCGCGGCGATGCCGGTGCCGCGGCATGGCCTGGGCGAAGCGATCAACGACCGGCTGCTGCGCGCCGCCGCGCCGCGAGAGCCGTCATGAACGCGCTGGAGCGGCTGAAGGCGGCGGCGGGGCCGAAGGGCTTCAGCGAAGACCCGGCCGAGATCGCGCCGCATCTCGAAGAGTGGCGCAGCAAGTACAAGGGCCGCTCGCCGCTGCTGCTGAAGCCCGCGACGACCGCGGAAGTCTCCGCCCTGCTCGCGATCTGCAACGACACCAATACGGCGGTGGTGCCGCAGGGCGGCAATACCGGGCTGGTCGGCGGGCAGATCCCGTTCGACGGCGAAGTGCTGCTGAGTCTGTCGCGCCTGAACAACGTGCGCGGCCTGGACGCGGCGGCGCAGACGCTGAGCGTCGAAGCCGGCGTGGTGCTGGCGGCGGCGCAGAAGGCGGCCGACGAGGCGGGGCTGCTGTTTCCGCTGAGCCTGGCGGCGGAGGGCAGCGCGACCATCGGCGGCAACCTGTCGACCAATGCCGGCGGCGTCGCGGTGCTGCGCTACGGCGTGGCGCGCGATCTGGTGCTCGGGCTGGAGGTCGTGCTCGCCGACGGCCGCGTGCTCGAAATGATGCGGGGCTTGCGCAAGGACAACACCGGCTACGACCTCAAGCAGCTTTTCATCGGCGCCGAAGGCACGCTCGGCGTCATCACCGCGGCGGTGCTGAAGCTGTTCCCGAAGCCGGCGGCGCGCGCCACCGCCTTTGCCGCCGTGCCGTCGGCGCAAGCCGCGGTGCAGCTTCTCGCCGCGATGCAGGCCGCGACGGGCGGGCTCGTCTCCGCCTTCGAGATCGTGCCGCGCATCGGCGTCGAGCTGGTCACGGCGCACATTCCCGGCGCGCGCGATCCCCTGCCCGCCCCTTCGCCCTGGTATGTCCTGATCGAGGCGGCGGGCGGCGAAGGCTTCGACCTGGACGAGGCCGTCACGACGGCGCTGCACGCGAGTGGGCTGGTGACCGACGCGTCGGTGGCGAGCAGCGAAGCCCAGCGCGCCGCCCTGTGGGGCTTGCGCGAAAACATGTCGGAAGCGCAGAAGCGCGAAGGCGCCTCGATCAAGCATGACGTCTCGGTGCCGGTGAGCGCGATCCCCGCCTTCCTCGAGAAAGCGACGGCGGCGGTGCTGAAGGCCCTGCCCGGGGCGCGGCCGGTCAGCTTCGGCCATATCGGCGACGGCAACATCCATTTCAATTTCAGCGCGCCGAAGGACGGCGACGCGGCGGCGTTCCTGGCGCGCTGGGACGCGGTGCAGGGCATCGTCCACGACATCGTCCACGCATTCGGCGGCTCGATCAGCGCCGAGCACGGCATCGGGGTGCAGAAGCGCGACCAGTTGGAGCGCTACAAGAGCGCGGCCGAGCTCGACGTGATGCGGGCGCTGAAGCGGACGCTGGATCCGAACAACATCCTCAATCCGGGGAAAGTGATTTCCCTCTAGCACTGTTGTCATCCCCGGCCGAGCGAAGCGAGGGGAAGGGGACCCAGGTGGATAAACCAGGTCCGGTCTGTCCACCTGGGTCCCCTTCCCTCGCCGCTACGCGGCTCGCCGGGGATGACAAGTGAGTAGGCAGAAAGATACCTAAGCTGCCTTGGGCAGCGCGGGTTCGGGCTTGGGCCGCGACGACGCGGCGGCGTTTGCCGCTTGCCGGGCGCGCTGCTTGTTGGAGACGGCGCTGATCGAGGCCGTCACCACGGTCGCGAGATACGGCAGGCTCTGCACCGTGATCATCACCATCCAGAGCTGGATCGCGGGGTCGTCAATCGCCGGCCCGGTGCCCAGCGAGAGCAGCGCCAACAGGCACAGGCCGAGCAGGGTCGTCTCCTGCCAGACTTTGCGCAGCGCCTGGCTGAGCAGCGCCTGGTCCTCGCATTTGGGGGTGCGCAGGAACGGCTTGCCGCGGGTGAAGAGGCCGGAGATCACCGCCTTGCCGACCGCATGCGTCGTCGAGAGGCCGGCGATCGAGGCGATGATCGCGCCGCGCATGCCGGAGCGCACTTTCTGCGGATAGAGCAGCAGCGTCTTGAGCATCTTGGCGACGAACAGTGCCAGCGCCGAGGCCGAGAGCGCCGGCAGCGGCACGTCGAAGGTCTGCGGCGCCGCCCACATCAGGCCGGTCCAGATCAGCGCCATGTAAGTCACCAGCATGCCCAGGCCGTCCGAGATCCACGGCAGCCAGCCGACCAGGAACTGGTAGCGCTGCGCCGCCGACAGCTTGGTGCGGCCCAGGAAGATCGCGCCGGCATGGCGCTTCATGATCTGCATCGCGCCATAGACCCAGCGGTAGCGCTGGCCGATGAAGGCGTCGAGCGTGTCCGGCATCAGGCCGTAGCCCATGGCCTGGGGGATATAGGCGGCGCCGTAGCCCGCCTCGAACAGCTTGAGGCCGAGCTCGGTGTCCTCGGTGATGCACCACGTCGCCCAGCCGCCGACTTCCTCCAGGGCGCCTCGGCGCACGATGGTCATGGTGCCGTGCTGGATGATGGCGTTGTGCTCGTTGCGCTCGACCATGCCGATCTGGAAGAAGCCGCGATATTCCTCATAGGCCATGGCCTTGAAGATGCTCTGATGGATGTCGCGATAGTCCTGCGGCCCCTGCACCACCGCGATGTTCTCGGAGGCGAAGAACGGCAGGGCGCGGCGCAGCCAGAACGGCTCGACCTGGTAGTCGCTGTCGATCACCGCGACATAGGCGGCGGCTGGATCGGTGAGGCGCAGCGCCTCGTTGAGCGCCCCGGCCTTGAACCCCGCGAGCCTGTCGTAGTGGAAGAAGCGGAAGCGCGTCCCCAGCGTGGCGCAATGGGCCTGCACCGGCAGCCAGGTCTCCGGGTCCGGCGTGTTGTTGTCGATCAGGAGGACCTCGAAATTGTCGTAGTCGAGCCGCGCCAGCGCGTTCAGCGTCTCGATCACCATCGCCGGCGGCTCGTTGAAGCAGGGCACATGGACGCTGACGCGCGGACTGACCTGGGGAATCGCGGCGCGCACCTCGCGGCGCTCGACCCGCCACAGGCTGGCGGCAAGCTCGATGCCCTCGGTCAGGATCACGGTCGAGGCGAGCAGCACCAGCGGCGTCATCGCGATGATCATCGCGAGATCGGCGGGCTCGACATATTCGAGCGAGCTGGCGTCGATCAGGACCAGCAGGCCGGTCGAGACCACGGCGACGAGGCCGCCCATCATGAGGTAGCCCTGCTGGCGCATGCGCGGCATCCAGCCGAGGATCAGGAGGCCGAGCGCGAGGGTGAGGACGGAGCCGAACAGCGCGAAGGTGCGCCATTCGGGGAAGGTGCGCAGCAGGCCGCTGAAGCTGAATTTCGGCTCGCCGAGCGCGTCGTAGAGGCCCCAGCTCGCGCCGACCGAGCCTTCGTTGCTGCCTTTCCAGGGCTGGTCGTAGGCCTCGAGCAGGTAGTAGTCGTAGCTCTTCTCCATCGCGAGCTGGACGAAGGCGCGCATGAAATAGGCTTCGTTGGCGACCGACGGCTCGGCGAAGCGCTTGGTGCGCCCCTCGGACGGCCAGCCGGCCTCCCCGATCACGATCACCTTGTCGGGGAATTCCTCCTGCACGTCGTTGTAGGCGTGTTCGAGGAAGCGCAGCGAATCCTTCACCGACATCCCCTCCCAATAGGGCAGCAGGTGCACCGAAACGACGTCGACATACTGGCCGATCTCGGGCGTCAGCAGCCAGGTCGACCATGGCTCGGCGGTGGTGATCTGGATGCGTCCCGGCAAGGCGGCGCGCACCCGCCTGATGTAGCCGTTGAGCTGGTCCGGGGTGACGAAGCCCATCAGGATCGCTTCGTTGCCGACGAACACCCGGTCGATGACGCGCGAATTGGCGAGCGCGGTCTTGACGCAGAGCGCGAGCTCGGTCTCGTTCTGCTCGACATCGGCGGAGATCCAGCAGCCGAGCGAGACGCGCAGGCCGTGATGGCGCGCGATCTCCGGCACCTTGTCCATCCCGCCGGCGACCGTATAGGTGCGCACCCGCCCGGTGAGCTGCGAGAGCTGCGCCATGTCGCGGTCGATCTGCTCGGGCGCGATCTTCAGATTGTCGCGCAGGCTGAAGACATGGCTGGGATTGTAGGTGATGCCGCTGATCTGGCCGTCCCAGTCGGGCGCCACCACGGTGTAGTCGCGGCTGGCCCAGAACAGCACCGAGGCCCCGACCACCAGCAGGAGCGCGATCGCCATCCGGAGCTTGCCGCCCCCGATTCGATGCCGCCAGCCGCTGAGGACTGCCTTGAACACGATCTCTAGTGCCCCACGATGCGGGTCAGCCGCACCCTCGTCCGTTTACGGTAATTTGCGATGAGGCCATCGGTTCCGTCTTCCCGCTAGCGGCCGGCGTCCGGGTCGTCCGGATCGCGCTGCGGCCGCACATAGGGCTTGATCGACAGGAGCTCCATGTCGAACACCAGGACCTGGTTGGGCGGGATCAGCCCGTCGCCGGCGCCGCGCGCGCCATAGGCGAGAGCGGCCGGAATGACGAGGTGCCAGCGGTCGCCCATCCGCATCAGGCCGAGCGCCTCGGTCCAGCCGGGGATCAGCTTGTTGACGGTAAAGGTCGCGGGCGTCAGCGGCTCGGTGCCGTCGAACACTTTGCCGTTGATCAGCATGCCGGTGTAGTTGACCGTGACCTCGTCGAGCGGGCCGGCGCGGCCGCCGAAGCCGCTCTTGAGGATGTTGTATTGCAGGCCGCTGGGACGGGTGACGACGCCGGGCCGGGCGGCGTTGGCGCGCAGGAACGCCGCATTCGCCTCCGGGCTCAGCGACGGGTCGGCGGCCTTGGCGTCCATCGTCGCGAACGACAGGAACGCGGTCAGCGCGGCCAGAAGGGCCCCGAAACGCTTCATGGTATTCGACTCCTGTTATCGTCGGCGCAGCTTATCCCAAAATAAGATGGCTGGCTCAAACGGGCTGATGCCGCGCGCATGTGCGGCGGATTAACCGGCATTTTGCGGCGATTTGTGGGCCCGATCAGCTACCTTTGACCAGGCGGCCGAACCAGGACGATTTGCGCGGCGGCTTGGCCGGGGCCCGGCCGATGGCGGCGCCGGGACGCAGGTCGCCGGGGGGAGCGGGCGGCGGCGGCCTTGGCGGCCGGCGCTGCCGCCTTGGACCGCGGCGCCTGGACTTCCATCGCCGGCTCCAGCGCCATCGGGGCGGGCTTCAGCGGCTGGGCGGCGGCCGGCGGCATCGCGACCGGCACCACCGGCATCTGGATCGGCTTGAACTCGTTGGGGCCGATGCCGGCGGTCATGTACTTCTTGGACCAGGTTTCCTCCGGGCTGACGGCAAAGGCGTTCGACACCGTCTTGGGCTCCGGCGCCATATGGGCCTGGGAGAACTGGCGGTCCTTCACGCCGCGGATCAGCCGGTCCAGGCGGTCGGCGCCGTCCGGAAAGGGAACCTTCGCTTCGTTTCTCGGCCATGTCAGCCTCCACCCTGCCTTGAGTGCCACTGAAAGCCGCCTTCGCGGCTGATGATGGCGACGTCTATGGCGCCGCCGACCGTCTGCTTCTGCGCCATGATACGCTTCTTGAAGGACGTTGAGCGAGACCAGCTCGCGCGCGGTCTCCGCCAGCCTCGTTGCGCGAGGCGATCTCCAGCACCCGAAGCACCGGGTTGATATAGGCGTGCTGCTGGTAGTCGCCGATGACGGCGCGGAACACCTCGAAATATTGCGGAATGTAGTTGGACTGGAACTGGCGGCGGATATCCTCCTTGGTCACCGGATCGGCGTTGGAAAGGCCCCGATCACCTGGTCCACCAGGCCGTGCATCAGCATGTTGAGCGTGCCGTAGACCCGGCGCTCCAGGTTGAAATCGATGCCGCGGATGAAGGCGTTGGTGACCTCGCTGTCGGCGAAGACGCGGATTTTGGAGCGGGTGTCGCCGTCGATCTGGTCGAACGAGGCCTCGGCGCGCTTGACGATGCCGCCGACGATGGCCGAGACGAAACAGGTGGGTGACGACGGGGATAGCGTTCCTCCGATCCGAAGCCGGCGAAGACAAGGCCCGTCACGTCTTCCAGGAACAGGTCCTTGACCACGCAGTAGACCGCGATCTCCTTGAGGTGCTGCACCGCCGGCTTGCCGAGGCCGAAGGGCTGGAAGCCGTAGGCGATGAGCTCGTCGGTCTCGGCGGTGTAGTTGCGGCGCACGGTCTCGGCGAAGCCGGCCGGGAAGCAGGCGAGGTCGCCGCGCGCGCTGCCGTCGTCGCGGAACTGGTAGTCGCGCCACACCCGCTCGATCGCTTCTTCGAGGATCACGGTGTCGCCGACGCCCTGGCGCTCGTCGCCGCCGGAATCGCGCAGATATTGCGCGAGGTGGAAGATGTAGCGGAACACCGAGGCGAGCAGGCGCTTGTACTCGTCGCGCTGGCGGTCCTTGGGGAAGAACTCCTCGAGATTGTCGAGCATGCCGACGAAGGAGGTGGCGTAGTCGCGGATATGCGGGCGCGCCCCGGCCTTGGCGGTCTTCTGGTAGTGCTCGATCAGGTGTTCCCAGGGATGGCCCATCATGTCGGCGACGCCGAAGAACATGACGCCGACCGGGAGCCCGCCGACCAGATTGTAGAGCTTGCGCTGGTCGTTGCGCACCACGACCGTGCCGCCGTCGATCAGCGTGACCGCCGAGTCCGCCGCAAGCGCGACGGCACGCTGGTTCATCACCGCGATCTCGGATGTCATGCTCTTGGTACCCTGCCCGCCCGTTGGATATCAGTATTCCACAGCCTCGCGACAAATGGGAGGCGGGACGGCTTCATCATGGTTACCGCGAGTTGCCTCGTTTCCGGGCAGCCACTACCGTCCGCACAGCGATATGGAGGAACCCGCATGTACAAACCATTCGATCTGACGGGCAAGGTGGCGCTGGTGACCGGCGGCAATGGCGGCATCGGCTTCGGCATGGCCGACGCGATGGCGCAGGCCGGCGCCGACATCGTGATCTGGGGCACCAAGGACGACAAGAACGCCGAAGCCCTCGCCCGCTGAAGGCGCACGGCGTGCGCGCCGCCGCCGCCAAGGTGAACGTCGCCAACGAGAGCGAAGTGATCGACGCCATGGGCGCGGCGATCAAGGCGTTCGGCCGCGTCGACACCGTGATCGCCAATGCCGGGGTCGGCGGCGGGGCGCCGTCCTTCTCGCAGATGACGATCGAGACCTGGCGCCGGGTGCATGCGGTGAACGCGGAAGGCGCCTTCTTCACCCTGCGCGAGGCGGCCAAGCACATGGTCGAGCGTTCGGCCAAGGGCGATGCCGGCGGCTCGCTGGTCGGGGTCGCGAGCCTCGCCGGGATCGAGGGCGCGGGGCGCAACGAAGCCTACAGCGCGACCAAGGGCGCGGTGCTGGCGATGATGCGCTCGATCGCGGTCGAGCATGCGCGCTACGGCATCCGCGCCAATTCGATCGCGCCGGGCTGGATCGCGACCGACATGACGGCGGGAGCGCAGAACAACCAGACCTTCCAGGACAAGGTGATCACGCGCGTGCCGATGCGGCGCTGGGGCAGCCCGGAGGATTTCGGCGGCATCGCGGTCTATCTCGCCTCCGACGCCTCGAAGTACCACACCGGCGACACCTTCATCATCGACGGCGGCTACGTCGTGTTCTGATCAGCGCGGGCGCGGCGGCGCCGGCAGGTGCTCGAGCATCAGCGGCAGGAAGCGGTCGAGCACGGCTTTGCGGCCGCCCTGCCCCTGGGCGGCGGAATCGAGATCGCCGCCGAGCGCCAGATGCGCGAAGCCATGGACGATCGACCAGGTCGCGAGGAGAAAGCCGAAGGCGTCGGGCGTCATCTTGCTGCCTTGCGGCAGCGCCATCGCCGCGCGCACGGCGTGCTCCAGCACGGCGAAGGCGCGCGCACCGGTGTCGCTCAGGCCCGGATAGGCGATGTCGTACATCGGATGGCGGAACATCAACTGGAACCGCGCCGGATGGGCGAGGGCGAATTTCACATAGGCAAGCCCCTGCTCGCGCAGGCGTGCCGCCGGATCGGCGCCGCCGCGCGCATCCGCGGCCGCCAAGGCGTCGCCGAATTCCTTGAAGGCGCGCAGCGCGACTTCGGACAAGAGCCCCTTGGCGTCCCTGAAATGGTGCGCCGGCGCCGCCGGCGAGACCCCCGGCGCGGCGCGCCGCCTCGCGCAGCGTGAAGCCGTCCACCCCGCGCTCCAGGATGATCGCCTCGGCCGCCGCCACGAGCTGATCCTTCAGGTCGCCGTGGTGATAGGGCCGCCGCTTTGCCGGTTTTGCCGCCTTGCTCATCTTGACACTGTTCAAATCGATGCCTAGGTTATCTGTACATTGTTAAGATGGGGAGCGCAAGTGGCACGGGGTCTTTCGCGGTTCGCGCTCTACACCATGGCGTTCCTCTCCGTCGCGATCGCGCTGCATGCGCTGCGGTTCTGGGCGGTGCCCGCCAATATCTGGCTCCAGATCGACGACGGCATCCGCGGCGTGATCCAGCGCGTGCCGGTCCAGGCCCTCACCCACATGCTGATCGCACCCATCGCGCTGCTGATCGGCCCGTTCCAGTTCATCGCGCGGATACGCCAGCGCCGCCCCGCCCTGCACCGCACGATGGGCAAGATCTATGTCGCGGCGTGCCTCCTCGCGGGGCTCGGCGCGCTGGCGACGGCGCCTTACGCCTCCGGCGGTCCCATCGCGGGCCTCGGCTTCGGCACCCTCGCCGTCCTGTGGCTCGCGACGACACTCGGCGCCTGGCGCGCCGCCGTGCAGCGCAAATTCGAATTGCATCGCCTGCTGATGCGCTTCAGCTATGCCATGACGTTCGGCGCCGTGACGCTGCGCCTGCAAATCCCGCTCTTCGCCATGATGGGCTACGCCACCTATCCGCAGGCGTCGGTCTGGCTCGCCTACACGTCGTGGATTCCCAACGTGATCGCGGTGGCGCTGTATTCGATGTGGGAAGCGCTCGACCGGCCGGCGGCGGCGAAATGATCCGTATAAAGACAAAATGGGACGCCCGTTTTGCGGACATCCCATTAGCAGGCCCAGTTTAGGGCGGAAGAAACAGACTGGCAAGGCCCCGATTTGCGTAATAGATGACATCCCCTTCCTATGACCCAAGGGGATTAGCATGGCGGCTTGTGGCCTCGACTTCGGCACTTCCAATTCGGCGATCGGCGTGGTGCGCGGCGGCGCGCCCGTGCTCGCGCCCGTGGAGGGGACGCAGACGCTGATCCCCTCGGCGGTGTTCTTCGACTACGAGAGCAAGGGCAACGTCCTGTTCGGCGCCCACGCCATCGACACCTACATCGCCCAGCATGACGGGCGGCTGATGCGGGCGCTCAAATCCATCCTCGGCTCGCCCTTGATCGACGAGAAGACGGCGCTGGGCTCCAAGATGGTGGCGCTGACCGAGGTGGTGGAGATCTTCGTGCGCCATCTCAAGCACAAGGCGGAAGCCTTCACCGGCGAAGAACTGACGGCGGTGGTGCACGGCCGCCCGGTGCGCTTCGTCGACGACGACGATGTGGCCGACGCCAAGGCCGAGCGCGTGCTCGAAGGCATCGCCAACCGGGTCGGGTTCCGCGACGTCGCCTTCGTCTACGAGCCGATCGCGGCGGCCTATCACTACGAGGAGACGGCGCCCCAGGAGGAGACGGTGCTGATCGCCGATATCGGCGGCGGCACCTCGGACTTCACGGTGATCCGCATCGGGCCGCAGAGCCGGCTGAAGGCCGACCGCAGCGCCGACATCCTCGCCAATCACGGCGTGCGCGTCGGCGGCACCGATTTCGACGCGCTGCTCAGTCTGGACGCGGTGATGCCGCTGCTGGGGCTGGGCACGCAGCTCATCGAGAAGAACCTGCCGATGCCGAACTCGCTCTATTTCGAGCTTGCGACCTGGTCGACGATCAATTTCACCTACACCTACCAGAACGAACGCATGCTGATCGAGCTGGTCGCCAATGCGCGGGCGCCGGACAGGGTGGCGCGGCTGCTGAAAGTGATCCGCCAGCGCCTCGGCCACCGCATCGCCTTCACGGTGGAGGACGGCAAGATCGCGCTCAGCGAGGTGGACGCCGCCGCCCTGCCCCTGGACTTCGTCGAGCGCGACCTGCTGGCGCCCGCGACCCGCGCCGGCTTCGACCGCGCCATCGCGTCGCGGACCGCGCGGCTGTTCGCGACGGCCTCCTCTTGCATCCGCGACGCAGGCCTGAAGGCGGACGACATCCACACCATCTTCTTCACCGGCGGCTCGGGGCGGGTTCCTGCCGTGCGCGACGCGATCACCCGCGCCGCGCCCGCGGCCCGCGCGACGGCGGGCTCGGATTTCCTTTCCGTGGCGTTAGGCTTGACCCGGGAAGCGCAGAAGCGTTTTGGATAGAACGCCAGAAACGTCGAGGGCCATCGCCATGACACTCCGCACGCCGCTTTGCGACATGCTCGGCATCGAATATCCCATCATGCTCGCGGGCATGGGCGGCGTTGTCCTATGGCGAGCTCGCCGCGGCCGTTTCGGAAGGCGGCGGCTTCGGCACGCTGGGCATGGCGGGGCGCTCCATCGACCAGATCAAGCACGAGATGAAGGTGGTGCGGGACCTGACCGACAAGCCGTTCGGCGTCGACCTGCTTGCCGCCATCCCGGAATCGCTGGAGCGCACCGTCGATATCATCATCGAGGGCGGCGCCAAGGCGTTCATCTCCGGCCTCGGCGTGCCGCCGCCGCACCTGACCAAGAAGTTCCACGACGCCGGCCTGAAAGTCATGAACGTCAACGGCGCGGTGAAGCACGCGCTGGCGGCCGAGCGCGGCGGCCTCGACACCGAGGCCGGCGGCCACACCGGGCGCATCGCCGGCATGGCGCTGATCCCGCAGATCGTCGATGCGGTGAAGATCCCGGTGATCGCGGCGGGTTCCATCGTCGACGGGCGCGGCCTGGCGGCGGCCCTGGCGCTGGGGGCGCAGGGCGTGTGGATCGGCACCCGCTTCATCGCCTCGACAGAGGCGCATGCCGGGGCGCTCTACAAGCAAGTGATCCTGGACGCGAGCGACGAGGACACGATCATCACCCGCTCCTATTCCGGCAAGCCGATGCGGGTGTTCAAGAACGAATGGGTGGCGGACTGGGAGAAGCGGCCGCAGGACATCAAGCCCTTTCCGCAACAGTCGATGCTGTCGGCCCAGGCCGGCGTGATGGGCGGCATCGGCGGCCAGATCGAGGGGCTCTCGCGCGAGACCTCCGCTTTTGCCATGGGCCAGGGCGCCGGCGGCGTCCACGAAGTGAAACCGTCGCGCCTCATTATCGCCGAGATGATAGCCGAAGCAGAGGAGGTCATCGCCCGCATGGCGGCGCTGGCGAAACAAGGAGCAAAAGCTTGATAGTGAAATCCATCCTCGGCGCGGTGGCCGGCCTCGTCCTGTTCAGCGGCGCGGCGCAGGCGGACGCTTTCGACAAGGTGACATGCCGCGCCGGCGACATCCCCAAGCTTCTGATCGGCAAGTCGTTCGGCGGCGACGAAACCGCGGTCGCCTTCGAGAACCGGCACAAGGCCATCGGGCTCAAGGACAACTGGGCCGATATCGTGAACGACGACCTGCAGACGGTATCGCTGTGCAGACGGTATCGCTGACGATGTGCGGCCGCGAGTATCACATCCTCATCGACAAGAAGAACGTCATGCGCGACGTCCTCCTCTTCCCGGCGCATTCGCGCGCCATGCCGGGGTTCGGCGGCATCTGCCGCGTGAACGGCAAGGACCAGCCCTGGGGCGTGACCGCCGTGTTGGACAACAAGGCCGGTTTCGATTCCAACCCCGAGCACCACTACGCCGTGGACGACAAGACGGAGCTGGCGGCGACGGCGGCGTGGCGCGTCGACGAGAAGGCCGTCCGGTTCGTCGCGGTGCCGGTCAAGGGGATGCGCTGCCCGCGCTCCGGCCTCTTCACGCTGGACGGCGGAACCTAGAAGAACTTCGCCGCAAGGTGGATCAGCACGGCGGCGCCGAAGCCGCCGACCGCGATGCCGGATCCCTTGTTGATGATCGCCATGACGCGGTCGTTGATGCTGGCGTGGAACAGCCCGACCACGGTGGTCAGCGCCAGCCACCACAGGGACGAGCCCGCGGCGACGCCGATCACGACGAAGGCGGCGGCGAGGAAGCTCGGATGGCCGCCGGCGAGGCCGCCGAGCCCGGCGAACAGCGCCGCGAAGCCGAGCAGCGTCGCGGGATTGGTGATGGTCAGCGCGAAGGTCGAGGCCATGGCGCGGAACAGCGTCGAGGCGCCCTTCTCCTTCGAGGTCAGCGAATCGGGCAGCCGCGCCTCGACCTTGGCGAGGAAGGTGTGGATGCCGAAATAGATCAGCATGCAGCCGCCGGAGAATTCGAGCAGCGTGGCGTAGCCCTTGATGAGCTGGGCCGCGGCGGTCAGGCCAAAGCCGGTGACGATGGCGAAGATCGTGTCGCCGAGCGCCGCGCCCAGCCCCGACATGAAGCCGTTCACCGGTCCGAAGGCGAGGGTGCGGCGGATGCAGATCAGGTTCACCGGACCGATCGGCACGGCGACGACCAGCCCGATCACGATGCCGGATACGATGAGAACGAGATAATCCATCCGCCGATGCGCGCTTTAAATTTCGACGACCAGGCGGCCGCGGACCTTGCCGGCGAGGATGTCCTCCGCCGCCTGGCGCACGCCGGAGAGCGGGATGGTCTTGGTCATCGCCGCGAGCTTGCCGACGTCCAGGTCGGACGCGAGACGGTCCCACGCCTGGATGCGGCGCGGCTTGGGCATCTGCACCGAATCGATGCCGAGCAGCGAGACGCCGCGCAGGATGAAGGGCGCGACGCTGGTCGGCAGGTCGAGGCCCGCCGCCAACCCGCAGGCCGCGACCGCGCCGCCATAGGCGGTCGAGGCGATGACGTTGGCGAGCGTCTTGGAGCCGACGCTGTCGACCGCGCCGGCCCAGCGTTCCTTGCCCAGCATGCGCGGCTCGCCGGAAAGCTCGGCGCGCGGAAGGATCTCGGCGGCGCCGAGGTCCTTGAGATACGCTTCCTCTTCGGGGCGCCCGGTCGAGGCGATGACGTGATAGCCGAGCTTCGCCAGCAGCGAGACCGCGACCGAGCCGACGCCGCCGGCGGCGCCGGTCACGACCACCTTGCTTCCCGGCTTCACATCGGCGTCTTCCAGCGCCAGCACGCACAGCATCGCGGTATAGCCTGCCGTGCCGATCGCCATCGCCTGCGCCGGCGTGAACGCGGATGGCAGCGGCACCAGCCAGTCGCCCTTGACCCGCGCCAGTTCGGCATAGCCGCCGTAATGGGTTTCGCTGAGGCCGAAGCCGTTGAGCACGACCTTGTCGCCCGGCTTGAATTCGGGATTCGCGGACCGCTCCACCGTGCCGGCGAGATCGATGCCGGGGATCATCGGGAATTTGCGCACCACCGGTGAGCGGCCGGTGAGCGCCAGGCCGTCCTTGTAGTTCACCGTCGAGTGCGACACCGCGACCGTCACGTCGCCCGGCATGAGGTCGTCCGGCGTCAGTTCGACGTCCTCGACGGTCTGCCTGTCGGCGTCCTTGCGGAGCAAAATGGCCTTGAACCGGCTCTTCATGCGTTACGCCCACCTGTTTTCATTAACGCGAAGGCGACCCGAATTTGCGCGCGCCGTCAAGGCGTTGGCTCGAGGGTTTCGCCGAAGCGGATGGCCTCGCCCTGCCCGGATTGGGCCAGCGCACGGTCGCGCATGACGGTCTTGCCGCGCAGGATGGCGGCGACCGCCCAGCCCGTCGTCGTCATCCCGTCGAACGGCGTCCAGCCGCATTTCGAGGCGATCCAGCTGTTCTCGATTCTGTGCCGCGCCTTGAGGTCGACGATGGTGAAGTCGGCGTCGAAGCCGCGCGCGATGCGGCCCTTGCTGGCGATGCCGAAGATGCGCGCCGCGCCGGTGCTCGTCAGGTCGATGAAGCGCTCCAAGGTCAGGCGCCCGGCGTTCACATGGTCGAGCAGGAGCGTCACCAGCGTCTGCACCCCGGGCATGCGGACGGCGTGTCGGGATAGGTCTTGTCCTTCTCGGCGCGGGTGTGCGGCGCGTGGTCGGAGCCGATGACGTCGATGACGCCTTGGCTCACCGCCTGCCACAGAGCGTCGCGATGCGAGGCGTCGCGGATCGGCGGGTTCATCTGCGCATAGGTGCCCAGGCGCTCGTAGCATTCGGGCGCGGCGAGCGTCAGATGCTGCGGCGTGGTCTCGGCGGTGCAGATGTCCTTGGCGTCGGCCAGCAGCGGAATCTCGTCGGCGGTGGTGACGTGCAGGACGTGCAGGCGGCGCCCCGCGGCGCGCGCCAGGCGGATGACGCGCTCGGTCGACATCCGCGCCGCTTCGGCGTCGCGCCACACCGGATGGCTGCGCGGATCGCCGGGAAGCGCGAGGTGCTTGCGGGATTTGAGGCGGTCCTCGTCCTCCGAATGCACCGCGACGCGGCGGCGCCCGGCGCGCAGCATCGCGGCGATGTCGCTCTCATGGTCGAGCAGCAGCGTGCCGGTCGAGGAGCCGAGGAAGGCCTTGACGCCCGCGACGCCGGGCATGCGCTCCAGTTCGCCGAGCGCCCCCAGATTGGCCGGCGTGGCGCCGACATAGAAGGCGTAGTCGCAATGCATGCGGTTCTTGGCGCGCGCCAGCTTGTCGTCCATCGCGGCGCGACTCGTGGTCGGCGGATAGGTGTTGGGCATCTCGAAGACGCCGGTGACGCCGCCGAGCACGGCGGCGCGGCTGCCGCTTTCGAGGTCTTCCTTGTGCTCGTTGCCGGGCTCGCGGAAATGGCACTGGCTGTCGATCACGCCGGGGAGGACGTGCAGGCCCCCGGCCTCGAAGGTCTCGGCCGCCTTGGCGGCACCGAGCGCGCCGATGGCGGCGATCTTGCCGGCGCGGACGCCGACATCGCCGACGGCAAGGCCATTCGGCGTCGCCACGGTTCCGCCCCGGATGAGAAGGTCGAAGGTATCTGACATGGGATGAGGGAATAAGCCGGGCTCTTTCCCTTGGCAACCGGGCCTATTGGCATTACTTCGTGGAACATGCCCGCCGCCCATCTCGAGGATCGCGCCGTCATCGCCGTCGCCGGACCGGAGGCGCGCAGTTTTCTGCAAGGGCTGATCACCAACGATGTCGAACGCCTGGCGCCGGGCGTGGGGGTCTATGCCGCGCTGCTGACGCCGCAGGGCAAGATCCTGTTCGACTTCTTCCTGGCCGAGGGCGAGGGCGCGGTCCTGATCGACTGCGCCGGTTCCGCGCGCGACGCGCTTGCCAAGCGGCTCTCGATGTACAAGCTGCGCGCCAAGGTGACGGTCGAGGCGCGCGACCAGCTTGCCGTCGTCGCGGCGTGGGACGAGACCGCCCTGCCCGCCGATGCCCTCGTCTATCCCGATCCGCGCCTCGCGGCGCTGGGCCGGCGCGGTTTTCTGGCGCGGGCGGAACTTCCCGCGCTCGAGACCGCCACCGCCTATCACGCCCACCGCCTCGCGCTCGGCGTGCCGGAGGGCGGCGATTTCGGCTCGGACAGGATGTTCGCGCTCGACGCCGATCTCGACGAGCTCAACGCCGTCGATTTCAAGAAGGGCTGCTATGTCGGCCAGGAGCTGACGGCGCGGATGAAGCATCGCGGCACGGCGCGCAAGCGGCTGCTCGCGTTCGACGGCGCGGGCGTGCCGGGCGCGGCGATCACCGCCGGCGGCAAGGACATCGGCGAGGTCGCCGCTGTGCATGGCCGGCGCGGCTTCGCCCTGATCCGCCTCGACCGGCTGGCCGAAGCGGGCGATGCCGTGTTGCTGACCGGCACTGACAGTGTGAATTTGCTACGACCGGAGTGGCTTTTCGATTGACGCCTCCGGCGTCATTGGGCTTTTGACTTGACGCCGGACGGCGCGGGTGGAAGTTTCTGTTTTGTTCCAGCGACCCAAGGAGTGGCCATGCTCAGTCACGTTTCCGTCGGTGTCAGCGACGTCGCGCGCGCCGCGAAGTTCTACGACGCGGTGCTCGGCGCGCTCGGCTACAAGCGCGTCGCCGACTATTCGCCCAACGCGATCGCTTACGGCACCGACCAGCCGGTGTTCTGGATCGGCCCGCCGCATGACGGCAAGCCGATGAGCGCCGGCAACGGCACCCATCTGGGCTTCATCGCGCGCAGCAAGGCGCAGGTGATCAAATTCCACGAGATCGCGCTCAAGGAAGGCGGCAGCAACAACGGCGAGCCGGGACCGCGGCCGGATTACGGCGCGGACTATTACGGCGCCTTCGTCTACGACCTCGACGGCAACAAGATCGAAGCGACGCTGCATATCGAAGTGCCGGCGGTGAAGACCCAGGCCGCCAAGAAGCGGTGAAGAAAGCCGCGAAGAAGCCCGCCAGGAAACCGGCGCCCAAGAAAAGCGTGAAGAAAAAGAAGAAAGCAAAAAAATGAAGCATGCATGGCTCGGCGCCGCGGCGCTGACCTTGGTCGCACAGGCGTCCTCCGCCGGCGTGGTCGAGAACAAGCGCCTGCCGGACGCGACCTTCGAATGCTCGATGTGGTCGGGCTCGTTCCCGATGATCATGGGCAACATCCGCATCAAGGGCCTGACGTTCCAGGGACCGGCCTTCGACAACAAGTTCGAAGGCGGCCCCTATCCTTACGCGATGTCGGGCAAGGTCGTGCTGTGGAAAGGCCCCTTGGGCGGTCTCAGCTCCGGCGGCAACCGCGTCGCGGCGACGGTGGTGACCAACAACGATCCCGCCAAGGCCGCCTTCGACATCACGGTGATGAGCGCGTCCGGCAATGCCCACAGCGTGAACTGCTCGCGCTGATGGAAGACGGCATCGTCCGCTGCGGCTGGTCCGTGAAGGAAGAGATCTACCGCGACTATCACGACAGCGAATGGGGCGTGCCGGAATACGATCCCGCGCGCCTCTACGAGAAGCTGATCCTCGACGGCTTCCAGGCGGGGCTGTCCTGGATCACGATCCTGAAGAAGCGCGAGAACTTCCGCGCCGCGTTCGACGGCTTCGCGCCGGAGAAGATCGCGCGCTACGGCAAGCGCGACGTGAGCCGGCTGCTCAAGAACGCCGGCATCATCCGCTCCGAGGCCAAGATCAAGGCGGCGATCAGGGGGGCGCAGCTCTGGCTCGCGATCGAGGAGAAGGAACCCGGCGGCTTCACCCCATTCATCTGGAAGCATGTCGACGGCAAGCCGAAGCAGAACAACTTCAAGACGCTGAAACAGGTGCCGCCCAAGACCAAGATGAGCGAGGCCCTGTCGAAGGAACTCAAGGACCGCGGCTTCAATTTCGTCGGGCCGGTGATCGTCTATGCCTTCGCCCAGGCGGTCGGCATGGTGAACGACCACGTCGTCCCCTGTCATCGCCACGCAGCGGTTGCCAAGCTCGCGCGCTAGCCCGATCTCTGACAGGATGCGGCCGGAATCGGAGTATCCATGGCGGTCACGGCGCTTTACACGCTCGCAATGAGTCCGGCGGAAGCGTTCGAGTATAGCCGCGGCGCGCTCGCAGCCGCCGGCGCCGCGCCCGGCACGCAGTCGCCGCCGACGCTGCTCGAATTCTCGCTGACCCAGAAGGACCTGAACCTCGGCGGCTCGCTGGCGATTCTCATGCCGGGACGCGCCATCGTCGCGGCGAGCGGCGAGGCGCGGTCGACCGTGACCGTGAGCATCGAGCCGGCGACGCAGTTCATCCTCTATGCCGCGGGCATCGGCCTGGTCGCGCTGCTGTTCGGCAACTGGTTCCTCGGCGGCCTCGGCGGGCTGTGGTTTCTGCTGGTGCTCGGCGGCGAGGCCTATCTCGTCTGGGCGGCGTTCAACAAATGGCCGAACGACGCGCTGGCCGCGGTCCACGCCCGGATGCGCCAGTCGGAGAAAGTCGACGGCGGCGTGCAGCCGGCGGCGCCGAGCTTCGCGCCACCCGCGACGGCCGCCGGCGTCGCCGAACAGATCCGCCATCTCGCCGAGCTGCGCGACCAGGGCCACCTGACGCAGGACGAGTTCGACGCCAAGAAGGCGGAACTGCTCAAGCGGATCTAAGCCGGCACGTCGAACGTCTGTTCCAGCCGTTCCCGGCCCTGCCCGCCGACATAGACGCGTTCGGCGAACGGGTGGTCCGCGATCACCTTGTGCCAGAAGGCGATGGCGCCGGTGCTGGCGCGGTATTGCGACAGCGTCCAGGGGCCGGGAAAGCGCTTGAGGATCTGGCGCGCGAAGGCGAGCGCGGTGCCGCTGCGGCGAAAGCGCGGAAAGGAATAGAACTCCGCCATCTCGGTGCGCTCTTCGCACAGTACCAGCGCGAAGGCGGCGCGCTCGCCGTCGACATAGGCCCAGAAGGCATGGCGGTTGCGCTCGCTCCAGTAGAGATCGAACCAGGGATAGGGATAGACGCCGTTCACCGCTTCGATGTCGGCCCATTGCCTCATCTCGACGATGTAGTCCTGCAGCGCGTCCCACAGCAGCGGCTTGTCCGCCTCCGGCACCGGGACGACGAGGACGTCCATCAGCCGCGGCCGCGATACGGCGCCACGCCGGTATCGGGCAGCCACACGCCCTTGGGCAGGATGCCGGTCTGCCAGAACACGTCGATCGGGATGCCGCCGCGCGGATACCAGTAGCCGGCGATGCGCAGGTAGCGCGGCCGGGCCGCCGCCGCGATGCGCTTGCCGATGGCGACGGTGCAGTCCTCGTGAAAGGCGGCATGGTTGCGGAAGCTGCCGAGGAACAGCTTCAGCGACTTGGACTCGACGATCGCCTTGGCCGGCACGTAGTCGATGACGAAATGGGCGAAATCGGGCTGGCCGGTCACCGGACACAGAGACGTGAATTCGGGCGCCGTGAAGCGCACGAGATAGGGCGAGCCCGGCTGCGGGTTCGGCACCGCCTCCAGGATTGCCGCCGCCGGCGAGGCCGGCAGCGCCACGGCGCGGCCGAGCTGGGTCAGTTTTCTGGCCATGCGCCAGCCTTTGGCAGGCGGATGAAATTCCGTCAAGGAATGGTTTACGGCCGTTTCCGGCCTTGAAATAGCCGCCGCGGCTATCGAGATTTTAGGGGAGTGGGAGTAAAGACGGCACATGGAAAACATCAATCCGGTCTGGGACGGCCTCAAGCGCTTTCTTGGGGTCGCCGACGGCAAAGGCTTCGCCAAGGCGCTGCTCGAGCCGGTGGCCATCGTCGCCATCACCTTCGCCTCGACCACCGCCCTCGCCCAGCCCTTCTACGTCCCGTCGGGCTCGATGCAGCCGACGCTCGCGATCGGCGATGCGTTCGTCGCCGCCAAGTATCCCTACGGCTACAGCCGCTATTCGGTGCCGTTCGGCCTGGGGCCGGCGTCGAGCGACCGCTGCTGCAGAAGATGCCCGAGCGCGGCGACGTCGTGGTGTTCCGCCTGCCCCGCGATCCGAGCCAGACCTACATCAAGCGCGTCATCGGCCTGCCGGGCGATCGCGTGCAGATGATCGAGGGCCGGCTGTGGATCAACGGCAAGGAACTGGCGCTGCGCGCCGACGGCCAGGGCAAGGTCGAGAGCGAGGACGGCACCATCGCCGAAGTGCCGCGCTATATCGAGACGCTGCCGAACGGCAAGACCCATCCGATCTACAAATGGACCTGGTCGGGCTATCTCGACAACACCCAGGAATTCCTCGTGCCCGCCGGCCACATGTTCATGATGGGCGACAACCGCAACAACTCGCTCGACAGCCGCGAGACCGCGGTGAACGGCGGCGTCGGCTTCGTGCCGGTCGAGAACCTGGTCGGCCGCGCCGAATTCGTCGTCGGCTCCTACGACTTCCTGAACGCGCGCAATGTGTGGTCGTGGCTGGGCGAATTCCGCCTGTCGCGCGTGTTCAACGGCGTGAATTAGGACAACCATGCTTCGGGGCCGCTTCGCGGCACCTCAGCATGACGAGTGCGAAGTTCGTCATCCTGAGGTGCGAGGCGAAGCCGAGCCCCGAAGGATCACTTCGGCTTGCGCCCCGCTTCGCGCAGCGGCGCCAGCGCCTCGGACCATTTGTGCAGCTCGTTGAGCGTCGCGGCGACGCCTTGCTGGTTCAGCTCGTTGCCCTCGAACTTGCCGCCGTTCATCTGCGAGAAGAAATTCGGGATGCCGACGCTCTCGGGGATCGGCATCATCTTGACCGAGGTCGTATGCAGCCGCGCCGCCTGCGACGAGCGCATGCCGGCGGTGACGCCGCCATAGCTGACGAAGCCGACCGGCTTGTACTGCCATTCCCAGAACAGGTAGTCGATCGCGTTCGAAAAGGACGGCGGCGGCGTGTAGTTGTATTCCGGCGTCACGAATACGAAGGCGTCGGCGGAATCCACGCTCGCCGACCATTTGCGGGTATGCGCCTTGGTATAGTCGCGGCGCATCGGATGATGCGGCTCGTCGAGCAGCGGCAGCTCGAAATCGGCGAGATCGATCAGCTGGGCGTCGAACTTGCCGTGTTCCTTGGCACGCTCGTGGAACCAGTGCGCGATCGCCGGCCCCTGGCGGCCGGGGCGGGTGCTGACGATGACGGTATGAAGCTTGAGGGCCATGCGGGTCTCCTTGTTAAGTACCTGTTGGATGCCTAGTTACAAATTGTGACTTACGCTAAGATGATGCCCACCGAAGACCGCCGCAAGAAGGCACCTGCATGAAACAGGGTAACATCCATGAAACCTCCGACTGCCGCGCGGTCAGCGGCGTCCTCGCCCGCGTCGGCGACAAGTGGTCGGTGCTGATCGTGTCGCGGCTGGGTGCGGCGCCGATGCGCTTCAACGAACTCAAGCGCGAGATCGGCGGCATCTCGCAACGCATGCTGACTCTCACCTTGCGCGGCCTCGAACGGGACGGGCTGATAACGCGCACGGTGTTCCCGACGATCCCGCCGCGGGTCGATTATGAGCTGACGACGCTGGGCCGCTCGCTGCTCGAACCGGTCAGCGCGCTGGGCGCCTGGGCGCTCAAGAATATCGGCAAGATCGACGCGGCGCGCGCAAAATTCGACAATACGGCGCAGGGCAACGTCGCGCATAAAGGCGTGCGGCGGGCCGCGTGAAGCGGTTCAGCCCGCCCAGCTCGCGTCGAAGCCGCTGACGAAGGGAAGGCCTTCGCCGTCCGGCGCGCGGCGCTGCTCCTCGGCGATCGCGACGTCCAGCATCAGCGTGACGAAGGTCTTGTTGCGCTCGGCATAGTCGCGGTTGTCGCCGAGCAGCGGCCACAGATTCTGGCGCATGAAGCTCTCGAGCTCGTCGGACCAGCGTTCGCGGCTGGCGCCGTCCAGCAGCTTGGCGCGGCGATGCACCAGCACCGCCATGTGCGGCGCGACCAGGTCCTTGACCTCGGCCTCGAAGGCGCGCCAGCCGTCGACCTCGATGCCCTGCACGAGAAACCCGATGACCTGCCGGAATGCCCCTACGACCTGTCTTGCCATGGCGTTCTGCCCTCATCCCACCAAAGCAGTCTGCGCCCCGACCTCTTAAGGGAGGGCCAAGGGGACTGGTTAGCGAAGCCTTCCGCGATGCCGGAGCAGCGGCCCCGCGACACCACGGCCAGGGGCACAATGTTGCGCCGCTGTAAGGTGCATGCTAACTGCATCGCGCGCGCGGGGACTCAGCCGTGCGCGGTGTAAATTCACCAGCGAACTCAAATAGTTATATGACCGGCGCTGGCTCCAAATGCGCCAAGGGTTAAAGGGCGAACGTGGCATCGGAACAGCAGCACGAAACGGGTCTGGCGGGACGCTACGCCACGGCCGTTTTCGATCTCGCCAGCGAGACCAATTCCATCGACGCGGTGGAGAACGATTTCGTCGCCCTGCGCCACATGCTCGACCGCAGCGCCGACCTGGCCCGCGTGGTCCGCTCGCCGGCCTTCTCCAAGGAGACCCAGGCCAAGGCGCTCAAGGCGATCCTCGCCGCGATGGGCGCGGCGCCGCTCACCGTCCAGTTCGTCCTGCTCGTCGCCTCCAAGCGCCGCCTGTTCGTGCTCCTCGACATCATCCGCGCCTTCGAGCGCATGGTGGCGCGCCAGCGTGGCGAAGTGCAGGCCCAGGTGACGTCGGCCCGCGTCCTCAGCGACGCCGAGATCGACGGCCTCCGGACGGCGCTGAAAGCCAGGCTCGGCCGCGAGCCGCGCCTCGAAACCAAAGTCGATCCCACCCTGCTCGGCGGCCTCGTCGTCAAGGTGGGCTCGCGCATGATCGATTCGTCCCTGCGCACCAAGCTGAACGGCCTGCGCAGCGCCATGAGAGGTAACTGACAATGGATATCCAGCCCGCAGAAATCTCCGCCATCCTGAAGCGCGAGATCGAGAACTTCGGCGCCGAAGCGGAAGTCAGCGAAGTCGGCCAGGTGCTGAGCGTCGGCGACGGCATCGCCCGCATCTACGGCCTCGACAACGTCCAGGCCGGCGAGATGGTCGAGTTCCCCGGCGGCATCAAGGGCATGGCGCTGAACCTGGAGACCGACAATGTCGGCGCCGTGATCTTCGGCAACGACAGCACGATCAAGGAAGGCGACGTCGTCAAGCGCACCGGCGCCATCGTGGACGTGCCGGTCGGCCGCGGCCTGCTCGGCCGCGTCGTCGATCCGCTCGGCAACCCGATCGACGGGAAGGGCGATCTGACCAACGTCGCCGAGCGCCGCCGCGTCGACGTGAAGGCGCCCGGCATCATCCCGCGCAAGTCGGTGCACGAGCCGGTGCAGACCGGCCTGAAAGCCATCGACACGCTGATCCCGATCGGCCGCGGCCAGCGCGAGCTGATCATCGGCGACCGCCAGACCGGCAAGACCGCCGTCGGCATCGACACCATCATCAACCAGAAGGCGGTCAACGCCGGCAGCGACGAGAAGGCCAAGCTCTACTGCATCTATGTCGCGATCGGCCAGAAGCGCTCGACCGTGGCGCAGATCGTCAAGACGCTGACCGATGCCGGCGCGATGGACTACACCATCGTCGTCGCCGCCACCGCGTCGGAGCCGGCGCCGCTGCAGTTCCTCGCGCCGTTCTCCGGCTGCGCCATGGGCGAGTGGTTCCGCGACAACGGCCTGCACGCGCTGATCATCTACGACGACCTCTCCAAGCAGGCCGTCGCCTACCGCCAGATGTCGCTCCTGCTGCGCCGCCCGCCGGGCCGCGAAGCCTATCCCGGCGACGTCTTCTACCTGCACAGCCGCCTGCTCGAGCGCGCCGCCAAGCTCAACGACGACAATGGCGGCGGCTCGCTGACCGCCCTGCCCGTGATCGAGACCCAGGCCAACGACGTCTCGGCCTACATCCCGACCAACGTGATCTCGATCACCGACGGCCAGATCTTCCTGGAAACCGACCTGTTCTACCAGGGCATCCGCCCGGCGGTGAACGTCGGCATCTCGGTGAGCCGCGTCGGCTCGTCGGCGCAGATCAAGGCGATGAAGACCGTCGCGGGGCCGATCAAGTCGGAACTGGCGCAGTACCGCGAGATGGCGGCGTTCGCCAAGTTCGGCTCCGACCTCGACGCCTCGACCCAGAAGATGCTGGCGCGCGGCGAGCGCCTGACCGAGCTGCTCAAGCAGCCGCAGTACAAGCCCTTCGCGGTCGAGGAGCAGGTCGCGGTGATCTATGCCGGCACCCGCGGCTATCTCGATGCCTTCCCGACGGCATCGGTCGCCGCCTTCCAGGAAGGCCTGCTCTCCCGGATCAAGGCGAAGTATCCGCAGTTCCTCGAAGGCATCCGCAAGCAGAAGGCGCTGACGCCCGAGCTCGAAGGCATCCTCAAGGACGCGCTGGCCGAGTTCACCAAGACCTTCGCGGGCTGACCGGAAAGAGACTGAACCGACATGGCCTCCGTCAAGGACATGCGGACCCGGATCGGGGCCGTGAAATCCACGCAGAAGATCACCAAGGCGCTGCAGATGGTCGCCGCGGCGAAACTGCGCCGCGCCCAGAACGCCGCGGAGGCGGCGCGCCCCTATGCCCGCGGCATGGCGAACGTCATCGCCAGCCTGGCGGCGGGCGTTTCCGGTCCCTCGGCGCCGCTGCTGCTGGCGGGCACCGGCAAGGACCAGCGTCACCTCCTGGTGGTGGCGACGTCGGACCGCGGCCTCGCCGGCGGCTTCAATTCGAGCATCGCGCGCCTCGCCCGCGAGCGCGTCGCCCGGCTGGTGGCGGACGGCAAGGACGTCAAGATCATCACCATCGGCCGCAAGGGCCGCGACCAGCTGCGCCGCCTGCACGCCTCGCGGATCGTCGCGAGCTACGAGGTCGGCACCAAGACGCCGGCCATGAGCCTGGTCAAGCCGGTCGCGCAGAAGATCCTGGACATGTATGCCGGCGGCGAGCTCGACGTCGTCACCCTGATCAGCAGCCAGTTCAAGTCGGTGGTCACCCAGACCCCGACGGCGCGCCAGCTCATCCCGGCGAGCGTCGAGAAGGGCCCCGCGGGACCTGCGCCGTTCTACGAATACGAGCCGGACGAGGAGACCATCCTCACCGCGCTGCTGCCGCAGAATATCGCGGTCCAGCTCCTCGCCGCGCTGCTCGACAACCAAGCCGGGTTCTACGCCGCCCAGATGACCGCGATGGACAACGCCACGCGCAACGCGGGCGACCTGATCAACGCATTGACCATCAAGATGAACCGCACCCGCCAGGCGCAGATCACCAAGGAGCTGATCGAGATCATCTCCGGCGCCGCGGCGGTTTAGAGAAGGAGAAGCAGCGCCGGCTTCAATGGAACGTCACCCGCCCCCACTAGCCTTGGGCTAGCATATGGGGGTGGGGGATCATGGGCTGGCGCGAAGGCATCGGAAGGATCGTGAGGTTCTTCCGCGAAATTTTCGGGCGAAGGTGGCGCGTCGCAGCGCTGCCTGCGCCGATCCCGACGATCGAGACGACCTATGTCGAGATCTTCGAGCGCCCGATCGGTTGGGCAGCGCAGGAGCCGCTGCTTTTGACAGAGCAAGTAGAGGTACCGGTTATGAACGCATATGTGAAATCCAAGGGCCGCCTGAGCCAGATCATCGGCGCCGTCGTCGACGTGGAGTTCGAGGGCGCCCTGCCGGCGATCCTGAACGCGCTGGAGACCACCAATGTCGATCCCAAGACCGGCAAGACGGTCCGCCTGGTGTTCGAAGTGGCGCAGCATCTGGGCGAGAACTCGGTGCGCGCCATCGCGATGGACGCGACCGAGGGCCTGGTGCGCGGCGCCGAGGTGATCGACACCGGCGCGCCGATCCGCGTGCCGGTCGGCCCGGCGACGCTGGGGCGCATCATGAACGTGATCGGCGAGCCGATCGACGAGGCGGGGCCGATCTCGACCGAGCATACCTCCTCGATCCACCGCGAGGCCCCGACCTTCGCCGAGCAGACCAACGCGGCGGAAATCCTCGTCACCGGCATCAAGGTCATCGACCTGCTCTGCCCCTACACCAAGGGCGGCAAGATCGGCCTGTTCGGCGGTGCCGGCGTCGGCAAGACCGTGACGATGCAGGAGCTGATCAACAACATCGCCAAGGCCTATGGCGGCTACTCCGTGCTGGCGGGCGTCGGCGAGCGCACCCGCGAAGGCAACGACCTCTATCACGAGATGATCGAGTCCAACGTGAACGTCGACCCCAAGACCGGCTCGACCGTGGGCAGCAAATGCGCCCTGGTCTACGGCCAGATGAACGAGCCGCCCGGGGCGCGGGCCCGCGTCGCGCTCACCGGCCTGTCGGTCGCGGAATATTTCCGCGACGTCGAAGGCAAGGACGTGCTGCTGTTCATCGACAACATCTTCCGCTTCACCCAGGCGGGCTCGGAAGTGTCGGCGCTGCTCGGCCGCATCCCGAGCGCGGTGGGCTACCAGCCGACGCTGGCGACCGAGATGGGCAACCTCCAGGAGCGCATCACCTCGACATCCAAGGGCTCGATCACCTCGGTGCAGGCGATCTACGTGCCGGCCGACGACATGACCGACCCGGCACCCGCGACCTCGATGGCGCATCTCGACGCCACCACGGTGCTCAACCGCGACATCGCGGCGCTCGCGATCTTCCCGGCGGTGGACCCGCTGGACTCGACCTCGCGCATCATGGACCCGAACGTGATCGGCGAAGAGCATTACGGCGTCGCCCGCCGCGTCCAGGAGGTGCTGCAGCAGTACAAGCAGCTCAAGGACATCATCGCCATCCTGGGCATGGACGAGCTGTCGGAAGACGACAAGCTGGTGGTGGCGCGCGCCCGCAAGATCCAGCGCTTCCTCGCCCAGCCGCTGCACGTCGCCGAAGCCTTCACCAACCTGCCGGGCATCTTCGTCAGCCTCGCCGACACGATCCGCTCCTTCAAGGCGATCGTCGACGGCGAGTTCGACCACCTGCCGGAGCAGGCGTTCTACAACGTCGGCACGATCGAGGACGCGGTCGCCAAGGCCCAGAAGATGGCGGCGGAAGCGGCGTAATCCATGGCCGACGCCGGCGCATTGACCGCATTGGCGCTCTCGGCGCTGTTCGATCTCTGTGTTCCCGGCGTCAGCCAAGGCCAATTGGAGCAGAAATTTCCAATGGCACTCGTCGTTCCGCTGACCGATCGGGAGAAAGCCGACTACGCCGACGCGATCAAAGGCGACGATCAAGCGCTTCGAATCCAGTCCGACGCGGGTTTCATCCTGCTGAGCACGAAGGGCGGTTTTTGCAGAATTATCACCGCCGAAGGCGATGTGAGTGCGGCGGCGGCGTTGTTTCGGACGAAGCTGCACGCCGCGGGTGGGGTGGAGCGTCCCATCGCCTCGCCCGCACCGGACGGCCAGCAGGTGGACGGTTTTATAGGATTGAAGGATGGCTACGCTGTCGCTCTCGTGTTCACGGCCGAAAAGGCCGGTGACTCGGGATTTTTTGCTTCGGCGTTTGGCGTGCACAAGGACTGAGAAATGACCGACAAGATCGCGTTCGAAATCGTCTCGCCGGAGAAGCTGCTGCTCTCCGACACCGCCGACATGGTGACGGTGCCGGGCAGCGAGGGCTATATGGGCGTGATGGCCGGGCATTCGCCGGTGATCACGACGCTGCGCCCCGGCATGATCGACGTCCTGCAGGACGGCACCGACACGCGCTACTTCATCCGCGGCGGCTTCGCCGAGATCGGCCCCGCCAAGGTGACGATCCTGGCCGAGGAAGCGATTCCCTTCGCCGAGTTCGACCTCGCGGTCCTCGACCAGCGCATCAAGGACGCCGAGGAGGACCTGATCGCGTCGACCAGCGACGCGACGCGGGCCCGCGTCGCCGAGCTGCTGGACGACCTCAAACTGGTGCGCGCCGCGTTCTGATCCGCCCCCGCGCCGGCTTCGTAGTGGCAGGAAAGACGCGGCCGGCCGCAAGGCCTCCACTTGATCCCGTTGATAATACTCGGTAATCCTAGCCTTGCTGCGCTGCGACACGAACAGGGTGATCCCTGTCCCGCGGTTCTGTGCGGCAACGGTATTTGCTATAAGGCGTTTAACTGGTCCGCGGATTCGATGAGGACCTCGGAGCGACGATGACGGGCACGGCCGTCTACAAGCAGGGTTGGACACTGGACGATGTCCGGTGGGACGCGTTCGACGCCTCCAAGACGACGCCGCGCATGATCGCCGCGATCAAGGCCGCCGCCTTGGTGGAAATGAATGCACCGGATTATGTCACTTATTTGAAGCGCGTCTTTCAGGACGCCGGCCCCGCCATGCATGCCGCGATCGAGCAATGGGGCGGCGAGGAGAGCCAGCACGGCCGGGCGCTGGGGCGCTGGGCCGAGATGGCGGATCCCACCTACAAGGTCGAAGAGGCGTTCGCCCGCTTCCGCGCCGGCTACCAGCCCGAGCATTTCCAGCAGGGCGACGGCGCCTCGATCCGCGGCAGTCGGCGCGGCGAGATGATCGCGCGCTGCGTCGTGGAGAGCGGCACCTCGACCTATTACACCGCCATCAAGGACGCGACCGAGGAGCCGGTGCTGAAGGAGATCGCCGGCCGCATCGCCGCCGACGAGTTCAGGCATTACAAGCTCTTCTTCGAGACTCTTCACGCCCAGGATGAGCCGGACCTGCCGTTCTGGAAGAAACTCGCGGTCGCCGCCGGCCGCATCACCGAATCCGACGACGACGAACTCGCCTACGCCTATTACTGCGCCAACATCCCGGCGAGCGAGGCGTCGCGGACGCCGTACCGCCGCGCGCACTATGCCAAGGTCGCGGCGAGCATCCTCAACACGATCTATCGCCGCCACCACATCCAGAAGCTGGTGCAGATGGTCGCCAAGGCGGTCGGCGCCGCGCCGCAGGGCGCGCTCGCCCGGGCGTCCGGCGCGGTGCTGTGGCGCTTCCTGCGCCTGCGCGCCGGGGCCGACAATTTCGGCCCTGCTCCGGCCGCTGCCTGAGAATTACAGGCTGCGCTTCACCAGCATCTGCTTGATCTCGCCGATCGCCTGGGCGGGGTTCAGCCCCTTGGGGCAGGTGTTGGTGCAGTTCATGATGGTGTGGCAGCGATAGAGCCGGAACGGGTCTTCCAGCTTGTCGAGCCGCTCGCCGGTGTGCTCGTCGCGGCTGTCGGCCAGCCAGCGATAGGATTGCAGCAGCGCCGCCGGCCCCAGATAGCGCTCCGAATTCCACCAATAGCTCGGGCACGCGGTCGAGCAGCAGGCGCACAGGATGCACTCGTAAAGCCCGTCGAGCTTGGCGCGCTCTTCCGGCGACTGCTTCCATTCCTTTTCCGGCTCGGCGCTGGTGGTCTTGAGGAACGGCTCGATCGAGGCGTATTGCGCGTAGAAATTCGTCAGGTCCGGCACCAGGTCCTTCACCACCGGCATGTGCGGCAGGGGATAGACCGCGACCGGGCCCGAGATGTCGGCGATCGCCTTGGTGCAGGCCAGCGTGTTGCCGCCGGCGATGTTCATGGCGCAGGAGCCGCAGACGCCCTCGCGGCAGGAGCGGCGGAAGGTCAGCGAGGGATCGATCTCGTTCTTGATCTTGATCAGCGCGTCCAGGACCATCGGGCCGCAATTTTCGAGATCGACGGTGTAGGTGTCGACGCGCGGATTGGCGGCGCCGTCGGGATCGTAGCGGTAGACTTTGAAATCCTTGTGCCGCTTCGGCTTCTTGCCGTTGGCGGTCTTCGGCCCCGGCCAGACCTTGCCTCTGGTCGGCTTGCTACCCTTGGGCAATGTGAGCTGAACCATGTCCGTCCTTGGGAAAAACGAATAGCGGTGGGACCGGTTTAGCAAGCCGGTCCCACCAGCGCAACGCGGCCGCGGCGCGCGCATCGATGCCGGAGATTTAAGACTGGATCTGCTCGAACACCCAGGCGACCTCGACCGGCTGGTCCTTGACCGCGCCGGTGAGCACGATCTGCTCGGTGCGGCGCACCTGGTCGGCGCCGAGATAGACGCTTTCCTCGATTGCGATCTGGGAGCCGGAACGGAAGCGCCAGCCCTCCCCGTTGGGCAGCTTGAGCAGCACGCCGCCGCCCTGGCTGGGCGACATCCGCACGTCGGGATGGATGTGGAAGCGGATCGCGAAGCTCAAATCCTTGCGGCCCTTGCCCGGCTTGGGCAGCAGCCGGTCGGCGCCGGTGACGGCGAGCCCCTGCGCCGACATCGTGATCTGGCGCTCGTGCCGGATGCCGAACGGCACCATATAGCCGTCATGACTGGCTTCGATGCTCCAGCCCTGGCTGGTTTCGACCCGGCGCGTCTCGATCTCGCGCGGGCCGCGCAGCAGGCGCGGACCCAGAAGATTGCGTGCCAGCCCCGGCGGCAGGATCGCGGCCATCGAGACGTCGCCGACCACCAGGGTGGAATGCGCCGCGGTGGCGCGCAGGGCCGATTCCCATTTGGGCTGCGAGGTTCCGGCCGCGCCGCAATTGACGACCAGACGCTGATTGCCGACCGAGAGTTCGAAGGCGAGGCAGGCGGCATGCGCCGCGGTGGAGAACGCGCCGGGCGGCACCGTCCCGCAATCGAGCACCAGCAGCGTCTTGCCCGCGGTCATGCGCTGGTAGCCGGAATGGCGGGCATAGGCGAAAGGCTGGCCGCGCACCTCGTCGCGCGCCAGCAGGCCGGCGATGGTGCGCGGATCGCTTTCGGTGCCGCCGTTGAACAGCGCCAGGGCGCCGTCGCCGTGGCGGAAGAAGCGGATGGTCGGGGCGATGCGGTCGTAGGCGCTGCGGACCGGATGCGGCACGTCGAGCCCGCCGGCGCCGAGCGCGTCCATCACCATCATGATCATGCGGTAGCAGTTGACGAGTTCCTCCGGCGAGCGGCTGACATGGCCGCCGTCGGGCAGGATCTGGCGCGCGATCTCGGCCTCCAGACGCTTGAGACCGTCTTCCAGCCGGCGCTGGCTGTCGCCGAGGCAGGCGCCGGAGAGCGCGAAGGCGGCGGCGGCCTCGAACCGCGCGATGCCGTCCGGCGCCTCGCCCGCGATGCGCGCCAGCATGCGCGACTGCTCGCGCAGCGAAACGAACACCTTGGAGCGCCACAGAAGATCGGAATTGGCGATGACGAGGCGGCCATGGGCGAAGAGATGCACCAGCCGCCGCGCGATCACGTCCGGCGACCAGGCGGGCTCGGAATAGCGCGAATAGCGCTTGAGCCACTGGCTGATCAGGTTGGTGGCGAGCGTGCGCGCCGCCTCGCCGCCCGCCATCGCCAGGGGCGGCAGCCAGGCGAAGCCGTGCAGGGCCTTGGTCCATTCGAGCGACGGCGGCTTGTGATCGAACACCGAGCCTTCCTTCACCTCCACCGTCTCGCCGTGAAAGCGGAAGCGGCCGCGCAGCAAGGCGTCGGCATCCTCGAGCCGGCGCGGCAGCGCGTCATAGGGATGGAACAGGATGCGGTCCGCCAGCGGTCCGGCGAGAAAGCGGCGGTAGAGCCAGGTGCGGCGGTACCACACGCGCAGCGGCCTGAGCGCCCGCACCAAGAGGGCGCGCAGCAATTCCGGAAACAGGTTCAGGGGCGGCAGGCGCGCTAGAGGCTCGGCCACGGCGTCAGCCGCGCAAGGCGGCGATATTGGCCGCGTACTGCCCCGCTCCGCCCTTGAACACTGCGGTGCCGGCGACCAGCACCGTCGCGCCCGCCGCGATGCATTTCTTCGCGGTCTCGGGATTGATCCCGCCGTCGACCTGCAACGCGATAGCGCGCCCCGTCGCGTCGATCCGCCGCCGCGCCGCCGCGATCTTGGCGAGCTGGCTCTCGATGAAGCTCTGGCCGCCGAAGCCGGGATTGACGCTCATCACCAGGATGAGGTCGACGAGGTCGATGAGGTTGTCGATCGCCTCGATCGGCGTGCCGGGATTGAGCACGACGCCGGGCGCCTTGCCGAGGCTGCGGATGAGCTGGAGCGTGCGATGGACATGCGGCCCGGCCTCGGGATGCACCGTGATGCCGTCGGCGCCGGCGCGCGCGAACTCCTCGACATAGGGATCGACCGGAGAGATCATCAGATGCACGTCGAGCGGCTTCTTGGCGTGCGGCCGAATCGCCTTCACGACGACCGGACCGATCGAGATGTTGGGAACGTAATGGCCGTCCATGACATCCACATGGATGAGGTCGGCGCCGGCCGCTTCCACCGCCTCGATCTCCGCCCCCAGGCGCGCGAAATCGGCCGACAGGATGGAAGGCGCGATGCGGATTTTGCTGGCCATGGCGGGCCATTAAGTGCCGGATTCGACTGGTGCCCGCAAGGCGGCCCGGCGCCTCAGCTTGTGGCCCGATTTGGCGCGAAACGCCGCCGCCACTCGCCCGTGATCTCGGGCCAGCCGATCAGCACCACGGCGAAGGCCGGCAGCCACATCATGCGCGACTGGTAGCGGCCATGCGGTCCCGAAAACACCCCGCAAATGAAGGCGTTTCCCAACAGGGCGATAAGGACGAAGGCCGGCAGCACGCCGGCGCGCCAGTCGCGCCGCACCCGCCGAAAGATCATGTAGAGCGCCGCCAGCGACAGGGCCGCGACGGGCACGTGCACGATGTTGATCGGCACGAACCAGATCTCGCCCTCCTGCTGATAGGCGCGGTCGTAGGCGCTGAGCTGCTGCGGGATGGCGATCTTGAACTCGCGATTCAGCACCCAGGTCTGCGGCACGATGCCGTCGCCGGTCTGGAACCAGAAGAATTGCAGCATCGCGTCCTGAAGCGCGACGATGGCGTTTTCCAGCGGATAACGCCTCAGGCTCTCGCCCACCAGCAGCGCCGCTTCGCCCTCGCGCTTCTGAAAGCCGCCGAGCTTGTGGAAGGGGCTGACCTTTTCCGTCCATAACCAGGTGTCGGCGCGGCTCGGCAATTGGTCCTTGTAGCGGCAGATCGCATAGTTGGCGCGCGGGCAGTCGGCGTCCAGCACCGGTTGGATCAGGCCGTCCTCCATGATGCGTGCCTCCAGGAAGATCGCGCCGGAGCGGCTGAAGAACACGTGCCGGGTGAAGGCATAGTTCGCCGCGAACACCGCGAGCAGCGAAAGGGCGAGGCTGGCGGCCGCCAGGGCGAGGCGCGGCCGCGGCAGGGCGTTGGCCTCGATCCACGCCACGGGCGCAAAGCGCAGCGCGGCGATGACGACGATCAGCCCGGCCGCCAGCGCGATGTGCGAGGAGTGGCAGGCGATGGCGATGGTTGCCGCGAGGAACAGCAGAGCGGAGCGCACCGCGCCCAGCTCCTTGCCGTGAAACGCCAGCGTGTAGAGGGCGAGGGGAACCAGGACGACGAAGCCGTCGGGCTCGATCTGCCCGGCGTACCAGGGAAGACCGGTGGCGACGCAGAGGAAGACGCCGATGCCGAGCAGCGCCCAAAGCGACAGATCGGGACGCACGGCGCGCGCGAACTCAGTCATCACGAAAGCGGTGATCGCGCATTGCGCGACCGCGACGAACCACAGGCTGACGGCGCCGCCGGCGAGCGCGAGAAAGCCCGAATAGATCGGCGAGCGCTCGGCGATGAAGACGTGCCCGAGCCCCTGCAGCATGTAGGCGCCCGTGTCATAAAAAATTATCGGAAAGCCGTTCCACGCCGCGACCGACAGCAGGATCGGGCAAAGCAGAACGACGGCGAGGGCCTCGTAGAGCGGCTTCGACAGCGGCGCCGCCGGCAGCGCGATGCGGACGGTGCGCAAGCCCGCTGCGGTGCTGCCAAACTCACTCATGCGACGCGGTAGCCCCCTACTGCTTGGGGGACAATGCAGCATCGGATGCTGCGCTGCAAAGTGACAAAATTGACAGCCGCCACACCGGCGATAAGACCGCGAAATCCTTGGCGATTCGTGGGAATTGCGCGGTTGACACCCCGCCCTTGCGCCCTAAACTCCGCCCGCTGCTCGCGCTTGCGATTTTCGAGGAGATTCATGGCGGATAACCCGCATCGGCCGCGGCCGCTTTCCCCGTTCGTGACGATCTATCACTGGCCGGTCACGATGGCGACATCGATCGTCCATCGCGTCACCGGCTGCGCCCTGGTCGCCGGCCTCGTCGTGCTGACCTGGTGGCTGGTCGCGGTGGCGAACGGCGCCTCGCGCGAGTTCATCGACCTGGCGTCCACCCCGCTCGGGCAGGTGATCCTGTTCGGCATCACCTGGTCGCTGGCCTATCACCTGCTGAACGGCATCCGCCATCTCGCCTGGGATATGGGCTTCGGCTTCTCCAAGCAGGCGGCGAGCCGCAACAGCATCGTCGTCATCGCCCTTTCCATCCTGCTGTCGGTCGGCGTCTTCGTCCTCGCCTATGGCGGGCACGGCGGCTACTACAAGGTCTTCGCATGAGCCTCGAAACCCCGCTGCACAAAGTCGAAGGCATGGGCTCGAGCCATTCGGGCGTCACCCATTTCTGGCGCCAGCGCATCACCGCCGCGGCGCTGGTGCCGCTGTCGGTCTGGCTCGGCGTCTCGGTGCTCGGGCTGGTCGGCACCGGCCCGGCCGACATGTCCTACTTCCTGGCCAAGCCGCTCAATGCCATCCTGATGGCGGCCTTCGTCGTGGTCGCGACCTATCACATGGCGCTGGGCCTGCAGGTCGTGATCGACGACTACATCTACGCCAACTGGCAGAAGCTCTCGCTGATGCTGCTGATGCGCGGCTTCGCGCTGGCGGTGATCGCGATCTGCCTCTATTTCCTGCTTCGGATCGCGGGATAACGCCATGGCAGCCGGCTACACCATCATCGACCATACTTTCGACGTCGTCGTCGTCGGCGCCGGCGGCGCCGGGCTTCGCGCCACGCTGGAATGCGCTGCCCAGGGCCTCAAGACCGCCTGCATCACCAAGGTGTTCCCGACCCGCAGCCACACCGTCGCGGCCCAAGGCGGCATCTCGGCGGCGCTCGGCAATATGGGCGAGGACGACTGGCGCTGGCACATGTACGACACCGTCAAGGGCGCCGACTGGCTCGGCGACCAGGACGCCATCGAATATCTGTGCCGCAACGCCCCCGACGCGGTCTACGAGCTCGAGCATTTCGGTGTGCCGTTCTCGCGCACCGAGGAAGGCAAGATCTACCAACGCGCCTTCGGCGGCATGACCTCCAATTACGGCAAGGGCCGCGCCGAGCGCACCTGCGCCGCGGCCGACCGCACCGGCCACGCCATCCTGCACACGCTCTACGGCCAGTGCGTGAAGCACAATGTGAACTTCTTCATAGAGTATTTCGCGCTCGACCTGATCAAGGACGGCGACGCCATCGTCGGCGTGATGGCGTGGAATCTCGACGACGGCACGATCCACCGCTTCCGCGCCCACAAGGTGATCCTGGCGACCGGCGGCTATGGCCGCATCTATCTCTCCTGCACCGGCGCCCACACCCAGACCGGCGACGGCAACGCCATGGTGCTGCGCGCCGGCCTGCCCTTGCAGGACATGGAGTTCGTCCAGTTCCACCCCACCGGCATCTTCGGCGCCGGCGTCCTGATCACCGAAGGCGTGCGCGGCGAAGGCGGCTATCTCACCAATTCGCAAGGCGAGCGCTTCATGGAGCGTTACGCCCCCAACGCCAAGGACCTCGCCAGCCGCGACGTCGTCTCGCGCGCCATGACCATCGAGATCCGCGAGGGACGCGGCGTCGGCCCGAACAAGGACCACATCTTCCTGCACCTGTCGCATCTCGACCCCAAGGTCATCCACGAGCGCCTGCCCGGCATCTCGGAGAGCGCCCGCATCTTCGCCGGCGTCGACGTGACCAAGCAGCCGATTCCGGTGCTGCCGACGGTGCACTACAACATGGGCGGCATTCCCTGCCGCTACACCGGCGACGCGCTGACGCTGAAGAACGGCGATCCCGATACGCCGGTGCAGGGCCTGATGGCGGTCGGTGAAGCGGCTTGCGTCTCGGTGCACGGCGCCAACCGGCTTGGCTCCAACTCGCTGATCGACCTCGTGGTGTTCGGCAAGGCTGCCGGCGTGCACGCGGCGGAGTCCTTGAAGGGCGTCACCGGCCATCACGACCTGCCCAAGGGCGCCGGCGACGAAGCCATCGCGCGCCTCGACAAATACCGCCACGCCAAGGGCGGCACGCCGACCGCCGATCTGCGCCTGGCGATGCAAAAGACGATGCAGCAGGACGCCGCCGTGTTCCGCACCGGCGAGACGCTGAAGAACGGCCAGAAGGGCATCGACGAGATCTACGGGCGCCTCAAGGACGTGCATGTCACCGATCGCTCGCTGATCTGGAACACCGACCTGGTGGAGACGCTGGAGTTCGAGAACCTGATCCAGCAGGCCATCGTCACGGTCGAAGGCGCGGTGACGCGGCACGAGAGCCGCGGCGCCCATGCCCGCGAGGATTTCCCGAACCGCGACGACGTCGACTGGATGAAGCACACCCTCGCCTGGCTCGACCCCGCGACGGGCGTGGCGCGCCTCGGCTACCGCCCGGTGCACACCTACACGCTGAGCAACGAAGTCGAATACATCCCGCCCAAGGCGCGGACGTATTAAATGCCTTGCCAATGTAGCTACATGTGGCTACATTGGTCGCATGAAGACGGTCGGCATCCGCGAACTCAAGAACAGCCTCAGCACCTATGTGCGCGAAGCGAAGGATGGCGAGACTATCGTCGTCACAGATCGCGGCGAGCCTGTCGCGCAACTGGCGCCCATTAAGACACTTGAGAAGGAGCATCCCTTCGCCGAAATGGCGCGGCGCGGAGAAGCAACGATAGGACGCCCCCTCAGCGCGGAGAAGAAGGCTGCTATCCGGGCCCGGCGGCGCGGTCCGCCCATACTGCAGGGCATCACCACAGCGGAGATACTGGACGCTCTGCGCGAAGACACGCGATAGGCGCGCAGCGTCGCGATGAACCTCTACGCAGAATCCAGCGCACTGTTGGCCTGGCTTCTGCGTGAGCCGAACGGATCGGACATTGAGGCGATTCTCGATGCTGCGGACAACATCGTCACGTCCGACCTGACATTGGTCGAGTGTGATCGCACCATTCACCGCGAAGTAGCGCTTGGCCGCATGACAGCGGACGTGGCGCGAAACCTGGCAGCCGATCTCGCCGATGAAGCGTCGGGCTGGATCGTCCTCCGACTCACCCCATCCGCTGTTCTTCGAGCACGACAGCCTTTTGCCGGAGAACCGATCCGCTCGCTGGACGCTCTGCACATCGCTTGGGCCATCGAAGCCAGGGTACGGTATGTCGATGTAGTGCTTCTTAGTTTGGACGATCGCGTCCGTCGTGTCGGCGAGAGTCTTGGTTTCGAGGTCCGGCCTTGATGTCATCGGGCAACAAAACGCGGCTTTGCCTTCCTCGCATTGGAGCGCCCCGCACAGTGACGAACAACGTCGAATACATCCCGCTCAGGCCGTGGACGCGCGCGTTGGGCGCGTCGGCAAACGTCCTGGCCTCGATCTTCCCCTTGACGCTTGCGCATATCAAATAGCGGATGTTCGCTGTCGGTGCATATTGCGATGCGACGTGAAGAAGATTGATCTCCGTCCCACTCTGCCCACCGGGCTCGGCTGCTTCTGCGCGGCAAATAAATCCTGATACGATCGTCCCGCTGCAAGGGGACACCGATGAACGATCTTCAAATCGCGCGCGCCGCCAAGCTCAAGCCGATCGAAGACGTCGGCGCCGCCATCGGCCTGCCGCATGAGGCGCTGTACCGGCATGGACCGTTCAAGGCGAAGATCGATCTCGGCTTCATCAAGAGCCTCGCCGACAAGCCGCGCGGCAAGCTGATCCTGGTCACCGCGATCAGCCCGACCCCGGCCGGCGAAGGCAAGACCACCACCACCATCGGCCTCGGCGACGCGCTCGCCCGCATCGGCAAGAAGACGATGGTCGCGCTGCGCGAGCCCTCGCTCGGCCCCTGTTTCGGCCAGAAGGGCGGCGCCACCGGCGGGGGCCATGCGCAGGTCGCGCCGATGGACGAGATCAACCTGCATCTCACCGGCGACTTCCACGCCATCACCGCGGCCAACAACCTGCTCGCGGCGCTGATCGACAACCACATCTATTGGGGCAACAAGCTCGGCCTCGACCCCACCCGCATCAACTGGCGCCGTTCGATGGACATGAACGACCGCGCCCTGCGCGACATCGTGGTGGGCCTGGGCAATAACGGCCAACTGCGCGAGGATGGCTTCGACATCACCGTCGCCTCCGAGGTGATGGCGATCTTCTGCCTCGCGACCTCGCTGAGCGATCTCGAAGAGCGCCTCGGGCGCATCATCGTCGGGCGCACCTTCGGCCGCCAGCCGGTGACCGCGGCGCAGCTCCACGCCGCCGGCGCGATGACGGCGCTGCTGCGCGACGCCTTTTCGCCCAATCTGGTGCAGACGCTGGAGCACACCCCTGCCCTCATCCATGGCGGCCCCTTCGCCAACATCGCGCATGGCTGCAACACCGTGATGGCGACGCGCACCGCGCTGGGCCTCGCCGACTATGTCGTGACCGAAGCCGGGTTCGGCGCCGACCTCGGCGCCGAGAAGTTCATGGACATCAAATGCCGCCAGACCGGCCTGAAGCCGCACGCGGCGGTGATCGTCGCCACGGTGCGGGCGCTCAAGATGCATGGCGGCGTGGCGCGCGGCGACCTGGCGCAGGAGAACGTGCAGGCGGTGCGCGACGGCGCCGCCAACCTGCTCCGCCACATCGCCAATGTGCGCAAGTTCGGCGTGCCGGTGGCGGTCGCGATCAACCATTTCACCGGCGACAGCCCGGCCGAGCTGACGGCGGTGATCGAGGCCTGCCGCTCGGTGGACGCCGCGGTGCATCCCTGCCGCCACTGGGCCGAGGGCGGGCGCGGCGCCGAAGCCCTGGCGCGCGAGGTCGTCGCGCTGGCCGCGGACGGCGCGCCGAAGTTCAAGACGCTTTATCCCGACGGCCTCGGCCTCGCCGACAAGATGCGCACGGTGGCGCGCGAGATCTATCGCGCCGCCGACATCGCCATCGCGCCCGAGGCGCAGAAGAAGCTCGACCAATTCACCGCCGACGGTTTCGGCCACCTGCCCGTCTGCATGGCCAAGACCCAGTACAGCTTCTCCGCCGATCCCGGCCTGCTCGGCGCGCCGGAGGATTTCCTGCTGCCGGTGCGCGACGTGCGGCTGTCGGCGGGCGCCGGCTTCGTCGTCGCGCTGTGCGGCGCGGTGATGACCATGCCCGGCCTGCCGCGCGATCCCGCGGCGCACCGCGTCCATGTCAACGCCGACGGCCAGATCGAGGGCCTGTTCTAAGCGCGCATAATCTAACCGTCACAAATCCGGGCCACAGTTTCGTGCTGCTTGGAGCTTGTGCCATGACGCGTCCCGCCGCCGCCGCACTCGCCGTTTGGCTGCTGATCCCATCGCTGGCCGGGGCCGCGACCGACGATCCGGGATCGAGCGCGCGCGAATGGGTCGCGCTGATCGATCAGCAGAAATACGTCGAAAGCTGGCAGGAAGGCAGCGCCTTCTTCCGCTCGCGGGTCACCACCGCGGCTTGGCAGCACACGACCAAACTGTACCGCGACCCGGTGGGCAAGCTCTTGTGGCGCGAGGTCGACAGCGTTGCGCTGGTGGCAAAGCTGCGCGATCTGCCGGACGGCCAGTACGCCGTGGTGCGCTTCCACAGCAAGTTCGCACAGCTGCCCGACAGCATCGAAACCATCGAGATGATCCAGGAAGGCGGCCTCTGGCGGGTTTCAAGCTATTCGATTCATTAGATAATTAGCGCCACCCGAAAACTCTCTTTCAATTTCCATTGTAAAATAAAGACCGGCACCCTACTTCCCCTGCTGGACCAATCACAGGGGCGCCGCCGTGACATGGGAACCGCTTCTGCACGCGCCGCTGGCCGTGCAAATCCACGTCGCGACGGTGGCGCCGGCGGCGCTGATCGGCACCTGGCAGATCTTCTTCAGCCGCAAAGGCGCGCCGCTGCACCGCGCGCTGGGCTATCTCTATCTCACCCTGATGACGGTCACCGCGCTGACCGCGCTGTGGATCCATCAACTCATGCCGAACGGACCGTTCTTCGGCTTCAGCCCGATCCACCTGCTGATCCCGCTGACTTTGTTCGGCGTCTATGGCGCTATCCAGGGGGCTCGGACGCACAACATCCGCCGCCATCGCCTTTCCATGCTCAGCGTTTATTTCGGCGCCATCCTCGTCGCCGGCGGTTTCACCTTCCTGCCCGGCCGCATCATGCACGCCGTGGTGTTCGGTCCCTGACGGCAGCAAGAAACGGGTCGCGCGGGGATCCAGCGCGGCCTATCCCGGCGCCATGAGCGACGACAAAAGCTATGTCTTCGGCACGCACGATGCCGAAATCCAGCGCCTCGGGGTGCAACATCGCGTCTGGCGGTCGAGCGTGCTCGACTTCTGGCGGCTGGGCGGTCTGACCGAGGGCATGACGGTGATCGACGCCGGCTGCGGCCCCGGCCATGCGACTCTCGACCTCGCCGAGATCGTCGGACCCCGCGGCGAAGTGATCGCGATCGAGCGCTCGCGGCGCTTCCTCGACACACTCGAAGCCCAGGCCCGCGCCCGCGGTCTTTCCAACATCCGCACCGTCGAGGCCGACCTCGCCGATTTCGACTGGACGCGCTACGCCGCCGACCGTCTCTGGTGCCGCTGGGTGCTGGCGTTCGTCGGCGACGCCGGCACCATCGTGCGCGGCATGGCCACGGCGCTGCGCCCCGGCGGCGCCGCGTTGATCCAGGAATATTACGACTACGCGTTGTGGCGCCTGGTGCCGCCGTCGGCGGCGTTCGAACGCTATGTCGGCCGCATCATCGCCCGCTGGCGCGCCAGCGGCGGCGAGCCGGACATCGCGCTCGCCCTGCCCGGGCTCCTGGCCGGCGCCGGGCTGCGCGTCGAAGCCGCCCGCCCCGTCGTCTTCGCCGCCGCCATGCGGGACTATGCCTCGCGCTGGCCGATGGGTTTCGCGCGCGCCTATCTGCCGTCGATGATCGCGGAGGGCGACGTAACGCCGGCCGAAGGCGAGATGCTGGCGCGGCTGTTCGACGCCTACGAATCCGACGCGGACGCGCTGGTGCTGACGCCGGGCGTGCTCCAGATCGCCGCCCGCAAACCGGCCTAGCGCGCCGCGGCGAGCGCCGCCGATATTTCCGCGCCCTTGGCCTTGCGCAGCGCGATGCAGCGGTCGATGCGTTCCTCGCTCTGCGCCGTCAGCCGCGCCGCGCCCCAGGCCCGTCCCAGCCTGGCGCGGAAGAACGCCGCCGCCGCGGCACGCGCCGAGCCGTCGCAAGCGTCCTGCAGGATCGTCGCCATCGGCCCCATGCCCTGCGGCGTCAGGCGTTTTTCGAAGTCGGTGAAATGCGCGCCGACGAATGTCCACAGGACCTGCCGCGCCGCCGGTTCCTCGCCCATGTACTCGCGCAGATAGAACAGCTCGCCGGTGCGGATTTTGGAGAGCGACAGCGCCAGGAGCTTGCCGATCACCTTGGCATCGCCGCTGCCGGCGAAGGCATAGACGATGTCGCGGCGATAGGCTTCCTGGTTGGTGGCGAGGAACGTCGCGATCAGCCCGTCGGTGGCGCCCGGATCGGCGATCAGCGTGGCGCGCAGCGTCTCCGCCCTGAGCTCGGGCTGCACCGGACATCCGCCGGGCGGCACGACCCGGCAATGCAGGGTCGCGGACAGTTGGGCGATGACGCTGCGGTCCCGCGCCTCCGTCACCAGCAGCTTCGCCAGATACTGCCGCGCCAATATGTCCGCCGGCTTGTCGCGCCGCTTGCCGTCCGACCCGGCCGCCTTCCAGCGGCCGAGGAAATTACGGGCGATGAAGGCGCGATAGGCCGGCAGGTCGTCCGCCGCCAGGCTGTGGCGCAGCATCAGCAATTGCTTGGCGAGCGTTTTGAGCACGTCCCAGCGCGCCGTCGGCGCAATGGCTTCGATCAGGACGAGAACGTCGGCGGCGCTCGCCGTGCCGGCACGCAGGCCCGCGAACAGGTTTGCCGTCAGCGTGATCTGGCCCGCGGCGTCCAGCGCGGCGGCGCCGGCGATCTGCCTGCGCCAGCCCGCCTCGTCCAGCGCGAAGCGGTAATAGCCGGTGCCGCCGCCGGGCAGCGGCGGCGCGGTGCAGGCGGTGGCGAGCGGCAAGGAGAGGCGCGCGCCGGCGAAAATCTCGCAAGCCCGTGCCGCGCCGCCGGCGACGCAGACCGGCACGCGCCAGCTGCGCCGCGGCGCTTCGAAGCCGAGCGGCGCGTACATCCCTTGCGTGAAATCCAGCGCCGGCGGCATGCACGCCGTTGCGACCCGCAGATAGGGGATGCCCGGGCGGTCGACGAAATCGTCGAACGCCGCCACGAGTTCGGGATGCGCCGTGGTCTGGGCGATCGTCGCGATGAAATCGCGCGTCGTCGCGGTGCGCCGCGCGAATTTCACGAGATAGGCGTGGATGCCGCGCCGCCATTCCTCCTCGCCGACATAGCTCTCGAACATCTTGAGCACCGCCGCGCCCTTGTCATAGGTGATGCCGTCGAAGGCGGTGGCGAGATCGTCGATATTGCGGATCGGCTGGTGGATCCGGCGGGCCGAGGGGAGCTCGTCGAGGGTCATCGCGTCGACCGTATTGCGCAGCGTGTCGGTGTCGAAATCCTGCTCCGGCAGCACCGTGGCCGATATCTTGGCCTCCGCCCAGGAGGCGAAGGATTCGTTGAGCCAGATATCGTCCCACCAGTCGGGCGTCACCAGATCGCCGAACCATTGATGCGCCAGCTCATGCGCCTGCACCGCCAGGCTGGCGCGCTTCTGTTCCAGCGGCGCGTCGGCATCGAGCAGCAGCAGGCTCTCGCGGAAGGTGACGGCGCCGGCATTCTCCATCGCGCCGGCGGCGAAATCCGGCACTGCCAAGACGTCGAGCTTGCGGAACGGAAAGCCGATGGCGAAATAGTTCTCGAGCGCGGTGACGATGCGGGGCGTCAGCGCCAGGGCATAGGCGATGCGCCGGCCGTTGCCGCGCGCCGTCACGCCGCGGATATGCAGCGGCTTGGCGCGAAACCGGTTGGCCGGGACCCAACCGCCGTCGACGACGTCGAGCGGACCGACCGCGAGCGCGATCAGATAGGTCGGCAGCGGCCTGGTGGTCTCGAACACCGTGTCGGTCATGCCCTTGGCCGCCGGCGCCGCCGAGGCGATCGGCGTATTGCCGATCACCTTCAGGCCGCGCGGCGCGATGACCGTGATGTCGAACGGCGTCTTGAAGCCGGGTTCGTCGAAGGACGGGAAGGCGCGCCGTGCGTCGGTATCCTCGAACTGCGTGAAGGCATAGGAGTCGCCGCGGTCGACGACTTTATAGAGGCCGGCCAGCGACTGGCCGAAAGGCGCGTCGTAGTCGAAGATCAGCGTCGCCTCGCCCGCCGGCACCTTGTCGACGAAGATCAGCCGCGCCACGCCGCTGTCGTCGACCTGATCGTAATGCGCCGCGAAGGTCTGGCCTGATTTCAGTTTCACGGTCACGCCGGACATAGCGAGATTGAGGCCGTGCAGGAACAGGGCGCGGCGCGCCGTCGGGAATTTGACGTCGATCTCGGTGTGGCCGCTGAAGCGCGCCTGCTTGGGATCGATCTTGAGCACGATGCGGTAGCGCAGCGGAATCGCGACGGGGGGCAGCCGGCCCAGCGGCGTCGCCTCGCCGCGCAGCGAGATTCCCGGTTTGTGCGCTGCCGCATTGCGTGCCGGCTTGTTGCAGCCGCCAAGACACAGTGTGACCGCGAGGACCACAAGTCCCCCGATCCGCACCGTGTTTTGCATTGCGTTCAAAGCACTTGCCTCAAGTGAAGGGGCGGGAAAGGCCGGGAAAGGGAACAAAATCCGTCGCAGAAAGTTTAACGTGGACCCTGTCCAGTGTGGGCCGATTCTGCCCTATTCTGTTCAGGCAGGGTTCAGGCTGGAAGGGCAAAAATCGGATTTGACACCTGCGGACCTTAGCCCAGCGTGAGGCTTGGGGCCGCCCCAAGAGGAGAGAGACATGTTGAAGAAAATCGGATTGCTGGCGGGTGCCGCGGTGCTGGCGTTCGGCCTGGGCACCAGCGGCGCCTATGCCGACGATTGCGGCGGCAACCAAGCCGCCGGCACCATCCTCGGGGTCATCGCCGGCGCGGCGATCGGCAGCGCGGCCAGCCACGGCAATGGCGGCGCGGTGGCGGCGGGCGCGATTTTCGGCGGGCTCGCCGGCAATGCGATCGCCCGCGACATCGACTGCGAGGACCGCGACCGCGCCAGCCGCGCCTATCACGACAGCTTCTACGGCGAGGTCGGCGAGCGCTATGAGTGGGAAGGCCGCGACCGCGGCTATATCGAGACGACGCGCGAATATCGCCGTCACGGCCGGCTATGCCGCGACTTCACGCAAGTCGTGTACCGCCACGGCCAGGAATACACCCGCGACGGCACCGCCTGCCTGCGCGACGGCGAATGGGAATTCGAATCCTGAGCCGCGACGATTGACCTGAGCGAGCCCCGCGCCCTTGCCGGCGCGGGGTTTTGCTTTATTTGCCCTTCCATTGCGGCGGACGCTTCTCGGCGAACGCTTTGGGCCCTTCGCGCAAATCCTCGCTGCGATACATCGCGGCGATGGCGGGATAGGAATTCTGGTTCTTGAGCGCGTCGGCGACCGAGGCTTCGGCGAGGCCGCGATAGACCGCCTGCTTCGAGGCGCGGATCGACATCGGCGACAGCGCCATGATCTCTCCTGCCAGTTCCTTGGCGCGCGTCATGAGCTGGTCCGGCGCCACGACCTCGTTGACGAATCCCAGCTCCTTGCCTTCCGCCGCGCTCACGCGCCGTCCGGTCAGGATCATGCCGAGCGCGCGCTTGGTGCCGATTTCGCGCGGCAAGCGGTGCAGGCCGCCGGCCAGCGCGGCGAGGCCGACGCGCGGCTCGGGCAGCGCGAACACCGCCGCTTCCGACGCCAGGATGATGTCGCAGGCGAGCGCGATCTCGAAGCCGCCGCCCATCGCGATGCCGTTGACCGCCGCGACCAGCGGCTTGTCGAGGTCGTAACGCGTCGCGAGCCCGCCGAAGCCGGCCGAATTGGTCGGCAAGCCGCGCGCGCTGCCGCCGCCGGCGGCGGTGACCTTCAGGTCGTTGCCGGCCGAAAAGGCGCGTTCGCCCGCTCCCGTCACGATGCCGACCCATTGTTCCGGATCGGCGGCGAAGTCGTCGAACACCCGGCCGAGCTCGTCATGCGCCGGGGCGTGCAGCGCGTTCATCACCTCGGGCCGGTTCAGCGTGACGATCGTCAGCCGGCCCTCGCGCTCGACTTTGCAGAATTCGTATCCGGTCATGGCTTTTTCCCAGGGTTTCCCAGCCAAGTGTCCCGCGCGGCCGGCGCCGCGGCAAGGCTTGGGTAACTATTTTTGCCTTAGATTGCAGCCCGCTACGGAAGCTTCGCGCCCCATGACCGATACCTGGACGATCAGCGTTTCGGGCCAGACCTATGGCCCCTATACCGCACAGCAGATGCAGGGCTTCGTCGCCGAAGGCCGCCTGGCGCCGCATTCGCTGGTCGCACCCGCCGGCGACACGCAATTCCGCGCCGCCGGCGAGCATCCCGCCCTGCTGCGCCTGTTCGCGCCCGCGGGACCCACGCCTTCGGCCACCGGCAAGTTCGTCACCGCCGGCGGCGTCGAGAGCGAGGAAGACATGATCTCGCCGACCTTCGGCCGCTCCAACGACGAGCCGCGCGTCGGCGAACGCGGCCGCTTCGTCGTCATCGCCGACATGAAATCGCGCTCGATCTCCGGCCTCGAGGAAGAGATCTTCAACCTCGGCCCGGCCTATTCGCTGATGCCGCAGGCCTGGCTGCTGACCAGCGACCAGCCGATCAACACGATCCGCAACACGCTGGTGCAGAAACTCGGCAAGATGGACATGCTGTTCATCGTCGACGCGACCCACAACAAGGCGGCGTGGTTCAACTTCGGCCCCGAATCCGACACCCGTATCCGTCGCGTGTGGACGGCGCAGCACGAGCCGATCGCCAAGGCGGGATAGCTATCCGACCTGTCTCAGCGCCCGCGCGAAGCGCTGGTGGTTGTAGACATAGCCGGCGGCGGACAGCTTGAGGGCCGCCAGTTCCAGCTCGTCGAGCGCGCGCGCGGCGCGCGCCGGCGCCCCTAGGATCATCATCCCGTCCTCGAACTCTTTTCCCTCCGTCACCAGCGAATTGGCGCCGACCAGGCAGTTCTTCCCGATCCGGGTGCGGTTGAGGAGCGTCGAGCCCATGCCGATCAGCGAACCGTCCTCGATCGTCGTCGAGTGCAGGATGACGCGGTGGCCGACGGTGCAGTTGGCGCCCACCGTCACCGGCTGGCCGGGATCGGTATGGATCACCGAGAGATCCTGGATGTTGGAGTTCTCGCCGATGGTAATCCAGTCATTGTCGCCGCGCAGCACTGCGCCCCACCACACGCTCGCGCCCTTGAGCAGACGCACCCGGCCGATCAGGACGGCGTCGGGCGCCACCCAATAGTCGCCTTCCGGCGGAAGCTCGGGCGTCGCGTCGTCGAGCGCATAGATCGGCATGGGCAGACTCGGAAAAGGATTTGCGGCACCATTGTGACAGGCAAGTTTTGCGAAGGCGAGACGGGCGGTGCATAGTGCGGCCATGGCTTCGAAGGCAACCCTGCCCGCGCTCGACAGCGCGCTGGCGCATACCATCGTCGAGGATGCGATCCGCACCTATTTCCGCAAGCGGCGTGGCCGCGTGCCGGAGTTCGTCGATCGCACCTTCTCGCTCGCCGGCGCCTTGCAGACGCATCGCCACGCCTTCGGCCATGATCTGTGGCGCGCGCCGCTGAACGCCGCGCTCGCGGGGCCGCAGCTCGGCCTCAACGCCGCGGCGCATGTCCTCAAGCTCGCCGGCCGCAACGAGACCGCCGAGAAGCTGCGCGCCCGCGAACTCTTCTTCCGCACCACCGTGACGCGGGAGATCGAGCGCCGCCTGATCGTCGACCTCCTGGAACTGCCCTACACCGGCGCGGGCGAGCCGTCGTTCCACGACGCGCTGGCGATCGAGATCCTCGGCGACAAGCGGCTCGACGGCGCGCTCGGCGCGCTCAACGGCCCGTGGGGCGAGAAGCAGCGTTTGCAGATGGATGCGAGTCTCGCGCGCCAGGTCGCGATCTATCTCAACGCCCGCGGCGCCGCGGGCGAGATCGTCAGCGCCGGCGTGACGATGGCGGCCGGCGGCGCTTTCCTGCACCAGGCGACGCCGGGCTTCCTCACGCTCGGTCCGGCGCTGGCGCAGGCGCTCGGCGCCAAGATCGGCGGCGCCGCGGCGTTCAGCGTCGCGGGCGCGGTGCTCGCCGCCAGCGCGACGGCGGCGGCCTTCGCCGGCATCGTCACCGATCCGATACAAAGCGCGCTCGGCATCCATCACCTGCGTCTGATCGCGCTGCTGGACTCGCTGGAGAGCGCCTTCCTCGGCGGCGATGCGCGCCTCGCGATCCCCGAGCAATACGCCGCGCGCCTGATCGATCTCGTCGATGCGATCGTCTCGATCGCCGGACACATGCGCGCCTAGAGCGCAATCCGGAAAAGTGGAAGCCGGTTTTCCGCAAGATTGCGCGACAATTCAAAAAGCTGGAGCCGCACTCTGATTCAAATTAAGTGAATGCGGCTCTAGCGCCGCATACTTCATCCACAGATTTCACATTGCAGTCGCACAAAGCCTGTTACGCTTTTCTTGTCGGAGCGTGATTCGACGACACGGGGGCCGAATTTAGTGCAGCTTTGCACTGTTCCATTCCTCAATGCCCGGGGCAAAGCGGTCCGCCCTCGCACTCACGCCCGCCGCACGATCCCATCAAGCGTATCTTTCCTGACCAGGGAGACTCCATGGCCAAGCGTTCCGCGCGCCATAAAACGCGTGACTTCCATGAATCCGAGAATGTCCATCCCTTTCCCACCCGCGGCTGGAACCCGCGCGACACCGAAGATCCCCGCGACCGCAAATACGTAAAGAACATCCGGGCGATGAGCCCGACCCAGCAGGTGCTGCTGGACGCCATCGAGGAGCGTTCCGTCGTCCTCGCGCTCGGTCCGGCCGGAACCGGCAAGACCTATCTCGCCATCGCCAAAGCCGTCGAAGCGCTCGAAGCCGGACGCTGCGGCCGCATCGTGCTGTCGCGTCCCGCCGTCGAAGCGGGCGAGAGCCTCGGCTTTCTTCCCGGCGACCTCAACGAAAAGCTCGCGCCCTATCTGCGCCCGCTCTACGACGCGCTCACCGAGCGTCTCGGCAACAAGCGCCTCAAAGCGCTGATCGCCGACGGCGTGATCGAGATCGCGCCGGTGGCCTATATGCGCGGCCGCACCTTGTCCGATTGCTATGTCGTGATCGACGAGGCGCAGAACTGCACCTACACCCAGCTCAAGATGCTGCTGACGCGTCTGGGCTGGCGCTCGACCATGGTGCTGACCGGCGATCCCGACCAGACCGATCTGCTCAAGGGCATGTCGGGCCTGGGCGACATCGCCGACCGGCTGGAGCGCGTGCCCGAGATCGCCGTCGTGCGCCTCGGCGACGCCGACATCATCCGCCATCCGCTGGTCGCGGGCATGCTGACGGTTCTCTAAACTTTTCCCTATCCGCCCCACACGGCTCGCGGATGCGGGCCGTGTGGGGTGTTGACTCGTGTCCTGTACTTAACTACATAGATAATTACCCTATCGGTTAAATACGAAATGGACGCGCTCAGCACCACGTTCCAGGCCCTCGCCGATCCCACGCGCCGCGCGATCCTGGCGCAGCTCGCGCAGGGCGAACGCTCGGTCACCGAACTCGCCGCGCCGTTCGACATCTCGCTGCCCGGCATCTCCAAGCACCTCAAGGTGCTGGAGCATGCCGGCCTGATCACGCGCAGCCGCGAGGCGCAGTGGCGGCCCTGCCGGCTGGAGCCCCAGGCGCTGATGAGCGTCGATTCATGGCTCGAGGAATACCGCACGCTGTGGAACGCGCGCCTCGACCGGCTCGAGGAATATCTCAAAGTCCTACAGGCGAAAGGAAAGAAGAATGTCCGTCGCAAAAAATGATCCGCTCATCCCGGCCGACGAGCCCATCATCGAATTCACCCGCCTGCTCGACGCGCCGCGCGAGCTGGTGTGGGAGGTGTGGACCGACCCCAGGCACGTGGCCCAATGGTTCGGCCCGGCGGGCTTCTCGATCACGAACCATTCCATGACGGTCAAGAAGGGCGGGACCTGGGAATTCGTGATGCACGGACCCGACGGCACCGACTACGACAACATCATCACCTATGACGAGATCGTGAAGCCCGCGCGCCTTGTCTACCGTCATGGCGAGCCCGGCAATCCCGACCAGTTTCACGTCACGCTCACCTTCGCCGACGAAGGCGGCAAGACGCGGCTGGTGATGCGCTCGCGCTTCCCGTCGGTTGCGGTCCGCGACCAGCTCCTGCGCGACGTGGGCGCGGCCGAGGGCGGCACCCAGACGCTGGACCGCCTCACCGATTATGTCAGACAGCAGCACGCTGCGCGAAAGAAAGGACCCGCCATGGACATCGTGAAAGCCGGAACGACGGTCAACCTCACCCGCATCTTCAACGCGCCGCGCGAGCTCGTGTTCTCGATGTGGACCGACGAAACCCATTTCCGCGCCTGGTGGGGACCCACCGGCTCGCAGAACGGCGAGACCCGGCTCGACGTGCGGCCGGGCGGCGAGATCTTCATCGAGATGCGCGGCCCCGGCTTCGGCCATCCGATGGGCGGCGAGTATGTCGAACTCGATCCGCCGCGCCGCCTCGTCTTTCTCTCGAGGGCGTTCCAGAACCCCGACGGCTCGTGGAAATTCGTCAATCACAATACCGTCACCTTCGAGGAGCTCGGCGGCAAGACGAAGATGACGCTGCATTGCGTGGTGCGGCAGGCCGACGAGGATATCGGCATACCGGTCGCCGGGATGGAGGCGGGCTGGAGCGGCAGCCTCGACCGCCTGGGCGAACTTGTCGCGAGGCTGGGGGCGGCGTGAGGGCCTGACGCGGGGGCCCCGCGACCGCTATGATCGGCGGGCCCTCGACAAGGAATCCCCATGAGAACCGCCCTCTTCTTCTGCGCCGCGCTGGCGGCCGCCGTCCCCGCGCTCGCCGCCGACGCGCCGCCGCCGGCCAAGCCCTTCGTGCTGCCGCACGGCACCAAGGACATCCAGAAGACGGTGGCGGGCGACTACACGCTCGATCCCAACCATGTCGGCGTCATCGCCAAGGTCTCGCATATGGGCTTCTCGCTCAGCATCTTCCGCTTCGAGAAGGCGGCGGCGACCCTGACCTGGGATCCCAAGGCGGTCGGCAAGTCGCGGCTGAGCGCGACGGTGCAGACCGGGTCGATCACCTCCAACGTCCCCGGCTTCGCCGCCGAGCTGGTGGGGGAGAAATACCTGAACGCGACGGCGTTCCCCGAAGCGACCTTCGTCTCCACCGCCTTCCACCAGAAGGACGCGACCCACGGCACCGTCACCGGCACGTTCGCGCTCAAGGGCAAGTCCGCGACCGTGACCTTCAAGGTGACCCTGATCGGCGCCGGACCCGGCTTCGCCGGCGCACCCGTCATGGGTCATGTCATCGGCATCCAGGCCGAAGGCGCGATCAACCCGCAGGACTTCGACATGGGCCCGTTCTTCAAGGAGCCGATCCATCTCGTCATCGACGGCGAGTTCGATCACAAGGATTGATCGCGGCATGTCGCTCAGGCTCCACTATCACCCGCTGTCGTCCTTCTGCTGGAAGGTGCTGATCGCGTTCTACGAGAACGACACGCCGTTCGAGCCGGTGCTGGTCGATCTCGGCAGAGCGGAAGACCGCGAGGCGTTCTACAAGCTCTGGCCGGTCGGCAAGTTCCCGGTGATCGAGGATTCGGCGCGCGAATGGATGGTGCCGGAATCCAGCATCATCATCGAGTATCTGGCGCAGCACTACCCGGGACGGCACAAGCTGGTGCCCGACGATGCCGATCTGGCGCGCCAGGTCCGCATGCGCGACCGCTTTTTCGACCTCCACGTCCATCTGCACATGCAGAAGGCGGTCGGCGACCGCCTGCGGCCCACGGGCCAGAAGGACCCGCTCGGCGTCGAGCAGGCGCTCGCCCAGATCCGCTCCGCCTATGCGGTGGTCGAGAGCGACATCGGGGCGCATTGGGCGATGGGCGGCGGGTTCACGATGGCCGATTGCGCCGCCGCGCCGGCGCTCTACTACGCCGACCGGATCGTGCCGCTGACCGGGGACTACCCCAAGACGGCGGCCTATCTGGCGCGGCTTTGCGAGCGGCCGTCCTTCGCGCGCGTGCTCAAGGAAGCGGAGCCCTACAAGCACATGTTCCCAGCCTAGGCCTGCATGGCAAGCCAATGGGTTACAGCGTCATCCCGATCTGAAGGATGAACATTCCCAGGGCGAAGCTCCAATAGCCGGCGATCGCGGTGGCGAGCCAGAACGCGAAGCTGGAGCAGTCCTTGGCGCGGAACGAGGTCGCGGCGTTCTCGAACAGCACGTTCGGACCGGCGACGACCATGACCGCGACATAGCCGACACGCCCGGCCTTGCTCTCCGGCTTGGCCGCCAGCAGACGATAGAGATTGGCGAGAATGCCGGACGCGGTGAAACCCACGAGCGTGCAGAACGCCACCAGGAAGATGTCCTTGTACAAGCCGATATCCCCGCCAAAACGATGCTGCGCCAACCCGATGCAGGCCGCATGCCTCGCATTTTCGGCTTTTGCCGGCAAATCTGTGCCGTTTTGATCCGCCCGATTTCGGGACGCCGCCGTTTTGGGAGCCTTCACGAAAATGTGCTGTTTGGATCACGCATAGCGGCATCCATGCCACGCTCCGAAACAATCTGGCGCTCGGCCAGCATGCCGCGACTGATCGGTACGCCGCCTATGTTAAGGATTCTGCGCGAGGCTCGTTGAGTCGCGCTGGGCAAGGACATGACGTACTCGGACACCGATGGCACGATCCGCAAGCGCTCCGGCTGGCTGATCCCGCTTGGGGTTTTCCTGGTGACCGCCAGCCTTTCGGCGCTGGTCCTGCTGTTCTATCTCGTCCCCACCGCGCCCAATTTCCTGGAAGAACAGGTCGCGCCGACCTCGCGCAGCGACCTCATCCCGCTCAAGATCCACGACCTGAAGCTGTGGGTCCCGGCGAACTACCTGCAATACGAAAGCGCCCGCCAGGGCGGCCAGCGCAAGGACCTGGCGCTGTTCGCCGTGCTGCCCGACATGAGCGGCTGGTCGAATTGGGAAGCGGCGACCTTCACCGGCAACGCGCCGGATTCGCCCGTCGTCTACATGCTGATCCGCGACGAAAGCCTGAACCTTTCCGAGGCCGACCGCCTCAGCCGCATCTACCTCGCTTATGTCACCAACCCGCGCGGCGTCGCCGGTCCGTTCGGCCTGACGCAGTACACTTTCCGCGAGGATTCCGGCTATCGCCGCGAAGACCTGTTCGTCGGCCAGAGCGACAGCGGCCCCGTGGTCCTGCGCTGCGTGCGCTTCTCGCCCGAGGTCTCGAGCCCGAGCTGCCTGCGCGACATGCCGATCGGGAACAAGGTCGCGCTTTCCTACCGCTTCAAGCGCGAGCATCTGGCGCGCTGGCGCGAGATCGGCGACGGCATCGTCAAGCTGGTCGCGACCTTCAAGACGCCGCCCAAGACCCAGGCCGAGACCGACACTCAGCCGCGTCCGTAAAGTTCGTTCACCGAACGCCGCCGGGGCAGCAGCGTTTCGAGTGCGGTGGCGAGCGCCGGCATTCCCACCACGGCCGCCGCACAGGCCAGCGGAAACAGCACCGCCAGAGTCACGATCGAACCGTGGACCAGCACCCAGGGCAGCACCGCCGCCGCCGCGCCCAGCGTCCCGAACCACGGCGCCAGCCCGCAATCCTCGATGGCGCGCAGCCGCGCCACGGCGGAGGCCTCGCCGCTTTGCCGATAGCGCCGGCCCCTTACGATGAGGTCCATCATGAGGAACAGCGCCGTCGCCGCCGTGACCGCGATCTCGACAAGCGAAGCGGCGCTCAGGCGGCCGGCCGCCCTGCCGCACAGATACAGGCCGAGCAGCGTGAGCGCGGCCAGCGCGAGGGTCGCGGCGAGCGCGTCGCGCCAATCGCGTCCCGCCGCGAAGGCGAACAGGAAGACCAGCAGGGCCGACGCCGCCCATAACGCCGGCTGCGCCAACAGCGCGCTATGCGCCAGCAGCGGCGCGGCGCCGAACCAGCCCAGCGCCGCAAGCGTCACCGCGGCGCCGCTGAAGGCGAGTCCCCAGCGCGGCTCGACCACCTGGGTCAGGATTCGCAGCAGCGTCTCGCGGCGCTCGCGGGCGCGGTTCGCGATGACGATGAATGCTTCGCCGAAGCGCAGGCTCGCCGCCGCGAAGGGAACGACGACGCCGGCCGACAGCATCGCCGCCGCGAAGACGCCGGCATTGCCCAGGCCCAACGCCCGCGCGTCGCGGAACAGCCAGCCGGCCAGGAGCGCCACGCCCGCGACCAGGCAGAGCGCCAGGGGCACGGCGCAGCGCGCCAGCACGGCGCCGGCCGCTGCGTCCGGTTCGCTCGAATCGAGCATGCGGCGCAGGAGGCCGCCGGCGAGACAGGCGGCGATCACGACGCCGAAGCCGTAGACCGCCAGCAGGCCCGACACCGCCGTCCCGCCCGCGAGCGCGAACGGCCCCGCCGCGATCATGCCCGGCAGCGGCGCGAGCACGCTCAGCGCCGCCAGCGCGGCATGGCGCAGATAGGCAAACGCGACGATGCCGCCCGCCGCCAGCGAGGCCGCGCTGAGGAACAGCGCCCCGACCGGAACCGCCAGGTCGTGAAAAGCGAGCCACGCGGCGCCGGCCGTCGCCACCGCCAGCACGGCGAAGAGCGCGACGCGAAAGCGGAACAGGAATGCCAAAATCGCCACGCGTGCTCCGCGGTCAGGAACGGGATGTCTTGGTTGCGGCAAGCATGCACAGCATTTCGCAGCGATAATGTGGCATGTTCGCACTTGGACCGCGCCGGCTCAAGCCGCGCGATTGCGTGCGCTACGCGCCTGCGGCAAGTTCCGGCGATGAATCTCCACAGCACCGATCTTGGCGATCCCAAGCGCAGGGTTCTCAAGGACATCTTCGGCTTCGACGATTTCCGCCCCGGCCAGGAAGCGGCGATGGACGCGCTGCTCGCCGGGCGCAACCTGCTCACCGTCATGCCTACGGGCTCGGGCAAATCGCTGTGCTTCCAGGTGCCGGCGCTGGTGCTGGGCGGGCTGACCGTCGTGGTCTCGCCGCTGGTCGCGCTGATGCAGGACCAGGTTTCGGCCTTGCGCCTCGCCGGTGTCGCCGCCGACAGCATCAACTCGTCCTTGGACCGCGAGGACAACGTCGCCGCCTGGCGCCGCGCCGTCGCGGGCGAGACCAGCCTGCTCTATCTCGCGCCCGAGCGGCTGATGACCGAGCGCATGCTGGGCGCGCTCGCCAAGCTCGACGTCCGCCTGATCGCGGTCGACGAGGCGCATTGCATCTCGCAATGGGGACCGGCGTTCCGCCCCGAATACGAGGCGCTGTCGCGCCTGCGCGATCTCTTCCCCAACACCCCCATCGCCGCGCTGACCGCAACCGCCGACGAAGTGACGCGCGCCGACATCGTCGCCAGGCTGTTCGGCGGCAAGGCGGACCGGATCGTGCTGGGCTTCGACCGTCCCAACATCCGGCTCGCCGTCGAGCCCAAGCAGGACGGCAAGAAGCAATTGCTCGCCTTTCTCGCCGGCCATCGCGGCAAGAGCGGCATCGTCTATTGCCTGTCGCGCAAGAAGACCGAGGACACCGCCACCTTCCTGCGCGAGCACGGCGTCGCGGCGCTGCCCTATCACGCCGGCATGGACAAGGATCTGCGCGAGCTCAACCAGAGCCGCTTCATGACCGAGCCCGCCATCGTGATGGTCGCGACCATCGCCTTCGGCATGGGCATCGACAAGTCCGACGTGCGCTTCGTGTTCCATGCCGACCTGCCGGGCAGCCTGGAAGCCTATTACCAGGAGATCGGCCGCGCCGGGCGCGATGGCGCGGGTGCCGAGGCGCATATGCTGTTCGGCCTCGGCGACATCCGCATGCGCCGCGTCTTCATCGAGCAGGAAGAAGCCGGCGAGGAGCGCAAGCGCCGCGAGCATCAGCGCCTCGGCGCCCTGATCGGCTATTGCGAGGCGCATGCCTGCCGCCGCCAGATACTGCTCGGCTATTTCGGCGAGACCACCGCGCCCTGCGGCAATTGCGATCTCTGCCTCAACCCCCTGGCGCTGACCGACGGCAGCGACGCGGCACGCTGTGTCCTCGAAGCGGTGCGCCAGACCGGCGAGCGCTACGGCGCGGGCCACATCGCCGACGTGCTGCGCGGCCTGCGCAACGAGAAGGCGGCGGCCGCCGGGCACGACCGCCTTCCCGCCTTCGGCAGCGGCGCGGCACGCAAGAAGGAAGAGTGGCAGGGCCTGATCCGCCAGCTCGCCGCCGGCGGCTTCCTGCATCTCGACGTCTCCGGCTATGGCGGGTTGGCGCTGACCGCCAAGGGCCGCGCCTTGGCGCGCGGCGAAGGCACATTCCACTACCGCCCGCATGTCGCGCTCGAGCGCAAGACGCGCGCACCCTCGGAAGCCGCGCCGCTGAGCGACGGCGGCTCGTCGCTGCTCGCCGCGCTAAAGGAATTGCGCCTGCGCCTCGCCAAGCAGCGCCGCGTCCCCGCCTTTGCCATCTTCCCCGACCGCACGCTGCTCGACATGGTCGAGCGCCGGCCGCAGAGCGAAACCGAATTCGCCGAGGTCAACGGCGTCGGCGCCAAGAAGCTGAAGGAGTTCGGCGCGCTGTTCCTGCGCGTGATCCGCGAGACTACGACCGGCTAGCGGGCGGCTCGGGCAGGTCCATCTCCAGGATCGCCATGTTGAAGGCGTAGGAGGTCTCGCCGTCCTCCTCGTCCTTGAAGATCACGCCGATGAATTCGCCCGCGACCTGGACCTCGACCGAATCCGGCTGCTTCACGCGCTCCACGATGGTGATCGTGTCGAGGCGGAACAGGTTGCGCAGATATTTTTCGAGGCGCCAGATTTCGCTGCGGGTCAACTTGGATTCTCCTGCAAGGATAGGCCCAACTCGCATGCCGCCGTGGGCCGGTCAAGGGCGCGGCTTGACGGCGCGGCGCAACTTCGCGCAAGGACGCGCATGACAAAAGCGCCCCAAGGCTACTACGCGGCGAGCGCGGCAAATCCGCCGGCCCTGCCCTGCCTGAGCGGCGAAATGCGGGCCGACATCTGCGTGATCGGCGGCGGCTATACCGGCCTCTCCGCCGCGCTCCATGCGGCGCGCGCCGGCGCCAGGGTCGTGCTGCTGGAAGCGGACAGCATCGGCTTCGCCGCCTCGGGCCGCAATGGCGGGCAGATCCATCCCGGCCACCGCAAGGAGCAAACGGAACTCGAAGCCTGGCTCGGCCCGCTGCACGCCCGCGAGCTGTGGCGGCTGAGCGAGGAGGCCTGCGCCCTTGTCTTCGCGCTCGCCGCCGAAGACTGCGATCTCAAGCGCGGCCTCGTCATCGCCGCGCACAATGCGGCGGCGGCGCGCGATCTCGCGGCCGAGGCCGCCCATCTCGCGGCGAACTATTCCTACGACAAATTACGCCTGCTGGACCCTGCCGAAACCGCGGCGGCGCTCGGCACCTTCGTCTATCCCGCGGCGCGGCTCGACCTGGGCGGCGGCCATCTGCATCCGCTCAAGTTCGCGCGGCGGCTGGCGGCGGAAGCGGTGCGCGCCGGAGCGCTCCTGTTCGAACACAGCCCGGCGCTCGCGATCGAGGCGCCGGCAACCGTGCGCGGCGCCGGCGGCACCATCCGCGCGGACCACGTCGTGCTCGCCTGCGATGCCTTCAGCGCCGCGCTGGCGCCGCAGCTCGCGCCCTATATCGCCCATGTCGAGAGCTTCATCGTCGCGACCGCGCCGCTGGGCGAGATCCTGAACCGCGCCGTCCTGCCCAGCGATGCCGCCGTGGCGGATACCCGCCACGTCCTCGACTATTATCGCAAGAGCGCCGATAGCCGCCTGCTGTTCGCGGGCCGCGAGAGCTATTGGACGCCGCCGGCCGATATCGCGGCGCTGGTGCGCCCGCGCCTCGCGCGCGTCTTCCCGGCCTTGGCGGACGCCGCCATCGACTATGCCTGGCGCGGCACGGTCGGCATCACGCGGACCCGCATGCCGCATTTCGGACGCTTAAGCCCGCGCGCCCTGTTCGGCCACGGCTATTCCGGCCACGGCGTGGCGCTGGCGGTGCTGGGCGGCAAGGCGCTGGCGGAAGCGGCGCTGGGGAATACCGAACGCTTCGACATCCTGGCGCGCGTCCCGCCGCGCAAGTTTCCGGGCGGGCTGTTGCTGCGCAAGCCGATGGTGACGGCGGCACTGCTGCTGCTCAAGCTGCGCGATTCGTTCTAGTCGTGCTCGTCGTCGATGAGCTGGTTCATTGCCTGCGACGGGCGCTCGGCGCCGGCGCAGTGGGTGAGATGCGAAGGCACGCCGACGGCGGTGCAGCCCGGCGGCACCGGCTTGAGCACCACCGACCCGGCGCCGACGCGGGAATATTCGCCGATCTCGATATTGCCGAGGATCTTGGCGCCCATCGACAGCAGGACGCCGCGCCGCACCTTGGGATGGCGGTCGCCGTTCTCCTTGCCGGTGCCGCCCAGGGTGACGCCGTGCAGCATCGAGACGTCGTCCTCGACCACGGCGGTCTCGCCGATCACCACGCCGGTGCCGTGATCGACCATGATGCCCTTGCCGATCCGGGCGGCGGGATGGATGTCGATGGCGAACAGTTCGGAGATGCGGCTCTGGAAGAAGCGCGCCATGGCGCGGCGATCGTGGTTCCACAGCCAGTGGGCGATGCGGTGGCATTCCAGGGCATGAAAGCCCTTGTAGAACAGCAGCGCTTCGAGATGGGTGTTGCAGGCGGGATCGCGGTCGAACACCGCCGACAGGTCGGCGCGCACCGCATCGCCGATCGAAGGATCCTCCGCCATCGCTTCCTCGAAGATCTCGTGCGTCATCATCGGCGAGAGGTCTTCGCTGCCCAGCTTCTTGGCCAGGTGATAGGACAGCGCGTTCTCCAGCCGGTCGTGCTTGAGCACCGCGGCATGGACGAAGCTGGCCAGGGCCGGCTCGGCCACGGCCAAGGCTTCCGCCTCCTGGCGCAAGGCGGACCAGATGGGGTCGCAGATGGCGACTTTTTCGCGTGTGACGGCCATGTTCGCTCCCGGATGCCGCATTATAACAGCGGCTTGCCCAAAATGACAAAAGTGCGCGGCAAAAGCCCAGGGGGGGTCGCGCGGCCCCTCCCGCATGCTTAGATAGGGCCGCAACCCCTATCGGCAACCCGCCGAACCGACATAGGCCTGTGATGGATTCTGCAACCCCCCACCTCAACCGTACCGACGGGACGCTCGAACTGCTGCTGTCGCGGCGCTCCGGCTCGGCGAAAGCCATGACGGAGCCGGGGCCTTCGCCGCAGCAGCTCCAGACCATGCTGACCGCCGCCGCCCGGGTGCCGGATCACGGCAAGCTGTTCCCCTGGCGCTTCATCCTGTTCGAGGGCGATGCCCGCCGCCGCATGGGCGAGCTTCTGGCGGACTGCCTGGCCGAGAGCGAGCCCAACACGCCGCCCGAGCGGCTCGAGGTCGAGCGCGGACGCTTCCTGCGCGCCCCGGTCGTCGTCGCCGTGGTCAGCCGGACGCGCGAGGCGATCCCGATCCCGGAATGGGAGCAGGTGCTGTCCGCCGGCGCGGTGTGCCAGACCCTGCTGATCGCAGCGCATGCCATGGGCTTCGTCGCCAACTGGCTGACCGAATGGTGCGCCTTCAACAATCTGGTGAAGGAGCGCCTGGGCCTGAGGCCCGGCGAGCGCATCGCCGGCTATATCTACATCGGCACCAGCGCCGTGGCGCTGGAGGAACGGGTGCGGCCCGACATGGACAAGATCGTGGCACGCTTCTGAGGCGTCCGCGTTATCGTTGCGACGTCGGGCCTTCGGGGGAAAGCATGAAAGCGCAAATATTCGTTCCGCTTCTGGCCTCACTTGTCCTCGCCGGATGCGGCGGGGGCGGCGGCGCGACGCCGAGCCAGCTCGAAGGCAAATGGGGCGCCGACTGCGCCAGCCCCTTCGTCAGCTTCAGGGGCGACACCATCCACGTCTATCCCGACGACGCCGACTACGCGATCAAGCGCGCCAAGCTCGACGGCAGCAATTTCACGGTGAGCTACGACAGCAAGACCGGCCCGGTGACCGAGACCTATGTCTACGAGAGCGACACGCTCAGGCTCGCCAAGGGCAGCTATGCCGGCATGGAAGCCACCTGGCACAAGCAGCCGATGACCAAGTGTCCGTAAAGACTTTCCTCCCCCGTTGTTACGGGGGAGGGGGACCGCGAAGCGGTGGTGGGGCGGCTGCTAGGCTCGGTCTCTACGGCGCCGGCCCCCTCCGCCTCGCTTCGCTCGGCACCTCCCCCGTAAAAACGGGGGAGGAAAGCAGATATCAACCCAACACCTTGCCAGCAAGACGAAACCAACCGCACATTGCTTTGGCTCGCCAATCGGGAAAGCGCATGGGCCGCAAGATTCTCTTCATCACCACCGACCAGATGCGGTTCGACGCCATCGGCGCCAACGGGCAGCGGATCGCGCGCACGCCGGCGATCGACGCCCTGGCCAAGGCCGGGATCAATTACACGCGCTGCCATGCCCAGAACGTCGTCTGCATGCCGGCGCGCGCGACGATGATCACCGGACAATACGTCACCACCCATGGCGTGTGGATGAACGGCGTGCCGCTGCCGGACGACGCGCCGTCGGTGGCGCGTCTGCTCAAGGAGAAGAAGAACTACCGCACCGCCCTGATCGGCAAGGCGCATTTCGAGCCGTTCCTCGATATCGCGCTGAAATTCTACGAGAACCGCATGGGGCGGCTGGGCGAGTTCGGGCCGCATCGCGGCTTCGACCACATGGAGCTGGCGGCGCACGGTGCGCGCGGGCCGCTGCACTATGCGCAGTGGCTGATGCGCGAGCATCCCGAGGTCCTGGACAATTTCTATCCCGTGCTGGGTCCGGACCTGTTCCAGAACTCGTTCGGCGCGGGCGATACCGGCGCGGTCCAGGTCAAGCACAACGCCACGCCGCGCGGCCTCTATCACACCGATTGGATCGCCGACCGCACCATCGCCTATCTCGACAGCCTGGACGCCGACGAGGACTGGTTCGTGTGGATGAGTTTTCCCGATCCGCACCATCCTTGGGATCCGCCGCAGAGCGAGCTCGGCCGTCACGACTGGCGCGACTTGCCGGTGCCGGACGGTTATCCGGGCAGCCCCGAGAAGATCGACGAAATCCTCTCCGCCAAGCCGCATCACTGGAAGGACTGGTGGAGCGGCAAGCGGATGACCTGCTACGAGGCGCCGCCGAAATGGGTGCCCAAATCGCTGACCACGGACCAGTTGCGCGAAATCGACGCCATGACCCACATCAAGAACGAGTTGATCGACGAAGCGGTGGGACGCGTCATGGCGCGGATCGGGGCGCGCGGCTGGGACGGCGACACCGACGTGATCTTCTCGACCGATCACGGCGAGTTCCAGGGCGATTTCGGCCTCCTGTTCAAGGGCCCGCACCATGTCGACAGCCTGATGCGGCTGCCGCTGATCTGGCGCCCGGCGCCGAACGCCAGAATCGCGCCCGCCACCTTCGCGGCGCCGGTCGGTCAGGTCGATTTCGCGCCGACCTTCTGCGCCATCGCCGGCATCGAACCCGCCGGCTGGATGGAGGGCAGCGCCCTGCCCCGCGACGCCGCGGCCGCCGCCAAGCGCGAAGCGGTCTTCACCGAGTGGGATTCCGAGTTCGACGGCATCTCGATCTCGCTGCGCTCGCTCCACCGCGGCGGCTGGACCATCACCGCCTACGGCAAGACCTCCCTCTATGAAGGCAGCGAGGGCGAACTCTACGATCTCAAGAACGATCCCAGGCAGTGGCGCAATCTGTGGGACGAGCCGTCGGCCGCCGCGCTGAAGCGCGACCTGCTCGACGACCTGAAGACCCGCACCCCCAAGGGCGACACACGCCGCATGAAGCCGGTGGCGCCGGTTTAGCGGATGCCGGTCAGCTTGTGGGTCTGCAGGCTGAGGCGCCATTGCGGATGCGCCAGGCAGTAGGCGATGGCGGCTTGCGTGTTGGCGTCGCGCGCCGGGTTGTCCATCGGCTGCAGGAAGAAGTTGGCGAAATCGAGACCGGCATAGCGCTCGGGCTCGGCGCCCGCTTGCGGATAGATCAGCTTGAGCTCGTTGCCGCGCGTCAGGACCAACGCGGCGCCGGCCTTCGGGCTGACGCAGATCCAGTCGATGCCCGGTGGCGGCATTTGCGTGCCGTTGGTCTCGATCCCGATCTCGAAACTCCTGGCGTGCAGCGCCGCGATCGCCGCCTCGTCCAGTTGCAGCAGCGGCTCGCCGCCGGTGCACACGACATAAGGCCGCGTGCCTCCGGGCCATGTGCGCGCCACCGCATCGGCCAGCGCCTCGGCGGTAGTGAACTTGCCGCCGCCCGGCCCATCGGTGCCGATGAAATCGGTATCGCAGAACTGACAGATGGCGCCCGCGCGGTCGCGTTCCAGCCCCGTCCACAGATTGCAGCCGGCGAAGCGTAGGAACACTGCGGCGCGGCCGGTCTGCGCCCCCTCGCCTTGCAGCGTGTAATAGATCTCCTTGACCGAATAGGTCATGTGCCGGCGTACGCCGCGTAGCCCTTGGCGCGCAGATCGCACGCCGGACAGGTGCCGCAGCCCTTGCCCCAGGCGTGCGGCGTAGGATCGCCATTGTAGCAGGTGACGGTCTCGCGCACGATCAGGTCGACCAGCGCCTCGCCGCCCAGCGTCTGCGCCAGCGCCCAGGTCGCCGCCTTGTCGATCCACATCAGGGGCGTATGGATTCGCGTCTCGCGCGCCAGACCGAGCGACAGCGCCCGCGCCGTCGCCTGAATGGTTTCGTCGCGGCAATCGGGATAGCCGGAAAAATCGGTCTCGCACATGCCGCCGACCAGATCGGAAATCCCGCGCCGGTAGCCCAGCGCCGCCGCCACATTGAGGAACATCAGGTTGCGCGCCGGCACGAAAGTCGTCGGCAGGCCGTCCCTGCCCATCGCGATTTCCATGTCGCCGGTCAGCGCCGTGCCGCCGATCGCCTTGAACGTGTCGATGGGCAGGACGCGGTCGTCGCCGAGTTCGCCCGGCCAGGACAGCGCCTTCAGGCCCTCGCGCACGCGCGGCCGCGCTTCGAGCTCGACGCGATGGCGCTGGCCATAGTCGAACCCGACCGTTTCCACGCGCGCAAAATTGGCGAGCGCCCAGGCGAGGCAGGTGGTCGAATCCTGTCCGCCGGAAAAAAGCACCAGAGCCGTCTTGCCGTTCATGGCGCGGCTTTTAGCGCCTGGGGCGTCAGACCGCCAGCGCCTCGCGCGGGCAGGTCCGCGCCGAAGGCAGGACGATGGTCACCGTCGTTCCGGCCCCGACCCGCGCTTTCGATGGTCAGCGTGCCGCCGTGCAGCTCGACCAGCGACTTGGCGATGGAGAGCCCGAGCCCGGCGCCCTCGAAGCGGCGCGCCAGCGTGCCGTCGAGCTGGCGGAACGGCTCCAGCGCGGCGTTGATCTTCTCCTGCGCCATGCCGATGCCGGTGTCGGCGACCGCGAAGGCGACGCCGCCGTCCTGGTCCAGCCAGCCGCGCACGGCGACCTTGCCGCCTTCCGGGGTGAACTTCAGCGCATTGCTCAGCAGGTTGGCGAGGCACTGGCGCAGGCGCTGCGGATCGGCGTCGACCAGCGGCAGGCTCTTAGGGATCGCGATGGCGACCTCGCGCCGGTCGCCGGTCGCGATCCGCGCCATGGTCAGCGCCTCGTCGGCCAGCGCCGCAACCGAATAGGGCCGCGCATTGAGCGTGATGGCGCCGCCGGAGAGTCGCGCGACGTCGAGCACGTCGCTGATGATGGCGAGCAGCCGCGTGCCGCTGGCGTGGATGTCGCTGGCATAGCCGCGATAGACCGGCGGCGTGATCGGCCCGAGCATCTCGCTTGCCATGATCTCGGAAAAGCCCAGTACGGCGTTGAGCGGGGGTCTTCAATTCGTGGCTCATCGCGGCGAGAAAGGCGCTTTTGGCGCGGCTCGCTTCCTCGGCCCCGCTCAAGGCCCGGCGCAGGGCGCGCTGCGCCGCATATTGCGCCGTCACGTCCTCGACCGTGCCTTCATAGGCGACGATGCGCCCGGTCCAGTCGCGCACCGCGCGGGCGTTCTCCGAAATCCAGATGATCGAGCCGTCGCGCCGGCGGATCTCGGAATCGAAATCGGTGACCTGGTCGTTCGCCTGCATCAGGGCCTGGAATTCGAGCCGCCGCTTGGGATCGACATAGAGCTGGTCGGCGATGTCGGTCAGCCCGTTCTTCAGCGCCGCCGGATTGGCATAGCCGTAGATGCGCGCCAGCGCCGGATTGACGTCGAGATAGCGCCCTTCCGGCGTGGTGCGGAAAATCCCCTCGATGGCATGCTCGAAGAAGGCGCGGTAGCTGGCATCGCCGGCGCCCAGCCGCTCGTCGGCGCGCGCCGCCAGCCGGTTGAGGCCGAACACCGCCGTGCCGAGCGCCGCCAGGATCACAAGCGCCGCGAACGTCACATTCGGGGGCGTGTGGGTCGTGCCGACGCCCAGCACCGCGCCGGCCGCCAAAGCCGCCAGGATGGCGCCGGAACGGCCCCTCGCGCGCGGAACTCAACGCATAGTCCGCCTGCTCCCAGACCACATTCACGGGAGGATCCCCAACATCATACGTCCCTCTTGTAGAGCCAATGTCTGAATGGCGGGTTTACCGCTTGGTGAATTGCTTGCCTTTGAGCGGCGCCTAAGCCAGCCTTGGCCCCAGGGATTTCAAAGGGATGGCGCGCGTGACAGCGTTAGCGGTGAGCGGAACCGGCCTCTATACGCCGCCGCAGTCGATCTCCAACGACGAGCTGGTGACGGCGTTCAACACTTTCGTAAGGAATAGCAACGCCGCGAACGCCGGCGCCATCGCGGCCGGCAGCAAGACCGCGCTGGTGGAATCCTCCGCCGAGTTCATCGTCAAGGCCTCCGGCATCAAGGCCCGCTATGTGATGGACAAGGCCGGCATCCTCGATCCCGACATCATGTGTCCGCGCCTGCCCGAGCGGCCCAACGACCAGATCTCCATCCTCGCCGAGATGGCGGTGGCCGCGGCGCGCGAGGCGCTCAAGGGTGCCGACCGCAGCGCCGCCGACATCGACGGCGTGCTGGTCGGCTGCTCCAACCTGCAACGCGCCTATCCCGCCCTGGCGGTCGAGGTCCAGGACGCGCTCGGCATCGACGGCTTCGGCTTCGACATGAACGTCGCCTGCTCGTCCGCGACCTTCGCGCTGCAGACCGCCGCCGACATGGTGGCGGCCGGCCACGCGCGCGCCATCCTGGTGTGCAATCCGGAGATCTGCACCGGGCACCTCAACTTCCGCGACCGCGACAGCCATTTCATCTTCGGCGACGTCGCCACCGCCTTCATCGTGGAGCGTGCCGAGACCGCGGTCGGGCACAATGCCTGGGAGATCGTGGCGACGCGGCTGAAGACAAAATTCTCCAACAACATCCGCAACAATTTCGGCTTTTTGAACCGGACTGCCCCCGAGGGCATCGGCGCCGCCGACAAGCTGTTCGTCCAGGAAGGGCGCAAGGTGTTCAAGGAAGTCGTGCCGATGGTCGCCGAGCTGATCGTCGGCCATCTCGGCGAGAACGGCATCGCGCCGGCGGCGCTCAAGCGGCTATGGCTGCACCAGGCCAATGTCGGGATGAACGACATGATCGCGCGCCGCGTCTTGGGGCGCGATCCGGTGCCGGGCGAGGCGCCCAACATCCTCGACGAATACGCCAACACCAGTTCGGCGGGATCGATCATCGCCTTCCACAAATATTCGAGCGACCTCAAAGCCGGCGACATCGGCCTGCTCTGCTCCTTCGGCGCCGGCTATTCGGCGGGCAGCGTGATCCTGAAGAAGCTGTACAGCGCCTGACACCCGCGAAGCGCGAATAGAAAATCGCGCGCGGAGGCGCGGAGCTCGCGGAGTCGTGCTCAACTTCCGCGTACTCCGCGTGAATCCTGTTTCAATGCACCAGGAACAGCGGCATGTCCGCGTGGCTCACGACATGCCGCGTCACGCCGCTGAAGAACAGCTCGCGCAACCGGCTGTGGCCGTAGCCGCCGGCGACCAGCATGCCGGCGCCGCTTTTCGACGCTTCCTCGAGCAGCACGTCGCCGACCGCGCGGCCGGTGGCGATCACGACGCGCTCGCTCGCCTTGATCCCGCGCAGCTTGAGATAGGCCTGCACCTCGCGGCTGTCGATCGCCTCGCCCTTGGCGCGCGTGACGGTAAGGATCTCGACGCTCTCGGCGCATTTGAGGAACGGCAGCGCCGCGGTCACGGCATGCGCCGAGGCGACGCTCTCGTTCCAGGCCAGCGCGATCTTGCGGCAGAACGTCACCGGCGCGGCGTAGGGGCTGAGCAGCACCGGGCGGCCGGTCTCCAGCAGCGTCGCCTCGAACGCCTCGGTCAGTCCCGGCCGCTCGTTCTCCTTGAGCGCGCCGAACACCACGAGGTCGGACAGCCGGGCCGCCAGCGTCACCTGGTCGGCGAAATTGCCGCTGACTTCGCGGAACGAGGCCGTCGTCACCGCCCGCAGCTCGGGCGCCTCCAGGAGCTCGGCGCCCGCCTCCTTCACCGCCGCGCCCAGCGAGGCGCGCGCGATGGCGATGGCCGCGTCCGACGCCTTCTGCGACGCGTCGGCGATCTCTTGCATGATCGAAGCCGATACCGCCTCGCCGTAGAACGGCACCGCCTCGGTGGCGTCGGGCCGAACGAACAGCGCCGCGACATGGGCGTCGAACGGCTTGGCGGCGGCAAAGGCGCTCGCCAGCACGGACGCATCGCGGGCGCCGCCGGTCAACGGGGCCAATATCTTGACAAAGGTCATGCGGCGTCTCCGCTCGCTGCAGCGCGCTGCCGCAGAGTTGAAGGCCGGAAAGCGGAAAAATCAACTGCGGCTGGTGTCCCAAGTCTGAAATTCGCTGCATTCAACCGAGATTGTCATGGCCCGCGAATGCGGGCCACCCAGTTGACACTTGCCACGGCAATGCAGGTTTCACCTGGGTCCGCCGCATTCGCGGCGGATGACACGGAGTGATGTGAACTTCGGATTCAGGACACTAGGCGGCCAGCGGCTCGGCGTCGCCCGATGGGACCAGAATCAGGGGCAACCTCACCGTTATGGCCGTGCCGATCCGCTCGGGCCCGGAGATCGTGAGCGTGCCGTGCAGTTGGCGCACGAAGATGGCGACATAGTCCGCGCCCCGCTTCTCGGGAAGCTTCGCCTGGACCTTCTCTTTCATGCCGACGCCGTCGTCGGAAATGGTCAGCTCGATTTCGGTTCCGATCCGTTCGACGGTGAGTGCGACCCGCCCCTTGCCGCCGGGAAAGGCGTGCTTGATCGCGTTGGTCGCCAGCTCGTTGACCAGAAGGCCGAAGGGCACGGCGCGCTCGGGGTCGATCTCCAGCGGCTCGGCCGTGACCGCTATCGCGATGGCGGAATCGGCTCCCAGGCTGGCCCCCAGCGCCTTGGCGATCTCCCGCAGATAGGCGTCCACCGCGACGGTGCGGCCGCGGCTCGACTGCGAGATCAGGTCGTAGAGCTGGGCGATCGCGCCGATGCGCCCCTGCATCGCCTTGTAGCCCTGGACGCAGGGCGCCGCGGTCCATTTGGCTTCATAGGAGATCAGCCCGACCACGATCTGAAGGTTGTTCTTGATCCGGTGCGAGATCTCGTTGGTCAGCATCTGGGCGTCGCGCTCGCGCTGCTTGCGGTCGGTGATGTCCTCGAACACCAGCAGCATGCGGTGCGCATGGTTGCCCGGCTGCGAGATCTTCCGCGCATTCAGGTTGAAGACGCGGCGGCCGAGGCCGGGAAAATCGTCCTCGATCTCGAAGCTCTCGATCGGCTTGTTTTCGGGAAGGACCTTTTCCATCAGATGGCGCAGGGCGGGAACGTCCCATTGATGCTGCCCCAGTTCCGAGACGCGGCGGCCATGCGCCTCGGCCTGGGTGATGCCGAAGATCGTGAGGAACGCCTTGCTCGCGGTCACGATGGTCATGTCGTTTTCGAGCACGACGAGGGGATCGCGGATCGTGTCGACGATGCTCTGGGTGAGCTGCCAGTTGCGGTTGCTTTCCTTGCGCGCGGCGCGCTCCTCGCTGACGTCCTCGATGGCGAGCAGGATGAAGCCGTCATGGTCGCCGGGGCGGAAAATCTTGCGCGCGTTGACCAGCATGGTGCGCCGGCCGATGGTGGGGAAGTCGTGCTCGACCTCGAAGCCTTCGACCGAGGCGCGGTGCGGGATCACGCTCTCCAGAAGCGTGCGCAGGGCGGGAATGTCCCATTGCCGGTTTCTCCAGGTCGTAGATCAGGCAGCCTTCGGTGTGCTCGGCGCTGGTTCGGAACATCAGGTAGAAGGCGCGATTGGCGGAGCGGATGATCAGGTTGCGGTCGAGCACGATCAGGGCGCTCGGCACCGTCTCGACTATGTCGCTGGCTGCGATATCGGATACCGGCATTTTTCCGCGCTCCCGCGCAACGGCGCTTAGGCCGCGAGCATCTCGTCGACCGAGCCGTGCAGCTGCTGCTCGGTATAGGGCTTGCCGAGATAGTGCTTGCCGTTGACGAACAGCGCCTTCATCGTCTCGGTGACGAAATTGCCGGTGGTGTATAGCACGCGCAGGCCCGGCCGCAGCTTGACCGCCATGCTCGCAAGGTCGCAGCCGCCGAGCACCGCCTTCTTCAGATAGACGTCGGTGAACAGCCCGTCGATATGCTGCGGCGATCTGAGATAGGCCAGCGCCTCGTCGACATCGCTGGCCGAAAGGGTCTGGTGACCCCAGTCCTGGATCATCATTTCCGCGATTTCGCGGGTGAAGACCTCGTCTTCGACGATGAGAATCACGGCCATCCGAACGCACTCCGCCGTGACGGTCTCGCTGCCAGAATTGCTGTCAGGGCCCCGTCTGCCACACCCCGGGGCGTACGATTAAACTCCCGCGGGATGAATAAGTTCCACACGTTTCACGGAATTATCGGCGGGCCGCTAGAACGCCCACCATTTGTCTGCGTAGACCGGCTTCAGCAGCCGCGGCCGTGCGAAATCGAGCAGCCGATCCTGCACGTGCCGGTTGAAACTGCGGCGGGCGAAGCTACCGTCGCGGGCACGGAATCCCGCCTTCATGCCGGTCAGGACCTCGATCGCCTCGTCCACCGTCTCGACCGCGTAGATCGCGAACAGGCCGCGCGCCGCCGCATCGACGACGTCGTCGCGCAGCATCAGCGACACCATATTGGCCTTGGGGATGATCACGCCGTGATGGCTCTTGAGCCCGCGCGCGGCGCAGATGTCGAAGAAACCTTCGATCTTCTCGTTGGCGCCGCCGATCGGCTGCATCTGGCCGTGCTGGTTGATCGAGCCGGTGAGCGCGATGCCCTGGTGCAGCGGCACGCCGGCGATCGCCGAAAGGATCGCGATCAGTTCGGCGGCGGAGGCGCTGTCGCCGTCGATCGGGCCGTAGGACTGCTCGAAGGCGACGCTGGCCGCGACCGACAGCTTGCGCCCCGCGGCATAGACCCCGGTTGAGATAGCCCGAGAGGATCTGCATGCCCTTGATGTGGCCGGGGCCGCTGAATTTCGCGACCCGCTCGATGTCGATGATGCGGCCGTCGCCGGGGCCGACCTGGGCGGTGATCCGCGCCGGCATGCCGAAGGCGAAGCCGGCGGCGCTGAACACGGTCAGGCCGTTGACCTGCCCCGCCTTCGCCCCGTCGGTGTCGATGAAGACGATGCGCCGCTGCACCAGTTCGTGCTCCAGCGCCTTGAGCCGCCCGGAGCGGTCTTCCTTGGCCGCCACGGCGCGCGCGATGTCGGCGGCGCCGATCAGCGTGCGCCCCGCCAGCGCGGCATAGTGATCGCCCTCGCGCACCAGATCGGCGAGCTTGCCGGTGCGGACGCTGATCTTCTCGGCGTCGCCGGTCTGGCGCGAGGCTTCGTCGAGCAGCCGCGCCGCGCCGCCGCGGTCCATCTGCTTGAGCCGGTCGCTGCGCGCGATCGAGGCCATGGTCGCGATCAGGGCGGCGCAATTCTCGTCGTCGCGCGCCGCGGTGGCGGAGAAATCCGCCTGCACCTTGAAGAGATCGGCGAATCTGGGATCGATCTGGCAAAGCCGGTGATAGACCCAGGCCTCGCCGAACAGCACGATCTTGACGTCCAGCGGAACCGGCTCGGGCCGGATCGAGACCTGCTGGCTGCGGTCGAGGATGTCGGACAGGCTCTCGATCTTCACCTGCTTTGCGGCGAGAGCGCGCTTCAAGGACTCCCAGGCGGACTCCTGGCGGAACAGATCCATCGCGTCGATCAGCAGGAAGCCGCCATTGGCCAGATGCAGCGCGCCCGGCTTGATCAGCATGAAATCGGTGACCATCGTCATCAGCACCGGCACGTGCTCGACCTTGCCGACCAGATTGGTCAGCGACGGCAGGCCCGGCGTCAGCACCGGCGCGCCCGCAGCGCCGCCATGGTCGACGATCAGGTTGACTTCGTAGCGGTGCAGCGCCGCCTCGCGCCGCGTCCGCTCGTCGCCTTCGCCGCGCGCGACGGCGCGCAAGCCCTCGATCTGGCCCAGGGCGTCCTTGTGGACGCGGGCGAGATGCGCATGCGCCTCGCGGTGCTGGACGAAGCGCTGCGCCAGCGGCGCGATCAGGGCGCGCAACTGCGCTTCGCCCATCTCCCTGTCCAACGCCCGCACCTGCTCGACGCCGCGCTGGCGCAAGCCTTCCATGTGCTCCATCGCGCGGTCCAGTTCGCCGCGCAGTTCGCGGATGTTCGCCGCGATGGTCTCGCGCTCGGCCTTGCCGAGGCGGCGGTGCTCGTCTTCGGACAGCAGCAGGCCGTCGCGGGTGGCACGGAAGTCGAAGCCGCCCTGCCCGCGCTCCACCAGCGCCAGGCCGCGGCTCTCCGCGCGCTGGCGCAGCCGTTCGACGGCCGCTTCGGCGGTGCGGTGGAATTCCTCCTCCAGCGCGGCGCGGCGGCTGCGATAGGCATCGCTCTCGAACAGTCGCGGCATCGCGGTCTTGAGGCCGGCGGCGAACTCGGCCATCGCCGTCTTGAAGCGCGCGCCGTCGCCGGCGGCAAAGCGCAAGGCCAGCGGCCGGCTCGGGTCCGCGAAGTTGTGGACATAGGCGATGTCGGGCGGCGCCGGCATCGCGGCGGCGAGGCGCTCGAGAGCGCGCTTGACCGAACTGCGCTTGCCGCTGCCCTGGCTGCCGGTGACGAAGATGTTGTAGCCGGGCTGCGCCATCCCGGCGCCGAAATGCAGCGCGCGCATGGCGCGGTCCTGCCCCACCGGGCCGGTCGGCTCGGCGAGTTCCGCGGTCGTCTCGAACGGCAACCGCGCCGGATCGGTCACCAGCCGCAGCTTCCCGGCCCCCAAGGGCTTCACGCTCATCCGCACCCCGAACCCGCGCCTTTTCGGCACGGTCTGGCTGATCCCGCCCCGAACCCTGCAAACCCCACGCCGCCTCGCACGCGGGTTCGGTTTAGGGTAAACGGGCGCCCCTTAAGTCCACGGACGTCATGGCCAAGCCCAAACACCCCCCACGCGCCTGGCAGCGCATGCTGAGCGGCCGCCGGCTCGATCTCCTCGACCCCTCGCCCCTGGACGTCGAGATCGAAGATATCGCCCACGGCCTCGCCCGGGTGGCGCGCTGGAACGGCCAGACCAAGGGCGACCACGCCTTCTCGGTCGCCCAGCACTGCGTCCTGGTCGAGCGCCTGGTGGCGGAGCTGCGGCCCGGCTTGACCCGCGAGACCCGGCTCATGGCCCTGCTGCACGACGCCCCCGAGTATGTTATCGGTGACCTCATCAGCCCGTTCAAGGTCGCAATAGGCATTGATTACAAAGCCTTGGAGAACAAACTTCAGAGTGCGATCCATGTCCGCTTCGGCCTGCCCGCCACCACCCCGGCGGCGCTGGCGGTGCTGTTCAAAAAGGCCGACCTGATGGCCGCCTATTTCGAAGCCACCCAGCTCGCTGGCTTCGAGGAAGAGGTCGCCCGCAAATTGTTCGTCGTGCCGCCGCGCGGCATGCGGTTGCCGCGGCTGGTGCCGCTGGCGACGGCGGACGCCCAAGCCCAATTTCTGGACAGGTTCAAGAAACTGGCAGATTAGGCGTCTTCCGCCCGCCACGTTCCTCCGCTAGCAAGAGACATGTCCAAAATCCTGGTTACGCCGCTGTCCGCCGTCCCGGAGGTGATCCGGACCCATCGCCCGTCCCATCTGGTGACGCTGCTCTCGCCCGAGCACATGATCGAGACCCCCGCGGGGTTCCCGGCCGAGCGGCACCTGCGCCTGGGGGTCAACGACGTGGTCGACGTCGAGGCCGGCGACCATCCTCCGGCGCGCCAACATATCGAAGCGCTGCTCGCCTTCACCCGTGCCTGGCCGGCCGAGGATCCGATCCTGGTCCATTGCTGGGCGGGGATCAGCCGCTCGATGGCCTCGGCTTACACCATCCTGTGCGACCGCCTGGGACCGGGCAGCGAGATCGCCGCCGCCCGCGCCATCCGCGACCGTGCCGCGCACGCCTATCCCAACGCCTTGCTGGTGCAGCATGCCGACGACCTGCTCGGCCGCCAGGGCCGCATGGTCGACGCGATCCGGAGCATCGGCGCCGGCAAGATGGTGGCCGAGGGCGAGTTGGTCGAATTCCCCCCTGGTGGGATTGTGAGCGCGCAGACCGAACTCGTCGTCAGCATCGGCCTGTCGGCCGCGATCGTTTCGGTCGCCGACGAGCGGCCCTGCGTCTTGACGGTGCATCATCCGGGCGGCGGCGAGGACGCGCTGCCCTTCGGTCCGTTCGATCCGCTCAACCACCGCACGCTCGAAAGCGGCCTGCGCAAATGGGTCGGCGAGCAGACCCTGCTCGATCTCGGCTATGCCGAGCAGCTTTACACGTTCGGCGACCGCGGCCGGCACGTTCCGGCGCAGGGCGAAGGCGCCCGCGTCGTCTCGGTCGGCTATCTCGCGCTGACGCGTCAGGCCGGCGCCTTGCAGGCCCCCGACGCGGCGTGGAGCGACTGGTATCGCTATTTCCCGTGGGAGGATTTTCGCGATGCCCGGCCGGCGGTGATCGACCGGGTGATCGCGCCGGCGCTGCGCCAATTCGTCAAGGCCGCCGCGAATAGCGAAATCGCCGAGCTGCGCCGCGAGCGGGCCCGCCTCTGCTTCGGCTTCGAGGGCCTGGCCTGGGACGAAGAGAAGGTGTTGGAGCGCTACGAGCTGCTCTATGAAGCCGGGCTGGTGCAGGAAGCGGTGCGCGACGGCCGCAAGCCCTCGCTCGCCAAGCTGCCGCCGACGCTCGGCACCGGCATGACCTTCGACCATCGCCGCATCCTCGCCACCGCGATCGCGCGGCTGCGCGGCAAGATGAAGTACCGCCCGGTCGTGTTCGAGGTGATGCCGCCCGCCTTCACGCTGCTCGAACTGCAACGCACCGTCGAAGCGATCTCCGGCATCCGCCTGCACAAGCAGAACTTCCGCCGGCTGATGGAAGATCAGGGCCTGGTCGAGGGCACCGGCAAATTCTCGACTCAGGCGCGTGGCCGCCCGGCGGAACTTTTCCGCTTCCGGCGCGAGGTCCTGCGCGAGCGCCCGGCCCCGGGGGTGCGCATGGTGACCCGGGCGCGCGGCTAGAATGGCGGGCGTTTACCCATTTTGAGTGACCTCTCCCGCCGAAATGTTCCCGATCAGCGGTAAAAATTAACCACGGCATTGCAAGTATAGCTGGGCAAGGAGTTCTACCTGGCGTGGAGCGGGCCGGTTCAATGGCACAAGCACGACTGAATTTGCGCAATGTCACGACGCTTCTCGTCGACCGTGACCATTTCACCCGCAGCCTTGTCGCGCAGATGCTGCGCGGCTTCGGGATGGACACGCCGACGGTCCTGGAGACCGCGGCGCAGGCCAAGCATCATCTCATGCATCACTATGCCGACCTCTGCATCATCGAGGGCGCGCTGCCCGACATGCCGAGTGCCGATCTCATCCGCTGGATCCGGCGCCAGGAAAAGAGCCCGTTCCGTTTCGTGCCGGTCATCGTCATGTCCGGTTATACCCAACTACGCCTGGTGTCTTCGGCGCGCGATGCCGGCGCTAACATTGTGGTCAGAAAGCCGCTGTCGCCCCAGGGCCTGTTCGATCGTATCGCCTGGGTGGCGCGCATCGCCCGCCCCTTCATCGAGGCCGGCGACTTCATCGGCCCCGACCGCCGCTTCCGCAACGTCCCGCCGCCCGACGGCAAGCTTCGCCGCGAGACCGACGAACAATCCGACCAAGACGCCCAAGACATCTCATCCGCCGCCGCAGAGTAGGAAAACAGCAATGGCCACGAGAGCGAAAAAGAAGGTCCACTTCCCCAAGACGCGGCTCGCCGAACTGGCGGCGCGGGCCGGCGGCCTGACGCGCGACGACGCCGTCGACGGCGCCATGAAGAGCCTTGAATCCATGACGGCGCTGGCCAATGCCGAGATCTGCAAGTCGATTGCCGCGATGGAGAAGATCGTCTTCGGGTCCGGCGCCACGCTCGATGCCGCCGCGATGCTGGCGATCCAGGCCTATGCCGACCAGGTCGTGACGCTCGCCGGCACCTTCGGCCACACCACCCTCGACGCCGCCGCGCGCAGCCTGTGCGACATGACCGACGGCCTGCAACGCGCCGGAATGCACGACCGCCAGCCGATCGCGGTTCACGTCCAGGCCCTGCATCTCATGGCGCCGGGCGCGATGTCGCTGTCCCCGGAGCATTGCGAAAAGCTGCTGGGAGAGCTCGCCAAGGTCGCCGGGCATTTCAGTTTCGGCTCGCTCGCCGCCGAGTCGTCGCTCGACGACGTCGAGATCATTGCCGCCGCCGCGAAGTAGCGCGAGGATCGGTTGCGTTCGCCTGCGAGGTTGCCTTGAGCCGGCAAGCCGCCCTGCTCCGCGCCGTCAATGTCGGCGGCAACGCCAAGCTGGCGATGGCGGATTTGTGCCTTGCCGCCACGGTGGCCGGATTGAAGGACGTCCGCCCGCTGCTGCAAAGCGGCAATCTGGTGTTCGAAGCCGGCAGCCGATCGGCGGCCGCATCCGAAAACCTTTTGCAGGCGGTCTGCGCCGAATCTTTCGGCCTCGCGACCGATGTCCATGTGCGCACGGCGGCCGAGATCGCGAGCGTCCAGGCGCGCAATCCTTTTTCCGCGGCGGCGCGAGACGATCCCAGCCATCTGCTGGTGCTGTTTCTGAAAAGCGCACCGCCCGTATCGGCCTTCGAGGCGCTGCAAGTCGCGATCAAGGGGCGCGAGAGCGTGCATGGCGATGGCCGCCACGCCTACATCGTCTATCCCGACGGCATCGGCCGATCCAAGCTCACTCTCGGCGTCATCGAACGCCATCTCGGCACGACCGCAACGGCGCGCAACTGGAACACGGTCGCCAAGCTCGCGGCGATGCTGGCGTCATAAGCGGGTTGTCTCGCGCCGCAGCGACCACCCGAAGTAGCTGCCAACCCCAGGGAAACGCTCGCCTTTGTTCCGACTTGACAGACTTATGCTCAAGAGTAGCATAACCCGATCAAAACCGGCCCTTGAAGGCCGGTCTTTTTGCCCCATATATATGCTCAAGTTGAGCATTAAGTGGATGCAAACGGGAGACGGACGATGGGACTGGCGGATTTGGCCTATACACCCGAAGTGGCGAGCGCCGCCCGCGCGCTCTATGCCAAGGTCGCGCATGTCATCCCCGAGGTCGAATGGGCGATCCATGCCCCGACCATCCTGGCGATCAACAAGCTGAAGCGCGAGAAGAACGCCGTCATCCTCGGCCACAACTACATGACGCCGGAGATTTTCTACGGCGTCTCCGATTTCGTCGGCGACAGCCTGGCGCTGGCGCGCGAGGCGGGGCGCACCGACGCCAAGGTGATCGTCCAGGCCGGCGTGCATTTCATGGCCGAGACCTCGAAGATCCTCTGCCCCGACAAGACCGTGCTGATCCCCGACACCCGCGCCGGCTGCTCGCTCGCCGCCTCGATCACCGGCGCCGATGTGCGCCTGCTGCGGCAGAAATATCCCGGCCTGCCGGTCGTCACCTATGTGAACACCTCGGCGGAGGTGAAGGCCGAGAGCGACGTCTGCTGCACCTCGTCCAACGCGGTGGCGGTGGTCGAGGAGATCGCGCGCGAATTCGGCGTCGACACCGTGATCATGATCCCCGACCAGTATCTCGCGCGCAACGTCGCCAACCTGACCGGCGTCAAGGTCATCACCTGGGCCGGCGCCTGCGAAGTGCATGAGCGCTTCACGGCGGAAGAGATCAGGAACTACCGCAAGGCGCATCCCGGCATCGTCGTGCTGGCGCATCCCGAATGCCCGCCGGAAGTCGTCGCCGAAGCCGACTTCGCCGGATCGACCTCGGCGCTGGTCGACTATGTCGGCGAGCACCACCCCCAGCGCGTGATCCTGATCACCGAATGCTCGATGAGCGACAACGTCGCCGCCGCCCATCCGGATATCGAATTCGTGCGCCCCTGCAACCTGTGCCCGCACATGAAGCGCATCACGCTCGACAAGATCCTGCTCTCGCTGCAGACGATGACGACCGAGGTCGTCGTCGATCCCGCGGTCGCGGTGCGCGCCAAGCGCGCCATCGACCGCATGCTCGGCGTCAAGCTGCCGGTGAAGAAAGCCGCCTGACATGAGCCGCCGCGTCGACAGCGTCATCGAATGCAAGGGCGCGCTCGTCCTGGGCGCCGGCATCGCCGGCCTGTTCACGGCGCTCAAGCTCAGCCCCTTTCCCGCCACCGTGCTCGCCGGCACGCGGCCGGGCCTTTCCGGCTCCAGCGCCTGGGCCCAGGGCGGCATCGCCGCGGCGCTGGGCGAAGGCGATAGCTGGCAGAGCCACGCCGCCGATACGCTGAGCGCCGGCGCCGATCTGTGCGATCCCGACATCGCGGCGCTGGTGGCGCGCGAGGCCGGCCCGCGCATCGGCGATCTGCTCGACCTCGGCGTGCCCTTCGACCGCAAGCCCGGCGGCGCGCTGGCGCTGGGGCGCGAGGCGGCGCACAGCGCTCATCGCATCGTCCACATCGCCGGCGACCGCGCCGGCGCCGAGATCTCGCGCACCCTCGCCGAGCGCGCGCTGGCGACGCCGTCGATCACGCTGCTGGAAGGCTTCCACGCCATCGAGCTCGCCTTCGAGGACGGCCGCGTCACCGGCCTGTTCGCGCGCACCGGCATCGGTCCCGATCCGCGGCTGGTGCTGTTCCGCAGCCCGGCGATCGTGTTCGCCACCGGCGGGCTCGGCGCGCTCTACGCGGTGACGACCAATCCGCTGGAATCGCGCGGCGAAGGCCTCGGCATGGCGGCGCGCGCCGGCGCGATCATCGCCGATCCCGAATTCGTCCAGTTCCATCCCACGGCGATCGATATCGGGCGCGATCCGGCGCCGCTGGCGACCGAGGCGCTGCGCGGCGAAGGCGCCATCCTGGTCGACGAGACCGGCCGGCGCTTCATGCTCGACATTCATGCCGACGCCGAGCTGGCGCCGCGCGACGTCGTCGCCCGTGCCCTGCACCGCCAGCACGCCGCCGGGCACAAGACCTTCCTCGATTGCCGCACCGCCATCGGCGCGAGCTTCGCGCGGCGCTTCCCGACCGTCTACGGCGCCTGCATCGCGGCGGGCATCGATCCGGCGACGCAAGCGATCCCGGTCGCGCCGGCGGCGCACTACCACATGGGCGGCATCGCCAGCGACGAACGCGCCCGCTCCTCGCTCGCCGGGCTGTGGACCGTCGGCGAGTGCGCCTCCACCGGCCTGCACGGCGCCAACCGCCTCGCCTCCAACTCGCTGCTCGAAGCCATCGTGTTCGGCGCCCGCGCCGCCGAGGACATCGCCGCCACCGTCGCGCCGCGCAGCGGACGCGGTACGCCGCCGGCGCCCGAACGTTTCGCCTCGCCCGCACCGCCGCATGTCCTGCGCGAAGCGATGACGCGGCTGGTCGGCTTGGAACGCGACGAGGCCGGCCTCAGCGAGGCCCTCGCCGTCATCGCCCAGGTCGAGCGCGCCGGCGGCAGCGAGCCGGCGCTCCTCAACATGACCGCCGCCGCCAAGCTCGTCACCGCCGCGGCGCTGAACCGCCGCGAAAGCCGCGGCGGCCATTACCGCAGCGACTATCCGAAGACCGACCCGGCGCCCAAGCGCACCTTCATGACGCTGGGCGATGCGGAAGAGATCGCGGCGACCGAGGCGCCGGCGCAGCGCGCCGCCGTCTGATGCTCGCCCTGCCCTTCACGCGCCCGCCGCACGCGCTGCTGGTCGAGTCCGTCGTGCGCCGCGCCCTGGAGGAAGATCTCGGCCGCGCCGGCGACATCACCAGCGAGCTCACCGTGCCGGCAGAGACGCAGGCGAAGGCCGAACTGGTCGCGCGCAAATCCGGCACCATCGCCGGCCTCATCGCCGCGCGGGCCGCGTTCCACCTGGTCGACACGGCGCTGAGCTTCGAAGCGCAAGCGCCGGACGGCGCGACGGTGCAAGCGGGTGCCGTTCTCGCGACGATCGCAGGCCCCGCCCGCTCGCTTCTCAGCGGCGAGCGCGTCGCGCTCAATTTCGCCGGACACCTCTCGGGCATCGCCACCGCGACCCGCGCCCTGGTCGACGCGGTGACGGGCACCAAGGCGCGCATCGTCTGCACCCGCAAGACGACGCCGGGCCTGCGCGTCTTGGAGAAATACGCAGTGCGCTGCGGCGGCGGCTTCAACCACCGTTTCGGCCTCGACGACGCGGTGCTGATCAAGGACAACCACCTCGTCGCCGCCGGCGGCATCGCGTCCGCCGTCGCGCGGGTCCGCGCCGGCCTCGGCCACATGGCGAAGGTCGAGCTCGAAGTCGACACGCTGGCGCAGCTCGAGGAAGCGCTGGCGCTCGGTGTCGACACCATCCTGCTCGACAACATGCCGCCCGACGTCCTCCGCCAGGCCGTCGCACTCAACAAGGGCCGCGCGACGCTGGAGGCTTCCGGCAACGTCACGCTCGCCACCGTGCGCGCCATCGCCGAGACGGGCGTCGACTATATTTCCTCGGGCGCCATCACCCACAGCGCTCCCAACCTCGACCTCGCGCTCGACTTCTGATTGTCTGCAGCGATGAACGCTCGCGCCCTCGCCGCCCTGCTGCTTGCCGCCGCCCTCGCCGGCTGCGTCGGCAAGACACCGCCGCCGCCTGTCGCGCCGCCCGCGCCGCCGCCGCTGTGCAAGGCCTCGGAAGCCGCCGCCGTCGCCTTCAAGGACGTCCAGCCGGCACTCGCCGGAAAATGCGTCAAGACACGCGGTCTCGCGATGCGAAGCCTGCTGTATGAAAACGGCGAGGCCTACGCCAGACGGCAGCGCGCGCCCATGCTGGCCCTGCTGTGGCAGACCCAGGAGCCGGCCGCGCTCAAGACCCATCCGCAGTTCGTCGAAGTCACTGGCCGGTTGTTTTCGTGCATGACGGAGAAATCGCGCCGCTGCGCGATGGGCGCCTCGCTCGGTATCGAGGTGGCGGACGTGAAGATCATTCCGACCGCGATGGATTGATCGCGGCCGCGCCGCTACAATGTGCGCTCACGAAATTCGGAGAGGCACATGGATCTTCATCTCAAGGGCAGGAACGCCGTCGTCCTCGGCGGCACGCGCGGCATCCGGGCGCGCCATCGCCGATACGCTGGCGGACGAAGGCGGCAATGTCGCGATCTGCGCCCGCAACCGCCGATCAGGTCAAAGACGCGGTCGCGGCGCTCAAGGACAAAGGCGTCAAGGCGACCGGCGCTTCCGTCGACATCATGGACGGCGCGGCGCTGAAAGGCTGGATCGCGTCGGCCGGCGAGGAACTGGGCGGCATCGATATCCTGGTCTCCAATGCCGGCGCGATGGCGCAGGGCGGCGATCCGGCCTCGTGGGAGCAGAACTTCAAGCTCGACGTGCTCGGCATGGTCAACGCCTTCGACGCCGCCAAGCCGTTCCTGGAGAAGGCGGCGGCCAAGAACGGCGACGCGGCCTTCGTGATCATCTCCTCGGTTCGGCGGCGGAGAGCGACAACGCCAGCTCCTACGGCCCGATCAAGGCGGCGCTGATCACTATGCCAAGGGCCTGGCGCGGCAATACGCCAAAAAGGGCATCCGCACCAATGTGGTGTCGCCCGGCATGGTCTATTTCGAGGGCGGCATCTGGGCCACGGTCGAGAAGACCATGCCCGACTATTTCAAGCAGGCGCTGGCACGCAACCCGACGGGGCGCTGCGCGACGCCGCAGGACATCGCCAACGCCGCCGTGTTCCTCGCGAGCCCGGCCTCGTCCTACACACCGGCATCAACCTGCTGGTGGACGGCACGATCAGCCGGCGGGTGAATTTTTTAAAAGGGTATGCTTCGGGGCTCGCTACGCTCGCACCTCAGCATGACGGGATTTGAGCCGTCGTCATCCTGAGGTGCGAGGCCGAGCCCCGAAGGATCACGCCCCGCTCAGCCTGGCATGGCCGCGGCGGTAGAAGATGTGGTTGCCGATCTGCACGGTGCGGACATAGCCCGACCACGACGGCTGCACCGCCGAGGTGTGGAACGCCACCGCCCCGCCGGTCGAGTTCTCGAGCTGCTCCTCGTTCGCCATGATCGCGGCGGCGAGCGCCTGGGCTTCGCGCCACGGCCCCGCCTCATGGTTCGCGCCGCGGCTGCCGTCGCAGCGAAGGAGAACTGGCAGGCGCCGGCGCCGATGCCCTCATAGACCACACGGCGCAGATCGAATGGCCGTAATTGCCGGTGTTCATGCGGTGAAACACGACCTCGGCGACCGCCTTCTGGCCCTCTTCGCCTTCGCCGCGGGCCTCGTAATACATCACTTCGGACAGGCATTTGTGCTCCGCCAACAGGCGCGCCAAGACGGCATTGGTCGCAGCGCCGCGCAGCGCGATCGCTTCCGGAATCGCCGGCGCCTGCACCACCTTGACCACGGGCTTTTCGACCTTGATCACCCGGATTTCGTCCGTGTGCGGACGAGCGTTGAGCGAAGCGCCGACCGCGGCGCTCGCGGTCGCCAGCACGATGGCGAGCGCGCCGACAAGAACCGCGATCCGATCGCGATAATGCGTCTTTGGTTTTCATGGTCCTCGGCTCTCTGACTGTTTCGGTCTTCAATTCAAAATCGCTGCAATGCTGTCGCCCGAAATGTCCCCGCCCCCACCCGATTGGGTCCGGGCTTGTAGCCAGCGAAAAATCGAATCGTCAAATTAAAAATTTCGGATTCGTGACACGGCGTCATTTGACGCCGGAAAATCCAGCGTTTCCTGCATCGTCCGTACAAGGATTATTCGCTCGCGTCGTGGATCGTCAAAGCGGCCTGCGCCGCGGCGAGGCGCGCCACCGGCACGCGGAACGGCGAACACGAGACGTAATCCAGTCCGCAGTCGTGGCAGAATCGAATCGAATCCGGATCGCCGCCATGCTCGCCGCAGATCCCGAGCTTCAGATCCGGGCGCGTGGCGCGGCCGCGTTCGGCCGCGATCTTCACCAGTTCGCCGACGCCTTCGACGTCGATGGTGACGAAGGGATCGCGCGCGATCACGCCCTTGGCGAGATAGTCGGTGAGGAACATGCCGGCGTCGTCGCGACTGATACCGATCGTGGTCTGCGTCAGATCGTTGGTGCCGAAGGAGAAGAATTCCGCGCTCTGCGCGATCTCGCCCGCGCGCAGCGCCGCGCGCGGCAATTCGATCATCGTGCCGACGAGGTAGGACGGCAGTTTCCCGCGCTCCGCCTTCACCGCGGCGGCGACGGCGTCGATGCGCTCCTTGATGCGGTCGAACTCGGCCTTGAAGCCGACCAGCGGCACCATGATCTCGAGCTGCACCGGGGCGCCGCCGGCGGCCTCGACGTTGAGCGCCGCTTCCAGGATGGCGCGCACCTGCATCTCGTAGATTTCCGGATAGGTGATGCCGAGCCTGACGCCGCGATGGCCGAGCATCGGGTTGGATTCGTGCAGCGCGATGGCGCGGGCCCGCAGCTTTGCCGGATCGCCGCCGGCGGCGCGCGCGACTTCCGCGATCTCCTCGTCCTTGTGCGGCAAAAATTCGTGCAGCGGCGGATCGAGCAGGCGGATGGTGATCGGAAATCCCGCCATCGCCTTGAAGATGCCTTCGAAATCCTGGCGCTGCATCGGCAGCAGCTTGGCCAGCGCCGCTTTGCGGTCGGCCTCGGCGTCGGCCAGGATCATCTGGCGCACCGCGACGATGCGCTCGTCGTCGAAGAACATGTGCTCGGTGCGGCACAGCCCGATGCCCTCGGCGCCGAACTTGCGCGCCACCGTCGCGTCCTGCGGCGTGTCGGCATTGGTGCGCACCTTCAGGGTGCGGATCGTATCGGCCCAGCCCATCAGCACGCCGAAATCGCCGGTCAGCTCGGGCTGCCGAAGCTCGACCTTGCCCTTGAACACCGCGCCGCTGGCGCCGTCGACGGTGATGACGTCGCCGCGCCGGATGACGTATTTGCCCGCCGTCATCGTGCCGGCCGCGATGTCGATCTTGAGCATGCCGGCGCCCGAGACGCAGGGCCGCCCCATGCCGCGCGCCACCACCGCCGCGTGCGAGGTCATGCCGCCGCGCGCGGTCAAGATGCCCTTGGCGGCGTGCATGCCGTGGATGTCCTCGGGGCTGGTTTCGGTGCGCACCAGGATGACGTCGCGATGGTCGGCGGCGAGCTTTTCCGCTTCGTCGGCGGTGAAGGCGACTTCGCCGGTGGCGGCGCCGGGCGAGGCGGCGAGCCCGCTGGCGATCTGCTCCTTGGGCGAATGGGGGTCGAGCGTCGGATGCAGGAGCTGGTCGAGCGCCGACGGATCGATGCGCCCGACCGCGATGCGCTTGTCGATCAGCCCCTCGCGCTCCATGTCGACCGCGATCTTCAGCGCCGCTCCCGCGGTGCGCTTGCCGCCGCGGGTCTGGAGCATGAAGAGCTTGCCTTCCTGCACCGTGAACTCCAGGTCCTGCATGTCGCGGTAATGGGTCTCCAGCCGGGCGCAGATCGCGCTCAGCTCGGCGAAGGCTTTCGGCATCGCCTCCTCCATCGAGGGCTTCTTGGCGCCTTGGCGCTCGCGCACGATTTTGGAGATCGCCTGCGGCGTGCGGATGCCGGCGACGACGTCCTCGCCCTGGGCGTTGATCAGGAACTCGCCGTAGAGCAGGCGCTCGCCGGTCGAGGGATCGCGCGTGAAGGCGACGCCGGTGGCGCTGGTCTCGCCGCGGTTGCCGAACACCATGGCCTGCACCGTCACCGCGGTGCCCCAGCCTTCCGGGATGTTGTGGATGCGGCGATAGGTCTTGGCGCGGTGCGAATTCCACGAGCCGAACACCGCCCCGATCGCGCCCCAGAGCTGCTCGTGCACGTCCTCCGGGAACGGCCGGCCCAGCTCCTTGCGCACCCGCGCCTTGAACAGGCCGGCGATTTTCTTGAGGTCCTCCGCCGTCAGGTCGGTGTCGAGGTCGTAGCCCTTGTCCTCCTTTTCGCCGTCCAGGATCTCCTCGAACAGCCCGTGCTCGACCCCGAGCACGACGTCGGAATACATCTGGATGAAGCGGCGATAGGAGTCGTAGGCGAAGCGCGCATCGCCGGTGAGCTTGGCGAGGCCTTCCGTCGTCTCGGCGTTGAGGCCGAGGTTCAGCACCGTGTCCATCATGCCCGGCATCGAGACCCGCGCGCCGGAGCGCACCGAGACCAGCAGCGGCCGCGCCGCATCGCCCAGCCGGCCGCCCGCCAGCGCCCCGACCGTCTCCAGCGCCGCCTCGACCGCGCCCTGGAGTTCCGCCGGATAGCTCTCGTTATGGGCATAGAAATGGTTGCAGAGCTCGGTGGTGATGGAGAAGCCGGGCGGCACGGGCAGGCCCAGATTGCTCATCTCGGCCAGGTTCGCGCCTTTGCCGCCGAGCAGGTTCTTCATCGCCGCATCGCCCTCGGCCTTGCCGTCGCCGAAGGTGTAGACCCATTTCATAAGAACCTCGTCATGGCCGGGCAGCGAGCGAAGCGAAGCGCGACCCGGCCATCGCGTCAACAAACTCAGGTGTCATGGCCCGCGACTGCGGGCCACCCAGGCGATGGTAGAGCACCTGTCGCGACGATCCATAAGACATGTTGCATCATCCCGGAACGGAAAAGTGGGGGCAGGCCCGGATGGCCTGCCTTCGCGAACCATGACGGCGGTGTTTCGCTGCGCCATTCCGCGCTAACGTCCCACCGCCACCGCCGAAGGATTCGCCATGCCGCCAAGCACCGTCTTCGCACCCATGGGGGTTCTCGCCGGGATCACCTTCTTCGTCCTGCTGTTCGTGCCGGCGCAGCGCTTCGCCAAGCGCAGCCGGAACGACGAGCAGAACAGCGCCACGGGCGACATCCCCGGCGGCAGCCACAATCCCAATTTCGCGGACCTGCTGGAGATGCCGGTCCTGTTCTACATCGTATGCCTGATGGCCTTCGTCACCGGACGGGTGGACATGCTGTTCCTCGACCTCGCCTGGGTTTATGTCGCGCTTAGGGCGGTGCACAGCGCGGTCCACCTCACCTACGACAACCCGCGCCACCGCGCCCTGCTGTTCGCGCTGAGCAATTTCGCCGTGCTGGCGATGTGGGTGTTCTTTTTCCTGCCGCCCGGCGGATAGTAGGCAACACAATTGTCATGGTCCGCAAAGCGGGCCATGACACCTGTGGCGCGGAGAGCGTTGCTACCCCTCGATCTTCGAGAAATCCGCGATCCGGTTCAGCGTCGCGCGCAGGGCACCGAGCAGGTTGAGCCGGTTGGCGCGCACTACCCTGTCGTCGGCGTTGACCTTCACCGTCTCGAAGAACGCGTCCACGGGCGCGCGCAGCCCGGCCATCACCCGCATCGCGCCCGCGAAATCCTCGCGCTCCAGCGCCGGAGCGATCTCGCCCTTCGCCGCCTCCAGCGCCGCGAACAGCGCGACCTCGGCAGGCTCGGAGAGATGGTTTTCCTCGACCTCGCCGAAATAACCCTGCCCGTCCTTCTTCTCCTCGGCTTTGAGGATGTTCGCGGCGCGCTTGTAACCGGCCAGCAGATTGGCGCCGTCGTCGGATTTGAGGAACGCCTGTAAAGCTTCGACGCGGGCGATTAGACGAACGAGATCGTCTTCATTGCCGAGCGAGAACACGGCATCGATCAGGTCATGCCGCGTGCCCTTTTCGCGAAGAGCGACTTTCAGGCGATCTGCAAAAAATACAACTAAAGAAGAAAATACCGAACCCCAAAAATCCGGTCCGTGAGAAATAGCAGTCCAATAAGGTCCGCCCGCTTCAATGTCGGCCTTGTTGAAAGTAATATCTCTAGGATCGCCAGCAGCGGGGTCATGTGAAGCGACGCCTTGAGAATCCAAAAGTCTCGCGACGGATGCAAACAACTCGAGAAGATTGATTTTCACCGAATTTTCGTCGAGTTGCCTTACGGTACCAAGAGTCGCACGCCGCAAGGCGTAGGGATCGCTCGAGCCCGTCGGCTTTTCATCAATTGCAAAAAAGCCCACCAACGTGTCGATCTTATCGGCAAGAGCTACGGCGATAGAAACCTTGCTTGTTGGAACAGCATCCTTCGGACCCTGTGGTTTATAGTGGTCGCGAATGGCATCGGCCACCTCGCGATCCTCTCCAGCGTCCAAAGCGTAGTAGCGACCCATAGTCCCCTGCAATTCGGGAAACTCCATGACGACACTGGTCAAGAGATCAACCTTGCACAGCTGAGCGGCACGCCTTACCTTTGTAACGTCTGCGCCGATCTTTGCCGCAATCTCAACGGCTAGCGCTTCGATCCGTTTAACTCGATCAAACTGTGACCCGAGCTTGGCGTGAAATGTGATTCTTTGTAACTCAGCATTCCATCCGCCCTCTGGCGAACTTCTGCGGTCCAAATCCCAGAAATATTTCGCGTCGCTCAGCCGCGCCCGCAGCACGCGCTCGTTGCCGGCGACGATCTGCTTGCCGGCATCCTCGGCAATCATGTTGGCGACCAGCGCGAAGCGGTTGGCCATCTTGGCCGTCTTGGGATCGCGCAGCGCGAAATATTTCTGATGCACCCGCATCGCGGTCTGCAGAATCTCCGGCGGCACGTCCATGAAGCGGTCTTCGATGGCGCCGATCAGCACGATCGGCCATTCCGCCAGCCCCGCGACCTCGTCCAGCAGGCCCTCGTCCGGGATCAGCTCCAGCCCATGCACGAAGGCGGCGCCCTTGACGCCCTCGAAGATGATCGCCTTGCGCTCCTCGGCGTCGAGCACGACATGCGCCTCGCGCAGCTTCTTGGCGTAGTCCTCGTAGCGCTTCACGGCGATGACGCCGCTCGACAGGAAGCGGTGCCCGCGCGTCGTGTTGCCGCTGGCAACGCCGGCGAAAGTGAAATCGACCACGTCGCCGTCCAGCGTGCACAGGATCGAATGCAGCGGCCGCACCCAGCGCATCGGCGCATTCGTCGCCTGCGGCCAGCGCATCGATTTGGGCCAGGGCAGCTTCGCCAGCACCTCGGGCAGGAACTCGCCGATCACATCCGCCGTGGCGCGGCCTTTGAGGTCGATAATCGCGACATAGAATGGCCCCTTGCCGTCGTCGCGCTGCTCGCAATCCTCCAGTTTCACCCCCGCCGAGCGCAGGAAGCCGTCGATCGCCTTGGCGGGCGCATTGACGCGCGGCCCTTTCTTCTCTTCGCGCACATCCGGTTGCTTGGCCGGCAGGCCAGCAACCGCCAATGTCAGCCGCCGCGGGCCATAGAACGCTTTCACGCCCTCGAACAGCAGGCCGCGGTCCGACAGCGCCCCGACCACCAGCCGCTCCAGATCGCGCGCCGCCCCCGCCTGCATGCGCGCCGGGATTTCCTCGGAGAAGAGTTCGAGAAGAAGGTCGGACATTTCAGCCATGCCTCGGCGCATAAGCGCCCTGCCCGCTCGCCAGCCAGGCCTCGCAGCACGCCTTCGCCAGCGCCCGCACCCGCGCGATATAGGAGGCGCGCTCGGTCACGCTGATCACGCCGCGCGCGTCGAGCAGGTTGAAGGTGTGGCTCGCCTTGATGCACTGGTCATAGGCCGGCAGCGCCAGCTTCTTGTTGCCGCTTATCAGCTCCATCGCCTGCTTCTCGGCGTCCTTGAAGTGCCGGAACAGGATCTCGGTATCGGCCATCTCGAAATTATAGGCGGAGAATTCCTGCTCGGCCTGGTGGAAAACCTCGCCGTATTTGAAGTCCTCGTTGAATTGCAGGTCGTAGACGTTCTCGACGTTCTGCACATACATGGCGAGGCGCTCCAGGCCATAGGTAATCTCGCCCGACACCGGATCGCAGTCGATGCCGCCGACCTGCTGGAAATAGGTGAACTGCGAGACCTCCATCCCGTCGCACCACACCTCCCAGCCCAGCCCCCAGGCGCCCAGGGTCGGGCTCTCCCAATCATCCTCGACGAAGCGGATGTCGTGCAGCATGGGGTCGAGCCCGATGGCGCGCAGGCTGTCGAGATAGAGCTCCTGGATGTCGGCCGGCGCCGGCTTCATGATCACCTGGTACTGGTAATAATGCTGCAGCCGGTTCGGGTTCTCGCCATAGCGCCCGTCCTTGGGCCGGCGCGAGGGCTGCACGAAGGCGGCGCGCCAGGGGCGCGGGCCCAGCGCGCGCAGCGTCGTCGCCGGATGGAACGTCCCCGCCCCCATCTGGTCGTCATAAGGCTGCAGGATGAGGCATCCCTTGGATGCCCAATAATTCTGCAGCCTCAGGATCAAATCCTGGAAAGTCTTGGCCTTGGCCATATGAGTCGGCGCCCAAAAAGAGGTGCGGAACCTACAGACGCGCTCCGGCGCCCACAAGACGCGCCAGGCGCATAGTTTGCATCTTGCCAGCAGGGACGCGTCCGGCCCAAATCGCAGCCGATGCCGCTCCATCTCGAATATCTCCTCGCGTCGCGCCAGGGCCTCTTCCGGGTCAGCCGCGCCGGCGCGCGCCTGCTGCGACCCGGGAAATTCTTCGGCATCGTGCTCCATCAAGGCGCGGTGTTCGCCTTCCGCACCTGCGCGGATATCAACGGCGAGGACACCGAGCGCTCCGGCTGCATCGTCCGCTTCGACTGGCGCGACGACGGCGAGCTCGGCGAACCGCAAGTGCTGGTCGACGGCCTCGACTACAACTGCCACCAGATCGATTTCTTCGACGGCGCGTTCTTCGTGATCGACACGCTGCATCAGTGCGTCCGCGAATACGATCCGGACTGGCGCCCCGTCGCGCGCCACCAGATCCTGCCCGAGGCCGTGCGCAATGGCCCCGATCACGCCCACATCAACTCCATCGCCGGCGACGCGCAGACCGTACGGCTGCTGCTGCACAACGGCCATCGCGGTCGTCCCAGCGAGATCGTCGAATACGACCGCGCTTTCCGCGAACGCTCGCGCCGCACCCTGCCCTGCGAAGGCTGCCACGACATCGTGCCTTTGGAAGACGGCCGCATCCTCACCTGCCTGTCGCCGCGCGGCGAGATCATGCTCGACGACGGCCGGACCGTCGCGATCAACGAGTACTGGACGCGCGGACTCGCGGTGACCCGGCACGAGATCGCGGTCGGCAGTTCCTTCTTCGGCGTCCGCATCGCGCGCGCGATCCTGCCCGGCTTCGTGACGTTCCTGGACCGCGACTTCCGCGAGCTGAAGCGCATCTATGTCCCGGCGGCGCCGACGCAGCTCCGCGCACTCTAATCCACCGGCATCACGTCGAACGCGATGCTGATGCGGTCGGCGTCGATGCCGCTCGGCTCGGTGGCGTGCGGGATGTAGGACGGGAACAGCACCAGCCGCCCCGGCACCGGCTCGATCTCGCGCGTGCCCCAAGCCGCCTGCAGCGCCGCGCGCTCTTCCTTCAAGGCGCCGACGATCAGTCGCCCAGGATAGGTATTGGCGCCCGCTGGCCGCGGCGCCGCGACGTAGTAGACGCCGCTCAGCCAGCCGGTCGGATGATAGTGCGAGCGTTGGAAGCCATCCCCACCCAGGATCACGGCCCAGCTATGCAGCTTGGCGCGCGCCGGCGCATCGGGCAGGTCCGCAATGTAAGCGTCGACGGCCTTCTCGATCTGCCGCAGCAGCGCCGGCACCGCGCGCGTGCCCGGCTGTTCCAGCCTCGCGACCTGCCGTCCCTGTTGCGTCGAGCGGTAGCCGGGATCGTGCTTCTGCGTCGGGTTCGCCAGCACCTCCGCCGCCAGCGCGGCGCGAAACGCCTCGCCATCGGCGAAGCTCGGCGGCGCGGGCAGCGACAGCGTGCGCACCAGGCGGTCCAGATCGACTACCGCGCACGCCTCGTCGCGCCGGCCGAGCCGGGCGAGCGACAGCGCCCTATAAAAGTGCGCCTCGGCATTCCGCGGCTGAGTTTCGAGAACCTGCGCGCACAGCGCGAGAAGCCGCTCCGGCGCCGTGCCGGCGTCCTCATGCATCGCCAGCACGCCGCGCACCCCCAGATCGACGGTCTCGCCGTCTTCGATTAGGCGACGAGCTTCCGGATACCGGTGCGTCATGAACAGGCTGCGCAACTTCAGCGTCCGCGCATGGGCATCGTCCGGCGCGAGTGCAAGCGCCGCATCGACCGCCGCGAGCGCACGATCACGCTCGTTCAGCCGCGCGAAATCGCCAGCCAGCGACAACAGCCGCATGGGATCGCCGCTTGCCAGAGCCGCCGCCTTGTCGAAACTGTCGCCAGCCTCCGCGCGGCCGAGCATGCCCTGCAATTCGCCCAGCCGTAGCCACGCCTCGGGGGCCTCGGGGGCGCGCGCCGCCCCGGCACGGGCCAGCATCTCGAGCATGGGCAGACGCTCGACATCGATCTCGCGCTCCCATTTCATGCCGCCAACCCGCTTTCGATCCAAAAGGACCCGAGGTCAGTTCAAGGGAACGGTTCGGCGGTTGTCAAACAGACCGGCGGCACGGCCGTAAGGAAGGCGAATGGGCGCAAGCCGCGCTGCGCCCGTTTCCGATCCGGCTTCAATGCACGGACGGGTGCTCGCGACTAGGACGGGCTATCGCCATCACTGCCGGAAACAGGGCCGTTTTTTGTCTCGCGCACCAAGATGACCTGCACGGAGGGACGATTCCACGGCAGGCGCTGTGCGTCAGCCGTGATCTCAGCGGGACCGGAATTTTCGTGAAGCTCGCACATGCACACCTCAAGCAACGCAATCGACCCACAATTTGTAAGCAGCGCCATCTTCGATGGCAACAGCATTGTAGCTTGATGCGCGAGCTGGCTGCTACCTCACGTTTAGGCCGCCCTCGGATGCTCGCCGGCGCGCTGCGGCAGCAAGAGAACAAGCACGACGATCACCGCCGCCAGCACCGCCGAGGCCAGGGGTCGGCTGAAGTTCAATCCACCACTTGCCACAGGCTTGTCGAGATCGTCGCCGATCGTCGCGCCCAGCCGCCGCGTCAGGATGAAGGCGGCCCAGAACAGAAGGATGTGGCTGATGCGGGTCCAGTAGTATAGCGCGGCAACCACCGCGAGCACCGCGCCGAACACCAGCGCGCCGCCGTCATAGCCGAGGCCCGAATCCGCCGCCCAATCGCCCAGCGCGGTGCCTGGCTGTTTAGTCCCGAAGAGTCGTGGTGCAAAGTACCACGAACTGCGGAGGGATTCGCTATGGGACAGATTCTTCACGGCAGCGCCGCGACGACTGAGGCGGTCCGTCGAGCAATACAAGATAGTCAAGCGAGCCTGAGAGAGCTGGCGGCCCGGCACGGGATCAACCCGAAGACGGTTGCCAAATGGCGGCGCCGGACCTCGGTCGCCGATGCCAGGATGGGGCCGAAGGAGCGTTGTTCAACAGTACTGTCGAAGGAGGAAGAGGCGATGATCGTCGCCCAGTAAAGGGACGGACGGAATTTCTTCGCCGCGATCTGTGCGATTCCCAATGCCACCAGAATGGCGAGGAAAAGCGCGCTGCTGAGGAGGTAGCCCCAGTCGAACGTCATCGACAGCGTATCGCCGCCGGTCTCGCCCAGCGTCGTCGCCAATATCTTGATGATCCAGAACGTCAACGTGACGGCCGGGACCTTGCTGACGATATCGTTCTTGCTCATGCCTTCACCGGCCTTATCGCGCGTGTTCCGTCCCAGTTCGCCGCCGCGGCGCGGATGCGCTCGAAGAACGCGCCCTTGCTGCCCGAGATGTCCGAGACCTCGATCACCGTGCCGGGATGGGTCTCGGTGTCGAAATAGACGAAGCGCCCGTCCGGGCCGCCGATCTGACCTTCCTGGCCGACCCGGTATCCGAGCGACACGAAGCGGTCGAAGTCGGCCTGGTAGTTTCGCGTCCAATAGGACATGTGCTGCAAGCCCTCGCGGCCGCCCGCCAGGAAGTCGCGGTACATGCTGGGCGCGTCGTTGCGCGGCTGGATCAGCTCGATCTGGAGGTCGCCGGTGTTGGCGAGCGCGATGCTGATCTCGGCGTCCGACGGCGCGCCGCGATAGCGGAACCAGTCCATCTTGACGCGCTCGATATAGTAGAACGGCCCGACGCCCAGGACTTCCGTCCAATGCCGCATCGCGGCCTCGATGTCCCGCACGACATAGCCGTTCTGGCAGACCTTCCCGAAAATGCGGCTCACGGCGCCTCCCGCCCTGTCGAGTGAGCAGTATGAGGCAGTGCCGGCGTCCTGCCCATGCGATGTTCTGCCGTCGCGTCCGCGCTCCAGTCCGGCGCTGCCCTGTGCATCGAACATGAAACAGTCCAAGAAACGAACCGCCGAAACCAGCGCGAAGGCGGCGCCGGTCTACATCGACGAAGACAAAAAGCGCTTCGAGGCGCGGTTGCGCCGCAATGTAAGGACGAAGGAACCCCGGGTGCCGCCGATGACGGCCCAGAAGGGCAAAAGAACCCGGTTCACGGGCCTTACGGCCGAAGGCGCCGTCGCCGTCCTGAAAAAATCGCAGGCGAAGAAAAAATCCCAGCGCCCTGTACAGTTTTGAACATTTCTCCGCCCCCGCTTGCGCCACATTTGGCGCGATCAGCAATGGTCACGGAGCGCCGGCGCCCACCACGCCCCAACAATGCCCAGGCACGGCGCTCCGATTCCCCCGCCCCCGGTCAGCCGAGCGACAGCGCCGCCTCGCCGCGCAGCACCGCATCCGCCGCAGCGGTGTATGAGCCGTCGGCCTCGTGCAGCACCAGGCCCGCCAGCATCGCGAGCGGCGCGCGCGACGCCTTCTTCACCTGGACGACGATGCGCTTGGCGGCCTCGCCGGCACGCGGATAAAGCGGAAACACGCTGACGCCGGTGGCCGGCAGCGCGCTCAGCGCCTCGGCCATCCGGTCGGCGCGCAGGATGCAGGTGAAGCTGCCGCCCGGCGCGGTGCGGCGCGCCCCGACGTTCAGCCACTCGGCGAGGCTGCCGTCGTCATGCGTCGCGCCCGCTTTCATCGCGTCGGGCGAACGCGCGCCGTCCTGGGTGTGGAACGGCGGATTGCACATCACATGCGCGTAGTCGCGCTTCATGTCGGCCGGCAGGCTCAGCGCATCGACGGTGACGAACACGACGCGCTCGCCCATGCCGTTGGCGCCGGCATTGCCGTTCGACAGCGTCACCAGCTCGCTTTCGATCTCGGCGCCGACGACGCGCGCGCCCGCCACGCGTGCCGCCAGGCACAGGCTCGCCGTGCCCGCGCCGCTGCCCAGCTCCAGCACCTCGTCGCCGTCCCGCGCCGGCACGGCCGCCGCCAGCATCACCGCGTCGAGCCCGGCGCGGAAGCCGCCGGCGAGCTGGCGCAGCGTCAGCCGGCCGCCGAGAAACCGGTCCTCCGTGACCTGCGGCTTGGGGGGCGCCAGGCCCTCTTTCAGGACCTTGATTCCGTGCTCGTGATCCGCATCCGCCACCATCAGCCGGCGCGGCAAAATGCCCAGACTGCCGTCCATCACCGAGGCATTCTCGTCGAATACGAAGCTTTCGATGTCCGCCTCGCCCAGCAGGCTCTGGGCGAAACTGAGCAGTACCGGGTCGTTGGTCTTCAGTATCGCGCGCATACGCCAATCCGATACCCAATGCGGGGTTTGGTCATCTTGACCGCCCCTTGTTCCGCCACCAATCTCGCAAATGCCGGGTCCTACCGGCAAGGACTGTCCGCATGCTCAAGCCCGACATCCGCAAGACCAAGACCGACGGCGTCTCGCCGGTCGAGCGCCTGCATGCGCTGGTCGCGGCGGACATGGCGGCGACCGACAGGATGATCCATACCCGCATGGGCAGTGCGGTTGCTCTGATCCCCGACCTCGCCAAGCACCTGATCGATTCGGGCGGCAAGCGTCTGCGCCCCATGCTGACGCTCGCCGCCGCGCGGATGGGCGGCTATGGCGGCGACAAGCACGTTAACCTCGCCGCCGCGGTCGAGTTCATCCATACCGCCACGCTGCTGCACGACGACGTGGTCGACGCCAGCACGCTGCGCCGCGGCAAGGTCGCGGCCAACCTCGTCTGGGGCAACAAGGCGACGGTGCTGGTCGGCGACTTCCTGTTCTCCCGCGCCTTCGAGATGATGGTCGACACCGGCTCCTTGCGCGTGCTCGACATCCTCGCCGGCGCTTCCGCCATCATCGCCGAAGGCGAAGTGATGCAGCTCAAATCCGAGAGCAACCTCGCCACCACCGAAGAGCATTACCTCAAGGTGGTCGGCGCCAAGACCGCGGCGCTGTTCGCGGCGGCCGCCGAATCGGGCGCCACCCTGTGCGAGCGCGGCGCGGACTTCGTCGGCGCGCTGCGCACCTATGGCGAAAATCTCGGCATCGCCTTCCAGCTCGTCGACGACGCGCTCGACTATTCCGGGCGCCAGGCACTGATGGGCAAGGCGGTGGGCGACGATTTCCGCGAAGCCAAGATGACGCTGCCCGTGATCCTCGCCTATGCCCGGGCCGACGCCCCGGCCACCCAGTTCTGGAAACGCGTCATCGAGACCAGCAGCCAGAGCGAAGCCGATCTCGAGCGCGCGATCACCTATGTGGAGCAGACCGGCGCGATCCAGGAAACCATGACCCGCGCCCGGCACTATGCCGACAGCGCCAAGGCGGCGCTGGCACCGCTGCCCGCGAGCGACGTCCGCGCCGCGCTCGCCGACATCGCCGATTTCTGCGTTGAGCGGGCGTATTAATTGAAGAGAACTGACACCCTTTCCTCCCTCGTAAAAACGGGGGAGGAAACAAAGCAACTTTGAATCGAATATATTCTAAGATCGCCTTGCTATGCACGCCTCAAAGAAATTTGAAGATGGAAGGATCGCAGTGCGGTCCAAGCATCCCTCGCGCGCGCCAAGGAAGGCGGCGACGATGCGATCCCCGCCGAATTGTTCCGCCGTATTTTGGCGGGAGAGCATCCCGTCGCGATCTGGCGCGAATATCGCGGATTCGAGCTCAATGCCCTCGCGAAGCGAGCAAAGCTGTCGGCGTCCTATCTTTCGGAGATCGAGAGCCGAAACAAGCCGGGTAGCGTATCCGCCATGCGCAGCCTGGCCAAGGCGCTCGGCGTGAATATCGACGATCTCGTCAGTTGAGTATCCGCGTCGCCTGAACCCACCACTTGGGGTGCGAGTGCCCTAGCGCGATGGCCGCCATCTCGGCTTCGTGCTGTTCCTCGAACAGCGCAAAGCACGTCGCGCCGCTGCCGCTCATGCGCCACAGCATCGCTCCCGGCATGCGCGACAGCTCCCCCAGCACCTCGCCGATCACCGGCGCGAGCGCGATCGCCGGCGCTTCGAGGTCGTTGCGCGTGCCTTTGAGGAACGCCGCGAGCGCCGGTGTGTCGCCGAGCGGGACGTCGTGCGGCACGGTGCCGACGCCGGTCCGCGCCGTCAGGCCCTTGAACACCGGTCCCGTCGGCACCGCCACGCCGGGATTGACCAGCAGCATCGCCGCGCCGGCGATGCCGGGCGCGAGCGTGACGCGCTCGCCGCGCCCTTCCATCCAGGCCGACCGGCTCTCGACGCACACCGGCACGTCCGAGCCCAGCGTTTCGGCGATCCGGCGCAGCGCATCGTTCGACAGATCCAGCTCCCACAATTGCGCGAGGCCGCGCAGCGCCGCCGCGGCGTCGGCCGAGCCGCCGCCGATCCCCGAGGCGACGGGAAGGTTCTTGGTCAAGGCGATCGCGGCGCCGCGGCTGCGCCCGTCCACGGCGCCCAGCGCCCGCGCCGCGCGCAGTACAAGATTATTCTCGTCCAGCCCGAGCGCGGCGGCGAAGGGCCCGTCCAGCGCCAGCGACACTTCATGCGCCGGCGCGACGCTCAGCGCGTCGCCCGCCTCGGCGAACACGACCAGGCTTTCCAGGTCGTGATAACCGTCGTCGCGGCGCGCCCCGACATGCAGGAACAGGTTGATCTTGGCCGGCGCGTCAATTCGGCGTGTCACCCAGCCCGTCCTTGAGCTTCTTCTCGATGACCGCCTTGTCGGCGTCGGCCGCCCCGAAGGCAAGCGCATGGTTCCACTGGAACTGCGCGTCGCGCCTGCGTCCCACCCGCCAATAGGCGTCGCCGAGATGATCGTTGATCGTCGGGTCCCCCGGCACCAGTTCGACCGCGTCCTGCAGCGCCTTGGCGGCTTCGGCGAAGCGCCCGAGCTTGTAGTAGGCCCAGCCCACGCTGTCGGCGATATAGCCGTCGCCCGGGCGCAGCGAATGGGCCTTCTCCAGCATCGCCAGCGCTTCGGGGATGTTGCGGTTCTGGTCGACCCAGGTGTAGCCGAGATAGTTCAGCAGCGTCGGCTCGTTGGGCGACAATTGCAGCGCCTTCTTGAGGTCGACCTCCGCCGCGCTCCAGTTCTGCGTCCCCTGCTCCGCCACGGCGCGTGCGAAATAGAGCGGCCAGTCGCTCGCCTTGATCTCGCTACGCAGGTCGACGGCGTGATCGTAGGCGGCGGCCGCCTCGGTGAACTTGCTGGTGCTGCGATAGGTGTCGCCAAGCGCGGTCCAGGCCTCGGCGTCGCCCGGGTTGGCCGCGGTGAGCGCCTTCAGCCGCGCGATCGCGGCGTCGTTGTGCCCCAGACGCGCCTCGTCCAGCGCGACCTCCACCGCCGCCAGCCGGTAATAGGGCGAGGACTTCTCGATGGTGCCGTAGACGACGATGGCGTCTTCGTATTTCTGCAGCGACTCGAAGCGGTCGGCGAGCAGGACCGCGCCGAGGTCGAGGTCGGGGCGCAGATACAGCGCCAGCCGCAGATACAGGATGGACACGTCGACGCTCGACTGGTCGGTCAGCGAGGCGGCGATGCCGAACAGCGCCTCGGCGGCGCCGTCCTCGGGCCGCGCCACCAGCGCGTCGGGCTTCTTGCCGGCCTTGAGGCGCGCCAGGCCCGCCAGGGCGATCTGCTTGAGGCCGCCATCGGCGGCGTATTTCGTGTAGAGTTCCGTCGCCTCGTCCTTGCGCCCGGCGCGCTCCAGGAAGCGGCCGAAGGCGTCGATGACGCGCGGTGTCCCGCCCGCGGCGAGCACGGTGCGATAGGACGCATCGGCGATCTTGTCCTCGCCGACATAATCGGCCAGCAGCGCGAGATGGAACATCGACAGCGCATCGGCGCCGCCCTGCGCCCTGAGCGCGCCGAGATCGGCGATCGCCGCCGCCTTGTCGCCCATGCCCGCCGCCGCCCAGGCGTCGAGCAGCGCCACGGTCAGCGAGGTGAAAGGCCCCTTGGCCGACAATCCTACCTGCTTGCGCGCGCCCGCGAAGTCGTGCCGCTTCAGCGCCACGACGGCGAGCGTCAGCCGCCCGGCGCGGTCGTCCGGCATCGCGGCCACGACCCGGTCGGCCAGCCGCGCCGCGGTGTCGATCTCGCCGGCCGAGGTGGTGAAGAAGAAGGACAGCGCCAGGAGCTGCGGGTTGGTCGGATCGGCCGCGAGGCTGGCCCGGTAATAGGTCGCCGCGTCCTTCAGATTGTGCTGGCTCGCCGCGAAACGGGCCGAAAGGTAGTTGCCGAACTCCGACGAGGTCGCGGCGCGGGGCGCGATCGCGTCGCCGCCCTGGTGCGCGCACGCGCCCAGCGCAAGCGCCAACCCAAGACCGGCAATCCGAGACACGATGCGCAAGGCTGTCCTCACATGTTGGGGTAGTTTGGCCCGCCCCCGCCTTCCGGCGTAACCCAATTGATGTTCTGCGCCGGGTCCTTGATGTCGCAGGTTTTGCAATGCACGCAATTCTGCGCGTTGATCTGGAACCGTGGGCCGGCCGCCTCCCGCACCACTTCGTAAACGCCCGCCGGGCAATAGCGCTGCGCCGGCTCGTCGTATTCGGGCAGGTTCACCCGGATCGGGATCGACGGATCGGCCAGCTTGAGATGGACCGGCTGGTCTTCCTCATGGTTGGTGTTGGACAAGAATACCGACGAAAGTTTGTCGAAACTGATAACGCCGTCCGGCTTGGGATAGGCGATCTTGCGGGATTGGGCGGTGGTTTTCAGCGTCGCATAGTCCGGCTTGCCGTGGCTCAGCGTCCCAAAAAAGGAAAATCCGAAGAGCTGGTTGGTCCACAGGTCGAGCCCCATGAACGGCAGCGCCAGGAAGGTGCCGAGCTTGGACCATAGCGGCTTGAAGTTCCGCACCCGCTTGAGGTCCTTGTAGATGTGGCTTTCGCGATAGGCCGCTTCGTAGGAATCCACCGTGTCGCCGGACCGCCCGGCGCCCAGTGCCGCCGCGACCGCTTCCGCCGCCAGCATGCCGGACTTCATCGCATTATGGCTGCCCTTGATGCGCGGCACGTTCATGAAGCCGGCGGCGCAGCCGACCAGCGCCCCGCCCGGGAAGGCCAGCTTGGGCACCGACTGCAAGCCGCCCTCGGTCAGGGCGCGCGCGCCATAGCCGATGCGCTTGCCGCCCTCCAGCATCGCGCGGATGCGCGGATGCTGCTTGACGCGCTGCATCTCGTCGAACGGCGAGAGATAGGGGTTGGAATAGTTGAGATGGACGACGAAGCCGATGGAGCAGAAATTCTCGCCCCAGTGGTAGCAGAACAGGCCGCCGCCGGTGTCGTTGGAGAGCGGCCAGCCGAAGCTGTGCAGCACCAGGCCCTTCTTGTGCTTGTCCGGCGGCAGCTCCCACAATTCCTTCACGCCGATGCCGAACTTTTGGTAGTCGCGCCCTTCGCCCAGCTTGTAGAGGGCGAGAAGCTGTTTGGTCAGCGAGCCGCGCGCGCCCTCGGCGAACAGCGTGTACTTGCCCAAAAGGTTGATGCCGGGCGTGAAGCTGTCCTTGTGGTGGCCGTCCTTGGCGACGCCGAGATCGCCGGTGGTGACGCCCTTCACGACGCCGTCCGCGATCACCAGCGCCGCCGCCGGGAAGCCGGGGTAGATCTCGACGCCCAAGGCTTCCGCCTGCGTCGCCAGCCATTTGCACAGGTTGGACAGGCTGACGACATAGTTGCCGTGATTGTGCATCAGCTTCGGGAACAGGAAATTGGGAATGCGGATCGAACCGGCAGGCCCCAGGTAATAGAAGCGGTCGTCGGTCACCGGCGTGTCGATCGGCGCGCCTTTCGCCTTCCAGTCGGGAATGAGCTCGTTGATGCCGATGGGATCGATCACCGCGCCCGAAAGGATATGCGCCCCGACCTCGGAACCCTTCTCCAGAAGGCAGACGGTGATCTCCGGATTGATCTGCTTCAGCCGGATCGCCGCGCTCAGCCCCGCCGGCCCGCCGCCGACGATCACGACGTCGTATTCCATGCTTTCGCGCTGAATCGGCTCTGCCTCGGCCATGTCTCGAACCTATTTCATCCCCGTAAACCCCTTATGGGACGCTGGGATTCGGCGGTCAACGGCGCTTACAATGCGGCATGACCGCTTCCCGTGAGGAAACCCTGTCCGCCCTCAACTGGCTCGTCGATGCCGGCGCGGATGAGGCCATCGTCGAAGCGCCGGTGAACCGGTTCATGTCTCGAACCCACCCTCCCCTGGAGGGAGGGTCGAAAAATTCGAGCGAAGCGACGAATTTTTCGGGGAGGGGTCCGGCACCGCGCTCCACACTCGACCCCTCTCCGAAAAAGCCTTCGGCGTCCCTCGCCCAAGGGGAGGGCAAAAGACCGCTTGCGAACATCACGCCATCCAACACCGGCCCCCTCGCCAGCGACGGTTTCGGCTCGGCGCTGGAGATCGCGGCACGTTGCAACTCGCTGCCCGAACTGAAAGCCGCGCTCGAGGCTTTCGACGGCTCGCAGCTCAAGAAGTTCGCGCACAGCACCGTGTTCGCCGACGGCAATCCCGCCTCGCGCATCATGCTGATCGGCGAGGCGCCGGGGCGCGACGAGGATGCCGCCGGCCTGCCCTTCGTGGGGCGCGCCGGCAAGCTGCTCGACCGCATGATGGCCGCGATCGGCCTCGACCGCTCGACGTTCTACATCATCAACGTGATGCCATGGCGGCCGCCGGACAATCGCAATCCCGATCCGGGCGAAGTCGCGATGTGCATTCCGTTCCTGCGCCGCCATATCGAGTTGGCGCAGCCCCGGCTTCTCGTCCTGCTCGGCGCGGTCGCGGCGCGCCATGTGCTGGGCCTCAACGACGGCATTATGAAATTGCGCGGCCGTTGGCTCGAGTACCGGATCGGGACGGAGATGATTCCCGTGCTGCCCACACTTCATCCTGCCTACTTGCTCCGCCAGCCCGCCCATAAGAAACTGGCGTGGCGTGATTTGCAGGCGGTCGCCGACAGGATGGAGGCGCTCGGCCTGCCCGCCAAAGATTGAGCACAATTGGCCCGGACTCTGGGCCTTCAGCGAACGGGATCAGGAATGCGTTTTTCGACGACTGCCGTTGCAGCCCTGGCCCTCGCCATCGCGTGCGGAACCGCGCAGGCGGAACTTCCGCTCCCGATCGACAGCGGCGCCGCCGCCAGCGTGCCGATGGCGGTCCTTTCGGCCGCCGACGTCGCGCTCTATCGCCAGGTCTTCGACGCCGAACGCGACGGCCGCTTCGACGAGGCGCGCGATCTCTATGCCAAGGTCTCCGACAAGACGCTCGAAGGCTATGTCCTGGCCGAGCACTATCTCTCGCGCCGCGGCCGCGCCAGCCTCGCCGAGCTGGTCGACTGGCTGCATCAATATGCCGAGCTTCCCATCGCCGACCGCATCTATCGCCTCGCGGTGCAGAAGGCGTCCAAGCGCGTCAAGAAGCGCCACCACCGCACCGTCATCGTGATGACGGCGAGCGTGCCGGTGCCGGCCGGCCCGGCGCGCCGCCGCGGCGGCGGCTATGAAGAGTATGACGACCGCGATCCGCCGCTGACGACCGACGCCGGCCGCAACGCCCAGCCGCAGATCGAGCGCTTCATCAAGGCCGACCAGCCCGACCAGGCCAATGCGGTGCTGCGCCAGGCGCAGCAGAACGGCGCCGCGCCCTACGATCTTGCCCGCCTCGCGCAACGCGTCGCCGCGTCCTATCTCGCCGAGGGCGAAGACCAGGCCGCCTACGACACCGCCATGGGCATCCAGGATGTCCGGCTGCGCCAGTCCGTGCCGGTGCTCGACTGGTATGCCGGCTTCGCCGCCTATCGCATGGGCAATTACGCGGACGCCGCCGCGCGCCTCGAAATCCTCGCCAGCGTCGGCAGCGTGCCGAATTATCTGCGCAGCCAGGCCGCGTTCTGGGCGGCGCGGGCGCATCTGCGCTTCGGCGATCCGCAGCGCGTCATCACGCTGCTGAACGCGGCGGCGCGCGAGGAGCCGACCTTCTACGGCGTGCTCGCCGAACGCATGCTCGGCCAGGACACCCAGACCGGCTTCGTCGATCCGGTGCTGACCGCGCCCGACTTCGCCGCGATCATGGCGGTGCCGGCGGCGCGCCGCGCCGTCGCGCTCACCCAGGTCGGCGAGGAACGCGCCAGCGTCCCCGGCGAGCTCAACCGCGCCTTCGGCAACAGCGACGGCAGCCGCGACATGGGCTATGCCGCGCTCGCCCGCCGCATGAACGTGCCGAACATCGAGCTGCGCGCCAGCGAGACCGCCGCCTCGCGCGGCGTTCTGCTCACCGGCCTCTTCCCGGTGCCGGGCTACAAGCCGGACGGCGGCTACACGATCGATCCCTCGCTGGTGCTCGCCTTCACCCGGGCCGAGAGCCGCTTCGTTGCCGACGCCGTGTCCCCGGCCGGGGCGCGCGGCCTGATGCAGCTCATGCCGACGACGGCGATGAAGTTCGGCGGCAACGGCGCGGTCGCCGCGCTCAGCGATCCGACCTACAACATGTCGATCGGCCAGCGCTACATCGCCTATCTGCTCGATTCCTATGGCGGCAATCTCCCGCAGGTGATGGGTGCCTACAACGCCGGACCCTTGCGCGTCGCCGGCTGGGTCAACGCCCGCGCCGGCAAGGAAGACGACGCCCTCGTCTTCATCGAGAGCATCCGCATCACCGAGACGCGGATCTACGTCAAGCGCGGTGCTCATGTATCACTGGCTCTACAGCCGGCGCCTCGGGCAGAACGCGCCCAGCCTGGACGAGACCGCCGCCGGCCAGTGGCCGATCTATCATCCGCCGGCCCAGCCGCCGGCGCCGCGCCCCCCCGCGATCCCGCAATCCCCGCCAGCCAGCACGGTGGTCAGCGATGCCCGGTATTGACGAAACCATCCCCTTCATCCCGGTCCGCATCGCGATCATGACGGTGTCGGACACGCGCGACGCCTCGACCGACAAGTCCGGCGACACGCTGGCGGCGCGCATTGCCGAGGCCGGCCATGTCCTCGCCGCCCGCGTCATCCTCACCGACGACCAGCCCAAGATCGCGGCGCAATTGCGCCAGTGGATCGCCGATCCCACGATCGACGTGGTGATCTCGTCCGGCGGCACCGGCCTCACGGGACGCGACGTCACCGTGGAAGCGTTCAAGTCGGTGTTCGAGAAGGAGATCGACGGCTTCTCGGTGCTTTTCCACCAGATCAGCTTCACCAAGGTCGGGACCTCGACGGTGCAGAGCCGTGCCTGCGCCGGCGTCGCCAAGGGGACCTATCTTTTCGCCCTCCCCGGCTCGCCGGGCGCGGTGAAGGACGGCTGGGACGGCATCCTCAAGAGCCAGCTCGACAACCGCTACCAGCCCTGCAACTTCGTGGAAATCATGCCGCGGCTGACCGAACGTTAGGGCCAAGGCTGCCGTGCTCTATGGCGGACGTGGAGAATCACGACAGCGTCTTCCATGACGCGATAGAATATCTTGTAGCGATATCGCGTCTCGAGCTTGACGCGAATGTCGGGATCTTGGGTTCGCGGATTGGCGAGCGGCCATGCAGCGATCTATCGATGCTGGAATTGATGGCGCGCAGCACATTCAGGGCGCCGGTGGGGCTGCGTTCTCGAAGGTAGCGATCGATTTCATCGATATCGGCCAGCGCCTGCGCGCGATACCGAACGATCATGCAACGCCACGCGCCTTCCAAAAGGCCGCAACTTCGTCGTCCGATACGATCGCGGTTTTTTCCGCCCTTTCGACGGCGGCCTTTTCGTCATCCGTCATTTCGTAGATGCCGTTGCGGCGCGCCTCGATCTCACGCGCAAGCTCCGCCAGTTCTTCCTGGTCCTGCTTGGGCCAAGAACGGACATTCTCCAGCACGGCGGCGATCTGTTCCTTCGTCATATTTCGAGCTTAGCAAAAAATACGGGCTCGTAGCATCGTTTTTCCACGCAGCTGCGGCATGCCGCGCTGCGCCGATCAACTCAGCTTCGCCATCACCGACGACGGCACGCGCAGCGCATGCAGCGCCGCGATCAGGCGGCCGCGGCGCTCTTCCTCGAACGCCGGCTTGTTGATCGCGCGGCTGCGAAGCTGCATCAGCCGCGTGCGGCCGATGCGGCGGGCGAGATCGGCGTCTTCCATCGCGACATCGCGGTGCCCGCCCAGCTTCTGGTAGAGCCGGCGCGGGATCAGGAGGCCCTGGTCGGCATAGGGCAGCGCGAACAGGCGCGAGCGCAGGCTCACCATCATCTCGCGCCGCCGCGCCGCGCTCGCGAAATCGTCGAGCGCGTAGCGGAAGCAGGCGGCGCGCGGCCGCTCCAGCGTCGCGCTCGCCATGAACGATTCGGCTTCGTTGTCCCAGCCGGCTTCGAGCGCCGTCTCGGGCGTGAGGAACAGCAGCCAGTCGCCGCGCGCCAGGGCCGCGCCCGCCGCCCATTGCGCCGCCCGCGCCTTGCCGGCCCGCGCCACATGGCAGCCGGCGGCGTCGGCGATGATCAGCGTGTCGTCGCTGGAGCCGCCGTCGGCGACACGACCTCCTTCACCAGGCCGCGCACCGTCGCCCCGATCAGGCTGTCGAAACAGCGCGGCAGCGAGGTTTGCGCGTTCAGGACGGGGATGACGACGCTGATCATGCCCCGACTATGCCGCGAACCGCCGCTTCCGACAAAAACATTCCTGTCGCAAGGTATATCGGACAGGAAATTTCCTTAAAGCGCCGTCGCCGGTTTACCATCATCGCGCGGCGCCCTTGGCAACGCAGCCGGTTCCGCCTTTGCTCGGGCCTTTCGCTCGCTTCGAGGTTTGCCTTGCGCCCGTTGATCGCCCTGCTTGTGGCTTGCGCGCTGGTCGCGGCGGCGCGGGCCGAGAGCGCGCCGGCGCCGGGCGGCGTCCTGATCCTGGGCGATTCGAACGCCGAAGGCCCGTTCGGCGGCACGATCTACGATTCGCTGCGCGCCTTGCGCGAGCCGGGCGCTGCCAAGCCGCTCAACGTCACGATCTACGCCAAATGCGGCGCCGGCGCGAACGACTGGGTGGTCAAGGAATATTCCAACATCGATTGCGGCGCCTGGTCGTGCGGCGCCGGACTGTCGTTGCGCGACTGCCGCCATTTCCGCGGCGGCTTCATCCCGCCGCTCGGCGATCTCTATGCCGAGCTGCAATCGCCGCGCCGCGTCACGCTGGTGATGCTCGGCCTCAACATGATCATCGGCAACCGTGCGTCGAAGCTGCGCGACGCCGAGCGCCTGATCGCCGCCATCCACGCGCAGAACAGCGCCTGCATCTGGATCGGCCCGCCGCAGGCCGGCGACCTCTTCGTGGCCGTCGCGAAGTACGAGAGCTTCGTCGCCGACCTCAAGGACACGGTGACGCGCAACAACTGCCGCTACATCGCCAGCGACGACAAGACCGACCGCCGCAACGTCGAGCGCAAGGACGACCACTACGCCCGCCCCGACGCTGTCGCCTGGGCGAACAAGGTGCTCTACGAGCTGCATCATCCCAAGAGCCCGGCCGACAAGGCGCTGCTGGTGCTGCTGCGCGACCAGCCGGCCGTTACCAACAACTGACGCGAAGGCATTTCTTACCCAAGCCGGAGCTTCTCGCTCCGGCATTTTGTACTTGATTTGTTCTTTTCTGCGCCCTATATTCCTTTCCAACATGACAACCGTCCTAGACATCACCACAGACCGGCGGCTCCTGAGGGGCCGCGGCGCCCTTTCCAACGCGGTGGGGCGCTACGAGACCCAGAAACGCGTCCTGGTCGACGACGGCTGGGATGACGGCTGGCGCGCCGAGGACGGTGCCCCGCCCGCCCTGCGCACCGAGGTCATCCGCGACGCCACCCGCACCATCATCGCCCGCAACAAGTCGCCGGACATCTCGTTCGACCAGTCGATCAATCCCTATCGCGGCTGCGAGCATGGCTGCATCTACTGCTTCGCGCGCCCGACCCACGCCTATCTCGGCATGTCGCCCGGCGCCGATTTCGAATCGCGCCTGTTCGCCAAGCCCAATGCCGCCGAGCTGCTGGCCAAGGAATTGTCGGCGCCCGGCTACATCCCCAAGGTCATCGCCATCGGCACCAACACCGATCCCTATCAGCCGATCGAGAGAGAAGATGCGCATCATGCGCTCCATCCTGGAGGTGATGCGCGATTTCCGCCATCCCGTCGGCATCGTGACGAAATCGCCGCTGGTGATGCGCGACATCGACATCCTGAGCGACATGGCGCGCGACGGCCTCGCCAAGGTCGCGCTCTCGGTGACGACGCTCGACCGCCGCCTCGCCCGCAGCATGGAGCCGCGCGCCGGCACGCCGCAGCGCCGCCTCGCTGCGATCAAGGCGCTGTCGGATGCCGGCATCCCGACCGGCGTGATGTTCGCGCCCGCGATTCCGGCGCTGAACGACGGCGAGCTGGAAGCGGTGCTCGCGGCCGCCGCGCAGCACGGCGCCCGCTCCGCCGGCTATGTCCTCCTGCGCCTGCCGCTCGAGATCAAGGATTTGTTCCGCGAATGGCTGGAGGCCAACGAGCCGGCGCGCGCCAAGCATGTCATGTCGCTGGTCCGCTCGATGCGCGGCGGCAAGGATTACGACGCCACCTGGAACACCCGCATGAAGGGCACCGGCCCCTATGCCGAGATGATCGCGCGGCGCTTCCACATGGCCGTCAAGCGGCTCGGCCTGAACAAGGACGTCCGCCCGCTGACCACCGCCAAATTCCGCAAGCCGCTCCGGACCGGCGACCAGCTTTCGCTGTTCGGGCCCCTCGAGCCGGCATCGGCGCGCGTCTAGCTTCTCCGTCGCGCTGATGGAGCGCATCGCCCCTGATACCGCGCACCCGATGGGATGCCGCCTTACGCGGTGCCCGGTGTCCAAGCGCTTCTGACGCTGCTGCTGTCCTTCGCGGTGATGCGCTCGGCGCGGGAATGATGGCGCCGGCCACAATCGATTCCGATGTTTCTGATCGGAGCAATCGACCCTTTGTGATACAGCAACGGCCCTGGGGCAGTCTGTCGCCAATCACTCGAAAAGGAATCTGTTGATGAACAAATTGCTCAATGGACTATGCGTCGGCGCCGCGCTGTGCGCGTTAGGCCTGACCGCAGCCACCACGCCCGCGGCACACGCGGCTGGTGTAAATTTCTCCATCACGCTCGGCGACGTCGTGTTCGGCTATTCCGACGGCTACTACGACAAGAACCGCCGCTGGCACCGCTGGCGCAACAGCCAGGAGCGCAGATGGTATCAGTCGAACCATCGCAATTCCTTCTACAATCTGCAGCGCGACCGCGACACCGATCGCAATCGTCGCGACTGGCGCAACGGCAGGGGGTCGCGACTGGCGCGGCGGCGGGAACCACTGACGTTCAAGTCGGGCATCGCGAAGGGCCTCGGGGAAACTCCGGGGCTCTTTGCTTTTGCCCGCGCTCGCCGGTGAAATTATTCTTCGCTGGAGAATCGCGGAGACGTCCATGCTGAAAATCGCTTGCGTGAAGATCGTCGGCAAAGGCCGCGGCGTGGTCGCGACGGACGCGATCGCGGCCGGCGAGACCGTCGAGCGCTCGCCCGTCCTGCCCCTGGCGCTGAAGGACTCCGAATGTCCCGGCCTCAACGATTACGGCATGGCCTGGCACGAGAACCTGGACGCGCCCGAGCCCGGCAAGGAATGCTGCATCGGCCTCGGCTACCTGTCGATCTACAACCATGCCGACGCGCCCAACGCCACGCTGGAGCACCACTACGACAGCGACGAGATCAGCGTGATCGCGCTGCGCGACATCGCGCCCGGCGAGGAGATCACCTACGACTATGTCGTGCCGTTGTGGTTCGCGGCAGCGGCCGAATAGCCCGCTTTGGCGTGTGCATAAGTCGCCGCCGTTCGCTGTTCGGCCTCTTTTGCCCTGATAGGGTGGAGCGATGCCGCACTACATCTACGAGTCGCGCGTCCTCAAGCGGATCGTCACCGGCCTGGTCGCCGGCGTCGACGAGGCCGGGCGCGGCCCCCTGGCCGGTCCGGTCGTCGCGGCGGCGGTGATCCTGACCCGGAGCAAGGTGCCCAAGGGGATCAACGACTCCAAGCAGCTCGACGCCGACCGCCGCGAACAGCTCTATGCCGCGGTCATGGAAAGCGCCGTGGCGGTAGGCGTCGGCGAGGCGACGGTCGACGAGATCGACCTCATCAACATCCGCCAGGCCACCCACATGGCGATGGCGCGCGCCGTCCGCGCCCTCCTGGTCGCGCCGGCCTTCGCCCTGGTCGACGGCAACGACGCCCCGCCGCTCCCCTGTCCCTGCGACACCATCGTCGACGGCGACTGCAAGTCGGTCTCCATCGCCGCCGCCTCGATCATCGCCAAGGTGACGCGCGACCGGATGATGGCGGCGCTGCACGACAGCCATCCGCATTACGGCTGGCACAGCAACAAGGGCTACGGCACGCCCGAGCACCTCGAAGCGCTCAATCGCCACGGTCCGACCCCCCATCACCGGCGCAGTTTCGCCCCTGTGCACAACATCTTGTACCGCGCCGCGTCTTGAGGATTCCCGCTTAACATCTTGATTCACAAGACTCTTGACGCGCGAATCACAAAGAATCAGTGTGCGCTCTTCTGTTGATAAAAACGGTGGGGCGGATGGCGGGTTTGAAGCTGGATCAGGTGATCGAGGGCGATTGCGTGGAAAACATGCGCGCCCTGCCCGACGGCTGCGCCGACCTGGTCTTCGCCGACCCGCCCTACAATCTCCAGCTCAAGAACGAATTGCGCCGTCCCGACCAGTCCAAGGTGGACGCCGTCGACGACGATTGGGACCAGTTCTCCAGCTTCGTCGAATACGACGCGTTCACCCGCGCCTGGCTCACCGAGGCGCGCCGCGTTCTCAAAGACACCGGGGCGCTGTGGGTGATCGGCTCCTACCACAACATCTTCCGCGTCGGCGCGATCCTCCAGGATCTCGGCTTCTGGATCCTCAACGACGTGGTGTGGCGCAAGACCAACCCGATGCCGAATTTCCGCGGCCGCCGCTTCACCAACGCGCACGAGACCATGATCTGGGCGACGCGGAACGCCAAGCAGCAATACACCTTCAACTACGAGGCGATGAAGGCGCTGAACGACGAACTCCAGATGCGCTCGGACTGGACGCTGCCGATCTGCGCCGGCAATGAGCGGATCAAGGGCGCCGACGGCCAGAAGGCGCATTCGACGCAGAAGCCGGAATCGCTGCTGCACCGCGTGATCGTGGCCTCGACCCGGCCGGGCGACGTCGTGCTCGATCCCTTTTTCGGCTCCGGCACCACCGGCGCCGTCGCCAAGCGGCTGGGGCGCCATTTCATCGGCCTGGAGCGCGACAAGACCTATGCGAAGGTCGCGCGCGACCGCATCGCCGCCGTCGTGCCGGCGCCCGACGACGCGATCGAGGTCACGCGCTCCAAGCGCTCCGAACCGCGCATCCCGTTCGGCTGGGTGGTGGAGCGCGGCCTCTTGCCGCCCGGCACCGTCCTGCATGGCACCCAGAAGCGCCACCGCGCCAAGGTCCGCGCCGACGGCACGCTGGTCTGCGCCGACGCGACCGGCTCGATCCACCAGATCGGCGCGCATGTCCAGGGTCTCGACGCCTGCAACGGCTGGACCTTCTGGCAATACGAGCATAACGGCACGCTGATCCCGATCGACGTGCTGCGCCAGCGGCTGCGGGCGGATCTCGCGTGACGCGCGCGGCGGCTCTGGCGCTCCTGCTGGCGCTCTGCGCCTGCGTCCTGCCGCCGCGCGAGGTCGTCCGCGACGAGGCGACTGCCATCGCGACGGCGCAGAAACTGTGCAACTGGAGCACTGCGGAAAACCTGCACGCCCAACGCGAGGACAAGACGTGGCATGTGTGGGACGACGCCCATGAGCGCGATGCGCACATAAACCGCTACGACACCGGCGGCACCTATTTCTGCCTGACGCTTTAGCGGCGGAACAGCGGCCGTCGTCCGCATCGCGCGCCACGAAGGCTGCGCCGCGTCAACGACCGGGCGCTGAAAGTCCCTTCACCAGCGCATCGAACACCGCACGGCAGATGGCGCTGGATTTCAGGTCTTCGTGCATCACGATCCAGAGCGGGAGTTCGAAAGCGAACCGGTCGGCCAGGACTCGTTTCAGGTCCGGCTCCCGGGCGCGATGCTCACCTGCGTGGTGCCGATCCCAAGCCCGCTGCGGATCGCGGCGAGTTGCGCCAGATCGCTGTCGGCGCGCAGGGCAAAGCGGAGATTCTTGAGCTCCGGGAACCGCTCCAGGGTCACCCGCCGCGCCGGCGTGCGCGTGTCGAAGCCGATGAGATCGTGATCACCGAGCTCGGCGAGCGAGCGCGGCTCGCCCCGGCGCTCCAAGTAGGCGCGATGGGCGTAGAGCCCGATCACGGTCGGCGCGAGCTTTTTCGCGAACAGGGCGTTCTGCGTCGGCACCGCCTGCCGCACCGCTACATCCGCTTCGCGCGTCAAGAGATCCTGCACCGCGTCCGAGAGCACAAGCTGGATATCGAGACGCGGATGCCGGCGCCGCAGCGCCGCCAGGATCGGCGGCAGGCGCTCGACGCCCATATTCTCGCTGGCCGTGAGCTTGACGCAGCCCGCCATCTCGCCTTTGCCGCTCTCCGCGGTGCGCAGCAGGCTCGCGGCGGAGGTGGCGATCGCCTCGACCTGCGGCAGCAGATCGCGCGCGATGTCGGTGGGCGACAGACCCCGCGGCGAGCGCAGGAACAAATTCACCTCCAGCGCCGCCTCCAGCATCTCGATGTGCCGGCTCACCGTCGGCTGCGTCAGGCTCAGCGCTCGCGCCGCCGCGGAGAGGGAGCCGAGCCTCGCGACCGTCAGAAATGTCCGATAAAGCGTCCAGTCCGGCTCCTGGTTCATAACTTTTTCTATAGCAGGAGAACGAATCTAGGCAATTTATTTCATAGCCGGTCCGACCGATCTTCGACGCGTGGCGCATGGACACGGCGCCCGAGCGGGAGAAGATCGATGACTTCGCAAGTGCTTCAGCAAGACCAACGACCGGGCGTTGCGCCTGGGCGCGACCGCCTTGCGCGCATTCTGATGATCGTCCTCGGCGTCGCCTCGATTGGTGCCTTCGCCAACGCCGCGTCCGATTTCGGATCGATCCTGCCCGAGCGGGTCAATATCGAGGCATGGCGGATGCTTGCCTTTCTGGTCTTCGCCGGTCTCTTTATCCTGCTGGGCTTGTTTCCGCGCCGCCTGCCGGGCATCTGGGAGCTCGCCTTCTTCCACAAGGCGGCCATCACGATCTTCGTGATGTACATCGTACCGACCCATATCGCCGACGCGCCGCTTTCGGACAACACGGGCAACATCATCCTGGTCGACGGCAGCCTCGCGATCGTGACGCTGGTCAGCTATATCCTGGCGAAAGGCTGGCGGTCGTGGTCGTTGCAGCCGTGACGGCGCTAGCGCCGCCGCGCGAAGAGCGGGCCGTCACCAGCCAGGGCGTGTTCGACGATCTTCTTCATCACCGTCGGCAGCGCGACTTTTCTGAGATCATCGGCCCAAACCACCGTTGTCATCCCCGGCGAGGCGTGCGTCAGCACGCCGAGGGAAGGGGACCCAGGTGGTTGGGCCGCGCCCGATCTATCCACCTGGGTCCCCTTCCCCTCGCTCAGCTTCGCTTCGCTCGGCCGGGGATGACAAAGGTGGAGGTGTTTGGGTCTGTGTGATACCTCCGCGGCATACACCTCGATCTCCAATTCGAAATGCGTGAAGCCGTGCCGCACCACGCCCGTGCGTTTCTTCCAATCAGCCTTGAACGGCGCTTGCTGTATCGCCTCGGCGGTCGACGGAAAGTCTTCCGTCCACGGTCCCAGCGGCGGCTGCATCATGTTGCCGAGCAGAGCCTTTTCCGGACGTTTCACCAGCAGCACCGCGCCCTCCGCGTCGCGCGCCACGAACGCCGCGCCGCGCTTTAAGGGCCGCAGCATCTTCGGCGCCTTGACCGGCAGCGTCTCCTGGATGCCGCGCGCCCGCGCCTCGCACCCATCGAACCACGGGCAGCGCGCGCAGGCGGGCCGCTTGGTCGTGCAGATCAGCGAGCCCAGATCCATCAGCGCCTGCGCGAAGTCGCCGGCCCGTTTCGCCGGCACCAGCGCCTGCAACGCGTCGCGCATCGCCGCTTTCGATTTCGGCAGCGGCTCGTCAATTGCGAACACCCGCGCGATCACGCGCTCGGCATTGGCGTCCATCGCGGCATGCGGCAGGTCATAGGCGATCGCCGCGATCGCGCCTGCGGTGTAGTCGCCGACCCCCGGCAGCGCCCGCAGGCCTTCGAGCGTCCGGGGGAATGTCCCGCCCAGTTCGTCCGCCACGACCTTGGCCGCCGCGTGCAGGTTGCGCGCCCGCGCGTAATAGCCGAGCCCGGCCCAGGCGGTCAGCACCTCGTCCTGCGCCGCCGCCGCAAGGTCCCACGACCGTCGGCCAGGCTTTCAGGAACTTGACGTAATAGGCGCCGACCGCCTGCACCGTGGTCTGCTGCAGCATGATTTCGGAGAGCCACACATGATAGGGATCGGCGCGCCGCCCGGCCCGCGCCCGCCAGGGCAGCGTCCGCCGGTTCGCGTCGTACCAATCGAGCAACCCCTGGGCCTCGACCTGTCTGGCTTTTTGCTTCCGCACGGTGCGCGCTGGCATACTCGCACCATGGCGCAAACGCCGAACGACAAACAACCCGAACCGCCGCGCCGCGGCCGCGTCGGCGAGGTCAGCGGCGACGCGACGCTCGCGGCGCGCGGCGCCTTCGTGCGCGCCGGCTTCTCCGATCCGACGCTCGTCCTGCGCTGGAGCGAGATCGCCGGACCCGACACCGCCCGCCTCGCCCGCCCGCTCCGGCTGACGGATTCGCCGTCCGGCGGGGTCCTCACCCTCAAGGCCGAACCCGCCGCCGCGCTTTTCCTCCAGCACGAGAGCCGGGCGCTCTGCGCCCGCATCAATTCCTATCTCGGCCGGGTCGCGGTGGTGCGCCTGAAATTCGTCCAGGGCACGCTGGCCGACGCCCCCCCGCCTCCCCCCCGCCGGCCCCAGCCGGTCGAGCCGGCCGCCGCCGACCCGGTCCGGCGCTGGCAGGGACCGCCCAATCTCGGCCAGGCTTTGCTTAATCTCGCCCGCCAGCGGACGCGGGAGCGGACGCCGGATTGAACCCGTCCGCCGCCTCTGCCAAAAGCAGGCGGCACAAGCTGCGGAGATCCCCTTGAGTCGCAATCAAATCCTGCTCGGCGTCATCGTCGCCGCCTTGCTGGCGCTGGGCGCCGCCGCCTGGTTCATCATGGGCAAGCCCGACACCGACCCGACGGCAGGCAGCGGCTCGGGCGGCGGCCCGGTCACCACGGCCGACGACCGCACGCTGGGCGATCCCAAGGCCCCGGCGGTGGTGATCGAATATGCCGCGCCGATGTGCCCGCACTGCAAGCGCATGAACGAGGAAGGCATTCCGGACCTCAAGGCGAACTACATCGACAAGGGCAAGGTGTTCTACATCTTCCGCGTCTTCCCGATCGGCGCCGCCGACGTGCCGGCCGAGACGCTGGCGCGCTGCCTGCCGAAGGAGAGCTATTTTCCCTTCATCGACCTGCTCTACAGCAAGCAGGAATCCTGGGATCCGGAATACGGCATCACCGACGTCCAGGGCGGCCTGATCGCGCTGGCGCGGATCGCCGGGCTGACCAGCGACCAGGCCCTGGCCTGCATGAACGACAAGGCCAAGCAGGCGCGCGTCGCCGCCGTCGCCCAGGACGCCATGACCCGCTACGGCGTCACCGGCACGCCGACCTTCGTGATCAACGGCGAAGTCCAGACGCCGGGGGCGCCCTGGACGGCGGTCAAGGCCCGGCTCGACGCGGTGCTGGCCAAAAAATAGCGGCGGGAGGGGGAGACGCCGCAGGGGCGTGCCTGCGGATAACTCCTTTCAATTCATTGACCTTCTCCCTTGGAATCAGGCCAAGTGCCCGCAACTTGAGCCCAGAATCGGGGCATGATCGGCTTTGCCGCTGGCACCAGCGTAACCGCCAGTTTTTCGCGTAGGACGGCGCAACTCCTTGAAGTTCACCAGGCTCAGACTGTCGGGTTTCAAATCCTTCGTGGAACCGACCGAGCTCCATGTCGAACCCGGCCTGACCGCGGTGGTCGGGCCCAATGGCTGCGGCAAATCCAACCTGTTCGACGCCCTGCGCTGGGTGATGGGCGAAACGCGGCCCTCCTCGCTGCGCGGCGGGGAGATGGACGACGTCATCTTCGCCGGCTCCGGCGGCCGCCCGGCCCGCAACATGGCCGAGGTCACGCTGTTCGTCGACAATGCCGACCGCACCGCCACCGGCGCCTATAACGAATACGACTCCATCGAGATCTCGCGCCGCATCGAGCGCGAGGCCGGCAGCGTCTACCGCATCAACGGCCGCGATGTGCGCCAGCGGGACGTGCAGCTCTTCTTCGCCGACGCCTCGTCGGGCGCCGGCTCCACCGCCTTCGTGCGCCAGGGCCAGATCGGCCTGCTCATCAGCCAGAAGCCGCTCGCCCGCCGCGCCATCCTGGAAGAAGCCGCCGGCATCGCCGGCCTGCACCAGCGCCGCCACGAGGCCGAGCTGCGCCTGCGCGCCGCCGAAACCAATATGGGCCGTCTCGACGACGTCATCCGCGAGGTCGAGGGCCAGCTTGCCAGCCTCAAGCGTCAGGCCCGCCAGGCCTCGCGCTACCGCAATCTTTCGGGGCACATCCGCAAGGCCGAGGCGCTGGCGCATCACCTGCGCTGGACCGCCGCCGAACTGCGCCTGCGCGCCGCCGAGGAAGAGCTTGCCGCCGCCGCCGCTGCGGTCGAGAGCTGCACCGTACACGCCGCCGAAGCCTCGACGATCCAGGCAAATGCCGCCAGCGAAGTGCCGCCGCTGCGCGAAGCCGAAGCGGAACGCAATGCCGCGCTGCATCGCCTGACGATCGCGCGCGAACAGCTCGATCAGGAAGAAGCCCGCGCCCGCGAAGCCGCCCAGCGCCTGCGCCAGCGCATCGGCCAGACGCAGCAGGACATCGAGCGTGAGCGCACGCTGGACAGCGACGCCCAGGCGGCGCTCGGCGCGCTGGCGGCGGAGGCCGAGACTCTCGAGGCCGCCATGGCCCGCTCGGCCGACGAAATCGCCGAAGCCGACGCCCTGGCCGCGAGCCTCAACGAAGCGCTGGGCGAGGCCGAACGCACGCTGGAGCGCCTGACCTCCGAGCTCGCCGACTGGAACGCCCGCAAGGCCAGCGCCGAACGCTCGCGCGAGCTCGCCTCCGCGCTCGCCGAAAGCAGCGAGATGCAGCTTGGCCAGGCCAGGGCCCGTCTCGACCGCGCCTTGCAGGATGCCTCGCAGGCGCCCGACGTGGTCGCCGCCGAAGCCGCGGGCGAGCAGGCCCGCGCCCTCGCGGTCGCCGCCCGCCTCACCGCCGACGCGGCGCGCGAAGCCCTCGCCGCCGCCCAGCGCGCCGAGACCGAATCTCGCCTGCCGCTCGAAGAAGCCGAACGCGAATGGCAGCGCCTCTCCGCCGAGGCCAAGGCGCTCGGCGATCTCTTGCGTCCGCAAGGCCAGGACCTCTTCCCGCCGCTGGTCGACGCGGTGCATGTCCAGCCGGGCTACGAAGCCGCGCTCGCCGCGACGCTCGGCGACGATCTCCAGGCGCCGCTCGACGAAGCCTCGCCGCATCACTGGCGCGACCTCGGCGGCTATGACGTTTACGTGCCGCTGCCGGTCGGCGCCAAGCCGCTCGGCGATTTCGTCAAGGCTCCCGACGCGCTGCATCGCCGCCTCGCGTTGACCGGCGTCGTGTTTCCCGACCAGGGCAAGACGCTGCAGGCGTTCCTGCAGCCCGGCCAGCGCCTGGTGTCGCCGCGCGGCGATCTATGGCGCTGGGACGGCTACGCCGCGTCTGCCGATGCGCCGTCGGCCGCCGCTGTGCGTCTCGCCCAGCGCAACCGGCTGGCCGCGCTCGATAGCGAGATCGAGGCCGCCAAGGAACGCCGCGCCACGGTGTTCGCCGCCTACTCCGCCGCGCGCGACGCCGCCAACGCCGCCCGCGAAGCCGAACGCGCCGCCGAGCGCGAAGAGCGCGGCACCGACCAGGCGCTGATCGCCGCCCAGGACTTCTCGACCAAGGCCGCCCGCGCCGCCGCCGAGCGCGCCTCGCAGCTCGCCTCGCTCGAAGCCGAAATCCGCCGCCTGACGCAAAGCCACGAAGCGGCGCTGGACTCGCGCCGCAACGCCGAAGCCGAACTCGAGCAATTGGGCGACGGCGTCGCGCTCACCCAGGACAGCGCCGGTGCCCGCGCCCGCAATGCCGAGGCCCGCACCTCCTATGCCGAAGCCCGCGCCACGCTCGACGGCCTTCGGCGCGAGGGCGAGAACCGCCAGCGCCGCCTCGCCGCCATCGCCGACGAACGCGGCCGCTGGGAAGAACGCCGCGCCGCCGCTGCCGCCCATATCGAAGAGCTCGAACGCCGCCGCGACGAACTCAGCGTCGAGCGCGACGCTGCCGAAGCCCTGCCGGAACAGATCGCGCGCCAGCGCGGCAGCCTGCTCGACGCCATCGCCGCCGCCGACACCGCGCGCCAGCACGCTGCCGACGCCCGCGCCTCGGCCGAAAGCGTGCTCGCCGCGGCCGACAAGACCGCGAAGGCCGCCGACGCCGCGCTCTCCGCCGCGCGCGAGGAACGCGCCCGCGCCCAGGCCCTGACCGAAGCCGCCGATGCCCGCATCGGCGAATTGCGCGACCGCATCCGCGACGAGCTCGAATGCACGCCGCAGGAGCTTCCCGAACGCGCCGAGATCAAGGACGGCGAGGAGCTGCCGGCGCTGGAACAGGCCGACAAGCGCGTCGAGAAGCTGAAACAGGAGCGCGAGCAGCTCGGCGGCGTGAACCTGCGCGCCGAAGAGGAAGCCGCCGAGCAGGAAGCGCGCCTCCTGACGCTGACCACCGACCGCGACGATCTCGTCGGCGCCATCGAGCGGCTGCGCCGCGGCATCACCAGCCTCAACAAGGAAGGGCGCGAGCGCCTGCTCGCCTCCTTCGAGAAGGTCAACGCCAACTTCCAGACCCTGTTCAGCAAGTTGTTCGAAGGCGGCGAGGCCAAGCTGACGCTGACCGAGTCCGAGGATCCGCTGGAAGCCGGCCTCGAGATCTTCGCCCGCCCGCCGGGCAAGCGCCTGCAATCGCTCGCCCTGCTCTCGGGCGGCGAACAGGCGCTGACCGCGATGGCGCTGATCTTCGCGGTGTTCCTGGTCAACCCGGCGCCGGTCTGCGTGCTGGACGAAGTCGACGCCCCGCTCGACGACGCCAATGTCGAGCGCTTCTGCAACCTGCTCGACGAGATGACCCGCCTGACCGATACCCGCTTCCTGGTCATCACCCACCACGCGCTGACCATGAGCCGCATGCACCGCCTGTTCGGCGTGACGATGGCCGAGCGCGGCGTCAGCCAGCTCGTCTCGGTGACGCTGGCGGAAGCCGAGAAGGTGGCGGCGGAGTAGCAACACACTCCGCTGTCATCCCCGCGAGAGCGCAGCGAGGGGAAGGGGACCCGGGCCAAGCCACATCTTCGCTGCGGCAAAACAATGCGCCGTGTCTGTTCGGCTTTCATAATTATTCCCGTCACGGCCGGGCCTGTCCCGGCCATCCATGAACACCCATGCGACGGTTGGGAGTATGGGTCCCCGGGACAAGCCCGGGGATGACGGAGTTTGGTGATTCACGTCATCTGAAAACACCGCTTAAAACAAACCCGCGCGCATTTCGCCGCGCCCCTCGATCGCCCAGCAATTCCAGCCGCTTAACCCCATTCTTGCATTGTTGACACCTTTCCGACCCAACCCTATGGTCCGCGCGCCTTCGGGGAGCCGCGAAGGCCAGCAATTGCGCGGAATATTTGGCCGAAACGGGAGAATTGGGCATGGCTGCTCAGGGCCCGAAGGACTTGCGCGACCTGGGCAAGCGGCTCGACGAAGCCCAGCGCAAGCGCGCGGTCGCAGCGAAGCGTCCGCCGCCGTCGCAACTGGGCGTCGCCGGCCGTTTCGCGACGGAACTCGTGGCCGCGCTGCTGGTCGGCGGCGCGCTGGGATGGGGCCTCGACTGGGCGTTCGGATATTTCGGTATCCACACCAAGCCGGTCTTCCTCATCGTGCTGTTCGTGCTGGGCGCCGTTGCCGGGATCCGCAACGTGATGCGCGCGGCGAGTGAGATCAACGCCGACATCGCGGCTCATCCCGCGACGTCGGTGAACGACGACGAGGAGAGTTGAGCCCGTGGCCATGAACCCGATGGAGCAGTTCACCATCAAGCCGATCGTGCCCTTGCACATCGGCGGCTACGACGTCTCGTTCACCAACCAGTCGCTGTTCATGGTCGTGGTCGTGATGGCCGCCGCCGCCTTCCTGACCTTCGCGATGAGCGGCCGCCGCCTGGTGCCCAGCCGGGTCCAGTCGATGGCGGAGATGTCCTACGAATTCGTCGCCGGGATGATCGACAGCTCGGCCGGCGAAGAGGGGCTGCGCTTCTTCCCCTTCGTCTTCACGCTCTTCGTCTTCGTGCTGTTCTGCAACTTCTTCGGCATGGTGCCGTGGGCCTTTACGGTCACCAGCCAGATCGCCGTGACCTTCAGTCTCGCCGCCCTCGTCATCCTGACCGTGATCGTTACCGGCTTCGCCAAGCACGGCATCGGCTTCCTCAAGCTGTTCGTGCCGCATGCGCCGCTCCCCCTGCTCTTCCTGCTGGTGCCGATCGAGGTCATCTCCTTCCTCACCCGCCCGATCTCGCTTTCGGTGCGTCTGTTCGCCAACATGCTGGCCGGCCACACCATGCTCGCGGTGTTCGCGGGCTTCGTCGTGCTGCTCGGCGGCGCCGGCGGCGTGCTCAGCGTGCTCTCGGTCGCGCCGATGGCGCTGATCGTCGCGATCATGCTGCTCGAACTGCTGGTCGCGTTCCTCCAGGCTTACGTGTTCGCGATCCTGACCTGCATCTATCTCAACGAAGCCCTCCATCTCCACGACCATCACTGATCTTTAGAAGGAAGCAAGAAAATGGACGTCGCAGCAGCAAAAATGATCGGTGCGGGCCTTGCCTGTATCGCCCTCGTCGGCGCCGGCATCGGCATCGGCAACGTGTTCGGCAGCTACCTGTCGGGCGCGCTGCGCAACCCGGGCGCCGCCGCCGGCCAGACCACCAACCTGCTCCTCGGCTTCGCGCTGTGCGAAGCGACGGGCCTGTTCGGCCTGGTGATCGCGCTCATCATCCTGTTCACGTGAAGGCCGCGTGATGGCCGCGAACCCGACGACGGAATCGACGGAAGTCCCCGGCAAGGCCGAGGGCGCCGGTTTTCCGCCCTTCAAGGTCGAGACCTTCTCCAGCCAGATTTTCTGGCTGGCGATCACCTTCGGCTTCCTGTTCGTCGTGCTGTGGCGCATCGCGGGTCCGCGCATCAAGGACGTGATCGTCATCCGCCGGGGCCGCATCAACGACGACCTGGCCCAGGCGCAGGCCGATCGCGGCGCCGCCGAGGCCGCGTCGGCCGCCTACCAGACCGCCCTGGCCGCCGCCCGGGCCCGCGCCCAGGCCCTGGCCGAGGCAGGCCGCAAGGCCGTCCTCGGCGAGATCGACCGCGCCAAGGCTGAGGCCGATGTCCGGGCGCAGGCCGACATCGCGGGCGCCGAAGCCCGCATCGCCGCCTCCCGCGGCGAAGCCCGCTCCCACATCGCCAAGGCGGCGGAAGCCGCGGCGATCCAGATCGTGGCGCGCCTGACCGGCGACACGGTCGGCGCCGACGAGGCCGCCGCCGCGGTGCGCGCCGCCACAGGAAGCTGAGCCATGGAAATCCTCGCGGAACCGGAACTGTGGGTCGCCGTCGGCTTCGTCGCCGTCATCGCCCTGTTGCTCTATGTCGGCGTGCCCAAGATGGTGGCCGGCCTGCTCGACGCCCGCGCCGCCGGGATCAAGGCCGAACTCGACGAGGCCCGCCGCCTGCGCGAGGAAGCCGAAACGCTGCTCGCCGGCTTCAAGGCCAAGGCCGCCGGCGCCGAAGCCGAAGCCGCCGCCATCGTCACCGAGGCGCGGGCCGAGGCCGAGCGCTTCGCCGCCGAGGCGCGCGCCGCGCTGACGGTGCAGATCGAACGCCGCGCCCGCCAGGCCCAGGACAAGATCGCCCAGGCCGAAGCCGCCGCGATGGCCGAGATCCGCAGCCTCGCCGCCGATGCCGCGACCGCCGCGGCCGAGAAGCTGATCGCCGCCCGGATGGACGAGGCGCGCGCCGCCGCGCTGATCGACGGCAGCATCAAGTCGCTGTCGGCCAAGCTGAACTAGGCTTCCCGTTTCCAGCCACCGCGGCCACGCCGGGCACGGCACGCTTCTTGTAGCGATGTCCCCGGAATTGGGGCTGTTGTCCCACCTTGGCGCATGCCGGGGCTCGCGCACGGTTGGAAAACCATGAACCCGCTCAAGGAAGCCATCAGCGGTCCGGTCTTCAGGCTGCTCGGCTACCGTCCGCAGACGGTGTCGCCGGCGGAGTGGGACCGTGAGTACCGCGACGGGCGTTGGGATTTCCTCGGCACCATCGGCAGCCTCGCCGGCCTCGCCACGATCCTCGGCTATTGCCAGTTCCTCAGTCCCGAAACGATCCTCGACGTCGGCTGCGGCGCCGGCCTGCTCGCGGCCAAGCTCGGGATCCTGCCCTTCCGCTCCTATCTCGGCATCGACATCTCGCCCGAGGCCATCGCCCAGGCCAAGCCGCTCGAGGACCGGCGCATCGTCTTCGCCCTCGGCGCCGCCGACGATTTCCTTCCGCATGGCCGCTTCGACGCCGTGATCTTCAACCAGTGCCTGAACTATCTGCCCGATCCGGCCGCCACCGTCGGGCGCTATGCCCGCTTCCTGACCCCCAGGGGCCGCGTCCTCGTTTCCCTGTGCGACACCGCGCGCAGCCGCGCCGCCTGGCCGCTGGTCGAGCGCCACATGATCGTCGAGGACGCGATCACCTACATCCAGTCGGGCAGCCGCGGCACGACCAAGGTCCTGCGGCCGCGCGCGGGTTAGCGTAAGAGCAGCATGACTCGCCCCACGACGCGGCGGGCCTGAACAGTGTCGGCAAGTTTATCCACAGAATATATTCTGCTATCCTTGGCGGATTACTTGCGCAAATCCGACATGAACCTACCGTCCTCTCGGCACGGCTGCCGGGGGGCTCGTCATGTCTTCAAGAAATATTGTCCACGCGGCGGTGCTTTTGCTGACGGGAGTGATTGCCGCTGCCTGTCAATATTCGCCGGAGATTTCGGAACGGGCGCTGTCTTACAATCGGGCCATCGCCGACTCGACCAACAGCCTGTTTCTGCTGAACGCCGTCCGCGCCAGCAGGCGCGAACCCACCTTCTACTCGCGCATCACCTCCAACACGGCGACAAGCGGCACGTCGCCGTCGGTCGTCTTGACCGATCCTCTGGGCAAGGCCGGCACCACGTCGTTCGGGGCGCTGGGCGCGATCACCGGTTCGATGTTGTCGACCACCGCAAAGGGATTGCAGGCCACGCTGGGCGTCACCGAGCAGAACCAGCTGACGCTCCAGAATCTCGACGACCAGAACTACATCACCGGCCTGATGAGTCCCGTTTCGCTTCAAATCCTCAGTCATTTCCAGAAGCAGGGATGGAATTTCGAGGAATTGTCGTTGATGTATTTCGGCGATATTCACATCACGCGCGGGGCGCTGCGCAATCTTCCCAACGCGGTCGCCGAACACTGCGCGGCCTATGCCGAGCGCACGCCCGGCGTCCCCCGAAATCGCTATTGCGCCTATTTCTTCGGCGACGGCCCGCCCGCCAACCTCGATGCCGTCAGGGCCGCTGCCGCCGCCCACCCGCTTGCGGCGAAGGCCGCGAAGAACGACGTCAGCGATTTCAAGTTCAGCGCGGATCAGGTCAGGACCGACGAGGATCGGGGAAGCGTCATGGATCCGGCCTGTTTCGACCGCGGCACGATTTCCGCGACGCTTCCATCGGAGGACATGAAGCCGGTGCCGGCAGGCCCAAAGGGCAAGGCCCCCGTGGCTAGTCCCAATCCAGGCCTGTCCGACGCGATCCGCGATGAAATCCTGATCTTCTCGAATGATCCGGCTCTGGATGCGCCGGACTTGGCGTCGCCGGCGACGCGCACCATGCGGTGCTTCCAGCAGGTGCTCAGAACGCTGCTGGCGCTGGAGCTTCAAATCGGCACGAATACCCAGCACAAACTGCAATATCGCTTGCCGCTGAGCGTCGTGCAGCAAAACCCAAGATATCTGGCGGACCTCAGCCAGCAGTCCTTCGAGGTCGCCATGGTCTATGAGCCGGTGAAGGACGGAGCCAAGCCGGCTCGCGCGGTTCCGATCGATGTCGCGGTCTGCAAGAAGGACGAATCTCTCGCCCTCAAACTCGCCAAGGATTCCTATGTCACCTGGGCCTTGGGAATCGACCCGAAAAGCGGTGACGCCGCGGGACCGCGGCCGCCGGGGGGCGACCAGCCGCCGCAGTCGCTCGCGGTGACAGCCGGCGGCAATTCGAGCTGCGCCGATCAGACCCCACCCGTCAGCGGCCAAGGGGGCGGCAACGACGCGCCGAAGCCGATCACCCTGACGCCGCGCTCGCTCGAAGGCATGGTCTATTTCATCGGGCAGAACATCCGCCGCGACGCGATGCGGCGCGACCGGCTTCGCCACAACGGGGCAGGAAATCCAAGCGTCTACGAGCCGGTGGCGTTTCTCAACGCCGGCCGCATGGACGGCGCCTATGAGTTCGAGCGCCTCTTCGTGGTCGAGACCGGCCTCACCGCCGTACCGGACAGCTTCGTCGAGATCGAGCATGAGCACGAATTCTATTCGGTCCCGCAAATCTGCCGGAGCGCGTATGCCGCCCCGGACTGTATGATCGAATTTCCCGACCACGCGAGCATGCAAATCCTGACCCTGCTGAACCAGGTCTGGGGTTTGCAGAAGGCCGCGGCGAGCCTGCCCACGATACCGACGGTTACCGTCATAAACCCTTGAGGCGAACGCTCAGGGTTTTTCCGGCTGCACCACGCGGATGTGCAACTCGCGCAGTTGCTTGGGCAAGACCTCGGTCGGCGCGTTCATCAACAGGTCCTGGCCCTGCTGGTTCATCGGGAACATCGTGACCTCGCGGATGTTCTCTTCGCCCGCCAGCAGCATCACGACGCGCTCGAGCCCCACCGCGCAGCCGCCATGCGGCGGCGCCCCGTGGCGGAACGCGTTCAGCATGCCGCCGAACTTGGCTTCGGTGAAATCGCGGCCGCTGCCGGCGATCTCGAACGCTTTCAGCATCACCTCCGGATCGCGGTTGCGCACCGCGCCCGACAGCATCTCATAGCCGTTGCAGACGATGTCGTACTGGAACACCTTGATGCCCAGGATCTTCTCGCGGTCGTCGGCGTTCGCGCTGGCGTCCGCCTTCAAGGTCATGAACGCCGCCGTATCGTATTGCGGCAGCGAGAACGGGTTGTGCCCGAAGTCGATGCGCTTCTCGTCCTCGTTCCACTCGTACATCGGCATGTCGACGATCCAGCAGAACTTGAAGCAGCCTTCCTCGATCAGCTTCAGCTCGTTGCCGATGCGGGTGCGCGCCAGGCCCGCGAGCTTGGCGGCCCGCTCGGTCTTGTCGGCGGCGAAGAACAGCGCGTCGCCCGCCTTGATCCCGGCGCGCGCGATCAACTCGGCCTGCGCGCTTTCCGGAATGAACTTGGCGATGGGACCCTTGCCCACGGTCTTGCCGCCATCGTCCTCGAAGATCACATAGCCGAGCCCCGCGGCGCCTTCCGTGCGCGCCCAGTCGTTCAGCCGGTCGAAGAAGGAGCGTGCCTGCGCGGCGGCGCCCGGCGCCGGGATCGCCCGCACCGTCTTGCCCTTGAACGCCTTGAACGCCACGTCGTCGCGCGCGAACACATCGCTCACGTCGCAGATTTTGATCGGATTGCGCAGGTCCGGCTTGTCCGTTCCATAAAGTAGCGCCGCGTCCTCATAGGTGATGTGCGGCACCTCGGCATAGACCTTCCGTCCTTCGGCGAACTCGTTGAACGTATCCAGCAGCACCGGCTGGATCGCGTCGAACACGTCCTGCTGCGTCACGAAGCTCATCTCGACGTCGAGCTGGTAGAATTCGCCGGGCGAGCGGTCGGCGCGGCCGTCCTCGTCGCGGAAGCACGGCGCGATCTGGAAATAGCGATCGAAGCCCGCCACCATGATGAGTTGCTTGAACTGCTGCGGTGCCTGCGGCAGGGCGTAGAAATGCCCCGGATAGCGGCGCGACGGCACCAGGAAGTCGCGCGCGCCCTCCGGCGAGCTCGCGGTCAGGATCGGGGTCTGGAATTCGGTGAAGCCCTGCCCCAGCATGCGCGTGCGCAGCGACTGGATGATCTTCGAACGCAGCACGATGTTCCGGTGCAGCCGCTCGCGGCGCAGGTCGAGGAAGCGGTATTTCAGCCGCGTCTCTTCCGGGTATTCGAGATCGCCGAACACGGGCAGCGGCAGTTCCGGCGCCGTCGCCTGCACCACGATGTCGTCGATGCGGATCTCGACCTCGCCGGTCGGCAGGTCCTTGTTGACGACCTCGGCGAAGCGCTCCACCACCTTGCCGGTCAGCGTCACCACCCATTCCGAGCGCACCTTGTCGCATTCGGCGAACGCGGCCGCGTCCGGCTCGATCACGCATTGGGTGACGCCGTAATGGTCGCGCAAGTCGATGAACAGCAGCCCGCCATGATCGCGCCGCCGGTTGACCCAGCCCGACAGCCGGACGGTCTGCCCGACATGCTCCTTGCGAAGCTGGCCGCAAGTGTGAGTGCGATAGGCGTGCATGACGGAAAACCTTTGAAAACGCAGGGTGTTTGACGGGTATCGGCCCCCCGGTCAAGAGCCGATCCGGCATAGTGCAACTGTCGCAATTGATCGCTTAAGTTACGGCAGCAAAAGGGATTCTCTCCATGCGTTTCGTCCGCCTCGCCTGCGCCGCCGTCCTCGGCGCGCTGCTCGTGACGCCCGCCGCCGCCAAGCCCGCCCACCGCCCGGCGCCCGCCGCCGCGACGCCGGCCACCCCCCAGGCGCGCAACGTCATCGTCTTCGTCGCCGATGGCCTGCGCTATTCCAGCGTGACGCAAGAGACCGCGCCGACGCTGTTCGCGCTGCGCCAGGGCGGCGTCGACTTCAGCAACAGCCATGCGATCTATCCCACGGTCACCACCGCGAACGCCTCGGCGATCGCCACGGCCACTATCTCGGCGACACCGGCGACTATGCCAACACGCTGTGGTTCGATTTTCCCGTCACCGCCAAGGGCGGCACGCCCGTCACCTTCCTGGAAGACGACGCGGTGCTGGCCGAGGGTCAAGGCGCATTACCCCGACGACTACATGGCCGAGACCTCGCTGCTCGCCGCGGCGCGCGCCGCCGGCATGAACACGGCGGTGATCGGCAAGCTCGGCCCCGCCGGCATCCAGGACGTCACCGCCTTCGACGGCAAGTCGACGATCGTCATCGACGATGCGACCAACCGGGCGCGCAATGCCGACGGCACGGCGTCGGGCGGCGTTCCCCTGCCGCGCGGCTTCGGCGGGCAGATCAGCCAGGCCACGGCCCTCGACGCCTCGCCGCTCAGCGCCGTGCCCAATTTCGTGCAGCAATCCTATCTCACCACCGCGACCACCGAGGTCGTGCTCCCCTATCTCAAGGACCAGCACAAGCCCTTCGCGCTGCTCTACTGGTCGCGCGATCCCGACGGCACCCAGCATTCTCAGCTCGACAGCGACGGCCACCTATTGCCCGGCATCAACGGCCCGACCGGTCACGACGGCATCCGCAATGCCGACAATGCGCTGCGCGCCCTGCTGCACAAGCTCGACGATCTCGGCCTGCGGTCAGCACCGACATCTTCGTCACCGCCGATCACGGCTTCTCGACCATCGCGCACGGCCTGCCCAACGCCGACGGCAGCATGCAGCCCTCGTCGCTCCCTTCCGGCTTCCTCGCCGTCGACGTCGCGCGCTGGCTCGGCCAGCCCCTGTTCGATCCCGACGCCGACATGAGCGAGGTCGATTTCGAGGGCTCCGGCATCCACCCTTCGCGCGGCTCGGGCCTGATCGGGCCTGCGCCGACAAGCCGCTTGCCATCGTCGCCGCCAATGGCGGCTCGGACCTGGTCTACACGCCGGGTCCGGACGGCCTCAAAACCGCCAAGGCGGTCTACGCCCACCTTGTCGAGGCGCCCTATGTCGGGGCGCTCTTCGTCAACGACGCGCTGCTCAAGGCCGACCCTGCGGGCTTCGCCGGCGCCCTGCCGATGAGTGCGGTCCACCTGATCGGCGCCTCCAAGCTGCCCAACCCTTCCATCGTCGTCGGCTTCCGCTCCTGGGTGGCGAAGGATTGCAAGCTCGGCGAACAGCTTTGCGCCGTGGAGATCGCCGACACCGGCCTGCACACCGGCCAGGGCATGCACGGCAGCCCCAGCCGCGCCGACACCCGCAACTTCATGGCCGCCATCGGCCCCGACTTCAAAAAGGGCTATGCCGACCCCACGCCGGTCTCCAACGCCGACATCGCCCCGACCCTGGCGCACATCCTGGGCCTGCAAATCGTCCCCAAGGGGCACCTGACCGGCCGGGCCGCGACCGAGGCGCTGGCCGGCGGCAAGCCGGTCCCGTTCACCGCCGGCATCAAGCCTGCCGACGCGGCAGCGGCGAACGGCGTGCGGACGATCCTTAACTATCAACAGGCGGGCGGCGTGCTCTATTTCGATGCTGCCGGGATCGCCGGGCGGACGGTCGGGCTCAAGGCCAAATAGCCGCGCGCGCAACGGGTCCGAATCCGCTATCACGGTCGGATGCGTATCATCGAAAACACGGCCGATTTGAAGGCCCTGGTCGCCGAACTGGACGGCGCCCCCTACCTCGCGCTCGACACCGAGTTCATGCGCGACCAGACCTACTGGCCCAAGCTCTGCCTGATCCAGGTCGCGGCGCCGGGGATCGAAGCCATCGTCGATCCCTTGGGCGACGGCATCGATCTGACGCCGTTCTACGACCTGTTGCGCCAGCCCGGCATCGTCAAGGTGCTGCATGCGGCGCGCCAGGACATCGAGATCTTCCATCACCAGGGCGGCATGATCCCCGATCCGTTGTTCGACAGCCAGATCGCGGCGATGGTCGCGGGCTTCGGCGACGCGGCTTCTTACGAGACGCTGTGCCGCAAGATCGCGCATGTCGAGATCGACAAGTCCTCGCGCTTCACCGACTGGTCGCGCCGGCCGCTCAGCCAGAAGCAGCTCGACTACGCCATCGGCGACGTCACCCATCTGCGCACGATCTACGAATACCTGAAGAAGAACCTCGAAAAGACGGGCCGCACCCAATGGGTGCAGGAGGAGATCGCGGCGCTGCAGGACCCCGATCTCTACGCAATGGATCCGGAATCCGCGTGGAAGCGCCTCAAGCCGCGCACCTCCAACAAGCGCTTTCTGTCGATGATCGCGGCGCTCGCCGCTGGCGCGAGCGCGAGGCGCAGGCGCGCGACATTCCCCGCGGCCGCGTCCTCAAGGACGAAGCCTTGATGGAGATCGCCGCCCATCCGCCCGACAGCGCCGACAAGATCGAGAGCATCCGCGCCGTGCCCAAGGGCTTCGCCAATTCGCGCCTCGGCAAGGGCCTGATGGACGCGATCGAGGAGGGGCGGCACCTCAAGGCGCCCGAGCCGATCGAGCTCGACCGCCCGCGCCGCCGCCGCGAGCCCTCCCAGGCCGCGGTCGACCTGCTCAAGACCCTGCTGCGCCTGCGCGCCGAGGCGGTCGGCGTCGCGCCGCGCCTGATCGCCAATGCCGACGACATCGAGCGCCTCGCGGCCGAGGAGGACGAAGGCGTCCCCGCCCTGCACGGCTGGCGCGCCCAGGTCTTCGGCAACGACGCGCTGCTCCTGCGCAAGGGCGACCTCGCCATCGCGCTGGAAGGCGGCAACGCGGTGGTGGTGGAGCTGGAGGATTAGAGTTTCCGTTCGCCCTGCGTGGTGTGAAAGCACCGGCGATTTCCACCAGCGCCCTCTCGTCCGACACCTAGTAGACGATGACGTACGGACAGCGCCTGCCGCTCCACTCCCTGGACCCAGGCGCACTTCCGATTCGTCCGATCAACGGTCGCCGGCGCAGGCGCTCGAACCCGCTGCGGATTGCGCCGACCACGCGCGTCGCTGCCGCCGGATTGCGCTCGGCGAGATAGGCGCGGATGTTCTCCACCTGCATCAAGGCGCGCGGAGAAATCGCTAGGGAATAAGACCGGCGCGTCGCCAAAGTGACGTCCACTTCTGCCTGGGACGCAACCCTGCCTTCATCCAGTTCTTTTTTGGCCAACTCGACCTCGGCCAGTTGCTCTTCCGTCAGCCGATACGGCGTCGGCTCTTCCGCGAGCTCGGCCACATATTCGGCCAACTCCTCCTGCCGTTCCGGCGGAAGGGCGCGCAGTTTCGCGATGGCTCGTTCCATCCTGCTCATCGTGCAATTCTATCAGAAACCGGCCGTCCCGCTTACGACGTCAGCTCCGGCCCGCCGGTCGCAAGGTCGGCCGTCTCTTCGCCGGTATAGGGCTCCTCGTCCGGGCCGAGGTCGTCGCTGGGGGCTGGGCACGTCGAACCCCGCCGGCGGGATCGCCTCCAGGAAGCCGGCCGCCTTCAGCTCGTCGACCCCCGGCAGGTGGTTGACGCTCTCCAGCCCGAACTGGACCAGGAAAGCCTCCGTGGTCCGAAGGTGACCGGGCGTCCCGGCGTCTTCTTGCGGCCGCGGATCTTGACCCAGCCGATCTCCATCAGCACGTCGAGCGTCCCCTTGGACAGCATGACGCCGCGGATGTCCTCGATCTCGGCCCGGGTCACCGGCTGGTGATAGGCGATGATCGCCAGCGTCTCGATCGCGGCGCGCGACAGGCGGCGCTGCTCGGGCTGTTCCTTGCGCAGCAGGAAGGCAAGGTCCGACGCCGTGCGGAACTGCCATTTTCCCGCGACATTCAAAAGGTTTACGCCCCTGCCCTCATAGATCCGTTGAAGCTCGGCCAACAGCGCCGGCACGTCGGCGCCTTCCGGCAGCGATGTAGACAGCGCCTTCGCGTCCAGCGGCTCGCCCGCCGCGAACAGCAGCGCCTCGGTCATGCGCAAATGCTCGGGGTTCACGCCCACAGCTTGCGCCGGCGCCTCGGTATCCCCAGTTTCCACTTCCACTCCCATTTCGGTTTCGATCTTAGCGACGAGGCGGGCAACTCCACTCATGGGCTTACCTCTGCGGTGATTTGGCTCTTGTCCCGGATATAGACCTCTTCGAACGGGCCCATCTGGCGGATTTCGATCTTGCCGTCGCGCGCCAGTTCCAAGCATGCGAGCAAGGTGCTCGCAGCGCCGAGCGCCGCCGCTGCCCCCCCGACCATTCGAACGGCAGGAGGCGGCCCAGCCCGCTCCAGTCCGAGATGCGGCCCAGCATCCGCTCCAGCCGCGCCCGCGCTTCCTCGATCAGGAGCACCGGGGCGTGCTGGCGAACATAGGTCTGGCCGCCCAGCTTCTTGACCCGCTGGGTCGCATAGGCGGTGAGCAGGTCGTAGAGCGTGTCCTTGTAGGTCTTCAGCTTGACCACGTTGACCGGTTCCGGATCGCCGCGCGCGAACACGTCGCGCTCCAGCCGGTCGCCGGCCATCAGCCGCGCCGCCGCCTGGCGCATCGCCTCGAGCCGCTGCAGCCGCCAGCGCAGCCGCGTCGCCATCTCGTCCGCCGTCGGTTCGCCGTCGATGCCGGCGGGCTGCGGCAGCACCAGGCGCGACTTGAGATAGGCGAGCCACGCCGCCATCACCAGATAGTCCGCCGCCAATTCCAGGTTCATCTTCTTGGCGCCCTCGATGAACTCGAGGTACTGGTCCGCCAGCTTCAGGATCGAGATCTTGGCGATGTCGACCTTCTGGCTGCGCGCCAGGGCGAGCAGCAGGTCGAGTGGCCCTTCGAAGCCGTCCACCGCGATCATCAGCGCCTCGTCGCCGCGCGGCGCATTGGCTTCGAAATCGCCGAAATTCTCGCCCGGATCGCTCATGCCGAAGGACTCAGCAGTTCGGCGAGACGCGCCTCGGCCGCTTCCCGGTCGAAGGCGCCCGGCAGGCTCAGATGCGACAAGGCGGCCTCCGCCGGCGCAGCGCCGGCCCGTCCAACGGTTTTTGTCTCCGACGCCACTTCGCGCATCTCTTCCATCTTGCCGTTGCAGTGAAGCACGACATCGCAACCCGCAAACAGTGCAGCCTTTGTACGCACCGGCAAAGGCCCGTCCAGCGCGTTCATCGACAGATCGTCCGATATCAACAGGCCGTCGAAGCCGATCTCGCCGCGAATCACGTCGCGAATCACCTTGGGGCTGGTGGTCGCGGGGCGCTGCGGGTCGATCGCCTCATAGACCACATGCGCCGTCATCGCCATCGGGCAGGTGTTGAGGCTGCGGAAGGTCACGAAATCGGTGGCCGAGAGTTCCTCCGCCTCGGTTGGGACCCGCGGCAAGGCGTGATGCGAATCGGCATTGGCGCGGCCATGGCCGGGAATGTGCTTCATCACGGGCAGCACCCCGCCCTCGATCAGCCCTTCCATCTGCGCCCGGCCCAGATCGATGACCGCCGCCGGGTCGCTGGCGAACGCGCGGTCGCCGATCACCGCGTCGGCGCCCGCGACCGGCACGTCCAGCACCGGCAGGCAATCGACCGTGATCCCGACGTCGCGAAGATCGTCGGCGATCAGCCGCGCATTGAGATAGGCCGCTTCCAGCGCCGCCTCGCGGCCCGCGGCATAGAGTTCGCCGAAGCGGGCCGCCGCCGGCCGCGCCGTCCACAGCGGCGGCTTCAGGCGCGCAACCCGCCCGCCTTCCTGGTCGATGAAGATCGGCGCGTCGGCCACGATCGCGTGCAGCGCCGCCGCCAGGGCCCGGACCTGGGCGCGGTCGACGATGTTGCGCGCGAACAGGATGAAGCCGAAAGGCTGCGCCTCGGCGAAGAAGTCGCGCTCCGCCGCGTCCAGCACCGGTCCGGCGCAGCCATAGATCGCGCGCGTACGCATCCCCCCCAACCCTTCAGCCCGGCGTTACTTGGTCGGAATGCAGGCGCCGTTTTCCGCCGTGAGCTTGGCGCATAGCGCCGCCGCCTCCGCCTTGGCCCCGGCGGCGATCCGCAGGCGATACCAGGTGCCTTTGGCGCCGAGATCGACTTGCTTGATGTCGGGCAACAGGCCGCCCACCAGCCCGGCATGCTTGGCCTTGTAGGTCGCCCAGGCCGCGTTCGCATCGGCTTGCGATTTGTAGGAACCGATCTGGAGCAGCGCGCCCCCGGCGGCCGGGGCGGGCGTCTCGGCCGCCGGCTTGGCGGCCGCGGGTGGCGGCGCGACGGCGGCCGGCACCGGCTTGACGGTGGCGGGCGGCGGCGTGACGGCCGGCTTGGCCGGTGCCATGGCCGCGGGCGGCGCAACCGGCGTGGTGACGGGCGGCGTCGTCGGAATCGGTGCCGCCATCGTCGTGGTCGGCTTGGCTGCCGGCACGTCGCTGGGCGGCGCGGTGTCGGCGTTCGCCTCTTCGTCGGAGGGCGCCGGCTGCTGGTAGATCTTCAGTCCGGTATAGGGCGTCGGCGTGCCGCCGGCATGGGCGGGCGCGACCTTGGCCGGGCCGGGCTCGGCCGCGATCACGCGCGGAATCTCCGAATGGCCCTGGGCCACGCCGCGCTGATAGGCGAGCCAGACCACGGCCCCGAACGCCGCCAGGACCAGGAGCGCGATGACGATCAGGAGCGGAAGGCGCGAGCCCTCGACGTCCTCTTCGTCCTCGCCGCCGTCAAAGACGCGGACGTCGTCCGATCCCCGTTCGTAATTGGCCATCTGCTGGGCTCCGATTCTAGACGCGCAATCTAGCACCCGCCTGCGCCCGAATCATGGCGCGAATAACCCCTAAAGAACGATCTCCCTGCCGAATACGCGGGCATATTCGCTCAGGGCATATCGGTCCGTCATACCGGCGATATAGTCGCGCACCACCCCGCCGGTCGCGGCATCGCCGGGGGCGCCGCACAGCCCGGCCCAGTCCGCCGGCATCCTGGCGGGGTCGGCACTGAATGCGGCGAACAATTCGGCGACCACAGTCTTGGCCCGCCCGACCGGCGCCATGACGCGGGGATGGCGGTACATGTGGGCGAACAGGAAGCGCTTGATCGCCGCCACGCTCTCCCCCATCGCGTCCGAGAACGCCGCCAGGGCGCCCGCCTGCGCCCGCACGTCCTGCGCCGTGGCAAGCCTTGCCGCCGCGATCCGCGTTCGCGTCTCCGTCAGCAGGTCGTCGACCATCACGCTCATCAGGGTACGGACGAGTTCGCCGATGAAGCGCCCCAGTTCCAGCTCGCCGAACCGCGCGCGCACGGCCTTCACATGCGCGCCCGCCAGCGGCGCTTGCGCCAGGTCGTCGATGCCGAACAATTCGGCGCGCAGCCCGTCGTCGATGTCGTGGTTCACATAGGCGATGTCGTCGGCCAGCGCCGCGACCTGGGCCTCCAGCGACGGCCAGCGCGCCAGGTCGAGCGGCCAGCGCGCATCGAAGGACTGGATCGGGCCTGGCAATGCACGTTGCGCCGGTAACAGGTCCGCCTCCCCCGCGCGCGCAACGCTGGCGGGGGATGTGGCCGTAGCACCGGTAAGGTGCGAAGGCCGGAGGGGGGCAATCAAAGGCCCGTTATGTTTCACAAGACCTTCCAGGGTTTCCCAGGTCAGGTTCAGTCCATCATAGGCCGCGTAACGATGCTCGAGCTTCGTCACCAGGCGCAGGCCATGCGCATTGTGGTCGAAGCCGCCGATGCCGGCCGTCGCGGCGTTCAGCGCCTCCTCGCCGGCATGGCCGAACGGGGTGTGGCCGAGGTCGTGCGCCAGCGCCAGCGCCTCGGCGAGGTCCTCGTCCAGCGCCAGCACCCGCGCCAGCGAGCGCGCGATCTGCGCCACCTCCAGCGAATGCGTCAGCCGCGTGCGGTAATAGTCGCCTTCGTGCTGCACGAAGACCTGGGTCTTGTGCTTGAGCCGGCGGAACGCGGCGGAATGGATGATGCGGTCGCGGTCGCGCTGATAGCAGGTCCGCGTCGCGCTCTCGGCCTCTTCGTGGAAGCGTCCGCGACTGATCGCCGGCAGCGTCGCGAACGCCGCGCGCGCGGCCGGCGGCACGTAGAGCGGTGGAAGCAGATGCCCGACCGGATTCGCCATACCCACAACTTGTCATGGCCACCCCTCCTTTTCACCTCCCCGGCATGGGGAGCGAAGGGGAACTCCGCGCCTGTCCGCCGAAGCTCGAAGAGCGAAGGCGGATGAACCCCTTTTTTAAAGGCCCCGGAGGTACTAGATATATCCGATGACCGTCGAAACCGCCCTGCCCGTGACCGTTTCCGCCCGCGCCGCCAAGCGCATCGCGGAAATCCTCAAATCGGAGCCCGCCCCGGCCATGCTGCGGCTGGCGGTGACCGGCGGCGGCTGCTCGGGCTTTCAGTACAATTTCGCCATCGACGACGCCCGCATGGACGATGACCTGGTGATCGAGGAAGGCGGCGCCACCGTCCTGATCGACCCCGTCAGCCTCGACTTCCTCAAGGGCGCCGAGATCGACTTCTCCAACGATCTGATCGGCGCCGCGTTCAAGGTCAACAACCCGAACGCCCAATCCTCCTGCGGCTGCGGCACGAGCTTTTCGGTGTGATTTCGCCGCGGGCGAATCCGGTCTAACCTCGACCGTCTCCCGAGCGTAGCGCCCCGCATGAAAATCGCCACCTGGAACGTGAATTCGATCCGCATCCGCGTCGAAGCGGCGACGGCCTGGCTCAAGGAAGCCGATCCCGACGTCGTCTGCCTCCAGGAACTGAAATGCCAGGACGACCAGTTCCCCAGGGAGGCGTTCGAGGCGCTCGGCTATAATTGCGCCGTACACGGACAGAAGACCTATAACGGCGTCGCCATCCTCTCCAAGCGCCCGCTCGAGGACGTCACCCCGCGCCTCCCCGGCGACGACGGCGACGACCACGCCCGCTACATGGAGGCGGTGGTGCCCGGCGAGCGCGGCGCGATCCGCATCGCCTCGATCTACCTGCCCAACGGCAATCCGATCGGCACCGACAAGTTCACCTACAAGCTCGCCTGGCTGGAACGGCTGAACAGCCGCGCCAAGGCGCTGCTCGCCGACGAGGAGCCGGTCGCGCTGATGGGCGACTTCAACGTCATTCCGCAGGCGGAGGATTGCTACGACCCCAAGGCCTGGGCGAAGGACGCGCTGTTCCAGCCGGAATCGCGCGCCGCGCTGCGCAAGGTGGAATACAACGGCTACACCGATGCCTTCCGCGCCTGCGACGCGCAGCCTCACCAGTACACCTTCTGGGACTACCAGGCCGGCGCCTGGCAGAAGGACCACGGCATCCGCATCGACCACATCCTGCTCTCGCCGCAGGCCGCCGACCGCCTCAAGCGCTGCGCCATCGACAAGCACGTGCGCAGCCGCGAGAAACCGTCGGACCACGTCCCGGTGTGGGCGGAGCTGGACATCTAAGGCGCTGGCGGTCAGCCCTCCTGCCCTTCGCGCTCGCGCAGCGCCGCGGCGGCGGCATGGAGGAATTCCCACTCCGCCTTGGTGATCGGCATCTGTTTCGCGATCTCGGGATTCTCGAACGCCATGACCCAGAATTGCGTCGCGCGCCGGGCGAAAGCCTCGTCGCCTTTCGTCATGAGCAGGATCAGGTCGCGCATGCGCCGCGCCATGTCGAGCGCGCCCGCCGAGGCGGCGTCGCCGCCCGGCGCCAGGGCGCGCGCATCGGCATGGATCTGCGCCCAGCCTTCGGAGAGCCGCATGGCGGTCGCGTCGTCATAGGCCGCGCTGTGCAGCGCGGCCTGGTCGTCGGGCGTGAACACTTTCTCGATCAGCGGCGCCACCGCAGGGGTGAACGGCACGATCCGCTCCTGGTCCCGCCGCGCCAGATGGGCGAGATCGTCCGGCGACGAGGCGCGGCCGCTGCGCAGCCGGGCCCGGGTGAGGCGCACCAGATCGATCGCCAGCGCGACCTGCCGCCGCTGCTCGTGCAGCAGTTCCGCCTGCTCGGCGAGCAGCGTGTCGAAATTATCCTTGTCGGCCTTGAGCAGGACCGCGATGCGCGAGATCGCAAGGCCGAGCCGCTTCAGCGTCTGGATGACGAGAAGCCTGTCGATCTCGCCCTTGCCGTAGACCCGCCAGCCCGCCTGGCTGCGCGGCGGCACCAGCATGCCGAGCTTTTCGTAGAGCCGCAGCGACTTGAGCGAGACGCCATAGGCCGCGGCGATCGCCGCGGTGTTGTCCTTGCTGCCGTCTTTTCTGGTCATGCTTCGCCAATGATCATACGCGGCGCTTGTCACGCTTGCCGTTGCAGCAAGCCGGTTTAGAGCACTTTGCCGGTGCTGCGAAACTCTGCCCCGGGGGCCGGGTTGAAACCGGCGGGTGCGCTACGGGTCGTCGGTCAGCGGCATTTCGGCGACCGCTTCGCGCAAGCGTTCCCGGACCATGGCCTCGTATTCCGCTCTTTCGGCCGCGTTCGCAAAGCGCGTCAGCGGCCGGCGGAAGACTTCCTCCGCCAGCAGCCGCGCGGCCAGGGCGCTCAGCGCGTGCCAGGCGGTCGGCGGGCGGAAGAATATGCCCAGATGCAGCGACAGATCGGCATCGTTCTCGCAAGCATGCCAATGGCCCGCGGGCACGAACAGGAAGTCACCCGGCCGCAGGACGTCGTCGAAAGCCGCCGCGCCCCGCGGCGGCGGCGGCGCGAGGCCGCGCACGGGATGAACGACCGACGGCGCGTGAATCGTCCAGCGCTTGCTGCCCTGCAATTGCAGGATGATCAGGTCTTCGGGATCGTAATGTGGGGCAAAGGCGCCGCCCGCGCCGGTGGTGGCGATGGCGCCGATCTTGATCTTCTCGGGGATGCGCGCCGCGATCTCATCGGCCAGGACCCGCAACGCCGGGACATGCGGCTGCAACGGTTCGGCGATCAGGCTCACGCCGCTCTCCAGCAGCCGGGACAGTTTCGCCCCGCTGACCTTGCCCTCATCGGTGAAAAGTATCGCGGGCAGCGCATGCCGGTCGCGCGTCACACGAAGCTTGTCGGCGGGGAAATCGCCGCGCTCCAGACAGGCGCGCAGTTCGTCCCAGCCGAGCAAGTTCGCAAACCGGTCCGCCTGCCGGCCGCGCTGGAATGTCAGAACTTGGTCGCGAAGACGGGCTACGAACGCGGTTTCCGACAAAGGCGCGATCAAATCACCGAATCTTGAGGTCACCCCGCTTGCGACCCCAACTCAGGACAAACTGAACGATCCATCGACTTGCGGCGTGACGAGGCCGATCTCGGCGTCTCGTGCCGGGACGGTTCGCAGCCTGGGGCGCGCCCATTCGTTGCGGGGCTTCACCTCGATTTCGATTTCGCCCGGTTCGTTCCACTCGCGACGCATGCGGATCACCTCTTGGGACCGCACGAACCTATGCAGAGGCGCGCGTCGCGATAAAGTTCTGCCCCAAGGGCCGATTGCAAATAAATATCGCTTGCGCAATTCGCGGGGGAGCTCGCGGCGCAAGGTGGAGGAAGGGGAATGCCTTCACATCCGCGGAGTTACCTCAGCTCTTCCGTCGCATCGCGCTCGAACAGCGCTTCCAGGCTGGTCGCGTTCATGCCGTGCTTCAGCCAGTTGTACGGCGTCAGGTTCACCGATTTGATCATGGTGCGCGCGATCTCGCCGTCGTCGTGCAGATCGAAATCGATCACGTTGATGCAGCCGGTGTCCTGCTCGAAGCCGCCGGCGGCGTTGAGCCCGCCGCCGCAGGCCCAGCTCAGCAGCAGCCGGTTGATGCCCTCATGCGCCACCACCAGCGCCGTGTGCCAGCCCGGCTCCCTGAGCAGCCGGCGGATCGACGCGACGGCGCGCGCCTGCGCGTCCGCCATGGGCTCGGCGCCGTCGCGTTCGGAAGGCTGCGGCACGCCGGCATCGTCGAACATGCCGCGCAGCAATTCGACCAGTTCCTCGCGGCTCTTCGCCAGCGGCGCCTTGCCGCCTTCGCGCTCGACCAGGCCGGGCTCGATCTCGAGTTGCGGCGGGTTCTTCTGCGCCGCCAGCACATGGGACGCCGTCTCATGGGTGCGCGGATAGCCCGAGCACAGCGCGCGGTCGAACGCGACATGCGACAGCGCGACGCCCGCGGCCTCGGCCTGCAGGCGTCCGCGCCTGGTCAGCGGCACGATGTTGATCTGGCCGCTCGCCACCACATGCTTGGCGAGATAGTCGACATGGCCGTGGCGCATCAGATAGATGCGCCGGCGCGCCTTGGTTCCTGGAAGAGCCGTCATGAACGCTAGATCGCACCCGCAGCCGACAGTTTCGCGACATCGGCGGCGGAAAAGCCCCAGGCTTTCAGCGCCGCCTCGTTGTCGGCGCCCTCCGGCGGGCCCTGCACGGCCGGCACGGTGCGCGAAAAGCGCGGCGCCGGCGCCGGCTGCGTCACGCCGCCGACCTCGACGAAGGTGCCGCGCGCGACATTGTGCGGATGCCGGGGCGCCTCGCCGAGCGACAGCACCGGGGCGTAGCACACGTCGCTGCCCAGCATGATCGCGTCCCATTCGTCGCGCGTCTTGGTCTTGATCACCGCTTCGAGCTTGGCGCTCAGCGCCGGCCAGGCACTACGGTCCATCTGCGCCGCGAAGGCCGGATCGGTGATGCCGGTCTTCTCGAGCAGCTCCTTGTAGAACTGCGGCTCGATCGAGCCGAGCGCGATGTATTTGCCGTCCTTGGTCTCATAGGTGTCGTAGAAATGCGCCCCGCTATCCAGCAGGTTCACGCCGCGCTCGTCCTTCCACATCCCCATGGCGTTCATGCCGTAGAACATCGCCATCAGCGACGCCGCGCCGTCGGTCATTGCCGCGTCGACCACCTGGCCCTTGCCGGAGCGCTGCGCTTCCAGCAGGCCGCACGCCACGCCGAAAGCGAGATAAAGCGCGCCGCCGCCGAAATCGCCGACCAGGTTGAGCGGCGGCACTGGCTTCTCGCCGGCATTGCCCATGCCGTGCAGCGCCCCGGTGAGCGCGATATAGTTGATGTCGTGGCCGGCGGCCATCGCCAGCGGCCCGCTCTGCCCCCAGCCGGTCATGCGGCCATAGACGAGCTTGGGATTGCGCTTCAGGCAAACATCGGGACCGACGCCGTTGCGCTCCATCACGCCGGGACGGAAGCCCTCGATCAGGGCATCGGCCTTGTCGATCAGCCGGAGGGCGGCTTCGACGCCTTCGGGCTTCTTCATGTCCAGCGCCACGGCCTTGCGGCCGCGATAGGTGACCTCGGTCTTGGCGGGCGAGCGGCCGCCCTTGCGGTCGATGCGGATGACCTCGGCCCCCATGTCGGACAGGAGCATCGCGCAGAACGGCCCCGGCCCGATTCCGGCAAATTCCACCACCCGAATACCCTTAAGGGGACCCATGCCAAGCCTCATCGCAATTGCGCCGCAATTCCCTCTTAGCTGCCAATGGAAAGCTGGACAATATAAGGGGCAAAGCATGCGCCAATGGACGGCCGCGCTCTTGGGTTTGGCCCTTGCGGCAGCTACGGCAACCGCCGCGAATGCGGCGCCGAAAGCGATTTACCGCGTCGATGCCGTCACCGCGAAGATCGTCAAGAACCACCTCGTGGTCCAGGCGAAGGGCGCCGTGACCAGCGGCGGCTGGACGCGGCCGCGCCTGCATCTGGAACCGCATGCCGCCGAGGCGCCCGATCAGGTGATCGAATTCCAGGCCTCGCCGCCGCTCGACAATGCGGTGGTGATCCAGGCGCTGCTGCCGGTCGAGACGACCGCCGTGTTCCCGCTGCCGCGTTACGGCACGGTGCGGGTGAAGGTGACGGCAGAGACCAACAGCGTCACGGCGCCGATTCAGTAGCCGCCTGCATCGCCTTGTCGATGATCTTGACCAGGATCTCCGGCTCGCGCGCGCCCGAGATCATGAACTTGCTGTCGAAGATGAAGGTCGGCACGCCGCTGATGCCCATCTGGCTCGCCATGCCGGCTTCGCGCTCGACCGCGGCAAGGTCGGCCTCGCCGGCCAGCAGATCGGCGACCAGCGCGGGATCCATTCCGCCTTCCGCCGAAATCTCGGTCAGAACGGCAGCGTTGCCGATGTCGCGGCCGTCGATGAAATAGGCCTGGAACAGGCGCTCGACGATCTCGTCCTGCACCCCGGCGCCGGCCGCCCAGCGGATCAGGCGATGGGAATCGAGCGTGTTGGGCGACTTGGCGATTTTGTCGAAGGCAAAATCGATCCCCTCGCCGGCGCCTTCGCTGCGCACGGTGTCGGCCATCGCGCTGGTGCGCGGCTCGTCGCCGAACTTGGCCTTCATATAGGCGCGCCGGTCGACGCCTTCGCGCGGTATGGTAGGATCGAGCCGATAGGGCCGCCAGAAGATCTCGACCGGGACCTCAGGCCGCATCGCCAGCGCCCGCCCCAGGCGGCGCTTGCCGATAAAACACCATGGACACACAGTGTCGGAGACGACGTCGATTTGCATGGCTTCAGCCTAACCGGGGGGTGGGGGATCTGCCGAATCCGGAAAACAATGATCAAGATATTGCGATTTTGAGAGAACGACCACCATGACCAAGGGTTTCGATCTGACCGGCCGAACCGCCTTCGTCACGGGCGCGAGCAGCGGCCTCGGCCGCCATTTCGCGCTGGTCCTGGCCGAAGCCGGCGCCGCCGTGGCGCTTGCCGGCCGCCGCATCGACCGGCTGAACCAGGTCAAAGCCGAGATCGAGGCCGTCGGCGGCCGCGCCGCCGCGATCCCGCTCGACGTGACCGACGCCGCCGTCATCGCGCCGGCGCTCGATGCCGCCGAGGCCGCGCTCGGGCCGATCGATATCCTGGTCAACAATGCCGGCCTCAGCGTCCTCGGCCTGTCGGTCGACATCGCCGCCGGCGACTTCGACAAGGTGATCGCGACCAATCTGCGCGGACCGTTCCTGCTCGCCACCGAGGTCGGCCGCCGCCTGATCGCGGCGAAGCGCGAAGGCCGCATCGTCAACGTCGCCTCGATCGGCAGCTATCGCGTACTGCCCGGCGTCACGCCCTACTGCATCTCCAAGGCGGGCCTGGCGATGATGACGCAATGCCTCGCCCGCGAATGGGCCCGCAAGGGTATCAACGTCAATGCGCTGTGCCCCGGCTTCATCGAGACCGAGCTCAACGACGAATGGTTCGCCTCCGACAAGGGCAAGGCGCAGATCGACGGTTTCCCGCGCAAGCGCCTCGCCAAGGAGAGCGACCTCGACGGCATGCTCCTGCTGCTGTGTTCGGACGCCTCGCGCACCATCACCGGCTCGCTGCTGACGGTGGACGACGGGCAGGCGCTTTGAGCACGCCGATCCTGTTTCTCTCGCTCGACGTCGCGACGATGGTCTGCGCCGCGCTGGTGGGCGTGCGCGTGCTGGCGAGCTGGCCGCGCCTGCGCACCGCCCAGCTCGTCGCCCTCATCGCGTTCGACGGTGTCTGCGACGTCGTCCTCGGCCGCTACGACTATCGCTACTGGATTGCCGCGCCCTATCACTTCGAGGTCGGCGCTTTCGAGCCGTTCCTGAACCTCGCCCGCAACCTCACGCCGGGCCTGTTCATGATCCTGAGCTTCCTGCTGTTCACGGACGGACGCCGTTTCCCGCGCGCCCTGCTGGCGCTCCTGGCGGTCCAGATGTTCCTGGAAGAGCCGGTCCACTGGCTGCTGCCGGCCGGATGGCCCTTCGCGCAGATCGTCGGCGAAACCGCGCCCGCGCTCCTGCAAACTCTCTTCACCGGTTTCGCGCTGTACTTGACGGTGGCGGACTGGCGCAGCGACCTGATCGAGAAGCGGCGCCGCACCCGCCTGCTCTTCTCCGTCGCGGTCGGGCTCGACCTGATCGTCTCGGTGCTGGTGCCGCGGGTGCTGATCGATCCCGACACGGTCGCGAACTACTACACCCACACCGCCCTGGTCGCGAGCCATCTGGCTATCTGGATCTTCCTGCTGTTCCAGCTTGCCGGCGGCGGCTTCCGCGCGTTCCTGGATCCCGCGCGCGCGCCCAAGCCTGCGCCGCCGAAGCCCGCCGATCCGCAAACCGCTGCCGCGCTCGTCCGCCTGAACGCCCTGCTGGAGAACGAGCACATCTATCGCCGTCCCGGCCTGTCGCTGGCCGACCTGGCCGGGCGGGTCGGCCTGCCGGAATACCGGCTGCGCGCCCTGATCCACGAAGAACTCGGCTACCCCAACTTCAATGCCTTCCTGCACGCCTACCGGATCCGCGAGGCCGCGGCGCAACTGCGCGACCCCATCCTGCGCCGCACCCCGATCCTGACCATTGCCCTCTCGGTGGGGTACCAGTCGGTCAACACCTTCAACCGCGGCTTCCGCGAGGTCATGGGGATGACGCCCTCCGCCTACCGGGCGGGGGAAAAAACCACCCCAGAAAACGAATAAGCGATCCGATTCAAGAAATTGGTGAGCCGCTCGGAGGATTCGGCGAGCCAGGACGGCGCCGCATCGGGCAGACAGCCTCCGCAATTTGCGGGCGGAGCGACTGATGGAGACGCGGAAGTACTACCTGGACTGGCTGCGCGTGCTCGCCTTCCTGTTCCTGGTCCTGTTCCACGTGGGGATGCTCTATGTCGCCTGGCCCTACAACATCAAAAGCCCGCGCCTGGTGCCACAGGCCGAATGGGCGATGTCGGCGCTCGCTGCCTGGCGGCTGGCGCTCTTGTTCTTCATTTCAGGCGTCGCCTCGCGGTTTTTGATCGCGAAGCTCGGTGCCGGCCGTTTCGCCCTCGACCGCTTGCGCCGCCTGCTGCCGGTCATCCTCTTCGGCATGTTCGTGGTCATCCCGCCGCAGACCTATGTCGAGTTGGTCTCCAAGGGGGTGACGCACCAGGACTATCTGTCGTTCTGGCTGCATTCCTATCTCGCCGCCGACCAGACCCTGGTGCGGCCGCTGCACAAGACGATGCCGACCTGGGACCATCTGTGGTTCCTGGTCTATCTCTTGGTCTATGCGCTGGGCTTCGCGGCCGTCTTCGCGATTTCGCGGCGCGCGAAAGCCGTGCCGCATCCCCTGCCGCTGGTGCTGCTGCTGATCGCCCCCGCGCTCTGGCTGGCCGCGGCCAATGTCGCGATCTGGCAAAAGCCGCTGACCCATGCCCTGGTCAACGACGGCGCCGGCCACCTCAAATGGGCCGGGATGTTCGTCATCGGCGCGCTGTGCGCGATGCAGGAGCCGTTCTGGCAATGGGTGAGGACATATCCTGCGGCGCTCTTGGCTCTGGCCGCCGGGCTTTATGCCCTCGAGAACATGGTCGACGACCCGTTGTGGAGCGTCGTCTCCGGCCTCTATGCCTGGGCTGCGATCTGCGCGCTGTGCGGCTACGCCTATCGCTATCTGAACAGACCATCCGCACTGCTCAGCCATCTGAACGAAGCGGTGCTGCCGATCTACGTCCTGCATCAGCCGATCCTGCTGATTGCCGCCTATCTGATTTTTCCGTTACGGCTGCCGCTCGCCGCAGAAGCAGGCTTGCTGGCCGCGATTACCGGCTTCGGTTCGTTCGCGATCTATGAACTGGCGATCCGGCCCTGGTGGCTCATGCGGTTCGTGTTCGGATTGAAGCCGAGACCGGCAAGCGTAGCTTAAGCAGCGGCCGCCGTGACCACGCGGTTGCGGCCGTTGCGCTTGGCGCTGTAGAGCGCCTGGTCGGCGCGATGCAGCAGGGCCTCCGAGGTGTCGGTCGCGCCGCGCGTCGCGGCGATGCCGATGCTGATGGTGATGTTCAGCCGCCCCGGCGCCCGGGAGATCACGATCGGCGTGGTCTCGATGCTCTTGCGCAGGCGCTCGGCGATGGTGAACGCCAGGCTCATGTCGGTGTCGGGCATGACGACGACGAACTCCTCGCCGCCATAGCGGCAGGCCAGATCGATGCCGCGGACATTCGCCGAGATCCGTTTGGCGAACTCCTTGAGCACCTCGTCGCCGATGTCGTGGCCGTGCCCGTCATTGACCGCCTTGAAGTAGTCGATGTCGAGGATCAGGAAGGCAAGCGGCTTGGCGGTGCGGCCCGCGGTCGAGACCAGGTTGTCGAGATGCCGCGTCATGTAGCGGCGATTGTGCAGGCCGGTGAGCTGATCGGTGATCGCCATTTCGAGGCTGAGCTGCACATTGTGGCGCAGCCGGTCGGCATAGCGCTTCTTGCGCAGCTGGGTGCGCACCCGTGCCACCAGCTCGTTCTTGTCGACCGGGCGCGTCAGATAGTCGTTGACGCCCATCTCGAGCGCCTGGGTCAGCTTGCGGCGGTCGCCGTCGGTGACGACCACCAGGATCGGGACATTGCGCCCTTCCGGGAGCGAGCGCAGTTGCGAACACAGGCGAAGCCCGTCGAAGCCGCGCATGCCCAGGCTCACGACGATGAGATCGTAGTCGCCGCCGCGCACCCGCACGAGGGCTTCCTCGAAGGTGTCGACCGAGGCGACGTCGTGCCCGGGCTGCAAGGCAGTGGCGAACCAGGCGACCGATTCGGGGCGATCCTCGATGATCAGGATGCGTCCCGTCGGGTTGGCGTCCATCAAGGTCGTCGCCGGATCGATCAGGCCCATGCTCTGACCGGTGGTCTCGCGCATGCGCAATTCGTCGGTCATCATCTTGAGGCGCACCAGGCTGCGCACGCGCGCGAACAGCGCCGCGTCGTCGACCGGCTTGGTCAGGAAATCGTCGGCCCCGGCGTCCAGGCCGGCGACGCGGTCGGACGGCTGGTCGAGCGCGGTGACCATCACCACCGGGATATGCGCGGTCTTGGGATTGCTCTTGATCCGGCGGCAGACCTCGAAGCCGTCCATCCCCGGCATCATCACGTCGAGCAGCACGATATCGGGCGCCTCGGCATCGATCTTGGCGAGACATTCCAAACCGTTGAACGCGCTGACGACTTCGAAATACTCAGCCGTCAGCTTCGCTTCGAGAAGCTTTACGTTGGAGAGTATGTCGTCGACGACTAAAACGCGCGCCGTCATGGGCGTAGCCTATCCGATGAAGCGGCGAACGGTGTCCAGGAAGCTCGTGACCGAGATCGGCTTGGAGATGTAGGCCTCGCAACCACCCTGGCGGATCACCTCTTCGTCGCCCTTCATCGCAAAGGCGGTGACGGCGACGACGGGGATGGACTTGAGCGAATCGTCTTCCTTGAGCCATTTGGTGACTTCCAGGCCGGATACTTCGGGCAATTGGATGTCCATCAGGATCAGGTCGGGGCGGTGTTCGCGCGCGATATCGAGCGCTTCCATGCCGTCCTTGGTCTGGAGGATATTGTAGCCATGGGCGTCGAGCAGATCGTGGAACAGCTTCATGTTCAGCTCATTGTCCTCGACGATCAGCACGGTCTTGGTCTTGGCGTCCATGAAGATAACTCCGGTGTGCGCGCGCACCTTTTTGGCGAGGCCATCCCCTTAACGGCTCTACCATGGGGTTCTGTGATGGTTAGTATTAGAGGCCAACCCTTAACGATCGCTTGACGATGCAGGCCCGGATGACCCCCGATACCGCCCAAACCCTGGCGCTCAAGGCCCTGGGATTCGTGGCCGCGTCGGATGGGGCGCTCGAACGCCTGCTGGAACTCTCCGGGCTCGACCGCGACACCCTGCGCCGGCGCGCCGGCGAGACGGAAATGCTGGCCTCCCTACTCGACTTTCTCTTGGCCGATGAAGGGCTTCTGGTCGACTTCTGCCACGGCGAAGCAATCGATCCGAGAGCGGTCCACATGGCCCGCCATGTCCTGGGCGGACAATGAGCGGAACTTTCGACATCGGCACTGCCCTCGCCCGTCTGACGCCGGGCAGACCGCTCCTGATCGTGGATGCCGACGAAGTGATCCTGCGATTCGTCGATGGCTTCGATAAATACCTGCGCGGCGAGGGGTTGTTTCTCGACCTGACCACCTACCGGCTGCATGGAAACGTGAAGCGCCTAGACGACAAAAGCCCGATTCTCGACGTCGAGGTCACCGCCCTGCTCGACGAATTCCGCCGCGACCTCGATTCGCTAGAGATCGTCGAGGGCGCCCGCGAATCGCTCGCCGCGCTCAAGCCGCGCCTCGACCTCGTCATGCTGACCAACATCACGCCGGCGCAGGGGGGACCGCGCCTGCGCAACCTTGCCGCCCTCGGCCTCGACCTGCCGCTGGTCGCCAATAGCGGCCTGAAGGGCCCGGCGATCAAGGCGCTCGCGGCGCGCGCCGGGCGCCCCGCCTTCTTCGTCGACGACATTCCGCAGAACCTCGCCTCGGCCGCCGAGGCCGCACCGGAGATCTGGCGCATCCATTTGATTGGGGACGAGCGGCTGAGGCCGTTGCTCCCGCCGGCCGCCGCGGCGCATCTTCGTGCCGAGCATTGGCGCGAGGCGGAAAGCTTTATTGCCGACAAGCTCAGCGAGGCGGGATTGTAAATGCGATTCGGCATCGACCTCGGCGGCACCAAGATCGAAATCATCGCGCTCGATCACGGACGCGAGGTCCTGCGCGAGCGCGTGGCGACGCCGCAGACCGTCTATGGCGACACGATCCGCGCCATGGCGGAACTGGTGCGGGCGGCGGAGACCAGGCTCGGCGCACGCGGCAGCGTCGGCGTTGCGATTCCGGGCACGCTCAGCCCGATGACGGGCCTGGTGAAGAACGCGAACTCGACGCGCCTGATCGGCCATCCGCTCGACCGCGACCTCGGTGCCGCCATCGGGCGGCCGGTGCGGGTCGCCAACGACGCCAATTGCTTCACGCTGTCGGAGGCGTCGGATGGCGCCGCGGCGGATGCCGACATCGTCTTCGGCGTCATCGTCGGCACCGGCTGCGGCGGCGGCGTCTGCGTCGGCGGCCGCGTGCTCGCCGGCGCCCATGCTATCGCCGGCGAGTGGGGCCACAACCCCCTGCCTGCGCCCCGCGCCGACGAACTCGCCGTGGCGCCGCGCTGCTATTGCGGCCGCATCGGCTGCATCGAAGCCTGGATCAGCGGCACCGGCCTCGCCGCCGACTACAAGCGCCGGACCGGCGGCGATTTGAACGGCCATGCCATCGCCGCCGCCGCCGTCGCCGGCGACGCCCGCGCCAATGCCGTGATGACGGATTTTTACGATCGCTTCGCGCGCGCGCTGGCGACGATCGTCAACGTGCTCGATCCCGACGCCATCGTGATCGGCGGCGGCTTGTCGAACATCGACACGATCTACGACGGGTTGCCGGGGCGCGTCGAAGCCTATGCCTTCTCTCCCGAGGGCCGCACCCGCATCGTCAAGAACCTCTATGGCGATTCCAGCGGCGTGCGCGGCGCGGCCTGGTTGTGGAGCGAGGCCGAAGCAGCGGCGCTGGGATGAGTGCCTTCTGCCGCGACTGCCTGGCCGACGCGCGAACGGGGGTGAAGCGTTGCGGCACTTGCGGCGGCCGGCGCCTCCTCGTCCATGACGAGCTCGACACACTGTCGATCGCACATATGGACTGCGACGCGTTCTACGCGGCGATCGAGAAGCGCGACAATCCGGCCCTGCTCGACAAGCCGGTGATCGTCGGCGGCGGTTCGCGGCGCGGCGTGGTGTCGACCTGCTGTTACGTGGCGCGCATCTTCGGCGTCCGCTCCGCCATGCCGATGTTCAAGGCGCTGGCGCTGTGCCCGCAGGCGGTCGTCATCCGCCCGGATTTCACGAAATATACCGCCGCCGCCAAAGCCATCCGCGCCATGATGCGGGAGCTGACGCCGCTGGTCGAGCCTTTGTCCCTGGACGAAGCCTTCCTCGACCTGTCGGGCACCGCGCTATTGCACGAGCTCCGCCCGGCAAAGCTGATGGCGCGGCTGGCCAAGCGGGTCGAGGCCGAAATCGGGATCAGCATTTCGGTGGGTCTCAGTTTCAACAAGTTCCTCGCCAAGCTCGCCTCCGAAATCGACAAGCCGCGCGGCTTCGCCGTGATCGGCGAGAAGGAAGCGGTCTCGTTCCTGCGCGACAAGCCGGTTGGCGCCATCCGCGGCGCCGGCGCGGCGCTCCAGGCGCGGCTGGCGAAGGACGGCATCACGCATATCGCGCAATTGCAGGACGCCAACGTCAAAGACCTCGCCAAGCGCTACGGCAATACGGGCCTGTGGCTGCATCGCCTGGCCCATGCGCGGGACAGCCGCAAGGTCGAAGCCGACGGCGAAACGAAGAGCATCTCGTCGGAGACGACCTTCGAGGGCAACATCGCGAGCCTCGCGAAGCTGGAGAGCGTCCTGTGGCATCAGGCCGAGCGCGTCTCGGCGCGCGCCAAGGCGTCCGGCCTCGGCGGCCGCACTGTGGTGCTGAAATTGAAGACCGCCGGCTTCAAGTCGCGCACCCGCAGCTTCTCGCTGGAGGCGCCGACCCAGCTTGCCGACCGCATCTTCCGCACCGCGCGCGAGGCGCTGCGCCGCGAAGCCGACGGCACCGCCTTTCGCCTGCTCGGCGTCGGCATCAGCCAGCTCGCGCCGGAATCTGACTGCGATCCCACCGACCTGGTGGACGACGGATCGAGCAAACGCGCCGCCGCCGAACGCGCCATGGACAAGGTGCGAGCCCGGTTCGGCGGCGATGCGGTGATCAAGGGCCGTTCAGCAGCGCGGCGCTAACGGTTCCAGCCGCGTGAGTTCGGCTTTCATCGTGAAGTTGGGATAGATCAGCGACATCGAGGCGACGACGCCGTTGCCGTAAAGCCGGTAGGCCATCTCGTAGTCGGCGCGCTCGTCGGTCGAGCCGTGCGGGAAGTAGCTGACCAGCGTCGGCCAGGCCTGGACGCCCTTGAGCAAGCCGGAGGGGTCGGCAGCGCGATCCTGGTTGCGCTGCGCCGGGCTCGCCGGGCGCCCAATCACGGTCGAGGTGTCGTAAAGCTGCGTGCTGTCGCCGCCCTGGAACACGGTTTCGTGGAACGAATGCACCCCGGCCGTCGCGGCGCGCAGCACCGCCATGGTGTGCTGGGTCGGCAGCAGCGTACCGATGGGCAGGGTGAAATGCTGGCCGCGCGGCGTGGTCAGCCGCACTTCGCCGCCGGCGGTCGCCAATGTGCCGACACCTTCGAAGCGCTGCGTCGTCTTGCCGTTGACCATGTTGCGGATCTTGAAGCGGATGATCTTGCCGGCCTTGTCTTCCCGCGACGAGACGATGAAATCGGAATGCGCGTCGGCGCCCTTGCCGTCGGTCATGTCGGCGATGAAGCGCTGCGTCGTCGTCCAGCCGGTGCAGACGTCGCGGAATTCGAGCACGGTGCGGCCGTGGACCGAGACCACCCCGCCCGGCCGTGTCGACGCCAGCGTGACGTCGTAGTAAGCGCGATGCGGCGCCAGCGCGGCGGGCGCAGCGGCGGCACTCGCCGCAACGCTCAGCAGGACCGCGGCAAGGAAAAGGTGTCTCACTCAGCCCTTCCCGTCGTGACTGATCAGCGGCCCATACAGATCGGGGCGGCGGTCGCGGAACAAACCCCAGGAGGCGCGTGCTTTCGCAATCTCATCGAGATCGAACGCCGCCGTCGCGACGCCTTCGTCCGTCCGCCCCAGTTCCGCGACGACCGCGCCTTGGTGGTCGGCGATGAAGGAGGACCCGTAGAACGTGATCTCGCTCGTCTGGCCCTTTTCGGTGCCGATGCGGTTGGACGCGATCAGCGGCATCAGATTGGCGCCGGCATGGCCCTGCATCACGCGGCGCCAATGATCGCGGCTGTCGACCGGCGGCGCCGGCGGCGGCTCGCTGCCGATCGCGGTCGGATAGAACAACGCTTCGGCGCCCATCAAGGCCATCGCACGCGCGCTTTCCGGGAACCATTGGTCCCAGCAGATCGCGGCGCCGAACGCGCCGAAGCGAGTGCGCCAGACCTTGAAGCCGGTGTCACCCGGCGTGAAGTAGAATTTTTCCTGATAGCCCGGCCCATCGGGTATGTGTGACTTACGATACAGCCCCAGTACCGTACCGTCTGCGTCGATCATCGCAAGCGAATTGAAGTGCGACTGACCGGCGCGCTCGAAGAAACTCACCGGCAGCACGACGCGCAGTTCCTTCGCGAGTTCCGCGAGTTCCGCGATCAGCTTGTTGCCTTCGAACGGCGCCGCCCATTTGTGGTGTTCGGCCGACTGATCCTGACAGAAGTAAGGTGTCTCGAAGAGTTCCTGAACGAGGATCGCATTCGCGCCGCGCGACGACGCCTCGCGCACGAGTTCCTTTGCGCGCGTGACGTTCTTCCCGGTGTCCCAGGAGCATGCGAATTGCGTGGCCGCGAAGGTGACATTCCTCATGCCGGTTCCTGTTGCGTGATGCAGTGGATGCCGCCGCCGCCGGCCACGATGTCGTGCGCCTGGATTTGGAGAATGTCGCGGCCGGGAAAACAGTCGGCGAGAACCGTCCGCGCCGGCTCATCGTTGCGGTCGTCGAAGGCCGGCATCACCAGTCCGCCATTGGCGAGATAGAAATTGATATAGCTCGCCTGCAACGGCCGGCCGCGATGATCGGTAGCGAGCGTCTTGGGCTGTGCTAGTTCCACGATCTCAAAGCTGCGCCCCTGCGCATCGCGCGCGATTCCAAGGCGCCGGATGAGTTCCATCACCAGCTCGAAATCGGGATGGCTGCGGGCCGCCGGCACGCCGACCAGCACGCGGCCCGGGCCTGCGAAACAAGCGATGTTGTCGATATGGCCGTCGGTCTCGTCGTCGGAGAAGCCCTCGCCGAGCCATAGGATGCGCCGCGCCCCGGTATAGAGCGCCAGGCGCTCCTCGACCTGCTGCTTGCTGAGATGCGGGTTGCGGTTGGCATTGAGCAGGCACTGCTCGGTGGTGATCAGCGTCCCTTCGCCGTCGGTATGAATGGCGCCGCCCTCGCACACCAGCGGCGCGCGGTAGACCTTGAGACCCGCATGCGCCGCCGCCAGCGTCGCGAACCGCGCGTCGTCCGACCACGGATGATACTTGTTGCCCCAGGCGTTGAATTCCCACTGCACGGCGGCGCGCGTGCCGTCCGCCGCGGTCAGGATGGTCGGCCCGAAATCGCGCGCCCAGGAATCGTCCAGCGCCGCCTCGAAAATACCCACCTTGCCGGAGGTCGCGAGCCGCGCCTCAGCCGCATCGCCGGGGCGGGCCGCCATCGTCACTGGCTCGAACGAGGAAATCGCGCGCGCGACGCGGGCATAGGCCTGCTTGGCGCGCAGCAGACCGTCCGGACCGCCCCACGCCTCGATGCGGCACGGCCAGCACATCCAGGTGCGCGCATGTGTCGCCCACTCCGCCGGCATGGCATAGCCGTCGCGCGCGGGACACGGGTCGTCGGCATCGAGCCGTTTGGTCATGCTCGCTTATAGCGCGCCGCCGCGTCGCGCGATAATCTTTTGCCCAGCAAGGATCACAGCATGACCATCGATAGTCGCCTGAAAGAACTCGGCATCACCCTGCCGACGCCGCCCGCGCCGGTCGCGAGCTACGTGCCCTATGTCGTCAGCGGCAACCTCGTCTACATTTCCGGCCAGATCACGCTGGCCGACGGCGGTCTCAAATATGTCGGCACGGTCGGCAAGGAATTGACGCTGGAGGACGGCAAGGAGGCGGCGAAGCTCTGCGCCGTCAACGTGCTCGCGCAGGTCAAGGCGGCCTGTGGCGGCGACCTGGAACGCGTCCGCCGTGTCGTCAAGGTCACCGTCTTCGTCAACGCCGTGCCCGGCTTCGCCCAGCATCCCGAAGTCGCCAACGGCGCTTCCGACCTGTTCGTCGCGGTGTTCGGCGATGCCGGCCGCCATGCCCGCGCCGCAGTCGGGGCCGGCTCGCTGCCCCGCAACGTCGCCACGGAAGTGGAAGCGGTGATCGAGATCGCGTGACCGGCGAGTTCACAGCACGGATCGCCGGACGCGCCGCCGAGATCGGACAAGCGGCGTGGAACGGCTGCGCCAATCCGCAAGGTGGTCCCGATCCCTACCCTTTCGCACGCTACGAGTTCTTCGCGGCCTGCGAGGACTCCGGTTCGGCCACCGCCCGCACCGGCTGGCGTCCCGCCCACATCGTGATCGAACGCGACGGGAAAGTTCACGGCCTGATGCCGACCTATCTCAAGAGCCACAGCCAGGGCGAATACGTCTTCGACCATTCCTGGGCCGACGCGCTGGAACGTGCCGGCGGCGACTACTATCCCAAGCTGCAAGCGGCGGTGCCGTTCACCCCGGCGACGGGTCCGCGCCTCCTGGTTGCCGCCGGTGCCGACCTCGCCGCGACCCGCGAGGCCTTGCTCGCCGCCGGCGCCACCGCCGTCAAGCAGCTCAACGCCTCGTCGCTGCACATCACGTTTTTGACCGAAGACGAGTGGAAGGCGGCCGGCGAACTCGGCTTTCTGCTGCGCACCGACCAGCAATTCCACTGGCTCAACCGCGGCTACCAATCGTTCGACCAGTTCCTGGGCGAACTCTCCTCGGCCAAGCGCAAGAACCTGCGCAAGGAGCGCGCCGCAGTGCGCGAGGCCGGCGTCGAATTCGACTGGCTGACCGGCAGCGACCTGACCGAAGCGCATTGGGACACGTTCTTCGAATTCTACATGGACACCGGGGGGCGCAAATGGGGCCGGCCCTACCTCACCCGCGAGTTCTTCAGCCGCGTCAGCGCCGCGATGCCGGAGCAGACCCTGCTTATCCTCGCCCGGCGCAATGGCCGCCACATCGCCGGCGCCCTGAACTTCGCCGGCGGCGGCGTGCTCTACGGCCGCAACTGGGGCTGCACCGAATACATCCCGTTCCTGCATTTCGAGACCTGCTACTACCAGGCGATCGACTTCGCCATCGCGCGCGGGATCGCCAAGGTCGAAGCCGGCGCCCAGGGCGCGCACAAGCTGCTGCGCGGCTATATGCCGGCGCCGACCTATAGCGCCCACCACATCGCCCATGCCGGCCTGAGGCGCGCGGTCGACGACTATCTCAAGCGCGAGCGGGCAGCGGTCGCCGACCATATCGAGGAACTGGCCGAGCGCGGTCCGTTCCGCAAGGAGGAAGACTGATGGCCTACGATCCCAACAACATCTTCGCCCGCATCCTGCGCGGCGAGCTGCCCAAGGTGGCGGTGTACGAAGACGACCTGACCCTCGCTTTCATGGACGTCGCGCCCGCGACCGAAGGCCATACGCTGGTCATCCCCAAGGAAGCGGCGGAGACCATCTTCGACCTTTCGCCCGAGGGCGCGGCCGCGACGATCAAGACCACGCAGAAAGTCGCCAGAGCCGTGAAGCAGGCGCTGGGCGTGCCCGGCGTCATGCTGGTGCAGCTCAACGACAAGGCCTCCGGCCAGTCGGTACCGCATCTGCACTTCCACATCCTGCCGCGCGATCACGGACTCGACATGAACTTCCACGGCCGCAAGATGGTCGATCCCAAATCGCTGGTGCCGATCGCCGAGAAGATCCGGGCCGCGCTGTGATCCTCGAACACGCGGTGCTGAACGTGAAGAAGGGCCAGGGCGCCGCCTTCGAGGCCGCGCTGCGCAAGGCGCGCCCGCTGGTGGAAGCGACCGAGGGCTTCCAGAAGATGGAAGTGCGGCCCTGCGTCGAGAGCAAGGACCGCTATCTCCTGCTGGTGTGGTGGAGTTCGGTCGAGGCACACACGATCGGCTTCCGCGGCTCCGACCGCTACGGCCCCTGGCGCGAGGCACTGCACGGCTTCTACGAGCCGTTCCCCACGGTGCAACATTACGGTCAACCCTTGTAGACACGGCGCAAATTCCTACTTATCGGCAATGATCTACCTGATCGCCATCTTCTGCTCGCCGCTGGCGCTGCTCCTGAGCGGCAAGCCGGTCTCGGCGGTCTTCAACTTCGTGCTCTATGTCCTGTCGATCATTTGCTGGATCACGATCGTGCTGCACCAGGCGGGCTTCCTGCTGTGGCTGGTCGCCTTCGTGCACGCGGTGCTGGCGATCAACAGCGCCCGCGAGGACCGCCGCGCCCGCTGGATCGCCGCGGCGGCGCGGCGCAGCCCATAAACAACAGGCGGCGCTTCGAAAAAGCACCGCCCATCCAGTCTATGGCGCCGCCGCCTGCCGCGAGCCGGTTCAGGGACCCGCGCGCCAAGCACTGAACGCTTCGACCAACAACGGTCTCCCGGATGTCTGCGACAGCCCATCCCGACCTGTATGACGACTCGCAGATTCCACTACAGCATCGCGGCCTCCCAACCTTCGGGAGGGAGATGGGTAGCACAATCTGTGGTTTCAATACCACGGCTGTGCTATTTTTATGACATGTTGTCAGTGACGACGGCCTAAGGCGCGAAGCTGGAGCGGCATTTGATACCCCAATGCCCGTTCTCGCAGGTCACGACATATATCGAGTCGAAGCCGCCGATCACGCTGCCGTCCTTGGCGTAGCGGGTGAAACGGGTGTCGATGTGGACCTTGTCGGCGCCGGCATGGATGACGGCGCGGCGCTCCCACGCCGAGTGATCCCACTCGGCGAGCGCGCCGGTGGTGAAGCGCTCCGGCTTCATGTCGCCCTGGTTCAGGATGATCATGGTGTTCGACGCGAAGCGCACCGACGGGAAATTGAACGTCGCCTCGAACGCCGGAATGTCGCGCGCGTTGAACGCCGCCATGAAGTCGTCGAGCACGTTCTGCGCGGCGGCGATGGAAGCGGCGTGGTCGGCGGACGCACCCTGCTGGTGGACGGCTTCGAGCTTATAGCCGTCCGGATCGCTCACGAAGGCGGCGTAGTAGGTCGGACCGTAATGGGGACGCAAGCCGGGGACGCCGTCGTCGGTTCCGCCATGCGCCAGCGCGGCGGCGTGGAAACGGTCGACCGCGGCGCGGTCCGGCGCGTCGAAAGCGAGATGAAAGCCGGGACCGGGCGGCGTGGCGCCCTCCCGCAACTTGAGCGCCAGCTTGTCTTCGCCGCCGGGCGGCCCGTAGCCGAGCGCGCTCGCGTTGCTCCACACGCGGACAAAGCCGAGCGTCGTCATCACGGGATCGTAGAATGCCGCAGCGCGCTCCAGATCGCGCACGCCGAAGGAGAGATGACCGATCACAGGCGCCTCGGCATCAGGACGGCATGCCGTCGAACACCGTCAGGCCCGGCGGCAGCGCGACCCAGGAGGGGCGGTGCGAATTGAAGATCGCGATTGTCGGCTTGAAATGCGACGGGTCGTCGAGCGAACCGGCATAGACCGTGTGCTGTTCCGCCTGGCCGCGCACACCGCCGAACACCAACCCACCGCAGGCGGGGCAGAAATTGCGCTCCGATCTGCGGCCGTCGCTTTGCGTCATCGTGTGGGTGACGACGTCGCCGGTGATGGTCAGCACGCTTGCGGGAAAGCCCATGAACGCGATGAAGCCCGAGCCCGACGCCTTGCGGCAATCGGTGCAGAAGCAATAGCCGGCATATTGCGGCGGCGCACTCGCTTCGTAGCGCAGAGCGCCGCAGAGGCAACCGCCGGCGATGGCCGTGTCGGACACAGACATCCCCCTCCCGAAATTTGCTCCGCAAATTTCACCCTCCCCCTTAAGGGGGAGGGACAGTTCACACGCTCTCTTCCGCCTTCGGCTTTTTCGGCGGCGGCAGGGCCTTGGGCTTCTTGTCGGCGTTGGTCACGAACTCGAAGGCGAGCTTGTCGTTCTCGCGGTCGAGCAGGACGCGTACCGTGCCGCCGTCCTTGAGCTTGCCGAACAGAATCTCGTCGGCCAGCGGCTTCTTGAGATGCTCCTGGATGACGCGCGCCAGGGGCCTGGCGCCGAACGCGTCGTCATAGCCCTTCTCGCCCAGCCAGCGGGTGGCCTCGGGCGTGAGATCGAAGGTCACGTCGCGGTCGACAAGCTGGGCCTCGAGCTCGAGCACGAACTTCTCGACCACATGGTCGATGGTGTCGCGGCTGAGCGCGGCGAAGGTGATCGTGGCGTCGAGGCGGTTGCGGAACTCCGGCGTGAACAGCTTCTTGATCGCTTCTTCGTCCTCGCCGTCGCGCTTGCCGCGGCCGAAGCCGATGGCTTCCTTGGCGGCGTCGGAGGCGCCGGCATTGGTCGTCATGATCAGCACAACATTGCGGAAGTCGATCTTCTTGCCGTTGTGATCGGTCAGCTTGCCGTGATCCATGACCTGCAGAAGGATGTTGAACAGGTCGGGATGGGCCTTCTCGACCTCGTCGAGCAAGAGCACGCAGTGCGGATGCTGGTCGACGCCGTCGGTGAGCAGGCCGCCCTGGTCGAAGCCGACATAACCCGGCGGCGCGCCGATCAGGCGGCTGACGGTGTGGCGCTCCATGTATTCCGACATGTCGAAACGCAGCAGCTCGACGCCCAGCGTCTTGGCGAGCTGCTTGGCGGCCTCGGTCTTGCCGACGCCGGTCGGGCCGGAGAACAGATAGCAGCCGATCGGCTTCTCGGGCTGGCGCAGGCCGGCGCGCGCCAGCTTGATCGCGCTCGCCAGCGCGTGCAGCGCCTTGTCCTGGCCGAACACCGCCGATTTGAGGTCGGCTTCCAGCGTGCGCAGCGCCTCGGTGTCGTTCTTGGAGACCGTCTTGGGAGGAATGCGCGCCATGGTGGCGATCACGTCCTCGACCTCTTTGACGCCGATGACCTTCTTGCGCTTGTTCTCGGTCAGCAGCATCTGCGCCGCGCCGGTCTCGTCGATCACGTCGATCGCCTTGTCGGGCAGCTTGCGGTCGTTGATGTATTTGGCCGACAGCTCGACCGCCGCCTTGATGGCGTCGACCGTGTAGCGGACTTTGTGGAACTCCTCGTAATAGGGCTTGATGCCCATCATGATCTTGATCGTGTCGGGAATGGTCGGCTCCACGACGTCGATCTTCTGGAAGCGGCGGACCAGCGCGCGGTCCTTCTCGAAATACTGGCGGTATTCCTTGTAGGTGGTCGAGCCGATGCAGCGCAGCGTGCCGGCCTGCAAAGCGGGCTTGAGCAGGTTGGACGCATCCATCGCGCCGCCGGAGGTCGCGCCGGCGCCGATCACGGTGTGGATCTCGTCGATGAACAGGATGGCGCCTTTGAGGCCTTCGAGTTCCTTCACGACCGATTTCAGGCGCTCCTCGAAATCGCCGCGATAGCGCGTGCCGGCGATCAGCGAGCCCATGTCGAGGGAATAGATCACGGAGTTGCGCAGAACCTCGGGCACCTCGCCCTTGATGATCTTGCGCGCGAGGCCTTCGGCGATGGCGGTCTTGCCGACGCCGGGATCGCCGACGAAGAGCGGATTGTTCTTCTGGCGGCGGCACAGGATCTGGATGGTGCGATCGACCTCGGCGAGGCGCCCGATCAGGGGATCGACGCGGCCCTGCTTGGCCTTCTCGTTCAGGTTGACGCAATAGGCTTCGAGCGCCTCGGTGCCCTGCTTGTTCTTGGGCTCGCCCTCTTCGCTCTCTTCTTCGGCGCCGCGCGCGGCCTTCTGCTGGCTCATGCCCGGGCGCTTGGCGATGCCGTGGCTCATATAGGAGACCGCGTCGAGCCGCGTCATGTTCTGCTCTTGCAGGAAATAGACGGCGTGGCTCTCGCGCTCGGTGAACAGCGCGACCAGGACGTTGGCGCCGGTCACTTCCTCGCGGCCGGAATTCTGCACATGCAGGACGGCGCGTTGCACGACGCGCTGGAAGCCGGTCGTCGGCTTGGCATCCTCGCCGTCCTCGATCACCAGCGTCATCAGCTCTTCGTCGACGTATTTCTGCACCGTCTTGCGCAGCGCGTCGGTGTCGACGTTGCAGGCCTTCATGACCTGCGCCGCGTCGCCGTCGTCCATCAGGGCAAGAAGGAGATGCTCGGGAGTCGCGTATTCGTGATGCCGGTCGCTCGCGAGCTTGATCGCGCGGTGTAACGCTTGTTCCAGGCTTCGCGAGAGTGAGGGCATCTAGACGCTACTCCTTCTCCATGGTGCATTGCAGAGGATGCTGGTGGCGGCGGGCGAATTCAATGACCTGCGCGACCTTTGTTTCGGCGACGTCGTAGGTGAAAACGCCGCAGATGCCGACGCCGTGGCGGTGGACGTGCAGCATGATCTCGACCGCCTGTTCGCGATTCTTGTTGAAGATTTTCTCCAGGATATGAACGACGAACTCCATCGGCGTGTAGTCGTCGTTGAGGAGCAGAACCTTGTAGAGGCTGGGCTTCTTGGTCTTGGGGCGCGTCTTGGTAACGATGCCGGTGCCGGAATTGCCGTCACCGTCCCGAGTTCCCTGACCGCTGCGCCCGTCACGTCCGTCTTTCATCGTTTCGAGTGTCACATGATGGATATGGTGATGCCTATCCTAACCTTCCATGAGAGGGGCAGGCAAAGCCTCCGTAAAGAGCCTAAAGGCGACGCGGTTACCGGCGCGGCAAAAGCGAAAGAGCCCGGGATCGCTCCCGGGCTCTTCGCACGCTTAGCGGCTTTGGGGGGAGATTAAGCCGCCCGCGCGCTCTGTACGACGTCGACCCAGGCCTGGACGCGGCCCTGGATCGGCTCAAAAGTTTCCTTGGAGGTCGCGACCATCAGCTCGCCGAGCTTGGTGATCTGGCCGATGTAGGATTCGAACGCCGACTTGGCGAAGCCGGTCTGCAGTTCGAACGCCTCATGGGCGGACTTCGAGGCCATCACAGCCTTGGCGTTCGCGATGCTGCCTTCGATGGACTGCTTGGAAAAGGCGTAAATCTCGTTGTGCAGCGTCTCGGCGCCCTTGCCGGCGACGTTGGCGGCCTTCACATAGGCCTCGACGGTGTCCTTCTGGAAGCCCAGAAGCTGCTCATAGCCCTTGGCGGCCTTTTCGAAGTTCGCCTTGAGCGCTTCGGTGCCGGTCTTGAACGCGGTTTCGATGGTTTCGGTCGTGCCGTTCAGCTTCTCGCCGGCCGTCTTTGCTTTTGCCATTGTGGTTACTCCTCGTAAGGTTCATGGCGCACCGTCTTGCGGCCAGCGGCCTTGCTGCGGTGCAACACGGCTTATATGCGGCGCACCACCCCGTCTGTCAAGTGGTTTTGCTGCACTGCACCAATTTACCCTGAGGGAGCCCGGTTTCGCCCGGTTAACCGGAGCGTTAACGCTTCGTAAACACCGGGATTTTATCATCAATTTCGATTGCTTGCGGTCGGAGCGCCAATTTGGTCAAATCAACACAGTTTGGGGCGCCGACTCTAAAAAGATTGAGGCTGTGATGCTTGAACAGCCGCGCGCCGGAATCGGTGTGCTTGTGCGAACGCTGTTCGTGCCGGTGTTGGTCGGCCTGGCCCTGCTGGTCTGGACCGATGGCGCCTTGGCGCGCGGGCACCGCCACCACCATGGCGGCGGCCGGGCACGTGCCGCCCTGCCCGCCGGCGCCACCGATCCGCTCAAGGATGCCGCCCTGATCGCCGACGGCGCGACCGGACGGCTGCTCTATTCGCGCAATGCCTATTCCGAACGCCATCCGGCATCGCTCACCAAAATGATGACGCTGTACCTGCTGTTCGAGGCGCTGAAGCGCGGCGACGTCAACATGCAGACCATGCTGCCGATTTCGGAGCATGCGGCGTCGCAGCGTCCGACCAATCTCCACCTCTATGCCGGCGACATGATCCCGGTCGACACCGCGATCAAGGCGATCGTGGTGCGTTCGGCCAACGACGTCGCGGTCGCGATCGGCGAAGCCCTGGGCGGCACCGAGGGCCATTTCGCCGAGCTTATGACCGAGAAGGCGCGGGCGCTCGGCATGCGCAACACCTTCTATCACAACGCCTCGGGCCTGCCCGACGCGATGCAGATCACGACGGCGAGCGATCTTCTGATCCTGGCGCGCCATCTCGCCTACGACTTCCCGCAGTATTTTCCTTATTTCGCGACGCCGGCGTTCAACTTCCGCGGCACGACCTATGTGACGCACGACAACCTGATCGGCCGCTATGACGGCGCCGACGGCATCAAGACCGGCTACACCGGCTCGTCGGGCTTCAACCTGGTCTCCTCGGTGGTGCGGGGCGGCACGCATATCATCGGCATCGTGATGGGCGGGCGCACGGCGCGGCGCCGCGACCAGGAGATGGTCCGCCTGCTCGACGACGCGTTCGTCCAGGTCGGCCGCAATCCGGCGCTGGTCGCCCATGCCGGCGTGCCGTGGCGCAACGGCGCCATCAACGCGCCGCCGGTCATCGCCAGCCTGGACATCGCGCCGGAAGCCGGCGACGACGAGGACACTGCCGAATCCGCCGCGGTCGACGATGCCGGCGACGACGACACCAACGTCATCGCGGCGGCGCCGCCGCCGCGCCCGAACACCAATGTGGTCGCTTTCGCGGCGCCGCCGCCGGCAGTGCCGGTATACGTCCCGGCTCCGGCGCCGCCGCCCCGCGCCGTCGCACAACCGCCCGCCGTCCGCATGGCTCCGCCCGATGCGCCGATGCGGATGAGCAATGTGCCGCGTCCGACCGCCAAGCCGGTGGACGTCGCCGCCGCGGACGTTCCCGTGATCACGCCCAAGCCGCGCGACGTCGCCCTGGCGACCCCCGCCCGTCAAGCCGACGGGCAAGCCGCGCCTGCGCGCCGACACCGGCGAAGGCGATATCGGCGATTCGGCGAGCAACATCCTGGCCATGGGCGCCCGCGCCTGGACGATCCAGATCGGCGCCTTCGCCGACCTCAACCAGGCGCGGGGCCAGCTCGCGTCCTATGCCGAGCGGTCGATGGACATATTGGGCCAGGCGGCGCGCATCGTCATTCCGTTCACCGGCGTCGACGGCCACACCCTCTATCGCGCCCGCTTCGGTCCCTTCGTGGAACGCGAGGCGCGCGAAGTGTGCTCGCGCCTGACGGAGCGCGGCCAGACCTGCTTCACCGTGCTGGCGTCGTCGCGCTGAGCTAGCGGCGGCGCCACAGGCTGCGGCTGCCGTAGAGCGCCCACACCAGCAGTGCGGCCGACAAGCCGAAGAACAGGCGCCCGAAGGCGAGCGCCGCCAGCGCGGCCGCGCCCAGAGCGATCCCGACGCCGACATAGAGGGCCTGCGACATCGCTTTCGCATCGGCGTCGACGAAGGCGCGAACGCCCAGCAGAACCAATACCAGGACGACAACGCCCAACAGCATCGCACCCATCGGCCACTCCCGTCCTGTGGGGCCTTATGTCGGTATCCGGCCCGCCGATTTCCAGTCTAGCCGGAACTCAGCAGCGCCGCATTGCCGCCGGCGGCCGCGGTGTTGACGGTATAGGTGCGTTCGGCGGCGAAGCGCAGCAGGTAGTTGGGGCCGCCCGCCTTGGGGCCGGTGCCGGAGAGGCCCTCGCCGCCGAACGGCTGCACCCCGACCACGGCGCCGATCTGGTTGCGGTTGACGTAGACATTGCCGGCATGAACGCGGTCGCGGACGAAGGCGGCGGTCTCCTCGATGCGGCTGTGGATGCCGAGCGTCAGGCCGTAGCCGGTGGCGTTGATGGCATCGCAGACCTTGTCCAAGCTGCCGGACGAATAGCGCACGACGTGCAGGACGGGGCCGAACACTTCGCGTTCGAGGCGGTCGAGCGAAGCGATCTCGAAGGCGTGCGGCGCGAAGAAGACGCCGTTCGACAGATCGGCGGGCACGGCAAGCCGACGCAGCAGCTTGGCTTCCACCGTCATGCGGGCGGCGTGGGCCTTGAGCACCTCGCGCGCCGCCTCGTCGATCACCGGACCGATGTCGGTGTCGAGGCGCATGGGATCGCCGATCTTCAGCTCGTCCATCGCGCCCAGGATGATGTTCAGCATCTTGTCGGCGACGTCGTCCTGCACGAAGAGGACGCGAAGCGCGGAGCAGCGCTGGCCGGCGCTGTCGAAGGCGGAGGCGAGCGCGTCGCGCGCCACCTGCTCGGGCAGCGCGGTGGAGTCGACGATCATCGCGTTCTGCCCGCCGGTCTCGGCGATCAGGGTGGCGATGGGGCCGCTGCGCGCCGCCAGCGCGCGGTTGATGGCGGTGGCGGCCTCGGTCGAGCCGGTAAAGGCGACGCCGGCGAGGCGCGGATCGGCGAACAGGGCGTTGCCGATGCGCGGGCCGTCGCCGGGAAGCAGATGAAGGACATCGGCCGGGACGCCGGCCTCGTGCAGCAGCCTGATCGCGGCGGCGGCGATCAGCGGCGTCTGCTCGGCGGGCTTGGCCAGCACCGAATTGCCCGCGACCAGCGCGCCCGCGACCTGGCCGGTGAAGATGGCGAGCGGGAAATTCCACGGGCTGATGGCGGCGAAGACGCCCCTTCCGCGCAGCACGATCTCGTTGGATTCGCCGGTCGGGCCGGCGAGACGGATCGGGTCCTCGAACTGCTGCGCCGCGCGCGAGGCGTAGTAGCGCAGGAAATCGACCGCTTCGCGCACTTCGCCCAGCGCGTTGGGCAGGGTCTTGCCGGCCTCGCGCACCGCGAGCGCCATGAGCAGCGGGTGGTTGGCCTCGAACAGGTCGGCGGCGCGGTGGAGGATGCCGGCGCGGACCTTGCCGCCGAGCGCGTCCCAGTCGCGCTGGGCGGCGTAGGCCGCGCCGAGCGCCTGCGCCGCATCGGCGCCGCTGGCTTCGACGACGGTCCCGACGATGCGGCGACGGTCGGAGGGATCCCGTACCGGCGCGGCCTCGCCCTTGCCGCCGGCGGGAGCGGCGGTGTGCGTCTTGCCGAGGGCGGCGTCCATTTCCACAAGCAGAGGCTCGGTGACCTTGGGATCGCTGAGCACGAAGCCGGAAGAGTTCTTGCGCTCGCCCAGGATGTCGGCCGGCAACGCGATGCGCGGATTGCGGTGGGGCCGGGCAGCGGCGATCTGCGCCACCGGATCGGCGACGATCTCGGCGATCGGCGCGTCGTCGTCGGCCAGGCGGTTGACGAAGGAGGTGTTGGCGCCGTTCTCGAGCAGGCGGCGGACGAGATAGGCGAGCAGGTCTTCATGGCTGCCGACCGGGGCGTAGATGCGGGTCGGTACGCCGCCAAGCTCGCGGTGGATCTCGTGCAGCGCCTCGCCCATGCCGTGCAGGCGCTGGAACTCGAAGTCGCGGCGGTTGCCGTCGATGGCGTCGATCGCCGCCAGCGAATGGGCGTTGTGGGTGGCGAATTGCGGGTAGAGCGCCTCGCCGGCGCCGAGCATGACGCGGGCGCAGGCAAGATAGGACGCGTCGGTCGCGGCCTTGCGGGTGAAGACGGGATATTCGGGAAGGCCGAGCTCCTGCGCCCGCTTGATCTCGCTGTCCCAATAGGCACCCTTCACCAGGCGCACCGGGATGCGGCGATCCTGGCGGCGAGCAAGATCGATCAGCCAGGCCAGCACCGGCAGGGCGCGCTTCTGGTAGGCCTGCACGGCGAGGCCGAGGCCATTCCAGCCGCGCAGCGCCGGCGCCTCGCCCAGCGCCTCGAACACGTCGAGCATAAGGTCGAGGCGGTCGGCCTCCTCGGCGTCGACGGTGAGCGCGATGTCGGCGGCGCGGGCGCGGGCGCCGAGCGCGACGAGGACGGGGAGCAATTCGGCGAAGACGCGCTCGCGCTTGACCCATTCGTAGCGGGGATGGAGCGCCGAAAGCTTGATCGAGATGCTGGGGCGCTCGAAGATCGGGCGCGCGTCACGCGGCGTGGCGCTTGCGACGGTTTCCAGCGCGTCCGAATAGGACTGCGCATAGCGCGCCGCGTCGGGTTTGGTATAGGCGGCCTCCCCCAGCATGTCGAAGGAGAAGCGATAGCCTTTCTCGGCCAGCGGCTTCGCCTCCTTCAGCGCCTCGGGGATGGTGCGGCCGAGGACGAACTGGCGGCCGAGGATGCGCATGGCGTAGGTTACCGCCTGGCGGATGACCGGCTCGCCGGTGCGCGACACCAGGCGCTTGAAGATGCCGTCGAAATCCCATTTCGCGGTGTCGTCCAGCCGCACGATGCGCCCGGTGAGCATCAGGGCCCAGGTCGAGGCGTTGACGAACAGCGAGTCCGACTTGGCGCGGTGGCGATCCCATTGCGCGCCGCCGATCTTGTCGCGGATCAGCCGGTCGGCTGTGTCGGCGTCGGGGACGCGCAGCAGCGCCTCGGCGAGGCACATCAGGGCGACGCCCTCCTCGCTCGACAGCGCGTATTCGCGCATGAAGGCATCGACCCCGCCGTGCCTGCCGCCGTCCTTGCGGATGCGGGTCACCAGATCGACGGCCGTGCGCTGGGTCGCCGCGGCCTCGGCGGGCGAGAGCGCGGCTTGGGCGATGCGCCGATCGACGACGGCGTCCTCGTCGGCGAGGTAGGCGGCGGAGATGGCGTCGCGCAGGGGCGTCATGTGATGGGGGTGCGGTGGTTTGGAGCGGCGGCGCATTCTAGCCCGCGGCAGGCGCGGCGCGCTATGTTGGCGCGATGCCGATCCCCCGAATAGTGACCAGCATAGCTGATCTGCGCGGCGCGCTTGCCGACTGGCGCAAGGCGGGGGCGCGCGTCGGCCTGGTGCCGACCATGGGCGCGCTGCACGACGGGCACCTGTCGCTGGTGCGCGAGACCCAAAGCCATGCCGGCAAAGTCGTCGCCAGCATCTTCGTGAACCCGGCGCAGTTCGCGCCGCATGAGGATTTCGACCGCTATCCGCGCGACCTGGAGAGCGACGCCGCCAAGCTGGGCAGCGTCGGGCTGGATCTGATCTTCGCGCCTTCGGTGGCGGAGATGTATCCGGGGGGCTTTGCCACCGGCGTGACGGTCGGCGGGCCAAGCGCCGGGCTGGAGACCGACTTCCGGCCGCACTTCTTCGGCGGCGTCGCGACGGTGGTGGCCAAGCTCCTGATCGCCGCCCTGCCCGACGTCGCGGTGTTCGGCGAGAAGGACTATCAGCAGCTTCTGGTGATCAGGCGGCTGACGACCGATTTGGGGCTGCCTATCGCGATCCTGGGTGCGCCGATCGTCCGCGAGGCCGGCGGCCTCGCCATGTCGTCGCGCAATGCCTATCTCACGGCCGAGCAGCGCGTCGTGGCGGGGCGGCTCAACCTGGTGCTCAAGGACGCGGTCACGCGGGTGCGGCGCGGCGATCCCATCGCGGTCGCCGAACAGTTCGCGGCCAGCGACCTGCGCGAAGCCGGGTTCGACTCGGTCGACTATGTCGCGATCCGCGACGCGACGACGCTCGCGCCGCTCGCGGCGTTGGACCCGGCCGGCGCGGGTGCTGGCGGCGGCGAAGATCGGCGCGACGCGGCTGATCGACAACATGGCGGCATGACCGAATTTGGATAGAGATTACCCACCAAAACCGTCATGGCCGCCCCTGTGGCGGCCATCCCATACTCCCAACTCGTGCAGATGTGTTTATGGATCGCCGGGACGAGCCCGGCGATGACGGGAATGGGTTGATTCGGTTCATTTCAAAACCAGCCTACGCCTTCACATACACCCAGGCGTCGATGCCGGAGCGCAGCCGGACAAGTTTGCGCTTGTAGGCCTTGTCCTCATAGGCGTCGGCCTGCGCCAGCTCGGCGTCGGTCAGGTGGAACAGCATGCCCTCGACTTGGTCGCGCGAATCGTCCGTCGGTTCGAGCATGGTGTGCTCGGCGCGGCCGCTGATCGCGATCGCTTTTGCGTCGGTGATGACGTGAGTGCGCAGGCGATGCGCGACGACGGCGTCGGGCGCGCCGGCAATCTCGTGACCGAAGATCGCGCGCTGCACGGCGCCCTCGCGCAAGGTGCCATAGGAGAAGAGCGCGTGGGTCATAAGAGGCCGAGCTCCACCAGTTCCTTTTGCAAGTCCTCCGGCAGCGTGTGCAGGCCTTTGGCGCCGCGGGCGTCGGCAGGCGCGTCCTTCGGCAGGAGATAGCGCCAGCCCTGGAAAGCGCGGTGGGCGCGGCGTTGCAACGGCACGAGCTTGGGATCGTAGACGATGCCGCAATGCGGCCTGGCGTTCTTCACGACGGGTCTGAGATCCAGGATCTTCTGGCGCACCGCGACCTGGCCCCTGATCACCCAATAGAGCGAGCCGCCGTCGAGCACCTCGTCCTTGCGCTTGGGCATCATGCGCGTGACGTGCATGAGCTCGGGCTTTTTCGCCTTGCGCCTCTTCTGGTCGCGGATGCGGCCCGCCTGCCATTGCGCCAGTTCCTCGACCGTTTCGACGCCGACGCAGAGCTTGATGATGTGAAGAGTCATGCCGCCTTTTCTTTTTCCGGCACGAAGCGCGCGACCACGGCGCCGTCTGCCACCTGATCGCCGGTCGCGACGTCGACGCCGGCGATCTCGACATCGCCGGGCGCCGACAGCGTGTGTTCCATCTTCATCGCTTCGAGCACGGCGAGCGGCTGGCCCTTCTTCACCGCGTCCCCCGCCTTGACGAAGATCTGGATGATCTTTCCCGGCATCGGCGTGACGACGCGGTCCGCCGCGGTGCCGGCGGCATCGGCGGCGGCGAAGGGATCGTCTGGCTGGAGGACGAACGTCTCGCCGCGCGCCATCGCCGCGACGGCGCCGGAGGCAAGACGGATAACGACGACCGGCGCCGACGCCTGCGCTTCGACCAGCAGGCGCTTGCCGTCGACAAGGAATTTCGACGGCCGGGGGGCGGCTGCCGCCGAGACGGAAGCCGTCGCGCGCCGCCCAGGGATCGGCGCCTGGCGGCGCCTGCTCGTGCACCACGAAGTCGGCGGCGGCGCGAGGGTGGCCGGCGGCACGGCCGCTGGCGGCACGAGCGCGGCCTGGTGGCGCTCGATGAAGCCGGTGTCGACCTCGCCGGCGACGAAGTCCGGGTGCCGCAGCGCCCGGATGAGGAAGGCGTTGTTGGTCTTGAGGCCGGCGATCTCGACCTCTTCCAGCGCCGCCGCGAGCTTCGCCGCCGCGCCTTCGCGGGTCGCGTCATGGGCGATGATCTTGGCGATCATCGGATCGTAGAACGGCGTCACCGCGTCGCCCTCGCGCACGCCGGTGTCGACGCGGACGGCGACCGGAAAGCGCAGACGCTCCAGCGTGCCAGTGGAGGGGAGGAAGCCGGTCTGCGGGTCCTCGGCGTAGAGACGGGCCTCGATAGCGTGGCCGGCGATGGCGAGTTCGGCTTGCGTCTTGGGCAGCGGCTCGCCGGCGGCGACGCGGAGCTGCCATTCGACGAGGTCGGTGCCGGTGATCGCCTCGGTCACCGGATGCTCGACCTGGAGGCGGGTGTTCATCTCCATGAACCAGATGCGGTCGGGCCTCAGGCCCTCCGACGCATCGGCGATGAATTCGATGGTGCCGGCGCCGCTGTAGCTCACCGCCTTGGCGGCTTTCACTGCCGCCGCGCCGATGGACGCGCGCATGGCGGCGCTCATGCCGGGGGCGGGAGCCTCCTCGATCACCTTCTGGTGGCGGCGCTGGAGCGAACAGTCGCGCTCGAACAGGTAGAGGCCGTTGCCGTGATTGTCGGCGAAGACCTGGACCTCGATATGGCGGGGGCGGGAGACATATTTCTCGAGCAGAACCTGGGCGTTGCCGAAGGCCGATTGCGCCTCGCGCCGGGCGCCTTCGAGCGCGGCGGCGAAGTCGGCGGCCCCCTCGGCCTTGCGCATGCCCTTGCCGCCACCGCCCGCCACCGCCTTGATCAAGACGGGATAGCCGATGCCTGCCGCTTCCTTGGCGAGGCGGCCCGGGGACTGGTCGTCGCCGAGATAGCCCGGGACCACCGGTACGCCGGCCTTGGCCATCAGCGCCTTGGCGCGGTCTTTGAGGCCCATGGCCCGGATCGCAGCCGGCGGCGGGCCGACGAAGACGATGCCGGCGGCGGCGCAGGCTTCGGCGAATTCGGCGTTCTCCGACAGGAAGCCGTAGCCGGGATGGACGGCGTCGGCGCCGGTCTCCCTGGCGGCGGCGAGAATGGCGTCGATCCGCAAATAGGAGTCGCGCGCCGCGGCGGGGCCGAGGCGCACCGCCTTGTCCGCCATCGCGACATGCAGCGCGTGCGCGTCGGCGTCGGAATAGACCGCGACGGTGGCGAGGCCCATGCGCTTGGCGGTGCGCAGGACGCGGCAGGCGATCTCGCCGCGATTGGCTATCAGGAGGGTTTGGAACATGGGTTCGGTCTGGCGGGCCTTTTGCGGGATAAGAAGCACCGCGGCGCCGCTTCGGCAATATAATTGTGCGTAAAAAAGTCCGTAATCCCCTCCCCCGTCGGGGTTTGCGGGCGCGGGTTCAAGACCGGTCGCGGCGAACGAAACGTTCTATCCCGCAATACCGACGCGAACGGCCGCGCGGGACGCGGCCGTTCGCCGGGGGCGGCGCGGATAGAGCGCCGGAAATTATTTCAGTGCGCGTGCGCGGCCGGCGCCAGGAACATCCGCTTGATGAACATCAGCACCGAAATGACGATCAGGTAGCCGACATAGAGGGACAGCGCGGTGCGCCAGTACTCGTATTCCATGATCTGCGGCAGGTGAAAGCTGGCATGGTTGGCGATCACCGGGATCAGGACGTCGGCGATCAGATGCACCAGCGTGGCGCCGAGTGCGACCGCCCAGATGCGGTCCCAGGCCGGCGCGATGATGGCGGCGACCAGGGCGATGACGAGGCCCTCCACCGCGTTGACGTTGTTGAAGCCTTCCCGCAGGAAGTCGAGGATAACATTGAGGAAATGGGTGATCTGGTCCATGTCGCGCCTCCACGTAAGTTAACCGCCGTTAAGGAACAACGCGGAACTTTCAACGGAGTTGCAGGCGAAAAGCGCGAGCGATCACAGCGTGGCAGGTGCTGCATCCAGGACGTGCATCGCGCCGGCATCGGCAGCAAGAGCGCGCAGCCGCTTGGCGAAGGCGCGCGATTCGGGGACGGCGAAATGCGCCCTGATCGCCGCGGCATCGGCCCAGCGCTCGAAGAAGTGCAGCTTCAGGGGGTTCTCGGCATCGATGTAGACACCATGCTCAATGCAGCCGGGCTCAGCGCGGGAGCGGTGGACGTGCTCGATCGCAATGCAGCGCATCTCCTCGAAGGTGGCGGGCGCAGCGATGGCAAAGCCGGCGACGACGATCATGGGTCCTCCAGCATGGCGGGGCGGAAGAGCCTGCGCCATTTCCGCGTCTCGGCGCCCGATAGCATGAACGCCCCGTCGCCGCGATAGTGGATGGTCCGGGGCCAGCGGGGCTTCGTCGCGGCGCGGGCGGCCACGACGTCGAAGACGAAGAGCTCGTAGCGGTCGATCAAGCTGGTGTCGGCGAGGCGGCACTCGAGGTTGACGGGACAGGCGGCGATCAGCGGCGCGGCGACTTCGCGGCCCTTCTGCCTGGCGAGGCCGAAGGCGGCGAATTTGTCGGTATCGCGGCCGGAGCAATTGCCGATGCGCACGACGGTGGGCGCGAGATCGGCCGCCGGGACGTTGATCACGCATTCGCGGCTTTGGCGGATCAGGCGGTGGCTGTGGTTGGCGTTCCAGATGTAGCAGCCGATGCGGTCATAGCCGAGCATCATGTGCCAGCCGCAGGTCATGATGTTGGTTTCGCCCTTATGCGCGGAGCTGATGAGGACGATCGGCCCAGGCTCCAGATAGCGGCGCGCCTGGGCGGCGGGGAAGGCGCGTTTGGCGGGGGTGGTCATGGTTCAGCCAAATGTTGAAACTCGCCACGAGATGATATACATTTTCGATTGTATATCATCGAGGCTGCCATGCAAATCGCCAAATGGGGAAACAGCCTGGCGGTGCGCCTGCCCAAGGCGCTGGTGGAGAAGCTCGGCCTCAAGGAAGGCGACCGTGTCGAAAATCTCGGCCGGCGGCAAGAAGGCGCTGGTCGTGGAGCGCGAAGGGCAGCGCAAGCGGGAGGCGGCGCTGAAAGTGCTGCGTCGATGCAATGGGAAATTCCCGCAGATTACAAATTCAGTCGCGAGGAAGCACATGAGCGCGGCTGGCGCCTAGACGATCCCAATGAGCGCCGCTGATTTCTTCGATTCCGATGTCCCTGCTCTATGGCGCTTCGAACCAGCCGGCCAAGGCCGCGCGCACGACTGCGCTTTTGTTGGGCGGCGGCACGGTCAGCGTCCAGGTGCTCGACGAATTCGCTTCCGTGGCGTTGCGCAAGCTCGGCCAGTCAATGCCCGATGTGCGCAACGCGCTGACGGCGATACGGAGTGTCTGTACGGTCGTCGTGGCGGACACTGCGACGCACGAACTCGGCCTCGATATCGCGGAACGCTATAATTTCTCGATCTACGACTCGATGCTGCTGGCCGCGGCGCAAAAAGCGAACTGCACGACGTTCTTCAGCGAGGGACATGCAGCATGGGCAAAAAGTCGGCGGATTGACGATCCGAATCCGTTCAGACCGTAGTCACATCCGGAAAACGCCGAACCTAGTCGACTCTATCGCGCGTTGAGGCAGGTGCTGAACGCCAGGGCCAGCACCCGCCGCGTGTCGCGGGGGGCGATGATGCCATCGTCCCACAGGCGGGCGGTGGCATAGTAGGGGTTGCCCTCTTCCTCGAAGCGGGCGCGGATCGGGGCCTTGAAGGCTTCGGCCTGCTCCGGCGTCCACTTATCGGCGTCGCGGTTGACGGTGGCGAGGACGCTGGCGGCCTGCTCGCCGCCCATGACCGAGATACGAGAGTTGGGCAGGAGAAGAGAAAGCGCGGGCTGTAGGCGCGGCCGCACATGCCGTAATTGCCGGCGCCGTAGCTGCCGCCGACGATCAGCGTGATCTTGGGCACCTGGGCGCAGGCCACCGCCGTCACCATCTTGGCGCCGTCCTTGGGCGATGCCGCCGGCTTCGTATTTCTGCCCGACCATGAAGCCCGCGATGTTCTGGAGGAACAGGAGCGGGATCTTGCGCTGGCAGCACAGCTCGATGAAATGCGCCGCTTTCAGCGCGCTCTCGGAGAACAGGATGCCGTTGTTGGCGACGATGCCGACCGGAATGCCTTCGAGATGCGCGAAGCCGGTGACGATAGTGGTGCCGTAGAGCTTCTTGAACTCGTCGAATTCGCTGGCGTCGACCAGCCGGGCGATGATTCTCGCGCACGTCGTATTGCACCGCCAGCGACGGCGGCACGACGCCGTCCAACTCGGCGATGTCGAAGGCGGGCGCGCGCGGCGCGGCGATGGGGATGTTGGGCTGCTTGGCGGTGTTCAGGTTGGCGACGATGCGGCGCAGAATCGCGAGGGCGTGGCTGTCGTCATTGGCGTAGTGGTCGGCGACGCCGGAGCGGCGGGCGTGGACCTCGCGCCGCCGAGGTCTTCCGCCGTCACGATCTCGCCGGTCGCGGCCTTCACCAGCGGCGGGCCGGCGAGGAAGATGGTGCCCTGCCCCTTGACGATGATGGTCTCGTCGCTCATCGCCGGAACATAGGCGCCGCCCGCGGTGCAGGAGCCCATGACGGAAGCGATCTGGGGGATGCCGGCGGCGGACATGTTCGCCTGGTTGAAGAAGATGCGGCCGAAATGGTCGCGGTCCGGGAAGATCTCCGCCTGGTTCGGCAGGTTGGCGCCGCCGGAGTCGACCAGATAGATGCAGGGCAGACGGTTCTCTGTGCCGCGATCTCCTGGGCGCGCAGGTGCTTCTTCACGGTGATCGGATAATAGGTGCCCGCCCTTGATCGTGGCGTCGTTGCAGACGATGACGCATTCGCGGCCCGAGACGCGGCCGATGCCGGTGATCAGGCGGCGCCGTGGATGTCGCCGTCATACATGCCGTAAGCCGCGAGCGGCGACAGTTCGAGGAAGGGCGCGCCGGGATCGAGCAGGCGCTCGACTCGCTCGCGCGGCAGGAGCTTGCCGCGCTCGATGTGGCGCTTGCGGCTGCGCGCGTCGCCGCCGAGCGCGGCGGCGGCCTGGCGGGCTTCGAGCTCGCCGACCAGCGCGGCCATGGCGGCGGCGTTGGTCTTGAAGGCGGGAGCGTTGGTCGCGAGCGTGGATTTGAGGGTTGGCATTTATCCGTTTCCCAAACTGTCATCCCCGGCCGGGCGATGCGCAGCATCGCGATGACAAGGGTCCCCAGGTCGTACAACGCGCCCGATTCTGTACGGCAATACAATTATCCTGAAACGCCGTTATGGCGTAGCCACCTGGGTCCCCTTTCCGTCGCTGCGCTCGGCCGGGGATGACAACGGAGCATCTCATTTGTGTCCCTTGTCGTTGGCGATGTCGGCGGCGGCCTTCAGCAGGTCGGTGAGATAGGCGACCTCGGCCTCCAGGCGGTATTCGCCGTGGCGTACCACCCAGAGCTTGGCGAGGCCGGCTTTCGCGCCGATCTCCGCGGCGATCTTGCGGCGCTCGGCGAGCTTCGCCCGCACCGCCTCCAGCCGCTTTGCCAGGATCGCGGGCAGCGCCTTCGCGGTCTTGCGGTCCAGCCGCGTCAGCGCGAGATCGAACGGATCAGGCTTGAACCAGACCTCGCTCAGGCCCTCGCGGCGCAAGGCGTCGAGGGCGCGGCGGCCCTCGTCGGTGATCTCGTAGAGCTGGCGCGTCGGGCGGTTGCCGGCGCGCTCCTGCGCGGTCTCGCGCAAGAGGCCTTCCGCCGCCAGCCGGTTGATCGCGCCGTAGATCGCGCCGACCGAGATGTCGGTCCATAGCGGCGCCTGCATGCGCTCGGCGAATTGGCGGATCAGGTGGCCGTGCACCGAGCCATGCTCGGCGACGGCGGAAAGGACGAAAAGGCGGATCGAGGACATATTGCTCTCGCAAGAGTAATCGTATTAGACTGATCCTGCCGGACCAAGCGCGCGCCATCTAACCCGGCCGCGGCGGCCTTGGACAGGCAGGCAAACAAGACCAGGAGAACGCCGATGCGGGTATTCGTCACCGGAGCCACCGGATTCGTCGGCGCGGCCGTCGTGCAGGAGCTGATCGGCGCGGGGCACACGGTGCTGGGCCTGGTGCGTTCGGAGGCGTCGGCGCAGGCGCTCGCCGCCACGGGCGCGCAAGTACATCGCGGCGAACTGACCGACCTCGACAGCCTGCGCCGCGGCGCGACCCAGGCCGACGGCGTAATCCACACCGCCTTCATCCACGATTTCTCGAAATTCGCGGAGAACGGCCAGATCGACAAGCGCGCCATCGAAACGATGGGCGAGGTGCTGGCGGGAACGGGCAAGCCGCTGGTCGTGAGCTCGGGCACGGCCCTGCTCTCGCCCGGCAAGGTCGCGACCGAGGACATGCGGGTGCCGGCCGACGCGGCCGGGCCGCGCGTGTCGGAGCAGGCCGCGTTTGCGCTTGCCACCAAGGGCGTGCGGTCGATGGCGATCCGGCTGGCACCCAGCACGCACGGCGCGAGCGATCAAGGGTTCAAGGCGGGGTTCGTGTCCTATGCGATCCAGGTCGCGCGCGACAAGGGCATCTCGGCCTATGTCGGCGACGGCGCAAACCGCTGGTCGCAGGGCCATCGGCTCGATGCGGCGAGGCTTTACCGGCTGGCGCTGGAGACCGGCAAGGCGGGATCGCCCTATCACGCGATCGGCGAGGAAGGCGTCGCGATCAAGGACATCGCGGCGGCGATCGGCAGGCGGTTGAACCTGCCGGTGGTTTCCATCGCGCCGGAGAAGGCGGCGGAGCATTTCGGCTTCCTCGGCATGTTCCTGGGCCTCGATATCCCCGCCTCGTCGGCGAAGACGCAGGCCGAGCTGGGATGGAAGCCGGCGGGCGCCGGATTGCTCGCGGACATGGACGCGAACGATATCTGAGGCGGTCAGAGAGACCGTCCGTCCAGCAGGAAGCAGAGGGCGGTCAGGACCAGCGACGCGACTTCGATGCCGGCATAGGTGAGCTGGGTCCCGGACACGCCGCGGTCGACGATCAATCCGATCAGCCGGGAAATCAGGATCGCGCCGACGACGATCGCCACGGCGACGAGCCCGAACCCCTGCGCCGACGGAAGCAGCGCCGCGAAGCCGAACACCAAGCCGGAGCCGATCAGGAAACCGCCATACATGGCGCGGATGGTCGTCACCCCCGAGGGCGCGGTGAACGCCAGGCCGAGATTGCCGATCATGGTGTGCGGCGCGAGCAACCCCCCACAGGCCGAAGCCGACGAAGACCAGCGCGGTGAGCGCCAAGTTGATCTCGGTCAGCCCGGCCGCCAACTAAAGCAACTCCACCGCGACCGCCGTCGCTTCGCCGCCGCCGATGCAGAGCGCCGCGACGCCCTTCTTGAGGCCGCGCTTTTCGAGCGCCGCGAGCAGCGTCACGATGATGCGGGCGCCCGAGGCGCCGATGGGGTGGCCGAGGGCGCAGGCACCGCCGTTGACGTTGACCTTCTCGTGCGGCAGGCCGAGCTCGCGCATCGCGATCATGGCGACGACGGCGAAGGCCTCGTTGATCTCGAACAGGTCGACGTCTTCGACTTGCCAGTCCGCCAGCTTCAGCACTTTGCGGATCGCGCCGACCGGCGCGGTGGTGAACCATTTGGGCTCGGCGGCATTGCTCGCCTGCGCCACGATGCGGGCGATGGGCTTGAGGCCGCGCCGCGTCGCTTCCCCGGCGCTCGACAGGATCAGCGCCGCGGCGCCGTCGGAGATCGAGGACGAGTTCGCCGCCGTCACCGTGCCGTCCTTGGCGAAGGCGGGCTTGAGGGTGGGGATCTTGGCGGGGTTGGCGGTCTTGGGCTGCTCGTCCAACAGCACGCTGACGTCGCCGCCGCGCGTCGGCACGGTGACGGCGACGATCTCGCCCTCGAAGGCACCCGAATCCTGCGCCCATTTGGCGCGCTTGAGCGACTCGGTGGCGTAGGCGTCCTGCTCGGCCCGGGTGAACTGGTAGTGGCGCGCCGCGTCCTCGGCATAAGCGCCCATCAGGCGGTGCTCATAGGCGTCTTCGAGGCCGTCGAGGAACATCGAGTCCTTCACCTCGCCATGGCCGAGGCGCAGGCCGGCGCGCGCCTTGGGCAACAGATAGGGCGCGTTCGACATGCTCTCCATGCCGCCGGCGAGCGCGATAGAGGCGCGGCCGGCGGCGATCTGGTCGGCGGCCATCATCACTGCCTTCATGCCAGAGCCGCACATCTTGTTGACCGTGGTGGCGGGGACGGCGAACGGCACGCCGGCATAGACCGCCGCCTGGCGCGCCGGCGCCTGGCCGAGGCCGGCGGGCAGGACGCAGCCCATCACCGTCTCGTCGATGTCGGCCGCTTCTATTCCCGCCCGCTTGACCGCCTCGCGCACCGCGGCGGCGCCGAGCTGGGGGCGCCGGCAGCGCCGAGAGCTCGCCTTGGAAGCCGCCCATGGGGGTGCGGGCGCCGGAGAGGATGACGACATCCGTGGCTGACATGGCTTTGATTTCCCTTGGTTAATGGCCGTGTGGCATCACCGCGCGCCCTGGTCTTTTTGTCGGCATCCGCCGACGGGGGCCGATGACCGATGCTTAACCGTGAGTTATCATCAAGCGGAAGTCCGCACCAGCGGACGAAGGGAATGGGGGCTATGAGGCGGAGGCTGCTGGCAGCGCTGACCGGCATGGGCGCGGGCGCGCTGTTGCTCGGTGCCTATTTCGCGGCGCTGCATTATGGCGTGCAGCTGCGTCCGGAGCTCGTGGTCGCGGCGGGCGCCGCATTCGTGTTCGCCGCCGCGGTGGCGCTGTTCGCGCTCGTCGCGATGGACCGGCCGGCCTTCCGCAGCGTGCGCGCCGCGCTGGTGCTGAACGAGGACCCGGCCAAGGAATACGTGTTCTTTTTCCGCGGTTCCGACGTGCTGCAGATCACGGCGCGTCCCGAGATGTCGGTCGGCGAGATGCTGGTGCGCTTCGGCGACACCTTCAAGGAACCGCCGGAGCAGATGACCAAGTCGATCGTCGTGACGATCAAAGGCTCGACCAAGAAGCCGTTCGCCTGGATGACGCTGCACCGGCTCTTCCTGATGCTGAAGCCCTACAACGTCGAGCATGTGCTGCTGATGAACGAGAAGGACGAGTTCATCGGCTACATCCCCGGCAAGCGCGCGACGAAGGATTTCAGCGGCGACAAGGCGATGGAGAACATCGACAAATACGTCGTCCAGATCCTGGTCAAGCCGGAAGGCAGCGCGGCGCTGCGCGAACTCGGCGGCGCCACCGCCGACGACACCGTCGCCGAGACCGACAATGCCTTCCAGCCCAGGCCAAGCTGTGGGCGAACGAGAAGATTCCGGGCCTCGTCCTGCACCGCAAGCTGAAGCCGGTCGGCTTCATCAGCAAGGTCGACGTGCTGCGGATCAACGCCGGATTGATGTAGGCGCGGTCAGTTGCCGCTTTCCTCGAACAACTCGCGGCCGATCAGCCAGCGGCGGATTTCGGAGGTGCCGGGCGCCGATCTCGTAGAGCTTGGCGTCGCGCAGCAGGCGCCCCGTGGGATAGTCGTTGATGTAGCCGTTGCCGCCCAGGCACTGGATCGCCTGAAGCGCCATCCAGGTGCCTTCTCGGCGGCGTAGAGGATGGCGCCGGCGGCGTCCTTGCGGCGTGGTCTGGCCGCGGTCGCAGGCGCGCGCCACGGCATAGACATAGGAGCGCACGGCGCTCACTGCGACATACATGTCGGCGAGCTTGCCCTGCATGAGCTGGAAATTGCCGATGCTCTCGCCGAACTGCTTGCGGTCGTGGACGTAGGGGATCACGACGTCCATGCAGGCCTGCATGATGCCGACGCTGCCGGCGGCGAGCACGGCGCGCTCGTAATCGAGGCCGCTCATCAGGACGTTGACGCCCCTGCCCTCGCCGCCGAGGATGTTTTCCTCCGGCACTTCGCAATCCTCGAACACCAGCTCGGCGGTGTCGCTGCCGCGCATGCCGAGCTTGTCGAGCTTTTGCGCCGTCGAGAAGCCCTTGAACGATTTCTCGACCAGGAAGGCGGTGATACCGCGCGGGCCGCCGCCGGATCGGATTTGGCGTAGACCACCAGCGTGTCGGCATGGGGGGCGTGGTGATCCACATCTTGGTGCCGTTGAGGACGAAGCGATCGCCCTTGCGCTCGGCGCGCAGCTTCATCGAGACGACGTCGGAGCCGGCGCCGGTCTCGCTCATCGCCAGGGCGCCGACATGGTCGCCGCTGATCAGCCCGGGCAGATAGCGGCGCTTTTGCGCCGGCGTGCCGTTGCGGCGGATCTGGTTGACGCAGAGATTGGAATGGGCGCCGTAGGACAGGCCGACGGCGGCGGAGGCGCGGCTGATCTCCTCCATCGCCACGACATGTTCGAGATAGCCGAGGCCGAGGCCGCCATGCTCCTCCTCCACCGTGACGCCGTGCAGGGCCGAGTTCGCCCATCTGCGGCCACAGATGGCGCGGGAAGGTGTTGGTCCTGTCGATCTCGTCGGCGATGGGCGCGATTCTGTCGGCGGCGAAGGTCCGCACCGTCTCGCGGATCATGTCGGCGGTGTCGCCAAGTGTCGCCAAGACCATGGTCGAGGGCGCGGTAGTCGGTGGCGATCATGCCCACATCCTTGGAAAAACGGGGGAACGCAGGAATATCACCCAGCGCCGGGCCATTCTCAATCGCCGCGCCGGGCCTGGTCCCCCGCCGGCGGCGATGACAAACGGCCAAACTGCCCTTAATCTTTGTCCGGAGCACCAGGGGGATAGCATGACCGAGACCTTGAACATCGGCGCAGGCAGGACATCGACGGCAGAGGCCAAACCGGCCCGCAAATCGCTGCTCGGGCGGTTCGCGGCGCAGTATGCCGACATCAAAACGCCGTTCGAGGTCATCCTGCCCGACGGCAGCAGCCAGCGCTTCGGCCAGGGCACCCCGACCTTCCAGGTCGCGGTGCGGACCCAGAATGGGGTGAAGGCGCTCTCCAGCCTGACGAGGGCAAGATCGCGCAGGCGTACCTCGCGGGCGACATCGACCTCGACGGCGACATGCTCAAGCCCTTCGAGCTGCGCGGTTCGATGAAGGATTTCCACTTCGTCACCGAGGCGTGGCGCTACATCCAGCCGCTGCTGTTCGGCCAGGTGCACACCAACAAGCAGGCGATCTCGTCGCATTACGACATCGACTCGGCGTTCTTCCTCGCGTTCCTCGACCCCGTCACCCCCTGCTACACCCAGGGCGTCTATGAGAGCGCCGACGAAGGTCTCGACGTCGCGACGCTGCGCAAGTTCGACTACTGCTTCGAGAAGCTGAAGCTGAAGCCGGGCGACCACATCCTCGAAATCGGGCCCGGCTGGGGCGCGTGGTTCGAATACGCGTCGAAGCGCGGCGTGAAATGCACCGGCATCTCGATCTCCAAGGAATCGATCCGCTTCCTGACCGAGAAGGGCAAGAAGCTCGGCCATGACTGGGAACTGGTCGAGAGCGACCTGTTCGACTACGCGCCGGGCGTCAAATACGACGCCATCGTGATCATGGGGGTGATCGAGCACCTGCCCGACTATCACCGCGTGCTCAAGAAGTTCATGTCATTGGTCAAGCCGGGCGGCCGCGTCTTCCTCGACGGCAGCGCCTGCATCAAGAAGTACGAGCTGTCGTCCTTCATGGTGAAGTACATCTATCCGGGCAACCATTCGTTCCTGGTGCTGGACGACCTGCTCAACAAGGTCGCCAAGACGCCGTTCCAGTTCGAGAAGTGTTCAACGACCGCATGAGCTACTACTACACCTTCGTGCAATGGGCGAAGAACCTCGACGCGCACAAGGACTTCCTGGTCGAGAAGTTCGGCGACTTCAATTTCCGCCGCTTTAGGCTCTATCTGTGGGGCGCGGCCTATGAGTTCATCAGCCGCAGCCTGGACTGCTACCGGCTGATCCTGTGGCTGCCGGACGATGCCGAGGTGGAGAAGTAGGGGCCGGGGCTGCCGGTACGCTGTCGCCGCTCGCACCTCGGCGGGACGGGAACGGCGCTAGCCCTCCAGCGCCCTAATCATCTCGACCCGCGGCGCATGCCGGCCGCCCTCGAACGGGGCGGCCAGGAACGCATCGACGATATCGAGCGCCAGTCCTTCGCCCACCACGCGCGCGCCGAGCGACAGCATGTTGGCGTCGTTGTGCCGGCGGATCATGCGGGCGGAGAATGTGTCGGCGCAGACGCCGCAACGGATGCCCTTGACCTTGTTCGCCGCCATCATGATGCCCTGGCCGGTGCCGCACAGGATGATGCCGAACCGGCAATCGCCGGAGGCGACGCGCCGCGCCGCCGCTTCGCCGTGCTTTGGATAGTGCGTGCTTTCCGGCGTCATCGGTCCGATGTCGACCACCACCCAGCCCTGCGCCGCAATGTGAACGGCAATGGCCTGGCGGAGCGGGATGGCGGCGTGGTCGCTGGAGAGGACGATGCGGGTGCTGGCTGTCATGGCGAAGTCGTCCGGTTTCCCGAGGCGTTTTCAGTCGCCCAAGAAGGTAGTGGTGCGGTCGAGAATTGACCCGCAATCGGGCGAGATCAATGGCCTGTCGCAAGGTGCTGGCGCCAAATGCACCTTGATTGCGGCGTGCTCCCGCCTATTGACACCCCGGCGCTATATTCGTATTACTTTAATTGTATGCCGAAGCCGCTGACCTGGGATGAAGCGAAACGCAGGTCGAATCTGAAAAAGCACGGCTTGGACTTTGCGCATGTTGCGGATTTCGATGTCGAAAGCGCCAAGACCGTGGCAGACACACGGGGCCTAACCAATCCGAAATTCGTCTACCCGGAACCGCGCTTTATCTCGATTGGCCTGATGCGCGGGAAGTTGGTGGTTCTAGTCTACTCCGAAATCAAGAGCGGTTGGCGCGTTGTCAGCCTCAGGCCGGCCGATGAGAAGGAACAAAAGATATGGCTAGGAAAGTGATGGGTGCCGATGATGACGCGCCCGAGATCACCGCGGCGCTGTTTGCCAAGATGCGGCCGATAAAAGAAGTCACACCAGGCATGGTGGAGGCAATCAAGACCGCGCGCAGGGGCCGCCCAAAGGTCGAGGAACCCAAGGTCGTTTTCACCATGCGAATGAGCCAGAAGGCTCATAGGGGCTGGGCGACACTTGCCTCCGATAAGCGCAAGAAGCTGGCCGCCGCGTTCGAGCGCAGCATTTCCGAGACCGCGGGTTCCGGCACAAAGGCGCGCCCAACGGCGGGACAGCGGCACCGCTGAAGGACCGGGTAGCGCCCCGGAGCCGGCCCGCCTTCGCCCTTCGGGCTCCGGCGTGGCAGCCTTCGCGCGCGAAGGCTGGTGCGGTCGAGAAGACTCGAACTTCCACGGGTTGCCCCGCTACCACCTCAAGGTAGTGCGTCTACCAATTCCGCCACGACCGCACGTGCCAAGGGAAATCGCCGGTAGGCGCGGGGGTTTAGCAGAGCTTTTCTCCCAAGGGAAGCCGCGAAACCCCTGCCGAAAACCCGGTGGGATCAGGCGTTTGTCGTCACCTGAGTGGCCCGTTCGCACGCTGCCGCAACGAACTCGCGGGCCATGACAGCTTCGCAGGGGCTAGATGCCTTCGCCGTCGACGCCGTGAATGCCGCATTCGTCCTTGTCGAGGCCGGACCAGCGCCCGGCGCGGTAGTCTTCGCCGGCGGCGACGCGGCGGGTGCAAGGCATGCAGCCGATCGAGGGATAGCCGTCCTCGACCAGGGGATGGACCGGCAGGGCGTGCCGGGCGGTGTAGGCCTCGAGATCGGCAAGGCTCCATTCGGCTAGGGGATTGAAGCGGAAGCGCCCCTCGAAGAACTCGACCGCCGGCATCTCGGCGCGCTCGCGGGTCTGGAAGCGCTTGCGCCCGGTGATCTGCGCCGCAAAAGGCTCCAGCGCGCGCTTGAGTGGGATCACTTTGCGGAAATTGCAGCAGGCATCGGTGTCCTTCGACCACAAGACGCCTTGCGGATCGTTGCGGTCGCGCTCGACGAGGCTGGGGGCGAGCGAGCGGATGTCGCCCAGCCCGAGCACGTCCTGGAGCCGGTCGCGGTAGCGCAGCGTCTCGCCGAACAGCTTGCCGGTGTTGAGAAAGAGGATGGGGGTGTTGGGATCGATCTCGGAGACCAGATGCAGCAGCACGGCGGATTCGGCGCCGAAGGAGGAGACGACGGCGCTCTTGCCCCTGAATTCGCCGGTCAGGGCGAGCTCCAGGATGCCGTGCGCGTCCCTGCCCTGTGCGGCCTCTTGCAACTGCGCCAGCTTGGAGACGACCAGCGGATCGACCGCGCCGGCGCCGGCCCGATCGAAGGCACGCGGGCTGATGCCGCGCGAACGGTCGATGACGGTCACAGTGGCGCTCATTGCAGCCAGCCCTTGCTGGAAACCAGCTCGCCGGTGCGGCGGGAGACCTCCGCGGGCGGCAGGCCGCCGGCGCGCCACCCGGCGCGGGCGGCGCTGACTTCTTCCAGGTGCAGCTTCCATTCCGGTCCGAAGCGGCCATCCAGCCACTCGCGCAGGCGGCGCGCGAGGCCGGGCGCCTTGCCTCCGGTCGAAGCGGTAAGCACCAGGTCGCCGCGGCGGACGATGGCCGGGACGTGGAAGTCGCAGAGTTCGGGGATGTCCTCGGCGTTGACCAGGATGCCGGCGGCGCGGGCCCGGGCGGTCAACGCGGCGGCCCGGGCACCATCCAGACCGGCGATGAAAAGGACGCGGACCGGCGGAAGTGATTCCTCAGGATCGACGCTCAAGGGCTTGATTCCAGCCTCTGCGAGCAGCACGGCACGCCGGGCACGGGCGTCACCCTCGCCGGCCAGGCCGACCGCGGCAAATTCGTCGCTGAGCACGATGGGGAGCAAAGAAGCCTCCGCCCCGGCCATTCCGGGCCGGTTCTACAGCAGAGGTACGCATACGCTAACTAAAATGCAAGGATTAGGTGGGGAATAAAATAATTCACAGTACGACTACGTGTAATTGTGGTGTCCGCGCAAGAGATCGGTGATCGAGACCCCGATCCGGTCACCATGGATGATGATTTCCCCTCGCGCCACGGCCCGATCATTGGCCAGGATCAGCACCGGGTCGTCCTGCTTGGAATCGAGCTCGATGACCGCGCCGCGCCCCATGCGCAGGAGCTGGTGCATCGGGATGGTCGAGGAACCGAGCACGACCGAGATTTCGACTTTGACGCCGGAGATATTCGAGGACATGAAGGGGCCTCATGGATGACAGGCCTGATAGTCCCGCGGTTATGCTTACGGACCGGTTAACGCCGGGGGCGGTGGAGTGGCGGATCGCACCCGGCCTGATGCCCTACCCCGAAGCCGTGGCGTTCATGGAAGCGCACGCCGCCGCCATCGCCACCGGGCAGCGGCCCGAGATGGTCTGGCTGGTCGAGCACCCCGCTATCTACACTGCCGGCACCAGCGCCAAGGACGCCGACCTGCTGGACGCGCGCTTTCCGGTGTTCAGAAGCGGGCGCGGCGGGCAATTCACCTATCACGGGCCGGGACAGCGCGTCGGCTATGTGATGCTCGACCTCAGGCGCCGCGGCGGCGACGTGCGTGCCTTCGTGCACGATCTCGAGGAATGGCTGATCCGCACCCTGGCCGCGTTCAACGTCAAGGGCGAGCGGCGCGAAGGCCGGGTCGGCATCTGGGTGGCGCGCGGCGCCAAAGAAGACAAGATCGCCGCCATCGGGGTCCGTGTGCGGCGCTGGGTGACGTTCCATGGCGTGAGCCTGAACGTCGATCCCGACCTGACGCATTTCTCCGGCATCGTGCCCTGCGGGGTGCACGAGCACGGCGTGACCAGCCTCGCCGATCTCGGCCTGCCGGTGACGATGGCCGATATCGACGTCGCCATGCGCGCGGCGTTCGACACGGTGTTCGGGTAAGGATTTCCCGCCGCTGCCTTGGGCGAGGGAAACGGTTTTCACCGTCCGCAAAATTTTGTACATGGCTGCCGTCAAAAAGGGGGATTCTTCATGCCGCGGGTATCAGCCGCTTTCTTCGCCACCGGCGTCCTGTGCGTCCTGGCCGGGATGGCGTTCGGAATGTATATGGGCGCGAACGAGAACTTTGCGCTCGCCACGGTACATGCCCATCTCAATCTGGTGGGCTGGGTGACGATGGCGCTGTATGGGACGTTCTACGCCCTGACGCGCGGCACGATGTCGACCGGGCTGGCGTGGACCAATTATGTGCTGTCGCTGGCCGGCGTGCTCATCATGCTGCCGTCGCTCGCGATGTTCCTGTCGAACGGCAACGATCCGAAATATGTGCCGTTCATGATGGCGGGCGAGATCCTGACTCTTATCGGCATGGCGACCTTCGCGCTCTCGGTGTTCCGCGAACTGTTCCGCAAGCGGCCGGCGGATTAAAACGTCGGCCGGCGGTGGAAGCCTTTCTCGGTGGGGGCTTCGGCCTTGTGCATCTCGACGTCCTTGACCGCGGCGCCGGGCGCGCCGCGCATGCACAGGCCGACCAGCAGCTCGACCGCCTTGTTGGGGCCTGAGACCAGCGCTTCGACGCTGCCGTCATTGCGGTTGCGGATCCAGCCGTCGACGCCCAGCCGCACCGCCTCGCCGACGACGTAGTCGCGGTAGCCGACCGCCTGGACGCGGCCGACGATCCGCAGGCGCAGATGGGTGAAATCGGCGTCGCTCATGCGTCCAATATGGAGACGTTTGGGCAAATCGCAACCGCCCGGCAATTTGCTTTCGCAATCGGGCGCGTCCGCACAACTTGGTTCCTGGCGGTCACGATCCCGTGTCCCTCCCTCTTCCGGGTGTGGCGCAAAGGGCGGGGTTGAAGCCTAGTCGAAACGCACAACGCGCCATCGCGGCTGCCATGCGTTTTGCGCGCATTGCCCGACGAGAAACGCGACAGCCAGTTTGAATCGACAGAATCAGCATTGGGGATTGCGTGCAGACAAAATGGGCTATGGCACCGGCGGCGAGCGCCATCGCCGATCGCTATTCGGAGTCGAAGAGAGCCGATCACGCCCCTTTGACTGGACCTTCGCCGGCAACGCTTCCACAAGCATCGCGGTGCGGGAGGGACAGGGGCTTGCGGTCTATCGTGAAATTTGCCGGCGTCATGGCGGCCCTGCTGCTGAGCACCGTCGCGGCGCAGGCCGACGACCCGCCGGCGCCGTCCGGGATCCTGGTCTACGACGCGGCCTATTTCGCCGATTCGCGGCCCAACACCGCCACCGACATGATCCGCCGCCTGCCGGGCTTTACCTTCGACAACGGCGAGAGCGCGCGCGGCTTCGCCGGCACCGCCGGCAATGTGCTGATCGACGGACAGCGCCCGACCTCCAAGACCGACGACCTGCAATCGGTGCTGAACCGCATTCCTGCCGCCGATGTGGAGCGCATCGAGCTGATCCGCGGCGGCGCGCCGGGCATCGACATGCAGGGCCGCGCCGTGATGGCCAATATCATCCGCAAGACGGCGGAATCCACGCGCGTCGTCGTCAGCGTGACGGACAACATCTTCCTGGACGGCCATACCGTTCCCTCCCTCGCGGTCGAATACACCCAGCATGCCGGCGACCGGACCTATGAATTCTCGGCGCAGCGCTTTGCCGGCTACGACGACTCCGTCGGCCTCGGCCACCGCACCTTCACCGACGCCTCCGGCACCCTCACCGGGTTCGACCGCGAGGACCGTCAGGCAGTGGGCTTCGGCGAGGGCTTCAACGGTGCCGTGACGCTTCCCCTCGCCGGCGGCCAGTTCAAGGCCAATTTCACCTTGCAGGATTCGCCGTTCCACTCCGATCTCATCTTCACCCATCCCGGTTTCCGCCAGGACATCATCAGCCGCACCGGCAACCAGAACCTGGAACTGGGCGCGCATTGGAACGGCGACATCTCGGGCTTTGCCACTGAGCTGCTGATGCTGCAGCGGCTGGGGCGCGCGACCGCGTTCAACGCCTTCATCGATCCCGGCACCGACCAGCGCTTCTCCTCCCGCAACCTCACCAGCGAGACGATCGGACGGGCGACGCTGCGCTACCATTTTTCGGAAACGCTGACGGCGGAGGGCGGCGCCGAGGCGGCTTACAACTATCTCGACGGCACCAGCAGCTTCCTGCTGGACGGCGTGCCGGTCGTGCTGCCTTCGGCCAACGCCACGGTCGACGAGAAGCGCGGCGAAGTGTTCGGCCAGGCGACCTGGAAGATCGCCGACGACCTGACGCTGGAGGGCGGGGTGCGGCTGGAGTTCTCGACCATCAGCGAGAGCGGCGACACCACCAAGAGCCGCTCGTTCTTCTATCCCAAGCCGCGGGCCCTCATTTCGTGGTCGCCGGACGCGGACACCCAGGTGCGCCTGCGCTTCGAGCGCGTGCTGGGGCAGCTCGACTTCGGCAATTTCATCGCGACCAGCGACCTCGGCGGCAACGGCGTCAACGCCGGCAATGCCGACCTCAGACCCGACCAGCGCGACCAGTACGAACTGACCTTCGAGCGCCATTTTTGGGGCAAGGGCGCGGTGACCGTGAGCCTGCTGCACGAGGAGATCACCGACGTCGTCGACCTGGTGCCGGTGAGCGACGGGGCCGGCGGCTTCTTCGACGCCCCAGGCAATATCGGCTACGGCACCAACAACCAGCTCGACATCGAAGTGACGCTGCCGCTCGACTGGCTCGGCATCGACAACGGCCTGCTGAAAACCACCAGTATCTGGCGCGCCAGCCGGGTGCACGACGCGGTGACGGGCCTGACCCGCGGGATCGCGGCGCAGCGGCCGCAGGACATGGAGTTTGCCTTCACCCAGGACATCGACAGCCTGAAATCGACCTGGGGCATCAACTATTTCAACGGCTGGATCGAGCGCTATTACCGGCTGACCGAGTTCCGCGACCGCAAGATCCCGCCCGGCATCGTCAACGTCTTCTGGGAGTACAAGCCGACACCCGCCTGGAGCCTGCATTTCGAGTTCGACAACATCGTGCCGTTCATCTACGACGACAAGCACTACTACTTCGACGTCTCGCGCGCCCTGCCGCCGGCCAGCCTGGTGGAGCAGCGCATCGTGCGCTCACAGCCGCGCTTCTATTTCGAGATCCGCAAGACGTTTGGGTAGAGAGTCCTCCCCCTGAAAGGGGGAGGTGGCCCGAAGGGCCGGTGGGGGCTGTGCGGGGCGGTAACTACCCCCACCGCCTCGCTGCGCTCGGCACCTCCCCCTTTCAGGGGGAGGATGCAGTTCAAGCAAATTCCAGGATCACGTCGTCCAGCGCCAGGCTGTCGCCCTTGGCGGCGTTGATCTTCTTGATCTTGCCGTCGGCCTGCGCCGTCAGAACGTTCTCCATCTTCATCGCCTCGACCACAGCGAGCGCCTCGCCGGCCTTGACCTCCTGGCCGACCACGACGTTGACCGAAACCACCAGGCCCGGCATCGGGCAGAGCAGCATCTTGGAGGTGTCCGGCGCGACCTTGACCAGCATGTGCGACGACAGGCGCGCGGCCTCGGGCGAGCGGACGATGGCGGTGACGGTGCGGCCGCCCTGCCCCAGCCGGTAGCCGCCCTGGATGCGGGAGAGCTGGATCGCGTGCTCGCCATCGGGACCCGACAGATACATGATCGGCTGGCCGGGATGCCATTCGGTCAACGCGATATAAGGCTTGCCGTCGATGACGAGGTGCAGGTTGCCGGCGGCGAGATTGGCGCCGGTGACGCCGTAGCTCTGGCCGTCGAGCGTGACGTGGAATTCGCCCGGCACCTTGTGGGCGCCGTTCATGGTGCCGGAGATGCCGCTGGCGCGCAGCGCGCGGGCCAGACGGGCCGCCACCGCGGCGGCGACGAAGCGGCGGCGCGCGGCGTCGTCCAGCGGCAAGCCGTGGAAGCCGTCGGGGAATTCCTCAGCGATGAAGGCGGTGGTGAGCCGGCCGGCGCGGAAGCGCTCGTTGTGCATGATCGCGGTCAGGAACGCGATGTTGTGGTTGATGCCGTCGATGCGGAACTGGTCGAGCGCCACCGCCATCGCCTGGATCGCACGCTCGCGGGTCGGCGCATGGGTGCACAGCTTGGCGATCATCGGATCGTAGAACATCGAAATCTCGCCGCCTTCGTAGACGCCGGTGTCGTTGCGCACGGTGATGCCGGCATGGGTGCTTTCGGCCGGCGGCCGGTAGCGGACGAGGCGGCCGGTGGAGGGCAGGAAGCCGCGATAGGGATCCTCGGCATAGACCCGCGCCTCGACCGCCCAGCCGTCGAGGCCGACATCGCTCTGCTTGAGCGGTAGCTTCTCACCATGGGCGGAACGGATCATCAGCTCGACGAGGTCGAGGCCGGTGATCAGCTCGGTGACGGGATGCTCGACCTGGAGGCGGGTGTTCATCTCCAGGAAGTAGAATTTGCGGTCCTTGTCGACGATGAACTCGACGGTGCCGGCGCTGTCGTAACCGACCGCCTTGGCCAGCATCACGGCCTGCTCGCCCATCGCCTTGCGCGTCGCGGCGTCGAGGAAGGGCGACGGCGCCTCCTCGATGACTTTCTGGTTGCGGCGCTGGATCGAGCATTCGCGCTCGTTGAGGTAGAGCACGTTGCCGTGCTTGTCGCCCATCACCTGGATCTCGATGTGGCGCGGCTCGGTGACGAACTTCTCGATGAACAGGCGGTCGTCGCCGAAACTGGCCTTGGCCTCGTGCTGGCTGGACTTGATCGCCTGGACCAGCTCGTCTTCCTTGTGGACGATGCGCAGGCCCTTGCCGCCGCCGCCGGCCGATGCCTTCACCATCACCGGATAGCCGATGTCCTTGGCGATTTTGCGCGCATGCGCGTCGTCGGTGATCTCGCCGATGAAGCCGGGGACGGTGTTGACCTTGGCGGCCTGCGCCAGCTTCTTGGATTCGATCTTGTCGCCCATCGCGGCGATGGCCCGATTGTTCGGGCCGATGAAGACGATGCCGGCCTTGGCCAGCGCCTCGGCGAAAGCCTCGCGCTCCGACAGGAAGCCGTAGCCAGGGTGCACCGCCTGCGCACCGGTGTCGCGCGCCGCCTGCACGATGCGGTCGATCACCAGATAGGATTGGGCCGAGGGCGAGGGGCCGATGTGGACCGCCTCGTCCGCCATCTCGACATGCAGGGCGTCGCGGTCGGCGTCGGAATAGACCGCCACCGTCTTGATGCCCATCCTGCGGGCGGTCTTGATGACGCGGCAGGCGATTTCGCCGCGATTGGCGATCAGGATCTTGTGGAACAAATCTTCCCCCGGCCGGGCGTTGATTGGCCTGTAGGGACAATGTCTAAGCTGCCCCTTTGGGGCAAGGTCTTACGCTGCCCCTCCGGGCAAGCTTCTAGGCGACGCAGCGCTTGCCGTAAACCGCTCGCGTCGTTTACGTGGGGGTAGCCATGGACGCCCTCACCCGCTTCTTCCATCCCCTGCTCTACCGACCGCATCTCGAGAACGGGCTCTCGGTCGCGGCGGGCATCAGCCTGGCCGGCGTGGCGGCGGGGGTGCCGCTCGGCCTGACGGCGGGGATCGCGACCGCGACCGGGGCGCTGTGCGTCTCGATCGCCGACCAGCCCGACCCCTTGAACGAGAAGCCCCGCGTGCTGCTGGCGGCGGTGGCGATGGCGACGGTCTCGACCCTGCTGACGCTGCTGGCCAAGGACGCGGTGTGGTCGCTGTTCGCGGTCACGGCGGCGATGGGACTGTGGGCCGGGCTGATCTCGGCCTATGGCAAGCGTGCCGTCGGCCTCGGCGTCGCGACTATTCTCGCCTTCGTGCTGACGCTGGGCGCCGACATCCGGGGACGCGCCGCGGCCGAGGCCTATCTCCTGCTGTTCAGCGGCGGCGCGGTGTTTTATGCGCTCTACGCGCTGGCGGGCGCCTTCGTGTTCGATGCGCGGGTGCGGCGGCTGCTGATGGCCGAGGCGCTGCGCGTCTTCGCCGCCTATCTGCGCGCCAAGGCGCAGGTGTTCGATCCCGAGAAGGACAATGCCGCCTGCTTCGCGGCGATGATCGAGGCGCATGCCGCGGCGGTCGAGCGCATGCAGATCGCGCGCGACGCGATCTATGCGCGCACCGCCAAGCCCTGGCAGCAGCGCCAGGCGCGGGCGCTGGTGGCGCTGCTGGATGCGTTCGAGACCATCCTCTCCAGCGATGCCGACATCGAGATCCTGCGGGCGTCATCGCATCGCCACCTGATGCGGCGCCTGCGGGCGCTCACCCTGGAGCTGGCGGCGGATGTCGAGCGCCTGGCGCTGGCGCCGACCGAAATCGTGGTGCTGGAGCCGCACCGCGCCGAGCGCGCCGCCATCGCCGGCGAAATCGCGCGCATCGCGCCGTCGGCGCAGGGCGACGCCGCTGAGCAGCAGGCGGTCGCGGCATTCCGCTCGACCGCCGACAAGATCGGACAGGCGGCGGACCGAATCGCCGCGATCGGCGCGGAGGAGCACCATGCGCCGCGCGCCGACCTTGCGCTGTTCCGCCAGGTGGGGCCGCGCGGCTTCGGCCACCTGAAGGCCCATATCGGCTTCGCCAAGCCGGCGTTCCGCTATGCCATCCGCCTGACGCTGGCGATGAGCACGGGGCTGGCGCTGACCGTCGCGCTGCCGAGCTTCGCGCATGCGAGCTGGATCCTGCTGACCACGGCGCTGATCATGCGCGCAAATTTCAGCGTGACGCGGCAACGGCGCTGGGACCGCATCGTCGGGACCCTGGCCGGCTGCGTCGCGGCCGCGGCGCTGCTCGCCTTCGTGCCGCTCGGCTATCTCCTGGCGATCGTGGCGCTGGCCACCGGCGTCAGCCATGCCTTCGGGGCGGTGAACTATCGCGTCACCGCCGCCTCGGCGTCGGTGTCTTCGCTCCTGCTGCTGCATTTCCTCCAGCCGCAGGCGTCGCATGTCCTGTCGGAGCGGGTGCTCGATACGCTGATCGGTGCCGGCCTGTCCTACATCTTCAGCTTCCTGCTGCCGAGCTGGGAGCGCAACGAGCTGCCGCGCACCGTGGCGCGCCTGCTCAAGGCCGACCGCGACTTCGCCGCCGAGGCGATGACGCGCAGCCGGGTCGAGCAGTCCTATCGCCTGGCGCGCAAGCGGCTGTTCGACGCGGTGGCGGCGCTGTCGGGCGCGGTGCGGCGGCTGGCGGACGAGCCGAATGCGGGCAAAGACCTGCTGGCGCGGCTGAACGCGCTGCTCGCGGCCAACTACCTGCTGCTCTCCGACCTGACCTCGATGCAGGTGCTGTTCGCGCTGCGCGGGCCCGAGCTCGAAAAGACGCCGGGCGCCGAGCCGCTGATGACCGAGATGCGCGGCCGGGTGCTCGCCATCCTCGATCCCGCGACGCCGCCCGAGCAGGCGCCGCCGCGCCTCGCCAAGGCGTCGCGCACCGATCTCTACCAGCCCAACGGCTTGTCGGTGCTGCGCCGGCGCCTGGTCCATATCGAGCAGGCGGCGCGCCGGGTGGCGGGGCTGGCCGTCCCGCTTGAGTGACGGCGCCGATTGCGCGATCCTTTTCGGCAAGAAGGAGCCCGTCATGTCCAGCGCCGCCCGCAAGATCGACACCGCGCCGTTTTCCCTCGCGCCGCTGACGCCGACGATCGGCGCCGAGATCGGCGGCATCGATCTCGCCCGCCCGCTCGACGTCGCCGCGCTGGCGGCGCTGCGCCGGGCGCTGCTGGACTGGAAGGTGCTGTTCTTCCGCGACCAGGACATCACGACCGAGCAGCATCTGGCTTTCGCCCGCCAGTTCGGCGAACTCGAGGTCCATCCCTTCGCGCCGCACAAGGAGGGCTATCCCGAGGTGCTGGCGATCAGCCACGGACCGGGCAACCGGGGGCCGCGAGAACGTCTGGCACAGCGACGTGACCTGGCGGCGGGAGCCGTCGCTCGGCTCGGTGCTGCGGGCGCAGGAGGTGCCGGCGGTCGGCGGCGATACGCTGTTCGCCGACATGTATGCCGCCTATGAGGGCCTGTCCGACGCGGTCAAGGCAAAGATCGATGGGGCGCGGGCGGTGCACGACTTCACCCATTTCCGCACCGGCATGCGCAAGCGCGGCGTCAGCGAGGAGAAGATCGCGGAATTCGACGCCAAATATCCGGCAGTGGAACATCCGGTGGTGCGGACGCATCCCGAAACCGGACGCAAGGGCCTCTACGTCAACGCCGCCTTCACGCTGCACATCGTGGGGATGGAGAAGGCGGAGTCGGACGCGCTGCTCAAGCATCTCTACGCCCAGGCGGCGATCCCGGAATACCAGTGCCGCTTCCGCTGGCGCGCCAACGCCATCGCCTTCTGGGACAACCGCGCCAGCCAGCACTACGCGGCGTCGGACTACTATCCGGCGGTGCGGCGGATGGAACGGGTGACGATAATCGGGGACCGGCCGGTGTGACGTCTTTTCCTCCCCCGTTGTTACGGGGGAGGTGCCGAGCGCAGCGAGGCGGAGGGGGTAGCTTGAGCGCCATCTGTGCGGGGCGGCTCCCCCTCCACCCCTTCGGGGTCCCCCTCCCCCGTAACAACGGGGGAGGAAAGCTATTTCATCGACTTGTCGCGCGTCGCGCGGAATTCGTTGTCCTTGTACCAGTTCGGCCAGCGGTCGGAATTGGCGAGCGTGTCGCCGAAGACGTACAGCGCCTGAAGATCGTCGATCACCCCCGAAATGTCCCAGTTGGGATCGAACTCGTCCGACGGCTGGTGGTAGTGGTTGGCGCGGTAGGCGTCGCGCACCGCCTGCCCCGCCGCCTTGCCGCCCTTGATCAGGTCGGAGCCGCCGGCGGGATCGAGCATCGGCACTCCGACGCGGCTAAGCGTGATGTGGTCGGAGCGGTAGAAGCCGCCGTTTTCCGGCTGTGGGTCGGGCGAGATCGTGCGGTCCTGCGTCCGAAGCACGCCGGCCAGGATGTCCTCCAGCTCCGAGGCGCCGTTGCCGATCAGCACCAGATCGCGGGCATGGCCCTCGGCCAGACCGCCGTCGAGATTGACGCCGCCGACGATATGATTGAGCGGCCAGACCGGATGGTGCGAGAAATATTCCGAGCCGAGCAGCCCCTGCTCTTCCAGCGTCCAGCAGATGACGGCGATGGAGCGCTGCGGCCGCGGCCTGGCGGCGGCGAAAGCCTCGCCGATCTCCAGGACCGATGAGACGCCCATGCCGTTGTCGACGGCGCCGTTGTAGATCTTGTCCGGCCCGGCGACGTCGGGCTTGATACCCAGGTGATCCCAATGGCCGGTGTAGAGGAGGTATTCGTGCGGCCGCGCGCTGCCGGGGATCACGCCGATGACGTTGCGGGTGTTGAGCAGCTTGAAGTTGGAATGGGTGTGGACGTCCAGCGTTTCGCCGGCCATCTCCAGGCCCCTGAAGCCGGGCTTGTTGGCGGCGGCCTTGAGCGCGTCGTAGTCGAGGCCGGCTTTGCCGAAGAGATCGCGCGCGGTGTCGAGCGTGATCCAGCCCCACACCGGCACCATCGAGTTGTTGCGGTCGGGCGCGGTGAGCCACAGCTTGTTGCCGGAGTTGGAGTTGCGCACGACCTGCCAGCCGTAAGCGGCGGGGCCGGTCTCGTGCACGATGATGGCGGCGGCGGCGCCGTGGCGCGCGGCCTCCTCGTATTTGTAGGTCCAGCGGCCGTAATAGGTCATGGCGCGGCCCTTGAAGAAGGCGGGATTGCCGGGACGCTCCTCATTGCCGGGGTCGTTGATCAGGATGACGACGGTCTTGCCCTTGACGTCGAGGCCGGCGTAGTCGTCCCACCTGTATTCCGGCGCGACGACGCCGTAGCCGACGAAGACGAGCTGGGATTTCTTCACGTCGACGTCGGGAGAGGCATAGTGCGGCGTCCAGTAGACCGTGGCTTCGGGAAAGTTCGGCGTGATCGCGCCCGCCGGCGTGCCGAAGCTGAGCGAGGACTTGACGGGGTCGAGCGCGATGTTCACCGCCGGCACGGTCTGGAAATAGCTGCCGCGGTTGCCGGGCTTGAGCCCGATGCGCTTCATTTCGTCGGCGATCCATTGCGCCGCCGCCTCGCCCGCTATTGTGCCGGGGCCGCGGCCGGCGAAGGCGTCGTCGGAGATCGCCCGGTCGCGCGCCAGCACGTCGGCGGCGAGGATCTCAGGGCTGGTCGCTGGGTGCGGCGGATAGACGGCGGTGGCGGCGGCCCACAGCGCGACGGGCGCGAACAGCGACGGCACGACGAGCGTGAGCAGGCGGCGCAGATTCATTCGGTGAAATCCTCTAAGGTCGGGCTTCGGTATTGCGATGAAGAGCAAAGGCGGGCCGCCATAATGCCGCTATCGCGCCTCAGGGAAAGGATTTTCCGATGTTAGAATTCGTCAATTCCGACGCCGCCACAGCAGCGAAATTGCCGTTCAGCCAGGCGGTGCGGACGGGCGGCGTGCTCTATCTGTCGGGCGCCATCGGCAACATCGGCGGCCGGATGGAGCTGGCGCCCAACGGCATCGAAGCGGAAAGCCGCCAGATGATGGAGAACATCGCCGCCGTGCTGAAGGAGGCCGGATCTGGCTTCGACCGCGTCTTCAAATGCGTCGTCTACCTCGCCGACATGGGCGAATGGGGCGCCTTCAACAAAGTTTACGTTCCCTACTTCCAGGCGGGCCGCTTCCCGGCGCGCACCGCGATCGGGGCGCACCAGCTCATCCTGAACGCGCGGGTGGAGATGGAGTGCTGGGCGGAAGGCTGAGCGGGCCGCCTTAATTCGCCCCAGGGTGCGTGTTAGAGGGTGTCCACAGTCGGCGGAACCCTTCCGCCCGGGAGATAATCCATGAGATTCGCCTTGAAATCCGGCCTCGCGGCCGTGGCCTTGCTCACCCTGTCGGTACCGTCTTTGGCGCTCAACCCGCAGCCCGAGCCGCCGGGCGTCAACCACAATCCCAACCAGTCGGTGCAGTACAGCAACCCGACCCTGACCGCGCCGGTCAGCGCCACCTGTGGCGCCGCCAGCGGCGCGCCGAACGTGGTCGTCGGCGGACCCCAGGCGGCCGGCAACATGACGGCGCGCGGCGCGACGGCGCCGGTGGCCGGCGGCACCAGCAACGGCGACAAATGCGCGACGCAGGCGAGCACGATGGGCGCGGCGACGCCGGTGCCGGCACCCGCGGCGCACTGACGCGCGGACTCTTTGAAGACCCTCGGACAGGCGCGGAGGGATCCGCGCCTGTTTGCGTGTGGGCGGCTTCAGCCGGCGGCGTGGCGGCGCTTGGCGATGGCAATCTCGTGCACCATGGATTTGAGATCGTCGATCGCGTCCTTGTCGGCGCCGGGCGGCAGGTCCGGCAGCAACCGCTCGATCAGCACCATCAGCGCGTCCTCGATGCGGCCGAGCTGCTTGCCGTAGCTCGCGACCTCCAGCGCGTCGCGCTCGACGGCGGGGTTGGAGGATTGGCCGAGATAGACGTTGAACAGGCCGTACTGGTTGTTCGAGCCGCCGAACGCCCAGGACCAGGGCAGGATCGACTGGGTGACGGCGCCGCCGAGCGGCAGGGTGAAATCGGACATGGGTGGCCTCCTGATGGTTGGTGATCCGCTCCTATTTCATTTTTACTCACCTCCCCCTCGCGGGGAGGTCGAAATTTGCGAAGCAAATTTCGGGTGGGGGGATTGCGCGAGCCGCACGATCGTTGCGACCACGCGCGCACGTTCCTTGAATATCTCATGATTCCAAAAACGGATCACACGATAGCCGCGACGTTCCAGAAACGCCGTCCGCTTTTCGTCATAGGCAACGGCGTCGCTCGCCGCGTGCTGCGAACCGTCCAGCTCAACGACCACCTTGGCGCGATGGCAGGCGAAATCGACGATGTAGGTGTCGATCGGCACCTGGCGCCGGAAGTGAAGTCCAGCGCGCCGAGCCTCGCGCAGCACGGCCCAGAGACGTCTTTCGGCGTCGGTCGCGTTTGCTCGCAATGTCTTGGCGAGTTCGTCTGGCATTTGCGTGTCTGCGGTGTACCCACCCGCAGCTTAGCTTGTTGCCGGCCTTCCCCCCACCCGAAAAATCGCTGCGCGATTTTTCGACCTCCCGGCGGGGGGAGGTAGATCACAGCGGTATATTGTCGTGCTTCTTCCAGATTTGCGCGACCTGCTTGTTCTTCAGCATGCGGAGGGAGCGCGCGATGCGCCATCTTGTCGAGTGCGGGCGGATGACGTCGTCGATGTAGCCGCGGCTTGCCGCCACGAACGGATTCAAAAAACGATCTTCGTATTCCTTGGTGCGCTCGGCGATCGCTTCGGGGTTGCCGCGCTCGCCCCGGAAGATGATCTCCACCGCGCCCTTGGCGCCCATCACCGCGATCTGGGCGCTCGGCCAGGCGTAGTTGACGTCGGCGCGCATGTGCTTCGACGCCATGACGTCATAGGCGCCGCCATAGGCCTTGCGCGTGATGACGGTGACCTTGGGCACCGTCGCCTCGGTGAAGGCGAAGAGCAGCTTGGCGCCGTGCTTGATGATGCCGCCATGTTCCTGGGCGAGGCCGGGGAGGAAGCCCGGAACGTCGACGAAGGTCACCAGGGGCACGTTGAAGCAGTCGCAGAAGCGCACGAAGCGCGCCGCCTTGCGGGAGGCGTCGCTGTCGAGCACGCCGGCCAGCACCATCGGCTGGTTGGCGACGAAGCCGACGGTCGAGCCCTCGATGCGGCCGAAGCCGGTGATGATGTTGCGGGCGAAGGCCTCGCCGATCTCGAAGAAGTCGCCCTCGTCCGCGACTTTGAGGATCAGCTCCTTCATGTCGTAGGGCTTGTTGGGGTTCTCCGGCACCAGCGTGTCGAGGCTGAGCTCCTCGCGGCGCGGATCGTCCTGCGTCGGCCAGTGGGGCGCCTTGTCGCGGTTGTTGAGGGGGAGGAAATCGTAGAGCCGGCGCATCTCTTCGAGGCAGATGACGTCGTTGTCGTAGGCGCCGTCGGCGACCGAGGACTTGGTCGAATGGACCTTGGCGCCGCCGAGCTGCTCCGGCGTCACGTCCTCGTGCGTCACCGTCTTCACGACTTCGGGGCCGGTGATGAACATGTAGGAGGTGTCGCGCACCATGAAGATGAAATCGGTCATCGCCGGCGAGTAGACGTCGCCGCCAGCACACGGCCCCATGATCACCGAAAGCTGCGGCACCACGCCCGAGGCGAGCACGTTGCGCTTGAAGACCTCGCCATAGGCGGCGAGGCTGCCGACGCCTTCCTGGATGCGGGCGCCACCGGAATCGAACAGGCCGATGCAGGGAGCGCCGTTCTGCATCGCCATGTCCTGGATCTTGCAGATCTTCTGGGCGTGCCACTCGCTGGTCGAGCCGCCGAGCACGGTGAAGTCCTTGGCGAAGACGTAGACCATGCGGCCGTTGATCGTGCCCCAGCCGGTGACGACGCCGTCGCCGGGGAAGCGGTTCTTGTCGGTGTCGAAGTCGGTGTTGCGGTGCTCGACGAACATGTCGAACTCCTCGAAGGAATTGGCGTCTAGGAGGAGCTCGATGCGCTCGCGGGCGGTGAGCTTGCCGCGGGCGTGCTGGGCGGCGATGCGCGCCTCGCCGCCGCCGAGCCTGGCCTTGCGGCGGCGTTCGTCGAGTTCGTGGAGGACTTGTTTCATGGGGATGGGCTCGTGGAGAAATGTCGATGCGGGAGAGTGTGGGTGGACGGCGGCTTATTCAACCCTTCCCTTGAGGGAGGGTCGAAAAATCGAAGGGCAGCGATTGGCTTGGGTCGGGCGCCAGGCGTCGGACCCCTCCCCAAACGCTACGCGTTTGGACCCTCCCTCAAGGGGAGGGTCTATCCCTTTGCCAGTTGTAGAAACTGGTTCGTCGTTTCGAGTTCGGCCAGCAGGCCCTTGAGGCGCTTTTCGGCCTCGGCGTCGCGGCCCCATTTCTCGGCCTGGAAGGTCTCGTCGACATGGGCGGCGGCGTGGGCCGCGGCGGCGTCGAGGCGGCCGTCGGCCAGCGCGAGGGCGAGCACGGTGGATTTGAGGATTGGGGTCGCGGCCGAGAGGCCGGTGAGCGCGAACTCGTCCAGGCGCGACAGGCGTTGCGCCAGATCGCCCGCGTCGTAGCCGGGCTGGGGAATCGAGATCGTGCCGTCTGTCGTCCTGAGATCGAGGCCGTATTGGGTGCGGGCCCAGAACAGCGGGAAGTCCCAGGCCGCCGCCTCGGCGGCGACGAGGCCGGCCGGATGGGCCGAGCGGTAGCAGACCAGGTCGTGGCGGGCGAAAGCGTCGATCTGCTCCAGCGCCGGCGTGCGGTCGCGGCGCACGCGGTCGATGGCGGTGTTGGCGAGACGGGTCAGCGGCATGTCGCCGAGTTCATCGCCTTGGCGCGCCCACTCGGCGGCGACCGCCGCGGCAAGCGCGCCCGAACGCAGCGCCAGCACGTCGCGCTCCGGCGTCTTCACCGGGCGGCCGTCGAGCAGGATGCCGAACTGGCCGCCGAGGCGCTTAAGGTCGACCGACTTGTAGAAACGCTTCATCGGCCGCGCTTGGGCCGCAGTTTGAAAGCGGCGGCGTTGGCCGCCACGGCGGATCTGCGCGCCTTGGGCGGCACGCGTTCGCGCAGGGCGTCGGGAAGGCCGTCATGCGGGCCGAGCCTGATCTTGGGATGGTCGGCCCAGAACAGCTCCTTGATCTCCTTGTCGCGATGCGGATGCATCGGATACCAGAACTGGTTGCGGTTGCGCGCCGCCTCGCTGCCGACGATCAGGATGGCGTCCTCATCGCCGTTGTTGATGCAGACATGGGTGATGCCGGTGCCGGCCTCGAAGCCGACGAAATCGCCCTCGGCCATCTTGTGAATGCGGCCATCGAGCCAGCAATCGAGAGCGCCGGAAACGATATAGACCCACTCCTCTTCGTCGCGCTCGGCGTGCGGCCAGGAGGTGCGGCGGCCGCCGGGGAGGACTTCGAGATGGACGCCGAGGCGCGAGAAGCGGGCCAAGCGCCCGAACCTGGCGTCGATGCCGTGTTTTTCCGTGCTGCCGGGATAGCCGCCCACGTCCTTGTCCAGGATGTCCTTCCAGTGCCAGACGAAGGCCGGCGGCTTCTTCTTCGCCGCGCCGGGCGGCGCGGGCCGGCCGCGCTTGGCGTCGCTGAAGCCGTCATGCGGCCCGAGCTTGCGGCGGGGTGGGTTGGCCCAGAGCTTCTTGAGGCCCTCTGCACGGCCGGTCGCCACCGGATCGGTGGGGAAGAAGTACTTGGTCGCGAAGCGCGAACCTTCCTTGAACATGAAGAGGTGGACCTCTTCGTCCGTGTTGTTGAGGAAGGCGTTGGCCATGCCGGTGCCGGAATGCAGCGCGACGCCGTGGCCTTCCCTCAGGCGATAGGTGTAGCCGTCGAACCAGAGGTCGGGAGCGCCCTTGAGCACGAAGGCGAACTCCTCCTCGTCGCGCATGGCGGCCGGCGGGCCGGAGCGGGCGCCGGGCGGCAGGCGCAGATGGCCGACGCCGAGGCGCGACAGGCCGGTGTCCTCGCTGAGGTTGGAATAGGCGGCGGTCTGGTCGACGTCGGTCGGGTTGGGCACCGTGGCGTATTCGGCGTCGCGCCAGTGGCGGATGAAGGAGGGGCGGCTCGGCATCACTTTCTCTTCGGCTTGTTCTTGTTTTTTAGCACGGTCTTGGGCCGGGCCTTGGCAGCAGTGGCGGCCTTCGGCGCGCGGCCGGTCTTCTTCTTGTCGGGGCGTTCGAACGGGTTGCCGGGGCGCTCCGGATCGAAGCCAAGCAAGGCCCAGGTCCGCGCCATGTGCTCGGGCAAGGGCGCGGTGACGGCGAGGCGGCCGCCGTCCGGACGGGCGATGTCGATGGCGCGGGCGTGCAGATGCAGGCGGTTCTCGATCTCGCCGAGGCCGCGGACGTCGGTGCCGCCATATTTGAAGTCGCCGACGATGGGCGTGCCGATCGAGGCGAGATGGACGCGGATCTGGTGGGTGCGGCCGGTCAACGGCTTGACCGCCAGCCAGGCCATCTCCTGGCCGGCGGTGGCGAGGACGACGAAGTCGGTGACCGCGTCCTTGGCGCCCTCGTCGGCGGCATCTACCGTGGTCATGCGCTCGTCGCGGCCACGCGGGCCATGGCCGCCCTCTTTCGCCAGGGCCGCCTTGATGGTGCCGCGCTTGACGCTGGGCACGCCCTTGGTGAGGGCCCAGTAGATCTTCTGCGCGTCGCGGGTGGCGAGCGCGCGCGACAGCTCGGCGGCTGCAGGGACGGTGCGCGCCACAACCAGGACGCCGGAGGTGTCGCGGTCGAGGCGGTGGACGAGGCGCGGACGCTGATTCTTCTCGAAGGCGAGACTGTCGAGCATGCCGTCGACATGGCTGGTGAGGCCGCTGCCGCCCTGGGTGGCGAGGCCGGACGGCTTGTTCAGCACGATCACCGACTTGTCCATGTAGAGGACGTAGTCCTGGAGGTTGCCGCTGACCTTCTGCGCCGGCTTGGGCTGCGGCCGTTCGGTGAGATCGCCATGCACGATCTGCGGCGGCAGGCGCACGGTCTGGCCGGCGGCGACCCGGTCGGCGGATTTCACCCGTTTGCCGTCGAGACGGACCTGGCCGGTGCGCAGCAGCTTCTCGAGCCGGCCGTGGTTGAGGGCCGGGTAGTGCCGCTTGAACCAGCGGTCGACGCGGATGCCGTCTTCGTCATGGGCGATGCGGGCGGTTTCGGTCATGCGACGGCGCGCACCAGGATGAGGCCGGCGAACAGCGCGGCGATGGAGAGGACGGCGGAGCCGACGATGTAGAGCGCCGCGCTGCCATAGGCGCCGCGCTGGAGCAGCATGACGCTGTCGAGCGAGAAGGTGGAAAACGTCGTGTAGCCGCCCAGGATGCCGACGGTGAGGAAGGCGCGGATGTCGGGCGAGAGGTTGAGCTTGAGGGCCGAGAACTCGACGATCAGGCCCATCAGCAAGCCGCCGGTGATGTTGACGACGAAGATGCCGAGCGGGAAGCCGCCGGGCGATGGGATCGCCGAGGCCACGAAATAGCGCCCCAGCGAGCCGATGGCGCCGCCCAGGGCGACGGCGATGAGGATGCCGAATTGCATGGGGGAGCTATAGCAGATTCACAAGCGCCGTTGTCATCCCCGGCCGAGCGCAGCGAGGGGAAGGGACCCAGGTGCGAAATACTGTGACGGTGTTTGCCACCTGGGTCCCCTTCCCTCGCCGCTACGCGGCTCGCCGGGGATGACAAGCTAAGTTTGTTCGCCCGCCTTCTTCGCCCTGAGCTTCGCCCAGTATTCCAGGCGCTTGGCGATCTCGCGCTCGAAGCCGGTTTCCTTGGGTTCGTAGAACTGCTCGCGCGCCATGGCGTCGGGGAAGTAGTTCTGGCCCGAGAACCCCTCCTCCGCTTCGTGGTCGTATTCATAGCCTTTGCCGTAGCCGAGTTTCTTCATCAGCTTGGTCGGGGCGTTGAGGATGTGCGCCGGGGGCATCAGCGAGCCGTGCTCGGCCGCGGCGCGCTTGGCGGCGCCGAGCGCGACATAGACGGCGTTCGATTTGGGCGCGGTGGCGAGATAGATCACGGTCTGGGCGAGCGCGATCTCGCCTTCGGGAGCTGCCGAGGAAATCGAACATGTCCTTGGCGGCCAGCGCCTGCACCAGCGCCTGCGGATCGGCCAGGCCGATGTCCTCGACGCTGGCGCGCACCAGGCGGCGGGCGATATAGAGCGGCTGCTCGCCGCCCGCCAGCATGCGCGCCAGCCAGTAGAGCGCCGCGTCGGGATCGCTGCCGCGGATCGACTTATGCAGCGCCGAGATGATGTTGTAGTGCTCCTCGCGGCTCTTGTCGTAGAGCGGGGCGCGCTTCTGCACCGCCTGCACCAGGGCGGCGGGATCGAGCGGCTTGACGGTTTTGATCGTCGCCAGCTCTTCCACCATATTTAGGAGATAGCGACCGTCGCCGTCGGCCATGGCGCGCAAGGAGGCGCGGGCGTCTTCGGTCAGCTTGAGCGGCTCGCCGAAATGGGCTTCGGCGCGCTTGAGCAGCTCCTCCAGCGCCGCGTCGTCGAGGCGGCGCAGCACCAGCACCTGGGCGCGGGAGAGCAGCGCGCCGTTGAGCTCGAAGGACGGGTTCTCGGTCGTGGCGCCGACCAGGACGACGGTGCCGTCTTCCACCACGGGCAGGAAGGAGTCCTGCTGGCTGCGGTTGAAACGGTGGATCTCGTCGATGAAGAGCAGCGTGCCCTGCCCCATGCGGCGGCGCTGGCGCGCGGTCTCGAAGGTCTTCTTGAGGTCGGCGACACCGGTGAACACGGCCGAGAGCTGCACGAAATCGAGCTTGAACGCGGTCGAGAGCAGCCGCGCGATGGTGGTCTTGCCGGTGCCGGGCGGCCCCCACAGCACGATCGAATGCGGGCGGCCGGCCGCGATCATCCGGCCGATGGGGCCCTCGGGGCCGATGATGTGGTCCTGGCCCACGACCTCGGCCAGCGTCTTGGGGCGCAGGCGGTCGGCCAAGGGACGCGGGGCGTCGTTGGAAAGGCCGCCGGATTCGAAGAGATCGCTCATGGCGGGACTATAACGCCGGGAGGGGCCGAAAGCGCCCTATCCCTGCACGTTCAGCGTCAGGCGCCGGTCGTCGCGGTCGATGACCAGGGACCAGGCGTTGGCGGCGCTCAGCGTCTGGAGCAGTTGGCCGACCGAGGTGATGGCGACGCCGTTGACGCCGCGCACGATGTCGCCGGGCTGGAAGCCGTAGCCGCCCGACGGGGTGCCGGGGCTGACCGAGACGATCACGACGCCTTTGGCGAGCAGCGGCAATTGCAGCTCGGTCGCGACGGCGGGCGAGAGGTTCTGGACCCGGGCGCCGGTCAGCGGATTGCGGCCGCCGACGGTCTTGAGGTCGCGCGGCGGGCTCTCCGGCGGCAGCGCCAGCGTCACCTGGATGTCGGCTGCCTGCTTGCCAAGATGGACGTGCATCTTCACCACGTCGCCCGCCTTGTGCGTCGCGATGCGGTAGTTGAGCGCCTGCATGTCGTTGGTGGGCAGGCCGTCGACCGAGAAGATCACGTCGCCGGTGTGCAGGCCGGCCTTGGCGGCGGGGCCGCCGGGATAGACGCTTTTGAGCAGGACGCCGTTGGGCACCGCGATGCCGAGGCTGGCGGCGATCGCGGCGGTCACCGGCTGGCCGTCGGCGCCGATCCAGGCGAGCTTGACGCCGCCGCCCAGCGCGCCTTCGAGCACGCGGCGCGCGAGGTTGGCGGGTATCGCGAAGCCGATGCCGATCGAGCCGCCGCTGCGCGACAGGATCGAGGTGTTGATGCCGGCGAGCTTGCCGTCGGTCGTCACCAGGGCGCCGCCGGAATTGCCCGGGTTGATCGCGGCGTCGGTCTGGATGAAGAACTGGTAGTCCGAGGCGCCGACCTGGGTGCGGGCGAGCGCCGAGACGATGCCCATGGTCACGGTCTGGCCGACGCCGAAGGGATCGCCGACCGCGAGCACCAGATCGCCGACCTGGATGCGGTCGCTGTCGGCGAACGGCACGGTGGCGAGCTGCTCGCCCTTGGGATCGATCTTGAGCACGGCGAGATCGGTGCGCGGATCGGCGAGGATCACCCGGGCCTTGAACTCGCGCTTGTCGCTGAGCGCGACGACGATGTCGGTGCCGCCGGCCACGACATGGTTGTTGGTCAGGATGACGCCGTCGCCGCGCACGATGACGCCGGAGCCGAGCGACTGCTGCACCCGCTGGCGCATCCCCGGATTGCCGAAGAGCTGCGCGAACAAGGGATCGGAGAAGAACGGATTCATCGGCGCCTGCACCACCGAGCGCGCGTAAACATTCACCACCGCCGGCGCGATGCGCTTGACGATCGGCGCAAAGGTGAGCTGGACCTGCGGCATCGAGCCGGGCACGACGCGCGGCGGATCGGCGGCGGCGGCCGATGTGAGCGCCACACTCATGCACAAGACGCAGGCACGCAGCGAAAACATTGTCATCGATTCTCCGAGTTTCATTTCACTTCCGTGTCTGTTTACGGATTGGCAGTGTTAACGGCGAAACCTTGGGCCCAACTAAACCAAAATTAAGGCAAAGCTTTCAATCTCGCCATGACGCGGGCGCCAAGAAGGGCGCCTTTTGGTGCGACGATACCGTGCAAAGAGAGACATTTACGCCCATCGAGTTGGCCATCGCGCCCGAGCTGTTCGAGCGGCGCTGCGTCCATGTGATCGACCTGTCCGTCGTCAAGACGACGTCCGGGCCGCTGTGGGACGAGATCGGCGCCAGCATACGCTCGCGCCTGGAATCGATCCTGCGCACGCAACTGTCGCCGGAAAGCTATTTCGAACGGTCGAGCGAGACACGCTACGTCCTGGTCACGCCGGCGACGCGGAACGACGACGGGGCAATCGCCGCCCTGCGCGTCGCCGGCGAGCTGGAAACCACCCTCAACGGCCGCTGCGACCTCGACCGCATCCACATCGAGGAGGCGGCGTATGACGGTCCCTGCCGGATCAAGAGCCAGCGGATCTGGCCCGAGCAACTGAACCTCCTGGCGCAGCGCGGGCAGTTGTTCGACACCGCCGATCCGTCGCAGGCCGGGCTCGGCCTCGCCGGCCGCGCCGACCGCCGGCGCCAGACCAAGCGGCCGAGCAAGCGCCGCTCGGGCCTCGAGATCGTGCATCACTTCGAGCCGGTGTGGGACGCCAAGAACGAGGTCATATCCACCTATCTGTGCACGCCCGAATCGATCGAGAGCTGCGATGCACCGGGCGAGAAGATCAAGTTCAGCGACCTCACCCAGAGCGAGCGCGCCACGGCGGAACTGTCGTGCCTGAAGACCGGCGTCGGCCAACTCAGCCGCAGCCTGGAATCCGGCGACCGCTTCCTGCTCGGCGTCCCGATCTCGTTCGAGACGCTGTGCACGCCGAACGGCCGCACCGAATTCAGCCGCACCTGCCGCGGCCTGCCGGCGATTTACCGGCCCTACATCATGTTCCTGCTGGTCGACCTGCCGGTCGGCGTGACGCAGTCGCGCATGACCGACCTGGCGATGATCATCCGGCCGTTCGGCAACGTGATCGCCAGCGTCGCCGGCGGCTGCCGCAATTTCAGCGCCTATGACGGCAACGGCTTCTGCGCCCTGGCGTTCGATCCGAGCAAGGAGAGCGGCGGCGCCGACCTGACGCGGGCGCGCATCCGCCGCGTCGGCCTGGCGGGCCAGGCGAACCGGCTGGGGCCGATGATCCTGAACGTCATGGACCCGCAAACCCTGGCGATCGCCATCGGGGCCGAGTTCCAGATGCTGCACGGCCCCGCCATCGCGGCGCCGGTGGCGGCGCCGCGGCGCATGACGCGGCTGCAGGTGGGCTCGGTGGTTCCGGCGCTCGCCCGCGAGCGCCGCGAAGAGTGGTTCTGACGGAAAAGGGCGGCCCTTGCGAGCCGCCCTCGATTGCCGTGCAACGCAGCGAACGTGCGGGCTACTCTTCGTCGTCCTGCTCGTCGCGGATTTCCACCGGACCCGAATCCTGGCCCTTGGCGTCCTCGTCGCGGTCGATGAACTCGATGAAGGCCATCGGGGCGTTGTCGCCGTGGCGGAAGCCGGCTTTCAGCACGCGGGTGTAGCCGCCCGGACGGGTGGCGTAGCGCGGGCCGATGACGTCGAACAGCTTGGTCACCTGCTCGGCGTCGCGGATCTGGGCCAGCGCCTGGCGGCGGGCGTGCAGGTCCTTGGGCCCGCGGCGCGACAGGGTGACCAGCTTCTCCATCACCGGACGGATGGTCTTGGCCTTGGGCAGCGTGGTCTTGATCTGCTCGTGCTTGATCAGCGCCGCCATCATGTTCGCGAACATCGCAGTGCGATGCGACGAGGTGATGTTGAGCTTACGGCCGGCATTGCGATGGCGCATGACTATAAATCCTCGTCATGGCCGGGCAGCGTCAGCGCGACCCGGCCATCCCTTCCTCTAGTACTGGTCTTCGTAACGCTTCGCGAGATCTTCGATGTTCTCCGGCGGCCAGCCCGGCACTTCCATGCCGAGGTGCAGGCCCATTTCCGCGAGCACCGCCTTGATCTCGTTGAGCGACTTGCGGCCGAAGTTCGGGGTGCGGAGCATTTCCGCCTCCGTCTTCTGGATCAGATCGCCGATATAGACGATGTTGTCGTTCTTCAGGCAGTTGGCCGAGCGCACCGACAGCTCGAGCTCGTCGACCTTCTTGAGCAGCACCGGGTTGAAGGCGAGGTCCGGCTTGGCTTCCTCGGCGACGCGCTCGCGCGGCTCCTCGAAGTTGATGAAGACCTGGAGCTGGTCCTGCAGGATGCGCGCGGCATAGGCGACCGCGTTGTCCGGCGTGACGGCGCCGTTGGTCTCGACCTGGAGCGTCAGCTTGTCGTAGTCGAGAATCTGGCCCTCGCGGGTGTTCTCGACCTTGTAGGAGACCTTCTTGACGGGGCTGAACAGCGAGTCGACCGGGATGAGGCCGATCGGCGCGTCTTCCGGGCGGTTGCGGTCGGCCGGGACATAGCCCTTGCCGGTCGCGACGGTGAGCTCCATGCGGAACTCGACCTTCTCGTCGATGGTGCAGAGCACCAGGTCGGGATTGAGAATCTCGACGTCGGCGGTGCCGGTGATCATGCCGGCGGTGACTTCGACCGGGCCTTGCGCCTTGAGCGCCAGGCGCTTGGGGCCTTCGGCGTGCATGCGCAGCGCGAGCTGCTTCACGTTCAGCACGATGTCGGTCATGTCCTCGCGGACGCCGGGGATCGAGGAGAATTCATGCAGCACGCCCTCGATCTGGATCGAGGTCACGGCCGCGCCCTGCAGCGAGGACAGCAGCACACGGCGCAGCGCGTTGCCGAGCGTGAGGCCGAAGCCGCGCTCCAGGGGTTCCGCCGTGATCGTCGCCGACCGGCCGGCTTCGTGCCCGGCTTCGATCTTCAACTTTCCCGGCTTGATCAGTTCCTGCCAGTTCTTCTGAAACATTTTTTCCTCATCGTTTCCCGGACGCGGAGAGCGCGCGCCCATACGGCGACGGGTTAGGACAAACTCTCGAAACTAAATCAGACTCGTCAGACGCGCCGGCGCTTGGGCGGACGGCAGCCATTGTGCGGGATCGGCGTCACGTCGCGGATCGAAGTGACGACCAGGCCGACGGACTGCAGCGCGCGCAGCGCGGATTCGCGGCCCGAACCGGGGCCAGAGACTTCCACTTCCAGCGTGCGCATGCCGTGCTCGACGGCCTTCTTGCCGGCGTCCTCGGCGGCGACCTGGGCGGCATAGGGCGTCGACTTGCGCGAGCCCTTGAAGCCCATCATGCCGGCGCTCGACCACGAGATCGCGTTGCCCTGCTGATCGGTGATGGTGATGATCGTGTTGTTGAAGGTCGCGGCGACATGCGCCACGCCGACCACGACGTTCTTCTTTTCCTTCTTGCGGGCGCGGCCGGCGCCCTTCTTCTCTGCTGCTGCGGGGGCTGCCATGGGATTACTTGGTCACTTTCTTCTTGCCGGCGATCGCCTTGGCGGGGCCCTTGCGGGTGCGGGCATTGGTGTGGGTGCGCTGGCCGCGGACCGGCAGGCTCTTACGGTGGCGCAGGCCCCGGTAGCAGCCCAGATCCATCAGGCGCTTGATGTTCATCGCCACTTCGCGGCGCAGATCGCCTTCGACGAGATAGTCGCGGTCGATGGCTTCGCGGATCTGGATGATCTCCGATTCGGTCAGGTCGCTGACCCGGCGCTCCGGCTTGATGCCGACCTTCTCGATGATCTCCTTGGCCTTCTGCGGCCCGATTCCATGGATATAGCGCAGGCCGATCTCGACCCGCTTCTGGGTAGGAATATTGACGCCGGCGATACGTGCCACGAAGCTCTCCGCTTATGAATAAGCCCCTGATGGGCTTACATTATTTCTTTGCCGCATCCCCGGTTCCAAGCCGCCAGCGCGCCCTTTGCGACAAGGGCGTCAGGCCGGGCGAATTGGACAGGGAAATCTGCCGCGAGGGCGCGGAGTATATTAATGCACCCCCCTCCGTCAATAGGCGTTATGGGCTTGGCTTTCCTGGTGTTTTCTTCATCCCGGCGGGGTGAAGGGGCGCCGCGGCCGCCAGGAGCCTCCCCAAGGCCGTTGCCCGAGGGGTGAGCGGGGACCCGGGCTCAGCGCGCCTTGGCGTCCAGGGCCGCGGCAATGGCCTTGGTCACCTCGGCGATCGGCGCCATGCCGTCGATCGTCACGACCTTGCCCTGCTTGTGGTAGTGGGGCAGCACGGCCGCGGTGTCGCGGCGGTAGACGTTCAGGCGGTTCTTGACGGTCTCGGGATTGTCGTCGGCGCGGGCAATGCCTTCCTTGATCCGCTGCTCGACGCGGGCGAGGAGAATCGCCTCGTCGACCTTCAGCTCGATCACCACGTCGATCACCCGGCCGCGCATCCCCAGCATGGCGTCGAGCGCCTCGGCCTGGGTGATGGTGCGGGGGAAGCCGTCGAACACCGCGCCCCTGGCGCAGTCGGGGCGGTCGTAGCGGTCGGCGATGATGTCGATCACGGTCTGGTCGGGCACCAGATTGCCCTTGGCCAGGATGTCCTCGACCTGGCGGCCGAGCGGCGAGCCGGCGGCCACCGCCGCACGCAGCATTTCGCCGGTCGAGAGCTGCGGCAGGCCGCGCGTCTCATGGAGGACCTTGGCCTGGGTGCCCTTGCCGGCGCCAGGCGGTCCGAACAGAACGATGTTCAACGACGCGCTCCCCGAAGCTTGGCCTTCTTGATGAGGCCCTCATATTGCTGCGCGATCAGATGGCTCTGAATCTGCGCAACCGTGTCCATCGTAACGCTGACCACGATCAGAATCGAGGTGCCGCCGAGATAGAACGGAATCTGGTAGTAGGAGGTCGCGATTTCCGGCAGCAGGCAGACGACCGCGAGGTAGATGGCGCCGACCACCGTGATGCGCGTCAGGACGTAGTCGATATGCTCGGCGGTCTTCTTGCCGGGGCGGATGCCGGGGATGAAGCCGCCGTATTTCTTGAGGTTGTCCGCCGTCTCCTCCGGATTGAAGACGATCGACGTATAGAAGAACGCGAAGAACAGAATCATCAGGCCGTAGAGCACCAAATGGAGCGGCTGGCCGTTGCTGAGATACTGCACCACGGTCTGGAACCATTCGGGAATCGCCTGCGCATTAAAGCCGGCGATGGTGGTGGGTAGCAGCAGGATCGAGGAGGCGAAGATCGGCGGGATGACGCCGGAGACGTTGAGCTTGAGCGGCAGATGCGAGGACTCGCCGCCATACATCTTGTTGCCGACTTGCCGCTTGGGGTACTGGACCAGCAGGCGGCGCTGCGCCCGCTCCATGAAGACGATGCCCAGGACCAGGGCGACGATGAAGGCGATGCCGAGGATCAGGACGATCGGGCCGACCGCGCCGGTGCGCACCGATTCGAAGGCCTGACCGATATATTGCGGGAAGCGCGCGACGATGCCGGCGAAGATGATGAGCGAGATGCCGTTGCCGACGCCCCTGCTGGTGATCTGCTCGCCGATCCACATCAGGAGCACGGTGCCGCCGGTCAGCGTGATCACCGCCGAAATCTGGAAGAAGATTCCGGGCGCGATGACGACATGGCCCCAGTTCTGCAGGCCGATGGCGATGCCGTAGGCCTGGACCACCGCCAGCGCCACGGTGCCGTAGCGCGTGTACTGGTTGATGATCTTGCGCCCGGCCTCGCCTTCCTTCTTCAATTCCTCGAAGCGCGGCACGACGGTCGTCATCAACTGCATGATGATCGAGGCCGAGATGTAGGGCATGATGCCGAGGGAGAAGATCGCCATGCGGCTGATCGCGCCGCCGGCCAGGACGTTAAAGACGTCGAGCAGGCCGCCCGATTGCTGCGTGATCTGGCGCGCGAGCTCGCCGGGGTCGATCCCGGGCATCGGGATATAGGTTCCCAGCCGGGCGACGATCAGCGCACCCAGGGTGAACAGGATGCGCTGGCGCAGCTCGGTGGCCTTGCTGAAGCTGCTGAAATTGAAGTTCGCGGCCAATTGTTCGGCTGCTGAAGCCATGTCGTACTCTCCCGACGGAACCGATCTTAGATGTGATCGCTCCTTTGGTTCCACAATCCCCAAGGAAGCCGCAACCCGGCTCGGTTGTTGCAGAATGGAGACTCTAACTCTACCCGTCATCGCCGGGCTTGTCCCGGCGACCCATGATCACAACTGACGCATGGGTGTTCATGGGCGGCCGGCACAAGGCCGGCCATGACGATTGTTTGAGGTCAGGCGGTGCGGGCGGCGCGCTTTTCCGCGGCTTTGGCCCGGCGCTGCTTCCTTTTGCCCGGTTCACCCTTCTTGTTCATGTAGTTGGCCTTCTTGAAGGTCACGGTCAGCGTGCCGCCGGCCTTTTCGATGGCTTCGCGGGCGCCCGCCGAGGCGCCGGCGACTTCGATGTCGATCCTCGCGGTCAGCTCGCCCTTGCCGAGCAGGCGGACGCCGTCCGCGCTCTTATGGACGATGCCGGCCTTGCGCAGCGCCTCGCCGGTGATCCTGGCGGACGCGTCGAGCTTCTTGTCGTCGATCGCCTTCTGCAGGCGGCCGAGGTTCAGCTCGGAGAAGTCGTTGGCGAAGATGTTCTTGAAGCCGCGCTTGGGCATGCGCATGTGCAGCGGCATCTGGCCGCCTTCGAAGCCATGCACCTGGTTGCCGGTACGGGCCTTGGCGCCCTTGACGCCGCGTCCCGAGGTCTTGCCCAGGCCGGAGGACGAGCCGCGGCCGACCTTGTCCTTGCGCTTGTGGGCGCCGGGATTGTTGCGGATTTCGTTGAGCTTCATGTTACTTGCTTTCTTCGACGATCTCGACGAGGTGCTGGATCGAGCGGATCATGCCGCGCACCGAGGGCGTATCCTCGAGCGTGCGGACGGCGTGCATCTTCTTCAGGCCGAGGCCGCGCAAAGTCGCGGCCTGGACGGCCGGACGGCGGGCGGCGCTGCGCACCTGGCGCACGGTAACGGTCTTTTTCTTCTCAGCCATCTTACATTCTCACTTGTGTCACCTGGGTGGCCGCAGTCGCGGGCCATGACAGATGGGATTTAGGCGGTCGCCTGCTCGCCCTTTTGGCCTTCGCGGCGCGCGATGATGTCGGTCACGCTGCGGCCGCGGCGCTGCGCCACCATGCGCGGGCTCTGCTGGTTCTTCAGGCCGTCGAAAATGGCGCGCACCATGTTGTACGGATTGGACGAGCCCATCGACTTGCAGACCACGTCGCCGACGCCGAGCGCCTCGAACACGGCACGCAGCGGGCCGCCGGCGATCACGCCGGTGCCGGCCGGGGCCGGACGCACGATCACCTTGCCGGCGCCGTGATGGCCGCGCACTTCGTGATGCAGGGTGCGGCCGTCCTTGAGCGGGACGCGGATCAGCGACTTCTTGGCCTCTTCGGTCGCCTTGCGGATCGCCTCGGGCACTTCGCGGGCCTTGCCGTGGCCGTAGCCGACGCGGCCGCGCTGGTCGCCGACGACCACGAGCGCGGCGAAGCCGAAGCGGCGTCCGCCCTTCACGACCTTGGCCACGCGGTTGATGTGGACCAGCTTGTCGATGAACTCGTTATCGCGCTCCTCGCGGTCGCCGCGGTGTTCCCTGCGGCGGCGTTCGCCGCCCGAGCTGCCTTCTTCGCGTGCCATTATATCTGCCTCAACTTCGTTTCGGATTCGTCCATACGCTGTCGCTATGGACCCTCAAAATTCGAGGCCGCCCTCGCGGGCCGCCTCGGCGAGCGCCTTGATGCGCCCGTGATAGATGTAACCGCCGCGGTCGAACGCGACCTGCTTGACGCCCTTGGCGAGCGCGCGCTCGGCGATCTTCTTGCCGACGGCCCCGGCCGCCTCGACGTTCCAGGTCTTGGGCGCCTTGCCTTCCTTCTCGTTGGTCGAGGCGGCGGCGAGGGTTTCCTGCGAGCGGTCGTCGATGATCTGCGCGTAGATGTGACGCCCGGAGCGGAACACCGACAGGCGCGGCCGCCCATAGGCGTGGCTGGTGAGCTTGAAGCGGGTGCGCTTCTGGCGCCGCGCGAAGAGTTTCGTCGTCATTTCTTCTTGCCTTCCTTGCGGCGGACATACTCGCCCTCATACCGCACGCCCTTGCCCTTATAGGGCTCCGGCTTGCGGTAGGCGCGGATTTCGGCGGCGACCTGGCCGACGAGCTGCTTGTCGATGCCGGTGACGGTGAGCAGGGTCGGCTTCTCGGCCGTGATCGTGATGCCGGCCGGGATCGGATAGGCGACGTCGTGGCTGAAGCCGAGCTGCAGATTCAGGTTCTTGCCCGCGACCTGGGCGCGGTAGCCGACGCCCTGGATCTCCAGCTTGGAGGTGAAGCCCGTCGTCACGCCGGTGACGAGGTTGTTCACCAGGGTGCGCGACATGCCCCACATCGCGGCGGCGCGGTCCATCGCCTTGTTGGGCGTCACGGTGATGCCGTCGGCGCCGACGGAAGCGTCGACCTCGGGCACCAGCGTGACCTTGAGCTCGCCCTTGGGGCCCTTGACGGACACGGTCTTGCCGCTCACCGACGCGGTGACGCCCTTGGGCAGCGGAACCGGCTTCTTGCCGATACGAGACATCTTCAGCTCCTCAGAACACCTGGCAGAGAACTTCGCCGCCCACATTGGCGTCGCGGGCATGGGCGTCGGTCATCACGCCCTTGGGCGTGGAGACGATCGACACGCCCAGGCCCTGCCGATGGGGCTTGAGGTCCTTGACAGAGGTGTAGACGCGGCGGCCCGGCGTCGAAACCCGCTTGAGTTCGCGGATGACGGGCTGGCCTTCATGATATTTCAGTTCGATCTCGATTTCGCGCTTGCCGGATTTCAGCTCGGTTTCCACGTAGTCGCGGATGAAGCCTTCCTCCTTGAGCACGTCGAGCAGCCGGGCGCGCAGGCGCGAGTTCGGCGACTTGATTTTCGCCAAGCCGCGCAACTGGCCGTTGCGGATACGCGTCAGAAGATCGCCGACGGGATCGGTCATCGCCATGTCGAATGTTCTCCTTACCAGCTCGCCTTGGTCATGCCAGGGATCTGGCCGAAATTCGCTAGGTCGCGCAGCGCGATGCGCGACAGTTTCACCTTGCGGTAGAAGCCCTTGGGCCGGCCCGACAGGTCGCAGCGGTGATGCACACGCACCTTGGACGAGTTGCGCGGCAGCTTGGCGAGCTTGAGGCGGGCGGCGAAGCGCTCCTCGGCCGGCAGCTTCATGTTGTCGGCCGTCGCCTTCAGCGCGGCGCGGCGGACCGCATATTGCGCCACCAGCTTTTCGCGCTTCTTGTTGCGGTTGATCTGGCTCTGTTTCGCCATTGGCTCGTCCTTACTTCACAAACGGGAACTGGAAGCCTTCGAGAAGCGCCTTGGCCTCCGCGTCGGTCTTCGCAGTCGTGTTGACGATGATGTCCATGCCCCACACCGTTTCGGTCTTGTCGTAGTCGATCTCGACGAAGACGATGTGTTCTTTCAGGCCCATCGCGTAATTGCCCTGGCCGTCGAAGCTGGTCGCCTTGACGCCGCGGAAGTCGCGCACGCGGGGCAGCGCCATGGTGATCAGGCGGTCCATGAACTCGTACATCTGGTCGCGGCGCAGCGTGACCTTGACGCCGACCGGGCGCCCGGCGGTGATCTTGAAGGTCGAGATCGCCTTCTTGGCGCGGGTGATGACGGCCTTCTGGCCGGCGATCGCGGTCAGGTCGTTGAGCGCGGCCTGGATCTTCTTGGTGTCCTGGCTGCCTTCGCCGGCGCCGATGTTCAACACGATCTTGTTGACCTTCGGCACCTGCATCAGGTTCGAATAGCCGAACTTCTTCATCAGCTCGGGCTTGATCACCTCCTGATAGCGCTTCTTGAAGCGCGGCACGTAGTTGGGATCGCGCGCGTGCTCGCCGACCGCCACCTTGGTGCCGGCGTTGATCTCGCGCTTGCCCGCCTTCTTGTCGGCCTTGGCCGCCTTGGCGTCGGCCTTCTCGGCCTCGCGCGGATTCTTGCTGCCCGATTCAGACATCGATGACCTCACCCGACTTCTTCGCAAAGCGGACCTTGCGACCGTCGTTCAATTCCTTCCAGCCGATGCGCGTCGCCGAGCCGTCCTTGGGGTCGACATGCGCCAGGTTCGACAGATGCACCGGGGCTTCCTTCGACACGATGCCGCCTTGCGCCTTCTGCGTCTGCTTCTGATGGCGCTTGACCAGGTTGACGCCGGAGACCAGCGCGCGGCTCTCCTCGCCGTAAACCCGGATCACTTCGCCCTTCTTGCCCTTGTCGCGGCCGGCGGTGACGATGACGCGGTCGCCCTTCTTGATCTTCGCGGGCATCACAGCACCTCCGGAGCAAGCGAGATGATCTTCATCTGGTTCTTGGCGCGCAGCTCGCGGGTCACAGGCCCGAAGATGCGGGTGCCGATCGGCTCGCCCTGGGCGTTGATCAGTACCGCGGCATTGCCGTCGAAGCGGATCAGGCTGCCGTCGGGACGGCGCACGCCATGGGCGGTGCGCACGACGACGGCTTTCAAGACCTCGCCCTTCTTGACGCGGCCGCGCGGGATCGCCTCCTTGACCGAGACGACGATGATGTCGCCGACCTCGGCATAGCGGCGATGGCTGCCGCCCAGCACCTTGATGCACATCACGCGGCGCGCGCCGGAATTGTCGGCGACGTCGAGTTCGGTGGACATCTGAATCATGTGTTCTACTCCGGATCGTCGCGCTTATTTCGCCACGCGCTCGAACGCTTCCCAGGTCTTCAACTTGGAAAGCGGCCGGCACTCGCGAATGCGCACGATGTCGCCTGTCTTGTATTCGCCCTTCTCGTCATGGGCGTGGTATTTCTTCGAACGGCGCACGGTCTTCTTCATCACCGGATGGGTGAAGCGGCGTTCCACCTTGACCACGACGGTCTTGGTGTTCTTGTCGCTGACCACGACGCCTTGCAGCACGCGCTTTGGCATACTCGTCTTCCCTTAACCGGCAACAGCGGCCTTGCGGCGCTGCTCCGTCAAAATCGTTTCGATGCGGGCGATGGTCCGGCGGACCTCACGCACCCGGCTGGTCTTCTCAAGCTGGCCGTTGGCGCGCTGGAAGCGGAGGTTGAACGACTCCTTCTTCAGCTTCACCAGTTCGTCGCCGAGCTGATCCTGCGTCTTCAGGCGATAGTCGTCGGCCGGCGTCGAGTGCTTCGCCGCCGTCATCTTCTGCGCCTTCCTGGCGCCCTCTTTCTTCTTCGCGGCCATCTTCATCCACCTATGCGGGCGACGAACTTCGTCGCGATCGAAAGCTTGGCAGCGCCCAGACGCATCGCCTCCTTGGCGGTCGGCAGGTCGACGCCGTCGACCTCGAACAGGATGCGGCCCGGCTTGATCTTGGCGACCCAGAATTCCGGCGCGCCCTTGCCCGAGCCCATGCGGACTTCGGCCGGCTTCTTGGACACCGGAACGTCCGGGAAGACGCGGATCCAGACGCGGCCGGCGCGCTTCATCTGGCGCGTGATGGCGCGGCGCGCTGCCTCGATCTCGCGCGCATTGATGCGCTCCGGCTCCAGGGCCTTGAGGCCATAGGCGCCGAAATTGAGGGTCGTGCCCGCCTTGGCAGCGCCGTGGATACGGCCCTTGAACTGCTTGCGGAACTTGGTGCGTTTGGGTTGCAGCATGTCGATCTCTTACGGTGCCGGCGCCGGGGTCGGCTGGCGTTCGCGGCTCTGGCCGCCGCGGCTCTGCTCGGCTTCCGCCATGCGCTTGTCCTGGGCCATGGGGTCGTGCTCCATGATCTCGCCCTTGAAGATCCAGACCTTCACACCGCAGGTGCCGTAGGTGGTCTTGGCGGTGGCGACGCCGTAGTCGATGTCGGCGCGCAGCGTGTGCAGCGGGACGCGGCCCTCGTGATACCACTCGACGCGGGCGATTTCGGCGCCGCCGAGACGGCCGCCGCACTTGATGCGGATGCCGAGCGCACCCAGGCGCTGGGCCGACTGCACGGCGCGCTTCATCACGCGGCGGAAGGCGACGCGGCGCTCGAGCTGCTGGGCGATGTTCTCGGCGACCAGCTTGGCGTCGATCTCGGGCTTCCTGATCTCGACGATGTTCAGATGGACTTCGTCGGTGGTGTATTTCTGGACGTCGCTCTTCAGCTTCTCGATGTCGGCGCCCTTCTTGCCGATCACGACGCCGGGACGGGCGGAGTGGATCGTGACGCGGCACTTCTTGTGCGGACGCTCGATGACGATCTTCGACACGCCGGCGGCCTTGAGCTTGTCGCTCAGGAACTCGCGGATCTTGATGTCTTCCTGGAGCAGGCGGCCGAAATCCTTCTTGCCGGCGTACCAGCGCGAATCCCAGGTCCGGTTGATGCCCAGACGCAGACCGATCGGATTAACTTTCTGACCCATTATGCGGCTTCCTTCTGCGCCTTGGCGGCGGCAGGCTTCTTGGAGGTCTTCTTCGATTTGGCCGAATTGTTCTTCGGCTTCTCGACCGGTTTCTCTTCGCGCTTTTCCTCGACCACGATGGTGATCTGGGCGAACGGCTTGAGGATCGCGGCGCCGCGGCCGCGGGCGCGCGGCATGAAGCGCTTCATCACCAGGTTCTTGCCGACGGACGCCTCGGAGACGACGAGATCGTCGACATCGAGGTCGTGGTTGTTCTCGGCATTGGCGATCGCCGAGAGCAGGACCTTCTTGACCACCTTCGCCACCCGCTTGGGCGAGAAGGTGAGCGCGTTGAGCGCCGCATCGGCCTTCTTGCCGCGGATGGTTCCGGCCACCAGGTTCAGCTTGCGCGGGCTGGTGCGGATCATCGTGCCCACGGCTTTCGCCTGGGTGCCGGGAAGAACGCGGGCGCGTGACTGCTTGCCCATTACGACCTCTTCGCTTTCTTGTCGCCGCCGCCGGAATGGCCGGAGAAGGTGCGGGTCGGCGAGAACTCGCCGAGCTTGTGGCCGACCATGTCCTCGGTCACCAGCACGGGGATGTGCTTGCGGCCGTTGTAGACGCCGAAGGTGACGCCCACGAACTGGGGAAGGATCGTCGAGCGGCGCGACCAGGTCTTGATCACGTCCTTGCGGCCGGAATTGCGCGCGGTCTCCGCTTTCTTGAGCAGATAGCCGTCGACGAAGGGGCCTTTCCAAACAGATCTCGTCATTGCTTAGCCCTGTGCCTTGCCTTTGCGCGTACGCACGATGAATTTCGTGGTGCGCTTGTTGGTGCGGGTCTTGTTGCCCTTGGTGCCCTTGCCCCAGGGGGTGACCGGATGGCGGCCGCCCTTGGTGCGGCCTTCGCCGCCGCCATGGGGATGGTCGATCGGGTTCATCGCGGTACCGCGGACATGCGGGCGCTTGCCCTTCCAGACGTTGCGGCCGGCCTTGCCGATCACTTCGTTCATGTGGTCGGGGTTGGACACCGCGCCCACCGTCGCCATGCAGGTGAGCTGGACCTTGCGCACTTCGCCCGAGTTGAGGCGCAGCAGCGCATAGCCAGCGTCGCGGCCCAGATACTGGGCATAGGTGCCGGCGGAACGCGCCATCTGGCCGCCCTTGCCCGGCTTCATCTCGATGTTGTGCACGATCGAGCCGACCGGCATCGCCGCCAGCGGCATCGCATTGCCCGGCTTGACGTCGACCTTCTCGCCCGAGACGACGCTGTCGCCGACCGCGAGACGCTGCGGCGCCAGGATGTAGGCAAGCTCGCCGTCCTTGTACTTGATCAGGGCGATGAAGGAGGTGCGGTTGGGATCGTATTCCAGGCGCTCGACCTTGGCGGGCTCGTTGAATTTGCGGCGCTTGAAGTCGATCAGGCGGTAGCGCTGCTTGTGCCCGCCGCCCTGGTAACGCACCACGATGCGGCCGGTGTTGTTGCGGCCGCCCTTGGAATGCTTGCCCTCGGTCAGCGACTTGACCGGGCCGCCCTTGTGCAGGCCGGTGCGGTCGATCAGCACCAGCTGGCGCTGACCGGGAGTCGTGGGGCGGAATTGCTTGAGCGCCATGGCTTACAGTCCCGTCGTGATGTCGATCTGCTCACCCTCGGCGAGGGTGACGATCGCTTTCTTGAAATCGCTGCGCGTATACGGCTTGCCGCGGGCGAGCTTCTTCTTGCCCTTGACCGTGACCGTGTTGACCGCCTTGACCTTCACCTTGAAGAGCTCGGCCACCGCGGCGGCGATCTTCGGCTTGGTCGCCGACAGCGGGACGCGGAACACGACCTGGTTGGTCTCGGTCAGCTTGGTCGCCTTCTCGGTGATCACCGGCGAGAGGATGACGTCGTGATGATAATGAACGGTCATGCCAGGCGCTCCTCGATCGCGGTCAAGGCGGCCTTGGTCAGCACCAGCTTGTCGTTGCGGACGATGTCGTAGACGTTGAGGCCGGCGGCCGGCAGCAGCGCGACATGGCTGAGATTGCGGGCCGACAGCTCGAAGTTCTTGTCGAACGCGCCGTCGATGATGAGCATCTTCGAGAGGCCGAGGCCGGCGAACTGCTTGGCCAGCGTGCCGGTCTTGACCGCGGCGGACTTCGCCTCGTCGAGCACGACGATCGAGCCGGACTTGGCCTTGGCCGAGAGCGCGTGGCGCAGGCCCAGCGCGCGGACCTTCTTGGGCAGGTCGAACTCGTGGCTGTGCACGACCGGACCCATCGCCTTGCCGCCGCCGACGAATTGCGGTGCCGAGCGGGCGCCGTGACGGGCGACGCCGCCGCCCTTCTGCTTGCCGAGCTTGTGCTTGGTGCGGTTGATCTGGGCGCGGGTCAGCGTCTTGTGCTGGCCGGAGCGGCGCTTGGCGAGCTGCCAGACGACGACGCGCTGGATCAGGTCGGCGCGCGGCTCGAGCCCGAAGATGGAGTCGTTGAGCTCCACTTCGCCGGACGCCTTGTTGTCCAGACTGAGGACCGGGGTTTTCACGTTCAGCCCTCCGCCTTCGCGGCGACGGGGGTCGCTTCGCGTTTCTTGACCGAACCGGGCACCGGAACGTCCTTGTGCGGACGCTTGACGGCGTCGCGCACCATGACCCAGCCGCCCTTGTGGCCGGGCACCGCGCCGCGAACCATGATCAGGCCGCGCTCGAGATCGACTTTGGCGACTTCGAGGTTCTGCGTCGTGATGTTGTCGGTGCCGTAATGGCCGTGCATCTTCTTGTTCTTGAAGGTCTTGCCCGGATCCTGGCGGCCGCCGGTGCCGCCGAGCGAGCGGTGCGAGATCGAGACGCCGTGGCTGGCCTCAAGCCCGCGGAAGTTCCAACGCTTCATGGCGCCGGTGAAGCCGCGGCCGATGGTGACGCCGGAGACGTCGACCTTCTGGCCGACCACGAAGTGATCCGCCTGGATCAGGTCGCCGACTTCCAGCAAGTTGCCGGCATCGACGCGGAATTCCGCAAGCTTGCGCTTGGGCTCCACCTCGGCCTTGGCGAAGTTGCCGCGGTCGGCCTTGGTCAGGCGCTTGGCCTTGGCAAAACCCGAACCGAGCTGCACCGCGGTGTAGCCGTCCTTCTCGTCCGTGCGCGTGGAGACGACCTGACAGCCGTCGAGCTTGAGGACGGTAACGGGCACGTGCCGTCCATCGTCCAGAAACAGACGGGTCATGCCGACCTTCTGCGTGATGACGCCTGTGCGCATCGCGCTCACTCCTTAAAGCTTGATCTCGACGTCGACGCCGGCCGCAAGGTCGAGCTTCATCAAAGCGTCGACGGTCTGCGGCGTGGGGTCGATGATGTCGAGGAGACGCTTGTGGGTCCGGATTTCGAACTGCTCGCGGCTCTTTTTGTCGATGTGCGGGGAACGGTTGACGGTGAAGCGCTCGATCCCGGTCGGGAGCGGAATGGGCCCCCGGACCTGGGCGCCGGTGCGCTTGGCCGTGTTGACGATTTCCCGCGTCGAATTGTCGAGAATCCGGTGGTCGAAGGCCTTCAGCCTGATGCGGATATTCTGATTTTGCATGTCTTGAGACCTTCGATCCGTATTCCGCTTATTTCAGAATCTTCGCGACGACGCCGGAGCCGACGGTGCGGCCGCCCTCGCGGATCGAGAAGCGCAGCTTCTCTTCCATCGCGATCGGGCTGATCAGCTCGACCTGGATCGACACGTTGTCGCCCGGCATCACCATCTCGGTGCCTTCCGGCAGCTTCACGATCCCCGTCACGTCCGTGGTGCGGAAATAGAACTGCGGCCGGTAGTTGCCGAAGAACGGCGTGTGACGCCCGCCCTCTTCCTTGGTCAGAACATAAACCTCAGCCATGAAGTCGGTGTGCGGCGTGATCGAGCCCGGCTTGGCCAGAACCTGGCCGCGCTCGACGCCGTCGCGCTCCACGCCGCGCAGCAGCGCGCCGATGTTGTCGCCCGCCTGGCCCTGGTCCAGCAGCTTGCGGAACATCTCGACGCCCGTGACGACCGTCTTGGAGGTCGGACGGATGCCGATGATCTCGACTTCCTCGCCCACCTTGATCACGCCGCGGTCGATACGACCCGTCACCACCGTGCCGCGGCCCGAGATCGAGAACACGTCCTCGATCGCCATCATGAACGGCTGGTCAACCGGACGCTCCGGCTGCGGGATGTAGCTGTCCACCGCCGCCATCAGCTCCAGGATCGCGTCGTGGCCGAGCTTGGGGTCCTTGTCCTCCAGCGCGCACAGCGCCGAGCCGCGGATCATCGGGATGTCGTCGCCCGGGAAGTTGTAGCTCGACAGAAGCTCGCGCACCTCCATCTCGACCAGGTCCAGCAACTCCGGATCGTCGACCATGTCGCACTTGTTCAGGAACACCACCATCGCCGGAACGCCGACCTGGCGCGCCAACAGGATGTGCTCGCGGGTCTGCGGCATCGGGCCGTCCGCCGCCGAAACGACGAGAATGGCGCCGTCCATCTGCGCCGCGCCCGTGATCATGTTCTTCACATAGTCGGCATGCCCGGGGCAGTCGACATGCGCGTAGTGCCGCGCCTTGGTCTCGTACTCGACATGCGCCGTCGAAATCGTGATGCCGCGCGCCTTCTCTTCCGGCGCCTTGTCGATCTGGTCGTACGCCGTGAACGTCGCCCCGCCCGTCTCCGCCAGCACCTTGGTGATCGCCGCCGTCAGCGACGTCTTGCCGTGATCGACGTGACCGATCGTGCCGATGTTGCAGTGCGGCTTGTTACGCTCGAATTTTGCTTTCGCCATTTCTATTCTCCAGAATTCTTGCTTCTCTTACGGCCTATCGCTTCGCTACTTGAGGCCGTTAGGCGTACTTGGCTTTGATTTCGTCCGCGATGTTCTGCGGTACCTGGCTGTAGTGGTCGAATTCCATCGAGTAGTTGGCGCGGCCCTGGGTCTGGGAGCGCAACTGGTTGATGTAGCCGAACATGTTGGCGAGCGGGACCATGGCCGAGATGACCGAGGCGTTGCCTCTGGAGTCCTGGCCCTGCACCTGCCCGCGGCGGCCGAGCAGATCGCCGATGACGCCGCCGGTGAACTCGTCGGGCGTCACGACTTCGACCTTCATGATCGGCTCGAGCAGCTTGACGGCGCCCTTGCTCGCGAGCTCGCGGAACGCGGCGCGTGCCGCGATGTCGAAGGTGAGCGCGTTGGAGTCCACTTCGTGGTACTTGCCGTCGGTCAGCGTCGCCTTGAAGTCGATCACCGGGAAGCCGGCGAGCAGGCCGGATTCCTTCTGCGCCTTGAGGCCCTTCTCGACCGAGGGGATGAACTCCTTGGGGATCGAGCCGCCGACCACGTCGTTGACGAATTCGAAGCCGGAGCCGGGCGGCAGGGGCTCGAAATCGATCGACACTTCGGCGAACTGGCCGGAACCGCCGGTCTGCTTCTTGTGGGTGTACTTGATCGAGACCGGACGCGACAGCGTCTCGCGATAGGCGACCTGCGGCGCGCCGACATTGGCGTCGACCTTGTAGGTGCGGCGCAGGATGTCGACCTTGATCTCGAGATGCAGTTCGCCCATCCCCTTGAGGATGGTCTGGCCGGATTCCTGATCGGTCGAGACGCGGAAGGACGGATCCTCCTGCGCCAGGCGCACCAGCGCCATACCCATCTTCTCCTGGTCGGCCTTGGTCTTGGGCTCGATCGCGACCTCAATGACCGGATCGGGGAATTCCATGCGCTCCAGGATCACCGGATTGTTCGGATCGCACAGCGTCTCGCCGGTGGTGGTGAGCTTGAGGCCGGCCAGCGCGACGATGTCGCCGGCATTGGCTTCCTTCACGTCCTCGCGGGAGTTCGCGTGCATCAGCAGCATGCGGCCGACGCGCTCGGTCTTGTCCTTGACCGAGTTGAGCGCGCCGGTGCCCGAGGTGATGGTGCCGGAATAGACGCGCACGAAGGTGATCGAGCCGACGAAGGGATCGTCCATGATCTTGAAGGCGAGGCCGGCGAACGGCGCCTTGTCGTCGGCGGGGCGTTCGATTTCGTTGCCCTTGAGGTCGGTGCCCTTGACCGGCGGGATGTCGAGCGGGCTCGGCAGATAGTCGACGACGGCGTCGAGCAGGGGCTGCACGCCCTTGTTCTTGAAGGCCGAGCCGCACATGACGGGGACGAAGGCGAAGTTCATCGTGCCCTTGCGGATGCAGCGCTTGAGGTCGGCTTCCGACGGCTCGGTGCCTTCGAGATAGGCCGTCATCACGTCGTCGTCCTGTTCGACCGCCATGTCGACCAGCGCGGCGCGCAACTGCTTGGCCTTGTCGGCGTATTCGGCGGGGATTTCGACTTCGTCGAACTTGGCGCCGAGCTGCTCGTCGTGCCAGATCAGGGCCTTCATCTTGACGATGTCGACGATGCCGCGGAACTCGGATTCGGCGCCGATCGGCCAGGTGATCACCATCGGGCGGGTGCCGAGGCGGTCGATCATCATCTGGACGCAGCGCGGGAAGTCGGCGCCGGTGCGGTCCATCTTGTTGACGAAGCAGATGCGCGGCACGTGATACTTGTCGGCCTGGCGCCACACGGTCTCGGACTGCGGCTCGACGCCGGCGACGGCGTCGAACACGGCGACGGCGCCGTCGAGCACGCGCATCGAACGCTCGACCTCGATGGTGAAGTCGACATGGCCGGGGGTGTCGATGATGTTGATGCGGTGGTCGACGCCGTTCACCTTCCAGAAGCAGGTCGTGGCGGCGGAGGTGATGGTGATGCCGCGCTCCTGCTCCTGCTCCATGAAGTCCATGGTGGCGGCGCCGTCATGCACTTCGCCGATCTTATGGGACTTGCCGGTGTAGTAGAGGATGCGCTCGGTCGTGGTCGTCTTGCCGGCGTCGATATGCGCGGCAATGCCGATATTGCGGTAGTTCACGAGCGGGGTGACGCGTGCCATGGCGGACTCTTCTTCTTACCAGCGGTAATGGGAGAACGCGCGGTTGGCGTCCGCCATCTTGTGGGTGTCTTCGCGCTTCTTCACGGCGCTGCCGCGGTTGTTGGCGGCGTCCATCAGCTCGCCCGAGAGACGCCCCGTCATGGTCGGCTCGTTGCGGGCGCGCGCCGCGGTGATCAGCCAGCGGATCGCGAGCGCGCGGGCGCGGTCGGTGCGCACCTCGACCGGGACCTGGTAGGTGGCACCGCCGACGCGGCGGGACTTCACCTCGATCGAGGGCGAGACGTTGCGCAGCGCCTCGTGGAAGACAGCGATGGGATCGGTCTTGGTCTTGCTCTGGATGGTGTCGAAGGCGCCATAGATGATGCCTTCGGCGGCGGACTTCTTGCCGTCATACATCAGGCTGTTCATGAATTTGGCGAGGACGAGGTCGCCATATTTGGCGTCCGGAGTGATTTCGCGCTTATCGGCTCTACGGCGACGAGACATCTTTGGCTCTCCTTACTTCGGACGCTTGGCGCCATACAGGGACCGGCGCTGCTTGCGGTCCTTGACGCCCTGCGTGTCGAGCACGCCGCGGATGATGTGGTAGCGAACGCCCGGAAGGTCCTTCACGCGGCCGCCGCGGATGAGCACGACGCTGTGCTCCTGGAGGTTGTGGCCTTCGCCGGGAATGTAAGAGAGGGCTTCATAGCCGTTGGTCAGGCGGACCTTGGCGACCTTGCGCAGCGCCGAGTTCGGCTTCTTCGGCGTCACGGTGTAGACGCGGGTGCACACGGCGCGCTTCTGCGGACAGTGCTGCAGCGCCGGCACCTTGTTGCGCTTCGGCTTGTCGTTGCGCGGCTTGCGGATCAGCTGATTGATCGTCGGCATTCGACTTCCATCTCTTTGCGCGGCAAGCCGCGCGTTGATTGATACGCGGCAAGCCGCGAAGGCCCATTTTGACCGGCGCGCCAATCGCATCGGTCGAAACAAAAGACCGGTGCCGGCCACTAGGCCCGCCCCGGGGATCCGCGGAGGACTTAGGGCGAGGCCCTGAGTCGCGCGATTCACGCTCTAAACTGGCTTTCCGACAGCGTTTTGGACGTTTCCGCCCGACGGCCTGTCCCTGAAAGGTGGCGCTATATATGCGGGTGTTTTGGGCGGGTCAAGCAGGGAAAGCAAGGAAATTTCAGGCCGTCCGGCCGTGGGCGGGAGGGCGGGTTCCAGGCACACTCGCGGGCATGAACGGTTCGGCAGAGGCCTTCGCGGCGGGAGATATAACGGTGCGTGCCGCCGACGCGGCGCTGGCGGCGGCGGAGCCCCACCTGTCGGGGCTTGGCCAACCCCGGTTTTTGGGCGGCTACAGCAACCTGCTTTATAAGATGGAACCCTTCCCCGTGGTCGCGCGGGTCGCGGCGGCGACCGGAAATGTCCGCCCCGGGACCGATTGGATGGCCCGCGAGGTCGCGGTCGGACAATACCTGGCGGCGCGCAAGGCGCCCGCCGCGCGCCCCAGCCCGCTGCTGCCGCCCGGGCCGCATGTGCGGGACGGTCTCGCCCTCACATTCTGGGAATTTGCCGAGATTTCGGCCGATGCGGTCGGCCCGGAGGCCGCCGGCGCCGCGTTGCGCGCGCTGCACGATGCGCTGGCCGCCTGCGCGGTCGCGTTGCCGGCCCTGGCGGGGCTCGCGGAGACCTGGCGCTTGCTGGAGCGACCCCAGATACTGGCGCAATTGGGCGCCCCGCTTCGCCGGACGGTCGAGCACGCGGTCCGTCGCGTGCAGTCGCGGCTTGCCGGCCTGACGGCGCCTTTTCGCCCCCTGCATGGCGACGCACATCACGGGAACCTGTGGTGCGTGCAGGGCCGGCCGCTCTGGGGCGACCTGGAAGATGCCCAGGGGGTCCGCCGGAATGGGATCTGGCCTGCCTCACGGCGTCGTCGCGCGTGCTCGGAAGCGGCGCCGCGGCGGCGGCGGCGCTCGCCGGCTATGGCGTGCCCCATGACGCGGAACGGCTCGATCTCCTGATCGAGGGCCGCACCTTGCAGGGCATCGCCTGGGCGTTTGCCGTATTGCCCGACGCCGCCGCCCATCCGCGACTGCTGGCGCGCCTGGCGTGGCTCGAGACGCGGCGCTAGCCGGCGCCCTCACAGCAACGCCAGCACTTCCTTCGCCGCCATCGCCATCAGCACCAGCGTCGAGAGCGCGAAGACCAGAAAGCGCAGCGCCACGATGTTGGCCGTGTTCTGGATCAGCGAATGGACGACGCGCAGGCCGACATAGCCCCAGGCGAGGTCGATGTGCAGCGGATCGGTGTGGCCGGCAAGAACAATATAGAGGACCATCGCGTAGAAGATGGTCGGCTGCTCCATCAGGTGGTTGTAGTTGTCGGCGACGCTGCGGACGCGCGGCGGCAGCGTGGAGAGCGCGGCGGTGTTCGCCGCGGCCTGCGGATCGATGCCGGCCTTGCGCATCGCCGGAAGACGGGTCGCGTACATCCAGAGCAGGACGATCAGCGACCAGACGATAAGCGCCAGGACCGGCGTGAGCAGCGAATGCATGATGTGTCCCTCCCCTGTTTGGGCGTCACGCTAGAAGAAAAGACGCGTGCCGCACAACGCTTCCAGGCGGGAGACCGGCCTCAGTGCAGCGAGAACTCGATCGGGACGATGGCGTTGAGCGTGTCCTTGCCGAAATCGGCCGGGATCGGCGGCAGCGGCTGGGCGCGCTGGATGAGGGCGAGCGCCTCTTCGTCCAGCGCCGGCTTGCCCGAGCTTCTGCTGATCTCGAAGCTCGTGACGTGGCCGCTCTTGTCCATGACGAAGTGCAGCAGCACGACGCCCTGGATGCGCGCCGCCTTCGCTTCGGCGGGATAGCGCTTGTAGCGGTTGAGGTAGCTCAGCAGGCGCGCGAGATAGCTCTGCTGCGTCTCGCCGCTCGCGACCGGCGGCGGATCGGCTCTTACAGCCGGAACCGGGGTGGCGACGGTCTGGATCAGCGGCGGCACGTCGCTGGCGATGTTCACTTCCGGCACCCGGATGTATTGCGGCGGCGGCTGCACCAGCGGCACGGGCGGCGGCGGCGCCTTGGCGTCGGCTTTGGGCTTGTCGAGGCTGATCATGATCGGCGGCGGCATGACGTCATGCGCGATGCGGAAGCCGCCATAGACGATGGCGAGCGCCAGCGCGCCGTGCAGCGCGATGGTCAGGCTAAGGCCGATGGCGCGGGCGCGGTCGAAGCCGGGCTTGGGCGCGCGCTGCAGAATCTCGCCGAGGGTGCGGTCTTCCGGCAGGACGGTGAGATGCATGTTCATGGCGCGGCGCCTTCGGGTACCGGTGCGTTCATCGCCAGATGGGCGCGGCGCTTCTTCAGCCACATCACGACGCCGGTGACGACGAAGAGCAGCGGCAGGAAACCGGAGAGGAAAACCAGGAAGCGCCAAACGGCGCCGAGGCCGTCACCCTGGTGCAGCGGGCGCTGCCAGGCGACGAAACTGTCGGCGGCGGAGAGCGACGACGGATCGCGCACCGCGACGACCTTGCCGCGCCAAGGATCGACATAGACCATCGACAGGAGGCTTGCGTCTCCCAGCGCGACGCTGACCGCCTGGGTCGGGCGCTCGGGAACGAGAACCGAGCGGACCCTGGCGCCGGGCACCGCGGCCCGCGCGAGCGCGACGGCCTCGTCGGTGCCGAGCGGATTTTCGGTGTTGAGCGGCTCGATCCGCGGCCCGGTGCGCAGGTTGAAGGCCGGGGCGCCGCCGCCGCCGGCGGCGCGGAAGGTCTCGGGGAAGACGATGCCGACGCCGGTGACGCTGACCACGATGAAGACGATGAAGCCCCAGATGCCGACGACGGCGTGAAGCTCGCGATGGAAGCGCAGGCCCTTGGCGGTGCGGCGGACGAGGAAGGCGTATTTCCACAGATGGGGCCGCGGCCACCACAGCACGAGGCCGGTGAGGCCGAGAATGACCATGCCGACGCCGAGCCAGCCGACATAGGGCCGCCCATCGCGGCCGAGGAACAGGTTGCCGTGCAGGTCGTGGGCGAACTGGACCAGCGGCGACATCGCCGAGACGCGGGTGCCGAGCACCTTGGCGGAGACGGGGTCGATGAAAATGGTCGGGCTGCGCGGCCGGGCAGCCTGCCCGTCGCGCCGCGCGCCCTCCCGCGGGGACGGCAGGAAGCGGACGGTGGCCGGATCGCCCGCCTGCTCGGGCAAGGTGAGCAGGAGGCTGCCGCTCGCCCCCGGCGCGGCGACGAACGCGGCGGCGACCAGGTCCTCGAGCGGCTTGGCGGCGCCGGTTGCGGCGGCGCGCGGCGCGGGCGCCGCCAGGCGGTCGATCTCCTCATGATAGACGAGCACGCTGCCCGAGAGGCCGAGCGCGACGAACAGGACGCCGAGCACCAGCCCGATCCACATATGAACCTGAAAGAGGAGGCGGCGGATCATGGTCAGGCCTCTGCCCATTGGCGCAAGAGATTGTGGTAGACGCCGGTGAGACGGACCACTTCGGGGTTGTCGCCGACCGCGCGGCGCAGGCCCTGGATGGCGACGTCGAGATCGAACAGCAGCGCGCGCCGGCCGTCATCGCGGATCATGCTCTGGACCCAGAAAAACGCCGCCCAGCGGCTGCCGCGCGTCACGGCATGGACGTGATGCCGGCTGGTGCCGGGATAGAGGATCATGTCGCCGGCGGCGAATTTGGCCTGGTGCGTGCCATAGGTGTCCTCGACCACCAGTTCGCCGCCGTCATAGTCTTCCGGCGCGGTGAGGAAGAGTGTCGCCGACACGTCGGTGCGGAAGCGGATCGGCGTGCCGGGCGCGAAGCGGATCGAGTTGTCGATATGGGTGCCGAAGGTCATGCCGGGGTCGTAGCGGTTGAAGATCGGCGGATAGACTTTCAGCGGCAGTGTCGCCGAGGTGAACAGCTCGTTGCGCCCCAGGCGCGTCAGGATCATCTCGCCGAGTTCGCGCGCCGGCGGCGATCCTTCCGCGACCTGGAGGTTCTTCTTGGCGCCGGCGGACTGCTCGCCCGCCGTCACCTTGCCGTCGACCCAATCGGCCTTGCCGAGCACCTCGCGGCAGCGCGCCACCTCCTCCGCCGAAAGTAAGGAAGGGACGCGCACCATCATGGGGTCGGGTCTTTCCTCATAGGTTCGGCGTCCAGCTCACCGAGAACAGGAAGGTGCGGCCCGGCGCCGGGGTGCCGCGGTTGCCGAAGCTCTGGGTGTAGTAGAGCTCGTCCGTGAGGTTCTGGACGTTGAGCGCGAAGCGCAGCTGGTCGACCTGGTATGCGACATAGGCGTCGAACGACAAGGTCCGCGGGATGCGGGCGATGCGGGACATCACGAAGGTGGCGGGCACGAAGACGTTGCCCGACGTGGTGTAGCGAACGTTCATCGCGCTCTGGTAGGTCATGCCGCCGCCGGCGGAGAGGCCGGGCGCCCAATCGTGCAGATCGTAGGTCGTCCAGAACGAACCGGCGTGCTTGGGCACGAAGATCACCGGCAGGCCGATGGTCACCGGATTCGGCAGGCAGGAAACCGCCGGATGCGGCGGCGGCGCCGGCGCGGTCGTCGTGGTGCAGGCGTTGTCGGACGTGATGCGGGAGTCGAGGAAGGTATAGGCGGCGTTCAGCGTCCAGTCGTCGACGATCTGGCCGGTCGCCGAAAGCTGGAAGCCGTTGACGCGGTCGCGCTCGCCGGACTGCACGGTCACCTCGCCGGAGACCGGATCGACCTGGAGGGCGTTGCTCTTCTGGATGTTGAAGGCCGAGCCGGCGAGGCCCAGCGCGCCGTCGAACAGGGCGATCTTGGCGCCCACTTCGAAGGTCTGGCTCTTCTCGGGGTCGAGATTGACCTGCGCCGTCGCGATGCCGGTGGCGGCGCCGACGATCGAGGTGCCCTGCGGGATCGCCGAACGGCCCCAGGAAAAGTAGTAGGTCTGGTCCGCGGTCGGCTCGAACACGACGCTGGCGCGCGGGTTGAACAGGCCGCTCTTCGACTTCAGCGGCGTGACCGCGAGATTCACCGCCGTCGAGCTGTAATTCGCCAGGTAGTCGTCATAGCGGAAGCCGGCGATGACCGACCATTGCGGCGTGAACCAGAAGCGGTCCGTGGCGAAGAAGGCGTAGTCGGTGGCGTTGCCGGTGCTCTTGAGCACGGTGGTGGCGGTCGCGGTCGAGTTCGCGATGGTGGCGAGCGTCGGCAGGAACACGGTGTAGCCGGCCGGCGGCGCGTGCACCGGGTTGAACAGGCTGATGCCGATATTGGCGCGGCTCTGGGTGTGGGTGCCCAGCGTGTAGATGCCGCTGCCGACCGCCGGCAGGGTGTAGGCGTAGAACAGCTTGTCGTTGGTCTGGTAGGAGACGTCGACGCCGGCGATGAGCTGGTTCTGGAAGCCGCCGAGGTCGAAATCGGCGCGCGCCGTGGTGATGTTCTGGGCGCCCCAGGCGTCCTGGTCGTAGGGGCCGCCGCCGCCGATGCCGGCGAGCGCGGTGGTCGGCGCGGCGCCGAACAGCACGGTGGAGCAGTTGTTGGTCGAGGTGGTGAAATCGCAGCGGTCGATCGTGGTGTACTGGAAATAGCGCGAATAGACGCCGACGCGGCTGTCGCTGGTCAAGGTCAGCCAATCGGTCGCCTTGTGGCTGAGCCGCGCGGTGACGATGTCGGCGGTGGAGATGTCGCTGTCGGTGTTGTAGCCGGTGAAGATGTTGCGGGGGGACGCCGTATTCGCTGACCGGCTCGGCGATCAGGCTGCCCGGGCGCTGCGCCACGACGAGGCCGTAATCGGGGATGCGGTCGTCGTGCTGATGGACCCAGGAGAGCGTGAAGGTGGTATCGGTGCCGAGGCCGAAGGCGATCGATGGCGCGATGCCCCAGCGGTCGGACTTGACGACGTCGCGGTCGACGACGCCGGTGTGCGCCACCATGCCGGTGATGCGGACCGCGACGGTGTCGCTGAGCGCGTAGTTCACGTCGCCGAGGGCCCCGGTAGTACTCGCCGTTGCCGACATAGCCGTCGAAATCGGCGCGGTTTTCGAGGAAGGGACTCTTGGAGATGACGTTGATCGCGCCGCCGGAGGTGCCGCGGCCGAACATGGCGCCGGAGGGACCCTGGAGAACCTGCACTTCCTCGTAGTTGAAGCTGTCGCGGCTATAGGCGCCGAAGTCGCGCAGGCCGTCGAGATAGACGTCGTCCTTGGCGTCGAAGCCGCGGATCTTGAACTGGTCGCCGGCCAGCGTGCCGCCCCTCGCCGATCGACACCGTGATGCCGGGGACGTTGCGCAGCGCCTGTTCGAGGCTGGTGACGCCTTGCTGGCGCATCTCCTCGGCGCCAATGACGTTGATCGCCTGCGGCGTATCCTGGACGGTGGTGGGCAGGACGTTGAGGCCGGTGCCGTGGTTCTGGTCGTTCTTGCCGTTCTTGTCCTCGACCTTCACCGGGCCGAGCACGATGGGCGCGTCGTCGGCGGCATAGGCGGGCGCGACGAACAGCACACCGGCGGCAACCAGCGCCGCACCGGCGAGGACGAAGTGAGACGCATTATCACGCGCGCGGCGGACGGCGGACACGGAAGTGGATTTCGACATGGCTAATACCCCTTGGCTCGGTTCGAAAACCTGGCTGGCGTAGGGGCTGGCTCGGTCGTGGTTGGGACGGAGCGCGGACGAAGATGGTTCGCGCTCATTTGGTGAGGATCAGTTTGGAATTGGCGGTGATGCGCAGACGGTATTCCTGGCCGTCATGCAGGATGACGGCTTCGCGCTCGCCCTGCAGCAGATCGCGCAAATCGATGCGTCGCGTCGCGGGACGGCGCGGCGCAGGGACAGGCTCAAGGTGCCGCAGTTCGGGCAAAAGTCGGGAATCCCCAATGTTCGGCGGGGACCCTAGCGTCGGAACTCCGCAGTTGCAACTTATTCGCAAGAGCAAATCTGACGCAGCCGGAGATTTTTTCAGGCCGTGGCGAAAAGGTCCCTTGGCCTGCCCGCGATCACGGATTCGAAGTCCAGCAGTGCCCGCTTGAGCGGCAATCCGCCGCCGAAGCCCACCAGGGCGCCGTCGGCGCCGATCACCCGGTGGCACGGAACAATTAGCGGGATCGGATTGGCGTTGCAGGCGACGCCGACGGCGCGGGCGGCGGCGGGATCGCCGAGCTTCCTGGCGATGGCGCCGTAGGAGACGGTTTCGCCGAACGGGATTTCGGTCATCGCCTGCCAGACGGCGCGCTCGAAGTCCGAGCCGCCGGGCGGGGCGGCGGCGAGATCGAAGACGCGGCGCCGGCCGGCGCAATAGTCCTCGACCTGGGCGCGGACGGAGGCGATGGCACCGTCGTCCTCGGTGCCATAGGCCGGGAGGCGCTCGGCATGGAAGCGGAAGCGCACCAGCGTTCCCGCTTTATCGACCACCGCGCCGAATTTTCCGAAGCGGGTTTCGAACGAGCCCCAGCGGTGGGTTGGTTCGGTCATGACGGAAAAATACTCCGCTGGCGGCGCGGCACCACCTGAATCTTGCTGCAATGTCCGAAAATTGCCGATTTTGACCGGCGCGTGACGGGCGATCAGAAAATGACCACTTGCAATGCCCATTAAGAAAATCAAACTCTCAAGCAATACATCGCGGTTTTATTGTTGAGAGAAAGCAATGGGTAAGAACGGATCGCCCCATACCGAAGTCAATCGATGGGAATTCGATCTGACTTTCTGGATGAGTTTGATTGCATTTTTGATCTCGACAGCGAGTGGCTCATTCACGTTGTATGATCAGCTTTGGCGACAGCCAGACATAGCGAAGGAAAAAAGGATCGCCGATTTCAAGTCTATTATCCTGCAAATCGAGGCGATAAATGCCGAACCAAATATCCGAACCGATCCAGACGCAAATTCGTCGTCGAACAATAGGCGCATGGCGCTCTACTCAAGTGCGATAGGCTTGCTGCCAGATGTCAAAGGCCACGTGACTACGGCTGAGTTCAATACGTTGCGCGATGTAGCGTGGAGAATAAAACGATTTTCGGTATGCCAAGACCTCTTATGGACGACGCTATTTCTGTAGCCGACACACCCTTTGCGCTGTCGGACGCTCTTATGCAACGCGCATCAGTTTACGCAGCGCTCGGTGATCGCGATTCAGCTCAGCGAGACCTTCGCAAGGCACAACAAGTTGCCGCGATACCAGGCTTCGCATATCAGCGAGCAGAAATTGCAGGAGCGTTTATCTTTGTGGATCTCAAGTTGAAAAACTGTGGTCCGATAAACACCGAGATCAAAAACTTTTTGAAGCTGACTAGTTCGGCGGACATTGAACCTGGTCGCCAACACGATTTGTTGGCTTACATAGCTGACATACTTCAAACAATGCGCACGTGCGACTGGGATCATTCGCTGATAAAAATCTAAAAGAGGGCCGCTGTTGCCAGCGGCCCTTTTGATTTGTGCGAGAGATAGAGAGCTTGCGGCTCGCTCCCTCCACCCCTTCGGGGTCCCAGCCAGGTTCGCTGACGCTCACCCGGCCTTTGTACGCCGTCGCTACAAAGCCCCCGCTTCGCGGGGGAGGATAGGTTCGGCGCTTACCTCCGCCGCCTGCTGCGGGCCTTCGATCTGGGCGACAGGAACATTGGCTTTCGCCTGCTCTTCCTGGATCGCCTTGTCCCGCTCGGTCGCGACATGGCGCAGCCGCGCGATGGCGCCGCCAGTGCCGGCCGGGATGAGACGGCCGACGATGACGTTCTCCTTGAGGCCCTCCAACGTGTCGACCTTGCCGTTGACGGCGGCATCGGTGAGCACACGGGTGGTCTCCTGGAAGGACGCGGCCGAGAACACCGAACGCGTCTGCAGCGACGCCTTGGTGATGCCGAGCAGCACGGGTCGGCCTTCGGCGATCTTGCCGCCGGCCTCCGTCGCCTTGGCGTTGGCCTCGTCCATCTCGAGCTGGTCGACCTGTTCGCCGGCGAGCAGCGTGGTCTCGCCGCCCTCGGTGACTTCCAGCTTCTGCATCATCTGGCGGCAGATCACCTCGATGTGCTTGTCGTTGATCTTCACGCCCTGCAGGCGATAGACGTCCTGGATTTCCTTGACCAGATAGGTCGCCAGTTCCTCCATGCCCTTGATGCGCAGGATGTCGTGCGGCGAGGGATTGCCTTCGACGATGTAGTCGCCCTTCTCGACGAAGTCGCCCTCGCGCACCGAGATGTGCTTGCCCTTGGGGATGAGATACTCGGTGGCTTCGAGCTTCTCGTTCTTCGGACGCACGATGACGCGGCGCTTGTTCTTGTAGTCCTTGCCGAACTCGACGAAGCCGTCGGCTTCCGCGAGGACCGCGGCTTCCTTGGGCTTGCGCGCCTCGAACAGCTCCGCCACGCGCGGCAGGCCGCCCGTGATGTCGCGGGTCTTGGCGCCTTCGGTCGGGATGCGGGCGATGACGTCGCCGGCCTTCACTTCCGAACCTTCGTCGACCGAGAGAATGGCATCGACCGAGAGCGCGTAGCGCGCCTCGCCGCCGCCCGGAACCTGGATCGGCTTGCCCTTCTTGTCGACGATGACGAGCGCCGGACGCAGCTCCGTCGCCTTGGCGCCGGTGCCGACGCGGCTGTCGATCACGACCTTGTTCGACACGCCGGTCTTTTCGTCCGAGACGTCGCGATAGGAGGTGCCCGAGACCAGCTCTTCGTACTTCACCGTGCCTTCGACGTCGGTGAGGACGGGGAGCGAGTTCGGATTCCATTCCGCCAGGCGGTCGCCGCGCTTGACGGTGGCGCCTTCGTCGACCTTGAGGCGGGCGCCGTAGACGATGCGGTAGGACGCCCTCTCCTGCCCCTTGGGGTCGGTGATGACGGCCTGCATGTTGCGGCCCCATCGCGATCAGCTCGCCGTCGGTGTTCTTGACGATGTTGCGGTTCACGATCTTGATCTTGCCGTCATAGGACGCCTCGATCTTGGACTGGCCCGCGACCTGCGCCGCGCCGCCGATGTGGAAGGTGCGCATGGTGAGCTGGGTGCCCGGCTCGCCGATCGACTGCGCCGCGATCACGCCGACCGCCTCGCCGATATTGACCGAGGTGCCGCGCGCCAGATCGCGCCCGTAGCACTTGCCGCAGACGCCGTCCTTGAGCTCGCAGGTCAAGACCGAGCGGACGCGGACGCGCTGGATGTGCGAGGCCTCGATCCGGTCGGCGATGTCTTCCGTCACTTCCTTGCCGCGCTTGACGATGACTTCGCCGGTGTCGGGATGCTTGACGTCCTCGGCCGCGGTGCGGCCCAGGATGCGCTCCGGCAGCGACGACACGATCGTGCCGCCGTCGATTTCGGCCTGGACGTAGACGCCCTTCTTGGTGCCGCAATCCTCGGTGGTGATGATGCAGTCGTTCGCCACGTCGACAAGGCGGCGCGTCAGATAGCCGGAGTTGGCGGTCTTCAGCGCGGTGTCGGCCAGACCCTTGCGGGCGCCGTGGGTCGAGTTGAAGTACTCGAGCACGGTGAGGCCTTCCTTGAAGTTCGACAGGATCGGCGTCTCGATGATCGAGCCGTCGGGACGCGCCATCAGGCCGCGCATGCCGGCGAGCTGCTTCATCTGCTGCGGCGAACCGCGGGCACCGGAATGCGACATCATGTAGATGGAGTTCATCTCCTCCATGCGGCCCGTCTTCGGGTCGATCTTGGATTCGGAAATCTCCTTCATCATTTCGGTCGCGACCAGATCGGTGCACTTCGACCAGGTGTCGACGACGAGGTTGTACTTCTCCTTGTCGGTGGTCAGGCCGTCCAGATACTGCTGCTCGTACTCACGGACGCGGTGGCGCGTCTCGTCGATCAGCTTGATCTTGGTGTCGGGCACGACCATGTCGTCCTTGCCGAACGAGATGCCGGCCTTGCAGGCCTCGCGGAAGCCCAGGCCCATCACGGCGTCGGCGAACAGCACGGTCTCCTTCTGGCCGCAATGGCGGTAGACCTCGTCGATGATGTGCGACACTTCCTGCTTGCGCAGGAGCTTGTTGACCAGCGCGAACGGGATCTTGGGATGACGCGCAGAATTTCCGCGATCATCATGCGGCCGGGCGTCGACTCGACGCGCAGCGTGACCGGGTTGCCCTCGGCGTCGACCGTCTTGTAGCGGCACTTGATCTTGGCGTGCAGCGTGACGGCGTTCGAGAACAGCGCGTGCTCGATCTCGCCGATGTCGTTGAACACCATGCCCTCGCCGGGCTCGTTGGGGCGTTCCTGCGACAGATAGTAGAGACCAAGCACGATGTCCTGCGTCGGCACGATGATCGGCTTGCCGTTGGCGGGCGACAGGATGTTGTTGGTCGACATCATGAGGACGCGCGCTTCCAACTGGGCCTCGAGGCTCAGGGGCACGTGCACGGCCATCTGGTCGCCGTCGAAGTCGGCATTGAAGGCGGTGCAGACCAGCGGATGAAGCTGGATCGCCTTGCCTTCGATCAGCACCGGCTCGAACGCCTGGATGCCCAGGCGATGCAGCGTCGGGGCGCGGTTGAGCAGCACCGGATGCTCGCGGATCACCTCTTCGAGGATGTCCCAGACTTCCGGCTTTTCCTTCTCGACCAGCTTCTTGGACTGCTTCACGGTCTGCGAGAAACCCTTGGCTTCGAGCCGCGCGTAGATGAACGGCTTGAACAGCTCGAGCGCCATCTTCTTGGGCAGGCCGCACTGGTGCAGCTTGAGCTCCGGGCCGACCACGATGACCGAACGGCCGGAATAGTCGACGCGCTTGCCCAGCAGGTTCTGGCGAAGCGGCCCTGCTTGCCCTTCAGCATGTCGGCGATGGACTTCAGCGGACGCTTGTTGGCGCCGGTGATGACACGGCCGCGGCGGCCGTTGTCGAACAGCGCATCGACCGATTCCTGCAGCATGCGCTTTTCGTTGCGCACGATGATGTCCGGCGCCTTCAGTTCAATGAGGCGCTTGAGGCGGTTGTTGCGGTTGATGACGCGGCGATAGAGGTCGTTCAAGTCCGAGGTCGCGAAGCGGCCGCCGTCCAGCGGGACCAGCGGGCGCAGGTCCGGCGGAATGACCGGCACGACGGTGAGGATCATCCATTCCGGGCGGTTGCCGGAATCGATGAAGGCTTCCACGACCTTCAGGCGCTTGACGAGCTTCTTCTGCTTCTCGCCGCCGTTGGAGCCGGAGATGTCGATGCGCAACTGGTCGCGCAGGCGCTCCAGGTCGATCGCCATGAGCAGCTTGCGGATCGCTTCGGCGCCGATCTCGGCGGTGAAGCTGTCATTGCCGTATTCGTCCTGGCTCTTGTAGAACTCGTCCTCGGTCAGGAGCTGGCGCTCCTTGAGCGGGGTGAGGCCCGGCTCGATGACGATGTAGTTCTCGAAATAGAGGACGCGCTCCAGATCCTTCAGCGTCATGTCGAGCATCAACCCCGATGCGCGACGGCAGCGACTTCAGGAACCAGATATGGGCGACGGGCGAGGCGAGCTCGATATGCGCCATGCGGTCGCGGCGCACCTTCTGCACCGTGACCTCGACGCCGCACTTCTCGCAGACGATGCCCTTGTACTTCATGCGCTTGTACTTGCCGCACAGGCATTCGTAGTCCTTCACCGGCCCGAAGATGCGGGCGCAGAACAGCCCGTCCCGCTCCGGCTTGAAGGTGCGGTAGTTGATCGTCTCCGGCTTCTTCACCTCGCCATGCGACCAGCGCAGAATCTGGTCGGGGCTCGCGAGCGAGATCCGGATGCGGTCGAAGGCCGGGACTTCCTTGCCGGGGGCAAAGACGTTGGCCAGTTCCTGGTTTGCGCGGGCCGCGTCGCGGCGGTGCGAACGTGCTTCTGTTTCGAAACCTTCAGCCATTGAGCAGCTCCACATTCAGGGACAGAGAACGCATTTCCTTGACCAGGACGTTGAACGATTCCGGGATACCGGCCTCGAACGTGTCCTCGCCGCGGACGATCGCCTCGTACACTTTGGTTCTTCCCGCCACGTCGTCCGACTTCACAGTCAAGATTTCCTGCAGCGTATAGGCGGCGCCGTAAGCCTCGAGCGCCCAGACCTCCATCTCGCCGAAACGCTGGCCGCCGAACTGGGCCTTGCCGCCCAGGGGCTGCTGCGTGACGAGCGAATAGGGGCCGATCGAACGCGCGTGGATCTTGTCGTCCACCAGATGGTTCAGCTTCAGCATGTAGATGTAGCCGACCGTGACCTGGCGCTTGAACGATTCGCCGGTGCGGCCGTCATACAGCGTGACCTGGCCGGAGTCGGTGAGACCCGCCTGGCGCAGCATGTCGACGATGTCCTTCTCCTTGGCACCGTCGAACACCGGCGTCGAAATCGGGATGCCGGGGCGCAGGTTCTCGCCGAGCTCCATCATGCCGGCCTCGTCGAGCTCCTTGAGGCGCTCGTCGTCCTGGTAGAACGCCTTGAGCTGCTTGCGCAGCGGCTCGTATTTGCCGTCGCGCTTCACCTTGTCCAGCGTCTCGCCGATCATCTTGCCGAGGCCGGAACAGGCCCAGCCGAGATGGGTCTCGAGAATCTGGCCGACGTTCATGCGCGAAGGCACGCCCAAGGGATTGAGCACGACGTCGACCGCCGTGCCGTCTTCCAGATGCGGCATGTCCTCGATCGGCACGATGCGGGAGATGACGCCCTTGTTGCCGTGACGGCCGGCCATCTTGTCGCCGGGCTGCAGCTTGCGCTTTACCGCGACGAAGACCTTGACCATCTTCATCACGCCGGGGGCGAGCTCGTCGCCGCGGCGCAGCTTCTCGACCTTGTCCGCGAAGCGCTTGTCGAGGCGCGACTTGGACTCGTCGTATTGCTGGCGCATGCCCTCGACTTCGCTCATCGCCTTCTCGTTGCGCAGGCCGATCTGCCACCACTGATGCTTGGCGATGGTGTCGAGCACGGCTTGCGTGATCTTGGTGTCGGGGGCCATGCCCTTGGGACCGTGCGAAGCGGTCTTGTTGAGCAGGACTTCCGACAGGCGCGAGAAGATGTTGCGCTCCAGGATCGCGAGTTCGTCGTCGCGGTCCTCGGCCAGGCGCTCCTCTTCCGCCTTCTCGATCGCCATGGCGCGCTGGTCCTTGTCGACGCCGTGGCGGTTGAAGACGCGCACTTCGACGACCGTGCCGGTGACGCCCGGCGGGACCCGCAGCGAGGTGTCGCGCACGTCGGCCGCCTTCTCGCCGAAGATGGCGCGCAGCAGCTTCTCTTCCGGGGTCATCGGGGTCTCGCCCTTCGGCGTCACCTTACCCACCAGGATGTCGCCGGCGACGACTTCGGCACCGATATAGGTGATGCCGGCCTCGTCGAGGTTCTTGAGGTTTTCCTCACCGACGTTCGGGATGTCGCGGGTGATTTCCTCAGGCCCGAGCTTGGTGTCGCGCGCCATCGTCTCGAATTCCTCGATATGGATCGAGGTGAAGACGTCGTCGCGCACGATGCGCTCGGAGATGAGGATGGAGTCCTCGAAGTTGTAGCCGTTCCACGGCATGAAGGCGACGAGCGCGTTCTTGCCGAGCGCCAGCTCGCCCAGTTGCGTCGACGGCCCGTCGGCGATGATGTCGCCCTTCTTGAGCTGGTCGCCGACCTTCACCAGCGGACGCTGGTTGATGCAGGTCGACGCATTGGAGCGCTGGAACTTGCGCAGGCGGTAGATGTCGATGCCCGGCTTGGTGGGATCGGTCTCTTCGGTGGCGCGGATGACGATACGGGTGGCATCGACCTGGTCGACGACGCCCGAACGGCGCGCGGCGATCGCCGAGCCCGAGTCGCGCGCCACCACTTCCTCCATGCCGGTGCCGACGAGCGGCGCCTCCGGACGGAGCAGCGGCACGGCCTGGCGCTGCATGTTCGAGCCCATCAGGGCGCGGTTGGCGTCGTCGTTCTCGAGGAACGGACGAGCGCGGCGGCGACCGAGACGAGCTGCTTGGGCGAGACGTCGATGAACTCGACCTGGTCGGGCGTGGTCATGACGAAGTTGCCGCCCTTGCGGCAGGAGACGAGCTCGTCGTTCAGCCGGTTGCGGGCGTCGATCGTCGCATTGGCCTGGGCGATGGTGTACTTCGCCTCTTCCATCGCCGAGAGGTAGATGACTTCGTCGGTGACGTGCTTGTTGTTGACCTTGCGGTACGGGCTTTCGATGAAGCCGTACTTGTTGACGCGGGCATAGGTCGCGAGCGAGTTGATCAGGCCGATATTCGGGCCTTCCGGCGTCTCGATCGGGCAGATGCGGCCGTAATGCGTCGGGTGCACGTCGCGCACTTCGAAGCCGGCGCGCTCGCGGGTCAGACCGCCCGGCCCGAGCGCCGACATGCGGCGCTTGTGGGTGAGCTCCGACAGCGGGTTCTGCTGGTCCATGAACTGGCTGAGCTGCGACGAGCCGAAGAACTCGCGCACCGCGGCGGCGACCGGCTTGGCGTTGATCAGGTCGTGCGGCATGACCGTGTCGATGTCGACGGCGGACATGCGCTCCTTGATCGCGCGCTCCATGCGCAGGAGGCCGACGCGGAACTGGTTCTCCATCAGCTCGCCGACCGAGCGCACCCGGCGGTTGCCGAGATTGTCGATGTCGTCGATCTCGCCGCGGCCGTCGCGCAGTTCGGTGAGCGCCTTGAGGATCGCCAGGATGTCTTCCTTGCGCAGCGTGCGGTAGGTGTCCGGCGCGTCGAGGTTGAGGCGCATGTTCATCTTCACGCGGCCGACCGAGGAGAGGTCGTAGCGCTCTGAGTCGAAGAAGAGCTGGCCGAACAGCGTCTCCGCCGTGTCCAGCGTCGGCGGCTCGCCGGGACGCATGACGCGGTAGATGTCGATCAGGGCCTGCTCGCGGCTGTGGTTCTTGTCCACCGCCAGCGTGTTGCGGATGTAGCCGCCGATGGTGATGCCGTCGACATTGATGACGTCGATCTCGTGGAAATCGGCTTCGTCGAGGATCGCCAGGTTGGCGGCGGTCAACTCGTCGCCGGCTTCGACATAGATCTCGCCCGTCTCCGGGTTGACCATGTCGAGCGCCGAATAGCGGCCGATCATCTCCTCTTCCGCCATCGCGATCTGCTTGATGCCGTCTTCCTGCCACTTGCGCAGCATGCGCACGGTGATCTTGGAGCCGGCCTCGGCGATCACTTCGCCGGTCTTGGCGTTCTTCCAGTCGGCATTGACCTTGGCGTTGCGCATCCAGCCGGGCTCGACCGCGGTGTGCCAGGAGCCGTCCTTGTGCTTCTTGAAGGCGATCTTCTGGAAGAAGTAGGCCAGTATCTCCTCCTGGGTCAGGCCCAGGGCATAGAGCAGCGTCGTCGCCGGCAGCTTGCGGCGGCGGTCGATGCGGACATGGATGATGTCCTTGGCGTCGAACTCGAAATCGAGCCAGGAGCCGCGATAGGGGATGACGCGGGCGGCGAACAGGAGCTTGCCCGAGGAATGGGTCTTGCCCTTGTCGTGGTCGAAGAAGACGCCCGGCGAGCGGTGCATCTGGCTGACGATCACGCGCTCGGTGCCGTTGATGATGAAGGTACCGTTCTCGGTCATGAACGGAACGTCGCCCATATAGACGTCCTGCTCCTTGATGTCCTTGACCGACTTGGCGCCGGTTTCCTGGTCCACATCGAACACGATCAGGCGCAGCGTCACCTTGAGCGGCGCGGCGAAGGTCATGGAGCGCTGCTGGCACTCCTCGACGTCGTATTTGGGGTCTTCGAAGTGGTAATCGACATATTCCAGGAGCGAGGACTCCGAGAAGTCCTTGATCGGGAACACGTGCTTGAACACCGTCTCCAGGCCCTCATCCTTGCGTCCGTCGCCCTTATCGACCTGGAGGAACTGGTCGTAGGAGGTCTTCTGCACTTCGATGAGGTTGGGCATCTCCGCGACCTCGGCGATCTTGCCGAAGTACTTGCGGAGCCTTTTGCGTCCGGTGAACGAGAGGGTCATTCTTTGCGTCCTTTTGCGGCCTTAATTGACCGCTTCACGAGCCGACTAATTGCAAAACCAATGGCAAACGCCACCGGCCCCTTCCGCGAGCGAATCGCGGAAGGGGGGTGGGTTGAACGAAATATGTACGCGGGGTGGGTTATTCAACCCTCCTCGCCTCCTTACTTCAGCTCGACTTTGGCACCGGCGTCTTCGAGCTGCTTCTTGATCTTGGCGGCCTCGTCCTTGGAGACGTCCGCCTTCACTTCCTTCGGCGCGGCTTCGACCAGGTCCTTGGCTTCCTTGAGGCCAAGGCCGGTGATCGCCCGCACTTCCTTGATGACGTTGATCTTCTTGTCGCCGGCCTCGGTGAGGACGACGGTGAACTCGGTCTTTTCCACGGCGGCGGCAGCGGCGGCGGCCGGAGCGGCAGCGGCGGCGGCAACCGGGGCCGCGGCGGAGACGCCCCACTTCTCTTCGAGAAGCTTCGAGAGTTCCGCGGCTTCCAGGACGGTCAGGCCCGAGAGGTCTTCGACCAGCTTTTCCAACTTAGACATGTCTTCAGTTCCTTTGGTTCGTTCAGGTTTGGATGTTGATGTTTGGATGTCGTCCGACTACGCGGCTTCCTTCTTGGAATACGCGCCGATGACGCGGGCAAGCTGACCGGCGGGAGCGGCAAGCACCCCGGCGATCTTGGTCGCGGGCGCCTGCAACAGGCCCACGATCTTGCCCCTCAGCTCGTCGAGCGACGGCAGCGTTGCGAGGGCTTTGACGCCGTTCGCATCGAGGGCCGTTGCTCCGACCGAACCGCCGAGGATCACGAGCTTGTCGTTGTCCTTGGCGTAAGCCACCGCCACCTTCGAAGCCGCGACCGGATCGTTGCTGTACGCAATGCCGGTCGGACCTTTGAAGAGGTGGGCGATGCCTTCCACGGCCGTTCCCTGGAGCGCGCGCACCGCCAGACGGTTCTTCGCCACCTTGAACGAGGCGCCGGCGGCGCGCATGCGCCCCCGAAGATCGTTCATCTGCGACACCGTCATGCCGGAATAGTGGGCGACAACCAGGGAGCCGGCCTTCGTGAAGACGCCATTCAGCTCTTCGACGACTTCCGTCTTCTGTGCTTTGTCCACTTGTAGCTCCTAACTTCAACAGCGCCCCGTGACGATCCGAGACACTGCCCTGTGACACGCAAATCCTGTCCCAGGGTCCAAACCCGAACGGCGAAGGCTTGCGCCTTCGAAATCCGGTTCCTTCCCTGTCTGCGCTGGAAATTTAAGTCCCGAGGGACTCCAGCGGTCTCGGACAGTTCCGGCGATCGTCCGCCGGAATTCACAAAACTCTTCTAGGCCTCCGCGCCGCCGGCGCCGACGCTGGACAGGGCGATCTTCACGCCCGGGCCCATGGTCGAGGACAGCGACACTTTCCTCATATAGACGCCCTTGGCGCCCGACGGCTTGGCCTTCATCACGCTGTCGACGAACGACTTCACGTTCTGGACGATGGCGTCCTCGCTGAAGCTCGCCTTGCCGACGCCGGCCTGCACGATGCCGGCCTTCTCGACGCGGAACTCGACCGCGCCGCCCTTGGCGTCCTTGATCGCCTGGGTCACGTCCATGGTCACGGTGCCGACGCGCGGATTGGGCATCAGGTTGCGGGGGCCGAGCACTTTGCCGAGGCGGCCGACGATGCCCATCATGTCGGGCGTCGCGATGCAGCGGTCGAAATTGATCTCGCCCTTGTTCACCAGCTCGGCGAGGTCTTCGGCGCCGACGATGTCGGCACCGGCCTTGCGGGCCTCATCCGCCTTGGCGCCCTTGGCGAACACCGCGACGCGCAGCTTGCGCCCGGTGCCGTTGGGCAGCGAGGAGACGCCGCGCACCATCTGGTCGGCATGGCGCGGATCGACGCCGAGATTGATCGACAGCTCGATGGTCTCGTCGAACTTGGCGGTGGCGCGGCTCTTGATCAGCTTGACGGCCTCTTCGACGCCGTACGCCTTGTTGCTGTCGACGCCTTCGACGGCTTTCTTGTAGCGCTTGGAGATGGTCATGGCGGTTATCCCTTCACCTGGATGCCCATCGAGCGCGCCGAGCCCTCGATCATCAGCATCGCCATTTCGACGTCGTTGGCGTTGAGATCCTTCATCTTGGCGACTGCGATCTGGCGGACCTGGTCCTTGGTCACCGTGCCGGCCGAGGTCAGGCCGGGCGACTTGGAGCCCGAGGTCAGCTTGGCGGCCTTCTTGAGGAAGAACGACGCCGGCGCCGTCTTCATCTCGTAGGTGAAGGACTTGTCCGAGAACACGGTGATGGTCACCGGGATCGGCATGCCCTTTTCCTGGTCCTGGGTCTTCGCATTGAAGCTCTTGCAGAACTCCATGATGTTGAGGCCGCGCTGACCCAGGGCCGGGCCGATCGGCGGCGACGGATTGGCGCTGCCGGCCGGGACCTGCAGCTTGATGTAACCGGTAATCTTCTTTGCCACTTCTAATCCGCCTCCTTAGCGGTTTGCGGTTCGAACGGACCGGCTCGGTCCTCCCGCGTTCTCTTCACTCGTCATGCCCGGGCTTGTTTCGGGCATTTATTCACCGCGACCCTTGCGGCATTCGGACCGGCTTCACCTGGGTGGCCCGCAGTCGCGGGCCATGACACCGGGTATTTGATTCAGACCTTCTCCACTTGCGTGAATTCGAGCTCGACCGGCGTCGCGCGGCCGAAGATCGAGACCGCGACCTTGACGCGGCTGCGGTCCTCGTCGACCTCCTCCACCGTGCCGGTGAACGAGGTAAAGGGACCGTCGGCGACGCGGACCTGCTCGCCGATCTCGAAGGTGATCGACGACTTCGGATTCTCCGCGCCCTCGGTGACCTGGTTGAGGATGCGGTCGACTTCGGCCTGGCGCAGCGCCATCGGCTTGTTGTTCTGGCCGAGGAAGCCGGTGACCTTGGCGATGTTCTTGACCAGGTGGTAGCAGTGGTCGGTCAGGTGCGCATGCAGCAGCACGTAGCCGGGCAGGAACTTGTGCTCCGCCTTGACCTTCTGGCCGCGGCGCACTTCGAGCACTTCCTCGGTCGGCACCACGACGTCGACGATCTCCTCGTCGAGGCCCTGGAGCTTGGCCTGGCGCTTGATCTCCTCGGCCACCTTCTTCTCGAAATTCGAGTAGGTGTGGACGATGTACCACTTGGCGTTCACGTTGGTCTTGGTTCCCGCTTCGCTCATGGTCTCAGCCCGCACCGATCAAGAGGCGCTCGCCATAGGCGAGCAGCATGTCCACGCCGAAGAAGAACACCATGGTCAGGCCGACCATGATGAAGACCATCACCGAGGTGAGCCAGGTTTCCTTCCAGCTCGGCCAGGTGACCTTGGACATCTCGCGGCGGACTTCGCCGAAGAAGGCCAGCGGGTTGCGGCGGCGGCGCACGGGCGCCGGCAGATCCTTGCCCGCCCCTTCGACCGTCTTTTTCGTCGCGTCTGCCATATCGTTCTTCGTTCAATCCGTTTAATTCTTTGGCCTTCGCTGCTTTAGGCCGGTTGCGCTGGCAGGAGTGGAGGGACTCGAACCCCCGGCCTACGGTTTTGGAGACCGCCGCTCTACCAACTGAGCTACACTCCTAGGAACACGCTCCCTATTTGATGATCTTCGCGACGACGCCCGAGCCGACGGTGCGGCCGCCTTCGCGGATCGAGAAGCGCAGCTTCTCTTCCATCGCGATCGGGCTGATCAGCTCGACCTGGATCGACACGTTGTCGCCCGGCATCACCATCTCGGTGCCTTCCGGCAGCTTCACGATCCCCGTCACGTCCGTGGTGCGGAAATAGAACTGCGGCCGGTAGTTGCCGAAGAACGGCGTGTGACGCCCGCCCTCTTCCTTCGTCAGAACATAAACCTCAGCCATGAAGTCGGTGTGCGGCGTGATCGAGCCCGGCTTGGCCAGAACCTGGCCGCGCTCGACGCCGTCGCGCTCCACGCCGCGCAGCAGCGCGCCGATGTTGTCGCCCGCCTGGCCCTGGTCCAGCAGCTTGCGGAACATCTCGACGCCCGTCACCACCGTCTTGGAGGTCGGACGGATGCCGATGATCTCGACTTCCTCGCCCACCTTGATCACGCCGCGGTCGATACGACCCGTCACCACCGTGCCGCGGCCCGAGATCGAGAACACGTCCTCGATCGCCATCATGAACGGCTGGTCAACCGGACGCTCCGGCTGCGGGATGTAGCTGTCCACCGCCGCCATCAGCTCCAGGATCGCGTCGTGGCCGAGCTTGGGGTCCTTGTCCTCCAGCGCGCACAGCGCCGAGCCGCGGATCATCGGGATGTCGTCGCCCGGGAAGTTGTAGCTCGACAGAAGCTCGCGCACCTCCATCTCGACCAGGTCCAGCAACTCCGGATCGTCGACCATGTCGCACTTGTTCAGGAACACCACCATCGCCGGAACGCCGACCTGGCGCGCCAACAGGATGTGCTCGCGGGTCTGCGGCATCGGGCCGTCCGCCGCCGAAACGACGAGAATGGCGCCGTCCATCTGCGCCGCGCCCGTGATCATGTTCTTCACATAGTCGGCATGCCCGGGGCAGTCGACATGCGCGTAGTGCCGCGCCTTGGTCTCGTACTCGACATGCGCCGTCGAAATCGTGATGCCGCGCGCCTTCTCTTCCGGCGCCTTGTCGATCTGGTCGTACGCCGTGAACGTCGCCCCGCCCGTCTCCGCCAGCACCTTGGTGATCGCCGCCGTCAGCGACGTCTTGCCGTGATCGACGTGACCGATCGTGCCGATGTTGCAGTGCGGCTTGTTACGCTCGAATTTGGCCTTCGCCATTGTCCTTGTCCTTCGTTCTTCTTTATCCGCCCGGGGGCGGTACGCGATCTCGTTTCAGTCAACGTTTCGGCGAAGCCGGAAAGTTGGAGCGGGTGAAGGGAATCGAACCCTCGTCATAAGCTTGGAAGGCTTCTGCTCTACCATTGAGCTACACCCGCCTCATTCGACTTCCTTCTTTGTCCTTTCATTCCGGCACCGCTGGCCCGCCAACCGAAGCTGCGCGAACCTTGAACCAGCCTCCCTACGCTCCTGCGGAGCTTCGGGAGGCAACCTCCGCTGCCGCGCAGCGTAGGTTGGTGGAAGGGGTTGGATTCGAACCAACGTAGGCGTAGCCAACGGATTTACAGTCCGTCCCCTTTAGCCACTCGGGCACCCTTCCGAAATTGTCCTTTTAGTACAGTCCGTTATGCGCCAGTTCCGAGCGGTACAGGTGCGCGTCCGATCCAGGGGAGCGAACGTGATCATGTGCCTTTCGGAGGGATAGCCGCGAGCGGGGGGTTTTGGGCCAACTCGAACAAGCTGTCAACAGAATATTAGCGCGGCAAAGGCCCCAAAAATGCCTCCGCGAACAACACCTTGTGGCCCAAGGCTACCTCCGGCCCCGCGGCGGGTGCAAGCAAATTGACTGCTTGACACCCGCCATTCGGCCCCAGGGTTAAAGCGCGGTGCGCAGCACCACCCGGATGTCGCGGCCCGGCATGGCCACGATGTCCTTGTTGAACGAGGCGGCATTGCGCTGCAGATCGTCGGTCAGGTTGTGGCCGATCAGGGCGATCTCGGTTCCCGGGCGGGACGCGAAGGGCCGCCAGGCCAGCGTGGCGTCGAGCGAGACATAGTCCGGCGTCGGCGTGTCGAAGGCGCCGAAATCGTCCTGCTTGCCGACATAGAACGCCTTGATGCCGGCATTGAAGCTGTCGCTCGCCCAGGACAACCCGCCGCCGACCCGCCACGGCGGGATGCGCGGAACATTCAGGCCGCCGGCGAGGCGGGCGCGGACATAGTCGCCCTGGACCTCGGCCGAGAGCGTGCCGGTGCCGTGCTGCCACAGGTCGTAAGTGCCCTGCACTTCGCCGCCGTAGAAGTGCGCCGAGGCCTGCGTGTAGTTGAGCTCGCGCAGCTCGTTGCCGGGGCCGGCGATGCAGTTGCCGTCGTCGTCGCAGGTCCGCCCCGTCAGAGCGCCGTAGATGTAGTGGTCGAACGCGGTGTAGTAGGCGCTGGCGTCGAGATGGAACCGGTCCAGGCGCACCCGGAAGGTTCCCTCCAGCGAGTTGGCGCGCTCCATCCGCAGGGTGGGATCGCCGGTCTCGAAGGTCAGCGGGCCGTCATGGGCGCCGCGGGCGAAGAGCTCGGTGATCGCCGGGGCGCGCGCCGTGCTCGACGCCGTGAAGCCGAGCTTGAGGGCATCGGTCAGGTCGAACAGGACGCCGACGGCGCCGCTGATGGGCACGAAGTTGCGCGCGGTGAAGACATCCGAGGCCGGCGTGCCGGTGATGTCGGAATCCTCCACCCGGCCGCTGCCCTGGACATGGATGCGGCTGCCGATCGGCAGTTCGGTGAAGACGAACAGCGAGGCGGTCTGCGTCAGCGTGGGGAAGAGGAAAGCGCTGTCGTCGCCCAGCGCCTGGTATTCGCGGCTTTGCAGTTCGGTGCCGACGGCGGTGTTGGTGAAGGGCCCGATGTCGCCGAGCAGAAGCTCGGCGCGGCCGTCATATTCGCGGTTGCGGAAGGTGGAGACGACGTCGAAGGCGCCGCCGCCGAGCGGGTCGTCCTCGTTGTGGGCGTAGGTGGCGTAGCTCGCATCGATGTTCAGCGCCTGGAAGAGGTCGCCGCCAAGATCGATGGCGGCGCGGCCGATCACCTTGGTCTGCCGCATGTCGATGAAGGTGGTGTCGCTGGGGATGCCGTATTTGGCGTCGTAATGGATGACGGCGAGACCGAAATGGGTGCCGGGATCGGGGAAGAAGGAGGCCCCGGCGGTATAGCCGTCGCCGCGCATGAAGGAGTTGGCCTGGGTTCCCAGCGGCGTCGCGTAGTCGTCGGCATGGCGGTAGAAGCCGTCGGCGTGGAAGGCGAATTGCCCGGCGCTACCGTCGGCCATCAGCGCGACCTGGCCGGCATCGGAGACGCTGTCATAGGAGGCGTCGGCCTCGCCGGTAAACGGCTTGTCCGGCAGTTCCGTGGGCACGCGGTTGTTGAGCGCGTTCACCACGCCGCCGATCGCCTGGCTGCCATAGCGCAGGGTGGCGGCGCCGCGCACGACCTCGATGCTCTGGGTCGAGAGCGGATCGATCGGCACGCCGTGGTCGGGGCCGACGTCGGAGACGTCGGACGACGAGGTGCCGTCCTCCAGGACGCGGACGCGGCTGGCGTCCATGCCGCGGATGACGGGGCGGCCGGCGCCGCTGGCAAAGCCGCTGGAGGAGACGCCGGGAATGTTGGAGAGCGAATCGGCCAGCGTTCCCCCACCCTGCTGGATGATGTCGTCGCGGTCGAGCTTGGCGACGATGGTGGCGAAGCGGTCGATATCGCCGGCGACCGGCGAGGCCGTGACGACGACGGTCTCGACGTCGGCGGCGCGGGCGGAAGGAAGAAAGACAACGGCCGACGCGACGCCGGCGAGCAGGATTCTACGAAGCATGGATACACCTGATGGTCCGAGAGAACGGCGCGAACGCCGCGTGATGTGATGCGGATCGCCGCGCGGATGCGCGGCCTCGCGTCACGAGCTCAATGGAGGCAAATCAGGCGTGGGGTGGGGCCCGGCCGCGCCAATCGTGCGAGACCTGGATGACGGCGTGAACGATGCGGACCGCCACCTGGATGACGGACACCGACAGCGACGGCAGCGCGACGGCGGCCGCGGCAGGGGTGACGAACTGGCCGGCGCTGGCGAATTGCTGGCAGAGCGGGCAGTTCTGCTGGTCGTTCTTGGACGGGGTGTCCTTCGCGGGCGCCGGAACGCCGTCGAACAAATCGGCCACCGCCGGCGCGCCGACCGGCACGGCGTGGATGTGCGTCTGGGTCAGGAACCCCTGCAGCGTGAAGGCGAAGAGCGTCAGAACGACGAGCGCGCGCATGAGCAGGCCGCGCGGGGCGGACCTGGCTTTGGCTTGCGGGCGGCGGACTCGTTTCATGGCGCGATGAGAACTCTATCGCAATGCAGCAACAAAGCCAACTTTGCGTGATGACGCTGGCGTTAATGATCTCTATAAGCCCGGCGCATGGCCCCACCGAGATTTCCCAAGCGCCCCGAGCGCAAGTTCGAAAAGCGCCCCGAGCGCCCGCGCGAAACCGAGCGCAAATTCTTCAAGCCGCAGGCAAAGCCCGAGAGCGGGCTCTGGCTCTATGGCCACCACGCGGTGCGCGCGGCGCTGGAAAATCCCAAGCGCTTCGTCAAGCGTGCCGTGCTGACGGCGCGGGCGGCGGAAGAGATCGGGCCCAAGCTGCTGGGCCGCGCCCGGCACGAGATCACCGACATGGCCGGCGTCTCCAAGATCCTGCCCGAGAGCGCTGTGCATCAGGGCGTGGCGCTCCTGGTCGAGCCCCTGCCCCGGCGCGAGCTTGACGACATTTTAGGTGCGCCGCGCAGCGGTGCCGCCCACCAACCCACCGCCGCGCGGCGCATTGTGCTGGTGCTCGACCAGATCACCGATCCGCACAATGCCGGCGCGATCCTGCGCAGCGCGGCGGCATTCGGCGTCACCGCGGTCGTGGTCCAGGACCGCCACTCGCCGCCCGAGAGCGGCGTGCTGGCGAAGGCGGCGTCGGGCGCGCTCGACATCGTGCCGGTGGTCGTGGCGGTGAACATCGCGCGGACGCTGGAAGAATTGGGCAAGCTCGACTTCTGGCGCGTCGCGCTGGCGGGCGACGGCGAGCGCTCGCTGCAGGAGGCGCGGCACGCCGGCGACATCGCGCTGGTGGTGGGCTCGGAAGGCGACGGCGTGCGCCGCCTGGTGCGCGAGCGCTGCGACGTGGCGGCCTATGTGCCGATATCGAGCGCGATGGAGAGCCTCAACGTGTCGAACGCGGCGGCGGTGGCGCTGTACGAGATGGCGCGGGGTTGAAGCTTCTCCCCTTGTCATTCCCGGCCGAGCGAAGCGAGGGGAAGGGAACCCAGGTAGGAAATACCGTGACGGTATTTCCTACCTGGGTCCCCTTCCCTCGCGCGCGAAGGGCGCGCTCGCCGGGGATGACAATGATCAGAACAGCGCCGCGACGACGTTTTCGCCGCCGTAGTTCTCGACGAAGACCAGGACCTTGTAGCCGTCGGCCAGCTTCAGATTGCCCGCCGGGTCGTGCATCATGACGCCCTGGTTGCTCATCGTCGCGGTGCGGCGGTCATAGGCGAAGCGCGGCGCCAGGCCCTTGTATTCGGTGCGGATCAGCTTGAAGAGCATGGCGGCATTGTCCGGCGCGATGCGGATGCAGCCGGCGCTGGCGCGGGTGCCCAGATCCTTGATCTCGATGCCGGTGGCGCCGTGGATCGCGAGGCCGGTCTGCAGACCCTGGTTCTCCCAGTTGAAGAACATCGCGTAGGGCATCGGCTGATGCCACTGGCCGGAGAAGTGGTTCTTGTACATGCGGTCGGGATCGAGCTGGTAATAGCCCTGCGGCGTGTAGCTGGGCTGGCGCGTGCCGTTGGCCGCGATCTCGACCTTCTCGCGCCCGGTCGAGGCCGGCCAGTTGTAGAGCATGGCGAGATTGCCGCTGGCGTCCTTGCGGAACACATAGAGGCGCTGCGCCCAGGGGCCGTTGTCGGCTTTGCTCACATAGAGAAACAGGCCGAAATTATCGAGCATCTCATGGGTGAGATTCTCGCGCAGCCGCACCGCGACGCGCACCAGTTCGCCGGGCGCGATGCCGTGCGCCGCGGACGGCGGCGGCGCCAGGTCGAGCGCGGGGCGCGGGGCCGGCGGCTCGGCGGCCGGTGCAGCGGGAGGCGTGGCCGCGGCAATGGCGAAATCGGGCGGTGCGACCTCAGGAGCGGCCTGCGGCACGGCGAGGACCGGGGCTTTCGGCACGACCGGCGCGGCCTTGGGAACGACCACGCGCGGCGGCGCCGCGGCGGTGGTGCGGTGCGCCGCCGGCTTGTTGGCCGGCGCGGCGGGATCGCTTGAGAGCATGGCGACGATCAGAGTCGAGCCTTCCTGGGCGAGATCGACGATCGGCGTGACGACATAGGCGCGGGTGGTTTCGAGCGCCGTCGCGACCGCCTGGCGGCTGGCCTGCTCGACGGCGGGAGCGCGCTCGAACGCAAGCTGCACACCGAACGCCAGGGCGCACAGCAGATAGATCAGGCTTAATTTCCGAACGAGTGACATGGAGTCAATTCTGGTCCCGCACCGCCAGCCTAGCGCAAAACGTTACCGCTGTCCCAGCCCGGGACACGCCGCGGTTAACATTTGAAAGCCTACTCAGGATTGTGTCGGTGTCGTGACCCGGCCGGCATAATTTTCGATCACCACCAGGACTTTCAGGCCGTCCGCGAGAACGATGTTGCCCGTTGGATCGTGGGCGGCGGTCCCGGCCGTGTTCGTCGTGCCGCGGGCCTCGTCGAAGGTAAAGACCGGAACCTGGCCGCGCGACTCGGCAAGGAAGCGATGGTAGAGGCGGTTTGCCTTGGCGATCGGCAGGCGGACGCAGCCGCCCGATGCCCGGCGGCCGATCATCGCCCGCTCGTGGCCGCCGATCGCGGCGTGCAGCGCCACGCCGGACATCTTGGTGCGATAGGCATAGTTCAGGAACATCGCCCAAGGCATGCGCGCGTCGTTCCATTTGGCGGAACGCGCCATCGGGAAGAAGCGGTGCACGTCGAGCTCGAAGAGGCCGGTCGGGGTGACGGTGAAGTATTGCTCGGAGCGCTCGCGGCCGGTGGAAACCGAAAAGCTTTCCTCGAATGCGAGCGTGCCGTCGGCGGCCTTGTGAAAGAGGAAGAGGCGCTGGGCCCAAGGGCCGCTCGCGGCCTTGCTGACATAGATGAAGGTATCGAAGTACGGCGAAAGTTCGGCCGGGACCTTGCCGGAGAGTCGCGCCGCCACCCTGCCCGCTTCCTCGGCCACGGTCGCGGGATCGGGCGCGATGGTCTGGGGCGGCAGGGGCTTGGCGGCGACGGCATCGGCGGGAAGCGGACGCGGCGCGGCGGCGACGGGGCGCGGCGGCTCGCGGCGCGGTTCGGCGGCCGGCGCCGCGATCGTCGTCACCGGAATCGGCGTCGCGGCTTTGACGACGGCAGGTTGGGCGCGAACGATCCGCGGCGGCATGGTCTGCGGCGCGGCGCGTTCGCCGAACACCAAGGCCCATCCCATGGCCGCCATCAGGACGGCGGCGGCGCCAGCGAGCGCCGGCAGGCTGTCGAGGGGAATCTTCCGCAACATACTCATGTACCGGCAACGCGCTCCATATCTTGCCGCAAGGTGCGGCTGGATTGCCAGTAGAAATAGGCGCCGATCGAGCTGGTGATGACGGTGGAGAGCAGCGCCCAGCGCAGCGAATCCTCGCCGAAGGCGGGACGCAAGACATCGCTGAGGATGCCGACGGTGAGCGGGCCGAAGGTCAGGGCGATGATGTTGAGGATGAAGATCAGGATCGCCGCGGCGGTGGCGCGCATGCGCAGCGGCACCAGGCCCTGGGTCGCGGCATAGGCGGGTCCGAGATAGGAGGCGCCGAGGAATTGCGGCAAGGCCAGCGCGACGACCACCACCCACAAATTCGACGAGAGATAAAAGAACGGCGCGAAAGGCAGGCCGATCAGGGTCGCGACCACCGGCACCAGCATGGTGCGGCGGATATCCTTCTTGCCGACGCGGTCGGCGATCAGGCCCGACGCCGCCGTGCCGAGGAAGCCGAAGATGCCGACGGTGACGGCGAGCAGCAGGCCGATCTGGCCCGGCGTGAGGTGGTGCGAGCGCACCAGGAAGGACGGCACGAAAGCGATGCCGGCATAGCCGCCGAAGGCGCTCATCGAGGTGCCGAGGGAGAGGAAGCGGAAGGAACGCTGCTTCCACAGGTGCCGGGCGGTGTCGAGCAGGCTGGGCGCCAGGCCGCTGTCGGCGAGGCCGTCGCTGTGGCCGCGCTTCGGCTCCTCGACGGTGAGCAGGAACAGGGCGACGACGATCAGGCCGAGCAATCCGGCGGCGAGGAAGGCGGCGCGCCAGCCGAACGCTTCCGCCATCAGGCCGCCGCCGAAGAAGGCGATCAGCAAGCCGACATTCACCCCGGACGAATAGATCGCGAGCGCGCCGGCACGCTCCTTTTGCGGATAGAGGTCGGCGATGATCGAATTGATCGAAGGACCCGTGCCGGCCTCGCCGATGCCGACGCCGGCGCGCGCGGCGATGAGCTGCCAGAAATTGGCGGCGAAGTTGCAGGCGACGGTCATGACGCTGAACAGGACCAGCGACACGGCGATGACGTTGCGGCGGTTGACCCGGTCGGCGACGAGCGCCAGCGGCACGCCCAGCGTCGCGTAGATGAGCGCGAAGGCGGGACCGGTGAGCAGGCCCAGCGCGGTGTCGCTGACGCCGAACTCCGCCTTGATGTAGGGCAGGAGGATCGCGAGGATCTGGCGGTCGAGATAGTTCACCACGAACACCAGCGTCACCATGAAGAGGACATAGTGCCGGTTGCGGACGATCAGGCCGTTCATGGCGCGACCTCCGTGGCGTGGGCCGGCGGTGCATGGGCGCGGGCGAGCTCGGCGGGCAGACGGCGGCTCGCCATCCAGAAGCACCAGGCCGCGATCAGCCAGGTCGTCATGGTCGACAGCAGGGCCCAGCGCAGGGCGTCGGGACCGAGCTGCGGCGTCAGCAGGTCGCTGAGCTTGCCGACGGCGAGCGGCCCAAGGCCGAAACCGATGATGTTGAGGGTGAAGAGCAGGATGGCGGCGGCCTGGGCCCGCATGCGCAGCGGCACCAGGCTCTGCACCATGGCATAGGAGGGCGCGAGATAGGCGGCGCCGATGACGACCGGCAGGACGGCGCCGGCGAGCGCCAGCGGCAGGCTCGGCGCCAGGAAGTAGACCGGGAAGGACGGCAGCGCGACCAGGATGGCGAGGAAGACGACGCGCATGTTCCAGCGTACGTCGCGCTTGCCGAGCCAGTCGGCCGCGACGCCGGAGAAATAAGTGCCGAAGCCGCCGATCACGCCGAACAACAGTGCCAGGGTGAAACCGATCTGCGACGAGGTCATGTGGTGGGTGCGGGCGAGGAAGACGGGCACGAAGGAATTGCCGGCATAGCCGCCGAACGAGCTCATGGCGGTGCCGAAAGCGATAAAGCGGAAGGAACGCTGCTGCCACAGATAGCGGATGGTTTCCGGCAGATGCGGGGCGTGGCCGGGATCGGTGATCTGCTCGACATGGCCGCGTTTCGGCTCCGGCACGGTGAGCATGAAGGCGACGGCGATGAGCAGGCCGGGGAGGCCGGCGGCGAGGAAGGCCATGCGCCAGCCGAAATTCTGCTCGATCCAGCCGCCGCCGAAGAAGGCGAGGAGGAGTCCGGCATTGAGGCCGGCGGCGTAGAAGGAAAGCGCCCCTGCCCGCTCCTTGGGCTCGTAGAGGTCGGAGACGATCGAATTGACGGATGGGCTGGTGCCGGCCTCGCCGATGCCGGTGCCGATGCGGGCGAGGACAAGCTGCACGAAGCTGCCGGCGAAGGCCGAGACGGCGGTCATGGCGCTGAACAGCAGCATCGAGATCGCGATGACGTTGCGCCGGTTGACGCGGTCGGCGAGCCAGGCGAGCGGGACGCCGAGCGTGGCGTAGAGGATCGCGAAGACGGTGCCGGACAGAAAACCGAGATCGGCATCGCTCAGATGGAATTCGGCCTTGATAGCGGGCAGCAGGATATTGAGGATGTTGCGGTCGAGATAGTTGATCACATAGACCAGCGTCAGCATCACCAGGATGTAGCGGCGCGACACCCCGCCGATGCCGGCGCGCCCGGGCGCGGCATTGCTCTCAATCGACAAACCGTTTCTCCCCGAGCGCGTGCTCTTTTGCGCCCGAACCTAGAGCATCTTCGCGCCGGCCGCGAGCGCGCGGCTCTTACCCATGGGCAGGATCAGGGCGCGAGAAAGCCGGGCAGCGCCGCGGCCTGCTTTACCCATTTGACGACCTGCGCCTCGTCGAGCGCTTCGTCCTCGCGGATGTCGAGGTAGCGCGTGTCCTTGTCCTTGCTGGCGCCGGGCGGCGGCGGCCGCAGCGAGGCGCCGCGGAAGAACGTCACTTTGACGTAATGCGTGAAGGTGTGGAACGCGAGGAACCAGCCCAGGTCTTCGATGCCGTAGAAAGGCGAATTCCATTTCACGGCCTTGCGCACCTGGGGCACGGCGCGGACGATGAGCGCGTCGAGGCGCCGGCCGACGTCGCGCTTCCAGCCCGGCATGGCGGCGATATAGGCCTGCACCGGGGCATCGCCTTGCGCCTTGGCGATCTGCGGATTGCCGCCCGAGAGCAGCGCGACCTTCTTGCCCTTGCGCGCCGGCTTGGCGACCTTTTTGGCCTTCGGTTTCATCGTGGCTTCTTCCCGGCCGTGTTCAGCGCCGCGGCGGCGCGGATGAGCGCCTTGAAAGCCTTTTCGTCGATTCTATCGCCTTCATGGATGTCGATGGCGCGCCTTGTGCCGCCTTCGAGGCTGGCATTGAAAAGGCTCGCCGGGTCCGGCAGCGCGGCGCCCTTGGCGAAGGTCAGCTTCACGACGGCCTTGTAGGTCTCGCCGGTGCAGAGGATGCCGGCATGCTCCCACACCGGAACGCCGCGCCACTTCCAGGTTTCGACCACGGCGGGATCGGCCTGGCTGACGAGGGCGCGGACGCGCGCCAGCGTGGCGCCCCGCCAGTCGCCCAGCTCCTTGATCCTCGCATCGATCAGTCGCGCGGGAGAATCCGCGCTTCCTCCCTTCGCCGATGTCTTAGGGGCTCCTTTGGCCATGGGACGATCAATGGCCGCGGCTGTAGGTCGTGACGATCGGCTCGTGCCCCGGGATCGGCTGGGTCGTCGTCAGCGTCGCGGCGTTGCAGGTGTAAGCGGTGGCATGCGGGGCGGTGGGGGCCGGCGGCGTCACTGTGATCGGGCGGCCATGGACGACGACGGTAACCGTGGTGCTGACGCTGCCCGGCGTGGTGCAGAGGGTGAAGCGGCCGCCGGCGGCCGACCAGGTGCCGGTCGCCCGCCCGGCGGTGTGGCCGCTGCCGGTCATGCTGCTGTCGTTGGCGGCGACGGTGGCGTGGATGTCGACCTGCCCGGTCGAGAAGGTGCCGTCGGGCCGGAAGGCGATCTTCAGCTCGTTGTGGCTGACGCCGGTGACATGCGCCATGCGGGCGTTGCGGTTCAGCCAGCTCGCGCTGCCGCCGCCGGAATAGCTCCAGGTGCCGATCAGGCAGCGGTCGAGGGCGTGGCTGCCGGCGCAATCGGCGAGCGCCGGCGTGGCGGCGGACGCGGCGAGGGCCGCAGCGGCGAGAAGTCTTTTCAAAGGGACCTCCTATTTCTGTCCGTGACGTTCCTTCCTGCGCCCCTTCACCGCGAGATCGACGGTGAGCAAGCGGCGTTCGCCGCCGACCCGCATCTGCTCGCTGCCCAGAAGATACATCATTGCCTGGTAGTCGCCGAGGGAGTCCTCGACGGCATTGGTGAAGCCCTGCGCATCCTGAGCCTTGTTCATCTGGATTTTGGCGAAGCGCAGGGCGTCGGGGGAGTTCTCGGCGACCCGGTGGGCGTAGGCATAGGTTTCCTGCTCCAGCGCCTCGGGCGCGACGACGCGGTTCACGAAGCCGTAGTCGTGGGCCTCCTGGGCCGTAATAAAGCGGCTCTCGAAGCAGAGTTCCTTGGCCTTGCGGATGCCGATGTCCCAGGGGAGCGACATGTACTCGACGAAGCCGGCGAGGAACTCAGCATTGGCGGCGGCGAAGACGACGTCGCAGCAGGCCGCCGTCATCCAGCCGGCATAGATGCAATAGCCCTCGACCATGGCGATGGTCGGCTTGGGAAAGTTGCGCCAGCGCAGATGGATGTCGAGATTGTAGGCCTTGAACTGGTCGTAGGCCTCGATGGTGCCGGGCTCGGCGCCCAGGGCCTTGCGGTATTCGAGCGCGTCGGGGGTGCCGAGGTCGTGGCCGGAGGAGAAGTGGCCGCCACTGCCGCGAAGGACCACGACGCGAATCGCCTTGTCCTTGCCGGCGAGCGCCAGCCCCTGGTCGATCTCATCGAGCAGGCGGTAGCTGAGGGCGTTGCGGTATTTGGGGCGGTTCATGGTGATGGTCGCGACACCGCCCTCGGCCGCGTAGAGAATGTCCTTGAACGTCACTTGCGCCTCCCTTGTCGTCGGTTGCCCGGAACCTGCCGAGAAAGCCGGGCGGCGTCCATCGCTGGGGTGTTGCGTCGCCGGGTGGTTTCCATAAAGTCCGGCGCCAAGAGGGACTTATGGCCGACATCTTCATCTCTTATGCGCGCGAAGACCGCGAGTGGGTGTCGAAACTCGCCGACGCGATCCAGGCCGAGGGCTACACGGTCTGGTGGGACTGGGACCTCCTGGTCGGCAAGCGCTATCGCGAGACCATCGAGACCGAGCTGCAGGTCTGCAAGGCGACCGTGGTGGTGTGGTCGCAGCACTCGATCAAGTCCGATTTCGTGCGCGACGAAGCCGAAGAAGGACAGCAACGCAACATCTTAGTGCCGGTTCTTAAGGAATCGGTTCGGCCGCCGGCGGGCTTTCGGCAGCTTCAGACGGCGGACTTCTCGACCTGGACCGGCGGCACCGGCCATGCCGAGTACCAGCGGATGATGAAGGGCCTGTCGCACCTGATCGGACGCCCCGGCCGCAGCAATGACGAGCATGTTGACGCCGCGCCCGCCCCGATCGTGCCGCCCGAACCGACTCAGCCGGTGCCGATCGCCGAGGCCGCGCCCGCGCCGGTCGTCCCGACCCCGGCGCCCGTAGCGCCAGCCACGGTCGTGCAGGCCAAGGCGCCCGAGCCGGTGCACAGCCCCGTGCTGGCCCCGCCGGCCAAGAAGCCGATACCGGTGATCGGCTATGTCGCCATCGGCGTCGTGGCGCTGATCGCGGTGATCTTCGTCGCCAGCTTCGTGGTGGCGCAGTTCACCCCGGCGCCGAAGCCCAAGCCCGCGACGATCCTGCCCGCGGTGCACGGCACGCCGCCGGCGAGCGGGACGAGCGGGACGGCGCATCCCACGACGCCGCCGGCCGGCGAAACGACGCCGCCGCCGGCAAGCAGCGGCGACGAAGCCGGCAATACACGCGGCTCGTCGCGCCATGGCGGCGGCACGGCGACGCCCACGACGCCGGCCGCGCCCGAGCCGCCGAGCGGCGGCGGCGATACCGGCGACGCCGGACAGGACGTCGGGCAGTCGCACTGAGCGCTATCCAAACTTCCCGCTCTTGGCCCAGCCGCGGGGCGGGAGGCGGCCGGACTGGGCGCGGGCGCCTTTCCAGTCCTTCAACTCGGCGGGCTCGAAGACGCGGTTGTTCTGGTCCTTCAGGCCGTCCTTCCAGGTGAAGGTCGTGGCGTCGAGCAGGCCGCCATCCTTGTAGCGCTGCAGGTAGACGCCCTGCCCGCGCGCCATCTCGGGCACCTCGTCGAGGCCGAAGAGGATCAGCTTGCGGTTCTCGCCGATCACCGCGACCGAGTCGCCCGTGACGAAGGCGCAGGCCTTAGCCTCGACGCCGGTCTTCACGTTCATGACGCGCTTGCCGTTCTTGGTGAGGGCGACGGCGTCGTCCTCATTGGTGACGAAGCCGTGGCCGCTTTCGGCGGCGAGCAGCAGCTTGCGCCCCGGGACATGGGCGAAGACCGTGACGATGTCGGCGTCGGGCGGCAGGTCGATATAGGTGCGGATCGCCTCGCCATTGCCGCGCCCGCCCGGCAGCTTGGCGCAGTCCAGCGTGAAGAAGCGGCCGTCGGTCGAGAACAGCATCAGCTTGTCGGTGGTCTGGGCGTGGACCCAGAAGCGGCGCTTGTCGCCCTCGCGGTACTTGACCGCGTCGCTTTCCTCCATATGGCCCTTGAAGGAGCGCAGCCAGCCCTTTTCGGAGAGCACGACGGTGAGCGGCTCCTTCTCGACCGCGGTTTCGAGCGCCACCGCTTCCTCGGCCAGGGCCTCGATCTTGTCGATGTGCCTGGCCTCGACGATCTGGGTGCGGCGCTTGCCGAGCGCGGTCTTGGCCCCGAACTTGGCGTCGATCGCCTTGATGTCCTCGATCAGCCTGGCGGATTTGAGCGCGTCGGAGCCGAGCAGCTTGCGCAGGTCCTTCTGCTCCCTGGTCAGGGAGTCGTGCTCCTGGCGGATCTCCATCTCCTCCAGCTTGCGCAAGCTGCGCAGGCGCATGTTGAGGATGGCTTCGGCCTGGTTGTCGGTGAGCTTGAAGGCCTTGATCAGGACGGGCTTGGGCTCGTCCTCGGTGCGGATGATCTTGATGACCCGGTCGAGGTTCAGGAAGACCGCGAGATAGCCTTCGAGGATTTCGAGGCGGGCGGCGATCTTCTCCAGGCGGTGCTTGCTGCGGCGCTCCAGCACGTCGCGGCGGTGGTCGACGAAGGCCTGGAGCGTCTCTTTGAGGCTCATGACGCGCGGCACGGTGCCGCCGTCGAGCACGTTCATGTTGAGCGGGAAGCGGGATTCGAGGTCGCTGGCGCGGAACAACTGCTCCATCAGGATCTCGGCGTCGACCGTGCGGCTCTTGGGCGAGAACACGATGCGGATGTCTTCGGCGCTCTCGTCGTGGACGTCGTCGAGCAGCGGCAGCTTCTTCTGTTCCAGCAGCTCGGCGATCTGGGTGATCAGCTTGGCCTTCTGGACCTGGTAGGGAATCTCGGTGACGACGATCTGGTAGACGCCGCGGGCGCCCTCTTCCTTCTTCCACTTGGCGCGGACGCGGAAGCCGCCGCGCCCGGTCTTGTAGGCTTCGGCGATGGTCTCGGGACTGTCGATCAGGACGCCGCCGGTCGGGAAGTCGGGGCCGCGCACGATGCCGGCGAGCGTGGAGTCGCGGGTGGCGGGGTTCTCGATGAGCTTCTTCAGCGCCTCGCAGAGCTCGCCCAGATTGTGCGGCGGGATCGAGGTCGCCATGCCGACGGCGATGCCGGACGAGCCGTTGGCGAGGAGGTTCGGGAAGGCGGCGGGGAGGACGACGGGCTCCTCGTCCTGGCCGTCGTAATTGGGGCGGAAGGCGACCGAGTTCTCGTCCAGGCCGTCGAGCAACAGGCCCGCGATGTCGGTCATGCGCGCTTCGGTGTAGCGGTAGGCGGCGGGGTTGTCGCCGTCGATGTTGCCGAAATTGCCCTGGCCGTCGACCAGCGGATAGCGCGTCGAGAAATCCTGGGCGAGGCGGACGAGCGCGTCGTAGATCGCCTGGTCGCCATGGGGATGGAACGAGCCCATGACGTCGCCGACGATCTTGGCGGATTTCTTGAAAGCCGATGTGGAGTCGAGGCGCAGCAGGCGCATGCCGTAGAGGATGCGGCGGTGGACGGGCTTGAGGCCGTCGCGCGCGTCGGGCAGCGCGCGCATGGTGATGGTGGAGAGCGCGTAGGCGAGATAGCGCTCGGCGAGCGCCTTGCCGAGGGGTTCCGGGCGGATGTCGTCTTCGATGTCGGCCATGAGTCGTTTCTTTTTCTACCAACTCTCAACCGTCATGGCCGGCCCCGTGCCGGCCATCCATGATCTCCTTGCTGCATGGGTGATCATGGGTCCCCGGGACAAGCCCGGGGATGACGATTGGTGGTTCTGTTCGAGCGTGCCCACCATCTACCGCGATTCGCCCGCCGCCAGCGCGTCGAGGCGGAGGCGCGCGGCGGGCATCTCCTTGCCGTGGGCGTGGAGGACGCGTTCGAGCAGGAAATGTCCCGTGAGCTTCAGGCCGGCGGCGACGTCGGCAGCGTCGGGGGCGGCGTTCTGCGAGCCGAGCAGGAAGGCGGGGAGCGCGAACAACCGCTCCTTGTAGATCGCGCCCGCCTCGCCCGAGACGGCGCGGCCGGAGCGCGGCGAGACGTAGATCAGATTGTCGGTCGCGCCGGTAGAGGCGCAGCGCGTGAGGTCGAGGCCGAAGCCGAGTTCCTCCAGCAGGCCGGCTTCCCAGCGGACATAGAGCGCGCCCCAATGGGCGAAATCCGTGTCGAGGATCGCGTCGAGCAGGACGGTGGCGGCCTCGAACACCGGGGCGTGGACCTCGCGCTCGGGCAGCGCGGCGGCGGCGACAGCGGTGAAGGCGTTGAGGCCGGCGAGCGCCTCGCGGCTCTCCAGCATGTCGCCGGCGCGGGATTTGACGCTCTCGGCGGTGAAGCTGCCGAGATGCTCGCCGAGGCGGGCGCGCCAGTGCAGATGCAGCGTGTTGCCGGGTTGCAGGATGGGCTTCAGCCGCCGCGAGGCGCCGCCGCGCACCAGGCCGAGATGGCGGCCATGCTCGCGGGTCAGCGCTTCCAGGATCGCGCCGGTCTCGCCGTGCGGGCGCACGGAGAGGACGACGCCGTCGTCGGTCCATTCCATGGTGCTAATTTGTCATCGTGAGCGCAACCGCAGCAACACCACTGTTGTCATCCCCGGCGAGCGAAGCGAGGGAAGGGGACCCAGGATGAGCAGCTTGGGAGGTGTCAACGATTTGAGCGGCGCTTAGTTCTGCGAAAGCGCAGATGCGGCTTAGCCTGGGTCCCCTTCCCTCGCTACGCTGCGCTTCGCTCGCCGGGGATGACAATTGAGTATTTATGAAAGAGAAAATCAATCGCCCTCCGGGAACTCCAGGCCCATTTCCTTGTAGTGGGCGCGCTGTTCGGCCCAGTCCTCGCGGACCTTCACGAACAGGAAGAGATGGACGCGCCGCTGGAAGAGCTCTTCCATCTCCTTGCGCGCCATCTCGCCGATCAGCTTGATCGTGGCGCCGCCCTTGCCGAGCACGATCGCCTTCTGGCCCTCGCGCTGGACATAAATGACCTGGTCGATCTTGACCGAGCCGTCCTTGCGCTCTTCCCATTTCTCGCTCTCGACGGTGGAGGCGTAGGGCAGCTCGTCGTGCAGGCGCAGATAGATCTTCTCGCGCGTGATCTCCGACGCCAGCAGGCGCGAGGGGATGTCGGCCGCCTGGTCGGCGGGGTAGAGCCAGGGACCTTCGGGCATGCGCTTGGCAACCCAGGCGGAGAGATCGGCGACACCGTCGCCCTTGAGCGCCGAGATCAGGAAAATCTCCTCGAACACGCCCTCGGCGCTGAGAAGCTGGACCAGCGGCAGAAGGTCGGTGCGCTTCATGCCGTCGATCTTGTTGAGGGCGAGCGCGGCCTTGGTGCCCGCGGTCTTCAGCGCCTCGATGATGGCGTGGGTGTCGTCGGCGGCGCGGCCTAAAGGATTCTCGGTCAGCTCGGCGGCATCGACCAGCAGCACGACGGCGTCGGCGTCGCCGGCCCCGGCCCAGGCGGCATTGACCATGGCGCGGTCGAGCCGGCGGCGCGGCTTGAAGATGCCGGGCGTGTCGACGAAGACGATCTGGGTCTCGCCGTCCATCGCGACGCCGCGCACCGCCATGCGGGTGGTCTGCACCTTGGGGCTGACGATGGCGACCTTGGAGCCGACCAGGGCGTTGACCAGCGTCGACTTGCCGGCATTGGGCGCGCCGATGACGGCGGCGAAACCGCAGCGGGTGGTCATGACGCGATAACCTTTGCCAGCATCTTCTTGGCCGCGTCCTGCTCGGCTTCGCGCTTGGAGCCGCCTTCGCCGGTCTGCGGTTCGTGGCCGGGAAGCGCGACCTGCACCGCGAAGCGCGGGGCGTGGTCGGGGCCTTCGCGCCCCGCAAGCGTGTAGACCGGCGTCGACTTGCGCGCCTGGGCCCATTCCTGGAGCGCGGTCTTGGGATCGCGCATGTCCTCGTTGATGGTGGCGAAGATGTCGGCCCAGTAGCAGGCGACGAAGCGGCGGGCGGCGTCGAGGCCGCCGTCCTGGTAGAGCGCCGCGATCACCGCCTCGATCGTGCCGGCGAGGATCGCGGCCTTGCGGCGGCCGCCGCTGGCGCTCTCCGAGTTGGCGAGGATCAGATGGTCGCTGAGGCCGGCGGCCTCGGCGGCGCGGGCGCAGGCTTCCTGGCGCACCAGGGCGTTGTATTTGAGCGCCAGCGCGCCCTCGGCGTCGTTCGGATAGCGCGCATGCAGCTCCTCGGCGACGATCAGACCGAGGACACGGTCGCCGAGGAATTCGAGGCGCTCGTTCGACAAGCTGGTGCTGGCACTGGAATGGGTGAACGCGCGCCTGAGCAGGTCGCGGTCGGCGAAGACGTGTCCCAGGCGCTGTTCCAGGTCAGGCGATGCCGGATCGATCGATGCCAAGTCAGTCGATGAGTGTGAACATCCGGCTGAAGCGGATCGCGCCGGGCCAGGTCCAGGGTTCGTACCAGATTGCGCTGTCATCGATGGAGAAGAATCGGAGTTCCGCCCGTCCAACCAGGTTTTCGAACGGAACGTAGCCCACATTGCCGCGGCTGTCGTCGGAATTGTCGCGGTTGTCGCCCATCATGAAGTAGTGGCCGGGCGGCACGACGAAGACTTCGGTGTTGTCGAAATCGGTGATGCCGCGGTCGAGCACGAGATAGGAGCGGCCGTTCGGCAAGGTCTCCTTGTACTGCACGACATGGGAGGTGATGCCGAAGGAGTCCTCTTCGAGATAGTCGGCGACGCGGACGCGCGGCACCGGCTTGTCGTTGATGTAGAGGACGCCGCCCAGGACCTGGATGCGGTCGCCCGGCAGGCCGACGACGCGCTTGATGTAGTCCTCGAGGTAGTGCTCGGAGTTCTTGTTCGGCATCTTGAAGACGATGACGTCGCCGCGGGTCGGCTCGGTGCCGAAGACGCGGCCGGAGAGCGGCACCAGGCTGAAGGGAAAGGAGTGGCGGCTGTAGCCATAGGCGAACTTCTCGACGAAGAGATAGTCGCCGACCAGGAGCGTGGCGATCATCGAGCCGGTCGGGATGTTGAAGGGCTGGAACAGGAAGGTGCGGATGACGAGCGCGATGAGCAGCGCGTAGACGATGGTCTTGCCGGTCTCCAGCCAGGACTCGCCTTCCTTCTTCGCCGGGGGCACCGGTTCGGGCGCGGGCGGCGGCGGAACCGGTTTGGCGGGGGGTGGCGTGGAATCGGGCGCGCCGTCGAGAATCTCCGCCAGAGGCTCGGGCAGATCGGAAGGGGGGATGATCGGACATTGGGGGTCTTTTGGAGGGCCACGGGGCACAGGTCAAGGCGGCGGCGGCGAAACTGCTTAAACCGGGTTGGCCGAGATGATCACAACCGCTTGCGCCAGGGGGAAATCGTCGGTGATGGTCAGGTCGATCTGGGCGACATGGCCGGCGGGGGTGATTTCCTGAAGGCGCTTCAAGGCGCCGCCGGTGAGCTTCATGCTGGGCTTGCCGCCGGGGAGATTGACCACGCCCATGTCGCGCCAGAACACGCCGCGGCGCAGACCGGTGCCGAGCGCCTTGGAGCACGCCTCCTTGGCGGCGAAACGCTTGGCGTAGCTGGCGGCGCGCTGCGCCCGCTTGTCGGACTTCTCGCGCTCCAGCGGGGTGAAGATACGCCCGAGGAAGCGCTCGCCGAAGCGCTCGATGGACTTGTCGACGCGGCGGATGTCGATGAGGTCGGAACCGAGGCCGATGATCATCCTTCGGGGCTCCGCTTTGCTTCGCACCTCAGGATGACGCCTGGGCGCGGTTTCGTCATGCTGAGGTGCGAGCACCGCGAGCCCCGAAGCATCATTTCGCCGCCACGCTTTGAAGGCCGCGCGCCTCGTCCATCAGGGCGCGCATGCGGCGGATGGAATTTTCGAGGCCGACGAAGATCGCCTCGCCGATCAGGAAATGGCCGATATTGAGCTCGCGGACTTGCGGAATGGCGGCGATGGCTTTGACGTTGTCGTAGGTCAGGCCGTGGCCGGCATGGACTTCGAGGCCGAGGCGCCCCGCGGCGGCGGCGCTGGCCCGCGCGGCGGCGAGATGGGCAGCGACGGCGGCGGCGTCGTTCGCGAGCACGGCCTCGCAATAGGCGCCAGTGCACAGCTCGACCACCGGCGCAGACAGCGACCCTGGCCGCTTCGATCTGGCGCGCATCGGGATCGATGAACAGCGAGACGCGGATGCCGGCGGCGGAGAGGCGGCGGATCATCGGCGCGAGATGATTGTGCTGGCCTGCGGCGTCGATGCCGCCCTCGGTGGTGCGCTCTTCGCGCTTCTCCGGCACCAGGCAGACGGCGTGCGGTTTGGTGCGCAGCGCGATCTCCAGCATCTCCTCGGTCGCGGCCATTTCGAGATTGAGCGGGACGCCGATCCTGGCGCGCAGCACCTCGATGTCGGTATCGGCGATGTGGCGGCGGTCCTCGCGCAGATGGGCGGTGATGGAGTCGGCGCCGGCCTGCGCCGCGATCAGGGCGGCGCGCAGCGGATCGGGGTATGGGCTGCCGCGCGCATTGCGCACAGTGGCGACGTGGTCGATGTTTACGCCGAGGCGGAGCGTGCTCATGCGCCGACTATACGACAGGTTCAGCGCCCCGAAACAACGTGATGTGTGCAAGGGAGCCCCGCGCCGGGCAGCGGGCCGAGCCTCAGGCCGGCGGCGGTCCCGGCGGCGGCTTGAGGTCGACATTGTGGTAGGCGGCGATCCACCAGGCGCCCTGCTCCTTGACCAGCACCTGCATCAGGCGGGTGTGGAGCGCGCCGTCGGGGCTGTGCACGCCGGGCGGAAGCCGCGCGAGGCCGGACACCACCACCTCGGTGTCCACCGCCGCCACGTCGGGGCGCAGGAAGCGCAGATGGCCGATGGTCTGGCGCAGGGTCGTGCCCTTGTAGATGGTCGCAAAGATGACGGCGTGCTGGGCCTCGAAGGCGTCGTGGCCGACGAAGACCTGGCCGAAGATGTTGGTGAAGACGGCATCGGCCTGCACGGCCTTGGAGAAAGCGGCGGCGTCGCCCCGCCCCCAGGCGTCGTCCTCCGCGCGGATCAAGGCTTCGACGGCGGCGCGGTCGGAGGTTTCGGTCGGCGTAGACATCAGGCGAGCCCCCGGCTTCCCGGCTTCACCGCCGGTATGCCGCGCAAATGCGACGGCAGCTTGTCGGCTTCCCAGGCGGGCGCCTTCAGCGTCGTCAGCGCGACGAGCTTGACGCCGACCTTGGCCTTGCCGCCGGAGCGGTCGATCAGGCAGGCGGCGGCGACCGGCTTGCCGCGGCTTCGCGGATCGCCGCGATGCATTCGCGCGACGAGACGCCGGTCGAGACGATGTCTTCCACCATCAGGACGGGCTGGTTCTTCGCCAGGGTGAAGTTGCGGCGGAGCTGGAACTTGCCCTCGACGCGCTCGACATACATGGCGGGCAGGCCGAGCTGGCGGCCCATCTCATAGCCCGGCACGATGCCGCCGACCGCCGGCGAGACGATGGCGGTGAATTCGGTCTCGACCTCCTCACGCACCTTGGCGGCGAGCGCCTTGCACAGCCGGGCGGTGCGCCCGCGCGTCCTGGAAGACCAGCGCCTTCTGCAGGAAGATGTCGGAGTGCAGGCCGCTGGAGAGGATGAAGTGGCCCTTGAGCAGGGCGCCGGCTTTCTCGAATTCGGCGAGGACTTGTTCGGGGTCATGGAATGGATCACTTCTCATAATAATAGTAGCAGCCGAGCAAGGTCGAGGCGTTCTTCGGCGGGTCCTGGGTCAGCACCATGAGCGTGCGCCGCTCGGCGAGCTGCACGGCGCAAGAGCGCATGCCGTCGCCGGTTTCGCAATCCTTCAGCGGCTTGCCGGCGCTGTGTTCGACGCGCCGGCGGACCGCGTCGAACGGGGCGTCGACCAGGACGGAGAAGCCGACGCCCATGCCGACGCTGCCGGGATAGAGCTGAAGCACGCGGAAGCCCGCGATCGTCACGGGCGCCTTGGGGACGACGTACGGGTCGTTGCCGTGCGGCGCAAAGCCGGCGCGGAATTGCTCGGCGAATTTTTGCAGCCGCGGGTCGCCCGCTTTCTGCCAGTCCAGCCAGGAATCCCGGCACAGCGCCATGCGGGTCAGGCTCGCATCGTCGGCAGCGCCGGCGGAGACGGGCAGGAGCGCGAGGAGAAGCGCCGCGGCGGCGCGTTTGCGCGCGAGGGGCATACCGTCAAACTCCATTGTCATCCCCGGCCGAGCGATGCGAGGGGAAGGGAATCCAGATAGGAAACACCGTGAAGGTGTTTGCCGTCTGGGTCCCCTTCCTCGCGCGCGAAGGGCGCGCTTGCCGGGGATGACAAGCGGCGGTGAGCAAAACTACGCCTCTTCCTTCTCCCGCACGCGATCCACCGATTCCACCGCGGCGTTGACGCGTAGCGCGCCCAGGATGTTCTGCAAATGCGCCAGATCGCGCACTTCGATATCGACGATGAATTCGAAATAGAGCGGGTTCCGGTTCGTCACCTTCATGTTGAAGATGTTGCCGCCATTGTTGGCGATCACCGTCATCACCGCGGCGAGCGAGCCCGGCTCGTTCTTGACGCGGACCGAGACGCGCGCCACCGAGGGTCCGCCCTCGGCGGCGTGCATGCCCCAGGTGACGTTGAGCCAGTCGTCGGCGCTGTCCTGCGCCTTCTCCAGCTCGGCGCAGTCGATGGTGTGGATGACGGCGCCCTCCCCCGGCACCATCAGGCCGACGATGCGGTCGCCGGGCAGCGGGTGGCAGCATTGGCCGAGGTGATAGGCGATGCCCTCGGTCAGGCCGCGGATCGAGATCGGCTTCTTGGATTTGGGCTCGGAGAAAGCGGCCTGCTTGCGGCGCTCGGGATCGAGCTTGAGCTCGGGAAAGACCGCTTCGAGCACTTCATGGCCGCGCAGGGCGCCGCGCCCGACCTCGGCATAGACGTCATCGGCCTTGCTGGCGTGCAGCTTCTTGGCGACCTCGGCGATCGCCTTGTCGGTGAGCTCGGCGTTCTGGTCGGCGAACACCTTCTTGAGAATGTTGCGGCCGAACTTGACGTGCTCGTCGCGCTGGGCGTGGCGCAGGAAGCGGCGGATCTCGGCGCGGGCGCGGCCCGTGACGACGAACTGCTCCCAGAGCGGCGACGGCGTCTGGTCGGCGGTGCGGATGATCTCGACCTGATCGCCGTTGCGCAGCGGCGTGTGCAGCGGGACATGGACGCCGTTGACCTTGGCGCCGACGGTGGTGTTGCCGATGTCGGTGTGCAGCGTGTAGGCGAAATCGATCGGGGGTGGCGCCGCGCGGCAGCGAGATCAGGTCGCCCTTCGGGGTGAAGCAAAAGACCTGATCCTGGTACATGGAGAGGCGCGAGTTCTCGAGGAACTCCTCGGCGCTGTCGTCGCGCTCCAGGAGGTCCACCATGTCGCGCAGCCAGCCATAGGCGCGGCCATCGCCCTCCTCCGCGACATGTTCGCGGTAGCGCCAATGGGCGGCGACGCCGCGCTCGGCGACGTCGTGCATCGCCTGGGTGCGGATCTGGACCTCGACGCGCTGCTTTTCCGGGCCGATCACGGTGGTGTGGATCGAGCGGTAGCCGTTGGTCTTGGGCGTCGAGATGAAATCCTTGAAGCGCGCCGGCACCATCTGCCAGTTGGTGTGCAGGACGCCGAGCGCGCGGTAGCAGTCCTCCTCGTTCTTGACGATGACGCGGAAGCCGAAGATGTCGGACAGGGTCTCGAAGTTGAGCTGCTTGTCCTTGAGCTTGCGCCAGATCGAGAACGGGCGCTTGGCGCGGCCGTAGACATAGGCCTCGATGCCGTGCTCGGCGAGCTTGCGCTTGATCTGGTCGGCGATGCGGCCGATGCGGTCGCCGGAGGAATCGGTGAGGCGCGAGAGATGCGTGACGATGGAGTTGCGCTCGTCGGGATTGAGCTCGGCGAAGGCGAGGTCTTCGAGCTCCTCGCGCATGTTCTGCATGCCGATGCGGCCGGCCAGCGGGGCGTAGATATCCTGCGTCTCCAGCGCGATGCGGCGGCGCTTCTCCGGCTTGTCGATGAAGCGCAGGGTGCGCATGTTGTGCAGGCGGTCGGCGAGCTTGACCAGGAGGACGCGGATGTCGCTGGTGATGGCGAGCATCAGCTTGCGGAAATTCTCCGCCTGCTTGGTGCGCTCGCTGAAGAGCTCAAGCTGGGAGAGCTTGGTGACGCCGTCGACCAGGTTGGCGATCTCGTCGCCGAAATTGGCCTTGATGTCGTCATAGGTGGCGAGCGTGTCCTCGATGGTGTCGTGGAGCAGCGCGGTGACGATGGTGGCGACGTCGAGCTTCAAGTCGGTGAGGATGGCGGCGACTTCGAGCGGATGGGCGAAATAGGGATCGCCCGAGGCACGGAACTGCTTGCCGTGCGCCTTCATGGCGTAGACATAGGCGCGGTTGAGCAGGGCCTCGTCGGCGTCGGGGTCGTAGGCCTTGACGCGGTCGACCAGCTCGGTCTGGCGCATCAGGCGGCGGGTCCTGGCCTTGGGCGCAGGCGGCGCGGCGGCGGGCACGGGGGCAGCTTGAATCTGCTCCGCAGCCTTCTTGTCGGGCGCGACGGGTGCACTCATGCGGTCAGTATATAGACGCGAAGGGCAAAATCAGAAGGGGAAACGGCGACGCGACCTTTCGTGGTCCGGCTATTTGCCGTACACTGCGGCCGAAGGTGGATGGAACATGACCCGCGCGACCTTGCAGAAAAAGCCCGCGTGCCGCACCCGCCAGGAGCGGCTGGAAGCGCGGATTTCGCTCGACCAGAAGACCCTTTTTCAGCGTGCCGCCGAGCTCCAGGGCCGGTCGCTGACGGACTTCGTCCTGCACAGCGTCCATGAGGCGGCGGTCCGGACCATCGAGGAGACGCAGCTGCTCCGGCTGAACGCGCAAGACAGCCGCGTCTTCGCGCAAGCGCTGATCAATCCGAAGAGGCCGAGCGAAAAGCTTCGCGCCGCGGCGCAGCGCTACATGGAGAGGTTCGGCGGTTAGGTGGCGCGGCCGCCGTCTTCGGAGCGGATCGAACCGCTCGGCGAACACGACCGGACCGGGTTCCGCTGCGGCGTGGACGCGCTCGACCGCTATTTCCGGACGCAAGCCGGCCAGGACAGCCGCAAACGGGTAGCGACCTGTTTCGTGCTGATTGCGGACGACGGCGCGGTGGCCGGCTATCACACGCTGTCCGCCACCAGCATTCTGCTCGCCGAGTTGCCGCCGGCGACAGCCAAGAAACTGCCGCGCTATCCCGTGGTTCCGGCAACGCTGATGGGGCGCCTTGCCGTCGACCGCCGCTATCGCGGCCGCAAGTTCGGCGAAATGCTCCTGTTCGACGCTTTCGCCCGCACCCTGCGCAGCGAGATCGCGTCTTTCGCCTTCGTCGTGGACGCGAAGGACGACGATGCCAAGGCGTTCTACGAGCGCTACGGCTTCCTCTCGCTGCCGAGCGCGGGGCGGCGGATGCTCAAGCCGCTGGCGGAAATCGCAGCGCTGTTCGGCTGATGCCGCCCGGGCACAAAAAAAGCGGCGCCTTGCGGTGCCGCCTTTTTGAGATTCCTGGAAGCCCTTCGCTTGCGCTCAGGGCGTTCGTCGCTCGAAATGGTCCACCGGACCATTTCGTCCGCCTCGCGGCGGACCGCTCCTCACTCCTCGTAATCCGCTTCCGGTTCCGGCTGCGGTTCGGCGCGGCGCTGGGCCTCGCTGGTGAGGGCGCGCAGCAGCTCCTCCTCGGTGACGGCGCGGAAGGCACTGTCCTCGCGGGCGTCGTCGCTGTCGGGACGGGCCTCTTCCGGCTCGTCGACATCGGCGTGCTTCTGCATGCTCTTGATGTATTCTTCCTTGGTCTCGTCGGGCTTGACCTCCTTGGCCGCGATCTCGCGCAGGGCGACGACAGGGTTCTTGTCGCGGTCGCGGTCGACCAGGGGCTCGGCGCCGCCGGAGAGCTGGCGGGCGCGGAACGCCGAGATCAGCACCAGATCGAAGCGGTTCGGGACCTTGTCGACGCAGTCTTCAACGGTAACGCGAGCCATGGAAATCCTTGTCGTTCAGGGGCTTGAGCGCGCGGAGGCACGCAAATCGGGTCACAGCCTGTGAGAAGGCGGCGGAAACTATAGAACCCTGGAGTGGAAGGCAAGGGCGGCTCAAACCTTCGGCACAGGATGATCTGGGTGCAGCGGAACAAGGCCATGAGCTTGCCGGTCGCTTCCGCCGTGATCGTCGCGTCCCAGACCTGGGTGGTGCGGCCGCCATGGACCAGCTTGGCCTCGCACAACACGCCGCCCTCGCGCACCGTGCTCATGAAGTTGCATTTGAGCTCGGCGGTGGTGAAGCCGGTGGCGCCAGCCGGCAGGATCATGCCGTAGGCGCACAGCGTGTCGGCGAGCGTCACGATCGCGGGCGCGAAGAGAAAGCCGATCGGGGCGATGATCTTGTCCTTGGCCTCATGCGGGCGCGCATCAGCCCGGGCTCGGCATGGGTCACGACCATGCCGACCATCCCCGGCAGGCGGTCCTGATTCACGGCATTGAGGCGCTCGACCCAGGTGGGGTTATTGGCCATGTGATTCTCCCGAGGCGTTGGCGCGTTCGGCCGCCCCCTCCACCGCTTCGCGGTCCCCTCGGTCACGCCGGCGCTAACCGAGCCCATGACAATGGGGAGGGAAAGCTTCTCATGCTCGGCGAGGAGCGGGCGGATGCGCAGCCACATGTGGGCCGCCTGCGCCAGGACGCGGGCGGCGACGAACAAAAGGCCCGCATCGGCGAACCACAGCAGCGTGCCGGCATGCGGCGCCAGGCGCGGCGCGGCGGGCGGGCCGCCGTTCGGGCCGCCATTGACCGCGAACTCGATGGCGAAACGCAGGACGAAGACGGCGGCGGTGAGGGTCGTGCCGAACCGGGTCGGCTTGCTCACGATGGTGCCGGTCTGGGGATCCAGCGTGAGTTCCACATGCTGGGTGGTGAACCAGCCCAGCGCGCCGCCGGCTGCGATGGCGATCATGAAATAGATGTAAGCTTCGAGGGTGGGAACCTGACCGCGCGACAGGGCGAGCACCGCCAGAAGCGCGATGACCAGCGGATAGATCCACAGCCGCCCCGGCTTGACGCGCCGCTCCCGCCCGCCGCGCCTGAGGATGAAGTAAAGCGCAAGCGCGGGTGCGATGAAGGGGGCGAGCTGGTGCATGGGGTCCGTCGGGGTAACCTGCCCGAGTTGTACAGGCTCGCCTTCGCACCCGCGACCACAAAAAGAACGCGAGAATTAACCCCGTTCGCCATTGCATATCGCGCAGGGGTGGAATTCAGTGTCGTCGCCGAGGGGCAAGCACACACCAAGGGGATATCCATGAACTTCAGAATGATTGCGGCTGCCGTCATGGCGGCCGGCCTGGCGCTGATCGCGCCGCAGGCGGCGGAAGCGGCGGGGCGCCAGAACTTCACGCTGGTCAACAACACGGCTACACGATCCGCGAGGTCTACGTCTCGACCGTCAACACCAACAGCTGGGAAGAGGACGTTCTGGGACAAGACACGCTCGACGACGATTCGTCCGTCCTGATCCGCTTCCCGAGCCATGCCGGCGGCTGCTACTGGGACCTGAAAGTGGTCTATGACGACGACACCGACGCGGTGTGGAAGAACTTCAATCTCTGCACGATCTCGGAGATCTCGATCAGCTACAACGCCGACACCGGCAAGACCTGGGCGCACTGGAAATAGCGCGGCGCGCCGCTTTCGTGATTGCCAAGACCCGGGCGGAGCGATCCGCCCGGGTTTTTCTTCGACTCCCTCAGCGACACTCAAGTGGAAGACAGAGGCCGCACCGCTTCGCGTTCCGCTGCGGAAAGGCCGGCGACGAGGCCACCGACCGTTTGACGCGTGACGGGATGAATCCAGTCCGGCGCCAGCTCTGCTAGCGGTACCAGCACGAAGGCGCGCTCCGCGAGGCGGGGATGCGGCAGTTCCGGCGGACCGGACTGCACCAGGCCGTCGTAATCCAAAATGTCGAGATCCAGCGTGCGCGGCGCGTTGCGCGCCGAGCGCCGGCGGCCGAAAGCGGTCTCGATTTGATGCAGAAGATCAAGCAAATCGGCCGGCGCGAGCGCGGTGCGCAGCCGCGCCACCGCGTTGACGAAAGGCGGATCGGAGGGATCGGGCCAGGCCGGCGTAACGTAGTAAGCCGACACCGCCACGATGTTGGCGCCGTTTTTTTCCAGCGCCGCCAAGGCGGCGCGCAGCGTCAGGGCCGGCGGTCCCGCCGGCGAGTCCAGATTGCCGCCCAGCGCGATCAGAATCATTTGCGCAAACCGCTCTTGCGGACGGCCCGCTTGGATTAGAAAGACGATGGGCGGTCGGGGAAATTTTGCCCGCAGGGCCATCGTTTTGATAGGAGTACATATGTTGTTCTACCCACAGGAGAAGCTGGCGCTTTTTATCGACGGCGCAAATCTCTACGGCGCCGCCAAGGGTCTGCAATTCGACATCGATTATAAGCGCCTCCTGGAACTTTTCGCGCGCAAAGGCATCCTGGTCCGCGCCTTCTACTACACCGCGGTGGCCGAGGATCAGGAGTTCTCGCCGCTGCGCCCGCTGGTCGACTGGCTCGACTACAACGGCTTTTCGGTGGTGACCAAGCCGCTCAAGGAATTCACCGACAGCCAGGGGCGCCGCCGCGTCAAGGGCAACATGGACATCGAGCTCGCGATCGACGTGATGGAGATGGCCGAGCAGGTCGACCACATCGTGATCTTTTCCGGCGACGGCGACTTCCGCAAGCTGGTCGAGGCGGTGCAGCGCAAGGGCCGCCGCGTCAGCGTGGTCTCGACAGTGCGCACCCAACCGCCGATGGCGGCCGACGAGCTGCGCCGCCAAGCCGACAATTTCATCGAGCTCGACGAGCTGAAGAGCCAGATCGCGCGCGAGGGCGGGCCGCGCTCGGCGCAGCAGTCGCCGCACTACGCGCCGGCCGCCAGCGGGGCGTGAGCAGGAGCGAACCGCCGCGCGATTGTCCGCTCTGTCCGCGGCTGGCGGCGTTCCGCGCCGCGAACCGCAAGGCGTTGCCCTACTATTTCAACGCGCCGGTGCCGACGCTGATGGGCGACGGGCAAGTGCGGCTCTTGATCGTCGGGCTGGCACCGGGGCTGCACGGCGCCAACCGCACCGGGCGGCCGTTCACCGGCGACTATGCCGGCGACCTGCTCTACGCGACGCTGCTGAAGCACGGGCTGGCGAAGGGCGCATACGACAAGCGGATCGACGACGGGCTGACCTTGCACGACTGCGCCATCACCAACGCGGTGCGCTGCGTGCCGCCGCAGAACAAGCCGGAGACTTCCGAGATCAAGACCTGCCGGCAGTTCCTCGCCGCGACCATCGCCGCCCTGCCCCATCTGCGCGCGATCCTGGCGCTGGGCAAGATCGCGCATGACAGCGTGTGCGATACGCTGGAGCTGAAGAAATCGAAGCATCCGTTCAAGCACGGCGGCGCGTATCAGGTCGGAAAGATCGCGCTGATTTCGAGCTATCACTGCTCGCGCTACAACACCAACACCGGCGTCCTGACAGAAGCGATGTTCGACGCGGTGGTGAAAGAGGCGAAGATCGCAGCGCTGCATGCTTTGTAAGATCACCTCTCCCGCTTGCGGGAGAGGTAAGTCACGAATACCGCTCCTCCTTCCACGGATCGCCTTCGTTGTGGTAGCCGCGGGTTTCCCAGAAGCCGGGCTTGTCCTGTGCGTGGAAGACGATGCGCGTCACCCATTTGGCGCTTTTCCAGAAATACCAGTCGGGGACGACGACGCGGACCGGACCGCCGTGATCGCGCGGGATCGGCTTGCCTTCCCAGGAATGCGCCAGCAGCACATTGGGATCGGCGAAATGCGCCAGCTTCACATTGGTGGTGTAGCCGTCATAGGCGTGGAAGACGATGTGCTTCGCCTCCGCCTTCGGCTTGACGAGGTCGAGCAGCGTCCTGGCCGCGACGCCGCGCCAGTGGTTGTCGTAGCGGCTCCACGACGTGACGCAGTGGATGTCGCTGACCGAGTCCTCCTGCGGCAGCGCCTTGAACTGTTCGAGGGTGAGCGCCACCGGATTTTCGACCAGGCCCATGATCTGGAGGCGCCAGTTCTCCGGCTTGACGTCGGGCTGCACGCCGAGATCGAGCACCGGCCAGTTCTTGACCTCCTTCTGGCCCGGCGGCAGGCGGTTGACGTGGCCGAGATCGGGACGGCCGGTGATGAGGCGCCCCTGCTCCGCCCATTGCTGCTTGGAGCGGATCAGCTTGTCCTTGATCTTGCCGATCAGGTTCGGGGAATGAATCGCCGTCGTCGCTCATCGCTTGCTCCTTCCTGCCGACTATGCGTGAAATCGCGCTGCGAACGCGGCAAGATTGGAGCAAGGCGGATGGGAAGTAAAACCGAAGCCGCCACGCTCGCGATGGTGCTGCTGCGCGAGGCGCCGCTGCCGCCGGCCGAACTCCTGCGCGAGGCCCTGGCATCGAGGACCCGCTCCAGCCGGAGCCGCGGGGCCTGTTCGCGGCGCGCCAGGGGCGCTAAATTGCCGCCACCGGCTCAGCGAGCGTTGCGTTCTTGGTCCCTGCCGGCCGATAGGCTCGACCAGGAGACGCGGCATGGCGGTATGGACGGAAGAACAGGCTCTCCGCCAGCTTGAGGTGTGGGGGTTGGTGCTGTGGAGATGGGCCCTCAAGCCCCTGCTCTACGCGCTCATCGCCGCCGTGCTGACCGGCTTCGTCATCCTGGCCAGCATCGAGCTTTATCCGCCGTTCAACTCGTCGCCGTCGGCGGACGCCATCGTCGCGTCGTCGGAGAGCGCCGAGGACACGATCGAGACCATGCGGGACGCCAGCCGCAAGCTGCGCGACGACCTGCGGCGGGCGGGGGCCGCCGACCTGAAGGCCTGCCTCAATCCCAAGGACCCCAAGGCGGCGCGGACGCCGAGCGAATGCGTCGACGACGCGCTGGCCGCGGTGCAGACCGCCAACAGCGCGTTCGACGCCGGGCTCTACAAGGCGGCGCAACGCCATCCACCACAATCTGAAAGTGCTGCGGAACGCCTCGGATGCTTCCGGCCGGCCGCTGTGGATCCTGTTCGACAGCTGGAAACGGCTGCTGAAATGGATCGGCCCGGTGGGCGTGGCCGGCATTCTCAGCGCCGCGCTGCTGGATTTGCCTGACGCGGCGGTCGTTCTGGCGCTATTTCCGGGGCAAGGGCACGCTGACGCTGCCGGGCGGCCTGGTCCTGAACATCGACAACCTCCAGGCCTATCGCGACGACATCAAGGAACGCTATTACGAGCTCGATAAGGACATATCGGGCGCCTATAAGCGCAAGCTGTCGGAGGGCGATTTCGACACGCTGTTCGCCAACGCCAAGGCGGTCATCGACAGCGCCTTCCTGACCATCCGCCAGATCGATCTCAGCCAGATCAGCCATCGCAGCACGCTCTACGTTCCGGGCTTCCTGGGCGACGAGCTGATACAGGCGACCGCCTATCTCGGCGCGAGATTCACCGCGACCAGCGGCGGCATCGGGCGGCGGTTCTCGGTGCGCTATGGGATCATCGGCAAGAGCTTCCGGCTGCGCCATTCGCTGCACAATCCCGCCGTCAGCAGCCTCAAGAACAATCTCATCCGCCATTGGGGACTGACCTGGAAGGAGAACGCCAGGGCCGGACTGCCCGACCAGGCGCTGATCGCCTTCGTGTTGCGCTCGGAGCGCGCCAGCGACAATCCCTTGGGCGTCATCTATCTGGAAAGCAGCAAGGCCGGCGCCTTCGGCGCCGCGAGCAAACAAGCCGGCCGACGCGCAAGGCTTCTACGGCGACGACGTCGAGGTCGAAACCCTATGGGCCACGATCCGCACAAAGCAGCCGGTGATCGACCTGGTGGCGGCGCTGGAGAAGCTGCGCGGCGAGATCGACTGGGACAGCAAGCTGGTCACCAAAGAGGGCCGCTAAGCGCCATCGCCGCCGACATAGCAAAAGGATTGCGGCGGCCGCGCGCCCGCGCCCAACAGCGCCGCGAGCGGACGGGCGGCGGCAAACCGCACCGGCCGCGCCAGCGCCAGGGCGCAAGGCCGGCGCGCGCCCGCAAGATAGGCCCGGTAGTCGGCGAGCAAGGGATCGTCCGGGGCGAGGAGCGCGAGCAGCTCCGCTTCGCTGCCCGTCACGATCCGGGTCACGGTGACCGATCCGGTGACGCGGCCGCACGGCATCGTCTCGTAGACATAGGCCGCGATCGGCGCGGCGCAGCGCGGCGCCAGGCGGCGGAACTCGAAACGCTTGCGGCCGTCGAAGATCGCGGCGGCGTATCTAGGCTTTAGCGACAGCAGCAGGGCGGGCATCGGGCGTCCACAGCATGACCCGGTCCCAACGGTCGCCGTCGTAGCGGACCTCGGCGCCGGCGAGAGCGGCGAAGCCGTTGCGCGCGAAGAAGGCGGCGGTAGCGCGGTCCGCGACGTTCACCGTCACGGCGACGCGATCGAAATCCTTGCCGCGCCAATGGCGCGCCAGGCGCTGCAACAGGGCGCGGCCGACACCGCGGCCGCGGAGCTGCGGACGGACGAGAAAGGGTCGAAAGCTTGGCGCGGTGCGGCCCCTTCGGGGTCCAGATCGCCAGCGCGCCGATCCGGTTGCCGAGCATGGCGAGATCGAGCGCCGCCTTGCCGCCTTCGACATCGTCGAGCCGCGCGTCGAGCCACGCCAGCCCGGCGGATATTTGCGCTCCAGGCGGCGAGCATGCCGACGACCTCTTCCCGATCGGAACGCCGATAGGGCCGGAAGCGGTGGGGCGCTGCGATTCTCGCGGTTTCCATGATCGATACCCTAAAATCATATGGATCGGGGTCCAGCGGGCGCAAGGATCGCAGTCCCGGCGCGGCTTTTTTCCGTCCGCCCCGCTCAGCCCTTGGCGCGCATCAGGCGCGCCTTGTCGCGCTGCAGTCGCGCTGTTTCTCGGTCTCGCGCTTGTCGTGGAGCTTCTTGCCCTTGGCGACGCGAGCTCGATCTTGGCGATGCCCTTGGATTGAAATAGAGCCTGAGCGGGATGAGCGTCATGCCTCGCGCTGGATCGCGGCCGAGAGGCGGGGCGGCCTCGCGCTTGTGGACCAGGAGCTTGCGCTGGCGCTTGGGCTCGTGATTGAAGCGGCTGGCCTGGGTGTATTCGGGGATATAGGCGTTGACCAGAAACAGCTCGCGTCCTTGGCGAAGGCATAGGATTCGGAGATCGTCGACTTGCCGCCGCGCAGCGATTTGACTTCCGAGCCGACGAGCATGATCCCCGCCTCGAGCGTCTCGTCGATGGCGTAGGCGTAGCGCGCCTTGCGGTTGTCGGCGACGGTCTTGCTGCCGTCGTCTTTTTTCTTGGCCATGGGCGTTGTGCTGCTTTCAAAACTCATCCGTCATCGCCGGGCTTGTCCCGGCGACCCATACACACAACCGATGCATGGGCGTTCATGGGTCCCCGGGACGAGCCCGGGGATGACGCCGGTGTTTGTAGCCGAGTTTGGCGCTTTACTGAATCCCCGCCGCCTTCAGTGCCGCATCCACGATCCGTCTTGCCGTATCGGTCGCCGGGACCAGCGGCAGGCGGACCTCGTCACTGCACAGGCCGAGGACCCGAGGCGGCGTATTTCACCGGCGCCGGGCTGGGCTCGCAGAACATCGCGTCGTGCAGCGGCATCAGGCGGTCCTGGAGCTGCAAGGCGCGGTCGAAGGCGCCCTGCAGGCAGGCGTTCTGGAACTCGGCGCAGAGCTTGGGCGCGATATTGGCCGTCACCGAAATGCAGCCATGGCCGCCATGCGCCATGTAGCCGAGGGCGGTGCCGTCCTCGCCCGAGATCAGGCGGCCAGTCCTTGCCGCATTGGGCGCGCTCGCGGGTCGGGCGCATCAGGTTCGCGGTCGCGTCCTTGACGCCGATGATGTTGGCGATCTTGGACAGGCCGGCCATGGTCTCGACCGAGATATCGACGATGGCGCGGCCGGGGATGTGTGTAGAGCAGGATCGGGATGTCGACCGCCTCGGCGACCGCGGCGTAGTGGCGGTAGAGGCCTTCCTGGCTCGGCTTGTTGTAGTAGCCGGTGACCGAGAGCACGGCGTCGGCGCCGACCGTCCCTGGCGTGGCGGGTCAGCATGATGGCCTCGGCGGTGGAAATTGGAGCCGGCGCCGGCGATGACCGGCACGCGGCCATTGGCTTCCTCGACGCAGATCTCGACCACGCGCATGTGCTCTTCATGGGACAGGGTCGGCGACTCGCCGGTGGTGCCGCAGGGCACCAGGCCGTGGCTGCCTTGCGCGATCTGCCAGCGATCAGCTTGCGGAACGCGGCCTCGTCCACCCTGCCGTCCCGCAAGGGGGGTGATGAGGGCCGGAATTGACCCTTTGATACGCTCGCGCACGGATGGCATAATCGGCCTGCTGTGATGTGGAGTCGGGCGCAAACTACAAGGCGCCGTGCGGGCGCGGCAAGGCTCTCACCAGGGATGGGAAATCATGGCTCTGAAAATGACGGCGGCATGCGACGAGTGCCACACCAAGCTGGCACCCACCAGTTCGAAAGCGAGCATCTGCTCCTACGAGATGACCTATTGCGAGGAGTGCACCGAGCGCATGGCGGGCGCTGCCCCAATTGCGACGGGGAACTGGTTTGCCCGGCCCCGGCGTACTAAGGTCGTCACGTAGCCGGCGGCCTCGACTTCGCCACATCGCTGTGGTCCCAAGGGGCGGTCGATAATCGAAGCGATTCCGCCCATGACTTTGCGCCGCGCCGCCCTTTTCGTCCTCGGCACGTCGGCTGCCGCCTATGTCGCGGTCGCCGCCGGACAGACCACCCTGCCGAGCGGGCTGACGCAGCTCGGCAGCGTCATCATGATGCAGCCGATCCCGGACGGCGCGACCGACAACGGGCTGACGCCCGACCGCGAGCGCCGTCCCAGTCCGGTACACAGCCTGAGCGCGGGCGATCACGACCTCTATTCCAGGGCGTTCGATGCCGCCGACCGCGGCGACTGGACCGCGGCGCGGGGCGCTCGCCGGCCAGGGCCATGGACGCGACCGCGACGCGGCTGATCACCTGGCGCTATGTGCTGGACAAGAACAGCGGCGCCTCGTTCGCCGAGATCGACGGCTTTTTGAAGAACAATCCGAACTGGCCGCTGCGCGACACGATCCTGGCGCGGGCGGAGGTGGCGATGGACCCGGCCATGGCGCCCGGCGCGGTACTGGCCTGGGTTCGCCGGCCGCACGCCGGTGACGGGGCTGGGCATGATCCGGCTGGGCGACGCGATGCCTGGCGAGCGGGCGCGGCGAGGCCGGGCGCGACATGGTGCGGCGCGGCTGGATCAGCGGCAGCTTCCAGCCCCGACCAGGAACTGGCGATCGTGCAGAAGGACGGCGGCCTGTTCACGCCCGAGGTCGACCGGGCGCGGGTGAGCAACCTGATCTCCAAGGACGACGCGGACGGCGGCGCAGCGCGAACTCAGCCGGGTCGACGACGACGTGCAGAAGCTGGGGCGGGCGCGGCTCGCCTTCCGCGTCGGGCTGGGGGCGGGACAGCGGCTGGCCAACGCCCTGCCGGCGAGCGTCGCCAACGATCCCGACCTGATGTTCGACTGGGCGCGCGCGGCGCGGCGGGCGGGCGACAATGCCGGCGCCGCGTCGCTGCTGCAGCGCGCTTCGATGAAGCGCTTCGCGGCGGCGCATCCGAACCGCTGGTGGACGGAGGTGAACGTCCTGGTGCGCAACCTGCTGGCAAGCAAGGATTACCGCAGCGCCTATCGTTTGGTGTCCGACAGCGGGGTTGAGCACGGGCGGCGAATTCTCCGATTCCGAGTTCATGGCGGGGTGGATCGCGCTGCGCTTCCTCAACAACACCAACCAGGCGCTGGTGCATTTCAAGAAGCTGGAAGCGGGCGTGTCGCGCCCCATCAGCCTGGCGCGAGCGCGCTACTGGAAGGGCCGCGCCTTCGAGGCCAAGGGCGACGTGGTGAGCGCCTATGCCCAGTACCGGCTGGCGGCGCAGTCGCCGGAGAGCTTCTACGGCCAGATGGGGCTGGCGCGCAGCGACCCCAGCCCGGTGCTGCACATCAACGAGACGGTGCTCGACGCCGGCGGCGTGGCGGCGGATTTCGAGAAGGACGACCTGGTCAAGGCGATCCGCGTGCTTGCCGATCTCGGCCAGGTGAACATCCTGCGGACCTTCGCGCTGCGCGAAGCGGAGCTGCATCCGGAGCCGGCGCGGGTGAAGTATCTCGCCCAGGCCATGACCGATCTCGGCTTCCGCGAGATCGCGCTGCGGGTGGCGAAGGGCGCGAGCTATACCGGCACGACGTTCCTGGCGTTCACTCATCCGGTCATTCCGCTGCCGCCCTATCCGGGCGCGAGCGGGCCGCCGGAGCCGGCCTTCGTGCTCGGGCTGATCCGCCAGGAGACCGAGTTCGATCCGACGGCGGTGAGCAAGGCCGGGGCGCTCGGCCTCATGCAGCTCATGCCGGGCTCGGCGCGGACCGACGCGGCGCGCGCCGGGCTGCCCTACCGCCCCAACGACCTGACCGCCGATCCCAATTACAACATCCAGCTCGGCATGGTGGAGTTCAAAGGCAACCTCAACGATTTCGGCGGCTCGCTGGTGCTGGCGATCGCGGCCTACAATGCGGGGCCGGGCAATGTGAAGAAGTGGATCGCGGCGAACGGCGATCCCAGGAGCCCGGCGACCGATCCGCTCGACTGGATCGAGCTGATCCCGTTCAACGAGACGCGGAACTATGTGATGCGGGTGCTGGAGAATTCGCAGATCTACCGCAACCGGCTGGCGGGACGCGATACGCCGTCGCGGATCCTGATCGATCTCTACGCGCCGCTGACGCCGCCGGTGAAGGCGGTGCAGCCCTATCCGGGGTGAGTGGCTGACTTATCCTCCCCGGTTGTTACGGGGGAGGTGGCTCGCCCACTTCGGGCGAGACGGAGGGGCCAAGCGCGGTAGAGATCGAGCCCCCCTCCACCGCTTCGCGGTCCCCCTCCCCCTTAACAAAGGGGGAGGAAAAGAAACTCAACGGAAAATCGACAGCCATTCGCGGGCGAGGCGCTGGGCTTCGGCGATCTGCGAGGTGTTCATCTCGCGGCTGATCGACGCCCGCCAGGACTTGGCCTCGTCGCTGCCGCGCAGGGCCGCCAGGTTGAACCATTTGTGGGCCGCCACGAAGTCGACGCCGACCCCCTGCCCCGTCGAATAGGCCAGCCCCAGATTGTACATCGCGTCCGGACGGCCGCTTTTTGCGTCCGTCTCGAACTGCGCCAGGGCATCGATGTCTATGCACGCCATGACACGTCCTCGTCTTCCCTCTAGCGCGTCGGGGTTATCCCATTGCGCAAGGGGCATCGTGACGGGGGACGGATGAACGCAGGGTTAACGCGATTAACCCTGATATTCATACACGGTTAAGAATTGAGGCGGGCGGGAACTTTCAATCCGTATACGGACGATGGTGCTTCCAAAAAAGAAACCGCGCTCGCGCGCGGTTCGAAAGGGACTGGCGGGCTTGGCCGCGGCTTGAGGGATTTTACGCTTCCCGGCCGCGGCCTTTGCCTTCGCCGACGGCCGGCCCTGTCGCGAGACAGGCGCCGCCGAGAGCGACGACGTCGACCGAGTCGACGCCGGGTTACTTCTTCTTCTTCGCCTTCTTGGTCTTCTTCTTGGCGACTTTCTTCTTGGCCTTCTTCTTGGCTGCGATCGGCATGAGAGCTAACTCCTTTGACGTTCCGTTCGGGTCGGACGATTCGTTCGCCCCCCAAAACGTGAACAATATGAGTGACTTGCAATTTGGAATGCAATACGTGCCGGGGTTCGCGAAAATCGCATCTTCGCAAATAATTCATTTAACGCCCGTTTTACAAGCGTTATATCAATCAATCCGTATACGGATAGTTCTCGCCGGGATTCCGCTTTGTCAAGCTCGATTTCGCGAAATTGTGCGAATCACCCCTCGTCGACGATTCCGAGTCGCTGCTTGAGCAACGCATTCACGACGCCGGGATTGGCTTTTCCGCCGGTCTGTTTCATCACCTGGCCGACGAACCACGACGCCATTTTCGGTTTCGCCTTCACCTCTTCGACCTTGTCGGGGTTCGCGGCGATGACGGCGTCGATCGCCTTGTCGATCGCGGAGGTATCGGTGACCTGTTTCAGTCCGCGCGCTTCGACGATCGCGACCGGATCGCCGCCTTCGCTCCACACGATGTCGAGAAGATCCTTGGCGATCTTGCCGCTGATCGTGTCGGCGGCGACCATCTTGACGATCGCGGCGTTGGCGCGCGCCGACACCGGACCGTCGTCGATCGCCAGACCCGCCTTGTTGAGGCGGCCGAAATATTCGTTGTTCAGCCAGTTGGCGGCGGCCTTGGCCTCGACGCCCTCGGCGGTCATCGCCTCGAAATAGTCGGCCGTCTCCTTCTCGGCGACCAGCACGGAGGCGTCGTAGGGCGAGAGCCCTGCCTTGATAAGCCTGGCTTTTTTCTCGTCGGGAAGTTCGGGGAGGGATCTGGCGATGGCGTCGACCCAGGCCTGCTCCAGCACCAGCGGCATCAGGTCGGGATCGGGAAAATACCTATAGTCGTGCGCGTCTTCCTTGGAGCGCATCGAGCGGGTCTCGCCGGTCTTGGAGTCGTAGAGCCGGGTTTCCTGGCGGATCGTGCCGCCGTCCTCGATCAGATCGACCTGGCGGCGGGCCTCGAACTCCACCGCCTGCGCCACGAAGCGCATCGAGTTGACGTTCTTGATCTCGCAGCGCGTGCCCAGATGCTTGAAGTCGCCGTCGGCGCGGAACTTCTCGTAGCCGCCCTCGCGGCAGACCGAGACGTTGACGTCGGCGCGCATCGAGCCTTCGTCCATGTTGCCGTCGCAGGTGCCGAGATAGCGCAGCACGGCGCGCAGCTTCTTGAGAAACGCCGCCGCCTCTTCGCTGCCGCGCATGTGCGGCTTGGAGACGATCTCCATCAGCGCGACGCCGGAGCGGTTGAGATCGACATAGGAATGGTCGGGATGCTGGTCGTGCAGGCTCTTGCCGGCGTCCTGTTCCATGTGCAGGCGCTCGATCCCGACGCGGATGGTCTCGCCGTCCTTCATGTCGAGGAAGATCTCGCCCTCGCCGACGATCGGGTTCTTGTACTGGCTGATCTGATAGCCCTGCGGCAGGTCGGGATAGAAGTAGTTCTTGCGGTCGAACACCGATGTCAGGTTGATCTGCGCTTTGAGGCCGAGGCCGGTGCGCACCGCCTGCTCGACGCATTTGGCGTTGATCACCGGCAGCATGCCGGGCATGCCGGCGTCGATGAAGGAGACCTGGCTGTTGGGCGCGGCGCCGAACGCCGTGGCGGCGCCGGAGAACAGCTTGGACTCCGAGAGAATCTGGGCATGGACCTCCATGCCGACGACGATCTCCCAATTGCCGGTGCTGCCCTTGATCAGCTTGCTCATGCCGCCCTCCACCACTGGGTGGGTTTGCTGTCGAAGCCCGACGCGATCTCGATGGCGCGCGCGGCGGTGAGGATGGTGGCCTCGTCGAACGCCTTGCCGATGAGCTGGAGACCGAGCGGCAGGCCGCTGGCGGTCAGGCCGGCGGGCACGGCGATACCGGGAAGCCCGGCGAGGTTCACGGTCACGGTGAAGACGTCGTTGAGGTACATCTCGACCGGATCGGCGGTCTTCTCGCCGACGCCGAAGGCGGGGCACGGCGTCGCCGGGGTCAGCAGCACGTCGCACACTTTGTAAGCCTCGGTGAAGTCGCGCAGGATCAGGGTGCGCAGCTTCTGGGCGCGGGCGTAAAAGGCGTCGTAATAGCCCGAGGACAGCACATGGGTGCCGATCAGGATGCGACGCTGGACTTCCTTGCCGAAGCCTTCGGCGCGGCTTTTCTCGTAGAGATCGGTGATGTCGCGCACCCCGGCGGCGCGGTGGCCGTAGCGCACCCCGTCATAGCGGGCGAGGTTCGAGGAGGCCTCGGCGGGGGCCACTATATAATAAGTGGGAAGCGCGTATTTGGTGTGGGGAAGCGAGACCTCCACGATCTCGGCGCCCTGGGCTTTCAGCCATTCGGCACCCTTCTGCCACAAGGCGTCGATCTCGGGCGGGGTGCCGGCGATGCGGTATTCCTTCGGGATGCCGACGCGCAGGCCTTTGACGCCGCTTTCGAGGGTCGCCTCGTAGTCGGGAACCGGCAGATCGACCGAGGTGGAATCCTTGGGGTCGACGCTCGCCATGTGCTTCATCAGGATCGCGGCGTCGCGCACCGTGCGGGTCATCGGGCCGGCCTGGTCGAGCGACGAGGCGAAGGCGACGATGCCCCAGCGCGAGCAGCGGCCATAGGTCGGCTTGAGCCCGACCGTGCCGGTGACGGCGGCGGGCTGGCGGATCGAGCCGCCGGTGTCGGTGCCGGTGGCGGCGAGGCAGAGATGGCCCGACACCGCGGCGGCCGAGCCGCCGGACGAGCCGCCGGGCACCAGGTTGGCGTTGGAATCGCGGGCGCGCCACGGGTTGAGCACCGGGCCGAAGGCGGATGTTTCGTTCGACGAGCCCATCGCGAACTCGTCCATGTTGGTCTTGCCGAGCATCACGGCGCCGGCGTCCCACAGGTTCTGCGACACGGTGGATTCGTAGGGCGGGACGAAGTTGCCGAGGATCCTGCTGCCGGCGGTGGTCTTGACCCCCTTGGTGCAGAACAGGTCCTTGATCGCGAGCGGCAGGCCTTCGAGCGGGCGGGCGGTACCATGGGCGAGGCGCACGTCGGAGGCGAGCGCCATCTCCAGCGCCTTTTCCGGCGTCTCGGTGACGAAGGCGTTGAGCGGGCGGGCGTCGGCCACGGCCTTGACGAAGGCGGTCGTCAATTCCTTGGACGAAACCTTGCGGGCGCGCACCGCATCGCGCGCCTCGGCGAGGGTGAAATCGGTGAGCGTGCCGGGCAGCGACATTATTCGACCACCTTGGGCACGACGAAAAAATGGTCCTCGCCCAGCGGCGCGTTGGCCATCAGGGCGTCGGCATTGCCGCCGTCGGTCACCTTGTCTTCGCGCATCTTGAGGCGCTGCTCGACCACGCTGGTCAGGGGGGGCGACGCCGTCGACGTTCACTTCGTTCAGCATCTCGACCCAGGCGAAGATGCCGTTGAGCTCGCCGACCATGGGTTCGACCCGCGCCTCGTCGAGGGCGAGGCGGGCAAGCTTGGCAATGCGGCGAACATCGTCCTTGCCGACGGTCATGGGCGGGCCTATAGGCTGGAAAATCAGTCCGTTAGCTAGCAAGCTCGCAGGCCAGCGGCAAGCATCGGAAGCGGAATTGCGGCTATGTCACTCGGCATTACCGGTATCGACCACGTCCAGATCGCCGTTCCGCGCGCGCTGGAGGCGGCGTGCCTCAAATTCTACCGCGAGGTGTTCGCCTTTCCCGAGATCGAGAAGCCGGCGGAATTGAAGGCGCGCGGCGGGGCGTGGTTCCAGGTCGGGACGCTGCAGATGCATATCGGGGTCGATCCGGAGGTCTTGATTGATGGCCGGCCTCCGTCGGCGGGGGCCCAGAGCAAGCGGCATATCTGCTTCCTCACCGCGGACCTGGCGGCGGCGAAAGCGGCGGTGCTGGCGCACGGCGTCGCCATCGAAGGCGAAGGCGTCGCCGAGGGCCTGGCGCGGTTCTTCGTCCGCGATCCCGCCGGCAACCGGATCGAGATCGGGCAGCGGTGAGCACATGGTGAATTCCCTCTCCCCCTCTGGGGGAGAGGGTTAGGGTGAGGGGGTGTCGAAGTCTGCGCTTGTGCCTGCAGCACCCCCTCACCCCTGCCCTCTCCCCCGGAGGGGGAGAGGGAGTTTTCTTATTTTATGATCGTCGCCATCGAAGACCTCAAAGCCCTGCTCGCGCCCTCCGCGCGGCTGCTCGGGCTCGACCTCGGCGAGAAGACCATCGGGATCGCGCTTTCCGACACGCGGCTGACGGTGGCGACGCCGGTGGAGACGTTCAAGCGCGGTAAATTCTCGGTGGACGCGGTGAAGCTGGACGCGATCGTGACGGCGCAGAATGTGGGCGGGATTGTCGTCGGGTTGCCGCTGAACATGGACGGAACGGACGGGCCGTCGGCGCAATCGGCGCGGGCCTTCGCGCGCAACTTCGCGGCGCGCTCGCCGCTTCCCGTCCTGATGTGGGACGAGCGGCTGTCTACCGCGGCGGTGACGCGGACGCTGCTGGACGCCGACGCTTCGCGCAAAAGGCGCGGCGAGGTGGTGGACAAGATGGCGGCGGCGTACATCCTGCAGGGCGCGCTGGAGCGGCTCAGATATTTGGAACGAAGTCGATGAAATCCGCGATCCGTATCGGATTGATAGCGCTCGTCTGTCTGCTCGCCGCTCTGGGTATTGCCTTGGCACTGTCCGAGAATGCGCGGCTTCTGCTCGCCGTCGCCTTGCAGTTCGACCCGGGGCCGCCGCCGATCGCCGGCAATATCCACTGCCATGATTGGCAAAATTGCGAATCAGCAAGCCGCCAATTCGACGAGGCTGTCGCGCGCCGTTTTCCGCGCGGCACCCCGCAACAGGCCCTCGAAGCCGCGCTTCTCGAGCAAAATTTCGCGCGCGATCCCCACATGCCGAAGACCTGCACGCCGAAATGGGCGAGTGCCGCCGTCGGCGTATTGACCATCACCTGCCCCGACTGGGACGCGCGTTGGGATCCCAAGGACGAACTCGTTTACCACTGGGGGCGGTTTCCGTGCGGCAACACCGTCGGCGTTCGATGGTCCGCGGATCGGCTCGGCCGAATTGTCCACAGAGAGGGCTACTATTATTTTGCCTGCTTATGAGACGACTTGCCCCTGCCGGCCTCGTTCCCTATACACCCACCTTTAATGACCACCCCGGCCGCCGCCGAACCTCTTCTGACATCCAGCCACCTGCTCGGCATCGAACATCTTTCGGTGGGCGAGATCGCGGCCCTGCTCGATCTCGCCGAGGGCTATGCCGCGCTCAACCGCGGCGCCAACAAGAAGACCGACGTCCTCAAGGGGCGCACCCTCATCAACCTGTTCTTCGAGGCCTCGACGCGGACGCAAAGCTCGTTCGAGCTGGCGGGCAAGCGGCTCGGCGCCGACGTCATGAACATGAGCGTCAAGACCTCGTCGGTGTCCAAGGGCGAGACCCTGATCGACACCGCGACGACGCTGAACGCGATGCGGCCCGACATCCTGGTGGTGCGGCACCCGGATAGCGGCGCGGCGGAGCTTCTGGCGCGCAAGCTCGATTGCTGCGTCGTGAACGCCGGCGACGGCAGCCACGAGCATCCGACCCAGGCGCTGCTCGACGCGCTGACCATCCGGCGGCGGCTTAGGCGCTTCGAAGGCTTGATCGTGGCGATCTGCGGCGACGTGCTGCACAGCCGGGTGGCGCGCTCCAACATCCATCTGCTGCTCAAGATGGGGGCGCGGGTGCGGCTGGTGGCGCCGCGCACGCTTCTGCCCAGCGATGCCGAGCGCTTCGGGGTCGAGATCTACCACGACATGAGACAAGGGCTGGAGGGCGTCGACATCGTGATGATGCTGCGGCTGCAGCTCGAGCGCATGTCGGGCGCCTTCGTGCCCTCGACGCGGGAATATTTCCACTTCTATGGCCTCGACCGCGACAAGCTCGCCGTCGCCAAGAAGGGCGCCCTCGTCATGCATCCGGGGCCGATGAACCGCGGCGTCGAGATCGACAGCGCCGTTGCCGACGACATCGAGGTCAGCCTGATCCAGGAACAGGTCGAGATGGGCGTCGCGATCCGCATGGCGGTTCTCGATGCGCTGAGCCGCGGGCTCGCGACCGGGGGGCGCAACGCGCCATGACCGCTTTGAACAAAATGGGGCGCATCGCCTTCAAGAATGCGCGGCTGATCGATCCGGCCAGCGGGCTGGACGTCAGGGGCGGCCTGTTGGTCGAGAACGGGCGCATCGCCGATGTCGGCCCGCGCCTGTTCAACGACGCCGAGCCGAACGATCCCGAAGTGATCGACGCCAAGGGCCTGGTGCTGGCGCCGGGGCTGATCGACGCGCGGGTGTTCACGGGTGAGCCGGGCAGCGAATACCGCGAGACGCTGGCATCGGCTTCCGACGCGGCGGCGGCGGGCGGGATCACCACCATCATCGTGATGCCGAACACCGATCCGATCATCGACGAGCCGTCGCTGGTCGACTTTATCCTGCGCCGCGCCGCTGCGACGGCGAAAGTGCGAGTGGCGCCGATGGCGGCGCTGACCAAGGGCCTTGCCGGCGAGACCATGACCGAGATCGGCCTCTTGCAAGAGGCGGGCGCGGTGGCGTTCACCGACGGCGACCGCACCATCGCCAACACCCGCGTGCTGCGCCGGGCGCTGGCCTATGCCAACACCTTCGGGGCGCTGGTCGTGGGCCATGCCGAGGACCCCGATCTGAGCGCGGGTGCCTCGGTGACCGAGGGCGAGTTCGCGATGCGGCTGGGCCTGCCGGCGGCGCCGGCCGCCGCCGAGGCGATCATCGTCGAGCGCGACATCCGCCTCGTCGAGATGACCGGCGCGCGCTACCACTTCGCGCAGATTTCGACCGGCGCTTCGCTGGACATCATCGCGGCGGCCAAGCAGCGCGGCCTGGCCGTCACCTGCGGGGTCGCGGCACATCATCTGGCGCTGAACGAACTGGATGTCGGCTCGTACTATACGTTCCGCAAGGTGAAGCCGCCGCTGCGCTCGGAAGCCGATCGCGCCGCGATGGTCGAGGGCGTCGCCTCCGGCCTGATCGACATCATCGTGTCGAGCCACGATCCGCAGGGCGCCGACACCAAGCGCCAGCCCTTCGCGCAGGCGGCGTTCGGCGCGGTGGGGCTGGAGACGCTGCTGCCGGTGGCGCTGGGGCTGCACCATGACGGGCGCGCGACGCTGAGCCATGTGCTGAAGGCGCTGACCGCGACGCCGGCGAGAATCCTGGGCCTGAACGCGGGGACGCTGGCCAAGGGGGCGCCGGCCGATCTGGTGCTGATCGATCCCGACGAGCCCTACACGGTCGATGCCGAGACGCTGCTGTCGCGCGCGCGCAACACGCCGTTCGAGGGACGGCGGTTCCACGGGCGGGCGGTCCGGACGTTCGTCGGCGGGGTGCAGGTGTTCGAGCGGAAGACTTCGCGATAAAGCTCCACCGTCATTCCCGGCCGAGCGAAGCGAGGGGAAGGGGACCCAGGTGGATGGACCAGACCCGGTCTGACCACCTGGGTCCCCTTCCCTCGCGCGCGAAGGGCGCGCTCGCCGGGGATGACAAGTGAGCTACAAATTCTCCGGCGTGTAGGCTTTCTCGATGTTCGCGTCGATCATGGGGATGATCGCGGCGTCGGCCTTCATAATCTCTGCCATGATCTTGCCGAACGAGACCTTCAGCGGTTCGGCCGGCCAGGCCTCCGGCTTCCACAGATTGGCGCGCAGCACCGAGCGGGCGCAGTGGAAATAGCTGCGGATCACCTCCACCTTCATCACCAGCTTGGCGGGCTTGCCGCGGGCGCTGAGCTTTTCGCGCAAGGCGTCGTCGTCGTGCAGCGTGGCGCGGCCGCTGAGGCGCAGGGTCTCGCCGGTGCCGGGGCACAGGAAGATCAGGCCGACATTGGGATTGCTCAGGATGTTGATATGGCCGAAGGCGAGGTTGTTTCCGGGGCGGTCGGGAAACAGCAGCGTATTTTTATCCTCGACATGGACGAAGCCGGGCTCGTCGCCCTTGGGACTGACTTCGAGCGTGCCGTCCTCGCCCACGGTGGAGAGCAGCAGGAATGGCGAGCGGGCGATGAAGGCGACCGACTGCTCGTCGAGGTGATCGCGGATCTTCATCCGGGTCGGACCGGCGGGCTCGGGCAGATGTTCCCGCAACTGCTGAACTGACGTAATGTGCGCCATGGTTTCGCCCTTCGCCGCCCCTTCCATCCTGCCACTCTTGCGAACGATTCGCAACTAGCAAATGTCCTTTCTCGACTTCTCCCTTAGCTGGCAGGACGCCGCGATCGCGTCAGCAATCGGCTACCTGTTCGGTTCGGTGCCGTTCGGGTTGCTGTTTACCTGGGCGTTCGGCGCCGGCGATGTGCGCAAGATCGGCTCGGGCAGCATCGGCGCGACCAATGTCCTGCGCACCGGCAACTATGCGGCGGCGGGACTGACGCTGCTGTTCGACGCGCTGAAAGGCGCGGCGCCGGTGCTGATCGCGCAAGCGGTCTGGGGCGCCGATGCCGCGCTGTTCGCGGCGCTGGGCGCGTTCCTGGGCCATCTCTTTCCGGTGTGGCTCGGCTTCAAGGGCGGCAAGGGCGTCGCGGTGTCGCTCGGCATCCTGCTGGCGCTCTATTGGCCCGTGGCGCTGCTGGGCTTGGCGAGCTGGGGCGCGGTGCTGGCGCTGTTCCGCATCTCCTCGCTGTCGGCGCTGGTCGCGGCCGCGGTCACGCCGCTCTACATGCTCCTGTTCCACCGCCTCCACGAAACCGCGCTGACCGTGGTGCTGGCGGTGCTCGTCCTCGTCATCCATCACGAAAACATCCGCCGCCTGTTGCGCGGCGAGGAGCCGCGTATCGGCAGCAAACCCAAGCCCGCGTGAGCGCGCCGGTGCTGAGCGATGGCGAGCGGCGCGCCTGGCTTCGGCTGGCGCGGACGCCGAACGTCGGACCCGTCACCTTCGCGCATCTGATCGCGCGCTTCGGCTCGGCCGGTGCGGCGCTGAAGGAAGTGCCAAGGCTGGTGCGGCGCGGCGGCGGCGACGGATTGCCGATCCCGAGCGAAGACGACGCGGCGCGCGAACTGGCGGGCCTGGGCAAGCTCGGCGGGCGCATGATCGCGAGCTGCGAGGCGGAATTCCCGCGCGGGCTCGGCGCGGCGGAGCCGCCGCCGCCCCTGATCTGCGTCATCGGCCATGCGACGCTGCTCCAGCGCGAGATGGTCGCCGTGGTGGGCGCGCGCAACGCCTCGGCGCTGGGACGCAAGTTGGCGCAGACGCTGGCGCGCGATCTGGCGGCCGCCGGACTTGTCGTGGTGTCGGGCCTCGCGCGCGGGATCGACGCGGCGGCGCATGAGGGCGCGCTCGAAGGCGGGACCTGCGCCGTGGTCGCCGGCGGCGCCGACACCGTCTATCCGGCGGAGAACAAGCCGCTCTATGAGCGCATCCGCGCGCAAGGCTGCATCGTGTCGGAAATGCCGCTGGGACAGGCGCCGCAGGCGCGGCACTTCCCCCGCCGCAACCGGATCATCTCCGGCCTGGCGCGCGGCGTGGTGGTGGTGGAGGCGGCGGAAAGCTCGGGCTCGCTGATCACGGCGAACTTCGCGCTCGAACAGGGGCGCGAGATCTTCGCGGTGCCGGGATCGCCGCTCGACCCCCGCGCGCGCGGCGCCAACCGGCTGATCCGCGACGGCGCGACGCTGACCGAGACGGCAGCCGACGTGATCGCAGGACTGCAGCCGATCCTGGGCCAAGCATTCCGCGACCCGGAGCGTGAAGAGCCTGTGTCGCCCGCCCAGGGGGATGAGGCGGAGGCCGACCGAATCCGGGCCCGGGTCGAAGAGGCGCTGGGACCCGCGCCGGTGGCAGTCGACGAGCTGGTGCGCCTTTGCCGGGTGTCAGCGGCCACTGTCGCAATAATTTTGCTGGAGCTGGAACTCGCCGGGCGACTCGCGCGTCACCCGGGCGGCGGCGTCTCCTGGAGCTGATCGCCCAAATGGCGCGCTTCGGCGGCGGCCAGGCCGATCAGATGGGCGAGCAAACCCTGGCCCTGCCCTAGAGCGATTTTGCGAAGAGATTCAAGAAGATCGCGCGTATATCGGGCGGTTTCCGCGGGCGTCAGCGGAGCCTGAGGGGTGCCGATAAGCGGCCGTCCTGCGCGCGGATAGGAGGGCATGGACCCGGACTGCTGTCGCAACGGTCTACAGCGTAGGGGAACCACCCACAGAATACAACTTATAGTAACATATCGGACGAGAATTGGTCGTTTTCACAACTTAAGGTTTTATCTCCGGGACGCCCCCGGCGTTGACACCCGCCGCCTCGTCCTATCAGTGTCCCGCGCCTTCGGGATCAAGACCCCTCTTTGGGCACTTTTCGCGGCCCCGGGGCCACGGTCCCGGCCGGAACTCAAGCAGAGCACCACCTCACACATGAACGTTGTCGTCGTCGAATCGCCTGGCAAGGTCAAATCCATCAACAAGTACCTGGGCGCGGGCTACAAGGTCCTCGCCAGCTTCGGCCATATCCGCGACCTGCCCTCCAAGGACGGCTCGGTGAAGCCGGACGAAGACTTCGCCATGAGCTGGGAGGTCGACGACCGGGGCGCCAAGCGGGTCAAGGAAATCGCCGATGCGGTCAAAGGTGCCGACAAGCTGATCCTGGCGACCGACCCCGACCGCGAGGGCGAGGCGATCTCCTGGCATGTGCTCGAAGTGCTCAAGCAGAAGAAGGTGCTGTCCGGCGTCGCGATCGAGCGGGTCGCGTTCAACGCTGTGACCAAGGCGGCGATCCTCGAAGCCATCGCCCATCCGCGCCAGATCAACGAGGAGCTGGTCGACGCCTATATGGCGCGCCGGGCACTCGACTATCTCGTCGGCTTCACCCTGTCGCCGGTGTTGTGGCGCAAGCTGCCGGGCGCGCGCTCGGCCGGCCGGGTGCAGTCGGTGGCGCTGCGCCTGGTGGTCGACCGCGAGGTCGAGATCGAGGCGTTCCGCGCCCAGGAATATTGGAGCATCGACGCCGATGTGACGACCGCCGCCGGCGGCTTCGACGCGCGGCTGACCAGGCTGAACGGCGAGAAGCTGGACAAGCTGTCGCTGAAGACCGAGGCGGAAGCGCAGGCGGCGGTGGCGGCGATCGAGGCGCAGCGCTTCGCCATCGAGAGCGTCGAGAGCAAGCCGGTCAAGCGCCATCCGGCGCCGCCCTTCATTACGTCCACATTGCAGCAGGAAGCCTCGCGCAAGCTCGGCTTCGGCGCCAAGCGCACGATGCAGATCGCCCAGAGCCTCTATGAAGGCGCCGATATCGGCGGCGAGACGGTCGGCCTCATCACCTATATGCGGACCGACGGCATCACCATGGCGCCCGAGGCGGTCGCCGAGGCCCGCGCCACCATCGGGGCGCGCTACGGCCAGCGCTATGTGCCCGGCGCCCCGCGCGTCTATGTCAGCAAAGCCAAGAACGCCCAGGAGGCGCATGAGGCGGTGCGCCCCACCAGCTTCGACCGCGCCCCCGAAGACGTCGCCAAATATCTCGACGGCGACAGCGCCCGGCTCTACGAGCTGATCTGGAAGCGCGCCATCGCGAGCCAGATGGAAAGCGCCGAACTGGAGCGCACCACCGTCGATGTGACCAGCGCCGACAAGAAGATCACGCTGCGCGCCACCGGCACGGTGACGCTGTTCGACGGCTTCCTCACCCTCTACCAAGAGGGAAAAGACGACGAGGATGATGAAGACGGCTCCAAGCTGCCCAAGGTCACGGCCGGCGAAGCGGCGAAAGTCGAGAAGGTCAATCCGGCGCAGCATTTCACCGAGCCGCCGCCGCGCTATTCCGAAGCCAGCCTGGTGCGCAAGCTGGAGGAACTCGGCATCGGGCGGCCCTCGACCTATGCCTCGATCCTGTCGACGCTGCGCGACCGCACCTATGTGCGGGTCGACCGCGGCCGCTTCGTGCCCGACGACAAGGGCCGGCTGGTGACGGCGTTCCTCGCGACCTATTTCCCGCGCTATGTCGAATACGGCTTCACCGCCGACCTCGAAGAGAAGCTCGACGAGGTTTCGGCCGGCGAGATGAACTGGAAGGCCTTGCTGCGCGACTTCTGGCGCGATTTCTCGGCCGCGGTCGGCGAGACCAAGAACCTGAAGATCTCCAACGTCATCGACACGCTGAACGACATATTGGGCTCGCACATCTTCCCGCCCAATGCCGACGGCTCGCCGCCGCGCCGCTGCCCGAGCTGCGGCAACGGCGAGCTCAGCCTGAAGCTGGGGCGCTTCGGCTCCTTCGTCGGCTGCTCGAACTATCCCGAATGCCGCTTCACCCGGCAGCTCGGCCAGAACAATGCCGACGCCCAGGCGGCGGCGCCGCGCGAACTGGGCCTCGATCCGGTCAGCGGCGAGAAGGTGTCGCTGCGCTCCGGGCGGTTCGGACCCTATGTGCAGCTCGGCGAAGGCGCCAAGCCCAAGCGCTCGGGCATCCCGAAGGACTACGACGTCGCCAATGTCGATTTCGACTATGCGCTGAAGCTGCTGGCGCTGCCGCGCGAGGTCGGGCTGCATCCGGAGACCGGCAAGCCGATCACCGCCAATTTCGGCCGCTTCGGGCCTTACGTGGCGCATGACGGGATGTATGCCTCGCTGGAATCGGCGGAGGACGTGTTCACCGTCGGGCTCAACCGCGCCGTCGACCTGATCGCGGAGAAGAAGAACAATCCGCGCGCCCGCCGCGGACCGCAGGCGCTCAAGGAACTGGGCAACGATCCCAGCGGCACGCCGATCAAGCTGATGAAGGGCCGCTATGGGCCCTACGTCACCGACGGCTCGACCAACGCGACGGTGCCCGACAGCGACGAGCCGGAAGCGATCACCCTGGAGCAGGCGCTGGCGCTGATCGCCGACCGCGCGGCCAAGGGCGGCGGAAAGAAGAAGAAGGCGCCGAAGGCGAAGGCCGCTCCCAAGCCGAAGAAAGAGGCGAAGGCAAAGGCCGCGCCCAAGGCGGAAAAGGCGGCGGCGCCCGCCAAGAAAAAAGCCCCGGCGAAGAAGAAGCCCGAACCGGTGGCCGGCGAGTAAAGACTTGGCGAAGAAGAAACAGCCCGGCAACGCCCCGCCTCTCGACAAGGCGCGCGTCCTTGAACTGCTGGCCGACAAGCCGAACGCGACGAAACGCGATCTCTCCAAGCTGCTGGGCATCAAGGGCTCAGACCGCATTGCGCTGAAACGCATCCTCAAAGAGCTGGAGCAGGACGGCGCCATCGCCGGCAACCGGCGCCAGGGCTATGCCGCGCCGGGTGCCCTGCCCGACGTCGCGGTGCTGGAGATCACCGGTCAGGACACCGACGGCGAATTGCTCGCCGCGCCGCAGAAATGGGAGTCGAACGAGGAACCGCCAAAGATCATCGTGGTGCCGGGACGCGACGATGCCGGGTCGGCGCTGGGGCGCGGCGAGCGCGTGCTGGCGCGGCTGAGCAAGGGCCGGGACGGCTACGAAGCGCGCATCATCAAGCGGCTGGGCGCCAGCGCGCACAAGGTGCTGGGCGTGCTGACGATGACGCCGGGCGGCTTGCGCCTCGCGCCGATCGACCGCAAGAGCCGCACCGAATTCGCGGTCGATGAACGCGATCGCGGCGGCGCGCAGAACAACGAACTTGTGGTGGTCGAGCCGCTCGCCGGACGCGCCGCCGGTTTCCCGCGTGCGAAGGTGGTCGAGCGGCTGGGCAATATGAGCTCGCCCAAGACCGTCAGCCTGATCGCGATCCATGCCCATGGCATCCCGACGGAATTCCCCAAGGAGGTGATCGAACAGGCCGAGGCCGCGACGCCGCCCGATTTGCGCGGGCGCACCGACCTGCGCGGCGTACCGCTGGTCACCATCGACCCGGTCGATGCGCGCGACCATGACGACGCGGTGTGGGCGGGGCCGGACGACGATCCGAAGAATCCGGGCGGCATGATCGCGCTGGTCGCCATCGCCGACGTGGCGCATTACGTGACGCCGGGCTCGGCGCTCGACCGCGAGGCCTACAAGCGCGGCAACTCGGCCTATTTTCCCGACCGCGTGGTGCCGATGCTGCCGGAACACCTGTCGGCCGATCTGTGCTCGCTGAAGGAAGGCGTCGACCGCGCCTGCCTTGCGGTGCGCATGACGTTCGACAAGGCCGGTCACAAGCGGCGGCACGAATTCCTGCGCGGCGTGATGCGCTCAGCGGCACGGCTGACCTATCAGCAGGCGCAGCTTGCATTCGACGGCAGGCCGGACGCCGCAATGTCGGCGGTGGCGAAGCAGACGCTGGCGGATGTCTGGGCCTGCTACCAGGTGCTGCTGCTGGAGCGCAAAAGGCGCGATCCGCTCGACCTCGACCTGCCGGAGCGGCGCATCGTCTTGGGCGCCGACGGCAAGGTGGCCTCGATCGCGTTCCGCGAGCGGCTGGAATCGATGAAGCTCATCGAGGAATTCATGGTGCTCGCCAATGTCGCGGCGGCCGAGGTGCTGGAGCAGAAGAAGACGCCGCTGATCTACCGCATCCACGAGCAGCCCTCGAAGGAGAAGCTGTTCGGGTTCTCCGACTTCCTGCGCACCGTCGGCATCGCCTTCGCCAAGGGCCAGGTCGTCAAGCCGGGCCTGTTCAACGTATCCTCGGCCAGGCCAAGGGCGGGCCGCACGAGGCGGTGATGAACGACGTGGTGCTGCGCACCCAGGCGCAAGCCGTCTATTCGCCGGACAATGTCGGGCATTTCGGGTTGAACCTCGCCAAATATGCGCATTTCACTTCGCCGATCCGGCGCTATGCCGACCTCATCGTGCACCGCGCCCTGGTCAAGGCGCATCATTTCGGCGACGACGGGCTGACCGACCGTGAGGCCGGGCGCCTGGGCGAGATCGCCGAGCACATCTCGATGACCGAGCGCCGCGCCATGGCGGCGGAGCGCGACTCGACCGACCGCTATGTCGCGGCGTTCATGGAGGACCGCGTCGGCGCGACCTTCGACGGGCGCATCACCGGCGTGACGCGGTTCGGCCTGTTCCTGCGGCTGGCCGATACCGGCGCCGAAGGCCTCCTGCCGATACGGTCGCTGGGCGGGGAGTTCTTCAAGCATGACGAGGCGCGGCACGCGCTCATCGGCGACCGCACCGGCACGGCGTACAGACTCGGCGACATCGTGAACGTGAAGCTGGTCGAGGCGGCGCCGCTGACCGGCGGCCTGCGCTTCGAACTTGCCGAAGCGTCAACGACGGAGCGCGGGAACAAGCCGCGGTTCACGACGCGGCCGCGTGGACGGCGGCGGTGATTCCGCCCTCCCCTTGAGGGAGGGCCGAACAAATTCGCGCCTTCGCGAATTTTTCGGGGAGGGGTCGGGCATCGAGCGCGACGCCGGACCCCTCCCCGAAATTTGCTTCGCAAATTGTCGACCCTCCCTCAAGGGGAGGGTTGAAGATTCGACTCGCTCAAATGAACGCCTCTAAACTTCCATCCATGGCCATCTTCGATCCCGACAACGAGAAAATCGTCGAACAGACGCTGCGTCCCAAGGATGCGGCGACGCTGGTGCTGGTGAAGCGCGACGGCGGCGCGGCGCGCGTGCTGATGGGCCGGCGCCACGGCAACATGGCGTTCATGGCCAACAAATACGTGTTTCCCGGCGGGCGCATCGATGCCGGCGACATGCGCATCGCGGTCGCGGCGGAACTGCGCCCCGACGTGGCGGCGCGCGCGGCGCTCGGCAGCAGCCCGGCGCGGGCGCGCGGCCTGGCGCTGGCCGCGATTCCGCGAGACCTTCGAGGAGACCGGCATCGTGCTCGGCCAGCGCGCGGCCAAGGTGCCGCGCAGCCGCGCCCCGGCGTGGAAGAAGTATTTCGCGCAAGGCGTCGTGCCGCGACTCGACACGCTGGAACTGATCGCGCGAGCCATCACGCCGCCGAACCGGACGCGGCGCTTCGACGCCCGCTTCTTCATGGCCGATGCCGGCCTGATCACGCATGAGCTGAGCGGCGCGCAGAACGAGGAACTGCTCACGCCCGCCTGGCTGACCATCGCCGAGGCGCGCGCCCTCGACCTGCCGAGCATCACCCGCACCGTGCTGGACGAAGTCGAGGCGCGGCTCGGCGGCGAGGCCGGCCGCCCCGTGCCATTCTATCGCTTCACGCGCGGCAGGCCGTCGCTGGTGCATATCTAGATGAAGCGGCGGCTTCGCTTCCGCCCTCCCCTTGAGGGAGGGCCAAAAAATTCGCGCGGAGCGAAGAATTTTTCGGGGAGGGGTCGGGCGCCGAGCGCGACGTCGGACCCCTCCCCGAAATTTGCTCCGCAAATTTCGACCCTCCCTCAAGGGGAGGGTTGAAATGATGCGCGAGAAAAATCTCAGCCTGGTCGCCATCCTGTCGGCCTGCACCGCGTTCGCGGTCGGGATCGGCCTCACCCTGCCGCTGCTGTCGCTGATCCTGGAGCGGCGGGGCTATCCGGGCAGCGTCAACGGGCTCAACCTCGCGACCGCCGGCCTCGCCGCGATCCTGATCACCCCAAACGTGCCGTGGCTGCTGCGGCGCTTCGGCACCGCGCCCTATCTCGGCGGATCCCTGGCGCTATCGGCCGCCGCGCTGCTCGCGCTCTATGCCGCGCCGAGCCTGTGGCTGTGGTTTCCCGCCCGCTTCGTCCTCAGCGTCGGACTGAACGGATTGTTCGTTGCCTCCGAATTCTGGATCAACCAGCTTGCCGATGAGAGCAATCGCGGCCGCTATATCGCGCTTTACGGCATCGCGATCTCGGGCGGCTTCGCGCTCGGGCCGGCGGTTCTCTATTTCGCCGGCACCACCGGCGTCGCGCCCTTCGCGTTGGGCGCGGCGATGCTGCTCGTCGCCATCGTGCCGGTGCTGCTGGCGCGCAGGGCGGCGCCGCAGCTCGAAGAGAAGGAGGGCGCCGGCGTGCTGGGGGCGCTGCGCGCGGCGCCCGCCATCCTGGCGGCGGCGCTGGTGTTCGGGGCGCTGGATTCGGGACTGTTCGGCCTCTTTCCGGTCTACGCGGTGCGTTCGGGCTTCAGCGAAGGACAGGCGGCGCTCGCGGTCGCCGCGACCTCGGTGGGCAGCATGGTGTTCCAATATCCGCTCGGCATGCTGGCCGACCGCTTCGACCGGCGGCGGCTGCTGATCCTTTGCGCCCTCGTCGGCGTCGCCGGCGCGGCGCTGACTCCGTTTGCGATTCCCGCGCCGGCGCCGATGTATGTGCTGCTGTTCTTCTGGGGCGGGATCATCATGGGCATCTACACGATCGGGCTGACCCTGGTGGGCCAGCGCTTCAAGGGCGCGGAGCTGGCGAGCGCCAATGCCGCCTATGTGATGCTCTATGCCGGGGGACTGGTCGCCGGCCCGGTGGTCGGCGGCGTCGCGCTGGACGCGTGGAATCCGAACGGCCTGATGGTGGTGCTCGCGGCGATCAGTCTTGGCTATGTCATGTTTCTGATGACCACAGGCCGCCGTCGCGTCCTGTCCGCGCAATAAGACGAGCATCCGGATCGAAGGCGAAGGCCGCACGTTGCACAAGCACGGCCGACTCGCTCGGCCATCTTCCAGCCGCAAAAGGACATCCAAATGGGACTCGCAAAACTGGTTCTGCCGGTCGCGCTGTTGCTCGCATTGACCGCCCCCGCACTGGCATCTCCACCCCCGCCGCCACCCCCGCCGGACGGAGCGTCGGGGCCGCATCACGGCATGTCCGAGCGATTCCTGCGCCAGTTCGACCTCGATGGTGACGGCAAGGTCACCCGGGCGGAATTCGATCGCGGCAGCGCCCTGCGCTTCAAGAAAATAGACGCGAACCTCGACGGCGTGATCACGGCAGACGAACTTGCCCAGTACCGCCCCGACGGTCCGCCGCCGCCGCCGCCCGGGCCCGACGGTCCGCCGCCGCCACATCCTCCACAGGGCTACTGAGCGAGCCGCCACGTCCAGGCCTCGCGAAAGCGGGGCCTGCCGGCGTCAGGCGCTGAGCGCGAGCTCCGCCGGCCGCACCCGCTCGCCCGGAAAGATCATCGTCACGGTGGTGCCGACGCCCTCGGCGCTCTGAATCTCCAGCCGCCCGCCATGGAGCTGCATCAGACCTTCCGCCAGCGGCAGGCCGAGGCCGGAGCCTTCGTATTTGCGCGCCAGCGAAGAATCGATCTGGCGAAAGGGCTGGCGCGCGATCGCAATCTGGGCTTCGGTCATGCCGATGCCGTTGTCGGCGACGGCGATGCACAGCGTGCCGCCGGCACCGAGGCTCGCCTTGACCGCGACGCGGCCGCCGTCCGGCGTGAACTTCACCGCATTGGTCAGCAGATTGATCAGGATCTGGCGCAGCCGGACCTCGTCGGCGAACAGCGCCGGGAGCTGACGCTCCAGCGCGATGTCGAGCGCGATATCCTTGGCCTGGGCCTGCTGGCGCACGATGGTCAGGGCGCTTTGCAGGACCTCGCCGGCGTCCACCGGCCGCTCGTGCAGGACGAACTCGCCCGAGCCGATCTTCGCCATGTCGAGCACTTCGTTGATGATGGCGAGCAGGTGGCGGCCGGAGGAATGGATGTCGTCGGCATAGCCGCGATAGGCCGGCACGCCGACCGGGCCGAGCACCTGCTGGCCGATCATGTCGGAGAAGCCCAGGATGGCGTTGAGCGGCGTGCGCAGTTCGTGGCTCATCGCCGCGAGGAAAGCGCTCTTGGCCGTGTTGGCGGCTTCGGCCTCTTCCTTTGCCGTCATGAGCTCGAGGTTCGAGGCCTTTAGCTTCTCGTTGGCGGCGATCAGTTCGCTGCGCGCCATCTGCAGGCCGTCGCGCGCGCCGTTCAGGCCCTCGGCCGCGTCGGCGATCTCGCGCTGCAGCGTGTTGAAGCTCTCGGCCATGTCGCCGACCTCGTCGCGCGAATTGATGTCGACCGGCGTGAACGCGCCCGTGGCGTGGGCGCCGGAAAGATCGCCGCTGCCGAGCGAGCGCATGGCACGCGCGAAATCGGCGATGGTGCCGCGCACCAGGCGATCGGCGGCGCCGGTCACTTCCACCACCGAATGGGCGATGGTGCCGGGCAGAACGAGGCCGACCGCGATCGTCATGATCGCGACGGCGACGAAGATGTCCTCCAGCGCCGCCTTGAGCCCGAGATTGCCGGGGGCGATGTTCTGGACCGCGAGGAGATAGCCGGCGGCGTCCATCGCCAGCACCAGAAGCATCGCGCCGGTCAGCTTCAGATGGATGGTGCGGGCGATGCCCGGCAGGCCCGCCTTGCGGCGGTCGGAGAATTTGCGCCAGGCATAGAGCGCGGCGCCGGAATAGGCGAAGGCGAGGCCGATGAGGACGGTCGGCAAGCCGAATTGCTGGAAGCCGAGAATGGCGGACAGGCCCCAGACCGCAGCGGCGACCAGTCCGAGCACGATCATGCCGCGCGGCGCGCGATAGGGACGCGGCAGGTCGGGGTGATCCTTGCGCATCAGCCAGACGGCGACCGACGGCATGCAGATCGAGATCAGATAGGTGAAGTTGGCCGAGGCGATCAGCCAGACGGGATCGCCCAGCCACAGGAACAGGATGGCCATCCCCGCGGTGAGGACGGTCGCGGCCCAGGGCACATCGTTGGGCAGGCGCCGGCCGAGAAATTCCGGCACCAGGCCGTCATCGGAAAGCTGCGACAGGGTGCGCGAGGCGCCGGCAAGCGGCTGGATCGTGCCGTGGAACATCGTGAACATCATGAAGCCCATGGCGAGCGCCTTGCCGGCGCTGCCGAACAGCGGCGCGTAGGTCGGCCCCAGCACCTGCGCGAGTTCGTGGCCGAGCTGGCCGGGCCCCAAGGCGCCCAGCCATACGACCGGCAGCACGAGAAAATAGACCACGGCCATGACCGCGCTGGCGAACACGGCACGCGGCACCTCGCGCACGGCGTCGCGCGTCTCGCCGACATGGCAAGTCGCGGCCTCGAAGGCCGGCGCCGCGAAGCCGATGAGATACAGGCCCGCCATCATGCTGGTGAGAGCGCCGAACCAGCCGTCGAACGGCGTCGTCAGGTGGAAGTCCATGGCCTGGTGCCAATCGACCTCGCCCGCCAGGAGCGGCAGCAGGCCCGAGAGGAACGCCAGCGCGGTGGAGGCGACGGCGATGGGAATGACGACCCGGCTCACCCATTTGATGCCGAACAGGTTCACGGTCATGAAGAAGAGCACCAAGCCGGTCGCGAGCATTTCGACGCGCGCACCGGGCAGGTACCATTGATGGATCGCCGACGCCGACAGGATCGCGGTCAGGCCGCAGGTCGGGATCCAGCCCCACCAGTAGCCGACCCCCGCGAGGTTGGCGAGGATCGGGCTGTAGCGGCCGAACGCTTCGGAGCAGGAGGCGGCGATGCCGCCGACGCGATTGGGATAGAGCAGGACGAGCTCGGTCCAGCCCGGCGCCGCCACCAGGGCCAGCACCAGGCCGAAGATCAGCAGCGGCACCGCGGCGCTGCCCTGCCCGGCGATCGCGCCCTGGCCGATGAACAGCGCAGACAAAAGAAAGAGGCTTTGATTGCTGCCGCCCATGGCGAGGGCGGCGGTGCCGAACCAGCCGAGCACCCTGGGGTGCTTGCGCTGTCCGGTTTCCTGGCGTCGTACATAGATGCCGGAATGGCTTGGGGAACCTTGAAGCACGTAGCCACTCCTCGTCGGCCCCCCGGCACGGGACTATTGCGCCGGGCAACCTTTCGCGGCGGTAAACGGCCATGATGTATTAACAGTGAACAGCCGCCGCGGCGCGCCCGGGCCGCGCGGCGGGCCGTCAAGCCGCTGATCGGAATGAGGAAACGGCAGCGAGTGGGCGGGGCCGCCGGCGCCTTGACTTCCCGGGTTCGGCGGCTACATTCCCCGCCCTTCGAGCAAGATTCCAGGAGTTTTCCCCATGGCGAAGCCGACAACGGCCAAGATCAAGCTGAACAGCGGCGGCGGCACGGGTTTCTACTATGTGACGAAGAAGAACACGCGCACCATGACCGAGAAGTTCAAGATCCGGAAATACGACCCGGTCCTGCGCAAGCACGTCGAGTTCAACGAAGGCAAGATCAAGTAATCTTCCCCCGATGTCATGGCCCGCGACTGCGGGCCACCCAGATGACATCCTGCCCCCAATTCACAATTAGGTCTCAGCCATCTCGGCCGCATGCGGTAGCGCACCAACTGGGTGGTCCGCAGTCGCTGGCCATGACAGTGGAGGTTGGGGCTACTCCGCCGCCACTTTCTTCGTACGCTCCGCTTCCACCCGCGCGATGAAGTCGCCGATATAGCCGGCGACCACCGGGATCGCGCCCAGCGGCATGTCGTGGCCCCAGCCTTCGATCTCGTGATATTCGCTCCCCGCGATGCACTGCGCCGTGTGGCGGCCGGCGGCGGGACGGATCAGGGTGTCGACCGAGCCGTGCAGAACCAGCGCCGGCAGCTTCAGCGCCTTGAGGCGCTCGGTGCGCGGCGGGCTCGCGACGATCGCGGCGTAATGACGGGCGCTGCCTTCGGGATAGAACATGCGGTCGTAATTGGCGCCGATCAGCGCGCTCAGGCGCGCCTCGTCGAACGGCCAGGCAGTCGAGGCATAGGCGCGGCGGCCCTTCAGCGAATGGGCGATGACGGCGGCGCGGTCGTTGGACGGCGCCGGCGTGGTGAGCGCGGCCATGGCCTCAGGCGACGACGGCGGCAACGAGGGATCGGACGTGGTCGAGAAGATCGAGATCAACGAGCGCGCTTTCTCCGGATGGTTGAGCGCGACGAGCTGCGCGATCATGCCGCCCATCGAGGCGCCGCTGATATGCGCCGTGTCGATGCCGAGCGCGGTCAGGAGCGCCGCGGCGTCGGCCGCCATGTCGTTCAGCGTGTAGGGCACGTCCGGCGTCCGGCCCTCGCGCACCGCGGCGATGACGGCCTTGAGGTCGGGGACGATGCCGTCCCACTTCCGTCCGAGGCCGACGTCGCGGTTGTCGAAGCGGATGACGCGCAGGCCCTTGGCCTCGAGCGCGCGGGGGAAATCCTCCGGCCAGGAGGTCATCTGGCTGCCGAAGCCGTTGATGAAAAGCAGCGGCGCGCCGCCGCGCGGGCCGCTGTCCTCGTATTCGATCTCGATGCCGTTGGCCGCGATTCTGGGCATGTGCTTCTCCCCCTGTTCAAAAGGAGCTTAGCGGCGCCGCGTTGCTTGACAAGATGTCAGGCGACCCGGACTTTGCGCCATGCGCCGCGCCCTTTCCCGCCTTGCCGACGAGACCTTCGACCTGCTGATCGTCGGCGGCGGGGTGACCGGCGCCTGCGTCGCGCGCGACGCGGCGATGCGGGGGCTGAAAGTCGCCCTGGTCGAGAAGAACGACTTCGCCGGCGCGACCAGCGCGCACAATTCCAAGCTGGTCCATGGCGGACTGCGCTATTTGCGCAATTTCGAACTCGGGCTGGTGCGCGAGTCGCTGAAAGAGCGGCGGATCTGGCAGCGCATCGCGCCGCATCTGGTGCATCCCCTGCCCTTCCTGGTCCCGCTCCAAGGCGGCGGCTTCAAGGCGCGCGCGACGCTGGCCGCCGGCCTGACGCTGTACGACCTGCTGTCGTTCGACAAAAGCTGGCTGGACGATCCCGACCAGAAGCTGCCGAACCATTCCTGGCTCTCCGCGACGCAGGCGGTGGCGGCGGAGCCGGTGCTCGCGGGCCAAGGCCTCGAAGGCGCGTTCAAATACTACGACGCCCAGATGTACGCGCCGGAGCGGCTGGCGCTGGAATGCCTGATCGAGGCCGACGGCGACGGCGCGGCGATCGCCAACCATGCCGAGGCCGAGACGCTGCTGAACCGCGGCGGCCGGATCGAGGGCTGCGCCGTGCGCGACACGCTGGGCGGCGCGCGCTTCGACGTGCGCGCCAAGCTGACGCTGATCGCGGCGGGACCGTGGGCGGACATCTTCCTGGAGCGCGCGCTGGCGCGACCGACGTCGCACAAGCTGCTGCGCTCCAAGGGCATCCATGTCCTGGTGCCGGCGATGACGCGCGGCAACGCGCTGACGATAGCGGCGGGCGGCGGCCATTTCTTCGTGCTGCCCTGGCATGGGCACACGCTGCTGGGCACCACGGATACCGAATTCACCCATAGCCCCGACGGGGTGAACGTCAGCGAGGGCGACATCGCCGCGTTCCTCGCCCTCGTCAACAAATACCTGCCGGCGGCGGCGCTGACGCGCGGCAAGGTCGAGCATTTCTATGCCGGCCTTCGGCCCCTGGTCGACGACGGCTCCGGCGACACCTATGGCGCCAGCCGGCGCGCCGAACTGGTCGATCACGGCGAGTCCGACGGGCTCGACGGCCTGCTCTCCGCCATCGGGGGCAAATGGACGACGTCGCGCGACCTGGCGCAGGGCGTCGTCGATGCCATCGTGGAGAAGCTGTCGGCCAGGGCGGCGGAATGCGAGACCGACGAGGAGCCGACGGCGGGCGGCGATGTCGGCCGCTTCGCGGACTTCCTGCGGGCGCAGCGGAAGGAACACGGCGACCTGCCGACCCTCGAACATCTGGCGCATATGTACGGCACGCGCCTGGGCGACATGCTGGCGGAGGCGAACAACCGGCCGGAACTGAAGGCGCCGATCGGCGCAGCCGGCGACATCGGGGCGCAGGTCCTGTTCGCGGTGCGCGAGGAGATGGCGATGACGCTGGCCGACGTCGTGATGCGGCGGACCTGTATCGGGCAGATCGGCGCGCCGGCGCCGGCGGCGCTCGAAACCGCGGCGCGGATCATGGCGGCGGAGCTCGGCTGGGACGCAGCGCGGCAGGCGCGCGAGATCGCGTCGCTGGCCGGCGCCTTCGCGACGCGCGAGGCGGCATGACCGCGTTCGTCGTCGTCAATCCGCGCTCCGGCAACGGCCGCACCCGGCGCGACTGGCAGCGGATCGAGCGCCGGCTCGGCGCCGTCTATCCCCACATGTCGGTCGAATTCACGCGCGGGCGCGGCCAGGCGACGGCGCTGGTGCGCGCCGCCCTGCGCGAGGGGCACCAGGAGATCGTCGCGGTCGGCGGCGACGGCACGATCAACGAGGCGGTGAACGGGATGTTCGGCGCCGAGGGGCCGCTCAACCCCGACGCGGTGTTCGCCTTCGTCACCAGCGGCACCGGCGGCGACTTCCGCAAGTCGTTCGGCATCGAGGCCGGGCCGGACGCCGCGATCGAGCGGCTGAAGACCGCGAGCGTGCGCCCGTGCGACGTCGGGCGGGTGTCGTGCCTGAGCGCGCGCGGCGCCCCGGTGCTGCGCTATTTCGTCAATATCGCCTCGTTCGGGCTGTCGGGCGTGATCGTGGAGAAGGTCAACCGGGCGCGCATCGCCAAGCTGTTCGGCGGTCCCTTCGCGTTCGCCTTCCACAGCGCCGCGGCGATGCTGACCTACAAGAACACGCCGCTGCGCATCATGATCGACGGCGCCAACGACGAGATCGCGACCATCGGCACCGCCGCGATCGCCAACGGGCAGTATTTCGGCGGCGGCATGAAGGTGGCGCCCGGCGCCGCCTTCGACGACGGCAAGTTCGACGTGGTGATCATGGGCGGATCGCCCAAGGGGCAGGCGCTGGCCGACATGAAGCTGATCTATAGCGGTGCACACATCCACAAGCCGCATGTGCGGGTGGTGCGCGGACGCAAGGTCGTGGTCGCGCCGGTGGCCGAGACGCGCGGGCGGGCGGTCTACATCGAAACCGACGGCGAACTGGCCGGGCGCCTGCCCGCGACGTTCGAGATTTTGCCGCGGGCGCTGAATTTGCGATGCTGACCCGCCTTCGCTGCGCTTCGGCGTGGTTCGCGGGCCGGGATGACGGGTGAGGGCTTTGTGCAGGGCACGCCATGAGCATTGATCGCAGCAAGATCCGCTGGAACGGCTGGGGCTGGGCGGCGCACAAGGACGAGCTGGCGGGGCGCGAGGAAGTGTGGGCATGGCTGGGCGCCGAGCTCGGCATGCCGGCGCTGCTGGCGACGCCGGCGCGCGAGCTCGACAGCATCGCGCTGGCGCCGACGCGGCTGCCGGTCGAGGCGGCGGCGAAGTTCATCGCCTTGCTCGGCATCGACCGTGTGCGCGTGGATGCGTATGAGCGCGCCTTCCATGCGCTGGGCCGGAGTTATCACGACATCCTACGGCTGCGCGCCGGCGACCTGTCGCTGGCACCCGACGTGGTGCTCTATCCGCGCTCGGCCGAGGAAGTGCTGGCCGTGCTCGGCACCGCGTCGGAGTTCGGCGTCGCGGTCGTGCCTTACGGCGGCGGCAGCAGCGTGGTCGGTTCGGTGACGGCGGCGACCGGCGGGCTCAAATCGGTGGTGACGCTCGACCTGTCGGGCCTGGACCGGCTGATCGAGATCGACGCGGTGTCGCGCACCGCGACGGCGGAGGCCGGCATCTACGGCCCCGCTTTCGAGAAGGCGCTGGCGGCCAAGGGCTTCACGCTCGGCCATCATCCGCAATCGTTCGAATTCTCCACCCTGGGCGGCTGGATCGCGCATCGCGGCGCCGGGCAAGGCTCGGGCCGCTATGGCCGCGCCGCGGACTGGCTGGTGAGCGCCAAGCTGGCGACGCCGCGCGGGGTGATGAGCGTGGGCGGCTTCCCCGCCTCATCGGCGGGACCGCAACTGCTCGACCTGGTGCTCGGCTCCGAAGGTGCCTTCGGGGTGGTGACGGAGGCGACGGTGCGGCTGCATCCGGTGCCGGCGGTCAGCGACTATCGCGGCTATCTGTTCCGCGACTTTCAGAGCGGCGCCGCCGCGATCCGCGAGGCGGCGCAGGACGGCATCGCGGCGACGATGCTGCGGCTGTCGGACGCGGCGGAGACGCGGTTCTATCGCGCCTTCGGGGCACTGGGGAAGAAGCGCGGGCTCGGCGACCGGCTGGCGCAGATCTATCTCGACACGCGCGGCTTCGACGACAAGGCCTGTGCGATGATCGCCGGCTTCGAGGGCACGGCGGGCGAGGTCGCGGCGGCGCGCGGCGCCTTCGAGGCGCTGGCGAAGAAGCATCGCGCGCTGAAGCTGGGCGAGGGACAGGGCAAGCGCTGGAAGGCGGGGCGCTTCCACGGCCCTTATCTGCGCGATCCGATGATGGAGCGCGGCGTCGGCGTCGACACGCTGGAGACCGCGACGCGCTGGTCGAACATCGAGGCGCTGTATGTCGCGGTGAAGGACGCGCTGGAGAAGGCGATCCGCGACGGCGCTCCGCGCGAGGGCGCGCACGGCCTGGTGCAATGCCATATCAGCCATTCCTATCCCGACGGCGCGAGCCTGTATTTCACCTATGTCTTTCCGCGCGCGCTGGAGCGCGAAGTGGATCAGTGGCGCGCGATCAAGACGGCGGCGTCGGATGCGATCCTCGCGCATGGCGGCACGATCAGCCACCATCACGGCGTCGGCGAGGATCACCTGCCCTGGATCGCGGCCGAGAAAGGCGCGCTCGGCATCGACGTGCTGCGCGCCGTGAAGATGGCGCTCGACCCCAAGGGCGTGATGAATCCGGGCAAGCTGATACCGGCGGCTTGATCGACGGCGGGCGGCTCAAGGCCAGCGCGACGCTGCGTCCCCGCCATTCACGAGAACACGGAACCGTCGGTGCGCGAGTTGATGTCCGCCTCCGATCGCTCGACACGGAGCACACGATTCGTCGGGCGCCGCCAAGGCCCGCGAACCACCGCTTCGGAATTCCGTTCGACCGCAGCCAACTCTTTGCTTTCGCAACCCAGACGCTCAGTCATGTCGACGACCTCCATTGCCGGGACGAGTCGTAGGGTTCGGCCCCAAGGGCAGGTCAACAGGGATTCGCCAGACCAAGACCGCCGGCCAAGCCGGGCTGTGGCCGTCGATGCGACGGACCTTGAGGCGCGTTGCGGCCTAGTTTCGCCGGCTCGACAGAAAGCTCGTCAGCATGTCGGGGGCGCCCTTGACCTTGATCGTTCCGAGCATCTGGCCCACCGCGCCGCGGTGCGAGTTGCCGTGCGTCAGCACATGGCCGAGCATCTCGGCGCGGCTCATGCGGCCGGGGTCGCCATCGGTGAAGGTGAAGGCGAGAACTTCGTTCAGTTCGCTCTGTGGCACGGCGCGGACATAGTCGACATACCAGGCGTCGGTCTTCGCCACCGTCTCGCGCAGCGCGGCCAGCGCGGGAAGCTGGGGCGAGATCACGCCGGCAAACGGCTCGGGCCCGCCGGCGAGGCGCGCCTTGAAGAGCTGGTCGACCACCGAGACATGGTCGAGCGTGATGGTGACGATCGCCATCTCCATCGCATGCTCGCCCGGCGGGGCCGCGAGCAGAGCGTCGTACAGGCCGCGATTGGCCCACGCCTTGTATTCGAAGAGCGAGACCAGGAGCTTGTTCGACATGGCCCTCAAGCCGGGACGGCGACGCCTTCCCGCACGGCGGCCGCCGCGGCGGCAACCGCCTCGCGCGCCTTGGGGATCAGGCTGCGCATGCTGAAGAAGCCGTGCACCATGCCGGGATAGTTCACATAGGTGACGGGAACGCCGGCGGCGTCGAGCTTGTCGGCGTAGTGCTTGCCTTCGTCGCGCAGGGGATCGAAGCCGGCGGTGACCACATAGGCGGGCGGCTGGCCGGCCAGCGCCTCGCACAAAAGGGGCGAGAGGCGCGGGTCGCTGCGGTGCTTCTTGTCCGGCGCATAGAGCTGGGTGAACCAGTCCATGCTTTCCTTCTCGAGGAAATAGCCCTTGGCGTTCTCGCGCATCGACGGCGTGTCGGGGGCGCCGAGCTGGGTCACTGGATAGATCAGGAGCTGGAACGCGATCGCGGGGCCGTCCGCCTTGGCGAGCTGGCAGACGACGGCGGCGAGATTGCCGCCGGCGCTGTCGCCGCCGACCGCCAGGCGCCGGGCATCGATGCCGAGCTCGGCGGCGTGGCCGGCGACCCATTTGGTCGCGGCGAAGCAGTCCTCGACCGCGGCGGGGAAGGGATGCTCGGGCGCCAGGCGGTAGTCGACCGCGACGACGCGGCAGCCGCTGCCATTGGCGAGACAGCGGCACAGATCGTCATGCGAATCCAGATCGCCGATCACGAAGCCGCCGCCATGGTAGAAGACGAAGCCGCCGAGCACCGAGTCCTTCGCCTCGGCCGGGGTATAGATGCGGATGGCGATGTCGCCCGCGGGGCCGGGGATGGTGCGGTTCTCGATCCTGCCGATCGGCGTTTCGCCGCCGCGGAAGATGCTGGCGCGCATCGCGGCGCGCGCCGCCTGCGGCCCGATCTCAGAGAATTTCGGCAGCTTCAATGCCGCCATCTGGTCGAGCAGGTTGCGGACATGGACGTCGAGCGACATGGGTGTCTCCTATTTGGCGGCGAGCAGCGCCGCCACCGACTTGGCGGCGCTCGCGAGCGCTTCGTGGGCCTGGGGCAGCACGGCTTGAAGATAAATGAAGCAATGCACCATATCGCTGTGGTCGGCGACGGTGACTTTCACTCCGGCGGCACGCAGCTTGTCGGCGTACTGCATGCCCTCGTCGTGCAGGGGATCGAAGCCGCCGAGCATGACATAGGCGGGCGGCAGGCCCGACACGTCCTTGGCACGCAGCGGCGAAATCTTGGGATCGTTGCGGTCGGCGCCTGGCGGCAGGTAACAGTCGTAGAACCAATCGAGCGTCTCCTTCTCCAGGAGATAGCCGACGGCGAATTCGCGCAAGGACGAAGTCTCCTCGCCGATCTGGGTCACGGGAAAAAGCAGCATCTGCGCCGCCAGCGTGAGGCCGCCCTTGGCCTTGGCGAGCTGGGCGACTTCGGCGGCGAGCGCGCCGCCGGCGGAATCGCCGCCGACCGCGATGCGGTTGGCGTCGACGCCGAGCTCGGCGGCGTTCTGCTCGACCCAGTTCAGCGCCGCGTAGGCGTCGTCGAGCGCGGCGGGATATTTGTGCTCGGGCGCCAGGCGGTAGTCGACGGCGATGACGCGGAAGCCGCCCTCGTTCGCCATCATGCGGCAGAGGCCGTCATGACTCTCGATATTGCCGATGACGAAGCCGCCGCCGTGGAAGTAGACCAGCGCCGGCATCGGATCGCTCCCCGACGCGACCGGCGAGTAGACGCGGACCGGGACGGCGCCGGCGACGAGGTTCTGCGTCTTGCCGACCGGAATGTCCTTCGGCCCGACCATCTGCATCAGGGCGTCGAACATGGCGCGGGCGCCCTCGGGGCCGGCGTCCGACATCTTGGGGCCGGGCGCCGCCTTCATCGAATCGAGAAAGGCCTTTACCAGCGGGTCGAGGGGCATGCAGCGTCCGGACAAAAGGGACCGGGAGTGTGACGGTAAGTGCGCAAAAGGTGCAAGGGCGGCGCGCCCTCCCCTGGAGGGAGGGTCGAATCTAGTTCAGCGTCACCGGGCGGTCGGGGTTCAGGCCATATTCGACGATGTCGTTCAGGAAGACGCACATCGTGAACCAGAAGCGGGCGCGGTCGGTGGCGCCTTCGGCTTCGAACGACTGGACGGCGCGGCGGGCATAGTCCATGGCCTCGGGCCCGTGCTCCTCGCAGAGATCGGCGGCGAGGCGGAACATATCGTTGGCGCTGAGCTGCTGCTGCATGGCACGTCCTCTTCGCGAGGAAGTAAACCAGACCGCTCGTATCGTCCCGGTTAACGGCCCATTCATTTTCCGTTCAGGATAACGCTCCCCTGCCCGCTCACGGGATCTCGATCACGTCCGGATCAGGCGTCGCGGCGAACAGCTTGTCGACCAGGGTTTTGCGGCGGTCCATCGTGGCGCGCTGGTTGACGTAGCCTTTGTCGGTGATTTCGTGGCCGTCGACCGAGGGCGGCTCGGCCATCAGGATGACGCGCCGGACCCGGGTCGAGGAGCCGCCTTGCGCCTTGTTGTAGGCGGCGAATTTGTCGCGCACGAAAGCGCGGACCTTCTCGTCCTTCACGATCGCGGCGGGATCGCCGCTGCCGCAGAGTTCCCTGCCCGCCGCCGCGACGGGCCAGGCGAGGAGGCCGACGAAGGGCTTGTCCTGGCCGCAGACGACGCAATCGAAGACGAGCGGCGACGCGGCAGCGACGGCGTGGGCGCGCAGCGTGCCGGCGCTGACCCAGGTGCCGGAGTCGAGCTTGAAATCCTCGGTGACGCGGCCGTCGAAGACGAGACCCTGCGATGGATCGTTGTCGTCGATGAACTTGGCGGCGTCGCCGAGAGAGTAGAAGCCTTCATCGTCGAACGCGGCCTTGGTCAGGTCGGGACGCTTGTGATAGCCGGGCGTGACGGTGGGGCCTTTGACACGCACTTCCAGCTTGGTGCCGTTGGGCACGAGCTTGAGCGTGATGCCGGGCAGCGGCAGGCCGACCAGGCCGACCCGCTCGGTGATCCAGTGCACCACGGTGATGCCTTGCGTCTCGGTGGCGCCGTACATCGTGGTCATCGGGATGCGGTGGCCGGTGGCGGCGATGGCCAGCGCCTGGAAGCGCTCGTAGATGTCCTGGCTGAGCGTAGCGCCGCCATAGCCGGCCATGCGCAGCTTGGCGAAGACGTGATCGCGCAAGGTTTCGTCGCGCTCCATCGCGTCGCACAGCCAGCCGAAAGCAATGGGCGCGGTGCCGATGCCGAGGGGCACGATGTCGCGCAAATTGCGGATGGTCTCGTCGAACATGCCGGGCAAGGGCTTGCCGGCGTCGAGATAGATCGTGCCGCCGGCGTTGATCTGGCCGTTGAAGCCGATATTGCCGGCCGAGATGTGGTTCCACGGCATCCATTCGAGGCTCTGCGGAATCTCGTCGGGGTCGGCCGCTTCGGTGCGCAGCGCCTCCTGCGCCGCGATGACGGCGCACATCATGCGGTGGGTCTGGACCACGCCCTTGGGCATGCCCGTCGAGCCGGAGGTGAAGAGGTATTTGGCGGTGGTGTCGTGGCCGATGCGGTCGAGCGCGGCGGCGACGTCCGGCCCCGGATTGGTGCGGATGAGATCGTCATAGGGCGTGGTCTTGCGGCCCTCGATCGGCATCGACGTGACGACCTCGACGCCATCGAGCGGCAAAGCGGCGAGCGCGCGGGCATAGATCGGCCCCTGCTCGGCGAAGATCATCTTCGGCTCGGCGACGGCGAAGACGTGCTTGAGCTTGGAGTGGTCGCCCGACATCAGCGAATAGGCGACGGAGACCGGCGCCACCGGCACGCCGGCGAACAGCGCGCCGAGCGTCATCGTGGCATGCGCGATGGAATTGCCCGACAGGATCATCAGCGGCGTGCCCTGGTTCATGCCGCGGCTGAGCAGCGCCTGCGCGATAGCCTGGGCACGGGCATAGGCCTCGCCGTAGGTGATGAAGCGCCAGTCGCCGGTGCCGCCGCCGGGAAGCGGGGTGCGCTCGCCGATGAAATTGCGCGTCGGATGCCGCACCGCGCGGTCGGCGAAGAGATGCGCGATGGAGCGGTTGAGGGTGCCGATCCTGTGGTTCGACTCGATGTACACCGTGCCGTCCGGCATTTTGCGCACATCGATGTCCGGCGCCTTCTGCGGCAACGGGCGGAACGGCGGCAACTCGGTGTTTTTCACCTGGACATTCATGGACTTGTTCCCTGGGACGCCGAACTACACGTCCGGCCCGTAAATCATTATATTTCCCCGCGAGTCCCGGTATAATTCCGGCGACAGAAGGGTTTTCTCCGCATGCGCGGCAAAAGCGTGTTGCTTATCATCGGCGGCGGCATCGCGGCCTACAAGAGCCTCCTGCTGATCCGGCTGCTGCAGAAGCGCGGCATCGGCGTGCGCGCGATCCTGACCCAGGCCGGGGCGGCGTTCGTGACGCCGCTTTCCGTCGGGTCACTTACCAAGGACAAGGTCTATCAGGAGCTGTTCAGCCTGACCGACGAGGCGGAGATGGGCCATATCGAGCTGTCGCGCTCCGCCGACCTGGTCGTGGTGGCGCCGGCGACGGCGGACCTGATCGCCAAGGCGGCGAACGGACTGGCGAACGATCTTGCCTCCACCACGCTGCTGGCGACCAACAAGCCGGTGCTGATGGCGCCGGCGATGAACGTGCAGATGTGGCATCGCGCGGCGACGCAGCGGAACCTGAAGCTGCTCGCGGCGGACGGCGTGACGTTCGTCGGGCCGAATGACGGCGAGATGGCGGACGGCGAGACGGGCCTGGGCCGGCTGGCCGAACCGGAGGAGATCGCCGAGGCGGTGGAACGCGCTCTGGCAGGGGCGCGCGCGCTGGACGGATTGAAGGCGCTGGTGACGGCGGGGCCGACGCAGGAGCCGCTCGATCCGGTGCGCTTTATCGCCAACCGCTCTTCCGGCAAGCAGGGCTATGCTATCGCCGACGCGCTGGCGCGGGCGGGCGCGCAGACGACGCTGGTGTCGGGGCCGGTGGAGCTGGCGGCGCCGGCAGGAGTCAGGCTTTTGAAGGTGACGACGGCGCGCGAGATGCTGGCGGCGTGCGAGGGCGCCCTGCCCGCCGACGTCGCGGTGTGCACGGCGGCGGTGGCGGATTGGCGGCCGGAAGCCGCGGCCAACAACAAGATCAAGAAAAACGGCGACGCCGCGGCGCCGACGATCCGGCTGGTCGAAAACCCGGACATCCTGGCGACGCTGGCCAAGCATGCGCGGCGGCCGGGACTGCTGATCGGCTTCGCGGCCGAGACCGAGAACGTGGTTGCCTATGCCCAGGCCAAGCTCGCGAAGAAGGGCTGCGACTGGATCGTCGCCAACGACGTCAGCCCGGCGACCGGCATCATGGGCGGCGACCGCAACACGGTACACATCGTGACGCGCGGCGCGGTCGAGGACTGGCCCGACATGGACAAGCGCGAGGTCGGCACAAGGCTGGCGGCCCGGATCGCGGACGCGATCGGGGGGAGAGCGGCGTGAAGAGACATTCCCTGTCGACGCCCTTGTTTTCCTCCCCCGTTGTTACGGGGGAGGGGGACCGCGAAGCGGTGGAGGGGGCGGACTGGGCGCCGCTCCGCGGCGCTTGGCCCCCTCCGTCTCGCTTCGCTCGACACCTCCCCCGTAACAACGGGGGAGGAAAATGAAGGTCAACATCGTTCGCTTAGCCCATGCGCTCGACCTGCCCCTGCCCGCTTACGCGACCGAGGGCTCGGCCGGGATGGATCTGCATGCCGCCGTCGAGATCGAAATCGCGCCCGGCACATATGCCATGGTGCCGACCGGCATCGCCCTCGAACTGCCGCCGGGCACAGAGGGCCAGGTGCGGCCGCGCTCCGGCCTGGCCGCCAAGCACGGCGTCACGGTGCTGAACGCGCCGGGCACGGTCGACAGCGACTATCGCGGCGAGATCAAGGTGCTGCTGATCAACCACGGCGCGGTGCCGTTCACCGTAACCCGCGGCATGCGGATCGCGCAGATGATCGTCGCGAAATTCGAGCAGGTCGAACTGGCCGAGCGCGCCGCCCTCTCCGACACCGCGCGCGGCGCCGGCGGCTACGGCTCAACGGGACTCCATACGGTGAAGCAAGCCTGATGTTGAAACTCTCGCGTAAAACCCTTCTGGCGCTCGAAGCGGTGATCGACATCGCCTTCAACGCGCGGCCCGAGCCGGTTCAGGCCAAGGAGATCACGGCGCGCCAGGGCGTGCCGCAGCGCTATCTCGAGCAGGTGATGCAGCAATTGGTGCGCGCCGGCGTGCTGAAAGGCGTGCGGGGGCCGCGCGGCGGCTACCGCCTCGCCAAGGAGCGGCGGCGCATTTCGGTCGGCGACGTGGTGCGCGTGGCGGAGAGCCTGGAGGACGAGGACAACGAGGCGATCGATCCGCGCTCCGAGCTCGGCATCCGCATCGTCTCGCCGCTGATCCAGACCCTGCAGGACGAGGTGATGGCGCGGCTGGATGCGATCTCGATCGAGGATCTGTGCCAGCGGGCGCGCACCGCCGGCGTCGATTGCGGCGGCGGAACGAGCGCGGATTTCACAATCTAGGAGCACGGCATGGAACAGGGCAAACCGGGACGCGGACGCGTCTACGACTCGATCACCGAGACGATCGGCGACACGCCGCTGGTGCGGCTGCACCGCATGCCCAAGGAGGCGGGCGTCAAGGCCGACATCCTGCTGAAGCTGGAATTCTTCAACCCGATCTCTTCGGTCAAGGACCGCATCGGCGTGTCGATGATCGAGGCGCTGGAGAAACAGGGCGTGCTGACGCCGGGCAAGTCGACGCTGGTGGAGCCGACCAGCGGCAACACCGGCATCGCGCTCGCCTTCGTCGCCGCCGCCAAGGGCTACAAGCTCATTCTCGTCATGCCGGATTCGATGTCGCTGGAGCGGCGCAAGATGCTGAGCCTTCTGGGCGCCGAGATCGTGCTGACCGAGGCGTCCAAGGGCGGCATGCGCGCGGCCATTGCCCGGGCGCACGAGATCGTGGCGACGACGCCGGGCGCGATCATCCCGCAGCAATTCGAGAACCCCGCCAACCCCGACATCCATCGCCGCACCACGGCGGAGGAAATCTGGAACGACACCAAGGGCGCGGTCGACGCGGTGATCTCGGGCGTCGGCACCGGCGGCACCATCACCGGCGTCGGCCAGGCGCTGAAGGCGAAGAAGCCGTCGGTCCGGATGATCGCGGTGGAGCCCGAGGATTCGCCGGTGCTGTCGGGCGGCCAGCCGGGCGCCCATCCGATCCAGGGCATCGGCGCCGGCTTCGTGCCGGCGATCCTCGACCGCAAGGTGATCGACGAGGTGATCACGATCTCCAACGAGACCGCGTTCGAGACGGCGCGGCGCGTGGCGCGGCTGGAAGGCATTCCGGTCGGCATCTCGTCGGGCGCGGCGATCGCGGCGGCGCTGGAAGTGGGGGCGCGCGCCGACATGGCGGGCAAGACGATCGTGGCGATCATCCCCTCCTTCGCCGAGCGCTATCTCTCGACCGCGCTGTTCGAGGGGCTGTAAGCGGCCGCATGGCGAACGACGCGTTCTTCGGCCGGAACGGCGACGCCTATGTCCCGCTGCCGGCTGGCCGCGGTCCGTGGCGCGAGGATTCGCTGCACGGGCGGGTGGTGATCGGGCTGCTCGGCCATGAGCTCGAGCGCACCCATGGCGGGCCGGAATGGATGCCGGCGCGGCTGACGGTCGACATGTACCGCCTGCCCGACTTCTCGGCCCTGACGGCGGCGACGCGGGTGGTGCGGGGCGGCAAGAGGATCAAGGTCGTCGATTGCGAATTGATTCAGGGCGGGCGCAGCATGGCGCGCGGCACGGTGCAGTTCCTGCTCCGCGGCGAGAACGCGCCGGGCCGGACCTGGAGCCCGCCCGCCTGGGATGCGCCGAGGCCCGACGACCTGCCGCCGCCGCCCAAGGGCCAGTTCGGCGAGCGTCTGTGGAAGATGCGCAACATCGCCAACACCTTCGACGGACCGGGCACGCGGCGCGGCGCCTGGATGGCGGAGATCCGCGAGCTGGTCGCGGGCGAGGCGCTGACGCCGTTCACGCGCGTCGCGGCGGCCGCCGATTTCGCCAGCCCGCTCGCCAACCGGCACGAGACCGGGCTCGGCTACATCAACACCGACATGACGGTCTATCTGCACCGCCTGCCGGTCGGCGAATGGATCGGCTTCGAGAAGACCAACCACCATGCCAGCGACGGCATCGCCATCGGCGAATGCTTCCTGCACGACGTCGAAGGGCCGATCGGCAGCGCGAGCTGCGCGGCGCTCAGGCAGGCGCGGTGAAGTTCAGCAGCCGAAGCCGGGCGACGGCGCGGTGTGGGCCGCTGCGGGCTTTGCCAGCGACACGAAGCGGGCGCTGAACGAGGCGCCGTCGCACACCACGCCGGCCTGGACGGTGTCGACGACGATGCTCGCCTGCCCGGTCGCGTAGGCGGCGCCCTTATGCTGCAGGGCGGCGAACTGCGCCACAGTGAGAACCGCCTTCGCGAACAGATCGCCGTTGGTCAGAAAAATCGCCTGCGCGGGGCCGCGCGTTTTCAGCGACGGCAGGCGCGCGGCGGATGCCGCATCCGGCACGAAATGCAGCGCGAGATCGACGGTCGGGCCGTCATTGTATTCACCGTCGCCGTAATAGTAGGTGCCGCTCAGTGTCAGTTTGCCGGTAAAGACTGCACCATCGTCGCCGAATTTGCTGAATTTGAGCGGACTGCCGTCGGGCACGATCACGGTATCGGACTTGTCCGGCAGCGCGATGGCGACGGGCTTCGCGGCGGCGGGCTGCGCCAGCAGCAGGAGCGCGACGGCGGCGACGAACAGTTTACGCATGGCGATGCCCTCGGATGGAGGCGGTGTGTAGCAGCACGAAGCGCGGCCAAACGAAGGCAGTCAGACCTTGCCGAGGCACTCGTCGAAGATGTCGCGCATCGCGGCCCAGGAACGGCGGTCGGTGTCGGCGTGATATTCGAAATTGGGGATATTGAACGCGTTCACCGATTTGTCGGTGAAGCTGTGGCCGGCCTTGGCGTAGGTGATGAACTGGCAGTCGGCATCGGCGTCGCGCATCAATTTCAGGAAGCGCTCGCGCGCTTCCGGCGGGATCAGAGGATCGCGCTGGCCGGCGCAGATCAACAGTTTGGTCACGACCGGGCGGTCGTCGCTCTCCGGCAGGCCTTGCATGCCGGGGTGGAAGGCGACCAGGCATTTCATCTCCGACGCCCAGCGCGCCATCTGGATCATGGTGCCGCCGCCGAAGCAGAAGCCGATGGCGGCAAGGCGCGCGGGATCGACGTTCGGCTGCGCCTTGAGCTGGGCGATCCCGGCTGCGACACGCACCTGCCACAGCGGCGGGTTGGCGGCGAGCTCGTTCATCATCGGCATGGCGTCTTCCATCTTGGTCGCGACGGCGCCGTACATGTCGAGCGCGAAGGCGACATAGCCGAGACCGGCGAGCAGGCGGGCACGCTCCTTCTCGTGGTCGCGCAAGCCGCCGCCCTGGTGGCAAAGAAGGATGCCGGCGGTCTTCTTGCCGTTCGAGCCGTCGGCGAGATAGCCGGTCAGCGTCTTGCCGCCGCCGCTGTAGACGATGTCTTTCGTGATCATGGCGCCCTCGCGATTTTATCCGGGGACTCCATCGCATGAAGTGCGGTGCAGCGGAAAGGCGTCCGCCCCTTCACGTCAGATCCGTGAACGGGTTGTGGGCGATCTCCCACAGATAGCCGTCGGGGTCGGCGAAGTAGCCGGAATAGCCGCCCCAGAACACTTTCTGCGGCTGCTTGACCGCCCTGGCCCCGGCCTTCAGCGCCAGCGCGAAGGTCTCGTCGACTTTTTCCGGCGAGGGCTCGTTGTGGGCGAGCGTGACGCCGCAAAAGCCCTTGCCGTCGTCGGCAACCGTCGCGTCCTCCGCGAGCTTGTCGCGCGGATAGAGCGCGAGCCAGGAGCCTTCGAGCTTGAAGAAGACGATGTCTTCCTCGCCCTTGAAATTGTGCGTCGGGAAGCCGAGGCCGTCGCGGTAGAAGGCGAGCGAGCGCGCAAAATCGCGCACGCCGAGCGTGATGAGGCCGATCTTGGGTTTCATGGCGTCCTCCCGACTGCATGTTCCCTATTTGTTCCAAACGAGTCAAGTGCCGATTTTCACGCGGAGGCGGACATGACAAAAGTGCTAGCCGCGGATCCAGTGCGCGTACGGCGCCGGCAGAGTCCATTTGGCGTTGTCGATGCCGAGCGCCTTGGCGGCGTGATACGGCCATTGCGGGTCGTCGAGCATGGCGTGGGCGAGCATGATCAGGTCGGCCTTGCCGTCTCTGACGATGGCGTCGGCCTGCGCCGGCTCGGTGATGAACCAGCCGACGCCGACCGCGATGCCGGTTTCCTTCTTGAAGCGCTCGGCGAAGGGCACGAGGAAGCCCGGACCCCAGGGCACGCCCGAGAGATCGGGCGAGTTGAAGCCGATGCTGACGTCGAGGAGGTCGAGGCCGAGCCCCTTGAGGCGCTTCACCAGTTCGATGGACTCCTCGACCGTGTGGCTGCCCGGGATGAAATCGGAGATGCCGAGCTTGGCGGTGAGCGGCAGGCTCTCTGGCCATGCCGCGCGCACGGCTTCGAAGGTTTCGATGAGGAAGCGGCTGCGGTTCTCGAAGCTGCCGCCGTATTCGTCTGTCCGCTTGTTGGCGAGCGGCGACAGGAAGCTCTGCGCCAAATAGCCGTGCGCGAAATGCAGCTCCAGCCATTCGAAGCCGGCGGCGCGGGCGCGTTTGGCGGCGGCGGCGAAGTCGCTCGTCACTTGCTTTATTTCATCTTTGCTCAGCGCGTGCGGCACGATGGGCAGGTTGCCGCCGAACGCCTCGGCGGAAGGGCCGACGATCTTCCAGGCGCGCGGATCGTCCGGCTGCATCTGGTCGTCGCCTTCCCAGGGACGGTTGGCGGAGGCCTTGCGGCCGGCGTGCGCGATCTGGATGCCGGGAACGGCGCCGTGGCTCTTGAGGAATTTCGTCACGCGCTCCCATTGCGCGCCCCGGTCGTCGGACCAGATGCCGGTGCAGCCGGGCGTGATGCGCCCCTCGGGCACGACGGCCGTGGCTTCCGCGATGATCAGCCCCGCCCCGCCGATGGCGTGGCTGCCCAGATGCACCAGGTGCCAGTCGGTGATGCGGCCGTCATGCGCCGAGTACTGGCACATCGGCGCGACGGCGATGCGGTTCTTGAGGGTGACGGATTTGAGCGTGAAGGGATCGAACAGCGCGGTCATTTCTTCAGGGCCTTTGCGAGAAGGTCGGGGCGGTCGGTGCAGAGGCCGTCGAGGCCAAGGCCGATCAGGCGCTTCATGTCGGCGGTCTCGTTGACCGTCCAGGCGCCGACCTTGAGGCCGAGCGCTTTGGCTTCGGCCACCGCTTCGGCGGTCGCGTCGGGGAAATGGGGAAACCAGCCGTCGCCGCCGGCCGCCTTGACGGCGCGCTGGATCGAGTTGCCGTAGCGGCTGGGATCGAAACCCGCAGCCCAGGGCGAAGTGCCGGCGTCGTTCATGTGGCGCAGCGCCTGGGTTTGCGGCGTGTCGCCTTCGGGCTTGGGCGGGCGCAGGAAGTCCAGTTCCATGGTGGTGAACCAGCACGGCACGTCCGGCGCGACCTTCTTGGCGTGGATCAGCCCCGGCCAGTCGAAGCCGACGAAGATGGTGCGGTCGAGATAATCCGCCCGGCGCAGCACCGCGATGGCAGCTTCCGCCAGCGCCGCGGGCGGGGACGACAGGCTGGGGTCGTAGAACGAAGTCTTGAACTCGACTTGCAGCACGAAGGGCTTCTTCGCTTGCGCCGTGACTTCGAGGATTTCCGCCAGGGTCGGGATCTTCTCGCCGTCGATCGGCATGCTGTGCGGGCGCGCCTTGGCATAGGCGCTGTCCGGATCGTGGCGCCCGACGTCGTAGGCGCGCAATTCGGCGAGCGTCAGCTCCTTGACCAGCGGCGTCGGCTTCTCGATCCATCTGCCGTCCAGACGGCAGATCGCCGGGTTGAGGCGATAGTCGTGGAACACGACCACCTCGCCGTCCTTGGAGAGCTGGATGTCGAGCTCGCCGCCGTCGCAGCCGCGCGCCACCGCGTCGCGGAACGCGGCCAGCGTGTTCTCGGGATAGAGGCCGGCGCCGCCGCGATGGGCGAAGTTCAGGGTCGGCATCAAGCCCTCCGACGAAACAACGCAGCGGACTTAATCGGTTTTGCGGCTGAGCGCAAAGAAAAGCCGCCACGCGCCCGCGTTCGGCGCCGGCGCGCTCAGGCCCGCGGCGCCTTCGATCTCGAACGCGGTCGTCGCGTCGAGGGCAAGACGCAGGCCCGCGCCGGCCGAGGCGAGTGTGAGGACCTGTGCCGAAAAGAAAGGGCGGGCACGCAGCCAGGCGGCGGCGCCATCGAGAAAGACATAGGGCTGCCAGCCGGTGCGCAAATCGGCGTCGAGTTCGGCGCGGCCGCCGGCGGCGCTGTCGCCGAAGGTCGTGGCCGGGGCGAAAGCGCTGCCCGTACCGCCGAAGAGATAGAGCTCCTGGACGGCGAGGCGGTTCGCGGCGATCTGGGCGACGCCGCGCAGGCGCAGCAGGAAGCCGTCGGCAAGCCGGCGGTCGAACTGCATCTGCACCAGAAGCTTGGCGAAGACGGGATCGGCGGAAAGGCTCGCCCCGCCCTGCCCGGCCGCGCCCAGGCTGGCGGTCGCGGACAGCGCAAAGCCCTGATCGGGCGCGCTCGCCGAATAGGCGGCGCCGAGACGGAAGCTGCGAAGATGCGCGCCGGACCATGGGCGGCCGCCGATCGCGCTGGACATGTCGGCGGCATCGAAACCGAGCGAGCCGGTCAGGCTCTCGCCCGCGTCGCGGACGAAGGCATGCGACAGGGCGATCTGCGTCGTGAGGCCGTCGTTCCGGATGCCGTAGCGATTGTCCGGTGCGTGAAACCACGCGGTGCCCAACGAAATCGCGGTGCCGTCGGCATCCAGCGGCAGGGTTTGGGAGAGCGCGGCATAGGTGGCGCGCCCGGACTGCAGCGGCAGCAGGACGGTCATCCGGCTCACCCCGCCGTCTTGCGCCAGGGCGGTGAAGTCCGCGACCGCCTGGAGCCCGAGCCCACTGTCGAACGCTACGGTGGCCGGGAGCGCGCGCCGCGCAACATCGAGCGAGAGCAGCGCCCCGCCGGGCGCGCTGCCGCGCCGCAGCGTCGGCGTGACGGCGACGCCGGGCATGTCGCGCAAGAGGGAGACGTAACGCTGTAAGGAGGATTTGCGCAGCGGCCGCTCGGCGGCGAGTCTTTCGCCATAGGCGCCGGCGAGGCCGAGCGCCGCGTCGCCTTGCGTCTCCACGCGTTCGACATAGCCCTCCTGCACCGCGATCCGCACATCGCCGCCGGCGAAATCCTGTTCCGGGACGCCGACCTGGTAGAGCGCGACGTCGCTCATGGCATAGAGCGCGGCGAGCGCGTCGGCGATGTGCTGAAGCGCGGCGCGGTCGAGCGGCGCGCCGATGAAGCCTTGGGTCGCGGCGCCGAGCGCGGCCTGGCGCAACGTCGATCCCGCAACATCAATCCGCCGGATGGCGGCAGCGGATGCGGCCGGCGCGAACAGCGCAGCGAGGATCGCAGCGCAGCAGCACAGTGCCGATAGTGGAAAACGACCCGGACGGAACATGGGGGGTGGCCCGCCCGGGTCAATCGTCAGTGGCCAGGGGCAGTTGGCGTCAAGGGCGCCACAGACGAAACGGGAAGCGCCGACAGGTTGCCGGCACCGATGGTGGAAAGCCCGACCGGCCGCAGCAGCGCATTGATTGGGGGATTGACCGGCATCAGCGGGGCGCGCACCGGCGCGGCGGCGTTCGTCAGTTGCGCGCGCGTTGTGGCGAGAGCGCCCGTCGTACCGTCAATCACCGGACGGAGCGTGGGATTGAGCTGGGTGAGCGATTGGGCGAGCGGCGTGAGCGGCGTCGGCGTGTAGGGCACGACGGCCACCGCCGCGGCCTGGCCGTTGCTGATGACGTTGGCCGTCGCCGCCGAGCCGGTGGGTGCCGCGGTCGACAGGACGTTGACGTTGACCGCGGCATTGGTGGCGCCAAGGATCGGCTGGTTGCCGAGCGTGGCCTGAACGGCTTCGGCCGCCAGCGACGGCGAGACGGCAGCGAGTGAGACGGCGGCGGCGAGTGCGACGCGGCGCAACAGAACGGCTTGGATGGCATGCATGGTGATGTCCCTCGGGTGTCGGGCGCCGCAGCGGTACCCTCGCCGTACCAATGCCTACAACCTAAGGTTGTTCCAGCAGAAAGCCAGGGATGGCCAATGAAGGGTTAAGGAAACCGCTCGATTCGCCGGCGATCGATCCGTGTACGGACTTATATCACTCCGGCGCGAGGAACTGGCCGATCATGATCCAGGGATGGCGGCAGTCGGGCGAGAAGACCCTAAGGCCAAGCAGTTCGAAGCGCAGATAGCGGCGGCCCTGGCAAAATTTCTGCACGTCGAGCAGGAAGGGCTCGCCGGATTTCTGGGCCCGCCGCAGCAGGGCGCGGTGATAGGTGAATTGCGGCCCGGAAAATATCTCCGACAGCGCCAGGCCGGTGACGTCGCGGCCGAAGCGGCGCAGCACCCCCGTGCCGGCCAAGCGCACGCGGAAATCGCCGCCGCCGTCGAGCGGCTCGTACAGCGACAACCCGCCGAGAACGCCGGCGAGGCGGCGCGACGGGATATGGACGCCGACGATGAAGCCGCCGGCGGCGTCGAGCCGCCGCCAGTCCTCGAACAGCAGCCGCGCGCCTTGATGCGCCGGCGCCGCGAGCGGCGCGAAAACTTCCTCGAACGAGGCGCCCTCGCGGTGGAGCGCCAATCCCAGAGCCAGCACGGTGAACCCTTGTTCGCAAGACGCCGCACGGCAAGCCACACCGGCAGCCGCGGTTCTAGCGACGCGCGTGCTGCCAGGACCTTAAGCAGGACGCTAAAATTCGAACAATCCACAGGCTCAGACGAAGTAGAACATCCCGACCAGGATCCAATCGTGCTTGCCGTCGGGGGATTTCGCCGGCAGCAGGACGACTTCCAAATGCAGTTCCTCGATCGCGCCGCGCCTGGTGCGGGAGTCGACGATCAGGGGCCGGCCGTCGCGCAAGACCTCGTTCGACAAGGCGAGGTGATGCGCGAAATCGGCGGCGGAAAAGAGGCTCGACAGCAGATGACCGCCGATCTCTTCGCCGAAGCGGCGCCGTATCCCGCTGCCGGCGAGGCGCATGTGGAAATCGGCGCTGCCGCCGACCGGCTCGGTAACGATGATGTTGCGCAGAAGCCGCGCGATGGCGCGGTTGGGAATGTCGCGGCCGACGACGAAGCCGCCTGCCTTGGCGATGCAGGATCGCCAATAGTCCAACAGAATCGCGGCATCGCCATGCTGCGGCGTGTCGACCCGGCGGTAACTGTTCACCAGCGGCGGCAGGACGCTGTTTTCGATATATTTGCGCAGCAAATACGCCATCGCCCGGTCTCCGGAGCGAACGCGAAAGCCGCGTCCGTGCGGACCGACGCTACGACCGCAGGCCTACCGGCGTGCTAACGCAAAGCCGACAGTCTTAGGCAATCGCCGCGGCGCCGATGCAATCCTGGATGGAAATCGTGGGATTCTCACGCCTGTCGCAGGGAGCTACGTACAAGACCTGAGGGCCACGCGCGCTTGCTCCGCCTAATCCGCTTTGCGGTTCTTGCCGATGAAGCCGAACATGTGGCCGGCGACGTTGCGGATCTGGATCTGGTCGCTGCCTTCGGTGATGCGGTAGCGGCGGTGGTGGCGGTAGATGTGCTCGAACTGCTTGTGGCGCGAATAGCCCCAGCCGCCATGCACCTGCATCGCCCAGTCCGCGGCGTTGCAGACGAGCTGGTTGCCGCGATAGTTGCACATGCTGACCTTGTCGGAGAGGTAGAGCTGGATCTCCGGCCCCGTCATGCGGTCCATCTCCCAGGCGGTGCGGTAGATCAGCCAGCGGATCATCTCCGCCTCGGTCTGCAATTCGACCAGCGGCCACTGGATCGCCTGGTTGCGGCTGAGCGGCTTGCCGAAGGGCTTGCGCGTGTTGGCGTAGTCGATGCTCTCGTTGATGCAGTATTGCGCCGCGCCGACGCCGGACGCCGCCTGGCGGATGCGGTTCTCGTGCACGAAATGGCGGGCGAGGACGAGGCCGTTGTCGATCGGGCCGAACAGCGCGGTGTCGGGCACCCAGACGTCCTTGAACGAGACGCGGGCGTGGTCGGTCGGCATGTTGAAGGTCCACATGTACTCTTCGATCTTCACGCCCGGCGCGTCCATCGGCACGATCAGGCAGGTCAGGCCGCGCGCGTCGCCGTCGGCGCCGCTGGTGCGCACGAACAGCATGTCGTGGGTCGCGGCGTGGACACCGGTGTTCCACATCTTCTCGCCATTGATACGCCAGCCATTGCCGTCGCGCACCGCGCGGGTCTCCATCCAGGTCGCGTCGGAGCCGTGCTTGGGTTCGGTGAGGCCGAAGGCGATGCGGTGAGTGCCGGCGAGCATGCCGGGCAAGATGGTCTTCTTCTGCTCCTCGGTGCCGAAATCGCGCATCATCAGCACCTGCGGGAAATTGCCGACGACGGAGGATTCGTTCTGCAGGTCGTTGTGGAGTCCCAGGCCCTTGGCGGCGAGATGCTCGCGGATGATCGCCATGGCGAGATTGCCGATGTTCTTGCCGCCGTACTCCTCCGGGAGGGCGAGGCGCAGGAAGCCGGCCTTGTCGGCGCGGCGGCGCATTTCCCGAAGCAGATCCTCCCACGCCTTGCGCGGCAGCCCGCCATGCTCGAAATCGGTCCGCGCCCACTCGCGGCGGTGATCGAAGAAACGGTCGTTGTCGTCCTGCTTCTGCAAGGGAACGATCTCGCGCTCGATGAAGGCGTCGATCTCGGCGAGCAGCGTCTTGATGGATTGGGGAATGGAGAAGTCCATGAGCGCGTTCCTTGGCCTGTCGTTGGGCCGAATCTAGCGCCTGCCCGTGGGGAAGGCGCAAGGCCTTGGGCGATGGACCCGGTGCCGGCACCGCGGGTTCCGAATATTTGGCGATATTGGAACAGTGGCTGAATAGGCGACCGGGGAATCGAGTATAGTTGCGGCCTGTCCTTTCGACGGGCCGGGGGAATATTCGATGAACGCGGGCCGCTTTCTGCTGGTGCGCGACGCCTTCTACGACGATCCCGACGCGGTGCGGCGGCGGGCGTTGAGCATGACCTATGCCGAGGACGGCGAAGTCACCGGCTATATGACGGACCGCGTCCATCATCCGCGCGGCGTCCGCGCCCGGCTCGAACGGATGTTCGGGGCGCGGATCACGCGCTGGGACACCGAGCCGGAGGAAGGCAACGGCATCTTCTACATCGGGCTCTCGCAAGGGCGGCGCAAGGAAGTGCCCGGCGTGCATTTCGACGAGCCCTATGACGACATCACCGTGGTGATCTACCTGACGCCGGGCCTGCCCGCGGATTGCGGCACCTCGCTGTGGCGGCACAAGGCGACGGGGCTGGAGCACGCCCCGACGCGGCGCGACGCCTACCGGCTGGGGACCAGCCTGGCCAAGCTGCGCGACCGGCTGGAGCGCGATGCCGAGCGCCGCGGCGCCTGGATCGAGATCGACCGCGCCGGCTATCGCTACAACCGCCTGGTCGCCTATCCCAGCGGCCTGCTGCACTCGGCGACGCGGCACCATGGCGGCAGCGTGGCGCGCGGGCGCGTCTACCAGACCTTCCGCGTCGGGGTCGATTGGCGGCGCATCGGCCTGACGCGCTGACGCGCAGCTAGGCCGGCGCGGTGCCGGGCCCGATGCGGCGCAGGCTCGACTGCGCCAGGACGTGCTGCACCCGCGAATCCTCGCCGAGCGGCAGCCACAGGCCTTCGGTGTAGAGATCGTTGATGAGGTTTCCGGTGAGCCGGCGCGAAACGCTGCGCGCCGGCCGGGCGGTCTGCATCACATGGCGCAGGACGGCGCCGAAGCGCAGCCGGATGCCGGGATCGGGATGCTGCGAGACCAGCTTGCCGGTCTGGTCCTCGTCGAGTCCCGGGAACACGCTGGTGCCGACCAGGCGGGCGCGAAAATCGGCGCCGTCGTCGACGATGTCGTAGATGTGGATGTAGCGCAGGCAGTGGCGGATATCCTTGGGCAGGATCTCGGATCGCGCCGGCATGGCACGCGCGCCGCAAAGCCGCTGCCAATAGTCCAGGGTGAAGCGCAGCTCGGCATTCTCCACGCCCTCGACCGGCAGAATTTCCGCCGGCACGAGCGCCGATTGATACCCATGCCGATCACCTGTCGGCGCCATCGCTGTCCCGTCTCCCGCTCGAACGACCGTCCCGCAGCCATGAGCATAACAGAGTCCGCCAAACAAAAAGGAAATGGCACATCGCCATGCACAGCGATTCGAATTGTGCGCTTGCGAAGGGCACGCGAACTTCGGATGGGAACCGGCGGCACGGCGGCCGAACAGACGGACTTGTTCGCACACAGAGCGTCATGGGTTCGCGTCCAGCAATCTGGCGCGCGCGATCGAGCGGCCGCGAGCTCGCGGTGGACGCCGTTCGCTTGTCGCGGCGCAACCGCTCGGCCACACTGCGCCCTGGCGCGAAATGGGAATGGGTATTCATGGTGGCCGGCGACAGCACAATCCGACCGGCGGCGCCGGCACCAAGCGTGGGCTATCAGACGCTGCTGGTGGGGCTGCTCAGCCTGAATTTCGGCATCCTGTTCTTCGACCGCAACGCGCTCAATTTCCTGATGCCGTTCGTCAAGCCGGACCTCGGCCTCTCCAACACGCAAGTCGGCCTGACGGCGTCGGCGCTGTCGTTCAGCTGGGCGATCGCGACGCTGGTGATCGGCGCCGCCTCGGACCGCAGCGGCCGGCGCAAGATATTCCTGATCGGCGCCACCATCGCGTTCTCGCTGTGCTCGGTCCTGAGCGGGCTTGCCACCTCGTTCCTGGCATTGCTCGGGGCGCGCCTGCTGATGGGCGTCGCCGACGGCGGCGTGGCGCCGATCTCGCAGTCGATGACGGTGCTCACCGTCGCGCCAGAGCGCCGCGGCCTCGCCATGGGGGTGATGCAGAATTTCGGCTCGAACCTGTTCGGCTCGTTCATCGCGCCGGTGCTGCTGGTCGCGTTCGCCACCGCCTATGGCTGGCATACCGCCTTCTACATCACCGCGATCCCCGGCTTCCTCTCGGCGCTACTGCTGTGGCTGTTCGTGCGCGAGCCGGCGGCCGAGCTGCGCGCGGTGGAGACCGAGGGCCTCGCCGACCGCGTGCGCGCGGTGCTGGCCGACCGCAACATGGTGCTGTGCGCGCTGATGTCGGTGCTGCTGGTGTCCTATCTCGTCGTGTGCTGGGCGTTCATGCCGCTGTTCCTGACCTCGGTGCGCGGCTTCTCGCCCGCAACGATGGGCTGGCTGATGAGCGGGCTCGGCATCGCCGCCACCGTCGGCAGCTTCGCGGTGAGCGGCATCTCGGACCGCTTCGGGCGCAAGCCGGTGATGATCGCCGCCTCCTTCGCCGGCGTCGTGCTGCCGCTGGCGGCGCTGTATTACGGCGGCTCGACCTGGGTCCTGGCGGGGTTCTTCGTCGTCGGCTGGACGCTGACCGGGATTTTCCCCCTGTTCATGGGCACGGTGCCCAGCGAGTCGGTGGATCATCGCTACATGGCGACCGCGATCGCGCTGGTGATGAGCGTGGGCGAGATCTTCGGCGGCGTACTGGCGCCGACCCTCGCGGGCTATGCCGCCGACGCGGCGGGGCTCGCGGCGCCGCTGTGGATCATGATGGGCCTGTGCGTCGCCGCGGGCATCGCGGCGCTCGGCCTGCGCGAGACGGCGCCGCGGCGGCTGCAAAAGACGAGCGCCTGACAGGCGTGGCGCAAATGCACCAGCGGCGACTGTCGCGAATATTTCGCGGCGGTGCTTCTTGACTTGAATTTTCTTGGAGCATAAAAACCGCGCCCTCACGGACATGGTGTTCGTGACACGAACATGAGTCGAGCGATGCTTCGCAGGAGCGAACAGACCGTCAGGCAATTGAATGGCTATATGCCATTCGATGGCGCACGCCCGGCTCATGGGAGCGGACTCGCGTAAGCGGGCCGACATCTGCCTCACCCGCAGACCCTCCCGAGCCGACGCTCCGGAGGGTTTTTTGTTTTCTCCGGCGTCCCTCGTTCGAAATTGTTCCGGCGCGAGCCGGAAGGAGAGACCCGGATCTCCGGGCTCGCGCTTTTGCGCGCGCCTGAAGCGCGGGGCCTGCCGGAGGGAACGGCGTGCGCGAGCACGGTCCACCGATGGCAGGGCGAACCAAAGAGGGTTCGCTAGACGGTGCGAGATTCATCCAGAGCGCCGCGACAATATTCGTTTTTCGATTTTCCCAATCCGAGTGGTGAAGGGACCGGTTCCTTCGTTACCAAAGCGATGCTCTCCCATGGAGGGCATTCCGGCCTCGCCCGTTCCCTCGGATCTTGCTTGCCCGCGCCAGCGGGCTCAACGAACGCTGATGGTGAAGAATTCGGATACTTCTCCGCCCGCGGGCTTGCCCGCCTTCGCCGCACGTACCGTGGAATCGCCCTGGAGAGGGCGGTGCGTCGCGGGTTCCGGTTCTTTCGCAAGAAAGAGCTTGCGTTGCGGTCGATGAAAAAACCGATTTCGACGGTTCCTCAGCGTGCCTTTTTGAAAATGTGCCGGTGGTGAAGAGATTTGTTACTTCGCTAATCACAGGGTCGGAGGCTTCGATGCCTCCCGGACGGACGCAAGTCCGCCCGTAGCTCAGCGGTAGAGCATGTGAAGCCCGCAAGGGCAGTACAGCCTCGCCTGTTCCCCGGCGCTTGCATCATTCGCCCGCAAGGGCGAAGGCGGTGGTGAAGATGCCTGTTACTTCGGATAGAGCGCCGCACAAATTGTGCGGAGGCGCAGGGTTCAATGCCTGCCGGCTGAAATGCCGTAGCTCAGCCCAGCCTGCAAGGGCAGCAACAGCTTCGATCGTTCCCCGCCAATCCGCTTGCCACACGATCCGTGGTGAAGATTGCTGTTACTTCGTCTCATAAACGAGAGGTCGCGGGTTCGAATCCCGCCGGGCGTTCCATGCGCCCGTAGCTCAGTGGATAGAGCACTGCCCGGACGGTGTTGTGAAACACCGCCTGGGGTCTCAGCATCGCCCGTTCCCGGACTCTAACCTTCGCCTTCGCGCGTCGGGGAGCCTTCGCCCAGGCCGTGTGAAGCCTGCGCGAAATGTCGTGTGTTTTTCAATCGCCCACGCGGAAGACCTGCTTGCTTCCGCGTGGGCGGGGTGACGACAAATGGGGCTGCCGCTCCATTTTCCGTCGATGTTTTTGCCGGTGGTGAAGAGGTCCGTTTCTTCGGGTGGTGGAAGGCGAGGCGCCAGCCTGCGCGCCATAGGTGCACAAGCACCGTTTCGGACATCGACTGTTCCCTGGCGAATCTCTTTCCAATCCTTCAACCTAGGCCGAAAGGAGGTGATCCATGGCCAAGCTCAACAAGATCCTCAAGGCCTTCACGTTCGAGGGCGGCAAGGCGCGCAAGTTCACGCCGGAGCAGATGCTGCGCCGCGCGCTGATGAACTGCATGCTCTGGGAGGACCAGTTCTACGAGGACGGCGTCACCATCGCCGACCGCATCAAGGCGCTGGTGCCCCTGGTCGCACCCGAGCGCGTCGCCGCCCTCGCCATCGCGGCGCGCGAGCAGATGAAGCTGCGCCATGCGCCGCTTTTGATCGTGCGCGAGATGGCGCGACACGAAAAGCACCGCGTACTGGTGGCCGATACGCTGGCGCGCATCGTCCAGCGGCCCGACGAGCTGACTGAGTTTCTCGCGATCTATTGGGCCGACTCGCTCGGACCGATGCAGCAGCGCAAGAAGCAGCCGGTCTCGGCGCAGGTGAAGAAGGGGTTGGCGCGCGCGCTGACCAAGTTCGACGCCTACCAGCTCGCCAAGTACGACCGCGACGGGCCGGTGCGCATCCGCGACGTGCTGTTCCTGACGCACGCCAAGCCGCGGGACGGCGACCAGGCCGGGCTGTGGAAGCAGCTTGTCGACGGCACGCTGACCGCGCCCGACACCTGGGAGGTCTCGCTCTCGGGCGGCAAGGACAAGCGCGAGACGTTCGAGCGCCTCATCGCGGAGAACAAGCTCGGCGGCCTCGCGCTGCTGCGCAATCTCCGCCTGATGCAGACGGCAGGCGTCGCGCGCGCGACCATCGCCGGGGCGATCGACGCGATGCGGGTCGACCGCATCCTGCCCTACCGCTTCGTCGCGGCGGCGCGCTATGCGCCCGACCTCGAGCCGGAGCTGGAAGGCGCGATGCTGAAGTCGATCAAGGAGCATGTGCGGCTGAAGGGCCGCACGCGCCTGCTGATCGACGTGTCGGGCTCGATGGACTACCCGCTGTCGCCCAAGTCGGAGATGACCCGGCTTGAGGCGGCGTGCGGCCTGGCCATCCTGGCGCGCGAGATCTGCGACGAGGTCGAGGTCTTCACCTTCTCGGAGAAGGTGGTGAAGCTTCCGCCCCGCCGCGGCTTCGCGCTCCGCGATGCCATCGCGGCGTCGCAGCCGCATGGCGGAACCTGGCTGGGGCGAGCGGTGACGGAGATCGACGCCAAGGGCACGCGCCTCATCGTCTTCACCGACGAGCAGGCGCATGACGCGGTGCCTTCGCCCAAGGGCAACGGCGTCATGATCAACGTCGCGTCCTACCAGCACGGCGTCGGTCACGGCGACTGGAAGCGGGTGGACGGTTTCTCCGAAGCGGTGATCGCGTGGATCGCGGCGTCGGAAGAGACGATGCACTGAGCCGTTTTTCGCAATACCATCCACACAGCAGGGGCCCGGGCGCGCCAACAACGCGTCCGGGCATGTTTTCATGTTCACTCTCATCGAAGGCGGCGGCGTGCCGATCAAGGCCTGGACCGACGGCGTTCCGGTCGAGGACGCCGCGCGGCAGCAGCTCATCAACGTGACATCGCTGCCCTTCATCCACGACCATATCGCGGTCATGCCGGACGTCCATTTCGGGCGCGGCGCGACGGTGGGATCGGTGATCCCCACCAGGGGCGCCATCGTGCCGGCCGCGGTCGGCGTCGACATCGGCTGCGGCATGATGGCGGTCCACACCTCGCTCACCGCCAACGACCTGCCCGACTCGCTGGCCGCGATCCGCTCCGACATCGAGCGCGCGGTGCCGCATGGCGGCCAGGGCGCCGGCGGCGGCTGGAAGGGCAAGCCCGGCGGCATCCCGAACGCCATCGCCAGCCGCTGGCGCCGGCTGGAGGAGCGCTTCAAGGCGATCTGCGAGCAGACCCCGCATCTCGCCAAGGAGAATTCGCTCATCCATCTTGGCTCGCTGGGCAGCGGCAACCACTTCATCGAACTGTGTCTCGACGAGGCCGGCGCGGTGTGGGTGATGCTGCATTCCGGCAGCCGCGGCATCGGCAACGCCATCGGGCGGACCTATATCGAGAAGGCGCGCGAGATGCTCACGCATCGCGCGGTGCACATTCCCGACAAGGACCTGGCCTGGCTGGCGGAAGGCGAGCCCGAATTCGACGCCTATGTCGAGGCGATGATGTGGGCGCAGGACTTCGCCTCCGAGAACCGCAGCGCGATGATGGAGCGGGTCCTGCGCGTGCTGCGCGAAAGCCTGCGCGGCTTCACCACCGACAAGCTGGCGGTGAACTGCCACCACAACTATGTGGCGCGCGAGCAGCATTTCGGCGCGAACGTCTACATCACCCGCAAGGGGGCGGTGCGGGCGCGCGAAGGCGACCTCGGCATCATTCCGGGCTCGATGGGGGCCAAGTCCTTCATCGTGCGCGGGCTGGGCAATCCGGAGTCGTTCGAGAGCTGCAGTCACGGCGCGGGACGGGCCCTGTCGCGCACCGCGGCCAAGCAGCGCTTCACCGTGGCCGACCACGAAGCGGCGACCCGCGGCATCGAGTGCCGCAAGGACGCCGGCGTGATCGACGAGACGCCGATGGCCTACAAGGACATCGGCGCGGTGATGGCGGCGCAGGCCGATCTCGTCGAGATCGTCCATACGCTGCGCCAGGTCGTGTGCGTGAAGGGCTGAAAGAGCGCGGGCGGCGGGAGCCGCCCGCGCTCGTTCGCATGTATCGCTCAGCGGATGCGGCCGAAAAGCTGGATCGCCTCGGCCTGGGACGCGACCTCGGACTTCCTGAAGATCGCGCGCAAATGAGTGCGCGCGGTGTTGACGGCCATGCCGCAGCAGGCGGCGGCCTGTTCCAGGTCGGCACAGCGGACGAGCTCGACGCACAGATCCGCCTCCCGGCCGGTCAAGCCGAAGAGCGCCCGCAAGGAATCCTTTGCCGCCGCCGGCCCCACCGCGAGATCCTGCACGAGAACGACGCAGGCGGCACTGCGCGACGCGAGAAAAGGTTCGCGATCCGGCGGCGACGCGACGCTGACCGCATAGGGCCGGCGCCGCGACGCCCGGCTGACCAGCATCCGACCGCCGCCGCCGCGCCCGGGGCGGCGGAAGTTCTCGAGTGTCCGCGCGATCATGCGCTGGAGCTTGCGCGTTTCGGGTCCGCGTCGGGTGACGAAGACGCCATCGCGCAGCGCCAGGCCGTCGCCCGATTGCAGGATTTGACGCGCGGCGTCGTTGACGAAAAGGGCCGCGCCCGCATCGTCCAGCAGGACCAACCCGTCGGATTTGGACGCCAGGACGTCGAGCAGGGCCAGGCGAGTCGCCGTCTCGCGCGCGACGACGGAGCCGAGGGCGCAGGCCAGCGTCATTTGCGGCACCAGGCGACGGAGGGAGTCCACCGCTTCCATCGAAATGCGGCCTTCGGCGCGCGTGCGCAGCAAGCCCACCGTCACGGACCCGCCGCAAGGCAGGCGCAGCTTGGCGCCGACCTGATCGAACATCTTCAGCGCATGGATCGAGGCGCGGACCCAGGGATCGCGCTCCATCTCGCCGACGTCATACAGATTTTCGTCGTAGTAGACTTCGCCGCAGCGGACGCGGTTGAGAAACGGGATGCGGGGATCGTTGGCGTAGATTTCGCTTTGGAAGAATTCGCGCAGGAACGCCGCGGAATAGTTATGGCTCTCCATCGCCAGCACCTGCATCGAATTCGGGCGGTGAAGACCGAGCAGCGTCGCGCTGGATCCGAACAGGCTCGCGAGGCGGTCGAGCATCGCGGGCCAAGGCGTCTCGCCTGCCGCCGCGCCGTAGAACAGCGAGACGAGTTCGTCATGCTCCGCGTCGCCGAGCCATCGCCTCACAACAGCCTCCGCCAAAGGTCAATGACTACTCAAGTTGTCGCCTAATCGAAATAGAGTAGATGATTATTTTGACTTGCAATACGCCAATAGCGATAAAGATATCCGTTTTCTTCACTTCCGATATTTCACGGAGATCGTCATGACCTTGCCGAAGTCTTTGAAAGTGCTCGCAGCCGGCGCCACCATCGCCGCCCTGTCGACGAATGCGGCGTTCGCCGCCATGGCGAGCCTGCCGCCGTGCAAGACCGGGGGCGGACCGGTGAGCATCGTCATCGAGACCGACACCGCGTCCGGCTGGACGGTGAACGGCGTGCCGGCGATCGCGGTTTCGAACGTCGCCTGGGCCAATGCGGGATCGGCCAAATGGATCGGCCTGAGCGGCGCGCAGCCCGGCACCCTGACATATGTCGTTCGCTTCAGCGCCCCGATGCTGCACGGGCCGATGAAGGTCACGGCGCGCTGGGCGACGGATAATTGCGGCACGTCGCTGCGCGCCGGCACCGGCACGCCGGTGCCCACCGGCCCTTGCTATTCGGCGGGCTCGCCGAACGGAAGGGACTTCATGTATTTCAACCATTCGACGACGGCGAGCTTCTCCCCCGCCGACAACAACGATCCCAATCCTTCGATCACCTTTGTGACCGCGAACCAGCCCGGCTCGCCGGCCGGCATGGCCGGGACTTTCGTCGTCACCGCCGAGTGCCGCTGCCCCTGACCGGCACGCATGGCGAACCAGAAGAAGCGCCGGTGGCTGCCGGCGCTTTTTTCGTTGTACCCGCCACAGCGATGTGATGCAATTGCGACTTATTAGCAAATAAGGGGATGGGACATGGCTGGGCAAAATCCGATCGACGACCCGAAGGTCAATGCGGTGCTAGACCGGCTGCACGCACGCGCGCGGAGCCAGCTTCCGGGACTGCTCGTGCATCTTGCCGGCCAGTACCTGAAAGGCTCCTTCGCCGGCGACGGCATGGGAACGCCCAACCCCGCCTATTACCGCGACAAGCTCATTCCGCTCGGTCCCGAACAGGGACGGCTCGCCTATCTGCTGTGCCGCAGCCTCGATGCGAAGCGCGTGGTGGAGTTCGGCACCTCGTTCGGCGTGTCGACGCTGTATCTCGCGAGCGCCATACGCGCCAACGGGGGCGGCGTCGCGATCGGCACCGAGCGGGATCCAAGCAAGGCACAGAACGCCCGGCGGAACTTCGCCGAGGCGGGGCTGTCCGATTTCATCGAATTGCGCGAAGGCGACGCGTTCGAAACGCTGAAGGATTGCGGCGGCCCGGTGGATTTTCTGCTGGTGGACGGCTGGCCGAAATCGGCGGCGGCGATCGTGCGGCTGATGGCGCCGCAACTCCGCAAAGGCGCCGTGATCATCTGCGACAATGTCGGGCAATTTCCGAGAGACTATGTCGACTATCTTTCTTTCGTGCGCGACGAGGCGAACGGCTTTTCCTCGACGTTGCTGCCGCTGCGCGGCGGCACGGAAATGTCGGTGAAAACGCGCGCTTGAGCCGCGCTGCACCTGCGAACGTGGCGTTCGTGCCACGCATGGCGCCATTGCGCGTCGTCATCGCGCCGTGTGTTGACTTGCGCAGATTCGAGGCATATCCACGGCCCATATCCGCGGGGCATGGGGCCGCGCGGGCCAAATGAGCGAGACGGATGCACAGTTCGATCTGCAAGGTAATGACTGCCGCACCCTCCGCCCTTTCGGGCGGGGAGACCGCTGCATTCGCTCGAGAGGAGAGCGCGCTCTAGCTTCGGCTCAGATCGCGTCGTTTGAACCCTCCGAGCGCTGCTCTGGAGGGTTTTTTGTTGGTTCCTGACACCCCCAGGCCGCGCTCGGACTTAAAAAGACAAGTCCGTACCATGACCGACATAGCCGAATTCGACGTTGCAAATGCCGGGGCCCGCGTCGCAGGGCGCGGTCTCGACGCGTGGATCGCCGAAGGGCGCGAGCTGCTCAAGCTCTCCTTGCCGTTGATCGCGACGCAGATCCTCCAGATGGCGGTCGGAACCACCGACACGCTGATGCTGGCGCGCTTCTCCAACGAGGCGCTGGCCGGCGCGGTCCTGGGCAACACCATGTTCTATTTCTGCTGGCTCTTGGGGTCCGGCCCGACCTCGGCGGTGTCGCCGATGATCGCCCATATCCTGGGCGCCGATCCGAACGCCAAGGACGACGTGCGCGTGGTCGCGCGCATGGGCTTCTGGTCGGTGCTGATGGTCGGCGTGCCGCTGATGATCTTCCTGCAATTCGCCGAGCCGGTGCTGCTGCTGCTGGGGCAGTCGAAGCAACTGGCGCATGCCGCCGCCCTGTTCGCGGTGCCGCTATCCTTCGGCCTGCCCTTCAGCCTGGGGTTCCAAGTGCTGCGCAATTATTCGACGGCGCTGTCGAAGCCCAGGGCGTCGCTGATCGTGATGATCTTCTCGGTGTTCCTGAACGCGCTGTTCGACTATGCGCTGATCTTCGGGCATTTCGGCTTCCCCAGGCTCGGCCTGACGGGGTCGGGGATCGCCAGCGCCTGCTCCTTCGCCTGCAGCTTCCTCTTGATGCTGGCGGTGGTGCGGCTGACGCCGAAGCTGCATCTCTACCGGATCTTCGTCGATTTCCCCAAGCCCGACTGGGCGAAGCTGAAGGAGATCTACGTGCTGGGCCTGCCGATCGGGCTGACCATGCTGTTCGAGGCGTGCCTGTTCTTCTCCTCGAACTTCTTCATGGGCCATTTCGGGCTCGACCATCTCGCGGCGCACACGATCGCGATGAACGTGCCGTCGGTCACCTTCATGGTGCCGCTCGGCATCGCGATGGCGGCGACGGTCCGCGTCGGCCTCGCGGCCGGCGCCAGCGACAGCGAAGCGGCACGGCGCGCGGGCTGGACCGCGATCCTGGCGGCGACCGGGTTCATGGCGTTCACCTCGGTGATCCTGTGGACCTGGCCGTTCGAGATCGCGCAGCTCTATCTGCCGGCGACGCCCGACAACATGGCGGCGCTGCTGCTGGCGGTGTCGTTCCTGCATGTCGCGGCGATCTTCCAGATCGTCGACGGCATCCAGGTGACGGCGGCGCTCAGCCTGCGCGGGCTGAAAGACGCACGGGCGCCGATGTGGATCGCGGGCGCGAGCTATTGGCTGGCGGGCTTTCCGACCTGCATGCTGTTCGCCTTCGGCTTCGGCCTCAAAGGCATCGGCATCTGGTACGGGCTGGCGTTCGGCCTGCTGGTCGCGGCGGTCCTGATGTGCTGGCGCTTCTGGTGGCTGTCGCGCGAGGTCCGGGTTTGAGCAGGCGGCGCTTTCTGAACAAAGTTTCACCTCGGAAAGCGCCGTTTGCCGCCACCGGGCGGGCCGGCCGGCTATTGGGAAGTTCACAAGACCGGGTTATGCTGCAAGCACTCGGACTGAATCGGGGACGGCCATGCGGGCATTTTGGATCGGAATCGCGATGCTGACGGCGACCAACGCCCCGGCCCTGGCGAACGGCATCCAGGTCGTGCCGGGGCACATCATTCCCTATGCCAGCACCGAACTCGGCGGCGCCGATATCCCGACCGTCAATCGCGGCGCCCTGTTCGCGATCGCCTGCGACAACATCAAAGCGGCGGGTGCCGATGTGCGCGTCGTGATGGCGCTGTCGGCGGCCGAGCAGCCGACCGGTTACACCGCGATCCTCGCCACCAACCAAAAGGTCGCGCGCCACGCCGTGCACGTGCAGGTGCCCGACGTTCCCGACATCGGCGGCCACACGGTGAACGTGAAGGTCTATGTCACCGACGCCAAGGGCACCAAAGCCTGCGACGCCGGCCGGGTGCACATCGTTTAGCACTGATGTCATGGCCCGCGACTGCGGGCCACCCAGTTGAAGTTGAGCGACCATTTTGAAATCTGAGCTGCGTCACCTGGATGGCCCGCATTCACGGGCCATGACAGCGTGGAGCCCTCAGATAAACGGCACGATCGCCAGGATGCCCAGCGCGCCGGCGGCGATCCAGATCGCGATGCGGACATGGCGGGTGCGGGCGATCTGCGCGCCCGCGATCTGGTCCACCGACTCCGGGTGAAGCCGCACGCCGCCGTCGGCGAGCATGGTGGAGATCGTCTCGGCGTTCTTCAGGAGCTGGGGCAGGTTCTGCGCCACGCGCCCCAGCGCGCCGATGCCGTCGGCCGCCTCGCGCAGGCGACCTTCCGGCCCCAGCCGCTCGAGCATCCATTTCTCCACCACCGGACGGCTCGACTCCCAGATGTCGAAGTCGGGATCGAGGCCGCGCGCCACGCCTTCGACCACCATCATGGTCTTCTGCAACAGCAGGAGCTGCGGCTGGGCCTGCATCTCGAAGCGGTGGGTGGTGTCGAAGAGCTGTTGCAGGAGGCGCGCCATGGAGACGTCGCGGGCGGAGCGGCCGAAGATCGGCTCGCCGATGGCGCGCAAGGCCTGGGCGAAGGTCTCCACCGGATGATGCGCCGGCACGAAGGCCACGTCGTAATGAATCTGCGCGATGCGCTGGTAGTCGCGCTGAAGGAAGCCGGCCAGAGTTTCCGCCATGAAGCGGCGCATGGCGTCGTCGAGCCGGCCCATGATGCCGAAATCGACGGCGACGAGGCGGCCCTGCGGGTCCACGAACAGGTTGCCCTGGTGCATGTCGGCGTGGAAGAAGCCGTCGCGCAGCGCCTGGGTGAGGAAGCTGCGGATCACGAGATTGGCGATGCGCTTGGGATCGTGGCCGGCGGCGACCAGCGCGTCGCGGTCGCGCACCGAAATGCCGTCGATCCACTCGCTGGTCAGTACGCGGTCGGAGGTGCGGCTCCAGTCGATATGCGGCACGCGGAAATCGGGATCGTTGCGGGTGCGCTCTTCGAGTTCCGACGCCCCTGCCCCCTCCATCCGCAGGTCGAGCTCGAGCGCGACGGAGTCGGCGAGGATCTGGACCATGGCGATGGGGCGCAGGCGCCGCGCCGGCGGGAAATAGCGCTCGGCGAGACGGGCGGCGAGCGCGAAGGCGGAGATGTCGCGCGCGAATTCGGCGATGACGTTGGGACGCAGCACCTTCACCGCGACCGGGATCGGCGGATCGTCCGAGGTCTCGCCCTTGTGGACCTGCGCGATGGAGGCGGCGGCGACCGGCTCGGAGAGCGTGCTGAACACCGCGTCGGCGGGGCGGCCGAGGCCGGCCTCGATCACCTTCTTCGCCTCGGCGGTGGGGAACGGCGGCAGGCGGTCCTGCAACTGCGCCAGCGCCAGGGCGACGTCGTCGCCGACGATATCGGGCCGCGTCGCCAGCACCTGGCCGAGCTTGATGTAGGCGGGACCGAGGCTTTCGAGGGCGCGCGCCAGGCGCACGCCGGGCGGCGCGGTGTCGTTCCGGGCGCGGCCGCTGCCGAGCAGGCGGCGCGCGAGACGGGCGGACGGCGGTAGCAGTGCTTCGTATTCCTTGGGGAACAGCGCGTCGTTGCGCGCGAGCACACGGGCGGCATGCCACAGGCGGCGATAATCGGCGAAGCGCGCCATCAGATCTTCCACGCCGCATGCATCGCCGCGACGCCGCCGGTGAGGTTGCGGATCTTCACGCGCGACAGGCCCGCCGCCTCGATCATCTTGGCGAACTTCGCCTGGGGCGGGAACCGGCGGATGCTCTCGGCGAGATAGCGATAGGCCTCGGCGTCGCCGGCTACCATCTGGCCGAGACGCGGCAGGACGTTCAGCGAATAGGCGTCGTAGAGCGCGTCGAAGCCGGGAATCTCGACGCGGGAGAATTCGAGGCAGAGGAAGCGGCCGCCGGGCCTGAGCACGCGGCGCGCCTCGGCCAGCGCTTTATCTATATGTGTGACGTTGCGGATGCCGAAGGCGATCGTATAGGCGTCCATGCTGGAATCGGAGATGGGCAGAGCTTCGGCGTCGCCGGTGACCCAGGCGATGGCGCGCTCGCCCTTGGCCTGGGCGCGGCGCACCCCCTCCCCCACCATGTCGGCATTGATGTCGCAGACGGTGATCGCTGCTTCGCCGCCGCGGCTTCTGACGAGATCGGCGATGCGGAAGGCGATGTCGCCGGTGCCGCCGGCGACGTCCAGCACCTGCCAGCCGGGACGCGGGTTCAGCCATTCGACGAAGGCATCCTTCCACAGCCGGTGGATGCCGCCCGACATCAGGTCGTTCATCAGGTCGTAGCGCGACGCGACGGACGAGAAGACCTCGCGCACCAGGCCTTCCTTCTCGGCCTCCGGCACCTCGCGAAACCCGAAGCTGGCAGTCGTGTCAGCAGTCATGCGGCAAAGAATAGCCCGCGCCACCAGCGTGGGCTACGGTCGGCTGCTGCGACTCTTAATGGCCCGCCTTTGCCCGAGCTTCCCGAAGTCGAAACCGTCCGCATGGGGCTGTTGCCCGTGCTGGAAGGCCACCGCATCACCCATGCGCAGACGCGGCGCGGCGACCTGCGCGTGCCGTTCCCCAATGACTTCGCGGGCCGGCTGACGGGACGGCAGGTGACGGCGCTGCGGCGGCGGGCGAAATACCTTCTGGCCGATCTCGACAGCGGCGAGACGCTGGTGATCCATCTGGGGATGAGCGGGCGGATGACCGTCTATGCCAGCGGCGTCAAAAAGAAGCTCGGCAACTATGTCCACGACATGGGCGAGGAGAATATCGGCAACGACAAGCACGACCATGTGGTGTTCGACACCGACGCGCCGGCACGCATCGTGTTCAACGACCATCGCCGCTTCGGGTTGATGCTGCTGATCGAGACGGCCGAACTGGACGAACACAAGCTGTTTCACGGGCTCGGCGTCGAGCCGCTGTCCCCGGACCTCGACGCGGCACATCTGGCGGCGGCACTGAAGGGAAAGAAGACGCCGATCAAGTCGGCGCTGCTCGACCAGCGGGTGATCGCGGGATTGGGCAATATATATGTCTGCGAGGCGCTGTATCGGGCGCGCATCTCGCCCAAGCGGCAGGCGGCGAAGGTCAAGCCGGCGGAAGTGGCGCTGCTGGTGACGGCGATCAAGGCGGTGCTGCGCGAGGCGGTGAAGGCCGGCGGCTCGTCCCTGCGCGACCACAAGCAGGTCACCGGCGAGCTCGGCTATTTCCAGAAGACCTTCGCGGTCTATGGCCGCGAGGGCGAGCCCTGCCCCGGCGGCGAAGGCACGGTGAGGCGCATCGTGCAGGCCGGGCGCTCGACGTTTTATTGTCCGAAGTGCCAGAAGTAGGTTTCGCTTTTTCCCTCCCCCGTTGTTACGCGGGAGGCGGCACGCCCACTTCGGGCGTGACGGAGGGGGCCAGCGCGGAGAGATATTCCCCAGTCCGCCCCCCCTCCACCCCTTCGGGGTCCCCCTCCCCCGTAAACACGGGGGAGGAAAGAACGCGATCTCGTCACGCCTTCGATGCCTGGTGGCTCGACGGCATCGGCTTGCCGGTTTCCAGGAAGCTCTTCAGGCTCGACAGGACGCGCGGCCAGCCGCCGGCGACGGCCTCGATGATCTTGGCGCCGTCCTTCTCGATCGTGTGGGTGATCGTCAGCTTCATCACCTCGCCGTCCTGTTCGAGATCGTAGACGCAGCGGCTGTAACCTTCTTCCTTCAGCTCGGGGCGGAATTCGTTGCGCCATTTGAGCACCAGGCGGCGCGGCGGATCGCTCTCCAGCACCTCGCCGGCGTCGGCGACGCGGCCGTCTGAGAACAGCATCTGCCAGGAAGCGCCGGCTTTCCACGTCGACTCCTGGGTCATGTTGAACCAGTACTGCTTGATGAATTCGGGCTTGGTCAGCGCATCCCACAGCTTTTGCGGCGTGGTGCGGATGTAGGTGACATAGAGGTATCGGCTGCTCATGGGTCTTCCCTTTCCAGACTGCGTTTGAGGTCCGCGAGCGCCTTCAAGTGCCCGCGTTCGTATTTGCCGATCCACCGGTCGGCGATTTCGCCGATGGGGACGGGGTTCAGGTAGTGCTCCTTCTCGCGGCCCTTGCGGACGGTGGCGACGAGGTTCGCCCCTTCCAGGATCGCCAGATGCTTGGTCACCGCCTGCCGCGTCATGTCCATCCGCCCGCACAGCGCATTCAGCGTCTGTCCGTTCTGAGCGTGGAGGCGGTCCAGCAGTTTTCGCCGGGTCGGATCGGCGAGCGCCTTGAAAACCGCATCCATGCTCATGCCCCTAATATGCAACCATTTGGTTGCATGTCAAGAGCGCTTGGCGGGTTTCTAAAAATGCGGCGCTGGAGCTAGAGGGTGCGCGCGAGGGCGAGGGCTTCGTCGAGGTCCGCGGCGCGCAGCGCCGCCGTGTCCATCGAGTCGAGGGCGCGCGCCGGCTCGGGCTGGAGGCCCGATAGAATGATGCGCGTGCCCCGCGCCTGCGCCGATCGGACGAACTTGGCGAGCGTTGCGGCGCCGGTCATGTCGATGAGCGGAACCGACTCCATCGCCAAGATGAGCAGGCGCGGACGGCCGCCGGCGCGCGCCAGCGTCTCCTCGAACGACGCGGCGGCGGCGAAGAAGAACGGCCCGTCGAGCCGAAAGACTTCCACCCCCGGCGGCAGGGACTGGCGATTGGTCGGGGATTCGCGGTCGTCGTCGTCGCGCTTCAGCAGCGACATTTGCAGCTGCGTCTCGGCGATGGCGGCCATGCGGTGCATGAAGAGCAGCGAGGCGAGCACGAGACCGACGCCGATCGCCATGGAGAGATCGACGAACACCGTCAGTCCGAAGGTGAGGATCAAGACCGCCTTGTCGCCCGGCGGGCCTGAGAGGATGCGGTAGAAGGAGCCGAACTCCGCCATGTTCCAGCACACCAGGACCAGCACCGCGGCAAGCGCGGCCAGAGGAATGAAGGAGGCGAGCGGCGCCAGCGCCACCATGGCGAGCAGGACGCCGAGCGCGTGCACGATCCCGGCCACGGGGGTGCGGGCGCCGGCGCGGATGTTGGTCGCGGTGCGCGCAATGGCGCCGGTCGCGGGAATGCCGCCCATGCAGGCACTGGCGATATTGGCGATGCCCTGGGCGACGAGTTCGCCGTTCGAGCGATGCTTGCGGCCGGTCATGCCGTCGGCGACGACGGCCGAGAGCAGCGACTCGATGCCGCCGAGCACGAAGATCGTGAAGGCGGACGGCACCAGCTCGCGCAGTTGCGCCAGGCTCGTATGCGGCCAATGCGGCGCCGGCAGCAGGTTGGGGAGATGGCCGAAGCGCGTGCCGATGGTGTCGACCGGCAGGGCGAACGCCCAGGCGGCGAGCGACGCCAGCACCAGGGCGATCAGGAAGGCCGGCAGCTTGGGCGCGAAGCGGCGCAGCAGGAGCATGAGGCCGAGGGCGCCGGCGGCGATCGCCACCGCCGCGACGTTGAGCGTCGCGAAGCCCGCGGCATAGGCTTGCCACTTGCCCCACACATCCCCCGGAACATGGTGGAGCGTCAGGCCGAACAGATCGCCGACCTGGCTGGAGAAGATGATGAGGGCGATGCCCGAGGTGAACCCGGTCACCACGGGATAGGGAATGTATTTGATCAGCGTGCCGAGCCGCAGCAGCCCGGCCGCGATCAGCAGGCCGCCCGCCATCAGCGTCGCCACCGCCAGGCCGTCATAGCCGTGGGTGGCGACGATGTTGAACACCACGACCACGAAGGCGCCGGTCGGCCCGCCGATCTGGAAGCGGCTGCCGCCGAACGCCGAGATGAAGAAGCCGGCGACCACCGCGGTGACGAGGCCACGCTCCGGCGAGACACCGCTGGCGATAGCGAGCGCGAGCGACAGCGGCAGGGCGATGATCGCCACCGTCACGCCGGCGAAGACGTCGGCGCGCAGGTCCGCGAGGCCGTAGCCCTCGCGCAGAGCCGAGTACAATTTGGGGACGAAAGACAGTCGCCCGGCCGGCGACGTCGTTCCGGCTTGCGTGGGGCCGGCGGTTGCAACACCGTCCGGCCGGTCTGGTCGCGATAGCAAAGTGCTTGCCTGTTAGAGGTGGCGTAGTGACAGAGCATAAGATATCATGTATTAAACATCAATTAGCATGTTTTAAGCGTAATAGTCCAAAGAGTCGGCCGACAGGCCCGGAGGTCCCATGATCACAGCCGCGCAATTGCGCGCCGCCCGGGCCCTGGCCGGCATCGATCAGCGCCAGCTCGCCGAGAAATCCGAACTGTCGGTGCCGACGATCCAGCGCATGGAAGCCAGCGACGGCGTCATCCGGGGCAATGTCGATTCCCTGATGAAGCTGATCGGCGCCCTGGAGGCGCTCGGCATCGTGCTGATCGGCGACGGTACGGCGAGCGCCGGCGGCGGCCGCGGTGTACGATTGCGCGAATAGCCCAAGCGGAGCAGCCATGAGCAACCACCTCAACATCGTCGCGAAGATCGAAGGCGCGGTCGGCGTCATCACCCTGAACCGGCCCAAGGCGCTGAACGCGCTGAATGCCGAATTGCTGGGCGAGCTGGTGACGCAGCTCGAAGCCTGGGACCGCGACGACGCGGTGCGCTGCATCGTGCTCACCGGCTCGGAGCGCGCCTTTGCGGCCGGCGCCGACATCAAGGAGATGGCGCCGCAATCCTATATGGACATGTTCAAGGCCAATTTCTTCGCCGACGCCAATGACCGCATCGCCGCCATCCGCAAGCCGATCGTCGCGGCGGTGGCGGGCTGGGCGCTGGGCGGGGGCTGCGAGCTCGCCATGCTGTGCGATTTCATCATCGCCGCCGACACCGCGAAATTCGGCCAGCCCGAGATCACCCTGGGCGTCATGCCGGGGATCGGCGGCACGCAGCGGCTGACGCGCTTCGTCGGCAAGTCCAAGGCGATGGAGATGTGCCTGACCGGGCGCACCATGGACGCGGCCGAGGCCGAGCGCGCCGGGCTGGTCAGCCGGGTGGTGCCGGCGGCGGAGCTGATCGCCGAGGCGATGAAGGCGGCCGCCAAGATCGCGGAGCAGTCGCTCCCCATCGCGATGATGACCAAGGAGACGGTGAACCGCGCCTATGAGACGACGCTGGCCGAGGGTGTGCGCTTCGAGCGGCGGCTGTTCCACGCCATGTTCGCGACCGCCGACCAGAAGGAAGGCATGGCCGCCTTCGGCGAGAAGCGCAAAGCCAATTTCACGGACAAATAGCGTTGCGCGTCCTCGTCGTCGGCGGCACGCGCTTCATCGGAGCCCATGCGGCGCGCCAATTGGTCGAAGCGGGCGCGGACGTCACGGTGTTTCATCGCGGAAAGTCGGAAAATCCCGTTCTGCCGACGGTGGCGCATATCCGCGATGCGGCGGCGGAATATCCCATCGCACGCTATCCGGATGCGGTGGCGCGGGCCGATTGGGACGTCGTCGTCCATATGGTGCTGATGGGGGAAGCCGATGCGCGCGCGGCGGCCGAGGCCTTCGCGGGACGCGCCGGACGGTTGGTGATGATCTCGAGCGGCGACGTCTATCGCGCCTATGGCCGCCTGACGGGATTGGAGCCGGGTCCGCCCGACCCGGTGCCGCTGACGGAGGAAGCGCCGCTGCGTTGCGTTTTCTATCCCTATCGCGCGCAGGCCGCGCAGCTCGGTGCCTATGCGCCGGACTATGAGAAGATCCTGGCCGAGCGCGCGGTGCGGTCGTCGGCCCTGCCCGCTGCGATCCTCAGGCTGCCCAAGGTCTATGGGCCGGAGGACAATGGCGACCTCGCCACGATCTACGGCTTTGCCAGCCGGCCCGATTGGCGCTGGACCCATGGTCATGTCGACAACGTCGCCCACGCCATCGTGCTGGCGGCAACGCATCCGGCGGCGCCGGGCAACACCTACAATGTCGGTGAGGAACACACCCCGACCATGGGCGAGCGGCTCGCCCGTCTGCCGCCCAGACCGGCCCGCAAGGCGCCGCCCTTCCGCTTCGAGCAGGACATGGTCTGCGACACCGGCCGCATCCGGGAAGAACTGGGCTTTCGCGAGATCGTCGACGAGTCCGAAGCCATGATCGCTCTGGCGCAGGCCAAGCCTTAAGGGTATTTGACCCTTGGCCGCCGCGGGGGTATACGCCCGCTCCGATTTACCGCAGGAAGACCAATGCCCAATATCGCCTCGTCCAAGAAGCGCGTCCGCACCACGGCCAAGCGCACCGCCATCAACACCTCGCGCAAGACCCGCGTCCGCGGCTATATCCGCAAGGTCGAAGAGGCGATTGCGACCGGCGACAAGGCGGCGGCGGCGGCGGCGCTCAAGGCGGCGGAACCCGAGATCATGCGCGGCGTCTCCAAGGGCGTGCTGCACAAGAACACCGGTTCGCGGAAAGTCTCGCGCCTTTCCAAGCGCGTCGCCAAAATCGGCAAATAACCGAGTCCTTCACTAGATTCCGTGACGGGACTTGGGGTTGCGGGTTTTATTGTCCGTGGACTGATATTCTTCCTCGCCGGCCATGGTGCGACGCAATAAATGAAGCGCCGTCACCTAAGTGTCTGAAATCTGAGACAAACACCGGCGGGAGCGAAAATCCGTATACGTACAAAAGGTTAGCAGTCACAAAAGCGACGAGATTCACGGTCCGTTCACTTGCGGCTGATTCGGATTTCGGTGACATTAACCCTCGTTCGGTGGGCAAGAGAAAAACGATGTCGAACACAAGAAACAATAAAATAACAGTATTCGGAACATCGCTCCGGCTTTCCGGCCCGGACTGTAAGTACAGTACCCCCTGAATTCTCGAATTTTTCCTCTTCCTAGACTGGGCGGTTGTCCGGTCGTTCCTGAACTATGCCGGAATCTATGCGTCATGGCCTCCAGCAATCCCACATCCGACTACGCCGGCGACCTGAGCGTCCAGGACGCCTGGGAACTTTTGCAGAGCGACCCCCGGGCGCGGCTGATCGACGTCCGCACCAGGCCGGAGTGGAACTTCGTCGGCCTGCCCGATCTGAGCGGCCTGGGACGCGACGTGGCGCTGATCGAGTGGCAGGTGTTTCCGACCATGCAGGTCAATCCAGCCTTCGCCGAGCAGGCCGCGGCGGCCGCCGGGCCGGACAAGAGCGCGCCGGTGCTGTTCCTGTGCCGCTCGGGGGCGCGCTCGCGCAGCGCCGCGATCGCCTTGACCGAGGCCGGCTATGCCCGCGCCTACAACGTCGCGGGCGGCTTCGAGGGTGACCTCGACGGCGAGCGCCATCGCGGCACACGCAACGGCTGGAAGGCCTCGGGCCTTCCCTGGAAACAGACATGAGATCGGGGAGGTAGGCATGCGACGAGGTGTGGCGGCCTGAAAAGCCGCGCAGACGAACCGGGCGAAAAGTCCGGATGCAAACAAGGGGTGACCGGCAAAGCCGGCAAGCAGCGGGTATAAGATTCATGGGACAGATGACAGTGAAGCCGGCGCGGCCCGATTGGCCGGCGGCCTGGGCGGGCGCACGCGAACGCCTGCGCCGCGAATTGGGTGATGCGGTGTTCGATGCCTGGATCGGGCCGCTGACGCTCGACGGTTTCGAGCGGGACGAGGTCCGGATCGGCACCACCAAATCGTTCATCCGCAACTGGGTGGCGGAGCGCTATGTCACGCGGATCGAGCGCGCCCTGCGCGCCGAGGGCGTCGAGCCGGCGTCGCTCACCATCGTGCTGACCGTGGCCAAGCCTGTGGTCGGCGGCGGCCTGGTGCGCGAGGCGGCGCGCGCCGAGGCGCCGATCGCGACCATCGGCGGCGCCGCGCCGGACGACGAGCCGTCGAGCGAGGCGGCCAAGGGCCTGTGGACGCGCATGCTGCATCCGCAGCAGACCTTCGACAGCTTCGTCGCGGGGCCGGCCAACGAATTCGGCCTCAGCGCCGCGAAGAATTTCGCCGAAGGCCACCAGAGCGACCTCACCCTGCTCTACATCCACGGCGGCTTCGGCTACGGCAAGACGCATCTGCTCAACGCCGCGGCGCTCGAATTCCGCCGGCGCGGCAAGCGCTCGCTGTTCCTGCGCTCGGAAGACTTCATGCGCCACTTCCTGGGCGCGCTCTACCGCAAGGACACGCTGGCCTTCAAGGAAGAGCTGCGCACCGCCGAAGTGCTGATCATCGACGACCTGCAGCACATCTGCCGCTCGACCGCGACGGCGTCGGAGTTCCTTTACACCGTCAACGCCTTTGCCGATCTGCGCCGCCGCGTGGTGATCGCGGCCGACCGCGCGCCCCAGGCGCTCGAAGGCCTCGGCGCCGACGTGAAGTCGCGCCTGGCGGGCGGCCTCGTCGTCACGCTGGACAAGCCGGAGCGCGAGACACGCCTGGCGATCCTCAAGGCACGCGCCGCCGAGTTCGCGCGGCACAAGCCGCAGGCGCTGTTGCCCAACGACGTGCTGGAGCACATCGCCGACATGGACGATGCCTCCCCGCGCGAGCTGATCGGCGTCTTCACCAAGCTGGCGACCTACACCGACCTGACCAGGAAGCCGGTGACGCTGGAGACCATCGAGGACGTGGTCGGCCTGCGCAGCGCCCCCGGCGCCAAGACCTCGATCGAGGACATCCAGCGCAAGACCGCGGAGTATTACGAGCTCGATGTGCGCGATTTCCATTCGCCGCAGCGGGCGCGCCGGGTGGCGCGGCCGCGCCAGGTCGCGATGTATCTGTCGCGCAAGCTCACCACGCGCTCCCTGCCCGAGATCGGGCGGCGTTTCGGCGGCCGCGATCATACCACGGTCCTGCACGCCTGCCGGCGCGTCGAGGCGTTGTGCCTGGAGGACAAGGCGTTCAAGCAGCAGGTGGACTTCCTGCAATCCCTGCTGTCGCGGACCAGCTAGTTCGGCGGTTCCCCGACGGCGTGACAAACGGCGCTCCCCACGGAGCGCCGTTTTCACTAGGATCGCCCGGTCGCCCGTGAGTGACGGCGTTCATGAAACCATTTCTCCTGCTGGCGGCTTTGGCGGCGGCGCCGCCACAGGAGACGCTGCCGGCATTTTCGGACCGTCCCGTCGCGCCGGTCTGTCGCGAGGCGGCGGACCTGATGCGGCAGGGCTATGTCGCGGCGTCCGATGCGCTGCTCGCCAAGGCGGTCGACGCGGCCAAGGCCTGCATCGCGGCGGGCGGCGGCAGCGACGGGCTTATCATCCGCGCCGAGGCGCAATACGCCCTGCGCCTGCCCGACGCCGCCATCGCCGACCTGACCGCGGCGCTTAAGCTGACACCCTTTTCCGGCATCGCGCGCTTCGACCGCGGGCTGATCTACCTGCAGACGCGCAACTATGCCGGCGCGGTGGAGGACTTCACCGCCGCCATCGAGGTCAATCCCGAGGATTTCGATGCGCGCTTCGAGCGCGGCTGGGCCTATGAGCTGCAAGGGAAATTCGACCTCGCGGTCGCCGATCTGAGCGCGGTCGTCGCCAAGTTTCCGCTGTTCGAGCCGGCCTGGCGCCTGCGCGGCCTCAGCCATGCCGGATTGGGCGAATGGGACAAGGCGATCGCCGACGACAGCAAGGCCATCGACCTCGATTCCACCGACGACGACGCCTATTTCAACCGCGGCCTGGCACGCGCCGCGCGCGGCCTGCACCAGGACGCCGCCGACGATTTCAGCCTGCTGCTGTCGCGCAATCCTTCCGACGCCGGCGCGTTCTACCAGCGCGGACGCAGCCGCCAGGCGCTGGGCGAGCTGGACGGCGCCATCGCGGATTTCACCAGCAGCATCGCGCTGGCGCCGGATTCGGCGGCCTATAACGATCGCGGCGTCGCGCGCGAGAAGACGGGCGATGCGGCGGGCGCCCTCGCCGACTACGCGGCGGCGGCGGCGCTCGACCCCGACGACCGGACCGCTTTGCAGAACCATGCCGAGCTCGCCTTGCAGCAGGATAACTACCCGCAGGCGCTCGCCGACAGCGACCGGCTGCTCGGCGCCGATCCGAAGAGCGCCACGGCGCTGTTCCTGCGGGCCAGGGCGCATTGGGGACAGCGCGATTGCGCCAAGGCCGTGGCGGACTTCAGCGCCCTGATCGCGCTGACCCCGACCTTCGCCGACGCCTACCACGACCGCGGCCTGTGCCGGTGGCAATTGCGCCAACTTGACGATGCGATCGACGATTTCACCAAGGCCCTGACCCTGTCGCCGAACGATGCCGACGCGGTCTTCGCGCGCGGCCAGGTGCGCCGCATGAAGGGCGAGGACGATCTTGCCCTGGCGGACGTGAACCAGGCCATCGCGCTGGCGCCGCGGGAGGGGCGGTACTGGACCGAGCGCGGCATGCTCAAAGACGCGCTCGGCGACACCGCCGGCGCGATCGGCGACTTCGATAGCGCGCTGGCGCTCGCGCCGGACGATGCCGCCGCCTTGAACGGCGCCTGCTGGGCACGCGGCGTGGCCAACCGCGAACTGAGCACGGCGCTCGATCAATGCCGGCGCGCGGTCTCGCTGACGCCGAACTCGGCCAACCGGCTCGACAGCCTGGGTTTCGTGCAGTTCCGGCTGAGCGATTTCGCCGCCGCGCTCGCCAGCTTCGATGCCGCGCTCGGCCTGCAGCCCAAGCTCGCCGGCACCCTGTTCATGCGCGGCATCGTCAAACTGCGGCTGGGCCGGACGGCCGACGGCGCGGCCGATCTCGCCGCCGCGGCGGCGCTCGATCCCCAGGTTTCGGGGATCTACCAACGCTACGGCGTGACCCCCTAAGCCCCCGTTCGCGGTGCATTATTTTCTGTCCTTTGGGGGGGTATTTGCTATAGTGGGCGACCTGAGTCTCGGCCGTTGAGAAGCTCAAGGAAATCAAGGGGTTACCAGCCCGCTCGGGATGACTGGACCTGGGGTTTTCAGACGGCCCAAACCACGCTTGCGAGAACGATGAAAATCAACGTCGAACGGGGCGCTTTCTTGAAGGCGCTGAGCCACGTCCAGAGTGTCGTCGAACGCCGCAACACGATCCCGATCCTGTCGAACGTCCTGATCGAAGCCGGCAAGGGCACGCTGAAGCTCACCGCCACCGACCTCGATATCGAGATCGTCGAGGCCATCCCGGCCGACGTGCTGCGCAACGGCTCGGCGACCGCGCCGGCCCACATGCTGTACGACATCGTGCGCAAGCTGCCCGACGGGGCGCAGGTGCAGGCCGAGCTGCTGACCAGCGAGGGCGGCCGCCTCGCGGTGTCGGCCGGCGCGATCCGCTTCGAGCTTGCCTGCCTGCCCAAGGAAGACTTCCCGCAGATGGCGGCGGGCGCCCTGCCCCACCGCTTCCGCCTGGCGGCAGACGACATGAAACGGCTGATCGCCAAGACGGCGTTCGCGATGGCGAGCGACGAGACGCGGTTCTATCTCATGGGCATCCACCTGCACGCCGCCAAGGACGGCAAGACCAAGGTGCTGCGCGCCGCGGCGACGGACGGCCACCGGCTGGCGCGCTTCGAGCTCGACCTGCCCGACGGCGCCGCCGACATGCCCGGCATCATCGTGCCGCGCAAGACGGTGACGGAGCTGCGCCGCCTGCTCGACGATGCCGAGGGCGCCGTCGAGATCTCGCTGTCGGACACCAAGATTCAATTCACCTTCAGCGGCGTGGAGCTGACCTCCAAGCTGATCGACGGCACCTATCCCGACTACCAGCGGATCATCCCGAGCGGCAACGACAAGGCGCTGGCGCTGGAAGCCAAGGAGTTCGCCCATTCCGTCGACCGCGTCTCGACGATCTCCGCCGACAAGACGCGCGCCGTGAAGCTCGCCATGGCCAAGGACAAGGTGACGCTCACCGTGGTCAATCCGGAAAGCGGCACGGCGACCGAAGAACTGAGCGCGACCTACAACGCGTCGGCGATGGAGATCGGCTTCAACGCCAAATATCTCCTCGACATCACCAGCCAGATCGAGGGCAAGGACATCCGTTTCCTGCTCTCCGACGCCGGCTCGCCCACCATCATCGAGGATGCCGGCGATGCCCGCTGGCTCTACGTCCTCATGCCGATGCGGGTCTGAGATTGACATCCGCTCCCACATCCTTCGGGGCGCCTGACGGCGCACCTCAGGATGACGGATTCGTCCGTCGCCCTGAGGTGCGAGCGGAGCGAGCCCCGAAGGGCAAATTGGCCGTGACGCGGCTGACGCTGCGCAACTTCCGTTCCTATGCCGAGACCGAGCTCGTCACCAATGGCGCGCCGGTGGTGCTGGCTGGTCCGAACGGCGCCGGCAAGACCAACCTGCTGGACGCGCTGTCGCTGCTGTCGCCGGGGCGGGGCTTGCGCGGCGCCAAGCTCGGCGAGCATGTGCGCCGCGGCCCCAGCGCCGCGCCCAGCGACGCGCTGTGGGCGGTGGCGGCGCAAGTGACGCGCCAGGGCGAGAGCTATGAGATCGGCACCGGGCTGACGCTGGGGCCTAATGGCGGCGAACGGCGGGCGGTGCGCCTGAACGGGGCGCCGGCGCAAAGCTCGGCCGAGCTGGGCGAGCTGGTGCAGATGCTGTGGCTGACGCCGGCGATGGACCGGCTGTTCATCGAAGGCGCCAGCGGGCGGCGCAAATTCCTCGACCGCCTGGTGCTCGGCTTCGATGCCGGCCATGCGCGGACGACGACACGCTACGAGACCGCGATGCGCGAGCGGGCGCGGCTGCTGAAATTCGGGCCCCGCGATCCGACCTGGCTGGACGGGCTGGAGGCCGAGATGGTCGAGGCCGGCATCGCCATGGCGGCGGCACGGGCGACGACCGTCGAGCGGCTCAACCGCGCGCTGGCGGCGCGCGGAGAAGCCGGGGCGTTTCCCGCGGCGCAGTTGGCGCTGGACGGCGACACCGACGCACTGCTGGCGGAGTTGGGTGGCGGCGCGGCAGAGGCGCTGCGCGAGAAGCTGGCGCGGTCGCGCATCCGGGACGCGGAGGCGGGGCGCACGACGTTCGGCCCGCACCTGAGCGATCTGGCGGTGCGGCACACCCAGAAGCGCGCCGATGCCCGCGCCTGTTCGACCGGCGAGCAGAAGGCGCTGCTGATCTCGATCGTGCTGGCGGACGCCTGGGAATTGTCGGCGGCGCGGGGCGGCCATGCGCCGCTGCTGCTGCTGGACGAGATCGCGGCGCATCTCGACGCGGTGCGGCGCGCGGCGCTGTTCGAGGAAATCCTGAGCCTGGGCGCGCAGGCCTGGATGACGGGGACGGACCTATCCCTGTTCGAGGGCCTGAACGGCCGCGCCGATATCCTTCATGTCAACGACGGGCACTTCGCCCGTCAGGAGTAATTCGTGTCCGAGCCGGCAAAAAGAACGGAAGACGAAAAGGCCGAAGACGATTACGGCGCCGACAGCATCAAGGTGCTGAAGGGCCTCGACGCCGTGCGCAAGCGGCCGGGCATGTATATCGGCGACACCGATGACGGCTCGGGCCTGCACCACATGGTCTACGAAGTCGTCGACAACGCGATCGACGAGGTGCTGGCCAAGCACGCGACCAAGGTCGACGTGACGCTGAACGCCGACGGCTCGGTGACCGTGCGCGACGACGGCCGCGGCATCCCGACCGGCATCCATGAGGGCGAAGGCGTCTCGGCGGCCGAAGTCATCATGACCCAGCTCCATGCCGGCGGTAAGTTCGAGCAGAACGCCTACAAGGTCTCCGGCGGCCTGCACGGCGTCGGCGTGTCGGTGGTCAACGCGCTCTCCGAGGTCCTCGACCTGCGCATCTGGCGCGGCGGCCAGGAACACCATATGCGCTTCCACAACGGCGAGCCGGAAGCGCCGCTCAAGGTCGTGGCCGAGGCGCCGGGGCGCAAAGGCACCGAGGTGACGTTCCTGCCCTCGCCCGCGACCTTCACCAAGACCGAGTTCGACTTCGCGACGCTCGAGCACCGCCTGCGCGAGCTCGCCTTCCTCAATTCCGGCGTGACCATCGTCCTCTCCGACCGGCGCGGGGTCGAGGCGAAGGAAGCGACGCTGCACTATGAGGGCGGGCTCAAGGCCTTCGTGCAATATCTCGACCGCACCAAGCAGTCGCTGATCTCGTCCCCGATCATGATCGAGGCGGAGCGCGACGGCATGACGGTGGAAGTGGCGCTGACCTGGAACGACAGCTACCACGAGAGCATGCTGTGCTTCACCAACAACATCCCGCAGAAGGACGGCGGCACCCATCTCGCCGGCTTCCGCGCCGCGCTGACGCGGGTGGTGACCAAATACGCCGACGAGATGACGACGGCCAAGAAGGACAAGGTGCCGCTCACCGGCGACGACTGCCGCGAGGGGTTGACCTGCGTCTTGTCGGTGAAGGTGCCCGATCCGAAATTCTCGTCGCAGACCAAGGAGAAGCTGGTCTCCTCCGAAGTGCGCCCCGTGGTCGAAAGCGTCGTGATCGATCAGCTCGGGCGCTGGCTGGAGGAGCATCCCAGCGAAGCCAAGGCGATGGTCGGTAAGGTGGTGGAAGCCGCCATGGCGCGCGAGGCGGCGCGCAAGGCGCGCGAGCTGACGCGGCGCAAGGGCGTGCTCGACGGCGCCTCGCTGCCGGGCAAGCTCGCCGACTGCCAGGAACGCGATCCTTCCAAATGCGAGATCTTCATCGTCGAGGGCGACAGCGCCGGCGGCAGCGCCAAGCAGGCGCGCAACCGCGAGAACCAGGCGGTGCTGCCGCTGCGCGGCAAGATCCTGAACATCGAGCGGGTGCGCTTCGACCGCATGCTGACCAGCGACAGCATCGTCTCGCTGATCACGGCGCTGGGCACCGGCATCGGGCGCGAGGAATTCAACGCCGACAAGCTGCGCTATCACAAGGTCATCATCATGACCGACGCCGACGTCGACGGCGCGCATATCAGGACCCTGCTCCTGACCTTCCTCTACCGCCAGATGCCGGAGCTGATCGACCGCGGCCACGTCTATATCGCGCAGCCGCCGCTCTACAAGGCGTCGCGCGGCAAGTCGGAGCGCTACCTGAAGAACCAGGCGGAGTACGACGACTACATTGTGGCCGAGGGCTCGGACGGCGCGACGCTGACGCTGCACAACGGCGAGACGCTGGCGGGCGCCGATTTCGACGCCCTGGTCGCCAAGGCGCGCGTCGCGGTGGCGGCGCTGAACGGCTTTCCGCAGCACTATCCGCGCTTCGTGCTGGAGCAGGCGGCGATCTCCGGCGCGCTCAATCCCGAGATCCTGGCCGACAGCGCCCGCGCCGCGGAAGCGGCGAAGTACATTGCGGCGCGCCTCGACCTGCGCTCGGAGGAATTCGAGCGCGGCTGGCACGGCGAGCCGACCTCCGACGGCGGCCTCAAATTCTGGCGCGAGGTGCGCGGGGTGCGCGAGGCGGTGGCGATCGACGGCGCCCTGATCGACAGCGCCGACGCGCGCAAGCTCGACCGCATGGCGGCCGAACTGCAGGTGGCGTATCTGAAGTCCGGGCAATTGCGGCGCAAGGACGAGACAGTGGAAGTGCATTCGCCGAGCAATCTGCTCGACGCGGTGGTGGAGTGGGGCAAGAAGGGCATCGCGCTGCAGCGCTACAAAGGCCTGGGCGAGATGAACCCGCAGCAATTGTGGGAGACGACGCTGGACGAGAACGCGCGGACCCTGTTGCGGGTGAAGATCGAACATGTCGACGAAGCCGACGACCTCTTCACCAAGCTGATGGGCGAGGTGGTGGAGCCGCGCCGCGAATTCATCCAGGACCACGCGCTGAACGCGACGCTGGATGTGTGATTGATGTGACCCAGCGACAACCCGATAGAAGTGATCTGGTTGCAGCGCTTCTTCGGCGGGGTCGTCAACTTCTTGACGCGCCGCGTCGTCCAATAAACTTTCAAACCGGCATTCCGGATGCGGAAGGACTGTTGAACAACATAGAGCAATACCCTCATCTGTTTGTATTTGGCTGTGTCATGGATCGCCAAATCAAGTTTGGCCGAGCATGGGCCATTCCGTATCGCATCGGGATGGAAATCGGCGGGTTCGAGTTTCAGAAATTTCGTCGGCTCTCGACCATCAAATTGGAACAGATGTTTTCAGACAATCGATTTCACCGTTTCAATAAGACTATGGCAAACAGTCTTCATAAAGCCGCCCAATTAATTCATCGCACGTACAATGATGACGCCTCCAAAATATGGGGCGGCAATCCTTCGAGCGCGCTCGTCGTGCGGCGGTTTCTGGAGTTCCAAGGGGTTGGAATCAAGATTGCGACGATGGCCGCAAATATCCTCGTCAGAGAATTCAAAGTCCCTCTGTGGGACCTGAGCGCAATTGATATTTCGCCAGACAGCCGAGTCACACGCTTTTTCAAGGAGAATGGCCTCTTACGCAGAGAGGCATCCCCTTCCGAGCTGATTTATCTGGCTCGGGAGCTTTCGCCTGATTTTCCAGGCCTCCTCGACCATGCTGCCTTCACCGACGGCGGGTATAAGAGGTTTGGCACCAGCAAAGCGGCACGGACTGGAGTTAAATAGTGCGGCCCAGAATGATTATTGGAATTGCCGAGAGCGCATCCTTCGGGGACACGCCATGAGCTTCATCGACACATCCAAGCTTAAGATCGTCGAGCGTCGGCCTGGTTGGCTGGGGCGGTTCTTCGATTCCGGGGCGATGACGTTCGGGCATTATGAATTCACCAAGGGCGCGGACATCCATGCGCACAGCCACGATCAGGAAGAAGTCTGGCACGTCCTCGAGGGTCAACTGCGGATCACCATCGGCGACGAGACCGTCGTGGCCGGGCCGGGTTTCGTCGCGCTCGTGCCGCCGCATGTGATGCATGCAGTCGTCGCGCTCAGCGACGGCAAGGCGACCGTGGCCGATACGCCGCGGCGCGAGATTCCGGGAGTTTGAATCAGTTCAGGATGTGATTGAACCTCTCTCAATCGTCATGCCCGGCCTTGTGCCGGGCACCCATGAACACCCTGTTGCAGTCGCGATCATGGGTCGCCGGGACAAGCCCGGCGATGACGAACGAGAATTGGATAATCTCGAAACGAAGCCATTCTAGGCTTGTAAAGACGCCGACCGTCCCCAAGTCTGGGCCGTAGTCCGGGGTTCCCAAATGTCGCGATCCTTCCTGAAGCCGGCGGCGGCGCTCTTCTGCCTGGCCGCGCTGGCGGGGCCTGCCATCGCCGCGGACGACACCGACGCGACCCTGCGCGCGGCGCTCGCGGGCACCGCGACACCGGCGATCACGATGCTGGTGATGCGCGGCGGCAAGATCGCCGAGACCGGCGTGGCGGGGGTGCGGCGCAACGACAAGCCCGACAAGGCCAAGAGCGACGACGTCTGGCTGATCGGCTCCGACGCCAAGCCGATCACCGCGGCGCTGATCGCGAGGCTGGCCGACCGCGGCGTGCTGTCATGGGACGCCCCGCTGTCGCAGATGCTGCCGGAGCTTGCGCCGAGCATGCGGCCGGAATACCGCGCGGTGACGCTGGTGCAGCTTCTGTCGCATCGCGCCGGCTTGCCGGAAAATCTGAGCGACATGGCCTATTTCAACACCTTCTACACCGACGCGCGGCCGCCGGAGGAACAGCGCCTGGCCTATCTCGCGCGCGCGGTCGCCGAGGCGCCCGGCGGGCCGGCCGGCACGTTCAGCTACAGCAACACCGGCTTCTTGCTGGCGGCGGCGATCGCCGAACACGCGACCGGCTCGACCTACGAAACTCTGATCCGAAACGAGGTGTTCGCGCCGCTGGGGATGACCAGCGTCGGCTTCGGCATCACCCATGACGGCGAGCCGATCGGCCATCACAACGGCAAGCCCGCGACGCTCACCGACGCCAATCCGGCGGTGTTCGCGCCAGCCGGCAATCTGCACATGGCGATGCGCGACTGGGCGGCGTTCTGCCTCGACCAGATGGCCGGCTATCACGGCGGCGGCAAGCTGCTGAAGCCTGCGACCTATCGCATGATGGAGACGCGTCTGCCGGGCGCCGAGGGCGGGCTGGCCTGGGGCATCCGGGATTCGCTCGCGGGCCGCAAGGGCCCGGTCCTGATGCACGCCGGCTCGGACGGCAACTGGTACGCGATCGTCGCGCTGTTTCCCGAGACGCAGGACGGGATCATCGCCGCGGCGAATGCCGGCGAGGACATGGGCGGCGACAAGGCGGTGAAGGCGGCGATGATGGCCGTGCTGCCCGGGTTAGCCTCTGCCACCGCACCCTGAACGCGACGCCCGAAGTTCAGGGAACTCAATGGAACTCGGCGGGGCCCGTATTGACCTGCACAACATATAGGTACAACTTTAAGTTGCATTGCTCCATAGGCGTGTTCCATGGGATTCCGCCTCTCGCGTGCAAGCCTGTTTCCGGGGATTAGACTCAACGTCAACGGCGGCGGCATCAGCACGACGCTCGGCTTGCGCGAGACCTATCCTCGCAGCGCAGCGCGATCCCAAGCCGCCGGCCGCAGCCCGGCAACCGCACGACTGCTCGATGTCGAAGACGAGGTGGCGGTCGCGACCGCCGAGGCCGCAACCAGCGTCGGGCTCTTCGCGCTGCAGAACGTCCTCGCCAAGGCGTTGCGCAAGCGGACCGAGCTGCGCGAAACGCTGGTGCGGGCGGGACGGCGCGAGCGGCGCGCGCGCTTCGCGCTCTCGGCGGCACAGATCTTTCTCCTGCGCCTCGCGTTCCGCCGCAGGCTGAGCGCGATCGCGCGCAGGGCGTTCGAGGCGCGCAAGACCTGCGAGCGGCTGAACGGCGATCTCGCGGCCTGCGTGGTAGACGTCGACTTCGGGCTCGGCGCCAAGGCGGTGGAGAAGTTCGACGGCCTGGTAGACGCCTTCGCGGCGCTGGGGCGCAGCGACGGGGTGTGGGACATCACCGCAGCGGCGGCCCTGGACCGGCGGCCGCGGCCCGGCGCGAAGATGCCGCGAACCCCGATCGTCTTCGCCGCCGAAGGCCTCGACATCGTGCGCAGCGAGGCGCGGGCCTTGCGCCTGCCCAGCGCACAGGGCCCGACGCTGATCGTCTATCCGACGGTCGCGATCCTGTGGCGCAGCGCCGACGACTTCGCACTGTTCGACGCCCGCGACATCCGCCTCGCGATCTCGGCGCTGAGCCTGTGCGAGGAAGGCGTAGTGCCGGACGACACCGATCTGAGCGGCCACACCTGGCTGGTCGCCAACCGCGACGGCACGCGCGACCGCAGCGCCAGCCGCAACCGCCAGATTCCCATCCTGCGCTATGGCAGCGTCGCGCTGCGCAGCGAAGCCGGCGGCGACACCAACTACCTCATCAGCAGCTATGCGCGGACCAGCCTGTTCCGCAGCGCCTGGTACGAATTCCGCTCCACCCTGCGCAATGCCGAGGACACCGCGCCCTGGCACATGCCCGCAGCCATCACGGCCGAGGACTTCACGCCGCCGGAGGCCTTCATGCCGCCAGCGGCGGCGCCTTCTGTCTTCGCCGACTGGTTCGTGCTCGGGCTGTGCGGCCTGGCGCTGGTCGCCGCACTGAGCCGGCAGATGCCGCTGGCGACCGCAAGCCAGCCCGCGACGAAGCACGACGTCGTGCTGGTGATGGAAGACGCCGCGACCATCCGCGCCGCGCCGAACGAGACCTCCACGATTCTCGTGCGGCCCAGGCTCGGCGACATCTTCGAAGTCTACGGACAGCGCAGCGCCTGGCTCCAGGTCGGCCACAAGCAGCCGCTCGGCTGGGTTCGCGCCGCCGAGGTCACGCTGCCCGGGCCGTAGACCCAAGGGGCATCAGGCGTTAGCGCCGACCAGCCAGCAGGCGATTTGCGGGCGGATGCCCTCCGGCGTTCTGATCTTCTCCAGCGCCGCCTTGACCGCGACGCGGACGCGCTCGCGGGCGGCATCGTCGAGATCGGCATCGCCCAGGGCGCGGCTCAAAGGCCCCAGATTGGTCATCTGGAAGGCGGCGTGGTCGGCATCGACGCCGAGATTCATGCGGCCGCCGAGTTTCTCGATCCGCACGTCGCGAAAGCCGGCCTCGGCCAGGATGCCCTCGACACGTTTGGCATCGGCGAAAGCGAAGGGACCGGGCGCGAAAGGATCGGGCGGCGCCTGCGGCGGCAGGTGGTCGCGCGCCGCGCCGGCAGGGAGCGTGATCCACTGGTTCTCCTGCGCCGGGCGCCAGCAGACGAAGGCGAGGCGGCCGCCGGGCTTGAGCGCGCCCCGGATATTGGCGAAGGCCGCGGCCGGTGCGTCAAAGAACATCACACCGAAGCGCGAGAAGACGAGGTCGCATTCCGGCCTGAAGGGATGAAAGGCGGCGTCGGCCTGGACGAAGTCGACGTTTGTCGCGGGACGGCTGTGCGCGACGGCGAGCAGCGGACCGGAGATGTCGACGCCGGTGACGTGGCCGGCGGGGCCGACCGCATCGGCGAGCAGGAAGCTGGTCTGCCCGGCGCCGCAGCCGATATCGAGCACGCGCTCGCCGGATTTGGCGGCCGCGAACGGCAGGAGGGCGGCGGTGACGTCGCCCAGGTTGCGGTCCATGTCCGATTGGTATTGGGCCCATTTCTCGCCGGTCGGACCGTCCCATGACTTGATCTGTTCGGCGTTGCGGGGTTCGGTCATGGTCAGACCTTCTTCCAGAATATCGTGGTGTCGCAGTAGTGGCCGCTCGGATATAGCGCGTAATCGGGGATGACGCCCGCCTCCTGCCAGCCGAGCCGCTTGTACAAGCGCCAGCCCGCCTCGCCGGTCACGGTGTCGAGGGTGAGCAGGCGGCGGCCCCTCGCGGCGGGCGATGTCCTCCACCGCGCGCATCAAGGCCTCGCCGGCGCCGGCGCCGCGCGCTGCACGGTGGACCAGGAGCTTCTTGACGTCGGCGCGGTGCGGCTGGTTGGGCGGGGTGTCGAGGCCGAGCTGGACGGTGCCGACGATGCGACGGCCATCGCGGGCGGCGAGCAGGATGGTGTCACCCCGCGCTACGCTTTCGAACACACTTTTGAAGAAGGCGGCGGCCTCGGCGAGGCCGAAATCGTCCATGAAGCTGACCGAGGCGCCGCCCGCGACGCAATCGGCGAGCACGACGGCGAGATCGGGAATCGCGGCACGAGCGGACCGCGTGTCCAGCTCTTCGATGGTCAATTTGGTGCCGGTCATTCCGCGGCAAGATGCAGTTCAATGCCCGCGTGTTTTTGCAAGGCACCGATGACGGCGAAAAGGTTGCTCATCTGCGGATTGCCGGACGGTCCAAGCATGCGCATCAGGCTTTTGATCGGCAGTTTGGTTTTTTTTTGCGAGCTTCTCGAAACCCAGGGTGCCGTTAACGTAGTCGCGCAGCATATGTTTGCCGGCCGCCAACTCACCGTCGAACAGCGCGGCAACGCCTTCACGAAGCATGGCCGCGGCGAATTCCGGCTCACGCTTCATGCGCGCCAACACGATTTCCTTGTAAGGAAGAGATAGGATGCGGCCGTCCTTATCGTACTCGACGTCGATAGATGATCCAGCGCTCTTTCGCCGCTGCGATGTCCTGCGATTGCTTCTTTTTCGTGCCGCCACCGAGGAGGATGACGACCGCGCTTCCTTGCCACCCGAAATAGACGCGGTATCCAGGCCCGAAGTCGATCTTAAGTTCATGGACACCTGCACCCACAGATTTTACGTTGGACGTATTGCCCTCCGCCAATCGCGACAGCGAGCGGTCTACGCTAAGCGCGGCGTCCCGCCCCAAAGCATCGAACCAGCGTCGGAAAGGTTCTCTGCCCTGATGGTCGACGAAGTAGCGGACTCAACCATCGCATGGTACCACATGTGTTACCAGGCTCAACCCTTATTTCTTCTCCGCCTTGCGCTTGCGCATCGCCAGGGTCCGCAGGCGCAGGGCGTTGAGCTTGATGAAGCCCTGCGCGTCCTTCTGGTCGTAGGCGCCGGCGTCGTCTTCGAAGGTCACCAAGTCCTGGCTATACAACGAGTACGGCGAGCTGCGGCCGATGACGCTGACATTGCCCTTGTAGAGCTTGAGGCGGACGCTGCCGGCGACGAATTCCTGGCTCCTGTCGATCAAGGCCTGGAGCATCTCGCGCTCGGGCGAGAACCAGAAGCCGTAATAGATCATCTCGGCATAACGCGGCATCAGCTCGTCCTTGAGATGCGCGGCGCCGCGGTCGAGCGTGATCGACTCGATGGCGCGGTGCGCGACGTGCAGGATGGTGCCGCCCGGGGTCTCGTAGACGCCGCGCGACTTCATGCCGACGAAGCGGTTTTCGACGAGATCGAGGCGGCCGATGCCGTTGGCCTTGCCCAGTTCGTTGAGCTTGGCCAGCAGCGTGGCCGGCGACAGCGCCACGCCGTCGATCGAGACCGCATCGCCCTTGTCGAAACCGACCTCTATCACCGTCGCCCTGTCCGGCGCTTCCTCGGGCGAGATGGTGCGCTGGTAGACGATGGCGTCGGCCTCGACGGCGGGGTCTTCCAGCACTTTTCCTTCCGACGAGGAATGCAGCAGGTTGGCGTCGACCGAGAACGGCGCCTCGCCGCGCTTGTCCTTGGCGATCGGGATCTGGTGCTCTTCGGCGAAGGCGATGAGCCTGGTGCGGCTGGTCAGGTCCCATTCGCGCCAAGGCGCGATGATCTTGATGTCGGGCTGGAGCGCGTAATAGGCGAGCTCGAAACGGACCTGGTCGTTGCCCTTGCCGGTGGCGCCGTGGCACACCGCGTCGGCGCCGACCCTGCGGGCGATCTCGATCTGCTTCTTGGCGATCAGCGGACGGGCGATGGAGGTTCCGAGCAGATAGACGCCCTCATAGACCGCATTGGCGCGGAACATCGGGAAGACGTAATCGCGAACGAATTCCTCGCGCACGTCCTCGATGAAGATGTTCTCAGGCTTGATGCCGAGCAGCAGCGCCTTCTCGCGCGCCGGGCCCAGTTCCTCGCCCTGCCCCAGATCGGCGGTGAAGGTGACGACTTCGGCGCCATAGGCCGTCTGCAGCCATTTGAGGATCACCGAGGTGTCGAGGCCGCCCGAATAGGCCAGCACGACTTTCTTCACGCCCTTTTGAGCCACGATCTGTCCCACTCCTGCGGCGCCGGATTCCCCGGCAAACCCTTTGGTTTGAATGCTTTATTCGCGTTCGACGACTGCGCGGCGTCGCCCCGCAACCAGGGCAAAGCCGATCCCCGGTTAAATAGCCGTGCTGCGACAGCGTCAAGCGGGGCCTAGCCATGTGCCCCGCGCCTATGAAAACCGGCGATCGAACGGCAGAGCCTGTGGTGGAATGGACGAAAGCGGGAGCGGCGGCATGAAGGTCAGGATCATCGGCGGGCCGGCCTCGCCCTATGTGCGCAAGGTGCTGGCGGCGCTACGCTTCAAAGGCATCACCTACGAGATCGATCCCATCGTGCCGTTCTACGGCGACGACGCCTTCGGCCGGATCAACCCGCTCCGGCGCGTCCCGGTCTACAGCGACGACCGGGTGACGCTGTGCGATTCCAGCGTAATCCTCCAGTATCTCGAAGATCGCTGGCCGCAAAAGAGCCTGTACCCCGCGGACATCGCCGAGCGGGCGCGGGCGCGCTGGCTGGAGGAATATGCCGACACCCGGGTCGGCGACGTGTTCATCTGGAAGCTGTTCTACGACGCAGTGATCGCGCCCGGCGTGTTCGGCGCCAAGCGCAACGCCGAGCAGCGCGCCGCGGTGCTGGCGAAGGATTATCCCGAGGTGATGGACTATCTGGAGTCGCAGATGCCCGGCGACGGCTTTCTCTGCGGGGCCCTTTCCGTCGCCGACCTGGCGCTGGCGCCGCCTTTCGCCAATCTCGCCTGGGCGCGGATCGAACCCGACGCGGGGCGCTGGCCGAAGACCGCGGCGTGGCTGAAGCGGGTGCTGACGGAGACGGCGCTCGGCGAACTGGCGGGGCTTGCGGTCCAGTTACTGGCGCTGCCGCCGCCGCTGCACCGCGAGAAGATGATCGAACTTGGCTTCGACGTCACGGCGCAGTCGGTCGGCACGCAAACGCCGCGGCGCGGGCCGCTCCAACCCTAGACCCCGATGCGGTCCAGGACGAAGCGCACGCGCTCCTCGACCGGCTCGGGCGGCAGATCGACGACGCGATAGCCGAACGCTTCGTAGGCTTGCCGGCACAGGTCGTAGCTCAAGATGGCTTCTGCGAAATCCTGCTTGCGCTCGGCGTCGTTGACGTAGATTTCGCGCCAGGGCGGCGCCGCGAAGACGAGCGGATTGTAGCGGCAGGCCTCGATCGCCTGGAGCACGTAGGCCGGCGGCGCGTCGCCGACGAAATGGCTGTAGCCGGCCAGTTCGGGGATGCCGCGATCGAAGAACACCGGCCGCACCGTCTCGGCGACGGCGAGATAACCCTCGAGCGAACGCTGCAGCATCAGGTCGCGATAGGCGGCGCGGTCGCCGTTGTGGTGGATGTCGCCGCCGGCGGCCTTTTGTTCCTGGATGATGGCGCGGCCGACTTCGCCGACGCCGTCATAGCCGCGGGCGCGCAGTGCTTCCAGCAGCGTGGTCTTGCCGGCGCCGGGGCCGCCGGTGAGGATATAGAAATTGTCGCGGATCATGAGACCTCATGGGTTGAGGCGCGCGCAATGGCGCGCCGGAAAGACGGGTTGTCGGGGGAGAGCCGCGATTTAGGCGGCGCGACGGTGCGAAGTCAAGCTGCCGACGCAGCTCGCCGCGCCGCACGCGGGTCGGGCTCACGCGTCGAGCACCGCGCGCACCTTGGTCGCGAGCTGCTGGATGCTGAAGGGCTTTTGCAGGATCGCGGCGCCGGGATCGAGCGTGCCGGCAGCGGCGTCGCGGGTGTAGCCGGTGGTGTAAAGGACTTTCAGGCCGGCAAGTTTCTGCGTCGCGCGCCTACCGAGTTCGCGCCCCGTCATCTCGGGCATCACCATGTCGGTGAAGAGCAAGGTGACGGGCCGGCCGTCCTCGATCAGCTTGAGCGCGGCTGGACCGTTCGGCGCCTGGAGCACGGTGTAGCCCAGCTCGCGCAGAGCCTCGACCGAGTAGTTGCGGACGCGCTCCTCGTCCTCCACCACCAGGACGATCTCCGAAGGCTTGCCGTCGGGCACGCCGACGGCGGACGGCTTGACGCCTTCGGCGTGCCAGGCGACGCCGATGAAGCGCGGCAGAAGGACGTTCACCGTCGTGCCGCGGCCGGGTTTGGAATCGATCTCGACATGGCCGCCGGACTGGCGGATGAACCCGAACACCTGGCTGAGGCCGAGTCCGGTGCCCTTGCCGACGCCCTTGGTGGTGAAGAAGGGATCGAAGGCGCGCGCCACGACGTCGGGCGCCATGCCGATTCCGGTGTCCGTCACGGCGATGCGGACATAATCGCCGAGCGGCACCTGGCACGCCATCGCTTCGGGGGCGGCGATCTGGACGTTTGCGGTTTCGACGCGCAGCGTTCCGCCGTCCGGCATCGCGTCGCGGGCATTGACCGAAAGATTGAGGACGACGCTTTCGAGCTCAGCCGGATCGGCATGGATGGGCCAGAGGCCGTCGGCGAGGACGGTCTCGACGCGGATGTGCTCGCCCAGGGTGCGGGCGAGGAGCTCGGTCATGCCGGTGACCATGCGGCCGGCATCGACCGGCTCGGGCGTCAGCGCCTTCTGGCGCGAGAAGGCGAGCAGGCGCTGGGTCAGCGCCGCGGCGCGCGTGGCGCCTTCGATCGCGGCATCGACGTATTTTTCCACATCGGTGTCGCCGCGCGCGAGGCGGCGCTGGAGCAGGTTGAGACCGCCGATCACGACCGCCAGCATGTTGTTGAAGTCGTGCGCGATGCCGCCGGTGAGCTGGCCGACCGCTTCCATCTTCTGCGACTGGCGCAACTGTTCCTCGGCGGCGCGGCGCTCGGTGAGCTCGGTCGCCTCCGGCACGATGCCGACGACCCGGCCGTCCTCGTCGCGCACCGGGCGCATGGAAAAGTCGAAGGCGCGGCGGCCGGTGGGAAGATTGACCACGATCTCGGCCCGCACCAGCTGGCCGCCGGCCGCGGCCTCGACGCCCGATTTCACAAGCTCGGGCATGCCGGGCGTGGCGCTGAACCAGGGCGTGTCCCAGAACTTGCGTCCGACGACGTCTTCCGACTCACAGCCGATGCCGTGCAGCGAGGTGGAATTGGCATCGAGCAACGTGCCGTCGGGCGCCAGCCAACACTGGTACTGATAGCTGGTCTCGAAAATCGTGCGCAGCCGCGCTTTGCTGGCTTTCAACGCCGCGGTGCGCTCGCCGACGAGACGTTCGAGCTCGGTGCGGGAGCGTGCGTCGGCGGCGCGCAGGGCGGCCTCGGCCTGGGCGCGCTCGACATTGTCCCACGAAGTCTCGGCGACCTCCTCGGCAAATGCGACCTCCTCCGGCGTCCAGGCGCGGGGCGTCGCCATGCTGACATAGACGCCTGAGGTCCATTTGCCCTGGCGCAGTATCGGCGAGGCGATACCGGCACGGGCGCCATAGCGCGACGCCTCGCCGCCGACGTCGCCCGGCACCGTGGTGTCGGCGCTGACGATCGAGACGCCGGCGCGCGCCGCGTTGTTGTAGTCCTCGCCGAGCGTCGTGGTATCCAGCGAGTCGCCATCCAGCACCGGCATCGTGCTCTGCCGCCAGCTCGGACCGAAGGTGAGCGTGGTGCCGGAAACGCGGTAGAAGCCGGCGCGATCCGCTTTCATATGGCAGCAGAGCAGCTCGGCCGTCATGCGCATGATCGCGTCGGGCTCCTGCAACAGGCGCTGGCGCTCACCGAGCGCGAAGAGGAAATCGCGGTTCTCCTTGGCGGCGCGCAAGGACGCCTCGGCGCGGTGGCGGTCGGCGAGCTCCCGGGCCGCCGCTTGGAACAGCCGGGCATTGTCGATCGCGGTCGCGGCATGGGCGGCGATGCCGTCGAGCAGCGTCTCGTGCGCAGCGGTGAATTTGCCGGCCTCGGCATGGCCGAAGAACAGCCCGCCCAGTACCTCGCCGGAACGAGAGGTGACCGGAACGGCAAGATAGGAGCGTACCGGCAGGTGGCCGGGCGGCATGCCGTGGTAGGTGTCCGCCTTGCCGTAGCGCTTGTCTTTCAGGATGTCGTCGGAGCGCACCACCCCTTCGCCACGGAAGGTCGGCATGAAGACCTCGGTGGCGCGCGGCATCGGAAATTTCGCGAAGGCTTCACGCGGCGCGCCGGACAGGCTGTAGAGCATGTAGCTCCCGCCCTTGTCGTCGAGCACATTGTAGAAGAACGCGCCGAACTGGGCGCCGGTCAGCGAGACGCCTGCGTCGGTGATGATCTGGACGACCTTTTCGATATCGCGCTCGGCGGCGACGGTGGCGCCGGTATGGTTGACGATCTCCAGCAGCTTCTTCTCGCGGCGCAGCGCCGCCTCGCCGTCGCGGGTCTCGGTGACGTCGGCATTGGCGCCGATCATGCCGAGAAACTCGCCGCCGGCGCCGAAGCGCGGCTGGGCCTGGGTGCTCAATATCCGGTAGACGCCGTCGGCGCGGCGATAGCGCGCCTCGACGGAGAAGCCGGTCTGCGCCTGCATGGCCTTCGAAAAGGGGGTGTAAAGCGTATCGCGGTCGTCGGGGTGGACAGTGCCGCTCCAGTCGAAGCCGCCCAGTTCCGCGACGCCCCAGAAATCGCGTAACGCCTTGTTGAGATAGACGCATTTGCCGTGGGCGTCGCCCATCCACAGCATGACCGGGGCGGTCTCGGCGACGAGGCGGAACCAGTCTTCGACGTCCGGGGCGCCTTCGAGCATCACCGGCTGCCGGCGCGGACGCCCGCTTCGATCCGTTGCCTCGCCGATTTCGCGCACTGGAGCCCCAAGCAGTGGACGGCCGGGCCGCCCGTACCACCGGCCCTCGCTTGAAACCCGGCAGTCGGCCAAAAGGTTCCCGGATAAATGAGCAAAATTGACCGGTGCCGGGTGAGGCCTATCCCGGCATCCGCGCCAGGGCGGCGTTCTCAAGTTCCGCCATCCGGTCCTTGGCCCTCAGCTTGACGCTTTCGCTCTTGAGCTGGCCGCAGGCGGCCATGATGTCTCGGCCTCGGGGCGTGCGGACCGGGCTGGCATAGCCGGCGCGGTTGACGATCTCGGCGAATTTCTCGATCTGCTCCCAGTCGGAGCATTCATAGGGCGCGCCGGGCCACGGGTTGAACGGGATCAGGTTGATCTTGGCCGGAATGCCCTTGATCAGCTTCACCAACTCGCGCGCCTCGGCGAGGCTGTCGTTGACGCCTTTCAGCATCACGTATTCGAAGGTGATGCGCCGCGCGTTGGAGACGCCGGGATAGGTGCGGCAGGCTTCGAGCAAGTCCTTGAGCGGGTATTTCTTGTTGATCGGCACGATGACGTCGCGGATGTCATCGCGCACCGCGTGCAGCGAGATGGCGAGGCTGGAGCCGATCTCGCTGCCGGCGCGGCCGATCATCGGCACGACGCCGGCGGTCGACAGCGTAACGCGGCGCTTCGACAGCGCCAGCGCATCGCCGTCGGCGACGATGGCGAGCGCCGCCTTGACGTTGTCGAAATTATAAAGCGGCTCGCCCATGCCCATCATCACGACATTGGTGACGCGACGGTTCTCGACCGTCGACGGCCAGTCGGCCAGCGCGTCCTTGGCGATCATCACCTGGCCGACGATCTCGGCCGGGGTGAGATTGCGCACCAGCTTCTGGGTGCCGGTGTGGCAGAAGCGGCAGTTCAGCGTGCAGCCGACCTGGCTGGAGACGCAGAGCGTGCCCCGGCCGGGCTCGGGGATATAGACGGCCTCGAACTCGATGCCGGCGCCGGTGCGCAGCAGCCATTTGCGGGTGCCGTCGTTGGAGATCTGCTCGGTCACGATCTCGGGACGCGCCAGGGTGAACTTGTCCGCCAGCAGGGCGCGGACGTCCTTCGCCAGATTGGTCATCGTGGCGAAGTCGGTCGCGCCGTGGACGTAGATCCAGTTCCAGAGCTGGCGCGCGCGCATCTGCGCCGCCTTCTCCGGCAAGCCGGCGGCGATCAGCGAGGCTTTGAGTTCGTCCGGCGATTGGCCGATGAGGGACGACTTATGTTCCATTCGGCGGGTTTTACAGAAGCGAATAGCGAATGGCGAGTAGCGAATAAGGAACCCTACTCGCCATTCGCCACCTCGCTATTCGCTAGCCTAGAACCCGCAGGCCGCGTGGATCTTGTCCAGGGCGTCCTGGAGACCCGCGAGGGAGTAGGTGTCGGTCGTCTTGGTGCCGCGCAGCGAGGTTCCGGTGACGACCAGCTTCTGGCCGCGCTTCATCGCTTCGATCAGCTTGATCTCGTCGGGGCGGTGGCGGACCCAGGCGGCGCCGGCGCCGCCTTCGTTCTTGGTGAAGAGCTCGAACTTCTCGGTGCCGACGGTGGCGGTGACGGTGCTGTCGACCTTGTACTGATAGCCGGGGACGACTTCGGGCTCGGACTTGGTCTTGGGTGAGCGGCCGGGCCAATCGGTGATCAGGAAATAGATCGGGTCGCGCTTGGCCTTGGGCGCAGTCGTAGCCGGCTTGGCCATCGCGTAGCAGATCTTGGCCGAGCCGCTGCCGCTGGTGAAGGCGGACCAGTCATGCGAGGTCCCCAGAAGCGTGGCGGTCTCGGTCGCAGCCATGGCGGGCGCCAATGCCAGCCCTGCGACGAGCACGCCCAAGGCGATCGATCTGGTCATGTAAGAAACGCTCCTGATGCTGGCCTATTCCCCTTATGCCAGCGGAATCAGGCACTTCTGTGGTGGCAGCAACGCGAAGCAGGAGAATAAGGGCTGGCCTCAGGCCCGTCCACGACAAATGTCAAAATTCCCAAAGAGTTAATTGACGGCGATCGCCTCCTCGACGTCGCGCAGGTGGTCCTTGCCGAAGAATATCTCGTCGCCGACGAAGAAGGTCGGGATGCCGAAGACGCCGCGCGCCACCGCGGCCTCGGTGTTGGCGATGAGCCTGGCCTTCACCTCCGGCGCCTGGGCGCGTTCGAGCAGTTGGGGATCGAGGCCGGATTCGGCGAGCGCGGCGAGGACCACGGCGGGATCGTCCATCTTTTTCGGCGCAATCCACATGTGATGGAAGACCGCGTCCATGTATTTGGGAAGGATGCCTTCGGCCTGCGCCGCGACCGCCATGCGCATCAGGTTCAGCGTGTTGACCGGGAAGAACGGGTTGAAGGTGAAGTCCGTGATTCCGTGGCGCTTGATGAAGCGCTGCGTCTCGAGCTGCTCATAGGCCATCTTGTTCTTGACGTGACCGAAGGCCTGCAGCGGCGGCTGGTTGCCGGTGGCCTTGAAGATGCCGCCGAGCAGGACCGGGACATATTCGAATTTGGCGCCGGTGCGGCGCTCGATGTCCGGCAGGACGCGATGCGCGAAAAAGGCGTTGGGACTGCCGAAGTCGAAGAGGAATTCGGTTTTCATCACCAGTTCTCCCGGTAGGGGCGGACGTCGAGCTCGAAGGTCCAGGCGTCGCGCTTCTGGCTGTGCAGATACCAATAGGCGTCGGCGATGGATTCGGGATTCATGAGCTGGTCCGGTTCGATGGCAGCGACCGCCGCTTCGCCGCCGCGGGCGCGGATGCGCTCTTTCACGAAAGCAGTGTCGACGCCGGCGTCGATGATGAGATGGGCGACATGGATGTTCTGCGGCCCCAGTTCGCGCGCCATGCTTTGGGCGACGGCGCGCAGGCCGAACTTGGCGGATGCGAAGGCGGCGTAGCCCTTGCCGCCGCGCAGGCTCGCCGTCGCGCCGGTGAAGAGGATGGTGCCCTGCCCGCGCGGCAGCATCAGGCGCGCCGCCTCGCGCCCCGTGAGGAAGCCGCCATAGCACGCCATCTCCCACACCTTGCGGAAGACGCGCTCGGTGGTTTCCAGGATCGGGAAGTTCACATTGGCGCCGGGATTGAAGATGCAGACCTCCAGCGGCGCATGCGCGTCGGCTTCGGCGAGGAAGGCCGTGACGTCTTCCTCCTTGCGGGCGTCGAGGGCGCGCGCCTCGCAGCGCCCGCCGCCGGATTCGATATCGGCCTTGAGCGCCGCCAGCTTGTCGGCGGTGCGGCGCCCGGCGAAGACGGTGTAGCCCTCGGCCGCGAACCGCCGGGCGATGGCGGAGCCGATATAGTCGCCGGCGCCGATCACCGCGGCGGTGGCGTTGCGCGTCTGCATGGGGCCCTCCAATAAGTCTTGATTTAAGACTATATCGTCTTAGAATAAGATTTGGCAACCGCGGAAATGCATGGACCGCATGCGCTGGAACGACCTCGCAAAAGAAGATTGCTCGCTGTCGCGGACGCTGGCGGTGATCGGCGACCGCTGGACGCTGCTGATCCTGCGCGACGCCTTCCTGCGGGTGCGGCGGTTCGAGGATTTCGAGGCGAGCCTGAAGATCGCGCGGCGGGTGCTGAGCGAAAGGCTGGCACTGCTGGTGGAAGAAGAAATCCTGAAGAAGGTGCCGTATCAAGAGCGGCCGGTCCGCTTCGAATATCGACTCACAGAAAAAGGGTTGGACTTGTACCCCGCCATCCTTTCGCTGGTGCACTGGGGCGACCGCCACTATCCGACCAAGAACGGTCCGCCGATCGTGCACAACCATTTGAACTGCGGTCACGATTTCCGCTCGGTCCTCGCCTGCTCGCAGTGCGGCGAAGCCGTCGGAGCGCGCGACGTCGCGGTGCGCAGGCGCGCGGCAACGCCTCGAAAACGGCGCATTCGCGCTTCGTAATCGCAAACGGATGGGCGTAGCATCGCGACGCGGCCATTTCGCCGCGTGTGTGCCGGGGATTTTGAAATGCGTGACTTTGCCTCGGACTTCGGCACGCCGCCGAAATCGCGGCGCCATGCCGTCCCCGCACAAACCGTCGGGGGACCTCTCCATGTCTGATTCCAAATACGATCCGGCCGCGCGCTATCGCAACGCTTCGCGGCGCGAGGTCATGCGCGCCCTGGCGCTGGGAAGCGCCGCCGCGGTCGCAGGTCCGCGGCAGACGGCGCAGGCGGCACGGATCGGGGTGCAGCCGTCCGACTCGATCGAGCCGGATTTCGAGCCGCCGGAAATCGTCGATCCCGAGACGACGGGACTGGCGGAGACCGCGGCGATCGAGCCCGCGCTCGGCATGCTGGTGCAGGACGCCACCGACCGCCTGAAATACGTTTTCGCCGCCACCGCCGCAGGTGCCGGCGCCGGGCGCAACCAGAGCCGGCTATCGCAATCGTTCTCGACCTATCTCGCGACGCGCAGCCCCGCCCAGCAGCAACGCGTCCGCGCCAAGGCGGCGGCGATGATGACGCCGGCGGGACGGCGCAGTTTCGGCCGCTATGGCGCGGCGGTCACGCCGGAGGAAGCGACCACGCTGTCGCCGACCGAGCTGACGGCAAAGGCGGGCGGTCCGATCCTCCAGCCCGGCAGTCTGACGGTGCAGCGGATCGGGATCGCGCTCGCCCTGAGCCGCAAGGACTACCTGCAGATGATGCACGAGGCCGCCGAGCAGGAGGCGGCCGAGGCCCAGGCGGCGGCGGACGCGGCGGCCGCCGCCGATCTCGCGGCGGGCAAGAAGTACACGTATATGGAGTGCTACATCCGGCGCGTCACCTGCATCCAGAGTTCGGAAGCACAGGACGAAATCCTGCTCGGCGGCTACTACGTCGGCGCCACGGGCCTGGTGCATCACGTCCCGCAATGGAAGGTGAGCGACAATTTCGAGCCCGCCTCCGACGGCGGCAAGGTCAACAACGGCGACGATTCGATCAGCGCCCGCGACTACAAGAAGATCAACGGCAAGCACTGGGGCTGGTTCAACATCGTGCAGAAATCGCCTTGGCCGCACGACTACAATATCGGCATCGTCATGGGCGAGGAGGATTGGGGCGGGTTCGGCTCGACGCTCAGCGACATCTGGGACGCGGTCGGCGATTACATCAAGGCGGCGATCACCGGCGCGGTGAGCTCGGTCATTCCGATACCCGGCCTCGGCTACCTGATCGGCTGGGCGATCGGCAAGTTCATCGACTGGATCATCCAGGGCCTGAACGACGACCTGGTCGGGCAGTTCTCCTGCACCACCACGCTGTCGAAGATGACGAAGACCTATTACGACCGACAGTTCCCGACCTCGAACTGGCCCAAGCGCAAGGGCAAGCTGACGTCGAAATGGGGCGTGACGCTGACGCGCGCCTGCAAGGGCAACGGCCAGGGCCATTACGACGTCAAGATCGGCTGGCGGGTGTTCACCGAGGCCGGCTACAACGCACGGCAGAGCCAGATCGCGATGCTGGAGGGGCGGCGCTTCGCTAGTCTCTGAGGCCCCAGCCGACGGCATAGAGCCGCCACACGATGGTGCCGAGCGCGGCGGCGAGGCCGATGGTGAAGAGCGCGCCGAAGGTCTCGAAGCCTTCGGAGAAGCCGATCATCGAATGGCGCAGGCCGTTGATGAAGTAGAACAAGGGATTGCCGTAGGCGAGCCAGCGCAGCCAGGCGGGCAGCATGTCGACGGTGTTGAACACGCCGCCGACCATGGAGAGCGGCTGGATGAAGAACACCATCAGCACGTTGAGCTGCTCGAAGGTCTTGGCCCACAGCGCCACGATGATGCCGAGGAAGCCGAAGATCATCGAGACGAAGATCACCCAGAACAGGAATTCGGGCAGCGAATGCATGTGCACGGCGCCGAAGGCGATGCCGATCAGCATGATGCCGAGCGCGGTGACAACGGAGCGCAGGATGACGATCGAGACGGCGCCGACGATCATCTCGCCATAGGACAGCGGCGAGACCAGAATCTCCTCGATGCTCTTCTGGAAGCGCTGGAAATAGATCTGCGAGGTCGCCTGGAGGAAGGAGGCGCTGACGATGTTCATCATCACGACGCCGGGCAGGACGAATTCGAGATAGTGGAAGCCGCCGATGGCGCGGATGTTGCCGCCGACCACGAAGCCGAAGATGAAGATGAACAGCAGGGCCGAGATCAGCGGCGCGACCACCGCCTGGATCGGCACCCGCCACAGGCGCTGGATCTCGCGTCGCATCATCGTCCACAGGCCGATCCAGTTGACCTCCATCACGCGCCCGCCGCGATATGGTCGGCGCTCCTGCCGGTCGCGGCGAGATAGGCCTTTTCCAGCCCGCCGGCTTCGGTGAAGAACTGCTGCTTGGGGCCGTCGCGCACGATGCGGCCGCCCGCGACGATGGCGATGGTGCGGCAGAGGCGCTCGATCTCTTCGAGGTAGTGCGAAGTGAGCAGGATGGTCTTGCCGTCGCGGTTGAGCTCCTGGAGATAGCCCCAGAGCTGCATGCGCAGCTCGACGTCGACGCCCGCGGTCGGCTCGTCGAGGATCAAGAGCTGGGGATCGTTGACCATGGCGCGGGCGAGGATGACCCGGCGCTTGAGGCCGCCCGAGAGCTCGCGGAACGGCTTGGAGGCGTGCGGCACGAGGTCGAAACGCTCGATCAGCATGTCGACGCGCTGCTTGCGCAACGCCTTCGGCATGCCGAAATAGCCGCCCATCCAGTCGACGATGTTGCGGGCGTTGGCGAAGGGATCGACGTTGAACTCCTGCGGTGACAGGCCCACCAGCTTGCGCGCGGCGCGATAGTCGGCGACCGCGTCGACGCCGAAGATGCGGATCGTGCCCGAGGTCGGGTTCGAGATGCCGGTGATGCAGTGGATGGTGGTCGACTTGCCGGCGCCGTTGGGGCCGAGAAAGCCGAAGAAATCGCCGGGCTGGACGGTGAGCGAAACGTCTTCGACGGCGACGGTGCCGCCGCGATAGACCTTGCGGAGATGGGAGATTTCGAGCGCGGGTGCCATGAGTCGGGCGGGACTATAGCGCCTGAAACCGGCTTGTCACTTTCGGGAACGCACGATCGGCGCACCCCATGTATGCGCCGGCGGCACGGTCGGCGGCTCGCCGCCGGGGACCACCGGACGGTCGCCGAAACGGCCGCTGCTTAGCAGCCGGTCGTAGAGCACGATGGCCCCGGCCATGCCGACATTGATCGAGAATTTCATCGGGATTTTCACCACGAATTCGCAGCGCGATAACACTTCCTTCGACAGGGACATCCGCTCGGCACCGAAGACATAGGCGGCGCGCTGGGGGTGGCGGAAGCGCGGCAATTCGACCGCGTCCTCGGTGATCTCGACCCCGACCAGACGGCAGCCGGTCGGCAGGCGAAACTCGGCGGCGGTCTGGTAGGTGTAGAGCGGGATGGCGCCCTGGGTGCGCGAGGTGTCGGACTGGGCGTCCGACAGCTTGACCTGGGCGGCGATGGTGAAGAAGAAGCTTGCGTCGAAGGCGTTGGCGATACGCATAAGATTGCCGAGATTCATCGGCTTGGAGATGCCGTCGACTCCCACCCCGAAATATCCGCGCATGTGTTTCCGAGTCTCGCCTCAGGCGCTATTCATAGGCCCATGACCAACCCCGTTCTAGTCGAAGTCACGCGCGGCGACCTGGTGGAGAGCGTCCATCGCGGCGCCGTCGCCGTCGCGGACGCGTCCGGCGTGCTGGTTGCAGCGCTGGGCGACGTCGTCTCGCCCGTCTATTCGCGCTCGTCGCTCAAGCCGATGCAGGCGATGGTGCTGGTCGAGTCGGGCGCGGCGGAGGCATTCGGGCTTTCGGACGAGGAGATAGCGCTGGCCTGCGCGTCGCATTCGGGCGAGCCGATGCACACCGAACGGGTCGCGGCCTGGCTGGCGCGGATCGGGCTGGGCGAGCCCGATCTGGCCTGCGGCGCGCATCCCTCGCGCTTCGAGCCGGTCGCCGAAGCGATGATCCGCGACGGGCGCAAGCCCACCCGCATCTTCAACAACTGTTCGGGCAAGCACACCGGCTTCCTCACCGTGGCGCGGCATTGGGATGTCGCGACGGACGGCTATGAGAAGCCCGATCACCCGGTGCAGCGCGCCGTGGCGGCGGTGCTCCGCCACCTGTCGGGCGCCGGCGAACTCGCTTACGGCATCGACGGCTGCGCCGCGCCGAATTTCGCGACTTCGCTGACCGAGTTCGCGCGCGCCGCGGCGAAGATGGCGGCACCGGACGCGCTGGACAAGCCGCGCGCCGACGCGGCGCGGCGCATCATCGGCGCGATGATCGCCCATCCCGAACTGATGAGCGGCACCGGACGCGTCTGCGCCAGGCTGATCCGCGCCAGCGGCGGGCGCGCTGCGGTGAAGACCGGCGCCGAAGGCTTTTTCGGCGGCTGGATACCGGACCTGGGCCTCGGCATCGCGATCAAGATCGACGACGGCGCCGGGCGCGCCGCCGAGACGGCAATCGCCGCCGTGCTCGAACGGCTGAGCCTGCTCGGAGAGGCGGCGCAGGACATCCTGCGCGCGCCTATCCTGAACACCCGCGGCACGGCCGTCGGCGAGCGGCGGCCGGCAGCGGCGCTGGCGTCGCTGCGCGTTTAGCTGCCGTTGCCGTGATCGCTGCTGGCGGCATCCGGCTTCGCATCGGGCTGCTTGGCGGGGCCGGTATAAGGCGCCACCGAGACCACCGCGCAGCGGCCGGTCATGCCGAGGTCGCGCGTGATGACGGTATCGCCAGCTTCGACGCAGCTGAGGTCGGTGCCGCCGGCACTGCGGATCGCGATGGTCTCGTGAAAGCGGAAATTCGAGCAGGTGCCGATCAGCTTCACCAAGGCTTTCTGATGCCGGAAATTCTCCAGCACCAGAGTCTTGTCGTTCAAGGCGGTCCAGTTGTAGATGTCGTTATGACGGATGCAGACGGTGCCATCGGCGGCAACCGCCGGCGAGACGCCCAGCATCGCGGCGCCGCACAAAGCCAAAATCAATTTACGCATGGTAGAATCGTCCTTCGTAATGCATGGCCCTTCCAACTCCATTATACGCCTCTTTGCGAACTTTGGTTCCCCGGCGACGCATTTTGCCGTCTTGCCGGCTTCGCTTAAGGTTGGGGCCGCCTAAGCCATCCATACATACAAAGTAAGCCATCGGGAGAATTGCCATGAAAGCCTTGCTGTGCACGCACTACGGCCCGCCGGAGGAGATGGAATTGCGCGACCTGCCGCCACCGGTGCCGGGCAAAAGCCAGGTTCTGATCGCGGTCAAGGCGTGCGGCGTAAATTTTCCCGACGTGCTGATGCTGGCCGACAAATACCAGTTCAAGCCCGCCCTGCCCTTCCCGCCGGGCGGCGAAGTCGCCGGCGTGATCAAGGCGCTGGGCGAAGGCGTCGAGGGCCTCAAGATCGGCGACCGCGTCGCGGTGTCGATCGGCAATGGCGGGTTCGCGGAGGAAGTGCTGGCGGATGCGCGGCGCTGCGTCCCGGTGCCGGCGAATGTGAGCTTCGAGGTCGCGAGCGCGTTCATCGTGACCTATGGCACGTCGTATCACGCACTCAAGGACCGCGCGAAGCTGAAAGCGGGCGAGCATCTCGTCGTGCTGGGCGCGGCCGGCGGCGTCGGCCTCTCGGCGGTCGAACTCGGCGTCGCGATGGGGGCCAAGGTGATCGCCGGGGCTTCGAGCCAGGAGAAGGTCGATCTCGCGATCAAGCATGGCGCCGCCGCCGGGTTCGTCTACCCCAAGCTGCCGCTCTCGCGCGACCAGCAGAAGGCGCTGTCCGACAAGATCAAGGATCTGACCGGCGGCCAGGGCGCCGACGTGCTCTACGACCCGATCGGTGACCAGTATGCCGAGCCGGCGCTGCGCGCGATGAACTGGGAGGGGCGCTATCTCGTGATCGGTTTCGCGGCCGGCGAGATTCCCAAGATCCCGCTGAACCTGACGCTGCTCAAGGGCTGCGACGTGCTCGGGGTGTTCTGGGGCATGGCGACGCAGCGCGATCCCCAGCACGCCATCGAAAGCCTCAAGGAGATCATGGGGATGATCGCCGACGGCAAGCTGCATCCCAACGTGTCGGCGGCGTTCCCGCTGGCCGAGGGCGGCAAATCGATCCGTATGCTGATGGATCGAAAAGCGATGGGAAAAGTTGTCGTAACGATGTAGTCCAACAAGGCTGGGGGCCCGTCCGCACCATGGCGAGCAAAACGGCGGCGCACGGGAAAAAGCGTTCGCTGAGGCAGAGGCTGCGCTCGATCGCGCTGTTCGAGCAGCTGGGGCCTGGCCTCATCACGGGCGCGGCCGACGACGATCCCAGCGGCATTGCGACCTATAGCCAGGCCGGGGCGCAATTCGGCTTCGGCCTGCTGTGGACGCTCGTCCTCACCTTTCCCCTAATGGTCTCGATCCAGCTCGTCAGCGCCCATATCGGCCGCATCACCGGGCGGGGCCTGGCGCAGAACATGGGCGAGGTGATGCCGGCGCCGATCGTGCTGAGCCTGGTCGCGCTGCTGTTCGTCGCCAATACCATCAATATCGGGGCCGACGTGGCGGCGATGGGGGCGGCGGCCAGGCTGGTCGCCGGCGGCGGCGAGCATGTCTTCACGATCTTTTTCGCGCTGCTCTCGATCGGCCTTCAGATGTTCATCCCGTACAAGCGCTATGCCCGCTTCCTGACGGTGCTGACGCTCAGCCTGTTCTCCTATGTCGCGCTGGTCTTCATGATCCACCTCGATTGGGCGCAGGTGGCGCTCGGCATGATCGGGGTGAACGCCGATCTCGACAAGGCGGCCGCCGTGACCATCGTCGCGATCTTCGGCACCACCATCAGCCCCTATCTGTTCTTCTGGCAGAGTTCGCAGGAGGTCGAGGAAGTCGATCATCATCCCGACCAGAAGCCGCTCACCCAGGCGCCGGAACAGGCGCCCCGCGCCTTCGCCCGCATGCGCGTCGACACGATCTCGGGCATGGCGATGTCCAATCTCGTCGCCCTCGCCATCATGATCAGCACGGCCGCCACGCTGCACGCGGCGGGCAAGACCGACATCCAGTCGGCGGCGGACGCAGCCGAGGCCCTGAAGCCGATCGCCGGCGACTTCGCCTTCGCCTTGTTCAGCCTTGGCATCATCGGCACCGGCCTGCTGGCGATTCCGGTGCTGGCGGGTTCGGCGGCCTATGCCATCGGCGAGACCCGCGGCTGGAAGGTCGGGCTCGACAACAAGCCGTGGGAAGCCATCGGCTTCTATCTCGTCATCGCCGCCGCCGTCGTGCTGGGCATCGGCATCGATTATTCGGGCATCGATCCGATCAAGGCGCTGTATTGGAGCGCGGTGCTGAACGGCGTCATCGCGGTGCCGATCATGGCGGCGATGATGTATGTCGCGGGCAACAGGAAGAAGATGGGAAAATTCACCGCCGGACGCTCGCTCAGCATTCTCGGCTGGACCTCCACGGCGGTGATGGCGGCGGCGGCAATCGCGATGGCGGTGACGTCGTTCTGAGCGCTTCCCGCTTGCGCTCGGGCGCTGCCGTTCCCATGTTGTGGCTGCCAATGAGGGAGTCGTCATGACGATACTGGGCTGGGTCATCTTCGGCGCGATCACCGGCTGGCTGGCGAGCCTGATCGTCAACAAGCGCGGCGAAGGTTGTTTCGTGAACATCGCGCTGGGGCTGGTCGGCTCGGTGGTCGGCGGGCTGATCTTCCGTTCGCTCAGCAATTTCGACGTCTTCGGCTTCAACCTGACCTCGATCATCGTGGGCGTGCTGGGCGCCGTGATCGTGCTGTTCCTCTGGCATGCGGTGACGGGCAACCGGACGCTGCGGTAGCGGCGCGGCGGGCGTGTCGTTAAACAGAGGCACAAGACTGGCCGCCGCTGGAGAGCTTTTTTTCCAGGTTATTATTGTCTCTTTTGATAACTTGTCCTGCGAGCTCGACCTAGGGCCAAGATAGGCCTGTCCACATTTAAAAAAAATGCATATAGTGTTCACGAATATTGCAGTGTGGGCAGTCCGAGACTGCTTGACCGCAAGTTGCGTCAGACGCGATCCGTCTTTTTGAGGATTCTAACGCCGCAATTTTGGGGGAATACGATGCTTATACTTAAGCAAGCCGCAAAGCGTTTAGCCCTTGTCTGTGTATATTTTGGTTGCCTTTTCGTTCTAATGACGCCGGCGGCGAACGCACAGGTTTTCGTGCCGCAGCAGCCGCCGACAGGCTATGCGCCGCTGAGCGTTCCGGCCTGCACGGGCCAGCCGGTCTCTCTCGACCTCAGCACCGCGACCGGCGGCGGCGATCCGCATTGGGTCGTGAGCGGTCCGGCCGGCGGCGGCATCCAACCGACGCATGTCGTGCTCTCATTTTGGAAGGCTCTACCGGATAACTGGATTCAGCCCGGATCGAGCACAATCAGCATCTCCCATCCGTCCGGCTACTACACCTACACGATCTGGTTCAACATCCCGTGCACAATCGATTCGTACACCAACCTGCGGGTCGCCGGAAATTTCTCGGCCGACGACGTCGGGACGATCTACCTGAACGGAACGGCCCTGGCGCCTTGCGGCCCCTGCTTTGGAGGCCCGGCGGCCGGCACGCCGTTCACTGGCAGCAATCTCCATCAAGGGCTGAACTCGCTGTCCGTGTACGTCAACAACATAGGGGGACAAAGCGGCGCGGCCGTGGTCGCGCGATTGCTGGGCCAATGCGGCGAAGTCTGTCTGCTGCCGGACAGCGGTCTTCTCAAGATCTGCAAAGTCGCCGGACCCGGCGTGGCACTGGGAACGCCGTTCGTGTTTACCGCCGGCGCGGCCGGCGTGACGGTAGCGGCCGGCAGCGGCCCCGGCGGCACCTGCGTCGTCGGCCCAAGCCTTCCGATCGGTTCGACGGTGACCGTGCGCGAGACGATTCCGAGCGGCTATGGCGTCTCCGCGATCGCGGTTGCGCCTCCAAGCCGGCAGGCAGGCACGCCGAATCTCCCCGCGGGCAGCGTCGGCGTCACGATCGGCAGCGGCGTCACCGAAGTGACCTTCACCGACGAGAAGAGAACCGGCTATCTCGAAATCTGCAAGCGGGGGAACGTGAGCGGAAGCTTCACCTTCCTGGTGGGCGGCATCGCGGCGCCGTTCGTGGTGCCGGCCGGCGGGTGCTCGCCGGCGATCGAGCTGCCGGCCGGACAGGTCACGATCACCGAGCCGCTGTCGAGCAGCACGCTCCTGCTCGGTTGCAGCACGATTCCGGCGACCCGGCAGGTCTCGTGCAATACCATCCACCAGACGTCGGTCGTGACCATCGTGGCGGGGGATATCTCGACGCAGACCATTGCGGTCGTCACCAATCAATCCGGAACGATCGGGCCGGGGCCGGACCACTCCGATTTGCATCCCCCTCTCGTTCAGCAATGAGGCACGGCTGTCGCAGCGAGTTTGGACCTCCGGCACCCGGTGTCGGGGAGCCGGACGCCGAGCCGAGCCGGCGCGGAATTGTCTGGACGGCCAACCCGTCCTAGACAGGGTCCGGGGAGCGCCGGGGCACGACGTGCAGAGCATCGAGGACGACCGCCTGATCCGCCGCGCGGTCCGGCGCATCATGCCGCTGGCGACGCTGTGCTTCGTGGCGGCGGTGATCGACAAGTCCAACATCGGCTTCGCCAAATTGCAGATGGCGCAAGACCTGGGCATGAGCGAGGCGGTGTTCGGGCTCGGCGCCTCGCTGTTCTTCGTCGCCTTCCTGCTGTTCGAGGTTCCCAGCGCCCTCGCCGCCCATCGCTTCGGCGCCCGCGCCTGGGTCGCCCGAATCATGGCGAGTTGGGGGGTGACGACCCTGCTGCTCGCCTTCGCCGCCTCGGTGTCCGTGTTCTACGGCCTGCGCTTCGCATTGGGCGTGGCGGAGGCCGGGCTCTATCCGACGCTGCTCTATTACCTGACGCTGTGGTTCCCACAATCGTACCAGGCGCGCGTGGCGGGAATCCTCACCCTGGGCAGCGCGATCGGCAACGGCTCGGGCGCGCTGCTCTCGGGCGCCCTGCTCGATTTGAACGGCGTGCTGGGGTTCGCCGGCTGGCAGTGGATATTCCTGGTGACCGGAATCCTGCCGCTGCTGCTGACGCCGCTGGTGCTGCGCTTCCTGCCCGACACGCCGGCGCAGGCGACGTTCCTGTCGGCCGCCGAACGCGCCCGGCTTGCCGCGCTGGTGGCGGCCGACCGGCCGCAAGAGAGCGGCGAGCGCCACGCCCTGTCGGCGCTGGCCGATCTGCGCGTGCTGGGCTACAGCGCTGTCTATGCCTTGCTGGGCATCGCGCTATTCGGCGTGATCTATTGGACGCCGACCGCGATCCGCGGCTTCGCCGTCACCGGCACCATGAACGGCCTGCTCTCCGCCGCGCCCTGGGCAGTAGCCTGCGTCATGCTGCTCACCATCCCCGCGCGGCTGCAGACGCGCGGCGCGGTGCTGCGCGCCCTGATCGGCACCGCAGCGGTGGGCACGTTGTGCTTTTTCGTCGCCGCCAGCTTCGCCGCGCCGGCCTGGCGCTATGCCGCGCTGGTAGCGGGAACGCCGTGCATCTCGCTCGCCATCGGGTTGTTCTGGGCCCTGCCCGTGCGTTTGTTCGCAGGCGCGCGCGCCGCGGCAGTCATCGCCGCGATCAACGTGTTCGGCAGCCTGGGCGGCTTCATCGCGCAGAACCTGATGCCCGCCGCGGCAAGCTGGGGCGGCGGACCGGCCTTCGCCATGTGGGTGCCGTGCGGGTGCCTGGCCGTCGTCAGCGTCAGCGCGGCATGGGTCGCGCTGTCTGCCGCGGCGGCGCCGGTGTCGACGTCTTCGAAGCCGACGTGACGCGACGCAGGGCTCACCGCGCCATCGCCGCGAACGCGGCCAGATCGATCACGTCGGCCTGGCGCGGGAAGACCTTTTCGAGCAGCACGCGATGAACCTCCGCGTCCATGTCGGCGCAGACGTCGGCCAATACGAACAGACGGAAATCGCGGTCGGCAGCGTCGCGCAGGGTGGAGAGCACCACGCCGCTGGTGGCGATGCCGGCGAGCACCAGCGTATCGATGCCCCGCGCGGCAAGCCGGTCGGCAAGGTTCGTCGTGCTGAAGGCGCCGACGCGGCGCTTGGTGAAGACCTCTTCGCCGGCTGACGGCGCGAGCACCTCGTGGAACGCAGCCGGCGGCGTTCCATCGGTCAGAAAGCGGCTCGCCTTGAGCGCGCTGAATGCCTTGTTGCGTGGCGGAATGGCATCGTAATCGGCCGGCGCAAACGCGACGCGGACATGCATCACCGCCATGCCGGACGCCCTGGCGGCGGCGCGCGCCCGGGCGGCGCGTTCGAGCAGCGCTGGCCCGCCCTCGCCCACCAGGCCGACGACCGCGGTCTGGAAATCCATCAGGAGGAGCGCGGAACGGGCCGGAGCGAAATCCGTCACCGTCCTAACCCGCCGCCGGCCGGTGGACGTAGATCTCGCCGCCGCCCTGCTTGAACTCTTCCGACTTCTTGGCCATCGCGGCGCGGATTTCGGCCGTCGACAGCGTGTCGTTCTGGCCTTTGGCGGCGTCGCGGACTTCCTGGCTGATCTTCATCGAGCAGAATTTGGGGCCGCACATCGAGCAGAAATGCGCCACCTTGGCGCCGTCGGCCGGCAGGGTCTCGTCGTGATAGGCCTGCGCGGTTTCGGGATCGAGCGCCAGCGCGAACTGGTCGCGCCAGCGGAACTCGAAGCGCGCCTTGCTCATCGCATCGTCCCAGATGCGCGCCGCCGGGTGCCCCTTGGCGAGGTCGGCGGCATGGGCGGCGATGCGATAGGCGATCACGCCGGCCTTGACGTCGTCGCGGTCGGGCAGGCCCAGATGTTCCTTGGGCGTGACGTAACAGAGCATGGCGCAGCCGAACCAGCCGATCATCGCGGCGCCTATTGCCGAGGTGATGTGGTCGTAGCCGGGCGCGATGTCGGTGGTCAGCGGCCCCAGCGTGTAGAACGGCGCCTCGTCGCAGGCGGCGAGCTGGCGGTCCATATTCTCCTTGATCTTGTGCATCGGGACATGGCCCGGACCCTCGATCATCACCTGGACGTCGTGCCTCTGAGCGATCTTGTTGAGCTCGCCCAGGGTCTCGAGCTCGGCAAACTGCGCCGCATCGTTGGCGTCGGCGATCGAGCCGGGGCGCAGGCCGTCGCCAAGGCTGAACGAGACGTCGTATTGCTTGAGCAGCTCGCAGATTTCCTCGAAGCGGGTGTAGAGGAAATTCTCCTGGTGATGCGCCAGGCACCACTTCGCCAGGATCGAGCCGCCTCTGGACACAATGCCGGTGACGCGGTTGGCAGTGAGCGGAATGTGGGCGAGGCGCACGCCGGCATGGATGGTGAAATAGTCGACGCCCTGCTCGCACTGCTCGACCAGCGTGTCGCGGTAGATCTCCCAGGTCAGATCCTCGGCGACGCCGCCGACCTTCTCCAGCGCCTGGTAGATCGGCACCGTGCCGATCGGCACCGAGGCGTTGCGCACCAGCCATTCGCGGATGGTGTGGATGTGGCGTCCAGTCGACAGGTCCATCACCGTGTCGGCGCCCCAGCGCGTCGACCACACCATCTTGTCGATCTCCTCGGCGACCGAGGAGGTGACGATGGAGTTGCCGATATTGGCGTTGACCTTGGTCAGGAAATTGCGGCCGATGATCATCGGCTCGGTTTCGGGATGGTTGATGTTGGCGGGGATGATGGCGCGGCCGCGCGCGACCTCGTCGCGGACGAATTCCGGCGTGATCGCATCGGGAATCGCGGCGCCGAAGGAATTGCCGTCGGCCAGCAGCGAACGCCCGAGATTCTCTCGCGCCGCGATGAACTTCATCTCTTCGGTGATCAGGCCCTGGCGCGCATAGTGAAGCTGGCTGACGTTGCGGCCCGGCTTGGCGCGCAGCGGCTTCAGACCGGCGCGGTCGAATTGCGGCACGGAAAGAAGCTCGCCGCGCTTGAGGCCGTCGTCTTCCGGCTTGCGGGCGCGGCCGTCGTACTCTTCGACGTCACCGCGGGCGAGGATCCAGTCGCGGCGGCGCGCCGCCAGTCCCTTCTCGATGTCGATCTTCGCGGTCTCGTCCGTATACGGACCGGAAGTGTCGTAGAGGCGCACCGGCGGCTCGCCGCCGGACAGCGCGACTTCGCGGAACGGCACGCCGCCGACGAAGACCTTCTTGGAGCCGGGCAGCGCGCCGCGGGTCACGGACGTCACGGATTGCGTGTTCAGAATGGGCTTGTTCATCGTGCCTCTCCCTACGCCGGTATCAACCGGATCAGGTTCAAAGGGATTCGCGGAATTGCGATCTCAGCTCCGGGTGGAGCACCCCTGGGATGCAAAAGATTATCACGCGCGCCGCGCCGCTGTCATGGCCCGAAAGGACCGCTCCGGCAGCGCAGCGATGGTCCCGCCAGTCGTAGCGGCGTGCCGCCCCCTGGATAGGACGGTCCCCGCCCGGCTGGTTTGTTCTTGCGGACATCCGGCCGAGGCGGGAACTCGAGCCGCCCCAGGGCCGGCAAATGTGTTAGCGTGGCGCGGCACAATCCTAGAGGCCCCATGTCCACAGCCATCCGCCGCGCCAGCGAAACCGACGCCCAGACGGTCGCCGACGTGTTCCTAGCCGCGCGCGCGACCATGACCTATCTGCCCAACCTGCACGGCGAGGACGACACCCGCGGCTTCATCGGCGGCGTCGTCGCGGCCAAGGAGACCTGGGTGGCGGAGCGCGAAGGCAAGATCGTCGGTTTCGCGGTGATCGACGGCGGCTGGCTGGAGCATCTCTACGTCCACCCCTCCCGCTTCAACACCGGCACCGGCGACAAGCTGTTCGCCCAGGCGATCAGGCAGCATCCCCAGGGCTTCCAGCTCTGGGTCTTCCAGCAGAACACGGGGGCGCGGCGCTTCTACGAGCGCCATGGCTGCGCCCTGGTGCGGCTGACCGATGGCGCGGACAACGAAGAAAAGCTGCCGGACGTGCTCTACGTCTGGCCGGCGACATAGATGAGCGAGCCTGTTGCAAAGCGAGGGCCGGACCGGGCCGTTCGTGTCGCCGCGCTCGGCGCCGTCGCGCTCGGCACGCTTGCCGTCGGGGCAGCGGCGATCGGCTTTCTCGCCATCGGCCATCTTGCGGTCGGACAATTGAGCGTCGGGCGCGCCCGCATCGGGCGCCTGGAAATCGCCGATCTCGCCATCGGGCGGATCGCAAGGCTGCGGCGCAAGCGGTGACCGAGGCGACGCAAAGCGCGCCGGCGCCGCGCGGGATCGGCGGCTGGCTGATCCTGCCCATCGTGCATCTGGGGCTCAACGCGATCCTGATCGCCCTCAACGCCGCGACCGGAATCGCGGAAGGCTATGGCCTGATCGCGCCGGCCGGCGGCGCGCCGCCCCTGCCGCACGACTTGAACCTCGCCCTGCTGACGATGTCGTGGTTCGAGGCCGGACTGCTGGCCTATGCGGGGCTCTGCGCCGTGCAATTCGCCCGCGCCCGCAAACAGGTGCCGTATCTGATGATCGGGTTCTATGTCCTGCTGCTGACGATGACCCTCGCGGAATATTTCTTCGCCGACGCGGTCAAGACCTCGCCCGAATCGCTATCGGAGCCGATCCGCGCGGCGGTGCGCACCGCGATCGCGGCGGCGGTGTGGATTCCGTATTTCCTCGTCTCGAAGCGGGTGAAGAACACCTTCGTCCGCTAGACGAGCACGAGTTCGAACTCGATCTCATGGCGGATCGGGATGCCGTTGTCGCCGACGAGCGGTATTTCAGGCTTGAGTCTGCGGGCCTCTACGATCGCGTCGCGATGGAGGGCGGCGATGTCCCAGCCGCGCTTCTGGTAGAAGCGGATGGCGCGGATGTTGTCGTTGGACGTCACCAGCCAGATGCGGCGGACGCCGAGCGTCCGCGCCTGCGCGGCCGCCGCGGCGAGCAAGGCGCTGCCGACGCCCTTGTCCTCGGCGAAGCTGTCGAGGCTGACGACTTCGACCTGATCGCCGTCGCGATGCCAGGTCAGCGCACCGGCAAGGCCATCGCCGTCGAGCGCAACGAAGCCGGGCAGCTTGCGCGCGTCATGCATGCGGCCGCGCGAGACAATGACGGTGCCGCCATAGTTGCGCGTCCATACCGCGATCACGGCGGCGTCGTGGCCGGCGTCCTTCGGAACGATGCGAAACGTCACGACGCGGCGAAGTTGCGGAACTCGGCGATCACGCCCTTGACCGCGGCGGCGACGATCTTGCCGCCGGCTTCGACCGTCGCCTGGCTCGGATCGGAGCCGATGCGCCCGTCGGGGAAGCGGCGGCGATAATCCTCGGCGTCGTAGATCGGGCCGTTGGGCGCGATCCTGGGCGTCATCTCGATGCGCTTGATCGCCTCGGGATAGCCGAAATAAGTCACCGAGACCTCCGACGGCGTGGCATGGCTGCCCTCGCCGACAGGAAAGAGCTGGCGGCAGAGATCCATCACGCCCGGCAGTTCCCACCAGTTGCGCAGCATGCAGCGCAGCGGCGGACGGTTGGCGCCCGGCGCGCCAAAGGTGATGCCGTGATACATCTCGGAGAACGCGGCCGTGATGGTGGCGATGTTGCCGCCATGGCCGTTCAGCCAGTAGATGCGCTCGAAGCCGTGGCGCGTCAGCGACTGGGCCCAGTCACTCATCGCCGCGATCATGGTGGATGGGCGTAGCGTGATCGTGCCGGGAAACGACATGTGATGCTGCGCCTGGCCGACATTGAAGGTGGGCCCGATCAGGATGCCGGCCTCGTCGCCGGCGCGCCGGCTGATGATTTCCGGGCACAGCGCATCGGTGCCGAGCAAGCCGTTGGGGCCGTGCTGTTCGGTCGAGCCGATCGGGATCAGGATCGCCTTCGACTTGGCAAGATAGGCCTCGATCTCGGGCCAGGCGGAGAGATGGAGCTGCATAGGAACGGTGTATCAGCCGCGTGCTTTGCGCTCAAGCAGCGCGCGCCGCTGGCGCCTTCGCTGCTCGCGGGTTTCGCGGTGGAGGATCACCGAGACGATCAAGCCGATAACCAAATAGAGGGCCGCGAAGAAATAGACCGGCGCGCCTTCGAACAGTCCGAAACTCGCACCGCGCAGGGACCAGAGAAAGGCGCCGATGGTCACAATCCAGGTCGCGACCAGCGGGCGCAACTCGTGCCGGCCGGCGCACCAGGCCGAGACCCAGAAGAGCGCCGAGAGACCGCCACAGGCAGCGAAGGCAAGGCCGAAACCGCCGCCGACCGCGATCCAGCCGGCAACAAAGGCCAAGATCAGGCCGTTGAGGGTGGCCAGCATCTGGGGCTCTTCGCTGCGCAGCACGGCTAGCCGCACCATTCGCGGGCGATATGGGCGCGCAGGTCGTGCTCCTCGGCCGCGCCGATCGGGTAGTCCGTGCCCAGCGCGGCACAGGCGGCGCGGCCTTCGCGGATCAGCGCGTCGTAGACGTCCAGATGCACCTCCTTGAGCGCAGTTCCGTCGCGGTGGCTGACGGCGAACAGCGCACGATGGGTGAGCCGGTCGATCTCGGCCTGCCGGCGCGCGTCGAGCAGGCGGTAGTATGAAAAAGGATTCATGTAGAAATGGCCGGGATCGCGCTGGATCGCCATGAGTTGGGCGACCTGGGCGTTGATGAGGTCGAGTTCCAACATCGCCAGGGTCGACCACTGATCGCGATGCAGCAGGCGCAGCGGCCAGGTCGCCCCTTGGCGGGTTATCCTGATGATCACGGACACAATGTGGGCGATGGTCTGGACCGGCGGCTCGCCGCCGGTGAGCAGGCGCGGAGCGCAGCCGGCGCAATCGTGCAGGACATAGACGGCGGGGCGCTTTTGCCGATCGAGCGTCGAAAGCGGTTCGAAGAACAGGTCGAGCTTGATGCCGCCTTCGAGCAGGGCGTGGACAGCCTTGAGACCGGGAACTGTCGTGTCGGACCAGGCGAAAGGCCGCGCGATTTTCGCGAGCAGATCGGCGCGCGCGTTCCACAGCGCCTCGAACACGGCGTCGTCGACCGCAAAATAGGCATCGACATCGGAATAGGCGTCGTGATCGCCGCGCGCCAGGCTGCCCTGGAGCCAGACCGCGGCGATCCGGTCGTCGCTCCTGGCGACGTCGATGAGACGGTCCAGCAGCGCCTCGCGGCGCGCGATCATCTCTCCCGCGTGATTTGCGACGCTCATGCACAAGCCCCTTCGACGAAAAGAACAAAGAACCGAAAAGCGGCAAATCTCAGGCGGCGAGCAGCGTCTGCAACTTTTCCAGCGCCTTCTTCCAGGCGGCGCGTTCGGATTCGACAGCGTCGGGCCCGGACAGCTTGTTGGCTTGCAGCACGAGCTGCGCCTTACCCGGACCTTTGGCGTAGAAGCCGATTTCGAGACGGAAGTCTTTCTTCCACTTGCCGCGCCAGTATTTGTCCGCCGTTCGAGATGTCTCCTCGAAGGCGCCGGGCGGGAACCATTTCTTGCGCAATTTCTCATCAGTCGCGGCGGCGAACAGCGCGGACAGGCCGACCGGCATTACCTTCGTCACGCTGACCGAGAATTCGCCGTCGCATTTCTGGTTCATGGCGCGGATGCCGCGCGCGCGCTCATAAGAAACCGCGATCATCTGACCCCACCAGGGACCGACCTTCAGCTTGCCGTTCAGGATCGCAACGATCCCCTTGTGATCGCGCGCCGCGGCGCCGGCCTTGTCGAGCGCGGCGAACCAGTGGTCCCAGCCCTTGCCGGTCTTGGCCGTGATCCCGGCGTCGGTCATGACCGGCTTGGCCGGCGCTTGCCCCTTTGCCGCCATGGCTTAATCTCCCCCAACCGCTATCCGATCATACGACCATTCGAGGAATTCGCCCATGCCCGGCCCGCTACATGGCGTAACCGTCATCGACCTCACCAGCTTCATCTTCGGACCTTACGCCACGCAGACGCTGGGCGATCTCGGCGCCGAGGTGATCAAGATCGAGGCACCGGAAGGAGACAAGCAGCGCTTCGGGCTCAAGCAGAACAAATCCAAGGACATGGGCTCGACCTTCATGATGCTGAACCGCAACAAGAAGTCGGTGACGCTGGACCTGAAAGTGGAGGCCGACCGCGAGAAGCTGCGCGCCCTGCTGCCGACGGCGCAGGTCTTCATCCACAATGTGCGCACCAGCGCGATGAACCAGCTCGGCTTCGGCTACGAGCAGGTGGCGGCGATAAACCCAGCGATGGTCTATGTCCATTGCGTCGGCTACGGCACCGACGGGCCCTATGGCGGGCGCCAGGCGTTCGACGATTTGGTGCAGGCGGCGAGCGGCGGCGCCGACATGATCCTCGACGCCAAGGGCGAGAGCACGATGCGGATGTTCCCGAGCTACATCGCCGACAAGGTCTCGGGGCTGCACGCGCTCTATGCGACGCTGGCGGCGCTGTTCCACCGCGAGCGCACGGGCGAAGGCCAGTTCGTTGAAGTGCCGATGCTGGAGAGCTACACCAGCTTTTTGATGGTCGAGCATCTCTACGGCGCCGCGTTCGAACCGAGCGTCGGGCATGTCGGCTCGACCCCGGCGCTGGCGCCGGACCGCGCCTGCTTCAAGACCAAGGACGGCTGGATCGCGACCATGCCGTCGGGCCGGGAAGGCGCGAACAATTTCATGAAGCTGGGCGGCATCCCCGATTTCTACAATTCCGAGGACTTCGTCGCCGCCAAGACCGCCAAGGAGAAGGTCGCGCTCTACAACAAGGCAATGCGGGTCGCGGCGGCGACGCACACGACCGAGGAATGGATGGAGCTAGGCGAGCGGCACCGCATTCCGATCATGCGCGCCAACACGATGGACAACGTGCTGGACGATCCGCACCTCAAAGCGGTGGATTTCTTCCAGGTCCGCCCGCACGACAGCGAGGGCGAATGGCGCTCGATGAAGCCGCCGATCCATTTCGCCAAGACCCCGGCGAGCGTGCGGATCGATCCGCAGAAGCCGGGCGCCAGCAACGGGGCGGTGCTGGGCGAGCTGAAACCCAGGGCGGCGGAATAGCTGGCGCGCGACGGGGCCCTTGTGTACAATGTGCACACCGGAATACGAGGTACACAAATGGCTGCCGCGAAGTCCCTGACGATTACCGCCCGAATCCCCGCCGCGCTCGCGAAGAAGCTTGAGGCTTATTCGAAAATCACAAAACGCACGCGCTCATGGCTGATCGAGGACATCCTCGACAAATATGTCGACAACGAAATCGCCATCGCCAAATTTGTCCAGGAAGGGATCGGCGAATCGCGGCGAGTCCGTTCCCCACGAAGAGGCCATGCGCCAGATCCAAGCTTACATCGTCAAACGCAAACGTGAGCGCCGCAAGGCGGCCTGATCTCGATGCCTCGGTGGACCCCGCCGGCGATTTCAGACTTGCAGGAAGCCTGGGCATTTGTCGCTGCCGACAATGAAGCGGCGGCCGACCGCCAGGTGGCAATTGTCAACGTTGCAGCCAATCGGTTGGACCGGTTTCCCCGTCTGGGGCGCCCGATGCCGACAAAGGACACTCGGCAGTTCTTCGTTTCGAGAACGCCTTTCAAGTTGCTCTATCGCATCCTGACATACGACGAGGTTGAAATTCTTCGCGTCTATCATACCGCTCGGGAATGGCCGCCATAGACACATGGCCTGCTTGAAGCCGCCGCTTGCGCCCGCCAATATCGCCGCCTTTAACGCTGGGAACCGCCATGTCCGACACCCTGATCCCCGTCTCCAAAGCGTGGCGCGAGCGCGCGCTGATCGACGCGGCGAAATACGAGGCGATGTATGCGCAGTCGCTCAAGGACCCGGACGGGTTCTGGGGCGAGCAGGCCAGGCGCATCGACTGGATCAAGCCGTTCACCAAGGTCAAGGACGTCTCGTGGAATCCGGATAACCTCCACATCAAGTGGTTCGAGGACGGCACGCTGAACGTCGCGGCCAACTGCATCGACCGCCACCTGCCCAAGCGCGCCCAGCAGACCGCGATCATCTGGGAAGGCGACGATCCCGCGCGCAGCCGCCACATCACCTATGAGGAGCTGCACCGCGAGGTCTGCCGTTTCGCCAATGTGCTCAAAAGCCACGGCGTCCAGAAGGGCGATCGGGTCACGATCTACCTGCCGATGATCCCGGAAGCGGCTTACGCGATGCTGGCCTGCGCCCGCATCGGCGCGGTGCATTCGGTGGTGTTCGCCGGCTCTCGCCCGACAGCCTGGCGGGGCGCATCACCGATTGCGCCTCGACCATCGTGCTGACCGCCGACGAAGGCTTGCGCGGCGGCAAGCCGATCCCGCTCAAGGCGAACACCGACGAGGCGCTGCTGCAAATGTCCCGATGTGAAGAACCGTCGTGGTGGTCCGGCATACCGGCGGTAAGATCGCCATGAAGGCCGGGCGGGACGTTTGGTATCACGAGGCGGCGGGCGCAGGTCTCGGCCGACTGCGCGCCGGTCGAAATGGGCGCCGAGGACCCGCTGTTCATCCTCTACACCTCGGGCTCCACCGGAAAGCCGAAAGGCGTGCTGCACACCAGCGGCGGCTACGCGATGTATGCCGCATTCACCCATCAATACGTGTTCGATTATCACGACGGCGACATCTACTGGTGCACCGCCGACATCGGCTGGGTGACGGGGCACAGCTACATCGTCTACGGGCCCCTGGCGAACGGCGCCACGACGCTGATGTTCGAGGGCGTGCCCAACCATCCCACCACCTCGCGCTTCTGGGAGGTGATCGACAAGCACAAGGTCAATATCTTCTACACCGCGCCGACGGCGCTGCGCGCCCTGATGCGCGAGGGCGACGCGCCGGTGAAGAAGACCAGCCGTGCCTCGCTGCGCCTGCTCGGCAGCGTCGGCGAGCCGATCAATCCGGAAGCCTGGCTGTGGTATCACCGCGTGGTCGGCGACGGACGCTGCCCGATCGTCGACACGTGGTGGCAGACCGAGACCGGCGGCATTTTGATCTCGCCCCTGCCCGGCGCGACCGATCTCAAGCCCGGGTCCGCAACCAAGCCGCTGTTCGGCATCGTGCCGCAACTGGTCGACGCCGACGGCAAGGTGCTTGAGGGCGCGGTCAGCGGCAATCTCTGCCTGCTGGAAAGCTGGCCGGGGCAGATGCGCACCGTCTACGGCGATCACCAGCGCTTCATCGACACCTATTTCAAGACCTATCGCGGCAAGTATTTCACCGGCGACGGCTGCCGCCGCGACGCCGACGGCTATTACTGGATCACCGGCCGGGTCGACGACGTGATCAACGTCTCGGGCCACCGCCTGGGCACGGCGGAGATCGAGAGCGCGCTGGTGGCGCATCACGACGTCGCCGAGGCGGCGGTGGTCGGCTATCCGCACGACATCAAGGGCCAGGGCATCTATGCCTATGTCACGCTCAAGGTCGGCGTCGCGGCGACCGAGGCGTTGAACCACGAACTCAAGCTGTGGGTCGGCAAGGAGATCGGCCCGATCGCACGCCCCGACGTGATCCAGTTCGCGCCAGGACTGCCCAAGACGCGTTCGGGCAAGATCATGCGCCGCATCCTGCGCAAGATCGCCGAAGGCGATACCGCTAATCTTGGCGACACTTCCACACTCGCCGATCCCAGCGTCGTTGCGGACTTGGTAAAGAACGCCGTAAACCGATCGTGATACGCCGCGCACAATTGCGCGCCACATTGATCGCCGCTTAAGCGACATTCGTGTGTCGTCATCGCCTGCGCGTTTTCATCGCATCGCAGCTGTCGCGAGAACGCATGTCCGCGACAAAGGCGACGCGTGCCAGTCACGCGGATGACATGCTGCACCCCCCTACGCAGCCGCCATGTGCAACGCGTAGGGGAATTTCATGTCCAACAAGAAGCGTATCCTGCCTTTCGCCGTCGCGGCGGTTGTCCTTCCGTCTTACGTCACGGCGCAAACACCGGCGCCAACCCAGAGCAACGAAATCGAAGTCGTCGTCGTGACGGCGCAAAAGCGCGAGCAGAAATCGCTTGACGTGCCGATTGCGCTTACGGCGTACGGCCAGAAGTTCCTCGACCGCACCGGCATCCAGGAGTTCGACCGTCTGTCGCTCTTCGTGCCCGGCTTCGAGGTGCAGAACCAGTCGGTCAACAATCCCGGCTTCGTGATGCGCGGCGTGACCTCCGATTCCGGCGAAGCGACCCAGGAACCGCGCGTCTCGGTGTTCCAGGACGGCGTCTCGATCTCCAAGTCGCGCGGCTCCTATGTCCGAGCTGTTCGACACTCGACCGCATCGAGATTGCGCGCGGCCCGCAGTCCACCCTGTTCGGCAGAAGCGCGCTGATCGGCGCGGTGAACATCGTCCAGGCCAAGGCCGATCCGAACCGCGCTCGACTGGCGCGCCGCCCGGCGAATACGGCAATGACGGCTATGGCATGGTCGAGGGCATGGTGAACATCCCGCTCGACGACACGCTCGCGCTGCGCGCCTCCGGCCGCTACAAGATCCGCGACGGCTATAACCGACAATCTGCTCGGCGGGCCCGATTTCAACGGCCTGCGCACCGGTGCGGCGCGCGTCGCGCTCGGCTGGCAGCCGTCGACGGATTTCCGCGCCGACCTCATCTTCAACTATCAGCGCGACACGCCGAGCGACAACCGGCTTCAAGTCCGGCACCTTCGTTCCGACCGATCCGGCGACCGGGGCGGTGCTCGGCAATCTCGACCACACCACCGCCATGGCAGGCTCCGCCGCGGCGGACTTTCCCGACGGCGCGCTCGGCATCCGCCGCACCGTGTGGGGCGTCACCGGCCTTGCCAGCTATGACATGGGCGGCGGCTACAAGCTGAGCTCCGATCTCCGCCTATCGCACCTTCGACAGCCTGGAAGTGTTCGATCCGGACGGCTTCTCGCTGCCGCTCCTGACCTTCGCCGAGCAAGCGCGGGGCGAGCAGGGGAGCCAGAACTGCGCCTCAACTTCGACGACGGCGGTCCGGTGACCTGGTTCACGGGCGTCAGCTTCGTCCATGACGACGGGTTTCCAGCGCGTCTCCGACGAGATCAACGAGAACATGGCGCTCGCCCTCTTGACCGGGCAGATCACCGCGCCGGTGCCGCAGCCCGCCGCGTTCTTCGGCTCGCCCGCCTTCACCACGCTCTTCGCCCCGGCGATGCTGCAGGGGCTGGCGGCGCATGCCGGCGTCGCGCTTCCCCTGGCCCAGGCCCAGGGCATCGCCGCCAATCTGCGCCCCAACGCCAAGGAGCAGTTCGTCAATTACGCCCTCACCAACGCCTATGACTGGTACGGCGAGGCGAGCTGGCACGTCACCGAGCAACTCGAACTGACGGCCGGTCTGCGCTACTCGACCGAAGACAAGACCAGCGGCGTGTCGGCCAGCGAGCTGAACGGCCGCTCGGTCCTCGGCGGCGTGATCGGCGCGCTCGGCCTTCCGCCGGCGCAGCGCAACGCCATCCTCGCGGCGCTTGCCATTCCCGGCGCCAACAGCACGGGGGTGATCCCGACGGCGCTGCTGCCGCAGTTCGGCATCGTCGCCCAGCCGACCGCCAACAACGGCGACCGGATCACGGCCCAGGACAATGACGGCGCCTTCACCTGCGCGCCGTGGCCCGCTATTCGCCGGACGAGGACACCAGCTTCTACGCCTCCTACGCGCGCGGCCGCCGGCCGGTCGATCTGGAGGCGCAGCCGCCGGGGGCGCCGTTCGGCGCCGGCGTGTTCACCGCAGTGCCGTCGGAGGCTGGTCGATTCCTACGAGATCGGCGCCAAGGCGGTGACGCTGGACGGGACGCTGCGTCTCGACACCGCCATCTACTATTACGACTACACCAACTTCCAGACCACGATCCAGCAGGGCGCGATCCTGATCACCACCAATGCCGGCAAGGCCAACGCCTATGGCTTCGAAGGCCAGGTCGATTGGGCGCTGGCGGACTGGGCCGACGTTTTCGCGACCTATGCCTATAGCCACGCCCGCTTCGCCTCCGGCATCTTCAAGGGCAACCAGTTTCGCCTGACGCCGGATCACAAGCTCTCGCTCGGCTTTCCGCCCGCGAGAGCGCGCTCGGCGGCCAGTTCACGTTCACGCCGACTTTCACCTGGCAGTCGGAAATCTTCTTCGACGACGACAACGACATCCCGGCGCTGCAGGTCGACCATATCCTGCCCGACACCAAGCAGGACGAGCTGCAGAAGGCCTATGGGCTGTTCAACCTGCGTCTGACCTACCAGCCGGACGACGCCAATTGGACGATCGGCGCCTTCGTCAACAACCTGTTCGACGAGAACTACATCAAGGATGCCGCAACACCGGCGATGCCTTCGGCATCCCGACCTTCATCGCCGGCGAACCGCGCTTCTACGGCGTGAGCGTTTCGATCCGGCGGTAGAAGCAAGACCGACGTAACGAAGCGGGCCCGCGCAATGCGCGGGCCTGCTTCTGTTTGCGCAGCGAGTCACGACGACGAACGCGGTGCGGCGTAAAATTTTCTATTGCATCTCGATTCGAATGCGCGCATAAGCCGCGCCCCTCGTGAGAGGCCCCTCGTTTGAGAAGGAACTGATGCCATGTCCCTCGTTGGTCCTTTGGTCAAACCGAACCGGCTCGAAACCCGCTTCGACCGCGCTTCGTTTCATAGAGCCGTGTTTCGTCATCCGGTCATCGGCTTCGTCGCCGTGCTGCTCGCAGCCGTCGCCGCCGCCCTGGCCGCACACAGCTTTCCTCTTCCGATCTAACATCCCGCGATCGCGCGGCGCCCCGACCGGCGCCGCGCGATCGCGATTGACTCTTGTCCCGGTTCGCCGCCGCGCTAGGCTGGGGAAAACACAACCAGGGACGGGACAGCCATGCTCAGTTGGAAAATTGGCGACGTGACGGTCACGCGCGTGGTGGAGATGGTGGTGGACGCCGCCGTCGACGGGCCGATCCCGTTCATGCTCGACGCCACGCCGCAATCCTTGGCGGCCATGCCCTGGCTCTATCCCGACTATGTCACGCCCAAGGGCGAGCTCAGGCTGTCCTTCCACGCCCTCTTGGTCGACGCGCCGGGGCTGAAGCTGGTGGTCGACACCTGCATGGGCAACGACAAGCCGCGCAAGGAGCTGGGCGGCAACGCGCTGCAGACCACCTTCCTCGCCGACATGGCGGCCGCCGGCTTCACCCGCGGCAACGTGGACGCGGTCGTCTGCACCCATCTGCACGTCGATCACGTCGGCTGGAACACCATGCTGGAAAACGGAAAATGGGTGCCGACCTTCCCCAAGGCGCGCTATCTCTTCAGCGCCAAGGACTACGAGCACTTCGTCGCCTTCGACGAGGAACAGCAGCAGGCCATCATGTCGGACTCGGTCACGCCCGTGATTGAGGCCGGCCTGGCCGAGACGGTGGAACTGGACCATCGCATCTCGCCGGAACTGCGCCTGATACCGACCACCGGGCATACGCCGGGCCATGTCAGTGTGCTGATCGAATCCAGGGGCGAGACCGCCGTTATCACCGGCGACATGATCCATCATCCCTGCCAGATCGGGCGCCCGGACTGGTCGACCGAATACGACACCGACAAAAAGGCCTCGGCCGCGACGCGGCATGCCGTGCTGAAGGACTGGGCAGACAAGCCGATCCTGGTCATCGGCACGCATTTTTCGGCGCCGACGGCGGGGCATATCCGCCGCGACGGCGACGGTTACCGCTTCGAGGCCTGAGCCGTCGCGGCATAGGCGTCCATCGCCGTCGCCATGGCGATGTCCTTTTGCGTCACGCCGCCGGCGTCGTGGGTCGAGAGCGTGACCTCGACCTTGTTGTAGACGTTGGACCATTCCGGATGGTGGTCCATCTTCTCCGCAAGCAGCGCGGCACGCGTCATGAACGCGAATGCCTCGTTGAAGTCGGCGAATTTGAAGCTCCGCGCGATCGCATCGCGGCCGGCGACGGGCTTCCATCGCCGCAGTTTCTTGAGCGCGGCGGCACGCGCCTTTGGCGAAAGCTTCGTCATGTCCTGTTCTCCCGATTTGCCCTACTCTATCCCCTGATGGACTGGACCCAAACCCAATCGCCGTCGCTGGACGACATCGAGGCGCTGGCGCACGCCGCCTTCGCCGGCCTGCCGGCGGAATTCCGCGCGCGGGTGACCCAGGTGGTGTTCCGGATCGAGGATTTCCCCGACGAGGACGTCATCAGGGCGATGGCGCTCGAGAGCGAATTCGACATCCTGGGCCTGTTCCACGGCGCGACGCTGGCCGATCACGAGGCAGGGCGCGTCCATGGCAGCCAGACGATGATCTTCCTCTACCGCCGCCCGATCCTCGACTACTGGGCGGAGCATGAGGAGGCGCTCGGCACCATCGTGCGGCATGTGCTGATCCACGAGATCGGCCATCATTTCGGCCTCTCGGACGACGACATGGACGCCATCGAAGAAGCGGCCGGCTAACGCAGCCGGTAGGCGCGTTCGGCGCGGTAGATGCTGCCGTCGGTGGTGAGCAGGCTGGAATAGAGGATGAAGCCCGACACCGCGATGGCCGGGGCCGAGAACAGCGCGTGATCGGTCAGCCAGTCGACGACGCGGCCAGTGCCGGCGCCACGGGTGAGGCGCGCCAGCGTGATGTGCGGGGTGTATTTCTGGCCGTCGGCGGGCTGGCCGGCGCGCTGCAGCGCGCTCTCGACCTTGCGCTGGAGATGGAGCAGCGCTTCGTTCGGCCGCACCCCGGCCCAGAGGGCATGCGGATGCTTGCCGCCGAACGCGCCGACGCCGTGCGGCTCCAGCGTGAAGGCCGGCGCATGGATAGCGGCGAGCGCGTCCTCGATCATCGCCGCGTCGCGGCCGTCGACATCGCCGATGAAGCGCAAGGTCAGGTGCAGTTGCTCGCGCGTCTGCCAGTGTGCCCCGGGCACGCCAGACTGGATCAGCGCCATGACTTGCGCGACGTCGTCGGGGATGGCGAGGGCGACGAAGAGGCGCTGCATGGTTCAGGGACTCCGTCCCGCGAGGCGGCCGAGCGGCAGGGTCCGGCGGAAGGCCAAGACGGCGCCGAGATACAGTCCGCCGCCGAACACGCCGGCGAGCGCCAGGGCGGCCAGATCGTGCCAGGCGCCGCCGACGAGCGGATAGCGGCTCATGAGAAGAACGCCGGCATAGGCGCCGCCGCCGGCGCCGGCGGCGGCGATCGCGATCGGAAGAAGGGCGCGGCGGAAGGCATCGCCGATCGACAGCAGGGCGCCGCGGCGGCCGAGCCAGACCAGCAGAGCGACGTTGAGCCAGGCGCCGAACGCGGTGCCGAGCGCGATGCCGGCGATGCCGAGGCCGAGGCCCCAGACCAGGATCAGCTTCAGCGCGATGTTCGCGGCAAAGGCGGCGAAGGTCACCCGCGCCGGCGTCGCGGTGTCGTGGCGGGCATAGAAGGTCGAGGCGACGATGCGGACCAGGGCGAACGCCGGCAGCCCGACGCCATAGGCCGCGAGCGCGACCGCGGCATGCGCCGCGGCGCTGCGGTCGAAGGCGCCATGGGCGAAGATCGCCCGCATGATGGTGTCGGGAATGGCGAAGAACACCGCCGCGAAAGGCAGGGTGAGCAGCAGCGTCATCGCCGCCGAATTGTTCTGCGCCGCGCTGGCGCCGGCGGCGTCGTTCTTGGCGAGGCGGTTCGACATCTCGGGCAGCAGAACGGTGCCGACCGCGATGCCGAGCACGCCGAGCGGAAGCTGGTTGACGCGGTCGCCGTAATAGAGCGCGGTCCGGCTGCCGGCCTCCAGGAAGCTCGCGAGCACCGTGTCGACCAAGGGCGCGATCAGCGTCGTCGCGGTGCCGAGCGTCACGGCGCCGAGCGCCAGGAAGAACTCGCGAACCTCCGGCGTCCAGCGCGGCAGGGCGATGCGCAGGTTGAGGCTGTCGCGCCGCGCCGCCCACAGCATGAAGAAAAGCTGCGCCAGGCCGCCCAGCAGCACGCCCCAGGCGGCGGCGTAGGCGGCGTTCGGAAACCACCGCCAGCAGATCAGGGTCAGGATCATGCCGAGATTCTGGAAATTCGACCATGCCGCCGCGGCCCAGAAGCGGTCGATGGCGTTGAGCATCGCCGAAAGCTGGACCGCGACCAGGGTGAGGATCAGGTAGGGGAAGGTGATGCGCGCCAAGCCGACGGTGAGGGCGAGCTGGCCGGGATTGTCGGCGAAGCCCGGCGCGATGACGCGCACGATGAGCGGCATGAAGACGAGGGCGGCGACGAGGATCGCGAGCTGCGCCAGCATCTGCCAGGAGAATATCTGATCGGCGAACTGCGCCGCCGCCCGGCTCTCGCCCCTTGCCTGGAGCGCCGCATAACGCGGCAGGAAGGCGGGATTGATCGCGCCCTCGCCGAAGATGGCGCGGAAATAGTTGGGAAACATGAAGGCGACGATGAAGGCGTCGGAGAGGATGCCCTTGCCCAGGATCCACGCCATCAGGATGTCGCGCATGAAGCCGGTGACGCGCGACAGAAGCGTGAACCCACCGACCGAAAGGAGGCGACTGAACATCTAGTGCTTCACTTGCGCGACGAGGCGTTTCACGAGCGGCAGGATGCGGTCGACGATGATCTTCACACCGGCCGGGTTGGGATGGATGCCGTCGGCCTGATTCAGCCTGGGGTTCAGGGCGACGCCATCGAGCAGGAAGGGATAAAGCAGCGCGCCGAAGCGCTGGGCAAGACGGGGATAGATCGGATCGAACTGCGCCGCGTATTCGGGGCCGAGATTGCGCGGCGCCAGCATGCCGGCGAGCAGCACCGGAATGTGCGCCGCCTTCAAGCGGGTCAGGATGGCGGTCAGGTTCTTCTCGGTCTCGGCCGGCGACTGGCCGCGCAGGGCGTCGTTGGAACCCAGCTCGACGATGGCGGCGTCGGGATGGTCGGCGAGCGACCAGTCGAGCCGCGCCAGGCCGCCCGCCGAGGTGTCGCCCGAGACCCCAGCGTTGATCACCTTGGCGTCGATGCCGGACGCCTTCAGCCGCGCCTCGAGCACTGCGGTGAAGTCGAAGCCGGGCGCCACGCCATAGCCCTGGGTTAGGCTGGTGCCCAGCGCGAGGATTTTCACGGGTGCGGCATGAGCGCCTGCCCCGGCGAGGAGAAGGAGCACGATCATGCTAAGCATGCGCTTGAAGCGGGCGGTGCTCATCCCATATCGCCTGTAGGCCCCGCGAGTCATCGATGCACAATCCCCCACCGGCGATCCTTTTGGAAGATGTGAGGCTGACGCTGTCCAGCGTCGCTGGGCCGGTCAACATATTGAACGGCGTCACCTTGTCGATAGCGGCGGGCGAGACCGTGGCGCTGCTGGGACCGTCCGGCTCGGGCAAGTCCTCGCTGCTCATGGTGGCGGCGGGGCTGGAGACCGCGACATCGGGGCGCGTCACCGTGGCGGGCGTCGACATCACCCGCATGGGGGAGGACGGCCTGGCGCGCTTCCGGCGCGGGCGCGTCGGCATCGTGTTCCAGTCCTTCCACCTGATCCCGACCATGACGGCGCTGGAGAACGTCGCGGTGCCGCTCGAGCTCGCCGGCATCGCCGACGCCTTCGACCGGGCGCGCGACGGCCTGGCGGCGGTCGGGCTCGGCGCGCGCACCGATCACTATCCGGGACAATTGTCGGGCGGCGAGCAGCAGCGCGTCGCGCTCGCCCGCGCCATGGCGCCGGGACCGGCGGTGCTGTTCGCCGACGAGCCGACCGGCAATCTCGACGGCGCCACCGGGGCGGAGATTTCCGACCTCCTCTTTGCGCTGCATGCGCGCGGGCAATCGACCCTGTTCCTGGTGACGCACGAAGAGGCCCTGGCGGCACGGTGCCAGCGTATCGTGCGGCTCAAGGATGGCCACATCGTGGCCGACGCGCGGACGGCATGAGCCGCATCGCGCTCGCCTTGCGACTGGCGCGGCGCGAGATGCGCACCCGGCTGGCCGGGTTTCGCATCTTCTTCGCCTGCCTGGTGCTGGGCGTCGCCGCCATCGCCGGCGTGGAATCGCTGTCGACCGCGTTCCTCACCGGGCTCGCCGAACAGGGCCGCACCCTGCTCGGCGGCGACGTCGTGGTCCATCTGGTGCATCGCGAGGCGAACGCCGACGAACTTGCCTTCCTGAAAAAGCGCGGGCGCGTGTCGCAGACCGTGTCGATGCGGGCCATGGCCTATGCCCTGAAGAACGGCGCCGAGGCCGAACGCAATCTGGTAGAGCTCAAGGCGGTGGACGGCGCCTATCCCTTCTTCGGCGCGGTGTCGCTGACGCCCGGCCTGAAATTGCCGCAGGCGCTGCGCTGCGAGGCGGGCGTGTGCGGCGCGGTGGCGGAGCAGACGCTGCTCGACCGCCTGGACCTCAAACCCGGCGGCCTGATGCGGATCGGCGCCCAGGTCTTCCGCCTGAACGCGGTGCTGAACAGCGAGCCCGACCGCATCTCGGGCGGCTTCAGCCTGGGGCCGCACATCCTGGTCTCGACCGAAGCGGTAGCGCGCACCGGCCTCGTCATGCTGGGCAGCCTGATCGACTACAATTACCGCGTCGTGCTGCCGGCACAGATGACGCCGCAGCAGTTCAAAGCCGAGGCCACCGCCGCCTTTCCCGACGCCGGCTGGGACATCCGCGACCGCAGCGACGCGGCGCCCGGCATCCGCCGCTTCGTCGAGCAGGTGACGATGTTCCTGACCCTGGTCGGGCTGACGGCGCTGGCGGTGGGCGGCGTCGGCGCCGGGCAAGCGGTGTCGGCGTTCCTCGACCGCAAGCGGTCGGAGATCGCGATCTTCAAGTCGCTCGGCGCCGATGGCGGGCTGATCTTCCTCATCTTCTTCTTCCAGGTGATGGCGATCGCGCTGGCCGCGGTGGTGACCGGCCTGGCGCTGGGCGCGCTGCTGCCCTTCGCGGTGGAGTACGCCTATGGCAGCGACATCCCGGCGCCGGCGCATTTCGCGCTTTATGCCGGGCCTTTGTTGCTCGCCGGCGCCTTCGGCCTCTTGTCGGCGGTCGCCTGCGCCGTGCCGCCGCTGGCGCGGGCACGCCTGATCGCGCCGGCCAGCCTGTTCCGCGACCTCGTCGCGCCCGCGGATGCGCGCGGCGCCCTGCCCTATCTGATCGGCGCCGGCATCGCGGCGGCGCTGGTCGCCGGACTGGCGCTGTTCCTGGCGCCTTCGCCGCTGTTCGCGGCGGAGTTTCTCGGCGGCGCCGCGGCCGGACTGGTGGCGCTGCGCCTGATCGCGGAAGGTTTCCGCTGGCTTTTGCGCCGCCTGCCGCGGCCGCGCGCCCCGGTGCTGCGGCTGGCGCTCGCCAACCTGACGCGGCCCGGCGCCGCGACCACCGGCGTGGTAACGGCGCTGGGGCTCGGACTGACGCTGCTGGCGACGGTGTCGCTGCTCGACAACACCATCGCGGCCCAGGTCAAGGACCGGCTGCCGGACACAGCGCCGAGCTTCTTCTTCGTCGACATCCAGCCGGACGAGGCGGCGCGCTTCGACGCCGCGATCCGCCGCTTCAAATCGGCCGCCGACTACCGCCGCACCCCGATGATCCGTGGGCGGATCGTCTCGCTGAAAGGCGTCGCGGCCAAGGACGCCAGGATCGCGCCGGAAGCGAAATGGGCGGTCAGCGGCGACCGCGGCATCACCTATGCCGCGACGCCGCCCCAGGGCACGGTGATCGTCGACGGCCAATGGTGGGCGCCGGATTATCGCGGTCCGCCGCTGATCTCGTTCGACGCGGCGCTGGCGCAAGGCATGGGGCTGAAGCTCGGCGACAAGCTGGTGCTCAACGTGCTGGGACGCGAGATCGAGGCGACCATCGCCAGCCTGCGCAAGGTGGATTTCACCACCGGCGGGCAGAACTTCATCATCGTCATGTCGCCCGGCCTGATCGACAAGGCGCCGCACTCGTTCCTGGCGACGGTGCGGGTGGACGGCCGCGACGAGGAACCGCTCTACCGCGCCGTGACCGATGCGTTTCCCAACATCTCGACTATCAAGGTCAAGGACGCCATCGCCCAGGTGAACGGCCTGTTGCAGCAGCTCAGCGACGGGGTGCGGGCGGCGAGCCTGCTCACCATCCTGTCGGCCTCCTGGTTCTGGCGGGCGCCATCGCGGCGGGCAGCCGGGGCCGGCTTTATGACGCCACCACGGTGCTTAAAGTGCTGGGCGCGACGCGGGCGCGGGTCGCGGCGGTCTATGTCGTCGAATACGGCGTCACCGGCGTTCTAACCGGACTCTTGGCGCTGGGAACAGGTACGCTGGCCGCCGGCATCATCTGCACGCAGGTCCTGGAGGTTCCGCTGTCCTTCGACGCCGGGGTGGCGCTGCTCACCGTGCTGGGCGGCGGCGCAGCGACGCTGCTGTTCGGACTGGCAGGCGCCTGGACGGCGCTGGCGGCGCGCCCGGCGGCGCAATTGCGCGCCCCGTGACGGCAATTCGGTAACAAGACCAGAGATTTGACCCCTTGATACTAAGGGAGTGAAACCCGATATAATGCGGGCTACCGGCTCTGCGCCGGCAAAGGAGAATTCAATGGCTGACTATGACAACCGCGTGTTGCGTGGCCAGGCGGGAACCGCCGACGTAGACGCCGGTCTGCGCAGCTACATGCTGCGCGTCTACAACTACATGCTGGTGGGCCTCGTCCTGACCGGCGCGACCGCCTATCTGGTCGCCGACGTGCCCGCGATCCGCGAGCTGTTCTTCGCCTTCGACCCCACGACGGGCCGCATGGGCATGACGATCCTGGGCTGGATCGCGCTGTTCGCGCCGCTCGGCATGGTCCTGCTGCTGTCGTTCCGGCTGAACAAGATGAGCCTGGGCTCGGCCCAGATCACGTTCTGGCTCTATGCCGCGATCATGGGCATCGGGCTGGCGCCTGTCGTGCTCGCCTATACCGGCGCCAGCATCGCGCAGACCTTTTTCATCACCGCCGGCACGTTCGGCGCGATGAGCCTGTGGGGCTACACGACCCGCACCGACCTGACAGGTTTCGGCTCGTTCCTGTTCATGGGCCTGATCGGCATCATCATCGCCTCGGTGGTGAACATGTTCCTGATGTCGAGCGCGATGGACTGGGTGATCTCGGTGATCGGCGTGCTGATCTTCACCGGCCTGACCGCCTACGATACCCAGTATGGATCAAGAACGCCTACGCCCAGGGCGACGACGTCGCCACCTCGGCAAGAAGGCGATCTTCGGCGCGCTGAAGCTGTATCTCGACTTCATCAACCTGTTCCTGTTCATCCTGCGGCTGTTCGGCAGCCGCCGCTAAGACGGGACGACACGGCAAGCGAAAGGCCCCGGTGGCGACACCGGGGCCTTTTCGTTTGGGAGCCTAAGCGCTCGCCGCCTTCATCAGGACCTTGTCGAACACCCCGCAGCACCTGGGCGAGGTCGTGGCCGCGCTTGAGGATGAGCCCGGTCGCCGCGATCACGGCATACATGCCCTGGCGGCCGCGCAGCTTGGGACGTTTCTCGACCCGGAACAGCGGCACCTCGGAAGTGCGGCGGAAGATCGAGAACACCGCGGCATCGCCCTGGAAGTCGATGGCGTAGTCGCGCCACTCGCCCGCCGCCACCATGCGCCCATAGACCGTGAGGATGCGCGAGAGCTCGCCGCGATCGAAGCTGATCGGCGCGGCCGAATTGCCTTGTCCGCCCGGAAAGACCGTCCGCGCGGCAGGCGACGGGGCCGCGCGGAGGAACGCTATGGGTTCTTCAGCCATCGCCGCAAGTCTGTCCCTGTCACAGGACCGTCGCAAGCCCCCTTAGCGCTTGACCGCCAGCAACACGCCGTCGCCGATCGAGACCAGCGCCATGTCCACCCGCGGGTCGGCGTGGATCTTGGCGTTGAGGCTGCGCAGGGCCACGGTGTAGTCGTCGGTGACGGCCGGATCGGCGACGGCGCCGCTCCACAGCATGTTGTCGATCACGACGATGCCGCCGGGGCGCAGCAGCTTCAGCACCCGCTCGTAGTAACCATCATAGTTGGGCTTGTCGGCGTCGATGAAGGCAAGGTCGAACGGGCCCTCGCCGCCGGCGATCATCCGGTCCAGCGCGTCGAGCGCCGGACCCAGGCGCAGGTCGATCTTCGCATCGACGCTGCCCTCCTTCCAATAGCCTCGGGCGCGGTCGGTGAATTCCTTGCTGACGTCGAGCGCCACGATCCTGCCGTCGGCGGCAGGGCGAGCGCAAGGCTGAGCGCGCTGTAGCCGGTGAAGACGCCGACCTCGATGCAGGCGCGCGCATTGGCGAGCCGGGCCAGCACTTGGAGAAAAGCACCCTGCTCCGGCGAGATCTGCATGATCGCCAGCGGCAGCGCCGCGGTTTCCTCGCGGCAGCGGGTCTGCGCCGGCGTCTCGCGCGCGCCCGTTTCGCTCAGATAGGCCTCGAGAGCGGGGGTCGGCTGCACGAAACGTCCCATGACAATCTCCTCGTCGCGCGCCTTGAAAGGGTCACGGTTGGACCATGCCGCGGTCGCAGTCGGCGGCCATGATCCTGTTGCCGGCGGACCTGAGTTGACGGGCCGTCTGGAAGCGAATCAAGCCCCCCAGCCCTCCCTTCCGGGCAGCCTTGATCGGTCCGCCGGCCTTTTTTCCCGACAGGATGCGCGTTCGCGGGTTCAGGCGCCGAGCTTGCGCATGTTGGCGCCCATCTGGCCCCACAAGCCGCCGATGGCGCCGACCACGATGGTGATCGCGGTGCCGACGGGGAGGACGATCAATCCGACATGGCCGAGCAGGTTGGCGGCGCTGATGCCGATCAGGCCGCTGGTGCCGCCGATCACCGCGCCGCCGAGCGCGCCGCGGGCATAGCCCTTGCCGAAGTCGCGGGCGTAGAGCAGGCCGGCAAGGCCGGCGAACATCATGGCGCCGAAGTCGTAGAAATTGTTCCGTATCCACGGGATGTAGTTGCCGAGCACGACCATGGTGAGCTCGAGCACGATGCCCATGATCGCGGCCCGCTGCAGAAGTCTTCCGTCGAACACGCGCTGCTCCGAACTCGCGACCTCCCGCAAATCCTAGCCCGCGAATCCGGCAGATCAACGGCAACTACGCGGTGGCGGCGCGAGTTCCACCGATCGCGCGGCCGAGAAGCCCGCCCAGCGCGCCGGTGACCGCGGAACTGACGGTTCCGAACGCCAGGATCATGGCCTCGGTGTCGCCCAAGAGAACCGAGACGGCAATTCCGATCAGCGCGCAAAGGCCGCCGGCCAGCGCGCCGCCGAGCGCGGCGGCGCGAAGCCGCCCGCCACGCGGCCGTAGATCAGCCCCGCGAGCGCCGAAATCCCCATGCCGCCGAACATGAAGACGTTGAGCGCAATGAACGGAACGAAATGGCCGGAAACGACCATCGCGAGCTGCAGCACGGTGCCGATAAGGACGGCGGTTTGGAGCGATCTGGTATTGAGCATGGTTTTCCCCTCAGTTTTTCTGGCCGACCGACGCGGTCATCGCCGCCGCCATCGCTTTCCAATCGACCGGACCCTTGGTCAGATAGGTCGCGAGCGAGTCCAGCTCTTCGGCGTTGCCGGCGCGGAAATGCGCATACATCTCGTCGAAGCCGGCGCCTTCGCCGTAGCCGACGCCCGCGATCGTGACCCGCGTGCTGCCGTCGCCCAGGTCGTCGAGCAGGATGACGGTGCGGATCTTCTCGATGAATTCTTGGCGGAACGGCGCGCCCTTGGGCACGTGCTCGTTGCGGATGGCCAGCATCCGGTTGGCAGATAGGCGACGATGCGGTTGCGGATGTTTTCGGGGTCGCCGATCTTGCCCGCAAGGTTGTAGGTCGCCTCCATCATGCCGTCATTGCCCGGCGTGACATGCGCCACCGGCGCGGCCCAGCCCGTGAACCCGGCGTCGGTCGTGAAGGCGTCCACACCTTGGCCGGCGGCACCGGCACGACGATCTCCAGCTGCTGCACCCGCGCGCCGTCCGGCTCGCGATAGGAGGTATCGCGGATCGCAGGCGCGGCAACCGCCGGCGCGGCGACGAGCAACAAGGACAATGCGAGATATTTCATGTGCGGACCCCATCCGTTGCGGTTTTTTCCAGACGCGAAACATAGTCGCGCAGCATCGCGACCGACTGATCGAAGGCCTTGAGATCGCGGTGGGTGCGCGACTGCATCACGCCGCCCTCCATCGTCGTGAGGGTGAACACCGCCAGCGCGCGGCGGTCGAGATCGGGCGGCAGGCGCGTCCCCGCCTCGACAAAGCAGCGTTCGATGCGGAAACCCAGCCGTCGAAATTCACCGCGATCAGCTCGCGCACCGGCGGATCGGGCTCGTGAAGCTCCAGCGCCAGGTTGCCGATGGGACAACCATAGAAACAGTCGGTCCGCACCAGGTGATTGCGGTAATGCGCCAGCAGCGCGAACACCTTTTCGATCGGATCGTCGACGCCTTCCCAGGCGGCAGCAGCAGCATCGGGAAGATGCCGTCGCGATACATCTTGAGGACCTCGACCAAGAGGTCCTGCTTGGTCGGGAGAAGTGATAGAGGCTGCCGCTGTTGGCGCGGCGCCGCGCAGGATGTCGGCGATGCTGGTCGCTTCGTAGCCTTTTTCCGAAAACAGCATCATCGCCGTCACGAGCAGCCTGGTCCTGGTGTCGTCCGCCATGATCGATAGTTGATTGAACGATCAACTAAGTCAAGTCCCAATCTCGGCGTGACTGATCTTTAAGCTCCCAGAACTTGCGGTATGGAGTCGTTTTCTCTAAGCAAACCCTAGCTTTCCACAGCGGGCGCCATGATCGAGATCGAGGGACTGACCAGGCGTTTCGGCCCCTACACTGCCGTGGCCAATCTGTCGCTCAAGGTGGGCAAGGGTGAGGTTCTGGGCTTTCTCGGACCTAACGGCGCCGGCAAGTCCACAACCATGAAAATGATCACGGGCTACCTCGCCCCCAGCGCCGGCCGGGTGCGGGTCTGCGGCCACGACGTGGAGACCGACGAGCTCGCGGCCCAGGCGTCCATCGGCTACCTGCCCGAAGGCGCGCCGGCCTATGGCGACATGACGGCACGGCAATTCCTGCTCTTCATCGCCGAAATCCGCGGGTTCAAAGGCGCCGACGCCAAAGCGCGCATGCAGGCGGCGGTCGAGAAGACCGAGCTGGAAGGCGTGCTCGACCAGCCGATCGAGACCTTGTCGAAGGGCTTCAAGCGCCGCGTCGGGCTGGCCCAGGCGATCCTGCACGATCCGCCGGTGCTGATCATGGACGAGCCGACCGACGGCCTGGATCCCAATCAGAAGCATTCCGTCCGCCGCCTGATCCGCGGTATGGCGACGGAGAAAGCGATCATCGTCTCGACCCATCTGCTCGAAGAGGTCGAAGCGATCTGCACTCGCGCGGTGATCATCGACCGCGGCCAGATCGTCGCCGACGGCACCGCGGCCGAACTCCTGGCGCGCTCGCGCTATCACAATGCGGTGACCATCGCCCTGCCCGCGGCGCTGCGCGACACCGGAGCGGCCAAGCTGAAGGCGCTGAGCACGGTGTCCGCCGTCGAGGTCGAGACCCGGAGCGACGGCACGGTGCAGTTCACCGCTTTTCCGAAGAACGGCGCCCTGCCCATCGAGGCGATCAGCGCGCTGGCGGTCGCCGAGAAATGGGACGTCAAGGAACTGCACGCCGAGGCCGGACGGCTCGACGAAGTGTTCCGCGCCATCACCACCCATGACGCGGTGCGGCCCAAGGCATCGGCGGCATGAAGTACGTCTGGCCGATCTTCAAGCGCGAATTCGCGGCCTATTTCGCGACGCCGCTCGCCTATGTCTTCATCGTGATCTTCCTGCTCGCGATGGGCGCCTTCACCTTCTATGTCGGGCGCTTCTTCGACAACAACATCGCCGACCTCTCGGTGTTCTTCGCCTATCACCCCTGGCTCTACCTGTTCCTGGTGCCGGCGATCTCGATGCGGCTGTGGGCGAGGAGCGGCGCACCGGCACGATGGAGCTGCTGCTCACCCTGCCCGTGCCGCTCTGGGCCACGGTGGCGGGCAAGTTCCTCGCCGCCTGGGCGTTCATCGCGGTGGCGCTGGCGCTGACCTTCCCGATCTGGATCACGGTCAACTATCTGGGCGATCCCGACAACGGCGTGATCCTCGCCTCCTATGTCGGAAGCCTCCTGATGGCCGGCGGCTATCTGGCGATCGGCGCCTGCATCTCGTCCACCACCAACAACCAGGTGATCGCCTTCGTCGTCACCGTGGTGGTGTGCTTCCTGTTCGCAATCTCCGGCGCGCCCTGGTGCTCGACTTCTTCCGCGCCTGGGCGCCCTTGGCGCTGGTCAACGCGATATCGTCGTTCAGCTTCCTGACGCATTTCACCGCAATCTCGGCCGGCGTGATCGACCTGCGCGACGTGATCTTCTTCTTCTCGCTGATCGCGCTGTTCCTGACCGCCAATGTCGTGGTCGTCGATTTGAAGAAGAGCGGCTGATCCGATGAAGCCGCTGCCGCGCCGCCTCTACGCCATCGCCGCGCTTGTGCTCGCGGTCGTGATCTTCGTCTGCGTCAACATCGCCGCCAACCTGTGGATCACGACCGCCAAGCTCGACCTGACCGAGAACGGTCAGTTCACGTTGGCACAAGGCACGCGCAACATCATCGCGAAGATCCCCGAGCCGATCACGCTCAAATTCTACTATTCCAAGAAGGTCGCGGCCGACTACGCCCAGACCTCGGCCTATGCCAAGCGGGTGCACGACCTGCTCGAGCAATACGCCGCGCTCAGCCACGGCAAGATCATCTTGCAGGACGTCGATCCCGAGCCGTTCACCGCCGCCGAGGACGATGCGACGTCGAACGGGCTGACCGGGGCGCCGACCGATTCCGGCGACACGGTCTATTTCGGCCTGGTCGGCACCAACCGGATCGACGGCAAGGAAACCATCCCCTACTTCACGTCGGAGCGCGAACGCTTCCTCGAATTCGACCTCTCGACCCTGATCTTCCACCTGTCGCAGCCGCAGAAAGCGGTGCTCGGCATCATCTCCAGCCTGCCGATCGATACCGGCGCCGGCGGCATGCAGGCGGCACTGCAAGGCAATGCGCAGCCCTATGCGATCTATTCGGAGCTGGCGCAGACCTACACCACCCAGATGCTCGATCCGAGCGCCAACAGCATTCCGGCCAACATCTCGGTGCTGATGGTGGTGCATCCCGCCGGCCTCAGCGCCGCGGCGCTTTATGCCATCGACCAGTTCGTGCTGCGCGGCGGCCATGCGCTCGTCTTCGTCGATCCCAATTCCGAGCTGGCGCAGGCCGGCGGCGGCATGGACCCGCGCGGCGGCGGCGATCCGTCGTCCGACCTGCCCAAGCTGTTCCAGGCCTGGGGCGTCGGCTACACGCCGGCAAGGTGATCGCCGACCGCCTGCTGGCAGCGGGTGCAGGTGTCGAGCGATCCGCGCAACCCGGTGGCGAGCTACCCGGTCTGGCTGCATCTCACCGACGCGCAGTTCGATCCCAAGGACACGGTGACCGCGAATTTGCAGACCCTGAACCTCGCCAGCGTCGGCGCGCTGCATCCCCTGAAGGGCGCGACGACGACGTTCACGCCGCTGGTGCGCTCGTCCGGGGAGGCAGCGCTGCTGGACGTCGAGATGGTGCGCTTCAATCCCCGTCCCAGGATCTGATGGGCGTGATCCGCCCGACCGGCGAGACCTTCGTCATCGCGGCGCGGATCGCCGTCCCGCCAAGACGGCGTTCGCCGACGGGCCGCCCGCCGCCATGGCAATCCCGGGACAGCCGGTGCCAGCCGCGCCGCCGCCGCAGATCAGGCAATCGGCCGGCCGATCACGTCATCGTCATGGCCGACAGCGACATCTTCGACGACCGCTTCTGGGTGCATGTCGAGACCGCCTTCGGCAAGCGCGTCGCCGCGCCCTTCGCCGACAACGGCGCCTTCGTGCTGAACGCGATCGAGAACCTGACGGGCTCCAGCGACCTGATCACGCTGCGGACGCGGGCGACCAACGACCGGCCGTTCACCGTGGTCAAGCAGATCCAGGCGCAGGCGCAGGCGCAGTTCCAGGCCGAAGCCGAGGCGCTGCAGGCGCGCATGACGGCGGTGCAGCAGCGCCTCCACGAACTCGAACAAGGCGGCGGCGCCAGCAATGCGCAGGGCCTGACTCAGGCGCAGCAGGCCGAGATCGACCGCTTCAAGAAAGAGCTGATCGACACCCGCACCGCGCTGCGCGACGTGCAGCACAATCTGCGCAAGGACATCGACACGCTGGGCAGCTTCCTCGCCATCGTGAACATCGTGCTGGTGCCGGTGCTGGTCGCGGGCTTCGCGATCGTGCTCGCTTGGGCAAGGCGGCGCCGCCGCGCCCGCGCGCTGGCGCAGTGAGGGCGGCGCGATGGACCTGAAGCAGATTTTCGCCGATCCGCGCCGCCGCAACCTGGCGGTTCTCGCCGCCGCGGCGCTCGTTAGCCTGCTCCTCGCCCTGGGCGCGCTGTGGCAGGAGGCGCGCTATGGCGCGCCAGCCGCGGCGCCGGAGCAGTTCTTCCCCGGCTTCGCCGGCGAGGTGCGCAACGCGGCGCGCATCCATGTCTCGTCGAAACTGGGCACGTTCGACGTCGTGATTTCGCCGGAGAAGGGCTGGGTCGTGCCGTCGCGCGGCAACTACCGCGCCTCCTACGAGCTGGTGCAGCGCACGCTGGTCGGGCTCGCGGCGCTGCAGACCATCGAGCCCAAGACCGCGCGCGCCGACTGGCTGCACTTCATCGGCCTGGAAACGCCGCCGCAGGGCGACGCCATCCTGATCACGGTCAGCGACGACAAGGGGCACGAGCTTGCCTCTCTCATCACCGGCAAGAGCGAGGACATCGGCGACTCCACCGGCGCCACCGGCCTGTTCATCCGCCGCCCCGGCGAGAACCAGAGCTGGCTGGCACGCTCGGTGCTCGATCCGCGCGGGGCGCTGAGCGACTGGCTCGACAAGAAGGTCGTGGATATCGACCGCGCCCGCATCCGGGAAGTCGACGTCGACCCCGCCGGCAGTCCGTCCTATGTCGTGGCGCGGGCCAAGCCCGAGGATGCCGATTTCACGCTGACGCCGGTTCCGGCGGGTAAGACGGTCGCCGACGCCGCGGCACCGGACGGCGTCGCGGCGGCGATCACCGGCTTCAGCTTCGACGACGTCGCGCCGGCGCGGGACATCATGGACCTCAGCAACCCCGCCGCCGTGGCGCGCCTAGTCACCAAGACCTTCGATGGCCTCAAAGTAACCGTGAATACGCAGCGCCGCGGCGCCGATGTCTGGGCGAGCGTCTATGCCGAGGCCGATCCCGCCAAGCCGGATGCGGCAAAAGAGGCCGCCGCGATCAATGCGCGCGCCGCCGGATGGGCGTATAAGCTGGCGCCGTTCAAGGGCCAGCTCTTCATGACCACGCTCGACAGCCTGCTCAAGGCGCCGGAACCGCCGGCCGCGGCTCCCAGATGACGGCGGAGCCCGCGCTGCCCGCCGGTACCGCCGAGGCGGTGCCGCTGTTCCTGCGCGACTGCTGGTACATGGCATGCCTCTCCTCCGCGGTGAAGATGGGCGGCCTGAAGCGCGAGATGCTGCTGGGCGAGCCGGTGCTGGTCGGGCGCGGCCGCGACGGCAAGGCCTTCGCGATGCGCGACATCTGCCCCCATCGCGGCGTGCCGCTGTCGGCGGGGCGGGTGCTTGCCGACAACACGGTCGAGTGCCCCTATCACGGCTGGCGCTTCCGCGGCGACGGGCAATGCGCCCTGATCCCGTCGCTGGTCGGCGGCGAAACGATCGAAGCGGCCAAGATCAAGGTGCGGTCCTATCCGGTGCGCGAGCAGGACGGGCTGATCTGGGTCTACATGGCGGCGGCCGGACGCGAGAGCGCGGCGCCGCGCTGTGAGCCGCCGCGAGTCGGCGTGCCCAACGCCAGGCCGCGCTGGGTCGAAAGCCAGCTCTTTCAATGCGCCATCGACCACGCGGTGATCGGCCTGATGGACCCGGCGCATGCTCCCTATGTCCACGGCCGCTGGTGGTGGCGCGTGACGCCGAAGGAAAAGACCAAGAATTATGCGCCGCTGGCCAACGGCTTCGTGATGACGCGGCACAAGCCGAGCAAGCCGATGTACGGCGTGCTGGGCGCCGACGTCGCGACCGAGATCACCTTCGAGCTGCCGAGCGTGCGCTTTGAGAACATCACCGGCACGCTGCTCGGCCGCAAAATCGCGGTCGTGGGCCTGACCACCTGCACGCCGCGCGACGCCGAGACGACGCAGGTGACGCAGATCTTCTACTGGCCGGCCTGGCTCGGCTTCATCAAGCCGTTCTTCCTGGCGCTGGGGCCGACTTTCCTGGGCGACGACCGCCGCATGGTGGAACTGCAGAAGGAAGGCCTGAAGTTCAATCCGGCGCTGATGCTGATCCAGGATTCCGACATGCCGGCGATGTGGTATCACCGCCTCAAGAAGGCGTGGGCGGAGTCGGTCCGCACCGGCGAGCCTTTCGTCAACCCGGTGCAGCCGCGGACGCTGCGCTGGCGGAGTTGAGTTCGGCGAATCGTTTCATGTCCGCAGCGTGTCAGCTTCGCAGCAGCGCGCGGCTTGCCTGCTCGCCCAGCCAGCGTTCGGCGCGATCGTAGGTCCAGCCATTCTCGTCATGCAGCGTGTTGAGGCCGGAATAGCCGAAATAGAACCAGAAGATGTCCAGCGCACCTTGTAAGTCGAGCTCGGCGCGGAGCGCACCCAGATCGAGCAGGTGGCGGGCCATCGGCTTGAAGGCATCGCGATACCGCTGCGTCGTCACCGCGAGAATGTCGCTGACGAATTGATCATGCGGCGCCGTCGCGAGCATGACGCGCATCACATCGCCATACATTTCGCGCATGCGCCGGCAGGCCGCGGCGACCGCGTCGACGATCTCCCGGCCGTCGCTTCTGGCCCGGACGCTTTCGATCGTCAGCGCGACGATAGGGTCCGTCGTCCAAATATCCATCAGCTTGCGCAGGAGTCCCTGTTTGCCGCCGCAGACGGCATAAACCGTGGCCGGCGAAACCCGCGCGCGCGACGCAATCTCATCGACCTTGGTCGCGAAATATCCCTGCTCAGCGAACAACGACCGGGCCGCATCGAGGATCGCCTGCTTCGTTGCCTCGGCATATTCCTCGCGACGGCTGAGTGTCTGGCGATCCATAAAAATATCGGTGGTGCAGCGGGTTACGGATTATTTTATAGTATAAATATGTCGAGTATGTCAATACTATTGCAATCAGAGTTAGACTCCAATAGATCAACCCTTCGGGCGTATTGATTTTCTGCGAGGCAGACCGTGATGCCACCTTCGATGAGCGATTCATTGGCGAACACACCCTTGGCTACGGCCCGGCCCTACCGGTTCGGCGAAACGCTCGCGCCGGCGGCCCAGAAGATGGACCTTCTCCTCGTCGAGGACGACGCGACGGCACGCGAGGCCATTTCCAACTACCTGCAGCGTCACGACATCCGAGTGCATTCGTCCTCTCGTAGGCAGGAAGCCAGACAACGCCTTGCAAGCTGCAATCCGGAACTGATGATTCTCGGGCTCGGCCGCAACCGGCAAGATGGACTGGATCTCCTGCGCGAGATCCGGTCGTGTTCCGATGTGCCGATCATTCTCACGACCGACGAACCGAGCGACGAGTTCGACCGTGTCGCCGGTTTGGAACTGGGCGCCGACGACTGCGTCACCAAGCCCTTCGGCCTGCGCGAGCTTCTCGCCAGAATTCACGCCGTGTTGCGGCGTGAAGCCGGCCGGCGACGCGATGCCCGCGGCCGCTGCCGCTTCGGCGGCTGGGAACTCGATCGCCGCGCGCGGCGACTGTCCGATCCGAATGGGTGCGTGGTGGCGCTGACGAAAGGCGAGTACGCGCTGCTCGACGCGTTTGTCGAAGCGCCGCAACGCCCGCTGTCTCGCGAGCAATTGCTGCGGGCGACGCGCATGTACGAAGACCTGTTCGATCGCAGCATAGACGTGCAGGTGCTGCGGCTTCGCCGCAAGCTCGAGGGAAATCCGCGCTCGCCTCGACTGATCCAGACCGAACGCGGCTTCGGCTATGTGCTCGCCGTGCCCGTCGAACATTCCTAGGCGGCAACGGCGTTACAGCGGTAACGCAAGACTTCGAATCTGAAATCATGCCGTAACGCGCCGCCGCCAATTTCTCCTCGCCAAAAGGAGAGATTCGATGACGACGGAAAAACACATCGACGCGCGTGCCCTCACCGCCGCCCGCCGACTTTCTCACACGATGCAGGACCGGATCATCCGGAGCGGCGACGAACGCTATGAAGCCGCGCGCACGGTATGGAACGGCGCCGTCGACCACCGCCCCGCTCTGATCGTGTGCTGCGAGACCGCGGCCGATATCCAAGCCGCCGTGCGCGTCGCGCGCGCCAACGGCCTTGCGCTATCGGTTCGCGGCGGCGGCCACGACTGGGCCGGACGCAGCGTGCGGCAGGACGCGCTGGTCGTGGATCTGTCGAGAATGCGCGGCGTCGAGATAGACCTCCCGACGCAGACGGCGTTCGTCCAAGGCGGTGCCAGAGTTGCCGACGTCGCCGCCGCGGCAATGCCTTATGGGCTGACGGTCGCGGGTGGCAACTCTGGCTCGGTCGGCATGGCGGGCTTCACGCTGGGCGGCGGCTACGGTCCGCTGATGCCGCGTTTCGGCCTCGGGCTCGACAACCTTCTTGGCGCGGAGATCGTTCTCGCCGACGGCAGGACGATCTGGGCCGATGCGACCGAGCATCCGGAATTGTTCTGGGCCTTGCGGGGCGGCGGCGGAAATTTCGGCGTGACCGCGCGGATGCGCGTTCGCCTGCATCCGGTTCGCGAATTTCTGAGCGGGGTCATGCTGTTTCCCATCGCGCAGGCCGCGACCGTGCTATGCGGCTACGCCGAGTTCGCCAAGACGGCGCCCGACGAAATGGCAGTCATGACCGGGCTGATGTGCGATCCGGCCGGAAATCCCGCCGTGTTCTTCCTGCCGGCCTGGTCCGGCGCGCCCGTGCCGGGCGCGGCTGCGATCGCCGGGCTTCGAGCGTTAGGCACGCCGCTGCATGAACAGATTGGCCCGACGCCCTATGGCGAGATGCTCGCCGCGAACGACGCGCTCGCGATCGGCGGGCGGCGCTACGCGATCCAGAGCCGCTCGCTCGCAGCGCTGTCGCCACAAGCGGCCGCGGCTATCTTGGACGCCTATGCGATGCGGACATCGCCGCATGCGATCCTGGCGATCCATCACTTTCGCGGCGCGCCCACCAGAATTCCGCTGCAATCCACGGCGTTCGGCCTGCGCCGCGAGCACTTCATGGTGGAAATCATCGCCGCCTGGGAGGCCAACGCGACCGCCCAGGACGCCACGCATCGCCGATGGGCCCGGGAAACATCCCGCATGCTCGCGCCGCACGCGCTCGCCGGCGGCTATCCCAACCTTTTGGGACCCGAAGAAGTCGAGCAGACCAGGGACGCCTTCGGAGCGAACCATCCGAGGCTGTGCGCCGCCAAGCGCCTTTTCGATCCCGACGGCGTCTTCTCCGCCGTCGGACTTCCGGCGTGACGCGCCATGATCACAAGGCCGCATTCGGCGCTCGCCGGCGTCTTCGTCGCCCTGTTCGTGTTGTTCGCCGACGGCGAACACGGCGATATCGTCGCACCGGTTCGATCCGTTGCGACCGTCTCCCAGGAAGCTTGTGGCTCCAGGATCTTCCTGTATTTCTTCGGCATGACGCGCATGCGCTGCGAGATTTTGACCGCGCGGCAGCGGTCGTGGATTCGCACCGTCTGTACGCCCCAGGTGATGAACGTCCACACCTGCTACCCGGAGATCGATGCGGTTCAGTACCTCAGATTTCTCGAGAACTGGGCCACATGGGTCGTTTTCGAGACCTACGATCTATGGGTCGCCCCCGAACCGACGCGCAGCTGAACGATTCCCTTGACCTGCGTTCCGGACGGTCACCGCCTCATCGTCGTCTTGACGCCGACCGTCGTGTCGCGCGTACCGGTGAAGCTGCCCTCCATCGTCCGGCCGTCCGCGCTCAGCGTCATGTGATAATCCTGCCCGCCGCCGCCCATCGTGCGATGGAACCGCACGTCGTCGCCCTTGTAGGTGCCGCTCACCGCCGAACCGTCTTCGAAACTGCCTTCGACATGACCGGCCTCGAAGCTCAGCGTCACCGTCGTGTGGTATTTGTCGTCGCAGCAGTCGAATTTCCAGGTGTCGTTCGCTCCCGCCAACGACGGCCCGGACGCCTTCGCCGGTGGCCGCGGCGGCGCCGGCGGACGCCCCATCTCATAAGGCTGCAGCGGAGGCCGCGGCTTGCTGATCGCGCGCTCGAGTTCGGCCTTCTGCTTGATGAGGCCGTCGCGCTCGATCTCCAGCTCTCGGCGCAGCCGCGCCGTCTGATGAGCGACGGCCAAGAGCGCGGTGGCACCCTCCTTGGCCGTCAGCCTTCCCTTGGCGACCATGTTGCGCACACGCCAAACATAGTACTGGCGATTGCCCGGGAAGGCGATCGATGTACCGTTGTCGCCGGATTGCACCAACAGGACATCACCCTGCTTGGCGCGATCGAGCACGAAATCGATCCACCCGATCGAGGTCTTCAGCTCCGTAAGCTGCTCCTGAGGCGTCGCAGCCGCTACGGGCGTCACTCCCAACGCAAAGATGAGCGCGAAAATCCAACGCAGCTTCATCGCATCCCCCCTTTTCAGCGGCGTGCATGTCGTGTTCTGGCCTTGACCAGTCCCCACCAGCCGCACGCCGCATTCTACCACATCGGCGCCGGGGGTGGTGCCGGCTTGTCGCACCCCGCCGATTCACAGAATCGTTGCGCCGAATCCGGCGTTTAAGGGTTGCTCCCCCGCCGACTCGCCGCTAGACAATCCCTTAACCTGCATTCTGGCCGCACCCAAGCGCACATCCGCGCGGGTCCGTTTGCGCGCGCGAGCCACCCGGGCCGAGAGGCCCGGGACAACCCGAGATGAAGCATGCCCAAGCGGACGGACATTCATACTGTTCTGATCATCGGCGCAGGCCCCATCGTCATCGGCCAGGCCTGCGAGTTCGACTATTCCGGGGTGCAGGCGTGCAAGGCGCTGAAGGCGGAAGGCTACCGCGTCGTCCTGGTCAACTCGAACCCGGCGACGATCATGACCGATCCCGGGCTCGCCGACGCGACCTATATCGAGCCGATCACGCCGGAATTCGTCGAGAAGATCATCGCCCGCGAGCGGCCCAACGTGCCGGCGGGCAAGGTGTTCGCGCTGCTGCCGACCATGGGCGGCCAGACCGCGCTCAACACCGCGCTCAGCTTGCGCAAGCGCGGGACGCTGGAGAAGTACGGCGTCGAGTTGATCGGCGCCTCGGCGACGCCATCGACAAGGCCGAGGACCGCGAGCTGTTCCGCCGCGCGATGCTGAAGATCGGCCTCGAAGTGCCCAAGGGCGTCACGCTGAAAGGCGAAATCCGGCACAAGAAGGACCCCTATGGCGAGTTCCTCTACGACGCCAAGGGCAACGCGATCATGGAGCTGGCGGCGGAATCGGCGGCGCGGGTGAAAGACGCCCTGGCGCTGGTCGGCCTGCCCGCCGTCATCCGCCCCTCCTTCACGCTCGGCGGCACCGGCGGCGGCATCGCCTATAACCGCAGCGAGTTCTACGAGATCGTCTCGAACGGCATGGAGGCCTCGCCGACCACGAGGTGCTGATCGAAGAGTCGGTGCTGGGCTGGAAGGAATACGAAATGGAAGTCGTGCGCGACCGCGCCGACAACGCCATCATCATCTGCTCGATCGAGAACGTCGATCCGATGGGCGTGCACACCGGCGATTCCATCACCGTCGCCCCTGCCCTGACGCTGACCGACAAGGAATACCAGCGCATGCGCTCGGCGAGCATCGCGGTGCTGCGCGAGATCGGGGTCGAGACCGGCGGCTCCAACGTGCAGTTCGCTGTGAACCCGGCCGACGGACGCATGGTAATCATCGAGATGAACCCGCGGGTGTCGCGCTCTTCCGCCCTAGCTTCGAAGGCGACCGGCTTTCCCATCGCCAAGATCGCGGCCAAGCTCGCTATCGGCTATACGCTCGATGAGCTTCAGAACGACATCACCAAGGTCACGCCTGCCGCGTTCGAGCCGACCATCGACTATGTGGTGACGAAAATCCCGCGCTTCGCCTTCGAGAATTCCCCGGCGCCGAACCCCTTGCTCACCACCTCGATGAAATCGGTCGGCGAGGCGATGGCGATCGGTCGGACCTTCGCGGAGTCACTGCAGAAGGCGCTGCGCTCGCTGGAGACCGGGCTCAGCGGCTTCGACGAGATCGAGCTTGCCGACGACGAGGACACGATCCGCGCCGCGCTCGGCCGGGCGACGCCCGACCGCCTGAGGCTCGCGGCGCAGGCGATGCGGCTGGGCTTTCCGACCGCAGAGATCCAGGCGATCACGAAATACGATCCCTGGTTCCTCGGCGAGATCGAGGCGATCCTGGCGGTGGAGGCGCAGGTGCGGGCCAAGGGCCTGCCCGGCGATGCCGCAGGCCTGCGCCGGCTCAAGCAGATGGGTTTTTCCGACGCGCGGCTCGCCATGCTCACCGCCACGACGCAGAAGGCCGTGCGCGCGCTGCGCGCCAGGCTCGACGTGCACCCCGTCTTCAAGCGCATCGACACCTGCGGCGCCGAGTTCGCGGCGCTCACGCCCTATATGTACTCGACCTATGAGACGCCGTTCGGCGGCGGCGCCGAGTGCGAGGCCAAGCCGTCGGACCGCAAGAAGATCATCATCCTGGGCGGCGGCCCCAACCGCATCGGCCAGGGCATCGAGTTCGACTATTGCTGCTGTCACGCCGCGTTCTCGCTGTCGGAAAGCGGCTTCGAGACCATCCATGGTCAACTGCAATCCGGAGACGGTCTCGACCGACTACGACACCTCCGACCGTCTCTATTTCGAGCCGCTGACCGCCGAGGACGTATTGGAGATCGTGCGCGTCGAGCGGTCGAAAGGCACGCTGGCCGGCGTGATCGTGCAGTTCGGCGGCCAGACGCCGCTCAAGCTCGCCAACACGCTGGTCGAAGAAGGCGTGCGATCCTGGGCACCTCCGCCGACGCCATCGACCTCGCCGAGGACCGCAAGCGCTTCCAGGTGCTGCTCACCGAACTCGGCCTCAAGCAGCCGCGCAACGCCACGGCGCTGACGGCGGACGAGACCATCGCGGCGGCGCGCGCCATCGGCTATCCGGTGATCCTGCGCCCATCCTATGTGCTGGGCGGCCGCGGCATGGTGGTGTGCGCCGACGAGGCGCATCTGAAGACCCAGGTGCAGTCGGGCGAGCTGTTCCGCATCTCGGGCGAGAACCCCGTCCTGATCGACCGCTTCCTGCACCACGCCATCGAGGTCGACGTCGACGCGATCTGCGATTCCGCCGAACAGGTCTTCATCTCCGGGATCATGGAGCATATCGAGAAGCGGGCGTGCATTCCGGCGATTCCGCCTGCGCACTGCCGCCCCACTCGCTCAGCGCCGCAATCGTCGAGGAGATCAAGCGTCAGACCATCGCCTTGGCGCGGGCGTTGAAAGTCCGCGGGCTGATGAACGTGCAATACGCGGTCCAGGGCAACGACATCTACGTGCTGGAGGTCAATCCGCGCGCCAGCCGCACCGTGCCCTTCGTCGCCAAGGCGATCGGCCTTCCCGTCGCGGCCATCGCGGCGCGCGTGATGTCGGGCGAGCTGCTCGAAACCTTCGACCTCGCGCCGTCGCAATCGCCGCACATCTCGGTCAAGGAAGCGGTGATGCCGTTCGCGCGCTTTCCCGGCGTCGACACGATCCTGGGACCGGAGATGCGCTCGACCGGCGAAGTCATGGGCCTCGACGCCAATTTCGGCCGCGCTTTCGCCAAGAGCCAGATCGGCGCCGGCCTGAAGCTGCCCCTGGGCGGCACGCTGTTCATCTCGGTGCGCGACAGCGACAAGAGCCGCGCCATCGAACCGGCGCGGGCGATGATCGCGCTCGGCTTCGACGTGATCGCGACGCGCGGCACCGCCGACGCGCTCGAAGCCGCGGGCGTCGCGGTCAAGCGGATCAACAAGGTGGCGGAGGGGCGCCCGCATGTGGTCGACGCGCTCAAGAACGGCGAGATCCACCTGGTGTTCAACACCACCGAAGGCAGCCAGGCGCTCACCGACTCGCTGTCGATCCGGCGCACCGCGCTGACGCTGAAAGTCCCCTACTACACCACCATCGCGGGCGCCGCCGCCGCCGCCGAGGCGATCGGCGCGCTGCAGCAGGGCGACCTCGATGTCCGCCCGCTGCAGAGCTACGCCTGAGGATGGCGCGCCTTGCCTTCGGCCGCCGGCTGCGATCGGTCCGACGCCTTGTAGAGGCTCCGGGCGCTCGAGTTCCTGGACGGGTTTGGCCCTTCGGAGCGCCCGGTGCCCGGTGCCCTTGAAGTCGCCCCCCCGGCGGTCTTACAATTTGCGGGTTCGCGCCCCCCCTCTGGGACGAGTAAACCAAGGCGTAACAAGGGTTTAACCCAAGCTCCCATACTCTTCCGCAACCGGCAATCCCGCCGTGACGGGGGCCGGGAGGAGCGCCTTTGACGATTACAGGACGTGTACTATGGAACGCATTCCGATGACCGCCGCGGGCTATAAGGCCCTCGAAGAGGAGGTCAACCAACTCAAGAACATCGACCGCCACGAGATCATCAAGGCGATTGCCGAAGCGCGCGCGCATGGCGATCTGTCGGAGAACGCCGAATACCACGCCGCCAAGGAGCGCCAGAGCTTCATCGAGGGCCGCGTCATGGAACTCGAGGACCAGATCGGCCGCGCCGAGGTGATCGACGTTTCCAAGCTCTCCGGCTCGACCGTCAAGTTCGGCGCCACCGTGACGCTGGTCGACGAGGACTCGGACGAAAAGCGCAAATACCAGATCGTCGGCGACGTCGAGAGCGACGTAAAGCACGGCCGCATCTCGCTGTCCTCGCCGATCGCGCGCGCCCTGATCGGCAAGGGCAAGGGCGACACCGTCGAAGTGACAACTCCCGGCGGGGCGCGCTCCTACGAGATATTGAAGGTCGAGTTCGTTTGAACACTGCATCCTTAGAATAAAACTGAATTGTCATCCCCGGCCGAGCGTAGCGAGGGGAAGGGGACCCAGGTGGGAAATACCGTGACGGTGTTTCCATCTGGGTCCCCTTCCCTCGCGCACGACGGGCGCGCTCGCCGGGGATGACATTTTTTGTTTGATCGCTCCGCAGGTTGACACCAGCGAACAAACTTTCAAATTCCGCCCGCATTTTGAACACCCGGGGATACACAGTCGAAAATCACCCTCCTTTCGTTGAATCCATTCGCGAATAAGAATTCCTTGTCCCCATCTGATTTCCTCTTGTCGCCGCGCTTATTTCGACTCCATGACCCAAGCCGGAGGAGGCGATGAACTAACCGCATGCAGCATGAGCATAAACAGGTCCAGGTGCGCGCTCGTGCTCGCTGGCCGCTGCGGCACTTGTGGTTCCCGCCTCGCACATCGAGGGTCTGGCAGCACAAGGCGTGGGGGCCGAGGATCGTGGGATTGAAGCGAGGGTGCTTGTCGGTCGGGCCGGATGCGGCTGGCCGCTGGCCGCCGCGCGGGTAGATCAGGGGCGGCATCGCGGAAACGATTCCGCCCTTTATTTATGGGGCGTGGTCGGCGAGGGCTGAAATTCTCCTTCTGTCATGCCCGCGAAGGCGGGCATCCAGAGCCGCAAACACCGTGCTGCTTGCCCTGGATTCCCGCTTTCGCGGGAATGACAGGCCGAAAAGGGAGATTCAATCGAACCCACCATGCCGTAAACCGCTTCCGCCCGGCCGCGTCGTTCGACTTTGCTTTGCCCCGCAGGCCTCTATACTAGCACCCGCTACAACGGGCTGGAATCATGGCGAATATCGCGCTGGTCGACGACGACAAGAACATCCTGGCATCCGTCAACATGCTGCTGGAGCAGGAGGGGTATCACGTCCGCACTTTTTCCGACGGCGCCTCGGCGCTGACGGCGCTGTCGGCCAATCCGCCCGACCTCGCTATCCTCGACATCAAGATGCCGCGCATGGATGGCCTGGAGCTTCTGCGCCGCCTGCGCCAGACGGCCGACCTGCCGGTGATCTTCCTCACCTCCAAGGACGAGGAGATCGACGAGCTGATGGGCTTGAACGCGGGCGCCGACGACTATATCCGCAAGCCCTTCTCCCAGCGTCTGCTGCTGGAGCGCGTCAAGGCGGTGCTGCGCCGCGCCGAAGCCAACAAGGGCGGCGCCGCCGTGGGCGCCGAAGGCAAGAAGGAAGCGCTGGTGCGCGGCAAGCTGGCGCTCGATCCGCAGCGCCACGAATGCACCTGGGATGCCAAGCCGGTGCGCCTGACCGTCACCGAATTCTTGATCCTGCAGGCGCTGGCGCAGCGGCCGGGCTTCGTGAAGAGCCGCGACAGCCTGATGGACGCCGCCTATGACGACCAGGTCTATGTCGACGACCGCACCATCGACAGCCACATCAAGCGCCTGCGCAAGAAGTTCAAGGTGGTGGACGACGACTTCGACGCCATCGAGACCCTGTACGGTGTTGGCTATCGCTATCGCGAGGCTTGATCCTCGCCTTCCGGCCTAGGCATGGTGGTCGTTCCGCAGCGTTCGCGTTTTTCCGCGCTGTCGCGCCGCATCATACTGTTCAACGCCTTCGCGCTGGTCGTGCTGATCGCCGGCGTGCTCACGGTCCAGTCCAACCGCGCCAGCTTGGTCGACGAGCGGCTGAGCGGCATTCAGCAGCAGGCGCAGATCGTCGCCAGCACCATCGCCGAATACACTGCCGACGAGAACAGCCACAGCGTCGACGAGAACCAGGCCAAGCCGCTGATGCGCCAATTGCTGGCGCCGACAAGGCTGCGCGGGCGGCTCTACGACATCAACGGCAATTTGCTGGTCGACTCGCGCTACCTCCTGGCGCGCAACGTGGTGCAGATCCAGGAACTCCCGCCGCTCGGCTGGTGGGACCGCCTGAAGGCCAGCGTCGCGCGCTTCTACGACGGGCTGATGGGCGTGCGCCCCTTCACCCATCTCGATCCCTATTTCGAGGCCGGCAACAACGGCCGCGTCTACAGCGAGGTCACCACCGCGCTCGCCGGCGAGCCGGCCACGGCCGAGCGGGTCGACGACCGCAACCGCCTGGTGCTCTCGGTGGCGATGCCGATCCAGCGCTTCAAGGCGATCTACGGCGTGCTGCTGGTCTCGACCGAAGGCGGCGACATCGACGACATCTTGCGCGAGGAGCGCGCCACCCTGATCCAGGTGTTCCTGGTGGCGGTGGCGGTGATGGTGATCTCGTCGCTTTTCCTGGCGCGCTTCATCGCCGAGCCGGTGCAGCGCCTGGCGCGCGCCGCCGACGAGGTGCGCGGCGGCCATGCCGGGCGCGGCACCATTCCGATCATGGACGAGCGCCGCGACGAGATCGGCGACCTCGCCCAGAGCCTGTCGGCGATGACGCGGGCGCTGCACGACCGCATCGACGCCATCGAGCGCTTCGCCGCCGACGTGGCGCATGAGCTGAAGAACCCGCTGACCCTCGCTCAAGAGCGCGGTGGAGATGCTGAACCGCGCCGACACCGACGAGCAGCGCGGCCGCATGATGGGCATCGTGCGCAACGACGTGAAGCGCATCGACCGACTGATCACCGACATCTCGGACGCCTCGCGCCTCGACGCCGAGCTCAGCCGCGAGACCTCGGAGCGCGTCGACCTCAACCACCTGCTCGAGACCATCACCGAAGTCTATCGCTTCACGGAAATCTCCAAGGGAGTCGACGTAAAGCTGGCGGTCGAGCTGCCGGCGCAGGCGAGCGTGCTGGGGCGCGACGAGCGCCTCGGCCAGGTGTTCCGCAACCTGATCGACAATGCGGTCTCGTTCAGCAAGGAAGGCGGCACCGTGCTGGTCGGCGCCCGCGCCGAGGGCGGCGTGGCGCGGGTGACGGTCGAGGGACGACGGGCCCGGCATCCCGCCGGACAATCTGGAGACGATCTTCGAGCGTTTTTACACCGAACGGCCGCACTCGCATTTCGGCAACAATTCGGGCCTAGGGCTTTCCATCGCGCGTCAGATCGCCGAGGCCGCGGGCGGCAGCATCCGGGCGGAGAACCGCACCCAGGGCGGCGCGCGCTTCATCGTCGAACTGCCGCTGGCGCGCTGATGAGCGTCAACGTCCCACGCCACCTGCATCCGTATCGGCCGCGCCGGGCGGGCGTTCGGCGCCCCGGCGCGCGCCGGCGTCCTGATCGTCGGGCCGAGCGGCGCCGGCAAATCCGATCTAGCGTTGCGGCTGATCGCGCTCGGCGCCGTTTTGGTGTCGGACGATCGGACCGATCTCGACGTGGTGCGCGGGCGCCTGGTGGCGAGCGCGCCGGCCGCCATCGCCGGCCTGCTCGAAGTGCGCGGCGTCGGGATCGTCAAGATGCCGCATGCGAGCGCACGGCGGTTTCGCTCATCGTCGCACTCGCGCGCAAGGTGTCCGCGGTTGCCGGAGCCGGCGACTTTTGCGCCGCCAGCGGCGCTTCATCTTTCGGAAACGGCCCGTCCGCTATTGTTGACGCTCGATCCGTTCGAGATTTCGGCGCCGCAGAAGGTGCTGATCGCCGCGGCGGGACGGCGCTCTAGGTTAATCTTCGTAGGCGTCAAGGCCTTCCTTCCGGCAAACAATTGTTATGTTTTGGCCCGCAAATCCGGGTTCATTCATGATCGGCATCGTTCTCGTCACCCCATGGCCGCCTCGCCCAGGAATTCATCTCGGCGATGGAGCATATGGTCGGGCCGCAGACCCATCTGCGCGCCGTCTGCATCGGGCCGGAGGACGACATCGAGCGGCGCCAGCGCGAGATCGCGGCGGCGGCGAAATCGGTCGATGTCGGGCGCGGCGTCGTGATCGCGACCGACATGTTCGGTGGCACGCCGTGCAATCTCGCCCTGACCGTGCTGGAGCGCGGCAAGATCGAAGTGCTGGCCGGCGTCAACCTGCCAAGCCTGATCAAGCTGATCGACGTGCGCAACAAGCTGCCGCTCGACGAAGCGGTCAAGCAGGCGATCGACGCGGGCCGCAAATACATGCGCGCCGGCTCGGCCGATCTCGCAGGTGTCGCCAAGGAATGAGCGGTTCCTCCAAGCGCGTCGCGACCGTCACCATCAACAACAAGCGCGGCCTGCACGCCCGGGCCTCGGCCAAGGTCGTCGAGGCGGCGGCGCGCTTCGAATCCGAGATCGTGTTCGCCAAGGACGGCCAGGCGGTGAACGCGCGCTCGATCATGGGGCTGATGATGCTGGCGGCGAGCCTGGGGACCGAGGTGGAGATTTCCGCCGAAGGGCCCGACAGCGAAGAGGCGATGGCCGCGATCCTGGCGCTGGCCGCGGCCAAGTTCGGCGAAGAATAAGCCGCCTATTCCAACAGCTTCGCGAGATCGGCATGGCCGCGCTGGGTGGCGAAGGCGCGCTACGCCCAGGTGCACCGGACGGCGGAACGGTCCGGGGCAGGCGCGGCGCTATGCGGACAAGCTCGGTTTGTATCAACTGCCAAGCGGATTGCAGCCACGCGGAGATTGAATGGAAACCCCTCCATTTTCGCGGGTCAGCCGCGTAACAAACTTTCTCGACTGCCCTATAAAGACATGCATATTTCTTTATATGCTGCTTGCCGGTCCCAAAGGAGACCGCTGCTATATCGCCCCAGCTCTCACATAGGACCCCTCCCCCATGGCCGATCAACACGATTACGTCGTCAAGGACATCACGCTCGCCGAATGGGGGCCGCAAGGAGCTGAACATCGCCGAGGTCGAAATGCCCGGCCTGATGGCGACGCGCGCCGAATTCGCCAAGGCGCAGCCGCTGAAGGGCGCGCGCATCGCCGGCTCGCTGCACATGACGATCCAGACCGCGGTGCTGATCGAGACGCTGAAGGCGCTGGGTGCCGACATCCGCTGGGCCTCGTGCAACATCTATTCGACCCAGGACCATGCCGCGGCGGCGATCGCGGCGGCCGGCATTCCGGTGTTCGCGATCAAGGGCGAGAGCCTGAAGGACTATTGGGAATACACCCGCAAGATCCTGGAATGGGGCGACGGCGGCACCCCGAACATGATCCTGGACGACGGCGGCGACGCCACCATGCTCGTGCATCACGGCCTGCGCGCCGAGAAGGGCGACACTGCCTTCCTCGACAAGCCAGAGAACGAGGAAGAGGAAGTCTTCTACGCCCTGATCAAGCGCACGCTGAAGGAAAAGCCGGGCTGGTTCGCCGAGCTCGCCCGGAACATCAAGGGTGTCTCGGAAGAAACGACCACCGGCGTGCACCGCCTCTATCTGATGGAGAAGGCTGGCAAGCTGCTGTTCCCGGCGATCAACGTCAACGACAGCGTCACCAAGTCGAAGTTCGACAACCTCTATGGCTGCCGCGAGTCGCTGGTCGACGGCATCCGCCGCGGCACGACGTGATGATGGCCGGCAAGGGTCGCGATGGTCGCGGGCTTCGGCGACGTCGGCAAGGGCTCGGCGGCGTCGCTGCGCCAGGCCGGCTGCCGCGTGATGGTCTCGAAGTCGATCCGATCTGCGCCCTGCAGGCGGCGATGGAAGGCTATGAGGTCACCACGATGGAAGACGCGGCGCCCCGCGCCGACATCTTCGTCACCGCGACCGGCAATGTCGACGTGCTGACGATCGACCATATGCGCGCCATGAAGGGACCCGCGCCATCGTCTGCAACATCGGCCATTTCGACTCGGAGATTCAGGTCGCGGCCCTGCGCAATCACAAATGGCACAACGTCAAGCCGCAGGTCGACGAGATCGAATTCCAGGACGGCAAGCGCATCATCCTTCTGTCGGAAGGCCGCCTGGTGAACCTCGGCAACGCGATGGGGCACCCGTCCTTCGTGATGTCGGCGTCGTTCACCAACCAGACGCTGGCGCAGATGGAATTGTTCGCCAATGTCGGCAAGTACGAGAAGAAGGTCTACACCCTGCCCAAGCACCTGGACGAGAAGGTGGCGCGGCTGCATCTGGAGAAGATCGGCGTCAAGCTGACCAAGTTGACCGACAAGCAGTCCGAATACATCAGCGTCCCGCAACAGGGACCGTTCAAGCCGGATCACTACCGGTACTGAGCACCGGAGGGGCCATGACCATCGTCAATCCCGGAAGCAGAAGCGGGGCGCGATGATGAAAACACCCGGATATCGACGCGCGAGCGCAGCCGCAGGATAGCGGTTGCGCTCGCCGCGCTTTTGAGCGCCGGCCGCCGTCTTCCTCGTAAATCCTTCGCTCTTCCTGCCGCTGGTCGTCGTCTGGATCGGCTACAGCCGCTGGCGCGCGGCCGACCGAGGCGCGGGCAATTGGACCGGCGCCGCCCTGATGGCCGCCGGCGCTTTGGGCACGGCGCTGATCGCGGTTGCCACGCCCGCGGCGCAGAGCTTCTTCCTCGTCTTCGGCACGATCCAGTTCGCGATCTCCGCACTCGCCGGCCTGTTCACCGGCTTCGGTGCGCTCGGCCATGTCCTGAACGCCCTGCCTTTCACCCAACGATCCTGCTCGGGCTGATCGCCGGCCTCGTGCTGGGCCTGCTGCAAAACTGGCGCCGCTGGCGAATGAACGCGCGTCTCTCGGAGTCGCTGGTGGGCACCGCCCTTTCCGGCGAGCGCTGGGCGCGCTCATGGCTGACGCTCGAAACCTTCGCGGTGAACGTCGCAGCCGCTTATCTGACCGCGCTGCTGCTCGAAGCACTGGGCGTGTTCCAAACAGGCGGCGACCTGATCGGTACGACGACTGCCATGTGGAAGATCGTCGCCAGCGGGGGCCAGCAGCGGCGCGGGCGACTATTTCGGCGTCTTCCTGCTCATCGTCATGTTGCTGGCGCTGGCCGGGGGCGCTCCTCGGCTTCGGACTGGTCATCGGATTTTGCGGCGGCGCGCCCATCGGCGGCCTCGGCGGCTTGCTGTCCTGGCGGCAGATGCTGCAAAGCGCGACGGCCGCAGCCGCACAGCGCACATTCGCCCGGCCCCATCGTCCGGGCGGACACGCTGGTTCCTGATCGCGTTCTTCCGCGGCGGCTTCGAAGGTGCGATCAGCGGTGTGCTGACCGGCTGGCTGCTGGCGGGCCTGCATCTCGCAAAGCTCCGTTGAGGGAGGATCGATTGGTCGAAGGAAGCTGTCACTGCGGCAAGGTCCGGATCGAGATCGATACCGCGCCCGAGGTTCTCGCCGCGGCGCGCGGTCCGCCACATCGACGGCGGCCAGCTACGGCGACTTCACACCTTGAGATCAGGAGACAGAGTGATGCGCAAACCGTTCTTCCTGCCGCTTGGGCTTCTGGGAGCGTAGGGGCGTGCGCGTCGCGATCCTCGACGACTATTTCGACACGCTGCGCACCCTGCCCAGCTTCGCCAAGCTCGCCGGGCACGACGTCACGGTGTGGAACGATCATGTGCAGGATACCGACGCCTTGGCGGCGCGGCTGAAAGGACGCCGAGGCGCTGGTGCTGATCCGCGAGCGCACCAAGGATCGGCGCCGACCTGCTGGGGCGATTGCCGAAACTGAAGCTGATCAGCCAGCGCAGCATCTATCCCCATATCGACATCGCCGCCTGCACTCGCCTCGGCATCTTGGTGTCGTCCAACATGCATGCCGACGCGCCGTCCTATGCCGCGGCGGAGCTGACCTGGGGGCTGGTGCTGAGCGCGGTGCGCGAGATTCCGCAGAACGTCGCGACGCTGAAGGCCGGCATCTGGCAGATCGGCGTCGGCAGCACGCTGCGCAGCAAGACGCTGGGCATCTTCGGCTATGGCCGGATCGGCGCGGCGGTGGCCGGCTACGGCAAGGCGTTCGGGATGGACGTGATGGTGTGGGCGCGCGAGGCGTCGCGCGAGAAAGCAGCAGCCGACGGCTACCGGATCGCCGCGAGCAAGGGAAGATTTCTTCTCGGACGCCGACGTGCTGTCGCTGCATATGCGGCTGGTCGAGGCGACGCGCGGGATCGTGACGCGCGCCGATCTTGCGCGCATGAAGCCGTCGGCACTGATCGTCAACACCTCGCGGGCGGCCCTGATCGAGCCCGGCGCGCTGGTCGTGGCATTGCAGGCGGGGCGTCCCGGCCTGGCGGCGGTCGACGTCTTCGAAGAGGAGCCGGTGCGCGATCCCAATCATCCGCTGCTGCGGCTGCCCCAATGTCATCGCGACGCCGCATATCGGCTATGTCACGCGCGAGGAATACGAGCTGCAATTCTCCGACATTTTCGACCAAATCACAGCATTCGCGAACGGAAATCCGGTCAACGTCGTCAATCCGGATGTGCTATCGTCGCGGCGATGACGACACGCACCGCCACCTGTTCCTGCGGCCAGTTGCGCGCCACCTGCGAGGGCGAGCCGGTGCGCGTGTCGATGTGCCATTGCCTGGAATGCCAGAAGCGCACCGGCAGCACCTTCGGGGCGCAGGCGCGCTGGCCGAGCAGCGATGTCGCGGTCGAGGGACGCGCGATGCGCTTTGTCCGCACCGCCGACAGCGGGCAACACGCTCACCTTCCACTTCTGCCCCGATTGCGGGGTCCACGGTGTACTACCGGATCGATTCCGCGCCGGACCTGACCGCGGTTCGCGATCGGAGCCTTCGCCGATCCCAATTTTCCGGCGCCGAAATTCTCCGTCTATGAAGAGCGCAAGCACGCCTGGAGCGGCGTGCCGCCGATGCAGAGCGGCTCGGCTGACTATAGAGCGATCGATCGCCGTCTGAAACGCCGGGCGGGTGCTGAGACGCCGATAATAGGCTTCGGTGTTCGGCTTGAAGCCGCCGCGCAGGCCCAGCGTCTCGGCAAGATAGAGCGCGAAGCCGACGGCGATATCGGCGACGGTGAAGCGGCCGGCACAAAGGTATTCGCGGTCGCCCGTCGCTTGCTCGACGCTGCGCAGGCGGGCGAAGAACCACTGCGTGTAGTCGTCCGCCGCCTGCTTTAATCGCCGTTCTTCGGGTTCGAGACGGCTGTAGCGCAGGACGATGGTCTGCGGGAAGGTCAGCGTCGCGTCGCTGCGGTGCAGCCAGTTGAGATAGAGGCCGTAATCCGGCTCCGCCGGCGTCACGCCGAGCGGCGTGGGGCCATAGCGGTCGACGAGATATTGGCAGATGCCCGCCGATTCCGTCATCGTCAGGCCGCCGTCCATCAGGGTGGGCACCGTCCCCAACGGATTGATATCGAGATAGCCGGCGCGGAGCACGCGCGGCGGAAAGCGCATCGACTCCAGCTCGTAGGGGATGCCCATCTCCTCCAGCGTCCAGAGCGGGCGCACCGAGCGCGCGCCCTGGCAGTGGTACAGCTTGATCGCCATCTAGAGGTTCGGATTGATGAGATACTTCTCGCCGGTCGACTTCTTGTTGTAGGCGGCGATCGCGCCGGCACTCAGCGCCTCGGCGAGGGAAACCGTCTTGGTGTAGTGGCTGGCGAACGTCGTCTTGATCTCGCCGGCGGCGCGCTGGCGCAGCTTTTCGATCTCCGCCGGGCCGATCTTCATCAGGAACGGCGTCAGCAGCCAGCCGCCAAGGCCCCAGGACATGCCGAAGGCGCGGTTGAGCTCGGTCGGGCCGGTGTCCAGACCGCCATAGATGTAGACCTGCTTGTAGGTGGTCGAGCCGTAGCGGCTGAAGGCCGGCATCTTCTTGACCGCGGCGATCTCCATGCCGGTCAGAATCTGCCCCGCGAGCTTGCCGCCACCGATGGCGTCGAAGGCGAGGGTGGCGCCGGTGTCGGTCAGAGCCGCGACAAGGTCTTCCATGAAGGACGGCTTGGAGGAGTCGACGACGTGGACGGCGCCGATGTCGCGCAGGATCTTGGCCTGCGCCTCGCTGCGCACGATGTTGACGAGCGGGATACCATCCTTCAGGCAGAGCTTGTTCAGCATCTGGCCGAGATTGGAGGCGGCGGCAGTGTGGACCAGCGCGCTGTGGCCCTCGCGCCGCATGGTCTCGGTCATGCCGAGCGCGGTCAGCGGATTGACGAAGCAAGAGGCACCCTCCTCCGCCGTGGTGCCGGCCGGCAGCAGCAGGCAGTCCGACGCCTTGAGCGTGCGGTATTGCGCATACATCGCGCCGCCGAGGATGGCGACGGTCTTGCCGATCAGGGTCTGCGCATTGGCGCCCGCCTTGATCACGGTGCCGGCGCCTTCATTGCCGACGGGGAGCGATTGGCCGATACGCGCCGCCATGGCGCGGCGATAGGCTTCGGGAATCGGCGCCACGACTTTCACCTCAGCGCCGGTGCCTGAGAATTTCGCGGCGCGCATGTCGGCGGCGCCGAACAACAGGCCGATATCGGAGGGATTGATCGGCGTCGCCTCGATGCGGACCACGACTTCGTCGGGGCCGGGGTCGGCGACCGGCACGCGGGCGAGGCTGAGTTCGAGTTCGCCCTTGTCGGTGGCGAGCGAGCGGAGTTGAAGGCCTTCCATGGACGTCTCCATCAATTGCGGGTTGCCGAGGCTACACCGTATGCTCGGGCCAGCGAAACAGAAGGAAACGCCATGCATATCCGGGATCGGATCGTGGTCATTACCGGCGCCGCCAGCGGCATCGGCAAGGCGCTGGCGCAGCGCTTCGACCAGGAAGGCGCCCGGCTGGTGGTGAGCGCCGACCTCGACGGCGACGGGGCGCGGGCGACCGCGAAGGAAACCGGCGGCGCCGGGTTCGCCACCGATGTCTCGAAGGAAGAGGACATCCAGCACCTGATCGAGAGCGTGGAGAAGGACCACGGTCCGATCGATCTGTTCTTCTCCAATGCCGGCATCGGCTATGGCGGCGGCGCCGAGGTCTCCAACGAGCGCTGGGACCGCATCTGGGACGTCAATGTGATGGCGCATGTCTGGGCGGCGCGCATCTGGTGCCGCGCATGGCGGCACGCGGCGGCGGCTATCTGTGTTCGACCGCTTCTGCGGCGGGATTGCTGTCGCAGATCGGCTCGGCGCCCTATGCGGTGACCAAGCACGCCGCGGTCGGTCTCGCGGAGTGGTTGGCGATCACCCATGGCGATCAGGGCATCAAGGTTTCGGTGCTGTGTCCGCAGGCGGTACGCACCGCCATGACGGCGGGAAATCCCGACGGGGTCGCCAGCATCGACGGCATGATGGAGCCGGAGGCGGTGGCGGAAGCCTGTGTCCGCGGCATCGAGAAGGAGGACTTCCTGATCCTGCCCCACCCCGAAGTGCTCGACTATATGCGCAACAAGACCAATGACTACGGCCGCTGGATCGGCGGCATGCGCAAGCTGAACCGGCGCTTCCGTGGCTGAGGCGCTCGACCGCCGAAAGCTGTTCCAGACGGCCGGCAGCTTCGCGGCGCTGGGCGCGCTCAGCGCCTGCGCGACCAAGCCGCTGGCGGTTGTCCCCGATGCGATGCTGCGGCTGGCGCCGATCCGCGCCGGGTGGACAGGCTGTTCGACATCACCGTGTGTCTGCGGCCGTTCCGCGCGCAAGGGCCGCGCATCGAGGCCGAACAGGTCGGGCAGGCGCTGGTGGTGCACAATTACGGCCATGGCGGCAGCGGCTGGTCGCTCTCCTGGGGCTCGGGCACCGTGGCGCTGCGCCTGGCGATGGCGCATTCGCCCAAAGAGATCGCGATCGTCGGCTGCGGCGCGCTGGGCATCACGTCCGCGATCCTGGCCCAGGAAGCCGGCGCCAAGGTCACGATCTATGCCCGCGACCTTCTGCCCGACACGCGCTCGGCACGCGCCACCGGAAGCTTCACGCCGGATTCGCGCATCGCGCTCGCCGACAAGGCCGCCCCGGCGTTCGGCGATCTGTGGGAGGAGATGGCGCGTCTGTCGTTCCACCGCTACCGGCGCTATCTCGGCCTGCCGGGCAATCCGGTGGAGTGGAACGACCGCTACTATCTCTCCGACCTTGCGCCAGGCGCGGGGCCGCCGCCGGCACCAGGCGCCCTGCCCTTCGCCGAATATCACGAGCGCATCCGCGACCTGATGCCGTTCGCGCAGGACATGCCGCCGGGAACAACGCCGTTTTCGACCCGCACCGTGCGCCGCTCCTCGACCATGATGTTCAACATTGCGGACTACGGCCACACGCTGATGCTCGATTTTCTGGCCGCCGGCGGCACCTTCGTGCGGCGCGAGTTTCACGACCTCGCCGAACTCGGCACACTCAAAGAAAAGGTCGTGATCAATTGCCCGGGCTATGGCGCCCGCGCGCTGTGCCGCGACGAGAGCGTCGTGCCAGTGCGCGGCCAGATCGGCTGGCTGATCCCGCAGCCGGAGGTGAACTACGGCGTCGCCTATGACGGCGTGTTCGTGCTGCCGCGGCGCGACGGCATCTGCGTCAGGTCACGGCGGGCGGCGACATGCGCGGCTACAACGACGACAACGAAACCGTCGACCGCGCCGAGTCCGAGAACGCGGTGAAAACGATCGCAGACCTCTATTCGCGGTTCAGGACGTGAGCACCACGAAGCGGACCGAACCGATCGTCACCGCGTCGGCGCGGCCGCGGGTCGGCTTGCCGTCGCGGCTGACCAGCAGATCGTAGGGCTCGACGCGCAGCGTGAAGGGGCCGGGCGCCTGGCGCACCACGGCGGTGACGTCGAAGCGCTGCGTCGCCTTCAGGTGATGCATGCCGGCCATCATCTCCATGCCGCGGTGCGTCGCGCCGAAGATGTCGATCAGGCCGACGGGCTCGCCGGCGGCGGGGCGGCCGGCGCAATCGAGAAAGACCGCGAAGCCCGACGACGGCACGAGCTTGAACGAGATGTCGGCGAGTTCGAGCAGGACGCGGGCGTTGCGGTCGGAAAGCTCCGGCGCGTCGAGCGCCTGCGCGGGCGGGCCGTCCTCGCGAGCATAGCCGGTATTGCCGCGCCGCCCCGGCGGCGCCGCTTCGCCGAACAGGCGGTGACCGGCATTGTGCGGCGTCACGACGATGGGCGTGTTGTCGGCGAGCAGTTCGCGCTCGGCCGGCGGCTTGGCGCGCTTGCGCATCGGCGCCGGCGCCGCGGCCATCACCGGCGCGGCGCCGGTGGCGACGGCGCGATCCCGGCTGCCGCCGCTGGGCGCAGCGCTGGCGACGGGCGGCGGTGGGGGTTGCGGCGGCGAGGGGACGGCAAGCTGGCTCGCATAATCGACGTCATAGGCCGCGGTCAGCCCGATGGCGTCGCGACGGCTGAGCGTGCGTTCGCTACCGTCGACGTCGACGAAGGTCCAGGGCTTCTCGTCGAACCAGTCGGGTGCCGGCGCGGGCCCCCAGCTTTTGCCGGGCCGGCTCGCCCATTCCGCCCACATGCGGTCGATATTGGCGTGATGCACCCAGAACACCGGATCGAACGCCGCGGTGGTGATCTCCGCCATCGCGCCATTGGACGAGTTGATGACGCCGCCGCAGGCCAGATGGATGTCGTTGTGCGGACGCTGCTCGAGCAGGCCGATCTGGGTGTGGCCGGAGTCGAGGTTGTCGCCGCCGAAGCCGGGGACGCCGACCTCATGGAAGAAGGTCGCGGCTGCGACGGTCTTGGGCGCCTGGCCGATATTCGCGCTGATCTCGAGCAGGCCCCTGGTGAAGGACTTCTCGCGGTTGGGATGGAACAGCGGGTTGGGCTGGGTCTTGCCTGGGTCGAGGAATTCCGGCGCGAAGATCGCGGGGAATATGCGCTGCTCGGGCTTGGTGTAGTCCCAATAGGGCAGCGCCAGCGTGGGATCGCCGGCGGCGTCGCGCAGGTGGCGCTCGAAATAGTGCAAATAGGCGCGGTGCCAAATCACGAAGTCGGCGGAGCACTGGCCGAAATGCGGGCACTTGTTCCAGTACCTCTCGCGATCGACGGTCTTTAGCCTGGGGTCGCGCCGGAGTTCGGCGGTGTAGAGGCTCTGGCTGTAGGCATGGGTCGCGGCCTGGAAGAACCAGCTGCGGTGATCGGAGGCGGGGAGCGCCTTCATCGCAGCGATGCCCTTGCGCAGCGACGCGACGCGGGCGGAATCGTCGGCGAACGCGGCCAGCGACTGGCGCTGTGGCCCCGGCGCGACGGCGGCGCGGGCACCGGCGAGCGCGAACGCCGACAGCACGGCTGTCGTCCCGACGAATTGGCGGCGAGTCTGGTGCATGGCAAATGTCCCCCGTGCGGCGAACCTTACGGCAAAATTCGTCGAAGTCGCGGCGGCCGGTCCGCTGATCGAAAGGAGCGAATCTGTGGGCGGCCGCACACCCGTCCGTAGGCTGATTTTCTAATTCCCTGATTTGACTCGGAAATTGCAACTCGGGCCCAAAATCTTGTGGATGAGGCCATATCTGGTTTTTTACACTTTCTTAACCACATTCCCTTGCGGCTCGTTAACGACCGTATCATGTTGATTCCACAGTGATTCGTCGCTGCGGATCAAATCGGGGGCAGCCGGGAATGCGTCCCACCCTGGGACAGAACAAGAGCCCTGGCGTCAGGGGAGGATTCGGGAAGTTGCGGGCCGCAGGCTCCGCCCTGACCGGATTCCTCCTTGCGCCCTGCCCCGCCTTGGCCGCCACCGACGTGGCGACCCAGCAGTTCCTGGTGCTTGGCGCGGTGACGACGGGCGCGGTGGCGCTCGCCATCGCCGCCGGGCTTTGGGCGCTGGCCGAGCAGAGCCGTACCGGCAAGCTGCGCCGCGCCCTGCGCCAGTCGGGGGCCCGCACCCGGGCCGCCGTGGGCGAGCGCGACGCGCTGCTGTCGGCGGGACGCGAGGCGCTGATCGTGTGGGGCCGCGACGGCGCCACGCCGATGAGCTATGGCGGCGCCGAGGCAATGCTGGATGCGTGCCTGGCCGGCGCGGAGGCGACAGAGGTCTCCCAGGCGCTCGACGACCTGAGCGACCGCGGCGCCGCTTTCGCGCTGACGGCACACGACAAGGAGGCGCGCGCCTTCACGCTGCGCGGCCGGGCGGTCGGCGGCATGGCGGCGGTGTGGATCGAGGCGGAGGCGATTGCGGTCGCCAAGCAAGGCCTCGACTTCCGCGCCATCCTCGACGCCCTTCCGGTGCCGGTGTGGCTGCGCGACAAGACGCTGTCGCTGGTGTGGGGCAATCGCAGCTTTCTCGGCGCGACCGGCGCCAAGGATGCGGAAAGCGCGGCGGCGGGCCAGATGGCGCTGGATCGCACCGAGCGCGATCTCGCCGCGACGGCGCGCAATCAGGGCGTCGCCTATGAGGCGCGCCGCTTCGCCGTGGTCGGCGGCCATCGCCGGGCGCTCGCCTTCACCGAGACGCCGCTCGACGCGGCGGGAAGCGGCGGGGTCGTCGGCAGCGCGATCGACGTCACCGACGTCGCGGCGGCGGAAGCAAAATTGCAGCAGCATGTCGACGCCCATGCCGACACGCTCGACAAGCTCGCGACCGCGGTGGCGATCTATGGGCGCGACCAGAAGCTGACCTTCTACAACCGCGCCTTTGCGCGGCTGTTCGACCTCGCGGAGACCTGGCTCGACAGCCATCCGAGCGACGGCGACGTGCTCGACCGGCTGCGCGAAGGGCGCAAGCTGCCGGAGCAGCGCGACTACCAGGCCTGGAAACGCGAGCGGCTGGGACTCTATGAGACGCAGCGGGAGTATCCCTCGGAGGAGCTGTGGCATGTGCCCGGCGGCAAGACGCTGCGCGTCGTGGCGCAGCCGCATCCGTTCGGCGGGCTGACGTTCCTCTACGAGGACGTCACCGAGAAGCTGGCGCTGGAAAGCGCGTTCAACACCCAGATCAAGGTGCAGTCGGCGACGCTCGACACGCTGTCGGAAGCGGTCGCGGTGTTCGGACCGGACGGCAAGCTGAAGCTGCACAATGCGGCGTTCCTGAAGGTGTGGGAGCTGACGCCGAAGGATCTGCAGGGCGAACCGCATATCCGCAGCATCGCCGCGGCCTGCGCCGACAAGTTCGGCGACGAGGCGGTGTGGGAGCGGCTGATCCAGAGCGTCGTTTCCGGCGCGCCGACACGGCGCGATTGGGGCGAGATCGAGCGCAACGACCGCACCATCCTGTCGCTGGCGCTGTCACCCTTGCCCGACGGCGCAACGCTGGTCACCTTCGCCGATGTCACCGACCGCTTCCGCATCGAGAGCGCGCTGCGCGAGCGCAACGACGCGCTGGAAGCGGCCGACCATCTAAAGTCGGAATTCATCAAGCATGTCTCCTACGAGCTGCGCACGCCGCTCAACACCATCCTGGGCTTCGCCGAGCACTTGGCGAGCGGCATTCCGGGCGAGCTCAACCGCGCCCAGACCGGCTATGTGCAGGACATCGTCAGCGGCTCGCACACGCTGAAAGACCTGATCAACAACATCCTGGACCTGTCGCTGATCGAATCGGGGGCGCTGCGACTGGAGCTGGAGCGCATCGACCTGTCCGCGCTGCTCGCCGGCGTCGCGGCGACGGCGCGCGACATGGCGGCGAAGGTCGGCCTCGAGCTCAAGGTCGATTGCGCCGAGGACGTCGGCCAGTTCCTGGGCGACGAGCGGCGCATCCAGCAGGTGGTGTTCAACCTCCTGTCCAACGCGTTCAAATACACGCCGAGCGGCGGCACGATCACCCTGTCGGGCGCGATCGTCGGCGAGGACGTGCAGATCGCGGTCGCCGACACCGGGCCGGGCCTGGCGCCGGAGGTGAAAGCGCAGGCGTTCGAGCGCTTCGCGTCCAAGAACCGCTCCGGCCAGCGCGCCGGCGCCGGGCTCGGCCTCGCCCTCGTCAACCGCTTCGTCGAGCTGCATGACGGCTGGGTCGAGATCGAAAGCGGCATTCTGGGGACGGAGGGCGGCACGCTGGTCCGCGTCCACCTCCCCAAGCGTCTGGGAGACGTCGGTCCGGCGACGCCCGAGATCGAGCGCCGGACGGCGTGACGAGCCGTTCACGAAGCCGTTGCCGCCTCTTTTCCCGGGTCGCAGGCGGGCTATAACCGTCGCGTCAATGTCTTGCGGGGAAGCATGGTAGCGGAGACGATCGCGGCCCGGGGCGACAGGGCTTTCATCGGCCATCCGGCGGGATTGGGTTGGCTGGCGTTTTCGGAGTTCTGGGAGCGCTTTTCCTACTACGGCATGACGGCGCTGCTGGTGCTGTACATGACCCACTCGCTGCTGCAGCCCGGCCATGTCGAGCACATCCTGGGCTTCTCGCCGTTCCAGAACGTCATCGCGCTGCTCTACGGTCCGGCTTCTGGGCAGGCGCTCGCCTCGCATATCTACGGTTTCTATACCGCCTTCGTGTATCTCACGCCGATCGGCGGCGGCGTGCTTGCCGACCGCCTCCTCGGCCGCACCAACGCCGTGACCATCGGCGCCATCCTGATGGCGACGGGTCATTTCCTGATGGCGTTCGATGCGACATTCCTGCTGGCGCTTCTGTGCCTGCTGCTTGGCGTCGGCTGCTTCAAGGGAAACATCGCGAGCCAGGTGGGGGCGCTCTACAAGGACGGCGATCCGCGCCGGGCCGACGCCTATCAGGTGTTCCTCTTCTTCGTGCAGATCGCGGTGATCGCCTCGCCGCTGGTCTGCGGGCGGCTGGCGGCCAATTACGGCTGGCACTACGGCTTCGGCGCCGCCGGCGTCGGCATGCTCATCGGGCTCGCGACCTATCTTCTGGGCCGCCGCACCCTGCCGCGCGAGATGTCGAAGATACCGCGCGACGCCGGCCCGGTGCGGCCGCCGCTGACCCGCAACGACTGGATCAAGATCGCCGTCCTGATCGCGCTGCTGCCGGTCCTGGCGGTCTCCATCGTCGGCAATCAGCAGATTTTCAACGCCTATCTGGTGTGGGGCGAGGCCAACTACCAACTCACCATCTTCGGCCTGCGGATGCCGATCACCGATCTTCTCTCCTACGGCTCGATCATCAGCGCCACGACCATCGCGCTTTCGGTCGCGTTCTGGCGCTGGTGGGCGGCGCGCTGGCCGGAGCCCGACGAACTCACCAAGATCGCGATCGGCGTCACGATCAGCGCCGGCGCGCCGCTCCTGCTGGTGGTGGCATCTTCGATCGTCGCCGCGCACGGCGAAAGAGTGAGCCTGTGGTGGGCGATCGGGTTCGAAGTCATCAACGATCTCGGCTTCGCCAACGTGATCCCCGTCGGTCTCGCCCTCTATTCGCGCGCCGCCCCGAAGGGCATGACCGGCACCTTCATCGGGGTCTATTACCTGCATCTCTTCGCCGGAAACTTCTTCGTCGGCTGGGTTGGCGGATTGCTCGAGAAAATGCCGGCGACGTCGTTCTGGGCCCTGCATGTCGCCCTGATCCTGGGCGCCGCGATCGTGCTGATCGCGGTGCGGCTCCTATTCGGCAAAGTGCTGGCGCCGTCCTACGGTGTGCCGCCTGTGGCAAAGACGGCGTAGGGCGAAGCGATCGTGACATCCCGGCCCTGATCGCGGCGGCAGTTCAGTGCTGGCTCTTGGGCATCCGCACCACCAGGCCGTCCAGTTCCGGCGTAACCTTGATCTGGCACGACAGCCGGCTGTTCGGCGCGACGTCGGGCGCGAAGTCGAGCATGGTGACTTCCATGTCTTCCTTGGGCGGGATTTTAGCCTCCCACGCCGCATCGACGAAGACGTGACAGGTGGCGCAGGCACAGGCGCCGCCGCAATCGGCGTCGATGCCGGGGACGAGGTTCTTCACCGCCCCCTCCATCACCGACCAGCCGGCCGGGACCTCGACCTCATGCTCTTTGCCGTTGTGCTCGACGTATTTGATCTTGGGCATTTCAAACCTTACGCGATGGACTTCATGGGGATGGCGGTGTCGGCGAGGCGTTCCGGCGCAATCACAGCGCCGTCGGCGATGAGCTTGCGGCCGACCAGATATTCCGGCGCGGCGTTGACCGCTTCGACGGCGGCGACGGCGCCGTCGCGCAGATGGAAGACGGCGAATTTCCGCGCCTCGGGATGGCCGCGCAGGACGATCCGGTCCGAGGGCCGCGCGAGGCCGGCGATCTGCAGCTTGAGATCGTACTGGTCGGACCAGAACCACGGCACTTCGCGATAGCTGCTGGGCTTGCCGACCATGCCGAGCGCGGCGTGCTTGGCCTGGTCGATAGCGTTCTGCACGCATTCCAGGCGCAGTGCGGTGCCTTCGCGGCCAATATGGCGAGTGCAGTCGCCGGCGGCGAAGACGGCCGGATCGCCGGTGGCGTTGCTGGCGGCGTCGACCACGATGCCGTCCTCGCAGGCCAAGCCGCTGGCCCGGGCGAGCTCGTCATTGGGCAGGATGCCGATGCCGACCAGCGCGACGTCGGCGGGATAGGATTTTCCGCCGGCGCGCACGCCCACCAGCTTGCCGGCGCCCTCGAAGGCTTCGACGCCGGTGTCGAGCAGCAGCTTGACCCCGGCGGCGCGGTGGACCTTCTCGTAGAAATCGGAAACCGGAACCGAGACGGCGCGGGCCATCAGGCGGTTCATCGCCTCGAACACGATCACGTCGATGCCGCGCTTGGCGGCAACGGCTGCGACTTCGAGCCCGATATAGCCGCCGCCGACGATCGCGAGCTTCTTGCCGGGCGCGAACATCTCGCGCAGGGCATCGACGTCGGCGATGCCACGCAGATAGTGGATGCCGGGAAGATCGGCGCCGGGACATTTGATCTTGCGGACCCGGCTGCCGGTGGCAAGCAGAAGCTTGTCGTAGCCGAGCGTGCGGCCGTCGGACAGCGTGACGGTCCTGGCGGCGCGATCGATCCGGGTCGCGGCGGTATCCAGGATCAGATCGCAATGCGCCTCTTTGTAGAACGCCTCGGGCTTCAGGAAGAGGCGGTCGCGCTCCATCGTTCCCATCAGATAGGCCTTGGACAACGGCGGACGCTGATAGGGCGCAAACGGCTCGTCGCCGACCATGGCGATGGCGCCGGCGAAGCCTTCGGCGCGCAGGGTCGCGACGGCCTGCGCCCCGGATTGGCCGGCGCCAATGATGACGATGCGTTCGGACATCTGGTATTCCCGCCCCGGCCGGGCCTCTTGAAGAGGCGGCAACATGGCCGAGGCCTCCCCTGGAATCAACCGCTGGGAGACTGCTAGAACGCTGCCATGTCCAAGGATTCTCAAGCCTTTGAGCGGAGCGTGCCGCTGGCCGACCTGGCCGCGACCGAGGCGCTCGGGGCGCGGATTGCCGCAGGGTTGCACATCGGCGACGCCGTGGCGCTGGAGGGCGATCTGGGTGCCGGCAAGACCACGCTGGCGCGCGCCATCCTGCACGCGCTGGGCGTGACCGAGGCGGTGCCGAGCCCGACTTTCACGCTGGTGCAGACCTACGACACTGCGAGACTGCCGGTGCGCCACTACGACCTCTATCGCATCGAGAGCCCGTCCGAGGTCGAAGAACTGGGCCTGGAGGAAGCGCTCGACGAAGGCGCGGCGTTGATCGAATGGCCGGAGCGAGCGCTGAGCTGGATGCCGGAGGACCGGCTGCATATCGCCTTGAGCCTCAGGGACGGAACGCGGCGGGCGCAGGTGAGCGGTCCGTCGCGCTGGGTCGCCGCCTTTGCCGAGACGAACCATGACGCCTGAGCGCAACGAGACCATCGAAGGGTTCCTGGCCGCGTCCGGCTGGGGCGGCGCCGCGCGCGCGCCGCTGCCGGGCGATGCCTCGACGCGGCGCTACGAGCGCCTGGCGCTGAACGGGCGTATCGCGATGCTGATGGATCAACCGCAGGGCACCGAAACGCCGCCGGCGGCGGCCAACGCCACGCCGGAGGAACGCCGTGCGCTCGGCTACAACGCGGTGGCGCGCTTGGCGGGGGCGGATTGCGGGCGCTTCGTCGCGGCGGCGCAGTATCTGCGCGCACAGGGACTGAGTGCGCCGCAGATTCTCGCGGCGGACCTCCGCCAGGGCCTCGTCGTCATCGAGGATCTGGGCGACGGATTATTTGCCGACGTCGTGGACGGCGCCAACGAGCCGGAACTGTATCGCAGCGCGGCCGAAGTGCTGGCGGCCCTTCACGCCGACCGCGCGCCGGCGGTGCTGGCGCACGGCAAGGCCCTGCACGACTATGACGAGACGGCGCAGCTTGCCGAGATCGATCTCCTGACCGACTGGTTCATGCCGGTGGCGCTGGGACGCGCCGCGGCGGCCGATGAGGTGGCGGAGCATCGCGGCCTGTGGCGCGCGGCGCTGGCTTCGCTGAAGCCCGACCCGGTGTTCGTACATCGCGACTATCACGCGCAGAACCTCTTGTGGCTGCCGTCGCGCAAGGGCGTGGCGCGGGTCGGGTTGATCGACTTCCAGGACGCGGTGGCGGGATCGAAAGCCTATGACCTGATCTCGCTGATCGAGGACGCCCGGCGCGACGTGGCGCCCGAGATCGCGGAAGCGACGACCGTGCACTACCTGGACGCGATGCGGGCGCAGGGAACGCCGCTCGACGAAGCCGCCTATCGCGGTCAGATGGCGGTGATGGCGGCGCAGCGCAACGCCAAGATCGCGGGAATCTTCGCGCGGCTTCACAAGCGGGACGGCAAGGCGCGCTATCTGTCGCTGCTGCCCAGGGTGTGGGGCTATCTTAACCGCGATCTGGAGCACCCGGCGCTGCGCGATCTCAAGGCGTGGTACGATAAGACGATCCCGCGTGCGGCGCGGGGCGCACCTTCAGGAGCGGCGGCGTGAACGGTCCCAAGCGCGCAATGGTGATGGCGGCGGGCCTCGGCACGCGGATGCGGCCGCTCACCAACGACCGCCCCAAGCCGCTGGTGATGGTGGCGGGAAGGACGCTGATCGACCACGCGCTCGACCGCCTCGCCGCGGCCGGCGTGACGCTGGCGGTGGTCAACGTCCACTACATGGCCGAGATGGTGAAGGCGCATCTCGCCAGCCGGCACGATCTCGAAATCGTCTTTTCCGAGGAGCATGACGCACTGCTCGGCACCGGCGGCGGCGTGGTGAAGGCGCTGCCCCATTTCAAGGGCGAGCCGTTCTTCGTCATGAATTCCGACACGGTGTGGGTCGAAGGCATCGGCCGTGCCCTGGACCGCATGATCGCGCGCTGGGATCCCGAGGCGATGGACGCGCTTCTGCTGATGGCCTCGATGGTGACGGCGCTCGGCTTCGAAGGCGCGGGCGATTTCAACATGGACTCGCTGGGCCGCCTCAGCCGCGTCGCCGAGCGGCGGCTGTCGCCGTTCGCCTATCCCGGCGTGCAGATCGTGCATCCGCGCCTGTTCGACGCGGCGCCCAAGGGCGGCTTTTCCACCAACCGGGTCTGGGACATCGCGATCGAGAAAGGCCGGCTTTTCGGCGTCCGGCTCGACGGCGTGTGGATTCATGTCGGAACGCCGCAAGCGGTGAAGGACGCCGAGGAGTTCCTGGCCGACCGCCGCCTGGCCGTCTGACGTGCCGGGGCGCGTCTTTACGATTCCACCCAGCGCGCCTTTCGCCGATACGCTCGCCCGCGGCTTGATCGCGCAACTGGGCGATGCGCCGCTGGCGCTCGCCGACGCGACGATCTACCTGCCGACACGGCGGGCGCAACGCACCTTCGGCGACGCCTTCGCGCGTGTGCTGGGCGGCGCGGCGCTGCTGCCGGCATTCAAGGCCCTGGGCGACGCCGAAGACGACGAATTCCTGTTCGAGGCTCTCGACTTGCCGCCGGCGATTGCGCCGATGCGGCGCACGCTGCTGCTGGCGACGATGGTGCAGCGCTGGCATCGCGCCAAGGGCGGCGATGAGATGGGCTTTGCCCAGGCCGCGGCGCTGGCCGACGGGCTGGCGCAGGTGATGGACGAGGTCGAGACCCAAGGCGCCACGCTCGCCGATCTCAAGAAGGTGGTGCCGGGCGCGCTGGCGAAACACTGGGAGCAGGTCGGCGACTTCCTCGGCCTGCTCGACACGCAATGGCCCGCCCTGCTGGCGGCGGAGGGCGCAATAGCGCCGGCCGACCGGCGCAACCGCGCCTTGCGCGCGCTCGCGACGCGCGTTGCGCAACAGCCGGCCAGGGGACCGGTGATCGCGGCCGGTTCGACCGGCTCCACTCCGGCGACGGCCGACCTGCTGAAAGCCATTGCGAACCTGCCGGACGGAGCGGTGGTGTTGCCGGGCCTGGACCGCGAACTCGACGACGAAAGCTGGGCCAATCTCGATCCCGGCCATCCCCAGTTCGGCATGAAGCAGTTGCTGGGGCGGATGGAAGTCAGGCGGTCCGACGTCAAGGACTGGATCGCTCCACGCGATAGCAAGCGCGAGCGGGTGCTGCGTGAGGCCCTGCGCCCTGCCCCGACCACCGACGCCTGGCGCGCCATCGCCGAGCGCGCCGAGGAGGGCGAGATCGCAGAGGGGTTGCGCGGCCTGTCGCTCATCGAGGCGTCCGATCCGATGGCGGAGGCGAACTGCATCGCGCTGGTGCTGCGCGAGGCCCTCGAAGAGCCGGGGCGGGCGGCGACGCTGGTGACCTCGGACCGCGCCCTGGCGCGGCGCGTGGCGGGCGAACTTCTGCGCTGGGAGGTGGAGGCCGACGACTCCGCCGGACGGCCGCTGGCGCATACGCCACCGGGCGCGTTCCTGTGCCTGCTGGCGGAGGCCGCCGATTCCGATTTCGCGCCGGTGCCGCTGCTGGCGCTCTTGAAGCATCCCCTGTGTACGCTAGGCCGGGAGCCGGGCGAGTTTCGCGCCGCCGTGCGCCAACTCGACATGCTGCTGCGCGGGCCGAAGCCGAACGCCGGCCTGAACGGCGTACGCGACGCGATCACCAAGCGCCGCGCCGAGGCGAGCGAGCTCTCGCAGGCGCGGCTGTCGGAATTGCAATATTGGTGGAGCGATGTCGCCAAGGCGCTGCAGCCGCTCGAAGCGGCGCTGAACCGGCGCGACGTCACGCTCGACAGGATCGTGGCGGCGCATCTGGCGGTCGCGAACGAACTGGCCGGCGCTGCGCTGCGCCGCGGCGAAGCCGGCGAGGTGACGGACACGTTCCTCAAGGAATTGACCGCGGCGGCGCGCGATTTGCCGGCGGTCGAGCCCCGCGCTTATGCGGCTCTGTTCCGCAAGCTGGCGCTGAGGCCCGATGTGCGCCGGCAGCGCAGCGGCCATCCGCGTATCGCGATCCTGGGACCACTGGAAGCGCGGCTGCAAAGCTTCGACACCGTCGTGCTCGGCGGGCTCAACGAAGGGACCTGGCCGGGCGCACCCGGCGCCGATCCCTGGTTCTCGCGGCCGATGCGCGCGGCGCTGCGGCTGGAGCAGCCGGAGCGCGCCATCGGGCAGGCGGCGCACGACTTCGCGATGCTCGCCGCGGGGCCCCACGTGGTGCTGACCCGGGCGCAGAAATCCGAAGGCGTTCCGGCGATCCCGTCGCGCTGGGTGCAGCGGCTGACGCAATTAGCGAACGGCCTGGGGCTGACGAGCGCCCTGAAGCCGGATCAGGATTACGCCGCGCTGGCCGAGAGCCTGCGCGATGCGGGCGAGCCGGTTCGCATCAAGATGCCGCGCCCCAGTCCCCCTGTCGCGGCGCGGCCGCAACGCCTGGCCGTCACCGACATCGAGAAATGGGTGCGCGATCCCTATGCGATCTATGCGCGGCGCATCCTGAGCCTGCGCCTGCTCGATCCGCTGGACGCCGCGATCGGGCCGCTGGAGCGCGGCAATGCGGTGCACCGGGCACTCGAGCGCTTCGTCAACGAATTGCCCGGCGAACTCCCCCCCGACGCGGCGGTGCGGCTTTGCGCCATCGCCGATGAGGTGTTCGCGGCCGAGGGCACGCCGAAGGCGGCGCTGGCGCTGTGGCAGCCGCGCTTCACGCGTGCGGCGGAATGGTTCGTCGCGATCGAAGAGCTCCGCCGCGACGACATCAGGTCTTCCCACACCGAGATCGCCGGCACGTTCAAGGTCACGCCGGGGTTCGAACTTTACGGGGTCGCCGACCGTATCGACGTGCTGACGGACGGCGGGGCGGCGATCCTGGACTACAAGACCGGCCAAGTGCCGACCAAGAAGCAGATCGAGAGCTTCCTGGCGCCGCAGCTTTTGCTGGAAGCGGCGATGCTGGCGGCCGGTGCATTCAGCGATCTAGGCAGATTGGAAACGCGCGACCTGCTCTACGTCCAGATCAGTGGCGGGCGCGTGCCGGGGACGATGCTGGAGGTCGACATCGCGCTGATCGGCGAGACGCTGGAAAAGCTCAAGAAGCGCATCGCGGACTTCGCGCGCGCCGACACCGCCTATCCGCCGCGGTTGCATCCGAAGGAGGCACGCGTGTCCGGCGACTACGATCATCTGGCGCGGGTGCGCGAATGGGCGATCGGCGGCTGGGAGGCGCCCGAAGAATGAGCGCGCGGCTCACAGACCCTTCCATCGTCGCGGCCGACCCGGCACGGTCGGCCTGGGTCGCGGCCAATGCCGGCGCGGGCAAGACTTACACCCTCGCCAACCGCGTGACGCGGCTGCTGCTGGCCGACACCGAGCCGGCGCGCATCCTATGCCTGACCTACACCAAGGCGGCGGCGGCGGAGATGCAGGGGCGGCTGTTCAAGCAGCTCGGCGAATGGTCGATGCTTCCGGACAAGGACCTGCAGCGCAAAGTACAGGATATCGGCGCCGACCTCGGCGGGCCGGAAGACATGAAGAAGGCGCGGCGGCTGTTCGCCAAGGCGCTGGAGACGCCGGGCGGCCTGAAGATCCTCACCATCCACGCCTTCTGCCAGAACGTGCTGTCGCGCTTTCCGCTGGAGGCCGGCGTGCCGGCGGCGTTCGACGTGCTCGACGAGCAGACAGCGCGCGAACTGATCGCGCAGGCGCGCAGCCGCGTGCTGGAGCGCGCCGGAAGCGGCGATGCGGCGCGCGCGGCGGCGCTGGCGTTTCTCCTGACCCAGACCAGCGAAGCGACGCTGACCGACATTCTCGACGCCGCGCTGGGCGCCGACCGGCGCAAGCTGGAGCGATTCTTCGAGGGGCTCGCGGTCAGCGGCGAGGATCTGGCGGCGGCGGTGCGGCGGGCGCATGGCGCGGGCCTTGCCGACAGCGCCGACACCATCGTGACCGGGTTCTGCGCCGATGTGCTGCAGGATGCGGCACAATTGCAGGCGCTGGCGCTGTGGCTGAGCCAAGGAACCAAGACAGACCAGACGCGTGCTTCGGAACTGGGCACCGCGCTGGCGATGACCCCCGGGCCGGCGATGTACGACACCTATCGCACCGTGTTCCTGACCCAGGCGGGCGAACCGCGCAAGGATCCGGTGACCAAGAAGCATTCGGCGACGCGGCCCGATCTGCGCGCGCTGGTGGACCGGCTGCAAGGCGAAGTGCTCGCGGTCGAGGAGCGGCGGCGGGCGGCGCATGCGGCGGCCCTGGCGGAAGCGGCGCTGGTGATCGCCGACGCGGTGCGCGCGGAATATGCGCGCGCCAAGCGGGCGCGCGGGGGCGCTCGACTACGACGATCTGATCGTGCGAACGCAGGAATTGCTGGAACGCAGCGATGCCGCCGCCTGGGTGCTCTACAAGCTCGACGGCGGCATCCATCACGTGCTGATCGACGAGGCGCAGGACACCAGCCCGGAGCAATGGCGCATCGTCAAGGCGCTGACGGCGGAGTTCTTCGCCGGAACCGGCATCGACGACGGGACAGCGCGCACAATCTTTGCGGTCGGTGACGAGAAGCAGTCGATCTTCAGTTTCCAGGGCGCCGATCCGCGAGAGTTCGACCGTCATCGGCGGTTCTTCCACAAGGCGGCCGAGGACGCGGCACGCGAATTCACCGAACAGCCACTGACTCAGTCGCGCCGCTCGGTGCCGCAGGTGCTGACCTTCGTCGATGCGGTGTTCAAGCCGGACGCCGCGCGCGAAGGACTAACATCCGCCGGAACCGAGATCGCGCACGACCCCTACCGGGCGAAGGACAAAGGCCGGGTCGAACTGTGGCCGTCGATCCGGCCCGACGACGTCCCCGACAGCGATGCCTGGGAATTGCCGCCCGTCGACGTCGCGCCGAAGGATTCGCCGGTGGCGCAACTGGCGCGCAAGCTCGCGACGCAGATCAAGCAATGGATCGGCCGGGTGCGCCTGCCCGGCCATGCGGCACCGGTGACGGCTGGCGACATCATGATCCTGCTGCCGCGGCGCGAGCCGTTCGGCACCGCGATCATCCGCGAACTCAAGCTGCGCGGCGTGCCGGTGGCGGGCGCCGACCGCATCCGGCTGACCGAGCAGATCGCGGTGATGGACCTGATCGCGCTGGGCCGCTTCGTGCTCCTGCCCGAGGACGACTACACGCTGGCCAGCGTACTGCGCTCGCCGCTCTGCACGGTGAGCGAGGAGGAATTGTTCGTGCTGGCGCATGGCCGGCAAGGCACTTTGTGGAGCGAGTTGCAATTGCGGCGCGACGAGGCGGCGTCGTTCCGGGGCCGCGCATGATTTCCTGCACGCGATGCGTGCCAAGGCGGATTTCGCCCCGCCCTACGAGTTCTATGCCGACGCCCTAGGGCCGCGCGGCATGCGGCTCAAGCTGCTCAAGCGGTTGGGGCATGAGGCGAACGATGCGATCGACGAATTCCTCGCTTGTCCTTCGCCTATGAAGCGGGGAACACGCCATCGCTGGAAGGCTTCCTGCACTGGATCGAGCGCGGCGGCGCCGAGATCAAGCGCGACATGGAACGCGCCCGCGATGAGGTCCGGGTGATGACGGTGCACGGCGCCAAGGGGCTGGAGGCGGACATCGTCATCCTACCCGATACGACCCAGGTGCCGGGCCTTTCGGCCGACCGCGGCAACCTTCTCTATACCGAGGACGGCGTGCTCTATCCGATGGCAGACAAGGACGCGCCGGCGGCGGTGCGGCGCGCGAAGGAGGCCGCCAAGGCGCGCATGCTGGAGGAGCACCGGCGGCTTCTCTATGTTGCGCTGACGCGAGCGCGCGACTGGCTGATCGTCTGCGGCTTCGAGGGCAAGCGCGGCATCAAGGACGGCTCGTGGTACCGCCTGGCCGAGCGCGCGGCGCAGGAGATCGGCGTGCCCCTGACGCGCGGCGACGAGACCATCCACGTCGTCGGAGACGGCGGCGAGGACATCCTGGCGCCGGCCGCGCCACTTGCAGCGGCCGAACCCGCGCGCAGCGGCTGGCTCGATGGCCCCGCGCCGCGCGACGCGCCCTCCCCGCGGCTGATCCGCCCGTCCGATGCGGCCGAGCTGGACGAACCCGAAGGCTTCCTGCCGGACAATGCGCGGTTCGAGCGCGGCCGGCTGGTCCACGAACTGCTGGCGAACCTGCCTGGAATCGCCGCTTCCGAGCGCGCGGCACGGGCGCGCAGCTTCCTCCGTATACGGAAAATAGAAGGTGCCGCGGCCGAGGCGCTGATCGGCGAGACGCTGGCGGTGCTGGACGCCCCCAAATTCGCACCCGTCTTTTCCGCGGGCAGTCGGGCCGAAGTCGCGATCGTCGCCGATCTCGCTGAACTCGGGCCGGGGGCGCGGGTCAACGGGCGCATCGACCGGCTGGCGATCCTCGACGACGCGGTCCTGATCGTGGACTTCAAGACCAACCGGCCGCCGCCGGCGCGCGAGGAAGACGTCGCGCCGCTCTATGCCACGCAGATGGCGCTCTACCGCGCCGCAGCGCGGAAGATCTTTCCCGGCAAGCGAGTCGTGTGCGGGCTGGTCTGGACCGAAGGTCCCACACTCATGGAACTGTCCAATCGACTGCTGGACGCTGAAATGCTGCGAATCCGGGCGCGCCTTGACCCCTCATCGGAGCGTTCCTAAGTATGTCACCCAGATAACCCAAGGACGTGTCTCATGGCTTCTCCCATCAAGGTTTCCGACGCTTCATTCCAGGCCGATGTGCTCAATTCGAAAACGCCCGTCGTCGTCGATTTCTGGGCGGAATGGTGCGGACCCTGCCGCATGATCGCGCCGGCGCTGGAAGAACTCGCGGGCGAACTGAGCGGGAAAGTAACCATCGCCAAGATCAACATCGACGAGAACCCGCATGTGCCGCAGAAATACGGCGTGCGCGGCATCCCCACCATGATGATCTTCAGCCAGGGCCAGGTCGCCGCAACCAAGGTCGGCGCGCTGCCCAAGTCCAAGATCAAGGAATGGATCGAGTCGTCGGTCTGAACCGCGAGGTTCCCGGCTCGGGCGTTCCAAATATTCCCGGCTGACGGAGTCCGGTTCGTCTTCGAACTTCTGTAGAGTCGGCAGCGAAGTTCCGCTGGATTCGCCCATGCGTCTCATCGCCCTGTTCGCGGCCGCGTTGCTGCTGTCCGGCTGCACCCGGATTCGGGAAGAGATGGCGCCGGCACCGCCGGTCGTCGCGCCGGCGGTCCGGCCCGGGGCAAAGCCGGCGTCGCGCCCGCATGTCGAGCGGCCGGCACCGGTGACAGCCGCACCGGCACCAGCACCGGTGATAGCGCCTCCCGCCGTGACGCCGCCCGACTACAGCGCGCGCTGTCACGCCATGGCGCAAAACCGGGCCGACGACGCCAAAGAGCTCGGCGGCCCCGGCGGCGGACCAGACTAAGATCGCGGGCGACACTTATCGCGACTGCATGGCGCAATCGGTGAAGTGACGCGTCAGCCGTTCTCCGCCAGCACCTGACCCGCCAGATACAGCGAGCCGCAGATCAGGATGCGCGGCGGCGGCTCCTTGGGATGGGCACGGGTCCAGGCTTGAAGCTGGAGCATGGCGTCTTCAAGGTCCTCGGCCGGCGCGGCATCGAGTCCGGCGGCGCGGGCCATGTCGTAGAGCGCGCCGGCGCCGAGGCTGGCGGCCTCGCCCGGGACCGAGACGGTGACGACATGGCGGGCAAGGCCGCGGAAGGCTTGCAGGAAGCCGGTCGCGTCCTTGGTCCTCAGCATGCCGCAGATCAGATAGAGCGGGCGGTCGCCCACTTCCTCGAGATCGGCGACGGCGCGGCTCACGGCGGCGGCGCAATGAGGGTTGTGGCCGCCGTCGAGCCAAACCTCGGCCCCCTTGGGCGCCATGTCGATCAGAGGCCCCCGGTGCAGGCGCTGGAGGCGGGCCGGCCAGTCGACCGTGCGCAGGCCCTGCTCGATCGCCTTGTCGCTGCCCCATGGCTGTTTCGCGTGGCGCAGGCCAGCGATGGCGACGGCGGCGTTCTCGATCTGATGGCGGCCGATCAGCTTGGGCAGCGGCAGGTCGAGCAAGCCGTGCTCGTCCTGATAGACCATGCGGCCGTGCTCCTGATAGGCCGAGAAATCCTGGCCGAAGACGAAGGCCGGCGCGCTCAGGCGATCGGCCTGCGAGACGATGACGTCGAGCGCCGCGTCTTCCTGCGGTCCGATGACGACGGGAACGCCGGGCTTGATGATGCCTGCCTTCTCGGCGGCGATGGCGCGGATGTCGGAGCCCAGGAATTCCTGATGGTCGAGGCCGACCGGCTGGATGATGGTCATCGCGGGCCTGGGAATGACATTGGTCGCGTCGTATCTGCCGCCGAGACCGACTTCCAGTACCAACGCGTCGGCATGATGGCGCGAGAAGGCGAGGAACATCGCCGTGTGGTGATCTCGAAATAGGTGATCGGGCGGCCGTCATTGACCCGCTCGACCTCTTCCAGCGTCGCGGTGAGCTCGTCTTCCGAGATCAGCTCACCGGCGATGCGGATGCGTTCGTGGAAGCGCACCAGATGTGGCGAGATGTGCATGTGCACCTTCAGGCCCTGGGCCTCCAGCATGGCGCGGGAGAAGGCGCAGGCCGAGCCTTTGCCGTTGGTGCCGGCGACATGGATGGTCGGCGGCATCTTCAGATGCGGATCGCCGAGGTCGTGGAGCAGCCGCAGGATACGGTCGAGCGCGAGGTCGATCTTCTTGGGATGCAGCGACTGCAGGCGGAGCAGGACCGCGGTGCTTCTGGTGTCGTCGGATGGTTCTGACGCTGCTCATTCCGCGGCGGCGGAAGAGCCGGACGCCGCCGGCGCCGACGGAACGACGCGCGTCGCGGTGGCGGTGACAACCGGCGGCACGGCGACGGGCCGCGCGCGCGGGCGCGAGCGCTTCATCACCAGATGGCTGAGCTTGGAGAGCGTCGTGCGCAGTTCATGGCGATGCACCACCATGTCGATCATGCCGTGCTCGAGCAGATATTCGGCGCGCTGAAAACCGTCCGGCAGGCGCTCGCGGATGGTGTTGGCGATGACGCGCGGGCCGGCGAAGCCGATCTGGGCGCCGGGCTCGGCGATCTGGATGTCGCCCAGCATGGCGTAGGACGCGCTGACGCCGCCATAGGTCGGGTCGGTGAGCACGACGATATAGGGCAGCCCCACCTCGTGCAGGCGATCGACCATGATCGTGACGCGCGGCATCTGCATCAGGGACAGGATGCCTTCCTGCATGCGGGCGCCGCCGGAGGAGACGAAGAGGATGAACGGCCGCTTCTCGGCGACCGCGACTTCCATCGCGCGCACCAAGCCCTCGCCGACGCCCATGGACAGCGAACCGCCGAGGAAGTCGAAGGGCTGAACGGCGATGACGACCGGCATGCCCTCGATGGTGCCGCGGGCGGCGGTCAGCGCCTCGTTGCGCGCGGTCTTGGCACGCGCCGCCTTGATCTCGTCGGCATAGCGCTTCTCGCCGCGGAACTTCAGCGGGTCGACCGGCACTTCGGGATAAGGCAGTTCTTCGACGCTGCCCTGGTCGAAGATCGCGCCGAAGCGGTCCTGCGGGCCGATGCGCATGTGATGGCCGCATTGCGGGCAGACATATTGCGCCACCGCGAGGTCGCGATGGAAAATCATCTCGCCGCAGGCGGTGCACTTCTTCCAGAGGTTTTCCGGGGTCTCGGCGCCGCGCGAGGCCATCAGGCTCTTGATGCGGGGGCGGACGAAATTCGCGATCCAATTCATGGGGTCAGCCTAGCACGGAATCCTTACCCGCCGCATGCACGGAATTCGCCAGGGCGGCGCAGAAATCGATCACATCGGCCACCAAATCGGCACGTTTCGTACCCTGGGCCGCGTGCGACTCGATTTTCGCCACAATCGCGGAGCCGACCACGGCCCCATCGGCAAAACGCGCGATGTCGCCCGCCTGTTCCGGCGTCCTGATTCCGAAAACCGACGACGCAGGGAAGTTTTGTCGCGGCATGGATGTCGGCGAGCGCGCGGCGGACCGCGTCCTCGTCATAGCTCTTGGTGCCGGTGATGCCGGCGATGGAGGCGTAGTAGAGATAGCCCGTGGCGCCGTCGAGCACGACCTTCAGCCGCGCCGCGTCGGTGGTGGGCGCCAGGAAACGCACGATGTCGATGCCGTGTGCCGCGGCCGGCAGGCGCAAGACTTCGTCCTCCTCGGGCGGCACGTCGACAATGAGGAGGCCGTCGACGCCGGTCTCGGCGGCGTCCTTCATGAAGCGCGCGGTGCCGTAGGCATGGATCGGGTTGTAGGCGCCCATCAGCACGACCGGGGTCGCCTTGTCCGCCTTGCGGAATTTGCGCACCAGGTCGAGCAGCCTGACCAGCGTCATGCCGGCCTTCAGGGCGCGCAGATAGGATGCCTGGTTGGTCGGGCCGTCGGCCATCGGATCGGAGAACGGGATGCCGAGTTCGATGACGTCGGCGCCGGCACCGGGCAGCTTCGAGACGATCTCCAGCGAGGTCTCGAAATCGGGGTCGCCGCCGGTGACGAACGGCGTTTTTAAGACAACAATGTCGCCGACACAGAAGCCGCTATCGCCCAGTTTGATTGTCATATCGTCTCCCCCAGCGCCGCCGCGGCCGAGAACACGTCCTTGTCGCCGCGGCCCGAGAGGCAGATGGCGATCAGCTTGTCCTTGTCCATCTGCGGCGCGACGCGCGTCACATGCGCGACGGCATGCGCCGATTCCAGCGCCGGGATGATGCCTTCGAGCTTGGAGAGAAGCACGAACGCTTCGAGCGCCTGTTTGTCGGTGGCGGAGAAGTATTTCACGCGGCCCTGATCCTTGAGCCAGGAATGCTCAGGCCCAACGCCGGGATAGTCGAGGCCGGCCGAGATCGAGTGCGCTTCCTGGATCTGGCCGTCGCGATCCTGCAACAGATAGGAGCGCGCGCCGTGCAGCACGCCGGGCGTGCCTTTGGTGAGCGTGGCGGCATGGCGCTCGGTCTCGGTGCCGTCGCCGGAGGCTTCGACGCCGTGGATCTCGACGGTGGAATCGTCGAGAAAGGGATGGAACATGCCGATGGCGTTGGAGCCGCCACCGACGCAGGCGACGACGAGATCGGGCAGACGCTTCTCGTATTCCAGCATCTGGGCGCGGGTCTCGTTGCCGATCACGGTCTGAAAGTCGCGCACCATCGCCGGGTAAGGATGCGGGCCGGCGGCGGAACCGATGATGTAGAACGTGTCGTAAGGATTGGTCACCCAGTCGCGCAGCGCCTCGTTCATCGCGTCCTTCAGCGTCTTCGAGCCCGATACGACCGGGCGCACTTCGGCGCCGAGCAGCTTCATGCGGAAGACGTTGGGCTTCTGGCGCTCGATGTCGACCGCGCCCATATAGACGACGCAGGGAAGGCCGAAGCGCGCCGCGACGGTGGCGGTGGCGACGCCGTGCTGGCCGGCACCGGTTTCGGCGATGATGCGGGTCTTGCCCATGCGGCGGGCAAGCAGGATCTGGCCCAGGCAGTTGTTGATCTTGTGCGCGCCGGTGTGGTTGAGGTCTTCGCGCTTGAGGTAAATCTTGGCGCCGCCAAGATGCTCGGTGAGGCGCTGCGCGAAATAGAGCGGGCTCTCACGGCCGACATAGTGCTTGAGCATGCCGGAGAGTTCGGCGGCGAAGGCCGGGTCGCGGCGCGCTTCCTCATACGCCTTCTCCAGCGCCATGACGTTGGGCATCAGCGTCTCGGCGACGAAGCGCCCGCCATAGGCGCCGAAATGGCCTTTCGCGTCGGGGCCGCTGCGATAGGTGTTGGGGGCACTCATGCGCGGGTCTCGTCGGCGTAGCGCCTCGCGGCGGCGGTGAATTGGGCGATCAGCTCGACACTCTTGACGCCGGGCGCGGTTTCGACGCCGGAGGATACATCGACCCCCGGCGCCGCGGTGAGACCGACGGCGCGGGCCACATTATCCGGATTGAGGCCGCCGGCCAGCAGCCAGGGCCTGGCGAATTTGCGGCCCTTCAGGATCTGCCAGTCGAAGGCGGTGCCGAGGCCGCCTTCGCGGCTGGCGCCGCCGGGCGGCTTGGCGTCGAACATCAGCATGTCGGCGGCCTCTTCGTAGCGCGGCACCGCCGCGAAGTCGGCGGCCTCCGCCACGGGGATCACCTTGATCACGGCGACGCCGAAGCGCGAACGGACGGCGCCGACCCGGGCCGGCGTCTCGCCACCGTGTAATTGGATGAAGTCGGGCTTCACGCCGGCAAGGGCGGCGGCGAGCGTCTCGTCGTCGGGATCGACCAGCACGACGGCAAGGCGGGCGCGGCCCCGCAGCCGCGCGGCAAGCGCCACGGCCTGCTCCGTTGCGAGATAGCGCGGCGATTTGGGATGCAGCATGAGTCCGGCGATATCGGCCCCGGCGCGCACCACCGCATCGGCGGCGGCGGCCGACGTGATCCCGCAGATTTTGACCTGGATGCTCATGGAGGGGGCCTTATGAAGGCCCCTCCGCAGCAAATCAAGGAATGGCGGTCATCACGCGACCGCCGCCAGCTCGTCCGCGATGGCCCGGGCGGCGGCGGCGGGGTCTGCGGCGCCGGTGATCGGGCGGCCGACGACCAGGATGTCGGCGCCGGCACGGTGGGCCTCCCCCGGGGTCATGACGCGCTTCTGGTCGGCGAGATCGCTGCCGGCGGGGCGGATGCCGGGGACCACCAGCAGGAAGTCGGGGCCGCAGGCCCGGCGGAGCGGCGCGATCTCATGCGCCGAGCAGACGACGCCGTCCAGGCCGGAATGCTTGGCGAGTTTGGCGAGGCGGACGACCTGCTCGGCAGCGGGACCGATCTGGCCCACCGATTCCAGGACCGCGTCGTTGAGGCTGGTGAGCGCGGTGACGGCGATGATCGCCATGCGCGGGTCGACGCCGCGCGCCGCGGCCGCCGCCTGGCGCATCATGTCCTCGCCGCCCGAGGCATGGATGTTGAATATCTGGGTCCCAAGGCGCGCGATCTCGCGGCTGGCGCCGGCGACGGTGTTGGGGATGTCGTGGAATTTCACATCGGCAAAGACCGGCAGGCCGAGCTCGACGATCCGGCGCACCCCGTCGGGGCCATTGGCGGTGATGTATTCCAGGCCGACCTTCAGCCCGCCGACATGCGGCTTCACGGCTTGGGCAACGGCCAAGGCGCGGCCGATATCGGGGGTATCGAGAGCGACGAAGACGGGGTTCGGGAAGCGGCGCGGGCTCATCGATGCGGGGTCTTAGGCCTGCGCAAAGCCGCCGGCAAGAGGGAAACTGCCTTGGCCGAGGCGGCGTCGGCGAGTTCGGCGCTGCGCCGCGCCACGCGGCCGAAACCGATCGCGAAGCCGCCGAGAAGGACCCCGGCCAGCACCGCCAGAAACAGCAGCAGATAGAGCGGCATCTGCAGGGTCAGGGCCGGCGCGTCCCGGCTGAAAGGATCGAGGCTGAGGATCACGGGGTGGCGGTTGGCGAGCGCGATCCAGATCGCGGCCAGCGCGACCGGTATGCCGACGATCCAGGTGGTGAGCCGCATACCTTGGACTAACTTCGGATGACGGGCTTAAGAGTGCTCTCTGTCGTCGCCGTTGTTCAAGCGCTCGCGCAATTCCTTGCCGGTGCGGAAGAAGGGCGCCCGCTTTTCCTCGACCGACACGGGCTCGCCGGTGCGCGGATTGCGGCCCTGCCGGGCCGGGCGGACCTTCACGGAAAAGGCGCCGAAGCCGCGCAATTCCACGCGGTGACCCTCGGCCAGCGCCTTGGTGATTTCGTCCAGCATCGTGGACACGATCCGCTCGATATCGCGGTGATACAGGTGCGGATAGCGCGCCGTGAGCCTTGCAACCAGTTCGGACTTGATCATCCCCTGCCCCGGGAAACGCCGATAGCAGAATCCCCCGCCCGGCAGCGTTAACTTTGGCAATTCTGCGACAGTCCGTCAATCGAAGTCCCTGAAAGGCCAGTGCTTTTTTAGACCTGCCCGAAGTTCCCTGCAGCCGGAAAGGCGCCCGCGGGCCGGGAGGGGCGGGCTTGCCGCCCCGGCCGGCGGCTTGGCGGCGAAGATTTCCTCTCGAAGACCCCACAAAAGGGTCGGCGCGCGCGATTCGGGGCGGGAAAGGGACTAGTGTCGCGGCGACGAAGGGGGGCGAGTCGTGGGGCGCTCCCTCTCCGGCGTTTTCTGAAAGTCATACCAAAACAAAGGACACTCCATGAAAATCCTGATCGCATCGGTTTTCGCCCTGGCCCTGATGGGCGCCACCACGACGACGGCGAGCGCCGCCATCGGCATCGGCGTCCATGTCGGCGGCATCGGCGCCGGCGTGCATGTCGGCGGCCGCCATCACCGGCACAGACACTGCGTGCGCTGGGGTTATCGCCACCATCAGCGCTATTGCAAGCGCTGGGGCTACTAGGCTTTCGCCGAACGCATAGTTTGCGGGTGGGGCGGACAACCCGCTTCACCCGACCCCTCGCTATGCCGCCGCCGCCGCCGCGACGGGGGCAACGATCGGGAGCATGACCGTCACGGTCGTGCCCTGGCCTTCGACACTCTCGATCCGGAACGCGCCGCCGTGCATGTCGGCAAGACCGCGCACCAGGGCGAGGCCGAGGCCGGTGCCGGCATGCTGGCCGGAATTGTTGGAGAGTTGGACGAAGGGATTGCCGATCCGGCTCATCTCGCCGGCCGGGATGCCGATACCGGTGTCGGCGACGACGAAATGGCACAGCGCGCCCTCGTCGTTGACGCGGATGGTGACGCGGCCGCCCTGCGGCGTGAACTTGATCGCGTTCGACAGCAGGTTGAGCAGGATCTGCTTCACGGCGCGCCGGTCGGCGTCGACGAAGCGCGGCGCCGCCGTCAGATCGCTGTGCAGCACGATGCCGCCGGCCGCCGCGCGCTCGGCCATCAGGTCGGTGCACTCGCGGATCAAGGCCGCGGTATCGAGGCGCTCGCGATGCAGTTCGAGCTTGCCGGCCTCGATCTTGGACATGTCGAGGATGTCGCCGATCAGGTCGAGCAGATGGCTGCCGGCGCTGTTGATCAGCCCGGCATATTCGCGGTAGCGCGGATCGCCGGCGGGACCGAACATCTGGGTGGCGATGATCTCGGAAAAGCCCAGCACCGCGTTGAGCGGCGTGCGCAGCTCGTGGCTCATATTGGCGAGGAACGCCGACTTGGCGCGGCTGGCGTTCTCCGCGACCTCCTTGGCGAGGAAGGCTTCCTCGCGCGCGGCCTCGGCACGCGCCGCGGCGACCGAGAGATTGCGCTCGAGCTTGCGGCGGTCTTCCAGCGCGGCGCCGGCCAGGATGATCGTGAAGCCGACGACCGCGAAGTAGAGCTGGATGATGGCGATGCGGACCGCCGGGGTGTGCGCCGCCAGCTCGGGGGAGACGCGATCGGTGAGCGCCAGGGTGAAGGTGATGCCGAGGGCGAGGATGAGGCCGAGGGCGCCGCCGGCGAAGCCGCGGCGGAAGGTCAAGAGGATCAGCACCGGGAAATAGAGGAAGCCTGGCATCCATCCCGGCAGGCTGTAACACACCGCGCCGACCGCGAAGACCGCGCCCAGCAGGCCGGCCGACACGCCGCGCTGGCCGGGCGCGAACATCTCGGCAAAGGCCGCGGGCCGCACACAGACGAAGAACGGCACCAGCAGGCTGAGGCCCAGCGCGTCGGCGCCGAACCAGGTGCCGACGGTCGGCCAGAACGCCGCGCCGGCGGTATAGTGCAGCGTCGCGGCGGCGACCATGGCTGAAGTCGCGCAGGCGGCTGCGGCCAGCGCGTAGAAGGTGATGAGCACTTCTGTGTTGCTGAAGTTGCGGTCGAACCCGAGCCGGCGCAGCGGCCAGGCGACGATCAGTATTTCGGCGGCGTTGGCGAGGGAGAGGCCGATGGTGCGCGAGACCAGATCGCCGGTCGCGAAGCCGACGGCGAAACTGGCGAGGACGGCGACGCCGAGGATATTGAGCCAGAGGCGGCTGGGGCTCTTGAGCAGGCAGGCCACCACGATGGCGTTGCTGATCCAGATGGTCGAGACCCGCCCCGAATGGCTGATCAGCGCGACGCAGCCCCAGGACGACACGAATACCGCAAGCGCCAGCAATCCGAGCAGCAGCGGCGTGCTGCGAGGCTGCGCGGCGCCTGGCGCGCGCGGCAAGGCGGTCGGTGCGGACGCGTTCAAAAAAGGCCCCGGTTACAGCGGGCGTAAAACTACCGGGGCAGAGATAATGGGCCGTTAAGCGCGGCGCAGTTTCCTGCGGCGGGCGCCGTCTTTTTGCGCGCTATCCGCCAACGGTTTCCTGCTTTTCTTCGTCGGTGCCGCCGCGGCCTGCGCCGCGCCGAGCCCGAGCCAGCGGCCAAGCGCCCCGGCGTCGGCGAGCATCGCGTCGGGCACGACGACGTAGGTCTTGCTCGCGGGCGCGCCCGGTCCGTATTGCAGCGGCCGGGCGCCCTTCAACTTGAGAAGGGCGGCGTGTTCGGCGCCGGCGAGCTTCACCGCCAATCCGACATCCGAGAGCGAGACGCACATCCGGTCATGGGCATAGGCGCCGATGCCGCCGAACATCGGCCGGAAGCGCCAATCGACATTCGGTGGCAGCGCGGCCTGCATCTTCTTCAGAAGCGCGCGCGGATCGTGCGGCATGGCGGCCCTCCTAGCGACCGAAGGCGACGATGTAGATCGGATCGCCGGGCTGCGCCGCGCCGATCGTCGTGACCGTCGCCAACAGAAACCCGAACGCCATGGCCAGCAATCTCATATCTCTCTCCCATCCTGGATTCGGAGTGTAAGGGACGCCTGCTGCCAGGGTTCTGTCAGCATATTGGCAGGAGGACCGGCCTGCGGCCGGCGCATGGATTGTGCGAACGACGACGCGGTCCGAGCCGCGCTCGGCAACATAATTGTGCGCAAAAAAAACTCATGCGCCCCCTCCCCCCGGCTCCGGCAATCCTTTCCGGAACATGGACGCGCACGGCGTCTATCCACGCCAGGGACGGCGAATACGGATGCAAGCGCGGGCGCACGAGCGTGGTCGCGGCATCGTTTGGGGCCTGATTTCGCGGGCTTGGATGAAGAGGACACCGTCTCATCCGGCCATTATGCGGCCGGTGCAGAGGGTGTTGGATAAGATGGCAGCAAGCGGCCGACTCTGGCGCAAGCGCAGATATGGTGGTCGCCGGTCGCCGTTCCGCGGCGCCACGCCTCTTCCGCCTCGCTACGCTCGGCACCTCCCCTTAGCAAAAGGGAGGAAACAGGCGTGTCCGCGGTGGGCAAAGAAAAAGGCGGGCATCGCTGCCCGCCTTTTCTGCATTCGATGCCGGCCAGGACTACTCTTCGTCGCCCTTGCCGGTGCGCTTCTTGAGCGCGGCGCCCAGGATGTCGCCGAGGCTCGCGCCCGAGTCGGATGAGCCGTATTGCGCCACGGCCTCCTTTTCTTCCGAGATCTCGCGCGCCTTGATCGAGACCGAGACGCGGCGGCTCGACTTGTCCACCTGCGTCACCAGCACGTCGATCTTGTTGCCGACCTGGAAGCGCTCGGGGCGCTGGTCGTTGCGGTCGCGGGCGAGGTCGCTCCTGCGGATGAACGACTTCACGCCGTCCGCCAGCTCGACCTCGATGCCGCCGTCATTGACCTGGGTCACGGTGACGGTGACGACCTGGTTCTTGCGCAGGGCGCCGCCGCCGGCGCCGGCCTTCTCGATCGGATCGTCGCCGAGCTGCTTGACGCCGAGGCTGACGCGTTCCTTCTCCGCGTCGACGTCGAGCACCTTGGCCGAGATGATCTGGCCCTTCTCGTAGTCCTTGACCGCCTCGTCGCCGGACTTGGACCAGGAGAGGTCGGACAGATGCACCATGCCGTCGATCTCGCTGTCGAGGCCGACGAAGAGGCCGAACTCGGTGATCGACTTGATCTCGCCCTCGATCGTGCTGCCGACCGGGTGATCGCGCAGGAAGGCTTCCCACGGATTGTCCTGGGTCTGCTTGAGGCCGAGGGAGATGCGGCGCTTGTTGGAATCGACTTCCAGCACCTGGACCTCGACTTCGGTGCCCGGCACGACAATCTTGGACGGGGCGACGTTCTTCTTGACCCACGACATTTCCGAGACGTGGACGAGACCTTCGACGCCCGGCTCCAGCTCCACGAAGGCGCCGTAGTCGGTGACGTTGGTGACCTTGCCGCTGAACTTGGCGCCCGGCGGATACTTGACGGCAACGCCCTCCCAGGGATCGGTCTGGAGCTGCTTCATGCCGAGGCTGATGCGCTGGGTCTCGTGGTTGATCTTGATGATCTGCACCGTGACGGTCTGGCCGACCGAGAGGACTTCGGTCGGATGGCTGACGCGGCGCCAGGCGATGTCGGTGACGTGCAACAGGCCGTCGACGCCGCCCAGGTCCACGAAGGCGCCGTAGTCGGTGATGTTCTTGACCACGCCCTCCACCACCTGCTTCTCCTGCAGCGAGGCGACGAGGCTGGTGCGCTCCTCGGCGCGGCGCTCTTCGAGCACGGCGCGGCGCGAGACCACGATGTTGCCGCGGCGGCGGTCCATCTTGAGGATCTGGAAGGGCTGCGGCTGGTTCATCAGCGGGCCGACATCGCGCATCGGGCGGACGTCGACCTGGCTGCCGGGCAGGAAGGCGACGGCGCCGTCGAGGTCGACGGTGAAGCCGCCCTTGACGCGGCCGAAGATCACCCCGGTGACGCGGGTCTGCTCGTTGAAGGCGCGCTCGAGCTTGATCCAGCTCTCTTCGCGGCGGGCCTTGTCGCGGCTGAGGACGGCTTCACCGAGCGCGTTCTCGACGCGCTCCAGATAGACCTCGACCTGGTCGCCGACCTTGACGGTGATCGGCATGCCCGGCATGGCGAATTCTTTGAGGCTGACGCGGCCTTCGGTCTTGAGGCCGACATCGACGACGGCGAAGTCGTTCTCGATGGCGACGACGGTGCCGGTGATGACGGCGCCTTCCTGGGGGGATTGGGTCTCGAAGGAGGCTTCGAGCATGGCCGCGAAGTCGTCGCGGCTGGGGGAGGCAAAAGAATTGGCGTGTTCGTGGATCTTGGTTGCGGTCGCGTGGCGAGCCATTCAGTTCGTTCCAGTTCGTACTTATGTGCCGATCCGCCTTCGCCCCTTGGGCTTCGGCGTGATGGACTTCCCGCGCGGATTTCGGCCCGCTCGGGCGGTTGGGTTTTCGGTCAAGTTCGCGGATACCCGGAGAGGTCCGCCGGGTCTCCTAACCCCTGTGGCGAGCCTTGAGCGCGCCGTCGATCTTGGGGGAAACCAAGGCGAGAGCCGCCGCGAACGCGGGCTCTATACCCAGATTGGAGGTGTCGAGCAAGGCGGCATCGGGGGCCGGCTTCAGGGGGGAGACGGCGCGGCTGCGGTCCCGCTCGTCGCGGGCGACGATTTCCGCCAGCAGTTCCGCCTCGTTGCGGGCGATTCCGAGGTCTTTCAGCTCCAGCCAGCGGCGGTGGGCGCGGATTTCCGGCGCGGCGTCGACGAACAATTTGGCGGTGGCGTCGGGCGCGATGACGGTGCCGATGTCGCGGCCGTCCATCACGGCGCCGAGTGCGGCGCCCGGCGGGTTCGCCAGGAACGTGGTCTGGAAGTCGTGCAGCGCATGGCGCACGGCAGGAATGGCGGAGACCTGGCTCGCGACCTTGCCGACCAGGTCGGTGCGGATGGCGGGGTCGCCGGCGCGGGCGGGATCGATGGCGCGGGCGCCTTTGACGGCATCGGCCTCTGCGGTGGGATCGCCCTTGGCATCGAGCACCGCGAGCGCGGTCAGGCGATAGAGCGCGCCGCTGTCCATGTGCGCGAAGTTGAAATGGCGGGCGAGCCGCTTGGCGAGGGTGCCCTTGCCGGACGCGGCGGTGCCGTCGACGGCGATGACGATGCTCATTGGCGCCGTCCGTAAGAAATTCCCTCTCCCCCTCGGGGGGAGAGGGTCAGGGTGAGGGGGTGCCAGAGGTCGTAAAGGGGCGTTCGACGTTCGGACTGAGTTGCCGATACAAGACGCTTCGAATGTCCAAGCCCGCGTGTGCGGAGCGACCCCCTCACCCCAGCCCTCTCCCCCGACGGGGGAGAGGGAGTTTTCTTATTTTGCTCTCTAGACATTGACCGCCTGGAAATCCGCGCCCAAGTCCCGCATCAGCTTTTCGAATTCGGGGAAGCTGGTGGCGATCATCGCGGTGTCGTCGACGCTGACCGGGCTCTGTGCCGCCAGGCCCATGACGAGGAAGCTCATGGCGATGCGGTGATCCAGATGGGTCGCGACGCGGGCGCCGCCGGGGACGCCGTCCAGGCCCCTGCCCTCGACTGTCAGCGTGTCGTGGGTTTCGGCGGTCGTCAGGCCGTTGGCCTTGAGCCCGGCGGCGATCGCGGCGAGGCGGTCGCTTTCCTTGACGCGCAATTCCTCGAGGCCGCGCATGACCGTGCGCCCTTCGGCGAAGGATGCGGCGACGGCGAGGATGGGGTACTCGTCGATCATCGACGGGGCGCGGCCCGGCGGGACTTCCACGCCCTTGAGGTTCGAAGCGCGGGCGACGAGATCGCCGATGCGCTCGCCGCCGCTGGTCCGCTCGTTCTCGATGGCGATGTCGGCGCCCATCTCCAGCAGCGTGGCGATCAGGCCGGTGCGGCGCGGGTTGAGCAGGACGCCGGGGATGCGGACCTGCGAGCCCGGCACGATCAGCGCCGCAACCAGCGCGAAGGCCGCCGACGAGGGATCGCGCGGCACCTCGACGGCGCAAGCGCGGAGCTCGACCTGGCCGGTCACGTAGACGGCTTCGCCCTGCGCGAGGGCTTCGACTTCGATCTGCGCCCCGAACGCGGCAAGCATCTTCTCGGTGTGGTCGCGGGTGAGCTCGCCCTGGGAGATGCGCGAGCGCCCCGGAGCGCCGAGCGCGGCGAGCAGCATGGCGGACTTCACCTGGGCCGAGGCGACGGCGACGTGGTGCTCGACCGCGATGGGGCGGCTGGCGCCGCTCAGCGTCACCGGCATCAGGCCGCGGGCGCGCGATGTGTAGACGGCGCCGAAATGGGTGAGCGGATCGAGCACCCGGGCCATGGGGCGGCCGCGCAGGGAGGCGTCGCCAGTGAAGACGGCGACGATCGGCGTCGTCGCCATCGCGCCCATCACCAGACGCGAGCCGGTGCCCGAATTGCCGAAATCGAGCACATTGTCGGGCTCGCCCCAGCCGCCGACTCCGGTGCCACGGACGCTCCAGGCGCCGGGCCCGGTGCGGGTCGCGGTGGCGCCGAAGGCGCGCATCGCGCCTGCGGTGTTGAGGACGTCTTCGGCTTCCAAAAGGCCGGTAATGGCGGTTTCGCCGACGGTCAGGGCGCCCAGGATCAGGGCCCGGTGGGAGATCGATTTGTCGCCCGGAACCGCCGCCGTGCCCCGCAATGGGCGAGACCGCCGCGATTTCAAGGGCCTGGCAGCGCCCGACCTATGCATTTTTGCGCCCCAAAAGCTCTTTGACAGCGCCTGCCAGAAGTGGCAAACGACCCGCCTTCCAAAGAAACCCTTCTTTCACGGGAAGCAACAGCTTGGTCAAGGCAGATCTCGGTTTGAAACGCGTGTGCCCCTCTTGCGCCGCGCGATTCTACGACCTCCAGAAGCGTCCCATCGAATGCCCGAAGTGCCAGTTCAGCTTCGAGCCGGAGGCGATGTACAAGCAGCGCCGCCCGCGCCAGCCCGAAGCTGCCCAGGCCCAGGCGGTTCCCGCCGAGGCGGAGGACGAAGAGGCCGAGAACGAGGACGAGGAGGAAGAAGCCGAGGCCGAGGAGACCGTGGTCGAGCCGGTCGAGGGCGAGGCACCGATCCAGATCGCCGCCACCGGCGAGGATGAGGAAGAGGAAGAAGAAGCCGAAGAGACCGAGACCGCGGGTGCCGGCATGTCGGTGGTCGATGAGGACGACATCGAGGACATCGTCGTCGAGGACGACGAGGAAGAAGAGGAGGACAACAGCCTCCTCGAGGAAGACGAAGACGAGAACGACGACGTCAGCGGCATCATCGACGCGGACATCGAGAAGGACGAACGCTAGACGCGGGACGAACGTTTCGCGCGCCGCGGCCCAACGCAGCGCGCACTGGTACGGGGCCATAGCTCAGCTGGGAGAGCGCCTGCATGGCATGCAGGAGGTCAGCGGTTCGATCCCGCTTGGCTCCACCAGCTTCAATAGAGCGTTGAATCAGAACATCTTATTCGGCTGCTTTACGGGGTCAGCGCTTTCAGCATTTCCGCCAATGCAGCGTCCAGCGCCGGCAAATCGTGTCGGATCGTCAGGATGACGCGCCCGTCGAGAATGTCATCGTAGGTATGCGCCAACGCGTTGCGGAAGCCGGCGATCATACCCGCCGGGACACCATGGCGCGTGAGCAAGTCCGCCGGGGCATCTCTTATGGACGAATCGATGGCCATGAACGCACGCTCAACGGCATAGCGCACGAGCGTATCGGCCTTCAGCTCATCAAGACTTCGTTCGCCTGTCCAAGTGCGGATCAATTCAATGTTATGCCGCGCGGCGGTGATTGCGCGCACCGCTTTGTCGTCGTCGCTAGAAGACATCGACAAGCTGGCTCTCGGCCACGGCCTTAAGCCGCTTGCCGGGCTTCAGAGCATCGCCGCGCACCACAAGGTCGACGCGCCGCTTCAGGATGTTCGTGAGTTCATGCTGAATGCCGCCGACGTCGAAGGCGCTGAACAACGGCTTGCGGCCACCCGGCCCCTCGTCAAGATCGACCATGAGATCGACATCGCTGTCCGGTTTTGCCGTATTTCGTGCGGCTGAACCAAACAAATAGGCGTGCTTCACGCCCAAAGCTTCCAAGCGGGCTCGGTGCTGATGCAATCGGTCGATGATCTCGTCACGGTCCATTCCGGCACTATACAGGCGGCCGTGGGCTATTTCACCTGCGTCCGCGCTGCCCAGGTCATGCAATCGGTGTAGGCCCCGTCATAGACCAGCCTCTGCAGATCGTCTCCGAACCCCTGGTTGCCGGTGTCGCGGGCGCGATCGCGGGCGGTACGGGCGCATTCCTGTTCGGCCGTGCGCGAGCCGGCACTCTCGACATAGGCGGCATAGTTGAGGCGGGCCACCGCGCCGGCAGAGGGTTCGGGCTCGGGTGCGATGGTGACGAGGCGGTGCCAATCCGTGTCGGTACACCCGGCAAGCAGCAAAACGGCAATCAATGCAACTCTACGCAACACACTCTCCCCGAGTCGGCTGCATGGGAAGTCTCGGCCTATTGCCGCGGGTTAATCAAGGCAGCGGCGAACCGGGGCGACGTCTTGCCGCCCGGCGACAATTGCGACAAGACAGGAACATTCTTGCGCACTAGCGTCGCCTCCGCCGCCACCGGGAACCTTTCTTCGTGAACGCCTTCATCGACGCGCGAACCGTACCGGCCGGCACCGTCCTGGCACCGGACCTCGCCATCATCGGCGGCGGGCCGGCCGGGATCACGCTGGCGCTGGCGCTGGCCCAGACGCCGCTCAGCATCATGCTGTTCGAGAGCGGCGGCCTGGACTTCGACGCCGCCACCCAGGCGCTCTACGCCGGCAGCAGCACGGGGGTAACCTACCTGCCGCTCGACGCCTCGCGCATGCGCTATCTCGGCGGCAGCACCAATCATTGGGGCGGCTGGTGCAAGCCGTTCGACGCCATCGATTTCGAACGGCGCAACTGGGTGGCGCATTCCGGCTGGCCGTTCGGCATCAAGGAACTCGAGCCCTATTTCGCGCGGGCGCAGTCGCTGGTCGAGGCGGGGGCGTGGCGCTATGACGAGGCGACGACCGCGATGACGGCGATCGCGCCACCGCTGAAACTGGCCCCGGGCGGCGTCTATACGAGCTGGTTCCAGTTCTCCAAGCAGCGCGGCAGCGTGCTGCCGACGCATTTCGGCGAGCGCTATGGCGACGACCTGAAGCGCATCGCCAATCTGAAGCTGTTCCTGCACGCCAACGCGACGGCGCTGAAGCTGAGCGCGAATGCGGCGGGCCTCGAGACGATCGAGATCGCGGCGCTGGGCGGGCACCGCTTCACGGTGAAGCCGAAGCGGGCGGTGCTGGCGCTGGGCGCGGTGGAGAATGCGCGGCTGATGCTGGCGTCGGGCGGCGTCGGCAACCAGAACGACCTGGTGGGCCGCTATTTCGCCGACCACCCGATCCCGCGCGATACCGCGACTCTGGTGTCGTTCTCCGGCGAGATGGCGGGCTATTATTTCAACTCCGTGCAAGCGGCGGGGGCGCTGATCCGCGCCACCTATGCCCCGACCGATGCGTTCAAGCGCAAGGCCAGGGTGCTGGGGTCGCTGACGACGGTGGAAAATCCGGTCGAGCTGAACGAACTCGACAAGGCGGCGATCGTGACCGCGGCGCTGGCGCTCGGCGCCGATGCCAGCAATGCGCGCGCCTTCTCGCTCGGCTGCGGGCTGGAGCTGGAGCCGGACCCGGAGCGACGCCTGACGCTGACGGGCGAGAAGGATGCGCTCGGCCTGCCGCGGCTCAAGCTGAGCAACCGGGTCTCGAACGCCGATTTCCAGCGCTACCGCGACACCATCAAGGAACTGGGGCGGCAGATCCTGGCGGCCGGCAGCGGCATGCTGCGCCTCAACTACGACTCGCGCAGCGCCTGGGAGGCGGCGCTCGACTGGGGCGATCACCATCTGGGCACGACGCGGATGCATGTCGACCCCAAACAGGGCGTGGTCGACGCCAACTCCCAGATCCACGGCATCGCCAACCTGTACGTCGCCGGCAGCGGCGTGTTCCCGACCTACAGCGCGTCGAACCCGACGCTCAACCTGGTGGCGCTGACGCTGCGGCTGGCGGAGCACCTCAAGAGGCTGCCGGCATGAGCGACCCGACGCGCGACAGGGGGGGCTTCAGCCGCCGCGCCGTGACGATCGGCGGCGGCATCGCCGTGGCGCTGGGTCTGACGGCGGTCGGCGTGACGGTGCCGCGGCTGTTCGGCAAGCACTATCGCAAGAGTCCATATGACGACCTGCTCGCCCAGCTCATCGACCGCGACGCGGCGGCGAAGGTGGGAAAGGCCGCGCTGCAAGGCGGCGGCATATTCCCCGACCCGGCCGACCTGGCGCGCGAACTACGCGGCCGGTTGGAGCGGCGGTCGCTGGCCGATGTGACCGCTTCCGACCTGGACCAGAGCAATCTCGTGGAAGTGCGCGGCTGGGTGCTGCCGCAGACGCTGGTTCTGCTGAGCGTGCTGGCGGCGGAGCAGGACGGCTAACCCACGGCACGGGCGGCGTTGGCCGGCTCGGCGCGGATCAGGCCGCGCAGGGAATTGCCGAGCAGGACTTCGTCGCCCGCCGCCAGATCATTGGGGGTCAGCACCGCTTCTTCGCACTGTCCGGTTTCGAGCAGTTCGCGGCGCAGGACGCCGTCGAGCAGGCCGCAGTCCAGCGGCGGCGTCAGAAGCTTGCCGCCGCGACGGAGGAAGAGGTTCGAACGGCTGCCTTCGGTGAGTTCGCCGCGCTCGTTTAGGAAAAGCGCTTCGTCGCAGCCGATGCTCTGCGCGAGGCGCGTCTGCTCGCCGTCGTAGAAGTCGCGCCAGGTGGTCTTGTGGCGCAGCAAGAGGTCGGCGCTGCTCACGCGATGCGGCGACACGGCAAAGGTCCAGCACGGCGGCGCGGTGCCGAGCGGCGCCGTGGTGCAGGCGAAAACGCCGTCTTCGTCCAGCGTCAGGCGCACGCGCAAGGCGTCGCGGGCGCCGGCGACGGCGGCGCTCAAAGCCTTGAGCGCGGCGGCGCGGTCGAACGGCAGCGACAGGGCACGCGCCGAACCCTCCAGGCGCGCGAGATGGCGCGCGAGGCGGACGAAGCCGCCGTCGTGGCGCAGGGTCTCGATCAGGCCGATGGGCTTGCGGACGGAGTCGAAGTAGCGTGCCTTGAGCAGGCATTCGGCGTATTCGCCGGCGCTGCTGGAATCCTGCACCACCGCGCCACCGATGCCGAGCGTGCCCTGCCCGTCCGCGATCACGATGGTGCGGATGGCGACGTTGAAGCCGGCCGAGCCGTCCGGCGCGAAATGGCCGATGGCGCCGCAATAGAGGCCGCGCGGGCTTTGCTCCATCTCGCGGATGATCTCCATGGCGCGGATCTTCGGCGCGCCGGTGACCGAGCCGCAAGGGAAGAGCGCGCGGATGACGGCCTCGACCCGCGTCGCCGGCTTCAGTTGCGCGCTGACGGTGGAGACCATGGTGTGCAGCGTCGGGTAGGTCTCGACTGCAAAGAGATCGCGCACCGCGACGCTGCCGATCAGCGCCAGGCGGCCGACATCGTTGCGCACCAGGTCGACGATCATAAGGTTCTCGGCACGGTCCTTGGGCGAGGCGGCGAGCGCGGCCTTGGCGCGGGCGTCGGAAAGCTCGTCGGCGCCGCGCGGCGCGGTGCCCTTCATCGGCCGCGCCGTGATCCTGCCGGCGGCGGAAATCTCGAAGAACTGCTCCGGCGACAGGCTGAGGATCTGACGCGTGCCGTCGTCGATATAGGCGCCGTGCGGCGCGCCGGCACGGTCGCGCAGCCGCAGATAGAGCGCCAGCGGATCGCCGGCAAAGGCGAAGCGCGAGCGGAAGCTCAAATTGGCCTGGTAGATGTCACCGGCTGCGATGTAGTCGTGGACCCGGGAGAAGCGCGCAGCATAGGCGGGTTCGTCCCATTCGTGGCGCAACGGCCCGGCATAGGCCTGGCCTTGCGCGGCAAGATCGGCGCGCGCGACCGCCTGGGGCGCGTCGAACACACCGAACCAGAGCAGCGGGACGTCGCGCGCGGACCATTGCCGGCCTTCAAGATGCGGCTCCAGCACATAGCCCAGCTCATAGCCCAGCCAGCCGGCGACGTGGCGCCCCTGCGCCAGCGCGGCCTCGATGGCGGCAAGCACGGCCGGGACCTCGGCCGGACTGTCTGCCTGGATGACGGCGGATGGCCGGCTAAAGCGCAGCAACCGCTCGGCGCCCGGCGTGGCGTCGTCGAAGATTATCGTGCCTATATTTCCCACAAACAATCCTGTAGTTTCGTCCCTTGATTTGCCGGGGCGCACCCCCACATTGATACCAGACGTGATGCCCTGACCGGGGTCACAAAAACGCCTACGGGCTGCTCCACAAGGAGGGCCGCATACCGAAGCCGCTTGAAGGAGGGCTTTGAAAGTGAACCGCAACGTCTATTTCAACAGCCCGTTTCTCCTGGGCTTCGAGCATCTGGAACGCCTGCTCGAGCGCACCGCCAAGAGCGCCGGCGATGGCTATCCACCCTACAATATCGAGCAGTCGAGCGACGAGCGGCTGCGAATCACCCTGGCGGTGGCCGGCTTCGGCCGCGACGAGCTCGGCGTGACGGTGGAGGGCCGCCAGCTTGTCATCCGCGGCAAGCAGATCGAGGCCGCCGACAAACAGTTCCTGCACCGCGGCATCGCGGCACGGCAATTTCAGCGGGCCTTCGTGCTCGCCGAAGGGATCGAAGTCACCGGCGCGGAGTTGGAGAATGGGTTGCTTGTGATCGAGCTGGCCCGTCCGAGCTCCGAAAGCGTGGTGCGGACTATACCCATCGGCGCGGCAAAAGGTTCCGCCAAACCAAACGGGAAGGGCGAAGGAGAACTGTCATGAGCAACGAAGACCTGAAATTCGACAATGATTTGTCCGCCTCCGGCGGTGCCCCCGCTTTCGGCGGCGGCCGCATCACCTACATCAAGCCGACCGGCGACGAAGAGGCCCATCGCCTGGGCCTGATCCCTCCGGGGATCACGCTGCCGCCCGGCGTGAAGCTTTACGTTCTGCATGCCGTGGACGGCAGCGTGCTCGGCTACACCGACGCCTATGCCTCGGCCTATGGTGCCGCGGTGCAGAACGAACTGACGCCTGTATCCGTGCATTAGTCCCCCCTCCTGCACGGCAGGTTCAACGGGAAAGGCCGGTCGTCCGAAAGGGCGGCCGGCTTTTTTCCTTTTGCTGCGACGGCCTTAAGGGATTTGGCGCTGGACGAGGCGACCGAGCTTGTCGGGCGTACCCGACACGATCACGAGATAGCGGCGCTCCGGCTTGGCGGGGCTCTGGATGATCTGCCGGATGGGTCCGATCGCGTTGACGATGGCCGAGCCCGCCGGGTTGGTCATGAAGGCCGACAAAGGCTGCAGCTTGCCCCTGCCGTCCGGCTTCGCGGCGAGGGCGAGGACATAGGGCTGCTTGGGCATAAGACCGGTCACGGAAGCTTCCAGCACCTGGGTGAGGCCCTGGTCGAACAGCGAGACGCTGGTCGGCGGCGTGCCGCTTGCCTTGCCGTTCGGCAACAGCGCCAGATGGGCCGTCACGCCGGCTATGCCGAGCGGTTGGAGCCCTTGCAGGCCATCGCCGTCCGGCACCGCGCCGGGGACGTAGTTCACCGCCTGGGCGGCCTGGCCGATGGGGATGGTCGCGATCACCGTATTGGTCAGCGTGTCGATGGCGGCGAGGCCGTCCGCGTTCTCGAGTCCGACATAGACGCGCGTGCCGTCGCCGGACGGCCAGATGCCGTGCGGCAGGTTGCCGACGGGAATCGTCGCGACCTGCGCGAAGGTGTCGGTGCGGAACACCTTGACGAGGTTGAGGCCGCCGACCGTCACATAGGCGAAAGACCCGTTGGCGTTGCGCGCGAAGTTCACATGGTTGGTGATCGGGCCGGTGTCGATGGTCTGCAGCAGCGCGAAGGGCGGCCGGGCGTCGAACACCTGGGTCTTGCCGACATCCTTGAGCGTGAACCAGACCTGCGTGCCGTCGGGCGACGCCGCGATGTTGGGGCAGAACGGACTGGCCTGCGCGACGCGGCCGACGATTTGGTGGTCGGCGACGGTGATGACGTCCGTTTCGGGCGTGAAGGACGAGCAGACATAGCCGTATGTGCCGTCGGGCGAGAATATCTGCATGCCGGGGCCGTTCGGCACCTTGATCCGCGTCTTCTCCTCGAAGGTCGTGCCGTCGAGCACGGCGACATAGTCCTCGCCGCGCACCGTCACCCAGACTTCGCTGCCGTCCGGCGTGAAGAATGCCTCGTGCGGAGCGCGGCCGACATAAGTGACGTGCTTCACCGTGTTGGTCGCGGTGTCGATGAAAGAGACCGAGTTGGTGCCGATGGACACGACCGCCAGCGTCTTGCGGTCGGGCGAGAAGCCCATGCCGTGCACGAGGACCTGGCCGCGATAGAGCGGGCTGAGATTGCCCGGTTGCGGATCGCCGAGGCGGATGACGCCCAGGAGCCGGTTGTCGGCCGGATCGGTGACCGAGACGGTGTTGGAGAATTGCTCGGCGGCATAGACGCGGTCGCGGTGGCTCACCGGCATGTCGGGAGCGGCGGCGGCGAAGGGGGCCTGGCCGGCGACGGCGGGCAAGGGGCCGGCAAGGATGGTGGCCGCTAGCAAGGTACGCGCAAACAACCGGTGCTTCACGAAACGTCTCCTACTTCATGTTCATGTTCATATCGGCGACCGTGCCGGTCGGCGACGGGATCGACGGCGGCAGCGGCTCGCCGACGGCAAGCCGCATGGCGGCGATCTCCTGCTGCTGCGTCACGATGATCTCCTGCGCCAAGCGCCGGAGCCGCTCGTTGCGGCCGTATCGCAGCACCGCCAGCGCCATGTCGATAGCGCCCTGGTGATGCGGGACCATCATCGCAACGAAATCGCGATCGACGTCGCCGGTCGGCTTGACCGCCATCGCGTCCATCATGCGCGTCATGGCGGTGTCGTTCTCCGCCAGAAAAGGCGCTTCGGCAGCGAGACCGCCCAGCGTATCGGACGCGAGCACCACGGACGCCGAACCGACAAGGAACGCCAGGGCGAGGATCTGAATGCCCAGACGGACACGAAGCCGAGGGGACTTGGGGTATCTTTCGGAGCCGGCGTCCAGCGACGTCATGGCGGTGTTCCCCGCGCGTTTCGGGGGACAAGTCGCACCTGCGCCGGCCGCAAAATAGTTCAGATTTGAACAGGCTGGTCGGTTCGACTCAAGACTGCCCGGCCGGCCGGACGATCTTCGGCTTTATCACGCCGCCACCGCGCCGCTCATGCCGGTGGTGTCGGTGAGGATGGCGTAGAGGGCTTCGGCCGACTTGGCGGCGCGCAGCTTCTCGGTGGCCTGCTGGTTGCGCAGGAGGCGCGAGACGCGGGCCAGCGCTTTCAGGTGATCGGCGCCGGCGCCTTCGGGCGCGAGCAGCATGAACACCAGGTCGACCGGCTGATTGTCCACCGCATCGTAGTCGATCGGGCTTTCGAGGCGGGCGAAGACGCCGACGATGTCCTTGAGGTCGGCGAGCCGGCCGTGCGGGATGGCGATGCCCTGGCCGACACCGGTGGTGCCAAGGCGCTCGCGCTCCATCAGGGTCTCGAAAATCTTGCGGTCGGGCTGGCGCACCAGCGGCGCGGCGCGCGCCGCCAGCTCCTGGAGCAGCTGCTTCTTGCCTTGCGCCTTCAGGGCCGGAATGACGGCGGCGGGCTGCAGCAGATCGGAGATCTTCATGAGCGACCTTCTTACTGGAACGTCAGGCTTCGGCGCGGACGCGTCCGCGGGCCTTGGCGTGATGGTTCTTGAGCTTGCGCTTGTAGGTACGGAGCTGGGTCTCGATCTTGAGATAGGCGGCATCGAAAGCGCGGTGGGCGTCGGGCCCCTCGCCTTCCGCCTTGATGATGGTCTTGGAGTCCAGGTGCAAGGTGCAGTCGGCGCGATAGAACGGACCGTCATGGCTGAACACGACATGGCCGTCGGCGCCGCCGTCGAAATGCTTGGCGACGACCTCTTCGAGGCGCGCCCGCACGCCCGCCGGGAGCGTCTCGCCGATCTTGATCTGCTTGCCTGAAACCCGAACTCGCATGGCCTGCTTCTGTATGGGCCTGAACGCGTCTGCCGTCACAATAGTGCCGTGATTTTCGACACGCCTTGTTCGAAGGCGCGGGTGTGTAGGCCCGGCTCCATTGAATGTCAATTCTTGCAATTAACGAAAGGCCGCGGCGCGGGATTCCTTGCTTGACTTGGCCCAAGCGGACCGCGCAGCGCGGCGGGATTCGGCCGTTCTTACGGCACGCGCCGCGCAGGAAAAGCCAATGTTTTCGCGGGTTGCCCGAGGTCCTTCCGTCTTGCGGCCGCGGCGGCGCGCGGGGCGGAACATTAAGCATGCGGGCGATTTCGCCGCGCACGCCGGGCGGCGGTTCAAGCCGCTGCCGCCACTGCCGGCATGAGCGGCAGCGAGAAGCAGAAACCGGTGCCCTCGGGCAAGCCTTCGATCAGCCAGATGCGGCCACCATTGGCCTTGACCAGCACGTCGCAGATCATCAGGCCCAGTCCCATGCCGTTGCTCTTCGAAGGGACGAAGGGCTGGAATATCCGGCTGGCGATTTCCGCCGGCAACCCAGGCCCGCTATCGCGGACCGTGACATTCACAAAGCCCGCTTCGCCGCGGCAGGTCGCGAGCAGGAGTTCCTGCTTCGCGCAGCCGCGCATCGCCTGGACGCTGTTGCCGATGAGATTGGTGAGCACCTGCTGGATCTGGACCGGATCGATCAGCACGTCCGGCAGCGTCGGGTCGAGATCGAACGTCACATGCATCGAGGCATCGTTGAGCCCGTTATGGGTCAAGGCCAAGGCTTTGGTGATGACAGCGCGGAGATTTTCGCGGCTGCGGGCGCTCTCCCGCTTCTCCACGAAACGCCGGAGGTTCTTGATGATGCCGCCGGCACGGTGGGTTTGCTTCGAGGCCCGGCCGATCAAGTCCTGCGACCGCGAGACCATCTTCGCGTCGATCGTCTCGGCCTGCAGGGTGCGCTTGGCGGCGCTCAGATAGTTGGCGATCGCCGTCAGCGGCTGGTTGAGTTCATGGGCGATCGCCGCCGTCATCTGCCCCATCGCGTTCAGCCGCGTCGTGTGCAGCAGCTCGGCCTGCATGTCGAGCAGCTTCTGCTCGCGGTCCCGCAGCTCGACGACGAGTTCGTCCTTCTGGACGATGAGGGCCTCCTTCTGCCCGATGGCGGCCCGCAGGCTGACGGTGCGCTGGGTGGTGGAAGCCGCTTCGGCGAGGACGTTGGCGAAGCCGGTCAGGAAGTTTATGTCGTGGTGATCGAAGTGGCGCGTCGCCGGACTGTCGACCTCCAGAATCCCCCACGGTCCCTCATGGCCCTTGATCAGTACGTCGGCCATCGCGACGATTCCGTGCTCGGCATAGAAGCCGGGGAGCGTATAGCTGTCGTTCTTCGACAGATCCTCGAGAATCACGGGCTGGCCGGTGATATAGGCCCGGCCCTGGGTCGTGGTCTCGTCCGCCGCCGACACGACATAGCCCACGACGCCGGGATTCCAGCCGACGCCCGCTTCGACCAGGAGGTCGTTGTGATCGGCGCGGTAGCGGCAGACCTTGGCGAACGGGACATCCAGGCTTGCGGCGCAGATGCGCGCGGCTTCGTTCAATATGCTAACGAGATTGCCCTCGCGAAACGCGAAGCTGCCGAAATCCGCGAGCGCCGCCTGCTGGCGCAGCAGCTTTCCGATGGTCCGCTCGCTGGTCTCGACCGTCGCCGCATGGCGCGCTTCGGCGGGACGCAACGACCTGGTTGACGACTTGTTCATGGCAGCCCCGACAAAACGGTTGACGAAGAAGCGTCTCCCGTCGCTCACCGAAGGAGTTCGCAGGCATACGCAACGCCAAAGATCGTCCGCCGGTCTCGGCCAAACGCGGTTCAGAAAAGAGGCGCAAGGGGCGTAGCGGACGGCGAAATCACCGCACCCGATTCTTTGGCAACGCGGCGGCGCGGCAAAAGTTCCGCGGGCGATCAGCGATAGGCGGAAACCGGGCTTTCGGCGCTCGATTTCAGCCGGCGGCGCTCGACGGACGAGGGAATGCGCATCGCCTCGCGGTATTTGGCGACGGTGCGGCGGGCGATGTTGACGCCGTCGGCGGTGAGCAGCGAGACGATGCGGTCGTCGGAGAGGATTTCGACCGGTTCCTCGTTCTGGATCATCTCCTTGATGCGGTCGCGCACCGCCTCGGCGGAGTGCGCCTCGGCGCCGTTCACCGCCTGGATCGAGGCGGTGAAGAAATATTTGAGCTCGAACAGGCCGCGCGGGGTGGAGATGTATTTGTTCGAGGTGACGCGGCTGACGGTCGATTCATGCATCGTGATGGCATCGGCGACGGTGCGCAGGTTCAGCGGCCGCAGATGGCGCACGCCATAGGTCAGAAAGCCGTCCTGCTGGCGCACGATTTCGGTCGCGACCTTGAGAATGGTGCGGGCGCGCTGGTCGAGGCTCTTGACCAGCCAGTTGGCGTTGTTCAGGCACTCGGTCAGATAGTTCTTGGCATCCTTGTCGCGGGCGCTCTTGCTGATCTGGGAATGGTAGCGGGCATTGACCAGGAGGCGCGGCAGAGTGTCGGAGTTGAGCTCGATCGCCCAGCCGCCGTCGGCGCCGACGCGCACGAAGACGTCGGGGACCACCGGCTGCACCGGCTCGGAGCCGAAGGCAAGGCCGGGCTTGGGGGTGAGGCCGCGGATCTCCGCGATCATGTCGGCGACGTCCTCGACGTCGACGCCGCAGATCGCCGAGAGGGACGACAGGTCGCGGCGGGCGACGAGATCGAGGCGGGCGAGCAGCGCGGCGATCGCGGGATCGTAGCGGTTCTGCGCCTTGAGCTGGAGCGCGAGGCATTCGGCGAGGTCGCGGGCGCCGACGCCGACGGGGTCGAAACCCTGGAGCGTGCGCAGCGTGTCCTCGGCGCAGGCCAACTCGACGCCGAGACGGTCGGCGACCTCGGCGATGTCGGCGCGCAGATAGCCTGCCTCGTCGACCGAGTCGATGAGCTGGAGCAGGATGAGGCGCTTTTCCGGCGACACCGCCGCGATCGAGACCTGGTCGAGCAGGTGATCCTTCAGCGTGCCGCCGTCGGCGAGGGTGGATTCGAGCAGGTCCTCGTCGCCTTCGAAGGCGTTGCCGGACTTGACGGTGGTCCAGTCGGTCAGCGAGCCGGTCTCGCGCATCGGGCCGGGCTGCGGCGTGTCGCCGTCATACATGTTCTCGTGGCTGGCCTGATCGAGATCGGCGACCTTGGAGAAGTCGTCGCGCGCCAGCTCGGCATCGACGGTTTCGGATTTGGCCGGGGCCTCGAGGCGTTCGCGGTCCTCGGCGGCCGGCGGCGCGTTATCGTCGCGCTCCAGCAGCGGGTTGCGCTCCAGTTCCTGTTCGCAATATTCGGCGAGCTCGACATTCGACAGTTGCAGCAGCTTGATCGCCTGCTGCAGCTGCGGGGTCATGACAAGGCCCTGGCCCTGCCGGATCTCCAGCCTTTGCCCTACGCCCGCCATGTGAGTGCCCCAGTGCCCATGGCGTTACAGCGAGAACCTTTCGCCCAGATAGACGCGGCGGACATCGCGGTCGCCGACGATCTCGGCCGGCGTGCCCTCCTTGAGGACCTGGCCGTCATGCAGGATGTAGGCGCGGTCGATGATGTCGAGCGCGTCGCGGACATTGTGGTCGGTGATCAGGACGCCGATGCCGCGGTCCTTCAGATGCACGATGAGGTCGCGGATTTCGCCGACCGCGATGGGATCGATGCCGGCGAGCGGCTCGTCGAGCAGGATGTAGGACGGGTGCGTGGCCAGCGCCCGGGCGATCTCGACGCGGCGGCGCTCGCCGCCCGACAGCGCGATCGCCGGGGTGTGGCGGACATGGGTGACGCCGAATTCGGCGAGCAGTTCCTCGACCATGGCGTTGAGGCGGTTGACGTCGGGCTCGACCAGCTCGGCGGTGGCGCGGATGTTCTGCTCGGCGGTGAGGCCGCGGAAGATCGAAGCCTCCTGCGGCAGGTAGCCGATGCCGAGGCGGGCGCGGCGGTACATCGGCAGGCGCGTCACGTCGGTGCCGTCGACCTCGATGGTGCCGGCATCGGCCGGGATCAGGCCGGAGATCATGTAGAAGCAGGTCGTCTTGCCGGCGCCGTTGGGACCGAGCAGGCCGACGACCTCGCCGCGCTTCAAGGTGAGGCTGACCGAACGCACGACGGGACGGCGGTTGTAGCTCTTGGCGATGCGGGTGGCGACCAAGCCCTTGCCGCCCGCGATCACGCGGGGGCGGTTGGTCATTTCCACGGGGCTGTCGCTGCTCGTCATGTCGGGTCCGCTGTTCGGCAAGAACCATGCCTATTCGTCTTTAAGGAAGGATGAAGCTCATTTACTTGCCTCCGCTCTGGGGCGGCGGGGGTAAACAATCCCTGAACGCGGCCGCCATGGCTGCCGGCGACGCCGCCGCCGAGCTGCGCCACGCCGGTGACGAGATTGACGGTCAGCTGGGCGCCGCGCATGACGTCCTTTTCCTTGGTCAGGACGACATGGCCGGTGAGCGTGACGGTGCGCGGCGCGACGTCGTAGACGCCGGAATCGCCGGTCGCGGTGCCGGACGCCGAGACGACGACGACGTTGCCGTCGGCATAGATCTTGTTGGGCTTGCCGCCGATCACGTTGATGCGCACCGTGTTGGCGCGCATGCGGATGTCGCCCTGGGTGATGACGACATTGCCCGAATAGGTGCCGGTGATGGCGCCGCCGGCGCCGGCCGACGGGTTCTTCTCGGCGACGAAGCGGTCGGCGGAGACCGCGATCGGCTGATCGGCGGCGTGGCGGCCGGGTTCCGGCGCGGCGGCGCCGAGCAGCAGCAGGGCGAGGACGAGGACGCGTTTCATTTGTCCTTCACCTCGCCGGGCAGGATGGTCATGCGGACATGGCCTTGCAGGACGAGCCGGCTGGTGTCGCGGTCGACCTCGAAGCTGTCGGCGCGCAGCGTGCCGGCGGGACCGTGGCCGGTGACTTCCGCCGGGCCGGTGAACCGGCCGCGCTTGAGGTCGACGTCGGCGCGCGCGGTGTGCAACTCGTAGCCGTCGTCGGAGAACACCGCGATGCCGCCGGTCAGCGCCAGCGCGTTGTGGTCCATGTCGACACGGCCTTTCGCCGCCGTGGTGTTGAGCCAGCGCCCCTTGTCGAGCGTGAAGTCGGCCTGGACGTTCACCAGCCGGGCGCGGTGGATGTTGGCGCCTTCCTGGATCGCGGCGTCGGCGGTGATGAGGAAGGGATTGCCTTTGTGGTCGGTGCCGGAGAGGCGCGGCTTGAGCATTGCGAGGTCGTTGTCGATCGTGCCGATCGACTTGTATTCGAGCGAGAGCTTGTCGGACTGGCGCGGGATCAGGGCATAGACGATGACGACCGCGATCAGCAGCGCGGCGGTGAGCGGCAGGGCCCGCTTCATCACCATGACGAAGCGCGAATAGCGCAGCGCGTTCAGCGCGGTGTCGCGGGTGCGGGCGGTCCAGTCGCGGCGCTCGCGGACCGGCGCGCCGGAAATCGGCTGCGCCACCGCCTCGCTCACGCTGGTGCGGCGCGTCATCTCAGGAAAGGCCGGCGCGCAGGATGTCGTGCACGCTGAGGAAGCCGAGCGGGCGCGCGACCTCGGCCTTGGGGTCCACGACAAAGAGATGGGTGACCTTGGGCGGCTTGGCGTTCATCACGGTCAGCGCCTCGGCGGCGAGCATCTCGGGCGGCACGGTCTTGGGCTTCTGCGTCATGATCTCGCGCGCCTTGCGGTCGAGCAGTCCGGGCTCCATGTGGCGGCGCAGGTCGCCGTCGGTGATGATGCCGATCAGCGCGCCGCGCGCGTCGACGACGCCGGCATGGCCGGCGAAGCCGAACTGGCCCGAGGTCATGATGATCACGACTTCGCGCATCGGCGTGTCGGGCGAGACCAGCGGCAGCTCGGCGCCCTGGTGCATGATGTCGGCGACGCGGATCAGCTTCTTGCCGAGCGCGCCGCCGGGATGGAAGTCGCGGTATTGATCGGCGGAGAAGCCGCGCCGCTCCATCAGCGCCACCGCGAGCGCGTCGCCGAGCGCCAGCATCATGGTGGTCGAGGTGGTGGGTGCCAGGCCCATCGGGCACGCCTCCTGCGCCTTGGGCAGCAGGAGCGCGACGTCGGACGCCTGCAGCAGGCGGGACTCGGCGTTGTTCGCCATGCCGATCAGCGGGATCGAGAGCCGCTTGCCGTAGGTGATGAGATCGGCGAGCTCGGCGGTCTCGCCGGAATTGGACAGCATCAGCAGTGCGTCGGCGCGGGTGACCATGCCGAGGTCGCCATGGCTGGCCTCGGCCGGATGGAGGAACAGCGCCGGCGTGCCGGTGGAGGCGAGGGTGGCGGCGATCTTGCGCGCGATATGGCCGGACTTGCCCATGCCGCTGACGATGACGCGGCCGTCGACCGCGAGGATGGCGTCGATGGCGCGGGAGAACTCGCCGTTCAGGGACTCGCCGATCGCGGTGATCGCATCGGTGGCGTGACGCAGGACGCGGCGTGCGGCGGCCAGATCACGGACTCGGGCGGATGCCGGCTTGGCGGCTTTCAACTTGGCGGATGCCATGCAGCCCCTTGTTTTTGCTATACGAAACTTCCCGGATCGCGCCGGCTGGTAGTCCGGCCGCCAGCGCGGAACGGACCATAGGCGAAAATCGTGCCAAATGTGTCCCATAGGCGGGAGCGGTTCAAGTTACATTATTGCGCGCGTGGTAAACGGCTCTTTAACCACCCCCTCCGCCCTTCGCACCTGACGGTGCTACGGGCACCTCCCCACGGCCTCGTCCGTGCGCTGTCGCTACGGACCGCTCCGGCGCGGGGAGACGGGCCTGTGCGGCTTCGAGGACTCAGTGCGCGAAGATGTCGGTCTCGGCCCAGCCGGCGAGATCGAGTTCGGCGCGGGTGGGGAGGAAGTCGAAACAGGCTTGCGCCAAGCCGCTGCGGTGCTCGCGCGCCAGCATGGCGTCGAGAACCTCCTTGAGCTTGTGCAGATAGGCGACATCGTTGGCGGCATAGGCGAGCTGTTTCTCGCTGAGCGCGGGCGCGCCCCAGTCGGAACTCTGCTGTTCCTTGGAGAGGTCGACGCCGAGCAGCTCCTTCACCAGGTCTTTGAGGCCGTGCTTGTCGGTGTAGGTGCGCACCAGCTTGGACGCGATCTTGGTGCAGTAGATCGGCGCGGTGACGACGCCGAGATATTTGCGGAACATCGCGACGTCGAAGCGCGCGAAGTGGAACAGCTTGAGCGATCTGGGATCGGCGAGCATCGCCTTGAGGTTCGGCGCGGCGTAGCCGCCGGGCGCGAACTGCACGGCATGACAGACGCCGTCGCCCGCCGAAAGCTGCACCAGGCACAGGCGGTCGCGCTGCGGATTGAGGCCGAGGGTCTCGCTGTCGATGGCGATGGCCGGCCCGAGATCGAGCCCGGCCGGCAGATCGCCCTTGTGGAGTTTGATTTTCATCGCCCGTGTTTCGCGCTTTCCGCCGCGAGCGGCAAGCGGAATGGTTGACTTTATACGCTACCAGCGTATTGTCGGGACGTGAAGATCGTCCGAACCGCCCACTTCGACAAGTCGCTGAAAAAGCTGGGCGCCACCGAGGCCGACATCGCGAAACTGATGGCGGCCATCGTGGCCCGTCCCGAGATCGGCGACGTCATCGCCGGACTGGGCGGGGCGCGCGAAATCAGCTTCGCCATGAAAGGGCGCGCGGCAAGAGCGGCGGCGGCAGAGCGATTTACATCGTGATCTGGAGGAACGACACAACGTATCTGCTGCTCGCGTACAGCAAGTCGGCGCAGTCGGACCTATCGGATGAACAGAGAAACGCGCTCAAGACAGTGGTGAAGGAATTGTCGGATGGCTAAGGCAAAAAAAGAGTTCGGCATTGCGAAGAACGATACGGAATTCGGGCGCGCATTGATCGGTGCCATGGAGGAAGTTCGTGCGCATATGCGCGGCGAGATCGAGCTGCCGACGCTGGTGATCGAGATCATGGCGCCCGAGCGGATCAAGAAAATCCGCAAGCGCGTCGCCAAGAGTCCGGGCGAATTCGAGCGGCGCTATGGCGTGCCGGCGCGGACGCTGGAGGGCTGGGAACAGGGGCGCAAGCTCGATGTCGCAGCGCGTGTCCTGCTGACCGTCATCGAGCGCGAGCCCGAGGCCGTCGAGCGCGCGCTGTCGCGAAAATAGCGCCTCGCGACGGCGGGAGGCGCTCACAGCCGCACCAGCGTATAGCGCTGGCGCGTGCCGCTTTCGGGGCCGCCGGGCAGCATCGCGCCCGCCGCAAAGCCGTGACGTTCGTAGAGCCGCCGCGCCGCGCCGCCGCCGGGCGCGCCGGGGCCGAAGGTGGCGAGCGAAATCGTGCAGGGCGCCGACCAGCGCGCCAGAACTTCGCGCAGCAAGCGGGCGCCGATGCCCTGCCCGCGCGCCGAACCGCGCACCGCCAGCCAGCGGATCCAGTTGTCGGGCGCCTCGCCGCCCAGCAGGACGCCGCCGAGGACCACGCCGCCCTCGCCGCGGACGCACAGCGCCGCGCCCTCGGCGATCCTGGCCTTGAGCGTGACGTCGAACATCGGCATCGCGCCGAACAGCGGCTCGACCTCGCGGGCGAGTTCGAGCCAGGAGGGGATGTCGGCCGCGGTCGCGGAAGCGACCACCTACCGCCCTTCGCCGGTCACCGGCGTCCAGCCCGGAGGATCGCTGGCGGGAAAGCTTTCGCGGGAGGTCTCGTCGATGGGATCGGGGGCGCGGCGCTTGGCGGCGGAGCGGCGGGACACGGGCTTGGGGCCGGGGGTCTGGCGCCGCTGCTTGCCGGCCGCGGCCCGCACGGGCTTGGCGCGCGGCCGCTTCTTCGTCTTCTTCGCCGCTTTCTTTTTCGCCGTGCGTTTCTTGGGCGCCATGGCTGCCTCATGCGTGTACCGGCGAAATGCTATGGTATGAGACACGGGACAACAACGGCTCACCCTTCCCGATGATCTCCTTATTTCTTGCGCCCGCCGCGTTCGGCGCGACCATGCTGGGCGGGCTGGTGGCGCTGCGTCTCAAGGACCGGCTGCACCTGATCCTGGGGTTCAGCGCCGGGGCGGTGGTGGGCGTCGCGTTCTTCGACCTGCTGCCGGAGGCGATAAGGCTGTCGCGGGTCGCGCCGGCGACGACCATGCTGTATGTCGCGGGCGGCTTTCTGTTCTACCTGCTGCTCGACCGCCTGGCGCTGCTGCATGCGGCGGGCCACGACGATGGCCACGGGCACGGCCATGGCGCGCCGCGCAGCGCGCTGGGCGCGATCACGTTGGTCGCCCATAGCGTGTTCGACGGCCTGGCAATCGGTTTCGCCTTCCAGGTCTCCGGCACGGTCGGGGCCGCGGTCGCCATCGCCGTGCTGACCCATGATTTTTCCGACGGCATCAACACGATGAACGTCGTGCTCAAGAGCGGCGGCACGCGCGCCGACGGCCTGCGCTGGCTGCTGGCGGATTCGCTGGCGCCGGCCGTCGGCATCGGCCTCGCCTTCTTCCTGCGCCTGCCGCAGGAAACCTTCGCGACGGTGCTGGCGCTGTTCGCCGGGTTCTTCCTCTATCTCGGGGCGAGCGACCTGGTGCCGGAAAGCCATCACGCCCACCCCAAATTCCTCACCACCGCGACCACGGTGCTGGGGGCGGCGCTGGTCTACGCGGTGAACGCCGTCCTGGGTTGAAAGCGCAGGCCCGCCGTTGTCTCCCCGCCGCAATTCGTGCAGTGTCCGCGCGGGCCGGCGATTTGACGATCCCAAACGGATCGCGCGTGCACGGCCGCGCTTGACCACAGCACCGTACAATCCGTCACCGTTGTCCGCCTCGACGTGCTTACGCGCTCGCGATCCCAGGGGCCATTCCATTTGTCCTTTGCCATGGGAGAAGCGAAATGGGCACGCCCGAATCCGACGTCAGGGCCTTTCTCAACCGCGTGGCGCCGGCCGGCGCGCAGGAATCGCTCGGCAGCGCCGCCATGGCGCTGGCGGCAGCGCCGCAGAGGAACCTGGTCGCACCGATAAACAAGGCGGTGGACAAGGCGCGCGTCGGCAAGCCGCTCGACGCCGCCGAGCAGATGGTGCTCGAAGCGATCGTCATTCCCGACAAGCGGCCGGCGATCCGCATCAAGAACGGCGACTTCGCGGTCGCCCACCCCTTGTGGCTGCATTTCGGCCGGCCGCCGATCAAGGACGCGATCAAGGCGATGCTGCCGTCGGTCGGCCGCATCGACCTGCCGGGCCATCCCAGCCTGCCCTATGGCGGAACCGGCTTCGTGGTCGGCAAGAACCTGCTGATGACCAACCGCCATGTCGCGGAGATCTTCGCCTCCGGCCTTGGGCTGAAGCAGCTTGTGTTCAACGCGCAATACCGCACCGGCATCGATTTCAAGCGCGAAGACGCCGGCGATGCCGCCGCCCTGCTGGGGGTGCGCAAGGTGGTGATGATCCATCCCTATTGGGACATGGCGCTGCTTTCGGTCGACGGCCTGGGGCCGGCGCATGTGCCGCTCAAACTGTCGCTGCGCGCGCCCGAGAGCATGAAGGGCAGCGAGGTCGCGGTGATCGGCTATCCCGCCTTCGATCCGCGCAACAGCGCCGAGGTCCAGAACCAGGTCTTCGAGGGGGTCTACAACGTCAAGCGCCTGCAACCGGGGCTTGCAGGCGCGCGCGAGTCGATCGACAGCTTCGACAAGACGGTCAACGCGCTGACCCACGACAGCTCGACGCTGGGCGGCAATTCCGGCTCGGTGGTGTTCGACCCCCGGACCAGGGAAGTGATCGCGCTGCATTTCGCCGGCCTCTACCTGAAGGCGAATTACGGCGTGCCCGCCGCGGAGCTGGGCCGCGACGGACGGGTGATCGACGCCGGGGTGACGTTTACCGGCACGCCGAGCCGAAAGCCGGCGCCGTGGGATTCCTATTGGAAAAATGCCGATCTCAATGAGGAGGTCGACGGCGCGGCCGCACCGGCGCCGCAAGCGTCACCCGCGCCGACACTCGCCGTCGCGGCGGGAGCGATGACGTTCTCGATCCCGCTGGAGATCAGCGTGCGCCTGGGCGGCGGCGCGCCGGCCGCCGTCGCGGCGGCGGAGACCGAAGGGCTGAAGGAGGTCCAGCACAGCCATGACGACCTCAGCGAGCGCAAGGGCTTCGACCAGGGCTTTCTCGGGGTCCCGGTGCCGCTGCCGATGGTAAAGGATCCAGCCAATGCGGCACCGCTGGAGGACGGCGGGACGGTCTTGAACTATCACCACTTCTCGGTCGTCATGCACAAGAGCCGCCGGGTCGCGCTGTTCACCGCCTCCAACCTCAACAACAGGCCCAAGGCGCGGCGGCCCGACCCAGGCAAAAGCTATAGCCGCAAGGCCCTGAGCGGCCTTGGCCCCAACGACCAGGAGAAATGGTTCCCCGATCCGCGCCTGGACGCGCAATACCAGCTCCCGGACCGCTTCTACACCAAGGACGACGGCGCCTTCGACAAGGGCCATATCGTGCGCCGCGAGGACGTGACCTGGGGCGACACCTATGACGAGATCGTGGCGGCGAACGGCGACACGTTCCACACGACCAATTGCTCGCCGCAGATCGCCGGCTTCAACCAGTCCCAGCGCGGCGACGACAATTGGGGCGATCTGGAGGACTATGTCGCCAAGCAGTCGGCGAGCGAATTGCTGTCGGTGCTGGCGGGCCCGGTGCTGGCCAAGGACGACCAGGTGTTCGTCGGGGTCGACGACGAGGGGCCGGTCCGCATGCAGATCCCGCGGAAGTTCTGGAAGATCGTGCTGGCCGCCGCCGAGGGCAAGCTGCAGAGCTTCGCCTTCCTCCTGGAGCAGGATCTCAGCGACACGCCGCTGGAATTCGTCGCCGACGCCAAGTGGGAGAAATACATGATCGCGGTCGCCGATCTGGAGGCCCTGGTGGGCGTCAAGTTCGACAAGGCGGTGCACGCCGGCGACCAGCACGGCAGCGGCGCCGGCGAAAACGTCCGCAAGAAGTCGGGCGCCAAGCTCAGGCCCAAGACGCGGCGTCCGCGCCGCCCCGCCAAGGCGAAAACGAAGAAGCGCTGAGGCCGGCCGCTAGACGGCGCGCGGGCGGCGCGAGGCCGCCCTGACGAGCGAGATCAGCTCGTCGTCGTTCGGCGGCTTGGCGAGCAGCGCGGCGTCGCGGCGGCGCGCCACCTCTTCGATCCCGTCATCGCTGCGGCCGGTCATCATGATGGCGGGCGTAACCACGCCGCGCTCGCGCAATTGGCCGAGCAGCTCGATGCCGCTGAGCAGCGGCATGTGGACGTCGAGCAGGAGGCAAGAGGCCCGCGCCGGCTCGAAACCGGCGAGGAATTCCTGCGGCGTCCGATAGCCGGCCGCCGCGATGCCTTCGGCCTCGAGCAGCAGCAGCGTCGAATCGAGCACCGCTTCATCGTCGTCGACGACATAGACAAGGAAAGAGGATTCAGTCGTCACGCAACGCACATCCGCAGCAAACCAGCGCCGGAGAGTTAGTCACCGGCCGATTACGCTTCCTATCAGGATTTCTGCGTATACGCGTCAATGCCTAGGGGCGGCTGCACCCGCTTCCGCGGCCAGCGAGATGCGCACCAGGTCGGACAGGCTGCGGGCGTTCATCTTGTCCATGATATGGGCGCGGTGAATCTCGACGGTGCGCGGCGAAATGCCCAGCTCATAGGCCGCGACTTTGTTGGAGCGGCCGATCACGAGCTGCTCCAGCACGTTGCGCTCGCGCGGCGTCAGCAGCGCCAGCATGCGGTCCGCCGCCGCCGCCTCCGCCACCTTGTTGCGCGTCTCGCGGCCGATCTCGATGGCGCGGCGGATGCTGACGAGCAGCGCCTCGTCGTCGAACGGCTTTTCGACGAAGTCGATGGCGCCGGCCTTCATGGCGCGCACCGCCAGCGGCACGTCGCCATGGCCGGTGATGATGATGACGGGAAGGCCGCGCTTGCGCCGGACAAGCTCTTCCTGGAGCGCGAGGCCATCCATCTCCGGCATGCGGATGTCGGCGATCAGGCAGCCGCCATTGGCATCGTGCTCGGCCAGGAAGGCCTTGGCTGAGCCGTAGTCCCTGACGGTGAAGCCCGCCGATTCCAACAGGCTGCGGATCGAATCGCGCACGTCGGTGTCATCGTCGACAACGAAGATGAGGGTATCGACTGTCATCGGCTTGCCTCGGTTTGTGTAACGGAGGGAACGCGAGCACAAAAGGCGGCGCGGGCGGGCGACGGCGATGCGTAATCGCGGCAAGCGGCTTCACCGGCCGGACAACCGAACAGCCGTTCGCATGCGTCGTTGTGGTTTGCTACCTTGCCCGAAGCGTCGCTAACGACAATTCCGTCGACCGCCGCGGCGAACAGTGTACGGAACAGGGCATCGTTACCGTGCAGCATGGCCGCGCCTTCTATTGCTGAATGACATCAGGTGCTTGGCTGGACTCGAACCTTCCTTTTGGGTAATCCCTATTTTGCACAAAAATAAGGCGTGAATGATTGATACCCGTTAACTCATCAATCAATCAATGTCTTGATCGAAAGCACTGTGATCGAGTTCGGTCTCGACCCCCGGGCGCAGTTCTCCGCACTGTAGATGGGTATGGCTACGGGAAAGTCCTAGCTGGTGCGGGCAGCGCTGGGCACAATATTCGCGGGCGATGGTTAAGCGCCGGCGCGGCGAAGTTCCCGCTCTGCGGAGCGCCGGCCTCGAACCGGCGGCAGTCGTTCGGCTAAGTTTCCAGCGCCTGATCGGTCAAATTCGCGGCGCGGCGTTCGAGCTCGTCCGCGGCCTTGACCAGGCTCTCGGCAAGGCCGGGCAGATGGCCGGGCATTTCCGCCTCGCGCGCCGTCTCGCGCATGAAGAGCGCCATGCGATGCATGTGCCGCGCGGGCGTCATTGCTGGGCGCCCGCATTGGCCTTGAAGTCGGCGCGAATGCGGGTCACCGCCGCGAGCGCCGCATTGTGGACGTTGTCGAAATCCACCGAGGCGAAAGCCAAAGGCTTGCCCAGCCCGAGATCCGGTTCCAGGGGCAATATCAGCGCCATGAAGGCGAGCGTCGCAATCAGTTTCAAAAGCATCGTTTGGTTATCCGCCGCGCCTTCGGGCTATCGCCCTGTTAGGCGCGGCGGACGCTCCCACCAGAATTCGACGGGACGATCGCATGTCCCAGGGTACGGCGAAATTCGGGAGTTCGCCTTACGGCAGAAATTGCCTAGCGCCTCAAGCCGCCGACGCGTCGCCGATGTCGGCCTTGAACCGCTCGATCTCGGTGGTGTCCTCGAAGCAGGCCAGCATCGCGCCCAGCGGCAATTGCGTCAGCGACAGCGACAGCACGCGGCCGTCGGCGCGCGTGACGCGGCCCCAGTCGCCGTAGCGCGCCGGCTCGCCGGAGGTGATGCCCGACGACACCATGCTCCAGATTCCGTCGACGCCGATCCGGGCGGTGCAGAGTGCGGCGATCCGCGCGAGGTGCGGGCCGTCGGCGAGTTCGCTCTCCTCCAGGCGCCACATCTCGCGAAAAGCGGTGTTGTGCATCTTGAGCCGGCCGTCGGGACCGAACACGGCGATCGCCTCGGCGACCGCGTCGAGCGTGGCGCGCTGGGTGCCGGCGAGCATCTGGAGCGAGGTGTTGAGGCGCAGCGCCTCGCTGATGTCCTCGATGACGTAGTACACGCCGCCGAGGAGATAGGGATAGGCCTTGACGCGCAGGCTCTTGCCGCCGGGGATGTGCCAGGTTTCGTCGATCCGGCCCTTGTCGCCCTCGAACAGGCGCATATGGGTGTTCTTCCATGCCGCGAAGTCGCGCTGCTCGGGCAGGCGGCGCAGCTCGCGCAGGCGGTCGAAGACGTCCTCAAGGGCGGGATGGCCTTCGCAGAAGCTCTGCGGCAGTCCGCTCAGACGCGCGAACGGCTTGCTGGCGAAGACGAGGCGGCGGTCGGCGCCGAACACGGCGACGCCGGTGATGGCGCGGTCGAGGACGTCGACATAGGCGTCGGTACTGAGCTGGAGCTGGCCTTCGGCCTGCGCCGACTCGGTGACGTCGAGCGCCACGCCGGCGACCTGCGCGCTCGGCAGGCGCAGCATGTCGACCGAAAGGGCGCGGCGGCGGCCGTCGACGACGGTGTAGCGGCGCTCGCCGATGACGTCGTGGCCCTCCAGCGCAGTGGAGACGAGATCGCGCTCGGAGCGGATGAGATGGACGTCGGACTGCATGGCCTTTTCCAGCGTGCCGGCGCCCGTCGCCGCGAGGAAGGCGCGATTGGCCCAGGTGAGCGCCAGGGCCCGGTTGCGGATCCACACCGGCGCCGGCAGCGCTTCCAGCACGGCCTTGAGGTCGCGGTCGAGCGCGCTCGAATTCTCCTCGATGCGCAGGAAGATCGCGGCGCGGCTGCCGACGATGCCGCCCTGGATCGCGACGCTGGTATTGACGCGGGTGCGCGCCGCCAGGGCGAAGGGTGCGCCGCCTTCGAGCAGTCCGGTCATCTTCGCCGCCAACAGGGTCGCGTCCGGTCCGCTGAGGCAGGCTTGCAGCAGGGCGCTGCCGCCGCGATAGCTCAGCGGCACTGCGATGTCGGCACCCATCACGACGATGGACTCCGGACTGGACTGGATCACGGCCTCGCGGAAGCGGATTTCGGCCTGGGCCCGGGCCAGGTTCTGACTCATGACATGGCGGGCGCGCATGGCACGGGCGCGTTCGAGCAGTGCCCAGGCGCAGCCGAGCACGCATACCAGGAGAGAGGTCGACACGATGGTCGCCATCGCCAGCTCGCCCTGCCCGACCTGATGACCCGCCAGCGCCGCCAGCCGGGCCGCGATGTCGGAGGTCCAGACGGAGAAGTTGAAGAAGGCGTCGAAGATGAAGCTGACGAGATCATGCATGGCAATGGCTTCCGGTGCGCGGAGGGGCGGCGGACGACGGCGGCGTTACGGACGAGGTTCAGTGCAGCGCGCTGCCTTCGGCGAGCTCGCAAAGCGCTTCGACATTGCGCAGCACCATCTGATGCGCGCCGGGCAAGCCGAGGACGCCGGCTTTCTTGAGGCTGGTCACGGTCCGGCACACGGTCTCGATGGTCAGGCCGAGATGATCGGCGATGTCCTGCCGGCTCATCGCGAGTTCGAGCCGGCCGGTCTCGATCGCGCCGGTGCGCTCGGAGAGGCGGATGAGGAACGAGGCCAGCCGCTCCTTGGCGCATTGGCAGCCGAGCACGAAGGTGTGGGCCTGCGAGGCGAGCAGATGGGCCGACAGATGGGTGAGGATGTTGGCGCGGAAGCGCGGCTCGCGCTCCGCCAGGCGGTCGATATGGGCGCGCGGATAGGAGATCAGCTTGACGTCGCCGACCGCCTCGGCGGTGAACGCCTGCACGCTGCCGCCGAACACGCCGAACAGATCGCCGGGCAGCGCGAAGTCGGAGATATGGCGGCGCCCGTCGGAGGTGTGGCGGCACAGGCGGACGGTGCCGCTGACGAGCTGGAACACGTGATGGGCGGGATCGCCTTCCTGGACGATGGTCTCGTTGCGCGAGAAGTTGAGCATGGTCCCGACATCGCGCAGCACCGCGAGATGCTGCTGCAGCGTCTGCGGCGGCGGCGGCGGCGGGACGACGGCGCGCAACGGCGCGCCCTGATAGGCAGCGGGCCTGGCGGTCACATGCTGTGCGGTGTCGAGCGACATGATTTTTTCCTCGGTAGGCCCCGCGACTGCCGCGAGACCGTTGGAGTTTCGTTAAGGATGAAACGAATCAATAGCCGGGAATTCCGCGTACGGAGATTCGCGTGGAGAGAAGTCAGGGATATTCCGTATGCAGAACGACTCGCGTTGCGATTCGCAGGCCCGCTTATGTGGTTTGCCATAGGGACATTGCCGCGGCCGCCGAGTTCCGCAGGCAACCCGGGCGGGCGCGCCGCGCGGGATCGTCCCGGCGGCGCCTGCTTCGGGCCAAAAAAACGGCCCAAGGCCGCGCCCGCAGCGACGGCTACACCGCCGACGCGTCATCCGGCAAAGTAGACCGCTCGCGCGAGGGGGGGCGCCATGAGGACATGGATTGCGGGCATGGCTCTGCTGGCACTGGTGCCGGGCGGGACGCGCGGCGAAGTGATCCTGCGTCTGCCGACGGATGAACGCGTCGTCGCCCTCACCTTCGATGCCTGCGAGCAGCAGCGGCCGATGGCGCTCGACACCCGCATCTCGGACTATCTGGTGTCGCACCGCATTCCGTTCACGCTGTTCCTGTCGGGACGCTTCGTTCAAGACAACGCCGCGGCGGTGAAGGCGCTGGGCGCGCTCGACTTCGTGGAGCTGGAGAACCACAGCTGGGACCATCCCAACCGGATGCAGGCGCTGTCGGACGACGAGGTGCGGGCGCAAGTGCTGCGGACGGACGGCGAGATCGCGCGGCTTACCGGCCGCGGCACGGCGTTCTTCCGTTTTCCCGCCACCAGCTACACGGCGCGAACGCTGGCCGATGTCGAAGGCCTCGGCTTTCGCGTGGTGCATTACCGCTGGGAAGTCGGCGATCCGGACCCGCACGAGACCGCCGACCGGATGGTGCGCGAAACGCTCGAAAGCACGCGGCCCGGCGATATCCTGATCCACCACATCAACGGGCGCGGCCGGCACACGGCCGAGGCGCTGCCCCGCCTGATCGCCGGCTTGCGCGAGAACGGCTACCGCTTTGTGCTGTTGCGGGACTATCTGGCGCCCAAGCGCAATCGCGCGCCGGCCCGCGCCGGCGGCTGACCGGCTTAAGACTCGATCGGCCGCAAATAGGTTCCCAAAATAGCGCTGCAGATCGTGCAGTGGCACGGCAACGAATAGTTCCGACAAGGAACTTCTCTCTTCTTCCTCCCTCTACTTCTTTCGTTAGTAGTTGTATGGGCATTTCAATGCTCGTACAGGTTGTCCAAGCGCAAGTCTTACTCGCGAATGGCATCGCCCGGCGGCCCGTCGTCACCCCAAAAGGACCTTCATCCGATGCTTCTCGCCAATCTTTCGCTCTCCCCGCGCTCCTGTCTGAAGAGCGCCATCCGCGGCGCCGCGGCGCTCGCATTCCTCGCCGCCGCGACGCCCGGCCAGGCAGCGACGGCGACGACGACCTTCGCCGTGACGGCAACGGTCCTCTCGGGCTGCGCGGTCACCGCGACCAATCTGGTCTTCGGCAACTACTCCAGCATCGCCGCCACGCCGAACGACACGACCAGCACGGTAACCGCGATCTGCACGGCCGGCGTCGCCTATACTATCGCGCCGGATGTGGGCACCGGCGCGGGCGCGACCGAAGCGGCGCGCTCGATGACCGGCATCGTCACCGGCGGCGCGCTCAACTATCTGATGTACACGAATGCGGGGCGCACGACGCTGTGGGGCGACGGCACGCTGTCGACCGCCACCTTCGGCGGCACCTCGGCGCTCGTGCCCCAGAACTACACGGTGTTCGGCCGCGTTCCGGCGCTGCAGGCGCCCGCCGCCGGCCTCTATGCCGATCTCGTCACCGTCACCCTGACCTTCTGAGGCAGCCGCGATGCGCGCCCTGATCGTTGTTCTGGCGGCGGGCGCGATCGGGGTGGGCTTGGCCGGCCCGGCAACGGCTGGGGCGTTCGAGATCGCGCCGACGACGATCGACGTGGCGCCGGGCGCCGAGCGGGCGGTCTTCTACATCACCAACCACGGACCGCAGGCCATCGTCGTCCAGATACAGGGGTTCGACTGGCGGCAGAGCGACGGCGGCGAGCAGCTCGACCGGAGCGACACGCTGACGATAAGCCCGCCCATGGCGCGCCTGGTTCCCGAACGGCGCCAGACCGTCCGCCTCGCGATCACGCCGGGCGCCGCGGCGGCCGAGCGAAGCTTCCGCCTCGTCGCCAGCGAGCTTCCCGATCCGCAGGCGGCCGCGCCGCTGGGTGTGCGGGTCCTGCTGCAATTGAGCGTTCCGGTGTTCGTCGCCGCCGCGCATCCCACGCCGGCGCGTCTTGCCTGGAGCGCCGCGCCGAGCCCCGGTGGCATCTCGCTCGTGGCGCGCAACACCGGCACGCGCCACGCCAAGCTTCTGAATTTGTTTCTCGCCACGCCCGACGGCGCCAAGGTGGCGGTGGCGCCGGGGACGATCTCCTACATCCTTGCCGGCGTGTCCCGCCGCTGGACGGTAGCGCTGCCGGGACGCGGCGCCGGCGGAACCCTGCGCGTCACCGGACATGACGACAGCGACGACACGGCGATCGATGCGCCGATCACCATCGCTCCGTGACACGCGCGGTCCTCGCGGCAGTTCTGGCCTATCTCTGTCTGGCGGGAGCGGCGGCGGCGACAAGCGGCGACGAGCCGCTGGTGCTGGAAATATGGGTGAACGGCGTCTCCAGCCATGTGATCGCCAAAGCCGTCGACCGCGACGGCGCGATATTCGTGCGTGCCGCCGACCTCGCCGCCGCCGGCATCGCGATACGTCCCGCCGAAAAAGACGCCGACGGCTTCGTTGCCCTGGCCGGGCTCGACGGCATGCGGTCGGTGCTGCTCGATGCGGAGCAGCAGCTCCTGCTCGCAGCGGACGGCGACCGCCTCGCACCGCAGGGCTTCGATCTGCGCGCGCCGGCGACGGCGGAAGCGACGACCGCCGGCATCGGGTTCATCGGCCAATACGACCTGTCTGGCACGGTCGACGATTTCAGCCATGCCGGCGAGACCTGGAGCCTCGGCGCCGCCCTGGCCGGCACGGTCTTCACGCCGTTCGGCACGCTGAGCGCGAACGGCTTCGCGCAGAGCCAGCGGGGCGCGTCGCGCTTCACGCGACTCGACACCACCGCCGAGTTTGACGAGCAGGATTCGATGCGGCACTGGCTGGCCGGGGACGCAATTTCCGGCGGGCTCGGCTGGTCGCGTTCGGTGCGCTTCGCCGGCCTGCAGATCGCCACCGACTTCGCGCTGCGGCCCGACCTTGCCACCCTGCCCCTGCCGAGCTTCTTCGGCCGGACGGCGGTGCCGGCGACGGTGGACGTGTTCATCAATTCGGCGCGGGTGTTCGAGGCCGACCTCGCGCCCGGGCCGTTCCAAATCGACAATCTTCCCGTCATCACCGGCGCCGGCCAGGCGAGCATCGTGGTGCGCGACGTGCTGGGACGGGAGACCACAACAGTGCTGCCGTTCTTCGCCACCACCACGCTGCTGCGCCCGGGGCTTTCCGCCTACGATCTCGATATCGGATTCCTGCGCCGCGATTACGGGGTGCGGAGCTTCGGCTATGGCGGACCGGTGCTGACCGGCACATACCGCATCGGCGTCACCGACTGGCTCACGCTCGAAAGCCATGGCGAGGCTACAGGGAGCGTGCAGCTCGCGGGCGGCGGCGCGGCCTTCTCGCTCGGTTCCTATGGCGCGATGCAGATCGCCGCGGCGGCGAGCCGCAGCGACCATCTTGGGCTTCGCCGCAGCGGCGCGCTTTTTTCCGCATCGCTCGACACCCAGTCCTATCCGGTCGGATTCTTCGCATCGCTCAGCGCAACGTCTGGCAGCTATGACGACGTGGCGAGCATCGGCGGCGGACCGCCGCCCAGATGGCAGATGCAGCTCGGCGGGAATCTCAATCTCGCCCGCTACGGCTCGGTTGCGGCGTCCTGGATCCAAAGCAAGCGCGACGGACAGGACGCGACCCGGCTCGTTTCGGCGTCCTACACCCTGTCCTTCGCCGAACGCTGGTACATCGGCACCACCAGCTTCTACGATTTTGCCAACCGGATGTGGACGGCCGAGGTGTTTCTCAGCGTCTCGCTCGACAGCGACCTTGCCGCGGATGCGACGGCGCGCGTCGGACGCCGCGGCGACGCGGAAGAAATCGGCCTTACCCGATCGGTCAATCCCGACGGCGGCTTCGGCTATCGCGTCTCCGCCGCCACCGGCGACAGCACCCTGGTGCAGGCGCAAGCGAGCTGGATCGGTCCGCATGGCCGTCTTGATGCCGCCGTCTCGTCGCGCGACGGCCAGGTGGCGGGACGGGTGCTGGCCTCGGGTGCGGTGGTGGCGATGGACGGTGCGGTGTACGCGACGCAGATTCCCGACGGCGCGGTAGCGCTGGTGCATACGGGAGAGAAAGACGCCCGCATCTTCCGCGAAAACCGCCAGGTCGCGACCGCCGACGCGGACGGCGACGCCCTGGTCACCGGCCTGGTGCCCTACACCGAGAACCGCATCTCCATCGACCCGCGCGACTACGACCTTGCGACCATCGTCGACACGACGGACAGGATCGTGGTGCCGCGGCGCATGAGCGGCGTGGTCGTCGACCTGGCGCCGGCTTCGCACAGTCCCGCCCTCATCGTGCTGCGCCTGCGCGACGGAAGCTTTCCGCCGCCCGGTTCGCGCGTGACGCTGAGCGACGGCGGCGACCCGCTCGTCGTGGGACGCGGCGGCGAAATCTTCATCGCGGAATTTTCCCATGCCGTGAGGGGGACGGTCGAATACGGCGAACTGTCCTGCCGGTTCGGCCTGTCGCCGGCGGCGGCCGCGCCGCGCGACACCATTCCCCGGCTCGGGCCGGTGCTTTGTGCCAGGGACGAAACGCTATGAAAATCGACGCGCACACGCGCGGATGTCTTCTCGGCTTGGCCTTGCTCGCCGCACCGACACCGGCCGGGGCGGCGGCCTGCGGCACCGGGCTCAACCCGATCCTGATGCTAGCCACCGGGGTGGCGTTCGGACTGTATTCGCCGGGCGCCGCCGCCGCCACATCGTCCAACGGGACCGTCACCGTCACCTGCACGGTCGTGCTGGCCTCGACCTTGCCGAGCTTCACCATCGCGCTGTCCGCCGGCACGAACGGCACGTTCGGCCAGCGGAAGATGGCCTTCGGTACGGCCCGCCTCAACTACAATCTCTACACGACCGCGGCATACAGCACGATCTGGGGCGACGGCACGACGCCGACCGCGACGCAGGCTTACGCCGCCAGCAGCGGGCTCTCGCTGACGACGTTCACGGCTTATGGCAGCCTCGCCCCCCGCCAGTTCACGACGCCCGGCTTCTATACCGACGGCATCACGGTGACGGTGACGTATTGATCCACGGTGGGCGGTGTGTCGCGACGGACTTGGGAAAGCGCAAAGCGTCGCAGCCGGAGCACGGCAGCCGGCACGCTCTCAAAGCGACATATTATTTCCTGGTGCCCCAGAAGAGGACTCGAAGGCTACATCTAAGCAATTGTTTCTACGAACCTTTTGCCGCGTACGCCCTTTGGACCAACAAAAAGCCAACAAATTTCCGGCTTCGACAAGAGTTAGGTCATCCCCGAAAATCGAGGTCAGTCCCAACTTTCAGCCGGTCGAGATAGGATTGATAGGCATAGCTGCGATCCCGTTTCCTGCCCGTGGTTTCCGTAAGGATATCAAGTCTCGCCATCGCATCGATTGCGCGCGTTGCTGTCGGCTTGGTCGTCTTCAAGAGTTGCATCGCCGACGCGACGGTCACGATGGGCTGCCGGGGCAATTGATCGAACAGGCGCACAGCAGAGACGGATGTTGTTTCGGCGCCCAAAAGACGGGAGCGATCCGCGTTGATGAGCGCAAATAGTTCTCGTGCGGAGGCAACCGCCTCGTCTGCGATCGTGGCAACACCATCCAAAAAGAAATCGATCCATCCTTCCCAGTCGCCATCTATGCGCACCCTGTTGAGACGCCGGTAGTATTCCTCCCGATGGCGCTTGAAGAAGAGGCTGAGATAGAGCAGCGGCGCGCGCAGCATCCCCCAATGCTCCAGGAGTAGTGCGATCAATAGACGCCCGATGCGGCCGTTGCCGTCGAGATAGGGATGGATCGTTTCGAATTGCGCGTGGAGCAGCCCTGCCCTCACTAGTTTGGGTAAATCGTCGTCTGCATGAATATATTTCTCGAAAGCGCCAAGCAGTTCTCCCAACCGCTCGGGCGGAGGAGGCACATAGACCGCGTTGCCGGGCCGGCTGCCGCCGATCCAGTTCTGGCTTTTCCGAACTGCGCCAGGTTGCTTGTTGGCTCCGCGCACGCCTTGCATCAATCGGCGATGCGCTTCATTCAGGAGCCGCATGGAGAGCGGCAGCCCCCTCGCCTTCTCGAACTGCCCGCGCGCATAACCGAGCGCATCGAGATAGTTGCAGACCTCGCGGACTTCGGCGTTGGGTTCGGCTTGGTCGCCGGCCTCGAAGGCGAACAGATCGACAAGCGTGGCCTGCGTGCCTTCGATCTGCGACGTAATCACGGCCTCCTTGCGCACAAAGGCGTAGATGAACCAGTCGAGCGATGGTACCATGTCGCTGGCAAGGTCCAGCCGGGTGAGCGCGTGCTCGGCCAGTCGCAAGCGGTGCAGGAGCCGATCGCCCAATTCCAGGGGCGGTTTGGCGGGTGGCAACGGGAACGGAACGAACGCGTTCACGGCTTCACCGACGACGGCCGAACGCATATAGGTGCCGACGCGGCGCCCTCCGGTCTGGTTGTCTGTCGGCATATCGGAAACCCGGCCTGTGCTCAGGAAACGATGTCGTTCCTACTGTTCCGATAAAGGAACGAACTCGTTACTAAAGCGTGACGCTAGTCTAATAAGCGTTATTAGGCAACGGGCCAAAATGGCTAACGTCGTATGCTTTTCCGATCCCCAAGTAGGAACTCAGGCTGCACTGGGTCGGCTCGCTTGGCGAGCCCGGAAGGGCGGCGCCGGGACGTATCGGGCTTTCCCGCGCGGCTTTCGTTTTCGCAAACAACCGCGACAACGATTTTATTGCTCTTGCTTTGACTTTCTGCGGCGTTGCATGCCGCCGACCGGATTGCCGGCTTCCAGCACACGACGTCGCAGAGTGGCGGCGAACACCGTGAGCCGTCTATCCGGTTCATCCTCGAACTGCCACAAGCCTTCTTCGGCCCACTTCAGCGCCTCGGCCGAGCGGCCATGATCCGCGCACAGCTTCGCGACCTGCAGATAGGCATAGGCCGACGACAGGTCCGCGGCACGGATCGCGATCCGGGCATCGATATCGCCGTCGCGCGCCGCAAAGCTCTCGAGAATGGATTGCAGCCGATAGCGCTTCTCGGGCACGTCGTCTCGCACACGCCGCGCGCCACCGCGCAACGGCTTGAATTCCGCCCAAGCTTCCTGCGCGAGGCGACGATATTCGGCCAAACCGGCCTTCCCCAAAAGTGTCCGATATTTTTCGCTCGCGCGGCAAAAATGGTCACTGTCCCATTCCGTTTCGCGCCGGAAGAGGTCGCGAGCGAGCGCCAGCGACTCAGGTTTGCCGGCGCGGCAGGCCTTGAAATGCAGCTCGCTTGCCCGCGCGAGCAGGGCCGCCGCCATGGCCGTCCGAGTCGTCGACGCTCTGTAACGCCTTGTCCATGCGGATGAAGAAATGATCGAGCAGGCGCAGCACCACCGGTGCCCGTGCCTTGTCGATTATGTCTTCGAGGTGTACCAGAATTGCCCCAATATTAGCCGCCCAGGCGCGCATCTGGCGATATTCGATATAGCCGGATGTTCGCGTTGCCTCCGTGATCGCCGCTTTGAAGTGGGTGAACAGCGTCTCGTTATCTTTGCCGTCCATGGCCACCGCAAGCTCGAGATGACGGCGCAAGTCCGCGTCGCGTTCAGCGATCTCCATGATTATGTCTACCAGCGCCTCCACACCCTTCGCGCGCAGATGTTCGCGGACTTGCGCGAAGCGACCGCGCACCGCGTCGATCGTTCCCGCATCCATTGCATTTGCCGCCAGCGTGATCGCCACCAGATGCTTGCAGAAATCATCTCGCTCGAACGCTGGACAGGTGCATGTGCCGGGAAAACCGTCGGCCGGAGCCTGAAAGCTCCGCCTGATAGATTTCCGTGCCGGCAACCCGGGCGCGGATTCGATCGCGTTCGACACTGAGAATCTCCACTCGGCCGTCGGAATGATAGGCCTGTCCTCGCGCCAGTACCTTGTCGCCAACCGCCTTGCGCAAAGCATCTAGATCGAAGCGGGACGGCGCAGTTTTGTTCTTCGTCTTCGTCATAGAGGATGTAGGAGGCCGTCGTCTTCGATGAGGCGGAGCGCTTCATTCAGGGTGACGGATCGATGCAGGCGCCACCACTGATCGTTGTGGCGGCGATAGGAAATATCGAAGCGATCGCGCGAGACATATTCCAGACGGGTGAAAGGCGACTCGAACTCACCCGCCAACGTATGGGTTCCGCCGGAGCGATAGCGCTGCAAAAAGCGATAATTGCGTCCGTGCCACTTGCCGCCGATATCGACAGGATAGTTGAATTCGGTGATGCGGATTTCCGGCAGGAAGCGCGGCTTCAGAACCTCCGCGATGAAGCGCTCGCAAGCGACGGTGATTGCGGCCTTCTCGGCCCCGGACGGTCCGTTGCCCGCCCGGCTTCCGACATAGACCCATTGCTTCGCGCCCATGGCGCATCCTCCGGCGGCGGCTGCCGCTCGCGTCTTCGATTCCTCGCTCAGAATATTAGGTTTGGTCGCCAGCAGCGATATGCTGTGCCGCGCCGCTGGAGGTTTCGAGATGACTATCGAAGAAGAGAAGATCGACGAGGTTGCGCTCGCCCTGCTTTATCTGACGTTGCATGACGGATTTCGGGCCTGGAAGAACTTCGACTGGGCGGTTTTAGGCCGCCTCCACGCCAAGGGATTGATCGAGAATCCGGTCGGCAAGACGAAGTCGATCGCCTTCAGCGACGAGGGACTGCGCGAATCCACGCGACTTTTCGAAGCTCTGTTCACCAAGCCCTGAGGTGGCTGCTGTCCGTCTCGAAGAACAGACAACGCACAGATTTGCTGTAGGAATTATTTCCTGGTGCCCAGAAGAGCCACCATTATATTTCGGTAACTCTATAGCTGGCATAGGAAATTTTCGACGCTCTTGTTTGGTACCACGTTCGTACCAGCAATTTTCAAGAGCACTTTTGAGCGGTCCAGCGTCAAATTCGATCCAACCGCACAACTTTGTGCGCGAGCGCGCGAATCACGACTACGCGTAGCCATTCAAAGAGGTCGGCGCCCCCTACTCATCGATGCGCAGCGGTGAAAAGCCGGCGCGTCGCCATGCTGCGGTCAGAAGCGGCATCGGCGTTCGGGTCGCACCAGCGGCTATCGCGCCAAAAAGAAAAGTGGCGTTATCGCCCTGCTCCCGTTGAAGTCGGCCCATGATGCCAGTCATGCGTTCCTGGCTGGTCGTAAGAGTGAGAACCAGAAGGTTGGGCAGGCCCAAATACGTCTTATGCACCTGGCGGACGATGATTTCCCGGTACGACCCAATCTTCCCGAGGTAAGATGATTGGTTCGGGCTTGACCGCACTATCGGCACCGTCCCGCGATCGGCTTCCAGTGCGAAGAACCGGTACGACTTCGACCCGCCTGAGCTGTACTCGATACCGAACAGGCCGTCCGGCACCAGATAGCCCCCAGAAGGCACGGGGATGCGAAACGGCGTCGGGGATGAGCGGGTGGCGTCCGGTGCCCGGCCAAGTATCTCGGGCCATCCGATGAGCCGGAGACCGGCTGTGGCGCGCACCCCTAGGTCGAGAGATGCCAGCGTCTCACAGATCATCAGCGAGTGGAGGAATTGCCGATGCGGGCTGTCCGCCAGAGGCGTGTTCGCCCCCTCCAAAGCCATACCGCACGCGCGTAGCGCCTGATCGGCGGCTCGGCCGCTTTCATGCACGACCGGCGTATGCCGGGCGTCGGCGAACTCCCATTGCTGGGGAGGTCGGTCTAGGTAGCCCTCGTGGAACAGGTCGCCCAGGCGCTCCTTGAAGCGCGTCTCGGATGCGCCGCCGACGAAGGCATGGATGTACGTCGAGCGCAGATACCGATACCTGCTTAGGAGTTTGAATATCTCGATATCACGCCGAGTGAGTTCGATCCTCTTGCCGGTTCTGGTCCGGCGCATTCTCGAACGGCGTCGTTGGATCTCCATTCCGACGCTGTACCACTCGAACGAAATCACCAAAACGTGCGGCATGTTCCGCAGTGTTCAGCGATGTGCAGATGCGGTGTTCTACGCTCACCATTCTTTTCCTGCCGCTGCATTGAGATACCAAGACCGAGGCTTTAGGGTCCGCTCGTCCACTGGGCGTAACCCATGGGGCGTCGCGATGCTCCTCTTACGAGGAGATACCGCGATGCGGATTCTATCGAAGCGTCAGCTCAAGGAACTTGTTCTCTACTCCCCGCAACATGTTGCCCGGCTTGAAGCGGCAGGGTCGTTCCCGAAACGGATACGGCTTGGCCAATGCAGAGTCGGATGGATCGAGCAGGAAGTGTTGGACTGGCTTCAAGAGCGCATCACGCGCCGAGATCAGATCACACAAGGCTCCCGATGACGGAGTGATTGGGCGGGGCTCAGGCCGCCCTCTTTTTTTTGCGCGATGTGGTGGGCGATACGCTGGGGGATACGCAGGGCGATACCGTATCGCCACGCCGTTTCTGCTCTCATAGCGGCGCTCTGCTTCACATGCGGGAATGCAATCAAAACAGTCGCACGCCCGACTTATAGAGGATTATTCCTCTTTTATGCCTGCTCGGTCAGAACCAACTCTTTCGTTGTCCGCTCGGTCTAAAAGGATAGGAAAAACCATCAACAGAGATAGAACAATATTCGCTCCAATCGAGCGTGACAGCACGCCATCGCACCCCTACCGTCTCATTTGTCCGGGGGGATTCGATGCAGCTCAAAATTCAACGTAGCCAGCGCGCCGGTGGCGTGTTTGGCGGAACGGTTCTTTTCTGTCTCGACGTTCGCGCTGACTACAGCCCGAGCGAGACTGCCAACATCGGCAAGTACAAGCTCGGCAAGGAACTCGTCTACAGCAGCCAGGCCGCGCGGCGGCATGTCGAGAAGATGGGCGAGCACCTTGGCCGGGGTGGAAAGCAATAGCCTTCGCGAGAAGGCGTCGGGTCTGGCGCGGGGCATGGTGTCTCTCGCGATGGCGAAGATGAGCCTCAACGTCTCCATCGCGAGCCTCGGGCGCGGGCACCATATTGAGTGCAAAGACCTGCCCGAACTGCTCAGTGCCGAAGAGACGTTCATGCAGGCGTGCCGAACCCTGAAAACATATCTCGCAGCAGCAGCCACCCTCTTAGCGGCAGCATTACGCTCGTGGACTTTGACGACGAGGAGAAGGTCCATATTTCGCAAGGGTGCTTTGGAGTTCGCGGCATTGCCTGCGCCAACGGCGGGCGTGACGCCACTTCAACTTACCGGGCCGACGACGCCGCCCCAATTTGGGTCGGTCGATGAGTTTCGGGGGTTCGTGACTGTTAGGGCGCGCGAGCTATACGAGGCCAATCCCGAGCGTGTTGTGTTCGGCTGTATCGGAGCCGTGGGCCTCGCCTTCCTCCTCTACCTCGTTCTCTGAGATGGCGGTTGACCCGTTCTCACCGACATCCTTCACCCCCTTCCTCCGCCGCTTCACGGATGAGCGTTCGCGCGACCTAGCCGGGCTGAAAGCCCTATACCGGGAAGTGCGCGCCCTACACCTCGCCTCCAAATACGCAAAGGAGGGGGGCGGTCATCCCCATCCTCTCGCCGATCTACATCGACGTTGGAAATCGCCTGCCCGAAGGTCTCACGATGCCCTGCGCCAAGGCGCTCCGGGACCTCGCGTATCAGGAAAGCGCGATCTTCAGCTTCCCGGAACTCAAATGGGATATCGGCCAGCTATCGCTCAAGGAGCAGGTTGACCTCGAACGCTTCCTCACCGCCAAGCGCCACTTCCTCAGCAATCAGGATCGCGTGATCGACTTCCTCCAGGGCGGCCTCTTTCGTCTATTTGATGCGGCCACGCGGGAGTTGCCGCAGTTCTCAGAGACCTCGCCGTTCAACATTCCGTTCATCTACGTGCTGCCCGAACCCAAGAAGCTCCTCGACAGCTTCTACGGCATCCTCTGGACCCAATCGTACATAGACAACGGATTGTTCGTTGAGGTCAGTACGAGGATGCACATGAACATCTGTGCGGTCTCGGGCATCTCCGATCCCTATGAGCCCAAGAAGCCGTTCAAGCTGCCGTCAGGCAATGACGCGCCGCTCGATGAGATTGTAGAGGCGTATTTCAAAGGCACGCCACTCTATGATTTTCTCATGACGCCCGTACCTCTGAGACTCACATTCGAGGACCGTTTCAGTCACATGCACGTCGTGGGCGGCAGTGGCGCGGGCAAGACCCAACTGCTCCAACATCTGATCCTTCACGATCTGCAATCGGACGATCCGCCGGCGCTCGTCATCATCGACAGCCAGACCGACCTCATCAACAAACTCTCGCACCTCGCGCTCTTTGATCCCGACACCGGGCCGCTTGCCGACCGCCTCATCTACATCACGCCCAGGGACATCAAGCACCCTCCCGCGCTCAACATCTTCGATGTGAACCGGGACCGGCTCGGCGAGTATGACGAGGGGACGAAAGAACAGGTGACGGCGGGCGTGATCCAGACCTTCGACTATCTGTTCAATGGCTTGCTCGGTGCCGATCTCACGGCCAAGCAGGGTGTGTTCTTCCGTTTCGTCGCCCGTCTCATGCTCGCGCTCCCGGAGACGCTTGGTCGGACCGCAACAATTCTCGATCTCATTAACTTGATGGACGATGCGACGCCATATCGCAAAGCCATCGAAAGCCTGCCACCGATCCAGCGCAATTTCTTCGAGCGCGATTTCCCGAGCAAGACCTTTGCGCAGACAAAAGAGCAAATCCGCTATCGTCTGAACGCGATCCTCGAAAACCCGACGCTCGCACGGCTGTTCACTTCGCCTCGAACCAAAATTGATTTGTTCTCGGCGCTCAACAACAACGCGATCATCCTTGTGGACACGGCCAAGGATTTTCTCAAAGGTTCATCGGCACACTTCGGGCGCATCTTCATATCGCTGGTGCTGCAAGCGATTCTCGAACGCGCCGCGATACCGGAACACAGGCGTAAGCCAGCATTCCTCATCGTTGATGAAGCTGCCGCATACTTCGACAGCAACATGGACGATTTGCTGACCGAAGCCCGCAAATACGAGCTTGGCTGCGTGTTCGCGCATCAGTTCCTCGACCAGTGCACGAGTTCGCTTAGATCGTCGTTGGCCGCGAACACGTCGATCAAGATGGCATCTGGCGTTTCGATGTCTGACGCTCGGGCGCTCGCCCCGGATTATCGGACCACGCCCGATTTCATCCTCACGCAGCCCAAGCTCCACTTCGCAGCGTACATCAGGAACGTCACGCCGCAGGCGGTGTCTATTCCGGTGCCGGTTGGCGTGCTGGAGCGGCAACCGCGACTTTCCCAAGGGGCGTATGAGCGGTTGAGAGAATTGAACCGGAAGCGGGTGAGCCTGCCGCCGGAATTGCCCAGCCCGACCAATGCGAATGAGGAAGGCGGCTACGCGGGTGTTCGCGCGGGCCGGGAGCCGGTAGATGATCCGACGAGGCCAGCAGAATGGTAGTATCTTCCTCACGACTGAGAAACAAGATTTTTCCAATTGAAGAGAAACATCTCTCTAGACGTGTATTAAGTATTTGACTCTATTTTCGTTTCTTTCAATTTCTCGCGGTCACGATCCTCGCCTCATTTAGTAGTGAGCGGTCCCTGGTTCTTGAATTAGGCTGGGCTGGGCATACCTATAGCCAGGATGGAGTGGTGCACCATTATGGTGAAACGGTTATTTGGCTTCATTCATGGGCTGGCCAGCTGTTTTGGCCGGCTCTCGCCGGTAGTGACCATAAGTCATTGGATGCCAATTGGTTCACCTGTGATTTTGCCAGAACTCGATGACAGGAAGTCTACAGACAAATTGAACCAGACAGATGCAGACATGAGTGATGGATAACTGTGCGCGGCCGTCTCACGCGCCGAGCCCCCAGGAAGCAATGTTGGGGCCGCCGCGGTCCTCGACGCAATCTATGCTAATCTAGGATCACGGGGGACGCGAATGACAAATGATCTTATTATCGGCATTGCATCGACTCTCGCTGCAGGCATTTCGGCAATCGGGTCAATCACGATAGCGCTTATGGTGCATCGATTTTCCCGACAATTTTCAAGAGCGGAGACAACACGTCAGATCAATAGCCAGTGGCAAACTTGGAATCTTTCAATTCTAACATCGCCTGAATTGGCCGCGTTCATCGCCGAAACAAAGAAAAAGCAAGGTGGCCAAGTTTACACTAGCCAACAAGAGCGAATGGCGGCAGCGACCTTTTTTCAACTCAACATGCTGTATGACACCCTTCTGGCGAAGGAGGCGGGAATAATTGACGAAGAATTCGTCTTGAGCTTATTCACAGACTGCAACAAGTACCTATTTTTGGACAACGACATTCTGCAAACGATCCTCCAGGATCGATATGGCTATCCAGATAGATTTATCCAGCTCATTAAAGATCGGTTCCCTAGGGCATCCGAAAGTACCGTTTCGCCAGCGTGAGGAGAGCGCCATGTTTTTAGGCATAGACATAGGCAATTCAAAGCTCAAGTTATGTTTGCTGGACACCAACGGTAACGTCAAAGCAAGTAGGTCCACTTCGCTAGCATCAAGACAATATCGCACGCTCTCCAATGCTAAGCAGTGGACCCCAGACCGGGCGCTCGGCAGTTTAGGACGGGCAACGCGCCAATTCTGCGATACTTCCGGGATCATGACATCGCAGATCGAGTTTCTATGTATTTCCGCGACCGCGCCAGACTTCTGGTTCCTTCCATCACCAGTTTCGCCACCGCGAGTTGGAATCGGCGCAGAAGTCGCTGATCCGCTAAGTGTTGACCAGCCGGAGGTCACCCGCTTGCTACAAGAGTCTGGCGCGGAGTCGATTTGGAACATCGAGTGCCTCGTTCGTGCGCAGCACATTCGCCGGCACACTTCGGGAGTGCCGAGCGGAGCGTACTACCAAACGAAACATGCGTGGCTGTTCTCGTGTTTGACTGGCCTCTATGCGTTGGATGCGCCAACGGCTACTGAGCTAGGAGTCGCATATGATGTGAGCTCCGATCGATGGCGCCGAGAACTCTTTGAGGGTGAACTTGGTGCTCAAATTGCACTACCCGATGTAGTACGAGTTGGGACGCTGTCCGGAGTAATAAACGGGGAATGGCTGCCGGCGTTTGGCTTTCGGCCAGGTGCAAAGGCTGTACTGGGAAGCTGCGATTCATTTTGCAGCATGTTAGGTGCGGGATGCCTGGATGATGATGACTTGTTCGTCTATTACGGAACATATTTTTGTGCCGCCAGGACATGGTTGAAGCGGTTCCTCATCCAAGCTGATGAGCGGCGACCTCCATTTAGATGGGCGCACTCGCTACCTTTCGCTGGTCGGATCCTTGAGGATGTGCTTTGCGCATTGTATGGCCAAACCCCAAACCGTTCATTCGAATTTCTTGAACGCGACATCAAGCGAGCAGGTTCAAATGCTCTAAACGTGACTGGAGTCGTAAATCAGATCGGGAGACCAAGGTTCATTTGGGAAGACACGGAGTTTAGCGTGACAAATATCGGTCGCGATATTCACCGGTATCAAATTGGAATAGCGCTCATGCGCGCGATGGGAACTGATCTATCGGTGGCGCTCCGAGCAAATCAGATATCCGGACGAATATATGCTTCCGGCGGTGGCACGCAGAGTGATGCGTGGCTATCTGCAATTTCCAGTACAGTCGATGCCGAACAACGATTGTTGGCAGACCGCGACGAAGGGGTAGGAACAGCATTTCTAGCGCATTTTTTGAATGATCCCGTGGGCTCCATGCAAAAACTAGAGGACCGAAGACGTGACCATGTCGCTTATGCCGCGCGGATGCCTAAGTGATACGACCTCCCGACGTGCCTACTAGCGTCTTCTGTCTCGCATTGAGGCCGCGAACATTGGTCAAATTTGCGCCCGTAAATACCAGCGGAAGCTTCACTCGATTTTGCAAGACCCCGTTCAAATCAACCGTCAGCAACTCTGCCCCTTCTCCACCGCACACGATTGCGTCGCCCTCAATAGCAAAACTGCATGTCCATATCGGGCGCGGCTGCCTGTAGAGCAGGCTTGTTCCGCCACGGGTCAAATTCAGAAGTCCAAGGTCGCCCGTATCGCAGGAATAAGCCACGCATTCATCTGCGCCGCCTGCTATCCCGGCGCTGACACTCCAAATTGGTCCCGACGAGACCTTGTGAGTATTCAGTAACTCGAGGTCAGACGAGAGTATCAGCAAGTGTCCATCGCCCGTACCAGCGACGACGATGCCGGACGCAGTCTTCGCTAGACAAAATATGGGAGTGCTAAGAAGAGTTTTGCGGGACTCTTCCATCATACCGAGTGGCGAAAACGTAATCCTAATTAGTTCTGCCCCATCGGTGCCGACTATCCATGTATTGTTCGCGACCCTGCACATGCACGACAGGCGTCGGTCGGAAAGCTGATAAGCGCCCTTTCGCTGCAAATAGGATGAGTCCAGCCAATACAGCATCCCATTGTCATCACCGGCTAAGATGTCACCGGTATTCTCCTCAATTCCGATGGACGCTATCCAACCTTGTGTGCCTTCAAAAAAACCGACCAGGCCACCACTGTCGAGATGCCAAACGCCGATACGTCGATCGTCGCTTCCGCTTGCAGCTAACGTCTTCGTTCCCAATACCGCGATACACGACACTTGGTCGTGATGGCCCGAACAACTCCATGAGATCAGACCATCACTTGTTGTGACGACAAGGTGCAGTCTGCCGTCGCCACATCCAACAGCATAGCCGTTCAAAGACGGAACCGCACAAACCGCAAACACTCTCGGCGCAGTTCCACTCTTCGCGAAGATCGGCTCCCCAGTCATTGTATCTGTTGCGACAAGTCGTTGGTCCTCTCCGCCGGACCACAATATTCCCGTCTTATCTCGGTAAGTAAGCGCGCGTATCCAACTGCTGTGCGCAGCCGTGATCCTTCGTCTCACCAATGTGCGCCGATCAAACCAATGAATCTCTCCAGAATTTCCGCCAACTACAACCTGGTCGAGGTCACCAAGAAACGCCACCGACCAAAGTTTCTCTGAGCAAACGGCAACTTTCGAAATACCCCAACTTTCGGAATCGATAAGGCACAGTTCGCCTGCGTCGGTGACCGCTGCGACAGTCCCACTCTCCAAATCAACTGAAAGAGCGCGAATAGGGCGCTCGCTGATCGAAATCTCTCGTAGTGGCTCTCCCCTCTCGGTCAAAACAATTATTGTCCCCTCGTCGGTCCCAACACAAACCGTTCCATTTCGCATAAAGGCGATCGCTTTTAGCCGGACGCCATTGGAACTCCATAGTTCCTCAACTCGACGATTGACGATGTCGAACCTCAGCACGCGCCCAGATTCAGAAACAGCAAAAAGAAAGTTCTCGGTAGCGTTCAGTGCCGCGTCGCGAAGGCGCTCGTGAGTTTCAAATGCGGACCCTAATCGCGAATGGCTCATGGTGTCGAGAATATGGATGCGCCCGCTATAGGACACAGCCAGCAACGTGTTGCTGGACCTACCAGAGACTATGCGCGCAATTGCATGATCATCGATGCGTTCGGAATACTCGGGGTAGGCATCGCTGCGCCTACAAAATCGCAGTTCGCCGGTAAACGACCCAAATACGACAATATCATCCCGCAGAGCGAGGACGGCAGTAACTGGACCAAAGCTATCTGGAAGGGTTGGGTTGACAAACTCACCGTTCGAAAAATCAAAGCCGGCGTACGTTTTTCTATCAAAAAGCGGCCACCGCAGCGTGATACTTGCTAGGTTTTGTGCCGGCGCTCCATCGAAGAACCTGTTCAACCGCAACGTATTTGTGCCAATAAAAGCGGACTCCAATTCGCTCTTGCCGCCGTTAGCGAGTTGCGTGCGCAAGATCGCTGACAATGATTGCTTTGATTGAACGCTCAGCGCCGACCAGAGTAGCATGTCCAATTCTGCTATGAACCAAGGCGGTAGATCTCCGGCACCCAAAGGTAGAAGCGACATCAGTTTTGCAATTTGGTTGGTATCATGCGTCGAGAGTGCCCGATGAATCTCCTCGATCGTGTGTCTCAAAGAAATTTTCAATAGTCCGTGGCTTGCAACTATGAACGACAATCCCAGCTCATCCGCCATCTTCAGAGGATCAGTTGCCGATTTCTGATGCACGTGCGAGGCAAGTAACAACGACTCGGGAGCGGGTAGCCGGGAGCAACAACCAATGGCGATAAAGGTACTAATCAACTGCTCCGTTGTTGTCCCTTGTATGCTCCTTCGAATATCAGAATCCCACTTCGCAAGGAACCGCCGCAAGGCTGACGCCTGATCCTCACCACTATGAGGTCGATTTGGATGCTGCCTATCCTCTTCAATCCAGGCCGCGCATTCTTTTTCAAAGACCGATACATCTGTGCCCAGCAAAGAGTTCTTAATCGACCCGAGGACGGCCTTGGCTTCGACCGCGTACTCGATAACTGTCAAACGAACTGGATGAGTGTGGCCATAGCTCTCTGCTTTCGATGATCGCGCAACGAATATTACAATTATTTCCTTCCTAGCATATGCGAGCGCGCCTAGGGCTTGAATTCCCTGTTCCAAACTCCCGTTCGCAGTAACAATGGCTTGAAACTCGTGTTCGAGCAAAGACGGCGCAACGGTCAACTGAAGTCCGCCGAACGCACTAGACCACCTCGATCTCGGTCGACCGTTTTGAACTAGTTCTTCTGCCGTAAGAACACGCGTCGAATAACCACTCAGCTGGAATTGCCTGCGAAGAGCGCTATGAAGCGCTTCCGCAACACCACCAATTGGTGTTCGGACAACGACGATGCTTCCTCGATAGCTGCTAGCAGCAATTCGTTTATATAGAGAATTCCATCTCTCAAGGTCCACGAAACTATCGGATTCCAATAGGGCGTTCGCATGCCCGTTGGCGATCTTCACCAATCGCTTAGCCTTAGGTCTTGGACGGATCCCACCTTTCGTGCGATCAAATTTTGTTCGAACGGCCGAGGCCCGTTTCTCGATGTAGTCGAGGATTTGCGCAAGGTTCGCAAAAACTCCGAGAAGCGCAATTATCACTATGCCGACTGCCGTGAGCACTGCCACGTTCCTAGCTCCGGGCCAACTCTAAAACGGTCCAGTTCGCGCGAGTGAGCTTTGATCCCAAGTCAACTCGCATATTGATACGACCCTCCGTACGACGAGTGCCTCGATATCGGTTCCAGGGTCATTTAACGGTTTTGGCAACCGAATTTCAGCATGCAAACGCACCGGCTCAGCGAGTGAGCTTCGCTTGGGCACTAGAAATTCAAAATAATTTAGTCGACTCTGTTTTACAAAATGTATTGCGGTTGATTCAGTTGCATCAGAAGGAATGTTAACATTCCAAACTGCAATGCGCTTTGGCAATCCTTCCTTGAGAAGGCGTTGTGCGATGCGACGTCCGATGTCAACTGATGCACCCCAAGTCTTCGAGCTGAACTCACTCGACTTCTGCTCTGCAACCGGACATTCAAGAGATATCGCCATCGAGGGGACGTCGTACGTGTCCGCTTCGAGTGCCGCACCAACGGTGCCACTCGCCGCAATCGAAAGCCCTACGTTTTCGCCATAATTTATTCCGCTAATGCATAAATCTGGCCGTCTCGGCACCAACTCCAGAAGAGCGTGAGACACCGCGGTCGCTGGCGTACCTTCAATGCCAAATGCGCCCAATACCTCCCGAGCCTTGAACCTGTCATGCCGAAAAATGCGCCCAGTTGTGGGGGTCTTCGCGTATCCACGGCCCGTGCTGGTTTGTTGATCAATTGGGGCAGCCACAATCACTTCTCCGAGCGCAATTGCTACCTCAACAGCTGCGGCTAGGCCTGGCGACTCAATTCCGTCATCGTTAGTTACGAGTATCAGCGGTTTCATAAAGTTGGTCCATCGGAGTGAAGCCAATTTCCTGGCAATATTGACTCGACAAGCCAAATGATATGATACCAGCGTTCACTGTCAAATGTTCGGATTGTGGATCAATGAACAGCTCGATTTGCAGTATTCATCAAGCAAATTTTTTATTGTCGCGAAATACCTTTGCCCATTTTGCGGTTCAGCACGCCAAATTACTCGAATTGGGTCTTTCGACGGTCCCGCTGACTTGGCACGTCATTGATCACGACAGCTCCGCTGACAGGAGGTTTTCCCAATCTCGGTTTCCAAGCTTTGGCACAACAAAGGAAGTTCACACGATCCGGATGCCCCTAACTCACCGTAGCGACAAAATTCCGATGGGGTATTCAGACTGGGTTTTCCCAAATTGCTGGCGGCAAATTGAATCAGACATTCTGGGGTACTTCGACGGAAACAGTCAGAGCGTGTGTGATTTGTCTGGATTGCTTGGCAATGCGCTTACAAAGAACGAATTGCGAGACAAAATTCGATACGCACTGAAGAGTTTCATTCCGGACAGCACTTGTAGTCCAGTCGAGTTCAACTGCGGCGTGGTGAGATTTCTGGCGCGGGAATGGTTTGCCCGAGAACTAGAACTTTCTTATTCGTCTCATTTTTATGCAGGCGCTCTGCCGTCGCTAGTCTCACTGATCTACGATCTTCGCAAAGCGCCCGAAGCACACTTGAGTGCCGGCGAGGGCGCAAAACAATCGATCAATCTGTGGATACTGGATTCGGCGTCAAGATCGCGGAGGTTGCTTCGTGCTGACGAGATTGACACATTTTATCTTGATCTGGCTTCTGGCGAAACGGTTCAGTGCTCGGTTCCACCGATACGTTTCGAGGGCACCATTGGCTCGAACGAGGTTCTTGTGCCGAGCATCGTAGGGGACTGCGTCGTAGATTTTTCCATCAGACCGTTTGCCGAATACACGCAGTATTGGCGGTGTCGAGATGTAGTCGGAATTGCAGGGGATATTGCCAAGATTGTTGGTAGCAACCCGCGTCCCACCTACTACGTCGGTGAACCCGGAGGATATAGCTCTGACCGGATCAGTCCACGTTTGATGCCAAATGAAAAACTAAGGCGGCAGTTTGAAGATGGCGTCTTTTCGGAACTGTTTTTTTGGATTATCGGCGCCAGTTGGAAATTGTTGACCCGGTAGGCTCACCGGCGTCGTTTTATTCTAAATTAGCATTCGCGGCTGGTACCATTTATTCTTATGAAGACAAATTGCTCAAGAGCCTTCTGGCAAAGAGCCTTTGGAAGAGTTAGTGTGTACATATTAGACATAGCCAAGGTTTTATCGCTTCCGGAGGTACATCAATGTTCAAATGGCAGCTGAGGCGCCGGATTCGCAAGATTGTCGGTGATGCGGTCAAGTTGAAAAATAAGCATACTGCTGAAAGACGAGCGGCGGTGAATTACGTGTGCATATTTTCTCAGAATGAGAGTGAACACGCTTCCCTTGTGTTGATCGCGAAAAAGATTGGGACTGCGCTTGAAACAACGCCGACAGGGCCTCTGTATCGCATTCGCCTTCGAACTGATGCCGGCCTGCTTCAAGTTCTAAAGATTCGCTTGCCTGACAAAACAAGGACTGAAAGAGGCGATGCAGATTTCACGGTTCGCGATTACACGGAATTCAAGAAGAGATATCTTGGTAAGCCGGGTTTTAGGTTAATTGAGAGCAAGGATTATGAAATGATAGAGTTGATCGATGCGGCCGCTACTGTTAGAGCGTATTTCTCCAATCCACCGATCGATCGGCAATTGGGCCTGATTTAGCTTCCGACTTGAAAGAGGATTGTTGGGCTCGCCCGAGTTCGCAAACGATTCGAATTGAGCGTTTTTATGCCGTTGCGCGCTGTTATCTGATCAGTATACTGACTAAACAATATGGCCGATATTGATAGGGGACTATTGGTGAAGTCAATAGCGCTAGCTATCTGCCAGCCACTTTTCGTGGCAACAATCCGGCATGAATTGGTCGCTGTTTGACGCCAGGGGGCAACGAAAGTATCTGACGCCGGCTGAGCGCGCAGCCTTTCTTTTGGCAGCCGTTGCGGCTAACCCAAGCACCAGCACGTTTTGTCTTACGCTCGCGCTAACTGGTGCTCGAATATCTGAGGTATTAGCGCTTACTCCTGAACGGTTAGATCGAAGCGAAGGCACGATTGTTTTGGAAACACTTAAACGCCGTCGCAAGGGCGTGTTTCGGGCGGTTCCCGTACCCGGCGAGTTGCTATCTTATCTGGCGACTGTTCACGACCTTCCGCGCCACCCTCCGAAGGAGCGTCTTTGGAGGTTCAGCCGACCGACAGCATGGAAGCGTGTCTGCAAAATAATGGTAGAAGCTGGCATTGGCGCAGGCCAAGCGAAGCCGAAGGCGCTTCGGCACGCTTTTGCAGTCGAGGCAGTGCAGCAGCGCATCGCACTCAGCCTGATCAAGAAGTGGCTTGGCCACGCAAAGATCGAAACCACAGCTATCTACGCTGAACCGGTTGGGGACGAAGAAAGAGCTCTAGCGCGACTAATGTGGCAGGCGGTTCCCCCGGGTGTCAGCTAAAGACCAAAGCAGGCCCGCCGAACTGGAGATTTGACGGTCCCGTCGGTAGCGCCAAGTAATCATCGCTGTCGATAAGAAAGACAATGCGGGATGTAACCTATTGAACATAAAAGAACTATAGTCATATCCTTCCTGGACTAACACGTGCGCCTACACACGTTCTGAGAATACCCGGCATGTCGGCGTATTGCTTTCCAAGCGGCGACATCGATCACTATGGCTGCCTTGCAGCCTCACCCGAAGCTGTTACCGTACCTCCGGGCTAAGCTGATAGGGCCGCAGTTGTCTTGCCGCGCCTAGCCAGGCGTTGCGTAGTCGGTCTCCGACAAAACACTATAAGACGGCATGGCCATCGGCGCTGGTGGGTAAATGAGCAGGGCGACTTACATCCCGGCTTTCTCGCCGGAGGCAATCCTCAAACGAAGAGTGCGATCCCACCTTAAGCGATTGGGGTTCAGTCGGGACCGTGATGGTAAACTGCTGGCACCGGTTGACAGCAAGGAAAGTATCCGCGCGCTACATCGAATTCAGCGCCGCGAAGGCTTAGCGTCGAAGAAGCCATTTTTAAAAAACTACCTTCCCGAACTTCTCCCCTGCTTCGCCAACGGTGCTGACGTAGATGTCGCAGCGATAAAGCCGCGCCTAGAGCTTATCGATGCCGGCACCTGGCAATCGGATCTCTTTCGGGCTGCTTCATTGTCCTGGTCGGTGCCAGTGTCGGAAGGATTTGGGCGGCGCCTGCGATACCTGGTGTGGGACGACTCAAACCAGAAATTGATGGGTCTCCTTGCTTTGGGGGATCCCGTCTTCAATTTGCGGGCGCGAGACGAACTTATCGGCTGGGATGTGCGCGATAGGGAGAAGCGGCTTGTGAACGTTATGGATGCGTACGTTCTTGGTGCTGTTCCGCCATATAGTTTTCTACTCGGCGGAAAACTAATCGCTTGCCTCATCCGCACTAAGGATGTCCGAGCGGATTTCACAAAAAAATACGCAGACACTCGCGGCATAATATCGAAAAAGAAAAAACACGCCCAACTTGTGCTTGTGACCACGAGTTCTTCATTGGGCCGGTCGTCAATCTACAATCGATTGAAGTTGGGGGAGCAGCAATATTTTCAATCGATCGGCTACACGGGCGGGTGGGGTCACTTTCACGTTCCGAACTCGCTGTTCGCAAGCCTGCGCGACTATCTAAGAGATTTTGACCACGAATACGTCAACGCACACAAATTTGGTGAGGGTCCGAACTGGCGTTTGCGCACGATACGGGCGGCCTTCGACAAGCTCGGCTTCGACGCAGACCTCCTAAAACACGGAATTCAGAGAGAAGTTTTTCTCTGCAAGCTCGCGACGAACGCCGAAAAGGTGCTGAGAGGCGAGGTTGACCGGGCATACTGCCGCGATCTTAAGACCGTCGAAGAGGTTGGGGAAATTGCCCGAACTCGCTGGATGGTAGGGCGTGCGGAGCGAAACCCCGAATACAAACTCTGGACGGTTGATCAATTCGAGCGATTGCTTTCCCCCCGCCCCATTCAAAGTAGCGGTGTCGCCGCTTCTATAAGCGAATAGACACGATGTATTTCGCCCGTACCACCAGGAATTCGCCAGACATCCCAGCCGCGAAAGCAATCTCGGGGCGGCAGTATCGGTGTCCAGTTTGCGACACGCCTGTTTTCCTTAGATCAGGCTCATACAGAGTGCCGCACTTTGCACATCTGTCGAGGCGGGCCAACCCTAAGTGTGAGCTCTACCATCCTGGATCGGGAATCGTTCAACCCATGCCGGAACACGGGTATGGCACAGGTCGTTCTGGCGACATTCGCAAAATAGTTGCCGCTCCCCACATAGCGATAGCATTGGAGAATCGGACCCATAGGGTCGAAAATGCTAGAAGGCGATGGCAGTTCGGCCTCGTCATTCCCAGAGCCTTTGTTGGGCTCGGCCAACTGAAAATCGAAACAGGGTTCGGCCCCCTGAAACCCCTTCGCCTTTCGACCCTCGTGCTCGGCGAAGAATTTGTTCCAATCAACGTGAACGGACACTATGGCGTCAAGTGGGTCAGCGACGAGGTTGACCACGACTACAAATCTGCGGTGCGGCATGAAATAGAAAAAATCGTGCCGAACGACGGCTATGTGTTTTCCGGATCGGGAAAGATACGCACTCAGATCGGCATCCTCACTTGGGGAGAAAATTATGTTCTCGTTTGGAAGAACCGGGACTATTCTATTCCCGACTCCGTCGACCATTATTTCATAGCCGAATACGAAGGTTGGCGCGCTGCAATCGTCACTCTCCCGACTGATCAAGACGATACGGTCGAAGTCTGGCTCAGGGATCAATTTGGCGCGGCGGTTACCACCGGCGTTCGTCAGTGGGGCATCTTGTATCCGCCGCCACTCGATCGGGATAGCGATGGCAACATCACAGTTGGTTCGTTGAGCGAGCTTTTTTTGGGGTTCTTGGACCGCGGGGATGACGACCGCTCTGAGGATGCGATTGCAGCTCATATAGAAAAGCAAGCGGTCACTCTAAAGCCCGGTGCAAATCAGGGGAGGATCGCTTCGATTGTAATTCCCTCGGAGCTTGACAACTATCCACTGACCTTAACCTGGGGAGCGCGCGCTCTACAGCCAATACTGCGTGAACGGAGACAGTCTTCTAAGCAAGCCGTCGAGATGACGTTCCGGACGGGAAGCAGACTGGTTAAAGCTGAACTTCACCAAGTTACCGCCGCAGCCGTTCTATCTCAGGTCCGCGCGGGAGAAGCGGATATCGTATCTATCCATGCTCCACTCGGAGTTATCGGAACGCTGAATGTTCGCGAAGGGGCCCTAGCTTGGACGGAAATGGCGCTGCTCAAGGGCGTGGGTACTGTCTCCGCCCTGAATGCCGAACAACTCGCCACTCTGACGACATGGCTGCGAAAGCGAGCCGTCGACGTCCGTCTCAGTTTCGGATGCTTTGGCGAATTTACGGCGCGTGCAGAAAATGTGGCCCCAACCTACGCTGTTTTATCTAAGAGCATTCGTGACCGCCTAGAGTGGCATTTGCGGCTCTCTGGCGAGGGATTAGCGCGGTATGGAATAGCTTCTCTGTCTGACGCGGCAATTGTCAAAGCCGTGAGTGCACCAAATCATAATCCCGCCGCCATTGCTCGCCAGAACCTATTACTAAGTGAACTGAAGATTGCAATGGTGACTACCCGTGAGCAGTAATCCCCGGCCAACCTACGGGCCGATGGCTTTGGGCCGGCTGGAGAAGGTCGGCGAAAAAAGCATCTTGCAGTATTTTAAGGCAGTACCTTCCGGGTCACTCAAGCACATCGCGAAATTACTGCCGACCGTTTCGGGTTTCCGACCGGGTGCAGCTGCAACGCTTGAGCGACAACTCCAGACACTGGCACGCAAACTCACACAAGGGCGTCTGACGAAGTCTTTTGCGAGATCGAAGGACGAGATCGGCCTCTACGCAATCTGGCGTGCGTGGAGCCAGCGCTACCTCGCGCCCTCCACCATCACGGAGAATTTGTTCGAGGCACTTGAAACCGAGGTTGAACAAGAAGATCACGATCCCTTAGCAAAGGCGATGGTTGATGCCCTCGTCGCCTATGCTGGTGCATCAGTGGGCCAGGAAACGCTAGTCCAGTTTGTTATGATGTCACCGTTTGACGAAATTGGTGAAATGCTGGCGATCGCGCGCCGGGCAAAAACGGCCGGCGAAATGGAGGAAACGGCAGCTCTAAAGGAGTTGCCGACACGCCTCCAAAGAGACGAAGGCGTACTTCACGATCTAGAGACGCGAGTTGCCGCAATCGAAGCCACTTTGAACGACACACCGGCACCGATAACCGATAACCCGCCCCCCTTGGCCGCACTCGCCGAAACCTTGGCAGAATTAGAAGCTACCATCACAGGCGAAGAAGCGAGGGGACGATCTCTTAGCGAAACTGTAGATCAGCTTTCTAACTTAGTCGCCCAGCATTCCGACAAGACCAGTTCGCTGGAGAAGGCGATGTCCGAAACGGCGAAAGCCGTGGCGGAGGCCGCTAGAAAGGCAAATTTGCGGCTCGACGACGCAGAAAATAATATTCTCGGTATCTTGGAGTATGAATCGAGGTTGGCCGCTCTAGAAGCCTTCCGAAAGATGGAAGGCCCTGTCGTTGCCGCCGCTGTCGCACATGCCAACAATGGGCCGTTTTCTATCGCGGCACAAAGCTCAAGTAAACCTGTACCATTGGACACAATCGAGGCAGTACTGGCCGCTTTGAAAACGGCTTTGCACGGCGAAGGACTGGCGAAATCCTCCGCGGAGAGTTTCGCGCAAGAGCTTTTGGCGGCGCTGTCTGCCAGGCAAGCAATATTCCTGAAGGGGGCGTTTGCCCGAGACGTGGCGGCTTCATGCGCCAGGTCACTTGCGGGAAGCACGGTGGCGCGGCTGCCAATAACACTCGGAGCCAACGAGCCGTGGGCTGGTTCGGTTGGCTCTCTTTGGACCCAACCGGCACTCGAGGGTAAAGCTGTAATTGCAGTGATCGTGGAGAATGTGAATGGGGCCGCCATGGCCGTGTCATTCGATGGGATTGCGGATCTTCTGGCCGGTCGGACTGACGATGGCCGACCGGCATCGGTCGTGTTCGCGACCCTTATCGATTCGCCCGCTGCGTTTCCGCTCGAAAAGCTGTATTTGCGCCTGGGTCCTGTATTCGACCTTGATTTGATGGAATGGCGCAGCAGGCGATCGAAACTCGTCAATCCGGGCGAACTAACACCCAACGCCATTTCCGCGATATTTGGGCTGACACCGTCAAAGCCAATAGATTTCGAGGAGACTCGCAGGCTTTCTTCCCTAGCAGCTGGAAAACGCGATCCTCGGTTTGAACTTATAGTCAACGATGCCTTCAGCGCACTGTCCCAACTGCGGAGCGAAAACGCAGAATTTACCGCTCTTCAGTCGCTCCAATTCGGCTGGCTCTTGCCCTATTGGATTATGCGATCTCCGCAGACCCGCGAACTCGACGCCGAGATTGACGGCGGCCGATGTGATGGAAAAAAGGTGGACGGTCGCCTGAAGCGCGCATTGGACGAATACGTTAGCGCGAGCGGTGGCAAGGAATGAGCGCTGTCTTATTGGCCCGGACAGAACCTGATTGGACCAATAAGTTGGCCGATCGTATGGGCGCGCCTACTTCGGAGCTCGCACTAACTCTGGCAGCGGAGCATATTCGCGCGAGCATATCGGCGCCCAGTCTAAGAGCCTTCTCGGCAATCGACATTCACCCGGTGCACACAGCTAATGTGATGGCGTCGGTCCGTCGAAATGTCTCTCCTTGGTTTTCCGGAGTCAGTCAACAACTGGAGAACGACTGGCCCCGCCTCCGTGAGTCTCTCGAAACAATTGGAGACGTCGCCCACGTCGGAGACGGATACTGGCTGCCTGCACCGACGCGCTTTATCGAAGTTGAAGGATCAAAAAAATGCCTTCTTATAGGCGGATCACCCTATCATTCTTTATTCAGCCAATCCCGATGGGAATTGACTTCGTACGTGGCCTGCCGGTTCGTCCCGAGGGAGAAGGTGCGACAGCTAGAGTGCGAAATCGAATCCCTGGATAGTTGGCTTCCCCCTGAGAGGGAACTCGGCAAATGGTTGAAAGATGCGTTTGCTCGATTGAGGCGCAGCCTACAGCCCGATCACGATGTCGAGATTCAACACGCAGAGATTTACGCGCCCGACCTGCTTCGTTCCCAGAAGAAAAGCGGTTACTGGATCACTCCCGATGATTTCAACGATCCGTCGCAAGAGCTTCGCTTGTTTCGATCTAAGCCGGGCAAGGGATGGGAATTCTCTCGTCAATATTACGTCGGCGCATTCGCGCGTCGGCAAGGAGTTTTGACCCTTTCCAAGAGCGCCAAAGTCAACCGCGATGATGCCGCTCGCATCAGGTTCGGTTGGGACCTCCAGTGTAACGCTTGCCGTAAAGTGGTAGCGAAACTGAGTGACCGCGTTTTCGATATCGAGATGAAATTCACCCTACCCGTGCCGGAATCAAAAATTCTTTCGCTGGGTTGGCAGCGACATTCCAAAGAACAAGTCCTGAGATTTGAAATAAGCGCACTTCCCTTTGTTCGTGCCGCATTCGCGCGGCTGCATATTTCTATTGTCGAGAGGGCCTAATGGTCGGAAATGCGAGTCACGGTGTTCACGGCACCTACGCACGCTTGGCGGAAAGCCTTCGGTCCTATCTGGAGGCGCAGTATCACATACGTAATGAGGCAGCGATCCAGGAGCGGCGGTTATTGCTGGAGGAAGCGGGCTCCGTGTGCCAAGCCCCGTACGTCGAATCGACGCCGGTGTACGAACTCGGCCAAGAGTACCAAGCACTCAGTTTACCAGACCCGGTGCGGAAAAGCCTTTCGAAGCTCGCGCAGATAGACGTTGGCATCTTCAAGCGCCCCTATGTTCATCAAGCCAAAGCGTTAGAATCTTTCTTCGGCGATCCTTCGCAAGACCTCATCGTCGCCACAGGCACAGGCTCGGGCAAAACAGAGAGCTTCCTGATGCCGATTATTGGCGAACTAGTCATGGAGGCCGCCCGATCCCCAAAAACCGCCGCGATGCCTGGGTGCCGGGCTATTCTCCTCTATCCCATGAATGCACTCGTCAATGACCAAAACGCTCGTATTAGGCGGTTGGTCGGCAATGTTGATGCCTCAAAAATTATCTCAGAGGCACGGGGGCGGCCCGTGCGTTTCGGCACCTACACAGGGCGGACACCGTATCCCGGAATACGAAGTTCTGCGAAGGATACCGCCCGGATCGCCCCGCTATTCGAGCGCTACTATCTGAAACTGTTGAGGACGCCCACGAAAGTTTCAGAACTGGAAAAGATTGGCCAATGGCCCGCCAAGGACATGGTCAGGTTCTACGCCGCCGATTTGGAGGAGACTATCCAAACCAAGAGAGGCACTCAACGTCGGCGTCACTGGGACAAGCGGCTGAAGACGCAGGCATCTGACCGCGAATTGATGACCCGCGATGAAACGCAAGTCGATTGCCCAGATTTGCTCATTACCAACTACTCGATGCTCGAGTACATGTTAGTTCGCCCGATCGAGAGATCGATTTTCAACCAGACCCGTTCCTGGCTTGCCAGTGATGAGCGTAATCAGCTCATTCTCGTTCTCGATGAAGCGCATATGTATCGCGGAGCCGGCGGCGCGGAGGTAGCGCTCCTCCTGAGGCGATTGGTCGAGCGCTTAGGCGTTGCACGAGAAAGGGTAAGATTTGTTCTCACCAGCGCGAGCCTTGGCGACAGCAAGGACGCGCGAAATTCCATCGTGTCGTTTGCGCGGGATCTAACAGGGTTATCGGTAAATTCGTCGCGGCAATTCAAACTCATAACCGGAGAACGCGAGCGCAGGTCCGGCCAGGCCGTCGGCGACAAGCTGGTCGCAACGGCCCTCAGTCAGTTTGATATAGAGGGATTCCACAACGGCGCCTCCGATCCGGCAGTTGCTCGACATGCCGTTGCTAGCCTAGCCATAAATCTCGGCTGGCAGGCTCTAGGAGCGGACGACGATCTAGCCGACTTCCTGTTTCGCGTGTTAACCGGATTTGGTCCGCTCGAGCTCCTGATTGATCTCGTTTCGGGTAAAGCGATCAAGCTGGATCAGCTTCAAGAACAGCTGTTTGAAGATGCCGAGACCTGGTCGGCGGCCACAGCAACGCTGCTGGCAATTGCGAGTTTCGCCAAGAGGAAGAGTGATGGGCGAGTACTATTGCCAACCCGCCTCCACATGTTTTTCCGTGGTCTTCCAGGGCTCTATGCCTGCTGCGACGCTTCCTGTGCCCATGGTCGCGCGGGCCGCAGACCGGACTCCCTCATTGGACGACTACACACTACCGGTCACGATGAGTGCAGCTGCGGTGCTCGAACATTCGAGCTGTTCACACACCGCGAGTGCGGCGGAGCATTTCTCCATGGCTATATCGCAGGCCCGCATGGAGACTTTGTGTGGAGCAGTCCAAGCGGACGCCTAAGAGAAGGAGGCCACGCACCGCTCATCGAAACGGATATCTTGATAGAGGGTGACCCGCATCCCGAACAATTCGAAGCCTGCGTTGAAGCATGGCTGGACGTGAAAACCGGGCGGTTGATTTACCAGGAGCCAAAACCTCTGGACGGGTTCCGGAAAGTGTTCCTGCCGGACCCTACAGCTGATTTTGGAAGAAATGGCCTGCGCTTCCAACACTGTCCTGTTTGCAATGACAGGGCTTTCCGGAAAGGTCGGTCAAGCATCATGGACCATGTCACAAAGGGTGAGGCACCGTTTGCCAATCTGGTGAAGACGCAGCTCGAGACCCAGCCGGCGACGAGGATTGAGACGCGAGAGTTTCCGAACGGTGGTCGAAAGGTACTCCTCTTCTCTGACGGTAGGCAAAAGGCGGCCAGGCTTGCCCGAGATATACCACGTGAAGTTGAGCAAGACATCTTCCGCCAAGTAGTCGTACTCGCTACTCAGCGGCTGCGCGCAATTGGATTTGAAGCTAAACCTACGCGCAATCTCTATATTGCGATCCTAACGGTCTTGCGTGAATACAACCTGCCTATTTTTGACCGCGGAGATGCGCAGACCATCGAGAACCAGATCGAAGTTCTGTCAAAGGATTTTCACGATGCTGACCTCGCTGAACTCACCCAAGAGTTTGATTCGGGCGCGCCCCCAACTAGGTATTTCATCGCGTTGCTGAAACAGCTTTGCGGTCGATACTACTCGCTCATTGGCTCAACTGTGGCTTATGTCCGTCCGAGCAACAAAGCCGCCACGTCGCTTCGGAAAAAGGCAAAGGACGCATTTCCGACGCTGGACGATCTAGCAATTGACGCACTTGCGCTGACGTGGATCGCCGATACGGCAGACAAATTCGCTCTCAATCGGGAATTGTCAGATAGCATCCGCACTAGAGCAGCGGGATTTTGGACGCCGACCGGCGCGACGGGAAGATTTGATCGCACGCTTCAAGCCAAATACGCGACGATCTTAGCGCTTTCTATAGAAGACGTCGGCGCGCTTGGCACAATTCTCCGGGATGAACTGGCGCTTCCAAGCACAACCGACGCCTCATATTATCTGGACCCGCAAAAGCTTCAAATCGAGGTCGCGATCGAGTCCCCCTGGTATCAATGCGCGCACTGCATGACCTTGCGCCCGTTCGTCATTCTTGGACATTGTACGTCTTGTGGTTCGGCAGAAGTCCATGCGCTCAACCCCTCCAGCAGCGACTACATACGCGCCAGAAAAGGATTTTGGAGAGAACCGGTTAGCGCAGCCTTGACCGGTAAGTCGACATTGCGAGGAATCTCGGTCGAGGAACACACCGCTCAACTATCGAATCGCGACAATTCGAAAGTCCACGCGACCACTGAGGAGTTCGAGTTGCGCTTCCGGGATATCAAGCTCGAAGATCGAGACCGACCTGTCGACGTGCTTAGTTGCACCACGACAATGGAAGTTGGCGTAGATATAGGGTCGCTTGTGGCGGTGGGGCTTAGGAATGTACCGCCGCAGCGAGAAAACTACCAGCAAAGAGCCGGTCGGGCTGGGCGCCGCGGCGCGTCGGTGTCGTCTGTTTTGACCTATGCGCAAAATGGCCCTCACGACAGTTTCTTCTTCGCCAATCCTGCACAAATTGTATCGGGTCAGCCACGGAACCCCGACGTCAAGATCGATAATCCCAAGATAGCGAAACGTCATGTCCATTCCTATCTTCTGCAGACCTACTTTCACGGGTTTATGGACGAGCATGGAATTGCAATTGGAGGAGCGACTTCGGCGCTATTTCGTGCGCTAGGGAAAGCCAGCGATTTCTTCTATGGAGATGTTGGCCTGGTCCCGACATTTATCGGCTTCAAGGCATGGTGCGCTCAACGCGTTTTGTCGAAAGATGGAGACGCCGGCTTCGCAATCGAGCGGTGGCTCCCGCCGTCCTTGCGGATTGCCCCGCTCTCCCATCGTCAATGGTTGGTAGGAGTCTGCAATTCGCTTTTGTCTGAGCTTGCGATTATTGGGAACCTCGTCCCAAAGCCACCTGTCAAGCATCTCGCTGACGAAAATGCGGCCGATGAAGGCACCGCCGAGGACGATAGCTCATCGGATGATGTTGAGGAGCGGCAGCCTTTGGAAGATCGAGAACTTCTCGATCTGCTGTTCGAGAAGGGACTGCTTCCCAGCTACGCCTTTCCGACCGATCTTACCAGCTTTCTGATCGAGCAATTGAAGCGAAACCCGAACAGCAATCGCCTGGAAATGGAGATTGTCGAGCGCCCGCAACAATCTGTCCAGAAAGCGTTGAGTGAATACGCGCCTGGCCGTTTAATCGTTGTGAACAAGCAGACCTATCGCTCTGGTGGTGTCGTGGCAAACGTCCTTCCATCCGTACACGATCGCGCAGCGCCATTGTTCTCCGATGTGATGTCGCTCGTCCATTGCGACAATTGTAGCTTCGTGAATGACATCGGCTATCAATGTGTGGAGGGCGATTTGTGCCCAGTCTGCGATGAAGTATTAAAAAGCAGCCGTGTCGTCGTTCCCCAGGTATTCACACCGGAAGACGCGCGACCGCTCGACGAGGATGATCGAGACCAGGATATCACATATGCCACCGCGGCCCAGTTTCCGGTTCCGGTCGATGGAGCCGAGCCTGTGGGCCTCTCCTCAATCGGGGAACGTGCTACTTTCACGGTAGCGTCGGATCAACGCCTTGTCGTGACGAACCGTGGCGAGATGGTGAACGAAGCTTTCAATGGCTTCTATATCTGTGAAAAATGCGGCAAGGCATCCACCGAAGAGGTGCCGCCTGGTCCCCACCGCCGGCCCTATTTCATCGAACCCTCGTTTTCGCAGCCCAGGGCTCCTGCGAGTTGTAATGGCGAGTTCAAGAATGTGTTTTTGGGATATGTTTTCAGCACCGATCTCCTTCTGGTGCGCATTGATTTGCGTGCGCCGATCGATACTAACACCAAACATGTAGTGTCGCTGCGAGCGCTTGAAGATGCTTTGCATTCCGTATCAGAGGCGTTTCGGTTGAGCGCGAGCAGGCACCCGCAACTGGACCTGGATCCCTCGGAGTTCGGTTCGGGCTTCCGTATTGTTCCTACGACGGACGATGATCGAATACACGCCGATCTTTACCTTTACGATACCCTATCGGGAGGGGCGGGTTACTCCGAGTTGGCCGGGCGATATCTGCGCGAAATTCTGACCAGTACACTAGAATTGCTTGAGCATTGCCCAGGCCATTGCACCAGTTCATGCCAAAGCTGCCTTAGGCATTACCACAATCAGCACATCACAGGTCGGCTGGACCGGAATCTCGGCGCTTCCATCCTTCGGTATGCGCTGTTTGGAAGCGTGCCTGCCGAGAAGAGCGCTCTCGAACAGGCCCGGCTTCTAGGCCCCTTGAAGCGCCTCCTGGAGTTGGATGGCTGCGCATGCCGAATGGGTGAAACTATCGACGGGATACCGGTTCCTCTTGTCGTCAGACGCGATAAAAAGGAAGTCTTGGTCGGCACCCGACCGGGGCTTGTGAGGGCGAATGCCCATTCCCTCGCCGGAGTCTCAAAAAAGCGAGTTGTGGAAGTGTTGAACGAGTATGTTCTTCGCCAAAATCTTCCCGACGAACATCAACTCGTGCGAGGACATCTCTAGGCGTTGAAGTCCAACGAAAATTTCGCGGCTTGAGCGTGAGTGTATCGGTATCCGGTTTTGGCGCGCAAATATCTCGGATGTTGCGGCGGCGCGCGCCTTGAGTCGGTGCCACCGCCACCGTAGGGGCTTCGTCCTCGTTGATTGCCCGCCGGCCAGTCGTGCAGGTCAGTCAGTCGAACTGCCGGCACTCTGACTTAACAATATCGGCCATATTGTTAGCATCGGGGCCGGGCCTGACTGATTTATCCTTCATTTCCCAAGCCACCGTCGGGAGCTAGACGGTGTCGCACGACGTTCTCGTCGCGACGCTTGCTGGCCTGGGCGGAATGCTGGGCTGGGGCACGGCTGACTTCTTCGGCAAGAAGGCCATCGACGAGATTGGCGACATCGTGAGCCTCGTATGGGGCCATGTCGCCGGTTCTGCCGTCCTCCTGGCGTTTGTCGGACTTGAACTAGTCGTCACGGGCCACGGCATCACGGTGCCGTCCTCGACCTCTGCATGGGCCGGACTGTCGCTCTTCGGAGTGCTACAGGGCGCCGTGTACCTCTTCGTCTATGTGGGGTTCGGGAAGGGACAGATCTCGGTCCTCAACCCGGTGTTCGCGTCGTTCTCGGGCTTCGTCGCCCTTGCCTCGATCCTGTTCCTCGGCGAAGCCGTGACGGCTCTGGGAGCGGCCTCCCTCGGCGTCCTATTCGCCGGCATCCTGCTGATCAACCTCGATCTAGGAGCCTTGCGCGAGCGCCGGCTTCGCATCGTGACCGTGCCGGGCTTTCGAGAAATCGCGATTGCCACAGTCTTCGCCACGGTCTGGACGCTTAGCTGGAACCGGTTCGTTTCTGCAAAGGACGGATTGTCATTCGCGGTTTGGATGTATCTCGCCATGACCGTCGCGCTTCTCCTCTACGCGGCAATCCGGCGTATTCGACTTCGTTTCGACAAACCGAAGGTCTGGAAATTCCTTTTGCTCATCGGGTTATTCGAGGCTTTCGGATACGTTGCAATCAGTCTCGGCTACGCCGAAACCTCTCGCACCAGCCTGATTGCATTGCTGAGCGGCGGTTTTTCGCTCCCGACCCTCGCGCTCGCGAGGCTCTTCCTTCGGGAGCGGCTCACTGCGACGCAGACCATAGGCGGCATCGTGATCGTGGGCGCGGTCATGTTCCTGGCACTGGGCTAAGCGTCGTGGACGGCACGTCTCGATCGGCCTTTGACGCAGAGTGCATCGCTGCCCTTTCACACGAGACCCCGTACTTTCTGTTTTCGAAAGCTGAGCTTCTAACGCGGGTTTGCGAATTTAACCGACATCTTCCGAACGTAGCGATACAGTATGCGCTCAAGGCCAATTCTGAGCCGGCTGTTCTTCGCATTCTTGCCGATGCCGGTTGTGGATTTGAAGCGGCGTCCCGGTATGAGCTTCGGCTGCTCCGCAATATCGGCGTGCCATCGCAGAAGATCATCTATGGCACGTCCGTTAAGCCTGCGGCGCACATCCGAGAGTTTGCGGAATATGGCGTTGACTGTTTTGCGTGCGATTGCCGCTCCGAGGTGGAGAAGATCGCCGCGAATGCTCCCGGCTCGCGCATTTATGTGCGCCTTGCAGTGAACGATTCTGGAAGCGTATTCAAATTCTCGGAGAAGTTCGGAACAGATAGAGTAACGGCCTTCTCGCTGCTAACGATGGCGGCATCCCTTGGACTTCGCCCCTATGGCCTCAGCTTCCATGTCGGGTCCCAGTCTCGAAATCATCGCGCATGGTCGAATGCGGTTGCGAACGTGCGGGAGGCAATGATCGCGCTGTCCCAGGCGGGTATCAAATTGGAAATGCTCAATCTCGGCGGTGGGTTTCCCTGCCAATATGCCTCGACGGACATTGTGCCGACGCTTGCAGAGATCGGCGCGGAGATCGCGGAGCAATACCAGCAGCTCCCGTATCAGCCGAAGCTGATCGTGGAGCCAGGCCGAGGGATCGTGGCGGAAGCGGGCGTATTGGTAGCGAGCGTGATTGCGCGCGTGCCGCGCCGCGAGACAACCTGGCTGTTTCTCGATGCCGGCGTGTACAACGGCCTCTTTGAGGCGATGGCGTATCAGGGGTCAACGAGATACGTGGTGGAGGCGGTCCGGCCATCAGGCAGGTCCGGCGAAGCATTGTTCGCGCTGGCCGGCCCTACGGGGGACTCGCCGGACGTGATTACGCGGGAGGCGCTACTGCCAGCGGATATGGATGTGGGAGACAAGGTGATCGTCCGGAACGCTGGTGCTTATTCCCTTTCAGTGACGAGCGAGTTCAACGGATTTCCGAGACCTGCAGCATACCTCATTTGAGAGCGGCCCGATCGGATGACAAAGAAACCGGCCCCATCGGGGCCGGTGAAGTCAGGGATTGTCGTTTCGTGTCGCAAGGTAGGCCAAGTGCTCAAAGGCTTCCTGCGCCTTGCTGGCTGCCGTGAAGATGGCCTTCGGATCACGCTTGAGGACGTTCAGCCAGTTCGAGACATAGGCGGCGTGGTCGGGGCGCGGGTCGCTGGTGATCCCAAGGGCTGAGCAGGCGAACGCTGCTCCCAGCTCCGCAACCAGCTCTTCCATGGCGTAGGCATCATCGCCGAAGCGCTTGCCCATGTCGCGGCCGAGGCGGTGCGGCGGCCCGGTCCAGTGCGTCAGTTCATGGAGGAGGACACCATAGTAGCTTTCGAGGGGTGAGCTGGTGTCAGTCCCTACGAACCACGACCGCGTCGGCATCTCGATGTTATCTAGATCACGCCGATACTTGGCCTCCCGAAACCCATGCTCGATCCTCGCACCCACGGCCTCAATGAACGCTTCGGCCTGTTGGTGAGCTTGGAAGGGATCTGGCCGCTCGACAATTGGCGGATCAAAGCCATCCACCTGCTGAACGTTGAAAACGTGGGACGCCTTGGCGACGAAGCGGAGGCGGTTCTCGGAATGGTCCTCTTCCTCCGTCGTCTCCTCTTCAAGACGCTTATAGAAGACGATCATGGTGCCGCGCTCGCCCTTTCGGACTTGGGCGCCAAGATCCTGCCATTGCTTGTAGCTGGCCCATTGGCTGGTCGGATATCCGCGCTCCATCGCGTCGATCCACAACGCGAGAACATTGATTCCCCGATAGTACGAAGAGGTCGATGCGTTCGTGGGGGCCAGGAGCGCCGGCGCATGCCAAGGCCTTTGGCTCTTTTCCACTCCCGCTTCGATGGCGGCGATGATCTTCGCGGTTACGGATTCGTAGACGTTTGGCTTCGAAAGAACAGCGCTCATGAAGTGTCTCCCGTGCATGGCGGGAGCGCCGGACCATTCCGGCGCTCCCGGATGCGAGGGAGGAGTGGGGTTTGCGCAGAGTTCAGGTGTTTGCGCGGCCGGCGTAATAGGCAAGCGCGCAGGCCGCCGCGCTGAAGATTGACAGGCTCGGATGCTCGCCAACCCAGATCTTCCGCGGTTGAGGCAAGCGGTGCCGAAGCGGCTGAATATGGCGCGCAATCGCCTCGGCGATTTCTTCCCTTGTCCTGGCGCCCGAGGCTGCGAACGCCGTGCGGATCGCCGCACGCGACAGGATCGATACTTCTATCCCCTTTTTCCTAGCGAGCTCGGCGATCTCGTGGCCGATGCGCTGGATGCGAGGAGCGCGGCGGGCGATTTCGTCGTCGAAGGCTTCAAGCGCGAGCACGTCCGGCTGACTTTTCCTGATGAGTTCTTCAACGCGCGCGAGCGAGCCAGCCTGCTTGTCCTCATCGACCTCGACGGTGCCCCAGTCGAAGGGTGACGATGGGCCTTCAAAAAGGATCCAACCGAAGCCGCGGGACGTGGGATGTATGGCGAGCACTGCCAGAGAGGTGGAATCGTTCATGACGTTGAGTGACTAGGGATAAGGTGGTCGAGAAGCTCGGTCAGGCCGGCAAGTGGCTTTCCGGACTTTGGCCGTGGCAGGTCTTTGGCGCGAGTGACAAGGTCCCGCCGAACCTCCTCGTATAGCGCCGGGAAAAGGTCCCGGGCCGGAACGCCAAAGAGGATTTCGCTGGCGACGAGCGTAGCGAGGCTCGGACGCTTGAGGGCGGCCTCGTATTCGGAAACGCTGCTTTGAGAGGCCAGACCGAGGAGCAGCCCCAAATCGCGCTGCGAGAGCGCGGCGGCTTTGCGGTATGGGCGTAGGCGGCAGGGATACGGCATAGGGGCTGCCGGGGCATAGTCTCAAGCCAGGTTGGCCTGGTACATGCCAGGGAATATCGCCAAGGGCGATATTCAAAACCGGGCAGACAAGAACACCCTACAACAATATGTCAAATTCTGCATTGCAACTCACTTTCTGCCGAATGCAAGTCGTTCGGCGATGGCTTCGACCGCGCTTTGTCCGCTGCTCGGCACAACGATGTCTCCGTGACTCTTGTGGAGCGGAATGCCGAGCGTCCGAAGCACCCTGCCCGCATCGCGTGGCGAAAGCGGCTCGTCGAGTTCGTCCCCTTCGGTGTTTGCGTGCTGCGCAATCTCGCGCAGTGACACGCTTGATCGGTCGCCATTGGCAAACGACTTGTGGAGGGCGCCAATGACCCGCGATTCAACACTTTGGGCACGCGTTGCCGAGAGAGTGTGGTGCTGTTCGCGCAGCATGGCGGCGATCTCGTCGCGAAGAGATGGATCGTCGACGAGCGACAGGAGCGAGAGCGCCGTCTGATTGAGACGCGGATCGATACCGGCAATGACGCGTTCGGAATTGCTGGAGATCGAGAACAGGTTCTTCAGCCTGAAATCGAGCAACCGGTTGCGCAAGTCCAGCGCATCAGCCTTGAGGCTAGCCGGCAGTTGGATGGGGATGTCGGAACGCAAAGGTCGTACGCCCATCTGTTCAGTAAGGAATCGGCTCTCAAGCGCCTGGTCGCGGAATGTGCCGCGCATAGCAATGATCTTGGGGCCATAGACCGAGAAGGCCGCAGGACTGAACTCCTTGTGCCGGTTGGTGAGGGTGCGTAGGACCGGCAGACCCCGGACGGTCCCGTTGTTGAGGATTTTGACGAGGTCTGCCGTCTTGTCGGAGAACCGCAGGTCGGCCTCGTCGAGGATGAGCGTGCCACCGAAGCTGTCGAGCGTATGGAAGATCGGGGAAACGGTGGAGGCGCCCGAAGCGAAGAAGCCTTTATACGCCACGGAGCCGAGCGCGATCAGGGCCCGAGTCTTTCCAGAGCCGTAGTCGCCCTTGAGGCGCAGGTATGGGAGTTCGTTGAAGGCGTCGTGGACCCAGGTGAGGAGGATGTAGTGGGCGGCGATGCGCTCGAACAAGGGCGAGAGATCGACATAGCGGTGGAGGTAGGCTTCGAGGTCCCGGAGCAACGCGTCCTTGCTGCCATAGTCGGCAGGTCCGCTTGGGAGCATCACGCATTCGTGGGCGATGAGGTTGTTCGCCGGCGCGTAGGGCACCAGCGTTTCCCCGGTTGGCGCGTCGAATTCCCTCACACGCCGCCAGCCGTCCGGTCGACCGATTATGAATTCGGTTGTTCGCGCGTCAGGGTCGTATGCAAGCTCAATTAGCGTGTCGCCACAGATGCGCGAGACGGTCGGCACCTTCGGTCGGGCGTTTGGGTCGTCCATGGGACCAGAGTACCCGAGCGATATGCGGACGCTATGCGAGGGCCTATCGCTATGAACCGTTCGAACCTCGCCTAGCAAATTGGGGTCGTTCGCGCACCATGAACGAGCCGCGCTGTCCCCATCGTCGATTCGCACGATTTTGGATGGCGCGGTAGAGTCCGGAGTCTCAGGTGGCGCCCTGGTCACGCGCTGCCAAATTATCAACAAATGCGGGTGGATGAGGGGACGTGGGGATGAACCACGACGCCTGCCCGCCACTCTCTTATGAAATACTTCGCCTACTGCCGAAAATCAGAAGAGGACAAGAAGCGTCAAGTCCTTTCTCTCGAAAGCCAGCGATCCGAAATCGAGAAGCTGGTGCTGGCCAATCCCGCCGTCGAAATCGTCGAGTTTTACGAGGAAGAGCGCACGGCCAGGTATCCCGGGCGACCACTCTTCAACGACATGATACGGCGCATCGAAAAGGGAGAGGCGCAAGGCATCGTCGCATGGCATCCCGACCGCCTAGCCCGCAACACGATCGATGGAGGTCAGATCGTGTATCTCCTCGACCGCGGCCTGCTGCTCGACATGAAATTTCCGTCCTACGTGTTCGACAACAGCTCGCAGGGCAAGTTCATGCTGCAAATCATCTTCAGCTATTCCAAATACTATGTGGACAGCCTCTCAGAAAACGTCCGTCGTGGCATACGACGCAAGCTTGAGCTCGGTGTTCTGCCCAACCGGGCTCCGCTGGGATACCTGAACGACAAGGCCCGCAAGACAATCGTCGTCGACCGCAAATCGTATGACGTGGTCAGAAACATTTGGGAATTGGCCGCTACCGGTTGCTATTCACCGCGTCAGATCCGGGACAAATCCGAGTTCGAGTGGGGGTATCGCACGCCCAGGCGTGAGCGTTCCGGCGGAAAGCCGCTCGCCCTGAGCACGATCTACAAGATCCTTGCCAACCGCTTCTACACGGGTGTCATCGTCCGCAAAGGCGTGGCCTATCCCGGCACGCATCGGAAGATGATTTCGATCGACGAGTTCGAACGGGTGCAGGAAATTCTCGGCCGTCCCGGCCGACCTCACAATGCCAAGCACGCCTTCGCCTATGCCGGTCTGGTCCGCTGCGGGTTCTGCGGTTCCGCCGTCACGGCCGAGCGGAAAACCAACCGTCAAGGACACCGCTATGTCTACTACCATTGCACCAAGAAGAAGAGAGCACAGCCTTGCGTCGAGCGCTCGATTGAAGTCGATGAGTTCGAACTCCAAGTGATCGAAACACTCCGGCGCATCCAGATTTCGGACGATCTTCATGCCTGGTGCCAGAGCAGAATTGAAGCACGCCAGTTCGAAGGTCGCGAAGAGGATGGGTTGCGCACCAAGGCACTTACCGATGGGATGGCCGAGGCGGACCGCAATCTCGCGACCCTGACGGACCTACGCGTGCGGGGTCTGATCGAGGATCCCGAGTACGTGGAACGGCGTGAGAAGTTGCGCGCCGACATCGCGCGGGCACAAGAAAAACTCTCGGCTAAACAAAACGGAAAAAACGAATGGTTCGAACCCGCCCGATTGGTGCTTTCGTTCAGCAAACTCGCCATTTCCTGGTTTGAGCGAGCCGATACCGCGCAACGCCGGATGATCGTGGCCGCAGTCGGCTCGAACCTCACCCTACTGAACAGAATACTGAGCTTTGAGGCCGTGGAACCGTTCACACTTCTTCCGAAATCACCAAACATTCTCCAACTGTGCTCCTTCGTAGAGAGTGTTAGACAATTGACCAGTGATGATCGCTTCCAGCAGAAGATCGCGTGCATAGCCAAATTGGAAAAACTGATGCTTAGTCCGGAAGCGGCCTTAGCAGAAGTTCGTAGAGCGTAAGGAGCCGCGTTCCCATCGCGTGCGCTTCATCGAGTGTAATCGATTTGCCGCTTGTCTTGGCGTACAGCGCCATGAGCTCCCTGGCTTCGTCATCCGTTAGTCGCATCGTCGTTGTGTAAGTCTCCGCGGGCCAAGCGGCTCAATACCAGTCTGATCTGCAGCAGTTCCTGGGCGATTGTATCGAGTGCTTCATGGAGGCTCGCCTGTTGCTGAAACATCAGATTGCCAAGCATCGGGATCAGCACTTGCTCGCACAACTCTCGAAATTTATCTTTGGTCATATGTGGCCATCGTGCGCGTGGCGAGCCACCAGACCAATGCAAGGAGATATCGCCGGGAGATACTGGGTGAGGTATGTGCCTATAATGTCGTCCCCTCGTCCCCACATCCCCGATGATCGCGGTGCGCGGCCGGAATTGGCGCGGCTTTCATTCAAGACAAAGCTGCGCCTTTGACGGGCTGCGCGCCGCGGATCGTTGCCGGTGATAAGGTGGTGTCTAGCTTGCAAGCGGAGCGGTGAGACGATGGCGACATGCGCTCACCAGACATCTCATACTTTGCCCGTACCAATTCTCGCGACAAGCGTGTGGCCTTCGGCATAAGGCAGGCGGATCGCCTCCCGCACATGTATGTCATCGGCAAGACTGGTGTCGGCAAGTCCACGATGCTCGAAAGCCTGGCCTGGCAGGATTTCGAAGCGGGAAGGGGTTTTGCGCTCGTCGATCCGCACGGCGACCTGGCTGAAGAGCTTGCTTCGCGCATGATCCGGGCAGGCTCGGATCGCGTCACGTATCTCAACGCCTCGGACCCGTGGCAGCCGTTCGGGTACAACCCGCTGCGACGGGTGCGCGACGACAAGATACCGCTCGCGGTCTCGGGCCTTCTCGAAACGCTCAAGAAGATATGGCCGGATGCGTGGGGCGTGCGCATGGAGCATGTGTTGCGCAATACGCTCTATGCCCTGCTGGAGCGGGACGGCTCTACCCTGCCGGATATCCTCGCTCTCTACACCGACGAAAAGTACCGCAAAGAGGTAGTCCGCGACATCAAGAATGAGGTGGTGAAGCGCTTTTGGACGGACGAATTCGAGAACTATCCCGCACGGATGCGCGCCGAGGCCTGCGCTCCGATCCAGAACAAGCTCGGCGCGCTCCTCTCCGATCCGACGCTCCATCGCATCCTGGTCGAGCCGATGATCGACCTGCATTTCCGGAAGCTGATGGACGAGGGTCATGTCCTCCTCATCAACGTCTCCAAGGGCAAGCTCGGTGAGCAGAGCGCGCTGGTGCTTGGGAGCCTGATCGTCTCGACGATTGGCCTAGCCGCGTTCAGCCGAGCCGAGTCTGCGGCCGACACCCGTCGTCCCTTCATCCTCTATCTCGACGAATTTCACAATTTCACCAGCCTCATGCTTGCGAGCATGATGAGCGAACTTCGCAAATACGGCGTCGGTCTCGTGCTCGCCCATCAGTACATGCATCAGCTGGAGCCGGACATACGGCACGCCGTGCTCGGCAACGCCGGCACAATCGTATCCTTCCGCGTCGGACCCGAAGACGCGACCATCCTCGCGAGCGAATTCCAACCCAAGTTCGAGGTTCTCGATTTGCTGAACCTTCCGAACCGCTCGATCTATCTGAAGCTGATGATCGACGGAACGCCGAGCCAGCCGTTCAGCGCGGACACGATCACCATCAGAGACTGAGCCTCGCTGTTAGAGGTGAATCGTAAGCGATATTTCCTCGCATACTTCGAGCGGTCGCTGTGACCGACCATCTCCTTGGATCTGTCCATCGCAGATCCTTCAGCGGTCGACCATCCGACCACGGGGAATGCCGGGACATTGCAGCCCTCTCGGCCGCGTGAACTGACAGCGCAAGAAGAAGATCAGCTCGGCGCACCTCGTGCGATACCTGTCGGCTACGGCTTGCATGGGTGGAAAGCTAGCGCCACGCCCAAGTCAACGTTCTCAGGGAAGCGCACCAGCCCTAACTAGGGGCGCATCTAGACGGGCTCAACTTGCCTCCCTCGCGGGAGGCATTCTCTTACCGCTGCCACTTCGATTTCCGTCCGATCGTCGCAATCCTCAATCTGGCGATATTCCCTCGCATACCTCGAACGGTTGCCTGGACCGACCATGCTCCCTGGACCCTGTCCTTTGCAGGTCCGGCACCGCGCGATTCCTCGTCACACAACGGGAACGGCGGCGTTCAACCATCTAAATTGTGGAGAATGAACAATGGGCGACAAGCTCAAGATGATACCGCTGTGCCAGTTGCAGCGGTCCAAGATCAACGTGCGCAAAACCGAACCGCTCGTCGACATCGGGCAGTTGGCCGCGAACATCGCGGAGAAGGGCCTGCTTGAGAACCTGGTGGTGAGGCCAGTTCCCAAGAGCGGACGCAAGAACACGACATACGAAGTGATGGCCGGTGGCCGCCGCCTCGCAGCGCTCAAGCTCCTTGCCAAACGCCGCAAGATCGGCCGCGACTATCGCGTCCGCTGCCTCGTCCGCAAAGACGATGACGGCGATGCGGTGGAAGTCTCCCTCTCGGAGAACTTCAGCCGCGTACACCTCCATCCGGCGGACCAGTTCGAAGCGTTCGCTGAAGTGCATCATCAAGGCGCCTCGGCAGACGACATCGCGGCGCGGTTTGGCGTCACACCAACCTTCGTCGAGCAGCGGTTAAAGCTGGCCGCTGTGTCGTCACGTCTCATCGCGGAGTATCGCGCTGGGGCGATGACGCTCGAACAACTGACCGCTTTCACCATCTGCGACGACCATGGCGCACAGGAGGCGGTCTGGTTCGACCGTCCCTATGCCGAGATGCCGGCCCAGATGATCCGGCGGCTCCTAACCAAGGCACAGATCGAAGGCACGGACCGGCGCGCCCGCTTCATCGGGACGTCAGCATACCGGGACGCGGGTGGCACAATCGTCCGCGACCTCTTCGACGCCGAGGATGAGGGTTATTTCAGTGACAGTCAGCTTCTCGACCGCCTCGTGGCCGAAAAGCTGGAGGCCTCGGCCGAGATGGTGAGAGCGGAAGGTTGGCAATGGGTCGAGGTTCATCCTGAAACGGACTTCGGCCAGTTGAACCGATTCGGACGAGCCAAGACCGTCATACGCAAGCTGGGCAAGGCGGAGGAAAAACGTCTCGCCCGCCTCGGCAAGCGCTACGACAAACTCGTTGCAGAGCTGGAAGAAAACGACGCGGGCGATAGCGAGGAACTCGACCGCATTGCAGCCGAGCTCGCGGCTCTCCAAGCCAAGAAGGAGGTCTGGCCGGACAAGGAGAAAGTCCGGGCAGGTGCCATTGTAAGTTTGGGACCGGACGGCACGTTGCAGGTCACGCGTGGGCTGATACGACGGGAAAAGGCGGCGGAAGCCGCCAACGAGGACGCAGAACCGGCGGGGCGCACGCGTGGCAATGGGTACGCGGATTCGGTCCTCGTCGATCTGTCGGCACATCGCACGGCTGCGCTGCGCGAGGCGTTGGCAGCGAAGCCCGAGGAGGCGCTGCTCGCGCTTCTGGAGGCTTTCGTCAGTCAACTCCTCTATCGCGGAGCGTATGACGGTTGCATTCGCATTCATGCAACCGAAGTGACGCTGGATCGAGCATCTTCCACGGTCGGCACGAGCCGGGCGGCGGCGGCGTTCGCGGAACGGCACGCTTCATGGATGAAGCAACTGCCGGAAATCGACCACCTCGCCGCGTGGCTCCGGCAAATGTCCAAAGCCGACAGCCTGCGGCTGCTCGCCCACTGCGTCTCGATGACCGTCAATGCCATGCATGGAACGATGCGGCATGGCGCCATGGAGGACAGCGACCGTCTCGACGCTGCGCTTGGCCTCGACATGGCGGCGTGGTGGCGGCCGACGGCTGACAACTTCCTCAATCGGTTGACCAAGACGGAGATCCTGGCAGCCGTATCGGAGGGCGTCTCGGCCGAAGCGGCGCGTCCGCTCGCAGGCCTCAAGAAGGAGGCGATGGCGATGGAAGCCGAGAAGCTCCTCGCCAGCACCAAGTGGCTGCCGGTCACCTTGCGGCCGGCCGCGGTCACGGTGGCAGAAGCAGCGGAGTAGAACTGGGGCCGGCACGATTGTGCCGGCCCTAATTTCATTGAGGAAAAATCACGCGAATCCGCGAGCGCATTCGACGGCCGAATCAGATAGACGGGCGGCCCATCTGAACCGAACACCGACATGACCGAAGACGTGGCCGCTCAATTACGCCGATCCCGCCGCCTGCCAAAGATCAAATGCTCAAGACAAAAACGTACCGCATGGAAGCGAGGCCCACGCCCCCATCCGATCGTGGAATTTCCCGAGCCCCTTTTCATCGAATGGGACGACCCGCCATCATTTCAAGCGGCGCTCGATCTTCATATGAGACGGCATGGCGATTCTTTCTGGCGCCTGCATCGGGCCATTGTGAAGCCGGGCGAACTAATTGATTCAAGGACCATCTCGAGCTGGAGAAGCGGCGCAAAATCGCCGCGCGCACTTGAAAGCTTCAAGGTGCTTGGAAGGATTGAGCGACGCTACCGGCTGCCGGACGGATACTTCAAGAGCAAGCTGCCCCACCCTGCCCGATCGGCTGTCGGTCATTCTATCGAGAACATCGGCCAGGCCGAACGCCGGCGGATCGCCTGGCATTTGCCCGATGACTATGACTTCCGATCCACTGAGGAACGTGCGGAAATCCTGGCATGGGTGCGCAAGGTCATCATCACCGGATCGACGGAATATCGACGCTTTCAAGCCGCCGCGATGAAGCAGCGTTACGCTGTTCAGTTTTCTAATGTCTTTGCGGAACAGCAGGCCCCTCTCCCGGACCTCCAGGATTGCTTCACCGAAGACGACGAAACCTCTCCCTTGGAGGAGGCGCGGGAAGTTCCAACCACGATAATCGAGGCGCCGCCGCGCCTCGCTGCGGAGATGGCGGACCTGGTTCGATTCAAGACCTCGATCCTGACCAGTGTGGGCTTCCAACGTGTGGGTGTTTGGGGAGAGGCCACGACCCACCAAAAGATCGAACATTTGGGGCTGATGTTTGGAGCGATGGTGGCGTCTCCGAAGTCCGCTGTACGGGGCTTGGGGATCGCGCCGCACAAACTGACATTCGGCCTGCTGATCTTCCCTGCAGTCTGGGACTGGTATCTGACCTGGCGCGAGAAGCGGCGCGGCTTCTACACCGCCTGGGAAATCGACATGCTGCGCGTGGCGCTGGCTCTGACCCGAGAAGAAACGGGCTGGATGCGGCAGCATCCCGAATTGGCGGCCGGTCTTTCTCCAATCAAGGGCCTCGTCTCGCGCCACGACATTGAGATGGCGAAGCGGGACTGGTCCGCTGCCTGCGACGCCTTCCACAAGCACGGCGTGGGCCGCGTACGGGAAATACAGCGGGTCGCGCGCGTCCATCGCGACCCCTTCGAGCCGATCCTGCCAATCCTCGAATCCGATAGCCCCTTGGCCGAATACCGCAAGATCGCGGACGAGGTTTTACGGCTGATGCCTGACGAGCGCCTGTACCCCACCTCCGCGGCGGAGGCTGTCCGCTCGTACCTGCTGCTCCGCCTGGGCATGCATCTGGGCCTCCGGCAGAAGAACCTCCGCCAGATGCTTGTGTGCCGCCGTGGGGAGACCCCGAGGACCGAGCGCGTCCTGGCCGATCTCCGGTGCGGGGAGCTGAGGTGGAGTGACCGGGACGCTGGCTGGGAGGTCTTCATCCCCTCTGTCGCGTTCAAGAATGCCGATTCGTCGTATTTTGGGTCCAAGCCCTATCGCCTTCTGCTACCCGACTTGGGCGGGCTCTATGCGACGATCGGGGCCTATCTGGAACGCCACAGAACAGCCCTGCTACGGGGCTGCCGGGACCCAGGAACCTTCTTCGTCAAGACCGCCAAGTGGACGAGCCAAAGCGCGGCCTACGACCAGACGACCTTCTACGAGGCCTGGAGACTGACGATCCAGCGATACGGGATATTCAACCCCTACACCGGCCGAGGGGCGATCAAGGGGCTGCTGCCCCACGGCCCTCACAACATCCGGGACGTGCTGGCGACACACATCCTCAAGCGTACTGGGTCATACGAGCAAGCGAGCTACGCCATCCAGGACACGCCGGCGATGGTGGCAAAGCACTACGGCCGCTTCCTGCCGCAAGACAAGGCGGCGCTCGCCGCTCAAATTCTAAACAAGGTTTGGGAGGCGGCTTAACAGTCGCCAGATGCCCCGGTCTTTGGAATCTGCTACAATATATCCATGACCAAGACCCTTACTCCGCCCAACAAATCCGTTGCCAAAGGCTTCAAGGTAGGCCGCCGCGCATTTGCGAAGATAAGTGCCGTCGAAGGCATCCACCTGAGCCCCGAGATGGCGAAGGATTTTGCCGAGTTTGAGCGCAAGGGTCTTTCTGCCGATCAGCGCCGCAAGGCGATTGCGCGCAAATACGGCGCTGTGCGCTCCTAGCCACAGATGTACGACGCCGTAGCAGACCCTTACTGCTATCCCGGCACGACGGTCCTTAAGAACATTCCCGGCATCCGAGACCAAGCGGCTCTGGAGAGATTCGAGACGATCAGCACAGCGCAGCGCGCCGACGAGCAACTGCCGCATGGACGATTGAGCGTCTCGCACTATCGAGCCATCCATCGTCACCTGTTCCAGGACATATACCCTTGGGCTGGAAAGTTTCGGACGGTGCGGCTTGGGAAAAGCGGGAGCGCGTTTTGCTATCCCGAACACATAGCGCGCGAAATGCAGCTTCTATTTGGCTCGCTCAAGAAGAATCTCCAGGGGCATTCTCACAAAGCCTTCGCTTCCGAGTCCGCTTCGTTCCTCACAACGCTCAACGCCATTCACCCTTTTCGGGAAGGCAACGGCAGAACGCAGACGATATTCCTCACACTACTTGCCGATCGCGCAGGACATCCCTTCGACTTGGACAGGCTCGATCCAGAGAGGTTTTTGGCGGCGATGGTAGCGAGCTTCAAGGGCAACGAGCGCCCACTTGTCCGCCAGATAACGTTGCTTGCGAGGAACAAGTGACCCAAGCACGAAAGCGTCGTCGCTACACCGAAGCGGAACTGCCGAAATCATACGAAGCCGTCTTGAACGGATACTGGGTCCGCATAGCGTTCATCGCGCCCGTCACAAAAGCCGCAAAGGCGGAGTGCGCATCGGCGCGCGAACGCTACGAATATGCCGCCGCTCAGTGTCCGCCGGACCCGCCGGAAACGATGGTCGGCAAGTACCGTGTGCGCGTGCATTACGTCCCGTGCCCACCGGAGGAAGCCGAGTCACGGCGAAAGCGTCTAATACAACTGATAGCGCAACTACCATATGACCGGGACGTGGGATCTCTAGCGCCTCAGGCCAAGGAATAGACCCTCGGGCTGTCCTACATGTCTCTCCGCACGCTTTGCCCTCGGACTTCTCTCTCAGCCTCGCGACGCAAAGCGCAGCGAGACACAGAATTGGTAAATTTGAGAAGTGGGGCGGAATCCCCCTTGGCCTTGCGACCAAGGGGTAATCCTTCGAGTGGAAAAATCCACCTTACCGTGGTTTCCCAACCGACTCCCGGGCGAAGTATTGCGATACTGCAATCCTAGGTCAATAATCGGCTGTGGATAAGTAAGAAGACTTTGGGTGACTGGGGCTGCTATTCGACCGGGGCTAATCCTGGGCCTGGACCTTGGCATAGGGTCCTGCGGCTGGGCGCTCATTGATGAGACCGCCCCGGCCGAGCGGATTGTCGGGCTCGGCGTTCGCACCTTCGACGTGCCCGAGACCGATAAGGAACGCACCCCGACCAACCAGCTCCGCCGCCAGCATCGCGGGCTAAGAACGGTCCTGCGCCGCCGCCGTCAGCGCATGAACGCCATCCGGCGTTTATTCCAGGCGTCCGGGCTCATTCCCGACGACCGCAAGGGGGCCCTCAAGGTACCCGGGCTCGATCCTTGGCGGCTGCGCGCCGACGGACTGGACCGAAAGCTGAACGGCGAAGAGTTCGCTATCGCACTCGGCCACATCGCCAAGCACCGGGGCTTCAAATCGAATAGCAAGCGCGACCGTGGCGCGAACGCGCCGGACGAGTCCTCAAAAATGCTACAGGCAATTGCGGAGACACAGGATCGTCTGAAGCACTTTCGCACGGTCGGCGAGATGTTCGCGAACGATCCCGACTATGCCGGTCGGCGACGCAACCGCGACGGCGACTATACGCGCTCCGTCCTCCGGGACGATCAGGAGCGAGAGGTCCGTTTGCTGTTCGACCGTCAGCGTGCTGCCAGCAATCGACTCGCAACTACCGAATTGGAGCAAGCCTTCATTGCCGAAGCCTTCTACCAGCGGCCGCTTGCAGATAGCGAGGATCGGGTCGGCGAGTGTCCGTTTGAGGATGGCGAGAAACGCGCCGCCAAGCGCAGCTACTCGTTCGAACTATTCCGATTCCTGTCACGGCTCGCGGCTTTGCGTATCCAGTCCGCCGGAGGCGAGCGCCCGTTGACGGCGGACGAAATTGCCGTAGCTGCTGACGACTTTGGCGGTCAAAGAGGCATGACGTTCAAGCGTCTGCGGAAGCTCGTCGATCTTGACAGTGATTTCCGATTTGCGGGGATATCATTCGAAGACGAAGGCAAGCGAGATGTGGTCACGCGCACGGGCGATATGGCGGCCGGCACCTACGCCTTGCGGAAAGTAATCGGCGACGCCTGGAAATCGCTTGTCCTAACGCCCGACAAGGCCGACCGGATAGCCTTCGTACTTTCCTTTCGCGAAGACGTTGATTCAATCCGTAAGGGCCTCGAAGTGATCGGGCTCGAACCCGTGATCCTGACCGCGCTGCTGGCAGGCGTCGCGGATGGCGACTTTGCGCATTTTGGTGGTGCGGGACATATCTCCGCGAAGGCATGCCGTAAGCTAATCCCCTTCTTAAAGCGAGGCCTGGTCTACTCGGATGCGTGCAAGGAAGTTGGGTACGATCATGCCAAACGGCAGGAAACAGATCTCGACAAGATCGCAAATCCCGTCGCGCGCAAGGCGCTGACGGAAGCGTTCAAGCAATTTCGCGCCATCGTGCGCGAGTTCGGCATGCCGGAGCGCGTGCATATCGAACTCGCCCGTGATGTCGGCAAGAGCAAAGAGGAACGCGACGAAATCAGCCGCGGCATCGAGAAGCGCAACAAAGAGCGCGACCGGATGCGGTTGGAGTTCAAGGAGGTCGTGGGCGTCGAGCCAACCACTGTCGAGGATATGATCCGTTTCGAGCTATGGCGCGAGCAGCAAGGTCGCTGCCTCTACACTGATCGTGAGATTCATCCGAACAGCATCGTCGCTAGTGATAATTCGATCCAGGTGGATCACATCCTGCCTTGGAGCCGTTCGGGCGACGACTCTTTCGTGAATAAGACCCTCTGCTATGCGAGCGCAAATCAGGAGAAGAAAGGTCGGACACCATTTGAATGGCTTGGGAGCGACGAGAAGCGCTGGGCGCAGTTCGTTGCCAGCGTCGAGTCGAACAAGGCGCTCAAGGGTCGAAAGAAACGCAACTATGTCCTCAAGGACGCGTCCGTGCTTGAGACGAAGTTCCGACCGCGCAATCTGAACGATACTCGCTACGCCACCCGCGTTCTCGGTGACCTGATCGCCCGGATGTATCCCGACGAAGGGTCGCGTCACGTCTTCGCGCGGCCCGGCCCCTTGACCGACCGATTGAGGCGCGGCTGGGGTATGCAAAGCCTGAAGAAGGACCAAGACGGAAACCGCGTCAACGACGACCGGCACCACGCGCTTGATGCCCTCATTGTAGCCGCAACGACCGAAAGCGCGCTGAACCGGCTTACGAAAGCATTTCAGGATGCCGAACGCATTGGGGCACATCGCGACTTTGCCCGCCTCGATCCTCCCTGGCCGGGCTTTGTCGAGGAAACGCGGCAACGTCTTACAACGGTGTTTGTCTCGCGGGCGGAACGGCGCCGGGCACGCGGAGAGGGCCACGCCGCCACTATCCGCCAAATCGTCGAGGGTGATAACGGGCCGCTCGTGTACGAACGGAAAAGCGTCGAGGCCTTGACGCAAAAGGACCTCGCGCGGGTCAAAGACCCCGAGCGGAACGTCCAACTGATCGACTCGCTGCGAAAGTGGATCGAGGCCGGAAAGCCGAAGGATTGGCGACCGCTGTCTCCGAAGGGCGACCCAATCCGAAAAGTCCGCTTGCTCACCACCAAGAAGGCCGACGTGTTGGTGCGGGACGGCGCAGCCGAGCGCGGCGAAATGGTGCGCGTGGACGTGTTCCGCAAGCAGAACAAGCGTGACGCATGGGAGTATTTTCTGGTCCCGGTATATCCACATCAAGTTGCCGATCAGGTGAACTGGGAGACGCCACCAAATCGAGCGGCGCAAGCCTATAAGCCAGAAGACGAATGGCCCGAGATGACAACGGACTTTGAGTTCATGTGGAGTTTCTATCCCTTCTCGTTCGTCGAAGTGGAGAAGGCCGACGGAACATTCATCGACGGATATTTCCGAGGAATGAACCGTTCAACCGGAGCGATCATCGTTTCGCCGCACCGGTCGCGCGACATCATTGTTGAAGGAATCGGGGCGCGTACCCTTCGCGCCCTACGCAAGTCGGCGGTGGATCGCCTCGGACGCCGGTTCTCCATTCCCAAAGAAAAACGCACATGGCATGGCGCGGTCTGCACATAACTAAACCGTCTCGCCTGTCTCTTGCCGACGGCCAGGTCGTGGTCGCGCAGGACGACGGAGAAGTCCGGCTTGCTCTTGAAGATGTAGCTTGGATTGTTCTTGATGCGGCACAATCGACCATAACCGGCACCTTACTCTCCGCCTGCATGGGCGCCGGCATCGCATTCATCGCGACCGACGCGACGCATACGCCGTGCGGCGTTCTGTTGCCGTTTCACCAGCACTTTCGCCAAGGCGAGATTGCGCACCGGCAGGCCGCGATGACGGGACCTCTCAAGAAGAGACTTTGGCAGAAGATCATTCGCTCGAAGATCGACAATCAGGCGGCGGCGCTCGCAATGGTCGGCAAGGGCGGAGCCACGACGCTTCGGGAAATGGCGAAGTTGGTCGGCTCGGGAGATCCCGGCAACGTCGAGGCGCGCGCAGCCCGCTATTACTGGGGGCAGCTCTGGCCCGAGTTTCGAAGGGATGACGGCGGCGACAGGCGGAACAAGCTACTCAACTACGGCTATGCGGTGATCCGTTCCGGCGTGGCACGTTCGCTTGTCGCTTCGGGGCTGCTTCCCGCCTTCGGTCTCAAACACGCAAGTGTCACCAATGCCTTCAATCTCGCGGACGACATAGTCGAACCATTCCGTCCGTTCGTCGATGCACTCGCGTGGCGCACCGCCGAAGAAGGCCGCCCCTCGCGAGACGATCTGACCATTGAGGACCGGCGCGCGATGGCGGGGGCGTTGTTAACCGATGCGCAAATGTCCTCTGAGAAAGTGACGCTCCTGGTAGCGGCAGAGAAGGTCGCGGAGTCGCTGGTGCGCGCTATCGAAAGCGCCGCCCCCGACGTTCTCGAACTCCCCTCCCTGGCCACCTAGGGGCCGTCAAATGAACGCGGGCGAGGTTCGTATCTTGTGGCTTTTCGTCTTTTTCGACTTGCCGGTGGGCTCGAAGGGCGAGCGACGCGTTGCCACGCGTTTCCGAAACTTCCTGAAGGACGATGGCTATATGATGCTCCAACTATCCGTCTACGGGCGGGTATGCCGGGGCGAAGAAGCTGTGGACAAACACCTTCAGCGGGTCACGAAGAACCTGCCCAGAAAAGGCAGCGTGCGATGTCTCCAGGTGACTGATAAACAGTACGGGCGGATGCGCCTATTGGTCGGTGAAGCTACAAAAAATGAGAAAGTTGCCCCTCAACAGATGGTTTTACTCTGACTTTTGCCTTGGTAAGAAGGCAAAAGTCAGAGCATTTTCAGGACCTTGGGCGGGATACAGCCTACTCGATGGGAGTCGGTAGGAAAACCACGGCGTAGAACGCCCGCCCGCCCAGCGCCTTCACAGCCTACTCGATGGGAGTCGGTAGGAAAACCACGGCGCCGACAAGCGCCTTGATCGCGCCCAGCTCAGCCTACTCGATGGGAGTCGGTAGGAAAACCACGGCCGCTATCAAGCCGCCCACGTCGCCGGCCGGAGCCTACTCGATGGGAGTCGGTAGGAAAACCACGGCCTTGGCATGATCGGCCGCGCGGCGAGCGCCAGCCTACTCGATGGGAGTCGGTAGGAAAACCACGGCCGGGGGATTGTCGCGAGAAATGAGGGGCTTAGCCTACTCGATGGGAGTCGGTAGGAAAACCACGGCGGTGTTCAGCAACACGCAATGCAATGTCGGAGCCTACTCGATGGGAGTCGGTAGGAAAACCACGGCACTCCGCCACCGCGCACGCGGCGGAGCCATAGCCTACTCGATGGGAGTCGGTAGGAAAACCACGGCGCGTCTCGGTAAGGAGGCGTCGCCGGACAGAGCCTACTCGATGGGAGTCGGTAGGAAAACCACGGCCGCCTTCAGCGCATAGATCGCGAACTGTGTAGCCTACTCGATGGGAGTCGGTAGGAAAACCACGGCAGAGGTAGGACGGGATCGTCCGCGAAAGGGAGCCTACTCGATGGGAGTCGGTAGGAAAACCACGGCACAAACGCAGCGAAACATTCGTGATACCCAAGCCTACTCGATGGGAGTCGGTAGGAAAACCACGGCCGTTACCGTTAGTGAAAGTTATTGTTAGCTAGCCTACTCGATGGGAGTCGGTAGGAAAACCACGGCTTATCGTGAGTCAGAGGGCACGGCTGTCCGAGCCTACTCGATGGGAGTCGGTAGGAAAACCACGGCACCGACGTCGCCCTTGACGACCAGCACGTTAGCCTACTCGATGGGAGTCGGTAGGAAAACCACGGCCTTCACGATGACGGGTGTGACGGCCGCCACAGCCTACTCGATGGGAGTCGGTAGGAAAACCACGGCGCGAGAAGCGATAGTCACTCATGCGGTACTAGCCTACTCGATGGGAGTCGGTAGGAAAACCACGGCCTTGGGCAGAATAGGAATAACTTCGATGACAGCCTACTCGATGGGAGTCGGTAGGAAAACCACGGCACCAGTTCGTGTAGACGGGCGAGCCGCCGCAGCCTACTCGATGGGAGTCGGTAGGAAAACCACGGCGCGCTCGACGGCGCCGAGCCAGATATCCAGAGCCTACTCGATGGGAGTCGGTAGGAAAACCACGGCTTTGCGATGCGCGCGGCGAAATCGACGACGAGCCTACTCGATGGGAGTCGGTAGGAAAACCACGGCTGTTCTCAGGCCCGAGCGGCACCGGCAAGAAGCCTACTCGATGGGAGTCGGTAGGAAAACCACGGCCCAGTACAGCCGCCCCTCATGGAGCTGCACAGCCTACTCGATGGGAGTCGGTAGGAAAACCACGGCGCCCGGCGGTAAGCGTGCCTTTGATGTGCTAGCCTACTCGATGGGAGTCGGTAGGAAAACCACGGCCCGCCACGGCGATCTCCAAGGCTCGCGTGTAGCCTACTCGATGGGAGTCGGTAGGAAAACCACGGCGCAATCGCTTTGCCGCGGGGTCCAAAGTTGGACCCCGCGGCAAAGCGATAGCTTCGCGTGGTAATCGCTACACAATGAAGAGGCTCTGAATTACTCGGCCGCGATAAGCGGTCTATCGGCGAGATTGCTCGGCTGGCGACGCGTTTGTGCGGAACCCTTGTCGAACAATCCAGTTTGATTACCCCAGCAGTCCCAACCCTTTTTTGTCTCTCGTGCGAACAGCTCGACGTAAGGACCTTCGACTAGACGTTCGATACGATCGCGAACCTGATCCGGCTTGCGGCTGTGTTCCCGGCGTCGATCAACAATCAATTTGCGCACATCCTTCGCCCGGCGACTCGGTTTGCCACGCGTCGCCAACAGGCATTGCTCAGGATTGGCGCGTGTCCAATAGCCAAGTCCAGTGAAGTAGCTAGTGTCGCTCTCGGCCTTCGTGTTCAGCTTGACCCAATAAAACGCGACAGTCTTGAACTCGAACCCCCACGCGTCGATTAGCTCCATAGCTTTGGGAAGCAGCGGGTCGGTCGCCCAAAGGAAGAGCGCGCAATCGTCTTCAGCATAATCTTGGACTGGTAGTTTCGTGAGAGCATCGAAATCCAGGCAATCATAATGCGAGACGGCATTGCGGCCGGTGCCCTTGGCGCTCCAATTGCGAAACGACCACGGCGGATCGGCGTAGATCGCCCGGTACTTACGCTGCTTGGAGAAGCTCGTAGAGCTTGGTACGGAAATACTCATTTGCCTGCTCGACTTTCTCGACGACGGGGAATCCAAAATGTTGATCCAGTTCGCTTCGCACGAACGACCATGGCTTAGGCACAGAACGGACGCCGTAGTAGAAAATGATCCGCGACTCCGCTGAGACCGGCTTCAGTTTTGCTGTCTCGCCATAACTTTTGAGCAAAACCTGCACACACATCAGGTCCCGTTTGATGGAACGGATTTTCCCGGCATCGAACTGACCATTGCCGCGCTTGATCTCATAGGCGCGCAGTGTGGCGTCGGATTCATCGAATGCCAGCATGTCCACCTGCAACGTCCTCAGTGACTCGCCATACGGAAGACCGGTCTGCCGTGACGACGCTTCGTCTTGAGAGTTCACCAACGCATCGGCTGCGCGCGATATGCGGAAAGCGTCGTCATTCCACACTTTGTGTCGGTTGCTCTCTCGCAGACTCTCGCGCAAAGCCGTTTCTAGAATCTTACCGTGGCGCTTGTAGGCGGAGCTGATAATGCTGGTCGAACGGGAGTATTTTTCGCCCGCGATGGGATCGACGACAAATTTTGTTTTGGCCAAAAGCGATATCGTCGCGTCAACGACCGGCGAGACCCGCTCCATGAATTCTGCCATCGACCGCCCCAACGAGGATCGTCATCAAGCATATGGCGGTCGACGCGGCAGTAATTGACAAGTTGCAGTAATAGTTAATGCCGAGCTTTCAAATTGACTTGGGAATTTCCTTGATCAGGGCGGCGAGTGACGACTAAGCAGTCGCCCGCAATATCGGTACGACCTTTCCGACCATCCGAAGCTGGTCGAGGTAGTCGCCCCACCACGACATCATTTTCACGCGCTCGTCCCAATGCTCGCCGCGCGTATAGGCCCGCCGCACATCATTGCCCTCGACATGCCCGAGCTGCCGTTCGATGGCGTCAGCGTTCCAAAGCCCCGCTTCGTTTAGAAGCGTTGCCGCGCTCGCACGGAAGCCGTGGGAGGTAGCTTCGTCCTTGGCATAGCCGAGGCGACGCAATGCCACGTTCATCGTGTTCTCACACATCGGCCGGCGGATCGTCCACGTCGAATGGAAAACGTACTCCGACATGCTAGTGAGAGACCGAAGATCGGTCAGGATTGCGAGAGCTTGACGCGACAGCGGTACGCGATGGCCGCGACGCATCTTGGTCCGTTCGGCGGGGATCGTCCAAACGCCCGCTTCAAGATCGAACTCCGTCCACTTTGCGGCGCGCAACTCGCCAGGTCTGGGAAAGAGGAGCGCCATCAGCTGCAGCGCCGTCCTAGTGGTCTTCTGGCCCGTGAAGCCGTCGATAGCGCGCAGAAGGGCGCCAAAGGCTTTGGGATCGGTGACTGCAGCCCGCGACTTCACCTTCGGAGCCGTGAGCGCACCTTTGAGTGCAATGGTCGGGTCGACATCCGCCCGCGCCGTCGCCACCGCGTAGCGGCAGACAGCTCCTATGGTCGAACGCAGCCGCCGTGCGGTTTCGTAGCGCCCTCGCCCCTCGACGCTGCGCAGCACGGCCAATACCTCGATGGGGCGGATTGACCGCACCGACATCGGGCCGAGCACTGGCGTGGCGAAGCTCAGCACCCATTCGATCTTTCCTAGCGTGACATCGGCGCGCCCTTCCCGCCGAAGTTTTGCCACGTATTCCTTGGCGACGACCTCGAAGCTGTCGCCCGGCAACTCCCGCTCGATCTTGGCGAGTATTCTCTTGTGACACGGGTCGCTTCCGTCGCGGAGCAACACCTTCGCCTTTTCACGTTCGGCTCTCGCGTCGATCAGCGATGTGTCAGGGTATCTTCCGAGCGCCAGCACTTTCTGCTTTCCGTGGAAGCGATATGCGAAGCGCCAGAACTTCCTGCCGTTCGGATAAATCCAGAGCTGAAGGCCACCCATATCCGAGAGCTTGCGGCGCTTCGGTTGGGCCTTCGCATGACGGCAGGCAAAGTCGGTCAACGGCATGCAAAGAGATATACGATGAAGAGATTCTGGTACCAACACCTGGGCCTGTTCGGTACCAACACGGTACCAACAATTTTCAGGAGTACCCTTGTTCAGCTATGTGACGCGATGTTCCGAATAACTTGGGAAAATCAGTCAGTTAAGTAACAATTTGTGATTTCTTCCTCAGCCTAAAAAGTAGGCAATGGTGCCCAGAAGAGGACTCGAACCTCCACGCCTTGCGGCGCTAGTACCTGAAACTAGTGCGTCTACCAATTCCGCCATCTGGGCCGGGGCGGGATGTTTAGGGGCGCGACCCGGCGCTGTCAACGCGGCCCGCTCTGCAATGAGACCGGACCGAAAAGGCGCGCAACCGCCTGCCGGGCCAAGCACTTGGCCGGGCTTCAACCGCGCCTCCCGGCGCCTTATGTATGACGGTGGCGAAGGAGGCTCCTATGCTCGTCACCACCACGGAAAATGTGCGCGGCCAGCGGGTGAAGACCTCGCTCGGCCAGGTGTTCGGCGTCGTCGTGCGCAGCCGGGGCCTCGGCGGCAATATCATGGCGGCGCTGCGCTCCATCGTCGGCGGCGAGATCCACGAATACACCCAGCTCCTGGAAGAGACCCGGCGTCAGGCGATCGACCGCATGGTCCGCAACGCCACCGCCATGGGGGCCAATGCGATCGTCATGATGCGTTTCGATTCGTCGGAGATCGGCCAGACCATGAGCGAGATCGTCGCCTACGGCACCGCGGTGGTGCTGGAACCGGAGGCCTGACCATGCGCAACGCCCTCATCGCCATCGGCGCCATCGCCCTGCTCTGCGGCCTCGCCGCGCTGACGACCGGCGCGTTTTCGCCGGCCGCGGTGTTCGCGTTCTGGGGCGCGCTCCTCGTGCTCGGAACGGTGTTCGAGCGCGTGATCTACAAGCAGATCGTCGCGGCGCGCCCCGGCCCCGGCTGGCAGCGCACGCCGGAGCGCTTCGTCGACGACCAGAGCGGCCAGCCGGTGACGGTCTATATCGAACCCAAGACCGGCGAGCGCGCCTATGTGCGCGAGTAGCGCGGCGCGGCCTTTTCCTCCGGCCCCGGTCCCGCTATGAAGCGGGGCATGAGCACCTCCCTCGTCACGGTATTCGGCGGCACCGGCTTTCTCGGCCGCCACACGGTCCGCGCCCTGGCCAAGGCCGGCAAACGCATCCGCGTCGCGGTGCGCCATCCCCTGCAGGGGTTCTTCCTGCCGCCGATGGGCACGGTGGGGCAAATCGCGCTCGTCAAATGCAATGTCCGCGAGGAAGACCAGGTCGCCGCCGCGGTGGCCGGCGCCGAGGCGGTCGTCAACCTCACCGGCATCCTCAGCCCCGGCGGCGAGCAGACCTTCGAGGCGCTGCACGCCGAGGCGGCGGGGACCATCGCGCGTTGCGCCGCCGCCGCGGGCGCGCAGACGCTGGTTCATGTCTCGGCGATCGGCGCCGACAAGGACGCGGAGTCCCAATATGCCGCCAGCAAGGGCGACGGCGAGGCGCGGGTGCGCGAGGCGTTCCCCGGCGCCGCGATCCTGCGCCCGTCGCTGGTGTTCGGCGCGGAAGACGGTTTCTTCAACCGCTTCGCGGCGCTTGCCCGCGCGCTGCCCGTCCTGCCCCTGATCGGCGGCGGCCACAGCAAGTTTCAGCCGGTGTTCGTCGGCGACGTCGCGGCCGCGATCGCGCGCTGCGCCGCCGATCCTAGCCTCGGCGGCAAGACCTATGAGCTCGGCGGACCGACGGTCTACAGCTTCAAGGAATTGCTGGAGATCGTGCTGCGCGAGACCGGGCGCACGCGCCTGCTGGTGCCGATGCCGTTCGCGCTGGCGACCCTGAAGGCGATGGTGCTGCAATTCCTGCCGGGGCCGCTGAAGCTGACGCCGGACCAGGTCACGCTGCTGAAATCCGACACGGTGGTGACGGGAAGCGACACGCTGGCGAGCCTCGGCATCGTGCCGAGCTCGGTCGAGGCCGAAGTGCCGGCCTATCTGTGGCGCTTCCGGGCCAAGGGCCAGTACGAAGAGATCGTGCGCGAAAAGGTCAGCGAAGCGCCAGCACCGCTATGATCGCCAGCCCGGCCGCGATCCGGTACCAGCCGAACGGCCTCAGGCCATAGCGGCCGACGAAGCCGATGAAGCTGCGCACCACGACCAGCGCGACGGCGAAGGCGACGACGAAGCCGACCGCGATGTCGATCCCGGCATCGAGGTTCAAGCCGTGGCGGTTCTTCCACAGATCGAGCACGGTGGCGCCGAACATGGTCGGCACCGCGAGATAGAAGGTGAAGAGCGCCGCGGCCTTGCGGTCGACGCCCATCATCTCGCCGCCCAGGATCGTGGCGCCGGAGCGCGAGACGCCGGGCACGATCGCGAGGACCTGGAACAGGCCGATCTGGAACGCCTTGGAGAGCGGCAGCTTGTCGCCGTCGAAAAAGCGGGCGGGCGGCGCGATGCGCTCGAACACCAGGATCAGGATGCCGCCCAGGATCAGGGTCGCGGCGATCACCTTGGGCGCGATGCCGGGCGCGAACAGGACGCTCTTGATGAAGCCGTGCAGCGCCGCGCCGAACACCGCCGCCGGCAGCGTCGCCACGATCACGCCGAGCGCGAAATTGCGCGCCTCCCGCGACGACGGCAGGGTGACCAGCACGTCCCAGAAACGGCGCCAATAGACCGCGACGACGGCGAGGATCGCGCCGAACTGGATGACGATGGGAAAGACCTCGCCGGGCGGCTTGAAGCCGAGCAGGTCTTCGGCAATCAGCAGATGGGCGGTGGAGGAGACGGGGAGGAATTCGGTGAGGCCTTCGACGATGCCCAGCAGGATCGCGCTCAGAATATCGTGCATAGGTATCTTCCCGGTCCCGCGGCATGACGGGTGCAAACATCGAAAAGGCCGCGGATGACGCGGCCTTTTGCGGAGGATTGCACGCGATTGTCGACAAATACAATTCGATTCGCAGGCCCCCGATTAAATTTGCCGTAAAGCCTGTCGGTCATTATGCCCCTGCGCGCCGATCGCGGCGCGCCGATTTCGAACTGGGGCACGCAATGAAAAACCTGATCCAATCCTTCCATCGCGACGAAGCCGGCGCCACCGCCATCGAGTATGGCCTGATCGCCGCGCTGATCGCCGTCATCATCATCGGCGCCATCACCGTTGTCGGCACCAGCCTGTCGACCACGTTCTCGACGGTCGCCGCCAGCATCAAGTAAAGCCATCCTGTGCGCGCGGCAGGCAAATTTGCTATGCTGCGCGCATGGGTGGGGACGAACGGGCGGCCGCGACGCCGAAGGAGAGGGTGCATGCCTTCTTCCGCCGGCTTTGGCACGGGCAAGAGGGCGGCAAGACACCCTGGGTGCGGCGCGTCCTGCTCGTGCTGTTTTTCTTCGCCCTGCCCGCGCCGGTCGCGGCGCTGCTGATCTTCCGCTTCCTGCCGGTGCCGGTGACGCCGCAGATGATCATCAATCTCGCGACCTTGAACGAGGTGCACTATTCCTGGCGCGAGGCGGACGACATCTCGCCCTATCTCGGGCGCGCCGTGATCGGCTCCGAGGACCAGAATTTCTGCAACCATGACGGCTTCGACTGGAAGGAGCTGCGCAACGCCTGGCGCGACTATCGCCTGCGCCACAAGCCGCTGCGCGGCGCCTCGACCTTGAGCCAGCAGACGGCGCGCGAGGTCTTCCTCACCTCCTGGCGCAGCTTCATCCGCAAGGGCGTCGAGGCCTATCTTACGGTGCTGATCGAGGCCTTGTGGCCCAAGAAGCGCATCATGACGGTCTATCTGAACACGGTGGATTGGGGCAACGGCAATTTCGGCGCCGAGGCGGCGGCGCAGGGCTATTTCGGCATCCCGGCCGCGGAGCTGAGCCGGGCGCAGGCCGCGCGGCTGGCGGCGGTGCTGCCCAACCCGAACCGCTTCAAGGCCGACAAGCCTGGGCGCTATGTCCGGCGGCGGACCGGCACGCTGGTCTCGCGCCAGCACCAGGTGGTGCGGGACTATCTCGACTGGTGTTTGAAGTAGAAGATTTGCTTTACATTGCGCAGCGATGCGCAAGTTGATTCACCTCACGCTGTCCCCCGCCTCGCGGCTGGCGCGCCTTCTGGTAGGCGAGAAGCGGCTGGCCTGCGACCCGGTGCCGGCGGAGGATGCGCTGGCTCACCTGCCCTGCTTCATCGATCTCGACGGCACCCGCGCCACCGGCCTGTGGGCGATCGTCGATCATCTGGAAGGCAGCTATCCCGACAATCCCCTGATGCCGGAGGATCCGGCGGCGCGCGGCGAGGCGCTGGGCTGGCTCGACTGGGCGCTGGGGCCGCTGCACGATCAGGTGACGCGGCGGATCGTGTTCGAGAAGGGCGCTCAGCGCTATACCGGGTCGACGCAGCGCGCCGCGCCGGACATGAACGTGATCCGCCAGGGGCGCGAAGCGCTGCGCGGCGTGCTGAAAACGCTGGGCGAGGCGGCCGAGGCCCGCGGCAATCTGGCGGCGCGCGAATGCACCATCGCCGATCTCGCCGTCGCGGCGCATCTTTCGGCGCTGGACTATTTCGGGGAAGTCCCGTGGACGGAATATCCGCACACGGCGGAATGGTACGGCCGGATCAAGTCGCGCCCGTCCTTCCGCACCCTCCTGGCCGACCGGGTGCCCGGCCAGCCGCCGACGGCAAGCTATGCCGAGCTCGATTTCTGATCCCAAAAGCGCGATCGCCGAACGGGCCGGGGCTGAAGGCTTCGACGTCGTGCGCTTCGCGCGCGCCCAGGCGCCGGCGCGGGCGCCGGAACGGCTGACCGCGTTCCTGAGCGACGGCCGCCAGGGCACGATGGATTGGCTGGAACGCGACGCGCAGCGCCGCGCCGATCCCAAAGTGCTGTGGCCGGACGCGAAAAGCGTCGTCGTGCTGGGGCTGAACTACGGACCTAAAGACGATCCGTTGGCGGTCCTGGCGCAGCGCGGGGCTGGCGCGATCTCGGTCTATGCCCAGGGCGACGACTATCACGACGTCATCAAGGCCAAGCTCAAGCGGCTGGCAGGCCGGATCGCGATCGACTTCGCCTGCGAGGTGAAAGTGTTCGTCGATACCGCGCCGGTGATGGAGAAACCGATTGCGGAAAGCGCCGGGATCGGCTGGCAGGGCAAGCACACCAACCTCGTCAGCCGCGACTTCGGGTCCTGGCTATTCCTCGCCTCGATCTTCACGACGCTGGAGCTGGCGCCCGACAAGGCCGAGGCCGATCATTGCGGGCACTGCACGCGCTGCCTGGACGCCTGCCCGACCAAGGCGTTTCCCGCGCCCTACCAGCTCGATGCGCGGCGCTGCATCTCCTATCTCACGATCGAGCACAAAGGGCATATTCCGCGCGAATTCCGTGCCGCGATCGGCAACCGCATCTATGGCTGCGACGATTGCCTGGCGGTATGTCCGTGGAACAAGTTCGCCGCCGCCGGGCGCGACAACCGCCTTGCGGCGCGCGCGGAACTGAAGGCGCCATCGCTGCGCGATCTCGCCCGGCTGGACGACGCCGCGTTCCGCGCCCTGTTCCGCAAGTCGCCGGTCAAACGCATCGGCCGCGACCGCTTCGTGCGCAACGTCCTCATCGCCATCGGCAATTCGGGCGACGCGGCGCTGGCGGAGGAAGCGGTGCGCCTGCTCGGCGACGCCGCGCCGCCGGTGCGCGCGATGGCAGTGTGGGCGCTGGGCCGGCTGGGCGTGGCGCACGACTTTGCGCAACGCGCCGCCGAGGAAAGCGACGCAGACGTCAGGGCCGAGTGGGCGCAGGCTGCGGCGCCGTAGCCGGCGCGGTGTCCGCGAGATACTGGCGCGCCGTCGCGCCGGCGGGGCTGCCCGGGCTGGCGGCGACCGCGGCCTGCCAGTCGGCGCGGCCGCCGGCGGCATCGCCGGCTTCGTATTTGTTGATGCCGCGTTCGACCAGCGCGTCGAGGTTGCGCGGCTCGATGGCGAGCGCCCGGTCGAAATCGGCGCGCGCCTCCGCCTTGCGCCCCAGCGCGTGGCGGGCGCTGCCGCGCAGGACGTAGAGGTCGGCGCGCGACGCGTTCACCAGCAGCGCGGCGGAAAGGTCGGACTCCGCCTTGGCCCAATTCCTCTTCGCGGCATGGGCGCGGGCGCGGTCGGCGAGCAGATCGGCGTCGAGCGGATCGATCGCCAGGGCGGCCGAGAACGACGCGATCGCGCTGTCGGGACGCGACGCCAGCAGCCAGGCGTTGCCGGCCTGGTCGTAGAGCTGGGTGCGGATCGCGGAATCGGCCCCGAAGGCGCTGCGTGCCAGCGAATCGAGCTTTGCCGCCGCCTCGCCGTAGCGGTGCAGCGCCACCAGGGCGAGCGCGCTGCAATGCTCGGCGCCACTGCCGCCGCCGGCCTTCGCCCAGGTGGCGGCCTGCTGCAGCGCACCCGCGGGATTGCCGCCGATCCGCGCCAGGCATTGATCGTATTGGGTCTTCGCCGGCGGCGCCGCGGCGGCGGCCGCAGCGGCAAAAGCGATCACACCAAAGATGGAAATGCTGCAACGCATCCGACAGAAAGCCTTCACAGAGGTCGCGTATGGACTAGCATGGCATGCTTAACGCGTTCAGATGGAGGATTGTCATGAAATTGATTCTATCGCTGGCCTTCACCGCCGGTCTTCTGGTCGCCGGTGCGACGTCGGCTTCGGCCATGGTGGCGCCGCCGGCGCCGCAGTCGACTTCGGCCGGCCTGATTCAGGTTCGCGACGGCTGCGGCCGCGGCTATCACGAAAACCGTCGTGGCCGCTGCGTGCGCAACGACGATTACGGCCGCCGCGGCGACGGTTGCGGCCGCTACCAGCACCGCAATCGCTGGGGCCGCTGCGTCAGGAACTGGTAGTCTTCACGGCGCGATCATCGCCGCCAGCACGCGCAGGATCGTCGCGATCTCGTGCGGCTTGGACAGGCGGTGATCGCCCGCCTTGACCAGCGTCAGTTCGGTATCCGGACCGAGCCGGTCCAACAACCGCATCGCGTGTTCCAAGGGCACATCGGGATCGGCCATGCCTTGGACGATGCGGACCGGACGGTCGAGCGCGATCTTCGCATCCAGCAGCAGGTGCTTGCGGCCGTCCTCGATCAGGGCGCGGGTAATCGGATAGGGCTCGGGATCGTAGGACGAGGGGCGCAGCCATTCGCCCTCCTCCCATAGCCGCTGCCGGACGCCGGCATCGAACGAATTCCAGAGCAGCGCCTCGGTGAAATCCGCGGCCGGGGCGATGAGCAGCAGCCCCGCGACGCGGCCGGGCAGCGTTTGCGCCGCCAGCAGCGCCAGCCAGGCGCCCATGCTGGAACCGACCAGCAGCTGCGGCCCTGCCGTCAAACGGTCGAGGACCGCCAGCGTGTCGCCGAGCCAGCGGCTGACGGTGCCGGCGCGGAAATCGCCGCTCGACGCACCATGGCCGAAATAGTCGAAACCGACGAAGGCGCGCCCCTGCTCCCGCGCCCAGGCCGCGAGCGCCGTCGCCTTGCTGCCGGTCATCGCGGAGCGGAAGCCGCCGAGCCACACGATGCCCGGCAGGGCGCCGTCATGCCGCACATAGACGACACGCTCGCCGTCGTCGCGGATCAATTCGCCGTGCGTCGTCATCGTCTCCGCTTAGCGGAACGCGCGGCAAACTGGAACCGCCATCGCCTTCTGCTAGGGTGGGCGCAGGAGGATTCCATGACCAGATCGCTTGCGCTTGCCGCCGTGCTGAGCCTTCTGGCGCTGCTTTGGACGGGCGCCGCGACGGCGCAGCAGATAGGCCCGGCGGCGGCGCCGACCGCGGTCATCGACAGCCGGCCGTTGCCGCCGATCGGCGCTCCCGCCGCGGCGTTCGACCCGCACAAGGCGACCGAGGCGTATCTGGCGCGGGTGAGCGGCGCCGCCAAGGCGCGCTCGGATGCCTATTTCGAGGGCGGCTATGTGCTGACCCTGGTCGATGCGCTCTACGCGGTCGGGGTCGCGGCGTTCCTGCTGTGGTTCAGGGTCTCGGCCAGCATCCGCGACTTCGCCGAACGCCGGACGCGGTCGCGCTTGTGGCAGGTGCCGCTCTATGTCGGGCCCTACATCCTGATCACCACGGTGCTGAGTTTTCCGCTGACCCTGTATGAGAGCTATTTCCGCGAGAAAGCCTACGGCCTGATGAATCTGAGCTTCGGCGGCTGGCTGGGCGAGTTCCTGACCGGCACGGGCCTGAGCCTGATCGCTGGGCTCATCGTCCTGACCGCCCTCTACGCTGCCATCCGCGCCGGCCGCTACTGGTGGCTGTGGGCGGCGGCGGGCACCGCGTTCTTCGCCGCGATCCTGTTCGTGATCTCGCCGGTGTTCGTCGCGCCCCTGTTCAACACCTATACGCCGCTGCCGCCGAGCCAGACCCGGGCGGACGTGCTGTCGCTGGCGCGCGCCAACGGCATACCGGCCGACAACGTCTATCTGGTGGACGCCTCGCGGCAGTCGGATCGCATCTCCGCGAACGTCTCGGGCTTCCTCGGCACGACGCGGATTTCCCTGAACGACAATCTCCTGAACAAGAGCACGCATGACGAGGTGCTCGCGGTGCTGGGCCACGAGATGGGGCATTACGTCCTCGATCATTCGACGCGCTTCCTCGCCCTGATGACGCTGGTGGCGCTGGCCGGCTTCGCTTTCCTGAATTGGGGCTTCGCCCTGGCGGTGGGCCTGTTCGGCGGCAATTGGGACGTCAGGCGGATCGACGATCCGGCCGGATTGCCGGTGCTGGCGGCGCTGAGCACGATCTTCCTGCTGACGGCGACGCCGGTGACCAACACGATCATCCGCTCGGCCGAGGTCCAGGCCGACATGTTCGGGATCAACGCGGTGCGCAAGCCGGACGCGTTTTCGACCGTGGTGCTGAAGCTCAGCACCTACCGCAAGCTCGACCCGGCGCCGTGGGAGGAATTCCTTTTCTACGACCACCCCTCGGGGCGCACCCGCATCTGGGAGATGATGCGCTGGAAGGCCGAGCACCTGAACGATCCCGACATCAAGGCGGGCCCGGTCTCGCCGCAGTGAACGGGTTCGCGCGCACCTTCGGACTTGCCGGCGCGCCTCTGCATGTCGCGGCGCACAGCCACCACCCGTGGCCGGACGCGTCCTATGCGGCGCAAAGCCGGGCCTGGGACGACGCGGCGCGGCTGCTCGACCGCAAATGGGACCTGGTGTTCGCGCGCGTGATCCCGGCGGCGCAGAACCATATCGCGCAGCAGCTTGCCCTGCCCGATCCGGCGACGATCGCGTTCGGGCCGAACACGCATGCCTTCGTGCTGCGCCTCTTGTCCTGCCTGCCGGCGGACCGCCCGCTGCGCATCCTGACGACGGGATCGGAGTTCATGAGCTTCGCGCGCCAGATGGCGCGGCTGGAGGAAGACGGCGCGGTCCATGTCACCCGCATCGCGACCGAGCCGTTCGACAGTTTCGAGGCGCGCTTCGCGACGGCGGCGGCACAGGGCGGACACGATCTGGTCTTTTTCAGCCAGGTGTTCTTCGATTCCGGATTCGCGGTGCGAGACCTTGCCGGCATCGTGCGCGCGGTCAGGGACGCCGCGACCTTCGTGGTGATCGACGGCTATCATGGCTTCATGGCGGTGCCCACCGATCTCAGCGCGATCGCGGATCGCGCCTTCTATCTCGCCGGCGGCTACAAATATGCGATGGCGGGCGAAGGCGCCTGCTTCCTGCATTGTCCGCCGGGCTACGGGCCGCGCCCGCGCGACACCGGCTGGTATGCCGGATTCTCGGCGCTGGAGGACGGCGGCGGCGCGGTCGGCTACGCCGCGGACGGCAGCCGCTTCCTCGGCGCGACGTTCGACGTGACGGCGCTTTACCGCTTCAACGCGGTGCAGGACTGGCTCGCCGCGGAAGGCTGGAGCGTGGCGAAGATGCTGGAGCGCGTGCGGGGGATCGAGCGTGTATTCCTCGCCGAAAGCCGGTCGGCGGACGCGAACCGCGCAGCTCTTATGGTGCTGGAAGACGCGCGGCGCGGGCGTTTCCTCGCTTTCCGCACGCCAGAGGCGAGCGCCATCGTGGCGCGGCTCGCGGCCCAGAACATCATCGCCGACCACCGCGGCGACCGCCTGCGCATCGGTTTCGGCATCTATCACGGCGAGGCGGATGCACGGCGGCTGGCGGCAGCGCTGGCGTGACGGAACTTCCGCCGTGGCAGGGCATTACCTCCCCGACTTCATTCGGGGAATGTCATGACTCTATTGATCGTCATCGTGCTGCTCGTGCTGCTGCTTGGCGGCGGCGGATTCGGCTATAGCCGCTACGGCGCGGGCGGTGCCGGCGGCATTGTCGGCACGATCCTGATCATCTTCCTGGTTCTGTGGCTGCTCGGCGCCGTGCACATCTAGCCGAGCGCGTCGCTCAGCATGGCGTAGAGCGGGTTGGCGGTGTCGAAGACGTAATCCGCATCCTGTGTCGTCGCCGGCGCGGCGCAGCCCTGGGCACGCAGCGAGGCGATGGCGTCCCGCAGCTTGGGGCGCGGACACAAGATCACATACTCGCCGCCGGCATCGGCCGGGCGCGACATCACCGACGTATCCGCGTCACGCGCCAGGCGGGCGAGGATCGCGTCGGCATTCCCATCCAGGCGCACCCGCAGGATCTGGGCGTGGCGGGCGCGGTCGCGGGCGCCGAGCCGGTCGAGCAGCGCGGCGACCGCCGTGCGCGCCGCGGCCGTCCAGTCCGCCTTCAGGGACGCCGCGAGTTGGGCTTCGCTCTTCAGGATCGTGCCGTCGTCCAGAACCTTGAGCCCGTTGGCCTTGAGCGTGGCGCCGGTCGTGGTGATGTCGACGATGATCTCGGCGGTGCCCGCCGCCGGTGCCGCCTCGGTCGCGCCGGCGCTCTCCACGATGCGGTAGTCGGAAATCCCCAGATGCGCGAAATGACTGCGCGTCAGGTGCAGGTATTTGGTCGCGACGCGCAGGCGGCGGCGATGGCGCAGCGCGAAGGCGGCGCAGACGTCGTCGAGATCGGCCATGGTCGCGACGTCGATCCAGTATTCCGGCACTGCGACCACGACATCGGCGCGGCCGAAGCCGAGCGGCTTGATGAGGTGGACGCGGCCGAGCAGTTCGGGCGCCTGCTCGACCAGCAGGTCGTGACCGGTGATGCCGAGATGGACGTCGCCGCCGATCAGCGCCGCGGCGATCTCCGACGCCGACAGCAGCATCACCTCGATGTCGCCGAAGCCGGCGAGCGTGGCGCGGTAGCCGCGGGCGCCGCTGGTCTGCGTCAGGCCTGCGCCGGCATCGGCGAAATAGGCGTCGACGCCCTCTTTGAGGCGACCCTTGGACGGAACGGCGAGCGTCAGCGCGGCCATCAGGCGCCTCCCGCGGCGCGGCGCGCCGCCAGGATGGTCTCGGTCGACAGCGCGACGCCGACCGCCGGGATGGGCGCGCCGGCGCCGATCGCCTCGAGCAGCGTGTCGTAGCGGCCGCCGCCGCCGATGTCGGCGCCGCGCGAGCGCAGCTCGAACACGAAGCCGGTGTAGTATTCGAGGTTGCGGCCGAAATGCGCCGCGAAGGTCACGCGGCCGGGATCGACGCCGAGCGCCTGGAGCGCGTCGAGGCGCGCCTCCATAGCGCCGACCGGGGCGTTGAGATCGATGCCGGCTTCCTTCGTGAGGCCGCGGATTTCCTTCAGCGCGTCGCGCGCCGGACCGGAGACCGCGAGCAGGCCGGTGATGACGCGGACGATTTCCTCGTCGAGATGCGAGGCTTCCTCGTCCGCCGCCTGCTCCATCAGCCGCTCGACGATCTCGTCCAGCGTGCGCAAGCCTTGCGCGGTGTGGCCGGCGGCGGCGAGACGGTCCTCGACGGTCTTGCGCGCCTCGGCGGCGCCCTGGCCGGCCAGCGACGACAGCAGGCTCTTCTGTTCGCTGGTGCCGCCGCGCGTCAGCCGCGCCAGCAGCTCCTCGAAATAGCCGGCGCGCCAGAAGTGACGCTTGAGCCGCGCGCGCCAGTGCGGCGGCACCTTTAGCGCATCGACCAGGGCGCCGAAGAAGGCGAGATCGCCGACCGTGACGTCGAAATCCCGAAGGCCCGCGGCGCACACGGTTTCCACGGTGAGGGAGAGGATCTCGACATCGCCGGCGGCGCGGTCTTCGAGGCCGAGCAGTTCGGCGCCGGCCTGGAAGAACTGCGTCGGGCTGTTGGGCTCGTTCGGCTGGTGGCGGAAGGCGAGGCCGTTGTAGCAGAGCCGCGCCGGCAGCGGCGCCTTGGTGTCGACGGCGGTCTTACAGATCGGAATGGTGAGATCGGGACGCAGGCAAAGCTCGCGGCCGGAAGGGTCGGTGAGCGTGAAGGTGCGGCGGCGGATCTCCTCGCCAGAGCGGTCGAGGAATATCTCGGCCGGCTGCAGGATGCTCGGCTCCTGGCGCGTGTAGCCGTGGCGCGCGAAGCATTGCAGGATCGCGAGCGCCTGCGCGTTCAGCGCCTCGATGGACGGCGTGTCGTAATAGGGGAACGCGGCCATGGTCAGTGCTCGCGCGCCAGGGCACGGCGGATTTCGGCGACGAGATCGGCGCGCGGGATGGTGACCTGGGCCTGGCGGGTCTCAGTCCAAGCGGCACGGCTCTCGACCGATTTGGCGAGCTCGGCGCCGAGCGCCAGGTCCTTGATCGTGACTTCGCCGCGGGCGCGCTCGTCGGAACCCTCGATGATGGCGAGCGCGGCGCCGCGCTTGTCGGCGTATTTGAACTGGTCGCCCATCTTGCCGGTGCCGACATAGGCCTCGGCACGGATGCCGGCGGCGCGCAATTCGCGCACCATGGCGAAGCTCGACGCGGCTTCGGCCCTGTCCATCACGGTGACGACGACGAGCGGCGCGACCTGTGCCACCGCGGCCTTGCGCATCTGCAGCGCGGTGAGCAGGCGGCTGACGCCGATGGAAAAGCCGACGGCGGGCGTCTTCTGGCCGGTGAAGCGGGCGACGAGATCGTCGTAGCGGCCGCCGCCGCCGACCGAGCCGAACACGACGTCCTGGCCCTTCTCGTTCTGCACCGGGAAGGTGAGCTGCGCCTCGAACACGGCGCCGGTGTAGTAGTCGAGACCGCGCACGATGCCGGTGTCGAGCTGCACCCGGTGCGAGTCGTAGCCGCACGACGTGACCAGCTTCATGATGGCGGTGACGTCCGCGACGCCCTGCTGGCCGCTCTCGCTGCCGGCAACGGCCTCGGCGACGATCGCGAGCTGGCCGTCGAGATCGTTGGCACCGGCGGCGGGGGCGATGAAGGAGACGATGCGCTCGACTTGGCCGAATTCGAGTTCGGCGCCCTTGGTGAAGTCGCCGGATTCGTCCTTGCGGCCCTTGCCGAGCAGGTCGCGCACGCCGGCGGTGCCGACGCGGTCGAGCTTGTCCATGGCGCGCAGCACGATGCCGCGGCGGGCGAGGATTTCCTCCGAGCCGGTGACCGGCAGGCCGGCGGCTTCGAGCACGCCGTCGAGCAGCTTGCGGCTGTTGAGCTTGATCGCGTAGTCGCCGCGCGAAAGGCCGAGCGCTTCCAGCGTGTCGGCGAACATCATCACCATTTCGGCGTCGGCCGACGGTGAGGCGGTGCCGACGGTGTCGGCGTCGCATTGGATGAATTCGCGGTAGCGGCCCGGGCCGGGCTTGTCGTTGCGGAAGACGGTGCCGATCTGGTAGCGGCGGAAAGGACGCGGCAGGAATTGCTGGTTCTCGGCGACGTAGCGCGCCAAGGGCGCCGTCAGGTCGTAGCGCAGCGAGACCCATTGCTCGTCCTCGTCGCGGAACGAGAACACCCCGGCATTGGGGCGATCGACGTCGGGCAGGAACTTGCCGAGCGCGTCGGTGTATTCGACGAAGGGGGTCTCCAGGGCGTCGAAGCCGTAGGATTCATAGGTGCGGCGGATGGTGTCGAGCATCGCCCGCTCGGCCGCGAGCTCGCCCGCGGCGCGGTCGCGAAAACCGCGCACCGTCCGTGCCTTGGGCCGGGATTGCTTGTCGCTTGCCATCGAACGCTCTTGAGCCGAGGCGGCCTTGTAAAGCGGGACGAGTCCGGGAGCAAATCCCTGCTTTTCAGCGGGGTGGCGCCGGTCCCGCCGGGGATGGAGCCGGCGGGTGCTTGCTCAGATACAACGCCTGGGCCTGCTGCAGCGCGTAGGCGCGGATCGCCTTCACGTCGTCGGCACTCAGCAGGTCCTTGAACGAGGCCATGCCGGCGTCTTGGAGGGCGCCGTCGAGGACGATGGCGTCGTACTGGCTCCACACTTCAGGCGACGGCATCCGCAAGTCCGGCACTTCGCCGGACGAGAACATCAGCACGCCGTGGCAGAAGGCGCAGTTCTGGTGGTAGAGCGCGAAACCCTTCTGCGCCAGCTTGGGGTCGACGACCTCGGCCGGGGGCTGCGGCACGTTGCCGGAAATCTCCGCCGGGATCGCCTGCACCGTCCTGGTGCCACCGATCTTGAAGGCGAAGATGCGGCCCTGATTGTTGCGGTATTTCTGCAGCGCGGTGTTGGGATCGGAGGTGGCGCCGAGGCCGCCGGCGCCGCCGAACGCCGCCGCGACCGCGATGTATTGCTCGCCGTCGACCGTATAGGTGATAGCCGGGCGCTCTCATGCCGGTCTTGAGGTCGATCGCCCACAGCTTGTTGCCGTTCTTGGCGTCATAGGCGGCGAAGATGCCGTCGGAGCCGCCGCCGAAGACGAGGCTGCCCGCCGTCGTCAGCATGCCGCTGTTCCAGCCGCCGCCCATCTCGACCTGCCACACCATCTTCTGGCCGACCGGGTCCCAGGCGCGGATATAGCCCCTGGCCGGCGGCGGAATCTGGCCCTTGGCGATGCCGGCCGCGATGATCTGGCCGAGCTGGGCGAAGTCGCTCGTGTTCCAGGCGCCGGGGCGATAGGCGAGCGTGTGCTGCTGGGCGTAGATGAAATTGCCGTCGATCACCGGGATGTAGACGAGGCCGGTCTCGGGATTGAACGCCATGGGCTGCCAGTTGTGGGCGCCGATGGGGCCGGGAATCTGGATCGAGGGGTTGCGGGCATAGCGCACGCCGGGGACCTCGACCGGGCGGCCGGTCTTCATGTCGACGCCCTTGGACCAGGTGATCGTGGTGTAGGGCTTGGCGGAGATGAGCTGGCCGGTGGCGCGGTCGATGACGTAGAAGAAGCCGTTCTTCGGCGCCTGCATCAGGACGTGGCGCAGCACGCCGTCGATGGTGAGGTCGGCGAGGATGATGTGCTGGGTGGCGGTGTAGTCCCAGTCGTCGCCGGGGGTCGTCTGGTAGTGCCAGACCAGCTCGCCGGTCGCCGGGCGCAGCGCCACGATGGACGACAGGTAGAGATTGTCGCCGCCGCCGGGCGAGCGCAGATTGCGGTTCCACGACGAGCCGTTGCCGGTGCCGACATAGAGAAGGTCGAGATCGGGATCGTAAGCCATCGAATCCCAGGCCGTGCCGCCGCCGCCCTGCTCCCACCATTTGTGCGTCGTGCCGCCGTCGTTCCAGGTCTTCAGCGCGTCAGCCATCGCCTTATCCTCGGGCGGCAGCTTGGGATCGCCGGGCACGGTGTAGAAGCGCCAGAGCTGGCGGCCGGTGTCGGCGTCATAGGCGGTGAGGTAGCCGCGCACGCCGTATTCGGAGCCGCCATTGCCGATCAGCACCATGCCTTTGACGATGCGGGGCGCGCCGGTGATGGTGTAGGGCCGGTTGCGGTCGATGGTGTTGAGGTCCCAGACCGGCTTGCCGCTGCGGGCGTCGAGCTTGATCAGGCGGCCATCGAGCGTGCCGAGATAGACCGCGCCCTTCCATACCGCGACGCCGCGATTGACCACGTCGCAGCAGGCATAGCGGCCCCATTTGCCGGGCACTTCGGGATCGAAGAACCAGATCTGGCGGCCGGTCTTGGCGTCGAGCGCCCAGACCTTCGACCACGAGCCGGTGACGAACATGATGCCGTCGGAGACGATCGGCGTCGATTCCAGGCCGCGCACCGTGTTGGTGCGGAATTCCCAGGCGACGCCGAGCTGCTTGACGGTGTCGGCGTTGATGTCTTTCAGCGGCGAATAGCGCTGCTCCGAATAGGTGCGGCCATGCGCCAGCCAGTCGCCCGGCGTGTCGTCGGCATGGATGATGCGGTCGCCGTCGATGTTGGCGGCGTCGCCGAGCCGGTCGGAGGGATCGGCGTTGTCGGCGGCGACGGGACGCGGCGGGGCCGCCGGCTTGGGCGGCGCTGCGGCCTGCTTGCCGTCGTCGCTCGGCCCGCAGGCGGCCAGCGCGAGAACGACAACCGCCGCAAGACCGGCAAGGCGAAACGACCGCATGAAGTCCCCCTGTGGAACGCCCGCGCTTATGACGTGGCGCGAGTCCCTGGCGAGGCTACACGGCCCGACCGCCGGGAGGGAGGGGGAAAATGCACGTCCCGGCGGCTAGAGGTGGCCGGTCAGGAGCCACAACAGGATGATGATGGGGATCGGCACGCCGATCAGCCACAGGCAGCCGGACCGCATCAGACCACCCTGACCTTCTTCTTCGCCGCCTCGAAATCGCGGTACATCTGAACGCGGTCCTGGGCGCCGAAATTCTTGCGGACGTCGGACCACACATTGCTTTCTTCTTCCTCGACATGATGCTCGACGAGTTCCTTGAGCACCTTGGCGGTGGCCGAGAATTCGGGCGACAGCGCGTTCTTGATCTTCCCGAGATCGCCCAGAAGCTTGTCGCCCAGGTGATGCTCGATATAGCCCTCTTCGCCGTCGGTCTTGGCGTTCTTGTCCTTGAGGGCGAGGATCGCGTCATAGACCACCTTCTCCTCGGCGCGCAGATGCGGCACCAGCGCGGTCTTGATCTTCTTCACCAGCGCCTTGCGCTCGGGGCCTTTGTCGCTTGCGACCAGCTTCTTGAGCAGGTCGGCGACCTCTTCATGCTCCTGCTTGAGCTTGTCGAGGATGTCCATGTCACCGGGGCGCGCCGCGCCTTTGGGCGCGGCGGCCTTCTCGATGCTGCGTCCGGTGGTCTTGAAGGCGGTCAAAAGGTTCATGGCGATCCCCGTGTTTGCGTTCAGGGAACGACGCTCATCGCCGTTGGTTCCGCGCCGCGCGGCGTCGATTTGGCGGCGCCGGCTGCTGACAAATTCCTGTCATCGGCGGTGCTAAACCCTCGCCACCTCGTTGGAGCGCGCCGCCATGCCAGCCGACCCCGTCCACGATTTCGATTTCTTCTTCGGCGCCTGGAAGGTGCGGCACCGCTATCTGACGGCGCGTCTGGCGGGCTGCAGCGAATGGATCGAATTCGGCGGCACCTGCACGGTGCGGCCGACGATGAACGGGGCCGGCAACACCGACGACAACGTCATCGACAAGCCCGACGGCACTTACCGCGCCATGACGGTGCGGACCTACGATCCGAAGACGCGGCGCTGGGCGATCTGGTGGTTCGACGGGCGCACCCCGCACGGCGCGGTCGATCCGCCGATGATCGGCGCGTTCCAGGGCGGCGTCGGCACCTTCCTCGCCGACGACACGTTCCAGGGCCGGACGATCAAGGTGCGTTTCCTGTGGTCGGGCATCACCCAGACCGCCTGCTGCTGGGAGCAGGCGTTCTCGCAAGACGGCGGCGCGAGCTGGGAGACCAACTGGATCATGGAGAAGACGCGGACGGCATAAATGTGGCGGTTCGCGCGCGCCGGCCGCAATCTGGTTGCGCGAAAATAACAGGATTGATTCCCTAGAGGCGCGGGTCTTTGATGGCTCCCGGGAAGGGAATCAGCGCGTGTCGGGAAATCCTGTATTCGGGTCGCTGGTATTCGCCGCGGTCTTGATTGTCGCCGTACTGATCGCGCTTTCGGCGCGGTCGATATTGCGCGTCGTGATCAGCGGCTGGATTGGCCGCTATCTGCTGCGGCCCATCTATTACGTGACGCTGCGCCCGATCATCTGGCTGCTGCGCCGGATATTCCGCGTCGCGCGCCGCGCCGCCTCGCCGGCCCAGGCCGACGCCCAGGGGCGCCTGGCGAACGTGCCCTACAGCGCCATGGCGCAGATCATCGGCATCAAATCGCTGGCCGAGACGGCGCTGGGCGAGGTGCCGACGGCGGTCAAGCACATGATCACGCGCCACGGCCTGATCTTCAAGTCGGCGAACGCCAACCAGGCGGTCGACACGCTGCAGGGAACGCTGTCGTTCGACGACGCCAAGCGCAACCTGGAGTCGGCCAAGCATTATTACGAGGAGCCGATGGGCGGCAATGTGAGCCCGGGCTTCCTGTACGAGGACTCCGAGGAGGCGCTCGTCATCCGCATCCTGCGCGACGTCGATCTGACGTTCTTCTACGTCACCCGCCGGATCAACCGGAACGTCAGCCGCAACGTCCTCAAGCTCATCGCGATCATGACCGGGCTGGTCCTGATCTTCCCGTTCGCGATCAGCGCGGTGAACCTGGTGCCGGAAACCGCCGAGGCCTTCGACCTGCTGCTCTATGTGGTGGTGTGCGTCGCGTTCGGCGGCTCGCTCGGCCTGTTCCGCCTGTTCTACAGCAACGCCACGCGCAACAACGGCCAGCATTTCAACTACTTCGTGCAGACCTATTTCGGCCGCCTGCTCAACCAGCACAAATCGGCGGCCGCCTCCTTCGCCAGCGTGCTGAACGACCGCACCTCGGACCTGGAGACCGTCGAGGTCAACGCCAATGTCTGGTTCCTCAACCTGCATTGGCTGTCGGCGCGGCAATGGTTCCTGGAGCTCTATGTCCGCAACATGATCTTCCAGATCGCGCGCAATCTGTGGCTGAGCTATCTCACCGTGCCGCTCTTCCTGGGGATCGCGGTCGGAATCTATTTCGGGCTGCTGTCGCTGGCGCCCCTCATACCGGGCATCCATCTGACGCTCTGGGCGCCGCACTGGACGGCATGGACCGTCTCGGTGCCGTGGCTGCTGCTGCTTCTGATCTATGGCTGGGCGCTGACCGGCCTGCTGAACGAATTCTGGCACGAGATCACCTCGCATGGCTGGCTCGGCTTCCAGACGATGGACGTCAACGGCGTGATCGAGCGCAACATCGGCCCGATCGTGCGCGAGATCGTCGACAAGCGGCGCAATCCCTACGGCCAGCGCAGCGGGCCTTAGGCAGTTCGATCAACGGCTTAGCGTTACGTTCGCCTTCTCGCGGTTGCGACCCGGGGCGCCTGCACGCGCGCGGCGGCGGGCCACAGTTCCCTTCTCAATACTAATCGTTCGTCAAGGAACATCCGACATGCTCCCTGCTTAGGAGCGTCGGATGACCAAGGGCTTTGTCCTTGTCCTAGTGCTGTGTCTGCTTGGCGCCACGACGGCCGGCGCCGCCGAAGCCCCGCGCCCGGCGGCCGCGGGCGCCGACTGGAGCCGCTACGACGAACTGATCGCCGGCGCCAAGAAATCCATGATGGCCGATCCCAAGGCCGCGCTGCAAAAAGCGCAGGATGCGACCGCGGTCGCCGAGCGGCAGGCGAGGTCGCCGCGCCAGGGCGAGGCCCTGGCCACCGGTCTGTGGCTCGAATCGGAGGCCCTGACGCGCATCGGCAAGGTCGGCGAGGCGCGCGCCGCGCTCGACCGCGCGATCCGGATCGCCGGCGGCGACGATAAGATCACCAAGCTGGACGGCGATCTCGCGCTGTCCAACGCCCGCATCGCCGACAGCGTCGGCAATGTCGCGCTCGCGCTCAAGAGCTACCAGAAGGCGCACGACATCTTCGCCACGCTCGGCGAAGCGCGCAGCCAGTCGATCGCCCTGCAGGGCCTCGGCAGCATCTATGACGAGGCGCACGATTTCGCCCGCGAGATCCGCTACTACCGCGAAGCCAACCGCATCTATTCGGCGGACCCGGCGCTCGAGCTTTCCGTCGCCAACAATGTCGGCTTCGCGCTGCAGCAGATGGGGCGGTACGACGAGGCGATCAAGAACTTCCAGCGCGCGCTCGAAATCTCCAAGGCGCTCAAAAGCGATTTCCTGCAGGAGAGCATCCTGTCGAACCTCGCCTCGGTCTACGCCAAGCAGCACAAATTCGCCGAAGCGACGGAGGCGGCGGACGAGGCGCTCCGGCTGCTGGGCAAGGACGAGGACAACGGCTCGGCGCCGTTCGTCTGGGGGGTCAAGGCCGAGCTCGAATACGAGCGCGGCGCACTCGACGCCGCGGCGCACGACCTCGCCAAGGCGTTCCACGGCGTCGACCTGAAGACCACGATTTCGCCGTTTCGCGACATGCACGAGATCGCCTTCAAAGTGTATCGCGCCCAGGGCAACTACGCGCTGGCGCTGGCCCATCTGGAAGCCTTCAAGCGGCTGGACGACCAGGGCCGCTCGCTCGCCGCCTCGGCCAACCTGGCGCTGCTCGGGGCGCAATTCGACTTCGCCACCCAGCAATTGGAGATCGAGCACCTCAAATCCGACCGGCTGAAGCGCGACATCTCGCTGCGCGAGTCGCGCGCCGCGACCCAGACCGTGATCTTCATGGCCCTGCTCCTGGGCGTGGTGTCGCTGATGCTGTGGATCGGCTGGCGCCACCTGCTGGTGCGCCGGCACCGCAACGCGATCACGCAGAAGAACGTCGAGCTGACCCGCACGCTGGCGGAGCGCGACGGCGAGATCGCGCGGCGCATCGAGGTGGAATCCTATCTTCGCCTCGCGATGGAAGCCGCCGAGCAGGCCAACCGCGCCAAGAGCCATTTCCTCGCCAATATGAGCCACGAATTGCGCACGCCGCTGAACGCGATCATCGGCTTTTCGGAGCTGATGGCGCACGGCGCCATCACCGGCGCCAAGCTCACCGAATACGCGATCGACATCAACACCAGCGGCCAGAACCTTCTGGCCATCCTCAACGACATCCTCGACATGGCGCGCATCGATGCCGGCACGGTGACGCTCGCGGAGAACGAGCTGGAGCTCGACGAGGTCGTGGAATGCGCGCTGCGCGAGGTCGAAGACATCAAGGGCGCGAAAGCCAAGTCGATCCGTCTGGCGGGGCAAGGCCGCGGCATCCGGGTGCGCGGCGACGACAAGCGGCTGCGCCAGATCCTGGTCAATCTGCTGTCGAACGCCATCAAGTTCACCGGCAGCGACGGCAAGATCGCGGTCTGCATCGAGCCGGTGCAGGACGGGGTCGACATCGTCGTCAGCGACAACGGCGTCGGAATCCCGCAAGACAAGCTCGCCATCGTCATGGAGCCGTTCGGGCAGGCCGAGAGCGCCTATGCGCGGCTGCACAACGGCGTCGGCCTCGGGCTGCCGATCGTCCGCTCGCTGGTGCGCATGCATGGCGGCCGCTTCACGCTGACCAGCGAAGTCGATCGCGGCACCGCGGCGCGGGTGCACCTGCCGATGGAGCGCGTCCTCGGCGCATTGCGGACGCAGGACGCCGCGCTGGCGTCGTAGGACGGTTAATTCCGGACGTCCGCGCCCCGCGCGCATAAACCGAAAATTAACGGCGCCTTACCGAATCCTGCGCGTGGAGCAATGGATTTACATCTGCTTAAGCGGCGCCTGCCAACCTGTCCCCAAGAACAAAGCGGCGGGTGGGTATATGTTGCGTAAGACTCTTCTGGCCGGCGTGGCGTTGGCTTTCGCATTCGCCGTGCCCGCCGCGCAAGCCTCCGACAACAGCCTGCGTCTCGCCCCGGAAGCGGCGCCCAGCTCGAACCGGCTCACGCCGGCCTATGGTTCGATCAATCCGTTCTACGGCTCGATCAATCCCTTCTACGGCCAGATCAATCCTTTCTATGGTTCGATCAACCCGTTCTACGGCCAGATCAGCCCGTTCTGGGGCGACATCGAGCCGTACTGGGGCAAGGTCAATCCGTTCTATGGCTCGATCAATCCGTTCTACGGCGAGACCGACCAGTTCTGGGGCAAGATCACGCCGTTCTACGGCACCATCCAGCCCTTCTGGGGGACGGTCGGACCCTATTGGGAGACCGCCGGCCCGCAATGGGGCGCGATCAACGACACCTGGACGAAACTCCAGGCCGCGAACGCCACCGACTATTCCAGCCTGCAATCGCAGATCCGCAGCTTCCTCGGCAAGGCCGCGGCGTTCTGGAGCCCGGCGGTCGGCAAATACACCCATAAGAGCTTCGCCGACGGCTTCGCCAACGACATGCTGGCGAAATACGGCATCGACCCCAACGATCCGGCCTCGCTCGCCGGCACCGATGCGGCGACGCGCTCGTTCTTCTTCCTGAACTGGTATGACGGGCTGATGAACTTCACCGGCGTCGACCATGTCGACTGGTGGATGCCGGCGGTGCACTGGTCGCCGTCGCTGACGCAGATCCAGGGCGGCGAGGGCCGCGCCATCGTCGGCATCCTCGACTCGTCGGTGAGCGCGGACGGCGCCAATGTCGACAGGCTCAAATTCGTCGGCGGCTACAAATACTACGTGAACGACCACGGCGCCGCCGTCGCCAGCCTGATCGCGGCCGAGCATGACGGCCAGGGCGTGATGGGCGTCGACCCCAACGCCGAGGTCCATCTCTACAATCCGTTCGACGCCAGCGGCACTGCGAGCTGGAACGACGTCGCCTCCGGCATCGCCAAGCTGTACGATTCGGGCGCCCATGTCGTGAACGCCTCGCTCGGCGTGCCGGGCACGACGGTGTCGAACGAATGGGTCAATATCCTGAGCGGTCCGCTGCTCAGCAGCCGCAAGGACAGCCTCGTCATCGTCAAGGCAGCCGGCAATGAAGGCGTCAAGCAGACGCAGAACGTTGCCGTGGCTGCTCGGCCTCGAAGCGCCCAACAACCTGATCGTGGTCGGCTCGGTCGGCCCGACCGGCGTGATCTCGCCGTTCTCCAACACCCCGGGCGAATCCTGCTTCACGCTGCTCGGCCTTTGCCTGGAGCAGAACAAGCTCAAATACCGCTTCGTCGTGGCGCCGGGCGAGCTCATCCTGGTCTCCGACAACCATGGCGGCGTCACGCGGATGAGCGGCACCTCGTTCGCGGCGCCGCTGGTGACGGGCGCGGTCGCCCTGCTGCAGGACCGCTGGCCGTGGCTGCAGCAACATGCCGAGGAAACGGCGCAGATCATCTTCCGCTCGGCGAAGGATCTGGGCGCGCCGGGCGTCGACCCCGTCTATGGTTGGGGCGAGCTCGACATCGAGGCGTCGCAGTCGCCGCTCGATTTCAACAAGCTCACCGTCTATCAGCCCAACACCTATAACGGCAAACAGACCACCACGCCGCTGTTCGCGAACTGGTCGCCGTCGAGCCTCAAATCCGCCGTCCTCAATCCCGGCCAGCTCAATCTGTGGCAGCAGCGCAGCGCCTATGTCGTGGCCTTCGAGTCGATCGGCTCGACCTATCGCGACTTCACGATCCCGCTGAGCTCGCTGCTCGCCGGCAAGGACCAGCGCGTGAACGGCAACACCAATCCATTCCAGACTTATCTCTATCAGCGCCTGATCGACTGGGCGCACGGCGTGAACACGCTGAACTTCGGCTCGCAGTCCATGCCGCTGCGCGACGGCGCCTGGGCGCTGGAGATGGTGGCGACGCCGTCTTCGCCCGACGAGACGCGCGGCGGCGAAGGGCCGTTCCATGCCGAGTTCGTCGCCTCCAACCGCGAGGCCGGCATCGACATGCGCCTGGGCGAAGGCAGCGGCGCCTATGCCCTGATGGCGACGAGCGGCTTTGGCCTGCGCACCGACTTCGATCCCGAGACCGGCGGCGTCAATCCGGTGCTCGGCTTCGCCTCGGGCGGCGCTTATGCCAGCGGCGGCATCGCGGTCACCCGCGACCTCCATGTCAGCCTGGGTTTCAGCCAGAAGACGGACGACCATCTGTACTACGATCCGACCTTCGGGCCCTTGCAGACGGTTCCGCTCGCCCCCGCAAGGGCCTCGGCATCGGTCGCCGGCATCGACTACACGCTTGCCAAGGGTCTGGCGCTCAACGCGTCCTACACGCTGCTGAACGAGGCCGACGGCCTGCTCGGCGCGCAGGGCAGCGGCAGCTTCGCGCTCGCCAACGGCGCGCGCACCGAAGGCACCACGCTGGGCCTGACGGCGGCGTTGTCCGGCGGCTGGACGCTGTCCGGTTTCGGCGACGCTTGCCCACACGACCATGGCGCGATCGGTGCCGTCCGGCCTGACGCTCGACGAGAACGGCCTGCAATCGACCGCCTTCGAATTCGTCGCGGCCAAGACGGGCCTGTTCGCCGAACTCGACTCCCTGCGCCTGTCGGTCACCCAGCCGCTGCACGTCGAAAGCGGCGCGCTGAACTACACCTCGATCGAGGTGATCGACCGCGACACCGGCGCGCTGGGCCTGGTGACGCAGGCCTGGAACATCGCCGGCAAGCGCGAATACCGGATGGAGGCGCTGTACGGCCTCACCGTCCTCGAAGGCCGCGGCGAGGTCGCCGCCTTCGGCTTGGTCGACCTCAACCCGCCGGGCTTCGTCGAGACGCCGCTGTCGGTGTCGGTCGGGGCGCAGTTCCGCATGGGCTTCTGACGCGGCAGTCCTGCCGCCGTCAGAGGCCGTGCATCTCGTGGAGCTCCCACAACTCGCGCCGACTGAAATGCAGATGCGGCCATAGCGCCATCATCGCCGAGCGGCCGATGCGCCGTTCGAGCTCCTTCAGCCGCTTGAGGTCGTCGCGGACGCCGGGGACCGGCGCCAGCGATTCGCCCTTTTCGCGCGCCAGGCTGAGCTTCTCGGCCAGCAGTACGAGTTGGGTGTGGAGCTTCAGATAGGCGAAGATGTCCTCGACCACCGCCTTGCTGAACTTGCGGGTCAGGCTGAGGATGAACCGCCCGGCCTCGGTGTGCAGGAAACGCCCCGATTCGATGTCGGCCAGGAGCTGCTCGTGCGAGGCATAATCGTGCACCAGCCATTGGTGCACGGCGTGCTCGCTCTTGGTGAAGACGAGATAGAACAGCGGCGGCAGGCCGACGAGGATCGCCAGCGCCGCGATCAAGGGCGTGTCCTGGAGCAGGTTGTAGGCGACATGCGCGGCGATCGCGATGGCGAGGCCGGGAACGAAGTGCCAGGGCCGCAGGGCGCCGCGCTTCTCGATCAGCGATTGCGACAGCACCGCGAAGATCGCGGTCGCGCCGCCATGCAGGATCGCGGTGCCGAAGCCGCGGATAATCCAGTCGCCCAGGCCCGCGTCCTGGAAGGCATAGAGATAATAGAGGTTCTCGAAGACCCCGAACCCCGTGCCGACGGCGAAGCCCATGATCAGCGCGTCGATCATGAAGCCGATGCGGTTGCGCGCGAAGAACACGACCAGCGCCGCGGCCTTGAGCGCTTCCTCGACCGCCGGCCCGACGACATGGCTGTAGACCGCGTAGTCGATGCCGAGCGCGCCAAGCAGATAGCCGTTGGCGAAATAAGCCGCCGCCGCCAGCACCGCGCCGGTGATCATCGTCTCGGCCATTTCGGCAAGGCTGGTGAGGCGATAGGAATCGAAAAGGTGCAGCGTCACGAGGAAGACGAGAACCGGCACCAGGGCGATGGGCGCTTCGATGAGAAATTGCGTCGCCATGGGCGCCTCGCGTCCTTCAGAGAATCTTGAGCGACACCAGGATCTCGTCGTGGCGGCCGGTGATGCTGCTGTCGCTGAACCCCCGGGCATAGCCGACCGACAGCGTCATCGGCAGGCGCACCGCGACGGTGAAGTTCCAGTCGAGCTGGAAGCCCACGGTCTCGTAAGTGTGCAACGCGGAAAGGCCCGGGTCGCCCCACAGCACGCCGGCGAACAGCGCCGGGCGGACCGAGCTCAAATAGAATCCGGCCGAACCGACGTCGTTGAAGCGCACGGGCGGGAAATTCCATTCGCCGAGCGCCTTGACGAAGCTCTTGGCACTGATCGCGTCGATGTCGAAGCCGGGGAAGCTGTCGAACTCGCGGTAGCGCTTGACCTCCCCGTCGTCGACATAGTTGTTGCCGAAGGAGCCGAAGTAGAAATAGTCGAGCCCGTCATTCGGGTCGCCGGTGCCGTACCCCACCGAGGCATAGCCCCAGAGCGAAGAATGCTTCCACGGCAGCGCCAGGCCGGCGCTCGCATCCAGCCGCGCCTTGGGGAAGAAGGTCCCGCGCGTGTAGTCGGAACGCAGCACGCCGCGCAGGTGATAGCCTTCCTCGTAGTCCACCGCGCCCAGCGACTTGTCGATGTTGTCATAGTTGAGCGCCAGGCGCAGCGTGCCCAGGCTCGGCGCCGCAGTCGCCACGTTTTGCGCCCCCGGCAGCGTGTCGAGGCCGGAATAGAGTTCGAGGTCGGCGGAGAAGTCGAGGCGGCGCGGCATATCGTAGATCAGCACCGTGTTGTAACCGCCGAGCAGCGCGTCGCCCTTGCGGCTGCGGTCGACGGGTCCGAACAGGTCGTAGAAATTCGCGCTGTTGTGCCAATAGCGCACGTGCCAGTAGAGCGTGCGGTAGGCGACGTCGGCGTGGAACTGCTCGCCGGCGGTGATGTTGCCGGCCGGCGAGTAGGAGACGTTTGCGGTGAGCTCGTTGTAGCCGAGCGGATCTTCGAGCTCGGCGTAAAGGCCGAGCGCGGCATGGCCCTTGTAGCCCATGACCGTGGGATAGAGCGACATCAGGCGCAACTCGTCGCGCGGGATATAAGCGCCCTGCCCGGTGATCATCGATTCCAGCGGGATCTTCGACGGCGGCCCGACCGCCCAGCTCTTCACGATGGGATATTTGTTCGCGATCTCGGTGCCGAGGAAGCTGACATTGCCCAGATCATCGAGCGGCTTGGGCGCGATGCGCACCGGAAGAAACCCCTGGCCGGTGTATTCATAGGCGATCAGCGAGCCGTCGGTCATCGGCAGCGGCCGGAAGAAGCCGGTGACCGCGTTGCTGACCGCCTCGATCTTGCCGGTCGCCAGTTCGAGCCGGTAGATGTTCGACACGCCCGTGTAATAGGCGGTGGCGTAGAGGTACTTGCCGTCCGGCGAGAACACGCCGCCCTCCGGCACCGCCGGATCGCGCTTCAAGGTGGCGATCTCGTTGACGATGCCGGCCTGGAGTTCGGCGGTGCGGAACACCCCGATCCGCTGGTCGCCGTTGATCTCGCCGATCGAGGCGGCGAGGTATTGGCCGTCGGGGCGAGATGTCGAGGTCGAACAGGATACGCCCATAGGGAAAGGCGTGGACCAGCTTCCAACTGTCGTGCTCGGGCCCGACGCGGACCAGCGACGCCAGACCGTTGAGCGGCCGCACCCCCCACAGCGAGTGATCCACCGGATTGAGCGCGATATCGCCGGCGCGGCCGTCGTGAATCAGCATCTTCGTCACGCCGCCGGCGAGGTCGATCTCCATCAGGTCGCGGTAGTCGTTGTTGTCGGTGGTGTAGTAGACCTTGTTTTCCGTCTCGTCATAGGCGAGCGAGGGTGACGCGGTAGAGCGCCGGGCCTTTCAGGTTGGTCAGCTTGCGGATGCTGCCGTCCTTCAGCGAGATCATGCCGATATTCGCGATCACGCCGGGGGCGCGGAAGCCGGCGATCAGGCTGTCGGTCTTGGCGTCGTAATAGGTACGCGACACCGAGCCCAGGGCGTGGTCGGTGAGCGGCTTGGTCGGCGTCACCGGATATTGCTGCACGGCCTTGAGGTTCTTGGCCTGGAAGTCGTGCTCCCACTTGATCCAGTCGGCCCAGGCGTCGTCCAGCGGCTTGCCGAACACCCGCTCGAAGTCGCTGGCGTAATAGGGCTCGCTGCCTTGCTGGCGCTTGAGCCAGTCGATGACCTTTTGCGGTCCGTAGGTCAGGGCGAGATAGGAATCGAACCGTGTGCCGTAGAGGTAGTCGTTGGCGCCGACCTGGAAGTCGATCGAGTTGCCTTCCGCCTCCAGCCCCAGCGGGGTGTAGAATTCGGCGTTGTCGCGGACCTTGGCGCGGAACACCATCTCGTCATAGGCGCCCTGGGCGCGGCCGAGGCCGCCGGCCATCCAGGTCTCCATGAACACGGCGCTGCCTTCGAGATACCAGCGCGGCACCGTGGTGCGCGGCGCGGCGAGGTAGTTGTAGAGGATCGATTCGGGGTGGTCGACGATCGGCAGCGGCTTGCCGTGGAACACCTTGCGCCACCAGTTGTCCGAGTCGTCGGCGACGTCCATCGTCGCGATGTGGACGAGCTCGTGGTTCATCAGGGTGAAGAAGCGCTCGCCCGGGCTGAAGGTCTCGAACGGGATGTAGATCGGCGCCACGTCGAGGGTGAGCGCATTGCTGGGGGCGGCGCGCACCGTGGCGCGGCCGTTGTCCGACAGGTCGCGCAGGGAGGACGACGGGACGGTCGAACGGCGTCCAGTCGAACATCCGGCGCTGGAAGGCGAACGAGTTCTCGTAGGAGCGCGCCGCATAGGGCGTCAGATAGGTCTGGATGGGATCGTAGTAGAGGAGCTCCAGATCCTTGGTCTCGATCCGGCTGAGCCCCACCGACGGCGATAGCGCCTGTCCGCGCGCGAACACCAATATGCCCAGGCAAAGCGCCACACGGCGCAGCCTTGTGAAATCCACGATCGACCCCCGATGCCCTACGACTCAGATTGGCATCTAGACACAAAAAGAAACAACCACCGTCCAGGGGACGGTGGTTGTTGTGGATCGTTCTTGTCTTAGTGTTGCTGCGAAGCCGCCTGGGACGCGGCAGCGGCGCTCGCGGCTTGGGAAGCAGCCTGCGACGCGGCCTGGGATGCAGCTTGCGAGGCAGCCTGCGAAGCCGCTTGGCTCGCCGCCTGGGACGCCGCGAGCGCGGCGGCCTGCGACGCGGCCTGGGAAGCGGCCTGAGAAGCCGCCTGCGAAGCAGCCTGGCTCGCCGCCTGGGACGCCGCGAGAGCGGCGGCTTGCGACGCGGCGTGGGAAGCAGCCTGCGAAGCGGCCTGCGACGCCGCCTGCGAAGCGGCGGTCAAGGCCGCCTGCGACGCCGCGAAGGACGCCGCCGAGGCCGATGCGGCCTGCGAAGAGGCCGCTGCTGACGCCGCCTGCGACGCAGCATTCAAGGCGGCCTGGGCCGCCGCGGCCTGGCTGGCGGCCTGCGAGGCCGCTTGAGACGCAGCCTGCGAAGCGGCCTGGGAGGCGGCAAGCGCCGCGGCTTGCGACGCGGCCTGAGAGGCGGCCTGGGAAGCTGCATGCGACGCAGCCTGCGAAGCGGCGAGCGACGCCGCCTGCGAGGCGGCCTGAGATGAGGCGTGCGAGGCAGCCTGCGAGGCGGCGAGCGCCGCAGCTTGCGAAGCGGCGTGGGAAGCAGCCTGCGACGCCGCCTGGGAGGCGGCGAGCGCCGCCGCCTGAGACGCCGCGCGAGCCGCCGCCTGAGACGCCGCCTGGGAAGCCGCCAAAGCCGCGGCCTGCGAGGACGCCGCGCTGGCGGCCAGAGCCGCGGCCTGCGATGCCGCATGCGATGCTGCATTCAGCGCGGCCTGATTGGCGGCGCTGGCGCCGCTCGCCGCCTGCGAAGCGGCCGAGGCGGCTTGCGAGGCAGCGTGCGAGGCGGCGGTGAGTGCGGCCTGCGACGCGGCGAGCGACGCGGCCTGGCTGGCGGCGTGGCTTGCCGACTGGCTTGCGGCCTGCGACGCGGCGAGCGCCGCGGCTTGCGAAGCAGCCTGGCTGGCGGCCTGGCTGGCGGCCTGCGAGGCGGCTTGCGACGCGGCCTGGGTGTTCTTGGTCAGATCCTGGAACGAGTCGGTCTGCATCATGTTCGGGATCTGGGTGTCGCCGGTGACGACGTCACCCTGCTGGACCTGACCTTCATGATAGCGTTCCATCGGCACGATGGTGCCGGACGTGTGGCCCGGCTTGGCCGGATAGTACTGGCTTCCGATGAGGACGCCGCCGGCGACGACCGCAAGAGCGGCGGCGCCAAGGAGCAGCTTGCCCCTGCTGAATCCGGAACTGTTCATAAGCGGAACTCCCCCGATGGATAAGACGCGCAACATTTGGGCCGGCCCGCCCGAACCGTCAAGACAAGTCGATCACAGCGCAAAACCGCCACACTCGAAAAATCGATGGTAGCCGAACGGTAGACCTTCCTCTCGGGAAGCGTCTACATATACCCAATATGGGTATTTCGACCTGCGACGCGGCGATCCGGTCCCTTGCACCGCGATGCGCGATTGTTAATTTCAACGCGATGAGTGGGGATTCGACGTTCACCAAGGCGGATGGTGGAAAACCAGCGAAAATCGCGGCCGCCCTGGCGCGCGACAGCGTGTTCGCCGCGCTCTCGCCCGCCCGCCGGCTGGTGCTGGCGGAATCGGGAACGATCCTCCACCTCGAAAAGGGCCAGAAGCTGTTCGGCCACGGCGACCGCTCCGACGCCGCCTTCGCGCTGTTCGCGGGCGAGATCGAGATCACCATACCCGGCCTGGACGGACGCGCGGTGTGGCTGGCGCGCATCGGCGCCGGGTCGGTGATCGGCGAAATGGGGGCGCTGGACGGCGCGCCGCGCGTCACCAACGCCAACGCCACGCGCAAATGCGAGCTGCTGCGGATCGACCGCGCGCCGATCCACGACGCCCTGCTGGCGGAACCGGAAGCGGCGCTGGCGCTGGTGCGCGTCCTGACGAAACGGCTGCGCGAGACCGATGCGCTGGTCGAGCGGACCTCGCCCATGGAGCTGGGCAAGCGGCTGGCGCGCTTCGTGCTCATCGAATCGGTCAACGGCCGGATCATCTACAATCAGTTCGGAGATCGCCCATCATATCGGCGCGTCGCGCGAAGCGGTGAACCGCAAGCTCGAACGCTGGCGGCGCGAGAACTGGATCGAGATCAATCACACCGGCCTGCACATCCATAACCGCACTGCGCTCCTGGCCTTGTGCAAGCGCAACGCCAAGCTCCACATCTAGCAGGTTGTTGAAGAAGTAGTCGTTTCAGGCGCAACTTGCCGGCTGGTCACGGTGCTGCTGCGCCGCACTGCGGTTGCCGGTTGTGTTCGCATTCATGTTGCAGCATGAGATTCGGTAACCGAATCTGGTTGCAGGCCGCTGCTGCAAGAGTGAAGGCCCACTACTCCCGGCGGCCGCAACGGGAGGCGGTATCTTTGCCTGGCGGCGGAAGACGGCGATGCGGGGATTCCTCGGAGAGAAGATCGGCGAAGGCGCCTTTGCCGACGTCCACGCCTGGGCGCCCGGTCAAGCCCTGAAGCTGTTTAAGGCCGGCGTCCCGCGGCGGGTCAGCCGGCACGAGGCGCGAATGACCCGTGCCGCCTTCGCTGCCGGCGTCCCGGCGCCGGAGGTGTTCGACGAGGTGAACTTGGAGGGGCGCTTCGGCATCGTGCTGACGCGCTTCGACGGACCGACCCTGCTGCAGCTTTCGCGGAGCGGCGCCACAACGTTCGAGCAGACGGGGGCGATCCTCGCGACGGTCTGTATCTCCGTTCACAAGACGCCCCCGCCACCGGACGTACCCTCCTTGCGCGACTGGATGGACGGCAGTTTGCGGCTCTACGGCGGAATGCTTCCGAAGCACATCGGCACCGGTATCCTCTCCCTGATCGAGCGCCTGCCGCCGGGGAACCGCCTATGCCATTGCGACCTTCACCCCGGCAACGTGATCATGACGGCGGATGGTCCGAGGATCATCGACTGGAGCGGTGCCGTCCAAGCGTCCGCCGCCTTGGACCTTGGGTGCTGCCATATCAGCCTTTCCGAGCTCGCCCCGGAAGTCGTCGACAATCCGGAGCGGCCGCGTGCGGTCAATGCGGCCTTGCAGTCCGAATATGCACGGCTCGCCGGCATGTCCCCCGCGGCACTGACAGCGGCGATGAGCCATATCTGCCCCTCGCCCGTGTCCACCTCCTCGCGGGGGGTGGCGCCTGCCCAGCGGGAGCGCCTGATCCGGCGCGTCGAGGCATACCTGCGCTCGGAGGACGAGTAGCAGGCCTTTCGACAATCGCAGCGCGCTCGGTGCATACGCATAGACGGCTCGGCCGCGTGTCCGCTTTGGGTCCGATAGCGGTCAAAAGAGCAGAGTAGACTTTCCAACCTCGCCCGTCATGGTTTTTCAACAACCTGCCAGCGCCGGCCGCGACGGCGCGCGTCGCCTGCACTCTGCGCGCAATAGTTCGGCGCAACGCGCGCATTCGAGCGCGCACGCGTCGCGCGCGGCTGGACAGGCGATCTCAACCGTCCTTAAATTCCGAATAACCGATTGATCAAACGCGCTGAAAAAGCGTTCGTAGCGCGCGGCAAGCGACGCCGCGAGAGCATGCACAGGGAGTGCCATGAACGCTGCCGGGACTCATGGACTGAACGCCGAGCGGCTTCAGCATCTCAAAGCCGTCATCGAAGACGACATCGCCAAGGACCTCTATTTCGGCGGCGCGATGATCGTCGCGCGGCACGGCGAGATCGGCCTGTACGAGGCGTTCGGCCATGCCGATTCCAAGAAGACGCGGCCGGTGAAGAAGGATTCGGTCTTCAGCCTGTTCTCGGTCACCAAGTCGTTCACCAACGTGCTGGTGCTGCGCGCCATCGAAAAGGGCCAGTTCGCCTTCCACACCAAGGTGAAGGACGTCGTCCCGCAGTTCGCCGGCAAGGGCCGCGACGACATCACGGTGCTGCACCTGCTGACGCACTCGTCCGGCATGCCGCCGATCTATACGCCGAACGAGGGCATGTATATCGACGTGCTCGAAGACATGGTGATGACGATCTGCGAGCGCATCGCCGCCGAGCACCGGCCGAACGAGGTCGTCGCCTATTCCGCGCTCGTCAGCCATTCGATGCTCGGCTACATGCTGGTCAAGACCGATCCCAAGGGGCGGCGTTTCCGCGACATCGCGAACGAGGAGCTGCTGTTCCCGCTGGGCCTCAAGGACACCTCGGTCGGCCGCCGCCGCGATCTCAAAGAGCGTCATCTCGTTCCCGAATTCCGCGGCAACTCGCCGACCCAGCATCTGGGGCACAGCAATCTCGGCCCCAACGGCGCCTTCGAGGAGGAAGACGCCGAGATGCCGTGGGTCGGCATCGTGTCGACGGCGCTCGACATGTACCGCTTCGCCGAGATGCTGCGGCGGCAGGGCGAGGGCAACGGCGTGCGCATTCTCTCGCCGACCAGCGTCAAGCTGGCGCGGCGCAACTGGACCGGCGACAAGCCCAACGAGGTCTTCAAGAAGCTGTGCCTCGACCGCGGCTGGCCGGTCATCCCCGCCTATATCGGGCTCGGCTTTCCGCTGCGCGGCGAAACCGTCGGCGTCAATCTCTACGGCGCGATGACGTCGCCCAGCACTTTCGGCGGCTATGGCGCCGGCACGACGATCTGGTGGGTCGATCCCGAGCTTGATCTGACCTTCGTCGGGCTGATGACCGGGGTCATGAACGCCGACGCCAACTATCTGCGCTGGCGGCGCCTGTCGGACATCGCCGTCTCGGCAGCCACCTAGACGCCGGGCATGGGCGATCCGTCCTTCGACTATGTGATCGCGGGCGCCGGCACGGCGGGCTGCGTGCTGGCCAACCGGCTGTCCGAGGACCCCGGTAATAGAGTGTGCCTGATCGAAGCCGGCGGCCGCGATGCCCACCCGTTCATCAAGGTGCCCGCCCTGGTCGGCGCGGCGCTGACGCTCAAGGAGCTGAGCTGGGGCCTGGAGACCGTGCCGCAGGAGAACCTGAACGGGCGGCGCATCCCGATCCCGCGCGGCCGGGTGCTTGGCGGATCGAGTTCGGTCAACGGCATGGTCTATTTTCGCGGCCACCCCAAGGACTACGACGACTGGGCGGCGGCGGGTAACCGTGGCTGGAGCTGGGCCGAGGTGCTGCCCTATTTCCTGCGCTCAGAGGACAATGCGGATTATGCCGGCTCGCCGTTCCACGGTCATGGCGGGCCGATGCATGTCGGCAGCATCCGCAATCCCAATCCGCTCAACGCGGTGTTCGCGGACGCGATGCGCGCCTTGCAGTTCCGTCACTGCGACGACTTCAACGGGCCCGACCCCGAAGGCTACGGCCTGCGCCAAGGGGCCATTCGGGGCGGGCGGCGCGAATCCGGCGTGACCGCGTTCCTCAAACCCGCAGTCCATCGCCCCAACCTGACGGTGATGACCGACGCGCCGGTCGCCCGCATTGCCGTCGAGAACAGGCGCGCCGTCGGTGTCGATGTCCTGCGCGGCAGCGAGACGCGGCGCATCGCGGCGCGGCGCGAGGTGATCCTGAGCGGCGGCGCCATCGGCTCGCCGCAGATGCTGCTGCTGTCGGGCATCGGGGACGGCGCCGCGCTCCGGGCGCTGGGCATCGCGGTGCAGCACGACCTGCCCGCGGTCGGCGCAAACTACCATGATCACATCGCCGCCAATGTGCAGATGTGGACGGCGAATGCGCAATCCTACGGTATCTCGCTGAAAGCGCTGCCGCGCGGGGCGTGGAACGTGTTGCAGTATCTGCTGGCGCGCCAGGGGCCGTTCGCGAGCAATGTGTTCGAGTCGCATGCCGTGCTGCGCTCGACCGCCGGGCTCGACCGGCCGGATATCCAGGTCGTGTTCCAGCCGGCGCGGCGCAACCAGAACCTGTTTCCCCTGCCCCTCGGTCATGGCTTCGCGATCAGCATCGTGCTGCTGCATCCCAAGAGCCGCGGCAGCGTGACGCTCAAGAGCGCCGATCCGCGCGCCCTGCCGCTCGTCGATCCGAGGCTGCTGAGCGCACCGGAGGATATCGACCCCCTGGTGCGCGGCCTCGATCTCGCCCGGCGGGTGTTCGCGACCCCCGTTTTTGCACCCTATCGCGCGACGGAGTTCCTGCCCGGCGCGACCGTCGCGGGCGACGCGCAATGGCGGGACTATGTCCGCGCCACTGCCGCGACGGTGCACCATCCGGCCGGAAGCTGCCGCATGGGGGTCGACGACGATGCCGTGGTGACGCCCGAGCTGAAAGTGCGCGGGATCGAGGGGTTGCGGGTTGCCGATGCCTCGGTCTTCCCCAAGCTGATGGGGGGCAACACCAACGCGCCCGTGATGATGGTGGCGGAGAAAGCCGCTGATATGATCCTGGGCAGGGCGGCACCGGCGCCGCTCCATCTGCAAATGAACTGAAACGGGAGAACGCCATGGCCGCCGAACACATCAGGAAATGGCAGGTGGGCGACGTCGAGATCGCGCGCATCGTCGAGGTCAACGACCACACCGACCCGTTCAGCATGCTGTCGGAAGGCATGACGGCGGAAACCGCGCTGCAATATGACTGGCTGCAGCCGCATTTCATCACGCCCGACGGGCGGATGAAGATTTCCTTCCAGTGCTTCGTCCTGAGTGCGGGCAAGGACCGCGTGATGATCGACACCTGCATCGGCAACGGCCGGGAGCGGGAATTCGACATCTTCACCAACATGCACACCAGCTTCCTCGACGACCTCAAGCTCGCCGGCTTCCCGCGCGAGAGCATCACCAAGGTGCTGTGCACGCATCTGCATTTCGATCACGTCGGCTGGAACACGATGAAGGTCGAAGGCAAATGGGTGCCGACCTTCCCTCAGGCGCGCTATCTGTTCGGCGACGCGGAATACGAGCATTGGAAAATGCTGGAGCGGACCGGCGACTATCACGATCTCACGCATATGAACGATGCCATCGGGCCGGTGGTCGACGCCGGACTGGTCGATCTCATCGGGCCGACGGCGAGGATCACCGACGAGGTCAGCGTCTTTCCGACGCCCGGCCACACGCCCGGCCATGTCAGCGTGCTGATCAAATCCAAGGGCGAGGAAGCGGTCATCACCGGCGACATGATGCATCACCCGATCCAGTTCGCCGAGCACGACCGGCGGGTCAATTTCGACATGGACAAGGACGCGGGCATCATGACGCGGAGGGCGATGATCGAGCGGGTGGCGGACAAGAAGGTGCTCGTGATCGGGACGCATTTCTGCCACCCCTCGTCGGGCTATGTCGTGAGCGATGCGAAGAGCTGGAAGCTGAAGGCGGTGTGATGGACTGGGATCTGAAGGACCAGGCGATATTGATCACCGGCGCGGGACGCGGCCTCGGCCGCGCCGCGGCAGAGCTCCTGGCGCGCTGCGGCGCGCGGGTCGGCGTCTGCGATATCGATGCCGCCAATTGCGCGGACACCGTCGAGGCGATCCGCGAAAGCGGCGGCCGCGCCGCGGACTTCGCCTTCGACGCGGCGGACCGCGACGCCTTCCACGCCGCCGCGGCGCGCTTCGCGGAGCACAGCGGCCGCATCGACGCGGTGGTCAACAACGCCATGCTGTTGCGCTACGAGCCCATCGAAGACGTGCGCGACGACGTGGTCGACCGCATGCTGGGGGTCGGGATCAAAGGCTCGCTCTGGGGGGCGCAGGCTCTGCTCCTGCACATGGACAAGGGGCGCGGCGGCGCCATCGTGAACATGGCCTCGCCGGTGGCGGAGAAAGGCTTTCCCAACACCGCCGTCTACAGCCTGGTGAAAGGCGCGATCGTGACGCTGACCAAGACGCTGGCGGCGGAGCTCGGGCCGAAAAAGGTGCGGGTCAATGCGGTGGCGCCGGGCTCGGTGCCGACGCCGGGCGCGCTCGGTCTCAACAGCCAGGAAGAATATGCGCGGCGGACGCGGACGATCCCGCTGCGCCGGCTGGGCAATGCCGACGACAACGCACAGGCGGTGGCGTTCCTGCTGTCGCCGGCGGCGTCGTTCGTCAACGGTGAAATTCTGCACGTCGACGGCGGCATCGCGGCCGCGGGTTAGGAACACGACATGGACGACTTCAAGGACAAGACGGCCTTCATCACCGGCGGCGCCGCCGGCATCGGGCTTGCGATGGCGCGGGAGTTCCTGAAAGCCGGCGCGCGCGTCGTGATCGCCGACATCCGGCAGGAAGCGCTCGGCAAGGCGGTGCAGACGCTGGGCGGCGGCGACAGGCTGCGCGCCGTGCGCCTCGATGTGACGGACCGCGCCGCTTTCGCGCGCGCGGCGGACGCGGTCGGCAAGGTCCATATCCTGTGCAGCAATGCCGGCATCTTCATCGGCGGCCCGACCCAGGACGCGACCTATGACGATTGGGATTTCTGCTTAGGCGTGAATTTGGGCGGCACGGTCAACGCGGTGCGGACCTTCGTGCCGCGCCTGATCGCGCAAGGCGAAGGCGGGCACATCGTGCTGACCTCCTCGATCAACGGGCTGTTCGCGAGCGGCGCGGTCGGGCCTTATACCGCGTCGAAATTCGCGACGACCGCGATCGGCGAGTGCCTGCGAATGAACCTCGCGCCGCACGGCATCGGCGTCTCGATCCTGTGCCCGGGGCCGGTCGCGTCCGACCTGTTCGAAAGCACGCCGGCGGTCCGGCCGAAGGAACTGAGCGACAGCGGCGCGCATCTCGTGAAGACGGACGAAAGAGACCCCGTTTCGCAGGAAATCTTTGCCGGCGCCATGTCGATCGACGAAGTCGGGCGCAAGGTGATGCAAGGCGTGAAGCGCAACGACCTCTACATCATCACGCATGGGGAAATCCGCAACGTGCTGGAAGCGCGGATGAAGGCGGTGCTGGCGGCGCTGCCGGACGAGCCGATCCCGCCGGCGCGCGCGAAGTCGGCGCGGTTCCTCTACGACGTTCCGATCTATGACGAACAGAGCGCCAAGCCGGCGCCCAAAGCAATTTGACGGGGAGAGTGCGATGGCCGAAACGGAAAGCCACAACGAAAAACTGGTTCGCCGCTTCTTCGAAGAGGTGCTGAACACCGGCGATCTCGAAAAGATACGCGTCTGCTTCCATCCCGATGCGAGCTGGACGCCGATGGCGAAGACCGGGATTCCCGGCGCTGGCGTGCACCGCGGCCGCAAGGGCATCGTGGACGAGTTCCTGGCGCCGGTGCGCGGGCTGTTCGTCGAGGGCGATCCCAAGAACACAATCGAGAACCTGTTCGGCAAGGGCGCCGTCGTGGCGGTGGAGACGCACGGCACCGGCACGTTCCGCAACGGGCGCAGCTACGACAACCGCTATGCCTGGATCGTCGAGATCAAGGATGACATGATCTTCGCAATCCGCGAATACATGGACACGGCCTATATCGCATCCGTCACGAGCTGAGGCAGGAGTCGAAGCGATGGCCGGCAATTACGACGTCATAGCGATCGGTTCGGGCCATAACGGCCTGGTGGCCGCGGCCTATATGGCGCAGGCGGGCAAGAAGGTCCTGGTGCTGGAGCGCAATGCCTGGCACGGCGGCGGCGTGGTGACGCGCGCGCTGACGGTGCCGGGCTTTTTGCACGACCAGCATTCGATGGCGCACATCTTCATCCAGGGCAATCCGCTCCTGAAGAACGACGACCTCGGCCTCAAGTCGAAATTCGGCCTGCGCTATGTGTTTCCCGAAATGCCGATGATCAGCGTGTTCGAGGACGGCACGACGCTGGGCATGTACCGCGACCGCGAGCGCACCGTCGCCGACATCGCCAAATTCTCCAAGAAGGATGCCGAGGCCTATCGCGGCTTCGCCGACATGGCGCAGACCTTCCTGCCGATGATCCAGTCGCAGCTCTATTCGCCGCCGGTGCCGCTGGGCGCGAGCTATGCGCTGATGGACCAGAGCCGCGAAGGGCGCGAGATGTGGCGCATCATGCAGCTCTCCTGCCACGACCTTTTGACCGGCCTGTTCGAGAACGAAAAGGTCATCATGCATTTCGGCCGCATCGCGGGCGAGAACCTGGTCTCGCCGGACGAGAAATCGACCGGCATGGGGCCCTTCGTCTTCGTCGGCTTCCTGGAGGCTTACGGCATCGGCGTGCCGCTCGGCGGCTCTGGCAAGCTGACCGAGGCGTTGATCGCCTCGATCGAATCGAACGGCGGCGAGGTTCTGGCCGGGGTCGATGTCGCGCGCGTCACGACCAAGAACGGCCGCGCCACCGGCGTCGCGACGCGGGACGGCCGCGAATTCACCGCCAAGGACGGCGTGATCGGCGCGATCCATCCGCACCTGTTGGGCAAGATGGTGTCGGGGCTCGATCCGCAGGTGGTGCACGACGCCGAGGCGACGCAGATCTCGGAGATGGGCTGCATCACGATCCACGCGGCGCTGAACGAACCGCTGAAATTCCGCGCCGGCGATCACGTCAAGGCGGTGATGATCGAGCTTCTGCCCAATTCCTACAACGCGCTGCGCAAGAGCTTCGACAATCTGCGCTATGGCGGCTTCACCGAGCCGCCGCTGATCGGGCTGGGCTCGATCTCGATGCACGATCCGTCGCGGGCGCCGGCGGGCAAGGCGACGATGCATGTCTGGGACTATGTGCCCTACAGCCGCGCCGACGGCGCGGACTGGGACGTGGCCAAGAAGCCCTATGCCGAGCGCATGCTGGCGCATATGGGCAAGTACATCTCCAATGTCGGACCGGAGAACATCATCGCCTATCTGTGCGACAGCCCGCTGGACATGGAGCGGACCTCGGCGAGCTTCCAGCATGGCGACCTGCATGGCGTGGCGTCGACGACCTATCAGTCCGGCGCGCACCGGCCGACGCCCGACCTTGGCATGAACGTGGTGCCGGGCTGCGACCGACTTTATCTCGTGGGGCCGTTCCAGCATCCCGGCGGCGGCGTGTTCGGCGCCGGCCGCGCCGCGGCGATGCGGATGTGCGAGGACCTGAAGATCGACTTCGACAAGATCGGCGTCCGGAAATGAAGCTGACCTCCGCCGACAAATCGGAGCTCATGAACGTCAGCGCGCTGGAGCGCGACGGCAACCTGTTGGTGATCAAGGGCAAGATTTTCGGTGCGATGCCGATGACGGCCAAACTCTCGCCGGCGGAATTCCGCAAGGGCTTCGGCCTGCTGAATTTCAAGCTGTTTCTGTTCCTACTGACGTTTCCGTTCCGGAGATAGCGCCATGGCCAAGGCCATTCCTTCCACCGACATCGACATGTTCAGCGCGGAGTCCGTGCGCAATGCGCGGGCGGTCGACGACGGCCTCCGCGAGATGGCGCCGGTCGTGCGTCTGGCGCGCGAGGACATCGTGATGCTGGGGCGCCATGAGCATGTCGCCAAGGGGCTGGTGGACTGGAAGGCGTTTTCGAGCACGTCGCGCCCGTGGCACGATCCCAATTCGGTGCGGCCGGAGATCCTTTTGACCGACGATCCGCCGCGCCATACCCAGGTGCGCGCGGTGATCGGGCGGGCGCTGTCGCCCAAGGCGATGAAGGCGATGGAGGACGCATTCCGGCGCGAGGCCGAGGTCCTGGTCGACGGATTGATGGTCGAAGCCGGCGCGGCGATCGACGCGGTGAAGGACGTGACGGCGCGCTATGTCCACAAGGTGTTGCCCGACCTGATGGGGTTGCCGGAAGAGGGCCGCGAGGCGATGACGCCGTTCGGCAATGCGGTGTGGGCGACGATGGGGCCGGCCAACGATCTGTTCGAGGCGGCGATGGCGCAGGCCGGCAACAGCTTCGAATGGGTCGACCAGGCGTGCAACCGCGAAAACATAAGGCCGGACAGCCTGGGCGGCGAGATGTACGCGGCGGCGGATCGCCGCGAGATCAGCGAGCAGGACGCCAAGCTGCTGACGCTGACGATCCTGTCGGCCGGCGCCGACACGACCGTGATCACCATGGCCAACGCGATCAACGCCTTTGCGCAATTCCCCGAGCAATACAAGCTGCTGCGCGGCGATCCCTCGCTGCTGCGCAACGCCTTCGATGAGGCGCTGCGCTGGGATTCGCCGTCGCGCATGGCCGGGCGCATCGCCAAGCAGGATATCGAGATCGAAGATTATGTGATCCCGGCGGGCACGCGCTGCGGCTTGATGTTCTCGGCGGCCAACCGCGATCCGCGCAAATGGGAGGCGCCGGAGAGTTACGACCTCAAGCGCGACCTGCGCGGCCAGGTGGGATGGGGCCAGGGCATCCATATGTGTGTCGGCAAGGCACTGGCACAGGCGGAGGCCGACGCGCTGCTCGGCGAGATCGTCAAGCGGGTAGCGCGGATCGAGAAGGCGGGCGAGCCCGAGCCCTGGATGACAACCATCGGTCACGGCCCCATCAAGGTGCCCGTGCGCCTGCACGCGGCCTGAGCGCGATGCCGGATACGTATGAAATCTACGCCGTCCATTACGGTCACCACGACCGCAAGGCGCATGAGAATTTCATCGGCGGCGATCCCCACGACGACGGCGACATGCCGCTCGACTATTTCGTCTGGGCGATCGTCGGCGCGGACCGGACCTTCCTGCTCGACACCGGCTTCGCGCCGGACATGGCGAAGAAGCGCGGCCGGCAGATGGTGCGGCCCGTCGCCGACGGCCTGAGGGCCATCGGGGTCGATCCGGCCACGGTCGGCGACGTGATCCTGTCGCATATGCATTACGACCATGCCGGCAATCTGCCGCTGTTTCCCAAGGCGCGCTTCCATATCCAGGATGCGGAGATGAGCTACGTCACCGGGCGGTCAATGTGCCATGCGGCGCTGCGCGGCGCCTTCGAGGCCGAACATGCGGCGCAGATGGTCCACAACGTGTTCGACGGACGGGTGCAGTTCCACGACGGCGTGTCGGAGCTGGCGCCGGGGATCACGCTGCACAAGGTCGGCGGCCACACCAAGGGCTTGCAGGTCGTGCGTGTGAAGACACCGCGCGGCTGGGTCGTGCTGGCATCGGACGCGGCGCATCTCTATGCCAATATGGAGCGCATGCACCCCTTCCCCATCGTGGTCGACGTCGACGACTACCTCGAAGCATTCGCGACCATCCGCAAGCTGGCGAGCTCGGAGGCGCATATCGTGCCGGGACACGATCCGCTGGTGCTGCAACGCTATCCCCTGTCGAAGACCGGACTCGCCGGGATTGTCCGGCTCGACGCCGAGCCGAAAGGTTGATGCATGAGCGAACATGTCGGCTTTGTCGGTCTGGGACGCATGGGAGCGCGCATGTGCGTCCGCCTGCTCGACGCGGGACACCGGCTCACGGTCTTCGACGTCAGCGATGCCGCCGTCGCGCCGCTGGTCGCGCATGGCGCCGACAAGGCGGGTTCGCCGGCCGGCGTTGCGGACGCGGCCGAGATCGTGCTCGCGAGCCTGCCCTCGCCCGCCATCGTGCAGGAAGCCGCCATCGGCGCATCGGGCGCGATCCACGGCAAGGCGATCAAAACCTTCGTCGATCTGTCGACCACCGGCCCACGCGTCGCGACATCGGTTGCCAATGTATTGGCCGCGAAAGGCATCGCGGCGCTCGATGCGCCGGTTTCCGGCGGCGTCACCGGCGCCGAGAAAGGCACGCTTTCGGTGATGGTGTCGGGGCCACGCGCCGCCTATGACAACGCCGAGAGCATCCTGCGGAATTTCGGCAAGCTGTTCTTCATGGGCGAGAAGCCGGGGCTCGGCCAGACCATGAAGCTGGTGAACAATTTGCTGGCCGCATGCTCGATGGCGATCACCAGCGAAGGCGTCGCCATGGGCCTCAAGGCCGGCCTCGACCCCAAGACGATGATGGACGTACTCAACGTATCGAGCGGGCGCAGCAGCGCCACGCTGGAGAAGTGGCCGCGGGCCGTGCTGCCGCGGACCTTCGATGTCGGCTTCGCTACCGCGCTGTCGTTCAAGGACGTGCGGCTCTGCCTCGACGAGGCCGAGGCGATGGGGGTGCCGATGGTCGTGGGCAGCGTCGTGCGGCAGATGCTGGCGATCACCCTCAACACCTACGGCCCGGATTCGGATGTCAGCGATACCGCCAGACTTCTCGAATCCTGGGCCGGTCTCGACTCCGACACATCCAAGAAGGAAGCACCGACATGATCAAGGAACTGTTCGACAAGGGCCTGAAGATCCGCAAGGAAGTGCTGGGCAAGGAATATGTCGAGAAGGCGCTCGCCGCCGCCGACGAGTTCAGCATGCCCTTGCAGGAAATGACGACCGAGACCTGCTGGGGCTATATCTGGGGCCGCGAGGGCCTGGCGCGGCGCGACCGCAGCGTCGTCAATCTCGCGATGATCAGCGTGCTCAACCGTCCGCACGAGCTCAAGATCCACGTCAAGGCGGCGCTGCGCAACGGCGTCACCAAGAAGGAGATCGCCGAGATCTTCCTCCAGGTCGGGTGCTATGCCGGCATCCCCGCCGGGGTCGACAGCTTCCGCATCGCCAAGGAAGCAATTGCCGAATACGAGGCAGAGCCCAAATAGGGAAATCGCGGTCTCAGGACGCGGCGATCCGCTCTTCGCGAACCGGCAGCATCATCAGGAGCCCGCCGACGAGGAACACGATGCCCACCGCGACGCCGGCACGCTGGCTCTGGAAGACATCGGTGATGACGCCGATCGCGAGCGGCGCCACGAACGACGTCGCGGTGCCGGACAGCGCATAAAGACCGAAGAACTCGCTCATCATGTCGGGCGGCGACAGCTTCGCCATCAGGGCGCGCGACGTCGTGAAGCCGCCGGTGACGGAAAAAGCGACCAGCAACTGGGTGCCGAAGAACACGACGTCGGGCCAGGTCGGATACATGCCGCCCGGACCGCCCAGATGCGAAACGTCGAGGAAGAACATCCGGCCGGGCGCCAGCGACAACAGAACCACGTTCAGCAGCATGATGAGGCCAAGAAACACCATCGTGCTGCGCTTGGACCCGAAGCGCGTGTCCATCCAGCCGGCGACCAGGGCCCCGAGCAGCGCGGTGATGCTGTTGAAGATGCCCTGCATGATCACCATGTCGGCCGTCCAGTGCAGGATGCCGGCCGCGAACACGCCGGTGAAGATGACCATCACGACGAAGCCTTCATTGAAGACGACGCGCGCCAGAAGGAACAGCACGATGTTGCGGTATTCGCGCACCTTGATGATGGTGTGGCCGAGCGCACGGGCGCCGCGCTGGATCGCGGCGACCGCGCCGATGCGGGTGCCCGCGGTGTCGGGCGCGGCGAAGAACACCGGAAGGCCGAACAGCGCGAGCGACAGGGCGGCGATGAAGCCGACGGCACGCTCCGGCTCGTGCATGGAAAGGCTCAGCCCGAACAACGGATGCGGGTTCCACAGCCAGGCATAAAGGAAAAACAAGAACAGGACGATGCCGACGAGATTGCCCATCGCCAGACCGAAGCCGGACAGACGCCCGATGCCGCCGGGCGGCGCAATCGAGGTCAGCATCGCGTTGCAAAAAACGGCGGAGAATTCGAACGCCAGGTTCGAGACGACCAGGGCCGCGATCACCCAGCCGATACCGAGCGTCATGCCGGGCGTCGCGAACCACAGCGCGCTCATGCAGGGGATGCCGACGACGATGCAGCCGGCGATCCAGGGCTTGCGCCGGCCGCCGGCATCGGCGATGGCGCCGAGCAGCGGCGCGCCCAGCGCGAGCCCGATCGCGGTCGCGACCGTGATGTAGCTCCACAGGATCTGGCCACGGACCGGATCGGGCACCACGACGGTCGTGAAGTAGGCGGAAAATACGAAGATATTGACGAACACCACATAGGGGCTGCGCGACGCGTCGAGCAGCAGCCAGGCGACCTGCGCCGCCGTGGACGTGGGCGGGTGGGGCGCGGCGAGCGGCACGCCCGGCGCAAGCGTATCGATGATCGGCGCGGCGTCGGTCACGGTTTCCGTGTGCGTTTCCCCTCACCGACCTTCTCATATTCTTGGACCGCTGTCGAAATATCCCCGGCGGGCCGGTCGCGTATCGTCCGATGCCGTTCTCTTTGAGCACGCAATTGCAGCCCTGACGGTGGTGATCGGACGTCAACCACGCGAGAACCTGCAATCGTTGACAGGACGCTTCGCCCGCTCGACTATTTTGCAAAACAACAAGGAACCGGGAGGGAAAACGTGGGCAGCGCGGGCACCGAACCGACCTGGACTCGGTGGGACAGACGCGAATTCCTGACGGCGGCCGGCGCGGTGGCCGGCGGCGTCGCGGTAGGAACGGGTGTCGCCAAGGCTGCGTCCTTGCTTTTGTCTTCCATCATCGTGGCCGATACGCGCTTCGCGGCCAGCCGCGCCTTCGCGGCCGGAGCGGCGCGCATTGCATGGATCGATGGCGACGTGACGGTCGTATATAACGAACTCGATCTTCTATGGCGCCGCGAGAAGGTCACGGTCTCCGGGCTCACGGCCTATGGCGCGTTCTTCTGCCTCGAAAGGCTGGCGATGGATCGCGGCCTGCGCGTGGCGTTCAAGCGCGAACATCGCGGCGCGCCCGTGTTGATCTCGTGGGCGATCGCGTCCAAGCCGGGAGCAGCCGCATGAGAACGCCGCCGGGCGTGAGCGCCGCCGACTTCGCCGACGCGCTCGCGGGATTCACGGCCGTGGTGGGCAAGGATTGGGTGTTCACCTCCGACGAGGACCTGGAGCCCTATCGCGACGCCTATTCCATCCTGTGGAGCGAGGCCGATGAGCGGATCGCGTCGGCCGCGGTCGCGCCGTTCACCGCCGAGGAGGTGCAGGCGGTGATGCGGATCGCCAACGAAAAGCGCATCCCGATCTATCCGATTTCGACCGGGAAGAATCTCGGCTATGGCGGCGCAGCGCCGGTGCTGTCCGGCAGCGTCGTGCTCGACCTCAAGCGCATGAACCGCATCCTGGAGATCGACGAGCGCAACGCCTATGTGCTGGTCGAGCCGGGCGTCACCTATTTCGATCTCTACCGCCACATCCAGGACAAGAAGCTCAATTTGTGGATCGACTGCCCCGATCCGGGCTGGGGCAGCGTGATCGGCAACGCGCTCGATTACGGTGGCGGCTACACCCATTCCTGGTATCGCAATCACTTCGACGCCCATTGCGGCATGGAAGTGGTGCTGGCGAGCGGCGAGGTGCTGCGCACCGGGATGGGCGCCCTGCCCGGCGCCAAGACCTGGCAGCAGAACAAATACGGCTACGGACCGTTCGTGGACGGATTGTTCAAGCAGTCGAGCCTCGGGGCCGTCACCAAGATGGGGTTCTGGCTCTATCCCGCGCCGGAGGCCTATGTCGCGGGCGTGATCGGGGTGCCGAAGAAAGCCGACATCAACGCGCTGGTCGACGTCATCAACTATCTCGAGAACACCGTCGCGATGCAGGGCATGCCGGTGTTCGCCAGCCCCTTCCTGCCGCTCGGCTTCCCGGTGCCGCAGCCACCCGGCATGCCGTCGGCCGAGGCCAGTGTGGCGGAGCAGGAAGCCTATGCGGCGCGGACCGGCACGCCGTTCTGGACCGTCACGGTGTCCTATTACGGCGGGCCCGAAGTGGTGAAGGCCCAGTGGGAATACACAAAGAAGAAGGCCGCCGCCGCGATCCCGGGCGCCAGTTTCAGCGGCGGCGAGGTGATCGCCATGCCGCCGAAGGCCGACGAGTTGAAGGGCATGCTGAGCAAGTCGCCGTTCGGCATTCCGGCGCTGGCGATCTTCTCCATCGGGGCGCGCAGCCCCTATTCCGATCCGACCGAGGGGCACATCACCTGCTCGCCGATCGTGCCGCGCACCGGCGAAGGCATCGTCGCGGCCTATGAGCTGATCCAGAAGACCGCCAAGCGGCTGGAGCTGCCGGTCACGGTGCTGACGCCGCCCATCGGTTGCTGGGCGCGGACCTTCGTGATCCTGGTGATGATGGCGGTGACGCACGAACCCGAAAAGAACAAGCGCACCCGCGCCGCCTTCCGCGAGATGGTGAAGATTCTGGCCGATGCCGGCTATGGCGAATACCGCACCGCGCCGGCCTTCCAGGACGACGTGATGGCGACCTACAGCTTCAACAATCACGCGCTGCTGCGCTTCCACGAAGCGGTGAAGGATGCGGTCGATCCCAACGGCATCATATCCGCCGGCCGCTATGGCGTGTGGCCGAAGCATCTGCGGGAGAAGAAGACGTGAGGCGCGCGCTGCCGATGGTGCTGGCGGTGCTGCTGGGCGTGCCCGCTTTGGCGGCGCATGTGGCCCTTACGCCGCAGCGCGCGGTTCCCGGCGCCGGCTGGTCGCGCGTTCCGGTTCCCGGCAGCGGCGGCGAACAGGTGTTCCACCGCTATTGCTGGGAATGCCATGGCGACGGGCCGGATCGGCCGGGCACGCTGGCGCTTGAGGCGAAGTATCAGGGTGCGGTGCCGGCGCGGCTCGACCAGCGCAGCGACCTCAACGTCGGCTTCATCACCGCCACGGTGCGCCACGGCATCAGCGTCATGCCGTCGATGCGCAAGACCGAGATCAGCGATGCCGAGCTGAAGGCCATCGCCGCCTATCTGACGCGCAAGAGGAACTAGGCATCATGGAGAAGTCGGCCGACGTGATCGTGGTGGGCGCAGGCCCGGTCGGGTTCCTGACCGCGCTGGGGCTGGCACGGCGGGGCATCCGGGTGACGCTGCTGGAGGCGGAGGCCGGCATCAACAGATCGCCGCGCGCCGCGATCTATTTTCCGACGACGCTGGAGATCGTCGACCGCCTGGGGCTGCTCGAAGACGCCGAGGCCATCGGGCTTCCCAGCACGGGATTCTCGATGCGCTTTCTCGATCGCGGGGAGATCATCCGCTCCGACCTGCGCAACACGCTGCCGCCGGGGAGCCGGTACGACCACAACCTGCATTTCGGCCAGCATATCCTGGCCAAGCTGGTGTCGGACCATCTCGCGCGCCTGCCCAATGCGCAGGTGCTGTGGAGCCATCGGGTCGTCGGCCTGTCGCAGGACGCGGGCGGCGTGACGCTGAACATCGCGACGCCGGAAGGGCCGCGCGAACTGCGCGCCGATTGGGTGGTGGGGACCGACGGCGCGCGCAGCGCGGTGCGCCCGCTGCTCGGACTGTCCTTCGACGGGCACACCTGGCCCGACCGCTTCGTCGCCACCAATGTCGAGTTCGACTTCGAGAAATACGGCTTCGAGCTCGCCAATATGATCGCCGATCCCGTCAACTGGGCGGTGGTGGCGCGGCTGGGGCGCGAAAATCTGTGGCGCGTCACCTATGGCGAGGATGCCGACCTGGCCGAGGACGACGTCTTCGCGCGCATCCCCGAGCATTACGCCGCGATCTTTCCGGGCAAGGAGCCCTATCGCATCGTCGCCTGGTCGCCCTATCGCGTGCAGGAGCGCTGCGCGCCGAATTTCCGCGTCGGGCGGGCGCTGCTGGCCGGCGACGCGGCGCATGCCTGCAACCCGTGTGGCGGGTTGGGGCTGACCACCGGCGTGATCGATGCCGACTGCCTCATCGCCGTGCTGTCCGCGGTCATCGAGGGCCGCGCCAGCGAGGACGTGCTCGACTTCTATGCCGCGGAGCGCAAGCGCGTCTTCCATGAGGTGACCTCGCCGCTCGCCACCAATTTCAAGCGCACGCTGTCGGAAAAGGACCCGGCGCGGCGCGAGGCGGACCGGACGGGGTTCCGCACCAACGCCGAGCGGGTGGACAATTCGGTGACCTCGACGTCGCTGAGCAAGCTGATCTTCGGCAAGCCGATGCCGGTATGAGGCGGACAAGATGACGGGCTATAGCACCGAAGGATTCACGCGCGACGAATATGTGGTCGATGGCGTGCGCAGCGTCGTCTACAGCGCCGGCACTGGACCGACCGTGGTCTTCTTCCACGGCGGCGGCACATTCCACGGCTTCGAATGGGCACGCGACTGGCTGGACCGCTTTCGCGTCATCCTGCCTTATCATCCCGGCTTCGGGGAAAGCGCCGACGATGACGACATCACGGGGATGGCCGATTACGTCGTGCACTATACCGTGCTGTTCGACGCCCTGGGCTTGAAACGCTTCGGACTGTCGGGCGCGTCGCTCGGCGGAAGGCTGGCGACGGAGTTCGCGCTGACGCATAGCGACAAGGTCAGCCGGCTGGCTCTGGCGGCGCCGGCTGGACTACTGGCGCCGGAGTGTCCGCCGCCGAACTGGCCTGCGATCCCGCCCGAAGAGGTGCCCAAGCTGCTGGTCGCCGATCCGGCCGTCATCGCGCGCTGGTGGCCGCAGGACGCCGATGCCGCGTTCCTCGCCGCGCGGGCGCGCGAGCGCGTCTCGACCGGGCGGGTGCTCGCCGACATGGAGGCGGCGGACCGCAAGCTGCGCCGGCGGCTGCCGCGTCTCGCCGTGCCGACGCTTATTCTATGGGGCGGCAAGGACCGCATCCTGCTGCCAGGCCTGGCGCGGCATTGGGGCGAGACGATCCCCGGCGCGACCGTGGCGATGATCGACGAAGCCGGTCATCTGCTGCTCGACGAATCGCCACGGGCGCGCAAGATCGCGGCCGACTCCCTGGCGGGCGCATAGACGGCATCACCGAGTCATCCCAAGTGGATGTCGGACTGCTGCGTCTCGTCGGCGCCATCGTCGCGTTTCAGCCGGCTGAAGACCGTCGTGGACAGGATCGTGAAGCCGCCCAGCAGGAGAAAGGCTTCGTGCAATCCCCCGATCAGTTCGGTGGGATTGGCACGCAGGCTGGCCGGGACGAAGAACACAGTCGTCAGGCCGGCGACCGCGACGCCGAAGCTCAGCGACAATTGCTGCATCGTGCTGGCGATGGAGCTCGCATTGCTCGCGGCGTGCGGCGGGACGTCGGCATAGACCAGGGTGTTCATGCTCGTATATTGCGTCGAGGTCAGCGCGCCGTAGCAGAAGGCCTGCAAGACGATCAGCCAGATCGGCGTGCCGGGGCCGATGGTCGCGAACAGCATCAGCAGGACGCCCAGGGCGATCGTGTTCGAGACCAGCACGCCGCGATAGCCGATGCGCCTCAGGACCGCCGGCATGAAGATCTTCGTGCTCATCGCCGCCATCGCCTGCGGCATGATGAGAAGGCCCGATTGGAGCGGCGTCAGGCCGAGCCCGACCTGGTAGAGCAGCGGCAGGAGAAACGGCACGCCGCCGATGCCCAGGCGGGTCACGAAGCTTCCGCTCACCGCCGCTGCGAAGGTCCGGACCCGGAAGAGGCCCAGTTGCAGCAACGGATAGGCCGTCCGCCGCGCATGCAGGCCATAGCCGAAGATCAAGGCCAGGGAGAGCGCCAGAAGGCCGAGGATTTCGATCGTGGTCAGCGTGTGCTCGCCGAAAATCTCGAGCACATAGGACAGGAGCGCGATACCGGAGCCGAACAGGATGAGGCCGATGACGTCGAGCGGCTTGGTGTCGGCTTCGCGGTAATCGGGCAGATGCAGATAGACCAGCACCAGGCCGATGATCCCGACCGGGATGTTGATGAAGAAGATCGCGCGCCAGTGGAAATAGTCGACGACGAGGCCGCCGGCGAGCGGGCCGAGCATCGGGCCGATCAGGCCCGGAATGGCGACGAAGCTCATGGCACGCACCAGTTCGGATTTCGGAAAGGTCCGCACCAGGGTGAGCCGGCCGACCGGCACCATCATCGCGCCGCCGCAGCCTTGCAGGATGCGGCAGGCGACGAGCAGGTCGATGTCGCTCGACAGCCCGCAAAGCAGCGAGCCGAGGGTGAAAACCGCGATCGCGGAGGTGAAGACCCGCCGGGTCCCGAAGCGGTCGGCCATCCAGCCGCTGATCGGAATGAAGACGGCGAGGCTCAACGTATAGCTGGCCAGAACCGATTTCATGCTGAGCGGCGACACCATCAAGGCCTTGGAAATGGCGGGCACGGCGGTGTTGAGGATGGTCGTGTCGAGCGATTCCATGAAGAAGGCGACCGCCACCAGCCAGGGCAGCAGCCGCTTGACCGCCGCGGAGGGCGGGACCGGAACTACGTTTGCGGCGGACAGTGCGCGGCTCGCTTTCTATCGGTGCGACGGACGAGAACCGGAGTGTATCGCCGTGGGGAGGCGCGTCTATCCCGCATGCAATTCTGCCGGTACGGCAATCCGGCTGTCCCGGCGCGAACGTCCCATCAGGTCGTGGACATAGCCCAGCTTCGCTATCGCGGCCGGCGACAGGATGAAGGGGTAGATGTCGGAAAGGCCCATGCTGCGGTTGAGGCTGTTGACGGCGAAGGTCAGCGGCAGCCAGGCGTCGATCAGGTCGCCGAAGTCGGCGGCGCCATAGGCATCCATCGCCAGCGTGGCCGACAGCTTGGTTGCCCAACCCGGCTTCACGCGTATGCGCAGGCCGAACGACGCGCCGGTCTCCAGCGTGTCGATGATGTGCAGATAGTGCGCCCAGGTCTCGGCGAAATCCTCCCAGGGATGGGAACTCGCGTAGGCGCTGACGAAATTCTCCTGCCAGTTCGGCGGCGGGCCGTTGGAATAGTGGCATTGCAGCGCCGCGGCATAGTCCTGCCGCTCGTCGCCGAACAGGGCGCGGAAGGACTCCACGCTGCCCGCGTCGCGCACCAGCACGTCCCAGAAATAATGGCCGACTTCGTGGCGGAAATGTCCGAGCAGGGTGCGATAGGGCTCGCCCATCGCGGTGCGCACGCGTTCGCGCTCGGCATCGTCGGCTTCGCGGACCGCGAGCGTGATGAGGCCGCTGTCGTGGCCGGTCATCACGTTCTGGCCGTGGGTTTGCGGCGGCTCGCTGAGAAAATCGAAGGCGAGGCCGTGCGCCGGATCGTCGCCGCGATTGGCCAGCGGCAGCTCCAGGCGCAGCAGGGCGTAGAACAGGCGGTGCTTCGCCGCCTCGATTCGCGCCCAGAGGGCTTGGTTCTCGCCCTCCACGAGATCGGGGATGATGTGGTTGTGGCGACAGGCGGTGCAATATTCCTCCCGGCTCCGCGCCGGCACCAGCCAGTTGCAGACGCCGAATTGCTGGTTCTTGCAGAAGCGGTAGCGCCGGGTCTTGGTGCCGAACGCCAGCCAGCCGTCGCCGTCGAGCGGCTCCAGGGCGGTTATCGTAGTCCGGTCAGGCAGATAGCCCAGGATATGGCCGCATTTTTCGCAGCGGATATTCTCGAAATAGAGGACCTGGCCGCAGGCCTGACAGCTAAAGACCTTCATGGCTTTCCCGGAAACACGCGGTTGGAGGCCCCTAGGAACGCCAAGGCTTCGGGACCGGTTCCGGCGCCTGTTGACGCGCCCGTCAAGGACGGGTGGCGGCTATTTCGCAGTTGCGGCAGAGTGCCGGCATGAGCATCCAGGTCGCCCTCCACCATTCCACCCGCTACCGCTACGACAAGCCGATCACCCTCGGCCCGCAGCTTGTCCGCCTGCGCCCCGCCCCGCATTGCCGCACGCCCATCCTGGCCTACAGCCTGAAGATCGGCCCCGAGCAGCATTTCCTGAACTGGCAACAGGATCCGCAGTCCAACTGGCTGGCGCGCATCGTCGTGCCGGAGAAGACCGAGCACCTGACGGTGACGGTCGACCTGACGGCGGAGATGAACGTCATCAATCCGTTCGACTTCTTCCTGGAGCCGGAAGCCGAGGTCTTTCCCTTCGCCTATGCGCCGGAAGTGCTGGAGGACCTCAAGCCGTTCTTCCAGACGGCGAAAGTCGGGCCGCGCTTCGCCGCCTATCTCGCCGCGATCCCGCGCATCGAGAAGCCGACGACGGGATTCCTGTTCGACCTGAATGCGCTGCTTCAGCGCGACATCAATTACCTGATCCGCATGGAGCCCGGCATCCAGACGCCGGACCAGACGCTGGAGACGCGCGCCGGCTCGTGCCGCGACTCCGCCTGGCTGCTGGTGCAGTTGCTGCGGCATCTGGGGCTCGCGGCGCGTTTCGCCTCCGGCTATCTCATCCAGCTGAAGCCGGACCAGAAGTCGCTCGACGGGCCGTCCGGCGCCGAGCAGGATTTCACCGACCTGCACGCCTGGTGCGAGGTCTACCTGCCGGGCGCGGGCTGGGTCGGGCTCGATCCGACCTCCGGCCTGTTCGCCGGCGAGGGACATATCCCGCTGGCCTGCGCCGCCAACCCGACCCATGCCGCGCCGATCAGCGGCGCGCTGGAAGAGTGCGAAGTCAGCTTCGAGTTCGAGATGTCGATCCGGCGCGTGGTCGAGCCGCCGCGCGTGACCAAGCCCTATAGCGACGAGCAATGGCGGGCGATCGACGCGCTGGGCGACCGCGTCGATTCGCTGCTGAAGAACGGCGACGTGCGCCTGACCATGGGCGGCGAGCCGACCTTCGTCTCGATCGACGACATGGACGGGGCGGAATGGACCACGGCGGCGGTCGGGCCCAACAAGCGCGGGCTGGCCGACACGCTGATCCGCCGATTGCGCGACCGCTTCGCGCCGGGCGGCTTCCTGCATTACGGTCAGGGCAAGTGGTATCCGGGCGAGAGCCTGCCGCGCTGGGCCTTCGCTCTATACTGGCGCGGCGATGGCGTGCCCTTGTGGCGCGACGCCGGGCGGATCGCGCGCGAGCGCGACGATTACAAGCCGACGGCGGGCGACGCGCGCAACCTCGTCACCGGCATCGCACGGCGCCTCGACATCAATCCCGACCATGCGATGGAGGCCTATGAGGATCCCTGGCACTACATCGGCAAGGAACGGATGCTGCCGGTCAATGTCGATCCCCTGAATTCCAAACTCGACGATCCGGAGATGCGGGCCCGCCTGGCGCGCGTGTTCGAGCGGGGACTGGGCAAGCCGACCGGCTTCGTGCTGCCGGTGCAGCGCTGGAATGCGCCGGACAAACGGCGCTGGCGCTCCGAACGCTGGGTGACGCGCGCCGGACGGCTGCAGCTCATTCCCGGCGACTCACCGGCGGGATATCGCCTGCCGCTCGAAGCCCTGCCCTGGCTGCCGGCGACGGCGCGGCCCTTCGTGCCGCCGCCCGATCCGTTCGAGAAGCTGCCGCCCCTGCCCGAGCGCGACGCCTACCGGCAGCCCTATCTGGCGGGCGCGCTGCGCGACGCCGCCTGGGTCGAGCGCCGCGCGCGCATCGAACAAGAGCCGCCGATCGAAGGCGCCAGCGTACGCACCGCGATGACGGTCGAGCCGCGCGACGGCCGCCTCAGCGTGTTCATGCCGCCGACCGAAAGCGCCGCGGACTATCTCGACCTCTTGTCGGCGGTCGAGGACGCGGCGGCCGAGCTCGACGTGGCGATCCATGTCGAAGGTTACGGCCCGCCCTACGATCCGCGCATCAACGTCATCAAGGTGACGCCCGATCCCGGCGTGATCGAGGTCAACATCCATCCCGCCAAGTCGTGGGACGAGCAGGTCGCGATCACCGAGGCGCTTTATGAGGAGGCGCGGCAGACGCGGCTGGGCACCGAGAAATTCATGCTCGACGGCCGCCATACCGGCACCGGCGGCGGCAACCACATCGTGCTGGGCGCGGCGACGCCGGCCGACAGCCCGTTCCTCAGGCGACCCGACCTGCTGCGCAGCCTGATCGGCTATTGGCAGAACCATCCGTCGCTGTCCTATCTCTTCTCCGGCATGTTCATCGGGCCGACCAGCCAGGCGCCGCGCATCGACGAAGCACGGCTGGACACGCTCTACGAAATGGAAATCGCCTTCGCGCAGATCCCGGAGCGCAATGCCGGCTATCTCCCGCCGTGGCTGGTCGACCGCGTCTTCCGCAATCTTCTGATCGACGTGACCGGCAACACGCACCGCGCCGAGATCTGCATCGACAAGCTCTATTCGCCGGACGGACCGACCGGGCGGCTGGGTCTCGTCGAATTCCGCGGCTTCGAGATGCCGCCGCATCCCGAGATGAGCTTGGCGCAGGGCCTCTTGCTGCGCGCGCTGGTGGCCCGGTTCTGGGAGGCACCGTACCAGACCGGCCTCGTGCGCTGGGGCACGAGGCTGCATGACAGCTTCATGCTGCCGCATTTCGTTTGGGCCGATCTCGCCGACGTGATCGCCGACCTAAACGCCGCCGGCTTCGCCTTCGACGCGGAATGGTTCCGGCCGCACTGGGCGTTCCGCTTTCCGCTGGCCGGCAAGGTCCAGTATGGCGGCGTGAACCTGGAGCTGCGCCAGGCGCTGGAACCCTGGAACGTGATGGGCGAAGAAGGGACGGTCGGCGGCACGGTGCGCTTCGTCGACAGTTCGGTCGAGCGGCTGGAAGTAAAGGTCAAGGGCCTGGTCGCCGGACGGCACAAGATTCTCGTCAACGGCCGCGCCGTGCCGCTCACGCCCGTCTCGCTCGACGAAGCGGTGGGCGGCGTGCGCTTCCGCGCCTGGCAGCCGACGAGTACGCTGCATCCGACGATTCCCAGCCACGCGCCGCTCGTTTGCGAGGTGTGGGATGGCTGGCGCAGGCGTTCGCTGGGCGGCTGCACCTATCACGTCGCGCATCCGGGGGGACGCAACTACGTGACGATTCCGGTCAACGCCTATGAAGCCGAAGGACGCCGCCTGGCGCGCTTCGAGCCGTTCGGATTTACCGGCGGCATCTTCGAGCCGCCGCCCGAAGACATCAATCCCGACTTTCCCCACACCCTCGATCTCCGGCGGGCGTCGCGCCGGCCATGAGCCAGATCGACGCCACGCTCCCGCCCGACGGGGCGACGGACCCGCCGCGCTATGACGAATTGCGCGACGCCGCCGGGGCGGTGCGGCCGGCGTGGAAGCCCCTCGCCGACGCGCTGATCGCGATGCCGGCGGAGGATTATGCCCGGCGCGGCGCGACGGCGCAGGCGATGATCCGGGACAACGGCGTCACCTACAACGTCTATGACGACGCCGAGGGCCAGGCCCGGCTCTGGCAGCTCGACATCGTGCCGTTCGTCATCGACGCGGCGGACTGGCGCGTGATCGAGGCCGCGGTGGTGCAGCGCGCGCGCCTGAACAATCTCATCCTGCAGGACATCTACGGGCCGCAGAAGCTGATGGCGCAAGGCCATCTGCCGGCGCATCTGGTGCTCGGCCATCCGCAATTCCTCCGCCCGCTGGTCGGCGTGACGCCGCCGGGCGGCGTGCATGTGCATCTGTATTCCGCCGATCTCGCGCGCATGCCGGACGGTTCGTGGCGGGTGCTTGCGAGCCGCGCCGACGCGCCGAGCGGCATCGGCTATGCGCTGGAGAATCGCATCGTCGTCGGCCAGACCTTCCAGGACCTGTTCGGCGATATGCGCATCCGGCGCCTGGCCTCGTTCTTCAACACCTGCCGCGAGCAGATCCTGTCGCTGGCGAGCAGCCGCCGCGGCCGCGTCGTCCTCCTGACGCCGGGGCCGCACAACGAGGCCTATTTCGAGCACGCCTATCTCGCGCACTATCTGGGCTTCACGCTGGCCGAGGGCGACGACCTGGCGGTGCGCGACGGACAGGTGTTCCTGAAGACGCTGCTGGGGCTGGAGCGCGTCGGGGTGATCTTCCGGCGCATCGATTCCGACTATTGCGACCCCTTGGAATTCCGCGGCGATTCCGCGCTCGGCGTGCCCGGTCTGACCGATGCGGTGCGGGCCGGAAGCGTCGTGCTCGCCAATGCGCTGGGCGGCGGCGTGATGGAATCGCCGGCGATGGACGCCTATCTGCCCGGGCTGGCGCGCGTGCTGCTCGGCGAAGAGCTCAAGATTCCCGACATACCGACGGTGTGGTGCGGCACCGAATGGGGACGCAAGGAGGCGCTGGCGCGCCTCGAACGCGTCGTGGTGCGCGACGCCTTCGACGCCCGGCCGCTGTTCTCGCGCCAGTCGAGCGCCCGGCTGGGTGCCGAACTGTCGCTGAGCGACATCATCACGCTCAAGGACCGCATCGCGCGCCGCGGCGCCACCGTGGTGACGCAGGACGCGGTGCCGCTCGGCCTTGCGCCGGTCTACGAAGACGGAAAATTCGGCACGCGGCCGGTGAACCTGCGCGTCTTCGCCGCCTGGACGCCGCAAGGTTATGTCGCGATGCCGGGCGGGCTGGTGCGCGTGGCGCAGGACGATCATGCCCGCTCGCTCTCTATACAGTCCGGCGCAACGAGCAAGGACGTCTGGGTGTGTGGGCAGGCGGCGGCCGACACGTTCAGCCTGCTCAAGGGCACCGCCAGCGCGGTGGAGATCCGCCGCACCGGCGAGGCGCCGCCGAGCCGGGCGATGGACAACCTGTTCTGGCTCGGCCGCTACACCGAGCGTGCCGAGCGCACAGTCCGCGTCCTGCGCACGGTGACGGCGCGGCTGGGCGAGGACGCCGCGGTCGTCGCCGACATTGCCGAACGCTTCCTGTTCCGCGCGGCGCAAGCGAACAGCGGCGCCATCACCAGCGCCGCCGCCGGCGACGACGCCAAGCTGGTCGCCGAGCTGCGCGCGCTGCTCTACGACCGCGCCCTGCCGGCGGGCCTGCCGCGCCTGCTGGCGCGCGTGCGGCAGACCGCCTGGTCGGCGCGCGACCGGCTGTCGCTCGACACCTGGCGCACCATCCGCATCCTGACCGAAAGCGAGGAGGAGCGCGCCGAAAAGGCCTTCGATCCGCCCGCGGCGCAGACCTATCTCGACCAGCTTGTGCGGCGGGCCGCGGCATTCTCGGGCCTCTGCGCCGAGAACATGACGCGCGGCCCGAACTGGCTGTTCGTCGACCTCGGCCGGCGCATCGAGCGCGCCGCCGATCTGAGCTGGCTGGTGGCGCAGGCGGCGGGCGAGGCGTCCGACGCCGAAACCCAGCGCATGCGCGCTGCGCTGGAGATCGCCGACAGCGCGATGACCTATCGCTCGCGCTATCTGAACCTGTTCGACACGCCGCCGCTGATCGACCTCTTGCTGCTCGACGACAGCAATCCGCGCAGCCTGGCGTTCCAGCTGGTCGCGATCGAGCGCAACCTGCGCGAATTGCCGCGCATCACGCCGGCCCAGCGGCACGACAGCGCGATCAACATCGCCGGCGACATCCGCCTCGCGGTCACCGGCGCCAATTCGCTTATCCTGGCCCAGGCGGACGAGACTGGGCGGCGGGCGGCACTCGCCAAGTTCACCGGCCGCGTCGAGCGCGCGATGACACATGTCACGAACGCCATCACCGACGCGTATTTCCAGCACTCGATGCGCCGGCGCACCGGCGCGGCGCCGTCGCGCGAGGCGCCGTGATGGAATACGAGGTCCGCCACCGCACGACCTACCGCTATTTGCAGAGCGTCTCCTATTCCTGCCACCTCGCGCATCTGACGCCGCGCGAGACGGCAGCGCAGCGCGTCGCCGCCAGCAAGCTGAAGATCTCGCAGGCGCCGGCACGGCGCTACGGGATCGAGGACTATTTCGGCAACAAGGCCGAATGGTTCGCGATCGATTCGCCGCACACCGTGCTGGAAATCGTGTCGGACAGCCGGGTCAGCGTGCAGGCGGCCGCGCCGCTCAAGCCCGCGGACAGCCTCCCCTGGGAGCAGGTGCGGACGCAGCTGGGCCACACCCAGGACAACGCGACGCGCGAGGCGACGCAGTTCGTCTTCGACTCGCCGCTGACCGCGGCGCGCTCGAACATCGCGGTCTATGCCGCGGTCAGCTTTCCGCGCGCGCGCCCGGTGCTGGCCGGCGCGCTCGACCTCATGCACCGCATCCACAAGGATTTCCAGTACGACACAACGGTGACCGACGCGACGACGCCGGTCGACCGTGTCTTCCAGATCCGCTCCGGCGTCTGCCAGGACCTGGCGCATGTCGGGATCGCCTGCCTGCGCTCGCTGGGGCTCGCGGGGCGTTATGTCAGCGGCTATCTGCTGACCCGGCCGCCGCCGGGCCAGAAGCGGCTGCTCGGCGCCGACGCCAGCCACGCCTGGTTCTCGGTGTGGGCGCCGCCCTTCGGCTGGGTCGATCTCGACCCCACCAACGACATGCGCTCGGGCGAAGGCCATGTCACGGTCGCGTGGGGCCGCGACTACAGCGACGTCGCGCCGATCAACGGCATCGTCACCGGCGGCGGCGATCACCTGGTCGAAGTGGGCGTCGATGTCGTGCCGGTCGAGTCCGGCGCGATGCGGGCGGGCGCGTAGCGCGGCGTCAGGATGTGTATGGCCGCCAGCGCGACAAGATAGGCGCCGGCCGCCACGACGAAGATCGGCGCGTAGCTGCCGACGGTTTGCAGCACCCAACCGGCATATTTGGCCATCAGCATGCCGCCGAGCGCGCCCGCGGCGCCGCCGAGGCCCACCACCGAACCGGCGGCCCAGCGCGGGAAAAGATCGGACGGCAGCGCGTAGAGATTGGCGGAGAAGCCCTGATGGCCGGCACAGGCGAGGCCGATCAGTCCGACGGCGATCCACACGCCGGGGGCAGCGACGGCGAAGGCCACCGGGACCACGGCGAGGGCGCAGAGCAGCATCGCGGTCTTGCGCGCGGCGTTGAGGCCGAAGCCGCGCCCCAACAGGGCCGACGAGCTCCAGCCGCCGACCACCGAGCCGATATCGGCCAAGATGTAGATCGACACCAGCGGCGGGCCGTAGCCCTTCAGGTCGATGCCGTAGCGCTTGCCAAAGAAATCCGGCAGCCAGAACAGGAACGTCCACCACACGGGATCGATGAGGAAGCGGCCGGCGACATAGGCCCAGGTCTCGCGCGTCCGCAGCAGGCGCGTCCACGGCACCGGAACCTCAGCCTCGGCCGGATCGGATTCGATATAGGCCAGCTCCTGCGGCGACACCCGCGGGTGCTGGCGCGGGCGGCGGTAGAACAGGAGCCACGCCACGAGCCAGACGAGCGTGAGCAGCCCGGTGACGATGAACGCCATGCGCCAGCCGAAGGCCAGCGTGATCGCCGGCACGATCAGCGGCGCCAGGATCGCGCCGACATTGGAGCCGGCGTTGAACAGACCGATCGCCAGGGTGCGCTCGCGCCGGGGAAACCATTCGGCGACCGCGGCGAGCGCGGAGGGAAAGGCGCCCGACTCGCCCAGCGCCAGGGGAATGCGCGCCAGGGCGAAGCCCGCCGTCGAGGTGAAGAAGATGCAGGCGACGTGTCCGAAGGTCCACAGGCTGACCGCCAGCGTGTAGCCGGCGCGGGCACCGAAGCGGTCGACGATCCGCCCGAAGGCGATGTAGCCGATGCCATAGGCGGCCTGGAACCAGAAGACGATGTCGCCATAGCCGGTCTCGCTCCAGGAATAGCTGGCCTGGAGCGTCGGCTTCAGGACGCTGAGGACCTGGCGGTCGATATAGCTGAGCGCGATCGCGGCGAAGAGCAGCGCGCAGACCAGCCAGCGCACCGATCCGGCACGCGCCGGATACGCGGGCGCCGCCATCAGGGCGCGCCGGTCACGGCGAGCGCCGATACGATCGCCTTGCCCCGCAGCGGCCGGAAGCGCAACTCGATCCGGCCGTCGACCGCCGTGGCATCGAAGGTCCGGTCCACGCCCTTAAGGCGGCCGCCGGCGGCGGCGAAGACGTCGAAGCCGCTCAGCACCGTCTTGCCGTTGACGATCACATCGAAGGCGCGCTGCTCCGCGGCGTCCGCCGACGGCTCGACGAAGCGGGCAACGATGCGATAGCGGCCGCCCCGCACCGGTATGCGGTAGGAGAAGTCGCCCTCGCGGAAACTGTCGTAGAGCGGCGGGTCGGCCGCGGTGGCGGCGATACGGTCCTTGGCGGCGGTGTCGGGCGGGTTGATCCCCCTGCCCTCGCCACCGTCGAAATAGAGGTCGGAGCCGTAGCGGCTGCCGTCCTTGGCGACATAGCCGGTGACGTCGCCGGCCTTGATCCGGACCACCGCCGGCGTGCCGGCATAGGTCCATTGCAGCGTGTCGCTGAGCGTCTCGCCGCCGACATCCGCTTTGGCGAGGACCGTGTTGGCGCCCGGCACGAGATGAACCGCCGGCCACAGGCAGATGCCGCCCGCGCAGGGCGCGACGCCGATATCAGCGCCGTTCAGCCAGAGATGCGCCGCTTTCGCATTGCTGTAGGCCTTCACGTCGATCACGCCATAGGGCCGGTCGACATAGCGGCGGCCGACGAGATGCAGGGTCGGCCGCGGATTCCACAGCGCACGATAGAAATAGAACGCGTCCTTGCGGATCTTCCGGTCGTAGGAGACGAGCCCTTTCTCATTGATGTCGGTGAGGTCGCCTTCCTGGCGCTCGTCACTGGAGAAATCGAACATGTTCCAGATGAACACGCCCCAGACATAGGCGCGGTCCTTGAGCTCGTCCCAGGATTTCTCGTGATACCAGTTCTGCATCTCTTCGGGGTGCGGCCGGCCGTGCGGATTGATCGGGCCGCCGGTGGGATCGTCGGTGTGCTGGGTCAGCGCGGCGCCGGCGCCGTATTCCGACACCGCCAAGGGGCTGTGCGGATGCGCCAGATGGGCGCGGTCGAGCAGCGCGCCGAGATCGGCGGGCTTGCCGTAATACCAGCCGAAATAGCGGTTGTAGCCGAGCGTGTCGGTGAGGCCGGTGATGACGTCGCGCTCCGGCGAGCCCGACTGCTCGCAGCAATCGGCGAGCGTGGTCGGCCGCGTCGGGTCCTCGCGGTGCGCCAGGTCGTTGAGCTCGCGCAGCAGGCCGGCGACCTTGCTGGGACCGTTGCGCTTGATCGGCTTGAGATCGACCTCGTTGGCGATCGACCACAGCGCGATCGACGGGTGATTGTAGTTCTGCCGGATCAGCTCGGTGAGCTGCAGGCGCGCATTGGCGGTCAGCGCCGAGGCCGGCGGCAGGCCGTCGAACGAGGCCTCGCTCACCAGCGGAATCTCGGGCCAGACCACGAAGCCTTTGGCGTCCGCGAGGTCGACGGCATATTGGTCGTATTGATAGTGCGGCAGCCGCACGGCGTTGGCGCCCATGTCGCTCAGGAGGGCGTAGTCCTCGTCCTGATCGGCGTGCGAGATCGCCCAGCCTTTCACCGGCCGGTCCTGGTGCCGCGCCGCGCCTTTCAGGAGCACGTGCCGGCCGTTCAGGAAGAAGCCGGTGTCGGGATCGAAGCGCATCGTCCGCAGGCCGAGCGGCTGCATCACCCGGTCCAGGACGGCGCCGTTGCCGGCGCGCAGCGTGAGAACGACGCGGTAGAGATACGGGTCTTCGACGCCTTGCCACAGATGCGGATGCGCGACCCGCAGGCTCGCCTTGCCGGTGAAGGCGCGCTTGGTCAGGTCGGCGGGTGCGGCCGAGGACGCGACCACCTTGCCGCCGGCGTCCTCGATCGTCGTTTCGACCCGGACGTCCTTGCGCGGCGCGCCGTCATTCACCAGCCGCTCGACGACCTCGACCGTCGCCGCGTCTGCGTCGATGCTCGCCGCATGGGCGTAAACCCCGGGGCTGCCGAAATCCATCATGTCGACATGCACGGGATCGGTCACGACCAGCGAGACGTTGCGATAGAGGCCGCCGAAAACGAAGAAATCCCCCGCCAGCGGCAGGACGTTCGCCGTCGTCGATCCCGGCTGCGGGCGGCTGTTGTCGGACTTCACCACCAGGAGATTCGTCTGGGACGGCCGGATCGCAGCCGTCACGTCGAAGCGGAAGCGGGCAAAGGCGCCTTCGTGCTTTCCCAGATAGCGCCCGTTGAGCCAGACATCCGCTACGGCGCCGACGCCGTCGAACTGGAGAAAAGCGCGGCGGCCGTGCGCCGAGGCCGGCGCCTTGAACCGCAGGCGGTACCAGCCGGTGCCCTGCACGCTGTTGGATTCGGGCGAGCGTTCGGTGCCCGCATTGCCGATCCGGTTCCAGGTGTGCGGGAGGGAAATCTTCGACCAGGTCGCATCGTTGAAGCGCGCGGCCTCGACGCCCGCGAGGCCCTCGGCCTGCTTGAAGCGCCAGCCGTGCTGGAGATCGACGGTGGTGCGCGCTTCGCCGGCAGCAGGCTGCGCCAGCAAGCCGAGCGCTGCGACGACGGAAAAAACGAGCGCACGCCCGCGTCTGGACTCGATGAATTTCATGGCCGCTTCCTCGCCGTCTTGCCCTGCACGGGAGCTCTTGCCGGCTCCCTCGTTTTCGCGGCTACCAGTTCGTCATCGTGCCGTCTTCCAGCCGGTTGATCGGAAGATAGGCCCGCCGATAGGGGTATTTGGCGGCCAGCGTCTCGTCGATGTCCACGCCAAGGCCCGGCATTTCGCCGGGGTGGAGGGCGCCGTCGGCGAAGCTGTAGGCGTGGGGAAACACCTCGTCGGTCGCTTCGCTGTGGCGCATGTATTCCTGGAGGCCGAAATTGGGGATCGAAAGATTGAAATGCAGTGCCGCCGCCATGCACACCGGCGACAGGTCGGTGGCGCCGTGGCAGCCGGTTCGGACGTTGTAGAGATCGGCGAGCGCGGCGATGCGGCGCAGATGCGTGATGCCGCCGGCGTGCACGACGGTGGTCCGCACATAGTCGATGAGCTGCTCCTCGATGAGCTGCTTGCAATCCCAGATGCTGTTGAAGACCTCGCCGACCGCGAGCGGCGTGGTGGTGTGCTGGCGGATCAGGCGGAACGACGCCTGGTTCTCCGCCGGCACCGGATCCTCCAGCCAGAACAGGCGGTAGGGCTCCAGATCCTTGCCCAGCCGTCCGGCTTCGATCGGCGTCAGGCGGTGATGTGAATCGTGCAGCAGGTCGACGTCCCAGCCGAGCGCGGCGCGCGCAGCATCGAACAGCTTGGGGACAGACTTCACATATCTGGCGGTCGACCAGGTGTTTTCGCTGGGCAGCGAGCCGTCGGCCGGCTCGTAGAACATCTTGTCGTGCGAGACGCCATAGGCCGAGGCGAGACCCGGCACGCCGGACTGGAGCCGGATGGCGGAATAGCCCATCTCCTTGTAGCGCAGCGCCTCTTCCACGGTCTCTTCGGCCGTCACGCCGTTGGCGTGGCCGTAGACCCGCACCGCGTCGCGGCAGGCGCCGCCCAGCAATTGGTAAAGCGGCATACCCGCCGCCTTGGCCTTGATGTCCCAAAGCGCCATGTCGACGGCCGCGATCGCGCTCATCGTCACCGGCCCGCGCCGCCAATAGGCGCCGCGATACAGGTACTGCCAGATGTCCTCGATCCGGTGGGCGTCGCGGCCGATGAGGCAGGGCACGACGTGATCGGCGAGATAGCTGACGACCGCGAGCTCACGGCCGTTCAGCGTGGCGTCGCCCAGGCCGTACAGACCGTCGGCGGTTTCGATCTTGAGCGTGACGAAATTGCGTCCCGGGCTGGTGACGATGACCTTCGCCCGGGCGATCGGCAGGCGCCGGTCCGCGGCGCCTTCCAGGGCGTCGAGCGGCGACGGCGCATCGTGGAAAAGACTGTCTCGCTTGACGTTTTTCATGCTCGAGGCCGGCTGGAAGTCGAACCAAAATTGGTCAGGACACTTCAACCCAAAGCGCCAGCTGCGTCAACCCGCGATTCAGATTGTCCTTACCAATTGCGACAGGCCATCAAAACGCCGAGCGCCGCGCGAATTCGGAGCGTTTGGCTTCGACGTCGGATTTGGCGCGTTCGAGCGAGTCGAGTTCCGTCGCCTTGAAGAGCGCGTCGATGACGTGGTTGAGATGCGACCGCATGGCGCGCCGGGCGAGCTTGGGATCGCGGGTCTTGAGCGCGTCCAATATGGCGCCATGCTCTTCCGCCACCGGCCGGACGGCGGCCCGCTCCAGCATCGCGCGGCACAGAAGCGAGCTGTGCCGCATGTCCCATAGGTTTTCCACGACCGTCACGATCGCGCTGTTCTTAGTCGCCTCGGCGATCGCGACGTGGAATTGCCGGTCGGCGCGGTTGACGTCCAGCTCGGTCGAATTTCGGTCCTCCATCTGGGCGACGAGGTCCTCCAGAATCTTGATTTCCTGCTCCCCAATGACCGACGCCGCCAGGGCGGCCGTTTCGCCCTCGAACAGGCGGCGCGCCTCGGTCAATTCGAACGCGCCGATGTCGAGCTCGGGCGCTGCGCCCGCCTCGACCGCGACGATGCCTTCGGCCTGGTTGGTGACATAGACCCCCGACCCATGATGGGCCTCCACCAGGCCGCGAATTTCCAAGGCGATCATCGCTTCGCGGATCGTGGGGCGGCTGACCTTGAGCTCCTCGGCCAAGTCCCGCTCCGACGGAAGGCGCTGCCCGCGGCGGTATATGCCGCTCTTGATCGAGCCGGCGATGGCCTCAGCGATCTGCTGATAGAGCTTTTGCTGCTTTGCGGACGGTGGGGGCATGGCGACAGTCTACATATTCATCGGGCCGTGGACAGGGGACGATACGCAAGACAAACGGTTCGGCGCCAGCCTGTTGGCGCGGTGCGGGGCGAAACCTTGCGCCGGTGTTTGAAAATTCCACGGCGGACGCAAGCCGCCCCAGCCAGCGGCGCCGCGTCGCGGACGCCCGTCACAAAATTGCGTTAAAGCGCGGCGCCGCCGGACGCCCGGCGGCGGCACGGCGCTTCCCCGGAACGCGTTGCCGCATTCCGGGGCCGCCTTTTCTCATTCGCTCGAAACCGCGAGGCGGAAACCGACATAGCGGTTGTAGTCGCGCGGGATTTCCTGGGCATAGGCCTCGGTCGGGGCGGAGCCGCCGAACCAGTTGCCGCGGACGTTGCTCCGGTTCGAGGCGTAGTGCTGATCGAACAGGTTGTTGACGAAGAAGGCCACCGTGTAGCGGCTGTGCTCCGATTCGATCAGCGAGACATTCAGGTTCATCAGGCCATAGCCCTTCTGAACCGTGCCCGGATCGTGGGTGATGCCGAAGTTGATCGTGCTCTGCCAGACGAAGCTGGCATTCACCTTGGCGTAGAACGGAAGGTCGCCCAAGCCGATCTTATAGTCCGCGCCGATGGAGAATTTGTTGAGCGGCGCGTTGGGCAGCCTGGCCCCGCTGAGATCCTGGCCGTGCGCCGTGTTGTTGGGCGGCGGCAGGAAGGTCGTGGTGCAGGTGGTGGGCAGTTGCTGGCCGGCATAGCACTGGCCCAGGGGATAATTGACCGCGACGGCGTCGGTGTAGGCATAGCCGCCGTTGAACGACAGGTCGTCGGTGATCTGGGCGTTGGCTTCGAGCTCCAGGCCCCGCGTCCGCGCCTTGGGAATGTTGGCGAGGATGAAGGTGTTGGGAATGTCCGGGATGATCGTCTGGATCTGGAAGTTCTTGTACTCGGTGTCGTAGAGCGTGGCGTTCAGCACCAGCCGCCGGTCGAACCACGCGCTCCTGACGCCGACTTCGTAGTCGAAAGAGGTCTCGGCCTCGACCGGAAAGGTCGAGGCTTCCAGCGCGCTGAGGCCGGTGACGAGGTCGTAGGCAACGCCTTTGTAGCCCTTGGACACCGTGCCGAAGGCCATGATGTCGTCCGTCACCTGGTATTGCAGGCCGACCTTGCCCGTTATCACGTCGCTGACGTCGTTCTTCGGCGCGGTGATGAGCGGGAAATGGATGACGCGGTAGTAGTCGTCATAGGTGTAGGTGCTGTCCTCGCGGTTGAACCGCAAGCCGGCGATGAGCGTGGTGTCGGTGAAGACCTTCCAGGTCGCCTGCCCGAACAGCGCGTAGTTCTCATAGCGCGTCTCGCCGCGCCAATTGGCGATCGCCCGGCCGTTGCCGAGAAAGGGAGGTCCCATGGATTCGGGCACATTGGTGACGACCTGTCCGAGGCCGCCGGCGGGCGCCGAGGACGTGCCGGCGACACCGCCGCGGCCGAAGGCGCGGATGAGGTCTTCGTTCGAATAATAGACGCCGACGAGATAGTTGAAGTCGTGCTCGCCGTTTGAGACCAGGCGGAATTCCTGGGTAAGGGTGCGCACGTTGAAGCGGCCGCCCTGGTCGATACCGCCATGGGTCTGCGCCGCCACGGTCGGCGGACTGGAGCCGGCCGGCTGCGCGTTCACGAAGGGCGTGTAGAAAAACAGAGGATCGGCCGCCGTCGTGTCGTTGTCCGTCAGATCGTGCAGGGCGTAACGGTTGAGGGCGGTGATCGAGTAGAAGGTCAGTTCCCCGAAATCATAGGATATGTGCGAGGACAGGCCGTAGTCCTGCGCGTTCGCGACGGGGTCCGTATCCAGGATCACGGTGCGGTTGTTTGGGCCGGGCGTGATGCCTGGGATCGCGACCGCCGGGGTCAGCGCCGCCTGGCCGAACAGCACTGCGCCGGGATCGAGCCGGGTGAGCGGCTGGGCGCAGCACTTGGAATTGTCCTGGCTGAAATGCGCCGTGAACGTCGCGTCGAAATTCTCGTTGGGCTTCCACTGGATCTTGCCGCGAACCGAAGCGGAATGGTCGTCGTCGATCTTGGTGTGGGTCGCGAGGTTGAAGACGTTGCCGCCATATTCGCGCACCGAGCCGCTGAGGCGGAACGCCACGGTGTCGGAAATCGGCCCGGACACGCTGGCGCTGAAGCGCTGCTCGCCGTCATTGGTGATCCGGACGTCGCCGAAATAGGTGAAGGTGTCGGTCGGGGCCTTGGTCGTCACCGCGACCAGGCCGGCCGAGGCCGACTTGCCGTACAAGGTGCTTTGCGGCCCGTTCAACACTTCCACCCGGTCGATGTCGACCAGATCGGTGAAGGCCTGCGCCTGATACCCCGCCGCGACGTCGTCGACCACCGCGAGCACGCTCGGCTCGACCGCGATGCTGAAGGCGAAGGTGCCGATGCCGCGGATGACGATGGCGTTGTTCGCCGGCTGGTCGCCTGCGGTCATGGTCACCGACGGGGCGAATTTCGTGATGTCGGCGAAGGACGAGACGTTGGCGTTGGCCAGGCGGTCGGCGCCGATTACCGTCAGCGAGATCGGCACGTTCTGGACGTCTTCGCTGCGTTTTTCCGCGGTCACGACCACGGTCTCGATGTTCTCGGCATAGGACGCAGAGGCATTGGCGAACGTCGCGAAAGCGGCGGTCGCGAGCAAAATCGTTCTCAGCTTCATGATCCGTTCCCCCGGATGTCTGGCCATTATTTGGGCCAGTTGTTATTGGCTAGGCCATTTTGTAGAAACGTCATATTGGTCAGACCAATATTTTTGTCAAGCATCGGAAGTGGGATCGCCGGGCAGCGTTGCGGTCTTGCCACTATGGACGGGCGGCGCGCGCGTTCGCGCGGTGGGTCCGCTTCGGGTGCAGTCCGGAAAAGGGTGTTATCGCGGTTCGCGCCGGCTCAGCGCGAATCGCCGTCCTTGCGGGGCTCGCAGATCGCGAGGAAGCCGGCGGCCATGAACGAGGCCATGCGATCCTTGACGGCGGCGAAGTCGTCCGACTTGCACAGGCCGGCCGAAAGCTTGTCGATGCGCCCGGTGCGCGCGAGCGTGAGCATCAGCGCGCCGGTCACGAAGTGATAGCCCCAGAAGATGTCCTGGTCGGCGCAGCCGGGCAGCGCCTTCTTCAGCAACGCGATCAGGCGCAGCACCACGGGGTCGAAATGCTCGTCCAGCAGGGCGGCGCCCTCCGGCGTATTGGCGGCCTTGGCGCCGAGCGCGCCGTAATTCTTCCAGCTCTCGCCGCCCTGGCTGTAAAGATCGAGGTCGGTGTCGAGGAAGGCGCGCAGAGCGCCCTCGACGGTCGGCCGCCCCTGGGTCGCGGCGTCGTATTCGTCGAGCGCCTCCATCCGCCGCGTGCTGGTGACCACGGCGCGGCGGGCGAAGACGGCGTCGAACAGCTTCTTCTTGTCCTCGAAATAGTAGTTCAGCAGCGTGTGATGGACGCCGACGAGCTTGGCGACGTCCTTGAGCGTCACGCCGTGCAGGCCGTGTTTCGAGAACAGCAGCTCCGCCCCGTCGAGAATCTGCTCCATCTTGTCGGCGCGCTGCTGCTCCTTGGTCGGGCGTCGGCGGGATTTCACGTCTTCATGCGCCACGCGGGCCTTCCCTGTTGATTTGACGGCATTGGGCGACCGCGTGCCGGACCCCGGCTCAATTGCTGCCATATTCAGCCCTCAAACGTATCTTGTCGACCTTGCCGGTGGACGCCAGAGGCATGCGCGGCAGACGGATGATCGCATCCGGAATCCACCACGGCGCGACATTGCCGCGCAACGGGGCGAGCAAGGCCTCGTCGCTGATTTCGTCCGCCCCCCGCGTTTCAACCAGCAGGATGGGGCGTTCCCCCCATTTGGCGTCCGATCGCCCGATGACCGCGGCGAGCGAGATTTCGGGAAGGGCGCTGACGAGCGCCTCGATCTCGGCGGGGTTGATCCACTCGCCCCCCGACTTGATCAGGTCCTTGGCGCGGCCGGTGATGATCAAGCTTCCGTCGGGGTCGATTCGCGCGAGATCGCCGGTCGGGAACCAGCCGTCGCAATCCGTCGCCGGCTGCGCCTCGCCGAAATAGCGCGCGACCACGGCGGCGCCGCGCACGCGCAAATGGCCCTCGGCGCCGCGCTGGTCGGGGAGCGGGCGGCCTTGCGCATCGGTGAGCAGCAGGTCGATGCCGGCCGCGGGACGGCCCGACGACGCCGCCGAGCGCACCGGATCGCCCGGCGGCGAAATCGTGCCCAGCGGCGACAGCTCGGTCATGCCCCAACTGGTCTGGACCGTTACGCCCAGGCGGCGTTCGAGGCGCGCCATCAAGGCGGGGGGCAAGGGCGCGCCGCCCACGACGATGCGCCGCAAACTCGGCACCGCGCCGCTGCCGGCCTCGATGTGCTCCAGAAGCCCGAGCCAAACCGTGGCGACGCCCACCGCGATGGTCACTGCTTCGGCATTGATCAGATGCGCCAGGCTGGCGCCATCGGTCTGGCGGCCCGGCAACACCAGCTTGGCGCCGACCGCCGGCACCGCGAAGGGAAGGCCCCAGGCATTGGCATGGAACATCGGCACGACCGCGAGCACGCTGTCGGCGCTGCCGATCGCCATCGCGTCGGCCTGCAGCAGGCGCAGCGTGTGCAGGTAGCTCGACCGGTGCGTGTAGGTGACGCCCTTGGGGGCGCCGGTGGTGCCAGAGGTGAAGCACAGGCCGCAGGCCGCGGTCTCCGCGAATTCGCCCCAGATCGCGCCGCCGGCCGCTTCTGCGATCAGTGGCTCGAGCGGAGCGACCATCGCCGCGTCCGTGGGAGAGTCTTCGGCGTCGCGCACGGCGTCGATCACCAGGATGCGTTCGATTCCCGCCACGCGCGCGACGATCTGCCGGGCGAGCGGCGCAAGATCGGCGCTCGCGATGAGGATGCGCGCTTGCGAGCGCCCCACCATCGCTGCGAGCTGCGCCGCGGTCAGGCGCGGATTGAGCGTGTGGCAGACGGCTCCCATGCCCATGATCGCGTACCAGACCTCGACATGGGCCTGGCTGTTCCACGCCAGGGTGGCGACACGATCGCCCGGTCGAATCCGCAAGCCCTGGAGCACGGCGGAAATCCGCAGGCTGCGCTCCCTGAGCTCGGCGTAGCCGATGCGGTCGATCCGGCCGCCTTCGCGCCCGGTCACGACCTCGCCCCGCGGATGCCATTTGGCGGCGTGCGCCAGGAATTTGTCGAGCGTCAGCGCAAAGGGCTGCATGTCGCCCTCGATCATCGGCATTCCGGCGCCCCGGCGGGAAGCGGCGGCGAGACGAGGCCGACATTCCAGTTCCAGGCGACGCCGCCTTGGGCGCGGCGGCGGCACACGACCTGTTCGTTGAGCTCATACATGCCGGGCAGCAGATGCGTGCCGGGCCGTGGGCCCTCCTCGAACGCCATATAGGCCCGCTCGGCGCCATAGGGTTGCCAGTACGGCTGCCCCGCCGCGCTGGGGACGCCGTCGCGGGCGAACGCGGTCCAATAGCCGATCATCGCGTCCGTCAGGTTCGACTCCGCCGGCGTCGCGGGCGCCTTCGGCCACAGCGGCCCCGTCCGCTCGGCGGTGCCGAACACATAAGGGAGCTCGCTGGCGTGGAAGGCGTGCAGGCCGGCGGCGTCGGCGGCGGGATAGCCGTGATCGAAGTAGTAAAGGAAGCCCGGCACGCCGAGCGCCGTCTGCTTGGCGACCAGCCGTTCGGCGGTCCAGCCGTACAGCCCGTCCCGCGTCGTCTTGAGGATGCTCTCGGCCATGTTGGTCGCGGGATAGAGCGCGAGAAAGTCGTGCGCCAAGTCGCCGTAGCGGGCGCGGATCTGCGCCGTGTAGGTTGCCGCATCGGCGGGCGGCGGCGGCGCGAGGATGCGCAGCGAGCGAATCTCGCCGCTGTTGAAGCCCGCGAGGACCGGCACCGGCGCCTGCTCGCCGCGATCGAACACCTCGACAAGCTGGCGCGGCAGGATATGGCCGTCGATCGTCCCGAACGGGCCATAGCGCGCGTCCGCCGCCGCATCGGTCAGCGCCGTGGCGTCCATCGCCCGCAGGCCCGCGATGCCGGCCGCGCCCAGCTTGCCGGCCAGCCAGGTGCCGACCCCTTCGGCCGGCAGATCGCCGAAGCGGCTGTCGCGCAGTTGCGGCGTGGAGATCATGTAGGCGCTTTGTGCGATCGCCTTGGCGAACAATCCGCGCGCGTTGGGCGACGCCATGAGATACATCACGCTGAGGCCGCCGGCCGACTCGCCGGCGATGGTCACGTTCGCCGGATCGCCGCCAAAAGCGCCGATATTGTCCTTGACCCAGCGCAGCGCCGCGATCTGGTCGAGCAGGCCGTAGTTGCCGGAGATGCCGAGCGGCGACTCGGCGCTGAGCTCGGGATGCGCCAGCCAGCCCAGAACGCCGACCCGGTAGTTGATCGTGACCACAACGACGCCCTGCGCCGCCAGGCGGGCGCCGTCATAGAGCGGATCGCGGCTCGACCCGCCCCACAGCGCGCCGCCATAGATCCAGAAAAACACCGGCGCATTGCGCGCGTCGGCAGGCGCCCAGATATTCAGCGTCAGGCAATCCTCGCTCATCGGCAGCGGATCGGCGGAATAGATCGTCGAGAGCGTGGCCTTAGGCTGGATGCATTCGGGTCCGTAGGCGGTCGCGGTCCGGACCGCCGTCCAGCGCGGCAGCGGCGCCGGCGGCCGCCAGCGCAGGGCGCCCACCGGGGGCAAGGCGAAGGGTATGCCCTTGAAGACGCGCAGCGCGCCTTCGATCTGGCCTTTCAGCGGACCGGCCGGGGCGTTCACGACCGCCGCCGGCTCGACGCCGGCGGGCGCGGACACGGCGAGGCCGGCGGCCGCGGCGACACAGAGAATGAGACGGCGCAAGGCGGTCATCGGCGTAACGCTCCGATCGTGAGATCTTCCTTTCTCAGGACGCGCGCCAGCCACAGGAACAGCACGATCGCCAGCGCGTAGAACGGCACCAGCGCGTAGTAGGCAAGCTGAAGGGAATTGTGGGGATGGTTCGCGAGGAAGAAATCGCTGGCGGCGCCGACGAAGGTCGGACCGACCCCCATGCCGATCAGGTTCATGACCAGGAGCAGCAGCGCCCCCGAGGTGACGCGCTGGTCGGGCCGCACCTCCTCCTGAACCAGCGTCACCGCCGAGGACAGGTAGAAGTAATTGAGGAAATACGGGCCGATCAGGAAGGCCAGCGCGAGCGGCCAGCCCGGCGCCCAGATGAAGCCGATGAAGAACGGGACAGCGAGCGTCAGGGAGGCGGCCGGAACCAGGGCATAGGCGCGCCGCGAGCGCCGCGTGAAGCGGTCGATCACGCGTCCGGAGACGACGATGCCCGCGCTCATCGCGATTGCTATGACCAGCGCGAGATAGATCGCGACCTCCTGCAGCGTCATGCCTTTTTCGCGCATGAGGAAAAGCGTCGAGAAATTCCCCGCGCCATAGGTGATGATCTGCGTCACCCCGCTCGCCAGCGCGGCGAGCACCAGCGCCGGCTTGGAGAAGAACATCACGATCGTCTGCCAGAAGCCGGTCGCCGCGGTCCCGACGGACGGCGCGTCGAGGCCGCCACGCCTGGGCTCGCGCACCGCCAGTATGACCAGCAGGGCCGCGAACAGGCCGATCGATCCCAGGACGACGAACGCAGTGCGCCAGTTGTAGGCCGCGGCGATAGCGGCCCCGAAGGCGGTGCCCAGCGCGGCGCCGATCGGCGGACCCAGATTGTAGATGCCGAGCGCCGTGCCGCGGCGGCCGGGCGGGAAATAGTCGGAGACGATCGCGTAGGAGGGCGGCACGCCGCCGGCCTCGCCAACGCCGACCGTCATCCGCGCGGCGACGAGCTGGGGATAGGTCGCGGCGGCGCCGCACGCCATCGTCGCGGCGCTCCACACCGCACAGGCGATGGACAGGACCCAGACCCGGTTGGTCCGGTCGGCGATCCACCCCACCGGAATCGAGATGAAGCAGTAGAACAGCGCGAAGTAGAGACCGCCGATCAGGCCTAGCTGGCCGTCGGAGACGTGCAGGCTGTCCTGGATCGGCTTGGCCAGGATCGAGAGCAGCGAGCGGTCCAGGAAGTTCAGGACATAGACGAAACACAGGATGGCGAGCACGATCCAGGCGCGCGCGCCCAGCGGTGCAACCGGCGCGACCGGGCCGGGGTTCGGACTTCCAACCGCGACAGGCGGGGCTGCCTTTTCTCCGGCGCGCATCTCAGAAATCATCGTCCATGCGAAATTTGACCGGGAAAAGCTCGGCCGCCGGCCGATTGTGCGGGCGCGGCGGCCGATCGGGTTCCGTGCTCAGAACACCTTGAAGATGCGGACGCCGTATTGCCGCGGCGGGCCGACGAAGCGCAGGCCCGAGTTGAGCGCTCCGACATAATGCTGGTCCGTCAGATTGGTGCCGTAGAGCGAGAAGATATAGCCGCCATGCGTCCAGGCGATCTGCCCGCCCAGGATGTTGCGCTCGGTGAGCCGGTCGCCGCGCGCCGGATTCTCGAACAGCGTCGCCCATTGCGAAGCGATGTGCCCGAAATTGACCCGGGGCGTCAGCGTGTCGCCGCCATCGAGGTTGAAGACGTATTGCGCCCCGAGATTGAAGGTGAAGTTCGGCGCATAGGTCTGCTCATGCCCCTTCAGATTGAAGCAGGAGATGCTCGCGGGGCCGGTCACCGGATCGCACGGCGTGAAGGTCGCCACTCTGGGATCCGTCGCGAAGAACTCGCCCAGCGAGCTGTGCATCCAGCCGAGACCGGCGTCGAACGAGAAGGCCCCGAACACCGCCTGGGTCTCCGCCTCGATGCCGTACATCTCGGTCGGGTTGGGATTGTTGAGCTCGAAGCCGAAGATCGGGAGGGTGGGATAGCCGATGGTGACCTGGAAATTCTCGTAGTGGTTATAGTAGCCGTCGATCTGGGCGCGCAGATGCCCGTCGAACGCCGTCGTCTTGTAGCCAAGTTCGTATTCCGTCACCTTTTCCGACTTGAACGGCGCCGGCAGGCCGAAGCCCACCGGGACGTTGAGACCGCCCGGCCGGAAGCCCGTCGCGACGAAGCCGTAGAAGAAGTTGTTGTCGTTGGCCTTCCAGCTCAGAGCCGCCTTGTACGAGATGTTGCTGAAGGTCGCCCTCTGCTGGTCGACGATCGGCGTGCCGTATTGGAAGACGTCGACGTTGTTCTTGGTGCTGGCAAAGGAGTAGCGGCCGCCGACCTGGACCTGGAAACCCGCCGGCAGGTTGACGCTGACCTGGCCGAAGCCGGCAAAGGAGGTCTTCGGATTGGTGCCCTGGAGCGCATATACGCCGGGTCCCGGGAACGGCGTGTTGATCACGAACCGGTAGGGCGGCAGGAAATTGAGGCTGTCGGATTGCGCATAGGCGCCGAGCACCCAGGTCACCATCCCGGTGTCGGGCGAGATCAGGTTGATTTCCTGGGACCAGGTCGTCTCGTCCACCGAGTCGGTGAAGGTGTAAATTCCGGTGCTCGTGCCGTCCAGGTCCGCCGTATAGGAGGTATTGCCGTTCTGATAGCCCGAGACGGAGCGAAGCGTGATGCCGCCCGGAAACACATAGTCGATCTTGAGCGACGAGCGCGTGAAGCGGTCGATCGCCAGTTGCGGCGCGTTGGCCGTGAGCTTGAACGGATCGTTGGTCGCGAGCACCGGATCGGCGGCATAGGCGCCGTTGTCGAGATAGTCGGCGTCGGTCTTGAACAGGACCGTCAGCGACTCGGTGGGCTGCCAGAGAAGGCTGACGCGCCCGGCGCCCCAGCGCGCGCGGCCGGGATTGCCGGTGTATTCGGTGCCGCCCGGGCCCTTGAAGGAATAGAAGCTGTCCCGCGCCTCGCCGTAGAACGCGACGCGCGCCGCCAAGGTATCGCTGATCGGCACGTTGACTGCGCCCTGCAGCGCGAAGTCGGTGTAGTTGCCGACCTGGCCCTGGCCGTAGCCGCTGTAATCGCCACCGATGATGGGGTTGTTGGTGTTGGCGAAGACGGCGCCGCCGGTCGCGTTCGAGCCCACGAACGTGCCTTGCGGGCCGCGCAGGATTTCGACGCTCGCCAGGTCGTAATAGGGCTCTTCCGTGAAGTAGCCGGGGAAGGTCGCGACGCCGTCGCGGTAGGTGATCACGCCGGTGGTGGTCTGGCTGTTGTGCTCGGCCTTGCCGATGCCGCGGATGTTGAAATCGATGCCCTGGCCGAAATTGTTGATCACCACGGCGGGCGCGGCGAATTGGAGCTGGTCGACCGTGATGATGCCCTTGTTGGAGAGGTCGGGACCGGTCAGGACCGTGGCGGAAAGCGCCGTCGTCTGCAGGTTCTCGCTGCGCCGCTCGGCGGTGACGAGGACCGTCTCGACCGGGCCGCCGGCCCGCTGATCGGCTTCCTTGGTCCCGTCGGCCGACGATGTCTGCGCTTGCGCCGACATGCACGTCGCCAATAACGCGACGGCACCAGCCGACGCGAGAAGAATCGTCCTCATCTGCTTTTCCTCCCCAGAGCGCCGATCATGAGTGCCGACGCTTGCAACACCGCGATGCCAACCTATTAAGCTGGAGTTGTCAATACTCACTCACGCGTGAGTTAATATTATGCGCGACAGTGGCCTGCTTGCATCCACCACTCGGGCGTTGCGTCTCACGGCGTTCCCGGTGGGGGGACGTAGCCGTACCACGCCGCCGCCGGCGGATCGGGGCGAAGGAGACGTCTCATCTTCACATAGAGCTGGCTGCCCCAGTCATAGTGCCAGAACGTGAAGGGGTCGTTCTCGAAGCCCTCGCTCTGCATCGCCCAATGGAGCAGCCGGCGAAGCCACAGGCGGCGGTCGTCGCCGGCGATCGCGCCGGCCGCAAGCCGGCGTTCGAAATAGTCGGTGGCGGCGATATCGTTGATGTCTTCGAACCGCCCACCCAGATCGCATTGCCGTCCGGTTGCCAAATCGCGGAGCGACAGGTCGATGGCGGCGCCCGTGGTGTGGGTGGGCCAGGTCGCGGAATCGTTCTCGCTGAAATCGCAAGGATCGACCGCGTATTCCGACGCGTGGGCGCGCCAATCGTCTTGCGTCCCCTCCGGCAGCGCGCGCATCGCCTCGCCATAGTAGAAATCCCACATGCCGCGCTGGCAGGCGATCGTGCGATAGCCGTCCAGCACGATCACCTCGACGCCGAAGGGCCGCAGCCTGTCGTTCACCTTGGCCAGCATGGCGGCGACCGTCTTGCGCAGCCAAACGTCCTTGCGCGCGCCGGGCACGGGCGCGAAGTAGGGCCAGTTTCCGCCGTCGGTCCGGGCGTGATGGGACTCATAGGCGATGCCGATGGTCTCCAGCCGGACCAGCGGCTCGTCGCGGCGCGGATCGGCCAGGTCCACGGGAATGTCGGCGTAGTCGGCGGCGTAAACCTCCGGCTCGATGATGGGGACTTTGTGGTCGAGATCGAACAGGGAGACCGGCATCGCAAATTCCCTCCCATTCATCCGCCGCGAACGGCGCGCGCCACGACGTCCATCTTCGCTGCGAAGAGCGCGCCGCCGTACAAACCCTCTTCCAGGATCGCGCGGTGGATCGCGTTGCGCCGCGAATGGTCCAGGGCCGCCAGCAGCCTCTCGATCTCGCCGGCCTCGTGGGCCATGAGCCGCGAGATCAATTTCCCGGTGCAGCGGAAGTCGCAGTCCTTTAGGAAGCAGGCCAGCGCGTCGCGGCCCGCGAGCCGGGACATGTTGATTTCGCTTTCAAGCTGGGGGAAGGCATGCCCGACGCCGCGGTCGACGTTCACGATCAGGAGGAAATCGAGCGCGCGGACCGCGCCGCCCAGAATCTTCTCCATCGATTCGAGCTGCGTGCCGGTGACGTTGATGTCGTTCAGGAAGATGGCGCGGCGGCCCGCGAAGTTCGCCAGATCGTAGGTGCAGGTCTCGTCGCCGCCCATACGGAAGCGCCGGCGCGTATCGACATCCTGCTTGCTGTACTCGTTGTAGCAGCGGAAATCGGCCTCGTTGTCGAACGGCGCCCTGCTCTGCCGGGTCTCCAGCGGATCGAGGGTCAGCCGCGTTCCTTGCGGCAGGGCCTGGGAGAGAATGCCATACACCTCTTCGCACACGAAGTTGGCGCCGCACGGCAGGCCGTGCCGCGGCGGTGAGGTCAGCACCCAGTCGCGATCCGCCGCACCGGCGATCCAGCGCAGCACGACCGGCGCCAGCCTTTCGGCGAAATGACGAACGCTCGCGCGATGGCCGAGTTTCATGGCCGGATAATGGGCGAAAGCCGCTGCGCCCAGGTCGAATGGATAGGTGTCGATGGTGTGCAGCGCCGACAGCACGTTTTTCGCCGCTCTCTCATGCCTCACATGACGCGCAGGCGGCATGCGCCACGGGGCGCATGCCGCCCGCCGGACTAATATCCGGCCAAGGCGCGATGCAGTTTCTTCAGACGCTCCCTGTCGAACCCTGCCGTCACATCGGCTGGCACCGGCGCCGTCCCGCCGAGTGCTTCCAAAGTCGGCGGCGGCGTGGCGGGAACCGCAAACTCCGGTGTGGCGACCGGTCCGCCGCCCAAGGTGAAGCTGAAATCGGTCCCGGTTTTTTGCGCCCGTCCATGGCAGCCCATGCAGCCGCCCATGAGGGTGCGCGTGAACTGCGCCGGCGGGACGGTGCCGCTGGGCGGAAGGTAGATGTTGTAGGCCGGCATGCTCGGGATCGCCGTGCCGCTCACCGGATCGATCTCGAGCGCGGATTTGAAGAACGTATCGCCGGGCGCGAACAGGCCGCCGAAGAACTGCTGCAGCGAGTTGTCCGTCTCCACGACGCTGTTCGCCAGGCTGTACGTCGAGACCAGACGGGCGGTGTTGCCGCCGGTAGTGTCGATGGCGGCCATATTGAAGGGCTGCCACTGGACGTTGACCAGCTTGTAGTTCTGCCACAGCGGCGGCGCGCCATAGGCCTGCAGCGCGGCATGTGCCGCGGCGTTCACCTGCTGGATCGCCGTCGGGATTGCGAAGTAGCGCTTGTTCACGCAAATGCCGTTGTTCGCCGGCGGAACCGGCGCGCTCGTATCGGCATTGAGCTCCTGATAGTAGAGACGCAGGTTGGTTGCCGGCGGCAGCGCGTTCTCCGCCACCTGGCAATAGGGCCTCCCCGGCAGGACCAGCGGCACCGGCAGGTTCGGTGGCGATGGGGGCACCGGCCCCACATTCACTCCTTTGGGATTGGCCGGATTGTATTGCGTGTAGGCGGTCTTGCTCGGCGCGTAATAGGTCACCGCCGGATCCATGCCGTCGCCGGGCGGCGCGTTGATCTGTGCGCCGTTGTTGTCTTCGACCGGCGAGCCGTTCGGATTGAGGATGTTGCTCGTATATTCGAAGGTGGCGAAGATGAAATAAGGCGCTGACGGCGTCTTCTGGATGATGTGCAGCGCGATCAGCGCCCAGGTCTGCTCGCGATAGCAAGGTGTGGCTGCGCCGCCGTTCTGATCGTAGAAGCGCACCGTCTTGGTGTGGAAATTCGCCGCGCTCTCGCCCGGCGCCAGCGGGCGCCAGGCCGCTTTGGCCAGCACGGTTCCGGGCGGCAGCACGATGTTGGGAGACTGCGCGGGATAGATGTTGGACACGGCGGCCTTCGCGAAATTCTGCTGCGCCGTCGCAAAGGCCTGACCCTGGTACCAATACTGGTTGGCCGCGACATAGTCGTAGAAATTGCGGTTGCCCTTGGCGAGGAACCGGATCAATTGCGGCTGCGCGTTGGCGTTCCCCGCCGACGGACCCGAGACGGAAGCCGGCAGGATGCCGGCGAACATCGAATCGACGCCGATCTGGGTGATCTCGTCCAGATTGACGTAGGACGGCGTCGCGACGGGAGCCTGCGCCGGATTCTGGCAGGCCGGCACATTGATCGGCGTGCCGCCCGGGTTTTGCTGATAGCCGTTCGAGTCGGTCGAACGCGGGCCGTATACATATTGCGGTCCGGCATCGAAGCCGTAGTCCACCGACGCATTGTTGACGTAGCCCGGCGGGTTGCCGACCCCGGGGAAGGTTTCGACCTTGCCGCGATAGGTCTCCCAGACAACGAACTGGCTGGCCTGGTTGGGCCCCGAACTGTCGGCGCCGAACTTCTGCGTCGTGTCCGGCGCGCCGCGCGTGCCGGAGCCGACCACGCCGGTAGGCGCGGCGGGCCAGTTGAGCGCGATGAATTCCTGCCAGGCGAAGGTCGCCGCCTGGGTGATGGTCGCGCTGCCCGCCCCGCCCGGAATGTCGGCCGGCAGCTGGTAGCTGATTGGCGGAAACGTGTAGGGGGCGGCTTGCGCGAACGCGCCCATCCGGTGCGGTTTCAGCGGCGCCGCCTTGTGCGGGGCCGCCTTGGCGACGGCATCGGAATAGAAAGCGCCCAACGACGCGGCCACGCTGATGCCGGCCACCGCCAAAAGCGGCGTCAAAACGAATTTCCGGAACCTCGTATCGAATTTCATCGCGTCCTCCTCTGCCGCCGGTCAGGCGTCGGCGCTTTCGGGTTGCTTGGTCTTCAGATCGTCCCAGTAGTCCGTGCGCTGGACCTCCGCCGGGAGTTCACCCGGCGCCAGCGCCCGGTCGCTCACTTCGACGGTGAAATTGCGCTCCAGCGGCGCCGCCCAGATCCGCGTCGACAGCGTGACCTTGGAGATCTCGAACTGGCGCCGGTCTTCGTCGCTCTCCGCGTCCGTGCCCAGGCGGTCGGAGAGGTCGTAGAACGCGCGCGGCACGAAATCCTCGCGCAGCTTCACGCAAGCGGTCCGCCGCCCGTCGCTGACCCACCACTCGAATTTCATCGAACTGTTGCACTTCATGCCGCAATCGGCTTCCTCCACCACCTTGTAGCGGTCGCGCTTGGCGGCGGCGGTCACATAGTCGATGGCGTCCTGGACGCCGGGGCCGGGATGCGCGCTGACGACGTAGAGATCGTCGCGGCTCCACAATCCGTCCTTCGACAGCGCCTGCGCCGCCGCCTGCATCGCGCGGTAGCCGACCGCGGTGCCCCACCACAGCGAGCCCATGTGCTCGGTCATGGCGCCGTTGTAGTCGAGCTCCTTGATCTCGCCGCGATCCTTGATCCGCACCACGGTCGCGTCGACGGGATCGACACTGTCAGCGCTCTTGCTTGGCATGTCCTTGCATCCTCTTCTCGTTTCCCTTCAACAGATACGCGGCAGCTGCTCGCCGACCAGCATGTCGACGATGCGGCGGCCGCCGAACACGGTGTGCATGACGACGCGGCCGGGCCGCCCGTCGGTCGCGTGGCCGATGATCGCGCCGTCGCGGCCCAGCGGATGGGCGCGGAGCGCCGCGAGCGCCGCCTCGGCCTCGTCCGGCGGCACGGCGCAGACCAGCTTGCCCTCATTGGCGAGATAGAGCGGGTCGAGGCCCAGGATCTCGCAGAAGCCGCGCACCTCGCTGCGCAGCGGCGTGCGGTCTTCGTGGATCTCGACGCCGACCTGGGACGCCTCCGCAAGCTCGTTCAGCACGGTGGCGATGCCGCCGCGCGTCGCGTCGCGGATGAAGCGCGTGCCCGGCGCCGCGGCCAGCAGCGCGTCGATCAAGCCGTGCAGCGCTGCGCAGTCGCTTTCGAGCGGCGTGGACAACGCCATGTCGCCGCGCGCGTTCAGGATCGCGGCGCCGTGATCGCCGAGCAGGCCGTTCACCAGGATGGCATCGCCCGGCCGCACCCGGCCGACGCCCAACTCGATGCCTTCGCGGATGACGCCGATCCCGGTGGTGTTGATGAAGAGCTTGTCGCAGGCACCCCGGTCGACGACCTTGGTGTCACCGGTCACGATGGTCACGCCGGCTGCGGCGGCGGTGCGCGCCATGGACGCCGCGATCTGCCGCAGCAGGTCGACGTCCAGGCCCTCTTCGATGATGACCGCGCAGCTCAGATAGAGCGGCTTGGCCCCGCCGACCGCCAGGTCGTTGATCGTGCCGCAGACGGCGAGCTTGCCGATGTCGCCGCCGGGGAACACCAGCGGATGAATGACATAGGAATCCGTCGTCATCGCCAGCCGGTCGCCATGCGCCGCGAGGTCCGAGAGGCGGAAGCGCGCCTGGTCCTCCATCGTCGCGAGCGCGTCGTTGTCGAAGGCCGAGACGAAGACGTCGTCGATGAGGTCGCGCATCGCCTTGCCGCCGCCGCCATGCGCCATCGTGACCTTGGGGACATGGACGGTGCCCAGGGAGTGCCGCTTCCGGGGCGCGGCGGCCGAGAGCTGAACGACGGTCATGACCGTGTCCCCGCGAGCCTGGGTTCGGCGAGCTTGATTTCGGCCCGCTTGGAATGGATCTTTTCGACGTCGCCGAACTGGTAGTAGGCGGCGCAGGCGCCTTCCGAAGACACCATCAGGGCGCCGAGCGGCATCTCCGGCGTGCAGGCGGTGCCGAACACCTTGCATTCCCAAGGCTTGATGACGCCCTTCAGGACCTCGCCGCACTGGCACGATTTGGGGTCGGCGATCTTGACCGAGCGGATGGCGAACTTCTTTTCCGCGTCGAACCTCTCGTAGCCCTTGCGCATCCTGACGCCGGAATGGTCGATCGAGCCGAGGCCCCGCCATTCGAAGAATTCGCGCAGCTCGAACACCCGCCCGATGGCATCCAGCGCGACGGCGTTGCCGTCGCTCGGGACCACGCGGGCGTACTGGTTCTCGACTTCGGAGCGTCCTTCGTCGAGTTGCTTCAGGACCATCCAAAGCGCGTGCAGTACGTCCAAGGGCTCGAAGCCGGCGACGACGATCGGCTTGCCGTATTGCCTGGCGATGAATTCATAGGGCGCGTTGCCGATCACCATGCTGACATGGCCGGGCCCGAGGAAGCCGTCGAGCTGGAGCTCTGGCGAATCCAGGATCGCCTTGACCGTCGGGATGATGGTGATGTGGTTGCAGAACAGCGAGAAGTTCGCGACGCCCTCGGCTTCCGCCCGCAGCACGGTCATGGCCGTGCTCGGCATGGTGGTCTCGAAGCCGAGCGCGAAGAACACCACCTCGCGGTCCGGATTCTCGCGCGCGATGCGCAGGGAATCGAGCGGCGAATAGACCATGCGCACGTCGGCGCCTTCGCTCTTGGCCTGCAAAAGGCTTTTCTTGGAGCCCGGCACGCGCATCGCATCGCCGAAGGTCGTGAAGATGACGCCGGGTATTTCCGCCAGCGTGACGCAATCGTCGACGCGCCCCATCGGCAAGACGCAGACCGGGCAGCCGGGGCCGTGCACCAGCTCGATCTCCTCGGGCAGCATGGTCTCGATCCCGTAGCGGAAGATCGCGTGGGTATGGCCGCCGCAGACTTCCATGATCTGCAACGGACGGCCCTTGCCGGCCTGCAGCCTGGCCGACAGGCCGGTGATTTCCTTCAGCAGGCTGCGCGCCTTTTCCGGATCGCGGAATTCGTCGACATATTTCACGCTATTCCCCTTTTTTCATTCGCACGCCGCAGCCGGCAGCGAGCCCCGGTCGTCCGCCAACAGCGAATGCACCAGGTCCCAAAGAATGTGATAGATCGTGACGTGGCATTCCTGGATGCGGTGGATGCTGTCGGAATCCACCACCAGGCAGTGATCGAGCCCGATCCTCGCCATCTCGCCGCCGCTCATGCCGGCAAGGCCGATGGTGGTCAATCCCATCTCCCGCGCCCTGGTGAAGGCCTTCAGCAGGTTCTGCGAATTGCCGCTGGTCGACAGGCCGATCAGCGCGTCGCCCGCCCTGCCCTGCGCGATGATCTGGCGGACGAAGACGTGATCGAAACCGATGTCGTTGGCGACCGCGCTCAGCATGGTGCGGTCGGCGCTGAGGTCGATGGCCGTCAGCGCCGGGCGGCCCGCCGTCACCGGATGCTGGAATTCCACGGCGACATGCGCGGCATCGCAGCTCGAGCCGCCATTGCCCATGGTGAACAGCCGGCCCTGCCGCTGATACATGCGGGCGATGGCGCCGGCAGCGTCGATGACGGCCTGGCTGTTCGCGGCGAAGAAGGCGCCGATGACCTCGCGGTGACGGCCGACTTTCTCATCCACCGCTTCCATCAGGGCCGCGTTCATGGCGCGCGGCTCCTGCTTCCTGCCGTGCAGGAAGGGATAGAGGGATTCCAGCGTGTTGTTGTCGGCTGCCATGGTGCGGTCCGTGTCACGCCGTGCCGGCCATGGCGGCCAGCTCCTGCTGTACCTCGCCGAGCTCGTTGAGCACCCGAAGGGTCGCGGCGGCCTCGGCCTCGTCGATCCGGCTCATGGCGAAGCCGACATGCACCAGCACCCAATAGCCGACGCAATCCTCAACCGGCGCGCCGTCCTCGACGACGCAGGCGACGTTCACCTCGCGCTGCACGCCGCTGACGTCGACCATGGCAAGCTTGCGCGCGGCATCGGTGATTTTGACGATCCGGCCCGGAATTCCCAAACACATCGCTTTGCTCCCCTTCCGCGCTGGCGCGGGTTCAGTTGATCGATCGCGCGGCGATCTCGCGCGCGGCCGCTATGGCGCCCTGCCCCAACGCAAGTCCCCCGTCATTGGCGGGAACCTGCGCCTGGGCCAGGCAGGTCAGGCCGTGCTGCTCGATGCGCGTCGCGCAGGCCTCGAACAGCACCTTGTTCTGGAAACACCCTCCGCTGAGGACGACGGTATCGCTCCGCGCCGTCCCGTCGCCGCGCGCCAGCACAGCCGCCAGGTCGGCAACCGACGCGGCAAGGCCGAGGTGGAACTTGGCCGAGATGACCGGCAGGGGCGTTCCCAAGCGCAAATCCTCGAGCAAGGCCTGCCACATCGGGCGCGGTTCGAGGATGCGCAGAACGCTTGCGGGATCGCCTTCGTCTGCGAAGCGATAGACGCCGGCGGCGCGCGCCGCGGCGCACGCCCGATCGTCGATCAGGTCTTCCAATTCCATCGCGGCCTGGCCCTCGAACAGCGCGGCATCGGCGCAAAGCCCAAGAGCGGCTGCGACGGCATCGAACAGGCGGCCGCAAGAGCTGGCGACAGGCACGTTGATGCCCTGGGCCAGCATGCGATCGATAGTCGGGCGCGGCTTGGCAGTGAGATAGCGGGCGATGTCGAGGTCGCCGAAACGCGCGTGGAATGCGTCCCAGCCGAACGCCGCCATCAGATGGGCGTAGGTGTTGCGCCAGGGTTCGCGGATGGCTTGCGCGCCGCCGATCATCGCCACCGGCTTGAACGTCGCGAGCCGCTCGAAGCCCCTATAGTCGGCGCGGAGGAATTCGCCGCCCCAGATCGCGCCGTCGGCGCCGAAACCCAGGCCGTCCAGCACCACGCCCAGGACCGGCGGCGCGTCGCGCTCGCGGCCGTTCTCCGCCAGGGCGCTGGCGACATGCGCGTGGTGGTGCTGAATCTCGTGCAGGGTGGCACCCTCGTCGCGGGCACGCTGCCTGGCCAGCTTGCTCGAGAGATATTCCGGATGCATATCCGCGGCGAACACATGCGGCCGGTGGCTGTAGAGCTCGCCATAGAGCGCTAGATTCTTCTGGTAGTCGTCGAAGGTGGCGGCGTCTTCGAGATCGCCCTGATGCTGGGACAGAACGGCGACTCCGTTCTTGATCAGGCAGAACGTGGATTTCAGCTCGCCCCCGAAGGCCAGCACGTCCGGCGCATCCGCGAAACTTTTCGGCAAGGCGATGGGGCTGGGCGCGAAGCCGCGCGCACGCCGCAGCAGGCGCGGCCGCCCGCGCATCACGCGCACCACCGAATCGTCGAGCCGGTTGGCGATTTCGCGGTCGTGGCGCAGCACACTGTCGGCGATGTTGCCGAGCTTGGCGCCAACCTCGGCATTGTCGGTGACCTGGGGTTCGTGCGCGATATTGCCGCTGGTCATGACGAGCGGCACGTCGAATGGCTCCAGCAGCAGGAGATGAAGCGGCGTGTAGGGAAGCATGAAGCCCAGCGTGGCGAGGCGCGGCGCCACGCTCTGCGGCAGCCGCTCGGCGCCGGCGGCGTCGAGCAGGACGATCGGCGCCGCCGGGCTTTGCAGCAGCTCCGCTTCCTGCGGCGACACCGACGCGAAGCGCCGCACGACGGAAAGATCGCGCGCCATCAGGGCGAAGGGCTTTCCAAAGCGCCGCTTGCGCGCGCGCAATCCGCCGACCGCGGCCTCGTTGGTCGCATCGCATGCCAGATGAAAGCCGCCGAGGCCGCGAATGGCGACGATCCTGCCTTCTTTCAACTGCCGCACCGCCGCCTCGATGGGCGCACGCAGCATCGCGGCGCTGGATGCGGTGCCGTCGAGCGACTCGAGCCACATTTTCGGTCCGCATTGCGGACAGGCGATAGGCTGGGCATGGAAGCGGCGATCCGCGGGATCGCGATATTCCGCGGTGCAGGCGTCGCACAGGGCGAACGGCGCCATGGTGGTGCGCTGCCGGTCATAGGGCACGCCCAGGACGATCGAGAGGCGCGGCCCGCAATGCGTGCAATTCGCGAAGGGATAGCGATAGCGCCGCTCGGACGGGTCGAGCACCTCGGCCCGGCAGGCCGGACAGGTGGCGGCATCGGCGGTGACGTTGGTGCGCGTCTCGCCGCCGACGCTGCCCGCTATAATAAAGTCGTCGAACGCCATCACCTCGGCGAGATGCGCGATGTCGAGGCTTTCGATTCGCGACAGCGGCGGCGGATCGCTCTCAAGGCAGCGCAGGAAACGGGCGATGCACGCCCGCTCGCCCGTGGCGCGGATGAGAACGCCGGCATTGTCGTTCAGGACGAGGCCGACGAGATCGTTTTCGCGCGCCAGGCGCCACACTGTGGGCCGGAAGCCGACCCCTTGCACGGTGCCGCGGACGCGAATCTCGACGGTTTCGAGATTGTGCGGCGTGCCCGTCGACAAGATGTTAGCAGCGCTTCCGTACATATGTCCCCGCCTGTACTTACAACGCTGGAACGCAATACTTCCGCTATCGCCAAAATCAAAATCAGAAAAGTCGATTCTGTTTTTCGATAAGGATCACGCTGCTTCTACGATGAGAAGACGCGTATATTGTTGCATCGACTATTTGAGAATGATAGCCTTAATAGCGTTTTCTCGCGTGTGTCGAGCGCGATTGCTTACGCGTGTATCCGTCAACAGAAGATAACTTGCGATATTCTCTTGAGACTCTTTCTCAAGATGAACTCGTTGTCTTGAGAGTCTTTCTCAAGACGGACTATTTGTTCGGCTGGTCTTGGGGAGGCAGGAATGACAAGTCTGACGCTCCCGATTCAAACAGACAGTGGCGAGCCTGCCGGCGTGCCGTTCGCCTATGCGTCCGAGCGAAGCGGCCCGGGCGAGGCGCTGCTGGCGCAGATCGCGCGCCAGAACACCGGGCGCGAAGGCGACAATCCGTTCCAGCGCATCGGCGGCGGCCTTGCCTTTCATTGCAGCGTCGATCTCGACCGGCGCAAGGTCACCGACGTGGCGTCGATGGCGACGATGTTTCGCGGCTACGAATCGCTGCTGGTCAAGCGCGACCTGCGCGACGCAGGCCTGATCAGTTCCGCGGCATCTGGAATCTGCGGCGGCGTTCATGCCGCGACGTCAGCGCAATGCCTGGAGATGGCGCTGGGAATCAAGCCGCCGCCCCTGGCGATCGTCGCGCGCAACCTGCTGCTAAGCTGCCAGTATCTGAACGACAATCCGATGCACCTGTTCATCCTGTCCGGTCCCGACTATTCCGAGGACGTGGTGCGGGCAACGAACCCGGAAATCTGGTCCAGGGCGCAAATCGCGCCGGCGCGACATGCGGCGGTCCACGGCTACCGGACGATCGGCGCCCTCATGACGGACCTGAACCGGCCCGGCGGCAGGCTGTTCACCGAAGCGCTCGACATGATGCGGCTGGCGCGTTCGGCCTATGCGATGCTGGGCGGCAAATATCCACACTCCGAATCGATCTGTCCCGGCGGGGTGTCGCTGGCGCTGGACGCCGAACAGATCGACGCATTCGCGCGCAAGCTCGGCCCGTTCGCCGACTATGCCAAGCGCTGCGCACGCATCTGGGATGACGTCTTCGACTTCCTTTATGCCTGCGACCCGGCGTTTCGCGACCTTGGCCGCGCGCCGGCGAACCTGGTCGACTTCGGCCAGTGGGACCATGAGGCGTATTACGACGCGACCTATGAGAATTGCGACGCGTGGGGCGAGAAGCGGTGGTCGACCCCCGGTGCCGTCATCGAGGGCGAACTGCGCACGACAGGCCTGACCGAGATCAACAGCGGGATCGAGGAGTTCGTCGATCACTCCTTCTACGATTCCTGGTCCGGCCATCCGCACCGCGAAGACCCGGCCGGCAATCCGCTCAGCCAGCATCACCCCTGGAACAAGGCGATCCACCGCAATCCGGGCAAGATCTCCCATCCGCCGCCCTATAGCTGGGCCACCGCGATGGCGTGGAACGGCCACGTCTTCGAGGTGGGGGCCTATGCCCGGCTGTACATCACGGCGCTGGCCCGGAAGATTCCCGCCAGCGACTTTCTGGAGTCCACCGGCGACGGCCTGGTGTTCCACGTTCCGGCCGGCGCGCTTGCGGCCGAGCGCCTCGAATGGCGCGTTCCCCCGATCTGGAATGCGTTCGAGCGCAACCGGGCACGCGCCTATGCCGTCGCCTTCAATCTGATGGTGACGCTGGAGAATTGCGGCCGCGCCAAAATGCTGCTGGCGCGGGGTGAACGCGAAACGGCGGCGCCGTTCGAAATCCCGACCGCAGGGCAACGCTACGGCGTGGGCTTTGGCGGCGCGGGGCGCGGCTTCCTGGCCCATTGGGCGGTGCTGTCGGGCGCCGAACTTACCAACTACCAGATCTCGGTGCCGTCGCGCATCAATGCCGGTCCGCGAACCCCTTGGGGAGAGCTAGGCGCGTGCGAGCAGGCGGTGCTGAACACCCCCATCATCGAAACCAACTGGAGCGGTCCTGACAGTTTTCACGGAATTGATCTTGTGCGGGCAATTCAGAGCTTCGATCCCTGCATGCCGACCAAAATGCACATGATCTTCACAGGCACGGATTTTACTTCCGCCAAAGAGGTGACCACCGACGGCGTGATTTGATCGGTCCTCTGCCGCGAAGTCGAATCGTGCGCATCTTGGCTCAACATGGAGAGAACGATGTCGAAGAAAGCAAGCAAGCGTCTCAAGGAGCTCCTCGAAACCCGCGCCGACGCGGCCGGAGCTCATTGCTGACACCGGCGACCACCCCGCCCGAAGGGGCGGTGTAGCCGCTCCGTGAAGCCCGTTCCACGGAACGCGTTTCGTGGATTCCCGGTGGGAAACGGATATGCGCAGGCCGGCCGCAGCGCGGCCGGTCTGCCTCCTTCTTCGCGCCGCGATGCCTTGCGGCGATCGCTGTCACGCGTGCGGGATCAAGGGAGACGACGAAGGTGACGACGTGAGCATGAGCGGCGCGATCAAACTGCACACCAGCCATCGCTCCATCCCACCGGAACAGACGCTGCTGCATGCCAAGGCCCTGGCGCAGAAGGCGGGGATCCGGATGGTGAGCGATATCACGCCGCTGGACTGCCTGGGTCTTCCGGTCTTCATGAGCGAGCGGCCCGGGGCGGGTCTGCTGACCTATTCCTTCGGCAAGGGCGTCGCGCCGATCGAATCCGAGGTCGGCGCCTATATGGAAGCGATCGAGGATTATTTCGCCCATCCCGGCAACGACGCGGTGGTGTCGCGCTGGGGTACGCCCCGCGAGCTGAGCGGCGTCGACGCCGCCGGCGATCCGGCGTTCGCCTTCGCGCCGATCGCGGAGCGCCGCAGCACTGCCGACCAGCCGATGCGGCTGGCCCGCGCCCTGGACGTCGAGACCGGCGCCGCAGGCTGGGTGCCGGCGGAACTGGTCTTCATCCGGCACCCGGACGTCGGCGCCTCGTTGTACGGGGTGTCGACCAACGGCTTGGCGGCCGGCAATTCCGTGCTGGAAGCAAGCCTTCATGCGCTCTTCGAGCTGATCGAACGCGACATCTGGTCGATCGAGTTCGTGCGCAACGCGGCGCTGCGCGTCGTCGACGACAGCCTGCCGCCCGAGACGCGTGAGGTGGTCGAGACCGCCGCCCGCAATGGACTGCGCTTCGTCATCCGCAGCGTGCCGAACGACTACGGCACGCCGTTCTTCGCGACCTTCCTGTTCGATCCCGAAAGGCCGCTGCACCGCTTCTTCAACGGCGGCTGGGGCTGCCATCTCGACCGCCGCATCGCGCTGACGCGCGCCGTCACGGAAGCCGCGCAAAGCCGCGCCGCCTCGCTGCATGGCGGCCGCGAATTGCCGGAGTGGGACGGCCCGGGATCCGAGGCCGACGGGGTCCGCGCGCAGATGGCCTCCATCTCGGGCGAGAGCCCCGCGATCCGCTTCGAAGACATTCCCGAGCCGGGCGCCGCCGCCTCGCTGGCCGCGCAATGGCGTGAAACGCTGGGCTGCCTGCGCCGCGTCATCGACCGGCCGGTCTACCGCGTGGTCTACACACCCGAAGAGGGACCGATCCATGTCGTGCGCCTGGTGGTGCCGACGATGGAGCACTTCTCCAAGTTCACGATGCGCGTGGGACCGCGCCTGACCGCCGAACTCGAAGCGAGCGTGGACGACGCGGAGCCGGAGGCGTAGTGCCGGTGTTTCGTAAATTTCTCTGCGGCACTCGGAAAGACGATGACTGTAGAGCGATGAACATTAAAGAACTCGCTTTATAAATACTTCGCGATCATTTTCCCATGTGCTAGGAATTGGCTGCTGGATTCTTAAGGGGAGGTGCGGATGCGCCGGCTGTTCACGATCGGGACGTTTCTGGCGGGCCTTGCCGCCGCGCTGCTGGCGCCGGCCGCTGCCCAGGCCGAAACGCCGATCGAAAATCCGTGCGCGGTGCCCGTCAGCATCGACGATTACGGCCTGAAGGAATTCAAGAACCCGCCCGACGTGGAGTCCGTCGGCAGTGTCCTCACCACGACGCTGGACCTGCGCTATTCGGACCCGGCGATCACCAAGATCGGGCAGTGCGGCCTCACGCTGCGCACTTATAATGGCGGTCTCGTCGGGCCGACGCTGAGGGTCAAACCCGGCGACCTGATGAAGATCACGGTGAAGAACAACCTGCCCGTCGACCCGATGTGCAGGAACAGCGACGGCAGCGGCGACATGGACATGTCGCACGCGCCGGAGGTCTACAACGTCACCAACTTCCACACCCACGGCCTGCACGTTTCGCCGGGCAACAACCCGAACGGCACCCACAGCGACAACATCTTCGTAACGATCTGCCCCGGCACGAGCGCGCAATTCGAAGTCCGCGTTCCGGCCAATCATCCGCCGGGGACGTTCTGGTATCACGCGCATGTGCACGGCTCGACCGCCATCCAGGTCTCCAGCACCGTGGAAGGCGCGATCATCATCAAGGGCGGCCTCGACGAAGTGCCCCAGATCAAGGCCGCCAAGGACCAGATTTTCGTCCTGCAGCAGATCTCGTACGACGCGACCGGCAGGATCGAGGACGACCAGACCATGTACGAAAACTGGGAGCGGACCGGCAGCCGCACCCTGGTCAACGGCCAGCTCGTGCCGCTCATCACCATGCGGCCGGGCGAACTCCAGCGCTGGCGGATGATCCATGCCGGCGTCGACGAGTCGCTGTTCGTGAAGACGAGCGGCGGTCCGCTCTACGAGATCGCCACCGACGGCATCGCGCTCGGGCGCATCGACACTTGGCGATCGACCATCGATCTGGAGCCGGGTTACCGCAGCGACGTGCTGTTCAAGGCGCCGATGAAAACCGGCCGCTATTATTTTGCGACCGCCAAGATTCCGCCCAGTTTGAGCTTGCAGACAGAGACGTTGCGCGCCTTGAAGAGCGGTTTCGAGCCCGGAACGGACGCGAAATGGATCGTGGCGGTCGACGTGAAAGGCACGCCGAACGACATGCCGCTGCCGACGCCGGCCGAACTGCGGCCGCTCGCGCCCTACAAGCCGATCACGACGAGCGAATTGACCGGCCGGGAGCAGAACCTGACCTTCACGCTCGATCTCGCCAAATGCAGCGGCAGCGGACCGTGCACGCCCTGCACCGACGAAAGCGATCCGGAATGCACCTACAAGTTCATGGTCGACTGGTATGTCTATCCCAACGGCCCGACACGCAGCTTGAAGCTCAACACGGCGTCGAAATGGACGCTCGACGTCACCCCGAAGGGCGACGCCCATCCGTTCCACGTCCATGTGAATCATTTCGAGATGGTGCGGCTGGGGCCGGACGGCAAGGATGAGACGGTGTGGAAGGACACGCTGATGGTGCGCGCCGGCGAGCCGCTGAAATACCGCGTCATCCGAAGCCGCTATACCGACTTCGCGGGCGCCTTCGTGCTGCACTGTCATATCCTGCCGCACGAGGACCAGGGCATGATGCAGAAGGTCGAGATCGTGCCTTAGGCGGCGTTTGGGCGCCTTGCCGCCGTTAAGTGTAACGCTATGAAATAGCAACGGTTCGTGCTGCAATTCGAGTCCACCTTTGGGCTCGCCATGAACGACGCCGAACGCAGTCTTGCCGCCCGCCGGCGCTATGAAACGGCGGTCGCACTGCACCGCCAGGAGCGGCTGGCCGAAGCCGAACGCCACTATCGGGACTTGCACCGGACCTATCCCGCGCATCCGGGCGTCCTGCACGGTTTGGGTCTGATTTGTCTACGCACCGATCGTCTCGAAGAGGCGGCGGATTTCCTGCAACGGGCGAGTGCCGCCGCGCCGCAGGATGACGCGATCCCCACCGATCTCGGCAAGACCTATCTGATGCTGGGACGCTATGACGACGCCCGCCGCCATTTTCAGGCGGTGCTGGCCAGGCATCCGGGACAGGCCGCGGCGCTGATCGGGCTCGGCGATGCGCTGGGCGTTCTCGGCCGGCCGGCCGAGGCGCTGGCGGCGTTCGAACGGCTTCTGGCCGTCGACCCGAACAACGCAGCCGCTCACTTCGGCATCGGCACCGTCAAGACGCAACTCGGCGCGTTCGCTGAGGCGCGGCACGCCTTCGAGGCCGCCGTGGCGCTTGCGCCGCGCCGGCCGGTCTATCATCGCGCCCTGGCCGAGGCCGGACGGTTCGGCGCGGGCGATCCGCGCTTGCCGGCGCTGGAGGAGATGGCGCGCGACATCGGCGGCTTTCCCGACGACCAGAAGGTCGAGCTTCATTTCGCGCTGGCCAAGGCTTATGACGATTTGCAGCGCTACGACGATGCCTTCGCGCACTGGCAAAAGGGCAACGCCCTCAAGCGCCGGTCGATCGCCTATGACGAAGCGGCGGTCGCGCGGTTCTTCGGCGACGCCGCCGCCGCCTTCACACCGGCGCTCATGGAGACGAAGCGCGAGACGGGCCATCCGTCCGAGCTTCCGATATTCGTCGTCGGCATGCCGCGCTCGGGAACCTCGCTGGTCGAGCAGATACTGGCGAGCCATCCCGCAGTGTTCGGCGGCGGCGAACTGCTTTACGTGAACGAACTCCTCGCCGGCGGTCACGCCGGCGCGGACTATCCTTCCGGTATCGCCACGCTTCCGAACACGGCGTTTCAGCGCTTCGGCCATCTCTATGCCGAACGGCTCGGCGCGCTTGCGCCGGACGCCGGGCGCATCGTCGACAAGCTGCCCGCCAATTTCCGCCATCTCGGACTGCTCCATCTGGCCTTGCCCAAGGCGCGGATCATCCATGTCCGCCGCGATCCGCTCGACACCTGCTTCTCCTGCTATTCCAAGCTGTTCCTGAACGGCCTGAACTTCGCCTACGACCTCGGCGAGCTCGGCCGCTATTACAAAGGCTACGAAGCCCTGATGGCGCATTGGCACGCCGTGCTGCCCGAGAGTGTCCTGCTCGACGTGCAATACGAAACGCTGGTCGAAAATCTCGAATCCGAAGCGCGCCGGATCGTGGCGTTCTGCGGCCGCGACTGGGACGCGCGCTGCCTGGCGTTCCACGAAACCAGCCGGGCGGTGCGCACCCACAGCCAGGCCCAGGTGCGCCAGCCGGTGTTCAAGGACTCCATCGGGCGCTGGCGGCCTTACGGGAAATGGCTGCAGCCTCTGCGCGATGCACTGGCTTGACGCGGCCTTCGCTCACCCGTTCCGTTCGCGATCGAGCCGCGCCGCGACGCTGTCGGCGGCGGGTCCGATGACGAGATGGATGCTGTCGCGCTTCGGCATCGCGACGCCGCGCACGCCGAGCGCGCGCAGCTTCTGCGCGTCGATCCCCTCCCCCGTCACCACGCGCAGGCGCAAGCGGCTGGCGCAGGTCTCGATCTCGAGGATGTTGGCAGCGCCACCCAGCGCCAGCAGCAGGGCATGCGTGTCGGCGACCGGCGTCTCGCCCGCGTGCGTCGTCCGAACCGCGCGCGCCGCTTGCGGTTGGGTTGCTTGCGACGCGGCGCGCGGCGCCGAGGGCAGCGCGGCGCGAATCTCGCCGGCAACCTGATCGGCGATCGGACCTAACACGACCTGCAACGCCTTGGGCGATGGCCGCACCAGCCCGCGTGCGCCCAGCGCTTTCAGCGCCTTCCCGTCCGCCGCCTCTCCATCCGCCAGCACCAGCCGCAGCCGCGTCGTGCAGGCGTCGACGGTGACAAGATTGTCCGCGCCGCCCAGCGCGGCGACGAAGGCGAGCCCGCGCGAAACCGGTGCGGCGGCGGCCACGTTGTCGCTTTCCGCTTCGCGGCCGGGCGTCTTCAGGTCGAAGGCGCGGATCGCGAGGCGGAATAAGCCGTAATACAGCGCGAAATAGACCGCTCCGACCGGCAGCAGCAGCAGCGGATGCGTCGCCTTGCCGAAATTGATCACATAGTCGAACAGCCCGGCGGAAAACCCGAAGCCCAGCCGCACATCCAGGACGTTCATCACCACCATGGCGAGGCCGGTCAGCACGGCGTGGATCGCGTAGAGCACCGGCGCCAGGAACATGAAGCTGAATTCGATCGGCTCGGTCACCCCGGTGAGGAACGCGGTCAGCGCCATCGACAGCAAGAGGCCGCCGACCGCCTTGCGCCGCGACGGCAACGCCGCGTGATACATCGCAAGGCACGCCGCCGGCAGCCCGAACATCATGACCGGGAAGAAGCCGCTCATGAATTTTCCGGCCTGCGGATCGCCGGCGAAGAAGCGCTTCAGGTCGCCGGTGGTGCCGTGATAGTCGCCCAGGATGAACCAGGCGATGTTGTTGATGATATGGTGCAGGCCGGTGACGATCAGCAGGCGGTTCAGCACGCCATAGGCGAACAGGCCGAGATCGCCGGCGCCCAGCACCGCATGGCTGAGCGCATCCATGCCGGCGGACAGCGACTGATAGCCGAAGCCGATCGCGGCGGCGAGTACCACGCCGAGCGCGCCGCTGGCGATCGGGATGAAGCGCCGGCCGCCGAAGAAGGCGAGGAATTCCGGAAGCTGGATGTCGCGATAGCGGTTGTAGAGCGCGCCCGCGATCAGGCCCGAGGCGATGCCGGTCGGAACGCTCAACTTGGCGAGCGCCGCGGCCTTGAAGGCCTCGGCGGCGAACCCTTGCGCCGCCGCGCCGCTCATCCCTGCGAGCGCCGAGGGCGGCACCGCGATCAGGACCTGGGCACCCTTGGTTGCGACCAGGAAGCCCACTGCGCCCGCCAGGCCTGCGGCGCCGTGGTTCTCGCGCGCCAGGCCGACGGCGACGCCGATGGCGAACAAGAGGCCGAGATTGGAGAAGATCGCATCGCCAGCCGAGGCGATGAAGGCGATGTCGAGGAGATCGGGCTGGCCCAGGCGCAACAGCAGGCCGGCGGCCGGCAGCACCGCGATCGGCAGCATCAGGGCGCGGCCCAGCGGCTGGAGTCTTTCGGCGATGGATGTCATCTGTGCGTCCTCACAATCATGCCGTGGGCAGATATTTCGCCGCGACGGCGCGGGCGGCTACCGCCGAATCCTGCGCCAGCGCCTGCGCCGCAGCGGCGCGGCAGGTTTGCAGGTCGAGGCCGCGGACGACCGCCTTCACACGCGCGATCATGCTCGGCGCCATGGAGAGCTCGCGGACGCCCATGCCGATCAGGAGCGACGCCGCCAGCGGATCGCCGGCCAGCCCACCGCAGACCCCGACCGGCTTGCCCTGCGCCGCGCCGCCTGCCGCCGCCTGCGCGACCAGCGAAAGCACGGCGGGATGGAAGGCGTCGATCTGGGGCGCGAGCTGGGCGTGGCCGCGGTCCATCGCAAGCGTGTATTGCGTCAGATCGTTGGTGCCGATGGAGAGGAAATCCGCTTCGCGCGCGAACTGCGCCGCGAGCACGGCGGAAGCCGGGGTCTCCACCATGATGCCCAGGGGCACGGGGTTCGCGACGCCGCGCTCGCGGCGCAGTTCGTCGAGCAGCGCGCGCACGGCGCGAAGCTCGGACAGCGAGGCGACCATCGGCAGCATGATCCGCGCCGCCGGCGTGACGCGCAGGATCGCCGCGAGCTGGGCCTTCAGCAGGTCGCTGCGCCACAACGCGGCGCGCACGCCGCGCAAGCCGAGCGCGGGATTCTCTTCGGCCGGCAGCGGCAGATAGGGCACAGGCTTGTCGCCGCCGATGTCGAAGGTGCGGATCTTGAACGGCCTGCCGGCCAGGGCCTCAGCGATGCCCTGATAGGCCGCGGCCTGCTCGGTTTCGGAAGGCGGCGTCTCGCGGTCGAGAAACAGAAACTCCGTGCGCAGCAAGCCGCAGCCTTCGGCGCCGAGGGCGACGGCCGACGACGCTTCGTCGGCACCGGCGCCGAGATTGGCGAGAATCTCGATCCGCGTGCCGTCGGCGGTGCGGCAGTCCTCGCCGGCCCGCGCCTGCGCCGCACTCCGGCGCTGCCGCTCTTTGTCGATCTCGGCCTGGGCGCGGGCCAGCAAGGCCGCGTCGGGATCGACGTGCAGCAGGCCGGCATCGGCATCGAGATACAGCGTCGTGCCGTCCGGTATCCGCAAGGCCGCGGCGCCGGCGCCGACCAGCGCGGGCACGTTCATGCCGGCCGCAAGGATCGCGACATGCGACGTCGAGCCGCCGGCCGCGGTGCAGATCCCGGCCATGGTGCCGAGGGCGACGAGCTCCGACGGCAGCAACTCGTCGGCGATCAGGATCGCATCGGGCGGCAGCGCCAGCGCCGGAAGGTCCGCGCCGCTCAGCGCCGCCGTCACCTGGCGTTCCAGATCGATCAGGTCGCCGGCGCGCTCGCGCAGGCGCGCGTCGTCGACCGCCTGGAACGCCGCGACATAGCCGCGGATCGCCTGCCGCCAGGCGAAGGCGGCGCTCTTGCCGCTTTCGATCGCCGTTGCGGTGCGCCGCGCCAGTTCGGAATCGTCGAGCAATGCGATATGCGCGCCCAGAATCTCGCGGCGCTGGCGGTTGCCGGCGGCGGCCTGCCGCTCGAGCTGGAAGCGCACCGCTGCGAGCGCGCCGGCGAGCGCTGCCGCTTCGCAGGCCGGGCCGCGCCCCTCTTCGACAACCGCGATGTCCACGGCGCGGAATTGGAACGCCTTGCCGATGACCTGGCCCGGCGCGCCGCAGACTCCCCGCAAGGCGTTGGGCGGCAGGTCGCCGCCAAAGGGCAGCGCCGTGGCGGGCGGCGTCTCCGGCGCCTCCGCGATGCCGTGATCGATCAGCTCGGCCAGCGCCTCGACCGCACGCGCCGCGTCACTGCCGCGCGCCAGGATCATCACGCGCTCGTCCTTGCGCACGCCCAGCGACATCAGGGCCGCGACGCTCTTGGCGTTGACCCGGCGGTCGCGCACGGACAGTTCGACCTCCGCGCCGAACCGCTTGGCGGCGGCCGCGACCAGCGCGGCGGGGCGGGCGTGCAGGCCATGGGCCAGGCGCACGACGACGGCGCGCTGGACCTCGACCGACGGGTCCGCCGCATCCGGCTCGGCCAGGGCGCGCAATTCCATCAGGAATTCGCCGACGCCGGTTTCGCGGCCGGCGCTGCGGCGCACGATGCGGAAGTCCTCGCCATTGGTGACGATCACCGGCGAGATCAGGCTCCTGGCGCGGCTCGCGAGGAAGTCGAGATCGAAGGTGATCAGCGGCTCGCCGGTACGCACCGTGGCGCCTTCGCGCACATGCGTCACAAAGCCCTGGCCGTGCAGCGCGACGGTTTCCAGCCCGACATGGATCAGGATTTCGGCGCCGTTCGCGGCGCGCAGGGTCACGGCATGGTGCGCGAGCGACACCACCAGCGCATCGCACGGCGCGTGCACGGTCGCAGCGGTCGGATCGATGGCAAGCCCGTCGCCCAGGATCCGCTCGGCGAAAACCGGATCGGGCACTTCCTCCAGCGGCGCAACCCAGCCCTGGATCGGCGCAAAGAGCACGAGACTGGACAAGCAACTGGCTCCTCTGCGCTAACGGCCCGGCACGAGGCGCACCGTGTGCAGGGCCCAGTATGGATCAAGCTTGGCGCGCGTGAAGATGAAACAGAGGTCATGCACCCCGGTCTGCGGCGCGACGGGAGCGCGCACCGTGGCGAGCGCCATGTTCGGCACGGGATGCGGCATGGCCAAGACGGCGATCTTCGTCCCCTCGCAGGTGTCGAGACGGACTTCGAGCTCGCCGAACGGCGTCGCCGGCGGCGGCAGCGCGATGTGCTGGGCATCGGCGCCGATCTGGAAATTGAACGGCAGCGAGCCGGCCGAGGCTTCGATCCCGGAAATGCCGGTCAGATCGGCCTTCTCGTAAATCCAGCACGGGTTCATCACGTCGTGGAGAAACACCGGCCGCTTGCCGCGGAGCGGCGCGGGGCCTTCGATGGAAAGCGCGATCGCATTGCCGCACAACTTCAATTCGTGACTGTCACGGATCAGCGGCGGTGGTGGCGACGGATCAGCCGCACCGCCAACGCCATGCCGCAGGCCGAGCGCGGCGTAGCGGTCAAGCTCCGCCGGCAGACGTGCGAGGAAGCCGGGCCAGTCATGCGACGCCGCCGGCGACCAGCCGAGCTCGGCCAGCGCCGCGGCGCGCGGAAAGGCTGCATAGGCGACATTGCCCTGCTCGCGGATGTGCTCGGTCCAGATGTTGGCCTGCACGCCGATGATGTGCCGGCGCTCGTCTTCGCTCAGCGCCGCGGGCGCCGGGTCGAAGGCGTAGACGTCGCGCAGCGAGACGATGGCGCCGCGGCCGGACGGTTCGCCCGCGCCTTCGACCTGGCGGTTGTCGAAATACAGCACCGGCGCCGGCGACAGCACTGCGTCGTGTCCGGCCCTCGCCGCCGCGACCGCGCCGTCGATGCCGCGCCAGGAGGTGATCGTCGCGCCAGGCGCGATGCCGCCTTGGAGGATCTCGTCCCAGCCGATCAGGCGGCGGCCATGGGCGCCGATGAATTTCTCGATGCGCCGGACGAACCAGCTTTGCAGCTCGTCCTCGGTCGCGATGCCGAGCGCGCGCATCCGGGCCTGAACCGCGGGCGAGGCTTTCCACTGATCCTTGACCGCCTCGTCGCCGCCGATATGGATATAGCGGCTGGGGAACAGCGCCATGGTTTCGCGCAGCACGTCCTCAAGAAACCAGAAGGTCGGGTCCTGCACATTATATAGATAGGGAAAGACGCCCCAGTCGCTGGAGACCTTGGTCGGCGGCTTCGCGCCGGCGCCGAGGCGCGGATAGGCGACGATCGCGGCCATGGCGTGGCCGGGCATCTCGATCTCCGGCACGATGGTGATGTTGCGCGCAGCGGCATAGGCCACCAGTTCGCGCACCTGGGCCTGAGTGTAATAGCCGCCATAGAGGCGCGGCTTGCGCGTCCTGGGATCGATGTCGTGTCGCGCGGCTTCGCCGGCCGGGACGCGCCAAGCGCCGGTCTGCGTCAGGCGCGGATATTTCCTGATCTCCAGGCGCCAGCCCTGGTCGTCGGCCAGATGCCATTGCAGAACATTGAGCTTTTCGCGCGCCATCGCGTCGATCAGCGTCTTGATGAAGGCGACCGACTGGAAATGGCGGACCGAGTCCAGCAGCAGGCCGCGCCAGGCAAAGCGCGGCGCATCGTCGATCCGCAGCGCCGGCAGCGTCACGCTGTGCGCCATCCCCGACGTCTGCGTCAGAAGCTGCCAAAGCGTGATCGTGCCGTACAGCAGGCCCGCGGTCTGGCTGGCTGACACGACGACGCCTTTTGGCGTGACCTCGAGGCGGTAGCCTTCCTTTCCGGTTGCGTCGGGAGCCAGACGACGCAGGACGATCGCGCCAGCCTTCCCGCGCCGCGCCGCCAGGGTCAGACCTCGCGTGCGATGAACCAGGGCCTTGAAATAGGCCGCGACCCGCTCGCTGCCGGCGTCGCCCTTGGCGAAGAGAAGCGCCGTACCGTTGCCGACCACGAATCGGCCGGGGTCCATGGTCAGATGGGCCGGCAGCGGAATCAGCGCCGGCACCGCCGGTGCGGCGGGCGCCGCAATGTCGGCCCGCGCCGGATTCTCGGCCACGCCGGAAAAGGACAAGGCCAGAAACAGCAGCGCCACGCCCAGCTTCGCCGGCTTCCGACGGAACAACGTCACGGTGCTGGCCTTTCGCTCATGTCGTGGTCGGTACAGCGCTTCAAAAAGAAGGGCGGAGAACTCACGCTCTCCGCCCTTAAGCCTAGCAGTGCGACAGCAGGGGCGCATCTGCCCGCCGGAAACGGAGCGCCCCGGCCCCTCAGAACTTCACGCGAATGCCGGCATAAAGCTGCCTGCTGTTGCTGTACAAGGCGCGCGGCTGCGTCGGGGTCGCCGCATAGTATTTCAAGGTCTGGTTGGTCAGGTTCAAGGCGTCAAAGGTGAGCGAGGCATAGTCGGTGACGGTGAACTGGACCGACGCGTCCAGCGTGCCATAAGCGTCCTGGTTTTCTGCCGAGCTGCGGTCGAGGCCGACCAGCATCTTGGAGCGGTAATTGTAGGACAGGCGGGCGCTCAGCCAGGTGTTCTCGTAATAGCCGGTGACATTGGCGGTGCTCTTCGAATCGCCGACCAGAGGCCCGCCACTGGCATCGACGCCGCTGGCATAGGTGTAGTTGAGGTTGACGCCGAAGCCGTCCCAGATCGGCTGCTGCCAGCTGACTTCAATGCCTTCGTCGTGGCCGCTGGAGTTGAACGGCGAGGTGATCGTGTAGGTCGAGTAGACCGGGATCGGGTTGGCGCCGGTCAGCGTCATGTTGACATAGCTAGCGGTCGAGGTGCCGTAGGACACGTAGGACGACAGGTCCATGTAGAACAGGCCGACGGAGAACAGCGCCTGCGGCCCGTAGTACCACTCATAGCTGAGATTGTAGTTGGCGGACTTGACCGGCTTGAGGTTGGGATTGCCACCATTGCCGGTGAGGTTGAGGTCGGTGAGCTGCACCGCGCCGCCGAGCGCGCTGTAGTCCGGCCGCGACATGGTCTCGGCCGCCGCGAAGCGCAACACCATCTCGTCGTTCAGATCGACGCTGAGATTGACGCTCGGCAGGACGTCCCAATAGTTGTGACCGATGTCGTTGATGCCGTAATTGCCGAAATCGCTGTACGTGCCGGTGGCGTTGTTGACGTATTGATGGATCGATTCTCGCGTGTTGACGATGCGGACGCCGAAATTGCCTTTCCAGTGGTCGCCGCCGATATTGGCCATCGCATAGGCCGCGGTGTCCTGCTCGCTCATGTTCATGCTGGCCGGCCAATCGAACCGTCCATTGGCGGGATTCGAGATGGCGGCCGGGGTCTGCGGATAGGGCCGCCAGCTATTGTTGTTGTAGAGAAGCTGCTCGATCAGCGCGGTGTTGCCCATCGGCACATTGGTCAGCATGCCGGGGATCTTGAACGCGTCGGCGAAATCCGACGGGTAGTTGGAGGTGGAGACGTCGCTGCCGATCGAAGCGCCATAGGAGACGCCGCCGTTGAACAGGTCGTTGCGGCGCGTATGCTCCGCATAGCGCACGCCGGCCTTCACCGAACTGATCGGCCCCAGGTTAAGCTTCTGCTCGAAATCGAGCTGGCCGTAATACTCGCTGTCGACGGCGGTGGACACGGCAGTCCAGGCCCAGTCGTTGACCAGGTTGGCGGGGTTGGAGAGGTCCACGCCGGGCACGTTGACCGTGGCGATGCCGCTGCTGAAATCGTAGCTCGCGGCATTGCCGGTTACCGGCGCGATCTCGCCTTCCCAGGCGACCTGCGGATCGGTGCGGCCGACGCCGTGGCTGTAGCCCGCCTTGAAGCCGATTGTCAGGCTGTCGGTGGCGGCCCAATTGCCGTCGGCGCTGAAGAAGTAGGTCTCGGCGGCGCCGCCCGGACGCTGGATGAAGTCGGTGACCATCGGCGCGACGCCGGCCTTCGCCGGGAAGGTCGCGGCGACGATCGTGTTGTCCTTGATGGTGAAGGCGGAGGGCACGTTGTTGCCGAACTCGTTGGTGCCCCAGAACATGTAGTTGTTGTTCACGTTGCTGGCGGAGAGGTGCGAGAAGAAGCCGGTCAGCCGCACGTCGAAGCTGTCGTTGGGCTTGAACTCCACCGTTACGTCGCCGCCTTCGCGCACGCGCTGCTGCAGGAACAGCGCCGAGCCGATCAGGGTCGGATAGGCGGCGCCCGCCAATTCGGGATGGGCGATAGCCGCCAGGCTGCCGGCGGCGACATTCGAATAGCCGAGGAATTCCTGGCCGTCGCGGCGGATGTCGCGCGCTTCATAGAAGCCCTGGACGAGCACGCCGAACGTCTCGTCGTCGTTCTTCCAGTTGAACAGGGCATTGACCTGCGGCGTGGTCGCGCCGCGCAGGGTCGTATAGGCGGCTTCGGCGCTCGCCTCGAAGGTGAGATTGTCGCGGAAGCCGAGCGGCCGGCGGGTCAGGATGTCGACCTGGCCGGCGACGCCGCCTTCCACCAGATCGGCCTGCTGGCTCTTATAGACCTTGGCGGTGTCGACGATTTCCGACGGCAGCAAGGTATAGCTGACGCTGCGGCCGATGGTCTGGAACTGATCGAGGATGAACCAGTCGCCGTTGGCGATGGTGTGTCCGTCCACCAGCGTCTGCGTCAGGCTGGCATTGGTGCCGCGGATCGAGACGCGGTCGTTCTCGTCGAAGCCGCCTTCGCCGCTCGCGGCCGAAACCGTGTTGACGCCGGGAATGCGCTGCAGCGCGTCGGCGACGTTCTTGTCCGAGAACTTGCCGATGTCCTCCGCCGACACCGCATCCACGATGGCAGTCGAGTCGCGCTTGACGTTGATGGCGCGATCCAAGGATTCGCGAATGCCCGTCACGATGACGGTTTCGACCTGCTCTGCGAATGCCGGCGTTGTGGCGATGAGCGCCACCAGACTGACCGAACCGGCCAATACCCCCCGAAGTGACATGCGATGCTCCTCTGATTCGATCAATTCCCCAAGGGCCAAGGGCGCTGTTCCAACCGCATGCAGAACACCAATCCAAGCCCAATATAGAACCATTTCCCGATTGGGCTTTTGTGTCAAGCACGAATTTTGGGGATTTTTTCCAGTTGACCGGTAGATATTTACATGTGGTACTATATTGGTTATACAGACAGCAGTCGAATTCTTCCGGCTGTTGCAGGGGAACCTCAGGAGATCGATGTGGCACCGCTGCTCGCGATAATCGGCCAACTGGACGAGGCCGCTAACCTGCCGCTGTATCAGCAGCTCCAGCGCGGCCTGCGCCATGCGATCGAGAGCAAGCTCTTATCGCCGGACGACGCGCTGCCGCCGGAGCGCGATCTGGCCGAGGAATTCGCGGTCTCCCGCATCACGGTCCGCAAGGCGATCGACGGCCTGGTCGCCGAAGGCCTGCTGACCCGCAAGCAGGGTTCGGGAACGTTCGTTTCCAGCCGTGTCGAAAAGAACTTTTCCAAGCTCACCTCGTTCACCGAAGACATGATCGCCCGCGGCCGCGTGCCGACCAGTAGCTGGCTGCGCAAGTCGCAGGGCACCGTAACACCGGAAGAATCGCTGACCATGGGTCTCAGCCCCGGCACGCCGGTCTACCGCTTTAACCGCCTGCGCTTCGCGGACGATGCGCCGATGGCGCTGGAATTCTGCACGGTGCAGGCCTTCTGCCTGCCGTCGGTCGATGCCGTCGAGTCTTCGCTCTATTCCGCCCTGGCCAAGGCCGGCTATCGCCCGACACGCGCCCTGCAGCGACTGCGCGCGGTGCTGTTCACCGCCGAGCAGGCCGCCCTGCTCCGCGCCCATGAACATGACGCGGGATTGCTGGTCGAACGCCGCGGCTTTCTGTCCGACGGGCGGGCGGTGGAATTCTCGCAATCCTTCTATCGCGGCGACACCTACGACTTCGTCGCCGAGCTGAACGCCTCGGAGCTCGAAAAGTGATGGCGGGCTGCGCCGCGGGATCTGCGGGGCATCCGTCGCGGATGTTTCGCGAAGCGTCCGAAGCGCCGGACGTCGTCGCGCGCCAATTCAACGAGAACCGGGCGCTGTTCGGGAAAATCGGCGACCGCCTGCGCGCCGGCAAGCCGCGCGCCGTGGTGACCGGCGCCCGCGGCAGCTCCGACAACGCCGCGACCTTCGCGAAATACCTGATCGAGACCAGGACCGGCATCCTGACCTCCTCCACCGGCCTGTCGACCAGTTCGGTCTATGCGGCGCAGCCCAAGCTCGACGACGTGCTATTCCTGGCGATCTCGCAGTCCGGCCGCAGTCCCGATCTGCTCACGACGGTCGCGAGCGCCAAGGCCGGCGGCGCATTCGTCCTGGCGATCGTCAACGACGAGACCAGCCCGCTCGCCGCGCTGGCGCATGAGGTCTTGCCGCTGCACGCCGGCGCCGAGACAAGTATCGCGGCGACCAAGACCTATCTTGCCTCGGTCGCCGCCATCGCCGCGCTGGTCTGCGCCTGGACGCAGGACCGCGAACTGGCGGAGGCGCTGCAGGGCCTGCCAAAGAAGATGCGGCAGGCCTGGACGTGCGATTGGAGCGCCGCCGTCACCGGATTGAAGTCCAGCCGTGATCTCTACGCCATCGGCCGCGGCGTCGGTTTCGGCGCGGCGCAGGAAGCGGCGTTGAAATTCAAGGAAACCACCGGCCTGCACGCCGAGGCGTTCAGTTCGGCGGAGGTGCAGCACGGCCCGATGGCGCTGGTGAAGAAGGGATTTCCGATCCTGATGTTTTCGCAGCGCGACGAAACCCGCCCCGGACTGGAGGAGCTTGCCGCCAAAGTCGTCGGCGCCGGCTCCGAGCTTCTGGTCGCCGGCTTCGCGGTGCCCGGCGCGGCGGTGCTGCCGACCGTCGCGGCGCATCCGGCGCTCGAACCGATCCTGATGATGCAGAGCTTCTACCGGATGATCGATGCGCTCTCGCTGGCGCGCGGCTTCAATCCGGACCGCCCGCCGAACTTGAACAAAATCACCGAGACCATCTGACATGCGGACGGCGCTGATCAACGGCCGGGTGATGACGGACCGCGGCGCCGTCGCGGAGTGCGCCGTCCTGATCGAGAACGGCCGCATCGCCGGTCTCATGCCGCAGGCGGATCTGCCGGCGGACGCGGCGCGCCACGATCTCAAGGGCGGCTTGCTGCTGCCCGGCTTCATCGACACCCAGGTCAATGGCGGCGGCGGCGTCCTGTTCGGCGACGCCCCGAACATCGAGACCTTGCGCACCATCTCCGCCGCGCATGCCCGCTTCGGCACGACAGGCTTCCTTCCGACCCTGATCAGCGGCGATTTCATGCTTATCCGAGCCGCGATCGCCGCCGTCGAAGCGGCAATTGAGGCCGGCGTGCCCGGCATCCTCGGGATCCATATCGAGGGACCGTTCCTCAATCGCAGCCGCAAGGGCATCCACGACGCGGACAATTTCCGCGCCCTCGATAGCGAGGCCTTCGAGCTTCTGACCTCCGTCCGGCGCGGCAAGACGCTCGTCACCCTGGCGCCGGAAGAAACGACGCCGGCGACCATCGCCGCCCTGGCGAAGGCCGGCGTGATCGTGTCGGCCGGCCATACCGACGCGACCTATGGCGACATCCGCGCCGCGCTGGCGAGCGGGCTCACCGGTTTCACGCATCTGTTCAACGCCATGTCGCCCTTGCGCGCGCGCGAGCCCGGCACGGTTGGGGCGGCGCTCGACGACGCCGAAAGCTGGTGCGGCATCATCGTCGACGGCCACCATGTCGATCCCGCCACGCTGCGCATCGCGCTCGCCTGCAAGCGGATCGACCGGCTGATGCTCGTCACCGACGCGATGCCGAGCGTCGGCGCCTCCGACACGAGCTTCCGGCTCCAGGGCCGCACCATCTCGGTGCGCAACGGGGTCTGCACTGCGCCCGACGGAACCCTGGCGGGCTCCAATCTCGACATGGCGTCCGCCGTGCGCAATGCGATGGCGTTCATGGGCGTCGACCTGATCGAAGCGGTCGGCATGGCCAGCCGCAATCCTGCGGCGTTCCTCGGGCTCGCCGACGAGACCGGCAGTAACGGCCGCGGCCGGCGCGCCAATTTCGCGCTGGTCGACGATGCGCTGGAGGTTCTCGAGGTCTGGATCGACGGCCGGTTGCAATGAACGCGGTGATGACGCCAAGCCGCGTGATCGCGATCTTCGGCACCACGGGCGATCTCGCCCAGCGCATGCTGTTTCCGTCGCTCTATTTCCTCGAGCGCGAGGGCCTGCTCCCGCACGATCTCACCGTCATCGGCTGTTCGCGCGAGGCGATGGGCGACGCGGCCTTCGCCGCCCGTACCGGCGTGGCGATCCGGTCGCGGGCCGGCGAATACTGGTCGGAAGCGGACTGGACACGGCTCAAGGCAAGGTTGCGCCACGCCGCGGTCGATGCGAGCGATGAAGCGTCTTTCGCGAATATGCGCCGGGCGACGGGTGACGCGGAGGACATCCTGTTCTATCTGTCGACGTCGCCGAGCCTTTACGGCCGCATCTGCCTGAATCTCAAGGCGGCGGGGCTCTCGGGCCCGCGCAGCCGCGTCGCGGTGGAAAAGCCGCTCGGACGCGACCTGGCCAGTTGTCGCGCCATCAACGGCTACCTCGCCGAAGCGTTCAGCGAGGAGCGCATCTTCCGCATCGATCACTATCTGGGCAAGGAAGCGGTGCAGAATCTGCTGGCGCTGCGCTTCGCCAATGCGCTCTTCGAGCCCTTGTGGAACAAGATCAGCATCGAACAGGTGCAGATCACCGTCGCGGAGACCATCGGCGTCGAGGAACGCTGGCCCTATTACGACGAATACGGCGCGGTGCGCGACATGGTGCAGAACCATCTGCTCCAGCTTCTCTGCCTCGTGGCGATGGAGCCGCCCGCCAGTTCCGAGCCCGACGCCGTGCGCAACGAGAAGGTGAAGGTGCTGCGCTCGCTCAGGCCGATCGAAGGCCGCGACATCGCCAAGAAGACCGTGCGCGGGCAATACGGCGCCGGCTTCGCCGAGGGCCGCGCGGCGCACGGCTATGGCGACGAGGCCGGCGGCCATGCCAGCCAGACCGAGACCTTCGTCGCGCTCGAGGCGCATATCGACAATTGGCGCTGGGCCGGCGTGCCGTTCTACCTGCGCACCGGCAAGCGGCTGCCACTGCGGCGGTCGGAGATCGTCATCCAGTTCCGCGACGTGCCGCACTCCATCTTTCCCGGCAACGACCTGCTCGCCAACCGCCTGACGATCCGCCTCCAGCCCGAGGAGGAGATCGCGCTGCTGCTGATGAACAAGACACCGAGCCTCGAGCAGAACAGCATGCAGCTTAAGCCGCTCAGCCTTAATCTCAGTCTCAGCGACACCTTCAAGACGCAGAGCCCGCGCCGCCGCATCGCCTATGAAAGGCTGCTGCTCGAAGCGCTGAACGGCAAAGGCACGCTGTTTGTGCGCCGTGACGAGGCCGAAGCGGCCTGGTCCTGGATCGACGCCATCGCCGCCGGCTGGCAACGCCAGGGCTTGCCGCCGTCCGCCTATGCCGCGGGAAGCTGGGGCCCTTCCGCCGCCGTCGCCCTCACCGAACGCAATGGACATAGCTGGTATGAATGATCTCGCCGCCGCCGGCAGCGCACAGCTCCCGTTTCACGATTTTCGCGATGCCCAGGATTTGTACGCCGCGCTGGCGGACCACATCGTCGCACGGCTTGCCGCCGGCGTGGCGCGCAACGGCCGCGCCGGGTTCGTCGCCTCGGGCGGCACGACGCCCGGCGCGCTCTACGACGTCCTCGCGACGCGCGAGGCGCCATGGCGGAACGTGGCGGTCGCGCCATCGGACGAGCGCTGGATCGATCCGAGTTCGGAACGGAGCAACGAAAATCTGATCCGCACGCGCCTTCTGACGGCAAGAGCCGCGGAGGCGCATCTGGTGCCGATGAAAACCGCGCATGACGGCCCGCGCGCCGCCGAGGGGATCGTGAACGACGCCATCGCCGCCATGCCGCGGCCTTTCGACGTGGTGCTGCTGGGCATGGGAACGGACGGGCATACCGCCTCGCTCATCCCGGGCGCCGAAGGCCTGGCGCACGCGCTCGATCGCGCCGATCCGGCGCTGGTGTGCGCCGTCCGGCCACCCAATCTCCCCGCCATGGGCGAACGCATGACGCTGACGCTGCGGGCCATTCTCGACGCACAGTGGATCGCCCTGCTCATCCGCGGCGACGCAAAGCTCGCCGCCTACAAACAGGCGCTCGCCGGCACCGACGTCCTCGAAGCGCCGATACGCGCCGTGCTGCACCAGGCCGCCGTGCCGCTCTCGGTCTTTTGGTCCGCCTAGGAGGGTGTCGTCGCGCGGTGCCCGCGGCCGGGCGGCAGATGGCTCTCCACAAGCGCATCGGCGGCGTCGACGACGACGCGCGCGGGACCGCCGGCCCCGAACAACTGGCCGGACGTGTACACGCCCTCGAACAACAGCATCAGGGCGTCGCCCAACCGGTCGGGCTCACGCGCGCCCATGGCGGCCGCCAGCGCCGCCAGCCGGCTGCGAAAGCGGGACTTGATGTCGCTCGCCACCTTGCGCGCCGGATGGCGGCGGTCGGGATATTCGACGGCGGCGTTCGTCGTGCCGCAACCGCGATAGTCGCTCTTGTCCGCCTTCGCCTGAAGCTCCATGAGCCAGACGCGTAGCTGCCCCCGCGGATTTTCAGGGTCGGCCGCGATCACCGCCTCGAAACGCGCCAGTCCATCCTCGCCCATGTGGCGCAGATAGTCGGCCGCGAGCGCGTCCTTCGACAAAAAACTGCGGTAGAGACTGGGCTTGGTGACGCCGGCGCGGGTGACGATCTCCTCCACGCCGACGGCCCGGATGCCCTGACGGTAGAACAGGTCGCGGGCGCTCTCGCGGATGCGCTCCGCCGCCCTTTTGGGCGGCTTGCCGCCCGCGCGGCGGCTCCGGAGGGGCTTTCCTTTTGTCACAGTCTTCCGTCTTGACGATGTAACCGAGCGGTACCTATATGCTGCACTGCACCGTACCGCTCGTTAACATACTTTGCGACACTTCGCCCTGCAAGCCGATGGAGCCCGGCCAAGGGACGATAGACGGGGCAGGAAGACGGTCCGACGCTTCGGACCGCGGGTATGTCTGGCGGGCCGGCGGTCCGGTCGTTGAAATGACGCGTTAAAGGCACGCTCATATGGTCTGGATTGTCCGCGTCGCGCTCGAGCGGCCCCTCACCTTCATCGTGATGGCGATCCTGATCCTGATCGGCGGGCCGCTGGCCGCGATGCAGATGCCGACCGACATCTTCCCCGACATCCGCGTCCCGGTGATCGGCGTCGCGTTCCAGTTCACCGGCCTGTCGCCGGACGAAATGTCGGGGCGCATCATCACGCCCTATGAGCGCGTCCTCACCACTACCGTCAACGACATCGAGCACATCGAGAGCACCTCGATCGCCGGCATCGGCATCGAGAAAATCTATTTCCAGCCCGGGGTCGACATCCGCACCGCGACCGCGCAGGTCACCTCGATCTCGCAGACCGTGCTCAAGCAGTTGCCGCCGGGCGCGACGCCGCCGCTGATCCTGAACTACAACGCCTCGACCGTGCCGATCCTGCAGCTCGCCTTCTCCGGCCAGCACATGTCGGAGCAGCAGGTGCTCGACCTGGCGCAGAATTTCGTGCGCCCGGTGCTGAGCACGATCCCAGGCGCGGCGGTGCCCTATTCCTATGGCGGCAAGGTGCGCCAGCTCCAGATCGACCTCGACTCCCAGGCGCTGCAGGCTAAGGGCCTGTCGGCGCAGGACGTGGAGAACGCGATCGCGGCGCAGAACCAGATCCTGCCCGCCGGCACGGTGAAGTTCGGCGCCACGCAATACACCGTGAAGCTGAACGACGCGCCGGCGACCATCGAAGACCTCAACAACATCCCGATCAAGGCGGTGAACGGGGCGACGATCTACATCCACGACGTCGGGCATGTGCGCGACGGCAACCCGCCGCAGCAGAGCGTGGTGCATGTCGACGGGCTGCGCGCCGTGCTCACCACCATCCTCAAGACCGGCTCGGCCTCGACGCTCGACATCGTGCAGGGCGTCAAGGACGCGCTGCCGGGATTGAAGGCGACGCTGCCGGCCGCCTTCAAGATCAGCCTGCTCAACGACCAGTCGGTGTTCGTGAAGGGCGCGATCTCCGGCGTGGTGCGCGAGGGCGCAATCGCCGCGGCGCTGACCAGCCTGATGATCCTTCTATTCCTGGGAAGCTGGCGCTCGACCGTGATCATCGCGATCTCGATCCCGCTCGCCATCCTCTGCGCCTTGGCGGCGCTGTGGTATGCGGGGGAATCGCTCAACATCATGACGCTGGGCGGACTGGCGCTGGCGGTCGGCATCCTGGTCGACGACGCCACGGTGACGATCGAGAACATCAACTGGCACCTGGAGCAAAGCAAGCCGGTGACGACCGCGATCCTGGATGGGGCGCAGCAGATCGTGCAGCCCGCCTTCGTCTCGCTGCTCTGCATCTGCATCGTGTTCGTGCCGATGTTCGCGCTCCAGGGCGTCGCCGGCTTCCTCTTCGTGCCGCTGGCGGAAGCGGTGGTGTTCGCGATGATCGCGTCCTTCGTCCTGTCGCGCACCCTGGTGCCGACCATGGCGATGTATCTGCTGAAGCCGCATGCCGGCCACGAGGGTCACGCCGCCGCCGGAAGCAACCCGCTGGCGCGCTTCCAGCACGGCTTCGAGGCGCGGTTCGAAAACATCCGGGAGGGATATCGCAACCTGCTGGCGATGGCGCTCGGCAACCGGCGCATTTTCGTCATCGGCTTCGCCGCCTTTGTCGCGGCGTCTTTCGTGCTCTACCCGTTTCTCGGCTCGAACTTCTTTCCCACGGTCGACGCCGGCCAGATCACGCTGCATGTGCGCCCGCCGGTCGGAACGCGCATCGAGCGCGCCGCCGCGATGTTCGGCGACATCGAGAAGGAAATCCGGCGGACGATCCCGCCGGACGAGATCGAATCCATCGTCGACAATATCGGCCTGCCGACCAGCGCGATCAACACGGTCTACAGCAACTCCGGCCTGATCGGTTACCAGGACGGCGACATCTATGTGACGCTGAAGGCGGGCCACCATGCGACCGCCGATTACGTCCGGAAGCTTCGGGTGACCCTGCCCCGCAAATTCCCCGGGAGCGTGTTCTCGTTCCTGCCGGCCGACATCATCAGCCAGATCCTGAACTTCGGCGCGCCGGCCCCGATCGACGTGCAGATCGCGGGGCCTAAGCTCGACCAGAACCGCGCCTATGCGCTCAAGCTGCTGCACCGCCTGCAAGGCATATCCGGGCTCGTCGATGCGCGGATGCAGCAATCCTCGCGCAATCCGCAGCTGCGCGTCGACGTCGACCGCTCGCGCATGGCGCAGCTCGGCCTGACCGAGCGCGACGTCACCAACAGCGTCGTGACGTCGCTCGCCGGCAGTTCGCAGACCGCGCCCACCTTCTGGCTGAACCCGGCGACCGGCGTCTCCTATCCGATCGTAGCGCAGACGCCGGAATACAAGGTCGGCACGCTCGCGGCGCTGGAGAACCTGCCGGTCACCGGTTCCGCCGGCGGGCTGCAGATCCTGGGCGGGCTGGGCACCATCACGCGCGAGCAGTCCAACGCCGTCGTCTCGCACTACAACGTCAAGCCGGTGATCGATCTCTACGCGACGACCCAGGACCGCGACCTCGGCGCCGTCGCCGCCGACGTGCGCGCCGCGATCGCGGACACGGCGCATGAGGTGCCTGCCGGCGTCACCGTCAAATTGCGCGGCCAGGTCGTGACGATGGACGCGGCCTTCACCGGCCTGTCCTACGGCCTGCTCGCGGCCATCGTGCTGATCTATCTGCTGATCGTGGTGAACTTCCAGTCCTGGCTCGATCCCTTCGTGATCGTCACCGCCCTGCCCGCGGCGCTGGCCGGCATCGTGTGGATGCTGTTCGGCACCGGCACGACGCTGTCGGTGCCGGCGCTGACCGGCGCCATCATGTGCATGGGCGTGGCGACGGCGAACTCGATCCTGGTCGTGAGCTTCGCGCGCGAGCGCCTCGCCGCCACCGGCAACGCGGCGCTGGCCGCGGTCGAGGCCGGCGTCACCCGCTTCCGCCCGGTGCTGATGACGGCGCTCGCCATGATCATCGGCATGGCGCCGATGGCGCTGGGCCTGGGCGAAGGCGGCGAGCAGAACGCGCCGCTCGGCCGCGCCGTGATCGGCGGCCTGATCTTCGCGACCTGCGCCACACTGGTGTTCGTGCCGGTCGTCTTCAGCATCGTTCACGGACGCAAGGCGCCCCGCGCCAGCGGCGCACCCAGCCGGGCCGCGCCGTCCACCGGAGAAGAAGCCTATGTCTGAAACGCCCCTGAGCCCCCTCAGCTATGTTCCGCCGGCGCGGCTGAAACTGATCGGCCTGGTGGCCGGCGGCGTCGCGATCCTGATCGTCGTGGTCGGCCTCGTCACGCGTGTCCTGGCGAGCCGCGAGGTCGAAGCCTGGACCGAGGAGAACGCGCTGCCGACGGTGAGCGTGATCAGCCTAGCGGGCAGTGCCAAGGGCAGCCTGGTGCTGCCGGGCAATGTGCAGGCCTTCAACAGCGCGCCGATCTATGCCCGCGTCAGCGGCTATCTGAAGAAGTGGGATGTCGACATCGGGACGAAGGTGAAGGCGGGGCAGCTGCTCGCCGAGATCGACATCCCCGACCAGGACCAGGAACTGGCGCAGGCGCAGGCCGATCTCGCCACCGCGATCGCCAACCAGAGGCTGTCGGCGGTGACGGCCAAGCGCTGGAACGACCTGGCCAAGCAGAACGCCGTGGCGCCGCAAGACGTCGACACCAAGAACGCCGATCTCGCGGCCAAGACCGCGGCGGTCGCCTCGGCGCGCGCCAATGTCGACCGGCTGGCGGCGCTGGAGAACTTCAAGAGCATCACCGCGCCGTTCGACGGCACGGTGACCAGCCGCTCGGTGGACGTCGGCGCGCTCGTTACCGTGGGCACCGGCACGGCGGGCGCGATCCCGCTGTTCACCGTGGTCGACGACAGCAAGGTGCGGATTTACGTCAACGCACCGCAGAGCTACTCGGCCGCCCTGAAGCCCGGCATGAAGGCGACCTTCACCGTGCCCCAGCATCCCGGCGCCCTCTATGAAGCGACCCTGGTGGCGACGTCTCAGTCCGTGGACATGCGCAGCGGCACGATCCTGGTCCAGCTCCAGGCCGACAATCCGGGCGATCTGTTCAACCCCGGCGACTATGCGCAAGTGACGTTCAATCTGCCGGCGGCCCGCAACGCCATCCAGATTCCCGCCAGCGCACTGATCTTCGGCGACAGCGGCACGCAGGTCGCGCTGGTCGGCCGCGACAACCGCGTCGCGATGAAGCCGGTGACGATCCTGCGCGACTACGGCACGTCGGTCGAGATCGCGTCGGGCCTGGGCCGCCGCGACCGGGTCATCGACAATCCGTCGGATTCGCTGCGAGCGGGCGACCAGGTGCGGCTGGCGAGCGGGCAACAGCCTTAGCGGCGCCGATCAGGCTGCAGGCGCGCGCCGCCGCCTGTCGAACAGCATCCAGGCGCGGGGTCGAATTTGGAACCGGGGCCAAGCGTCCGCCAGGCTTCCGTACAGATAGATGCTGTACAGATCGTGCGCGGCGGCACTTTGCGAATCCGGGCGGGCATTCCAGGGCTGCACGGCACCGTCAGCCGATGGCGAAGCCGCGGCAAGCGGACGCGGCCTGGCCTCGCGACCGGCATCGGCGAGCGCCTGGAGTTCGCTCAGTTCGAACACGACGTTCAGGCACCCGGCGGGAAGAACACCAGGGCCCGCACCTCGATGCTCTCGCGCGGCAGGGCCGTCGGCGGCGTGGTCGGATCGTCGAACCCGGTATGCGGTGTAAAGCGCGAGCGGCTGCTCGTGTCCGAATCGAAGCCCTTGATCAGCACGACTTCGTCGCGCTGAAGCCGCGGGAAGTAGAACCAGCGGTGCTCCGGGTTGTGGCTGACGGCATAGGTTTCGCCGACCTTGTCGGGGTAGATCAGGTCGCTGGGGATGAGGTCGCCCGGCTCGACCGTGCGCGCGTCCAGCACCGCCAGAGGAGTGTCTTCCAACGGACCCTTGATCGGCCGCCACACGTTCACCTCGACAAAGCGGTGCTTGAGGCGCTCCTCGGCCTCGGCCGGCTCGAGGTGGTCGGCCACGCGGCGGCGGCCCGTCGCGTCGGTATAGTCGTTGTGCACGCGCCGCACCGGGTCGCGCATGCCGGCGACGCCGGCCTTGAATTTCGGGACCGAGCGGATCGTGTGATCGAAGATCACGACCTTGTCGCCGCCGGTCTCGCGCTTCAGCAGCGCCTCGATTTCGGGATAATAGACGCGGCGCAACTCGTCTTCGTTGTAGAAGTCGTAGACGCGGCTCTCGTGGCGGCGGTGCACGAAACCCTGTTCGTCCAGCGACAACAGGCCGGCGATCGGGCGCGCGTCGCGGATCAGGACATCGTTCACCGCATTGACCTCGCCGAAGCGGGCCGGCACGCCGGGCGGCGGTTCGAAGGTGTAGCTGTAGGGCTTCTTTTCGGTGCGCACGAGGTAATTGAGGGTGGCGCGCACGCCTTGGAGCGAGTCGATGACCTGATAGTTCATGCCGGCCTCCTTTTCGAGATCATTACTATACTTATCCGATAGACTAAAACAAGAATGCATGGTTCACTTTCCGGCGCGCAGGCCGGTTGACCGGCACGCATGGCTCAAATTTGCGAAGAGGACGGACGATGGGCATTCACGAAACGATCACCGCCGGCGACAGCACCTTCGCCGTCCGCCCGGTTGCCGGCCGGATCGGCGCCGAGATTTCCGGCCTCGCGCTCGGCGGCCGGTTGGATCCCGACACGGTCGCGGCGCTGCGCACGGTGCTTTTCCGCCACAAGGTCGTTTTCTTGCGCGGTCAGCACCAGCTGGACGATGCGGAGCAGGAAGCGTTCGGTCGTCTCCTGGGCGGGCTCGTGCCGCATCCGACCGTGCCGAAGATCGCCGGCACCGAAGCGGCGCTCGCAGTGGTGTCGGACGGCACCTACGCCGCGAACCAGTGGCACACGGATGTCACGTTCGTGGATGCCTATCCCCTCGCCTCGATCCTGCGCGCAGTGAAGCTGCCGTCCCGCGGCGGCGACACCGTCTGGGCCAATACCGCCGAAGCCTATGTGCGCCTGCCCGAGCCGTTGCGCGAGCTTGCCGACAAGCTCTGGGCGATTCACAGCAACGGTTATGACTACGCCGCCGTCCGCCCCAATGCGACGGCCAAAAGGCTGGAGCATCACCGGACCGTGTTCGCCGCCACGGTCTACGAGACGGAGCACCCGCTGGTGCGGGTGCATCCCGAAACCGGCGAGCGCACCCTGGTCCTGGGCAATTTCGCGCAGCGCATCGTCGGTCTCAACCGCGAGGACTCGGCGCGGCTCATCGCGATCTTCCAGGAGCACATCACGCGGCTGGAGAACACGGTGCGCTGGACCTGGGCACCAGGCGACGTGGCGATCTGGGACAACCGCGCCACCCAGCACTACGGCATCGGCGACTTCACCGAAGGCCGCGAGCTGCACCGCGTCACGATCGACGGCGACGTGCCGGTCAGCGTCGACGGCCGCCGCAGCACGACGCGCGTGACCTCGGCCAGGACGGCGGCGCCCAAGCCCGCCGATGACGATGAAGACGCTAGCGGCTGAGCGCCTTGCGCGCGGCGCGCTTGCGCGGGCTGAGCGGCTTGCTCTGGTTGAGCGACGCCGCCTCGGCCAGCGAGGTGTTGTCGAGGATGGCGGAGGCGGCATCGCGCACCTCGCGCATCATCTTGCGTACCTCGCAGGTCTTCTCGTCCTGGCAGTCGGAGCAGCGGCGATACGCCGTGACGCTGGCGCAAGGCAGAGGCGCCAGGGGGCCGTCGACCGCGCGCACGATGCGGGCAATGGAGATGTTGGCGGCGGGCATGCTGAGCGCATAGCCGCCTTCGCGGCCCCGGATGCTGTGGATCAGGCCATGGCCGCGCAGCTCGAAGAAGATGAGATCCAGGAACTTCTTGGGGATATTCTGCCGCCTGGCGATCTCGGTCGCCTGCAGCAATTCGCCCTCCGGCGTGCGCGCGAGCGCCAGCAGGGCCTTGATGGCATATTTCGCCTTCTGGGAAAGCATCGGCCGCCTTGTTTCGCCCCTGTGATGGACACTTCTAGCGACCGCAGGCCCCGCGAAGCAAGCATCATAGCGCCCATGTGCGTCTTGCACGCCCCATCGCGGGGCAGTCGTCCCCACATAGAGAAAGCCGCTCGCGCGGGTCACCAGCAACCCAATAGGGGAATCGATCGATGTCGGATGAGAACAAGGCAAAGGGCAGCGTCCTGGTCGTCGGTGTCGGCGCCTCGCATGGACTGGGCGCCGCCATCGCCCGCCGGTTCGCGGCCGGCGGCCATCCCATCGCCATCGCCGGCCGCAATGCCGAGAAGCTCGCGCAAACCGCGGTGGAATTGACGCAAAGCGGCGCCACCGCCGCCAGCATCGCCGGGGACGCCGCCAACCCCGCCGACGTCGCCCGCTTCGTCGCGGCGGCGGAAAGGCTGGCCCCGTTGGCGGTCGTCGTGCACAACGCCGGCAGCAACAATCCGGCGCCTTTCCTGCAAGTGAAGCCGGAGCAGTTCGAGCAGCACTGGCGCGAGCACGCGCTGGGCGGCTTTCATGTCGGACAGGCCGCCTTGCCGGCCTTGCTCAAGAACGGTGGCGGCTCGCTATTCTTCACCGGCGCCTCGGGCAGCCTGCGCGGCAAGGCGAATTTCGCACCCTTCGCCGCCGCCAAGGCGGCGCTGCGCGCCCTGGCGCAAAGCATCGCGCGCGAATACGGACCGAAAAACATCCATGTCGGCCATGTCGTGATCGACGGCGGCATCGAAGGCGACCGCCTGCTGTCGCGCGTGCCCCAATTGCGCGAGCAGCGCGGGCCGGACGGGCTGCTCAAGATCGAGGCCATCGCCGAGGCCTATTGGGCCCTGCATCACCAGCATCGCAGCGCCTGGACGCTGGAACTCGATCTGCGGCCCTGGGCGGAACAATTCTGAGATCGCTCCCGGCAAGCCGGCCCGCTTCGATCCGATCGTAGGTCAATCGAGGTTCAGACCGTCGAGCAGCTTAGCGATGCGCGCGATGGCGACGCCGGCGGTCGGGATCGCGCCGCCCATCGTCAGGAAGCCGTGGATCATGTCCGGAAAGAAAAGCGTCTCCGTGGCGACGCCGGCGTCCCTCAGGCGCCCGGCATAGGCGGCCGCCTCGTCGCGCAGGGGATCGAACCCGGCATACAGGATGACGGCCGGCGGCAGGCCGCCGACGTCGTGCGCGAACAGCGGCGACAGCCGCCAATGGCGCGGCTTCTCGAAGCGGCCCAGATAGTTCTGCCGATACCAGCCATACAGTTCGCCGGTCAGCAGATAGCCGCTCGCCAGCTCCTTGTGCGACGGCATGCACGCCATCATATCGAGCGCGGGATACAACAGGAGCTGGAACGCCGGCAGGCAGGCGACCGCGTCGTTGCGCTCGGCGAGGCAGACCGCCGCTGCCAGATTGCCGCCCGAGCTGTCGCCGCCCACGCCGATCCGGATCGGATCGACGCCCAGCCAGGCATAGTTCTCGCGCACCCAGCGCAGGGCCCGGCGGGCGTCGTCGAACGCGGCCGGAAAGGGGTGCTCAGGCGCCAGGCGATAGTCGACATAGATCACGGTGCTGCCGGTCGCGTTCGCGAGCTGGCGGCAGAACGGCTCATAGCTCGCGATGTCGCCGACCGTCCATCCGCCGCCGTGGAAATAGACGATGGCCGGCAGCGGATCGCCGGCGGGCTGCCCGAACGGGCGGATGACCGTCATGGAGGGCGCCTGGTCGATCGGCGGGCGCACATGGATGATGCTTTCGATCGTTTCCATCCGCGCGAGGAGCGGCTTTCGGCTTTCCGCGTAGCGCCGCCTCGCCTCGGCGGGGTTGAGCGACGGACGCGGGCCGCGATGCGAAAGCTGCTCGATGACGCGCAGCGCCGCGGCCGCCGGCCGCTCCGCCTTTGCATCGTGGACCAAGCGCAGCGACGGCCGCGCCGCCGCCCAGAGCGCGTCGCCGGCCCCGCCCTGGCCGATGCTTTTCAAGCCGGTCATGCCGTCACCTTGCAAAGGATTCCCATATACTCTATCGATTTAATATAGTAAGTCTATGGCAAAGGCGCCGGTGCCGGCTTATCCACAGTCGGCACCGGCACACACCGGGGATTGTTCCATGGCCGACGGCATTTTCTCTTCACCGGGCGACGACGGCGCGGCGCGCGCCGCCGACCTCTGGGCCGCGGCGTTCGGGCGGGATTCCGGCTGGCATATCGCGCGGAAGATCGACGACCTTGCCGCCTGGGGCGACCCCGCCGGCGCGGCGGCGCTGAGGCGGGTGCAGAAGGTCCTGGCGCGAAGGGACGCCGCCGTCTTGGTCAAAGTGCGGACGTTCTTCGCCGCGGTGCTGGGCGCGATCGGCGGCGCACGGCTTGTACCGCCCGGCCGGCTTCGCCCGGAGACCGGGCAAGCGCGTGGGAGGTGACACATGACGGCAGATACGGCGCAACGCCAGGCAACCGAACTGACATTGATCGATGCCGAATCGACGCAGCCTTACTGGAATCTGCGCCCGATCGTCGCCGAATTGCGGCTGTCGCGAGAGGTCACACATAATATCCGCCATGGCGGCCGCATCCGCGCACTGCCCTCCCGCGAGGCCTTGGCGGCAATCGCCGAAGGGCTGGCATCGGCGCTGTTCCCCACGCATCGCGGCCGCCCCGACCTCACCGAGGAGAGCATCGACTATTTCGTCGGCGACACGCTCAACACCAGCCTGAACGCGCTGGTGGAACAGGTTCGCCGCGGCTTGCTGTTCGTCTCTCCGGGCAAGGAAGAAGACGACGAGCGCGTCCGCCAGGCGGCGCGCCGGATCACCGAACGGTTCGCGGCCTCCCTGCCGGCGATACGCGGCCTGCTGGTCAGCGACCTCAAGGCCGCGTTCGACGGCGATCCGGCGGCGACGAGCATTCCGGAAGTCCTGCTCGGCTATCCGGGCATGAGCGCGATCATTTCGCACCGGCTGGCGCATGCGCTGTTCGAACTGGGCGCGGCGCTGCCGGCGCGGATCATCTCGGACAATGCCCGCTCGACGACCGGGATCGATATCCATCCGGCGGCGAAGATCGGCGGCAGCTTCTTCATCGACCACGGCACCGGCGTCGTCATCGGCGAGACCGCCATCGTCGGCGAGCGCGTGCGGCTCTATCAGGCCGTCACGCTGGGCGCCAAGAGCTTCCCGCGCAATGGCGACGGCACGCTGGCTAAGGGCCATGCCCGCCACCCGATCGTGGAGGACGACGTCGTCATCTATGCCGGCGCGACGATCCTGGGCCGCATCACCATCGGCAAGGGCTCGACCATCGGCGGCAATGTCTGGCTGACGCAGAGCGTACCGCCCGGCAGCAACGTGACCCAGGCGCAGACCAGCAAGGAATAGGGCCCGCCGCCATGCCGATGCCGTCGGACGACAAGGGAAGCGACATCGGCGGGCTGGAGCCGGCGTTCTCGGTCTTCGGCTTCCACTTCTCGGCCGAAATCAGCATCGTCGCGCCAGGCGACGGCGGTCCCTGCCCGGGAGAGCGGGCCGAGCCCGGCTGGAGACGTTTGTTCCGCCAGTTCGGCAAGGCGGCCAGCCGCTGACGCCGCTTATCGGACACGACAACAAAGTGGGAGCATCACTCCAGGGTTTCGCAGCCCCCTTTTCACGACACGGTGAAGGATCCGTCATCGTTGGCGTCGCTGGGTCCCAGTTTTGCCTCGCGGGCGGCCACGGCACGCAGGACCGGACGTTGCCATGGTATTCGGGGCACGGCCGGCCGCTCCGCCGCTTGGCCGGCGGCATGGTTGCGTGTTTGTTTCGTTCCCATATCCCCACTCCACTAACGCCGGTCAAACGAAGGCGCTGCCCAGGCTCCCCAGGCTGGTAGCGCCGGTGATGTCGAAGACATAGTCAGCGCCGGACTGATAGCCGGCAGTCCCGTCTGCGTCGACGACGAGGAACAGGTGGGTGTTGAGCGTGCCGTTCGTCGCCGTGAACAGCACGGCGTGGCCGGCGCCCAGCTCGCCCGCCTGGCCCGATCCCAGCACCGCGCCGAGATCGCTGTCGAAGCTCGCCGACGACAGATCGCCGCTCTGTGGCGCGTCGACGCCGGTGACGCTGCCCGGCAGGTCGAACTTGTCGACGGAGGCGTCGAAGCCGACGATGGTGTCGTAGGCCGTGCCGTCGGCGTTGCCGGTCGAGTTCGCGGCCGCGATGTAGACGAAGGTGTCGGCGCCGTCATTGCCGGTCAGGGTGTCGGCGCCGCCCAGGCCGAAGAAGCGGTCGTCGCCGTTGCCCCCCGTAAGGACGTCGTTGCCAGCGCCGCCATAGACGACGAACTTGCCGCCGTCCGCTTCCGCCGAGCCGTCGAAGGTCAGGGTATTGCTCGCCGCCAGGCGCACCGCCCAGATGGTGAGCGTCTCGCCGGTCGCGACGTTTTCGTCGACGGTGGTCAGGCTGTAGGAGAAGCCCGCAACGCAGGCGATCACCTCGACCCCGGTGATGGTGGTGGGGCCGAGCGTCAGGCCGCCGGCATAGCTCGCCCCTTCCAGGCCGATCTGGTCGTTCGTCCCGGCGCCGCCATCGACATGGTCGGCGGCGGTGAAGGCGTCGCCGAAATAGAACCCGTCATTGCCGCTGCCGCCGGTGACGGTGTCGTCGCCGCCCTGCTCCAGGTGATACAGCCCGCCCAGCGTGGCATCGCCGGTGATCGTGTTGTTGCCGCCGTCGCCTTCGTAGATCGTGTTGGCGTTGTTGACGCCGTTCACCGTCACCGTCGCGGTCGCCGTGCCGCCGTCCGTCAGCGTGTAGCTGAAGGTGTCGATATACGAGGTGTTGGAGGCGCTGGTGCCGGGCGCCGCCAGATGCTTGCTCAGAATCAGCGTCGCGTTGGTCGGATCGTACGAGAAGGTGCCGTCGGAATTGACCGTCAACGTGGCGCCCGACGGCAGCAGGGTGAACGGGGTTCCCACCGTGCCGCCGGTCACGCCGGCGACGCTGAAGGCGCCGCTTCCGTCGGGGTCCCGGTCGGTGCCGGAACCGTTGTCGTTGAAGACGTTGAGACCCGCCCCGATCGCCGTTTCCGGGTTGGTGACGAAAGCGTCGGGAGCGGCGATCGCGGGGCGGTCGATGCTGAAGCTCAGCGTCGCGGCCGTCGTTCCGCCCTGGCCGTCGCCGGCGGTGTAGGCGAAGGCATCGATGGGATGCGAGCCGCTGGCCGCGGCGTCGATCGCGGCCGTGATGTCCGCGACATAGGAATAGCTGCCATTGGCGTTCAGCGTCAGATGGCCATAGATGCCGGCGATCGCGACGCCGACGTTTCCGGCCGATCCGGCGACCGTCGCCACCGTCAACGTGTCGCCGTCGCGATCGCTGTCATTGCCGAGCACACCGGTGCCGCTGGTGGCCGTCGCCGTGGCGCCTTTCGCCACGCTCGCCGTGTTCACTGCCACGGTCGGGGCGCGATTGAGGGTGACGACGAGGCTGGACGCCGTCGTGGCGCCGCGACCGTCGCTGGCGGTGTAGGCAATCGTATCGGTGAGGTGCGCGCCGGTCGCGGCGGCATCGATGGCGGCGGTATTGTCGGCAAGATAGCTGTAGCCGCCATCGGCGGCGAGCGTCAGGTGTCCGTACGTGCTTGCGAACGAGGTTCCGACATTGCCGGCCGAGCCCGCGACCGCCGATACTGTGAGGGTGTCGCCGTCCTTGTCGCTGTCATTGGTCAGGACGTCGCCGGCCGCCGCCACGCCGGACTCGAGCGCAGCCGCCGCGTCGGCGACGACGGTGGGGAAGCGGTCGATGGTGAAGGTCAGGGTCGAACCGGTCGTGCCGCCATTACCGTCGCCGGCGGTGTAGGCGAAGGTGTCGACGGGGTGCGAGCCGTTGGCCGCGGCATCGATCGCGGCCGTGATGTCAGCGACATAGGCGTAGCCGCCATTGGCGCCGAGCGTCAGATGGCCGTAGGTGCCGGCGATGGCGACGCCGACATTTCCGGCCGATCCGGCGACGGTCGCCACCGTCAGCGTGTCGGCGTCGCGGTCGCTGTCGTTGGCCAAGACGCCGGCAGCGGCGTTCGCGGTCAGCGTCGCGCTGCGCACGACGCTACCTGTGTCCGCGGCCGTCGTCGGCGCGCGGTCGAGTGTGACGACGAGATTGGCGCTCGTGGTCCCGAGATGGGCGTCGTTCGCCGTATAGGCGAAGGTGTCGGTGAGGTGCGCGCCGGTCGCGCCGGCGGCGATCGCGGCGGCGTTGTCGGCGAGATAGGTGTAAGCGCCGTTGGCGCTGATCGTGACATGGCCATAGGTGCCGGCGACCGAGGCACCGACATTGCCACCGACGCCGTTGACGGCGGAGACGGTGAGCGTGTCGCCGTCCTTGTCGCTGTCGTTGGTCAGGACATTACCCGTGCCCGACGACGCCGCGAGCGATGCGCCGGCATCGGCCGCTACCGTCGGCGGGCGGTCGATGCTGAAGCTCACGGTCTGGGTGCTGACGCCGCCGAGGCCATCGCTCACCGTGTAGGTGAAGCTGTCAACGGGATGCGATCCGTTGGCCGCCGCGTCGATCGCCGCGGTGCTGTCGGCGAGGTAGCTGAAGCTGCCATTGGCGTTGAGCGTCAGGTGACCATAGGTCCCGGCGGTCGAGTTACCGAGATTGCCGGCCGAGCCGTTGACTGCGGTGAGCGCTATCGCATCGGCGTCCTTGTCGTTGTCGTTGCCGAGCACGCCGGTGCCGCCCGTGCCTGAGGTGCCGCTTACGCTTGAACCTCGCAACGGCGCATAGCTGTCGGCGGCCAGGGTCGGCGCCCGGTCGATGACCAGCGTCGTGGTCTTCTCGTTGGGATCGCTGGTCGAGGGATGCACGATGGTGACGCCGTCATTCGCGATCCAGGTCAGCGAACGCGTCGGGTGGCTGCCCGTGCTGTTGTCGGTGCCGGTGTCCTGGTACGAGATCTGGCCGAAGAGGGTCTGGTAGTCGGCGAGCGGAACGTCGCCGGTGAGGGTCAGCACATGCGTCGAGGCGTTCCACGCCACGCTGACCAGGCCGCCGTCGACCGTGCCGCTTTGCTGGCCGTTGACGAACAGCAGATCTCCGCTCTGCGCATTGGTGATGGTGACCGAAATGCCGCGCAGATGGACGTTGTCGGGATCGGTGATGGTGGGCGCGCCGGTCAGCAGCGTCAGGGCGCTGCCGCCCTGCACCGCTTGCGTCGACGTGCCGGCGACGCTCGCCAGAGTCGGCAGGTTGTCGAACACCAGAGCGGCCAGACCGGCGGCGTCGCTGCTGCCGGCACTGTCGTAATTGTTGAAGTCGTTGATCCCGCTGGAGAAGCTCTTGCCGTCGGCGCCGAGCACCAGCTTGATGATGTGCTCGTTCAGGACATTGCCGCCGGTGGCGCCGGTATCGGCGAGGTAGAGGACGCGCGCATTGGCGTCGAAGGCGAGCTGCTGGGCGAAGAACGACGGATAGTTCAGCGTGACGCCGCCCGGCATCGTCATCTTGGTCGCGGTGCCGCCGGCGATCGGCATCCACCACAACCCGTTCTGGGAGGCGTTGACGCCAGGCTGGGCGGAATTGGTCGTGAAGTAGATGATGCCTTGGGCGAAATTGACGGTCAGGCCGGTGATGTAGCCGTTGCTGTCGTTGACCGGGAATTGCGACTGGACGGAGAGCAGCACCGGCGTCGGCGCGTTGCCGGTTCCCACCGAGCCCGAAGTGCTGACCTTGAAGATGCCGTTGGTCGCAAAGCCCCAGAACCCGCCCGGATCGTTGTCGTTGTCGTCGACGTAGTAAAGCGTGCTGCTGTCGGGAGACAGCCAGAACGAGCGGGCGGCGGCGTAGACGTTTCCGGTCGATCCCGAATTGATCAGGATGTTGGACGCGTTCACCGAACCGGTGTGGCTGGTGTCGTTGAAGGTGTAGGGAAAGCTGATCGCGCCGGTGACCGGATCGTAGCTGAACTTGATGAGGTCGCCGCCATGCACGCCCGAATAGGGCGCCGGATTGGCGGTCTGGTAGTCGTAGGCGAACAACTCGGCATAGATGACGTGGTTCTTCGGGTCGACGATGAACTGGTTGAGGATGTCGCCGTCGGCGGTGCTGGCGAGCGTTATCGCCGAGCCGATCTGCGCGCCGGTGGTCAGATTGTTCGCGGTGAAATGGAACTGGGTATCCATCGCGAAGAAGAGGTTGGCCGCGGTGTCGAGGCCGACGATCTGGTAGCCGCCGCCCGACGCGCCGCCCGACTTCATGATGATGCGGTCGTCGGCGAGACCGTCGGTATCCATGCGGTAGATGCGGAAGTCGGACTGGCCGTCCGGATTGTTGCCGACGCCGCTTCCCCCGGCCGCGACCCAGAGCTGGCCGGTGGGATCGCCGTCCTCGCCGGGCACAGACTCGGACGCCGACGGCGCGGTGTCCCCAGGCGTCTCCGCGAGATAGGCCGCGGCCTTTGCGTTCAGGGAATGCGATGTGCCGAGCGGCGAAAAGACCTCGGGATCGGTCGGTGGCGGCGTCCCGTCGTCGGATGTGTCCGAAACATGCACGGATTCGCGCACCGCCGGCACCGACGGCTTGGCCTGCGCCGAATGCAAGCCGGGATCGATCACAAAGCTGACGGGCGGGACCGCGGCGCCGAGCAATCCGTCAGGCGCGATGCCGTTTTCGCCCGAGAAAACGGCTCGCTTTGGGCCAATCATGAACATACGCATCTGCTACGCGAACGCCCCATGCTGCAAGGTTCCCGGCGGCGCCGCGCGCGGCCGGCACAAATTTGCAAACGCCGGCCGCCGCATTTGCATCGTGACGCACACCGCCGGCCGTCACGCGCGAAATTGGAGTTGCTTTTGCTGCTCTCCGACGTGCAAACCTAAAGCGACGTTAGCGAAAGGAAGACCGGCTGCATGCCGACGAAAAAGGAACGGCATGTTCCGAAGCGGGAACGTGGCGAGCCGGCGGGAAAACAAGTTCTGGATTGGGAAGGCACACGCATCTTTCTCGAGATCGCGCGCCAGGGAAGCCTTCGCGCCGCCGCCCATGCGCTGGGTCAATCGGTCAACGCCATAAGGCGGCGGCTGGACAGGCTGGAGAAGAGCCTCGGCGCCACGCTGCTGACCCGCCATGTTGACGGCATAAGATTGACGTCGGAAGGCGAGCGGGTGCTGGCCGCGGCGCTGAGAATGGAATCGGCGACCTTCGAGCTCATGCGCGGCAATCAGCGGCTGAGCGCGGACTCGGCGGGCGAGATCAAGCTTGCGGCGACGGAGGGTTTGGGCAGCCTGTGGATCGTACCGCAGCTTTCCGATTACCGGCGCCTGCACGCCAATCACACCGTGAACCTGTTCTGCACGATGCGGCCGGTGGACGTGCTGCGCCTGGAGGCGGACGTCGCGGTCCAGTTGCAGCGGCCGCAGGCCAAGGACCTGAAGATGGTCAAGCTCGGACGGATTTTCACCACGCCGTTCGCGTCGAAGGACTACATCGCGGCGCACGGCCTGCCGAAGACGCCGGGCGATATCGTCCACCACAGCATCGTCTATCAGATCGCCGACCAGGTGACGCCGGCCGACGAGTACCTCGGCGAGTTCCACACCGCGCTGCGCGACGGCAACGCCGCGCTACGCACCAATTCGAGCACCGCGCATTATCTTGCGATCTTGAACGGGCTGGGCATCGGCATGCTTCCGACCTATGCCCATGCGATCGGAACGCCGCTGGTCCCGATCGACATCGGCTACCGCACGCAACACGATATCTGGCTCGTCTATCATCCCGATGTCGGCCGCGTCGCGCGCGTGCACCAGATGATCGAATGGCTGATGGAGGTGTTCTCGCCGCGAAACTTCCCGTGGTTCGGCGACCGCTTCGTTCATCCCGACGAGCTTCCGCGGCAGATCGGCGGGCAATCGCTGATGAAGGCCTTCGCGGATTTCGCCAAGGACGTCGACGTGCGCCGGCGCGAGAGCGACACGCGAAACTAAGCGGCCGATTCAAAAGGCGACGCGGCCGGCGCTAGTTCCGGCTGCCGACGGGGCGTGTCGCAGCGGCAGGTCTGTGTCGCTGCGCGTCGGCGAAGACACCGCGCAGATCGGCGGCGGCGGCGATCAGGAGCCGTCGGGGCGTCGGTTGCCCAAAGCCGATATCCGGTTCGTGCGGCACCAACGCGCACACGATCAGCATGCCGAACAGGACCCGAAATATCATGACACGTACCTCGCAGTGACGCCTTTTTCGCGGCGCGGTTTTCGCTGTTCGTGAAAGCCGAGCGCATAAATCCGATCCAGCCAGCGGCTGCGCTCGCCCGGCGAGATCCAGTCGACGCTTCCGATGTAGGTGCGATGCGCGACGCGCAGGCCCGCCAGCGACGTCGCGTCCGGATCGGCGCAAGCCTGGCTTCCGGGACGCCTGGTCCGGTAGAGGAGTGCCGGAAGCGCCGTCGTGACGACGATGCGCGCTTCCCTGTCTTCGCCCGGCGCTTCGGCGAACCCCAGCAGCGAATTCTCCGAGGCCCGCCGCTGCGCGAAAGCGTCGAACAGGAATTTGAGTGCCGGCGGCGGGCCGTCGAACCACATCGGATAGGCGATGAAGAGCCGGTCGGCCCACCAAACGCCCTCGAGCATCTGGGCGAGTTCGTCCGGCGACGCGGAAGCGGCCTCGCCCTCATTAAAGCGCAGACCACGTTTGCCGATGTCCAGCCGCCGCGTCAGGAAGCCGTTCGCCTGCGCACCTTCGGCATAAGCGCCGCAAAGCGCGGCGCAAAATCGCTCCGGCCGCGGATCGGGATGCCCGTTGACGACCAGAAGGCGCGCTGTCGCCGGCCGCGCCCGGGGCAGCATCGCCTGCAGATGGGAGATGAGCGACGGCATCATGCGGCGATCGCCAGGGCTTGAAGGGCCGGCAGACGCGGCGGCGACGCGGGCGGCACTTCGGCGAAGATCACCTGCGTGGCGCCGTTCGCCAGGCGCGAAAGCGAGAGAGAAACAACCTGGCCGTCGCCGCGCCTCAGCGTGCCCCAGCCGTTGTAGCGTTCGGGCTCCGCCGATGCCGCGCCCGACGCCACGATGTCCCAAATCCCGTCGCGGCCCATGGCGATTGCACAGCGCTCCGCGATCGCGCTCAGATGCGGTTCGGTGCCGAGTTCTTCGTCGCGCAGCAGCCATTGTCTCGCAAACGCCGCGTCGTATTGCTTGAGGCGCCCGTCCGGCCCGACGACGATGGTGCCCGCGGCCGGCGTGTCGATGACGGCGGTCTCGTCGCGCGGCGCCGGGACGGCGGCCCCGACGATGGCAAGCATCCCGTCTCCCACTGCGTGCTGCCGCGGGATCTGCGTGGGGGCCGTTGCCCCAGGCGACGGCCGCATAGCCAGCGCGCGGTTTTCCTGGATGAAGATCGCGACGCTATCGCCCACACGCTGGCCGCGGACGACCATGGGACGAATGCTGATCGTACGGACCGCGAGCGTGAAGGCGGCTCCCCGGGCCAGCAGATCGTTGAGCGCGACCGCAAGCTTGGTCGCATCCGGACCGGCGAGGCAGTGCCGCAGAAGGGTGCCGCCTTCGCCGAAGCAGAGCGGCGTGCGCGGGTTGCCGCGCAGGACGACGACGGCTTCGGGAAGAGAGCCGATGAGCGCGTCGCGGAAATGCAGCGCGATCTGCTGACGGCGCAGCGTCGTCAACATGCGTTCGCGATGTCGCGCCGAACGCACCCGCTCGCCGATCGCCCATGTCCCGCAGCCGATAGCGACCGCGAGCGACGTGACGACGACGGCCGCGACGGCGAACGCGCCCAGCGGCGTGCAGGCGAAGTCTACGAAGAGCCCGGCAAGCCAAGCCGCCAGATGCTTCAGCGGCGCCACTGTCCCGGTCACGTATTGCGCAAAGGCGTGCATGTTCTCATCCGCTGCTGCGTCCAGTGGCGATGAGATAAGATCTCGCGTCGCGCGCCGCTTTTAGAATTCAGAGTTGATTTTCACGGCACCGCCGCAAAGATGGCCGCGCCTCGGGAACTTCGCAGTTCTGGAACTTCGGTTCGCAGTTTCGAAGGGCGCGCGTTTTTCTCGTCTTTGACTTGCTCGCGACGAACCGCTCGCCGGCGAAACGAAGCGGTATCGTGAAAAGGATCGTAGCTTTGGGAAAGAGACCGGGGACAGGCGGCAGCAGGATGACGATGCCGACCTCCGCAAAGGGGGGAGTCGGCGAAACGTCACCTCTAGGAGGAGTGCTGCAATGCGTGTTCTTGTGATCGAAGACGACCGGACGGCCGCGGAGGAATTGCGCCTGGTCCTGCAATCGGAAGGCTATCGGAGCTATCCTTGCGATCTCGGCGAGGAAGGCATCGATCTGGCGCGCCGCTATGCGTATGACGCGATCATCCTAGGCCAATCGCTGCCCGACATGTCGGGGAACAACGTCCTGCGGGCACTGCGGGCCGCAAACGTCGCCACGCCCATCCTCGTGCTTTCGCGCGATGCCGCGATATCGGCCCGCGTCACCGCCTTAGAGCTTGGCGCGGACGATTCCCTCTCCAGGCCGTATCACAAGACCGAGCTTGTCGCGCGCCTGCGCGCGATCATTCGCCGGTCGCGAGCCCTTGCGCAATCGCTGATCACGATCGGCGGCCTCTCGATCGACCTGGAAGCGAAGACGGCCCAGATCGCCGGCGCCGAAATTCCGCTGACGCGAACGGAATACCAGATGCTGGAGTTCCTGGCGCTCCGCAAGGGCATGACGCTGAGCAAGGATGCGCTGCTCGAGCATCTCTACGACGGCCTGGAGGAGCCGAGCACGACAACGATCAATGTTTTCATCTGCAAGCTTCGCAAGAAGCTGGCCCGCGCGAATCCCGGCGCAAGCTATATCCGGACAATGTGGGCGCGCGGCTATCAGTTGCGCGATCCCGCCGCTGCTCGAATCGCGGCCTAACGGGGGCGGCGGACCCGCAACCGCCGCGATCGGAGCCCGTGCCACCCTGTGGCTGGCGGCGTACAGGCGGTCACAGGACGTCACACCGGCGACAACCCGCAGGACATCCCATTCATGCGGCTGGCTTACCCCGTAAGCGTTTGGAACCAAACAAGGTTTCGGACGCGCAGCAGCTTTCCGCCTTGGACAAAAAACGCGCGACTATTATAAAACGCGCCTTAAACCACGGGTTTTTGGCAAAACGGTTCGGCAGGGCTCCGAAAAACACCTATCATTAAAGACTCGCGGCTTTTTGGATCATCTCCGGCGCCGGGGCCGCAAGACCGAGATATTCTCCGATCATGCAAAACCCGACGGCCGCCGCGACGCTTCAGGAAAACGCCAAGGACGTCCTCGCTTTCGGACCGTTCCGGTTGTTCACGTCGGAACGCGTGCTCAAGAAAGGCGATGCGATCGTCAAACTGGGCGCGCGCGCCTTCGACATCCTTGCCGTCCTGGCCGAAAATGCCGGTGAAATCGTCGGCCACAAGGAACTGCTGGCCAAGGTCTGGCCCGGCGTCTTCGTCGAGGAGGTCAGCCTCCGCGTCCACATCGCGGCCTTGCGCAAGGCGCTCGACACCGGCGAGGCGGGCTCCCGCTATCTGACGACCGTGTCCGGCCGGGGCTATTGCTTCGTCGCGCCGACCTCGCGGATCGCGGCCGACGCGCCGGCGGCGGCCGAACGATCTTTCGATGCCGCCTATCCGCTGCCGCCGCGCCCGATGCGGGTGGTCGGCCGCGACGAAACGGTTCGCGAGATTTGCCGCAAAGTGATCGCCGAGCGGTTCGTCGCGATCGTCGGTCCGGGCGGCATGGGCAAGACCACGGTGGCGCTGTCCGTCGCGCACGATCTTCTGGAGGAGTTTCGCGGCGCCGTGTGCTTTGTCGAGCTGGCGCCCCTCAGCGATCCGGGGCTTCTGATCGGCTCGGTCGTCTCCGCATTGGGCTTGCCGGTCCAATCCGAGGATCTCTTTCCGATCCTGATCGCCCATCTGCGCCTCAAACGCATGCTGCTCGTGCTCGACAATTCCGAACACCTGATCTCCGCCGTGGCGGCGCTGACAGAACGGCTTATCGGCGAAGCGCCCGCCCTCCACATCCTTGCGACCAGCCGCGAACCCCTTCGCGCCAAGGGCGAAAACGTCCATCGCCTGGCGCCGCTGGAGAGCCCGCCCGACGATCCCAATCTCACGGCCCAGCACATGCTAGGCTTTTCCGCGGTCCAATTGTTCGTGGAACGCATGTCCACGGGCGGGCGACGGGCCGAGCTCAGCGACGCCGACGCGCCGATCGTGGCGAAGATCTGCCGCAGGCTCGGCGGCATCGCGCTGGCGATCGAGCTCGCCGCGGGGCGGGTCGAGGCTTTCGGCATCCGCGAGACCGCCGCGCGTCTCGACAGCCAGTTCACGCTCCGCTGGCCCGGGCGCCGAAGCGCGCCGCCGCGGCACCAGACCCTGAGTGCGACGCTCGACTGGAGCTACACCCTGCTCTCCGACGCCGAGCGCGCGGTTCTTCAGCGCCTGTCGGCATTTGTCGGCAACTTCTCGTTCGATGCCGCGCAAACGGTCGCCGCCGGCCCGGATCTCAGCGACGAGGAGGTCTTCAATGCGATCGGGGGGCTGCTCATGAAGTCTCTCGCTTCGGCCGAGACCTCGGGGCCGGTGGCCCGCTATCGCCTGCTCGAGACCACCCGCACCTATGCGGCGCTGAAACTGAACGACGCCGGCGAGCAGAACGCCGTGCGGCGCCGGCATGCCCTGTACTATCGGGATTTGCTGCAACAGACCGCCGATAGCGCCGACAGCGTGGCGGACAGGCCGCGCGCCACCGCCGCCGATATCGACAATGTCCGGGCCGCCCTGCATTGGGCGCTCGGCGCCGAAGGAGACTTGCCGCTCGGCGTCGAGCTTGCGGCGTTGTCGGCCCCCTTGTGGCTTGGCGCGGCGCGCTTCGTGGAATGTCGCGATTGGATGGCCAAGGCGGCGGCGTCCGCCAAGGAAGGCGAGGCGACGCAGCAGCAGCTTGCCATCCAGATGGCCCTCGCCAGCTCGGTTCTGTTCACGGCCGGAATCTCGGAAGAGTATGGGATCACATGGACCAAAACCCTGAACATGGCCGTCAGCCTCGGGGACACGGCCGGGCAGTTGACCTCCTATCTCGCGCTCTGGGGCCGGGCAATCCGGGCACCGCGGTACGACGATGCCCTGGACATGGCGCAGAAATGCGCCGAGGTCGCCAAAACGGTGCCCGATCCCGGGCCGACGGCGATGGCCGAGTGGCTGCAAGGCCTCACCAAGCACCATCTGGGCCGCTATGCGGAAGCGCGGATTCACTACCAGCGCGCCTTCGATACCGACACCGAGGTTTCCCGCCTCATACAGCTGCGGCAGATCGGTTATGACCGCAAGGTCGACATGATCGCCGTCATGGCGAATCTGTTGTGGCAGCAGGGATTTGCCGAGCAGGCGCGGCGTTGGGGCGACCGCGCCGTCGCGGAGGCGCGGCAGCTTGGCTTTGCCCTTCCCTTCTGCGTCGCGATGACATGGGACATCCTCAACAAATACCTGTCCGAGACCGACATCGATGCCGTCGAACACGATGTGGTCGAACTCATCGAATACGCCCGGACTCATGCGGTCGGGAGCTATCTGGGATACGGCCTGAGCATGCTCGGCCTGTGCCAGGCGCGGCGCGGCCAGTATGACGACGCCGCGCCGCTGGTGGCGGAAGGCCTGCGATTGCTGGCCGAGACGCATTACGGCGTCTTTCACCCGATGGTCCGCGCCCATCTCTGCGAAGCGGCGATCGCGGTGCGACGGCTTGCCGATGCCCGGACGCTGATGACGCTTGCCGAGAGCGAAGACCGCAACCCCGAGCATTGGGCGACACCGGAAATCCTGCGCGTGAAAGGCACGCTTGCTCTGGCGCTCGGCAACGGCGTCGCGGCGGAAGAGCACTTTTCGAGTTCTCTGGCGATGGCACGCCGCCAGGGCGCGGTCGGCTGGACGCTTCGAGCGGCGACGAGCCTCGGCCGGTTCTGGGCGGAGCAAGGACGCGCGAAAGAAGCTCTTGCCCTGCTGGCGCCCCTGTACGCACAGTTCACCGAAGGCTTCGAGACGATAGACCTGCACGCCGCCAGCCGCCTGATCGGCGAACTGCAATCGCTGTGCGGTTGATAGGCGAAAAATCGCCTTTTGCGCATTTGCCCGCACCGGATGTTCCGACTAAAATGCCTGCTCAGTAAAGCAGCGATGTCAGAGCACCACCCGAGTACCGGCAGCGATGCTTCAAGAAGCCAGTCATCATTCCAGGGACGTCATCGCTTTCGGGCCGTTCCGGTTGTTTCCCTCGGAACGCGTACTCAAGAAGGGCGATGAGACGGTCAAGCTGGGCGCCCGCGCCTTCGACATCCTGACGGTCCTGGTCGAGAACGCCGGCGAGATCGTCGGCCACAGGGAATTGATCGCCAAGGTCTGGCCCGGCGCCTTTGTCGAAGAGGTCAGCCTGCGGGTCCATATCGCGGCGTTGCGCAAGGCGCTCGATACCGGCGAGGCGGGCCCCCGCTATCTGACCAACGTACCCGGCCGCGGCTATGGCTTCGTCGCGCCGACATCGCGGGAGGCAATCGAGACACCCGACTTTGTCGCACATCGGCCGGCCGTCGCGCGCTATGCGCTGCCCGCGCGCCTCACGCATGTGGTCGGCCGCGACGACGACGTGCGCGAGCTTTGCGAAGCGATCGTGGCCGAACGGTTCGTGACCCTGGTCGGTCCGGGCGGCATGGGCAAGACCACGGTGGCGCTGTCGGTGGCGCATGCCCTGCTGGAGGAATTTCGCGGCGCCATCTGCTTCGTCGAGCTGGGGCCGCTCAACGATCCGCACTTGCTGGCCGGCACCGTCGCGTCGGCGTTCGGTCTGCCGGTCCAGACCCAGGACCCGATTCCGGGCCTCGTCGCGCATCTGCGCGGCAAGCGGATGCTGCTCATTCTGGACAGTTCCGAGCACCTGATCTCGGCCGTGGCCGTTCTGGCGGGGCGGCTTTTCGAGGCGGCACCGGACCTCCACATTCTGGCGACCAGCCGCGAGGCGCTTCGCACCGACGGCGAAAACGTCTATCGCCTCTCGCCGCTCGCAAGCCCACCCGATACGTCCAATCTCACCATGGCGGACATGCTCGGCTTTCCCGCCGCGAAGCTGTTCGTGGAGCGCGCCGCCATGGGCGGGGGAACGATGGTGCTAGACGACACAGCCGCGCCACTGGTCGCAAACATATGCCGCAGGCTGGGCGGTCTTGCCCTCGCCATCGAACTCGCCGCCGGGCGGGTTGGAACCCTTGGCCTGCGCGAGACGGCGGCGCTTCTCGACAGCCAGTTTGCCCTGCGCTGGCCCGGACGCCGGACCGCGCCGCCGCGTCATCAGACCCTGAGCGCGACGCTGGATTGGAGCTACAACCTGCTGTCGGAGACCGAGCGCAAGGTGCTGGCGCGGTTGTCGGCGTTCGCCGGCAATTTCACGCTCGAAGGGGCGCAGCAGGTTGCGGGCCGTCCCGAACTCGCCGAGGTGGAGGTCTTCGACGCCATCGGCGGCCTGTTCGTGAAGTCGCTGGCTTCCGCCGACACGTCGGGACCTATCGCCCGCTATCGCCTGCTGGACACGACGCGCACCTATGCCGCGATGAAATTGAAAGACAGCGGCGAGTACAACGACCTTCGCCGTCGGCACGCGCTCTACTATCGCGATCTGCTCGTGAGAACGGCGCGCGGCGCCGGCCTCACCGCCGATCAGCCCACGGCCTCCGCCGCGGATATAGACAATATCCGCGCGGCGCTGCACTGGGCCTTCAGCGCGGACGGCGATCCGGCCCTGGGGGTGGACCTGGCGGCATTTTCGACGCCGATCTGGCTGGGCAAGGCCCTGCTGACGGAGTGCCGCGACTGGATGACCAGGGCGGCCGCAGTCGCCAATCCGGACGACGCGCCGACGCAGCAGCAGCTCCTGATCCAGACCGCCCTGGCGAGTTCGCAGGTTCTCGGCGTCGGCATGTCGGATCAATTCAAGGCGTCGTGGACCAAAGCCCTAGAGCTGGCCGTTCGCCTTCAAGATATTCCGGGCCAATTGACCGGCCACCTGGCGCTGTGGGGCGCGGCGATTCGTGCGCCGTCGCTCGACGAAGCGCTGGACGCCGCCCGCCGATGCGGCGACATCGCCAGGCTCGTGCCGGATCCCGGTCCATCGGCAATGGTGGACTGGATGGCGGGCGTCACCGAACATCACCTGGGGCGGCTGGCCGATGCCCGCCTGCATCTTCGGCGCGCCCTGGACACCGATACGGAGGCCGCTCGTCTCACCCAGCTTCGGCAGATCGGATATGACCGCCGCGTCGCCACGATTGGGGTGATGGCAAACGTCCTGTGGCTGCAGGGATATTTCGAGCAGGCCCGGCAATGGGGCGAGCGGGCGCTGGCGGAAGCGCGGTCGCTCGAATTTGCGCTGCCGGTCGGCGTGGCGCTGACCTGGGCCGGATTGAACAAGTACCTCTCCGATCCCGACATCGACGCCGTCGAACGCGACGTCGTCGAACTGGTGGACCATTCCCGAACCCACGCGATCGCCAGCGACGAAGCCTTCGGCCTCTGCCTGCTGGGCCTGTGCCAGGCGAAACGGCAGCAGTTCGACGCCGCGATGCCGCTCGTCATGGAAGGCCTGCGCATGTTCGGCGAGATACACTATGAAGTGTTCACGCCATTCGTGCTGGCGCATTTGTGCGAGGCCGCGATTGAGGCCAAGCGGCACGACGACGCGCGTTCGCTGATGACGCGGCTTGCGCGGGACGAGCGCAATCCGAAATCTTGGTGCACGCCGGAAATCCTTCGCGTGAAGGGCATGCTGGCGCTGACCGGTGGGGACCAAGCCGCGGCCGCCGCGTTCTTTTCGCAATCGATCGAGTCGGCGCGCACGCAGGGGGCTCTCGCCTGGGAACTTCGCGCCGCGACCAGCCTCGGCAGATTGCACGCGGCAGCGGGACGCCCTGGCGAAGCGTTGGATTTGCTTGCCCCGGTGTTCGAGCGATTCGCCGAAGGAGCGGACACCGCCGACCTTGTCGCCGCCGGACAATTTCTGGACGAGCTTCGCTCTTCGACGCCCGCCCGCTGAGCACGCCGTCCCGCTTCGGCGCAAAATACTTCCGACCATGATTGTTTTGGACAAAAGCAACCTGTGTTGCCGGTGTTTTCGAAGCGGACTTAACGACGCTTAACACTCCACAACGTGAGCTCTTCGGCGTCCTGCGTCAGTCTCCTATCCGGCGGAAACGACCGCCGAGGTTTGAAGGAGTCTTGCGATGTATGCCCTAGCCCTGGACGCGCCGCCGGTTGCCGCCGCCCCGCCCTATCTACCCGCCAACACGAACACGCCCAAAGCGGCACAGATCGTGGTCGAGCTGCTGCGCGCCAGCCTGAAGACGCTGGACACCGACCGCGAGGCCGCTTGCAGCTATATCTCGAAAGCGTGCTCGGTTCTCGAGACGGTGGATGCCGCGCCCAAGCCCGGCATGGGCCTAGTGCGCGGCGGCCTGGCGCCATGGCAGGTGCAGCGCGTCAAGGCGTATATCGAGGCGAATCTGGACAAGTCCGTAACGGTCCGCGATCTGTCCGCCGTGGCCCGCCTCGGCCCCAACTACTTCCAGCGCGCCTTCAAGAAGCAGTTCGAGGTCAGCCCCCACGCCTTCGTGATGCAGCGCCGCATCGACAAGGCGCAGGAGCTCATGCTGACGACGGACGAGCCCTTGTGCGCGATCGCGCTCGCCGCGGGATTTTCCGACCAGGCCCATCTCACGACGCGCTTTCATCGCATCGTCGGCACGACCCCGAGCCTCTGGCGGCGCGAGAGAAAGCAGCCGCTAGCATCGGCGCACGAAGCGAGCGGCGCGGCATGGCCGGTCTCCCGGCGGCTATGACTGCCTGACGGCGTCGGCGGGCGCGCACGGCATGACCGGCGAACCGCGCGAAATGGCGGGCCGCAAAGCCCGTTGAGCATTGCGCAGATGGATCGCGCAATAGGCGCGCCAGAGCCGGCGTGAGATCGCCGCAGCCGGCTGATCGGCGCCCTGCTCGGCACCGGCCCCTCGTCCATGGGCGCCGTGGATTGTATCCAGCCTTGTCATCGTGTGGCCCTTCATCAGGTCGTCGGCCGGGGACAGAATGGGCCGCAGGATCGCCGGCAGCTTGAACGATCGGCGCCCGATTTGCCCGAGCCTGCCCAAAAAGACCGATCTCCATCATCGCTTGAAGGAATGCCGACGACGGCAATTTCCTGCAACTCACGACCGGTTCGTAAAAGCCGGCATGGAGGGTCTGGGGCATACTCGCCTCAACGTGTTGCCGCCGCCCCTCCCCGCCCCTCCCGGCGGGCGGCGTCTGCGGGCCGGGTTTCCCCCAAAACCCGGCCCGCTCTTTTTGCGATCTCTCGCTTTGCCCGTTCGGCGTCGTTTCGCGCCGCTGCATGACGATCTGTCAGATCCTCAATATGCGAATTTCCGACCTCGGACATGGCGTCATTTCGGTGCTGCCTTTCGCGCATGGTAAGCCGGTTGCCCGACCGGAAAACGCGACTAAACTGAGCGCCTGTTATCACCGTCGGTGTCAGCAATGCGTCGCCTGCCCAATAGCGACACCCGCGAGGTCATAACGACCGGCGCGTTCCAGCTTTTCCCCCTCGAACGCGTTCTGAAAAAAGGGGGCGAGACAATAAAGCTGGGCAGCCGGTCGTTCGATGTCCTGCTGGCGCTCGCCGACAGGCCTGGAGAAATCGTCGGCCGTACAGAATTGATTTCCAAGGTATGGCCGAACCTCTTCGTGGAGGACGTCAGCCTTCGCGTTCACATCGCGGCGCTCCGCAAGGCATTGGAGGAGCGGGATGAAGGCACCCCTTACATTGCGAATGTGTCCGGCCGCGGCTACCGGCTGATCGCGCCGACGTCGCGAACGACGATTTCGGGAGCGGTGGAGGCGGGTCGCGCATTTCACGCGTCATACCCGCTGCCGCAGCCTTTGGCGGACATGGTCGGCCGGCACGAGGAGGTTCGCGCGCTATGCGATAAATTGCTGGCCGGCCGATTCGTGACGGTGGTCGGTCCCGGCGGCGTGGGGAAGACCACCGTGGCCCTTTCGGTCGCGCATTCCCTTCTGGAGGAGTTTGCCGGCGCTGTTTGTTTCGTCGGGCTGGGTCCGGTCGGCGATCCCGCTTTGCTGGCCAACTCGATCACGTCGGCATTCGGCCTCCCGGTGCAGGCGAAAGACACGCTTCCCGACCTCGTGGCGCATCTCCAGGGCAAGCGCGTCCTGCTCGCCCTGGACAGCTGCGAGCACTTGATCGCCGAAGCCGCAACCGTCGCACAGCGTCTCTTCAGCGAGAGCCGGGATCTCTACATCCTCGCAACCAGCCGGGAGGCGCTGCGTGTCGAAGGCGAGCATATCCATATTTTGCCTTCGCTGATCAGCCCGCCGGCGGCCGCGAAGCTCACGGCGGCCGAAGCCCTGGCCTATCCCTCCACACAACTCTTCGCCAACCGCATGGCGAGCGCCGGTGCCGGCGAGGTCGATCTGAGCGACGAAGAGGCGCAGATTGTCAGCGGCATGTGCCGCAAGCTCGGCGGAAACGCGCTGGCAATCGAGCTCGCGGCGGGACGCGTCGGCACTTTCGGCATCAGGGACACCGCGGCGCTGCTCGACAGCCAGTTCGCACTGCTTTGGCCCGGACGGCGGACCGCGCCGCCGCGGCACCAGACCCTCCATGCCACGCTCGATTGGAGCCACAACCTGCTGTCCGAGACCGAACGCGTGGCCCTTCGCCGACTGTCGGTGTTTCCGGGAAGCTTCTCGCTCGACGCCGCGCAAGCTCTCGTTCGCGGCGACATCGCGGAAGCCCAGGCGGTCGATGCGATCCTCGGTCTTTTTTCGAAATCTCTCGCCTCCGCCGACACAGCCGGCGCCCTCACCCGCTATCGCCTTCTCGACACCACACGGGCCTATGCAAGGCGCAAACTCGAAGAGAGCGGCGAGCTGGAATCGGTTCAGCGTCAGCATGCGCTGCATTTTTGCGACCTGCTCCGCGCGACGGCCGCCAACAAGACCGGCCCCGGCGGAGAGGAGGCCTCGCCGTCCGACATCGACGACATCCGCACGGCCCTGCGGTGGGCATTCGGCAGCGGCGGCGATGCGCTTGTCGGTGTGGACATCGCGGCCTATTCGGCCCCCATCTGGCTGAGCAAGGCGCTGCTTGCCGAGTGCCGGGAATGGCTCGCCAAAGCGGCCGCGGCTGCAACGGGTGCCGGCAATGCGACCGTGCCGCAGCAATTGCGCATACAGAGCGCGTCCGCGGCGGCCGAACTCTTCACCAGCGGATTTACGGGAAAGACCAGGGCGGCGTGGGGCCAGACGCTCGAGCAGGCGAGCGCTCTGGGCGATCTTTCCACCCAATTCCTGTCCCATCTCGTGCTCTGGGGCGGCGAAATACGCGCGGCGCAGTACGCCGAGGCCCTTAACACCGCGGAGCGGTGCGCGGCGCTCGCCAGGGAAGTCTCCGATACCGATGCCATGGCCATGAGCGAGTGGATGCTAGGCCATTCCATGCATCACGTCGCGCGCTTCGACGAGACCCGCACCCATCTGCAACGGTATTTCGGCCTTGAAACCGAAGCGGCGCTTCTCGCAAGCGTCAGGACGACGGGTTACGACCGCCATGTCGATGCGCTCGGCGTCTTGTCCAATACGCTGTGGATCATGGGCCAGCCGGTTCAAGCCAAAATATGGGGCGAGCGCGCGGTTGCCGAGGCACGCTCCTCCGGCCTCGCGATTCCCGTCGGCCTCGCCATGTCCTGGGCGATCCTGAATACGCATCTGTCCGAGCCCAATGTCGATCCGATCGAACGCGATGCCGTCGACCTGCTGGAGCAAGGCAGGGCGCATTCGATCGACAGCGACTCCGGATTTGCGCTGTGCATCATGGGACTGTGCCAGGCCCGGCGCGGCCAGTTCGACGCGGGCACGCCCTTGATTTCGGAAGGGCTCCGCCTGCTGGTCAGCGCGCGCATGGAGGCGTTCAATGTCCTGGTCCTGGCCCATGCCTGCGAGCTGGCTGTCGCGGCGGGCCGTCTCGACGACGCTCTGTCCTGGATGAGCCAGTTGGAAAGCATCGACCGGGACTACGAAAATTGGTGTTCCTCGGAAGTCCTTCGGATCCGCGGCCTGCTTGCCCATGCGCGCGGCAAGCCTGCCGATGCTGCGGATTGCCTGTACAAAGCGCTCGAACTCGCGCGGCGCCAGGGCGCTCTGTCGTGGGAGCTGCGCGCCGCGCTGAGCTTGAGCAAGCTTGTGAACGAGCAACGCGGCACCGACGAGGCACGGAAAATATTGGAACCGGTCTATGTGCGGTTCATCGAGGGGCACAACAGCGCCGACTTGATCCGGGCCAAGGCCTTCCTCGACGAATTGAAAACAGCATCCCGCTAATGCGCCGTGGGTACGGCGTCGACCGCCGGGCGTCGCGTGATGAGGTTTTCGTCCGTGATCAATCGCGCGCCGCGCTCGAACGTAAGGTAAGTCCAAAACCAGTCCAGGATCGCAACAAGCCGGTTGCGGAAACCGACGAGAAAATAGATGTGCGCCACCGACCAAAAGAGCCAGGCGGGAAAGCCGGTCAATTTCACTTTTCCGAAATCGATCACCGCCGCGTTCCGGCCGATCGTCGCGAGGTTGCCGAGATTGGCGTAGACAAACGGCTTCGGCCGGCTGCTTGCGGAGACGCTGGCCTTGATGACGCCGGCGACATAGGCCCCTTGCTGCTTGGCCGCGGCCGCGAGCCCGGGAACCACCGCGCCGTTGGGATTCTTGACGCTTGCCGTATCGCCGATCACGAAAACATTGTCATGCCCCGGCACCGACAGCGCTCCGTCCACGATGGTCCGTCCGGCGCGGTCGGCGGGCGCGCCGAGCCACCGCGCCGCCGGCGAGGCCGCAACGCCGGCGGCCCAGATGATCGTCCGCGCCGCCATGCGCTTGCCGCCGACCACCGCGCCGTCGGCGTCGCAATTGGTGACCGCCTGGCCGAGCCTGACGGTCACGCCCAGCCTTTCCAGCCTGGCCTTCGCGTCCGTCGAAAGCTCGCGGGGGAACATCGGGAGCAGGCGCTCGCCGGCTTCGACCAGAATCACTTCCGCATTCGCGGGATTGATCTTGCGGAAGTCCTTGCGCAGGGCATGCCGGGCGATCTCGACAATCTTGCCCGCGAGCTCGACGCCGGTCGGCCCGCCGCCGATCACAACGAAGGTGAGAAGCGCTTTTCTGGCATCCGCATCCTCGTCCCGCTCCGCCTTCTCGAACGCCAGCAGGATGCGGCGGCGGATCTCCAAGGCGTCTTCGATGGATTTCAGCCCGGGCGCAAACGTCTCCCAATCGGGGTGTCCGAAATAGGAGTGCCGGGCGCCGGTGGCGAGCACCAGGAAATCGAACCCGAGGCGGGCGTCGGACAGAACGACCTCGCGCCGGTTCATGTCGACGTCGACGACCTCGCCCAGAAGAACGTTCGCGTTCTGCTGGTGCCTGAGGATCACGCGGATCGGAGCGGCGATCTGCGCCGGCGAGAGCCCGGCGGTCGCGACTTGGTACAGCAGGGGCTGGAACAGGTGGTGGTTGCGGCGGTCGATCAGCGTGACGTGAACCGGCGCACGCGCCAGGGCCTTGGCGGCGGCAATTCCACCGAATCCGCCGCCGACGATCACCACCCGCGGCAGCGAACCGGCCGAAGCGGACCTGTCCTCGGCAGTGACCGCCGTCTTATCCACGAGCTGCACGAAGCTCGAGCAGGCCGAGAAGGATTTCGTCGCGTTGCGCCTCCAGCTCGGGAATCGTGCGCGTGCCGACCTCGGCATGGAGGCCGGCGATGAGCTTCTCCTGCAAGGCGGGGGTGAGTTGCGGCGAACCCAGAACCTTCCACCATGCCGTCACCGGGCCGGTGAACTGGTGGAAGAAGTGCTCGATCCCGCCATCGCCGCCGCCCAGATGGTTGAGCAGGACCTGCCCCATGATGCCCCAACGCAATCCCGGGCCCCAGCACAGGGCGGTATCGACGTCGGCGACGCTGACCACGTCTTCGGCCACGAGGTGATAGACCTCGCGCGCCAGCGCCGCCTGCAGGCGGTTCGCGACATGGCCCGGCACTTCCTTGCGCAGGCGCACGGCGCGCTTGCCCAGCGCGGTGTAGAATTCGAAGGCGCGATCGATCGTATCCTTGGAGGTCTTCGTGCCGCCGACGATCTCGACAAGCGGAACCAGGTGCGGCGGATTGAACGGGTGGCCGATGACGCACCGTTCGGGATGATCGCGGCAGCCGGCTTGAATCTCGCTCATGGTCAGGCCGGAGGAGCTCGATGCGATGATGACGTCCGGCGGCAGAAGCGCGTCGAGCTGGCCGTACAGCGTCCGCTTGAAGTCGATCCTTTCCGGCCCGTTCTCCTGGACGAAATCGGCCGTTTCGACGGCGGTCGCGAGCGCGGCGGTGAATTTCAGGTTGTCGCGCGACGCATTCGGGGAAAGCCCCAATCGCTCGAGCGCCGGCCAGGCGGCGTCGACGAAGTGCCGCAGGTTCGCCTCGGCATTCGGCGCCACATCCGTGGCGACGACCTTGAGGCCTTTGGCCAGGAAAAGGGCCGCCCAACTGGCGCCGATAACACCCGTTCCGATGATCGCAACCTGCCGAATGGGTCTGTCCATCGTCATATTCCCGTCTCCTTGCTTGACAAAACGGCATAAGCGATGCCGCTGAGATTGCCTTGGGCGTAGCGCAACACGCGCGGCGCCGATCCATCGAGGCGCGCCGAATATATGGATCCCGCCAGATCGGTCATGAACATCCGGCCGCCGGGGACATCGAGCGCGAGGCCGATGCCCTCCATCAGATGCGTGAAGATGATCTCGGGGGTTCGTTGCCCCGCCGCTGCGTCGGCGGACACGCGGTTGACCGTATTGCCGCGCGGCGGGTCGCCGCGATCCGTCCAATAAAGCGTCCGGCTTTGCGTATCGAGTTCGAGGTCGATGGGCTCGGGAAGCTGGTCGAGCCAGACTTCGATATCGGCCCGGTCGGCCGCCGTGCTGCCCGCCGGCATCTCGAGGCCGGCGCGGAAGATGCGTCCCACCCCGCCATTGTCGGGGCCTTTCTGCGTCCAGTAGATATGGCCGCGCGCATGATCGAGCGTGATGCCGACACACCATTTGGTCTGATCGCGGCTGTCGCTTTCGCCGTGGCCGGCCTGGACCAGCGTCTCCAGCGCGCTTCCGTCGAGATTGGCGCGCATCACGCGCATGCCTTCGCGGTCGCACCAGTAGAGCTTGCGGTTCGCCCGATCGAGATGGATTTGCTTGGGCGTATGCGTGCCGCCGACCGGAACGATGACCGTCCGGTTCTTGCCGTCGAAGTCGGCCCGTTCGACCGAGCCGTCGTTCAGGTTCGGCACGCCCATATTGGTCCAATAGATGTGGCCGGCATCCGGATCGATCGCGATCCCGTCCGGTATCCTGCAATCCGCGACGACGACCCCGCCGTTCGAGCCATCCGCCTTCATCGAATGGATGCGGCCGCCGCTCAGTTCCAGAACGAAAAGGTGTCCGGTCGAGTCCGCGGTGCCTGGGTTCGATTCGGAACGTGTTCCATGCTTTTCTGTCACATTCGTCTCCACATGCCTGTCACGCTCGGCGTCGTTTTGCGCCGCCGCCCGTGGGGTCTCAGTTCTGGATGGCCTTTGCCGCGCGCAAGTTCGCTATTTCGCCGGCGTCGAAGCCAAGCTGCCGAAGAACCGCATCATTGTGTTCGCCGACCGCCGGCGCGCGGCGCGCGGGCTCCTTCGCAACACCGTGTATCTGTATCGGGCTGCTGATCGTCGCGGTCAGCGCATCGCCGGCACCCTCGAGCGGAACGACGATATCGTTGGCGCGCAATTGCGGATCATCGATCACCTCTTGCGGACCGCGCACGGCGCCGAACGTCACATGAATGCCGCTGAGCACGTCATGCCAGTGCGACATGGGCTGGGCCGAGAAGACCTCGTCGAGCGTGGCGGTCAACTGCGGCATGTTCGCCTTGAGCTGCGCCGGGTCGGCGTATCTCGGATCGGTCAAAAGGTCCGGGCGGCCGATGGCCTGCGCCACTGCGGCCAGCTTTTCATGCGTCACGAGCAGCACGAACCAGGTGTCGTCGGCGGCCCGATACACGTTCATGGCCGCGTTCGCCGGGTTCGAGCGATCGTGCCGGCCGTAGAATTTCGCGTCGCAGAGGGCCGCCTGGATCGAGACGCTCGCCGCCCAGACGCCTTGGGCGAGAAGCGACGTCGTGACATGGGAGCCCTGGCCGGTGCGTTCGCGCCGGTACAAGGCGGTCACGATGGCGGCGTAGAGGCCGACGGCCGTCGCGTTGTCGCCGCTTCCGGCGACGGGCCAGGTCGGCGGGAGACCGGCGTCGCGCGTCATGGAGAGAAGGCCGCTGCGCGCCCAATAGGACGTGATATCGAAGCCGGGAAGATCGGCGTCGGGACCCTTTTCGCCGAATCCGGTGATGTCGGCGTAGATGAGCCGTGGATTCCACGGCGCCACGTCGCCGTATTCGAGCTTCAGCCGCTTGCGTGCCGGATGGGGTGTATTGACGATCAGGACATCGGCCCATTGCACCAGCCTCTCGACGATCGGCCGCGACGCCGGCGCTTTGAGATCGATGGCAATGCCGCGCTTGTTGCGATTCGCCAGATGCCAGGGATAAGGGTCCTTGGCCTGCGGTTGCGGCGCGATTTGATGGCCGTATCGCCACATGTCGCCGGACGGCGGTTCGACCTTGACGACTTCGGCGCCGAAGTCGGAAAGGATGACGGCGGCGCTGGGGCCGGCAATGAAGCTTGCCAGGTCCACCACCTTCAAACCGGAGAATATGTTGTCGCTCGTCATGGCCGTTTTCCTTCGATGGTTGGCGTTTTCAGCGTCCGAGGAATTGCGGTGCGCGTTTGCCGAGAAACGCCGCCGTTCCTTCCTTCTTGTCTTCGGTCGAGGCGCAGAGGCCGAAATAGGACGCCTCCAGTTGCAGGCCGGCGCTTTGACTCATTTCCGCGCCCTTGTTGACGGCATCGAGCGCGAGAGCGACGGCGATCGGAGGATTGGCCGCGATGGCGTGAAGGATGGCTTCCGCCCGGGGGATGAGTTCGGAGGGCGCGACGATTTCGCTGATGAGGCCGATCCTGTGGGCCTCCTGCGCGTCGATCATGTCGCCCGACAGGATGATCCTGAGAGCATGCGCCCGGCCGACGACGCGCGGCAGCCGCTGCGTGCCGCCGCCGCCCGGCAGAAGACCGAGCTTCACTTCGGGCTGGCCGAACATCGCGTTCTTGACGGCAATCCGGATGGTGCAGGCCAGCGCCGTCTCGCAGCCGCCGCCAAGAGCGAAGCCGTTGATGGCAGCGACGACGGGCTTGCCGAGGTTCTCGACCGCGTCCAGCACCGCCTGGCCGAGTTCGCTCGCCTTCTGCGCCTCGACCGCCGAAATCGTTGCGAGTTCGGCGATATCCGCGCCGGCGATGAAGGCCCGCTCGCCGGCGCCGGTGAGTATGACGCCGCGCACCGTCTTGTCGTTCCGCGCCAGCTCGAACGCCGTGCGCAGGTCGATCCAGGCGGGCGTGTTGAGGGCGTTCAAAACCTTGGGGCGGTTCAAGGTTATCCGCACGATCGCGTCCTTCACTTCATAGAGGACGTTGTCGAGCGTCGGCGGGACCGTTGTCTCAGACGTCATTGTTCAACTCCTTGCGGCAAATGACCTGTGCGTGCGCGAGATGTCCGCTCAGACGAAAGCGCTGAATCCGGTGATGGCTTTTCCCACGATCAGGTTCTGCATCTGGTAGGTGCCCTCGTAGGAATACAGAGCCTCCGCGTCGGCGAAGAAGCGGCCCACCTTGGAATCGACGACGATCCCGTTCGCGCCGAAAATCTCGCGGCCCCAGGAAACCGTTTCGCGCATCTTGGCGGTGCAGAAGGCCTTGGCGAGCGCCGCGTGGTGATCGAGTAGCTTGCCCTCATCGTCCAATTGGGCGAGCCGCACCATCAGGCATTGGCAGGCCGTGACGTTGGCCAGCATCTTGGCAAGGATATCCTGAACGAGCTGGAAGCTGGCGATAGGCTTTCCGAACTGAAGGCGCGTCTGCGCGTAGCCGAGGGCAGCTTCATAGGCGCCCATCTGGCAGCCGGTCGACGCCCAGCCGACCATGTAGCGCGTCATGCGCAGGACGCGCGCGGTGTCGCGGAACGAGTTGCCCTTTTGCAGGCGGTTCGCTTCCGGGATCCGGCAATTCGAAAGGGTGATGAGGCCGTTCTGAACGACTTTCAGGGCCGTCTTGTGTTCGATCTTCTCGACGCTGAACCCCTCCGTCGTCTTGTTTTCGACGATGAAGCCCTTCACCTGGTTGTCGGCGACATCGCGGGCCCAGATGATCGAGACGTCGCACCAGGTCGAGTTGCCGATCCATTTCTTCTGGCCGTTGAGGATCCAGCCATCGCCGTCGCGCGTCGCCGTCGTCGTGAGCCCGCCGCCCGAGCCCGATCCCACCAGCGGCTCGGTCAGGCCGAAGCAGCCGATTTTCTCCATCCTCGCCATCGGCGGAAGCCATTTCTGCTTCTGCTCCTCCGAACCGGCCAGGGAGATCGAGCCCATGGCGAGCCCGTCATGGACGCCGAAAAAGGTGCAGAACGACGCGTCGACGCGCGCCATTTCCATCGCGACGAGGCCGAACAGCTTCTGGCTCCCGCCGCGGCATCCATAGCCGCTGAGGCCGAGACCGCCGATGTTGAGCGCCTTGAAGGCCGGCAGCAGCTCGAAGGGAAATGCGTCGTCAGCCCAATATTTGTCGATGACGGGCGCCACCTTCTCTTCCATGAAGGCGCGCACGGTCCGCACCAGCGCCAGCTCCTCCGAATCGAGAGTTTCGACATGGAGGTAAAAGTCGCTGCTCGGCGTGGGAAGGTGCCTCTCAACACTCGCTGCTGCCCGAGCTGCCATGTCTTCTACCCTTCTCGTGATCGACGACCGCGGAGGCGACGTCAGTGACACCGAGATTGGCGACGGAGCCGAGAAAATGATTTGGCGGGACGGGCCTGATTTGTCGTTTATTCACCATCGCGCGCGCGCTTCGAGACTTGTCCGAAGCACGCCCCGGGCGGGCGAAAATGTTGTTGTGCGCCCGCAACAACCGTTAACAAATCACAACACCCGCATCGCCCGGCGACCGTCCATAGTCGGTGGCATGAGTTGGCAATCTTGCAAAGTGTGGGCGACAAGATGCAGATCGACGACGGCGTGACGAGGGTTTCGTTCCAGGCTGAAGAGCCCAATCTCCTTCCCAGCCTTGTAAGGCTTCTCGATGGGGCGTGTCAGGAATTGGAGGGCGATCGCGACAACGTTAAATTCCTGTTGACCAAAGCCACGTCCCTGATCCGAGTGGAGATCGATCGCCTGCGAATCGAGGTGCTTCCGGAAATGAAGACCGGCGGCTTGGCGACATGGCAGATACGCCGGCTGAAAGCCTATGTAGACACCCGCTTGGAGCGGCGCATCCCCCTCAAGGAGCTCAGCGCGGTCCTGAAGCTGAGCCCGACATATTTCTGCCGCGTGTTCAAGCGGACGTTTCACGAGACACCCCAGAAGTACGTCGTGCGGCGCAGAATCGACAAGGCCGAGATGCTGATGTTGACGACCGACATGCCGCTGAGCGAAATCGCCATTCGTTGCGGGCTTGGGGACCAAGCGCATTTCTGCCGGACTTTCCGTCGCAAACATGCCCAGACCCCGGCCACCTGGCGCCGGGAGCGGACCGAGCACAGGCTTCGCGGCATGACGGCCGAGGCGGCGGCCTAAGGCCTTTGTCGTTCGGCGATATCGCGCCATCCCCTCAATATTCGTCGGCTGTGCCGCCGAGGACGCCGGTCGACAGCGCCACGGTTGCGGCGGCGGACAAGGCGGCGCTGTAAGCGTCGCTGGCCGCATTCTTGGCGTGAAGGAGCTGGCTGTCGGCAACGGCGACTTCGGTGATGGAGCCGACGCCGCTGCGATAGGCGGCGAGCGCCGCGTCGAACGTCGTTTGCGCGGCCGTCGCCAGATTTTGCGCCGCGCTGTGGGCGGAGAGGCTGGTTCGCAGCGTGTTGTCCGCCTGGACGATCTCGCGAACCGCTTCTTCCTTTACGCGCGTCAGTCTGGCCTCGGCGCTGTCGGCTTCGGCACGGGCCTGGGCGAGGGCCGCGTCGCGGGTGCCGCCGTCGAAAAGCGGAACCGTAATGCCTGCGAAGACGCTGCCGCCGAGGCGGTTGCCGCCGATGTTTACCGTGGGCGGCAGATTACCGATCGATGGAAGGGTGGTGACATCCAGGCCGCCGGAACTGTAGGTGCCGTTGGCGGACAGGAACAGCTTGGGCAGGAATTCGGCCTGCGCGGCGCGGACATTCGCAAGGCTGGCCTTTTGGGCGGTATAGGCGCTTTGCACGTCGGGGCGGCGGGACAGCGATTGCGAAATGATCGCCTCAACGGGCACCGACAGGGACGGCGTGAGCTTGCGGCCCGATACGTCGGCGATTCTGATCCTGGTCAGCGGCGACACGCCGATCGCCGTGATCACGGCGAAATAGGCGTCCTGCGTGCCGCCGGTCGCCTGCACCAGGGCGAGATCGGCTTGCGCGGTGCCCTGGCGCGCCTGGGCAACTTCGATCACCGTTCCGATGCCGTGCTTGTAGCGGTCCTCTGCGGCGGCTTGCACTGCCCGGGAATTCTCCAGCGACCGGTTGGCGTTGACGAGACGGGCCTGCGCCGCGGCATGCGCGTAGAATGCCAGGGTGACGTTGTAAATGACCTGCTGGTGGACGGCTGTGAAGGCGATGTTCGAAATGACGGATGCCTGCTTGGCGGCGTCGACGACCGCTTCGCGTTCGCCAAAGTCGAACAGCAGCCATTGCAGTGAGAGAGCCGAGACCGCGCCGTTCGCCGACCCGTTGGTCTGCAGGTGGGTGCCGAAGGCGGCATCGTGGCCGCTGCTGCCCTGATAGCCTGCGATGGCGCTCGCAGTGACCGTTGGCAGATACGTGCTCTGCACGATGCCGGCGGCCAGCGCCACGCGCCTTGCATCGTTCCAGGCGATTCGCGTCGCCGGGTTGTTCGACTCGGCAAGATCGATCAGCTCTGCGAGCGAATAGGTCTTGGACCCGTCTACGGCCGGCTGCGGCGGGACGCTCGCCAGGGCGGGATTGGCGGGCAGCACATATCCCCCTGCCCCCGACCCTGTGCCGCGTACGCCGGCAATGATCTCGCCGTCCGGCGTCGTGGCCGGGATCCAGGGTCGATCCGGCCTTTCCGGCGCCATGTCGATCGCCGACGTCGCGCAGCCGGCGAGAAGCGCCGATCCCAAGATGAGGGCGGCTGCGCGTTCAAGCGGTCGCATGGCGCACCACCCCTTCCTTCCCGGCATCCGCGGCGATCGCGCGCTCGAGCGTCGTGAGGCGGTCGTCAACCAAGCCCCAGGGGGCGGACAAAGAACCGCCGGCCCCGGCCGCGATCGGCTGTTCGTCCGGCGTCGCGGTTTCGGGGAGAGCGAACAGGCTTGCCAGGCGCGAAAGACGGGCCGCGAAGCCGCCGGAGGCCTCCGGTCCCCAATCGGTGGCCAACAACAACGGCCCGGTCAGCGCGGCGATGCCGTCGAGTGCCTGCGACCGACGCCGAACCCAATCCGGCGACGGCCGAACCCGGCGCGGCTCGTAAGCAACGAGCCCGATCTCCCTGCCGATCGCACCCCGCGCGGCAAGCGCGCTTGCCGCCAGATCGCGCCGGCGCGACAGACTTGGCGACGCGGCAAGCGCATTCAGACCCCGCAGCAGGGCGACGACCGCGGTATCGATACGTCCCGCGATGGAGACAGGCCAGACGTAAACGAACACGAGATAGGAGACGACGTTGCCGATCAGGATGCCGACCACCCGGTCGCGTGCCACGACCATGTCGAAGGCCGGCGCCGGCCCTTGCACCACGCAGAGGAAGAACGCGAAGGCGAGCTGGAAGCCGGCATAGGCGATCCGCGGGCTGCCGGCGGCGATCCAGGCGGCAACAAAGGCGCCCGCGAACACGATCCCCATCAGGGCATCGATCGAGGTGAGCGATGGGATGACGTAGATGATCGCCGCGAGCCCGGCGCCGGCGCCGAGCAGGCAGCCCAGGATGCGCAGTGTCAGCTTCTCGATCGTTTCCGCCGTCGTCGTGAGCCCGACGATGTAGCAAGTGATGAAGCAGGTGTGGATTCCCGGCCAGTCGAGCACGGTATAGAGGCCGTAGCAGAACAGGGCCGCCGCCGTCGTCTTGAGCGCATATTGGACGTGTTCGGGATTGCTGAAGGCGTCCGGCAGGAAGAAGCCGCCCGGCGCTTTCGCGGCCGGCGCGGGCTCCGACGTTTCCGGCGGCCACGGCTCGGCGAACAGCGACAGGGTCGAGCGGAAATCCGTCAGGACGGCGGACGCCGCCGGCGCCAATCCGGCTTCGTCCTCGCCCGGCGCCAGGAAGACGTCGACCGGATAGCCGCCGGCATCGAGCATCGCCGCCATTTCGTCCAGAAGACCGGCGACGCGGACGCGCAACGCGGCAGGAAACGAGGCCTCGGCCTCGCCGGTCGCCAGATCGGTCAATAGCAGGACGGCGGTCGTCGCCTGCGAAGCCTTGCGCAGGGCGGCAATGTCCTGGGGCGGTGAACTCTTCTCCGCGCCGGCAAGATTGAGCCATTCCGGCACCTCGCCGAGTCCCTCCTCCAGACACGCATCGAACGCGGCGCGCGTGCCGGGCGACCGCAGCACACCGGCACTGGCGCGCACGCGATTGGCCAGCGCGCGTTCCACAAGCCGGCGCGGCGACGGCGCGATCAGCAGGTTGATCGCGATGGACAGGCCGGCCGGGATTCCGACGAACAACCAGGAATAGAGAAGCGCGCGGGTCGCGATCTCGCCGATGTGCAGGGTGCCCAGGAGGTCGAGCGCATAGCCGATGATCAGCGCGATGATCGCGCCGACGGGACGCAGCTTGCTCGCTGATGCCAGGAACAGCAGGCCGAAAGAAAGCGCCGCGATGCTCGCGACGCGCCACGCCGGCGTATCGATCACGACCGTCGTGACGCCGGTCACCAGCGCGATGACGACCGTGACGAGCAGCAGCAATACGAGGTTCATGACGAGACTCCCCGCCCGGTCCGCCTTGTTGAGAAAGAAGACGACGTAGATGGTGAGCGCCGGACCGGGCGTCTGATAGATCTCGACGACAAGCACCGTGAGCGCACAGATCAGGGCTTGCCGCGTCGCGAACTCGAGCCGCCCCGGCGCCGCCGCCAGCAGGCCGAGCCATTCGCGGATGCGTTCGCCCGGCCGGCGGTCAAGGGCAGGCATCGCCATGCCTCACCTCGACGACGGCACTGGCCCCCAGCCGCATCAGCTCGGACGGCGGCGCTTTCAACCGCACGCGCACCGGAAAGCGCTGCGCCACCCGCACCCAATTCAACGAGCGTTCGACATAGGGAACCGAGCGCGGAAGGTTGATCCGCTCCTCGTCCAGCACGCCCGATCCGATTCCCTGCACCTCGCCGTGGATCGCCAGGCTGCGATCGATCAGCGAGTAGACGGTCGCGCAATCGCCCACCGCGATGGCGCCGAGATCGAACTCGCGGAAATTCGCGACGGCGAACCATTCGTCGGTATTCACCAGCGTGAAAAGGGCTTGCGCCGGAATCACCATTTCGCCGGAGGACACTGTGAGGCCGACGATCCGGCCGGCATGCGGCGCGCGCACCGTTGTGTCCTGCAGCGCGCGCTCGGCGATCGCCAAGGCCGCCTGCCGGGCACGCACCGTGGCCGCCGCGCCGGCCTCGGTGTCCACGGCCCGCGCCGCGGCCATCCCCTGCTCGCGCGCCTGCTGCAGCGACGTCGCGGCGTCCCGCGCCGCCGTCTGGGCCTGGTCGAGCTGCAGCCGGGGCACATAGCCCTTGGCGGCAAGCGGCCGCAGCCGCTCGACCGTGCGCGTCGCAAGATCGAGATTTGCCATCGCCCGCTTCACCTGCTCGGCGGCGATGGTCGCGGCGGAACGCTGGGTCGAAAGCACGCGGCGCTGCGTCGCGAGCGCCGCGATCGCTAGATCGAGATCGGACCGGATCTGCTCGACCGCGAGCCGGTAGGGAACCGGGTCGATCTGGAACAGTAGATCGCCTTTGGCGACCGGCATGTTTTCGGCGACCGGGATGGCGACGATCCGCCCCCCGACCGCGGCGGCGATATGGACGACGTCGGCATCGATCGTCGCGTCGTCGGTCGACGGCAACGCCGCCCGCCGATGCAGCACATAGCCCCCGATGCCGACGGCGGCGGCGACGATCAGCGCCGAAACAACCATCGCCCCGCGACCCCGGCGCTTTGTCCCCGCCGCCCGCATCGCTAGCGTCCGAACCAGAGCAACCACGCCGCCGCGGCAACGATGAAGCCCGCGGAAACGCAGACGAACAGTTGAAACGGCAGGACGTCGGAGAGACCCGACAGGGCCATCGCGACGCGGGCCCCGATCCCGCCGAGAACTCCCAGCAGGGCGCAGAACATCCATCCGGGAAAATAGGCGCCGAACAGGATGAAGGACGGCGCACCTCGGCTCGCGCAGCCGCCCAGCGGGGCGATCAGGCCGAGGAGTGCAAGGGCCGTCACATGTTTGGCGGATGGCCTGGCGTTTCGCATCGTCTGATCCGGCTACGACGGGCCCAACTTCCCGGAGTCGCCGCGCTATGGCTTGCAGATTCCTATCTCCGTTTGCGCGCCGGTGCGGTCAAGATCGCCGGCGTGCCTGCCGACCGGCGACGGCAGAAGGAACGAAGCTTTAATTCACGGATCGCGAACTGGTCCGCAGCAGCAGGGCGATCAGGCGATCGATCGACAGGCTGCCGGGGCCGAGCGCGATGATCGCGACGGCCAGGCTTGCCCAATAGAGATGGAAGTTGGCCCAGCCGTCCGGGAACACGAGTTGAATCACGCCGGTCATGATCAGGAGGCCGAGCGCCGCGAACCGGGTGGACAACCCCAGGACCAGCAGAACCGGCAGCACGATCTCGGCGACGGCGACGAGAAAGGCGAGCGTATCCGGCGCCGGGAAGTCATAGGCGCCGCCGAAGACATGGAGCTTGAACTCGTTCTCGAAGAGATAGAGCGTACCTGCGGAAAGCGACGGGAAGCCGTCCCAGCGGGTAAGGCCGGAGCGAAAGAAGGGAAGCGCCAGCGCGATGCGCAGCAGCGGCGGCGCCACCAGCCGCGCGAACGCTTCCAGCTTTTCCAGAATCTTGCCGATGAACCGCACGGCGCGCGCTAGCGGAGGGGAAACGAGTGTGCTCATGACAGCGCTCCAGCAAGGTCGCAGACGGACTCTTCGGTCAAATACCAGCCGATGATCGCGCCGGCTTCCATCAGGCCCGCAAGCGCCCGGTCCAGCTCGAAACGCGAATCGTCGCGCAACGCCAAGCCCAGCGCGCCGACGACAGGCGTTCCGGCGCCGAGCGCCGCAATGAAGGCGGCCGCGCCGGGCGGCAGCACCCGCAGCTCGACCTCGGCGACCGGGCGCAGGACGAGCGCATCCTCTCCCCGGCGATCGAAATCCACCCGGCCCGGCACGCCGCCGTCGATATTCATCCGCCAGATCGTGACGGCGGGAAACGGTGAGCGGACGACGCGCAGCGACGGATGCAGCAACAGGCTGGCATGGGGCAGCTTGTCCGGAGCGATACCGGCGAGCACCGCCGGGTCGAGCGGCTCGGCTTCGGGGGCGTGATAGGCCTCCGCCCAGGCCCGCTCCAGGCGGGCGACGTCGCCGAGATAGGGCAGCGCGGCCGCGGGCGCGAACCCGTCGATGAAATCGGCGAAGCCCGCGCCATAATGGAGCATGATCGGCGACGCCGGCGGCTCGCGCGACACATAGACCCGCGCCATGGCGGCGAAGAATTCGGCGCCGACGATGCGGCGCACCGCCGGAAAGGCGGCCTTCAGGGTCTCGCCGAGGCCCGCGACGACATTGTTCCGGTAGACGGCGAAGCGCTTGACGCTGGGTTCGCCGTCGGGGCCGATCAATCCCACGGGGGCGGGACAGTCGGGATCCAGAAGCGCCGCGGCGAATTCCGCCAGGCGGCGGTCGAGACCGGTCATCACCGCTACGTTGGAAGGGCTTTGTCGCATCGGATGGCTCACGCACCTTCGCTCAATAATATCGCGGTTCGACCGATGTCATCGATTGCGCGCCGGTGAAGATTGCGCACGGCTCTGCGGACGCCGTCATCCGCATGATCGCATCGGCGCGATCCGCCTGTGCCTTGAGTGTCGGCCAATCCGGCACGTCGGCATCCCATTCGATCAGCGTCGGAACAGGGCCGGTCCGGCCGACGGCATGAGCGAAAAGATCCCAGACGACGTCCGCGACGGGACGATCATGGGTATCGATCAATAGCGGGCGCCCTCTTTCGTCGGCGTCCCGGGCATGGCCGGCAAGATGGATCTGCCGCACCTCGGCCAGCGGATAGGCGTCGATGTAGGCGAAGGGGTTCCATTGCTGGTTGACCGACGCGACCAGGACGTTGTTGACGTCAAGCAGCAGACCGCAGCCGGTCCGCCGCACGATCTCGGCGATGAAATCCGTCTCCGCATAGGTGCTTTCGGCGAAGGCGAGATAGGTGGAGGGATTCTCCAGCAGCATCCGGCGGCCAAGCGTCTCCTGGACCTCGTCGATGTGCTCGGCGACGCGCCGCAAGGCCGACGCCGTATAGGGCACGGGCAGCAGGTCGTTCAGGAAACCGGCCTCGTGGCTCGACCAGGCGAGATGTTCCGAGAACAGGACGGGCGCATAGCGCGCGGCCAGCGCCTTCAAACGCCCAAGGTGGTCCCTGTCCAAGGTTCTGTCCGCCCCGATCGACAATCCGACGCCGTGAAGCGACAGCGGATAGAGCTCGCGAATGGCGGACAGGTAACGATGCGGCGGGCCGCCCGCGCCCATATAGTTCTCGGCATGAACCTCGAAGAAACCGATGCCGGGCCGTGTTTCGAGGACGGTGCGATAGTGTTCGGCCTTCAGCCCGACGCCGGCGCGCCAGGGTGTATCGCAATGGGCGGCTTCGGAGAACGCTTCGGACACGGCAGGCCTTTGCTTGTGGATCGCGAAGGGTCGGCCGGACCGGTTTGTGGTCCGGCCGTTCGGCGGATTCTCAGGTGATGGGCTTGAGGCTGCCGTGCCCCTTCGGTGTCGTGATCTTGGTGCAGGTGCCGGTGGGCACCAGCTTGAACGCATTGCCCTGATAGTCGGTGGTGCTGGTGCCGGCGCAGGTCGTGCCCGGGCCCGCGTAGCAGTCGTTCTGACCCTTGAGGGCGGCGCCGAAGCAGGGTTCGACCTTGCCGGATTTGACGAGAACCGTGTTGTCGGCCTGGACTTTCTTTTGCGTGGGGGAAAAGTCCTCCGCCATGGCCGGTGCAACGGAAACAGTGCTCAGCGCGCTGGCGAAAGCGCCGGCGACGAGAGCGGACATGGTGCGATTGTTCATGCAGTTTTCTCCAACTCTTGGAATGGGGGGTTGCGATCCAGGGGAAGCAGAAAGGACAAGACCGTGCTCCAAGACCAGACCGTTAGGCGCGACGGCTCCTGACCGCCAATGCAAGAGTAGTGGGCCGGCTGCCGGCGAAGATTGTGCGATGTTGCCCGCAATGGCGCCGGATTGCCCCGGCCGCCGCCGCCGTGCGTCGGCGCTAGCGGGCGCTGAACCGCGACTCCTGCAGGTCGACCTCGCGGACCAGTTTGCGAGTCAGATCCTCCGCCAGTTTGCCCGAACGGCCGATGCGATAGAGCTCCTTGCGCTCGGCGTCTAGGGCGACGAGGCGGAGCCTGCGCTCGATCGCATCGACCTTGCGGGCGAGACCGGCGTCCTTGCTCGTCTTCAGCCGCGTCTCGATCCGCTGCCGGTAGTTTTCCATGATCTGCGTGCCGGTTTGCATATAGAGGTCGGCATCGTCTCTCTCCTCGGCCGTCTGGCGCAGGTCGTGTTCGAGCGCCCTGATCGCCGCCTCCGCCGCCGCAAGACGTGCCTCGTCCTCCTCCGTCTGGTGCCGCGTATCCGGCGGCAGCATCATGCCCTTCATCACATAAGGCAGCCCGAGATTCGCCGCGATCAGCGATAGCAGGATCGCGCCGGCCGCCAGGATGATGGCGAGATCGCGCGCCGGGAACGCCTGACCGTCCAGCAGCGTCAAAGGCAGCGTCATCACGCCGGAAAGCGTCAGGGCGCCGCGCACGCCCGCCAGCGACATCGCCGCGATCAGACGCCAGCCGGGCGTCGGGATGCTCTGCCGTCTGCGGGTGGTGCGAAACAGGATCAGTCCGAGCGTCGCCCACGCCCACAAGGCCCGCAAGGCAATGAGCACGCAACTGATGGCCACGACATAGAGTAGCAGCCGCAATCCGCCCTGCTGTGCCGTTTTGTGGATCACCTGCCCCGCGCCGGCGACGATACCGGGAAGCTGCTGCCCCAAGAGCACGAAGATCGCGCCGTTGCCGGCGAATTGAACGGCATCCCACACCGCGCTGCGGCGGATGCGGGTGATTGCCAGGGCGCGCCCGGTCCGCTCTTCGTAGCTCATGACGATGCCGGCGGCGACCGCCGCCAGGATGCCGGATGCCTTCAAATCCTCGGCCAGGATGTAGGCGCCGAAGGGAATGAGCAGGCTGATCAGGATCTGCGTGCCCGTCTCTTCACCGAAATGGCTGGAGACCCAATCCTTCGCCACGTTCGCCAGCGCGCTCACCACGACGCCGACGGCGACACCGCCTGCCGCCAGCCAGACGAAGATCGCGGACGCTTCGGCGATGGAGAAGGTGCCGGTAACCGCGGCAGCGACCGCGAAACGCAGGCACACCAGGCCCGAGGCGTCGTTGAGCAGCGACTCGCCTTCCAGGATGTGCATCAGCCTTTTGGGGATGGGCGTCCGCGCGGCGATGGCGGACACGGCGACCGCATCGGTCGGCGAAAGCACCGCGGCGAGCGCGAAGGCGACCGCCAGCGGCATCGCCGGAATCATCCAATGGATGAAGAGGCCCGCCCCGACCACGGTGAACACGACCAGGCCGAGGGCGAGCGCGATGATCGTCCATTTGTCGCGAAACAGCCCCTCCTTGGGAATGCGCCAGCCGTCGAGGAAAAGCAGCGGCGCGATGAACAACAACAGGAATATCTCCGGATCGAGCGCGATCCGAAAGTCGAAGGTGAAGGCGATCAAGGCGCCGAGCGCGATCTGAACGAAAGGAAGAGGCAGCGGCCACGGCGCCATGCGAGCAATTGCGCTGCTGGCGACGACGGCGGCCAGGAGGACCAGGATGATTGTTATCGCTTCCAAAATCCTCTCCCTAAAATTGTCCGCGCCGCAATGGCCGACGCATAACGCAGCACAGTGACACGACTTCGAACAGCCTTCTCAAAGCGTGGCACGGATCGCGGCGCAAGGGCGAGCGCGGGCCGCCGCCTGCCTACTGGGCAATTCGGATCAAACCGGTGCAGCGGATCACAATCATCGACCAGGAACGCCGCCTACGCTCGTCCCTGACGGTTCGGCGCTTGCGTTTGCACGGCTTGCCGAAACGGTTCCCGCAGGCCTTTCCATTGATTGGGGGCCCGCGTCTTGGGAAGGAGCGGTGGGCAGCGTGGGGATGGAAAACACAATCCGGTCAAGGCCACCCACGGCATGCGGCCCGGCGCCGGCCCCTCGACGGTCAGTCTGTTGGACGATCGTCGCGGCGCTTCTCGCGCTGCCCGTCGCGGGCTGCTCGCAGGGAATCCTGGACCCGCACGGCCCCATCAGCACGGCCGAGAAAGCCATTCTCCTCGACTCCGTCGCCATCATGCTCAGCATCGTCGTTCCGGTGATCGTGGCGACGCTCGTCGTGGCCTGGTGGTTCCGCGCTTCCAACACCCGGGCCCGCTACCTCCCGACCTGGGTCTATTCCGGCAAGATCGAGATCGTCATCTGGTCGATCCCGGCGATGGTCATCCTGCTTCTGGGCGGGATCGCCTGGATCGGAAGCCACGAGCTCGACCCGGCGCGGCCGATCCCATCGGACACGCCCGCGATCGAGGTCGAGGTCGTCTCCCTCGATTGGAAGTGGCTCTTCATCTACCCGCAGCAGGGGGTGGCGAGCGTCAATCGCTTGGTGGTGCCGGCGGGGGTGCCCATCTCGCTGAAGCTCACTTCCGCGACGGTCATGAACAGCTTCTTCGTCCCGCAACTGGGAAGCCAAATCTACACCATGACGGGAATGACCACGCGGTTGAATCTGCTCGCGGATCATATCGGCCGCTATCAAGGACTGTCGGCGCAGTTCAGCGGCGACGGCTTCTCCGGCATGCGCTTTGCCGTCGACGCGGTGCCTCAAGCTCAGTTCGAAGCCTGGGTGGCGGAGACCCGCGCCGCCCATGCGCCGCTCGATGCCCGAAGCTATGCCGAGCTTTCCCGGCCAAGCAAATATGTGGCGCCGAGGACCTATAGCGCCATCGATCCCGGCCTCTTCGACAGGATCGTCACCATGAAGGTTCCGAACGCCGAGGCCTCTCGGCCCGGGAGCCCCAACACCGCCGCTGTCCTGCACGGCGCCCATCACGAAGGTCATTGAGCCATGCTCGGCAAGCTCACCTGGGACGCCATCCCCTTCGCCGAACCGCTCCCGCTGTTCACCTCGCTGGTCGTCGTCCTCACGATCGCAGCGATACTCGCCTGGATTACCCTCAAGGGCTTCTGGCCCTATCTGTGGCGCGAGTGGATCACCTCCGTCGACCACAAGCGCATCGGGGTGATGTACTGCCTGCTCGGCCTGGTCATGCTGCTCCGCGGCTTTTCCGACGCCCTGCTGATGCGCTCGCACCTCGCCCTGGCGGCGGGCGCGGCACAGGGCTACCTGCCGCCCGACCACTACAACCAGATCTTCTCCGCCCATGGCGCGATCATGATCTTCTTCGTCGCCATGCCCATCGTGGTCGGCCTGATGAACTTCGTGGTGCCGCTGCAGCTCGGCGCCCGCGACGTGGCGTTCCCGACGCTGAATTCGGTGAGCTTCTGGCTCACCGCCTCCGGCGCGCTGCTCATCAACATCAGCCTGTTCGTCGGCGAGTTCGCCCGCACGGGCTGGCTCGTCTATCCGCCCTTGAGCGAGCTCCAGTTCTCGCCGGGGGTGGGCGTCGACTACTATCTCTGGTCGATCCAGATATCCGGCATAGGAACCGTCCTGTCCGCCATCAATCTGGTGACGACCATCCTGAAGCTGCGCGCGCCGGGCATGACCTATGGCCGGATGCCGGTCTTCTGCTGGACGGCGCTGGCGTCGAATCTCGTGATCCTGGCGGCGTTCCCGGTGCTCACCGCGACCTTGGCGATGCTGACGCTGGACCGCTATCTCGACTTCCATTTCTTCACGAATGACGGCGGCGGCAACGCCATGATGTTCGTGAACCTGATCTGGATATGGGGCCATCCCGAGGTCTACATCCTCGTCCTGCCTGCCTTCGGGGTCTACTCCGAAGTGGTCTCCACCTTCTCGAGCAAGCCGCTGTTCGGCTACCGCACGATGGTGATCGCGACGATGGCGATCTGCATCCTGTCGTGCCTGGTGTGGCTGCACCACTTCTTCACGATGGGCGCGAGCGCCAACGTCAACGCCTTCTTCGGCATCATGACGATGATCATCGCGGTGCCGACGGGAGTGAAGATCTTCAACTGGCTGTTCACGATGTATGGCGGCCGCGTCCGCTTCGAGGTCCCGATTTTGTGGTCCATCGGATTCATGATCACTTTCGTCATCGGCGGGATGACGGGTGTGCTGCTGGCGGTGCCGCCGGTCGATTTCGTCCTCCACAATTCACTGTTCCTCGTCGCCCATTTCCACAACGTGATCATCGGCGGCGTCGTGTTCGGGGTCTTCGCCGGCTACACCTATTGGTTCCCCAAGGCGTTCGGCTTCCGGCTGCATGACGGCCTCGGCAAGGCGGCCTTCTGGTGCTGGTTCGTCGGCTTCTACCTGGCCTTCATGCCGCTCTATGTGCTCGGCCTGATGGGCGCCACGCGGCGGATGCAGCACTATGACGACCTGAGCTGGCAGCCCCATATGGTGGTCGCCCTGGCCGGCGCCCTTCTGATCCTTTGCGGCGTCGTCTTCCAGGTAGCTCAGCTTGTCGTGTCGATCCGCAACCGGGCGAGCCTGCGCGACACGGTGGGCGATCCTTGGGACGGCCGTTCGCTGGAATGGGCGACGACCTCGCCGCCGCCGGTGTTCAATTTCGCAGTGCTGCCGGACGTGCGCGGCGAAGAAGCCTATTGGGGCATCAAGCAGCGGGCGATCGTCCAGCAGCAGCTCGCCGCCGAGCCGAACTACGTGCCGATCGAGCTGCCGCGGAACACGCCCACCGGCTTCATCACCGCCTTCTTCGCCAGCGCCACCGGCTTCGCGCTCATCTGGCACATCTGGTGGCTGGTCGTCGTCGGGCTGATCGGCGCCTATGTCGCCTTCGTGGTCTTCGCCTGGCGCCGCAACGACGAAGAGATCATTCCGGCGGCCGAGGTGGCGCGCCTCGACCGGGAACGGCGCCAAATCCGCGCGCACGCGCTTCTGGAACTGGAGGCGGAGCGGACGGCGGACGCGCGAACGGCCGTAGTCGTCGCACCGGCCGATCCCCACCGTCTCGGCCATCATGCTGCCGCCGACGAAGACGCGCTGCCGGGCGAAGCGGGACCCGCCGGCAAGCGCATCGTCGCGGGCTTCGGCTTCTGGATCTTCCTGCTCTCCGACATCATCCTGTTCTCGGCCTTGTTCGCCACCTATGCCGTGCTTCACGGCGCGACGAACGGCGGGCCTAGCGGCCGGAGCCTGTTCAGCCTGCCGACCGTCGCGGTCGAAACCGTCTGCCTTCTGCTCTCCAGCTTCACCTGCGGCCTCGCCATGCTGGCGGTCCGCAAGGGCAGGATGTCGCTCACCTATGTTTTTCTGATGCTGACCGGCCTGCTCGGCGCGGTCTTCCTGGCGCTGGAGTTGCGCGAGTTCGCCACCCTGCTCGGTGACGGCGCCGGCCCCGCCCGCTCGGCCTTCCTCTCCGCTTTTTTCGCCCTGGTCGGCTGTCATGGCCTTCACATCGCCACCGGCCTGCTGTGGCTGGGAACGATGATGGCGCAGATTTACACGCGCGGCCTTCAGCCCGGCATCCTGCGCCGCCTGATGTGCTTCAGCCTGTTCTGGCACGCGCTCGACATCATCTGGGTCGCCATCTTCACCGTCGTCTATCTGTTCGGGACACTGCCATGAGCAATCTCAATCCCTTGACGCCCACCGGCGACGCCGCCCCCGGTGAAGAGAGCGACAGCTTCCTCTCGGGCTTCGCCACCTACGCCATCGGTCTCGTGCTGTCGCTCGGAATGACCGCCACGGCTTTCTGGGTAGCGCAATCGCAGCTGCTCTGGGCGCCGGGGGTTCCGGTCGGGCTTTGCGTGCTGGCGATCGCCCAGATGGGCGTGCAGCTCGTCTTCTTCCTGCACATCACCACCGGCCCGGACAATACCAACAACGTCCTGGCGCTGGCGTTCGGCATCCTGATCGTCTTCCTGGTCGTCGCGGGATCGCTATGGATCATGGCGAACCTCAACCACAACATGATGCCCATGGATCAAGTCATGCGCATGCAGTCCTAGCATTCTCTCAACCCCTGCCTATTCAGGCAAAGGGGCGGAGCGCGGGCGCCCAGGGCGGGCTTGCCTTTATCGGCGCCGCGAAGACAATCGCCGGCGAAATGGAAGTGTGGCCCTACAGCGACGGGTTCGACGTTATGTTCCCCACCGTGCCGCAGCGGGCGAGCCGCTTCTTCGCCGAGACGGCCGCGCGGGCTTCGGCATGACGCTATCCCCAGACCCGGACTCGCGGACCATCGAGGGCTTTCATGCCCACATCTATTATACGCCCGAGACCAAGCCGGTCGCTGCCCGGCTACGCGAGGCGATCGGCGCAATGTTCACGGTGACGCTCGGCCGCTGGCATGACGCCCTGGTCGGACCGCATGGCCAGCCGATGTATCAGGTCGCCTTTGCGCGCCCGGAATTCCCCCGGCTCGTGCCGTGGCTGATGCTGAATCGCGAGGGCCTCAGCATCCTGGTGCACCCGCTGACCGGCGACGACTACGAGGACCACGCGACTCACAGCCTGTGGCTCGGACCGCCGGTCCTGCTTTATCTCGACGTGCTGCGGACGGGCCATGATCCGTGACGGGAACGGCTGCCGTCGCGGCGCTGGGCTCCCGGGCGCAGCCCGCCCTGCGGGCGGCTGGACTTACACTACTATTTTGATAGAGTTAAGGGCGATTTATGAAAAGGGGCGCGGCCGGCAATGCCGGCCGCCGACACGGCGCCGTGACCGGTCCCGGCGCCGTGACGCATCCCGAATGGAAATGAACCGCATAGCGAAAGTGAACGTCCCATGGTCCAAGCCAGCAAACTGAACTTCCTCTGGTTCCTGCCGAGCGCCGGCGACGGTAGCTATCTCGGGACCGACGAGCTGCACCGGCCGGCGGATTTCGGCTATATGCGCGAGATTGCGCAGGCGACCGACCGCCTCGGCTATGGCGGCGTGCTGCTGCCGACCGGCCATGGCTGCTTCGACGGCTGGACTCTGGCTTCGGCGCTCGCGCCGCTGACCGAGCGCCTCAAATTCCTCGTCGCGCTGCGGCCCGGCATCCAGACGCCGGCCCTCGCCGCCCGCCAGGCCGCCGCGCTGGACCAGATCTCCAACGGCCGGCTGCTGCTCAATGTGGTGACCGGCGGCAACCCGACCGAGCTCGCCTATGACGGCCTGTTCCTCGGTCACGACGAGCGCTACGAGCAGACCGCCGAATTCCTCACGCTATGGCGCCGCATCATGCAAGGCGCGCCCATCGATTTTCACGGCAAGCATCTTTCGGCGAAGGGCGGCACGCCGCTGGTCTTCCCGCCGGTGCAGAAGCCCTACCCGCCGATCTACTTCGGCGGGTCATCGCCGGCCGGCGTCGCCGTCGCGGCCGAACATGCCGATCTCTATCTCACCTGGGGCGAGCCGCCCGCTCAGGTCGCCGAGAAATTCCGCGAGGTGCGCGAGGCCGCGGCGAGAACCGGGCGCAAGGTCCGCTTCGGCATCCGCTTGCATTTCGTGGTGCGCGAAACCGAGGCGAAAGCCTGGGACGCCGCCAACCGCCTGATCAGCCGGCTGACGCCGGAGATCATCGCGGCGGCGCAGGCGCGTATCGCCAAGCGCGTAGAGCAATCGGAGGGCCAGCGCCGCATGGTCGCGCTGCACGGCGGCAAGACGGACAAATTGGAGATCAGCCCCAATCTGTGGGCCGGCATCGGCCTGGTGCGTGAAGGCGCTGCGACGGCGCTGGTGGGCGATCCCAAGACCGTCGCCGAGCGTCTCCGCGAGTACCAGGCCCTGGGGGTCGACACGGTGATCGGATCGGCCTATCCGCATCTTGAGGAAGCTTATCGCATCGCGGAGCTGCTGTTTCCCGTTCTCGGACTCAGCAACAAAGAGAACGCGGCGCCGCTGCGCGCGGCTGCGGGGTGAGCGCGCGCAAGGCCGACCTATTGGGACCCTTCCTCGGCTGACGCCGCGTTTTCTCAGCTCAGGATGAAATTGCCGACATCGAACTGGGAAGGGATGACGTTCTGGACGATGATCTGGTTCTCGGCGTCGAAGACGATGACCGTGTTGTGTCCGACCAGCGTCATCAAGCCCTGCAGCGCCGCGAAGCTGGAAATCCCGTAGCCTTCCAGTGCGATCACATCGGCGCCGACGCCGAGCGGCGCAAAATCGGTGATCGTGTCGTAACCGTCGCCGCTCCTGAACACGAAGCGGTCGTTGCCGCCCCCACCCGTCAGCGTGTCGAAGTCCACGCCGCCTACCAGCACGTCGTTGCCGCCGCCGCCGTTCAGCGTGTCGTTTCCGGCAAAGCCGTACAGCACGTCGATGCCGTCGCCGCCGTTGAGCACGGCGTCGGCGGGCGCGGCGCCGTAGTTCACGTCATAGGGCGCGGCGAACCAGGTCAGCGTGTCGTAGGCGGCGGCGACATCGGATGCCGCGATGGTGTGCGAGCCGTCGTCGCGCGTTCCGGTGAGCGCGGTCCGGGTCCAGTCGGGGCCGAAGGTGATGGTGATTTCGGCCCAGCTGTAGATGCCGGCGGCATCGAAAATCGTCAGCGCCTGCGTGCCGTCGTCGCCGGTGACCAGCTGCGAAAGCAGGTTGTGGCCCGCATCGTAGTTCTTGGTGTTCCACAGCCAGCCCGCCGTGCCGGCCGTGTCATACGTGTTGATCCACTGGCTGCCGAAGTCGCCGGTGACCGTCTGGGAGGCCATGCTGCCGTTGATGTCGAACGTCGTGGCCTGGGAGGCCCAGGGTGCCCGGTCCGAGGGATCGAACTGGGTGACGGTGGTGCTGCCGTTCTGCTGGGTGACGGTCTGGGAGGTGACGTGGCCGCTCGTGTCGAAGGTGAACAGACCGTCGGCGAAGCGGAACTGCTCGACCTTGCCGACGGTGTCGGTGCCGTCGGGCGAGCCGCCGCGCTGGTCGGCGATGGTGAGGAGCTGCGTCCCGTCGTTGTAGGTGATGGCGTAGTCGCCGTGAGCGCCGGAATAGACAGCCGTATCCATTCCGCCGCCGCCATTGATGGCGTCGTTGCCCACGCCGCCCCGCAACGTGTCGCTGCTCCCCGACCCGGTGAGCGTGTCGTTCGAATCCACGCCCGCGACGGTGAGCGTCACGGTCGCGGTGGCGCCGCCGAACACGGTGTAAGTGAAGCTGTCGGTGGCCGTGAGATTGACGGCGCCGGAATTCGGGCCCGGCAGCGCGTCGAACGCGTGGTTCGCGTCGTAGCGGAAGGTTCCGTCAGTGAAAACGGTGAGATGCGCCCCGGAGGCGAGCGTGATCTGGCTATTCACCGCCGCAGCCACGCCGTTGACCGCGACGATCCTGACCGCGCCGTCGGGGTCGAGGTCGGCGCCCGCGCCGTTGTTGGCGAAAAGGCTGAGGCCCGGACCGATGGGGCTTGCCTCGCTGGCGGCGATGGCGTCGTCATGGGCGATTGCCGCGGCGTTGTCGACCGGGAAGACGGCGAGCGTGGTGGTCGCGGCGCTGCTGGCGTGGTGGCTGGATTGTCCGTCGTCCACCACCCAGGTGATCGTGCGCGTCGTGCTGGTGCCGAAATTGTCCGGATTGTCGCCAGTGTTCGAGAAGGTGACGGAACGCAGCGCCGCCTGGTATTGCGCGAGCGTCGCGGTGCCGGTGAGCGTCAGCACATGGGTGGCGGCATTGTAGCTTCCCGTGATGCCGTTCTGGTTGGCGAAGCCCAGCACGTCGCCGGCGGTGAAGCCGGACGAGATCGTCGCCGTCGCGCCGGCGAGGGTGAGATTGTCTACGTCGCTCAGCGTCAGGTTGGCGGCGACGGCCGCCGGCGCGCCGCCTTCGCGATAGCCGAACGATGCGACGAAGATATCGCTGGCACCGTTGGTGTCGCCCGCGACGAGATTGGCGGCGGAACTCACGAACGCCACGCTCCCATCCGGCGAGAAGACCACTTGGCCGGCATCGCCATTGCCCTGCGCGCCCAAGGCGCTCAGCGAGAGGCGCGTGACGGCGCCGGTGACCAGGTCCTTGACGAAGACATCATAGGCCCCGTTTGTGTCGCCCGCGACCAGATTGCCGGCGCGGCTGATGAAGGCGATTTTCGTGCCGTCGGGCGAGAACACTGCCTTGCCGGCGGGCGAGAAGACCGCGCTGTCGGCATCGGCTTGGGCGCCGGAGGCATCGGTGGAAACGCGCGTGATCGCGCCGGTGATCAGGTCCTTGAGGAAAATGTCGGTGGCGCCGTTGGTGTCGCCGGGGACGAGATCGGCGCCGCCGCTCGAGAACACCGCCTTGGTGCCGTCCGGCGAGAAGGCGGCATAGGCGCCGCCGCCGGCGCTCTGTGCCCCCGATGCATCGGTGGTGACGCGGGTGACGGCACCCGTCGTCAGATCCTTGATGAAGACGTCGAGCACGCCGTTGGTGTCGTCCGCGACGAGATTGGTGGCGGCGCTGGTGAACATCACCTTGGTGCCGTCCGGCGAAAAGACCCCGTCGATGCTTCGGCTGTCGGCCTGCGCGCCCGACGCGGTGGTGGAGACGCGCGTCACCGCGCCGGTCGCCAGGTCCTTGACGAAGATGTCGCCGAAGCCGCCGGTGTCGCCCGCGACGAGATTGAAGGCAAAGCTTTCGAACACCACCTTCGTGCCGTCGGGCGAGAAAAGCGGCGCGAAGCTGGAGCCGATGGCCTGCTCACCCGATGCGTTCGTGGAAACACGCGTGACCGCGCCGGTCAGGAGATCCTTGAGGAAAATGTGGTTCCCGTTCGCGTCGTCCGCGACGAGATTGTTGGCCGTGCTCTCGAACGCCACTTTCGTGCCGTCGGGCGAGAAGGCGGCGTTCTGGCTGGAATTGTTGGCCTGCACGCCCAGCGCATCGGTGGAGACGAGCGTAACCGCGCCGGTCACAAGATCCTTGATGAAGATGTCCGAAGCGCTGTAGCCGTCGCCCGCGACCAGATTGTCGGCCGAGCTGGTGAACACCAGCTTCGTGCCGTCGGGCGAGAAGCTCGGACCAAGACTGGCGCCATTGCCCTGCACGCCCCCCGCCGACGTGGAGACACGGGTGACGGCAACTGCCGGCTCGGTGCCGGCGATGACCGGCGCGTCGTTGACGGCGGCGAAGGCGAGCGTGGTGGTGGGCGTGTTGCTGGCGTGGTTGGCGGATTGCCCGTCGTCCACCGCCCAGGTGACGGAGCGGGTGGCGTTGGTGCCGAAAACGTCCGGGTTGTCGCTGGTGGAGGAGAAGGTGACCGAGCGCAGCGCCGCCTGGTACTCGGCGACCGTCGCGGTGCCCGTCAGCGTAAGGACATGCGTGCCGGAATCATAGCTGCCGGTGATGCCGTTCTGGTCGGCGAAGCCCAGGACGTCGCCGGCGGTGAAACCGCCCGAAATCGTCACGGTGGCGCCCGTGAGGTCGGTATTGTCGGCATCGCTCAGCGTCAGGCCGGCGGCGATGATCGTTGCCGCGCCGCCTTCGCGATAGAAGGGCGATACGATAAAGATATCGGTCGTGGCGTTGGTGTCGCCTGGGACGAGATTTTCGGCGAAACTCACGAAAGCGACGCCGACGCCGTCGGGCAGGAACGCCGCCTGGAAGCTGTCGTCATTGCCCTGCGCGCCGGCGGCGCTGAGCGAGAGACGCGTGATCGCGCCGGTCGCGAGGTCTTTGACGAAAATATCCTCTCTGCCGTTCGTGTCGCCCGCGACGAGATTGTCGGCACGACTCGAGAACAACACTTTCGTGCCGTCGGGCGAGAACGTCGCCCCGGAGCTCTCGGAATCGGCCTGCGCGCCGGATGCATCGGTGGAAACGCGCGTGACCACGCCAGTCGCCAGGTCTTTGACGAAGATGTCGTAATTGCCGTTCGTGTCTCCCGCGACGAGATTGCCGGAAGAGCTTTTGAACACGACCTTGGTGCCGTCGGGGGAGAAGGCGGCATTCCCGCTGAAGCCGTCGCCCTGCGCCCCCGACGCATTGGTGGAAACGCGCGTGACGGCGCCGGTCGCCAGGTCCTTGACGAAGATGTCGGGCGCGTCGTTGGTATCGCCGGCGACGAGGTTGCCGGCATTGCTGGTGAACGCCAGCTTGGTGCCGTCGGGCGAGAAGACCGCATCGCTGCTGTAGCTGTTGCCTTGCGCGCCGGCCGTGCTGGTGGAAACGCGCGTGACGGCGCCGCTTGCCATATCCTTGACGAAGATGTCCAGAACGGCGTTCGTGTCGCCTGCGACGAGATTGCTGGCGGAGCTCTGAAACGCGACCTTGGTGCCGTCGGACGAGAAGACAGCGTTCTGGCTGACATTGTTGCCTTGCACGCCCGATGCATTGGTGGAAACCCGCGTGACGGCACCCGTCGTGAGGTCCTTGACGAAGATGTCGGATACGCCGTTCGTGTCGCCGGCGACGAGATTGTCGGCGGAGCTGTGGAAGGCGATCTTGGTGCCGTCCGGCGAGAAGACCGCGTCTGCGCTGTCGCCATTGCCCTGAACGCCTGAGCCGTTCGTGGAAACGCGTACGATCGCGCCGCTGACGAGGTCCTTGATGAAAATGTCGGACGCGCCGTTGGTGTCGCCCGCCACGAGATTGCCGGAGTCGCTGGAAAACAGCAGCTTCGTACCGTCGGCAGACAAGGTCGGTCGGCCGCTGTTGCTGTCGCCTTGCGCGCCCGAGACGGAAGTCGAGACGCGGCTGACAGAGATCGTGGCGCCGGCATCGGAGATGACCGGCGCGTCGTTGGGGCTGTTCCAGATGACGAAGGCCGTGCCGGTAAGTCCCTGGAGCCAAGCCGACGGGTCGTTGCCCGGCAGAAAGCCCGCCTTCCCCGCCGGCATCACGGAGCGGCGCAACTTGCCAGTACACCTGTGTTCCGTCGAAAGCGGAACCCCAGGCACCTTCGTGAAGCGCGAACCAATAAGTGCCTGCGGCCAGCCCGATGTCGCCGCCGAAAGTGAACTCCACTGCCACAATATCGTAGCCGCCGAGGTCGTTCTGTCCCGTATCGGTCTTGATCGGGCGGTGTCCTGCCCGCTGGCGACAAGCGTCCCGTTGCTGCGAAAGAGCGCCCAGCCGATCGTGCCGCTGAAGGAATCGAGCACGCCGTTGTCGAGACCACCGAAATCGTCGGTCAGCCAGACCGTCGCGCCATCGACCACGGCAGGCCCGGCCAGCGTGAAGTCGTCGGCGGCTATTAAACTGGAAATGGCCGCGCTGTTGTTGGTGAAGAAACCGGATTGGTCCCAGGCCGCGTCGCCGCCCCGGGAATTGGAGACGCCGGGCCGTCGCCGTGCGGCGCGACGGCCCCGAGCGTGTCCGCATCAATCCAGCGGCCCTGCCGAAAGACCCACATCCCAGACCCCCGCCCACCTCGCGGACGTTCGGGAACCTCGCCCGGCGAGCCGATCGTCCCGTAATACCCAACGGCGCGACGCCACCCGCGCGGCGCCCGTGCAGTGCGAAGACCCCTCCACCCTGCCGGGCCGCCAAATTCCGTGGAGAACTGTCCTACAGGACGTCAAGAATGTGGTTGCCTGTCCGTTCCAAATAGTTGTCAAATTGTTTCAAAGGCATGATCGCTCGTGTAGCCTATCCGCACCGAGCAGTCGGGTGTCGCCGTGAGTGTCAAAATCCCGCATATGCGCTTTGACTCCACGCGGTTGCCGGAGCACGAGCGCCTTCGGCACATGGAAGGAACCGCGTCGGCCTTCGCGACGAGCCTGTCGCCCGGCGCCGCGCCTTCTTCTTTCTTCGCGCAACTGGACGCCTGGGCCCTGGGCGGGCTGGCGATCATCAGCGGCCGGATGAGCGCGGTGCGGCTCCGGCGCACCGCCGAGATGGCCCGGCTCGACGGCCTGGACAGCTATTCGTTCGGACTGATGCGCAGCGGCGAGACGATCGGCTTCGCGAACGGCATGCCGGTGCGGGCCGGGCCTCGTCGTGTTCGACCTGACGCAGCCGATGGAGATCGAGGTGCAGGCGAGCGACTCCATCTCCATTCGCGTGCCGCGCCAGTCGGTCGATGCCAGGCTCTCGCGCCCGCCCAATATCCATGGCCGCGTGTTCGACGATCCCGTCGGCCGCCTCCTGACCGATCACTTCCTGGCGCTGGTACGCCAGCTTCCCGCCATGGCGCAGGAAGACGCGCAACTGGTCGCCAATGCGACCATCGGCCTGATCGCCTGCTGCTTCGAGGCGCAGCCCGCCCTATTGTCGCCCGACGTGCCGCGCGACCGGAACCGGCCGCGCGGGATCGGCGTGGGCGTCCGCATCCGCCACTATATCGACCAGAACCTCCGATCGCCGAACCTGTCGACCGCAGCGATCTGCCGCGACCTTGGGCTGTCGCGCGGCGTGGTCTATCGCACCTTCGCGGTCCACCGCGGCATCGCGACCTATATCCGCGTGCGGCGGCTCGGCAAAATCCATGCCTTGCTGCTGGACGCCATGGAGCCGCGCAGCATCGCGGCGATCGCCGACGAATTCGGATTTCCCAGCTATGCGCATTTCAGCAAGGTGTTCCGCCACCGCTACGGCTACGGTCCTCGCGAGCTGCGCAGCCAGAAGGCCGCGGTGTTCCGGCGGCTGGCGGAGACCAGCGAACGGAATCAGCCGGTCGACACCTATCTGACCTGGGTGAATGCGCCCGGGACGTGAAACGTGAGCGATTCGATCGCCCCATGCGGGAAGCGCGACGCCAGTTGGGCATTGCCTCGGCCAGGGGGCGGGACGCTAATATGACCCATGCGGGTGTTCGATACGTTTCTGTTCGACGGCGAGTTCGATCTGCTGGAGCACCGGCTGCGCGAGACGTTCGATCTCGTCGATGTCTTTGTGCTCGTCGAAGCCGCAGAGACCTTTCGCGGCCAACCCAAGCCGCTGCTGTTTCGCGAAAACCGTGCGCGCTTCGCCTGGGCCGCAAGCAAGATCCGTCCGCTGGCTTTGTCGCGCCTGAGCGGCGCCTCGCCTTGGGACCGCGAAGCGTTCCAGCGTGACGCGATTCTGCTCGCGCTGCGCGACGCCGCGCCAGAGGACATCGTGATGATCCTGGATGCGGACGAGATCATGAGCCGCGACGCGCTGACCCGGTTGCACGCGGACGGATTGGATCGTCCGCACCGTCCCGCCTTCACGCGTCACTACGAAGCGGTCAACCTGGTCGCGCCGGCGTCGGCCTGTTGCCCCCGCATCCGACGCGCCGTTTCCGTTCCATCTGCGCCGCGCGCCGGCGCCGGCCTGGCCCAAGCTCGATCCGCGCTGGTGGGAACGCTCCGGCGTGGTTGTCCGCTACAAGGACCTCGTGGGCGACGCGGCGCGCGTTCTGCCGCCGCGCTCGGCCTACGATCTGCGACGCCTGACGCATGCTGCCCCTACGCTGCCGGACGCCGGCCGGCACTTTGTTTCGACCGATCCGTCGGCGCGGCTCGTGCGCAAGCTCGCCCGGGTTTCGCATGACGAGCTGGCCGACGACCGGAGCCTTAGCCCCCCTCATCTCGCACGCACGCGCGCGCATGGCGTGCATCATCACGGCTGGTGGTACGCCGCGCTGCCGCCTGGGCCGTTGCCCGACGATCTGGAGCGATTGGCGACGCGATGCCCTTCAACTCTACGCCGCGCGAGCCTTCCGGCGCGACCCGCTGCGTGCATTGGTGCGAACCTGGGCCTGGCTGCGCTTCTGGCCGCTGCTGGGCGATCGGCTGGTCGGCTATGTGGACCGGCACTTCGAACCGCTTGTTCCGCTGCTCGCGGCACCGCTTTTCACCATGGCGTTGCTGCGCCGCATGGCGGCGCGCTTTCGCTGGCAGCCCTTCGCCAAACTTTCCACCGGCGCGCGCGAGCATGGACATAAGGCGGGTTAAGCCTTCTTCCCGGCGCCCATTGGTGTAACCTGCCGTGCATGACCACCCGCGCTTGGCGGAAAACGGTGTGCTGGAAACGGAGCACCATGTTCGGTCGGCGCCGCAGGCCTCGCCACCACCCCGGACGATCTCGCCGCGATGGCGGCGGCATTGCGCGGCGGCGCGCGGGCGGCCGGCCTTTGGCGCGATGAGCAGTTTGCGATTGCGGCAGGCCCGCCGGATATCTGCTGCCGGAAGATATCTTCGATCGCCAGCCCCTGGCTTCCCCGGATCTGGTATTTGCCGCGCAAGCCCGGATCGACAATCGCGCCGATATTCTGACGGCACTCTCGGTGCCGCGACAAAGCTGGCCGTCGCTTGCCGACAGCGAGGTCGCGCATCTGGCCTATCGCCGCTGGGGGTCGGATTGCGTGCAGCATCTGCAGGGCGACTTCGCGTTCGCAGCCTGGCATCGCGAAAGCGGACGGCTCGAACTCGCGGTCAATCACCTCGGCCTCGTTCCGATCTTCTATGCCGAAGCGAGGAGTGGGCTTGTCTTCGGCACACAGCTCGCGGCCGTGCTCGCGCACAGCGGCACGCCGCGAGAGCTCGATCTCGTGGCGCTCGGCATGCTCGCGGCGCCGAAACGGATCGAGGACACGACGCCCTATGCGAAAATACGCTGCCTGGCCGCCGGGCACAGCCTGCATTGGCGGCGTGGCGCGCTCTCCGTCCAGCGCTGGTGGCATCCCGACGTCGCGCAGCGCCCGCCGCGACGCGACCTGCGCGATGATGTCGCGGAGGTCCAGGCGGTCTTCGACGCCGCCGTCGACGCGAGGTTGCGGGCATCGTCCGGCGTTGCCACGACGCTGAGCGGCGGACTGGACTCCACCCTGGTGACCGCAACCGCCGCGGGACAGCGGCCGCAGATGCGTCTGACAGCCTACACTTCGATTCCAGAACCCGGCCTCGCCTGTGCGCACCGGCCCCGGCTGGGACGCAAGCGATGCCTCCTATGCCGCCGAGGTCGCGGCCCGCTTCGACAATATCGTGCCGGCAGCAGTCACGCCGGAGGGGCGCTCGCCCCTCGATATCCTGCCCGCGGTGCATGCGCGATCGCGCACGCCGACCCGCAACGGCGGCAATATCCTCTGGTTGAACGTCATAGCGGACCGGATGGCCGGCGCCGGCGAACGGGTGCTGCTCACGGGCGACAAGGGCAATGCCGTGCTGAGCATGACGCGTCCCGCCGGCGGATTGCGGGCCGTGGCGCGCTGGGTGCTGGGGCCGCTTCGGGCGCTGCAACCGCGCCCACCGCGGCCGGGCGAACGCTTCTATGTTCCTGCTTTCCGCGCCGCCCATGCCGGCGTGTTTTCGACCTACGCTTCGTTTTCCGGACGCGACGGATTCGTGCGCTTTGCCATGCTCGGCCAGCGCGGCTGGGGCGTCGATCCGATGGCGCAATGGGGGATCGAATTGCGCGATCCGACCGGCGATCGCGCCCTGATCGAGCACGTGCTGCGCCTGCCCGATGCGGTGCTTTATCCCGACGGCTGTTCGCGAGGCCTCGCGCGCCGGCTGGGGCAAGATCGTGTACCGGATCGCGTCCGCCTCCGGCGGACGCGCGGCGAGCAGGTGCCGGAACTGCCGGCCATCGCCATGGCGCATCGCGATGCCTACCGCGACGTGCTCGAACGCGCGGCGAAGCTGGCGCCCTTCCGCGCCATATTCGACAGCACTGCCATTCAGGCCGCGCTCGCGCAGCTGGATGCAAACGACAGCGCCGCCGCCCACACCCTCACGCGCATCGCGGATATCGGGCTGTTCCTGTTGCGGGAGACGGCATGAGCTGGGCCGGTCCCGTGCCGGGAATCCCCGACGCCATGATCGTCGAAGACAACGGCGTGCCTTGGGACATTCCCGGCGGAGAGATCGCCGGGCTCTACGCCAAGGCCCGCCCCGGCGCGCTGCTTCAGATCGTGCCCGGCATCGCCCGTTACCTCGCGACCGGCGGCGACCGGATTTGCGTGGCGCAAGAGCCGGACGCGGCCGCCGACAGCGTCGGTGTCTTTCTGCATGGCGCGGTCCGGGCCGCGCTGATCCATCAGCGCGGCGAGCTGCCGCTCCACGCTGCGACATTGGTCCCGCCGGACGGCGAAGGTGCGGTGGCGATCTGTGGCCCTTCGGGCATGGGAAAATCCACCGCCGCGGCGGCCTTGTGCGCGCGGGGCTGGCGCCTCGTCGCCGACGACCTGACACGCATCGCTCTCGATGGAGCACGGATTGTCGCGTGGCCCGGTCGCGGCCGCCTGTGCCTGTGGCGCGATGCCGTTGAGCGCCTCGGATACGAGGCCAGGACGCTGCACCCGGTCCGCCAAGGCCTGGAGAAGTTCGAATTGCCGGTCCGGGCATGCACAGAGCCGGCGCCGCTCCGAGCAATCGTCGTGCTGTGCCTCGAGGACGCACCGGACGCCGCAACGGGCGCGGCGAAACTGGCGCTGTTGTCGGACAATACGTTCCGCCCGCGGCAGATAGGTCCTTTAGGTGCGCTACCGGATCACCTGAAGATCGTGGCGCGCGTCGCGAGCGGCGCCGATGTGCTGCGCCTTGGCGGCGCACGCCGGGAAAGCCCAGCGGCACTCGCCGATCGCATCGAGCGGCTCGCACGATGACGGGCAAGCTTCTCCTGATCGCGAGCTACCCGAAATCGGGCAACACCTGGGTGCGTATTTTTCTCGAGCACCTGCTCCATCCGGACACCGCGTCGATCAATACGCTCGATCCTGGTCTATATGGTTTCGTCCGGCGCCGGGCTTTCGATGCGCTGTCGCCGCTCGCGGCCGGCGATCTGCTGCCCGCAGAGCTCGAGCGCATGCTCCCCGCCTTCTTCGCGCAGGTCGCCCGCGACGCCGACGGCCCCGCCCTGGTGAAGACGCACGAACGGATCCGGCGCACCCAGGACCATACCTGGCTTTTTCCGCCCGAACATGTGGGCGCCGCGCTCTATCTCGTGCGCCACCCCTTTGACGTGGCCGCGTCCTACGCGCAGCACCGTGGCGTCGACGTCGCCGTAGCGGTCGCGGACATGTGCGACAGCCGCCACGTCACCGCCGAGGTTCGCGCCGCCTTGCCGCTGCCCTTGGCCGAACGTCTCGGCGACTGGAATTCGCATGTCGAGGCCTGGCTCGGCTCGCCCTTGGACGTGAGCGTCGTTCGCTACGAGGACCTGCTTTCGGATTCGATGCTTTGGTTCTCGCGCCTCGCGGCATCGGCGGGGCTCGACGCGGCGCCGGCGCGCATCGCTGCGGCCGTCGACGCGGCGCGCTTCGAGCGTTTGGCGGCGGCCGAGAAGGCGCAGGATTTCCGGGAGCGTCCGCTCAGCGCGAAAAATTTCTTTCGAAACGGAAAACGGCGTTCCTGGCGCGGAACACTGAATGCGGATTTTCGGCAGCTTCTTGCAACGTCTTGCGCGAACGCGATGCGGCGCCTAGGCTATAGAGAAGATGGCGGGGTCGATCCTCTGCCCTTAGACTTGAGTCGGTGGAAACCGGGAGTTGCGTGATGGGTAACGAAGAACGTTTGTCATCGGGCGGAGCATCCGTCTCCAGCGGCAAGAGGCAGCCCTGGACTACGCCGCGCGCAGTGTCGATCCTGGTGCCGAGCGTGACACGCAACGGAACCAGATCGGTTCCGCCCGACGGAAGATCAACCTGCCAATCCTGACATCCGGCATTTGCGGCCGGATGGCATGCGGCCGTTTCATCCGCTCCCCGAGATTCTGATCCTCGGCGCTATGCGCGCCGGCACAACGTTCCTGCATCACGCCCTGAGCGCGCATCCACAGATTGCTCCGCCAAGGCGAAAAGAGCTCCAGTTCTTCAGCCTGCGCTGGAGCGAGGGCGTCGCCGCCTATCGCCGCGACCTGCCCCGGCGCTGGCCGGCCTGGGCCTATGGCGCCGCCGGCCGCCCGTTGGCCCTGGATGCGACCCCCTATTATCTCTTTCACCCGAACGCGCCCGCGCGGGTGCGTCAGGCGCTCGGCGTGAACTTCAAGGCGATCGTGCTTCTGCGCGAGCCGGCGGACCGCGCCTGGTCGCACTACCGGCTATCGCTGCTGCGCGGTCACGAGCATCTGGGCTTCCTGGATGCGATCGACGCGGAGCCCGCGCGGCTTGCGGCCGAGGCTGAGCGCCTGGCGCGCGGCGACGAACGTCTCGATGCGCCGCACCAGACCCAGTCTTACGTCGCCCGCGGACGCTATGCCGAGCAGCTCTCCCGCTGGTGGGCCGTGTTCCCGCGCGAACGGTTCCTTGTGCTGAACAGCGCATCCCTGTTCGACGCGCCGCAAGCCACCTTCGATCGCGTCTGCCGCTTCCTCGAGATCGCGCCGCGTCCCTGCGAGATCGGCGCACCTCGCAATGCGCTCGACGAACTGCCGCTTCCTGCCGCGGCACGCCAAAAGCTCGACGAACTCCTTGCGGAACCGAATGCGCGGCTGGAGGAGATGACCGGAATAGCGTTCCGGCCACAAGACGGGCCTGGCGAAAAGCCGTCACTTCACATCCTGCATGTCGGCAAGACCGGCGGCACGGCCGTGAAGGCCGCATTGAAACACCATGTCCGCGCGGGCCGTTTCGGCATCGTGCTCCACACCCATGACGTGACGCTCGCGGACATCCCGGCAGGCAGCAAGGCGGTCCTGTTCCTGCGCCATCCGGTGTCGCGTTTCGTCAGCGCGTTCTACAGCCGCCAGCGCCAGGGGCAGCCGCGCCACGACCATCCCTGGTCGCCGGGCGAGGCGCGCGCCTTCGCCACCTTCAAGACCGCCAACGCGCTCGCCGGTGCGCTGGCGTCGCAGTCGGCGTTGGGAGCAAAGGCCAGGACGGCGATGGGCGATATCCGGCATGTGCGTGATTCCGTCTGCCGCTGGATCGTGAGCGACGACTATTTTCGTGCCCGGCGCGGCGACGTCGTCTTTGTCGGCTTTCAGGAGCAGCTTGACGAGGATTTTGTACGGCTTTGCGCGCTGCTGGGTCTTCCCGCGGGTATCGAACTGCCGGCCGACGATACGGCGGCACATCGCAACCCGGCCGACATGGACCGGCGGTTGGATCCCGTGGCGATCGCGAATCTGCAGTCCTGGTACGCGCGCGACATCGCATTCTACGAGCGGGTCCGCCGCGAGAGCGCCGCCGTCAGCGCATCTGATAAGGCGGCTCCCAACCCGGAATCGTGTCCGGAAAGTCCTTGGGATGGAGGAAGCGGTCGCCGAACCACGGAAAGCGCCGGGGCGAGAACATCTCCAACAGCCACTCGATCATGCTCTTGACCCGCGCCTGCCGCCCGGAATCGGGGTGATAGACCAGCCAGATGTCCTGCGCGATGCGGAAGAAGTCGATGTCGACCGGCATCAGATCCGGTGCCATGGCGGCGGCATAGACCGGCATCATTCCGAGCCCCGCGCCGCTGAGGACCGAGAACGCATGCGACGAACTGATGTTCGTGCGCATCGCGACCATGCCCCGCGCTTCGGCCGCGTGGCCCACCTCAAGGATGGTCTGCGGCGGCTCGATCTGGTCCGACGCCTGATAGACCATCGCGTGCTTCGCGAGATCGGCCACGGATTTGGGCATGCCGTACCGTTCGACATAGGCCTTGCTCGCGAACGCCATCACATGCAGGCGGCCGAGCTTCACGATCTTGAGATCTTTGGCGGCCGGCCGAACGAGCTGGACCGCGAGGTCCGCTTCCAGGCGAAGGACATCGGCGGGCGACATGCTGCAATGCAGCTGTGCGACATTGCCCGGGTTCTTGCGGTGGTAGTCGCCGAGTTGCGGCGCGATCCAGAACGTGCCGAGGCCTTCGGTCGACGCCAGCTTCACCGTGCCGACGGCAGCACCGAGGCGGTCGTCGCCGCGCATGAGCTCGAAGGTGAGCGCCTCCATGCGGCGCGCCGTGGCCAGGACGCGCTCACCTTCGGCGGTCAGGCGCACGCCGTCGAAGTGCCGCGTCAGGAGAACCGAGCCGACACTTTTCTCCAGCCGCTCGAACCGGCGGCGGACAACGTTGACCGACTGGTGGAGCGCCAATGCCGCTGTGCGGAAGCTGCCCGTGCGTCCGATTTCGAGGAAAATCCGCGCGCCTTCCCAATCCAGCGTGCCTTCGGTCACGACACTCAGCCGTTCACGGTTTGAAACACGGCGTTCCTTGGCGGTTGGCATTCGGCGTTCGGTCCCTGTGTTATTCTGTGGAGTAAAACTGCACAGTGCGGCGACCGGAAGGCAACCCGTCGCCCGGTCGCTGGCGCTTGCCGAAAACCTCGGCCCCGCGCCGCCTTCCAGCCTCCGGTCTGAATAGTTGCCGCTTTGGCTGCCTTTCGCCCGCCATCTGCCGCTCACGGCCCAGCGCCCGGCGTTCCATTGATGGAACGCTCCTTTTCAATCCAGCCGGATGGGAACGCGGCGCCGCTCCCACCATCCTGAGGCCGCGTGGAGTGGTTGGTGGGGCGTATGATCGGCAGACATGGGACGGAGATACGGGCGCCCGATCAGGTGCTTGACGACGACGACGATCCGCTGACCGGGCTGCCGGCGCGGCTCTCCTATCATCCGCTCGACCCCCTGGCGTGGTCCTTCGGCGCGCTGCCGTCCCTCAACAACCAGATTGCCGCCCGACTCGCGGGCCAGCCGCAGCCGGCACCGGCCGTGCAGGAGACGCCCGACGCCGACCCCACCGGGCAGCTCTGGTTCGGCGGCGAGGGCCCGACCACCGGCACCTCGACCGGCTTTTCCGACGACCAGATCGGCCACATCGATTCCGACGGCAACGGCCGCGCGGTCGCACTGGTCAACACCGAGGGGACGCAGGCGGGGTTCCAGGCCATCGGCATCGATTCCGCGGCGGGACTGTATTTCACGCTGGTCGACGGTGCCTTGCGCTCGGGTCACATCACGACGACGAACCAGTCCGGCGAAGCGAGCCAGATCCAGGAGACCGACATGGTCTTCGGCAGCGGCCTCAACGCCGACGAGGTCAACGCCCTCGCCGTCGATCCGGTGCATCACGTCGTCTATGTCGGCCTCTGGGGCCAGACGACGTTCAACACCACGATCCTGAAGGTGACGTACAACGCGGCGACGGGCTCCTTTACCTCGCCCTACAACGCCGCCACCGGCGCCAACATCGCCGACACCAGCCATATGCTGCTGAACAATCCGTCGTCGGGCGGCAAGTACACCAATGCCGTCGGCATGTACTACGACGTGTCGACCGACAAGATCTACTACATCGACCAGACCAACGGCGCCTCGGTCAGCGGCTGGCCGGTCACGAACGGCCTCTATGTGGTCAGCGGCACCTCCGGCTCGGTCGGCGGCGGAACCGCGCCGACGCCGGTGCAACTCACGACCAATGCGCAGTTCCCCGCGACCGCCGGCGACGGCTCCCACTACATCTCGGGCTTCGCGGTCGACGACGCCAAGGGGCTGATCTACTTCACGGTCAACACGCCGAGCCCCAAGTCGACGACGATCTACTACATGCCGATCGCCGGCGGCACCGCGACGTCGATGTCGCTGCCCGCCGGCGTCACGCTGACCCTCGCCGGCTTCTTCGGAAACGGCAGCAACGCCATGGCGCTCGATGCCAATGGGCAGAAGATCTATATCGGCGACAACAACAACTCGCACATCATTCAGTTGACGCTCAGCGCCGACGGGCACAGCTTCGCCTCGGGCGTCAACAACTTCATGGTGTTCGACGCCAACAACACGATCACCGTCGGCGGCACCAGCAACGCCAATGCCCTTTTGTTCAACAACCTGCCGATCCTCAACAGCCAGAGCCATGCCCTGGGCGGCACGTCCACGCAAGCCGTACAGGGCGGAAGCGCCGTCACACTCCTGACCGGCGCCGCGATCACGATCACCGACAGCGACGGCGTCCATCTGGGCTTCGCGACGGTGAAGATCGACAACGCCCAGACCGGCGACATCCTCGCCTCGACCAACCTGTCGGGGACCGCGATCTCGCAATCCTACAACACCGCCACGCATGTGCTGACGCTGAGCGGCGACGACACCTATGCGCACTACACCCAGGCGCTGAACGCGGTGACTTATCAGGACACCGGCAGCGATCTCAGCTCCGGCTCGCATCCGACGCGGTCCCTGACCTGGACGGTGAGCGACGGCACCACCATCGCCAGCCCGACCGCGAGCGACCCCAATGTCGCCGCCACGATCGTGACGATCGACCGCCCGCCGACGCTGGTGGCCGACAATTTCCCGGTGCTGCGCGGCGCGACCGTGACCGGCACGAGCGGGACCGGCGGCACGGGGGTGTTCGGCAACGACAGCGACCTCGACGCCGACAGCTTCACCATCACCGCGGTCAACGCTTCGGCCGGCAATGTCGGCGCCGCCATCGCTGGGACCTACGGCCATCTTACGCTGAACGCCAACGGCAGCTACAGCTATGTCGCGGACACCACGGCGGCGATCGACAGTGCCGCCAACGGCTCGCATCCCGTCGACACGTTCACCTATACCGCCAGCGACGGTCTCGGCGGCGTCAGCACGCAGAGTGCGGCTTTCACCATCGACCGCGCACCCACGGTCGCGAGCGATACGGCCGCCGCGGTGGAATCGTCATCCGGCACCGGAAACGTCCTGACCAACGACAGCGACAGGGACGGCGACACGCTGACGGTGTCGGCCGTCAACGGGGTCGGCGGAAACGTCGGCGCATCGGTCGCCGGCACCTATGGCCACATCACGATAGCAGCCGGCGGCGGCTATACCTACAACGCCGACAACACCGCGGCGATCGACGCCGCGGCCACCGGCGCGCACCTCACGGACACGTTCAACTACACCGCGAATGACGGGCACGGCGGCACGACGTCGTCCAGCATCGTCATCACGCTGGATCGGCCGCCGACGACGGCGAACGACGGCAGCGGCGTCCTGGAAGCGGGCGCCGCGGCTACCGGCAACGTGCTGACGAACGACAGCGACCGCGACAACGACTCGCTTGTCGTCAGTGCGATCAAGAACGCGTCCAACGTCTCGGGCACGATCGGAGCGTCCCTGGCGGGGACCTATGGCCACCTGGTGCTGAACAGCAACGGGACCTACAGCTATGCCGCCGACATCACGGCGGCGATCGACGCCGCGGCGACCGGCTCCCACCCCTCAGACGTGTTCACCTACACCGCGAGCGACGGGCAGAACGGCACGAAGACAGCCACCTTGACCTTCGCCGTCGACCGCCCGCCGGTGGGGAGTGCGGACACCCCGCTCGTGTTCGCCGGCGCGACCAAGAGCGGCACGGCGGGGACGGGTGGAACCGGCGTCCTCGGCAACGACACCGACAAGGACGGAGACACGCTGGCGGTCACCGCCCTGACAAGCGGCACGCTGGGCGTCCCCAAGGCCGGCACCTATGGCCACCTGACGCTGAACGCGAACGGCAGCTACAATTATGTCGCGGATGACAGTGCCGCGATCGCCGCACAGCCGAACAATGCCGTCCTGACCGACGCCTTTGCTTATGCCGTCGCCGACGGCCAAGGCGGCGCGGCAAGCAATGTCGCGCTGACCTTCACGGTCGACCAGGCCCCGAGCGTGGTTTCCCTCAATGCCGCGGCCACCTCCAGTGCCGACCTGACGGCCGCACATACGGTCACGTTCACCCTGTCGACCGGCAAGAACGTCGTTGTCGCCGGCGGCACGACGCTGGCGCTGAGCGACGGCGGCACGGCGAGCTATGTCGCCGGCTCGGGCAGCCAGACGATCACCTTCAGCTACAGCGCCACGCACGCGCCGGGCGCGCTAAACGTCAATTCGGTCGCCAGCGGCAGCATCGCGGACGCGGCCGGCAACGGCCTTACGCTCGCCGGGACGGCCGTGGACACCTATACCGACGCAGTCAGCGATACCGCCGCGCATGTCTCGGCGCAATTCGACAACCTGAACGCCGTGGTGGGAACCATCGCGTCCATCGCACTGACCGACGGCGGCACGCCGAACCTCGCCCTGAGCGTTGCGCAGACGCTGAACGACACGGCCCTGATCGGCACCATCACCAGCCCCTATCACCTGGTCGTCTCCGACACGGCGGCGCATGTGCAGGCCAGCCTCGACGGGCTTCAGGCCGATGCCGCTGCGATCGATTCCATCGTGTTCACCGATGCCGGCACGCCCGTCGTGACCATCACGTCGGCGCAGCAGGCCGGCGATGCCGGGGCGCTCGCCAGGCTGCACGGGCCGTACAGCCTCGTCGTCTCGGACGCGTCCGGAACCACGCCGGAGCCCGGCATCAGCGGGAGCGCTTCGCACTATCACGCCGTCGAATACGACTACGACAACACGACCGCGCTGGTCCGCACCGTCTACTTCAATGACGGCGGCTCGAAGTCGGTGGTCGCCGCGAGCGGCCAGACCATCGACGACAGCGGCAGCACGACCGGCGACTATTTCGACCTCAGCAGCGGCGGCAACCTCGCCGCCACCGGCGGGAGTGGCAATGACGGGTTCTATTTCGGAGCGAATTTCACCGCGACCGACCACGTCGACGGCGGGGCGGGCGGCAACAACCAGATCGGCCTCAGCGGCAATTATGCCGCCGGCCTGATCCTCGGCGCCGCGACCATGACCAACATCCAGGTCATCGCCTGCCTGCCGGGCTTCAACTACAACCTGACCACCGACGACGCCAATGTGGCGGCCAACGCCACGCTCACGATCTGGGCGGTCAAGCTCGCCGCCGCCAACACGCTCACCTTCGACGGTTCCGCCGAAACCGACGGCAAGTTCACTGTGTTCGGCGGCGCCGGCAATGACGTCATCCAAGGCGGAGCCCGGAACGACACCTTCTACGGCCTTGGCGGCGCCGACACCTTCGTCTACACCGCGGTGCCGCAATCCACCGGCAATGCCGACGGCACAGCCTATGACACGATCGACTTCGACGCCGGCGCCGACCGCTTCGATCTGCCGGGCACGGTGACCGGCATCGGCACCACGGTCGCGACCGGCGCCTTGTCCTCGGCGAGCTTCGATAGCGATCTTGCCGGCGCAATCGGCGGTAGCCAGCTTCTGGCGGAGCATGCGGTGCTCTTCACACCGGACAGCGGCACGCTGGCGACCCACACCTTCCTGATCGTCGATGCCAACGGCATCGCCGGCTACCAGTCAGGGGCGGACTATGTGTTCGACGTCGGCACCGGCGCCGATCTCGCGAGCCTCGGCACGACAAACTTCATTTGACCGGAGGGCGACGGTTTCCGACCGCGACCGCGCAGGAGGCCTATAGGCGCAATTCGCGCCGGAAAACCGGGATCGGTGTTCGTGGGATTTGTGCCGGTACGGGGCTCGGTGACGGACGAACCATGCTCCGGTGCGTGAACCCATGTGGCCTCACCAATTGGCGCGCAGACCGACAGATACGGCCTGACTCGTCGAGCCGCTGCGCACCTCGAGCTGATAGCCGCCGAAAAGGCTGATCGTATCGTCGATATGGGCCGAGGCGGCGACGCCGACGACGCCGGCATCCTCTCCCCGCTTGGCGGAGAATGCCCGGAACGGCACGGCCGGGGCGCCAATGAGGCTCGCATCGGTCTGGCCCGCGGTTCTGGAAAAGTCATGGTCCCAGGCCAGCCGGACCTTCAACGCGAGAGCGTCGTCGGCACTCGTGCCGCCGAAGACGTGCTTTAGGTCCAGACCGACGCGCGAACGCGGCGTCCTGATGATCTCGTCGTCCACGGCCAGCGAGAAGTCGCCCGCGCCTGTTTCGGTGAAAGCCGCGCGGCTCACATAATCGTAGCGAAGCTCGACGAAAGGCACGACGTCGCCGTCGCCGTAATGGGCGCCGGCGGCGGCGGCATAGGCCCAGCCGTCCGACCTGCCTTTGGCGATGCGCGTGAGGAGACCCAGCAGAATCGTCCGGGTCGAGTCGAATTGGCCGGCGGCGACGGACATCTCGCCGTCGATGTGCCAGTCGCCCGCGACGAGGTTGCCATAGGCGATAAGACGCTCCGCCTGCACCCGCGCGGTCGCGGCGGCGCGCGTGTCGAGTTCGGCGCGCGCAAAGCCACCCGCGATGCCGAGGCGGCCATCGGGCTTGTCGAGGAGGTCGACGCCCGCGACGATGCCCGCCGCATTGCTGCTGTAGCCGGGGGCGTTGCCGTCGCCGGCCGTCGTCGACCAGGCGCCGACGCCAAGTGCCCAAAACGGCGAGCCGCCGGCAATTGCCGGTTTCGGCGCAGCCGGCGCGTTGATCGCGGCGAAGTCGCCATAGGGCAGACGACCGATCATCGCGACCGTCATGCCGCCGCCGTCGTGGCCGTCCACCCCGGCGCTGAGCATGCGGTTGAGCGACAGCGCGGTCGCCAGCGCATCGCCATGCACCGTGCCCGCCATCCGGTCCATTGCGCCGCCAATGCTTGCCGATGGCAAGCTGTAGAGCGCCGCCAGTAGCTGCGCCCGGTCGCCGGTAGCGCGAAAGCCGGGCGCGAGGCGGTAGCTGTCGATGCTCGCGCCGAGGCTGCGCCGATTGCCCGTATCGGCGATGCCCAGCGGCGCCAGGCTGGCATAGGACGCGGGCGTGGTGACGAGATCGATGTCGGTCGTCGAATAGATCGTGTCGAAACGCGTGCCGGGCGCCAGTCCACTGACAGGCTGGGCGAGGCTCGCAAAGCCGCCGACAACGCCGGCATCGGCATGAACGACGTTGAAGCGCTGGCCGACCCGCGGCGTGTAGGTGTTGTTGGCGCTGCCGGAGATGCCGCGCAGCTTGACCACCATCTGGCCGTTGGCGGCGAAGGTGTTGCCGGCGCCCTGCACCACGACGCGGTCATAGTTGCCGGCGCCCGTGCCGGTCCCGGGGCCGTCGACATCGAGCGCCAGGGTCGAGACTGGCAGCATGATGACGGGAGCGGTAAAGGTGATGGTGCCGGGGCTGTTGCCCGGCGAGAGCGTGCCTGCGATGGTCGTCTGCTGCGAAACAATCCCGACGCCTTGCAGCGTGCCGGTGACCAGCAAGCCGTCCTGCGGCGTGAAGGTCCACGCACCGGCGACGCTTGTCGAACCGGTGAAGAGCGGCGTGCCGCTGTCGGAGTCCAGCGTGATCGGCCCGCCGAAGTTCAGGGTGTGGCCGTTGGCATCGATCGCGCCGTTCGGGCCGATGACGATCGAGCGCGTGCTGGAGAAATCGGCGGAGGCCTGCAGCTTGCCGTCGATGATCTCGAGCGCGCCCGAGGCTGCGCCCAGCGCGCTATCGGCGCCGACGACAAGCGTTGTGTGCTCGATGATGCTGGTGCCGCCGCCATAGGTGTTGCCGGCGGCAAGTATCAGCGTGCCGCCGCCGGCAGCGATCAACGCGCCGGTGCCGCTCACGACGCCGCCCAAGCTCATCGTCTTGAGATTGGTGTTGAACGATCCCGCGCCCGTCAGCGAGATCGCGCGGGTCGAGGTCACGTTCGCGAGCGCGGTCAACTGGCCGTTCGCCATTGCGAGCGGACCGGAGCCGAGCGCGGCATCGCCGCTCACCGAGAGGTTCGCGGTGCTGATCAGCGTGCCGCCGCTGTAGGTGCTGATTCCGGTCAGCGCCAGCGAACCGCCGAGAATCGCGAGGCCGCCCGTGCCGCCGATCGATCCGGAGAAGGTGCCTTGCGCGCCGATGAGCGTCAGCGTCTGGCTACCGAGCGCGACAGCGCCGCCACCGGACAGGGACGTGATCGCTGCGCCCGACGCGGTGCCGGAGATGTCGAAGACGCCATCGTCCACGACGCCGGACGACGCGGCGATACTGCCCGCGCCGGTGAGCGCGAGTTGCGCGCCGCTTGCGATGGTCGTGACGCCGCCATAGACGTTTGCGCCAGAGAGCACCTCGGCACCGCCGGTCAACGTCAGTCCGCCGCTGTCGCCGATCACGCCGGAGAAGGTGCCGCTCGCGGCGGTCAGCGTCAGCGTGCGGGCGCCGAGCCCGACCACGCCGGTGCCCGACAGCGTCGTGATCGCGACACCGGCGGCGGTGCCGGCGATGCCGAAGCCGCCATTGGCGACAACGCCGGAGGACGCAGCGATGCTGCCCTGCCCGCTCAAGATCAACGCCGTGCCCGCGTCGATGGTGGTGAGGCCGCTATAGGCATTGGCGGCGGTGAAGGTTTCCAGGCCGCCCGCGATCGTGACCCCGCCGCTTCCGCCGATCGTGCCGGCGAAGGACTCGGCGGCGGCGGTCAGGATCAGTGTCTGAGCGCCCAACGCGATCGTTCCGGTGCCGGACAGCGTCTTGATCGCCGTGCCCGCCGTGGCGGAGATGTCGAAGGTGCCGTTATCGGTCAGGCCCGACGAGGCGGCGATGCTGCCGGCGCCGTCGAGCGCCAGCGTCGCGCCGGCATTGACGACCGTGCGTCCGGTGTAGGCATTGGCGCCGGACAGGGCTTCGCTGCCGCCCGCGACGGTCAAACCGCCGATGCCGCCGAGGGTGCCAGCGAAGGTGTCGCTTGCGCCGGTCAGCGTCAGCGTCTTGTCGCCGAGAACGACGGCGCCGGCGCCAGACAACGTGACGACCGCGGCCCCCGCCGTGGTGCCCGAGATATCGAAGCTGCCATTGTCGGTGACGCCCGACCCGGCGATGCTGCCGCCGCCCGCCAGCGCCAAAGCGGCGCCGGCATCGATGATCGTGCGGCCGCTATAAGTGTTCGCGCCGCTGAGGGTTTCGGTTCCTGCCGCGATGGTCAGTCCGCCGCCGGCGCCGCTGATGACGCCGGCGAAGGTGTCGGCGGCAGCAGTCAGCGTCAGCGTTTTCGACCCGAGGATCGTTTCGCCGTTGCCCGACAAGATCTTGATCGAGGTGCCTGTATTGGTACCGGAGATGTCGAAGATGCTGTTGTTGATGACGGCGGCCGAGTTCGAGATGCTGCCATTGCCGACCAGCAGAAGCGCGGGCGGATCGCCGGCATCGATGATGGTCAGGCCGCTATAGGTGTTGACGCCGGTCAGGGTCTGCGCGCCGCCGGTGATCTTGAGGCCGCCGCTGCCGCTCAGCACGCCGGAATAGACGCCGCTGGCATCGCTGAGGCGCAGCGTGTTGGTGCCGAGAGAGGCGTCGCTGCCGCCGGTCAGGCTGGCGCGGTCGAAACTGATCGTCAGGCTGAGAACCGCTTCGTTCGCGTTGGGAAACAGCAGGTCGAACACGAAGAACGGCGAATAGGGCGCGACGAGGCCGGGTCCTGTGTAGATCAGCCCGCCATCGGCATGAATAATGGTGGCGGTGTGGGTGCCCTCGGTGATCGTTTCGGGATTGCGCAGGAAGATGCTGATCGCGCCGGCCATGTCGGCGGTGCCGGAAATATTCAAGCGGTCGGTGAGGTAGTCGGCTGCGACATCCATATCGATGTCCAGGCTGCCCGTGGCTTCCTGGCGGTAGGAGCCGGTCAGCGCCGTCGTCCCTGCGCGGCCGACGCGGCCCGCCGAGAACACGCCGGCATTGTCGAGAACACCGTTGACCATGAAGATCGTACCGGCGCTGACGATGCCCCCTGCCTTGTTGTTGAACGCGTTGACGCCGCCGCCGAGATTGATATTGCCGGTCAGCGTGCCGTAATTGTCGATGGTCTCGTTGCCGGAGCTGCTGATGATGGCGTTGCCGAAGGGATCGCCATGCGTCGCCACCGTTCCGTGAATCGTCACGGTGTTGGTGGCCCCGTCCATGATGTTGATCGCGGTGCCGGAGTCCGTCCCGCCGGTGACGCTGCCGCCGATCGCGATCGTGATGTTGCCGTTGCTGGTGCCGCCGAGGCTTTGCGCGATGATGCCGCTGGCATTCAGGCCGGAGACGTCGATGGTGCCGCTGACCGTCACCGAGACGTCGCCGGCATGCGCCTGCACGATCGGACCGGTGTTGCTCGCGTCGTCCGGCGCGCTGACGCGGCCGCTGGAATCGACCTTGCGCTCGCGGCCGGCGGCGCTCTGCGCCACGATGCCGTGCGCGTTCTCGCCGAAGGTCGTGATGTTGCCGGTCTGGTTCACCGTCACCGCGCCCGCCGAGCCGGCGCCACCCGCCGAGCCCATATAGCCGAGGCCGGCGCCGAGATCGCCCGCCGCGCCGCCGCCGCCGCCGACGCTCTGCGCCACGATGCCGATAGAGCCGACGCCGTGGGTGATGATGTCGCCGCTGCTGTCGATCGTGACCGCGCCGCCATTGCCGGCCGAGCCGCCGCCGAGACCGAAGGTCGGCAGGGCGCCGAAGCCGAGGAAGCCGCGATTGATGTTGCCGCCCTTGCCGCCGCCGCCGCCGATCGACTGCGCTTCGATGCCGTTGGCGACGATGCCGAAGGTCTCGATCTTCTTGGTGTTGCCGATGGTGATGGCGCCGCCGTCGCCGGCCGCGCCGCCCTGGCCGGCGATCACGATCTTGCCGGTGAGACCGCCATTGGCGACGCCGCCGATGCCGCCGCCGCCGCCGACACTTTGCCCGAAGATACCGCCCGCGCCGTCGCCATGGGTCAGGATGGTGCCCGTATTGGCAATGCCGACCACGCCGCCATTGCCCGCCGCGCCGGCCTGGCCGCCGACGACGACCTGCAGGTCGCTGAAGAAGCCGACGCGATTGATGCCGACGGTCGGCGCGCCATAGAAGCCGTGGCTCGCTTCGCCGCCCGTGCCGCCGCCGCCGCCGATCGACTGGCCGAAGATGCCGAAGGAATCCGCGCCGCTGGTTTCGATATCGCCGCGATTGGAGAGATCGACCAGGCCGCCATTGCTGGCGCCGCCGCCATTGCCGCCGATGGAAAGCGCCAGCGTGTAGTTCGCCGACGCCTCGGAGATAATCGGAACGCCCAGCAGAATTTGCATCGTGCGCGTGCTGCCGCCAGAGCCGCCGCCGCCGCCGACGCTCTGCGCGAAGATGCCGTGGGCGTTGTCGCCGGAGGTCTTAATCTTCGCGCTGTTCGTTGCAGTGACGGCTTTGCCGTTATTGCCATTGCCGCCAGCGCCGCCAACGGCGACCGTGACGGCGACATTCGCGGAGAAACCGGGGGGGACGACCGCGGCCGAACCGGCGAAGGCCGCTCCGCCCGCGCCGCCGCCGCCGCCGATCGACTGCAAATAGATCGCGGTGGCGTCGTCCTCGGTCGTGGTGATGGCGCCGGAATTGTCGACCATCACGTCGTTGCCGATGCCGCCGCTGCCGCCCTTGCCGCCGATGGCCAAGGCCAGTGAATAAGCGCTGACACCTCGGGCCGCGACATCGAAAGTCGCCGCCACGGCGAGGCCACCCGTGCCGCCGCCGCCGCCGACGCTTTGCGCGAAGATGGCACGACCGCGCAGGCCCGTGGTCGAAAGCGCGCCGCTGTTGACGACACTGACAGCGCCGCCGTCATTGCCGCCACCGCCATTGCCGCCCAGCGAGAGCGACAGGTTCTTGGCCGCCGGCCCTGCGAGGGAGCCGGTGAAGCTGGCGCCGCCATCACCGCCACCGCCGCCGACGCTCTGCGCGAAGATCGCGAAGGCTTCCTCGCCGCCGGTCATGATGGCGGCGCTGTTGTTTACCGTTACGGCCTTGCCGATGCCGCCAGCGCCGCCCTTGCCGCCGACCGACACCGACAGTGCGACGCCGTCGGGAAACGGCGTGAAGCTTCCCGATGCGCTCCAACCGCCGTCGCCGCCGCCGCCGCCGATCGATTGCGCCAGAATGCCGTGCGCCTTGCGGCCCTGCGTGGTGATGCCCTGGGAATTGAAGACACTGACCGTGTTGCCGCTGCCGCCGACGCCGCCACTGCCGCCGACGGACAGCGCGAGCGCCGCGTTGCCGCTGCCGACGCTGGCCGCGATCGCCATGCTCCAGCCGCCGTCGCCGCCGCCGCCGCCGACGCTTTGCGCCAGGACGCCATAGGCGCCGATCCCGCTGGTCTCGAGCAAGCCGGAATTGATCAGCTCGACGACGCCGCCATTGCCGCCGGCGCCGCCCGAGCCGCCGATGCTCGACGAGATCGCAACCCCGCCGCCAAGCGCGACGTTGAACGCGCCAGCGAAGCCACCCGAGCCGCCGCCGCCGCCGATCGACTGCGCCACCAGCGCATGCGATCCCGAACCGGAGGTCGTGACGGCGCCGGCGTTGATGAGCCCTACGAACGCGCCGATGCCACCGCTGCCGCCAGCGCCGCCCATGGCGAGACTGATGCCGCCGGTGCTGGTCGCCGAGGCGCCGCTGGCGATGGCAAAGCCGCCGCTGCCGCCGCCACCGCCGACGCTTTGCGCCAGGATGCCGTAGGAGATGTCGCCGAGCGTTGTGATGGCGCTCGCATTGTTCAGCGTGACGGTGCTGCCATTGCCGCCGCCACCGCCGCCTGCCCGCCGCCCGATGGCGAAGTTCGCGTTGGCGCCCACCGCGAGACTCGAGGCGATGGAGAAGCCGCCATCGCCGCCGCCGCCGCCGACGCTCTGCGCCAGGATGCCGAAGGCATGGAAGCCGGAGGTGTTGATCGCGCCGCTCTCGCTCGTCAGGAGCACCGCGTCGCCGTCACCGCCGCCCGAGCCGCCGCCGCCGATCGCCGCCGATGCCGCGAAGCCACCCGAAACACCGCTGGTTATGCTGAAGCCGCCGGAGCCACCACCACCGCCGACGCTTTGCGCGAAGATCGCATGCGATTCATTACTCTTTGTCGTGATCCCGGCGTGATTGAAGAGCGATACCGCGCCGCCCTTGCCGCCGCCGGCGCCGTTGCCGCCGACGCTGGCGCCCAGCGTCGCGACCGCCGCGCCGCTCGTGGTGATGGAGAAACCGCCGTCGCCGCCCCCGCCGCCAACGCTTTGCGCGATGATGCCGTAGGCGTGGAAGCCGGATGTTTCGATCAGGCCGCCGTCCTGGGTCGTGACGGTGACGGCCTTGCCCTGGCCGCCATTGCCGCCGGTGCCGCCCATCGCGAGGCTGAGCGTAGCGCCGTCGCTGAACGCACCGGCGATGGCGAAGCCGCCCGCGCCGCCGCCGCCGCCGATGCTTTGTCCAAAGATGCCATGCGCATCGGCGCCAAACGTGCTGATGTGGTTGCCGCTGACGATCGTAACGTCGGAGGCGTTGCCGCCGCTGCCGCCGCGACCGCCAAAGGCGAGACTGGCGCTGAAGAACTGGCCGGTGCTGGTCGAGACGGCCGCGCCGCCATTGCCGCCGCCGCCACCGATACTCTGTGCCTGGATGCCGCGCGAGCGGTCGCCGGCCGTGAGGATGTCGGCGGTCGTGCTGTTGACGGTGACGGCGCCGCCCTGGCCGCCGGTGCCGCCGCTGCCGCCGAACGCGAAGCTGATGTTCGGGCTGTTGGAATAAGCGTTGCCGCCATTGCCGCCGCCGCCGCCGACGCTCTGCGCGAAGATGGCGCTGGAATCGGCGGCACCGAAGGTGCTGAGGCGGCCGCTGTTCGTCACCGTGACGGCTGCGCCGTTGCCGCCGCCGCCGCCCGAGCCGCCGAAGCTGATCAGGCCGCTGCCGGTGCCGCCGTCGCCGCCGCCGCCGCCGATCGATTGTGCGAAGATGCCCTGCGACTGCTTGCCTAACGTGCCGATCTCGCCGCTGTTCAAGACGCTGACGGCGCCGCCGGCGCTGGTGCCGCTGCCCGAGCCGCCGATCCCGACGAGACCCGAACCCGAGCCGCCATTGCCGCCGCCGCCGCCGATCGACTGCGCGAAGATCCCGCGCGAGAAATCGCGGAGCGTCACGAGAGAGCCGGCATTGTCCGCCATCACGGCGGCGCCGAACCCGCCGCTGTTGCCGCTGGTGCCCAGGCCCGCGATGCCGCTGCCGCTGCCGCCGTCGCCGCCGCCACCGCCCACGCTTTGCACGAAGACGGCGCTGGAATTCGCGCCGCGGGTTTGGACCGTGCCGGCGGCCGCGTTGGTGATGGAGGCTTCGCCGCCGTCACCGCCATTGGAGCCGCTGCCGCCGAAGCCGACCAAGCCCGAGCCCGAGCCGCCGCCACCGGAAAATCCGCCGATGCTCTGGGCATACAGGCCATAGGCATTCTCGCCGGAGGTCCGGACAAGGTTGGTGTTGACGATCGTGACCTTGCCGGCCCGGCCGCTGGCATTGCCGCCGCCGCCGGTGGCGGAAATGCCGCCGCCGCTGCCGCCATTGCCGCCATTGCCGCCGAAACTGCGGCCGGCGACGCCGAAGGACTGGTCTCCGACCGTTTGGATGAAGCCGTTGTTGGTGATGAACACCGCGCCGCCGCTGCCGCCGGCTGCGCCGGGACCGCCATGCGCGGAAGCGCCATTGGCATTGCCGCCATCGCCGCCTTTGCCACCCTTGCTGATCGCGTAGATCCCGGCCGATTGGGCACCGGTCGTCGCGATGGCACCATAATGCGTGAGGGTGATTGCGCCGCCGTCTCCGGCGGCCGCGCCGAAGCTGCCACTGGCCGTGATGTCGGTCCGGCTGCTGCCCGAGCCGCCGCCGCCGCCGAGCGAGATGACAAGGACGCCCTGCGAGGCAACGCCGGACGTCGTGATGCCGGGGCCGCCCCGCACATCGCTGATCAGCGTGACCGGTCCGGCGGCTTCACCCGGGAGGCCGCTGGTGCCATCAGAGCCGTTGCTGCCGGTATCGCCGAAATCCCGGGACATGATGCCGGCGGCGGCATCGCCGAGGATCGTGATGCCGCCTGTGCTCGTGACGGTCACCAGGCTGCCATGACCGCCATAGCCGCCGAACGAATTGGCGAAGATGCCGAACGCCGCCAGGCCGTGCGTGACGATGGCGCCGGAATTGGTGACGGTGACGAGCCCGCCGACGCCGGGCGCGCCCCGGTCGAGCGACCCGATCGGAAAGCTGTTTTCGACACCGTCACCGTGCAACCCGCCCGAACCGCCGCGGCTTTCGGCCTGGATCGCGGCGCTGTTGGTGCCCCAAGTGGTGATCGCCGCGCTGTTCCGGACAGTCACGCTCGCCGCGTCGCTGCCGTCGCCGCCGATCGCGCCGTATATCGGGCCTCTGATACCCACAGGAAATAACCGGCTTCCGAAGGGCCCGACGACGTTGCCGCCGTCGCCGCCATGGCCGCCGGCGCTCACGGCCAGAAGTCCGGCAGCGCCGGTGCCGAACGTCGTGATCGCACCGGACACGGTGAGCAGCAAGGAGCCGCCCTTGCCACCGTTGCCACCGATGCCCGGTGCGGCGGTTGACGATCTGACCTCGTCATCGGAGCCCTGGCTGCCGCCGCCGCCGCTCGAGAAGAAACCAATGCCGTACGCATCGGTGACCCGCAAACCAAAGGCCCGCAGGTCGGCGTCCAGAGTCATTCCGGGCGCGTCCGAGCCCGCATCGGAGCTGAAGACCGGGGCACTGACGCCGGAACCGGTGAATCCGATGCCGCCATGGCCGGACGCGGGCGCGATTTCCGTGAGGCTGTCGACGAAATAGTTGAAAGGCGGCACCTCATCCAGATTAATGCCCGCCGAATAATCGCCGGTGCAATATATGGTGACGAGCGTCGGCATGCAGCCAGCCGGGTTCGCCAACGCCATCGTTCCGCCGACGACAGCGGCCGTCGTGGCTGAGAGGCCGAGTGCCACCGTGGCGCGGTGCAGGAGCTTGCGCATCGACGCATCGAGCCGCGCGGCGCGCAGCGCCCTGCGCCGCTGTTGCGGCCGCGAGATGGCCACGCTCGCCTGACGCCGCACCGGCAACAGGTCAAACACGGCCGACAGATCGGACAGCGCGGCGTGAACGGTTCGCAGTTCGTCGCTGCGCCGGTCGCCCGCGGCGATGCGCCGGGCGACGTCGTCGCGCAGCCGGACAAGCTCGCGGATCGCACCACCGAATTTCTCGCGCAGCGTACCGTCATCACCAGCCGCCTCGAGACGCAGGCGGGACGAGAGCAACGCGAGACTTTCGGCCAGCCGCGCGAGCTGCGAGGCGCGCGCAGGGGAACAAGCCGACGCGGCGCCGGCCGGTGGGCCCAGACGTTTGTCGATCTTAATCATGATCCGACTTCGACGCCCCACACCGCAGGCCTTTGGCCGGCATCGCGGCCCGGCGAGCCGGTCCGCGCGTCGGGGCCGCGGCGCCCCGACATTCTTCAAGCCATTGGGATGGTTGGAATTTTCTAAAAAAGAGCCCCGACACCCACCCGGAGGTCCCCGGCGACAGTGTGTTGGAAGGCGAAGGCGCTATACATGTACATTATTGAATGGGTGTGGCGTCTTCGGGAGGCCGTGTCGTGACCGCATCGGGCTTCGCGCGCTGGACCAAAACCGAGCTGGTGCCCGACGAGGGGATCGCCGAGGTCAAAGCCCATCCGCGCTTCGCCCAGGCGATGCGCCTGTCGGTGCAAAACGCGCTCACGCTCTACGAGACCAACCCGATCGTCCGCGCCACGACCAACGATTCCGGCCGGGCGCTCGCCGCCGTCGTCGCGCTCTATCTCCATGCCACCGGCGGGCTGACCGCAGGCCGGCTCCAGACCTTGTGCGAGGAAGCGGGCATCGCCAGCCCCGGCCGGGTGCTGGCGATCCTGTGGCGGCTGCGGCTGCTCGGCTATATCGCGGTCAGTCCGGTCCAGGCCGACCGCCGCGTCCGGCTCTACCAACCGACGCCGCTGATGCACGATGCCTTTCGCACCCGCCTCCAGGGCGAGCTGGCGGCGCTGGCGCTGCTGGAGGCGACGGCCGCCGACGCCTTGGCGCGCTTCGGCGATCCGGCGTTCTTCAACGCCTTCATCGCCAAGATGGGCGAGGGCCTGCTGGCGGCAGGCAAGCGCCATCAGCCGGAGAAGTCCAAGCTCGACCTGTTCTCCGAGCGCACCGCCGGGCTGCCGATCCTCTACACCTTGCTGCTCGGCGGTGCCGCCGGCGACACCTTTCCGCCGCACGGGCCGATACCCATGGTGATCGCGGAATTGTCCCGGCACTTCTCGGTATCCCGCACGCATGTGCTGCGCCTGCTGCGCGCCGCGGAAGAAGCGGGTCTGATCCGGCGCGACGCGAGCGAAACGCAAGTGTTCCTGGAAGAATCCTTGCGGCGGGAGCTGGAGCGGTTCTACGCCGTTACCTATATAGGCTTCTCGCTCTTCGCGATTTCAGCGCTCCGCAGTTCGCGTGTCGCTCAACCAAACTGACGGCGCGGGCTGGCATAGGTCTCTACGCGTAGCGAACTTTGCTCCACGATTGCACCCGTGCCGGGAGGCAGAAAACCGCACTAATCGCGATAGCGCGTGACGGCGTCGCCCAAGGCGGCCTTGAGCGGCCCGAGCCAAGCCTCGTACTTCTTCCAGCTCTCTGCCCCGTCGGCAAAAATGGGCTGCCGCACCTGCTCGGAGCTTGGCGTGCTGATGCTGCGCCGGGTCTCGTGGAACGCGACACAGCTCGGCTCGAAATCGAGACCGCAAAAATCGAGAAGCCGCCGCACGCTGCCCTCCAGGTCGGCGACCACATCCTCGTGATGAACGCGCAAGATGCGTCCTGGCAGCACCTCGTCCCAATGCCGCATCAGTGCCAGATAGGTCCGATAATAATGGGCGACGTCCTCCTGGCCATAGGCGAACTCCTGTCCGGTGCCGAAGAGCTGTTTGAGATTGCTGAAGCAGCAGGCGAGCGGCTCGCGCCGCGCGTCGATGATGCGCGCTTGCGGCAGCATGAGACGGATCAGGCCGAGATGACGGAAATTGTTCGGCATCTTGTCGATGAAGAACGATTTTCCGGTGCGGTGAACATCGGCGGCGGCCAGATAGCGCTCGCCTAGCGCCGCGAAGTCTGATCGTGTCACCTCCCCGAGCACCGCCGGATAGCGCACCTCGGCGGGACCGCGCCCCTGCAGATCGCGGACGATCCGTGGGATCTCGGGCAGTTCCTGCGTGCCGTCGACCTGCGAATGCGAGGCGAGAATCTGCTCCAGCAGGGTCGAGCCCGAGCGCGGCAGCCCCACGATAAAGATGGCATCGCGGCGCCCGCTGCCCCACCCTGCCCGCTGCGCGAAGAAGGCGTGCGTGCAGACCTGCATCTGGCCGGCCACGGCCGCTTCGATAAGCTCGGGCCTGTAGGCGTTGCGCGCGCGCATCAGCGCATTGCCGCGCGCGTAGTGCTCCCAGGAGGCCGCGGTCTCGCCGCGGTCCTCGAACGCCTTGCCGAGCGCGAAGCACAGATGGGCGCGGTCGTCCTCCGGCGTCGCCGGCGCGGCCTCCGCGCCGCGCATGCGCGCGATCTCGTCTTCGCCGAAGCGATAGGTCTTGAGATTGGCAAGGCTCCAATAGGCGTCGCCGAAACCGGGGCGGGCCTCGGCCGCCGCGCGATAGGCCGCGATCGCCTGCTCTGTCAGGCCGACGGTCCTGAGCGAATGGCCGAGCCGCAGGTGCACCTCCGGTGCGGCACGCCCGTCGCGGATCAGATCGCGATACTGCGCGATCGCGACGTCGTGCTCGCCGAGTCCCGTGGCGATGGTCGCGGCCAGGATGCGATAATCCGGATTGTCCGGCTCGGCCTGCAACAGCCGCTCCGCCTCGGCACGCGCCGCCAGGTATTTGTGGCGCCGTACGAGCACATCGGCGAAGTCGTAACGGGCCGCCCGATGATCGGGCGACAGCGCGAGGACTTTTTCAATCAGGCGCTCGGCGTCGTCGAGGACGTCGTTTGCGAGAGCGATCCGTGCCAGCAGGCGGAGCGCTTCGGGATGCTCGCCCTGGCGCGCCAGATAGCCGCGAATGACGGTCTCCGCCGGCGCCAGATCGCCGTCCGAAAAGAGCGAGGTCGCGGCGACGACCTCCGGCGGCAGGCGCCGCAGCAAAGCAAGATGGTGCGCGGCCGCCGCCGCTTGCTGCGTGTCGCCGGCCTCACGGTGGAGCTTTTCGAGCATCTCCCAGCTCGCGGGCAGCGCGGCGTTGACGCCCACCGCGCGCCGGAAGGCCGCGACGGCCTGGGGCGCGTCCCGGCGCGCGAGATGGCACAGGCCGCGCTCCTGATGCAGGCGGCTGAATTGCGGTTCGCGGCGCTGGAGAGCCTCCAGCACCGCGAGCGCCTCCGCGACGCGGCCCAGGTTACGCAGGCCGACGGCGGAGATCAGCAGCAGGTCCCGATTCTCCGGCGCAACGCGCAGGAGATCCGGAAGATCCCGCAAAGCTTCCGCATGCCGCCCGGCCCGCTGCAGCCCGCGCAGGCGTTGCAGACCCTGTTCGAGCACGGCGGAGATGTTGGCGGCAGCGGATTCCATAAGCCCCGAACGCGAGAGGCGGGCACCGCGCCCGCCGCCCAAGTCTAACGCAATGCCGCCTCACCAGTCCTTGGTTATCGAAAGGCTGACGAACCGGCCGAACGGCGAGGCGTTGGTCGAGTCGTAACCGGACGAATAGTACGGTGCCTGGAAGCCCGTGTTCGCGAGCGCCGGCGGATCGGTGTCGAACAGGTTGTGCACGGAAACGCCGAGGCGAAGGCCGCGCAGGAAACTCGTCCAGCCGGCCGTGTTGTAGCTGACCTGGACATCCAGCGTGGTCCAGGGCGACACATGCACGGCGGTGCCCGAGCTGGGATCGGTCTCGGCGCTGATGTGATTCACGATGGCGGTGGCCGACCATACCGTATCGGACCAGTTCACGCCGGCGCGGGCCTTGAACAGCGCCGGCTGGAAGATCGTGCCGCTCAGGGTCTGGCTGGGCGACGTCGCCGTCACATGCTGGACGACGCGCAACCAGGAGCCGTTTCCGAACACGTCGAAAGCACCGATATCGGCGGGAATATGGTAGTTCAGGGTCAGGTCGACGCCCGATGCGTTCTGCGAGCTCACATTCTGGTACTGGTTGAAGATCACGCCATAGACGCGAGCCGGATCGTAGGGACCGTTCGGCGGTCCGCCGCTGAAGTCGTTGAACCGATCCGAAGCGGCGACCAACGCCGCCTGCTGTGCCGCCGTCGGACTGAGCTGGACAAAAGGCGCATACACCGGGTCGGCGAAGGCCGCGGTCAGATTGGCAACGGGCTCGGTGATGCGGTCGCGGTAGCCGATCCCGAAGACGGTAACGCCGACCCTGAGATCGGGCAGGAAATCCGGATTGATGTCGGCGCCGGCCGTCCAGGTCTCCGACTTTTCCGCCACGAGATTGGGGTTGGAACCGCCTGTCAGCAACACCTGCGAGCCGGCCGGCGTTCCCGGGAAGAAGAAGCCCGGATAGACGACGAGCTGGTTCAACCCGTCCAAGAGTTGGAGTCCCGGGACCCGGAACGAGGTGCCCCAGGTGGCTCGCACCGACAGCCCGTCGACCGGCACATAGAGCAGGCCGAGCTTGGGATTGGTTGAGTCACCGAAATCGCTGTAGTGCTCGTAACGCCCGGCGACCGACAGCTCAAGCTTGTGCAGGCCTGGGCGGCCAGCGGACTCCGAGACCAGCGGTATCCGCGCCTCGGCGAAGGCATAGAAGACGTCGCGCTCGTAGCCCTGGGCGGGTGAATTGCGATCCTTGTAGTCCTCCGTCCGGTAGCCGCCGCCGAACGCGAGCGGAACGTCTCCCGTCGGCAGCGCGGCGATCGTGCCGTTCACGAGCGCTTCGACCGCATACATGCCGTTGTCGTAGTTCACGTTGGAGATCAGCGGCCCGCCGACATTCCTGTGGGCCACCGTGTTGACGTGGTCGTGCGAGACCGTCCCGGTGACGTTGGCGTGCCAATTCTCGTCGATCTGCCAGTCGGCGCCGGCGTCGAAGGCATATATCTGCGAGCGATACGTGTTGAAATACGAGAAATAGCCCGGGATCGTCTCGATGTCGTTGGCGGTGCGGAACGTGTAGAGACCCTCGGCGGAGAGCGTGACGCCGGGGCCCAGCTCCTGATGCGCGGCGCCGAAGAACGAGCTGCGATCCTCCTCCGGAACCAGGGTGAAGGGCTGCGCCGTCGCCGCGGCATAGGCGCGGTCGCGGCCGATCAGGATGTTCTGCCGGGAATATTCGTAGTTCAACAGCGCGCCGCCCGAGCCCCAGTTCATGCCGGCGAGCTGCGATGCCGTGATCTGCGAGCCGCCGCCGCCCTGCGTGGAGCTGCCGACCTGCACGCTGGTCTGCACGCCGTCATAATCCTTGCGCAGGATGAAATTGGCCACGCCGGCGACCGCGTCGGCGCCATAGATCGCCGAAGCGCCGTCGGTCACGACTTCCACGCGTTCGACCGCTGCCAGCGGGATGGCGGAGATGTCGATGACGCCGCCGACGAAGCCGTCGGACGCCATCCGATGCCCGTTGATTAGCGTGAGCGTCGATTCCGGACCCAGGCCGCGCAGGTTCATCGTCGAGGCGCTGGAGACGTTGTTGGTGGATTGCCCCTTGGTGCCCAGCGTCGTCGGGTTGATGCCGCCGCCGAAATTCTGCGGCAAGGTCCGCATCAGTTCGGCCGTGTTGGAATAGCCCGAATTGTCGATGGCGGTGCGGTCGACCGAGATCACCGGCGAGATCGGATCGACGCCGGCGACATGCGTACCGGTGACCGTCACGGTCTCGATGGACGCCGCCCCTTCAAAAGGGGCGGCTCCGGCGTTTTTTGTGCGCCCTCGCAGGATGATCGTCTGCCCGTCGTCCGATGCGACCTCGATTCCGGTATCGGCCAGGAGCCTTTCCAGCGCCGCATGCACGTCCATCGAACCGCTGATGGCCGGCGTCTGCACGCCCTTGAGCCGGTCGGCGGGCGCGACGATCTGGATTCCCGCCTGCCGCGCGAATTCGGGTATCGCCTTGACGGCGTCCTCGGCCGGAATATCGAAACTGCGCGTCTGTGCCCATGCCGTGCCGCCGCAACCAAGAACAACCAGCATGGCACTTGATGCCAGCAGTCTACGCCTACGCCCCGTCATATGCCGCCCCTCAAAGGATTCACGCCCCGCACGCAAATCTCTGTCGACTAGACGTGCGGCACTTCGCAAATCCCCTACAGGGGCGACGCAAAAACTTCATGGCGCGATGTGCACTTCGTTGCCGCGAAGCTCGCTGCGGACGTCGAGCGACAACGCGACGGCGCGCGAGAAGCCGACCGGGTCGTTGGAGACGTACAGCCCCGTGATGGTTTTGGCGGCAATGGCGGGATCGTCGATGACGATCCGCGTCTCGCTGTAGCGCGCGAAGATCGAAGCCGCCTGCGCCAGCGTTTCGCCTTCGAAGGCCAGCCGCCCGACGCGCCAGGACAAGGCCCGCGTCACCTCGGCGATGGCTATTCTCTGAGCAATGATCGGCGCGTCTTTGGGCGTTATCGCCCTGGTGTTGGCGAGGAGTTTGACGGGCGCAATCGCGGCCTGGTCGGGGCGCTTGACCTCGACGACGCCTTCGCGGACCAGGACCTTGACGGGCTGGCCCGGCAGCAGTTCGACCGTGAAGCTCGTCCCGACCGCCCGCACCGAGGTTCCGTCGGCGTCGACGATGAAGGGCCGCTTCTTGTTCTTGGCCACGTCGAACAGGGCCTCGCCGCGGACAAGGCGCACGAGGCGCGTGTCCTCGCTGAAATGGACGGAAATCTCGGAATCGGTGTTCAGCGTGACGACGGAACCGTCTTCCAGGGGGATGACGCGCGTTTCGCCGATCCGCGTGGAATAATCGGAACGACCCTGCAGCAGCAGGGCGGCTCCGCCCGACACGGCCAGCGCGGCGATACCGGCAGCCGCGCCGCCCATCGCCAGCACGCGCCGGCGCGACATTGGCGGCGACCGCTCCACGACACGAGCGGCTACAAACGCATCCGGATCGAAATTCGGCCCCAGCGCCCGTGCGCGGGCGCTATGCAGCATCACCGCGCGGGCCCTGGCGAAAGCGCCGAGATGGCGCACATCCGCCTCGAGCCAGGCGTTCAGCTCCTGCTCCTCGGCCGGCGCGAGCGGGCCGGCGTCGATCCGGGCGACCCACTCGGCGGCGCGGTCGTCAATCTCCGGGCTCTTGGTTCTTGATCGCATTTCGCTTCGCGTCTTCCACCCTTACGGCCTTGGACGTTCGAGAGTGCGTTTTCCCCCCACGCCCATAGCGATCCATGAGGAACCGTATCGCCTGGGTCATGTAATTCTCGACCGTTTTTTCGCTGATTCCGAGGTGCTGGGCGACCTCCCGCTGGGACAGCCCGTCGATCCTGCGGAGCAGGAAAGCGGTCCGGCAGCGTAAAGGCAGGCTGGCCAGCGCACCCGCCAGTTCCAGAAGCTCCTCGCGGGCCTGGACGATGTCCTCCGGCGTCCCGTCATTGGAGGGAATCGCCAGCTCGCTCAAATTGATGCCGGCATGGATCGGCACGATCCGGGCCCGGCGGATCCGGCTGGCAAAGATCGAATGCGCCACCTGGAACGCATAGTTCTTGGGATCGCGGATATTCTCCACGGATTCCAGCGCAATGAGCTTGGCATAAGTCTCCTGCACCAGATCGTCGATCTCGGATTCCGAAAGCCGGCGGCGGCGAAGCCAGCCGCGCAAGGCGGGCTCGATCGGCAGGACATTGCGTGCAAGCCATACCGCACGCTCATCGGATACGCGGTACATGCCGTCAGCAGAATTGATGAGACCCGAGCTTGCAAGCGACGAATTGCCCGCTGTGGCGGCCAGGACGCACCGCGAAAAATTGCTCAGCCCGACCGGCAGGGGAAATTCCGGCTTCGAGCGTCTAATAAGACCGGGGCGCCGGCGCTACCGCTTGATCGGCGCATATTTCTCGATCCAGGCCAGGACACGGGCAAGCATGTCGACCTGGTTCGGATGCTGCTGGATGCCGTGCCCTTCCCCGTCATAGTAGAGGAACTGCGCCTCGATGCCGCGCATGCGCAGGCCGTTATAAACCAGCATCGACGAAGACGAATTGATCCCGTGCTCGCCGTTGATCAGCATCATGGGCGTCGTCGCGGTCTGGAGCACCGACACCACCGAATTGGCCATGTAGACCGGCATGCGGTCGAACGGCGTGCCGCCCATCTCCCATTCGGTCGAGACATTGTGGTCGGGCCATTCCGGCCGGCCGGGCCAGTCCACCAGATAGTCGAAACCTTCATAGCCGATCGCGGCGGCGAACATCTTGGAACGGGTTGCGATATAATTGGTCATCAGGCCGCCATAGCTGAGGCCGATGAGGATCATGCGCTTGGGATCGACCGATCCGGCATCGATCAGCTTCTGCACGCCGCTTTCGATGTCGGCGCGATTGGCGGCGAGAATCTCGCCGGACTCTTTGACGCGCAGATAGGCGTCCCAGCCCAGATGGCCGCTCGAGCGATAGTCGGGCCGCAAAATGACATAGCCGCGCGAGGCCAGCAGCGCGTCGAAATAGCCGTCGCCCGGCCAGCCGTAGTCGGTCATCCCGATGCCGCCGAGCGGCCCGCCATGAACCTGCACGATGAGCGGATATTTCCGGTGGGGATTGAAGCCCGGCGGCACGGTCAGAAGACCGTCGACGGCGGTTCCGTCCGGGCTCTTCCACGTCAAGCGGCTCGTGGTGCCGAACTCCGGACCGAACGAAGCCGCCTGCATCGCGATGCTGCGGCTCACCTTGAACGCCGCGGGAAGCGCACGCAGCGCGACACGGATGACGTAGCCGTCGAATGGCTTCTGCACGAGCCAAGCCGCCCATTTGCCGTCGTCGGATTCCGAAATGCCCTCTGGCTGGCCGAGTTCGCTGTTAAGGACGACGATCCGCCCGTCAGGCAGCAGCGCCTTCAGCTCCCGCTGACTGGACATCCCGTCGGTGAAGTAGAACGTCTGGCCGTCGACCGACCAGCGCAGGCCGCGCACGGCGGCGTTTTGCGTCAGCACTTTCACCGAATGCGTGGCGACGTCGAACAGCGCGAGCTCGCGCCGCGACGGCGTGTAGACCGGCTCACCCGGATCGGCGATGAAAGCGATGCGCCGACCGTCAGGGCTGCCCACCGGCCGGTAGGTGGACTGCCGGCCATAGCCGTCGAACAGCTTGGTTTCGGTCCCGCTTTTGATGTCGAACGTGTAGACCGCGGCATGAGCCGTGAATACCGAGCGTCCATCGCCGTGGCTGTAGACGAGCGCGTAGTTGCCGAGCCAGCCGACATTCGTCACCGCTTGCTGGGCGGTCCATTGCCGCAGCAACGTGCCATCGGCCGCGAACACCACGATCTTCGAAACGAGGCGAGCGTCCTGCATGTCGTCGGCGGGATAGGCATGAACGGTCGATGCTTCGCCGGCGGGCTTTACGTTCGCGAACTGATTCAGCGTGAACTGGGAGAGGACGAAGTGCTTGCCGTCGGGGGACCAGCGATAGGACGCCCAGGCCGCGTATTGCGAACCCTGGGCTTCCACACTGCCCGCCATATCGACCGGATGGCGCCCCGTTCCGTCGGCGCCCATCATCCACAGCACGGTCCCCTTCCCGGCCGCGTCGGGCGCCAGGAACAGCACATTGCTCCCGTCCGGCGAGACGGAGGCCGCCTGCCCCGCGCCGAGAAACTTTTCACGGCCCGTATCGGCATCGAAGTCGATGAGCGTGCCCTTGCCGTCGGCGATCCTGCTGTAGAGGAAATGATGGCTGTGCGGGATCCAGGACGGAACGAGATTTTCGATGACAAACAGCGGCTTGTAGGCCCAGGCCCGGTCCAGCGCCTCCTGCGGCTTCAAGGGGGCCGCCTGCATCGGCTGAACCGACAGGGCCAACGACGCAAGCCCCGCGGCAATTGCCATCCACGTCCGATTCATCACGCTGCCGCTCCCGATGCCTTCGCGCAACACCCGCTGCTAGACGCATCCCGGGGGCAAATCCCCCGGTGAAGAGCGGCAGCGGCATGTCGACGGAACGTGTCATCGGGGGCTGCATTTCATCAACCCCAGCTACACCTATGACTTGCAAGGCAACAGGACCGCCGGCGCGGGGCACGGCGTCACCTGCGTGGTCCAACATGAAGCGTCAGCTTGAGAGGAACCGGCCGGACCAGCATCTGTCCCTGCAGATAGGCGGTAGGTGCATCCTGCGAGGTCGGCCGCCGATGAATGGCCCGCACCACATCCATTCCGGCAAGCACGCGGCCGAAGGCGGCGAAGCCCTGACCGTCCGCATTGCGCCGTCCGCCAAAATCCAGTGACGGCTGATCGCCGATGCAGATGAAAAAGGCCGCGGCGCTTGCCGAGCCGGGCGCGTCGCGCGCCAGCGAGATCGCGCCGTCGCGATGCAAAATGCCGGTGCGGCTTGTCGGCTCGTGGCAAACGGTCGGGCAGTCGTGATCGCCGGTCAATCCGCCCTGTACGACCGAGATCGGCGGATCGCCCTTGTCGTTGTCCTGCCGGACGACGCGATAGAACGCGGTGCCGCTGCGCTCGAGCCCGCCGGCGAATTGCAGGAAAGCAGCGGTCGTGAGCGGCGCGCGGTCGGGATAGACTTCGATCACCAACCTGCCCAGCGTCGTCCTGACCTGGATGGTGGGGCCGGGAACGAGCGTTGTCACTATAGCGGTTCCGCGGGCAACGCCGAATCCGGCGGTGCGGCGAGCGTGCGCGCGGTCGCGACGAAGGCGGGCTCGCCCAGCCGGAAAAGCCCATAGGCCAGCAGCCAGGCCGGCGCACTGACCGCGACAATAGCCAGGAGAAGGGCACGCGGCTGCGTCTGCAGCAGATCGGATACGAAGCCCACCGCGATCCCACCCATGCCGCCGATCGTGATCATCACCATCATGTAGAGTGCCGCGATGCGCGCCCGCAGATTGGACGGCGACAGATCCTGAACCATGTTCGGCATCAGCGATCCCGCCGCGGTGCCCGCCACCATGAGAATCGTCGCCAGACCGTAGACCTGCCAGGCCGCGGTCGTGAATCCGAACAGCAGGCTGGCCGGCAGCGACACCGCCATCGCGATCCGGCATATGCGCATCGCCACGCCTTTGCCGAAGCTCGGCACGTACCGCCCCATCGCAACCGCTGAGATGGCGACGCCGGCCAGCGTGCCCGCCGCCATCACGCTTCCGAGGATCAGCCCGGTCGAAGACGCGGACACGCCATAATAGCGCGTCAGCGCGACCGGGAACCAACTGAAGGCGGATTGGAACGCGAACACGAAAACCCCGATGGCGACGAAGAACGTGGCGAGGGTCGTCCTGTGCTCGCGTAGATAGGCGCCCAATCGCGGCCCGCCCTCGGTTTCGGCAGACACCGCGGGGATGTCGTGGACCCGTTGCAGGCGCAGACAGAGAATGGCAGCGCAAAGGAGCGGCCCGGGCAGCGCGACCGTGAACAGAGCAAGCCGCCATGTCTCCCAGCCCTGAAACGCATGCGGCAGATGGGCGTGCTGGTGCGTCAGCCAGCCGATGGCGGCCCCTCCCAGCACCAAGCCGCCCGCGCTGCCGACGACGCTCGCCAGATAGAAGATCAGGTTGGCCGTCACCCGCTGGCGGTAGGGGAAAAGGGCAGGAAGGACGGAATAGACGATCGGCGTCAGGCCGGCCTCGCCGGCGGCGATGCCGACCGTGGCCAGGAACATGCTGCCGAAACTGTTCGTAAGGCCGCAGGCGGCCGTCGCCGTGGCCCACACCAGGACGCACAGCGTCAATGAAATCCGCGGGTCGACCCGGTCGGCGAGCCAGCCCAGCGGCATCACCAGCACGGTGGTGAAAATCGCAAACCCCAGCCCCAGGATGATCCCGAGTTGTCCGTCCGAAAGCGACAGCGCGTGGCGGATCGGCTCGGCAAGCAGCGTCAGGATCTGGCGGTCTACATAGGCCAGGAGCGAGGCCGCCACGAAGACCGTCAGCGCAATCCAGGCCGAAAGCGGCGCCGCGGGCTGCAAGGCCGTTCGTGGCGCGACGGGCGAAGCACCGGCATGCCCCGATGCCCGCCTGTCCCTTCCGCCCGGCATCGGTTAGAAATTCGCCGTGAGACTGGCCCCCACAGTGCGCGGCGTGTTGAGCGTCGCGGTCAGATAGGAATAGGTCTGCACCGCCGTCATGGCGCGCTGGTCCGACAGGTTCTTGACATAGAGTGCAAGCGTCCAGCGCTCGTTCTCGATTCCGGCGCGCAGGTCGAAAATGTTGTAGCTCGACAGGTGCTGGCGGGTGCCCGTGCTGAATTCGCCGCCGCGGCTGCCCGAAAAGCGCCAGTTGGCGTTGACGAAGCCGAGATACTCCTCGAACACGGGCCGCTCATAATTCGCGCTCACGGCGGTCGTCCAAAAGGCCGAATAGGGCAGCCGGTCGCCCGCATGTCCGCCGACGCTGGCCGGCGTCGACTCGGTCAGCCGCGCATCGGTGTAGGCGCCGCTGAAATTCAGGGTCAATCCGTCGAGCGGAACATATCCGACGGCCCACTCCGCACCCTGGCTCCTGGCCGTGCCGCCGTTGACCGCACCGTAGAGCATGCCGACTTGCGCGATCAGCTGGATATTCTGCCACTCTACGTCGAAGACGTCGACGTCGATGCTCAACCGGTTGTCGAACAGATTGCTCTTGACCCCGACCTCGTAGTTCAGCGTGCTGGACGAGTCGTAGATCGGCGGCAGCGTGGAACCGGGAATGACGTCGTTCGGACCGCCGGGCACGAAACCGGATGCGACGCGCGTATAGAGCATCGTGTTCGGCGCGACGTGCCAGCGCACGTCGCCGGAATAGGTGAACACATCCTCCGACGAGACCGTGATGAAGTCGGCCGTGCCGACCAAGGGACCGTCATTGACCTGGTGGTAGGTCTGGTCGTTCTGGCTGTAGCGCCCGCCGACGGCGACGTCGAAGGTCGGCGTGATGTGATAGTCGAGGTTGGCGAAGCCGGCATACTCCTTGTAGGTCGAGGTGATGTAGAAAGCGCCGACCGACGTGATGTCGTGATACTGAATCTGGCCGTTCGACAGATCGACGGGAACGATCCCTTCATATTCGTCCGACGTCTCGTCCGTATAGTAGCCGCCCACCAGCCATTCCAGCGGCCCGCTGTCGTGCGACGACAGGCGGATTTCCTGCGTGATGCCGTGCACCGGCTCCTTGAAATCCAAGGCCGCGCCGTAGGGCGAACCCTTCACGCCGGTCAGATAGCCGCCGTAATAGGCGCTGAAGTCGTAGTTGTAGGTCGGCGACACCCGCATATAGCTCGTGGTGGAGAGCACGTCCGCGAATCCGGCGTTCCACCTGATCGTCGCGTTGTAGATCTCGTTGTCCGTCCCGCCGTGCTGCGGGATTTCCCGTTCCTGCGTCAGGTCGCCGAAGACCGGCAGCAGCGTGCCGGGAAAGACGTCCTCGGCCGAGAAATCGCCGAACCGCAGGGTCTGGTAGATCGCACTCAGGCGGATGGAGAGGTCTTCGCTCGGCGCATAGAGAAAAGACGCTCGCACGCCGGAAATCTTTACGTCATTGATGTCCTTCTTGCCGCGATGGGGATCGTCGATGAAGCCGGGATATTCGTTGCTGTATCCGACGACGCGCAACGCCGCGTCGTCGCTGAGCGGAACGTTGACCATGCCGTGCAGATCGTAGCCCGTGCCGCCGTGCTCGACCGTGCTGACACCGGCCTGGACCTGGCCCGCGAAGCCGGACGGGTCGGGCGCGTTGGTCACGTATTTCATCAGCCCGCCCAGCGCGTTGGCGCCGTAGAGCGTGCCTTGCGGACCGCGCAGCACCTCGATGCGCTGCAGATCGAAGGTATCGAGATTCGGCGCCGCCGTTCCGCCATTCGCGAATGGCCCTTCGGTCGTATAGGGCGTTTCGTCGACATAGGTCGCAACGCCGCTGGTGAAGGCGCTTACGCCGATCGAAATGCCGCGCGCCACGATCTGGTTGCTCCCCGGGTTGGTGCTGACGAGCGTCAGGCCGGGAACCTTGCCGATATAGTCTTCAAACCGGGTCGAGCCGGTGCGCAGGAGCTGCTCTCCCCCCAGCACCGATATCGACATCGGCACGTCGCGATCCGATTCGTCGCGCTTTTGCGCGGTGACGATGACGGTCTCCACGGTGCCGCTCCGCTCGCGTAGCCAGCCGGAACGCTCGGCGGACTTGCGGCGGATGATGAGGCCGCCGCTTCCGTCCGGCACGGCCTCCAGGTCGGTGCCCGCGAGCAAGGCAGCAACTGCCTCATCCGCGGTCATGGTGCCGCTCAGCGCGTGGGCGATAATGCCGGCGACCGTTTCGGGCGCAAACAGGATGTTCTCGCCCGACTGCCGCGCGATGTCTTTCAGCGATTGGGCAAGCGGCTGTTCCGGCGTTGCAATCTGAACGTCCTGCGCGAGCGCCGCGCCGTTCAACGCCATTACGCTCACCGCACCCGCAAGAAATATCCGACGCAATTTCTTGGCAACCGAACTCATCGTAGCAGCCCCCTCTTGGCCTCAAGTCCGGCGCACTGCCGAACGTCCCCACAATTGAGACGGATGAACGGGGCACTTGCCTCAATCGAGAGGCAGACGCGATGGGTCGCGCTCCAGCTCCAGACGATCGTCGTAGCTGCGAAGCTCAACGGGCAACACGACCGTGACCGAGCGGGCGAACGCCCGGTTGTCGCCCACCCGGTACACGCCGCTCAGGCGCAGGCCGGCGACCGCGGGATCGAGGATGACGAGCTTGGTGGCGCTGTAGCGGTTCATCTCCGCTATCGCGTCGCTCAAGCGATCGTTTTCGAAGACCGCCTGCCCCATCTGCCACGCCAGCAAGGGCACCAGATTGGGCTTGTCCAGACGCGTCTCGCCGCCGGCGGAGACGACGACGCGCTCGCCCGCCTTGAGCGCCTTGTGCGCTTCGCCGCCGCGCTGCGATCTCAGCGGAACGGTCGCATGGCCGCGGATCAGCACGAACGACACCTGGCCGCCGATGCGGCGCGCATCGAAGGTCGTCTGCCCGGAAACGATCTCCTGGACGCCGGCATCCACGACAAAGGGCCGCTTGTCGGCGGCGACGCTGAAATTCGCGCGGCCATGGTCGAGATTCACTTTGCGAACTTCCGCATCGAACCGTTCGCGGATGCGCGTGTCGGTGTCGAGAAAGACGAGCGTGCCGTCGCTCAGTTGGATGTGCTTCTGTTCGCCGACATCGGTCTCATAGACGCCGGCATAGGCGCCTTGCCAGACCGCCATGCCGGCGCCGGCCACGAACAGCGTGCCGATGCCGGCAAGAACGGATCGCCGGCCCATCACGGCCCGGCCGCGTCGCGGCACCAAGACCCCCGGCATGTCCCGCAGCCCGCCGGCCGTATCCCACACCAGCGTCAGCGCCTCGAAGGCCGCGGCGTTATCAGGCGAGGTGTGGAGCCAGGCCTGGAACGCGCGATCGTCGGCCTCGCTTCGCGTGTCCGCGCGCAACCGGGCGAGCCAGACGGCAGCTTCCGCCCTGGCCTCGGCAGGGATGCGGATCGTGTCGCGCAGCGTCCTCACCAGCCTTCCGCCCATTCTGCGAGAAAATGCGCCGCCTTGGCGATGTCCTTCTCCACCGTACTCGCGCTGACCCCGAGGTCCTGCGCGATCTGGCGATACGTCATTCCACCAAGCCTGTGCATCAAAAAAACTTTCCTGACCCTGTCGGGAAGCTTATCGAGGCCTTCCCGCACTCTTCTTAGACGTTCGCGCGCCTCGACAACCTCATCCTGAAGCGGCATGTCGTCGTGAATGTCGACATCCATTGTATTGACGATGTTGTCGCCCAGAACCCGGTCATGCCGGTATTTGTCGATCGCGATGTTGGCCGCCGCCTGTACGACAAATCCCGCCGCATGACCGACCTCCTGTTTCGCGCGATAGACCTGCAATCGCAAGAAGGCCGATTGCAAAAGGTCCTCTGCGTCGCCGTGGCCGCGCGTTCGCCTCATAACGCGGCGCAACAGATCGGTGAGGGTACGCCGGTCCGGCGGCCAATCGGTCATAAAACCATCATCGTCGCGAGCAGGACCGGCGCACAAGCTCAAATTTCTCTCCAGGCGCCACGCTTCGCAGGAAAATCGCGCGGCTGTGGCCCGCGGGCCGACATGCGAGAAATAAGACGCCGAGCGATAGATTTTTTTATGGGGAATGCCCGTGTCCGCTCGTCTAGGCGTTCCGGTCCGGATGGGGACACACCGTCTGCCGTCCGTCTTTCAAAGGACAAGAACGGAGATCGCGGTGACGGAGTCTTGGCGGAAGAAATACGAGACGATCCGAACGCTGCTGCTGCACGACAGGCTGGTCGCCAACGGCGAAATCTATCCGCGCTGGATCGCAAATGCGGATAAAGAGAGTTTCTGGTACGAGCGCTGGGCGGCGGGCGACGTGGAATACCGCATCGTCGATGCGGCGACCGGCAAAAGCCAGGCCGCGTGCCGCCGGGCGGCGATCGTCGGCGCCCTGGCGCAGGCGCTGGAAGCCGACATCGAGCCCGAAGTGCCGGTTCTGGCCGGTTTCGACATCCACATCGACCCCATGCGCGCGACGTTTTCGGTCTACGACCGCAATTGGGAATATCGCTGCACGGACGGCACCCTGACCGAGACGGCCAAGCAGCAGGACCGAGGCTGGACGATCTCGCCCGACGGAAAATGGGCGGCGTTTGCGCGCCAGGACAATCTTTGGCTGCGCGATATCTCGAGCGGAGAGGAGCGCGCGCTCACGACGGACGGAACGGCAAACTATGCCTATGCCGCCGTGCCGGCGGCGCGTCGTGCGTCGGGAGCCATGACCGCGACGCCGCCGGAAGGCGTGTGGTCGCCCGATTCGCGGTACTTCTTCACCCTGCAGGTCGACGACCGGGACGTGCCGGATCTGGCCTTGATGGATTTCGTCCCGGCGGGCGGCCTCCGCCCCCAGGTGAGCGCGAACAAGACCAGCCTGCCGCAGGACGCCAGGGTCGCCGAGTTCCGCATGATCGCGCTCGATGCATCGACCGGCCGCCAGATCGAGGCCCGCTATCCGCGCCTGCCCGCGGTACGCATGAACGACACACCGTTCGCCGCCGCGCTCGCCTGGTGGGGCAAAGACAACAAGACGGCCTATTTCGTCGACATCGCGCGCGGCGAAAAGGCCGTTCATGTCGTCGCCTTCGACGTCGCGAGCGGAAACACGCGGATCGTCTTCTCGGAAACCGCGCAAAGCCCCATCGACCTCGGCGTGAACGTCTATACGCCGGCTCTGGTGTTTCCCCTGCCGCAAAGCGATGAGCTGGTCTGGTATTCGGAACGCAGCGGTCGCGGCCACCTCTATCTCTACGACACCGTCGCCGGCGCCCTGAAGCAGCCCATCACCCAGGGCGAGTGGCAGGTTCGCGAGGTGCTCGGCGTCGATGCGAAGAGGCGGGAGGTGTTTTTTCCGCGCCGGCGGCATCGCACCCGGCGAAAATCCCTATGTGGGCAAACCCTGCATCGCGAGGCTGGACGGCACCGGCACGCGTATCGTTTCCGATGAACCCGGCGAACATGTCGTCTGGCGCCCGAACGAATTTTCCCTTTTCGCGGTCGGCATGGCGGGCGCGGACCTGCGCCGCATATCCGGTCTTTCACCGAGCGGGGATTATTTCGTCGAGACCGTCGGCGCCACCGACCGGTTGCCGCGAACGGTCCTGCGGGCCCGCAACGGCGAGGCGATTGCGACGCTCGAAACCGCCGAGCCTCGAGCGCTGCCGGCCGACTGGACCTGGCCCGACCCGGTGACGGTCGCGGCCGCCGATGGCCGAACATCGCTCCACGGACTGCTCTTCAAACCCCAGGGTTACGACCCGGAAAAGTCCTATCCGGTGATCGACTTCATCTATGGCGGTCCGCAGATCGCCCATGTTCCGCAAATCGCCTTCGGCGATCCCATGGGCACGCAGACCGTCGCCGACGCGGCCAGCTTTGCCGCATTGGGTGCGTTCACGCTCGTGCTGGACAGCCGGGGTACCGCCTGTCGCGACCGCGCATTCCGCCACGACACGCAGGGCACGACGCAGCCCGCCATGGTTCTTGCCGATCACATCGCCGCGCTGCACCAACTGGGAAAAAACTATCCGGCGATGGATTTGGATCGCGTCGGCATCACCGGTTTCTCCTATGGCGGATATATGTCCGCTCTTGCCGCCCTCACGCACGGCGATGTCTTCAAAGTCGCCGTGGCGGGGGGCGGCAATTACGATCAGGCCCTGTTCTGGAGCGTTTGGGGGGAGCGCTATTACGGCCTCTTTGAGCCGGGGCTCTATCGCGATCTCGCGGCCAAGAACTGGGCCTCGGGTCTCGACGGCAAATTGCTGCTCATTCACGGCCTGCTGGATTCCGGTTGCCATCCGGCCGCGATGTTTCAACTCGCCCAGGCGTTGATCGAGAGCAACAAGGATTTCGACATGATCGCGCTGCCCAAAGCCCGCCACGAACTGACGGGCTATGGCGCCCGGCGCCGGCTGGACTATTTCGTCACCCACCTGTTCGGGGCATCGCCGCCGGAACCGACAGCCATGGAGCTGCCCTACGACCTGCTGAAGAAACGTTTGGCAGCCGGCGCCACCTCGAAGCCGCCGCCGTTCCGGTCCTGACATAGTCGTTTCGTCCAACACGGTGTGGCGGGACCCGGCGCGCACCGATTGCGCTCGATTCTGCCGTGCAGTCGCCCTCGTACGAAAATTTGCGTTGACTTTTCTATAATTAAGTACGCAAAATACATATGGAGGCGTCAAGACCTCTGCGGAGGAAATCCATGCCGGCATTCGATCTTTTGATCCGAAACGGGGCCATCGTAGACGGGACACAAGTTCCGCGGTTCTTCGGCGACGTCGGCATCAAGGACGGCGTTATCGCGGCGATCGGCGGAAATCTGCCGACGGAGGGCGCGAAGCGCATCATCGATGCGACAGGACTGATCGTGGCGCCCGGGGTCATCGATCCCCACACCCACTACGACGCCCAGATCCACTGGGACCCCTACTGCACCAATTCCGGCTGGCACGGGAATACGAGCTTCGTGGTGGGCAATTGCGGCTTCGGCTTCATGCCCTGCCGGCCGCAGGACCGCGATCTCTACATGCTGATGATGGAGAACACCGAGCAGGTGCCGCTGGGCGCCATGCGCAAGGCGCTGAGCTGGACCTGGGAGACCTTTCCCCAATGGATGGAGCACATGAAGCGCCTGCCCAAAGGCGTGAACCTGGCGAGCTATCTGCCGCTCAACTCCCTGATGATCTACGTGATGGGCTATGAGGCGGCCAAGCACCGCGGCGCGACGGCCCAGGAACGCAGCCGGATGCGCACGCTGCTGCACGAGGCGATGGACGCCGGCGCGATCGGCTTCGGTTTCTCCCATCTGAACCAGTTCAACAGCCACAAGGACGTCGACGGCTCGCCGATGCCGACCGATGCGATGTGCCTGGAAGACGCATACTACCTGGCCGAAGTGCTGCGCGAACGCGACGAGGGCGTGATCCAGGTGCTTTGCGAACTGCCGGTGGTGATCAGCAACCGCCACGTCGTCGAAGAGCTGGCGCGCATCTCGCGGCGGCCGATCCTGCACAACGTCGTGGCGCCGTTCGACGCCCTGCCCGGCTATCACAGGGGCATCATGGCATGGCTGGATGAATGCCAGGCCAAGGGGCTGAACGTCTACAGCCAGGCGCTGGCGTTCCGCGCCTGGAACGAGTTCAACGCCATCGAGAACAATGGCTGGCAGTCGATCGCGCCGTTCTACGAATTCACCAACGCCGGCGGGCCGGCCGCCAAGGTGGCGCTCGCCGCCGATCCGCAATTCCGCGACAGGGCCCGCGCCCAATACAAGCGCGAGAACATGGATGGCGCCGGCGGCGCGATCGAGACCTGGATACTGCTCGAAGCCAAAGGGGCCGACGCCTGGGTTGCCCACGAAGGCAGGATGATGAGCGAAGTCAGCGCGGCGCTGGGCCGGCCCGCCGTCGATTGCTTCTTCGACATCGTCGCCGCGTCGAACGGCGCGGCGAATTTCCGCACCACGGAGGCGACATCGACGGTGGCCGAAACCGTCGCCGAGCTGCTGCGTCATCCGCGCGTTCTTCCCGGCACCTCGGACGGCGGCGCGCATGTGAAGTTCTACAGCGGCGGCCATTTCGCGACCGACAACATCGCGTGGCTCGGACGCGAAAAGGGCCTGATGCCCCTCGAACAGCTGCACTACAAGTTCAGCTTCCTGCCGGCGCGCGTCCTGGGCCTCAAGAACCGGGGCGCCCTGCTCGAGGGCTATGCCGCCGACATCTACATCTACGACTACGAGACCATCGGCTACGACATGCGGGCCTATGCCGTCGTCAACGACCTGCCCGATGGCGACTACCGGCGGGTCGTCAAGGCGCAGGGCGTGAAGTATTGCATCGTCAACGGCGAGGTCACGCTCGAGGACAGCGAGCCGACCGGCAACCTGTCCGGCCGCATGCTGAATACGCGCAAGAGCGGCAGGCCGCTCGCCCAATCCGCCGCTGCCGCGGCGGCCGAGTAGGCCATGACGGTACGGGCGGATCGCGAGGAATCGCAGCACAAGCGGAGCCTGGAAGGCCGCGTCGCCATCGTGACGGGCGCGAGCCGCGGGCTGGGCCGCGGCATCGCGCTGCGCTTCGCCGAGGAAGGCGCGATCCTGTCGCTCTGCGCCCGCTCCGAACCCGAACTCGCGGCCGTCGCCGAGGAGGCGCGTGCCCGCGGCGCGCGGGTGCACCATCGCGTCTGCGACGTGACGTCGAAGGCGGCCGTCGAAGCCCTCGTGGCGAGCACGGCCGAAGCGGAGGGCCGGATCGACATCCTGGTCAACAACGCAGCCTACATGGCCGTGCCGGTTCCGCTCGACACCTATGACGAACAATTGTGGGAGGACGTGCTGTCCGGCGGCCTGACCTCGGCCTTCCTCATGATGAAGGCGGTCTACCCCCATATGCGCCGGCATGGCGGGCGGATCGTCAATATGACGTCGCTGGGCGGCATCCGCGGCGTCAAAGGCGCGGGCGCCTATGGCGCCGCCAAGACCGGTCTCATCGGCCTGTCGCGGGCCGCGGCGAACGATTGGGGGCGAGACGGAATCCGGGTCAATTGCGTCGCGCCGATGGCGATGTCGGACGCCTGGGCCAGCTTTATGAAAACCCTGCCGCCGGGGACCGATCCGTGGGCCGCGATCGGCGTTCGCAGCAACACGCTCGGCTATGTCGGCGATCCCGAACGCGATATCGCGCCGGCCGTCGTTTTCTTGTGCAGCGATGACGCGCGCTACATCACCGGCGCCGTGCTGCCGGTGGATGGCGGGCTTCTCGACGTGGAGTAGCCGCCCCGGCATGTCCGCAGTCCCTTCAACTTCCGGAGACCCTGAATGGCCCGCCCCACCGATATCCGCGTCGTCGACCTGATGATGGAAATCCCCACCGGCCGGTCCGGCATGGGAATGGGCCAGGCGCGCAAGCTCACGCGCGATGCGGGCTCCGCAGCGTTCAGCCACCACCCGGCGCAGTACATGTTCAAGGACGCGCCCCAGACCATGAGCCAGGACGTCGATCTCGACGCCGTCGTGGCGATGATGGACCGGTTCGGCGTCCAGTCGGCGTTCCTGGGCTTCGCGCCGACGCAGATCGAGGCGGCGGTCGCCATCTTCGACCGGTTTCCGGGCCGGTTCTACGGTGAGGTCGGCGTCAATCCGCATCAGGGGATGAAGGGCGTCCGCCTGCTCGAAGACGCGATCAAGGCGCACCCGAATTTCAAGGCCGCCTCTGCGGCGGCGTGCCTGCTCAACCCGCAAGTGCCGCTGGACGACAAGGCGTTCTATCCCATCTACGCCAAATGCTGCGAACTGGGGATTCCGATCAACGTCCTGGTCGGCGTTCCGGGACCCCGCGTGCCGTACAAATGCCAGTACCCCGGCCTGCTCGACGAGGTCGCGTGGTTCTTCCCGGAACTCACGATCGTGATGCGGCACGGCGGCGAACCCTGGGCCGACCTTTGCGCCAAGCTGCTGCTGAAATGGCCGAACCTCTATTTCGCCACCTCGGCGTTCGCGCCCAAATACTATCCCAAGGCGGTCATCGACTTCGCGAACAAGCGCGGCGCCGAGAAAGTCATGTTCAGCGGCTACTACCCCGCGCTGAGCTACGAACGGATTTTCGGCGAGCTCGACGAACTCGGCCTGCGCGACGACGTCTGGGCGAAATTCCTCAGCGGGAACGCCAAGCGCGTCTACAAGCTGCCGTGAGCGGGAGAAAAGACATGGGTCGGGTATCGGGCAAGGTCGCCATCGTGACGGGCGGGACCCGCGGGATGGGGCCACATCACGCGCGCGTGCTGGTCGCCGAGGGCGCCAAGGTCGTCGTGACGTCCCGCGCCTCCGAGGAACAGGGCCGCGCGCTCGAAGCGGAGCTGGGCGAGGCCTGCACCTTCATGCGCCAGGACGTGGCGGTCGAAGCCGACTGGGAGCGGGTCGTGGCGGAAACCGAGCGGCGCTATGGCCCCGTCTCGGTGCTGGTGAACAATGCCGGCGTCACCCTGTTCCGCCGCATCGCCAAGACCACGGTGGAGGACTTCCACAGCGTGACCGACGTCAACCAGTTGGGCGTGCTGCTCGGCACCAAGCACGTCGCGCCTTCGATGCAGCGGGCCGGCGGCGGCTCGATCATCAACATCTCCTCGGCCTCCGGCCTCAAGGCCGCCAAGTCCTCGCTGATCTACGGCGCCACCAAATGGGCGGTGCGCGGGATGACGCGGACGGCCGCCGTGGAGCTGGCGCCGCGCAACATCCGCGTCAACGCCGTTTTTCCCGGCTTCACGATCAGCGACATGTTCGCCGGCGGCGAAGAGCTGGAGAAATGGCTGCTGCCCGAAATCCCCCTGGGCCGCTTTGCCGGGACCGAGGAGTGTTCGCCGCTCGTCCTGTTCCTGGCATCGGACGAATCCCGCTACTGCACCGGCGCGGATTTCGTCATTGACGGCGGCTATTCGATCCGCTGAGCGGTCGGTTTTACCCATAGGAGACGCACGATGAACGGACCCATCAATCAGCACTTTGCGATGACGATCGACGGCCGGGAAGTGTTGTCCGACACGACCCTCACTGTCGTCAATCCCGCCACGGGCGCGGCGATCGCGGACGCACCCCGCGCCAGCCGCGCGCAGCTCGACGAGGCGGTTGCGGCCGCGCGCCGCGCGTTCCCCGCCTGGCGCGACCGGCCGCTGGCCGAACGGCAGGCCTTTGTGATGCAGCTCGGACAGGTGCTCGTGGAGAACCTGGAAACGCTCAAGCGCCTTCTGACGGCCGAACAGGGCAAGCCGCATGGCGACGCCCAGATGGAGATCATGGGGTCGGCGCTGTGGTGCAAGGGATACGCTTCCCTGCCGATCAAGACCGTCGTGAACGAGGACAGCGATGCCCGCCTCAGCACGACGCGTCACGTGCCGCTGGGCGTCGTGGCGGCGATCTCGCCGTGGAACTACCCGCTGAACCTTTCGATCTGGAAAATCGCGGCGGCGCTCTGCGCCGGCAACACGGTGGTCCTGAAGCCCTCGCCCTTCACGCCGCTGACGTGCCTGAAAATGGGCCAGTTGGCCGCCGCCATCCTGCCGCCCGGCGTGCTGAACGTGATCTCGGGCGGCGACGAGCTTGGGCCGTGGCTGACCGCGCATCCGGGCGTGAACAAGATCTCCTTCACCGGCTCGACCGCGACGGGCAAGAAAGTGCTGGAGGCCGCGGCGCGCGATCTCAAGCGGGTCACGCTGGAACTCGGCGGCAACGATGCCGCCATCGTGCTGCCCGACGTGGATGTTGCGGACGTCGCGCCGAAGCTGTTCTGGTCGGCCTTCCGCAACACGGGACAATTGTGCGTGGCGACGAAGCGCCTCTACGTTCACGCCGCGATCTACGATTCCTTCAAAACGGCGCTGGTCGACTATGCCCGCACCGTCAAGGTCGGCGACGGCGCCGAGCAGGGATCGCAACTAGGGCCTATCCAGAACAGGCCGCAATACGAGCGCGTCGTCTCGCTGATCGAGGACTGCAAGGCTGAGGGCATGACGTTCCTGCTGGGCGGCGAGGTGGACCGTTCGCAGCCCGGCTTCTTCGTGCCCGTCACGATCCTCGACAATCCGCCGGAGCACAGCCGCGTCGTCGCGGAGGAGGCGTTCGGTCCCGTGCTGCCGCTTCTGAAATTCCACGACACCGACGACGTCATCGCCCGCGCCAACGACACGGTCTACGGCCTTGCCGGATCGGTGTGGAGCAAGGATGTCCAAGCCGCCGAGCGGATCGCCGAACGGCTCGAGACCGGCACTGTGTGGATCAACGAAAGCCACCACCTGTGGTTCGACGTGCCGTTCGCCGGGCACAAGCAGTCGGGTTTCGGCGTGGAGAACGGCATCGAGGGCCTGCTGGAGTTCACGGTGCCGCAGACGATCACCCTCCGCCGGCCGCCGGCCGCGCGGGCCTGAGATGTCCGCCGCCACCGATGCGATGCTGCGCGGCATCAAGATCCTGGACCTGACCACGATCTTCTTCGGGCCTTACGCGACGCGGATGCTCGCCGATCTCGGCGCCGAGGTGATCAAGGTGGAAGCGCCGGGCGGCGACGCCATCCGCTATTCGGCGCGGGCGGCGCGGACGCCCGGGATGTCGCCCGCCTTCATGGCCCTGAACACCGGAAAGAAGTCCGTCGTGCTCGATCTCAAGAGCGCCGACGGCCAGGCAGCGATGCGGCGATTGGTCGAGAATGCCGACGTGTTCATCCATAACATCCGGCAGAAGGCGATCGACGCGCTCGGCTTCGGTTACGCGCAGGCCGCGCAGCTCAAGCCCGGGATCGTCTATGTGCATTGCACGGGCTTCGGTTCGGACGGGCCTTATGCCGACCTGCAGGCGTATGACGACGTCATCCAGGCCGCCACAGGCACCGCCACCCTCGCCGGCTTGGTCGACGGCGATCCGAAGCCGCGTTACATCCCGTCGCTCATCGCCGACAAGGTTGCCGGCCTGCATGCCGCGCACGCCGTTCTGGCCGCGCTTGTTCACAAGCTGAGAACCGGTCAGGGCCAATTCGTCGAGGTTCCCATGTTCGAGTCTTTCGCGCATTTCATGCTGCTCGAGCATCTGGGGGGCGCCACGTTCGAGCCGCCGACCGCTCCCTGGGGCTATTCCCGCCAGCTCGACCCGCATCGCCAGCCGTTCCCGACCTCGGATGGCTTCATCACCATCGTCCCCTACACGGACGAGACGGTGAGACGGGTGTTCGAGGTGCTGGGTGCGCCGCACCTGTTGTCGGAGGCGCGCTTCGCCACCGCGCGCGACCGCGCCCGCAACATGAGCGCGGTGTATGCCGAGATCGCCAAACTCACGCCCGCACGGACGACGGCTGAGTGGTGCGAGCGGCTGCGGGCGGCCCGCATTCCGGCGATGGCCGTGCGCGATCTCGCCGACATGCTGGACGATCCGCACCTCGCGGCCACCGCCTTCTTCCGCCGCCGCGTGCATTCGACGGAAGGCGCCTATATCGAGATGCAGCCCGCGATCCGGTTTTCCGCCGGCGATATCCTGGAGCGCCGCGAGCCGCCCCGGGTCGGCGAGCATACCGACGAAATCCTGGGTGCGATCAAGGCCGGTTCGCCGATCTAGCGCCCGCCGGCGGCGGCCGAATGGCCGCCGCGCAAGCCGGTTCAGTGAAAGCCCTTCGTGATCTCGATGCCGAAGGTGCGCGGCGGCAGGTAAGTGCCGTTGACCGCGCCTTCCGACCCCCACACATAATGCGCGATCACGGCCTCGTTGGTGAGATTGCGCCCGTAGACGCGAACCTGGAGATCCTGCCCTTCGGCGTAGAGCACGCCGAAAGCGCTCACCAGCGTATAGGGACGCTGAACGGGGCCGGGAGGACCATAGGGCGTGATATGCGTCTCCCCCACGAACCGCGCCTCGGCGCGCAAGGACAGGGCGGCGAACGGCCCGAAGTCAACGGGCTGATCCCATTGGGCGGCGGCATTGACCGAATAGGACGGCGCATTCGGTATCGGCCGTCCCTTCAGATCGTAGCCTGCGGTACCGTCCGGGCACAGGCTCGGCGCCGGGTTCAGCGGGTCGTCCGAACAGAACTTGGTGAACTTCGTGTCCAGAAGCGTCGCCGCCGCATCGAGGGTCAGGTGGTCGATCGGTTTCAGGCGCGCGTCGAGATCGAGCCCCCGGATCTCGACGTCGGCGTTTTCCACCGAGGAGGATCCGGCGATGATCTTGAAGATCTGCATTCCCTTGTAGCGATAGAAATAGCCGGAGGCGTTGAGCGTCAGATGGCCGTCCATCAGGGTGGATTTGACCCCGGCTTCGTAGGAGTCGAGATTTTCCGGATCGAACAGGTTGCCGCAGTTCGACAGGCCGCCGCCGCCGTCCTTGAAGCCCCTTTGATACTGGACATAGACGTTCACATTGTCGGCGACGTCGTATTGGAGGCCCACCCGCGGGCTGGCCGGATTCCAGCTCTGCTTGAACGCAGGAAGCGTTCCGACATAGGGCGTTGCGAAGCAGGTCACTTCCGTCGGGTTGAAGGCCGGAGGAACGACCGCGGGCGTGAAAATTCCGCCGGGATTCGTTATCGCATCGCGAAATTGCGTGTGGACCTGATCCCACGAGATGCGAACGCCGCCGAAGACGCGCAATTGGTCCGTCAGGGAAACCGTCGCGTCGGCGAACAGGGCATAGGAGCGCTCGCCGACCCGGGTCGCGCTGTACAGGTCGGTGCCCGGGTTGAACACCGGACTTATGTTGGACACGACCAGGACCGGGATGATGAAATCGTCGTTCTCGCTGAAGTAGTAGGCGCCCAGCAGCCAGCTGCCGTTCTGGCCGAGGCGGCCGAGTAGATTGAATTCCTGCGAAAAGGAGCGCGAGGGCTGCTTGCGCGCGTCCGGGCCGCTGGATTCGATGACGTCGATCGGAACGCTGGTGCTGTCGCCGTCCAGGCCGTTGAAGAATTGGTGGTCGATGAACCCGGTCGTCGAGCGCAACGAGATGTCGTTCCCCAGATCCCAGTTGAGGTTGGACGTCGCCAGAAAGGTCGAGCGATGGGAATCCGGATTGAAGTCGGACGCGATGGTCCACGGCCTGGTCGAATAATCCCTTTCGGCGACCAGGGCGGTCGTGCCCGGGTAGACCGGCGTGCCCAGATAGCGCAGGTCGCCGAGCACGCCGAACGGATAGGGATTGCCCGGAAAAGCGCCGATGATCTGCTGATACGACTGGAAATCCTCGTACATGTACTGCACGGCGAAATCGCCCCGCAGCTCGGGCGTGAAGTCGACGGACGCCGACAGGCGAACGCTGCTGTTGTCGAGCTTGTCGAAGGAGCCGCCCGTGAACACGTTGCGGACATAGCCCTCGTCCCGTTCGGTATGGGCAACGCTGAGGCGCAGGCGGACGCCGTCGGCGACCGCACCCGATACGTAGCCATGGACGCCCCAGGTGGCGTAGTTGCCGCCCAGCGCGCCGGCTTCCGCCTGGAACTGCTCCGTCGGCGCCGCCGAAATATAGTTGATCGCGCCGCCCGTCGTGTTGCGGCCGTACAGCGTGCCTTGCGGACCGCGCAGCACTTCGACGCGCTCCAGATCGTAGGAGCTCAGGCCGCCTTCCGTCGCGCGCGGGATGTTCACGCCGTCGACGTTGAAGGCGATGTTGTTGTCCGCGGTGCCGGTGTCGATGGGCACGCCGACGCCGCGCAGGGTGACGAAGGACGATCCGTTGACGGCATAGTAGTCGAGCCCCGGCTCATGGAGCGCGAGATCCTCCGTCGAATGTATCTGGAGGGCCTGCAGCTGATCCGCGCTATAGGCGGAAATCGTGCCGGCCACCTTCTGGATGTCCTCGGACCGCTTTTCGGCCGTCACGACGACCGTTTCGATCGCGCCGCTGTCGGCCGCGGCGGGTGTCGCCGCCCAGGCAAACTGAATCGCCAATGCCGCAATGGCGCAAGCCTTCATCGTGGCCATGATTTCCTCCCCGCTTCCTCGCGCCCAGGCCACTGTCGAGCCTTTTGGCGCCGTTGCAGAACGCAACTTGTCCATGACAAGTTCATATATTGCATTTTGCGTTTCAATGTCAACCGGATGGTGCGCAGGTGGCAATCACGAGCGGGCGGTGACCCGCCGGACGCGCTGCGCTCCGAGCCGAAGCGCGCCGCGCGAACGACACCGGATGCGATCACCGGGACTCAGATCGCCGCAAGATCGAACCGGTTCTTGGCGGGCTCCACGATCTCGAGATTCTGATAATCGACGCCGCTCTGGTCGAGCCGCAAATCATCGTTGATGAGCGCGCGCAGCTTCGGCCGCGTCTCGGCCACCAGGTGGACGACAAGTGCCCAGCGCCCCAGCGTGCGCGCCGCGAAGGCAACGGCCTCCGATTTTGCCAGCCGCGCGCGCAAGGCCGCCAGTCGCGGCACCGGCCCGTTGATGCCGATCAGCGACTGCTCCAGCCCGCCGAAGAACAACGGATTGGTGATGACGCCCAGCCGGATCTTTCCGGCCTCGGTCAGCTTGCGCAGGCGCTGGCGCACGCCGCCTTCCGACATCTTGAGGCGCCGCGCCACTTCGCGATTGCTCAACCGCCCATCGAAGGTGAGAAGCTGGACGATCGCCTGGTCTGTTTCGTCGTCCATGCTCCAGCAACCCGAGAAAAGCTGGCTCGGGGCGGGCAGAGCCTTCAGGATTCCCCATTCCTGGCGGAAGCGCAGCATCTCGAGCACCGTGTTGCCCTCGATGCCGGTGATGCCGCGCACCCGCCCGATCTTGTCGTCGATCAGCGCTTCCAGATCGCCGCGCGTACGCGCATGGACCAGGGCGATGAGGCTGCGCGGACCGCTCACGATGCCCAGATTGCTGATCTCGACGATTTTCGACAGTTCGCCGGCGACCGTCGTGACCGGGCGGCCGGAGACGGACATTTCAAGAAGCGCGGTGTATTCGATGCCCAGTGCGCGAACGTCGCGCTGCATGACGACCCGCATCGCATCCGCCGCATCCATGCGGTCGATGCGGTTGCCGATCGTGGATTCGGAGACGGCGAGGCGCTGCGCCAGATCGCGATTGGTGATCTGCGGCGCGCGCCGAAGCTCGGCGACCAAAGCGATGTCCAGCTGGTCGGGACGAAAGCTTGGGTCGGTCTGACTGTCGTTTTCCATCGCTATCGCGCCGGTGGGAGATTTGGCGGTGTCTGCCGCGAACGCTCTATAGCGAAGCGCGAACGGGCCCGCACGCGCCATTTTAGGAAAGGCGACGCTTTTGGCAAAGCCTTGCGCTTGATTTGCATTTTGCGCATGATACAATTTAAATATAAGCGCATAATACATCGAGACAGCGCCACCCCGCCGGAGGAACCCATGCTGGAAGACAACGCGATTCGCCCGCCCGTGCAGCGCGTCGAGGGGCTGGACGCAAGCCTCGACCGCCTGATCGAGAATCTCCCCGAGCATCTGTTCGGCGCCCCCGACGACCCGGTGCTGGAGCCCGGGTTCTCGCGCGACCCGTTCACGCCCCTCGCCGCGCTGCGTGCGCGCGCCGGGGCTGTCGTTCGCCGCGGCGAAGACGGTCTTTACGACGGTCAATCCATCTTCAACGTCTGGGGTCACGACCTGTCCAAGCCGCACTTCGTGGCGCTGGGCTATGACGCGGTCAACGGAATCGGAACCGATGCCGCCCGGTTTGTGAACGACGAGGCCTATGGCGCGCATCTCGAAGCCCAGGGGCGAACGGTGAACGCCTATGACGGGATGGATCACGTCCTGCGCCGCAGGCTGTTCGACCGGACGATGTTCGGCCGCGCCGCCATGGAGGAATGGTGCGCGCAGATGACGACGCCGCTGGCCGAATATCTGGTGGGCCGGCTGAAGACCCGGCTTGAGCAGGGCGAGGAAGCAGACCTCTGCCGGGATATCGCGCTGCCCATGGCGTATAAATGCATCTCCACGATCATCGGCATCCCGCAGGAGAAGTTCGCGCATTTCGTCACTCTCGGCGAAATCGCGCAGTCCGCGCCGCGCGACATGAACGCCGCCCAGCAGGCCGTCAAGGAATTGGACGCCTACTTCGCGAGCGAGCTCCAGGCGCGCCGGCAATGTCCCAGGCACGACATGCTCACCATCCTCGACCAGGAGAAAGAGCGCGACTGGAAGATGGAGGAAGACGAAATCATCCGGCATTGCCGGTTCCTGCTGCCGGGCGGAATCGAAACGACCTGGCGTCAGACGGCTAATCTCGGCTTCGCGATGATGACCCATCCCGATCAGTACCAGGCGGTGGTGGATGATCCGTCGCTCGTCGATCAGGCCGTGGAGGAGGTTTTGCGCTGGATGCCTTCCGGCTTCGTCGTGCCGCGCAAGGCACTGGTGGATGCCGAGGTTGAAGGCGTTCATATCCCGGCCGGGTCGTTCGTCTGCAGCATCCAGGGCGTCGCCAATCGCGATCCGAAATATTGGCGAAATCCGAACGCTTTCGACATCAGGCGCGAGCAGCATCCGCACCTGACCTTCCATGTCGGCCGGCACTACTGCATGGGTCAGCATCTGGCGCGCGCCATCATCCGGACCTCGCTGCGTCTTTGGGTGCAGCACCTGCCGGCGATGCGCCTCGCCGTCCCAGCGGACTCGCTGACCACCAGGGGGCTCGGTGTGCGCTGTCCCGCGCATGTTCCCGTTGCGCTCGCGGCATAGACATGCCGATCGTCACCTTCGTTGCGCCGGACGGCCGCGAAATCACCGTCAAGGCGGCCGGCGGCCGATCCTTGATGGAAGCCGCCGTCGCCGCGCAGGTGCCCGGTATCGACGCGGATTGCGGTGGGGCTTGTTCGTGCGCCACCTGCCATGTCCATGTGAACGCGGCATGGCTCGAGCGCGTCGGCCCGCCGGGCGCGACCGAAAGCCAGATGCTGGAGTTCGACGGCAATGTCACGGAACGAAGCCGTCTGGCCTGCCAGATAACGCTGACGGATGCGCTCGACGGCATCGCGGTGACCGTCGTCGGGCGACGCTAGCGCGGCCTCCGCTCCGAACGGTCGCCGCCTGACCGACGCTTGCGCTTGATACAATACGCGTACTAAAATTCGAATAAGAATACGCAAAAACACTAATCGGGGATGGATTTAATGCGTCAGCAATCGACCGACGATCCCAATCTCTTCCAAGCCGTCCTGCGCATCGGCGCACACACCGCCTGGGATGCGCTGTTCCGTCCGTTGGCGCATGATCCGGACGACGTGCCGCGTTCGATAGAGGCGGTGACCACGGACTGGTTGAGCGGCGTGCTGTGCGCGAACGCACCGGACGCGCGCGTGATTGGATTCGACTTGGGTCCCCAGACCTCCGGCTCCACCGTGCGGCGCCGGATCGACCTGCGCTACGACAGGAGCGGACGAAACGCCGACCTGCCGGCGAGCGTCTTCGCCAAATCTTCCCCCGCGTTCCTCAACCGGGTCATGCTGACCTTCAGCCGGACGATCGAGAACGAGGCGCTGTTCTACCGGCACATCCGCCCGCTGCTGCTGCTGGAAGCGCCGGTCGGTTACCACTCCGCCTACGATCTGGCGTCGGGCCGGTCGATCCATCTGCTGGAAGACCTGGTTGCGACAAAAGCCGCCACCTTCTGTTCGCCCAAGAGCTATATCGACCGGTCGAAGGCGGAAGATCTTGTCGGCGTCCTGGCGGCCTTGCATGGGCGTTTTTACGGCAGGACCGATCTGGGGTCCCAATTTCCCTGGCTTTCGACCTATCCGGAGTGGTTTAGCGCCGGCTATGACGGGTTTGGCCTGTGGCGCTTCCATGAGCAGGCGATGACGGAGGCCGTCGACGTCATTCCGGCCGATATCTCGCGACGCCGCGACGCCATTCGGCCAGCGCAGATGCGGTCGCTCGAGACCCATGCCCACGCGCCGAGCACCCTTATTCACAACGATGTGCATCTGGGAAACTGGTACATCACCCAAGAGGGCAGGATGGGTCTTTGCGACTGGCAATGTGTCACCATCGGCAGCTGGGCCCGCGATTTTTCCTATGCCGTCGGTGCGACGCTGACGGTTGAGGATCGGCGCAGCTGGGAAAGGGATCTGCTCGCGCTGTATCTCGAAAAGCTTCGCGCCGCATCCGGCGAAACATTGCCTTTCGAACACGCTTGGAAGCTGTATCGCCAGCAGATGGTCGCCGCCCTGCTGATGTGGACGGCAACGCTGTGCCACAGCCCCTGGATGCCGGACATGCAGCCCCGCGAGATATCCCGGGAAATGATCAGGCGGTTGACGACGGCGATGTCCGATCTGGACAGCCTCGCTGCCGATTGAGGCGGTTGCTTCGACGCACCTCGATAGCGCCGACAGCCAAGCGTTGATGGCTGGTACCCGTCTCTCCAGCCGCGAACTCTGCTCACGCCGATGCCTGAGCCGATTTCGGCGGCGCCGGCCGGCAAGGCCCGCAGGCGCGGCCGCGTCCGGGGCCGGCGCGCCGCCTCGTAGTCGACTCAGAGCGAGCGCAAGAGCCGACAGCTTCGGCGACTTCCATCCGCCATTGTTGTAGACGATCTGCAGGATCGGTGCCCGTGCCGCCGCGTCATCCAGTGCACGGAGGACGGAAGCGCCATCACATAGGACCCGTCGCGGGTGAGCGCCACGACGGTTTTGTCCGGTCTGGCCAATTTCATGCCGACGACGGCGCCGCCGGTGCCAGCCGATTCCCGCGCTACTCGCCTGAAATACCTCCGTGTTGACCGCTTCCCGCGGAAATCGCCCGCCTCGAAAACCACGCATAGGCCGCCGGTAGCACGACCAGCGTCAGCAAGGTCGAACTCAGCAACCCACCCACGACCACCGTCGCAAGCGGTTTCTGGACCTCGGAACCGATGCCGGTGGATAGCAGGAGCGGGATGAGGCTCAGGGCTGTTATCGCCGCAGTCATCAACACCGGCCGTAGTCGTGACATGGCTCCCAAATCGACCGCATCCTCGACCGAACTCGCTTTGCCGAGGTTGTGATTGATCGCATTGACCATGACGACGCCGTTCAGGACCGCGACGCCGAAAAGCGCGATGAAGCCGATGGAGCCCGGCACCGATAGATAGGTTCCGGTCAGAAACAAAGCTGCGATGCCACCGATCAACGCCAAAGGTACGTTGAGCATGATCAGCATCGCCTGCCCGACCGAGCCGAAGGCGAAATAGAGCAGCAGGAAGATGATACCGAGCGACAGCGGCACGACCACCATCAGGCGTGCCTGGGCGCGCTGCTGGTTTTCGTACTGTCCGCCGAAAGTCACGGCATAGCCCGGCGGGAGTTTCACCTCTTTGGCGATCCGCTGCCGCAACTCTTCCACCAGGCCACCCATGTCGCGTCCCTGCACATTGGCCTGGACAACGACGCGGCGCTGCACGTCGTCGCGGCGTATCTGGGGCGGTCCGCTGACGATCTCGACCTTCGCGACATCGCCGACGCGGACCAGCGCGCCGTTGGGCGCCCGCAGGACGAGGTCGCGGATCGCCTCGGGCGTGTCGCGATAGCGGCTACCGAGCCGTACATACACGTCGTAGCGTTCGTTGCCGTCGATGATCTGCCCCGCCGCCTGCCCGCCGATGGCGTTCTGGACGAGGTCCATCAAATCGCCGACCGCCAGACCATAGCGGTCCAGCCGGCCCCGGTCCGGCACGACGGTGAGTTGGGCTTCGCCTGCGATTGGTTCCAAGGCCACGTCGGACGCTCCCTGCACGGAACGCGCGAGAGCTTCGATTTCCGCGCCCTTTTGCGCCAGCACGGTCAGGTCGGGACCGAACAGCTTGATCGCCAGGTCGGCGCGCACGCCGGACAGCAATTCATCGACCCGAACCGCGACGGGCTGCCCGAACGCGATGGCGACGCCCGGATAAATGGACAGCGCTTTGGCGATTTTGTCCTGCAGTTCGGGCCGGGTGCGCGCTGTCGTCCACTCCGCCTGTGGCTTCAGGCCGATGTACATTTCGTCGTTGGAGACGGGTTCGGGGTCGCCGCCGAGTTCGGGCCGCCCGATGCGGCTCCATGCGTAGGTCACTTCGGGAAACTGCATCAGCGTCTTCTCCACGCGCGCCGCCTGACCGAGCGCTGTGTCGAGATTTATCGACGGCGCATAAGTCAGGCGGATGATGAGGCTACCCTCTTCAAGCTCAGGCACGAACTCCGTCCCAAGAAACGGCACCAGAAGCAGCGACAGCGCGAAGGCTCCGCCTGCGCCTGCCATCACCGCTTTGCGGCACTCCCTGATCCACGGAAGGATTTTGCGATAGAGCCGTTCTGCGGGAACCAATAGCGGGCTGTCGCGATGGACCGGCGAGCGGATGAACAGGTAGGTCGCCAGCGCCGGCACGACGAGCATCGCCACCAGAAGCGATGCGAGAAGGCCGAATATGATGACGATCGCCATCGGCTGAAACAGCTTGCCCTCGACGCCTTCGAGGCCGAACAGCGGCGCGAACACGACGATGATGATCAGCACCGCGAAGAACACCGGCTGGGCGACTTCGCGCGCCGCGTCCTGGATGCGTTGCGCCAGCCCGCCTTGGGATCCCGTCAGATGGCGGAAGATGTTCTCGGTCATCACCACCGATCCGTCCACGATCATGCCGATGGCGATGGCAAGGCCGCCGAGCGACATGAGATTCGCCGATATGCCGAAATAGGCCATGGCCGCAAGCGCGAAGAGCAGCGACAACGGAACCGACAGGACCACGATGACCGCGGCGCGCACGTTCATCAGGAACAGCAGGACCACAACTACAATGAGCACGAACGCTTCAAGCAGCGCATCGGTGACGGTTTCCACCGCTGCTTCGATGAGACTCGATTGGTCGTACATCACCCTGAGCTTGACGCCGGGCGGCAACGCGGCCTCGATCTGCGGCAACCGGGCCTTGATGTTCTTGATCGTCGCGTCGGTGTTCGCACCGAAGCGTTTCAGGACGATGCCGCTGACGACCTCGCCGAGCGCCACCGGATTCGACGCCCCGTCGCGAACCGTGATGGCGGTCGCGCCCTGCCGGATTTCGCCACCAAAGGCGACGGTTCCGACATCGCGCACCCGGACCACGTTGCCGTCCGCTTCCTTGAGCGGCACGTCTGCGACATCCGCAAGGCCGGCCTCGCCCGGGCGCATCCAGCCCACGCCACGGATGATCAGTTGCTCCGCGCCGCGGTCCTGATACCAGCCGCCGACATTGCGGTTGCTGGCCTCGATGGCACGGACAACGTCGCCGGGCGCCAGCTTGTAGGCAAGCAGCCGGGAGGGGTCGAGGTGAACCTGATACTGCCGCACTTCGCCGCCGAACGAAATCACATCGGTGACGCCTTCGGCGGGCCGCAGCAGCAGTTTGACGACCCAGTCGTTCAGGCTGCGCAGCGCCGCCTTGTCATAGGCGCCGGGTTTCTCCGAATACAGGATGTACTGGAACACTTGGCCGAGGCCCGATGTGTTCGGCCCAAGCTCTGGCGTGCCGGCGTAGGCGGGAATGCTGGCGCGCGCGGCTTGAAGCTGCTCGAAGACCTGTTGGCGCGCGAAATAGATGTCGGTGCCTTCCTTGAAGACGACCGTCACGATGGACAGCCCGGTGGATGAAATCGAGCGGACTTCCGCCACGTCGGCGAGCGCGTACATCGACGCTTCGACCGGGAAAGTGATCAATTGCTCGACCTCAGCGGCTGCGAGCCCCTGCGCTTCCGTATTGACTGTCACCTGGATGTTGGTGACGTCCGGAAACGCATCCAGATTGAGGCGCGGCAGCAGCAGGAACGCGCCGACACACAGGCCGATGACGGCCAGAAGGACGAACAGGCGGCTCGCGACCGCGAGGCGGACGGCTTGGTCAAGCATCGCCGTGCCTCACTCTTCTTCGGCGAAAGCGGCTTTGCCGCCTTCGGATTGGACGAAGAACGCGCCCGCCATGACGACCGGCGTTCCGGGCGCGATCCCGGCGATAGCCGTCCTGTCGCCGGCCGCGTACAAGACCCGCACCGGATGGGCCGCGAACGTCGCGTCGGGCCGCCGGACGTAGACCACCCAGCGACCGCCCGGTTCGCGCAAGACCGCCGATGTCGGCAGATTCAGAACGGGCTCACGGCCGCCATACAATTCGACTTCCACAAATTGCCCGGGGCGCAGCATGCCATCCGCATTTTCGGCCTTGAGGCGGACCCCGACGGTGCGCGTCGCCTCATCGACCGTGTCGCGCTTCTGCAGCACCTTGGCCTTGCGGGAGAGTTCGCCCGCTGTGACCAGGGCTTCGTCGTCGGTGATCTGCGGAAGGACCGCCGGGCTGACGGCCGCCTCGATCCAAACGCCGGTCAGGTTCGCGATCTGGAACAGCGTCTTGCCGGCATCCACGACATCGCCCACCCGGAAATTGTCGTCGATGATGGAACCGGAGTCGGGCGCGGCCAGTGCGAACTGGCCGAGCCGGGTCCCCGTGAGGCCGCCGGACGCCATCGCGGCGATATCGGAAGCCGGCAGGCCGAAGCTTTCCAGCCGGCTGCGCGCTTCCTGTTCCTTGACCACCGCTTCGTCGACCAGCTGCCGGGCGATCATGTCCTTGAGGTGCAGCATGCGGGCGAGGTTGCGCCGGGCAAGGAGGAACTCGCTCTGGGCCGTCGCGACGTCGTGGCTGTAGAGCGTGACTAGGGCTTGGCCCTTCACAACCCGGTCGCCCAATTTCGCGCTGCGCGAGACGACGGTCGCCGTCACGCGCGACGAGACGATGCCGGCGGTGTAATTGTCGGCTTTCACCTCGCCGGGCGCGCGGTAGACCCTGGGCAGCGGCGATGCACGCAAGGGAGCAACCACGATGCCTGCGGCGCGGCGCTGCTCGGCGGAAACGACGATCCCGCCGGTCGTCCGTTCGGCTTCTGCGATTTTCGCACTTGCCGGCCACCAAAGGAACAGAGCGACCGCTGCGAAAAGGACGAGGATGACCAGCGACGCCAACCAAAGCGGAACCGGAATGCATCGTTGAATGCGGGCGATGGAATCGCCCGGCCTGACGTTCGACATGGAATGAACCCGTTTGCGCCGGAGCCGCCACGCGGCTCAGCAACGATTGCGACTTCGCCGCGCGCGCGGTTCGCACCGCGCGCAAGGGCGAGACGAACGGCTACGGGTTCAGGCGCGCGGCGGCCGTTCGAGCGAATTGGCGCGAGGCGACGGCACGGCTTGCACGGCCTCGGCGATTCCGTCCGACGCCGAGACGTTCAACGCAAACGCACCGGTCATCTGCGCCGGCATCGGGATCAAGTGGTGATGGCCGTGCTGGCAGGTGTCGTCCGGAACGGGCAATTGCGTTTTCGCGCCGCCGTCGCCGGCATCGGCAACTATGGTTTCCGAAACGCGGCCTTCATTTTCGGCAAAGCACGATATTTCGGCGAGCGACGCAAACGCCAGCACAGCCACGAGAAATATGGACAGCAAACGGGGTATGCGCTTCAAAAGTCGCCCGGTAGTGCGCTTCACCATTATTGTGAGCTACCAGTCCGGCGTTTTTATGTCAATTTTTGACGCAGATATGGTTTGCGTCCTTTGAGACGGCACCGTTCTCTTCATCGCGGCCGAAGCGGAGGTTTGCGATCTGGAGATCGCCACCGAGGTTGCAAGGCTTCCCAAATCCTTGAGCCTTTGCGGCGCAAGCGGGGACCAGCCAAACTGCGACGCCTTGGTCGGTCGCCACCCCCACCAGACCTCGTCGTCTTGACTGCATCCTGCGCGATCGCGAGAGCGCCGGCCGCAAGGCTCGACTTGTTGAAGCCGAAGAACACGATGAAGCTTTTCGCCGGCGGTAATGGCGGCAGCGGAACAACTCACGAAGTCGTGGCTTTGTGCCTCGCTCTTGCATGGTAGCCTTCGTCAATTTTCCGCGCGAGGGGACCAATGACGAGAATTTCCCGCCGGGCGCTGCTGGCGACTGCAGCCGCCCTCGGCGCGGCCGCAGCCTTCGCGAAAACCGAGGCGGCATCGCGCAGCGGCTGGCGCGAAGCGCGGCAGTTTTTTCCGGAAGGCGTGGCGTCCGGCGATCCCGACAGCACGAGCGTCATTCTGTGGACACGCCGGCCTTATGCCGCCGGACACAAAACGCCCCGGCTGATCGTCGAGGTCGCGGAAGATCGCGCGTTTGAGCATGTTGTCGCCACGACGAAAGCAAATGCGCCAGAAGAATCCGACTGGACCGCGCGTGTTCTCGTCGGCGGGTTGAAGCCGGCAACGCAATACTGGTATCGCTTCACCGACGGCGAAGGAAACGGCAGCCGCATCGGCCGCACCATCACCGCGCCCGCTGACGATGATCCGCGGCGCGTGAACTTCGCCTTCGTCTCCTGCCAGAATGCCAATTGCGGGGCGCAGAACGCGTATCGCCGCATGATCTACGAAGATCAACGCGCTGCGGCGGAAGACAAGCTCGCCTTCGTGCTGCATCTAGGCGATTTCATTTACGAGCTTGTCTGGTATCCGGAAGAGCGCGCCATGTATTACGATCGCAAAATCCGCGACATCGTGCGTTTTGAACATGGCGAGAAGCATGAGGATTTTTATGTTCCGACGACGCTGTCGGACTATCGCGCCGTCTACAAAGCCTATCTGCACGATCCCGACATCCAGGATGCGCGTGCCCACTTCCCCTTCGTGGCGATGTGGGACAACCACGAATTCTCCTGGAAAGGCTGGCAGTCGCTGCAGAATTTCGGGAAAGACGATATCCCGGCGCAAACGCGCAAAGTTGCCGCCATGCAGGCCTGGTTCGAGATTCACCCGGCGCGCGTGACGAAGAAAAGCCCCTCTCTGGAAAGATTCGATCCGCCCGTGGTGACGAACGCACCGATTGCGGCGTTCGATGAGAACGGGCTGGGCACCGAGCCGAACAATATCACCGCGGTGAACAGTCTCATCGGATATCGCGCGCTGCGGTTCGGAAAGAATGTCGAGCTCATCCTGACCGATCAGCGCTCCTTCCGCTCGAAGAATCCCCTGGACGATCCGGCGACGGACCCGCTGAACGACTATCCATTTGTTTCGGAGGACATTCAGATCGTCCTCGATGCCGGCCGCGAAGCGAATGGCGGCACCCCCCCGGCGACCATCAAATTCGGCACTGTCGAGTTCGCCAACTACCGCAAAGACCAACCGCCGCAGACCATGCTGGGCGCCACCCAGAAGGCGTGGTTCATCGACAAGCTGAAAACGTCGCAAGCGACGTGGAAGATCTGGGGCAACACGCAGCCCACCCTCGATATTCGCTACGATCCGCACAATCTGCCGGACGGCATGGGCAAGAAATGGCCTGACGAAAGCTATGGCGGTGAAGGCGGCGGCGATCCTAGCGCCGCCTATGTCGAGCGGAGCGAAATCTATGATGCGATCGCACGCGAAGGCATCACGGGCTTTGCCACCGTCGCGGGCGATCGCCACAGCTTTTGGGCCGGCGTGGCGACGAAATCGCTGCCGCCGCGCGGCTTCGCGCCGGTCGGCATAGCGTTTGTCACCGGCTCCCTCTCGGCGCCGGGCATGGCTGAGTCGCAAGAGCACAATTATCCGAAGGACGATCCGTTGCGCCCGCTATACCTGGTAGATCGCGAGGGCGGCAAATTCGAAACCACGGTGAACCTGACGCTGCATCATGGCGTTCGCACGGCGCTGGAATACGCCAAAAGCGGGGACATCGCGAAGGCGCGCGCGCTGCGAAATCCCGATAGCGCGCCGCATGTATCGTTTGTCGATATGGGTGGGCACGGCTATGGTGTGATGCGCGCAAGCATAGACCGCATGGATACCGAGTTCGTTTGCATCCCCCGCCCGATCGAGCGGTCCGCGACCGAAGACGGCGGCCCGTTGCGCTATCGCGTCGTGCATTCCGCCAGGCTGTGGGCCAAAGGCGAACGGCCGGTTCTGGAGCAAACCGTCGTCGAAGGCGACGCTGAGCTATCCATTTAAACATGCGACGCGATGCGAGGCGGTGTGGATAAAAATCGCCCCGGTTTGCGGGTTGAAGCCCGTTATCGATCTTCGAGAATTGGGGGCTGGTACGGGAGGTTGTCCGACTCGAAGATTACTCCCGGAAAAGCTTGAAGTAGGAGCAGAAGCTTGCCGTCGTCTGCCCGGACTTGGATCGTCGCGCCGGCTAGAAGTCCCAGGACAAATCCGCCCGCACCGCATTGTTCCGTGCGTTGCCGGAGAGCACCCCGTCATACCCCAGGCCGACTCGGCCGCGCGCTGTGATCTGGATGTCGATTCCGGCCTGGATAGTAAGCGCGTCGCCACCCAGCGGAACGCCCAGCGTCGCGAAGCTCTGCGACGTCGCGATGACGGCGACGGTGTCGCGTGGGCGCGGCGTGCCGAAGGCGTGTTCCCAAGCCAGCGCAATGTTCGGTGTGATTCCAAGAAGGTCGCCGGCGGCTGGCGCGCCGCTGAAGCGCAGGCCGAGGCTGGTGTAGGTTTCGGCCGAAACGCCTCCATTGCCGCTCAGCGCGGCGGCGCCACCGGTCTCGGCAAAGCCGCCCGTGCCGACTTCCACCCAGTTGACGCCGGCGAATGGTTCGAAGGCGAACCAGCCGCCATCGATGGCATCGCCGATCTCGGCCACGGCCTGTGTCGTGTGCTCGCTCTGCTTGCCGGTCAGTATGTTGCTGAAGCCGGGAAACTGCACGACGCGCACCACTTCGGCATCGCCCCAGCCATAGGCGACGGCGAGGCGCAGCTTCAGGCTTCCGTCGGACCAGCCGGCGTAACCGGCGACATGGCCGTTGCCGGACGTCGCGTTGGCGCTGTTCGCATCGGTGCTGACATGGCTATGGGTGTAGCCGCCGGCGAGGCCAACGCGCAGGTCATCCGTCAGGCGCGTATCGATGCCGCCCAGAATGCCGGAATTGGCTTGATCGAGCGTCGCGGCATTGCCGTCGCCGTCGACGCTGCCCCAGTTCGACAGGACGTGGAGCCAGGCCGTCACGCCGTCCGCGACGTCGCGCGAGTCGGGGCCCCCCGATGTCGCTTGGCGCAGGCGTCGGAGCAGCGCTTGGCGGACGGCGCGGTTGTCCTCGAACATCGCGCTGCGCAGATCCGCATGTAATGTGCCGGACAATTGATCGAGCGCCCCGGGAATGAACGCGGTCGCCGGCTGCTGCGTCAGGAACGCATTGTACAGCGCGCTGGAGGCGCCGCCGGCCTTGATCGCCGCCGCGGCCGCGATTTCGTTCGGCGTGTGCGTCAACGGCGCAAAGTCGATGTCGCTGACCAGGAAGAGATCGACGGTGGTCGGCCCGTAAAAGAGCCGCGCGATCAGTGAGGGCGAATTCGTCGTCAGACCGGCGAAGGCGCCGTTGACGCCGCCCGCCGCCGACAGGATGCGATAGGTCAGGCCGGTATAGACGCCGGGTGCGGCGGCGACCGCGATCGTGCCGCCGGAGATCGTCGCGATACCACCGGCATTGATGCGGTCGGCAGCGCCGGCGGCGTCGGCCTCCACATCATAGGTCGAACCGGCGACGAAAGCGATGTTGCCCGCGACGGTCAGCGTGCCGATGGAATTGCCCGGCGCGACATGGCCACCTGGCGCCAGCGAGATCGAACCCAGCGTACCGTTGCCCTTCACGCTGCCGCCGCCATTGGTGGTGACCGCCGAATTGGCGATCGAGCCGTTGACGTCGAGCACACCGGCGTTGACGACGGTGGGGCCGCTATAGGTGTCGATCGCGGTCAGGATCGTGGTGCCGGTGCCGTTATGGGCAAGGCCGCCCGTGCCGGAGATGACGCCGGCGAAGGTGATCGTGTCGGTGCGGTTGAAGATCAGCGTCGCGTTGTCGATGACGTCACCCGCGATGGAGCCAGACGCGCCGCCATTGCCGAGTTGCAGGGTTGCACCGGCGGCGATCGTCGTCGTACCGCTATAGGTGTTGGCGGCCGTCAGGATCAGCGTGCCCCGGCTGTGCGTCAGCGCACCCGTGCCGGAGATCACGCCGCCAAACGCGTTGGTGCCGCTGCGATTGAAAATCAGCGTCGCGTTGTCCACCACATTGCCGGCGATGTCGCCACCAGTGTCGAGCTGCAGCGCGCCGGCCGAGATCGTCGTGCCGCCACCATACGTGCTGACCGCGGTAAAGGTCGTGATGCCGCCGCCGGCCAGCAGCACGCCGCCGGTGCCGGAAATCGTGCCGCCGAACGTCGCCGCGTCGCTGCGGTTGAAGATCAGCTGTGCGTTGTCCACGACATCGCCGGCAATCGCGCCGGCCGTACCGCCGGCACCGATCTGCAGGGCACCCGCGCTGATCATGGTGCCGCCGCCATAGGTGTTGGTCGCGGTGAACGTTGTCGTGCCGGTGCCGGCCTGGATCACGGCGCCGCTTCCCGAAATCACGCCGCCGAAGCTGACGGCGTCGCTGCGGTTGAAAGCGAGCGTCGCGTTGTCGGTCACATTGCCCAGGATCGAGCCAGACGTGCCGCCACTGCCGAGCTGTAGGGTGCCGGCGGAGACGGTCGTGCCGCCAGTGTAGGTGTTCGCGCCCGAGAGCGTCAGCGTCCCGCTACCGACCTTGACCAGCGAGGCGCCGCTGCCGCCCGCTGCGCCGCCGTCTGCGATCACGCCGCTGACCTCGGTGGAGGCGTTGTTGGCGCCCACGCTGAGACGGTCGCCGCCGAGCTTGAAGCTGCCGGCGCCTGCGATGGAGCCCGCCGAGACGTTCCCGTCGTTCGCCGAGCCGGCTGTGCCGGAGAAATCGACGGTGCCGCCCGAAGCGGCGATCAGATGGGCGGAGGATCCGGCATCGCTTTTTCCGTCGAACACCACGCTGCCGAAGGCGCCGGCGGTGATCTTGGCATCGCCCGCAGTGGCAGCGTTGGCGAAGGTCAGCGTCCCGCCGCTGCCGGCGACGCCGCTGACGTTGAACAGCGGTGCGTTGCTCGGCGCATCGACGATGCCGAGCCCGCCGACGGTGAGCGACGCGGCACCACCGGCGCTGCCGACTATATTGAAGGTGTAGGTGGGCGTCGCCGTGTCGAACTGCAGCGACGCGATCGACGTTGCCTGGTGAATGTCGATGGTCGACACGGAGGCGGTTTCGAACTTCGCCGTGTCGGTGGCGGAAGGCACCACGCCGTACTTCCAATTGCCCGCGGCATTCCAGTCGGACGATCCGGGCGTCGCGCTCCAAATGAAATCGGCGACGATCAGATTGAGGAAGGCACTATGCGCGTCGTAGGTGACCGTCTCGATGAAGCCGTGCGGCAGGCCGAGGGAGTCGAAGCTGGAGAAACTGCCGCTCAACGCGCCGGTGGTGCTGATCACGGTGTACTGCCCGGCGGTATAGGTTCCGGCAGCGAAGTTCACGAACAGCTGGCCCGCGATGCTCACCGCGCCGGTCGCCACGATCTTGTCGGACGAAGCCGGATCGACTTCCACGACGGTTGTCGAGCCGGACGCCAGCGTCAGCGTGCCGCCCACATGCAGCGTACCGACGGGATTTCCGGGCGCCAGGACGCCGCCACTCTGAACCGTGGTCGACCCGACCGTGCCGGTGCCGCCCAGCGTGCCGCCGGCATTCACCGAAACCGGCGACGCAATCGAACCGTCCACGGCCAGCGTGCCCGAATTTACGCTGGTCGTGCCGGTATAAGTGCTGACGCCGCTCAGCGTGGTGGTGCCGGAACCCGCTTGCGTGACCGCGCCGGCGCCGGAAATCGCTCCCGAGAAGGTGATGCTGTTTGAACGCTCGAAAACCACAAGACCGGAATCCACGACATCGCCGACGATCGATCCCGCTGTGCCGCCATCGCCGATTTGCAGCACGCCGTCTGTGACGACCGTACCGCCTGCATAGGTGTTCGCTCCGGTCAGGATGGTCGTACCGGTGCCGGCCTGGCGCACCGCCCCAATGCCGGAGATGGCGCCCGCAAACACATAAGAATTCGAACGCTCGAAGATCAGCAGACCGTCATTGGCGACGTTGCCCAGGATCGAGCCGCTGGTTCCGCCATTGCCCAATTGCAGCGTGCTGAGAAAGCCGGCGGAAAATCCGATCGTCGTGCCGCCACTGTAAGTGTTCGTGCCGCTTAGGATCACGGCGCCGTCCGCGTAGCCTAACGGCCCCACAAGTGTCGTATCCACATGCCCGGCGCCTGAAATAATGCCCGAGAAATCGGCGTTGTGAAGGCCGAGGCGCGAGGCAGAATTGCTCCCCGTGATCACGCTGCCAGCGCCAAGCAGATTGTTGATGCCCTGGGTAACGCCTAGCCCCTTGTCATTCGCATCGAACGTCGCACCGACATCGACCGTGACCGAAGGCGCGTGGGCCGCTTGTTGCAGCAACAGACCGTTGCCAGCGCGCAGAACGCCGCCGCTTACTTCGATTGACGTGTTCTGATCTACACCGCCGCCCACGCCTGCCACGACGACCGTTCCGGTGTCGGTTGCAGAACCGAATTTCACCGTCGCCCCGTCGCCTTCGCCCCAGACGATGGCTGAAGTGCTGCCCAGGGTCAGCGTTGTGCCGCTGGCGGCCAGGACGGTGTCGATGCCATGCGCGAACGTGATTTGCCCGGTGGGTGCGCCTGTTATGGCGGAGCGTATGGTGCCACCGAGCATTCTGGTCCAGCTCGTATCGTTGGCGGAACCCGAGAAGAGCAGCGTCCCCGCTGTCGTGCCGTCGCCGACAATGATTTCACTCGCCGTGACGCTTGCGCCCGCCGCCAGCGCCAGCGTGGCGCCGCCGCTGATCGCTGCGACTCCGCCGGCAAGGGAACTGGCCGTGACGCCGTCGCCGATCTCCAGCGTGCCACCGCTGATCGTCGTGCCGCCGGCATGGCCGGGGTCAGTGCCCGTGACGATCCAGGTACCGGCATCTTGCTTGGCGATGCTGGTGACACCGGTGAACTTGGTCCAATCGAAAGTGCCGGTGACCGTACCGCGCAGGGTGAAGGTGTTGCTGCCGCCAGCCGCCGCAATCGCGCCAAACGCCGCGCCACCGAACAGCGTCACGTTGTCGTTGCCCGCACCCAGCAATACGCCCCCGGTGGTCGTCGATGCCGAGCCCAGTGTCAGTGTCACCGCGCCGCCGCCATTGGCGAGAACGGAATTCGTGCCGCCGGAAATCGTGCCGTTGTTGGTGATGACGAGCGTGTGGGTGGCAACTGCCGCTGCGTCGACGGCCGCGAGCGCGGCCGTACCGCTCGCGGCGTTGCCGACCTTGATGGTACCGTTGTTGAGAAGGGAATAGCCCGCGCCGTCGTTCTCGAAGACGACGCCCTCGCCCGCCGTCTGGGTCGTGGCCGCGGCCGTTCCGCCGGTGCCCGATGCTCCGGCCGCACCCCCGGCCACGGTGACCCCGGCATTGACGGTCAGCGCAACATCGGATGCGGACAGGCGTATCGCCTTGCCGCCACTGCCGCCGCGCCCGGCTGTGCCGCCCGTGACCCCGTTGCCGCCGCGCCCGCCGGCGCCGCCGGACACGCTGCCGGCGATGGTGAGCACCGTTCCGCCTGCGCCGCTGGCATTGACGTCGATGGCGTCGCCGCCGTCGCCGCCGGCGCCACCCGCCCCGGTGAAGCCTGTCGCCAAATTGCCGCCGTCGCCGCCGGCCCCACCGTCAAACGGCCCGTTCACCGCGATCGCCCCGACACCGTTGGCGTAGAGACCTAAGCCGCCATTGCCGCCATCGCCGCCGTTGCTGCCATCGACTCCGTCGAAGATTCCGGCCTTGTTCGTGCTGCCGTCACCACCCCTGCCGCCGGCGCCGCCGGCCAGGGTCAATGTGCCGCTGACGCTGCCGTCGATCTCGATCGCCGCGAAGCCGCCATCCCCGCCCGCTCCACCCGCGCCTGGAGGTACGCCGCTGCTGCGGACCACGCCGGCGCCGCCGGCGCCGCCGCGGACCGCGCCGCCGAAGGAAATATCCGTAAAAGTCGCGCTCGACAGGAAGCCAACGCCGCCGGCGCCGCCCTGCGCGGGTCCGCTGGTGCCGGTGCTCGCGCCGCCGGCAATTCCGCCCTTACCGCCTTGGATCGTGCCCGCGCCAAAGCTCACTGCCCCGTACGAACCCGCGCCGAAGACGACGGCGCTGCCGCCGGTGCCGCCGGCGCCGCCGGTATTGCCGGCGAAAATCTGGGGATCGCCGCCCCCGCCACCCGTGCCGCCGGTGATGTTGTTGGTGCCGCTTGTGAAGCTTGCAAAGACCGCATTGTCCGCAATGTTCAGGCCGATGCCGCCGGTGCCGCCGACGCCGCCATCGTAGTTGCCGGTGAACCCGCCCCTGCCGCCGGTGCCGCCGTCGCCGCCGATGATGGACGTCGTCCCACTGAAGTCGAGCGTCGTTCCGGCCGAGAAATCCATGATGCCGACGCCGCCGGTACCGCCGGAAAGCGCCGCGCCGGTTTGGGTGGAATAGCCCGGCGCACCGCCGACACCACCCACGACGGAACCCGCGTTCAGCACGATGCCCGCTACGGCATTTATGGAGAGCCCCACGCCGCCGGATAGCGCCGCCGCACCGCTGCCGGTGGTCTCGGCCGTGGTGCCCCCGTTCCCGGCGTTGCCGCCGACGATGACACCGTTAAAGATGTGAAGGCTTTGGTGAGGAATTTGCACGCTGATTCCGTCGCCCGCCGCGCCGCCAAGCGAAGGCGCATCGTTGTTTCCGAACGCCGCGGCGAAGTGGTTGCCGCCATTGCCGCCATTGCCGCCGTGGACGTAAGCCACAGTCGAATCCGTCCCGATGCTGACGGTAGAGACCACGCCGCCGAGCAGCAGCATGCCAAAGCCTCCGGCGCCTCCCGTTCCGGAGGGGCATCCGCCGCCGCTGCAGCCCGCGATGCTGACGTTTCCGCCGTTGCCGCCCGCGCCGCCGGAGACCGCTCCGCCATCGAGGGCTAAGGACGCGCCTGCCGAGAGCAGGCCGATACCGCCGGCGCCGCCGTTGCCGGCGGCATAGCCGACGCCGGCGGAGTCGGCACCTGCGCCGCCCCCGCCGCCGAACAGACTTGCGCCGGAGTTCGAGAACACGACATGGCTGCTTGCAAGCTCGACCGCATCGCCACCGGCGCCGCCGAAACCGCCGCCGCCACTGCTGAGAAACGCCGTCGCGCCCGCCGCACCGAAGCCGCCGGTGATTCCGCCGGCAGTGAGATTGATGGCGTAGTTGCCGGAACCCGTGATGAGACCCGAGGCGCCGCTGCCGCCATTGCCGCCGATGCCTCCGCCGGGCGCCGCACCGCCGAAGCCGCCGACAATGCCGCCTGAACTTTGGAAGACATCGGCAGCCGATGACGCGGTGGTGTTGAACAGTCTGACGGCAACGCCACCGCTGCCGCCCGTACCGGAAGATACATTGGCACCGCTTCCGCCAAGGATGTAAGCCGAATTGCTGAAGGAAAACCCGCCACTGCCATTGCCCGTGATATTGATTCCAATTCCACCGCTGCTGAGCGACGTCGCCGAGTTGTTGTCTCCCCCCTGAATCGTGCCCGCGTTGGAGAGCGTGACAACCACGGCGCCGGTCGTCACGTCGACACCGTCGGTCGCGGGATTGCTGCTCGTCGGAACGATATGGCCGGACGCCAGGAGGGTACCCGTCTCACCGCTCCCAAGCGTCTGCGTCGCCGTGTAGTCGCCGTTGCCGAACGACGTCGCCGCCGCCGGCGCTGCCAAGCATAATGCTAGCCCGGCATAAGAGATAATTTTCGATGCTACCCGCGCGCTTACGATCAGCACGCTCGGCGCTGTTCTGCACTTCGATGATGGCAT
>JBBCIC010000008.1:0-40616 GCA_037200865.1 Rhizomicrobium sp. | reverse complement strand
GGCAGGACGCACCTCCTCCTCGATCGCGGGGGCGTCGGCGCCGCCCAGGGATCATCTCTTCCGCGGGCGAGACGGCGCGGACGGCGCCGAGCTCGTCGGCGATCGCCTCGTGCTGGCGATGGACGGCGTTGGTCACGCCCAGCGCCGCGGCGGGACGCGGGCTCGCTGCGCGGCTCCGTCCGCACCGCTTCCGGCTTGAACGCGACCGGCTTGATCGCCGGCCGCAGCGGCTGGACCTTCGGCTCGGGCATGCGGAGCTGCTCGGCGTCGATGCCGGTGGCGACGACGGAGACGCGGATGCGGCCCTCCATGTCGTCCAGGATCGTGTTGCCGAAGATGATGTTGGCGTCGGGATCGACTTCGGCGCGGATGCGGTTGGGCCGCCTGCTCGACCTCGAACAGCATTCAGGTCCGGGCCGCCGGTGATGTTGATGTAGCACGCCCTTGGCGCCCTTCATCGACACGTCGTCGAGCAGCGGGTTGGAGATCGCCATGTCGGCCGCCTTGGAGGCGCGGTCCTCGCCTTCGGCCTCGCCGGTGCCCATCATCGCCTTGCCCATCTCGGAGATCACCGACTTGATGTCGGCGAAGTCGAGATTGATCAGGCCCGGCATCACGATCAGGTCGGTGACGCCGCGCACGCCGCGCATGCAGCACCTCGTCGGCCATGGCGAAGGCCTGCGCGAAGGTGGTGCGGTCATTGGCGACGCGGAACAGGTTCTGGTTGGGGATGACGATCAGGGTGTGGACGTATTGCTGAAGCTCGGCGATGCCGCGCTCGGCGGGCGCGCATGCGCTTGTCGCCTTCGAAGGCGAAGGGCTTGGTCACGACGCCGACCGCCAGGATGCCCATCTCGCGCACCCGCGCGGGGCGATGACCGGGGCGGCGCCGGTGCCGGTGCCGCCGCCCATGCCGGCGGTGATGAACACCATGTGGGAGCCGGCGAGCCGTTCCATGATCTCGTCGAGGCTTTTCCTCCGCGCCGGCCTTGCCGACATCGGGCGAGGCGCCGGCGCCGAGGCCTTCGGTGGTGCGGTGGCCGAGCTGGATCCTGTGTTCCGCCTTGGACTGGGCCAGCGCCCTGCGCGTCGGTGTTGGCCACGAGGAATTCGACGCCTTCCAGATGCGCCGCGATCATGTTGTTGACCGCGTTGCCGCCGGCGGCCGCCGACGCCGAGCACGGTGATTCGCGGCCGCAGTTCCGCCACTTCCGGTGCCTTAAGGTTGATCGCCATGCTTATTCTCCTTGGCCTTTGTTCGTCATCACCTTGTCACCACGCAATGCCCAACCGATTCGTGTTGTTATTGTTGAATCACTCGAACAGCCCACCGGTCAACCGGCCAAGCCATCCTTTGCCTTTGATTTCACGCGGGCGCGAGCGCCATGTCGGGGTTCAATGCCTCCGGCGGCAAGCGTCGCGCCGGCCATCAGCAGACCGACCGCGGTCGCATAGTCGGGACCCAGCGATGCGGCGGGCAGGCCTGGAAAGCTCTGTGGACGGCCGATCCGCACCTGCTTGTTGAGAACGCGCCCGGCGAGCTCGCGGGTGCCGGCAAGCTGGCAGGCGCCCGCCGGTCAGCACCGCCCGGCGGCCGGCGGCGACGTCGAAGCCGCTGGCGCGGCAGGCGCGTCTGCACCTGGCCGAAAATCTCTTCCAGCCGCGCCTGGATGATGCGGGTGAGCATCGAGCGCGGCACGCGCAGCGCGGTGTCCTCGCCCCTCCTCGCCCATCTGGGCGAGCGGGATGACGTCGGCGCCGGCTTCCATGTCGCCCCAGCGCCGCGCCGTACAGCGTCTTGGCGCGTTCGGGCGGCGGAGAGCGGTGCTGCGAGCATGCGCGCGAGGTCGGAGGTGACCTGCTGGCCGCCCATCGGGATCACGTCGGCATGGACCATATGGCCTTCGAGGAACACGGCGATGGAGGTGACGCCGCCGCCCATGTCGATAACGGTGGCGCCGAGCTGCTTCTCGTCCTCGGTCAGCACCGCCATGCCGCTGGCATAGGGCGCGAAACTGGGTGCCGACGACGTTGAGGTGGCAGCGCTCGACCGCGAGCTTGAGGTTGTTGAGCGGCGACGGCTTGACCGCGACGGCGTGCATGGGCGACGCCCAGGCGCTGGCAGAACATGCCGAGCGGCTGGCGCACGCCCGCGCGCCTCGTCGACGACATAGGTGGTCGGCGCCGCCTGGATGAGCTCGTGGTCCTCCCAGCGAACAGCGGGCGCGGCCGTCGGCCAAAAGCGCGCGCAGATGGCCCGTCGGTCACCAATTCGCCGTCCAGCGCCATCGCGGTGCGCGAGGTGACGCTGACCGGCGCGCCGCAAATTGACCGAGATGATGACGTTCTGGATGCGGATGTCGGCGTGGTTTCTCCGCCGCGGCGACGGCGTCGCGGATCGATTCCTCGGCATGCTCCATGCCGATGACGGTGCCGGCGCGGACGCCCTGGGTCTCGCGCAGGGCGGCGCCGATGACGCGCAGGATGCCGGGCTCGGCGCGGCCGATCAGGCAGACCGTCTTGGACGAGCCGACGTCCCAGCACCGCAACCAGGCCCGCTGCGATAGGCCTGCGTTTCGCGCCGCCGCCGGTGCGCAATTTGATGGTCTCGCCCATTAGGCCTGGTTCCCCCCGTGGCTCGTTCTTCTTCTCGCCGTTTCTGAGCACGAAGAAGTATTGCGTCGGCGAACGCAGATCGATCTCGCCGAGGTCCGCGTTCCAGAATGCCCTTGTCGATGATGAGATAGTCGAGGGCGTCGAGTTCCCGGGTCCAGTTCGTCTCCGGCAGCTTGACGATGACGCCGTCGTCCAGGATTCAGGTTCCAGCGGCGCTGGGAGACGCGCTCATAGGCCTTCAGGCGCGCCGCGATGGCGCGGTGGGTGGCGACCGCTTCGACAATGTCGGAAGCCGCGGCGCCGCCCGCGCCCAAGAGAGTCGGCAGGCGGCGGAAACGACGAAACACCGTCGGTGGTGATGAGGCCGCCATTGCGCTCGACCACCCAGACCTTGCCGTCGGGCGCCTGCCATAGCGCATAGGGCAGCTTCTCGATGATGCGGACCGAGATGTCGTCGGGGTAGCGGCGGCGCACTTCGGCGTCCGACACCCAGGCCAGGCGCAGCAGGCGCTCGCGCGCGGCGTGGACGTCGGCGCCGAAGATCGGCTGGCCGAGCTCGAAGCCCAGCGCCGCCATGATGGATTCGGTGGGCGTGCGGCTGTTGCCGGCGAGATGGACCTGGGAGATGCCGAAGCCGGCGTCGTCGAGCACCGCGGGCGACGGCGGCGTTCGCGGCGCGGATGCCGCGGCCGAAATAGCCGCCCGCGAACAGGCCGGCGACCAGGACGAACGCCATCAGCGCGACGGTCAGGGTCAGCATCGGCCGGCGGAAGGCGAGCCAGGCGGTCGCGGCCCGGAAGCCGCGGGCGAAGATGTTGGTCGAAGGGCGTCCTTGCGGCGGGCCGAACGGCTTTGCGGGCGCCGCGGCGCGGACGGCGCGCGCCGAACCGCGGCCGGATTTGGGCCGGGGCTGCGCCGCCTTGCGGTCGATCTTCACCGATCGCATGAGGCGTCCTCCACCATCCAGCGGCAGAGCTTCTCGTAGGTCAGGCCGGCGAACGCGGCCTGCTCGGGCACCAGCGAGGTCGGCGTCATGCCCGGCTGGGTGTTGGTCTCCAGCAGCACGAGGCGATGCTTGCCTGCCGTGTCGTCATAGCGGAAATCGGTGCGCGACACGCCGCGGCAGCCCAGCGCCGCATGGGCGCGCTCGGCAAGCTGCAGCGCGTCGCGCGTCACGCTCTCCGGGACCTTGGCGGGCAGGACGTGGATCGAGCCCGCCTTCGGCGTATTTGGCTTCGTAGTCGTAGAAGGCGAGGTTGGTGGTGATCTCGGTCACGCCGAGGCCCTTGGGCCCCCATCACCGCGACGGTGAGCTCGCGGCCGGGCACGAACTCCTCGACCATCATCTCGTTGGACAGGGCCCAGGTGTCGCTGCCCGAGCGCTTCGGCGGACGATTGTCGCCCTTGCGGATGATGAAGACGCCGACCGAAGAGCCTTCGTTCACCGGCTTGACGACGTAAGGCGGCTCCATCAGGTGCTGGGCCGCCGCCTCGCGCCGGTCGACCACGATGGAGTTCACCACCGGCAGGCCGGCGGGCGCGGTAGACGTCCTTGGTGCGCTGCTTGTGCATGGCGAGCGCCGAGGCCAGCACGCCCGAATGGGTGTAGGGCATGCGCAGCAATTCGAGCAGGCCCTGGACGCAGCCATCTCGCCCCAGCGTCCCGTGCAGCGCGTTGAAACACGACGTCGGGCGCCGCATCGAGGAGCTGCTGCGCGAGGTTGTCGCCGGGATCGACCTCGACCACGTCGAAGCCTTCGGTTCGCAGCGCGCGGGCACAGCCGGCGCCCGAGGACAGGCTGACCTCGCGTTCCCGCGGAACGTCCCGCCGAGCAGGACGGCGACGCGCTTTGTCGTGCTCATGCCACGCCCACCCGCTTGATTTCCCATTCGAGCGCGATGCCGGACTTTTCCCTGACCCGGGCGCGGACGTCCTCGCCCAGCGCCTCGATGTCGGCGGCGCGGGCATCGCCGGTGTTGACGAGGAAATTGCAATGCAGCGGCGAGACCTGGGCCGGGCCGCGCATCAGGCCGCGGCAGCCGGCGTCGTCGATCAGCCGCCACGCCTGGTGGCCCGGCGGGTTCTTGAAGGTCGAGCCGCCGGTGCGGGTCTTGACCGGCTGCGACGCCTCGCGGTCGGCCATCAGCCTGTCCATGCGGGCGCGGATCGCCGCCGGATCGTCGGCCGTGCCTTCGAACACCGCCGCGACGAAGATCATGTCGTCGGGAACGGACGATCTGCGATAGGCGAAGCCCATATCGGCGGGCGTCAGCGTGACGATCTCGCCGGTGCCCGGTAACGGCGGTGGCTTCGACCAGGATATCCTTGATCTCGCGGCCATAGCAGCCGGCGTTCATGCGCAACGCGCCGCCGACCGTGCCCGGAATGCCGCGCAGGAATTCGAGGCCGGCGATGGCCGGAATCCGCTGCCAGCTTCGCGACGCTGGCATCCAGCGCGGCGGCGCCGGCGATGATGCGGGTTGCCGTCGACCGTCACCTTGCCCATCGCACCGGGCAGCCGCACCACGGCGCCCGGGATGCCGCCGTCGTCGGATCAGCAGGTTCGAGCCGGACGCCGATCACGCTGACGCGCAGATCGGCCGGTTTGGCCGCCAGGAAGGTCGCGAGGTCTTCGGCATCGGCGGGCCGGAACAGGATCTCGGCCGGACCGCCGGCGCGGAACCAGACGAGGTCCTTCAGCGGCGCATCGGGCGTATAGCTGCCGCGGACGGGCGGCAGCGCGTCGCAGGGGCGCGTCATATGCCCGCCTCCGTCGCTTTCATGCCCGCTTCGAGGCCGTTGGCCCATTGGGTGATCGAGCCGGCGCCCAGGAAGACGATGACGCCGCCGCTCAGATTGTTCTCCAGCGAGCGCAGCAGCGCCGGCAGGTCGGCCTCGCCGTCGATCACGCGCACATCGCGATGGCCATGGGCGCGCAGCGCCTCGGCATAGGTGTCGCGGTCGATGCCCGCGATCGGCTTCTCGCCCGCGGCGTAGACCGGCGCGATGACGGCGATGTCGGCGTCGTTGAGGCACTTGGCGAACTGCTCGAACGTGTCGTGCAGGCGGGTGTAGCGGTGCGGCTGGACGATCGCGATCACGGGGGCCGGCATAGGCCTGGCGCGCCGCCTTCAGCGCGGCGGCGATCTTGAACGGATTGTGGGCGTAGTCGTCGATGATCGCGGCGCCGTGCCATTCGCCGACGCGGGTGAAGCGGCGGCCGACGCCCGCCGAACTTGTCGAGCGCGCTGCGGATGACGTCCTCGCCGATGCCGAGCTCGCGCGCCACGGTGACGGCGGCGAGCGCATTCTGGACGTTGTGCTCGCCCGGCATGGGCAGGCGCACGCCCTCCATGCGGACCTGGATGGCCTTGCGGCGGTCGGCGATCACGATGTCGAAATGCGAGATGCCGTCGGCGAAGCGCAGATTGACGGCGCGGGACATCGGCCTGCGGCGAGAAGCCGTAGGTGATCAGGCGGCGGTCCCTCGATGCGGCCGACCATCGCCTGCACTTCGGGATGGGTCGAGGCAGAGCACCGCAAAGCCGTAGAACGGCACGTTCTCGACGAAGCGCTGGAAGGCGTCGCGCATCCGGTCGAAGGTGCCGTAGAAATCGAGATGGTCGGGGTCGGCATTGGTGACCACGGCGACGGTCATCGGCAGCTTGAGGAAGGTGCCGTCGCTCTCGTCGGCCTCGACCACCACCCATTCGCCGGCGCCCAGCCGCGCATTCGCCGGCGTCGAGCAGGGCGGCGATCAGCGTCGTCGTCGTGGTCTTGCCGTTGGTGCCGGCGACGGCGACGCAGGAGCGCAGCCGCATGATCTCTGCCAGCATCTCGGCGCGGCGCACCAGCGGCAGGCCGCGGGCGCGGGCGGCGTCGAACTCCGGATTGCCGGGCTTGATGGCGGAAGAATAGACGACGGCGTGCGCATCCTGGAGGTTGTCGGCGCTGTGGCCGAGCAGGATCGGGATGCCCATCGCGCGCAGGCGCTTGACGTTGGCGTTGTCGGCGACGTCCGAGCCCTGAACGTGATAGCCCAGATTGTGCATGATCTCGGCGATGCCGCTCATGCCGATGCCGCCGATGCCGATGAAATGGATGGTGCCGACGTCGAGCGGCACGCGGGTGGTGACGCGGGCGCTCATGCCGGCCTCGCGATGCGTTCGACGGCGTCGGCGAAGCGCTGCGTGCCGTCGGCCCGGGCGATGCTGCGCGCGGCGGCGGCGCGGCGGGCGAGATCGGCGGGGGCCGAGAAGGCGTCGGTAAGCCGGGCCGCGAGCGTCTGCGGCGTCAGTTCGCTCTGGCGCACGCGCCAGCCGCCGCCGGCATCGGCCAGCGCGTCGGCATTGGGCGTCTGGTTGTCGTCGAGGGCATGCGGCAGCGGCACCAGGATCGCGGGGCGGCCGATCACGGCGAGCTCGCTCACCGTGCCGGCGCCGGAGCGGGCGATGACCAGATGCGAAGCGGCCATGCGCGCCGGCAGGTCGCCGAAGAACGGCGCCAGCTCGGCCTTGGCACCGGCGGCGGCGTAGATAGCCCGAAGGCCTTCGAGGTCCTCGGGGCGGCATTGCTGGACGATTTCGAGGCGGCTGCGGATTGCGTCCGGCAGCAGCGCCACGGCGGCGGGGACGACCTCGCTGAACACGCGCGCGCCCTGGCTGCCGCCGAACACCAGCAGCCTGAGCGGTCCGGCGGCGGCGGGCGCGTCATAGGGCGCGTTCGCGAGGGCGACGACCTCGGGCCGCAGCGTGTTGCCGGTGTAGACGATCTTGGACATGTCCCGCGGCAGGAAGCGCACGAGCGGGAAATTCGCGGCGATCAGGCGGACATGATTCATGATCAGCCGGTTGGCGCGGCCGAGCAGCGCGTCGGGCGAGAGGATCGCGGTGGGCAGGCGCAGCGCGATCGCGGCCAGCATCACCGGCACCGAGGGATAGCCGCCGAAGCCGACCACCGCGGCGGGCTTGAGGCGGTTCAGCTTGATCAGCGACATGGCGATGCCGCCCGCGATCTCGAACGGCGCGCTCGCCAGGCGCAGCGGCGCGCGGTCGGAGAACGCGGCCGAGGGCACGGTCTCGATCCGCGCCTCGGGGAAGGCGGTCGCGTAGTTCTTGAAGCGGGCGTCGGTCATCACGACGATCTGCCGGCCGCGCCTGCGCAGCTCGCCGGCGAGGGCCTGCGCCGGGAAAAGATGACCGCCGGTGCCACCGGCAGAGAGAACGATCACGCTCATGCGCGCGCCCCCAAAAGCTCGAACAGCGACTGCTCGCGCTGGGCGAGCTGCGGCCGCTGGCGGGTGACGGCGAGCGCGAAGCCCATGGTCAGCGCCACCGCGAACAGCGACGAGCCGCCATAGGAGATGAACGGCAGGGTCATGCCCTTGGCGGGCAGCAGGCTGACCGCGACGCCCATGTTGATGAAGGCCTGCAGCGCGGTGACGGTGGCGAGGCCGGCGCCGGCGAGCTGGCTGAAGCGGTCGCGCTGGTCGGCGGCGCGCAGCAGCAGGCGCACGGTGAGCAGGCAGAACAGCAGCGCGATGACGCCGCACAGGATCAGGGCCGAACTCCTCGCCCGCGACCGCGAAGACGAAATCGGAATGGGCCTCGGGGATGCGGTACTTGATCGTGCCAGCGCCGGGGCCGACGCCCATCAGTCCGCCATGGGCGAAAGCCTTCAGCGCCAAGCCGGTCTGATAACCCGTATCGGTCGGATTGAGGAACTGGTCGATGCGGTGATGGACATGCGGGAAGACCATATAGGCCAGCGCGCCCAGCACGGCGGTGCCGCCGCCCAGGATCGCCATGCCCTTGAGCGGCACGCCGGAGAAGAACAGCAGCGCCGCCCACAGCGCCAGCAGCAGCGTGGTCTGCCCGACATCGGGCTGCATCAGCAGGATGGCGAGGGCGGGGACGATCAGCAGGAAGGTGATGACCGGCCTGGGCAGCTTCATCGGGTTGCGGTCGGCGATGATCGCGGCGGCCAGCACCGCGAAGCCGGGCTTGAGGAATTCCGACGGCTGGAGCGAGAACAGGCCGAGCTCGATCGAGCGGGCGGGCGCCGAGGACCTCGTTGCCGGCGACCAGCACCAGGCCGGAGCCGATCAGCGCCACCGCGAACACGATGGCGGCGGTGATCTTGAGCTGCTGCAGCGACAGCAGCGATGCGCCGCCCAGGATGGCGGCGGCGATGACCGCGAACAGGATCTGCTTGGCGGTGTAGCGGAAATCGCCGGCGGTGAGCGGGCCGCCGGTCGCGGCCGGGCTGGCGGCGAAGGCGAGCACCAGGCCGATGGTGATCAGCATCAGCATCAGCACCAGCGCAACCCGGTCGATGGTCCACCACCAGGAGGCATAGGAGCCGCGGTCGGCGCGCGAGTTCATGACGCCTCCCGTACGGGATGGGCCTTGAGGTCGGCGACGGCGGCGCGGAAGGCATCGCCGCGGGCCTCGAAATCCTTGAACTGGTCGAACGAAGCGCAGGCCGGCGACAGCAGCACGACCGGAGCGGCGACGCCGGCCTTCGCGGCGTCGTCGCGGCGGCGCGCACGGCCCGCGCCAGCGTGGCGGCGATTTCGGTCGTAACGCGCCCGTTCAGCGTCGCGGCGAACATATTGGCGGCGTCGCCGATCAGATAGGCTTTGCGGATGCGCGGGAAGAAGGGGCTGAGGCTCTCGATGCCGCCCGCCTTGGCCTTGCCGCCGGCAATCCAGAAGATGTCGGGATAGCAGGCCAGCGCCCGCGCCGCGGCGTCGGCATTGGTGGCCTTGGAATCGTTGACGAAGCGGACCTTGCCGATGCGGCCGACCTCTTCCATGCGGGTGCGCCAGGCCGGGGAAGTCGGCGATGGCCTCGGCGATGCGGCGGGAGTCCTTGGCGAAGCCCTTGGTCGCGGCGAAGGCGAGCGCGGCGTTCTGCCAATTGTGCGCGCCGGGCAGGTGCGTCGCGGCGGCCAGGGTCCATCACCTTGGCGGCGCGCTGGCCCTGCGCATCATAAAGCGTGCCGTCGACCACGAAGACGCCGCGGCCCAGCACCTTGCCGACCGAGACCGGCACCGCGGAGGGTCCGCCATTGGCGGCGAGGCGGGTGAAGATCGCCGCGGTGAGCGCGTCGTCGACGCCGATGACGATCTGGCCGGACTTGGAGGTCTGTTCGAGCAGGCGGGCCTTCACGGCGGCGTAGTTCTGAAGGCTGCCATGGCGGTCGAGATGGTCGGGCGTGATGTTCGAGAGCACCGCCACGTCGGGCACCAGGCCCGGCGCGAGGTCGATCTGGTAGGACGACAGCTCCAGCACATAGATCGTTCTTGCGCCGGGCGGGTCGAGCTCGAGGACCGCCTTGCCGATATTGCCGCCGACCTGCACATCGAAACCGTTCTGCGCCAGGATGTGACCGATCAAAGCGGTGGTAGTAGATTTACCGTTGGTGCCGGTAACGGCGAGCACCGGCGTGCGGCCGGGAATGGCGGGATCGGCGCCGATCTCACGCGCGAAGACCTCCATGTCGCCGATAACCTCGACGCCGGCCTCTTTTGCCTTCAGCACGATGTCGTGCGGCCTGGGATGAGTCAGCGGCACGCCCGGCGACAGGATCAGTGCCTTCAGCGCGGCCCACGGCCACTCCGCCCAAGGCAGCACGCTGGCGCCTTCGGCGGCGGCGAGACGGCGGGGCGGCTTCGCTGTCGTCCCAGGCATGGACGCGGGCGCCGCCGGCCTTCAGCGCGCGGATCGCAGCCAGGCCGCTGCGCGCCAGCCCGAAGACGGCGACATCGGTATGTGCGAAGGCGCGCGCCGCGATCATATCATGGCCCTACCGCAGCTTCAAGGTGGCAAGGCCGAGCAGCGCCAGCACCACGGCGATGATCCAAAAGCGGATCACGATGGTGGGGCTCCTTCCAGCCGAGCTGCTCGTAATGATGATGGATCGGCGCCATGCGGAAGACGCGCTTGCCGGTGGTCCGGAACGAGATGACCTGCACGATCACGGAGACCGTCTCGAGCACGAACAGCCCGCCGACGATGAACAAAACGAGCTCGTGCTTCACCGCGACGGCGACGGCGCCGAGCGCGCCGCCGAGCGGAAGAGAACCCGTGTCGCCCATGAACACCATGGCGGGCGGGGCGTTGTACCACAGAAAGCCCAGCCCGGCGCCGACCAGGGCGGCGAGGAACACCATCAGCTCGCCGGTGTCGCGGACATAGACCAGCTCCAGATAGCGCGCGAACACGATATTGCCGACGAGATAGGCGATCAGCAGGAAGGTCGCGGCGGCGATCATCACCGGCACGATGGCGAGGCCGTCGAGCCCGTCGGTGAAGTTCACCGCATTGGCGGCGCCCGCGATGACGATGCCGCCGACGACGATGAACGCCATGCCGAACGGGATGGCGAAGGACTTGAAGAACGGCACGCTCAGCATGCCGACCGAGGGGGTGGTGTCGAGCTGCATGAACGCCCAGGTCGCGAGGAAGGCGACGCCGAAACTCGATCACCAGCCTTATGCGGCCGCTGACCCCGTCCGACGAGCGCTTCGACACTTTGCGGTAGTCGTCCGCGAAGCCCAGCAGGCCGTAGGCGACGGTGACGAAGACCACGATCCAGACATAGCGGTTGCCGATATTGGCCCAGAGCAGCGTCGAGACGATCCACGGCAGCAGGATCAGCAGCCCGCCCATGGTCGGCGTGCCGGCCTTCTCCAGAATATGGCGCTGCGGGCCGTCGGTGCGGATCGGCTGGCCCTTGCCCTGCTTGACCTTGAGCCAGCGGATCAGCGAGCCGTTGATCACGAAGGCCAGCAGGATCGCGGTGATGACGGCGCCGCCGGCGCGGAAGGTGAGATATTTGAACAGCCGGAAGAACTCGAGCTGGTCGGTATGGGTGAGGAGCGACAGGTAATAGAGCATACGTTACGCGCCCCTTGCCTTCAATGCATCGACGATCACGGCCATCTTGCTGCCGAGCGAGCCTTTGACCAGCACCGTGTCGCCCAGCTTGAGGGCGGCCGCCAGCTTGGGGCAAGTTCGGCAGAGGTCGGCGCCCAGGCGCCGCGCCGCGACGCCGGCAGGACGGCCCCACAGCGCCTGCATCTCCGTGCCATTGAGAAAGACGAGGTCGGCCTTCGCCGCTTCTATGGCGGCCGCGAGGCCCGCATGGTGCGCGGCACCGTCGGTGCCCAGCTCCAGCATGTCGCCCAGCACCGCGATGCGGCGGCCCTCGGCGCCCGCGAGCAGCGCCAGCGCCGCCACCCATCGAAGCAGGGTTGGCGTTGTAGCTCTCGTCGATCACGTCGACCCCGCCGGCGGTGAAGCGGGCACCGCGGCCCTTGAGAGCGGCGAAGTTCTTGAGCGCGGCGGCGGCGTTCAGCACGTCGCCCTCCAGCAGCGCGACGGCGAGCAGCGCACCGATGGCGTTCTGGGCGATGTGCCGGCCGGGCGCGCCGATGCGGAAGTCGACCGGCGTGCCGAGGATGTCGGCCTTGACGCGGCTGCCGCCCTCGCTCTCTTCATAAACGAGCAGGGCGGGCGTCGCCGCCGCGCGCGCCGAATGTGAGGATGCGGGCGACATGGGCCTGGCGGGCGCGCGCGACGAGGCGGTCGGCATAGGGCTGTCGGACGGGATCAACGCGGCGCCGCCGGGCAGCAGGCCATCGAAGATCTCCGACTTGGCGTCGGCGATGGCCTCGCAAGAGCCGAAGAATTCCAGATGCGCCGGCGCGATGGCGGTGACCAGGGCGACATGCGGGCGGACGAAGCCGACGAGAATCCGCAGCTCGCCGAAATGGTTCATGCCGACCTCGAACACGCCATATTTCGCGTCGCGCGGCAGGGCGGCGAGGCTGAGCGGCACGCCCCAATGGTTGTTGTAGGACGCGGCCGAGGCATGGGTGCTGCCCAGCGCTTCGAGCGCGACGCGCAGCAATTCCTTGGTCGTCGTCTTGCGACGCTGCCGGTGACCGCGACGATCCTGGCCGAAGACCGCGCCCGTGCCGCGACCGCGAGGTCTTCGAGGCCGCGCTGGGTGTTGCGACGGTGAGCAGCGCGGCGTCGCGCCCGAGCCCCGGCGGCTCGTGGCTGACCAGCGCCGCGCCGGCCTTGGCGTCGAACGCCGCCTGGACGAAATCGTGGCCGTCGCGGTTCTCGCCCTTCAGCGCGACGAAGAGATCGCCGGGCCTGATCGTGCGCGTGTCGATGGACAGGCCGTTCACTTCGAAGGCGCGGCCGGGAATGCCCAGCGTGGCGCCTTGCGCCTCTTCGGAGGTCCAGAGCGCGGTCATGCGGCGCGCCCTCCGAGTGCGAGCGCGGCCTTCACCGCTTCGTCGCGGTCGGAGAAGGGACGCGTCTCGCCACCGACGATCTGGCCGGTCTCGTGGCCCTTGCCGGCGATGATGAGGATGTCGCCGGCTTTGAGCGCGGCGATGCCTTCGCGGATCGCCACGGGCGCGGTCGCCGATCTCGCGCGCGCCCGGCGCGCCGGCGAGCGCTTCGCGGCGGATGGCGGCGGCGTCTTCGCTGCGCGGATTGTCGTCGGTGACGATGACGGCGTCGGCATGAGCCGCGGCGGCCTCGCCCATCAGCGGGCGCTTGCCTTTGTCGCGGTCGCCGCCGCAGCCGAAGATCACATGCAGCCGGCCTGAAACGTGCGGGCGAATTGCGGTGAGAACCTTCTCCAGCGAATCCGGCGTGTGCGCATAGTCGACATATATCGGCGCGCCGGACGCGGCATAGGCGACCTTCTCGAGCCGGCCGGGGGCACCCTTGAGGTGCTCGAGCGCGGCGAAGACCTCGGCGGGATCGTCGCCCAGGCCGATGACCAGCGCAGCGGCGACCAGCGCGTTCGAGGCCTGGAAGCTGCCGGCCAGCGGCAGCGAAACGGTGTAGGCGCGTCCGCCATGGCGCAGCCTGAGCGTCTGGCCGTCGATGCGGCCGTCGCGCGACAGCAGCGCGATCGTCTCGCCCTTCTCGCCCACCGTCATGATCGAAAGGCCGCGCGCCCTGGCGGCGGCGAGGAAGCGATCGGCATGGGCGGCGTCGGCGTTGACGACGGCCAGGCCGCCGGGAACGACGATCTCCGCGAACAGGCGCAGCTTGGCGGCGAGGTAGTGCTCGAAATCCGCGTGGTAGTCCATGTGGTCGCGGGTGATGTTGGTGAAGGCGCCGGCCGCGATGTCGACGCCGTCGAGGCGGTTACTGGTCGAGGCCGTGGCTGGAGGCTTCGAGCGCCAGGTGCTCGACGCCCTCGCCTTTCAACTGCGCCAGCAGGCGGTGGACCTCGATCGGGCCGGCGTGGTGTGCCTGAGCGGAACGTCGCCGCTCGGCGTGACGAGGCCGACGGTGCCGAGGGCTGGCGGCCGGCTTGCCCAGCGCGCTCCCAGATCTCGCGCACGAAGGCGACGATGGAGGACTTGCCCTTGGTGCCGGTGACGGCGGCGACGGTGCGCGGCTGGGCGGCGAAGAAGCGGGCCGCCTCGCGCGCAGGGCGCGGCGCGGATTGTCGTCGGGAATAAAAGCGGATGCCGAGCGCCTGCGCGGCGGGTGCCACCTCGGGGACGGCCGAGCACGGCGACGGCGCCCCGCGCCACGGCTTCCTTCAGATAGGCGGCGCCGTTCGCTTTCGCGCCGGCCAGGGCGGCGAACAGGAAGCCGGGCTCGACCTCGCGGCTGTCGCTCGCGAGCCCCGTGAATGCCGGTGACGCCTGCATGGCGCTCTTGCCCACCTTACCCGTCGCGATCGTGGCCTCCGATTGTGGTCCCATTATGGGTCTCGCGCGCGGCCAGTGTGACGGGCTTCTGCGGCACGCCCAGGATCGGCGCAATGCGCGAAATCACGCGGCCGGCCAGCGGCGCAGCGGTCAGGCCGGCCAGCGCGGTGCCGCCGGTTTCCTTGGTTCCGTGCGGCGTGTCGAGCAGGACGAAGACGATGTAGCGCGGGTCGCTGATCGGGAACGCCGCGAAGAACGAGGTGACCAGGACATGGGACTGGTAAGCCGCGGCCGTTCTCACGCGGCTTCTCGGCCGAGCCGGTCTTGCCGCCGACCTCGTAGCCCGGATGTCGGCCTTGCGGCCGGTGCCGTCGGTCACGACATAGCGCAACAGGTCGCGCATCTTGTCGCTGGTTTCGGGCTTGAGGATCTGGTCGCCGCGGGCGTCCGCGGGATGCTTGAGGAAGGTCGGGGTGATGCGGCGGCCGCCATTCACCACCACCGCGGCGGCGGCGATGTAGGAGAGCGGCGCCACCGAGATGCCGTGGCCGAAACCGATGGTCGCGGTCTCGATCGTTCCCCAATTGGCCGGCGCGGGGAACAGCGGGCGGGCGCGCTCGGGCAGCTCGCTGTGCAGCATGCCCAGCAGGCCGAGGCTGGCGAGGAATTCGCGCTGGCGGGCGCCGCCCGAGCGCAGCGCGATCTGCGCCGTGCCGATATTGGACGAATGGGGCCAGCACCTCGCGCGCGGTGTAGGTGGCCGGCATCGCCTCGGCCTCGTGGATCGTGTACTTGCCGATCTTGTAGCCGTTGCCGATGCGGAAGACCTCGTCCGGCGTGGTGGTGTGGTCCTCCATCGCCAGCGCGAAGGACAGCACCTTGAACACCGAGCCGAGCTCGTAGCGGTCGCCCGCCATGATGTTCTTGTCGGAATCGTCGCCGGTGAAGCGGCGGTCGTTGGGATCGAAATTCGGCACCGACACCATGGCGAGGACCTCGCCGGTGTTCACGTTCATCACCACGCCGCCGGCCTTGATGGCGCGGAAGGTCCCGCCGCGCCGCCGCGACCTCGGCGCCCAGGATGTATTGCACGCGCATGTCGATCGAGGTCCGCACCGGCCCGGCCTGGGCGTTACGCAACCGCGCGTCGAGGCCGCGCTCGAGGCCGGACTGGCCGTTGCCGTCGGGATCGGTGACGCCGAGGATCTGCGCCGCGGCGCGGCCGTCGGGATAGTAGCGCTTGGTGCCGGCTCGAATTCGAGGCCCGGCAGGCCAGCCGCATCACCTTGTCCTGCACGTCGGGCGTGAGCTGGCGCGCGACGAGGACATAAGGATGCTTGGTATTGTCGAAGCCGTCCTTCAGCCGCGCATAGTCCGCGCCGGTCACCGCGGCGAGGCCGCGCGCCGCTTCGTCCTTGTCGTCCAACGCATGCTTGTCGTCCAACGCATGCGGGCGGGCATAGAGGTCCATCACCGGCAGGTCGCGCGCCAAGAGCTCGCCATTGCGGTCGACGAGGTCGCCGCGCGGGACCGCCGCACGGTCGGCGAAGGCGGCGGCCTTGCCGGCCTTGAACAGGGTGACGTCGACCAGGCGCACGCCGACCAGCGCGAAGGCGGCGACGCACAGCACCGCACCGACGACGATGCGGCGCTGATAGATCGTCGGACCCTTGGCCTGTTTCATGCCTGTCAGAGTCCGGTGCGGGGGTCGGGGCTGCAACGCCGGCGCCTCGGCGCTGGCGTTGCGGATCGGCGTGTCGCTGAGCGGCGCATCCTCGCCGCGGCGCGGCAGCGCTTCGAAGGAGGAGAGCTGCACCGCAGGCGCGCCGCTGAGATTGAGGTTGCGCGCGGCGAGCTCCTGGATCTGCTGCGGGCCGGCGACGCGCTCCCATTCGGTTTCCAGCACGCTCATCGCGGCGCGTTCCTGCACGATCTGATGCTGGACGCTATTCAGTTCGACATTGGCCAGGCGCGTGCGTTCGGACACGTGATAGAGCGCAAGGATGGCGAGGCCCATCAGGGCCACGCAGAGTGTGTTCAGGACGCGAACCATGCGTTTGCTCCTATGCCGCCAAACGTTCAGCCGCGCGCAGGCGGGCGGAGCGCGCGCGGGGGTTGCCTTCGACTTCGGTCTCGCCCGGCATCAGCGGGCGATGGGTGAGCAGCCGGAACGCGGCGTCATGGGCGCGGCGCGCCTGGGGCGCATGGCGCGAGGCCTGCGGCGCCGCGGTCGAGCGCGCGGAGAGGAACTGCTTGACGATGCGGTCTTCCAGCGAATGGAAGGCGACGACGACGAGGCGGCCCCTGCGGCGCCAGCGCATCGACCGAGGCGTCCAGCGCGCGCTCCAGCTCGCCGAGCTCGTCGTTCACATGGATGCGCAGCGCCTGGAAGGTGCGCGTCGCGGGATGGATGGGCAGGCGGCCGCGGCGGGGCCTTGCGCCGCCTTCACGATGTCCGCGAGTTCCACCGTGCCGGCGATCGGGCGGCGGGCGACCGATCGCCTTGGCGATGCGGCGCGAATTGCGCTCCTCGCCGAGGCGGAAGATGACGTCGGCCAGCGTCTTCTCGTCGGCGCCGTTGACGAATTCGGCCGGCGGTCGGGCCGGAGCGGCTCATGCGCATGTCGAGCGGCGCCTCTTCGCGGAAGGAGAAGCCGCGCGCCGGGCTCGTCGAACTGGAACGACGAGACGCCGAGGTCGAGCACGATGCCGTTGGTGCGCGCGCCGCCCAGATATCGGCGAGATGCGAGAACTCGCCCTGCACCAGGGTGAGGCGGCCGGCAAAGTGCTGCACGAGGTCCTGGCCGCGCGCGATGGCGTCGGGATCGCGGTCGATGCCGAGCACGCGGCAATCGGCGGCTTCGAGGATGGCGCGCGCATAGCCGCCGCCACCGAACGTGCCGTCGACATAGTGCGCGCCGTCCTTGGGCGCCAGCATCTGCAGCACTTGCGCGAGCATCACGGGCGATGGCCGCTCATGGGCTCACCTCCCTGGCCGCTTCGAATTTCGCCTTGAGGCGCGCGACGCTTTCGGCCTCGACCCGCGGCATAGGCGGCGGCGTCCCACAGCTTGAATTTCTGGCCCATGCCGACGAAGGCGATTTTGTCCTTGAGGCCGGCATGCGCGATGAAGGCGTCGGGCAGGCGCACGCGGCCCGCCATCGTCGGCGGGCAGCAATTGCGTGCGCGCGATGATCGCCATCGCCATGTCGTCATGCTGCGGCGACAGGAACGGATCGAGCGCCGAGAGCCGCGCGGTCAAGCCCGTCCATCGCGACCTGGCCGAAGCCTTCGAGCGCGGCGGTCGATGAAGGACGGATAGAGGTAGAGCCCGGCGGTGTTCTGGGCCGGCAAGCACCTGCCGGAAGGTTGCGGGAATGCACACGCGCCCTTTGCTATCGAGCGAGCCCATCACCGTCGACATGAACGGCTGGATGGTCATGGTGCGCGGTTATCCCCCTTCGGTCCGGGGGCTTTGTGGGCGGGTCTACCGCTCGGGCCGGGACGGCCTAAGGCTGAGCCCCTGGGACACTCTGGGATAGCATGGGATGGAAATGGGGGTCAACCAAAAAACCGTGCAAATTGAGGGTCTTACGTATCTACCCTTAGAATCGACTCGTCTAGCTGTTGAATCGGCGGAACAAGCCGGGAACACGTAAAGATTGCAGTTACCCGGGTAAACAAACCATTAACTCCTTCGCGAGGATTTTGATCCCGCAGGATGATATTCCCCATTCGAGGCATGCATGCGGTGCATGGCGATTCGCTGGTCGGCGGTGGCGCGCGCGATCCGGCGGCGCAGAGGCGCGGCACGAACGAACGGAGGGGGCCCGGCATGGGCGATGCGATCACGATGCGGCCGATCGGCGGAACGGTCTGCCGCCGGCTCGGCGGCGACGGGCTCAGCCTGCGCGTGCGCGGGCTGGACGCGATCGACGGCACGCCGGTGCTCGACCTCAAGCCCGTGATGACGGGTTTTTGCCGCGTGGCGAGCTGCGCGAGCCCGGCTGGGCGAAGGCATTGATGGCCGGCTATTGGCGAGGCCGCCGCGGTTTCGGCGTGCCGGATGCAGCGCTCGCCGAGGCTGCTGGCACGGGCCTCGCAGGCTTCGAACAGCGTGCGCGCCGCTTCCAGGTCCGGATGGGCCTCCCAGTGCAGCAGGGCCGTCATCACGTCGTCCAGCGCGGCGAACCAGTCGCGGCGCATGGCATCGTAGGCACGTGCGGTGCGGTCGAAGGCGCCGTGACGCCTGGCGTTGCTGTTTCCGGGCCTGGCGCCCGCCCGGGGGCGCGCTTCGGCAACATAATTGTTTCGCGAAAAATGGGAGGGGGGTCCCCCCTCCTCTCTCGCCGGACGCTTGCGCGGCAGGCGTGCAGCCCGCCGCCGCGATCACGGCCGGCCGGGTCAGAGATGGGTTGTGTACAAATCATGAACACAACCTAGACGAGAACCCCACCGGATTCAAGGGCCTGTTGCACCGCAGCACCAATTCCGGGCGGGCGCACCTTCCTCTAAGCTGACGCGATGAGCGACGACCCTTTCAACCTCGAGCGCTTCGTGACGGCTCAGGATCCGGTCTATGCCCGGGTGTGGAGCGAGCTGCGCGCCGGGCGCAAGGACAGCCACTGGATGTGGTTCGTGTTTCCGCAGCTCGCGGGGCTGGGCGGCAGCGAGATGTCGCGGCGCTATGCGATCCGCTCGCTGAACGAGGCGCGCGCCTATCTCAAACATCCCGTCCTCAGCGACCGGCTGCGCGAATGCCACGCAGCTGGTGCTGGACGTGCCCGACGGCGACGTTGGCGCGATCTTCGGATCGCCGGACGATCTGAAATTCCATTCGTCGATGACGCTGTTCGCCTGCGCCTGCAATGACGCCTCGCCCTTCCACGAGGCGCAGGACCGCTTCTTCGGCGGCGAGGACGACGCGGCGACGATCAAGCTGCTGCGCTAACGCCCCCGCAGCGGCATGTTGCCGACCTGGGAGAAGAACGCCGCTTCGTCGCGGCTGAGGCGTATCTCGATCGCGTCGACGCCGGCGATCAGCGCGCTGGCGCTCGTCTCCGGCACGGCCAGCCAGGCGGCGTCGGCTTCGAGCCCAAGCGCAGCGAGGCGGTCGCGCAGCGCCGGATGGGTGTCGACCGGATGCGGCAGGCGCGCGGCACCGATCTCCTTCAATATCTTGGCCGCGTCGTTGCTGGCGAAATAGTCGCCGGCCCAATAGGCGAAGAAGGCCGAGAGGTTGTGCGACTGGCCCGCGTCGAGCCGGCGGCCCTGCACCGCGCGGCGCAGCGCGCGGCGGACATAGTGCAGCGACGACAGGCGGGTCAGCGCGGCGGCAAGCTCGGCGGGACTGGCGACGGCGGCGCCGAGACGGTCGGCCGCCAGCTCGCGGCGGCGCTGCATCATGCGCTCGGCAATCACGAACTGCCCGAGGAAGAAGCGCAGCAGGAACAGCGCCGGCAGCAGCGAAAGCACGCCCCAGCCGCGGTGCTCGCCCATGCGCTCCTCGGCATCTTGAAGCCCGGAGAAGACCGGCGCGAAGCGGACCGACCATTGCGTGTCGCGGGCCCTTGAAATGCGCCAGCTCGTGGCCGATCACGGCGCGCCATTCGCCGACGCTCAGCACGCGCATCAGCGGCAGCGGCAGATAGAGGGTCTCGCCATGGACCGTCTCGTCGCGCGGCAGGACGACCGGAACGGCGGTGACGAAGAAGCCATCGTCGAGGCCGGCGATGATGTGGCCCGGCAGCGGCGCGCCGAGCCCGTCCGCAATGCCGGCGACCGCCTGCCACAGCGCCGGCTGCGCCTGCGGCGTCAGTGCGACGGCGCGGTATGACGTGGAAGCCTTCGTGCTGGGCCTGAAGAGCCGCCGCGTCACGCCGCACATCGCCATCGACGGCCATTTGAGCAAGACCGGCAAGGCGCGCAGGACCGCCATCGACGCACGAACCCTGCGTCATCCCGGCTATGCCGTAAGCCAGGTCTGCCGCAAGCGGATCGAGGAGGTGTTCGGCTGGATCAAGTCGTCCGCCGGTCTCGCCAAGATCAAGCTGCGAGGCCGCGCCCGTGTCGACGCCGCCTTCACCATGGCACTGGCAGCCTACAATCTCATCCGGCTTCCCAAGCTTCTGGGAGCCGCCGCGTGAAGGGCACGTGGCGCATCACCAAGATACCGGACTATGAGGCCGACTTCCTCGACATGATGGAGCCTGCCTACATCCTGTTCGACGGCGAGGGCGGCGGCGAGTTCGCCTTCGGTTGCATCACCGGCGCCATCCACGGAGCCGGCGACACCAGCAACGTCGCGTTCTCCTGGGCCGGCAACGACGAGATGGACGAGGCCAGCGGCGAGGGATGGGCTGAACTTCAACCCAACGGCAGCCCTCAACGGCCAAATTTGCTTCCACAACGGCGACGAAGCCGACTTCATCGCCAAACCCTGGAACACTTCTTCAACAGCCTGCTAAATCATAATTGTCATCTCCTTCCGCGCGATGCGATAGCATCGCGCGGAAAGGGATTTGCAATGACAACAACAGGCCCCCTCGCCGGCCTTCTCGTCGTCGACCTCACCCGCGTGCTGGCCGGGCCTTATGCCGCGCTGATGCTCAACGAGCTTGGCGCGCGCGTGATCAAGGTCGAGCCGCCGCGCATCGGCGACGACAGCCGCCATATCGGCCCGTTCGTGAAGACGCCGTCGGGCGAGACCAAGTCGGGCTATTTCATGAGCGTCAACCGCGCCAAGGAATCCATCGCGCTGGACCTCAAGGCGCCAGGCGACCGCGCCATCTTCGAGCCCTGCTCGCCAGAGCAGACGTGCTGATCGAGAACTACCGCGGCGGCACGATGGAGAGGCTCGGCTACGGCTACGAACAGATCAAGGACACGTACCCGAAACTGATCTATTGCGGCGTCTCCGGCTTCGGCCATACCGGGCCCTACGCCACCCGTCCCGCCTACGACATGGTGGTGCAGGCGATGGGCGGGGTGATGAGCCTGACCGGCCATCCGGGAAGCCCGCCGACCCGCGTCGGCACCTCCACCGGCGATCTGTCCGCCGGCCTGTTCGGCGTCATCGGCATCCTCACCGCGCTGTATGACCGCAAGAGCACGGGCAAGGGCCAGAAGGTGGACATCTCGATGCTCGACAGCCAGGTAGCGCTGCTGGAGAACGCGATCTCGCGCTATGTCGCGACCGGCGCCGTGCCCGGCCCGCTGGGCAGCCGCCATCCCTCCATCGCGCCCTTCGCCGCCTTCGCGACCAAGGACGGGCACATCGCCATCGCGGCGGGAAACGACGATCTGTTCGCCCGCGTCGCGCGCGTCGTCGGCCGCGAGGAGCTGATCGGCGATCCGCGCTTCGCCTCCAACCCCAAACGCGTCGTCCATGTCGACGAACTGGCGCAGGAGATGGAGGTGGCGCTGTCCGCGCGCACCTCGCGGCACTGGCTCGCGGCGCTGGAGGCGGCGGGCGTGCCTTCCGGCCCGATCAACAATGTCGCGCAGGTGATGGCAGACCCGCAGGTCCTTCACCGCAACATGATCGTCGAGACGCTCGACCCCGACCTCGGCCCCATCCGCATGCAGGGCAACCCGGTGAAGCTGAGCGCCCACGTCGATCCCAGGACCCGCGAACACGCCCCGGCGCTGGACGAACACCGGGCGGCGATCCTCAGGGAGTTGGGGCTGGACTGAGGCTCGCCTAAAAGGCCACGCTGGGCCATGCGCGCCGTCTTCAACACCGCCATAGTGCTCGCCCTCGCCGCGGTATTCCTCGGCGGGCTGGCGCTGTTCTGGATCGCGCGGCAGGACGACAGCCGTACCGGGCGGCTGCTCGGCCTCCTCGCCATGGCCGCAAGCGCGCTGGGACTCGCCTATCTCGCGGCCGGGCATCATTGGCTCTGACGGGGAGGCGGAAGTTCCCCGCAAGGGAAAGGTGAAAAACGCGCCGTGAAGTTCTATATTGGTTCCATGCTCTTCGACTCGAATGCGTGCCCATGAGCGGTTTCGGCAACCGCTACAACGATCCGTTGGACGACGCCTTCGGCGGCGATGGCGAGCCTGCGCCCGAAACGGCGCCGGTGCCGCGCGATCCGCCCTATCTGGCCGGCCTGAACGCCGAGCAGCGCGCGGCGGTGCTGGCGACCGACGGGCCGGTGCTGGTGCTGGCCGGCGCCGGTACCGGCAAGACGCGCGTGCTGACCACGCGCCTCGCCCATATCCTGCACACCCCGCAAGGCGTGGCCGGGCCAGATCCTCTCCGTCACCTTCACCAACAAGGCGGCGCGCGAAATGAAGGAGCGCATCGGCGCGCTGATCGGCGGCGTGGTCGAGGGCATGCAGTGGCTGGGCACCTTCCACTCCATCGGCGCCCGCATGCTGCGCCGCCATGCCGAACTGGTGGGCCTCAAATCCAACTTCACCATCCTGGACACGGACGACCAGCTGCGCCTGATGAAGCAGCTGATCGAGGCGGCGAATATCGACGAGAAGCGCTGGCCGGCACGCACGCTGGCGTCGGCGATCGACGGCTGGAAGAATCGCGGCCTGTCGCCCGCCGACGTGCCCGAAGGCGAAGGCCACGGCTATGCCTTCGGCAAGGGGCGCGAGCTCTATGCCCAGTACCAGCAGCGGCTGAAGGACCTCAACGCCGCCGATTTCGGCGACCTGCTGCTGCATGTGCTGAACATCCTCAAGGCCCATCCCGACATCCTGGCCGACTATCGCGACCGCTTCCGCTACATGCTGGTCGACGAGTACCAGGACACCAACACGGTCCAGTATCTGTGGCTGAAGCTCTTGGCGACGGCGGCCGGCAATGTCTGCGTGGTCGGCGACGACGACCAGTCGATCTATGGCTGGCGCGGCGCCGAGGTCGAGAACATCCTGCGCTTCGAGCGCGACTTCCCGGGCGCCAAGGTGATCCGGCTGGAGCGCAATTACCGCTCGACCCCCGCGATTCTCGGCGCCGCATCGGGGCTCATCGCGGCCAACAAGGGGCGGCTGGGCAAGACGCTGTGGACCGAAGGCGATCCCGGCGAGCGGATCAAGGTGCAGGGCGTGTGGGACGCCGAGGAAGAAGCGCGCAACATCGCCTCCGACGCCGAGGACCTGCACCGCCGCGACCAGACCTTCGGCGAGATGGCGATCCTGGTGCGCGCCTCGTTCCAGATGCGCGAATTCGAGGACCGCTTCATCGCGCTCGGCCTGCCCTATCGCGTGATCGGCGGTCCGCGCTTCTACGAGCGCGCCGAAATCCGCGACGCCATGGCCTATCTGCGGCTGATCGCGCAGGGCGACGACGACCTCGCCTTCGAGCGCATCGTCAACAAGCCCAAGCGCGGCATCGGCGATGCCTCGGTGCAGGCGCTCAACGTGTTCGCCCGCGCCCGCCAGCTTCCGCTGCTGACCGCTTCGCGCGAGATCGCGCAGACCGATGAATTGCCGCCCAAGGCGCGCAAGGCGCTGGCCGAACTCGGCGCCAATTTCCAGCGCTGGACCGATACGGCGCGCCACATCCCGCACACCGAATTGGCCGAGATGGTGCTGGACGAGAGCGGCTACACCGACATGCTGAAGGCCGACAAGTCGGCCGAGGCGCCGGGGCGGCTGGAAAACCTCAAGGAATTCGTCCGCTCGATGGAGTCGTTCGAGAGCCTGGCCGCGTTCCTCGAACATGTGTCGCTGGTGATGGAGATCGCGCAGGACGAGAGCGGCGACCGCATCAACCTGATGACGCTGCACGCTGCCAAGGGGCTGGAGTTCAACACCGTCTTCCTGCCGGGCTGGGAGGAAGGCCTGTTCCCGTCGCAGCGCACGATGGACGAGAACGGGCTGGCCGGATTGGAAGAAGAGCGCCGCCTCGCCTATGTCGGCCTGACCCGCGCCAAGCAGCGCATCCGCGTCTCCTTCGCCGCCAACCGCCGCGTCCACGGAAGCTGGCAGAGCGCGCTGCCGTCGCGCTTCATCACCGAGCTGCCGGAGGAGCATGTCGACACGGTGGTGGACGAAGGATTCTACGGCGGCAATGTCGGCTTCCGCGACAATGTGCAGTCGGGCGGCTTCGCCAGTTCCTATGAATCGCCCGGCTGGAAACGCGCCCAGGCCAACCGCGCCGCCAGCGGCGGCGTCCGCGCCCGCCCGCCGCTGATCGAGGCCCAGGCCCACACGGTGCAGACGTCCGACCCGCAATCCTCGCAATACACCCGCGGCGACCGCATCTTCCACCAGAAATTCGGCTACGGCCGCGTCAGTTTCGTCGAGGGCAACAAGCTGACAGTGGCGTTCGACAAGGCGGGCGAGAAGAAGGTGATCGACACGTTCGTGACGCGGGGGTGAGCGGCGAACACAAACCATAAAAAACAGTCATGGCCCGCGAATGCGGGCCACCCAGGTGACCTTTTACGCTATCGCGAACGGCGCGCATCCCATCCGCTGGAAAGATGCGCCCATCCAAGACAAGATCACGCCGGCAGCTTCAGCTCCCGTTCCCACAGGCGCAGCTTGCGGCAGGCTTCGACGAAGGTGGCGGCGTCGCGGCTCTTGTTCAGGGCGATGAAGCCTTCGTCGGGGACCACGCCGGCCTTGTCGAGCAGGGGTTGCGACGCGGCGGTGTAGGCGACGAATTTGCAGTGCGCGAAGGCGTCGGCGACGAAGTCGCGCGCCGGCGGCATCTGGGCCAGTTCGGCGACGCCCGCTTCGGAGGCGAGGATCGCCACCGCGTCGAACACCACCGACGGTCCGCCATCGATCTTCTCGTCGGCCGGCACCAGGTTGCCGTCGCTGTCGGTCACGCCGCCGATCTTCGGCGCCACGATCTTGAGCAGCGTGCCTTCCTTCTTGAGCGCGGCGCGCAAGGCCCTCAGCAGCCCGGCATCGACGCCGTCGGTCACCAGCGCGCCGACCTTGCGGCCCTGGAACGAGTCCGGCCCGTTCAGCACGATGCTGAGCGGCTTGGACGGCTCGAGATCGCGCGGCGCCATCGCCGGGGTCGCGGCCTCGGGCAGCTCGGCGAGGCCCAGCCCGTCCGCGACCGTCTGTGCCAGCGTCCCGTCGATATTGAGCAGGTGCGCCACCATCCGCGCGCGGATCTCCACGCGCTGGACCTTGCTGAGCTCGAACACCAGCGCCTTGGCGATATGCGTCTGCTCGATCGGCACCTGGCTGCGATAGAACTGCCGCGCCTGGCTGTAGTGGTCGGCGAAGGTCTCGCTGCGCACGCGCTGCTTGGCGCCATCCAGCGGCTCGGCCAGGCTGTGGAAGCCGGCGGGCGTCTCGCGCGGCCCCATATTCCAGGAGTTCGGCTCGTAGTTCACGCGGCCCTTGGGATTGATCATCGCCATGTGGCCGTCCTGCTGGAAATGGGCGAAGGGGCATTTCGGCGCGTTGATCGGCAGATGGGTGAAGTTCGGGCTGCCGAGCCGTTTGATCTGGGTGTCGAGATAGGAGAAGTTGCGCCCCTGCAGCAGCGGATCGTTCGAGAAATCGACGCCCGGCGGGATGTTCTGGGTGCAGAACGCGACCTGCTCGGTCTCCGCGAAGAAATTGTCGACGCAGCGGTTCAGCACCAGGCGGCCGACGATGCGGATCGGCACCGCCTCCTCGGGGATGAGCTTGGTGGCGTCGAGCACGTCGAAGTCGAACCGTTCGGCGAAATCCTCGTCGAACAATTGCAGGCCGAGCTCCCATTCCGGGAAGTCGCGCATCTGGATCGCGTCCCACAGGTCGCGGCGGTGGAAGTCCGGATCGGCGCCGTTGATCTTCACCGCCTCGTTCCACGCCACCGACTGCAGGCCGAGCTTGGGCTTCCAGTGGAATTTGACGAAGGTGGATTTGCCGTCCGCGTTCACCAGCCGGAAGGTGTGGACGCCGAAGCCTTCCATGAAGCGGAAGGCGCGCGGGATGGTGCGGTCCGACATGATCCACATGACCATGTGCATGCTCTCGGGCATCAGCGAGATGAAATCCCAGAAATTGTCGTGCGCCGTCTGCGCCTGCGGGAAGCCGCGGTCCGGCTCGTCCTTCGCGGCGTGGATGAGGTCGGGGAATTTCATCGCGTCCTGGATGAAGAACACCGGGATGTTGTTGCCGACGATGTCCCAATTGCCTTCCTTGGTGTAGAGCTTGACCGCGAAGCCGCGCACGTCGCGCGCCAGGTCGGCCGAGCCCTTGTTGCCGGCAACGGTGGAGAAGCGGACGAAGGCCGGCGTCTTCTCGCCGGCGCGCTGGAAGATGTCGGCGCGGGTGATGTCGGACAGCGATTCATAGGTCTCGAAGAAGCCGTGCGCGCCGAAGCCACGGGCATGGACGACGCGCTCGGGAATGCGCTCGTGGTCGAAGTGGAAGATCTTCTCCCGCAGGACGAAGTCTTCCAGCAGGGTCGGGCCGCGCGATCCGGCGCGCAGGGAATTCTGGTCGTCGGCGATGGGGGCGCCCTGCGCCGTCGTCATGACCGGCAGACCTTTCTCCGCGGTCTGGCGCGTTTCGCCGCCGGTGCCGCGCGCCACCGCGATTTCGCCGTACTGGGCGCTGTCCGCCTGCGTACGCTTGCCTGCCGTCCTGGCTTTCGTCCCGCGCTTCGACGCCATGAGCCGCTCCCTGTATTTTTTTGAGACCAGGCGGCACCCACGCTCCGCCAGCCTTGTCAGCGCGCGGCGTTGAGAAACGTTCCAAGGGAAAGCCCGCCCGAGGCGCCGATGGAGCGCTAAAGACCGAAGCGCTGGACAATCGTCGCGGCGCATGCCTCCGGCGAGGCGCGGCCGGTGTCGATTGCAAGGTCGTAGACCACGCCGCGATGCACCATGCCGAACTGGCCCCGCGCCAAGCCGATGGCGCGGTCGCCGCGGGCGCGCTCGCGCGCTTCCAGGACGTCCAGCGGCGCGAACACGCCGACCGTGCGCAGATCGTGAGCCGCAAGAAAGGCGCGGTATTCGTCCATCACGGCGGCGTCGAAGATCACGTCGTCGACCACCATGTTGCACCCCTGCGCCGCCATCGCGGCGACCGCATGGCGCATGCCGCGCAGAGTGCGCTCCAACTCCGGTCCCGAGGTCACGATTACCGACGGCGCGCCGTCCTGCTCCACCGTCTCGAAGGTCAGCCCCGCCGGCGTGCCCAGCGTGCGCTGCGGCATCATATCGAGCCACGCGTCCATCGGCACGTGCAGAAAGACGTCGCGCGCCTGGGCCTGGATCTGCCGCGCGATCGAGCTTTTGCCCGCACTGCCGACGCCGTTGAGAAGGACGATGCGCGCTGTCATGGTCTGGCCCGGAACGTTCGACACCACCATATACAGGCTGCGATGACCGCCAATCCTCCCTTGTGGAAAGCCCATGTGACGCTGGCCAAGGCGCTGGCTGCCGATGTGAGCGCGGTGTTCGAGCTCAGCCCGCCGACGCCCTCCGCGGTGCTGATCCACGAACAGCCGTTCCACGCCGATGCGACGGTCGAAGCGCTCTATGCCGAACAGCCGGACGCCGCCCTGCTCTCGGCGATCGCGGGACATGCGGTGACGGTCGAGGCGCTGCCGGACCAGGACTGGATCCGCCTCAGCCAGGAGGGGCTGCCGCCGGTGCGGGCCGGGCGCTTCTTCGTCTATGGCGCGCATGACGCGGGCGAGGTGCCGGTGGGGCCCATCGCGCTCAAGATCGAGGCCGGCATGGCGTTCGGCACCGGCCATCACGAGACGACCGCGCTGTGCCTGGCGGCGCTGAGCGACCTGGCCCGCCATCGCGCGTTTCGCAACGTGCTCGATCTCGGCTGCGGCACCGGACTGCTCGCCATCGGTGCCGCCAAGCTGTGGAAACGGCCGGTCGTCGCCTCCGACATCGACGCGGTCGCCATCGAGGTGACCGACGAGAACGCCGCCGCCAACGGCGTGGCGCCGCTGGTCCTGGGCGTGACCGCCGACGGTCTCACCCATCCGCTCATCGCGGCGCGGGCGCCGTTCGACCTGATCGTGGCGAACATCCTGGCCGGGCCGCTGACGCGGCTCGCGCCGTCGATCGCGCGGGCGCTGGACGGGGGCGGCTCCCTGATCCTGTCCGGCCTTCTCACCAACCAGGAGAATCTTGTTGTCGGTTTCTACCGGCCGCATGGCCTCATCTTGCGCGCCCGCCGCCGCGACGGCCCGTGGAGCGCGCTGGTGCTGGAAAAGCCGCTATAGGTTAGACTGCGAACGCCCGAACGAAAGCGCTGCCCCATGGACAAGATCGGCCCCTTCCAGACCTATGATATCGAAACCGATGCGGCGACCTGTGCGCCGCGGCTGGCGGCGCTTAGGGCGGAGCTGGGGCGCCGCCGCCTCGACGGCTTCCTGGTGCCGCGGGCGGACGAGCACCAGGGCGAATATGTGCCCAAGCGGGCCGAGCGGCTGGCCTGGCTGACCGCCTTCACCGGCTCGGCCGGCGCGGCGGTGGTGCTGGCAGACAAGGCGGCGGTGTTCGTCGACGGCCGCTATACGCTGCAGATCCGGCAGCAGACCGATACGTCATTGTTCGAGCCGCGGGACCTGGTCGAGGAAGGGCCGGCCAAGTGGATCGAGCACGCACTGCCGAAAGGAGCCCGTCTCGGTTACGACCCATGGCTGCACACCCAGGCGGCGGTGGAATCCCTGCGCAGCGCCGCCGAGAAGGCCGGCGGCACGCTGGTCGCGGTCGACTCCAATCCGATCGACGCGGTGTGGGCGGACCAGCCCGCGGCGCCGGCCGCCAAGGCGACGATCCAGGACATGAACCTCGCCGGCGAAAGCGCCGAGGCCAAGCGCACCCGCATCGCCGAGGACGTGAAAGCGCTGGGCGCCGACGCGGCGGTCCTTACCCTGCCGGACTCGGTGTGCTGGCTGCTCAACATCCGCGGCGGCGACGTGCCGCACACGCCCTTCGCGCTGTCCTTCGCGATCCAGAATTCCGACGGATCGACCGACCTGTTCCTGGACGCGCGCAAATCCTCGCCCGAGCTGGTCAAGCACCTGGGCAATGCCGTGCGCCTGCACCCGCCGCAGGATTTCGCGCCGGCGCTGGATGCGCTGAAGGGCAAGACCGTGGCTGCCGATCCGGTCACCGCCGCCGCAGCGATCTTCGACCGGCTCGACAAGGCCGGCGCCAAGATCAAGCGCGCGGCCGATCCGGTGCAACTGCCCAAGGCGTGCAAGAACCCGGTGGAGATCGAGGGCACCCGCAAGGCGCATATTCGCGACGGCGCTGCGCTGTCCAACTTCCTGCACTGGCTGGCGCGCGAGGCCCCCAAGGGCCACCTGACCGAGATCGACGCCGCGCGCACGCTGGAGGGCTATCGCGCCCGCACCGGCAGCCTGCGCGACCTGTCCTTCGACTCGATCTCCGGCGCCGGCGCCAATGGCGCGGTGGTGCATTACCGCGTCACCACCTCCACCAACCGGCCGATCGCCGCCAACGAGATATTCCTGATCGATTCCGGCGGCCAATATCCCGACGGCACCACCGACGTGACCCGTACCGTGATCGTGGGCGCGGCGAGCGACGAGATGAAGGACCGCTTCACCCGCGTGCTGAAGGGCCACATCGCGCTCGCCACAGCGCGCTTTCCCGCCGGCACGCCGGGCGCGGCGCTGGACGCCTTCGCGCGCCGTCCGCTGTGGGAGGCGGGGCTCGACTACGACCACGGCACCGGCCATGGCGTCGGCAGCTTCCTGTCGGTGCATGAAGGGCCGCAGAGCATCTCCAAGCGGCACGTCACCCAGCCGCTGATGCCCGGCATGATCTGCTCCAACGAGCCGGGCTTCTACAAGACCGGCGAATTCGGCATCCGCATCGAGAACCTGGTCGTGGTGAGCGAGGCGAAGGATATTCCCGGCGGCGAGCGCAAGATGATGGAATTCGAGACCATCACGCTGGCGCCGATCGACCTCGGCCTGGTCGAGCCCAGCCTGCTCGCCGAGGGCGAGCGCGCCTGGCTCAACGCCTATCACGCGCGCGTGCGCGAGGCGATCGGCCCGCTGGTCGACGAAGAAGTCCGGCCGTGGCTTGAGGACGCGACGCGTGCGATTTGACCGGCGCATCGCCATCGCGGCGGCGCTCGCGCTCCCGCTCGGCGCCTGCGGCCTCTTCATCGCCTCGCCCTGGAAAGCCGGCGAGGACCCGCGCGGCCGCGAGCTGAAAGGCCGCGCCGTGCGGGTGGTCGTGGCGTTGCAGCACTTTCGCAGCGACGCCGGGCATCTGCCGAACCATCTCTTCGAGCTGACGCCGAAATATCTGCCGCTGCTGCCCGACGGGTTGAAGATGGTCTACGAGCCGGAAAAGGACACGCTGGCCTTTTCCTACGAGCCGCCCGACACCGGCGTCACGAACTGCTCGACCACGATCGATGCCGTGGCGTGGTATTGCTACAGCACCTTCTAGCTGCAAGGGATTTGCCATGACCAGACGCGATCCGTCGACGCCTTCCGGCACCATCCATCGCCTCGGCCTCGACAGCGCGATGCTGAAGGGCAACCTGCTGGGCGATCCGGCGCTGCGCGAGATCGACGTCTACGTTCCGCACGGCCATGACGGCAAGGGATTGCCGCTGCTGGTCGACGTCGTCGGCTTCACCGCCGGCGGGCCGGCGCATGTCAACTGGAAGAATTTCGGCGAGAACGTGCCCGAGCGGCTGGACCGCCTGATTGCGTCGGGTGCGATGCCGCCGGTGGCCGTCGCGTTTCCGGACTGCTTCACGAAGCTGGGCGGCAACCAGTATGTGAACTCGACCGCGATGGGCCGCTGGGACGATTTCCTGCTGCAGGAAGCGGTGCCGTTCGTCGAGACGCGGTTCGGCTGCGGCGGCGCCGGCCAGCGCGGCATCTTCGGCAAGTCGAGCGGCGGCTACGGCGCGATGGTGCACGCCTTGCTGCATCCGGATTTCTGGAGCGCCGCCGCGGTGCATTCCGGCGACATGGGCATGGAGCTGCTGTACCGCCACGAATTCGTCCCCGTGCTGCGGGCGCTGGCCAGGACGCCGGGCGGCGTGCGCGAATGGGTCGACAATTTCTGGCAGAGCAAGAAGTTCAAGGACGCCGACGTCCACATCATCATGATGTTCGCCCAGGCCGCGAGCTTCGACCCGGCGCCCGACCAGCCTTACGGCGTGCGCCTGCCGGTGACGCTCGACACCTGCGAGATCATCCCCGAGCGCTGGGCCAACTGGCTGGCCTGGGATCCGCTGACGCTGGTCGAGACCTATGGCGCGGACCTGAAGAAGCTCAAGGCGCTCTATATCGATTGCGGCGACGTCGACCAGTACAACCTCGTCTACGGCGCCCGCCGCATGCATCGCCGCCTCGACCAGCTCGGCGTGCCGCACATCTACGAGGAATTCCCCGACGACCACTCCGCCGTCGATTATCGCATGGACGTCAGCCTGCCGATCCTGGCGAAGGCGCTGAGCGGCTGATCAGGGCTGCAGCGGCCTGACGATCGCGTCGAACGCCGTGCCGCGCGTCTTCGCGAACAACCGGCTGTCGGCGGTGACGAGGTCGATGCCCTCGCGCTCGGCCAGCGCGATATAGAAGCAGTCATAGGCCGGATGATCGAGCGCGAGCGCGATCTCGCCGGCGCGAGCGGCAAAATCGAGCATCGGCGCAAGCCGAGCAAAAACCGCCGGCAGACGGGCCGTCACAACCGGCATGAACGCAGGAACAACCTTGCCGACGCGGATGTTCCGCCAAATCGTGTTGACTACTTCCGGCACAATCAGTTCGGGCGCGATCAGGTCACTGCTCTGCTGAAGCGCAATTGCCGCCGCACGATCGGCTTCGAGCAGAAACCATTTGACCGCGACACTGGCGTCGACAACCAGCATCACCGCGAGTCGCGGTCTTCGCGTATCAGATCTTCGCTGAAGGGTGGCTCGATAATCGGCGGGTTCATCGCGGCAATACGGTTCAGATCCGCAATGAGTTCGTCCTTCGAAGGACGCAGGGCCTCCACCAGCACGCGGCGCACGGTCTCTTCGAGCGTCAGCCCCTGCTGCTCCGCCCGCTGCTTGAGCCTCGTGACGAGTGCATCGTCCAGATTGCCGACTATGATCTCGCCCATGACCGCTCCTTGCCCACGACCATATCACGCAACGCCCGATGCGTCACAGCCCCTCGATCAGCCTCAGCCAAGCGTCTTCGTCGATCACCTCGACGCCGTGCTTCTGCGCTTCGGTGAGCTTCGAGCCGGCGCCGGGGCCGGCGACGAGGAGGTCGGTCTTGGCGGAGACCGAGCCGGAGACTTTCGCGCCCAGCGACTCCGCCCGCGCCTTGGCTTCCTGGCGCGTCATCTTTTCGAGGCTGCCGGTGAACACCACGGTCTTGCCGGCGACCGGCGAGCCCACGACTTTCTGCCCGGGCATCGGCCGGACGTCGACTTCCTTCAGCAGGTTGGCGACCAGCTTCCGATTATGCGGCTCATCGAAGAAGTCCTTGATCGCCTCGGCCACCACGTCGCCGATGCCCGGAATCTCGGTCAGCTCGGCGATCGCGTTCTCGCCTTCCATCGCGGTAACGAAAGCATCCATGCTGTCGAAGTTGCGCGCGATCAGCCGCGCATTGGTCTCGCCGACATGGCGGATGCCCAATGCGTTGACGAAGCGATCCATCGCGATTGTGCGCCGCGCCTCGATCGCGGCGACGAGGTTGGCGGTCAGCTTGCTCTCCTCGTCGTCGTCCTTTTTCGACTTCTTGACGTCGGCTTTGCCTTCCCGGGCGCGGCGCTCGGCGGAGAGTTCGGCGCGGCGCTCGGCCAGCGCGCGGTCGAGCACGTCGGGCCTCTTCGCGAGGCGGAAGACATCAGCGGGCTCTTTCAACAGGCCCTTCTCGAACAGCGTCTCGATATAGATGCCGCCGAAACCGTCGATGTCGAAGGCCTGGCGCGACACGAAATGGCGCAGCCGCTCCACCGCCTGGGCCGGGCAGATCAGCCCGCCGGTGCAGCGCCGGTCGACGTCCTCCTTGCCGGTCTTCTCGTCCACCTCGCGCACCGCGTGGCTGCCGCAGGCCGGGCATGTATGCGGGAATTCGTAAGGCTCGGCGCCGCGCTTGCGCTTCTCCTCGACCACGCGCACGACCTGGGGGATCACGTCGCCGGCGCGCTGGATCACCACCGTGTCGCCGATCCGCACGTCCTTGCGCGCGATCTCGTCCTCATTGTGCAGCGTGGCGTTCTGCACCACGACGCCGCCGACCGTGATGGGCCGGAGCTTGGCGACCGGCGCCAGCTTGCCGGTGCGCCCGACCTGGATCTCGATGGCTTCCAGCACCGTCTGCGCCTGCTCGGCCGGGAATTTGTGCGCAATGGCCCAACGCGGCGAGCGCGAGACGAAGCCGAGCCGCTCCTGCAGGTCGAGGCGATCGACTTTGTAAACGACACCATCGATATCGTAGTCGAGCGAAGCGCGCTTGCCCTCCATCTCGCGATAGAATTCCAGCACAGCGTCCACCGTCTCGACGCGCCTGGTCAGGCCGTTCACCTTGAAGCCGTAGGCGGCAAACGCCGCGAGCATGCCGCTCTGCGTCTTGGCGGGCAGCGCGCTGACCTCGCCCCAGGCATAGGCGAAGAAGTGCAGCGGACGCTGCCGGGTGACCGCGGGATCGAGCTGGCGCACCGCGCCGGCAGCGGTATTGCGCGGGTTGACGAAGAGCGGCTTGCCCTCCGTCTCCTGGCGCTGGTTGATCGCGGCGAAGTCCTTGTGGGTCATGTAGACCTCGCCGCGCACCTCCAGCACCTTCGGCGGCTTGCCCAACAGGCGGAGCGGCACGTCGCGGATGGTCTTGAGATTGGCGGTGATGTCCTCGCCCTCGGTGCCATCGCCGCGCGTCGCACCGCGCACGAACAGGCCGTTCTCGTAGCGCAGCGAGGCCGACAGACCGTCGATCTTGGGCTCGCAGGCGATGGCGAGGTCGTCGTCTTCCTTCAAGCCCAGGAAGCGGCGCACGCGCAAGGCGAATTCGCGGACGTCGTCGTCGGTGAAGGCGTTGTCGAGCGACAGCATCGGCCTGGCATGGACCACCTTGGCGAACTTCTCCGACACCGCGGCGCCGACACGGTGCGACGGGCTGTCGGCGCGGACCAGCAGCGGAAAGCGCGCCTCGATCTCGCTGTTGCGGCGGCGCAAGGCGTCGTAACCGGCGTCGGAGATGCTCGGATTGTCCTCGGCGTGATAGCGCCGGTCGTGTCCGGCGATCTCGGCCGCCAGGCGGTCCAGCTCCTTTGCCGCTTCCGTCGAGGTGAGCTTGTCGACGGGCTTGCTGGCGCGGGCGACCGTCATGCGCGCTTGCGCTTCTTGGGCGGCGGCGTGCGCGCCTCGTCCAGCAGGCGGCGGGCGGCGGCGCGCGCTTCGGCCGTCACCGCGGCGCCCGACAGCATGCGCGCGAGCTCTTCCAGCCTTGCCGCGTCGTCCAGCAGTGTAACCTTGGTCTTGTCGCCGGAACGGCTGATGCGGAAGTGCCGCTCGGCGCGCGCCGCGACCTGGGGCGAATGGGTGACGAGCAGGACCTGCGTGGTCTGCGCCAGGCGCTGCAGCCGCTCGCCCACCGCGTCGGCGACGGCACCGCCGACGCCGCGATCGACTTCGTCGAACACCAGCGCCGCGGGCGGCGTCGCTTCGGCCAGCGCCACCTTGAGCGCCAGCGAAAACCGGGCCAGTTCGCCGCCCGACGCGATCCGGGCCAGCGAACCGAACGCCGCGCCCTCCACCGTGGCGACTTCGAAGGCGATGCGTTCCAGCCCGGCGACGCTGGCCGACGCCTCCTCCAGCGGTTCGAACGACACCCGGAACTTCGCATGGCCGAGCTTGAGCGGCGCCAGTTCGCCACCCACGATGCTTTCCAGCTTGCGCGCCGCGGCGAGGCGCGACTTCGACAAGCTCTTTGCGGAGTCCAGGAAGGCGGCGCGCGCCGCCGCCAGGGCGGCTTCGGCGATCCTGATCAGGCCGCTGCCGCCGCCCAGCGCGTCGCGCTTGAAGCGGAAATCGGCGGCGAGCCTGGGCAGTGCGTCGGGAGCGACGCCGTATTTCCGGGCCGCGGCGCGCAGGTCGTGGATGCGATCCTCGACCTTTTCCAGCTGCCCCGGCTCGATGTCGAGCCGCGATTGCAGCGCCTGGAGTTCGCGCCGTGCGTCCTCGACCGCGTTGTAGGCCTGGTCGAGCGCCGCTTCGGCGGCGGCGGCGGCCTTGCGCGCCTCCTCGTTCATGCGCGACAGGCGCTTGAGCGCGCCGGAGACCGAGCTGGCGGCGCCGCGGTCGCCGTCGAGCAGGTCGGCGGCGGCGTTCACGTCCTCCGCGATGCGGGTGGCATGCATCAGCAGTGCACGCTCGGACGCCAGGCGGGATTCCTCGCCCTCTTCCGGCGCCAACGCGGTCAGCTCCTCGGCGGCGTGCCGCACGAAATCGGCGTCGGCGGCGGCCACGGCGGCCTCGGCGCGGAGGTCGGCCAGAGCCTTGCGGCTGCCGTCGAAGGCGGCGAAGGCGGTGGCGGTTTCGCGCAGCAGCGCGTCGTGTCCGGCAAAGCTGTCGAGCAGGCCGCGATGGGTGGCGACGTCGAACAGACCGCGGTCGTCGGCCTGGCCGTGGACTTCGAGCAGCGCCGCGCCGAGGTCGCGCAGCAGCGCGACGCCGACCGGCTCGTCATTGACGAAGGCGCGGGTGCGTCCGTCCTGCGACAGCGTCCGGCGCAGGACGATCTCGCCCTCGGTCGCGATCGCCTGCTCGGCCAGCAGCGCGAAGGCGGGATTGTGTCTGGGCGGCTCGAACACCGCGCTGGCGGAGCCTTGCGACGCACCGGGCCGCACCGCGGCGCGGCCGCCGCCGCGTCCGCCGGCCGCCAGCCCCAGCGCGTCGAGCAGGATCGACTTGCCGGCGCCGGTCTCGCCGGTCAGCACGTTGAGCCCCGGCGCGAAGTCCAGCGTGGCGGACTCGATCAGCACGATGTCCCGCACGTTGAGCGCCGCGAGCATCGAGTCAGGCCCCTGTCAGAGAATCCGCCCGAAAGTCTTGCTCAACCAGGACTTCTCGTCCATCTCCGGATGCATGTCGTGGGACCTGAGGAGCTCATAGGCGTCCTGGTACCACGGGCTGCCCGGATAGTTGGCACCCAGCACGGCGGCGGCGTTCTTGGCTTCGTTGTAGAGGCCCATGGCGTAATAGGCCTCGGTCAGGCGCTCCAGCGCCTCGGCGATCTGCGAGGTTTTCTGATACTGCTCGACCACGATCTTGAAGCGGTTGATGGCGCCGATATAGTCGCCCGAGCGCAGATAGTAGCGGCCGACCGCCATCTCCTTGCCCGCCAGATGGTCGAGCGTCAGGTCGATCTTCAGCGTGGCGTCGCGGGCATATTCGGTGTCGGGAAAGCGCTGGACGACGTCCTGCAGCGCAGTAAGCGCGTCCTCGGTGGTGGACTGGTCGCGGCCGACATCGACGATCTGCTCATAGAGCGACACGGCCTTCAGGTAGAAGGCGTAGGAAACCTCCCGGCTGCCGGGATGAAGCTGGATGTACTCGTCGGCGGTCGAGATCGCCTCGGTGTAATGGTTGGCGCGGTAGTAGCAGAACGCCGACATCAGCATCGCGCGGCGCGCCCAGACGGAATAGGGATGCTGACGCTCGACCTCGTCGAATTGCTTGGCGGCGTTGATCCAGTCCTCGCCTCGGATCTTCTTCCAGGCGTCGTTGTAGATCTGGTCGACCGGCCGTTCGACATATTCGACCGGCTTGTCCGCGTCGCTCCCCGGAGTCTGGCCGAAGAGGCTGCCGACCGTGTCGCAACCCGCCAGGCCGAGGCCCATTGCCAGCACGAGCGACGCCAGGCCCAGGGCGCGGCCAAAGTGAGGGACATGCAGCGACATCAATGCTTTTCCATTCGGCGGAAGGCCATTTTATGTTTTTGGACCAAGCCTTTATGCCATCCCGGCGAACCGAAGGTCCAGTGCTGGCGGGCCCGGCAGCGGCGGCTTATAGCACGGCTTTTCGCCCGTCAGGCTAAATCGATTGTCACGTAATTGCCGGGGTCGGCGAACAGGGCGCGCAGCACGGCATTGTTGGCGGCATGGCCGGATTTGACGCCCTCGAACCGGGCGATCAGCGGCGCCCCGGCCAGCGCCATGTCGCCGATGGCGTCCAGGATCTTGTGGCGCACGAATTCGTCGGGGAACCGCATCAGGTCCTTGTTCAGCACCGCGTCGCCCTGGATGGCGAGCGTGTTCTCCAGCGAAGCGCCGTGGCCGCGATCGATGCTTTTGAGATAGTCGAGTTCGTGGACGAAGCCGAAGGTGCGGGCGGGCGCGATCTCGCGAGCAAAGGCCTCGCGCGTCAGCGTCATTGTATAAGTCTGTTTGCCGATCGCCTTGGTATTGGAATAGTCGAGGGCGTAGGAATATTCCGGCGCATCGGAGGGCAGCAGGCGGATGCTGGCGTCCTTGACCGCGATTTCGACCGGCCTTGTCACCTTGATTGCCGTTCGGGCGCCCGGCTGCTGCGCAGTACCCGCTTGCTCGATCAGGCGGAAATAGCTCAGTGCGTCGCCGTCCAGGATCGGCGGTTCGGGACCGTCCAGCGTCACCACCATGTCGTCGATGCCGGCGCCGGCGGCGGCGGCCATCAGATGTTCGATGACGCCCACCGTCACCCCCGTCCTTTTCGATGACGGTGCCCAGATTGGTCTCGCTGACGGCATCGTAACGCGCCGGAATTTCGGCATCGGCCTTGTCGCCGCGGCGAAAGACGATGCCCGCACCGGAGGCGCCGGGCGACAGGGTCATGGTCACGCCCGTACCGGCGTGAAGCGCGGTGCCGGTGACGGTGATGTTGCGTGCGAGGGTGCGGCGGCCGGTCATGTCCCGAGGATGTTGCGGTCTCGCCGGGTTTCTACCACAGAACTCGGCAAATCCCCCGGGGCGGCAGGCATTTTACAGCCTGTTAAGCGAAACATGGCGAAATGCCGCCATGCAGGACGTGCGTGCCAGCCCGATGACGACGCTCGCGCCGCCGGTCGGCCTTTTCCTGGGCGGCGCGGCTGCGCCATTGCGTGCCGGCGTGCGCCGTGCGAGCCGGTTCCTGGTCGTCTTCGCCCTGTTCGCGGCGGTGACGGCGGTGCTGTTCTGGCAGTGCCTGCCGCATCTCGGTTCGGCGCTGATCGGGCCGCCCGAAGACAACATGCAGGATTACTGGAACAGCTGGTACGCCGCGACGGCGACGCATCCGGACTTCTTCTTCACGACGCTCATCCGGTTTCCGCAGGGAACCTGGCTGCACTACCATTCTTTCGACTACCCGCAGATCGCACTGCTCATCCTGCTGACGAAGATCGTCGGCACCAGCCAGGCGTCGCTGGTCCTCCTGCAGAATCTCACGCTGCTGCTGACCTTTCCGCTATCGGGCGCCGGCGCCTTCTATCTGGCGCGGCATTTCACGCGCAGCGACGTGGCCGGCGCGGTGGGCGGCTTCGTGTTCGCGTTCAATCCATCGCATGTCGCGCAGGCCCTGCACCATGCACATGTCGCCTCGATCGAGTTCCTTCCCGTCTTCGTGCTCTGCTATCTGCTGGCGCTGGAGAAGAAGAGCTTCGGCTGGCTGGGCGGCGCCATCCTGTTCTGGACGCTGAGCGCGCTGTCGTGCTGGTACTATCTGTTCTACGCCGGCTATTTCGTGATTTTCCATGCCGTCTACCTGCGCGTCCGCGACAACAAGCTGCCGGCGGGATGGCGGCTGTTCGCGCCACTGGCCGGCGCCGCCGGCACCGCCCTGCTGCTGGCGCCCCTGATCATCCCGATGATGCGGGAGGCGTCGGATCCGGGCATCTACGGCAGCGGCGGCAACACGTTCGTAGCCGACCTTGCGGGCTATCTTGCTTTTCCACCGGCCCATCTGCTCGGATCGTGGACGCGCGGCCTCTATGCAAGCTTCACGGGCAATCCGTGGGAAGCGACGGTCTATCTCGGGCTGGTCAATGTCGCGGCCTTGGTCTTTCTGTGGTTGCGGACGCGGCCCGCGGGCGATCCGGTACTGCGCTATGTCCTGTGGGGGATGCTGGTCTTCTGCGTGCTGGCCAGCGGCGAGTGCCTGCATGTGGCCGGGCATGTCCTGACCTATCTGCACCTGCCGGACGTCGTGCTGTCGAAACTGCCATTCGTCGCCAATGTGCGCGGGCCGTCGCGCGCCATCGTCATGGTCTATCTGTTTCTCGGTATCGGCGTCGGACGGGCCGCGGCGCTGGCCTGGGAAGACCGGCATGGGCCGGTCCTGGGCGGTGTGCTGGCCGCGGCCGCCGTCCTGCTGCTGCTCGACTATTATCCCGCCGATCTGCCAATGACGCCCGTGGCCTGCCCGGCCGGCCTTGCCGCGATCGAGAGCGACCCCGAACAGGGCTTCGGCGTTCTCGACCTGCCCGGCGGCTATGTCGAAGGCAACGCAGCCATGCTGGCGCAGACCTGCCACGGCCGCCCGATCGCGCAGGGCAATGTCTCGCGCCGGGTCGTTGCGACGCTGGCGGACCAGCTCGATATCCGCGACCTGGATGCGCAGCGCCGGCAGCTCGCGGCGGCCCGGATCAAATACATCGTGATCGCGCGGCCGCGGGACGGGATGTTCGCCTGGCAGGCCGCGGACGGCCCGCGAGACCTTTATCCCCGGCGTTATCCGCTCGTCTATGACGGGCCCGAACGCACGGTCCTGCGCGTCTACTGAACCGTCGCCCGATTCATGGTCAACAAAAGGTTAGCAGGAACGCGGTGTAAACTTATGCGTTTTTACTTCCATGGCTCGTCTCGACCATTGGAAGGCCCATGAACTGCGTGCCCTTGCGGCGCAGTTCCGCGATCATGCCCAGCGCACGCGGCTGGAGAAATACATCGAGTTGCTGAGCCATACCGCCGCGGAACTCGAGCAGCAGGCCGCCGTGATCGAGGCCAGCCTACCGCCGCTCGTCGGCGGACATATCGACTTCTACATCTGAAACGAAAGAGGCCCGGGCACGCCGGGCCTCTTCGCTATTGCAGCCCCGATTCAGTTCGACTGCCGCCGCAGGAAGGCGGGGATTTCGAACTGCTCGTCGCGCTTCTGGTCGGGGAAACAGATCGTCGGCCAGGGTCTGCGCCGGCGCCGGCCTGCGGACGCGGCACTTCCGTGGCCGGGCGCTGCATCGGCTGGGCGGTGGCGCGCGGCGCGACGCGCGGAACCGGTTCCAGGCGCGGCTCGTCCCTTCTTCTTGCGGCCGAACAGGCCGAACAGGCGGCGCTCGTCGGTCGGCGGCGGGGCGCGTAGCGGCTCGGGCCGCGGAACGGCGCGGGCTGCGAGCACCTGCGCCGGGGTCAT
>JBBCIC010000007.1:0-514426 GCA_037200865.1 Rhizomicrobium sp. | reverse complement strand
GGCTCTTGTTCCGTTAGAAGCGCACGGCCAGGTCGATCAGGAGTTTTGTCGCCACCCGGTCGTTGTCGCTGCCGGGGACGTGGTGAAGCGTGCGCGCGCCCTCGATGGCGGCGGTGATATCGTGCGCCAGCCAGAGGCGGACGCCGCCGCCGACCGACGCGATGTTCTGGTCGAACAGCGAGGGCGACGGACCGGTGGGATCGTTCTTGTACCAGGTCATCGCGCCGTCGACATAGACATAAGGCTCGAGCGCCTTGACGAAGGAATCGGCGATGCGGAAGTCGTAGCGCAGCTCGGCCGAGCCGCCGAGGCCGTGATCGCCGGTGATCGCGCCGGGATCGTAGCCGCGGCCGATCTGGGTGCCGCCGAACGTCACCTGCTCGCCGGTGATCAGGCGCGAGAACGAGTACTGGCCCTGCACCGAGAGCGCGGTGCTGAAGGCGGTGCCGAACGGCAGCACCAGGCGCGAGAACGCGGTCAGCTTGGTGAAATCGGTCTGCCCCAGATAGCGCGACAGCGGCACGGAACCGGGGGGCGGAGCGCTGGCCGTGCCGTTGGGCGAGGCGCCGAGGATGGGCAGGCCCTGCGCGACGTCGAAGGTCGTCGTCCAGATGCCGCCGAGGACGCCGCTGCGCTGATAGGAGCCGCCGATGTCGAGCACGCGCCACTGGTCGTGGCTGACGCCGCCGCCCGCGATGTTGACGCGCGCGTCCTGCACCGTGAAGCCGCCGTCGAGCAGCAGCGTCTCGGCGCGGCTGCGGATGACGGGATAGGTCAGGCGCGGACCGACGGCGTAGGAGTCGGTGAGCACGCCGGCGGCGGCGAGCGTCGAGCCCGGCTCGCCATGGGTGACGGTCGCGATCAGGCTGCCGATCAACCCGTCGTCGCCGATGGCGCGGCGGTAGCGGACCGAGCCCGCCACCTGCTCCAACGAGTTGGGCGAGACGGTGGCGGTGAGCATGAGCTGGTCGGCGCCGAACAGCGAGTTGAACTCGACGTCGCCGGCGAGGGTCCAGATGCCGGAGAAGCGCGAGCCGCGGTCGTCGGCGGCGAGGCCGCCGGCGATCCAGGGCTGCGCCACGTCGACCACGAGGTCGGAGGCGCCCTGGGTGTCGGGCGAGGGGCGCAGCACGCCGGTGGCGCTGACGCCGGGAATGTCGTTGGTCAGCAGCAGGCCGCGCTCCATCGACGAAAGCGTCAGCGGGCGGGCCGCGGTGGCGGGCGCGAGATAGTCGCGGATCTGCGCCTTGGTCGCCGGATCGGTGCCCTGCACCGTGATGGAGGCGAGATAGCCCTCGACGACGTTGATGGTGAACACCCCGTCGCGCACGCGCTGCGGCGGCACATAGGCGCGGACCAGGAGATAGCCGCGGGCGCGATACTCCGCCTCGATCTTGTCGGCGATGTCGAGGATGTCGCCGAGCGTGATGTCCTTGCCGATCAGCCCCTGATAGAGCGGCCGAAAGGTTTCGTTAGAGATCGTGGTGGTACCGGTGATCTTGATGTCGGCGAGCCTGAAATGGACTTCGTCGACGGCGCGCGGCACGGCGGAGCGATGCGGCGCGACGATGGAGAAATCGAAGTCGGGCGGCGTCGGCACCGGCGGACCGGTGCGGTCGCGTCCCGGCTGGACGGCGCCGGGCAGCACCTGGGCGCCGGCCGGAAGGGCGAACGCCAATCCGAGCGCGACGATACCCGTGGCACGCCGGAAGAGACCAAGTGTCTGCAACGGTAGAATCCCCCACTCGCCCTAGCGCGTTCCGACGAGGCAGCACCCAAACTGCCCCTGGGCCCGACAATGTATAACCGCTTGCCCGGCAATCTAGCGATTTCTCGCGGCGCATCAAATACATAGTAAGGAAATAGGGCCGATTTGGCCGATTTAAGGCGGGGAAACACGGGAACTCGCGGCTATTCCCGGGCGAGTTGTGTCTCAGGTGGCCGTGGCGCCCCCGGTAGCACCCAATATCCCAGCAAAGATGGCGGCGATCCTGGGCGCGTTGGCGGCGCGGATCATGCTGAGATGGTCGCCGGGCACCCTATGCACCGTCAGGCCGGCGCAATACCGGCGCCACAGCCGGGCCGGGCTCGTCATCGCCGGATCGGCCGCCTGAGTGACGATGAGATCGAGCCGCCCGTCATAGCGCTCGGGAGAATAGGCCGCGATCGCGGCTAGGGTGGCGTCGAACACCCCCTGCAACGCCGGCGGGATGCGCAGCGACGGGGGCGGCGGGGGCGCTTTCAGGCCGGCGCGCCATTGCACCAGCGTGCCGAGCGCGGCCAGCGCCTGGGCGCCATAGGCAGGGCGCAGGCGCAAGGGCTGCGCCGCCAGGGCGCGCAGATGATGGCGGGCGCGAAGCCCGACATATTCCGCCCACAGGGCGAACGGCCATTGCCGGGCATGGGTCTGGGTGTCGATCAGGGTGAGCGAGGCCGGCGCCCGGCCGACGGCGCGCAGGCGCTGCGCCATCTCGAACGCGACCAGGCCGCCGGCGGAATAGCCGGCAAGATGCCAGGGACCGTCCGGACAAGCGGCGCGGACGGCGGCGAGATAGTCCTCGGCCATCGCCTGGATCGTGCGGTTGGGCGGCTCCTTGCCGTCGAGGCCGCGGGCCTGGAGGGCATAGACCGGATGGGCGATGCGGCGGCCGAAGGCGAACAGCTCCATCACATTGCCGCCGACGCCGTGGACGATGAAGAGCGGGGCGCCTTGGCCGTCCTTGATGCGGACCAGGGGCGAGAAAGCCGGCGCCTTGTGCTGGTCGATCGCGGCGGCGAGCGCCGCGATGGTCGGCGCCTCGTAGATCATGGTGACCGGCAGTTCGCGCCCCAGCGCCTCCTCGATGCCGAACATCAGATTGAGCGTCGACAGGGAATCGCCGCCGCAATCGAAGAAATCGTCGTCGCGGCCGATCGCGCCCTGCTCCAAGACGCGGCGCCAGATCGCGGCGACGATCTCCTCGGTCTCGCCCTGGGGCGCCGCGGCGGGGGCAAGCGTCGTGACTTCGCGGCGCTGCCAGGCCTCGTCGCATTCGCTTAAGGCCGCCATGTCGAGCTTGCCGCCGGCCAGCCGCGGCAGCTCTTCGAGGCGATGAATGCGCTGCGGCTGCAGGGCGGCGGGCAGCGTGTCGCGCAGCTGCGTCTTGAGCGCGGCGAGATTGGCGTCGCCGACGACATAGGCGATCAGCCACCATTGGGCGCCGACGCGGCGGGGAAACACGGCGGCGTCGCAGATGCCGGGATGGCGGCGGAGCGCGCTCTCGAGCTCGGCCGGCTCGACGCGCTGGCCGCGGATCTTGAGCTGGCGGTCCTTGCGTCCGATCAGGTCGATCAAGCCGTCGGCGCGCAGGCGCACCAGATCGCCGGTGCGCAGGAGGCGGCAGGCGGGATCCTTGGGGTCGGCGGGGAAATCGGTGCCGTCGCAGCGTCCCGCGCTCCAGCGCCCGAGCGCGACATAGGGGCTGCGCACCACCAGCTCGCCGGTTTCGCCGGGCGCGACCGGGCCGCCGTCCTCGCCCAGGATGGCGAGGGCATTGCCCGTTAGCGGATAGCCGAGCGGAACCTTGGCGCCGTCGCGGGGGAAATCCTTAGGCACGAACCATTGCATGATCGGCGCCTCGGTCGAACTGTAGCCGAGCTCGACGCGGGCGTCCGACCAGGCGCGCAAGGCGTCGATGTCGCTCCACAGGACGGCGTCGCCGCCGACGCGGACGACCCGCAGCGACGCGGGCGCCGGCCCCAGTTGCATCAGCGCGCGCAGCAGCGCGGGCACGCCGTAGAGCATGGTGATGTTGGCGGCGTTGAGGCGGTCGAGGATCTGGCGGGCGCCGGCGCGCTGGACGTCGATGACGTGCAGCGTCGCGCCGGTGAGCAGCGCCGTCAGCCGCTCGCGCAGGCCGGCGATGGTGCATTCCGAGCTGAGCGGCAGGAAGCGGTCGGTCGCGTCGACATGCGCGGCATCGGCATATTGCGCGACTCGGCGCAGCAGGGCGCGCTGGCTGTTGACGATGCCCTTGGGCGTGCCGGTGCTGCCCGAGGTGAAGAGCACGACGGCCGGCGCGTCGGCGCCCGCTGCCAGGGGCGGCGCGGACTTGGCCGCAGCCTGCGCGAGATCGATCCGCTGCACGCCCGCGGGAACGAGGTCGGCGCTTTCGCCTTCATCGAAGCGGCCGACCACCGCGGCCAGGCCGCAATCGCGCATGACCCCGGCGAGCCAGGCCGGCGGATAATGCGAATCGAGCGGCACGAACAGGCGCCCCGCCGCGAAGCAGGCGAGCATGACCAGGGGAAACTCGATGGACGCGGGCAGCAGGATGCCGACCAGCGCGCCGGGCGCGGTCTCGGCCGCGAGACGCGCCGCCAGCGCCTCGACCCGGCTTAGCGCCTCGCGATAGGTGACGCGGGCCTCGCCGTCGTCGACCGCGATGCGGTCCGGGTGCGCCGCCGCGACGGCGCGGAAGCGCGCCGCGATCGGGATCGCCAGATCGGCATCGGCGAACGGCGCGGCGGGGCGCTCCGCCGGACCGTTCCAGTCCAGCGGGTAGTTCGACCGATCCAGCCAGGGTGCGGTGAAGCGATGCAGCACGGTTTCTTCGCCAAGGGACCGGCGCACGCTAGCGCCACGCCAACAACAAAAGCTGAAAGCCCGCCGGTCCCGAAACGGGACGGGCACGGCTTATGCAGCGATGTCCCTGCACGAATTATTCCGGGAAAACGGAGCGGCTTTCGTTCCATTCCGGACCAAGGGAGAAGCGCCATGCTCCATGTTGCGACAGCCCAGCTTGCCGGCACGCCCGCCAATGACAGCGAAGCGCCGCGCCCGATGCCCGCCGAACAGCCCTTTCCCCGGATGATCGGCCTGGTCATCACCGAAGCGACCAAGGAGCGGGTCCGCGCCCGGCTCGACGCGCGTCACGAACTCTGCCGCTCCGGCAATACGCTGCATGGCGGCGCGATCATGTCGCTGGCCGACATCACGGCGTCGTGCGGCGCCTTCCTCAACCTGCCCGAGGGCGCCAAGACCACGACCATCGAGAGCAAGACCAATTTCCTCGGATCGCCCAAGGAAGGCGCGCCGATCTTCGCCGAGAGCGTGCCGCTACATGTCGGCCGCCGCAGTTCGGTGTGGCAGACCCATGTGACGCGCGAGGACGGCAAGCTGGTCGCGGTCGTGATCCAGACCCAGATGGTGATCTGAAATTCCTTGCCCGCCCCTTGAGGGAGGGCCGAAATCTGCACTTGCGGATTTCGGGGAGGGGTCGGGCATCGAGCGCAACGCCCGACCCCTCCCCGAAATTTGCTTCGCAAATTTCGACCCTCCCGCAAGGGGAGGGTTGAACCCGCACAAATCTCCGCCTCTACTCCACCCGTATCATCCCGGGCCCAACTCCATGACATCACCTTCGGCGCAGGCCGACCCCTATGCGCGGGCGGCGGCGAAATTCGCGCTGTCGGCCAAGCTCGCCAGCATCGAAGCGCTGCTCGACTGGGACGCGCAGACCAACATGCCAAAGGACGGCGCCTGGGCGCGCGGCGAGCAGCGCGGCGCCATCGCCGAGATCACCTCCGACCTCACCGGCACGCCGGAGATCGGCGCCTTGCTGGACGAGGCTCAAGGCTTCGCCGACGTGCTCGATCCGGTAGACCGCGCCAACCTTGCCGAGATGCGGCGGCTCTATGCCCACCGCGCCGCCGTGCCCAAGGACCTCCTGGTCGAGCGGGCGCGGGTCAGCCAGGCGCTGCAGGCCGCCTGGCTGGAGGCGAAAGCGGCGAGCGACTATTCGCTGTTCGCGCCGGGCTTCAAGAAGATGATGGCGATCCATCGCGAGGTCGCCGCCGCCAAGAGCGCCGCCTTGGGCCTCGCGCCCTATGACGCGATGATGGACGAGCAGGATCCGGGACTCACCTGCGCCACCATCGATCCGATCTTCGACGATTTGGGCGCGGCGCTGCCCGGCATCCTGGCCGCGGTCCGCGAGCGCCAGGCGGCGTGGCCGGCGGTGAAGGAATTCGGCGGTAATTTCTCGGTCGAGCGGCAGAAGGCGCTGTCGCAGCGGATGGCGCAGATCGTCGGGCATTCGCCGGCGAGCAGCCGGATCGACGTCGCGCCGCATCCCTTCTCCATGCCGCATTCGCCGGGCGACGTGCGCTTCACGACGCGCTACGACCTCGACAAGTTCCGCTACTCGGTGACCGCGACGCTGCACGAGGCGGGGCATGCGATGTACGAGCTCAACCTGCCGCGCGCCCTCGCCTTCTCGCCCGCCGGGATCGCGCGCGGCGCCTCGGCGCATGAGAGCCAGTCGCTGATGCTGGAGATGATGGCGGGCCGCTCCAAGGAATTCCTCGGCTTCCTCGCGCCCCTGCTGCACGAATATCTCGGCGGCGACGCGGCCTGCTGGTCGGCGGCGAACATCCTCAATTTCTTCCGCCGGGTCGACGACGACTACATCCGCGTCAATGCCGACGAGATCTCCTATCCGCTGCACGTCATCCTGCGCTACCGGCTGGAGCGCGCCCTGCTCGCGGGCGATCTGTCGGTCGACGAGGTTCCCGGGGCGTGGAACGAGATGTTCAAGACGCTGTTCGGGCGGGTGCCGCCGAACGACGCCAAGGGCTGCCTGCAGGACATCCACTGGGCGGCAGCGCTGTTCGGCTATTTCCCCAATTACGCGCTCGGCGAAGCCTTGGGAGCGCAATTGTTCGAGGCTGCGCTGGCCGACGATCCGTCGATCCTGCCGGCGCTGGGGCGCGGCGACTTCAGGCCCTATTTCGCCTGGGTGCGGCCGCGCATCCACGAACAGGCGAGCCTGAAGAGCTTCGACGCCATCGTGATCGCGGCGACGGGCGCCAAGCTGTCGGGCGAAGCGCTGAAGCGGCATGTGACGCGGCGCTATCTGGAAGAGCCGTTGGAATAGCGATCCTCCCCCTGAAAGGGGGAGGTACCGAGCGAAGCGAGGGGTGGGGGAAGTTTGACGCCTCACCACCCCCACCGGCCCTTCGGGCCACCTCCCCCTTTCAGGGGGAGGATCGATCTGCCTCTAAATCTTCCACTCGGTTCCCGCGACCAGCGCCTGATAGAACTCCGGCGTGTACGCCTTCTCGGGCGCGGCGCGGACCTGCTTGTCGAGGAATTCGGCGTCCTTGCCGACCAGGATGCGCCAGCGCTCGTCCTTCACGCCGTCGAGGATGATCTTCGCCGCCTGCGCCGCCGTGGTCGGGGCGTTGTCGCGGAAGGCGTCGCCCTGCGCCTTTACCAGGGCGCGGACCTGCTCGTCGCTCATCTGCGAAAGGTTGACGCCCTGCGCCGCCAGCGCCTTGCGCACCGCCGCCACGTCGATGCCGTCGCCGCTCAGGATCCGGCGCGAATTGGCGACGATCTCGGTGCCGATATGGCCGGGCATCACCACCGAGCATTTGATGTGCGGCGCGTTGACCGCGAGGTCGGTGATCAGCGCCTCGGTGAAGCCCTTCACCGCGAACTTGGCGGCGCTGTAGGCGGTGTGCGGGCGGCCCGGCCCGATCGAGGCCCAGAAGCCGTTGACGCTGGAGGTGTTGACGATATGCGCCTCGCTCGCTTTCAGCAGCAGCGGCAGGAAGGCGCGGACGCCGTGATAGACCCCGCCCCAGCAGACGTTGAAGGTCTTCTCCCACTGGGCGCGGTCCTGGTTGACGATCGAGCCGCCGCCGCCGATGCCGGCATTGTTGAAGAGCAGGTGGATGTGATCGGTATCGAGCTCGCGCCGCACCGCTTGGGCCCAGGCGAAGACCTGGTCCTCGACCGCGACGTCGGCGACGGTGGAGATCACCCGCGTGCCCTGCGGCGCCTGCGCCGCGGCAAGCTTTTGCGTCTCCGCCATGTTCTCGGCGATGACGTCGCAGATCGCGACGCTGCAGCCTTCGGCGGCGAGCTGGATCGCCAGCTCGCGCCCCATGCCGGTGCCGCCGCCGGTGATGACGGCGATCTTGCCCGCGAAGTCCTTCATGGCTTTTCCTTCCCGATTTTCCCGGACCGAAGTGTCGGCGAAGCGCCGCAGGAGGACAATCGCGCCGCCGGCGTGGCCGGGGCCGTCCCATCTCGCGACAACTCGATTCAAATTTGATTCAACGACGCGGAAAGTTTGTCTCGAAGTCGCACAAAACTTGCCTCAAAGCGGCGCGACTTGTTCAGACATCCGTTAGGCAGATTAACGCCAAGTGCCTGAATTAACCGGATTGTTTTGAACTTTACCGATTCGTTTCAGTTGCCATCAAAGGGCGGGGCGCATGATCGCTGCATAAGAGCCGAAAAGGCTTGGTGAGGTGTCTGACATGATCCTGCGCGCGATCTTCTTCATCGGACTGGTGTCGCTTCTGGTGCCGCACGAGCCCGATCTCGGCTTCGGGCGGCCGGGCGAGCAGTTGGCGGCGGCGCCGCCGTCCCCGGCCAGCATCGCCGCGCTGATCCAGGCGCCGCAGGACGCCTGCGCCGCGCATGCCGCGGCCTGTGCCGGCGGGCTGTCGGTGCTGAGCGGCTTTCAATCCTTGGCCATGCGCAGCCTGGACCAGGTCCGCGCCGATCTCGAAGCCAACCGGACCAAGCTGCGCTGACGAAACCTCCAGCCGGTGTCCCCCCGCCGGCGCGAAGACCCCTCCCCCGCACCGCAACCGCGGTCCGGGGGAGCGGGATTTCCTCTCCCTTCGCGGGGACGGTATGAAGGGGGATGAGCTTCGATCCCGAACAGCACCGCGTCGTGCCGCTGCGCGGCTTCGACGAACTTTCCCTCGGCGAGGTCTTCGCCCTGCCCTCCCGCACCGTGGGCGACGCCAATTTCGCCGCCTTCCAGACGCTGAGCCTGGACAACCACCCGATCCATTACGACGCCGAATACTGCAAGAAGCTCGGCCACCCGGCGCCGCTGGCGCACGGGCTTCAGGTGCTCGCCTTCACCGCCGCCGGCGCCGGGCTGTTCCCGCATGTCATCGGCGAGAAGCTGATCGGCTTCATCGAGGTGAACGCGAAATTCCTCAAAGCGGTCTATCCCGGCGACACGCTGTATCCGGCGCTGACGATCAGCGAGCTGACGCGCCAGCGCACCACCGGCGTCGTTGCGATGCGCGCGACCGTGCACAACCAGAAGCGCGAGCTGGTGCTGGACGGGGTGCATCGCTATCTGATGCGGTTGTGAGATGGACCCTCCTTCAAGGGCAGGGTGAATCGTCCTCCTCCATAGCCCACCCCCGCAGCCTTGCCGCGCCGCGCACCTTCATGCCGTAGTGCTCGGCGAGCCGGTCGAGTGCGATGCCGAGCACGACGCGGCCGGAGCGGCTGGGCCAGCCCTTGGCCTGTTCGGCCTCTTCCAGGCCCCGCCAATGGCAGCAGACGTCGAACAACAGGTCCGACAATCCCGGCCCGACGGCGCGCATCGCCGCCGTGAAGCGCTGCTTGGCGGCGAGCACGCTGTCGGTCATCAGCCGGCCCGCCAGCTTGCCGCGGGAACGGGTCTGGAGCGGCGCGGCGTAGTCGACGCCGAGCCGCGGCGACAGGCCGGCGAGGGTGAAATCGGCGCGCAGCTTCTCGCCCGCCTCGTACTGCATCGCATCGACCAGGCCGCGCGCCTTCAGCCGCGTCAGCGGCGACTCGGCGTCGTCCACCGTGACGCGCCGGGCCTCGCCGCGCGCGTCGATGATGGATTTTCGCCGGCGCATCTGATGCTGCGCGGCGAACGGATCCTCCGCCGCCGCGGCGCGCGCGAACCAGCCGCGCCCCGCATCGCTCAGCACATAGTTCTGGCCAGAGCCGGCGCGCGCGATCCAGCCGCGCCGGGCGAAGGCCTCGACCAGGGCCGCGCCGACCGCCGCGTTCTGGTACTTGCCGCCGTCCGCGCGCGCCGCGATGCGCCAGGCGCCGTCGCCGCCCGGTCGCAAATGCGCACCCGGCGCCGCGAGCTTGCGGAACACGCGCCGCGCCTCGCGCGCGATCTCGCCTTCGGCCGGGCTCATGGCCGCAGCTCCGCGACGCCGCGCAGCGTCGCCTCGAGCCAGCCCAGCGTGCGGTTGAGCTCGGGATCCTCGCGCATCGCTTCGACGCGCTGGATGGCGTGGCAGGCGGTGGAGCGGTCGCGGCCGAAGCCGCGCGCCACATGCGTCATGCTCATGGCGAAGACGATGTGCGCCAGATACATCGCCACCTGGCGCGCCAGCGCCGCCTGCTTGGCGCCGCGCGACGGGGCGCGAATGTCGTCGAGCGGCACGCCATAGGCATGCGCCACGACGATCTGAGTCATGCCGGCGCGCAAAGGCACCAGCGCATCCGGTTCATCCGAAATCGAGTCCGCGTAATCCATCTAAAAAACACCCCTTGTTGCCGTTGGCGGCCTGTGGCTGGCCGCTCCGGAGGAATTCTATCCTAGTTTTGCAGGGTGTTGGATAAGAATACAACTAAGAGTAGGCAAATGGCGGAAAAATTGCTGATTCTTCGGTCGGCTATCCCTACCACTGATTGCAATGGCTTGGCAGAAAGATGGCTGGAAAACATGGTTAACGGCAGGTCAAAAGACCGTGCCTCGGGCGCGCCAAGTTGTGGGATGGAAGTCGCATTTGAGAGGATAGTCTCAAGCCCATGCCCTGCCGACGAACCGCGGAAGCGCGGCGCCAACCGTCCGCTAGATATAGGCCAGATCGGCCGCGGGCACTTCGGCGACCGTCAGCTTGGCCTTGCGGGCGACGCGCTTGCGGCGCTCTTCGCCGGTCCACACGCCTTGGCGCTTGGCGCGGCGGTCGGGGCCGAAGAAGGTCGGCGCGACGATGAAGGGGCGCGGCGCCTTGATCGCGGCCGAAAGCTTGCGCGCGATCGTCGCGGCGCTGACCGGATGGGTGAGGACGTCGGTGACGCCGACATCGCGCGCCTGTTCGACCTGGCGCTGGCGCGCATTGGTGTAGATCACGAACAGCGGCGTCATCGGGTTGACGATGCCCGGAGCGCGGCGCGCCGCGATCGGAAACTTCATGCCCTTGAACGGCTCGACGCCGGCGTCGCAGAGGATCGCGTCGAAGCTCTGGCTGCGCAGGGCCTCGATGGCGCGCGCCGATTCGGCGACGGCCGACACCTGCTTGAGGCCCAGAAGGCCGAACGCGGTCCGCAGGGTCTGCACGCTGGCGGCCTTGCCGCCGACGAGCAGAACATGCAGATGCTTGAGCTCTGCTTTGTCGTTCATGTCACCACCACCCGGCACAGAGCTTAGGGCCGGCGGCTTAAACCGCAGTTAATCGGCCGATGAACGCATTGGGCGGCGCCCGCCGGCCTGATACAGTGCGGCCATGACCGCCCATCCGTTTACCATCCGCGCAACCGCCGTCTTGCTATCGCTCGTCTTGACGGGTTGCATCTTCTTCGAAACACCGCGCGAGCGGGCGATGCGCAACGATCCCAATTTCCGCGCCGGCTATTCCGACGGTTGCGCCAGCGCCAATGCGCGCGGCAGCAATGTGCGCGGCGACACGGTGCGCGACGACGCCGCCTACGAGGTCAGCAAGCCCTACCGCTCGGGCTGGGCGGCCGGCTATTCGTCCTGCAACACCGCGATGCAGCAGTCCAATCCGACCATCGGCGGCATGCCCGGAGCGCGGCCGTGAGCGCCTGGCTGCGCGCGCCGCGCCTGCGCGGCGCCGTGCTGCTGCTGTTCGGCGTGCTGGTCTTCGCCTTCGGCACACTGTTCGCGGCCTATGGCCAGGCCGATCCCTGCCGCGCCCTGGCGGTGGAGCGGGCGCGGCGCTCGGCGGCGGGCGCCCTGGTGGAGCCGTGGACGCGGGCGCAGACGAGCCAGATGTCGACCGGCGCCTGCGCCGGCGGGCTGCTCGACTCCTGGGGCGAGCGGCTGACGCACTACGTCGCCTGAACGCGATTAATCGCTCATTAACCTTCCGAGCGCAGCGTGGCTCTTGACAGAGCCCGGCGATGGGCAAATTGTCACATAATCAGTGTACGTTGCACTTGCTCTCTACAAGGAGCTTTCGCGATGCTGGGTCACTTGGTTTCGAACAACGTCGAACAACGTCCGGCGCATCTCTATGCGCCGCTGCTGCCCGCCTTCGTCCGCCGCGCCCTCGCGGCGCTGTTCCGGCGGCAATAAAGTCGTTTTGGAGTGAGTTGACCCACCCTCAACCGTCATGCCCGGCCTTGTGCCGGGCACCGATGAACACCCATGCCGCATGGGTGTTCATGGGTCGCCGGGACAAGCCCGGCGATGACGCGTATTTGCTTGGGTAAACTCAAAACAAAACTGCACTAGCCCCCGCCGTCAGTACCCGCCGCCCTGATCCGGTGACGGCATTTCCAGCACCAGGATCTGGATGTCCTGCTTCGGCGCGAAATTGGTCAGGGTCGATTCGAAGCGCGTCGCGCTCGTCTTCTTGAGGTCCCCCGCCCAGCACATCGACAGGACATTGGTGGGTTTCAGCTTGTCGATGGTCAGGTGGAACTTGCCGATCGGGCCCTTCCAGTTGTTCGCGGTCACGATCACGAAATCGGTGGTGTACTGGTTGAGCAGCCCGTCATTGCCGGTCGCCTTCTTGACGTCGGCGAGGCGCGCCTTGATCGTCGCCGTGGTCGGCTTGTCGAGGCAGAAGCCCTTCACATAGAAATCGTTCTGCTCTCCCGGCGCGAAGGCATAGGCGCCGAAGAAGGTCTGCCCGGTGACCGGCTGGTAGCTGTGATCGACGCCGACCGGCTTGCCGGCGGGGAAATGCATCTTCCACCAGAACTTGGTCGTGGTCGTCCACAGCGCGTGATAGGTCGGGTTGGCGGCGTCGCCGATATTCTCGATCAGCCCTGCCTTGACCAGCGCCGCCTGCTTGGGCGCCGGCAGGTGCTGGAGCGCGTCATAGCCGCCGATCACGATGTTGAGCGGCAGGCCGGCGGCCTTCACCTGGCCCGTCACGTCCTTGCCCTTGAAGATCGCGCGCTCTTCCGCCGTCGCCGTCACCGGCTTGCCGTCGACCGCCAGCTTGAAGCCGACGAAGTTCGGGCCGCCGCCGGTGGTGGTGCCGATCGGCGATTCCGCGAGCTCGGCATTGTCGACGTCGGGCAGCGGGAAGGCGACCATCAGGTCGACGTCCTTGGGCCCGTCATTGACGAAGGTGTAGTGGACCTTGACCTGCTGGGGGCTGAGATAGAGGTCCTCGCTCGCCATGCGGATGTCGGGGTTCTTGGTCAGCACCACCACGCCGCCGGCGCCGAGCATCGCGGAACTGTCGTCGCCGAGCGCCGGCGCGACACAGGCAAGGGCGCTGGCCAGCAGCGCGGCGCGATGGACGTGTTTCATGAAATTCCCCCTTGGTCGGAAATGAGCGGCGTGGAACAGAGCCTTCGGTCGTGTCAGGAATATGTCCTGGGCTGCCACCCGCCTTCGCCGAGGCTTCGGCGGGCGGGCGGCGGCCGATGTCAAGAATAGGTCCTTTCCGTCCACCAAGGGAAATAGGGCGGCATGCCGGTGGAGACCTTCTGGGGGAATTTCGCCGGGCGTTTTTCGAGGAAGGAGACGACGCCTTCCTTCACGTCGGCCGAGGCGCCGCGGGAATAGATGCCGCGCGAGTCGACCTTGTGCGCCTCCATCGGGTGGTCCATGCCGAGGCCGCGCCACATCATCTGGCGGATCAGCGCGACCGAGACCGGCGCGGTGTTGTCGGCGATCTCGCGCGCGATCTCGCGGGCGCGGGGCAGAAGCTGGTCGGGCGGCACGACCTCCTGCACCAGGCCGCCGGCGAGCGCTTCGCGGGCGTCGAACACCTTGCCGGAATAGCACCAGGCGAGCGCTTGGCTGATGCCGACGAGGCGCGGCAGGAACCAGCTCGAGGCCGCTTCCGGCACGATGCCGCGGCGCGAGAACACGAAGCCGAAGCGCGCGCCTTCGGAGGCGATGCGGATGTCCATGGCGAGCTGCATGGTGACGCCGATGCCGACCGCCGGGCCGTTGACCGCGGCGATGACCGGCTTGAGGCATTCGAAAATCTCCAGCGTGACGCGGCCGCCGCCGTCGCGCACCCGCTCGTCGGACCAGTCGAAGCCCGCGGCGTCGGGCGAGCCGGCATTGCGCTCGGGACGGTCGGCGCGCTTGGTGGCGTCGAAGGTCGCGGCGCCGGCCGACAGATCGGCGCCGGCGCAGAAGGCGCGGCCGGCGCCGGTGACGATGATGCAGCGGACCGCGTCGTCGGTGTTGGCGTGGCGGAAGGCGTCGATCAGCTCGTGCATCATCGTGGCGGTGAAGGCGTTGAGCTTCTCCGGCCGGTTGAGCGTGATGGTCAGGATGCCGTCGGCGACGTCGGTGAGGATTTCCTTGTAGGACATGGGGCGCACCTTTTGCTTTCCGGCCGCGAGCATAGCCAAAATCGCGCCTGACGCACGGGCAGCCTTGCGGTTGTCCCTGCGGGGGCTTTGTGCTACATATGTGCTACAAAAGAGGCGCAGCCATGAAGACGATGAATTTGCGCGACGCCAACCAGCAATTTTCCAAACTGGTGCGGGAGGTCGAGGAGACGGGGGAAACGATCACCATCCTTCGCAACGGGGAACCCGCGGCGGAAATCCGCCGTCCGCCATCGCGGACGACGGAGCGGAAACTCTCGCCGGCGCAGAAAGCGGCGCTGAAATCGATGTTCGAAATCGCGCATCGCGTGCGCGGGAAATCGACCGGACGAAAGCTCACGCGCGACGAGATGCATGAGCGCTAGGCGCTTCTGCCTCGATTCCAACGTGCTGGTACATGCGGTCGACTTTCGCGAGCCCGCCAAGCAGATGGCGGCCGAGCATCTCGTCAAGACCGCTGCACTTCGCGATTGCATGATCGGCCTGCAGTCGATCGGCGAGTTCTACACCGCGTCCACGCGGAAGAAAAAGGGCGTAAAGAGCATCCTGCCCCCGGCCGACGCGGCGCGCGAGGCGCTGAATCTGTTGACGATCTTTCCGACCTTTCCGGCAACCGCAAGCGCCCATCGGATCGCGTCGCGCGAGGCGGCGGCGGGGCGATTTTCCTATTGGGATGCGGTGCTGTTGGCATCGGCAGCGGAAGCAGGCTGCACGCTCTTCCTGAGCGAAGACATGGCGGACGGCGCCAAGCTGGGCGGCATCACCGTCCGCAACCCGTTCGGTGCCAAGGGGCTCAGCGCGGCGGCAACCACCGCGCTCGCGCCTTAGACCGCCCCCAGCGCCGTCCACATCGCCATGGCGAGGCCGAAGGCGCGCGGGTCGCCGGTCGTGGTCGAGGCCATCTTGTTCATGGCGTAGGCGAAGGTGGTGCGCGCATCCAGGTCGATGATCGCGAGCGAGCCGCCATAGCCGCCCCAGAAGATCGTGTTGGCATTGGGCAGCGGCACCAGCCCGCCCGAAAGCCCGAAGCCCAGGCCGAAGCGCGCCGGCACGTTCATGACGAGGTCGGTGCCGGCGATCTGCGGCTCCAGCGCCTTGCGCACGCCGGCTTCCGACAGGAAGCGCCGGCCCTGGGCGACGCCGCCATTGGCGAGGATGGCGTGGACTTGCGCGATCGAGCGGGCATTGCCGGTGCCGCCGGCGGCCGGGATCTCGGCGCCGCGCCAGGCGCGGGTTTTGGTCTCGGCCACGTCGATGCCGGGATTGGTCGCCATGTTGCGCACGAGGTCGGTCATGGCGACGGTGTTGTCGCCGACCGCGGTGCCGGGCGGCGGCGGAATGAGGTCGGCGACGCGGCCGTCTTCCGAGGCCGGCAGGCCGATGTGGAAATCGGCGCCCAGCGGCGCCGCGATCTCCTCGCGGAACACGGTGCCGACCGATTTTCCGGTGACGCGGCGGATCACCTCGCCGACGAGATAGCCTTGCGTCAGCGCGTGATAGCCGGGCGCGGTGCCGGGCTCCCAGAACGGCGCCTGCGCCGCGAGCAGGGCGCACGCCTTGTCCCAGTCGTAGAGCGTTTCCTTGTCGATCTTCTCCTTCCAGCCCGACAGGCCGGCGGAATGGCTCATCAGATGGGCGACCGTGATCCGCTCCTTGCCGTTGGCGGCGAACTGCGGCCAATAGCGCGCGACCGGCGCATCGAAATCGAGCAGGCCGCGGTCGGCGACCAGAAGCGCGGTCAGCGCCGTCATCGTCTTGGTGGTGGAATAGACGTTGACGATGGTGTCCTTCATCCAGGGCCGCGTCCTCGCCGCGTCGGCATAGCCGCCCCACAGATCGACCACGGTCTCGCCTTCGAGCGTGGCGCAGAACGAGGCGCCGACGTCGTCGCCGCCGGCGAGATTGGCGTCGAATGCCGTGCGCACCGCGGCGAATTTATCGTGCGCGAATCCGTGAGAGGACATGGCGATATCTCCAACTCTGCGCTCCACCCGGAGCAAACCCAATTTGTCATGGCCCGCAACTGCGGGCCATCCAGGTGACGCGGCCACACCTTCGCAGAACTGTGTTCGACCCAACTGGATGGCCCGCAGTTGCGGGCCACGACACATTGTAAAATGGATTAAGCGAGCTACCCTATTCCGCCGCGACGCGATGGCTCTCGACCGCGGGCGCGGTGAGGATGCCCTTGGCGATCGCGTCGTCGACCGCCGTGATCGCGCGCCTGAGCTCGGTCAGCGAGTCCTCGATGTCGATCTTCTGGCGTTCGAGCTTGTGCAACTGCTCCTCGAACTTCTTGCGCGCATGCAGCGTCTGGGTGACGCCGCCGTCGTGATGGGTGTCGTAGAGATCGAGGATCTCGCGGATCTCGCTGAGCGAGAAGCCGACGCGGCGGCCGCGCAGGATGAGAATGATGCGGGCGCGGTCGCGGCTGGCATAGATGCGGGTCTGGCCGCGGCGCTCGGGCGCGATCAGGCCTTCGTCTTCATAGAAGCGCAGCGTGCGCGCGGTAACGTCGAACTCCTTGGTGAGCTGACGGATCGTGAAAGTGCGGCTCATGGCTTGATCTTCGGGACGCTCGGCTTGTCGCCTTGTCGCCCGACCTCCCTGACAATTTCTCAGTTCTCGTAGTCTGTCTTCCGCTTACGTCAACGTCAAGCGGTTTGCAAATATTTCATTGCCGCCGTCCGAACGTATAAATATCAACAATTTCAATGGTTTAATTGATCCGAGCGAGACGCGGAGCGGTCTCCGCGGCGCCACGTCTCCGCGCGAACCTTTGGCTCGCCGACGCGCCCCGCGAGGCGACGCGAGCTAGCGGCAGATCTCTTTTTCCTGCATCGAATCGTAGAGGTTGCCGAGATGGCTTTGCGCGAAACCGCAGAGCGGCGCGCCGATCGCCACCGCCTCGGTCGGACGCCGCTCATAGGCGAGCGTGAGCGCGAGCAGCACCGTCACGATCTTCTCGAATTCGGGCGTCAGCTTCGCCGCCAGCAGATCCTTGGTCGACAGCGCCTGGCGCAGTTGCTCCTCGGCGTCGGCGAGATCGTGGTCCTGTTTCAGAAACGCGAAGCCGCGGAAGAGATGGGCGCGCGGATCGCGCGGATAGCGCTCCAGAAGTTCGCGCGCCCGCTCGGTGCCGACCTCGAAGCCGGTCGGCATCTCGGTCTCTGGGATCAGGCCGCTCTGGGCGGCGGCGACCACGGCGGCGTTGCCGGGCTGGGCGGCGAACAGGGAGAACGAGAGCAGTCCGGCCAGCAGCCCCACCGCGCCGATGCCGGCCGCGACGGCGCCGAACGCCGGGCGGTCCTCGCCGCGCGGCCACGACATCAAGAGCAGCACCCCGACGACGAGGCCGGCGAGGACGCCGCCGAGATGGCCGGCGAAATCGGTGTGGCTGTCGGCCGCCATCGGAATCAGCGAGGGCAGGATGAGGCGCAGCGCCCAGGTCTGCATCTTGCGGCCCTTGGGGCCGCTCTTGGCGCTGGAGCCGCAGATGAAGGCGCCGCCGAGCACGCCCATGATCGCGCCCGAGGCGCCGACCGCCGGGATGTCCTGCTCGTTGAGCAGGATCGAGCACAAGCCGCCGCCGAGCGCGCCGACCACGAACAGGCCGGCGAACCAGCGCGGCCCGATCCGCGGCTCCAGCATGAAGCCGACGACCGCGAAGACGACGGCGTTGCCGATGAGATGGCCCTGGCTGGCATGCAGCAGCGGCGCGGTGAAGAGGCGCCACCATTCGCCGGCATGGAACATCAGGTCGCCCTCGATCGCGCCATAGCCGGCGAGCGTCGGCGCCGAGAGCATGCCGGCGACCGGCGCGTAGCGCACTTCCATGATGTAGATGACGGTGAGGAGAACGATGAGGCCGATGGTGACCAGCGGGAAGCGGATGGTCGGCAGGCTGTCGCTCAGCGGCGCAACGGCGGCGCGCACCGGGGCCGGCGCATAGGCTTGCGGCGCGGCGGGTCTCGCCTGCGGCGCGCGCGGCGCGAAGGCCTGTACTTGCGTGCCACGCTTGCCGAACGCCGCCGCCATCGTCCCCTCGCTCCTAAGCGGAAGGAATGATGGCAGCGTCTGCTCTCCGAAGCGTGAAGAAAACCGGTGAACGCCCGTAAAGCTTACCCGGGGCTTACTCCGCCGCCGCTCTTATGGCGCGGTCTTCCTTGCCGAGGTTCTCGGCGGCGAAATCCCAGTTCACGATTTTCTTGAGAACCGTCTCAAGATATCGCGGCCGCTCGTTCTGATAGTCGAGATAATAGGCGTGCTCCCAGACGTCGAGCGTGAGCAGGCAGTTGATCCCCTTGGCCATCGGATCGTCGGCATTGGCGGTCTTCTCGACCGCGAGCGTGCCGCCCTTGGACACCAGCCACACCCAGCCCGAGCCGAACTGCTCCTTGCCGGCGGCCGCGAGCTTTTCCAGCAGCGCGTCGACCGACGTGAAGTCGCGCTCGATGGCATGGCGCAGCGCGCCGGCCGGCTGCGACGGCTTGGGCGTCAGCGAACGCCAGTAGAAATCGTGATTCCAGACCTGGCCGGCGTTGTTGAAGATCTTCTTATCGTCGGAGCCTTCGCGCGCATTGGAGGTTTTTTGCACAATCTGCTCGAGCGGCAGGTCGGCATAGACCGTGCCCTTCACCAGCTTGTTCAGCGTATCGACGTAGGTCTGATGATGCTTGTGGTAGTGAAAGCCGATGGTCCGCGCCGAGACGACGGGCTCCAGATCGGATTCTCCCCAAGGCAAAGCTGCGAGCGCGAACGGACCTGTCATGACGGACTCCGGGTTGGGATATCCTGACCATAAAGCGGCAGACGCGGATTCGTTCCGCCGCGAAATATTGAGCGATATCGTGATCTTGGCTTCGGCTTTGTCACTCGACTTGCACATTGCGCGGGTAGAGAACGGCACGACGCGGGGACAAGGTTGGAGGACCCGATGCCTGCCTACGATATCTGCTATCTGGAAGAAGACGGTTCGCTCGCTTGCGCCTTCACGGTGCAGTTCGAGAGCGAGATGCGCGCCAAGATCCTGGCGCATGCGATGAAGCCCCCTTCCTGCCATCGCATGGAGGTGTGGAACGGCAAGGAGCTGGTCTACAGCCGCGGCGAGCTTGACGCGCACCGTCCGATCGCGCACACGCGGAGCGATGGATACCTCACAAGCGCTGCTTGACAGGCTGGCGGGCGCCCTGGCGCCCGTGGCCGGCGTGCGCGCCGTGGCGCTGGGCGGCTCCCGAGGCCGCGGCGTGCACAATGCCGCTTCCGACTACGACATCGGACTTTACTACGACGGCGAGCTGGACATCGCGGGCCTGGAGCGCGCGGCGCAGGCATTGAACGACGCCGGCGGCGCCAGGAGCTATCGCAGCACCGAGGCGGCGGGGCGCCCGCTGGTGACCGGCATCGGCGGCTGGGGGCCGTGGGTCAATGGCGGCGGCTGGCTGACCGTCGACGGCGCGCCGGTCGATCTTCTCTATCGCGACCTCTCGCGGGTGCGCGGCGTTATCGCCGAGGTGCGGGCGGGGCGCTTCGAATGCGCCTATCACGTCGGCCATCCGCACGCCTTCGTCTCGACCATCTATGCCGGCGAGATCGCGACCTGCCGCGTGCTGCACGATCCGAACGGCGATATCGCCGCGGCCAGAGCCCTGCTGGAGCCCTACCCCGAGGCGCTGCGCACCGCCACCATCGCGCGCTTCGCCGACGAGGCGCGCTTCTTCCTCGCCGCGGCGCAGAAGGCGGCGGGCAAGGGCGATGTGACCTATGTCGCCGGCTGCGCCTTCCGCGCCGCGTCGTGCCTGTTGCAGGTGGTGTTCGCGACCAACCGCCAATGGCTTCTCAACGAGAAGGGCGCGCTGGCGCTGGCTTCGACGTTCGCGGTAACGCCGAAGGATTTTCGCCTCAACCTCGAAGCCGCCTTCGCCGAACTGGCGGCGGGACCGCAGGGCCTGATCTCGGCGCTGGGCGCGATCGGCGATCTGGTCGACGAGGCGGCCGGCTGACTCCTACAGACTGTCCGTGACGATGCGGCGATGCGGCGCCGGCGCCGAGAGGTCGCCGCCGCCGGCCCGGCGATCCTCGGACGCGCGGGTATCGCGGCCGGTGCGCGGCGGCGCGGCAGCCGCGAGCTGGGTCGCATCCGGCGTGCAGGCCGGATAGGCGGCCAGCACGGCGCGCCAGGAATGGGCGTCGAGCGCCGCATCCAGCGCGGCGTCTTCGGTCATCGCGAATTCGTCATCGGCAGCGGCGCAGAAATCGGATTCGTGCAGGCTGCGCAGCGACGAGCGGTTGGCGAGCTCGGTCTTGTAGGTGTGATAGAAGGCTTCGCCGCCGCCGCTGTGCACGAAATAGGCCTTGAGCCGGGCGTCGGCGTCCATCAATTCGGGGCGGTGCGCCAGCACGAAGCGGTTGTATTGCGCCACGGCGCGGCAGCTGAACGCCGCGACCATCAACTCCTGCTGCAGCGCCGCCGTCTTGAGCGCCGCGACGTCGCCGGCCGTGGCGCAGCCCGCCGCCCACGCGCCCGTCCCGCCATTGACCGCCAGCACGCCCGCCAGCGCCGTACCGATTATCCGTTTCATGTCCGTCCCAGCCCCTGTGTCGTCTGCGTTTCAATTTTCGCGCGCCGCAGTGCGCCCGGCCCGCAGGCAGCGCCCCGACGCCGGCTCCGGCTTGTCGAGCCGCGCCACGACCTCGCCGGCGCCGCCGCGGCAGCCGACCCAGCGGAAGTCGCGCTCGGTGCCGCGCTCGGCGATCGAGGTGTCGGAGAACAGCGCGCCGAAGCCGTCGGCCGAGACGCTGCCCGGCACGCCGCCGTCGCCGCACGCCGCGATCGCGTCGACTCCGTGCAGCAGGCAATAGGCGAACTGCACCGCATAGCCGCAATGATTGCGAAAGCCCCAATAGCTGCCGTCGCTGTCGACCTTCAGGCAGTTCGAGGCGATCGCTTCGTCGACGATGGCCGACGCGTCGACCGGCACGACCTCGGTGGGCCCGTCGATCGGATGCACCGTCGACGGCTTCACGGGAACGGTTTGCAGCGCGTTCGGCGCGGCGCGCGCGGGCTTGCCGCGCGGCGAAGCCGGCGGCGCTGCAGCGCAGGAATTGCGCGGGGCCGCGTCGCCGACGCCGAGCCGCCGCGCATAAGCCGCGACGGCGGCCTTGCGCTCCTCGGCGCTGAAGACATGGCCGGCAGGATACCAGGTGGTGCAGGCCTGCTCGCCGGTCGCGCTTTTGAGCACCAGCGCGAGCCCTTCGGCGGCGCTGCGCGTCAAGATTTCGCTGTGCCCGTCGGCATAGGTGAACTCGACGCTGGCGGGAAGGACGCGGAAAAAGCCGATCACCTGCGGCGGCGCGCCGCCATCGCTGATCGTGCCCAAGCCGTTGCCCAGGAAGCTGAACGCCGCCGTATGCACCGCGCCGTCCGGCGTCGTGAGGGTGCGCAGCAGGCCGCCCTCCTTGGCGGCGAGCGTGACCGCGGAGCCGTCGACGCCGACCAGCGTCTTGCCGGCGAAGCCTTCGAGCAGGGAAGTGGGCGGCGCGACCGCTTCCGCCGGCGGCGTGACCGGCTGGGCCGCCGCTACCGGCGGCGCCTGCTTCTTGCCGTCGACGAACAGCGCGGTGTCCCGCGTGCCGTCCTTGCGCGTCAGCGTGCCCTGGCCGTTGGGCAGATCGTTGTGCCAGGCGCCGTCATAGGTCTCGCCATTGGCCCAGACCTGCACGCCATGGCCTTCCGCCTTGCCGCCGACCCAATCGCCTTCGTAGCGGTCGCCGTTCGCCCACACCACCGAACCACGGCCGTTCAGCGCGCCGTCTTTCCATTCGCCTTCATAGCGGTCGCCGGCGCCGTTGGTCAGGATGCCGTGACCGCTGGGCGCGCCATCCGCCGTCTGGCCGGCATAGTGCGCGCCGTCGGACCAGCGCAGCTCGGCATCGCCGTCCTGCGCCGCGCCGTCGCGGAACGAGGCGGTGAGGGCCTGCGTCTTGCCGTCCTTGTCGAAGAAGGTCGCGGTGCCGCGCCCGGCGGCGAGGCCGCGCACGCAAGGCCCGTCCCATTCGGCGCGGATCGCGGCCAAGCCCGCGACGCCGAACACCGCGCAATCGGCCTTTCGATCGTAGAGCCGGTGCGGCTCGGCCGCCGACACCGCGCCGCACATCAGCAAGCCCGCAAGCGCGAGCGTCACGCCCCATCGCATCCGATATAAGCCGCCCCTTCACGGACAGCCCCTCTTGTTCGCCAAAGAAACAAATAGCGACAGCGGCGCGGCATCAATGCCTGGCGCGCGGCTTCGCAAACGAAGCATTACCCGAACGAGATCATTTGTCAGTAGCCGGATGAAATTTTTTCTTGCGGGTTCCGCGCGGTTCCCGGGGAGGAACTTATCGCTGCAATCCGATTAGATGTTTCGCGGCTCGCACAAACTTTTTTTAGCGCTGGCATCGAATAGCTCTTCGCATTTTCTCCGCTTTGGATTGTGATCGGGGGCGCGAAGAAGGGGAAAGCGCCATGCAAATCTCGACCGTCGCCCTTGCGGCGATTCTGTTCTGCGGTTCCGCGCAGGGAACCCAATCGGCGGTGCATGCCGCCGGCAAACCCATCACCGTTCGCTACTATCCGGGCCTGCGCAACGCGGCGGAGACGCGCGTGCGCTTCGCGCCCGATGCGGCAGCGATAACGCCGGGCGAGATCGCGGCTTGCGCGAACCTTGCAGTGCTTCGCGCCCTCGGCGCCCGCGCCGCCGGCGCGGATCGCGCCAACCAGGGCCGGCTCGCCGATCTCACCTTCGTGCTGTGCCTGACGGATTCGCCGACCGCGGGCTGAGCGCGCTCTAAGGACCCTTGATCCAGCGCGCGGTGTTCGCCGTCTTGTCGATCAGCCGTTCCAGTTCGACGACGGCGGGCGGCATGCCGATCCCCTGTCCCATATAGTCGAGCACTTCCATCCTGCGGCCGTCATAGGAGATGCCGACGCGGTATTCCGGCAGGTCGGTGATCGGGGCGCGATAGGCGTCGTAGAGCCAGAAGAAATCGGCCTTGCGGAAGGCCCGATAGAGCCGCCGTACCTGCGCCCGCGAAACCCGCGCGCTCGCCTCACCCTTCACGAAGACGTTGGCCTCGCCGAGATAAGAGACATGGCCGTCGCCGTCGATCTCGACGCGATAGCACGGACAGGTGCCGAAGCACATCGAGCGGCGCAAGGTGAACTTCAGCGAATGCCAGTTGCGGATGCGCGGGAACGCGATGCGGTGCGGCGGACGCCCGCCATGCGGCAAGCGGAAATGGGGACCCTGCGGCCGCGGCGCTTCGGCGGCGGACGCCGGCGCGGCAGCCAGCACGGCCAGCGACAGGGCAAGAACGGCAATCCAGGAGCGCATCGCTTCTATTCCTTTGGGCGGAGCGAAAGCATCGGCGGCAAATTTGGCGGAAGTGCGGTTGTCAGGCCGTGGCGGTCGCGACCATCCGCGCGACTGCGAAGTCCGTCAGCGCCGCTGCGTCGAGCAGATGGCTGTCGGCATCGCCGATCCTGCTATGGCGGCACAGCGCGGTGCCGTCATTGGCCGCGATGAAGCCGTCGACGATCTGGGCGAAGAAACGGTCGGGCCAGCTGGCATGGGCGCCTTTGGAGGAATCGTATTCCTCGCACTCGAGCCACAGCCGCGCACCGTCGCGCCAGACCGGGACCTTGAAGCGCTTGACGATCTTGTCGGGGAAGTCGGCGATGCTCTCGGCATAGTGCAGCAGCGTCACCTGGTCGTGATCGGAGCCGATGAGGAGGACCTTGCCGCCGGCGCCGACCAGCTTCTCGAACGGCGTGCCGCGGCCGAACGGCCAGGTCAGCGGATGATCGGCGACCAGCCAGGCGGCGCGCGCGCCACGCGCGCCCATGCGGACCGAGACGCAGCCGGACGGCAGCGTGCCCGGCCAGGTGCGAAAGAACTCCGCCAGCGTGCCGTTGTCGCGATTGGCGCGGGTGGCGGCGGGATCGAACGCGGGCTGATGCGCCAGGATCGCCGCTTCCTCTTCGGGCGGCAGATGCCCGCGCCCGACATCGTCATAGCCGTCGGGGCAACCGAGCAGCATCGTCATCGTGCCGCCGGGCGCGACGGCATCGCACACCGCCAGATGGATCTGATCCGGCCCGCCGAACACCGGCCCGACCGCGCGCACCGAGGCATGCACCATCACGATATCGCCGGGCGCCAGTCCGAGGCGGCGGCAATCGTCGGCAAGCCGGGCGCGGGTGTGGGGCATTCAGGTCGCGAACAGGTGTTTGAGATCGCGGGCGCCGTGCGTCACGCGCACAACTTCGATTCCGTTGCCAACGATGCGGAAGAAGATGAGATATTTTCCCAGCACAGCGGAGCGCAGACCCGGCATCAGGTCGTCGCGCCGCGTGTAGATTCGGGGCCATTGCGCAATTTTGTTCGCCTTCGCCTCCAGTTTCGCGATGAAAAGATCGGCGTTGCGAGGGCTGTCTGCATCGATAAAAGCTCCGATCTCGATGAGGTCGAGGCGTGCCCGCTCGGTGTAACTTACCTTCGTCACCGCCGTGGCTTGGTCTTCTTCGCGGAGGTCCCGAACCTGGCCTTCAACTCGGCATAGACTTTTTCAGCCGGAATCAATTCCCCGCGATTGGCCGAAGCTATCCCTTCCTGGATCATGCGCTTCAGGTCTTCTTTGGTGCGGGCATAAGGATAGTTCGGCGGGAACGGACCTTCCTCCTTGCCCTTCCACTCGCGCACGGCTTCGCGCACCACTTCGCTCGCCGAGGCGTATTGGCCGCTGTCGACGGCGTAGCGGATGTCGGCGACCATCTCCTTCGGCAGAGCGATGGAGATTTTCTGCACCTTGCTGGCCATGGCGGCACCGGTAGGAAGAATTGCTACTTCTTCCTACCAGAAAACGCCTCACGCCGCGAGCAGCTTTTCCCGCGTTGCCCAATCCAGCGCCTTGGCGAGCGCCCGTTCCAGGCGGTCGAACAACTCGGCGATCTCGTCCTCGGTGATCACCAACGGCGGGCAGAGCGCGACGCGGTCGCCGAGCAGGGCGCGCACGATCAGGCCTTCCTCCTGCGCCAGGTTCATCAGCGTGGCACCGGCCTGCCTGGCGGGATCGAAACCCTGCTTGGTCTTCTTGTCGGCGACGAGCTCGATGGCACCGATCAGGCCGACGCCGACCGCCTCGCCGACCAGGGGATGCCCGGCCAGAGCGCGCAGGCGCTTCTGGAACGCGGGCGCGACATGGCGGACATGGCCGACGAGATCGCGGCGCTGGTAGATCTCGATGGTGCGCAGCGCCACCGCGGCGGCGACGGGATGGCCCGTGTAGGTAAAGCCGTGACCGAAAGTGCCGATCTTGCCCGATTCCTGCTCGACGATGTCGGAGAGCTCGGGCGACAGCAGCACGGCCGAGATCGGCAGATAGGCGCTCGACAGCGCCTTGGCGATCGACATGCTTTCCGGCTCGAAGCCGTAGGTGGCTGAGCCGAACCAGTTGCCGGTGCGGCCGAAGCCGGTGATGACCTCGTCGGCGATCAGCGGGATGCCGTGCCTGGCCAGTACCTGGGTGATCGCGTCGAAATAGCCCTCCGGCGGCACGATGACGCCGCCGGCGCCCATCACCGGCTCGGCGATCATCGCCGCGATGGTGTCGGGGCCTTCGCGCCCGATCAGGGCGTCGAGGTTGGCGCCCATGCGGGCGGAGAATTGCCGCTCGCTCTCGCCCGCCTCGGCGCCGCGGTAGTAATGCGGGCAATCGGCGAAGCGCGCGAAGTCGAACGGCAGGTCGAAGGAGCGGTGGTTGTTGGCGAGCCCGGTCAGCGACGCGCTCGCCAGCGTCACGCCGTGATAGGCTTTGGTGCGCGAGATGATCTTTTTCTTCTTCGTCTCGCCGCGCGCATTGGCGGCGTACCAGTAGAGCTTGACCTGGGTGTCGTTGGCCTCGGAACCGGAATTGGCGAAGAACACCTTGCCGACCGGGAACGGCGCGACCTCTTTCAGCTTCTCGGCCAGCGCGATCGCCGGCTCGTGGCTCTTGCCGCCGAACAGGTGGCCGAAGGCGAGCTTGCGCATCTGCTCCGCCGCGACCTCGGCGAGCTCGTTCTCGCCCCAGCCGAGCGCGGTGCACCACAGCCCGGCCATCGCCTCGATGTAGTCCTTGCCGTGCTCGTCATAGACCCGCACGCCCTGGCCGTGGCTGAGGATCATCGGCCCCGAATCGCGGAATTTCACCAGGTTGGTGTAGGGATGCAGGACGCTGGCGACGTCGCGCATCTGGGCATTGGAAAGGGGCATGGAAAGGCTCCGCAGGACCGGTGCCCGCTTATAGCACACGGCTTCATCGAGTCCCGCGATGTCCCATGCACGGCAGCCATGCCGCCGCCCCTCAAGCAGCGAAGAAGCCGCGCAGCAGCGCTTCGGCGCGCTCCGGTTCGTCGCGGTAGATGCCGTGGCCGGCGTTCTCGAACAGTTCGAGGCGGCGCACGCCTTGCGGCAGCGCGTCGAAGATTTCGCGCGAACAGGAGGGCGGCGTGATCGGATCATAGCCGCCGGCCAGCACCAGCGCGGGGCACGTCACCTTCGCGAGCCCGGCGCGGGCGTCCATCGTCATCATCTCGCCCAGCGAGAAATACCGCGTCACCTCCGGCTTCATGAGGGCGCGGCGCCGTGCCGCCGCCTGGTCCGCCGTCGCCGCGCCCGGCGGATTGTAGAGCGGCATGCAGACGCGCAGATAGGCGGCGAAGGCGGCGTCGTCGGGCTTCAGCCAGAACGCCTCCGCCACGGCGCGCGCTTCCTTGCCGCCGCGCGCTTCCAGGATATCGAACGTCTCGTCCAGATGGATGCGGGCCGCGGTCGAGGAGAACACGACCTTCGACGGATGTGCGGGATGGCGCGTCGCATAGGCGATGGCGACCATGCCGCCGAAGGACTGGCCGAACACGATCGGCTTTTCGATGCCGAGGACGTCGCACAGCCCCTTCACGTCGTCGCCCCATTGCGCGAGGTTCCAGGTCTCGGGCGCCCCGCCGGAGCGGCCATTGCCGCGATGGTCGATGTAGATCACCTGGTGGCTGTCGGCGAAGCGGTCGAAATAGGGCCGCATGGTGGAATGATCGAAGCCCGGCCCGCCATGCATCACGATCAGCGCCGGCTTTTGCACCATGCGCTCGCCGTCGATGGCGAGGCCCGAGCCCACCGCGTCGAAAAAGATGCGGGCGCCGTTGACGGTGACGAACATGAATTTCAGACCTTCCCGGAAAGCGTGCGCAATATCCGCGTTTCGGCCGGCGTCAGGAAGAGCGCTGCGGCGGCGGCAAGCTGCTTTTTCGCGTCATCCTGGCGTCCGAGCCACAGCAGCGCCTCGCCCCATTTCAGATGCAGCCGGCCCCAGTTGGGGGCGTAGCGCGCGACTTCCGCGTATTTTGCGATCGCAAGGTCGGAGCGGTTCGTCGCGACCAGCGCCTCGCCCCACAGTTCCAGAGGATCGGCGAAATGCGGTCCCTTTTGGTGCGCCAGATCGAATTTCGAAATCGCGGCGCCGAAATCGCCGCGGCGCAACAGCATCTCGCCCCAGTCGGCATAGGCGAAGGGGATCGACGGCGCCGCCGCCACCGCACGCGCGAACCAGGCCTGCGCGCCGGACGTGTCCTGGCGCAGCGCCGCGACCCGGCCGCGCGCGCGCAGACAGTCGTAGCAGTCGAGCGGCGTCGCGGCGACCGCCGCCTGCGCGCCGGCGACATCGCCCGCATGCGCCAGCGCGACGCTCAGCAGCGGCGTCGCGACGTTCGCGACCAATGCCGCCCCGAGCCGGGGCACCGGGGCGTTCTCGGCCGCCAGCGCCGCCGCATAGGTACGGGCCGCCCGCACGCCGGCGGGCCAGTCGCCCCGCGCCACGGCGGCGAAATAGCGCGTCCGCGCCTGACGCGTGGCCGACGCCTGGCCCGCCGCCAGACCGTCCGCGAACAGGACGTCGCTCGCCATCGGATCGTGCAGCCGGGCGGCATATTCGGCGCGCCGCAGCTTCAAGATGCCGAGCGTGCATCCGGCGTCGCAATGCTCCACCAGCCCCTGCGTAAAGTCGCCGAGCACCGAATCGCGCGCGAAGTGGGCCACATCCTGCGCATAGGCGTAACCCCGTTCCTGGAAGGACGGCGCCTCGTCCGCCTTGCGCTGCGTCGCAATGATGCGCGCCTGGCGCAACCCGTCTTCGTCATGGCCAAGAGCGAGCGCGACGCTCAGCAGCTCCATATGGCCGCTGGTCGACTTCGGCGCCAGCGCGACCGCCATGCTGGCCCGGGCATAGGCCAGCGCCAGATCGCCGGCGCTGTAATGCGTCGCGTTGGCCCACAAGGAAAAGGCGCCGCCGCGGCTGAAATCGTCGGGCGCCAGCGCCACATTGCGGGCCGCCGCGGCGTAGCCCTCGGCGAAGCGGTTCTTGCCGAACAGATAGAGGACGTAATTGGTCGGATCCACCGCGGCGAAGATGCGCTCGGCCGCCGCGTCCTCCAGGGCATCGAGATCGCGCGGCGCACCGGTGAAGCGGAAGATCTCGCCGTCCAGCACCAGGGTGAGCGCGATCCTGCCGCCGTCCAAGAGGCGGACATTGCCGCTGAGCGGCCGCTCGTTGCCGAACCAGAGCCGCAGGTAGCGCCAAGCCTGCGCCAGCGAGACGCCGGTCTCGGGAATCTCGACCTTGATGTCCTTGTCGCGGTCCTGGCGCACGCTCTTGGAGCGCGCAGCGAGTTCGCGTTGGCGAAGTCGCGGATCGCCGCGATCTTGTTGGTCAGGTCGTCGGCCACGATATCGCCGCCGATGCCGTTCTGCGCCAAGGCGGGCGGCACCGAGAACGCCTCGACCACGATGCCGTCGGCGCGGCTGGCGTTCCACACCGCGGCGAGCAGTCCGCCCACCACCGCGAGCCCCAGGGCCACCGCCATGATCTGCAGCGCGCCTTCATCTGGTCGTTGAAGCGGCGCCAGCGCAGATGCGACAGTTCGAAGGCGTTCTGCTCGATCAGGTTCTCGGCTTGCAGCCGGGCCAGCCGCGTCTGCTCCGCCAGATAGGCCGCGGCGCGCGGATCGAGGACGGACGCCAGCGCGATCCCGGCCGCCGCCGGATCGCCGGGCGAAGACTTCCGCAGACTGTCGTCTTCTTCGCCCACCGTGCCCCCAAATCTTAGTTGCTTATAACAAGGCGGACGACGCGATCCAGCGCGCGCCGCCTGCGACGATCGCAGCGGTTCGCGGCGCTCTCGGCAGCCGGCCATGCCGCGAACGGCCGAACGCCCCATGGCAACGGATACTTGTCTAGTTTACTTGACATCTTCCCGGATGTGGTGTCATGTTCACTTGTCTTTTTGACAAGGAAACTTGATATGCGATACTCCGCGAGAGGCTATTGGGGGACTGCTGCGGCCGCGATCGGACTCATTCTTTTGGGCGAAGCTTTCATCTTGTTCGCGATGCCGCCGGGCGTGTCGTGGCCGAAGGCCGGCCTCTTCGCAATTCTGGGGGTTGGCTGCCTGTCGCTGGCGCTTGCCTCCTACCGCTACGCCGACGAGGTGATGCTGCAGACCCATAAGACCGCGTGGTTCTGGGGAAGCTTCGGTGCGGTGATCGCCGTGGTTCCGGTGATCATCTTCGTGGGCTGGCGGCTTGTGCCGGCCCGGATACATCTGCCGCCCATCCTCTCTTATCCCGAATTCTTCTTCGTCATGGGCATGGTCTGCATGATTGTGCTCGAGTGTATCGGCTTTCTGCTGGTGCTCGCTTTTCAGCGTTGGCTGCGGTGAAGAACCGTCTTCGCGTCCTGCGCGCCGAAAAGGGCTGGAGCCAGGCCGAACTGGCCGAGCGCCTCGGCGTCGCCCGCCAGAGCGTCAATGCCGTCGAAACCGGGAAGTTCGATCCGTCGCTGCCGCTCGCCTTCCGCATCGCCCGGCTGTTCGGCCAGCCGGTGGAGGCGATCTTCGAAGACGGCGATTGAGCCGTCCGGGCGCGCCCGCGTTGCCGCCGCGGCTTTGCGTTCCTATGATGGTGGCAGATAATCAGGGGATTACATCATGCTCGGCCTGATGCAGGACTGGCCGCTTCTGGTCCACAAGATCATCGACCACGCCGCGCAGTATCACGGCGACCGCGAGGTCGTGAGCCGCAGCGTCGAAGGCCCGATTCACCGCACCAATTATCGCGAAATCGGCATCCGGGCCCGCAAGGTCGCCGAGGCGCTGCACCGGCTGGGCATCGAGCCGGGCGACCGGGTCGCGACCCTGGCGTGGAACACCTGGCGCCATATCGAGGCCTGGTACGGCATCGCCGGCATCGGCGCGGTCTACCACACGCTCAATCCGCGCCTCTTCCCCGACCAGCTAGTTTACATTGCCAACCACGCCCAGGACAAAGTCATCTTCTTCGACATCACCTTCGCCGACCTGGTGGCCAAGCTGGCGCCGCAGCTTCCCGGCGTCGAGCTCTATGTCGCGCTGACCGACGCGGCGCACCTGCCCAAGGCGAAGATCCCCAACCTCGTCGCCTATGAGGAATTCATCGCCGGCGGCAGCGGCACCTTCGAATGGAAGGAAGTCGACGAGAAGGACGCCTGCGGCCTTTGCTACACCTCCGGCACGACCGGCAATCCCAAGGGCGTGCTCTATTCCCACCGCTCCAACGTGCTGCACGCCCTGATGGCGGCGCAGACCGACGCGCAAGGCGTCTCGAGCCGCGACAGCATCCTGCCCGTCGTGCCGATGTTCCACGCCAATGCCTGGGCGCTGGCGTTCTCGGCGCCGATGGTCGGCGCCAAGCTGGTGATGCCGGGCGCCAAGCTCGACGGCGATTCGATCTGCGAGCTGCTCACCGAGGAGCAGGTGACGATGTCGGGCGCGGTGCCGACCGTGTGGCTGGCGCTGTTCCAGTACCTGGAGAAGACCGGCAAGACCCTGCCGAACCTCAAGCGCGTGCTGATCGGCGGCTCGGCCTGCCCGCGCTCGATGATCGAGGCGTTCGAGACCAAATACGGCGTCGAGGTTATCCATGCCTGGGGCATGACCGAGATGAGTCCGCTCGGCACGCTGGGCACGCTCAAGCCCCCATGTCGCGGCGATGCCCTATCAGCGGCAGCTCGACTACAAGTGCAAGCAGGGCCATCCGGTGTTCGGGGTCGAGATGAAGATCACCGACGACGCCGACAACGAGCTGCCGCGCGACGGCAAGGCGTTCGGGCGGCTCAAGGTGCGCGGCCCCGCGGTGGCTAGCGGCTATTTCCGCGGCGAAGGCGCCGACGCGTTCGACGCCGAGGGCTGGTTCGATACCGGCGACGTCGCCACCATCGACGGCGAAGGCTATATGACCATCACCGACCGCTCCAAGGACGTGATCAAGTCCGGCGGCGAATGGATCAGCTCGATCGAGATCGAGAACATCGCGGTCGGCCATCCCGCGGTGGCGGAAGCGGCGGTGATCGGCGTGCGCCACCCCAAATGGGACGAACGGCCGCTGCTGATCGTCGTGCTCAAGCCCGGCAAGAGCGCGACGCGCGAGGAGATCCTGGGCTACCTTGCGGGCAAGATCGCCAAATGGTGGATGCCGGACGACGTGCAGTTCGTGGGCGAAATCCCGCACACCGCCACGGGCAAGATCCAGAAGACCACCTTGCGCGAGCAGTTCGGCAGCTATCGGTTACCCACCGCGGCGGAGTAGTTTAGGTTTTATGCGATCACAGTTTCTCGCCGCCCTTGCGTCGCTTTTGTGTTTCGCCGTGGGCGGGACGATCGCGCTCGTCGCCTCGCACGGCGCACAGGCGGGCTGGTGGGACTACGCGACCGGATTGGAGATTCTCGCGCCCGGCTTCGGGCTCGGCCTCGCCGGCGTCGGCAGCGGCGGGCTGTGGCTGGTGCGGGCCTTGTCGGGCAACAACAGCGCCTATTGGAAACTGGGCGCGCCGGCGCTGGCGGGATCGCTCCTACTCGCCGGCATCCCGCTCAACCAGGCGCGGCTCTATCTCGTCTCGCCGCCGATCCACGACGTCTCGACCGACGTCGAATACGCCCCGCCCTTCGTCGCGCTGCTGCCGCTGCGCGCCGGCGCCGAGAACGGCCCCGATTATGACGGGCCCAAGCGCATCGAATACGGCGGCAAGCGCACCACCGTGGCGCTGGCGCAGAAGAAGGCCTATCCCGACATCAAGTCCTATGTCGCGCTGCTCAACCCGCGGCAGGACCCCGACATCCTCCCGGTCAAGATCCTGTTCTGGCGCGGCTTCGAGCGCGCCAAGGACATGGGCTGGAACGTCGTCTATTTCAGCGAGGCCGAGGGGCGCATCGAAGCGACGGACGACAGCATCTGGTTCGGCCGCGTCGCCGACATCTCGATCCGCGTGAAGCCGGCGGGCAAGATCGGCGCCCGCCTCGACATCCGCGCCAAGAGCCGCACCGGCGAGAACGACATGGCGTTCACGGCGCAGATCGTGCGCGGCTATCTGAAGGCCTTGAGGTAGGAACGCAAGTCGCCTGTGGCGCTTTCCACGCCAACGGATGTGCCGCCAGGGCCCGGTCCGTCGTCACGAGCAGCAGGGATTCGACCTGGCATTGCGCGAGCAACAGCCGATCGAACGGATCGCGCGTCGCGGGCTGATCGCGCAAATCCTCGACGGCATGGCGGTGATCGATGGCGATCAGTCGATAACCGAGCGCCTGGAAAAAGACCGCAAGCGCGGCGGGCGGCCGCGGCAGAAGCAGCTTTCCCAGACGGAATTTGATCGCGATCTCCCACAGGCTCGCGACGCTGACGAACATCTGGTTCGTCGGCGATTGCAGCTGTGCCTGGATGGCCGGCAGCGACGCGGATTGATTGTGCGCGATCGCAACCAATATCTGGCTGTCGAGCAGCAGCTTCATTTCCTGCGCGGCGGCTTCGGCTTGTCGAAGTCTTCGGGCAAAGGCGTGATGAGAAAATCCTCGGGCAAAGGATCGTCGAAATCCGGCGCGATCCATTCGACCAGTCGCTCGACGCCAATCGATTTTAGAAAAGCTTCGCCCGCTTCCCAGTTCGTGCCGCCCCTTTTCTTATAAGGCGTGATCTCGCACACCGGCTCGCCGTTGCGCGTGATGGTGATCGTCTCGCCGCCCTCGGCGGCGCGGACGAGCTCGGAAAAGCGGTTCTTGCCGTCCTTGATCGATACGACCGTCATGCCGCAAAGGTAGCTACCGGTAGCTACCTCGTCAAGCGAGGCGATAGCGCCCGCCGTCCTGCGTCACCCGGCCGTCCTGCTCCAGCTTGATCAGGTGCGCCAGCACCGAGCGCGCGGCGGCGGGATGCAGGCGCTTGTCGACGTCGGCATACATCCGCTCGACCATCGCCGGGATCGTGTCGCGGCCGTCCGCGATGCAGGCCAGCACCTGGCGCTCGCGGTCGTAGCGGTGCTCGCGATAGGCGGCGAGGAAGGGCTTGGGATCGGCAATCGGCGCGCCATGGGTGGGATAGAGCGTGCGGTCGTCGCGCTCTTCCAGCTTCTTCACGCTGGCGATGTACTGCGCCATGTCGCCGTCCGGCGGGGTCACCACCGTGGTCGACCAGCCCATGACGTGATCGCCGGTGAACAGCGCCCTCTCTTCGCGCAGCGCGTAGCACATGTGGTTCGAAGTGTGCCCCGGCGTGTGCACCGCCTCGAAGGAGAAGCCGTTGCCGGCGATGATCTCGCCGTCCTTCACCCGCACATCGGGCATGAAGTCCATGTCGCCGCCGGCTTCGACCTTGGGGCCCCCCTCTTCCGAATTGTCGTCGCGCCCCGAGCCGTGCGGACCGAAAGCATAGGTCGTCGCGCCCGACCATTCCTTGAGCGGCTTGGCGGCCGGAGAATGGTCGCTGTGGCAATGGGTGACGAGGATGTGGCTGACGCGGCGCCCGTCCAGCGCGCGCTTCAGGGCCTCGACATGCTGGGGCAGGTCGGGACCGGGATCGATCACCGCGACGTCCTGGCCGCCGACGATGTAGACGCCGGTGCCGGTGAAGGTGAAGGGTCCCGGATTGCCGGCGACGAGGCGCGAGATCAGGGGCGTGACCCTGACCTCTTCGCCGTAGCGCGGATCGAAGGCGCGGATGAAGGGGATCGCCATGGCCGCTACACCCGATCGTCGCCCGGCGGGCGCGTCATGATGCGCTCCTTGCGCACGATCGGGGCGGGATGGGAGCGGTGCAGAATCTGCCCGATCCGTTTCGGCAGCCGGTGCGCCCCGTGCTCGATCATGTAGGAGAGCCAGCGCACGCGATGGCGGATGCGCTGGATGACGCGGCGCATGGTGCGCGAGTGGTTGATCAGGATCGCGAGTCCCGCGAGCAGGGGCAACAGGCCGATCAGCGGGATCGGGATCGGCATCGGCGTCACGACGATGCCGATCAGGGTCAGCAGCCAGCCCGCGGCGAGGATCAGAACTTTGCGCAAGCCGGGCCCTTGGTTGATGGCGGGCAATAGATGGTCGACGCCGCCCGTCGCTGCAACCGTCACCTTACAGGCTCGGTCACAACGAACGTGCAGCGACATTTAGTTGCTGAATCGACATGCCACGAAACGATGATGCGCATTTTTCGGTTGTATCGGCGTTATGTTCTTCCATAATTATTTAACTACATGATTTTGCTATATGAATTCTATAGATATGCATGAAATATAGTTGCTCATTACACAGTGAATGTAACCTGCTGTTGCATATCTACACTGGTAGCGCGCGCAAACATTGCCATACGGTAACCAAGCCCGGAGACGGAATTTCGGCCGCACGGGCGCCGGCCGACGCAGCGCCGGTCAACACCGAAAACGCTCTGGGGAGAGAACATGTCCATCTGCATCGTTCGCGCCGCCGCTCTGGCAGGCGCGTCACTGGCGTTCTTGTCGTCCGCAGCCTTGGCGCAGATCGAGGTCGTGACCGTCACCGCCGAAAAACGCAACGAAGACATCCAGACCGTCCCGATCGCCGTCACGGCGCTCTCGGGCAACCAGTTGCGCGCAGCGCAGGTCCACGACTTCAACGATCTGCAGCAGATCGCGCCCAGCCTGCTGGTCTCGACCGGCACCGGCGACTCGACGGGCGGCCTCGTCCGCATCCGCGGCGTCGGCACGACCGGCAACAACAACGGCCTCGAAGCCTCGGTCGGCGTCTTCGTCGACGGCGTCTATCGCAGCCGCTCCGCCGCGGCGCTCGAAGAGCTGCTCGCGATCGACCGCATCGAGGTTCTGCGCGGCCCGCAGGGAACGCTGTTCGGCAAGAACACGACCTCGGGCGCGATCTCCATCATTAGCACCAAGCCGACCCAGGACTTCTATGCCAACCTCTCTGCGTCCGGCGGCACCTATGGCAGCTACCGCTTCATCGGCGAGCTCAATGCCGGCCTGACCGACACGCTGGCCGTCAACCTGGCCGGCCTGGTGTCCCATCGCGACGGCTTCCTCACCGACGTCAATGACGGCCACAAATCGAACGGCCAAAATCACTATTCGCTCAAGGGCCAGGCGTTGTGGACGCCGACCTCCAGCATCGAGGTCCGCATCATCGCCGACTACGCGCAGAAGGCGGACAGTTCGAGCGATGCGACCTATGCGGTCTATTCGGCCCGGACGCGGCTGATCCAGGACGTGCTGCAATCGCCGGCGTCGGTCAATTTCGGCCGGCATTTCCCCAACGCCGTCACCATTCCGAATTCCGGCAATACGCTGCAATATGTCGATTACGGCGACTACCGCATCGCCACCAACTTTCCCCGCGTCGCCGACGTGAACGACTGGGGCATCTCCGGCCAGATCGACTGGACCTTGAGCGACCACGTCTCCTTGACCTCCATCAGCTCCTATCGCGACTTCAATTCGCACGATTTCCGCGACACCGATTACACCCCGGCCGACATCATCCGCGGCCAGGACGACACCGAGCTGCGCAACATCACCCAGGAACTGCAATTGAAAGGCAGTTGGGGCGGGCTGGACTGGCTGGTCGGCGGCTTCTATTCGGACGAAGCCATCACCTACCAGAACCGCTCGCGGTTCGGTTCGGATGCCGCGCTCTATATCGCGCACATCTTCAATCCGGCGGCGCCGATCGGCACCAGCGGCGGCAGCCAGACGGACGCCTGCATCCTGGGCGACGCCGTCAATGCCAGCCCGGCCTGCGTCCTGTTCGGCCTGACCGCGCTGCATCCCCGGATCTGGCAGGCCGGCGACGGCGTCAACTGGAACTGGCGGCAGCACGGCAACAGCTTCTCGGCCTTCACCCACAACGTCTATCACCTCAACGAACAATGGTCGGTGACGTTGGGTGCCCGCTACAGCAGCGAAATCAAGCACGGCCAGTTCGACGGCGGCACGCCGGTCTGGCACGATCCGGTGGCGCAGAAGGTCGCTTGCGGCACGACCAATCCGCCGGCCGCTTCCAACGCGGTCGTGGGCTCGCTGGCGATCTTCTGCAATCGCACGCCGTACAACCAGAAGCTCTCGTCGAGCTCGCTCACCGGCACCGCCAATATAAGCTGGAAGCCCAATGCGCGGCTGATGTTCTATGCCAGCTATAGCCGCGGCTTTAAGGCCGGCGCCTTCAACCTGGATCCGGCCTGGGCGAACAACCCGGCGGTCACGACGCCGACCGCCAGGCCCGAATATGACGACAATTTCGAGCTCGGCGCGCGCTCCACGCTCATGGACGGCCGGGCGATCGTCAACCTGACGCTGTTCCACGAGAAGTTTTCCGACTTCCAGATCAACCGCTTCGACGGACTCAATTTCAGTCTCGCCAATCTCAGGCACGCCTATTCCGACGGCGTCGAGCTCGAGACGATTTTCGAGCCGGAGGACGGCCTGACTCTGACGGAGTCGCTGTCCTATACCTTCGCCCACTACGGCAGCGATATCGGCCCGACGCCCGGCGTTCCGGCCGGGGCGCCGATCCAGCTTGCGGGACAGCGCCTGACCCAGGCGCCGATGTGGACGAACAACAGCGGCATCACCTATGCCGTGCCGCTCGGCTTCCTGTGGAACGCCGACGGCTTCGTCAGCCTGAATGCCAATTACCGCTCCAGCTACAACACCGGCTCGGACCTCAACGTGAACAAGCGCCAGGGCGCCTTCGTCACGGTGAACGGCCAGATCGGCATCCGGAGTCCCGACGATCTGTGGTCCCTGGCCCTCTACGGCCGCAACATCTTCAACGCGCATTACAACGTGGTGGCCTTTGCGCTGCCGACCGAGCAGTCCAACGCCGGGCTGTCCAGCACCAACGCCATCGGCGTCTTCCCCGGCGAGCCCGCGATCTACGGCGTGACGCTGACGCTGCACCATTAGGATCGCAGCGGCGGGCAAGAACCGGGAGTGCGAAAGCCTCCCGGCTTTTTTGCGCCCTGCCCACGCGGGGTGGGCAAATCCTTCCGGCGCGTCGCGTTTGACCCCCGCCGGGCGGATGCGTAACGTCCGCGAAAATCCAGGAGGCCGGCCATGAAATTCTACAATTCGATCGGACCCAATCCGCACGTCGTGCGCATGTTCATAGCCGAGAAGGGCCTCTCCATCCCGACCCAGAACGTCGACCTGATGGCGGGCGAGAACCGCCAGGACGAGCACCTCAAGCGCAATCCGCACGGCCAGATGCCGTGCCTCGAACTCGACAACGGCGCCTTCCTCTCCGAGATCGTTCCGATCTGCGAATACCTCGAAGACAAGAATCCGTCGCCGCCGCTGATCGGCACCACGCCGGAGGAAAAAGCCGAGACCCGGATGTGGACGCGGCGCATCGACCTCAACATCGCCGAGCCGATCGCCAACGGCTTCCGCTTCAGCCAGGGCCTGCCGTTCTTTCAAAGCCGCGTGGTGACGGTGCCGGAAGCGGCGGACGGCCTGAAGAAGATCGCGCAGGATCGCCTCAAATGGCTCGATGGCCAGATGGCCGGCAAGGAATTCGTCGTCGGCAAGCGCTTCACGCTCGCCGACGTGCTGCTGTTCGGCTTCCTGGATTTCGGCGTCGCGGTCGGCCAGCCGCTCAACCCGGAGTTCACGAACATCACGGCGTGGTTTGCGCGCGTAAAGGACCGTCCGTCGGCCAAGGCCTGAGTTGCAGCGCGGAACCGGGCACGTGACAGGGTAAAAGTTCCGCCGTTAAGCATCGCACCAGAATGTGTAAGCGTTGCCTGAAAGGTCATGCTTAACATTCCCGCATGACCGAAGAAGAACCCGCGGCCGTGAAGCGGCATACGGCCCTAAACATCTGGGCCGCGTGCGTCGCGATCCTGCTCGGCCCTTCGCTGCTGGTGTGGATCGTGCGCGGCGTCGCGCTGGCGGCGCAATGCGCGCCGGGCCCCGAACTGTGCCACGGCATGACGCTGGGCGGCGGCCTGCGCGACTCGCTGATGCTGTCCTGGACGATCGGCGCCAACATGACGATCCTGATCGTGCTGTCGCTGGTCGCGTCGGTCGCCTGCCTGTTCGTGCGCCGGCCGCTGCTGGCGGCGCTCAGCCTGCTGCTGCTGCCGCCGCTGGCGCTGATCCTGCCGATGATCGCGGTCTACACCTCGATGTACCAGGGCTGTCCGGTGAGCGAGGCCGGCATCGGCGATTGCATGCTGTGGGGCGCGCCGATGGGCATGAGCTTCCACGCCGCCGCCGGGGTGCAGGGGCTGATCTACGGCTTCGTGCCCTATACCTGCGCCCTGGCGCTGATGCTGGGTGCGATCGGGCTGTTCCTGATGCATGCGCGGCCGCCCGGTCACGCGACCGCCAATCCGCACCGCTTCCCCGACGACCGCTTCCGCCACCGCGATCAGTAGGCGTTGCCCTCGATCGCGCGGATCAGGCCGCGCAGCGTGCGGTAGAGATACCAGACCACGAAGACGGTCCCGGCGGCAAACAGCGCCGGCACCAGGAAGAACAGCGCGCCGACCAGCGCCGGCGGCGGATTGCCGTTGGTCGTCGCCATCGAAAACAGCACGCCGCCGAAGATCTGCGCGATCGCCGCCAGCGCCAGGACGGCGACGACGACGCCGATCCAGAACACAAGGGTGAGGTTGCGGAAATGGCTTTGCCAGATCGTGCCGTGCGCCTCGTCGCGCTTGAGATAGACGAGGATGACGCCGGCGATCGCGGTGGCGCCGTTGAACGGCGCGAGCAAGAACAGGCCATAGGCGATCAGCGCCGCGGCGCGCAGGCCATCGCTGCGCGGCGCCTCAGACATAGGGTCGCGAATCGACCGCCGCGATCAGGCCCTTGATGGTGCGATAGAGAAAATAGACGAACGCCACGCCCATGACGACGAAGCCGATCAGGAACCAGCTCGTCAGGATGCCGACCACCATCAGGCCGAACCACACCCAGAAAGCCTGGATCGCGTTCTCGAAATGGCTGTGCCAGAGCGTGCCCCGCGCCTCGTCGCGCTTGACATAGGCGAGGATGACGCCCGCCAGCCCGGCGACGCCGCAGGTCACCACGGCGCCGATATAAAGCCCGTAGACGATGATCGCGAGCGTGCGCGTATCGGTGGCGGGCGCCGCGGGTGCCGGTGCGATGTCGCTCATGGAACCCCTCATTGTGACAGAACCGACACATCAAGTAGGGGCATGCCGCGGCGGCTTCAAGACGGTTCCCGCCGCCGCTGTGACCGCCGACGGGGCGGGACGGTTCTCCCCTGCGCCGGTTTGCGCTAGGGTGGCGGTCCCTCCAGAGGACATCCCCATGCTCAGTTTTGCACGCCTTGCCGCCGCGGCGGCGCTGACGACGGTCCTGTTCGCCGCTCCGGCCGCATCGGCCTCCGACGAGACCGATCTGCTGGCGCACGCCAACCGCACCGTCGATCACCTGCGCAGCGATCCGGCCTTCGCGCAGGCCGCGCGGATGATCCACAGCGCCCGCGCCGTCCTGATCGTGCCGCGCCTGGTCAAGGGCGGCTTCATCTTCGGCGCCGAGGGCGGCAACGGCGTGCTGCTCAAGCGCAGCGGGCGGACCTGGAGTTCGCCGGCGTTCTTCAATCTCGCCTCAGCCTCGTTCGGCCTGCAGATCGGTCTGCAGCAGGCCGAGCCTCGTCTTCATCATCATGTCCGAGCGCGCGCTCAGGGGCATCCAGCAGGGCGAGTCCAAGCTCGGCGCCGGCGCCGGCATCACAGTGGTGACGTTGAGCTCGGCGGCGGAAGGCGCGACCACGGTGCGCGGCGGCGACATCGTCGTGTGGTCCTCGGGCACCGGCGCCTATGGCGGCCTCACCTTCAACGGCTCGATCGTCAAGGCGGACGACGACGCCAACGAGGATTTCTACGGCCGGCGCGCCACGGTGTCCGGCATCCTCGCCAACCGCTTCACCAATCGCGCCACGCGCAGCCTGCAGCGCAACCTGGCGACGGTATGGTAGGGAGATAGCCATGCGAAGAAGCCATCTGCTGAAGGGCGCCGTGCTGGCGGCGCTCATCGCGGCGCCGTTTCCGGTGTTGGCCGCCGACGCGGCGGGCGAGATCGTGACCGCCGCGACGCATGCCGACCTTGCGAGCAAGGCGGGCAATCTTGCAGGGACGAAGATCCACCTGCATCACGTGCTCAACTGCCTGGTCGGGCCGGGCGGCGCCGATTTCGACCCGACCAACATCAATCCTTGCGTCAACGCCGGCAGCGGCGCGATCCCCGACACCGCCGACGCGGCGAAAAAGGCCAAGCTCGAAGCCGCCGCCGCCACGGTGCGCGCCGGCCTCGCGGCGGACGACCTCGCCGTCGCCCAGAAGGACGCCGCCGACGCCGCCAAGGCGCTGCAGGGGATCAAATAGGCGTCAGCCGAAATTCAGCGCCCCGGTCGACACCAGCATGGTGAAGAGGCGGCGCAGATTCTGCGCCTGGGGCTCCAGCACCGCGATGTAGCGCGGGTCGCGGTTGAGATCGATGCGGGCGCGCAGGCCTTCGGGATGCTCCTCGATCCAGCCGCGCGCGATCAGCTTGGCGACCTTGCGCCGCACCGTCTCGCGCGGCAGGCCGGTGGTGCGGGCAAGCGCCATGCGGCTGACGAACAGCGCATGCTCCGCCGGGATCGCCTCCTTGAAGCTGCCGTAGAGCTCGCGCAGCTTGGGATCGTTCATCGCCTTGTCGCCGTTGCGCACCGAGATGGTGAGGAAAAGGATCGCCGCCTCGTAGTCGTGGTCGAAGACTTCGCTGACGCCTTCGGCGGTGCGCAGGATGAATTCGGTCACGAAATGCGCGATGACGCGCGACTGCGCGTGGTCGCGGACGGACGGACCGGGATCCGGAATCGGCCCCGGCGGCAGCGTCGGATCCCGTTGAACGGGGGTCGTCTGTGGCGGCTTGCTGTCTGGCATGATGTCCCCGGCAACGCTACGCGGCGTCGGCCCTCGGGGCCCCTCCGAGGTGATTCGCGCTAATCGAGTCTAATGCCGTTCGCCTTCAGACCGGCAAAGAGCCGGCGCAGGAGTGTGAGATTGACGTCGGCGAGCCGGGGGTTGTGGCCGAGACCCAAGGGATTGTCCGGCGCGAACACCAGCCCGTCGGCCTGCTCGTTCAGCACCTTCTTGCGAACCAGGACGGCGATGCGGCGGCGCACGGTCTCCAGCGGGATGTTGAGCGCCCGGCTGACCGCGTTGCGGCTGATGCCGACGCGCTCGGACGGCGGTGGCGCGGCGCGGCGGCGGCTTCGCCGGGCGGGCGCCGGCGGCGGCGGCGGACGCAGAACGTTCGCGCTGGCGATCGTGGCCACCAGCAGCAGGTCGAGGAAATCGAGCGGGAAGGTGCGCAGCGCTTCGCCGGCGATCGCCACGACATAACCGATCGCCAGCGCGCCGGCGATATGTCCGGCGGCCTCGTCGGTTGCTGCGGGCGGTTCTGCCATTCCTGTTGAATCCAAGTGAAGACCAAGTGAACAAGCCGATGGCTTCAAGACAAGGCAATACCGAGAAAGCACGCAGTACAATCGTCATGAGCGCTGTTCCACAATCGAGGTGCCCAATATGGGTATTCGGCGGGTTCCCGCGCTGTTCCGAATCGGCAACGATTTGGTAAGAAACGGGTGCGAACCTGTGGACGACACCGGCGTCCGGGAACCAAAGCCGCATCTGGCGCGCTAAACAGTCATGGAACTGGGACAAGCCACGTGAGCGTCATCCAAAACGAGCAGGAAACCGGCCGGCCGCTCTGGCTGCCGCATCCCGCGCTGCTGGCCTTGATCGCCGGACTCTGGACCCTGGCGGTCGCCGCCCAGGGCGTGATCTGGCTGAGCCACTGAGCTTTCCGCAAACGGCTTCTTTACGCCCCCTGGGCGAAGCTGCGGGCCCTTTTGTCGCGGCACGGCCTTGGCTCTCGATCGTTCTCTTCGCTCCCTCGCGGCTCTCCACACCGCCTCGACCAGCCGGGTTCTGAACCTGGCGGGCATCGCGGCCGCCCACCGCGACGACCCGGAGCACGCCAGCCGCCCGCTGTTCGCCTCGCCGCTGCTGAACACCGCCATCGTCCTCAAGCACCGCGTGCGCTCGGACGAGACCTATCTGTTTCCCGATGGCCGCCTGGTCGTGACCAAGATCATCGTGCCGTTCGACAACCAGAGCCTCAAAGCCGGCGGCCGCTCCTTCTTCGTCGGCCAGCGCGGCTACCACGAGACCCTGCGCGAGACCGGCAAGTATGACGGCCGCACCATGGAGCACGATCTCGAAGTGCTGCGCATCGTCGACGCCCTGCCCTCGCTCGATCCCTTCCTGCTGCGCGAGCATCTGCGCAGCAACGGCGTCGATTGCGCCGACTGCTACTTCGCGATCTCGGACGCCGACCGCCAGCAGATGCACGATCACGCGGTGGCGCAGATCCGCGAACTGATCGCGCTCGCCACCGGCGAAGGCGGCCTGGAGCAGACCAAGCGCCTGGTCGAGGCCCTGCTCTCCAACCAGGTCGACGAAAAGCTGGAGCCCCTGCGCCGCACCCTGATGCTGGAGGCGGAGGATTTCCGCGAAGGCGTGTTCAGCTGGCGCGGCTTTCTCTATTACAAATGGTGCATGGAGAAGCTGTGGCCCGAAGTGTTGGCGGTGCTGCGCGCGGTGCGCACGGTGCAGCCGACCGGCGTCTTGAACCACGAGGTCCGGACGTTCCTGCAGCACAGCCGCCACAGCATCGCCGAACGCGTGCGCGAGGCCGGCCGGTCGGTGCAGCGCACGCTCGCCGTCTATGACGGCGCCTATGGCGATCTGGTGCGCAACGGCGAGCCCCGGACGTTTCGCGACTTCCTGCTCAGCGCGCCGCATCTCTTCGTCGATCTCGGCGAGAAAATGGGCACGATCTCGCACATCGTCAGCTTCTGGCGCTTCCGCTTCCCCGACAGCGCCAAGGGCACGGTCGACGCGGAGGAGCTTGCGATCATCTTCCAGGACTTCAACGCCGGCTTCGCGCCGCGGTCGCGCTTCGGCTGAGCTAGGTCCGGTTCTGCTGCGCTTCCTGGCGCTTCTTGTAGTCGCCGCTATCCGCCGTTTCCTTGCGCCATTGCGCCGTCAGCCGGGTGCGCGGGACGGGATAGCGCTCGGCGAGGAAATCGGCGGCGCGGACGCGGTCGGTGCGGAAGCTGCGGAACGCCTTGCGCAGCTCGCACCACGCCACGATCACCCGCACCAGCTCCCAATAGCTGACCGCGATCGGCCAGATCGTGCGCTCGCTCTCGCGTCCCTGCTCGTCGCCATAGGCGATCGCGATCTTGGTCTGGGCGTGGATCGCGGCGCGCACCTTGGCCATGTCGACGGAATCCGCCGCCACCTGCCGCCAGTTGGGCGAGACCAGCGTCGAATCCAGTGCCAAGGGCCTCAGATGCGCCGGCACCACGGCGCCGATCTTGGCCACCATGTCGCGCGCGGCGCGCGCCAGCGCCGCGTCGCCGCGCCCCATCACCCATTGCGCCCCCAGCATCGCGGCCTCGATCTCGTCGGCGGTCAGCATCAGGGGCGGCATGTCGAAGCCGTCCTCCAGGACATAGCCGATCCCGGCCTCGCCGCGGATCGGCACGCGCTCGGCCAGGAGTTGCGAGATGTCGCGATAGATCGTGCGCAGCGAGGTTTCGAGCTCGGATGCGATGTCGTTCGCGGTGATCGGGCGCCGCTTGCTGCGGCGCAGGATCTGGATGATCTGGAAAAGCCGTTCGGCGCGCCGCATCCCGCCCGCCTCAGGCCGCCAGCTTTTCGGTCGCGACCAGGCGCGCGCTCGAAGACGCGATGGCGACCAGCAGGCCGCCGGCGTCGCACAGCCGCGCTTCGACGAAGGCGATGCTCCTGCCGAGCCGCACCACCTGGCCCTCGCCGAAGAAGGTTCCGGCCCGCGCCGGCGCGATGAAATTGACGCTCAGGCTGAGCGTCACCGTGTAGCTGCGGCCTTGCGTCATCAGCAGGACTGCCGGCCCCATCGTGTCGTCCAGCATCGCGGCGACGAAGCCGCCCTGCACGAAGCCGGCGGGATTGAGGAATTCCGGCCGGGCCTCGAACGACAGCCGGGCCCAGCCCCTGGCCGCGTCATGGTCGAGCAGCGTCCAGCCCAGGTGCCGCGCGCAGGGCGGCATCGGGAAGCGGTCGAACACGGTGGCGGTCATGGCGGAACCCCTCTTGGCAGGTGCCATCCTGCTGCCAGTCTGCTGACAGCATGTTGTCAGCAGGGCGCGGCGCTGGAAAGGCCCCGGGGGGCCGCCGGCCCGGCGCCGCAACGCCTTGGGGTTCCCGCGCTATTCGCGGGGCGCCGGATGCATCTTGATCGCGTGCTCGTTCTTCTCGGTCAGCGAGGCGACCCAGTCCATCAGCGCGAACAGCACGCCGGAGAACAGGAAGGTGACGTGCAGGATCACCATCCAGCGCAGATGCGAATCGTCCATCGGCGCCACGGCTGCGGCGCCGTGCTCGCCGCCCGGGACCACGCCGGTGTCTTCCACCAGGCGCATGAAGGCGCGCAGCAGCGAGATCGCGCTGATCGCGACGATCGAGCCGATCAGCTTCATCTTCATGCCCGAGAAATCCAGCGTGCCCATCCATTGCGGACGGTCTTCGCTGTCGCCGGTGTCGATCTTGGAGACGAAATTCTCGTAGCCCGAGAACACCACGATCAGCACCAGGTTGAGCCCGAGCGACAGGTCGATCAGGGAGAGGACGGTGAGCAGCACCTCCTCCGTCTTCATCCCGATGACATGCGGCACCGCCTCCGCGATCTCGCCGACGAAGGCGATGAGCAGCATGATCAGCGACAGCACCAGCCCGATATAGACCGGCGCCATCAGCCAGCGCGACTGGAACAGTACCCATTCGAGGCTTTTTTCGAAGTGGTTGCGGTTGTGCATGGCGGCGCTCCGGGGTCGCCTTGGGAACTAACGCATGGAGGCGGCGCGGACAAGACGCCGGCGGCCCGATTTGTCGACCGGTGCACGAACCGCGAACGTTCCGCACAACGTGGAACCGCCGCTAGCGGCAGGGATGATGCGCGGCGTCGACGATCGGATGGGCCGGATCGTCGTTCCGCAGGCCGCGTCCGTAGAGGATCTGAAGCTCGATCTCGCGGTTGCGGCCGCGGCCCAGATACACCGGCGCGAGATAGGCAATGGACGAGAAGCGCGTCTTCAGGAAGGCGGCGCAGCGGGCGACGAGATAGGTCGGCGCCATGATCAGGCCGTCGCGGCCGACGAAATCTTGAGGGTTGTGCCGGACTTCGTAATGCCGCGCATAGGAGTGCGGATTGGGCGACAGCACCAGGACGGGCAAGCGGCCTTCGAGCGCGTAGTCGATCTTGCCGGCGACGTCCCAGCGGAAAGTGGCGATGAAGCGGTCGCGATTCTTCAGCAGGCCGCGCTGCGCGAGCGCATCCGCGAGCTGGTTCCAATTGAACACGACCAGGGTGGGATCGCCGCCGCGGGCATAGCCGCCGGGGATGACTTGCGTCGTCCAGCCCGTCCGGGCATCGGTCGCCAGGACCAGCAGAAGGACGCCGAACACCGCTCCCGATATTTTGGCCCACCGCCCGGCCCGAACCTCGCCCTCGCGGGCGAGCGTGGCGCCAATGAGCGGGAACAGCATGAGCCAGCCCGGCATCGCCCAGTGCGGCATCGTATTGGTGCCGAACAGCGGAATGAGCGTGAAGAACACGATCTGCGGCAGGCCGAGCCAGTAGCACAGCCGCTCGCGGGCGGAGGACCCGAAGCTGCGCAAGACGCTATAGGCCGGCAGCGCGATCCAGGGGCCGAGATAGAGCAGCTCCAGCAGCGCGTTGGAGATCGCCCGCAGCGGCGCGAACCCGTAGGACGGCACTGCCCGCTCGCCCTGGAACGCGAAGGAGGCCCAGGCGTGCCCGGCATTCCACACCAGCACGGGCGCGAAGATCAGGAGCGCGACGGCGAGCCCGGCATAGGGCGCGGGATGGCGCAGACGCTGCCGCTTGCCCGGCGTCAGCAGCAGGAAGGCGAAAATCCCCGCCGCGAAGAACACGGCATGATATTTCGAAAGACTGGCGAGGCCGAGCCAGACACCGCCGCCGAGCCACGACAGCCATACCGAACCCTCGCGGCTTTCGTCGTCGATCAGGACCGGCAACAGACAAAGCAGCCCCGCGAGCACGCAGAAGATCAGCGGGCCGTCGGGCAGCACCCATGATCCCGCCTCCACCGTGAAGAACGGCGACAGGCTGAGCGCGATGACCGCCCAAAGGCCGCTGCGCGCGTCGAACAGCCGTTCCGTCAGCCGGTACAGGAGCCAGGACGTACCGGCGAAGATCAGGACGAAGGGCAGGCGGACGAGGCTGCTGTGCTCGAGATCGAAAAAATGCGCCAGCCAAAGATGGAGCGGCGGATGGTCGAGATAGGAGAGGCCGAGGTCGCGGGCGTTGGCGACGGAGTAGGACTCATCGTTGCCGAGGCCCGTGATCACGGCCAGGACAAGGCGAAGGCCCGTGGCGGCGACGATGATCGCGAGGGTGAGCTGCGCCGGGTCGCTCGACAGGTCCGGCCAGAGCCTGGCGACGGCCGCCATCTTCCCGCCGGTGCGCTGTGCGCTTGGCGACCCGTGCGCCTGGGAATGCTCCGGGCCCGCGGGGCGGGCCATTCAGGCGCGCCAGTGGTCGGCGACCCACGGCGCGGGCAGATGGGCCCGCGCGCGGCTCCGCGCCGGGCCGCCGACAATCGCGTCGGGCGGCTTGGGATAGCCGTGGAACACCACGATGCGGCTGCCTTCCGGCACGCTGGGACTTCTCCACCGGTTCAGCGGCCACCACGGAATGCAGTGGCGCTTGAAGCTGCAGCACCAGTCGCGCGGCCAGAACTGCAGCACGCCGGACGATCGCATGAAGGCCGACAGGTATTCCTGTTCGTTGCGGAAGCGCTTGGCGATCTGCTGGGAGTTGCGGCAGAAATCCTCGTACACGCCCGACGAGAGCGGCGGGCGGAAGCGGTAGACGGAGGAATTGCCGATCGGGAACAGCGGATAGTACCAGTCGCGGATGATGAGAAACGTGCCGGGCTGGTCGAAGAAGGCGTCGATGCCGTCCACCAGCACGACATCGAGATCGAGATACAGCGCCTGGTCGCCCAGCACCTCGGCCATCTGCGGCGCGAACATGGCGAGCTTGCGCCAGCCACGTTCCGGGCCGGGCGGCACCGGAATGGCCGGAATGGAGTGGCGTTCGATCTGGCTCCACAATCCGCTGGCATCGTCGGTGAGACAGACCAGCCGGAACGGCCGGCGCGCCTGCCGCGCGATCATGCTGTAGAGGCGGTTGACGTATTCGGGGCCGTACTGGTTGCCCCATTTGATGCAAACGACCGTCTGAAGGCCGCCGGCGGGCAAATCTGCCAGCGGCGCGGACGACGCTGCCGTCGATACGGTCCGGTCGGGGAAACGGCTTGTCTGCTCGCCGGATGCGCCGTCCACTCGCAAGTCCGCGCTGGTGCTATCGACCATTGACGTCTGGCCGACAAACGCCACCGCGCCTCCGTTACCAGCTCCGGAAAAAATCGGCTGAGCAATATCGCACTCTCCCGCGCCGCACAACAAAAAAGGCAGTATTTCAGCATGTTGACGCTAGGCGCTGCCTACATTTGCCGCGCGTCTTCCCTTCCATTTTCCGGCAATTCCGCGCGCGGATTTTCCCGATTAACCACCGCAAGCGTTGGAACGAATGTTCCTTTGCGCGCGAGGATGTCAGCAGCCTTGCGTTCGGCCCTCGCACAAAACCGCACCAATCCTTACATTGGCACCATGGCTCACAACAACGGCATGGTGCCCCGCAAGGGCCGCAAGGGTTTGTCCGAGAACGCAGCGAAGTTTCGCGCCGCGGCCGCGGTTCCCATCGCGGCGGCGGGAACGGCCTATGATCCGGTCGCGCCGATCGGCGATCTGCCCCCCGTCGGCGGGGCCGACAATCAAACAAACTTCGTTCCCCATCGCCCCGCCCGACCGGAAAAGTCCGAAGGCGGCAAGGGCTTCAAGCTGGTCAGCGAATACACCCCGGCCGGCGACCAGCCGACCGCGATCCGCGATCTCGTCGGCGGCCTGGGTGGACCGGCGCCCGGCGGCATCGTCAACCACGGCCAGATCGGCGAGCGCGACCAGGTGCTGCTCGGCGTCACCGGCTCCGGAAAAACCTTCACCATGGCCAAGGTGATCGAGGCGACGCAGCGCCCGGCGCTGATCCTCGCCCCCAACAAGACGCTGGCGGCGCAGCTCTACAGCGAATTCAAGCAGTTCTTCCCGGAGAACGCGGTCGAGTATTTCGTGTCGTATTACGACTACTACCAGCCCGAGGCCTATATCCCGCGCACCGACACCTATATCGAGAAAGACTCCAGCGTGAACGAGGAGATCGACCGCATGCGCCATTCGGCGACGCGGGCGATCCTGGAGCGCGACGACGTGATCATCGTCGCCTCGGTCTCCTGCATCTACGGCATCGGCGCGGTGGAGACCTACAGCGGCACCGCCGTCACCATCACGCGCGGCAAGAAACTCGACCGCATGGCGATGCAGCAGCAATTGTCCGCCCTGCAATACCGCCGCAACGACAACAATTTCGTGCGCGGCGCCTTCCGGGTGCGCGGCGACACGGTCGACATCTTCCCGGCGCATTACGAGGACCGCGCCTGGCGCGTCGAGCTGTTCGGCGACGAAGTCGACAGCATCACCGAGTTCGATCCGCTCACCGGCAAGCCCTATGGCGCCCTCGACCAGATCAAGATCTACGCCAATTCGCACTACGTCACGCCGCGCCCGACGCTGCAGCAGGCGATCAAGGGCATGAAGGCGGAGCTGATCCTGCGTCTCGCCGACTTCCGCGCCAACGGCAAGCTGCTCGAAGCGCAGCGCCTGGAGCAGCGCACCAATTTCGACATCGAGATGATCGAGGCGACCGGCTCTTGCGCCGGCATCGAGAACTATTCGCGCTGGCTGACGGGGCGCAAGCCGGGCGAGCCGCCGCCGACCCTGTTCGAATACCTGCCGGACAACGCGCTGGTCTTCGCCGACGAAAGCCACGTCACCGTGCCGCAGATCGGCGCGATGTACAAAGGCGACTATCGCCGCAAATCGGTGCTTGCCGAATACGGCTTCCGCCTGCCGTCCTGCATCGACAACCGGCCGCTGAAATTCGAGGAGTGGGACGCGATGCGCCCCGCCACCGTCTATGTCAGCGCCACGCCCGGGCCGTGGGAGATGGAGCGCACCGGCGGCGTCTTCACCGAGCAGGTGATCCGCCCGACGGGGCTTATTGATCCACCTGTCGAAATCCGGCCAGTGGAGCACCAGGTCGACGATTTGATCGCCGAATGCCGCGAGGTCGCCCAGCGCGGCTTCCGCACACTGGTCACCACGCTCACGAAGAAGATGGCGGAGGACCTCACCGAATACATGCACGAGCAGGGCATCCGCGTGCGCTACATGCATTCGGACGTCGAGACGCTGGAGCGCATCGAGATCATCCGCGACCTGCGGCTCGGCGCCTTCGACGTGCTGATCGGCATCAACCTGTTGCGTGAGGGCCTCGACATTCCCGAATGCGCCTTCGTCGCCATCCTCGACGCCGACAAGGAAGGCTTCCTGCGCAGCGAGACCAGCCTGGTGCAAACCATCGGCCGCGCCGCGCGCAATGTCGACGGCAAGGTCGTGCTCTATGCCGACAAGATCACCGGCTCGATGGAGCGGGCGATGGCCGAGACCAACCGGCGCCGCGCCAAGCAGGAGGCCTACAACACCGCACACGGCATCACGCCGATCAGCATCAAGAAGAACATCGCCGACATCATGGGATCGATGTACGAGCGCGACCACGTCACGGTCGACGCCGGGACCTTGAGCGAAGACGGCCAGAGCTATGTCGGCCACAACATCAAGGCGACCATCGCCGACCTCGAAAAGCGCATGAAGGAGGCGGCCGCCGACCTCGAGTTCGAGGAAGCCGCCCGCCTGCGCGACGAACTCAAGCGGCTGCAGGCGACGGAGCTCGCCATCGCCGACGACCCGTTCGCGCGCCAGAGCGAAGTGGATCGCGCGGTCGACGATGCGTTCCTGCGCGCGGTGCGCGACGGCTCGGGCAGCGAGGACGGCGGCGACAAGGCGAGCCGTGGGCCCAAGCATCAGAAGACCAGCCGCAAGCGCATGCAGCGCGCCAGCCGGCCGGGTGTGCCGAAGACGTTCGGCAGCCGCAGCCGCTAGGGTGCGCAATTTCGCGTCCTGTGGGAACCTGCTAAGAAAGTTGCCGAGTCGCATTTGCGCCTGGCGCCGGACCCTTCGGCGGCACCCGTCGATCGATGACCGGAAGGGTTGCCGCGACATGCATCTGGTGCTCTCGAGCCGGCGCAACGCCGCCGTCTTCGCCCATTGGATCCACGCCCGCGGCGACCGCGACCTGCCGGCGCGCGCCCATATCGATCCCAACTCGATCAAGGCCGAGCTGCCTTATGTCTATATCGCACAGGTGATGAACGACGAGGACGGCGTCTGGTTCAAGTTCCGCCTGATGGGCGGCAACCTGGTGCAGAACTTCAAGATCGAGGGCTCGGAGCGCATCCTGCTCGACCTGCAGATCGGCGGCTGGGAGGAGGAGTGGCGCAAGAACCTGCTCTGCGCCGTGAAGATGCGCATGGCGGTGGTGGACGAGGCGACGATCAAGACCGAGAGCGGCACCGAGCTGAACATCGAGCACCTGGCGCTGCCCTTGTCCGACGACGGGGTGAAGGTCGACCGCGTGCTGGGCGCGATCGATTTCCTGACCAAGTCGGAATACGACTTGAGCGTGGTGCTGCCGCAGGTGAGCTGGTCGACGATCAACCAGATCGAGCTGGAGAAGCGGATCATTATCTCGAATTTGCGGATACAGCTTTAGGGACGGAGCGGGCGAGGAGTACCGGAAGACAAGCCGAAAACACATGCAACGCGCCAGCCACCCAGGCGTGCCGAAAACGTTTGGGGACTGGAGTGGGTAGTTATCACGCATCACTTCTTAGGCAGGAACTGTCTCGGGTATAGTGCTTTGTCGATCGTTCATCAGGTCGATGTATCGGCATTGTAGCAAGTGGGAACGTGTGCCGGACCGCTATGTCGAACAGGATTAGCAAGTACTTACTTCGCGCTCCTGTGGCTATCATTGCCTTGACCGCTATATCCCATTTCTGATATATCTCAAAAATGGCATGGACGGTCGGCTTCGTGAACGCTGCCGCGCGGGCCGAGTTGAATGCTCTGCCACTCGACATGCGGACGCGGTTCATCCGGCTTGGCGACATGCTCCAGGCGCACGGCCGCGTCGCTTTACGGGATCCCTATGCCAAGCATCTGGTCGGCAAGCTGTGGGAATTGCGACTGAAGGGCCGCGACGGCATTGCGCGGTCGATCTATGTCACAACGAGTGGGCAGCGCCTCATCGTGCTGCGCACCTTCGTGAAGAAACCGAGAAGACACCGCCGCGCGAGATCGATCTCGCGCTGGCCCGCTTGAAGGAGATCGACAATGCTCAGTTTTGACGCATGGAAGCGGGAGCAGTTGAAGAACCCCGCGGTCAAGAAGGAATACGACGCGCTGGAAGAGGAGTTCGCGTTGATCAACGAGTTGCTCGCCGCCCGCATGCGCGCCAAACTCACCCAAGCCCAGGTCGCGCGGCGCATGGGGACGTCGCAGTCGGCGGTGGCGCGGCTGGAGAGCGGGCGTTCGCCGTCGATGGCGTCGTTGCGCAAATATGCCAAGGCGACCGGCAGCAAGGTCGTGATCAAGCTGTCGAAGGCCGGCTAGCGCGTGACGGCGAACCGCACCGCATTTCGCGCCCTGGCCTTCGCGGCTTCCGCCTCGCGGTCGCGCGGCGGGGCGGTGGTCACCAGCTCTTCGAGGAGATGATGCGCCGCATGCGTCACCGCCTCGACGGCGCGCGCGAAGGCGGCTTCGTTCTGCTTGCTCGGGCGGTTGGTGCCGCTCAGCTTGCGGACGAATTGCAGCGCGCTGGCGCGGATCTCCGCGTCCGTCGCCGGCGGCTTGAAGTTGTGCAAGGTCTTGATGTTGCGGCACATTCGCGTGCGTCCCAGGAGGCGGCGGCGCATCCTAGCGTTCCGCCGCGCCGCGGGGTAGCGGCGCGGGGCGGCGCCGGCGGCCGCCTTGCTATTTCGTCCGCAAAGGCGCTTATCGCCCCCACGTGGTTCTTACGTCTCGTCAGACGAAGCGCTCTTGTTGGATGACACGCTTCCCAGCGCGCCGGACGATCGGACCCCTTCCCTCTCAAGCCCCCACCACGTCCGTTCGCGCATCTTGCGCGCGCGGAAAATCGTACGACTAGGAAAACGAAAATGATCGGCACCGTGAAATTCTTCAATACCGCAAAAGGTTTCGGCTTCATCGCGCCCGACGGCGGCGGCAAGGACGTGTTCGTCCACGCCACCGCGCTCGAAGCGGCCGGCATGCACTCGCTGAGCGAAGGCCAGAAGGTCTCGTTCGAGACCCAGCCCGATGCCAAGGGCACCAAGGCCGTCAATCTCAAAGCGGCCTGAAGACTTGCGGGCGCGGCGGGAGCGATCCCGCCGCGCCTTTCTTGCTTGAAGAGGATCCGCGCATGGCCGCCTACCACAATCCCGCCAACCCGCCGCCGCGCAGCGCCGCGCACCGCAAGGCGATGGATCAGTTCGCCGTGCCGCGCCAGCCCAGCGCCACGATCCAGCACGAACTCGAACAGGGGCGCAAAGCCGTCGACGCCAACACCGCGAAGCTGCGCGCCCTGCGCCTCGCCAAGGAAGAAACCGACCGCGAGGCCGCGGCGCTGGCCGCCGCCAACGCGCCGCCGCCCAAGCCGCGCAAGCCGCGCAAGAAGATGATCATCGGCTGAGAATTCAGCGTCCCGGCGGATGGGCCGGCGCCTCTTCCAGCGGCGGCGACACTTCCGCCACCGTGTAGCCGAGCGCCACCAGGCGCTGCACCTGGATCGCGGCATCCTCCGCCGTCTGGGTCGTCATGTGCGACAGGCTCCACGGCGTTTCGGGCCGGCGGTAGCGGATTCTGTGAATCGTCATTGCGGCGCCACGCCCAGGGCGCGGCCGAAGCCTTCGGCCCAGCGCGCCCGCTCCGGCGCCTCGGCGTAAGGGTTCAGCGCCGCGACGCCCTTGGCTTCCAGCAGGGTGCGCTCGGCCGCCGTCAGTTTCCCGGCCGCCTTCCAGCCCTCGGCATAGATGCGGCTCAACGCGAAATCGGTGCTCATGGCGGTACCCTTCGGCTCAGTATTTCTTGCGGCGCGCGAGACGCGCGGTGTTCTTGTTGCGGCTCGCCTCCAGCAGCGCCAGCGCCGCGCCCGCCGGCTCGTCCGCCACCGCGTCGCGCAGCTCCGCCTTGCGCAGGTCTTCGGGATCGATGCGGAGATATTCGGTGACCGCGCCATGGGTGAGGTGGATCACCGTGGCGTTGCGCTTCCACACCGGAAACGAGACGTCGTCCAGCGACTCTTCCTCGGTGTCGACGGTGTAGACGCCGGCGGGTTCGACTTGCTCGAAACCGTCCAGCACGAAGGGACGGCGGAACGTCACGGTCCGGCTCAGCATGCGTGTCGACATCGTCCTGTCCTTGCAGGTCCCACCGGCGGCGGCAAGGCGGCGGACGAAAGCCCGGTCACCCTGCCGCCGCGGTCTTCCAGCACGCGATACGCCAAATCGTGCAAACGGGGCCGCTTGCGCAGCACGCCAGGCACGAGGCGTCTGAGGCACACCGGAAAACTGTGGGGAGAAAACGAAGGCAAAGATTTGCCACCAGCGCTGATATGGCGATGCGCGCGCCGCATTACAAGGCGCGGCGGCCGTCTTTTCCCGCCCAAACCGGCGGTTTCGCCGGCCGATTGTATATCGGGCCCGAAAGGCTTATAAACCTCTCACGTGGTTCTTACGTCCCGTCAGACGAAGCGCTCCTGTTGATACGACCCGCAATGACCGCGCGCCGAACCAAACGGATACTTCATCAAAGCTGATGTCTCGTTTTCCACGAACGTTCGCGCATGTGCGCGGGCGCACTTTACTTTAGGAAAATGCAATGACGATCGGTACCGTGAAGTTCTTCAACACTGCCAAGGGTTTTGGGTTTATCGCGCCGGAAGGCGGCGGCAAGGACGTGTTCGTCCATGCCACGGCCGTCGAAGCGGCCGGCATGCGTTCGCTGAACGAAGGCCAGAAGGTCTCGTTCGACATCCAGCCGGATGCGCGCGGAAGCAAGGCGACCAACCTCAAGGCCGTCTAAGCCTTGAAGCTGTGATCACATCGGGGGCCGGCGGCGGGGGAAATCCTCGCCGCCGGCTTTCCTTTTTTTGAAGGACCGCTCATGAGCAATCCCTTAAGCCCGCCGCCCCGCGACCGCGACGGCGCGCGCCGCAAGGCGCAGAACCATTTCGAGGCCGCCGAAGCCCGCACCAACCTGGTCAAGAAGATCATGGACGGCGAACGCGCCGCGCTCGACGCGCGCACCGCCAAGCTCAAGGCGCTGCGCCTGGCCAAGGAAGAAGAAGACCGGCAGAGCGCGCGCGTCGCCGCCGAAACCGCGCCGCCGCCCAAGAAGCCGCGCAAGATCGTCGTCAAGGCCTGAACGCGAGACGCAGCGCGTCGCGCTGATCAACGTCTCCCACCCGCGATTGAGGCGGCTGTCCCGGCGGGCCGGGGGCGCCGGCCTCGCCGCCATCCCAGCCGGATCCATGCAAAACGGGTGCGCATCGCTGCGCACCCGCTTCGCGACCGTTCAGGCGGGAGCGGCCCGAACGATCAATACCAGCCGTGATGGCGGTGATGGCGATAGCGCCAGCCCCAGCCATGGTTGTCATGCCGGTCATGGCGATCCCAGCCGCGGTCGCCGCGGTCGCGGCCGCCGCCGGAATCGCGGTCGCGGTGGTACGAGCCGCGACCGTCGTGCTCGCGCGCGCTGGCGGGCGCGACACTGGCCACGCCGGCAAGGCCGACCAGCGCGGCGACGACGGCGGTTTTCAGAAACTTGGACTTCGACAGCATGGCAGTCTCCTTGGAGGAAGCATCGGGAAGGCGAGACTGAGGCGCGCCACATGAATGGCAGCCCAACGAAGTGCGGTTTCATTGCGGCGCGGCGACCCTTTGCGACAAACCGGAAGCGGCCGCAGCGAAGGCCGGGTCGAGCGCCATGCCGCAGTGCACATCGCCCGCCGAGCGCCGCGAATTCACGCCGCGCACCCCAAAAATCCGCACCGCAGCGCACCATTTTGCGCTATATTCCGCATACGGCTTAACCCGCAGAGCCCCCGCCCGCGACAGCGGACCCGGACCCCGCACCTAGCACAGGAGTCCAGCATGTCCGATCCGATCAAAGACATTGCCCGGCGCAAGACCGGTGCCACCTTCACGGCGTCGGAAGCCCGCGACGCGCTGGTGAGGAAGGCGCTGGAAGCCGAGCGCCATGCGTTCGAAACCAAGACCGCCAAGCTCAAGGCGCTGCGCCTCGCCAAGGAAGCCGCCGATGCCGAGCTTGCGATAAAGCTGGCGGCGGAAGCGCCGCCGGGCAAACCGGCCGCGAAGAAGAAGACGGCGAAGGCGCGATAGTCGCGCGTGACATTTTCTTCGAAGGCTGTTGCCATGGCATTCGCCGCCGCCGTGAGCGTGTCCGCCGCGCAGGCGGACGAGACGCGGGCGCAATGCCCGGCGCTGGCCGAGATCGATCTCGCGGCGCTGTCCAATTTGTCGTTCGACGTCGTGGCGGCGCGCCAGGTGCTGCAGGCCGAAGCGGTGCCGCAACTCGGCGACGCCGACACCGTGCTGCGCTTCTACACCTTCTCCGACGGCGGGCGCGGCGTTGCCGACACGACTCACGCCGTGGCGCGACACGCCAAGGGAGGCTGGCATCTCGCGCGCCGGCGCAATGCGTCGGACCCGATGGCGGGACATCTGGGCGCCGCCGATGCCGCCACGCTCGACGCGGCACTCGCCGACAGGTGCCTGGCGCGCGAACCCGACTACGCGCCGCGGACGATACCCATGCTGGGGGGCGGGGGCGAAACCTGTTTCGACGGGGCGACCTTCTATCTCCAGATCGAACGCGCCGGCATGGTGCGCACCATCCGGCACGATTGCCGGGCGCGCTGGCGCGCCGGCGAGATCATGCTGCTGCTGCGCAACGCCGTGCTCGCGCCGGACTAGCCGACAATCCGTCAGCCCTCACCCCCAAGGTTTGATTCGACCGCGGTTTTGGGTTTAGCCTTCGCGGCAACGTGGACGGCGTCCCGTCAGAGAAAGCGCTCGACTGTTACCGTTTCCGGATCCGCGCCTGGACGAGACAGCCTCACTTCCTCTCCTAAGATGTCCGTTCCAGCGTTCCGCATTCGCATGTCGCGGCTGCGGAATTCCACTGACCAGGACGATCGAGAGATGACCATCGGAACCGTGAAGTTCTTCAATACCGCCAAGGGCTATGGCTTCATCGCGCCGGACGGCGGCGGCAAGGACGTGTTCGTCCACGCCACCGCGGTCGAAGCGGCCGGAATGCGCTCGCTGAACGAAGGCCAGAAGGTCTCGTTCGACGTGCAGCCCGATGCGCGCGGCGCCAAGGCGGTGAACCTGAAAGCGGTCTGAACCGCCGTCGAGCGAACTCAGCGCGGCCGGTGCGCGAGCGCCGGCCGCTTTTTATTTGTTGCAGGCCATCTGGGCGTCGATCGCCAGGCCGGAATCCGGGTTGTTCACCGTCATCTCGCGATAGCGCGTGGGGTCGAGCCGGTCGTAGATCCGCACCAGCAACTCGATCTTGAAGTTCTTGGCGCAGTCGACGGCGTACCATTGCGGCGCGCTGTCCTGGCACATCTTGACGGCGTAGTGGGTGAGATTGTCGGCGCCAACCTTGACGCTGTCCTTGTCGAAGCACATCGGCAGGCCGGCGCCGCCGTCGCGGGTATGGACCCAATTCTCGGCCCGGGCGGCGGACGCGGCCAGAAGCAGGCCCAAGCCCAAAAAGAACGCAAAACGCATGGCCAAGCTCTTCAAAGGGTCGCGGCGGCGATTATAGCCGACGGCACGATTTGCCAAAGCCCCTGCCGATACGGGAAAATCCCCGCATGACACCCGACAAGAGCCCGGCAGCGCCCGGCGGCTTTACGCCAGGCGGCCGGCCCGGCGGCCGCGCCTTCGATCCTCGCCTGTTGCAGGGACCGATCCCGCGCTCGCTGTTCCTGCTCGCCTTCCCGATCATGGGCGGCAATATCCTGCAGATCGCCTACCAGCTGGTCGACGCGTTCTGGGTCGGGCGGCTGGGCGCCGCCGCCGTCGCCAGCATCTCGGTGTCGATGCCGCTGATGTTCCTGATGATGTCGGTCGGCATGGGCTTCACCATCGCCGGCTCGACGCTGATCGCGCAATATGTCGGCGCGCGCAACCGCGAGATGGTGGATCACGTCGCGGGCCAGACGCTGCTGACGGTGGTGGCGGTGTCGCTGGTGCTGGGCCTGTTCGGCTTCGTGGTCGCGCCCTATCTGCTGGAGCTTATGGACGTCGCACCAGAGGTCTATCACAACGCGCTGGGCTTCCTGCGCGTCTCGTTCCTGAGCCTGCCGCTGGCCTTCGCCTATTTCTGCTTCCAGTCCCAGATGCGCGGCGTGGGCCAGGTGACGATCCCGCTCTATCTCATCGCCGGTTCGGTGTTCATCAACTTCGTGCTCGATCCCGTGTTCATCTTCACGCTGAAGCTGGGCGTGATGGGCGCAGCGCTGGCCACCATGGTCAGCCAGTTCGTCTCGGCGGTCGTCGCGATCGTCCTGCTGTCCTCCGGCCGCTACGGGATCCAGCTCAGGCTGCGCCAGCTCAGGCCCGATTTCGCCTTCATCAAGCGCGCGTTCGACCTGGGATATCCCGCCGCGATCGAGGGTTCGGCGCGCGGCCTCGGCGTCACGGTGATGATGTTCCTGATCACCGGCTTCGGAACCGTGACGACGGCGGCCTATGGCGTCGGCGGCAACGTCCTGCAGTTCGTGATCATTCCGGCGATGGGATTTTCCATGGCGATCTCCACCCTGGTCGGGCAGAACATCGGTGCCGGCAACATTCCGCGCGCCGAGGCCGTGGCCCGGCTGGCGGCATTGATCACCTTCGGGGCGCTGACGGCGTTCGGCGTCTTCGCTTTCGCCTTCGCCAATCACATCGCGGCGTTCTTCGTGCCGCACGACAAGCCGGTGATCCACGAGGCCAGCGTCTTCATCCGCACCGTGTCGTGGAGTTTCGGCTTCATCGGCGTCCAGTTCGCGCTGATGGGCGTGCTGCGCGCCAGCGGCAATATGTTCGCGGCCATGGTGATCAGCCTGGTGTCGCAATGGATGCTGACGTTTCCGCTCGCCTTCGTGCTGTCGCACCGCGCCCATCTGGGCGCTCACGGCATCTGGTGGGCGTTTCCCATCGCCAATGTCCTGACCGCCGTGGTCAGCGCGATCTGGTTCGCCAGAGGCGATTGGAAGAAGCGCCGCCTGATCACCGACCAGCGGGAAGCGGAAGAGGAAGACGTCAACGAGCAGGTCATACTCTGACCCGCGCGGCGGCGGCTATTCGTTGGCCTGGTAGTCCGGGAAGCGCAGCACGACGCGCTTCTGCGCGCCGCTGCCGAGCGTGAAGGCGGCGGTGGCCGGCTTGCCCGACGACCCGTTGATCGCGGCGGTGACGTGGTAGGCGCCCGGCGCGCCCTTCACCAGCACCCAGGGGCCGGCGCAGTTGAGATCGGCGATCGCGGCGCCACCGGCGCTGAGCGTGACATGGGCGCCCGAGAGATATTGCGCGCCGCCATTGGAGAACTCGATGCGGACCGGATAGGAGGCCCATTGCGGGTCGTCCTTGGCCGAGCCGACGCCGGTGCACACGGTCTCGATGTTGCCGAAGGACACCGGGGTGTCCATGGACATGGGCTGGGGAGCGGTGGGAGCCGTCATCGCGGCAGCGAGCACAATCGCGGCGGTGGGAAATATCATCATGGAATTCTCCTGCAAATCGGGCGGATAGTATCCCGTTCGCATGGCGGAAACGTGGTCGGCCGCCGATAGTTCCGCATCGCGGGCTTGGCCCGGCGCGCCCGCCAAGTATATCCTGGCAGCTGCCCTGGTTGCACCGCCGCCCGTGGGGGACGCCATGAAGCGCGCCGCGCTCTGTACCGCGTTGTGTCTTGTGTTGGGTGCCCTGCCCGCCGGCCTCGCGTCGGCCGCGGCGGCGAAAGCACGCGCCGTCGCCAAGCTGATCGGCCTGGACGGCGCCCCGGCGGGCACCGCGATCTTCACCGCCACGACGCACGGCGTGCTGATCCAGATCGACCTCAAGGGCCTCAGCCCCGGGGCGCACGCGGTCCATGTCCACACCGCGGGCAGCTGCGATCCCAAGGTGGGGTTCACCTCGGCGGGTCCGCACTACGCGCCCGACGCCGCCAAGACGCACGGCTATCTGTCGGCGCACGGGCCGCATGCCGGCGACCTGCCCAACGCCTATGCCGCCGCCGACGGCAGCCTGCACGCGAGCATGATCAGCAACGCCTTCAGCCTGGGCAACGGCAAGAAATCGATCTTCGACCGCGACGGCGCCGCCATCGTCGTGCATGCCAAGGGCGACGACTATATGAGCCAGCCGGCCGGCGCCGCCGGCGACCGCGTCGCCTGCGGCGTGATCATGCGCACCGTCGCGCCCGGATCGCGCAAAGGCCCCAAGCATCCGACGCATAAGTAAGGCACGGCGATTCGTGCATGATCGGCTCTCGCTTGGGCGGGAGTGAGACATGCTTGTGCTTCATCAGATGCAGATGTCCGGCAACTGCTACAAGGTCCGGCTTGCGGCGCGGCAGACGAACACGCCGGTCGCGCTCCGGGAATACGGCCTGCATGACGGCTCGACGCGCCTGCCGGGCTATCTCGCCAAGAATCCCAACGGCCGCGTGCCGCTGCTGGAATTGGCGGATGGTCGCCACCTGCCGGAGTCGGGCGCGATCCTCTGGTATCTCGGCGAGGGCACGGCGCTGGTGCCGGAGAGCAAATGGGACCGCTCCCAGATGCTGAACTGGATGTTCTTCGAGCAATACAGTCACGAGCCCTATATCGCGGTGGCGCGCTTCTGGCTGAAATACGCGGCGCCGCAGGACTTGGCGAAAAAGCAGCACCTCGTTCCGGAATGGCACGCCAGGGGCGATGCCGCGCTGGGCGTCATGGAAACCCACCTCTCGGCGCACGATTGGTTCGCGGCAAAGCGCTATACGATTGCGGATATTGCGCTCTACGGCTACACGCACAGCGCGGCGGACGGCGGCTTCGATCTTTCCCGCTACCCCGCGGTTTCGCGCTGGCTAAAGCGCGTTGCCGGGCAGCCCGGCCACATCCCGCTGGGCGAAAGCTGGTGACTTGCCTTGCGCGGCGCCGGATATTATATCGCCGCGCAATCGAGGCCGCGCAGCCTTTAGAGAAGTTTCTTGTGCCCATGCGAGGCTCCATTCCACCGGAGCGCAGTGCTGGCGTGACGACGACGCTTTTCCTGAAACAAGTCGCGCCCTCGAGGATCGTGCCGGACATGGTGTCCGGCGCGGTAACTCAAATGCTTTCAGGAGAAAGCCGTAATGATCGGTCAAGTTAAGTTCTTCAACACCACGAAGGGTTTCGGATTCATCGCGCCGGAAGACGGCGGCAAGGACGTGTTCGTCCATGTCACCGCCGTTCAGGCCGCGGGTCTGCGCGGCCTGAACGAAGGCCAGCGCGTCAACTTCGAAGTCGAAGCCGACAAGCGTGGTCCGAAGGCCGTCAATCTGAAGCTGGTCTAAACCAGCAGCGGATGTGAAGACTTCAAAAGCGGCGCGGGAGAAATTCCGCGCCGCTTTCTTTTGCTGCTCTGCAACACGGCAAAAGGCCCCGGCGAGGGATAGACAGAAGCGGCGTTCCGGCGGAAGGATGCGTCCGCACCCGAGGAGGACGGCATGAACAACTCCAAGAAGATCGCCGCCGAATTCATCGGCACGTTCTGGCTGGTGCTGGGCGGCTGCGGCGCCGCCGTGCTGGCCGCCGGCGTGCCGGATGTCGGCATCGGCTATGCCGGCGTGGCGCTCGCCTTCGGATTGACCGTGCTGACCGGCGCCTATGCCTTCGGCCATATCTCGGGCGCCCATTTCAACCCCGCCGTCACGTTCGGGCTGTATGTGGCCGGCCGCTTCGACGCCAAGGACGTCGCCGTCTATTGGATCGCGCAATTGCTGGGCGGGATCACGGCGGGCGCCGTCCTCTACGTCATCGCCAGCGGCTCCGCCGGCTTCGACCCGGCAGCGGGTTTTGCCTCCAATGGCTACGGCGATCACTCGCCACAGCACTACGCGGTGTATGCCGGCTTGGTCAGCGAGGTTGTCATGACGTTCATGTTCCTGATCGTCATCCTCAATTCGACGCTCGCCGCCCCCGGTTATGCGCCGATCGCCATCGGCTTCACCCTGACGCTGATCCACCTGATCTCCATCCCGGTAACCAACACCTCGGTGAACCCGGCGCGCTCGATCGGGGTGGCCATTTTTCAAGGCGGCTGGGCCCTCGAGCAATTGTGGCTGTTCATCCTGGCCCCCCTGGCGGGTGCGGCCCTGGCCGGTCTCGTCCAGCGCTGGCTGGTGGACGGCTCGGAGCGCCAGACTTCGGCCAAGCTCGCGTCTTAAGGAGCGGCGTGGCATCTTCCGCCCGGTGCCGCCGCGGCACCGGATGAGGCAGCTTTGGGCTACGAAGGACCCGCGATCGGAGAATTGCTGGACGGCGACGCGCTTCGGCGCGCGCTGACGGCGCTGGCGCGCGAGCTGAGCGACAAGACCAAGCTGCGCAAGGAAGCGCTGGCGCTGATCAAGGGCGCCTTCCAGGCCGGCCGCCAGCGGGTCAAGGACGGCGTCGAGGGCGGGACCTTGAGCGGGCTCGTCGCGGCGCGCGCGCTGTCGGCGCTGCAGGACGTCACCATCCAGGTGATCTACGATTTCGCCACCAAGCATTTCTACTATGCGCAGAACCCGACCGCGTCGGAGCGCGTCGCGGTGGTGGCGACCGGCGGCTATGGCCGCGGCGAACTGGCGCCGGGTTCGGACATCGACCTTCTCTTCGTGCGCCCGTTCAAGCAGACGCCATGGGGCGAGAGCGTCATCGAGTTCATCCTCTACATGCTGTGGGACCTCGGCCTCAAAGTCGGGCACGCGACGCGCTCGCTCGGCGAATGCGTGCGGCTAAGCAAGCAGGACATAACAATTCGAACCGCGATCCTGGAAGCGCGCTATCTGTGGGGCGACGCGCAGCTTTACGAGGAATTGCGCAAGAAGTTCTGGAGCGAGGTCGCGACCGGCACCGGCCAGGACTTCGTCGAGGCCAAGCTCGAGGAACGCAACCAGCGCCATGCGCGCCAGGGCGAGAGCCGCTATCTGGTCGAGCCCCAACATCAAGGAGGGCAAGGGCGGCCTGCGCGACCTGCAGACGCTCTATTGGATCGGCAAATACGTCTACCACGCCGACGACCCCGGCGAGCTCGTCCAGCACAATGTGATGACCAAGGACGAGTTCAAGACGTTCCAGAAGGCCGAGGCGTTCCTCTGGGACGTGCGGGTGCGCCTGCACTATCTGGTGGGGCGCGCCGAGGAGCGCCTGTCGTTCGACGTGCAGCCGGAGCTGGCGGCGCGCATGGGCTTTTCCGGCGACACGCCGCGCCGCGCCGTGGAAGCCTTCATGAAGGCGTACTTCCTGGTCGCCAAGGATGTCGGCGACCTGACCCGCATCTTCTGCGCCGCGCTGGAGGACCAGAACCGCAAGCGGCGCCCGACCCTGGCCAGCATGCTGCCCGGCTTCCTGCGCCCGCGCACCAGCGGCGACGACTTCTTCGTCGAGAACGGGCGGCTGAACGCGCGGGACGGCATTTTCAGCCGCGATCCGGTCAACATGATCCGGATCTTCCACATCGCCGACAGCAAGAAGGTCGACGTGCACCCCGGGGCGCTCAGGCGCCTGACGCGGGCGCTGGACCGCATCAACGACGACCTGCGGCGCGATCCCGAAGCCAACAAGCTGTTCCTGGAGATCCTGGCGTCGCGCAACGATCCCGAGCGGGCCCTGCGCCTGATGAACGAGGCCGGCGTGTTCGGCCGCTTCGTGCCCGAATTCGGCCGCGTCGTCGGCCTGATGCAGTTCAACATGTACCACCACTACACGGTGGACGAGCACCTGATCCGCGCCATCGGCTATGTCGCCTCGATCGACCGCGGCGAGCACCGAAGCGAACATCCGCTTGCCACCGAGATCATCAAGCGCATCAAGTCGCGCAGCGCGCTCTATGTCGCGATGCTGCTGCACGACATCGCCAAGGGCCTGCCGGGCGACCATTCCGATGTCGGCGAAGCGATCGCGCAGAGCCTGTGCCCGCGCCTGGGGCTCAGTCCCGAGGACACCCGCTCGGTGATGTGGCTGGTGAAATACCATCTCGTCATGAGCGACACGGCGCAGCGGCGCGATATCTCCGACCCCAAGACGGTCAAGGATTTCGTCGCGCAGGTGCAGTCGCCGGAGATGCTGCGCCTGCTGCTGGTGCTGACGGTCGCCGACATCGCCGCGGTCGGGCCGGGGGTGTGGAACGGCTGGAAGGGCCAGCTCCTGCGCGAGCTCTATTACGAGGCCGAGAGCGTGATGTCGGGCGGCGATGCGGTGCCGGCGCGCGCCGCGCGGGTCGAACACGCGAAAGCGGGCCTTGCCAAACGCATCGGCAACCTGCCGAAAGCGGCGCAGGAGCGCGCGCTCGAGCGTCATTACGACAGCTATTGGCTGGCGTTCGACGACGTCAGCCATGAGCGCCACGCGCGGCTGATGGCGGCGGCCGACGCCAAGGGCGAGCTCTTCAGCCTGGCGGCGCAGAGCGACGATTTCCGCAGCGTGACCGAGATCGTGCTCTACACGCCCGACCATCCCGGCCTGTTCTCGCAGCTCGCCGGCGCGGTGTCGGCGTCGGGCGGCACCATCGTCGAAGCCAAGGCGTTCACCACCACCGACGGTTTCGCGCTGGATGTGTTCTCGGTTCAGGACGCCGAGGGCGGCACGTTCGGCGACAAGGCGCGGGTGGAGCGCCTTAGGCAAACGATCGAGCGCGTGCTGCGCGGCGAGATCTATCCGCGCGACGTGATCGCCAAGCGCCAGCCCAAGAAGCGCAGCAGCGCCTTCCAGGTCACGCCCCGGGTCAATTTCGACAACGAGGCGTCGGCGAGCGCGACGGTGGTGGAGGTCGAGGGCCTGGACCGCCCCGGCCTGCTCTACGACGTGGCCGACGCGATCTTCCAGTCGGGCCTGTCGATCTCCTCCGCCATGGTCTCGACCTATGGCGAGCGGGCGGTCGACGTCTTCTATGTCCGCGACGGCTTCGGCCACAAGGTGCGGCACGAAGAGCGCCTGAAGGCGGTGCGCGAAAAGCTGCTCAAGGCGCTGCACGACCCCGTGGCGGCGTGACGCCCTCTTTCCTCCGGCGCGGCAAGGCGTTATACCGCCTGCCCAAGCACTCGATGGGAATGCGCCGCGATGGTCCGGCACCGTTCAGCCTTGTTCGCCCTCTCCCCGCTTTGGCGGGGCTGGTGACGCGCCTAACCCGCGCAGGCATACGGCAGCACGTCTTCCCCTCTTCGCTTTCTCGGATCTATCCATGACCACAAGCAATCGCAACCGCGTCCTTTCCGGCATGCAGCCGACCAATACGCTGCACCTGGGCAACTACCTAGGCGCGCTCAAGAACTGGGTGCGGATGCAGGACGAGATGGACTGCCTGTTCTGCGTCGTCGACATGCACGCGATCACCGACGCCGGCTACGCCAAGCCGGCCGAGATCGCGCGCGCGACGCGCGAGGTCACGGCCGCCTATATCGCCGGCGGCATCGACCCCAAAAAGTCGCCGATCTTCAACCAGAGCCGGGTGCCGGCGCATGCCGAGCTCGCCTGGATCTTCAACTGCGTGGCGCGGCTCGGCTGGCTCGACCGCATGACCCAGTTCAAGGAGAAATCCGGCAAGCACAAGGAGCGCTCGTCGGTCGGGCTCTACACCTATCCGGTGCTGATGGCGGCCGACATCCTGGTCTACAAGGCGACGCATGTGCCGGTGGGCGACGACCAGAAGCAGCACCTCGAACTGGCGCGCGACATCGCGCAGAAGTTCAACAACGATTACGAGGTGCCGGACTTTTTCCCGCTGCCCGAACCGGTGATCACCGGGCCGGGGATGCGGGTGATGAGCCTGCGCGACGGGTTGAAGAAGATGTCGAAGTCGGACGAGTCCGACAATTCGCGCATCAACCTGACCGACGACGCCGACACCATCGCGCAGAAGATCCGCAAGGCGAAGACCGATCCGCTGCCGCTGCCCACCGACGAGAACGCGTTCAAGGGCCGCCCCGAAGCCGAGAACCTGCTCAACATCTACGCCGCGCTCGCCGACGAGCCGGTGGCGGCGGTGCGCGAGCGCTTCGCCGGCCAGCAATTCTCGACCTTCAAGGGCACCCTGGCGGATCTCGCGGTGGCCAAGCTGGCGCCGATCACGGGCGAGATGCGCCGGCTGATGGCGGACACCGCCGAGATCGACCGCATCCTGAAGGACGGCGCCGAGAAGGCGGCGGCGATCGCCGAGCCGATCGTCCACGAGGTCAAGAAGATCGTCGGCTTCGTGGTTTAGCGCTTGCGTCCCACCGGGGCGGCGGGATCGATGCCGTAGCTGAACATCACGTCGTGGCTGCGGGCTTCGAGATGCTGGCCGCCGTCGACCACGACGGTCGTGCCGGTGATCGACGGGACCTTGGTGAGGAAGCTCAGCGCTTCAGCGATATCCCCCGGCTCGCTGCCGAAGCCGAGCGGGGTTTTGGCGTGCGCGGCGGCGAAGCCTTCCGCGGTCTGCTCGCCGCTGCGCAAGGTCAGGCCCGGCGCGATGCCGCAGACGCGGACATTGGGGGCCATCGCCTGCGCCAGCAGGCGTGTCGCCGCTTCCAGCGCCGACTTGGTGAGGGTGTAGGAGAGAAAATCGGGATTGAGGTTGAAGACCTTCTGGTCGAGAACGTTGACGATCAGGCCCTTCGAACCGGCGCGCAGCTGGCCTGCGAAATCGCGCGCCAGGAGGACCGGCGCATGCAGGTTGACCGCGAACAGCTTTTCGAGATTGGCGCGCGTGATGTTCGATATGTCGTCATACTCGAACGCCGAGGCGTTGTTCACCAGCAGCGAGCAGAAGCCGAGAACCGCATTGGCACGGCGGAACAGATCGGCGAAGTCTCCCGATTTCTCCAGGTCGCAACCGAGCGCCGCGGCACGCCCGCCCGCGCCCGTGATCTCCTGTGCCAGCGCTTCGGCATCCTTCGCCGAGTGGCGATAGTGGATCGCCACCGCCCAGCCGTCGGCGGCGAGACGGCGGACCATCGTGGCGCCCAGCCGCGCGCCGCCGCCGGTGACCAGCGCATAGCCCTGAGGATCGGGGATCGCGCTCATGCGCGCACGCGGTAGACTTCGACGCCGGCGCCGGCCGCCTCGTTGTAGATGTCCGGCTTGAAGATCGAGACCCGCGCCGCCATCACGCGGACGTCCTTGAAGCAGAGCTTCACCAGCTCGTCGAGCAGCGTCTCAATGAACACGGTGTGCTTGCGGCGCGGCCATTTCTTGAGTTCGGCGCGGATGTAGTCGTAGTCGACGACCGCGGATACGTCCTTGTACTTGGCGTCCTTGGGGGCGGCGAAGAGCTCGACATTGACCACGATGCGCTGCGGCTTCTCGGGGTGGCGCTCCCAGGGATGCAGGCCGAGGCGGACCTCGGTCACCAGGTCGCGGATCATCATCCGGACATAGCCCTTGTCGGTGGTCCAATGCGTCGCAGCGGGCGGCGGCCCTGGGGTTTTCTTCATGGCCTCGCTTTAGCATTCGCGGCCAAACGGGTACAACACCGGTCCAACAAGGCCGCCGCCCGATGAGCAATCCCAACGTCACCCGCCTTGCCATCGCCAGCGCCGCACTGGCGATCCGGCACGTTTTCATCCGCAATCTGGAGGTTCTGGCCCATATCGGCGTGCACGGCCACGAGCAGGGCAAGATGCAGCCGGTGCGGATCAACGTCGACCTGGCGGTCGAGGACGCGGCGGTGCTGGGCGACAAGCTCGACCTGGTGGTGGACTACGAGGCGATCACAAGGGGCATCCGCGCCATCACGGCGGCGGGACATATCAATCTGGCCGAGACCCTGGCCGAACGCATCGCCGGGGCCTGCTTCGAGGACCCGCGCGTCAAGACCGCCCGGGTGCGGGTGGAGAAGCTGCACGCCCTGCCCGGCGCCGAATCGGCCGGCGTCGAGATCGAGCGCCAGCGGGGGTAGAACACTGCTGTCATTCCCGGCCGCGCAAGCCATTAGGCTTGCGCGGGGAAGGGAACCCAGGTGGATAGAGCAGACCCGGTCTAACCACCTGGGTCCCCTTACGCTGTCGCTAAGGGGTCCCTCGCTACGCTCGCCGGGGATGACAATCCGTTATTATATTGGATACATGGACTCGGATCAGACATCGCTGCCGCACGATCAAGCGCCGCTGAAAGGCGTCGAGCGCATCGCGGCGTATCTGAAGATGCTGCCCGACGCGCCGGGCGTCTACCGCATGCTCGACGCCAAGGGCGACGTGCTCTACGTCGGCAAGGCCAAGAGCCTGAAGAAGCGCGTGGGGTCCTATGCCAGCGGCCGGCCGCATTCCGACCGGCTGATGCGCATGATCGCCGACACCGCCGAGATGCTGTTCGTCACCACGGCGAGCGAGACCGAGGCGCTGCTGCTCGAATCCAACCTGATCAAGCAGCTCAAGCCGCGCTACAACGTCTCCTATCGCGACGACAAATCCTTCCCGAACATCCTGCTGCGCGAGGACCATGCGTTTCCGCAGCTTCTGAAGCATCGCGGCGCCAAGACGACCAAGGGCGTCTATTTCGGCCCCTTCGCCAGCGCGCTCGCGGTCAACCGCACGCTGAACACGCTGCAGCGCGCCTTCCTGCTGCGCTCCTGCTCCGATTCGGTGTTCGAGTCGCGCACAAGGCCGTGCCTGTTGTTCCAGATCAAGCGTTGCAGCGCGCCCTGCGTCGGGCGGGTCGACGCGGCGGGCTATCGCGAGCTGGTCGACGAGGCCGAGCTGTTCCTCAACGGCAAGAGCCGCGTGGTGCAGGAGACGATGATCGCCGACATGAACGAGGCGGCCGAGGCGCTGGACTTCGAACGCGCCGCCCGGCTGCGCGACCGCATCCGCGCCATGAGCCATGTCCAGCTCAACCAGGGGATCAATCCTTCGACCTTCTCGGACGCCGACGTGTTCGCGCTGCATTCGCAGGGCGGCGAGACCTGCGTGCAGGTGTTCTTCTTCCGCGCCGGGCAGAACTGGGGCAACAAGCCCTACTTCCCGCGGCAAGGACTCGACTTGTCGGACGGTGAAATCCTGGAGGCCTTCATCGCCCAGTTCTACGACGACCGCACCGCGCCCGCCCTGATCCTGCTGTCGGAACCGCTGGCGAACGCCGATCTGCTGGCGGAGGCGCTCTCGCTGCGCGCCGAGCGCAAGGTCGAGATCAGCGTGCCGCAGCGCGGCGAGAAGCGCGAGATCGCCCTGATGGCGCTGACCAATGCGCGCGAGCAGCTCGGCCGGCGCATGGCGGAGAACTCGGCGCAGCGCGAACTGCTCGACGGCGTCGCCGAATTGTTCGGGCTGGAGACGCCGCCCAAGCGTATCGAGGTCTACGACAACTCCCACATCATGGGCAGCGACGCGCTGGGCGGGATGATCGTCGCCGGGCCGGAGGGCTTCGAGAAGGGCGAGTACCGCAAGTTCAACATCAAATCGACCGAGCTCACCCCCGGCGACGACTATGCGATGATGCGCGAAGTGCTGACCCGGCGGTTCTCGCGCCTAATCAAGGAAGGCGAGGACCCCAAGACCAAATGGCCGGACCTGGCGCTGATCGACGGCGGGCCGGGGCAGCTTTCCATCGCCTGCCAGGTGTTCGCCGATCTCGGCGTCGAGGACGTGCTGCTGGTCGGCATCTCCAAGGGGCCGGACCGCGACGCCGGCCGCGAACATTTCTACCTGCCGGGCAAGGAGCCGTTCCGGCTCGATCCCAAGGATCCCGTGCTCTACTACCTGCAGCGCCTGCGCGACGAGGCGCACCGTTTCGCCATCGGCAGCCACCGCAAGAAGCGCAGCAAGGCGATCGGCGCCAGCCCCTTGGACGAGATCGCCGGCATCGGCGCGGCGCGCAAGCGCGCGCTGCTGCAGCATTTCGGCTCGGCGCGGGCGGTGGCGGCGGCCGGGATCAGCGACATCGCCGCCGTCGAAGGCGTCTCGAGCGCCATGGCCAAGAAAATCTACGATTTCTTCCACCCGGCGGGATGATTTTGCGCCGCCATGGGTGAAATGACTCCGGATTGTTCTAAAGTCTCCCCATGTTCCAAATCCCCAACACCATCACCGTCCTGCGCATCCTGCTGGTTCCCGTTTTCGCGGTTGCCTTCGTGCTGCCCGGCGACGGCTGGCGGTTGACGGCGTTCGCGGTGTTCACGATCGCGGGGCTTTCCGACTTCCTGGACGGACTGGCGGCGCGCAAGCTGAACCAGCCGAGCGATTTCGGGCGCATGCTCGACCCCATCGCCGACAAGATCCTGGTCGGGGTGGCGCTGATGATGCTGGTCGCCGAAGGTTCGATCAGCCAGTTCAACCTGCCGCCCAATCCGGGGCTGGCGAGCCTGCTGAAGCTGGTGCCGGCGCTGGTCATCCTGTCGCGCGAAATCCTGATCTCGGGCCTGCGCGAGTTCCTCGCCGGCGTGTCGGTGAGCGTGCCGGTGTCCAGCATCGCCAAGTTCAAGACCGCGGTGCAGATGGTGGCGATCGGCGCGATGATATTGGGCCCCATCGCCGACCGCTGGGTGCCGGGATCGCTCGCCCTGGCCTACACCGCGCTATGGGTCGCGGCGGGACTGACGGTCGTCACCGGCTATGCCTATTTCCGCGCCGGCCTGGTCTATACGCGAGGAAGGCGCGCGTCATGAACGTGCTCTATTTCGCCTGGGTGCGGCAGAAAGTGGGACGCGGCGAGGAAGTGATCGAACACGCGCCGGCTTTGCGCACGGTGGGCGATCTGGCCGCGATGCTGGCGGCGCGCGGCGGCGGCTATGCCGAGGCGTTCGGCGACATGCGGCGCCTGCGCGCCGCGGTCAACCAGGTGCATGCCGGGCTCGACGCGGTACTGGCGCCGGGCGACGAGGTCGCGTTCTTTCCGCCGGTGACGGGCGGATGAGCGTCAATATCCACATCCAGGCCGAAGATTTCGACGTCTCCGACGAGATCGAGGCGCTGACCACCGAGACCACCGGCGCGGTCGCAAGCTTCGTCGGGCTGGTGCGCGGCGGCGACGACCTGACGGCGCTGACGCTGGAGCATTATCCGCAGATGACCGAGCGCGAGATCGGGCGCATCGCGGCGGAGGCGCAGGCGCGCTGGCCGCTGGAAAGCCTCACCATCATCCATCGCGTCGGCCGGCTGACCGTCGGCGAACGCATCGTGCTGGTGGCGGTGGCGGCGTCGCACCGTGCCGCGGCGTTCGAGGCTTGCGAATTCCTGATGGACTATCTGAAGACCCGCGCCCCGTTCTGGAAGCAGGAAGAGCGCGGCGGGACCACCCGATGGGTCGAGCATCGCGACGCCGACGCGGCGGCGGCGGAGCGCTGGCGCAAGCCATGAGCTTTGGCGCGTGAGCTTTCTCTGGGTGGCCTTCACCATCGTCGCGGCGGCGGGCCAGACGGCGCGCAACGCCATGCAGCGCGAGCTGACCACGAGCCTGGGCGCGGTCGGGGCGACGCATGTGCGCTTCCTGTTCGGCTTTCCGTTCGCGCTGCTGTTCCTCGCTGCCGCCCTGCCGGTCACCGGCACGCCGCTGCCCGCGACCGGCCCGGCGTTCTGGCTGTGGGACGTCGCCGGCGCGCTGACCCAGATCGGCGGCACCGCGCTGATGCTCCAGACGATGACCGAACGGTCGTTCGTGGTCACGGTGGCCTATCTCAAGACCGAGCCCTTGTTCGTGGCGGCGCTGGGACTGGTGTTCCTGCACGATCCGCTGACCCCTGCGATGGCGGCTGCGATCGTGATTGCGACGGCTGGCGTTGTGTTGATCTCGCTGCGCGGCAGGATCGCGGACGGCGGCGGCATCCACTCGGCGCTGTACGGCCTGTCGGCCGGCGGCTTGTTCGCGGTCTCGGCCATCGGCTATCGCGGCGCGATCCTGTCGCTGCATCAGCCGAGCTTTGTGATGGCCGCGACGTTCACCCTGGCGGTCGGGCTGGTGATCCAGGCGGCGGCGCTCACCGCCTGGCTCGCCGTCGCCGATCCCAAGGTGCTGCGCGCGATCTTGCGGCTGTGGCGGCCGTCGCTGTTCGCGGGCTTCATGGGCTCGGCATCGTCGGAGTTCTGGTTCCTGGCGTTCGCGCTGGCGACCGCGGCGAGCGTGCGCACGCTCGCCCTGATCGACGTCCTGTTCGCGCAGATGGTGAGCCATGTCCTGTTCAAGCAGAAGACGACCTTGCGCGAGGCGGTGGGGATCGTCTTGCTGGTTGGCGGCGCGGTGCTGCTGGTATATTCGCACAAATAGGGGAGAACGCAGATGATCGAGCGGACCATCGACATAGCGACGCCGGACGGCGCGACCACGACCTTCATCGTGCATCCGGAGCGCGGCGGGCCGCATCCGGTGATCTTCTTCTACATGGACGCACCGGCGATCCGCGAGGAATTGCGCGATATGGCGCGGCGCTTCGCCAGCGGCGGATATTACGTGCTGCTGCCCAATCTCTACTACCGCTCCGGCGTGCTGGAGCTGGGGCCGCTGTCGCCCGATCCGAACTCGGAAGGGCGCAAGCGCATGTTCGAACTGATGGAGTCGCTTTCGATTGCCAAGATCATGGAGGACACGCGGGCGCTGCTGGAGTTCGTCGACGCCGATCCCGCGGCGAAGAAGACGAAGATGGGCGCCGTCGGCTATTGCATGAGCGGGCAATACGCGATCAACGCGGCGGCGCAGTTCCCCGAGCGCTTCGCGGCGGCGGCCTCGATCTACGGCGTGCGGCTGATCACGGACGGCGCCGACAGTCCGCACCGCATGGCGCACAAGGCCGGGCACGCCGAGCTTTATTTCGCCTGCGCCGAGATCGACCGCTGGATGCCGCTGGAGCAGATCGCCCCGCTGCGCGAGGGGTTGAAAGGGCTCAACGCCGAGGTCGAACTGTGCCCCGGCGTCGAGCACGGCTTCGCCTTCCCGCAGCGCGCTGCCTACAACAAGGACGCGGCCGAGCGGCATTGGGAGCGGTTGTTCGCGCTGTGGCGGCGCAATCTGTAATCTCTATACTGGCGCCGAACACGACGGGAGACGGATATGGGATTCCTCGACGGCATGATCGGCGGCCTGGTCGGCGCGGCACTGGTTCCGGTGGTGAACGGCTTTCTGGAGCAGCATGGCGGCGTGCACGGCATCGTGAACCAGTTCCAGAACCAGGGCCTGGGCGCGACGGTGAACTCGTGGATCGCGCCGGGGCCGAACCAGCCGGTGAGCGCGGCGCATGTGACGCAGACCTTCGGCCAGCAGACCCTCGCCGACTACGCCGCCCGGGCCGGCATCTCGCCCGACGAACTCGCCGCCAAGCTGGCGCAGGTGCTGCCGCACGCGGTCGACGCGATGACGCCGAACGGCGTGCTGCCGCCCAAGACGTAAGGCGCGCGAGGAGAAAGCAGCGCGCTCAATACCGCAGATACGTCCGGCGCTCCTGCTCCCAGGCCTGCTCGTCCGGTACTGTCAGCGCGTCGAGATCTTGCGGGGTCGCGGCTTGGTCATCGACCCATTCGCGCAACGCCGGGCCGCCATTGATCACGTCGATGGCGAGCTTGCCGTGTTCGTACTCATAAGCGAAGTCGCGCCACAGCGGGTAGTCGGGATAAAGGCGGCGGATCGCCTTGAAGGCCAGCGCCTGGAGACGCCAAGGCTTGAAGGCGGCGTGATCGTAATGGGGCGCCTCGGCGTGAATCTGCACCCCGTGGCAGAGCTTGCCGACATGCTTGTGGAAGGTCGGCTCGAACCAGCATTCGCGCAGGCGGCAGCCGCCAAGCCAGTCGGGCGCGAGCGCCTGCATCTCCGTCATGACGCGCCGGGCTTCGATATCGGGGGCGCCGAAGAGTTCGAGCGGCCTGGTCGTGCCGCGGCCTTCCGACAGCGTGGTGCCTTCCAGCATCACCGTGCCGGCATACGCGCGCGCCATCCACAGATTGGGCGCGTTGGGGCTGGGATTGACCCAGCTCCGCTCCCCCAGCGGCCAGCCGAAGCCGGGCGCAGCCTCGGGCTGCCAGCCCTGCATCTCGACGATGCGATAGGCGACATCGAGCTTGAGCGTCGCGATGAACCACAGGCCCAATTCGCCGAGCGTCAGCCCGTGACGCATCGGCAGCGCCCCGGCGCCGACGAAGCTTTCCCAGCCGGGGCGCAGTCTTAGACCTTCGACCGGACGGCCGACCGGGTTGGGACGGTCCAGCACCCACACCTCCTTGCCGTGCTTCGCCGCCGCTTCGAGGACGTAGCGCAGCGTGGTGACGAAGGTGTAGATGCGGCAGCCCAAATCCTGCAAATCGACGAGCAGGACATCGAAGCCGGCCATCATCGCATCGCTCGGCCGGCGCACCGTGCCGTACAGGCTGAAGACCGGAATGCCGAGCACGGGATCGGTGAAATCCGGCGACTCGACCATGTTGTCCTGCTTGTCGCCGCGCAGCCCGTGCTGCGGACCGAAGGCGGCGGTCAGCTTGATGTCGCCGCAGGCGGCGAGCGCGTCGAGCGCATGGGTCAGGTCGCGCGTCAGCGACGCGGGATGGGCAAGCAGCGCGACGCGCTTGCCTGAAAGGGGGCGGCGCAGGGCGGGCTCGGCAAGAAGACGGTCGATGCCAAATTCCATGGGGACTCACGCTGTGAGAAGTTCGAGGGCAAAGCAATCGGCATGATGGAAATCCGGTGCGCCCGGCGGATGCGCGAGCGCCCAGTATGACTTGGCGCCGCCGGCGTCCTCGATCACCGCCGACAGGCCGAGCCGCCACGGCGCATCCGCCGGCAAGGCGCCGGACGCAAGCGCGACGTTCAATTCCAAAATCGTCTCGCTCGCATGTACCGCGATGTGCGGCGCGGATGCGATAAGCAGGGGCGCCATTGCCGTGCGGTAGCCGTCGAAGCGATAGACCGCCCATTGCGTCGACGGCGCAAAGTTGAACTCGAAATAGCCGGCGCCGACGCGCACAAAGGCCTCGAAGCAGGTGTGGCGCCAAAGCCCGTCGGCGCGGATGGGCGCCGCCATCGGCGGGAGGAGCAGATCGCCGATCCGGCCCGTCACGACATAGCGCAGCGCCAGGGCGCCCGGGGCGGACCGTGTCGCCTCCGCGTCGATATGCGCGACGGCCGGGCATCGCGAATCTGGATGGATGTTCAACGCCCGGCGCATCGCACAACTATACGGAACCGCCGGAGCCGGCTCAAATAGAAGAGGCACGGCAACGCTCGATTGCGGGCGGCAGGCCGCGCGCCGCCGGCCACGAACTACCCCGCCTTGGCCAGCTTCACCACGCTCACCGGCCGCTGCACGTCTTCGTGGTAGTCGTTCATCAGGGTCTTGGTGATCTCGCCGGGCTTGAACTTCCACGGCCCGATCTCCGACACCGGCGTGACTTCCGCGGCGCTGCCGACGATGAAGCATTCGGAGAAGCCGTCGAGCTCGCTCTTCTCGATATGCTTCTCGGTCACCGGGATCTGGCGCGCCTTGGCGAGCTCGATCACCGATTTGCGCGTGATGCCGTTCAGGAAGCAGTCCGGGATCGGGGTGAACAGCTTGTCGTCGCGCACGAAGAAGATGTTGGCGCCCGTCGCCTCGGCGACATAGCCGCGATAGTCCCACATCATCGCATCGGAATAGCCCTTGGCCTCGGCGGCGTGCTTGGACATGGTGCAGATCATGTAGAGGCCCGACGCCTTGGCGGCGGTCGGCGCGGTGTCGGGCGCCGGACGCTTCCAATCGGAGACGTCGAGGCGGATGCCCTTCAGCTTCTCCTCAGGATGGAAATAGGACGGCCATTGCCAGGCGGCGATCGCGACATGGATCTTGGTATGCTGCGCCGAGACCGCCATCATCTCGCTGCCGCGCCACACGACGGGACGGATATAGCCGTCGACGATGCCCTGGACCTTGCAGGCTTCGAGACACGCGGCGCTGATCTCGTCTTCCGTGTACGGAATCGTCATGCCGAGGATGCGGGCGGATTCGAACAGCCGCGCGGTGTGCTCCGCGAGCTTGTAGATGCGCCCCGAATACATGCGCTCGCCCTCGAACACGCAGGAAGCGTAGTGCAGGCCATGGGTCAGGACGTGGATCTTGGCGTCGCCCCAGGGAATCATACGACCGTCGAACCAGAGCTGGCCCTCGCGCTTGTCGAACGGGATGATCTCGGCCATGGGACACGTCCTCTACTTTTGCCCGCCGCCACGGGCGGGTCACTTTATCGCCCGCAGTCGCGGGCACCCTTGCCCGCGCCGCGGGTTGGGCCTAGTTAAGCCAAGGGGTTAGCGCCCTTTCGGCGGTATTATACCGCCCGCGAAGGGCTTGCAAACAAGGGCTTGAGAATAGCTGCCATGACCGCCGCCCAATCGTCCAGCGAAGACCCGCACCTGCTGGTGGTCGACGACGACGAGCGGCTGCGGCTGCTGCTGACCCGCTATCTGACGTCCAACGGCTATCGCGTGACGGCGGCGGCGGACGCGGCCGGGGCCCGCGCCCTGATGAAGAGCTTCGCCTTCGACTTGCTGGTGCTGGACGTGATGATGCCGGGCGAGACCGGGTTCGAGCTGACCAAGGCGGTGCGGGCCAACAGCCAGGTGCCGATCCTGATCCTGACCGCGCGCGGCGAGGCCGAGGACCGCATCGCCGGCCTCGAATTCGGCGCCGACGACTACCTGCCCAAGCCGTTCGAGCCGCGCGAGCTGGTGCTTCGGGTCAGCGCCCTGCTGCGCCGCGCCGCGCCGCCGGCGCAGAACGCGCATTCCGAGGTGCGGATGGGCGAGGCGGTCTACGACCCGGAGCGCGGCCAGCTCATGCGCAAGGGCAGGCCGGTGCACCTGACGAGCTCGGAGGCCGCGCTGCTCAAGCTGTTCGCGGCCAATGCCGGGCGGTCCTTTTCCCGCACCGATCTGTGCGCGCGGCTGGGCGTCGCGCTCGAACGCTCGATCGACGTGCAGGTGACGCGGCTGCGCCGCAAGATCGAAGAAGACCCCAAGCTGCCGCTCTATCTCCAGACCGTGCGCGGCGTAGGATATGTCCTTGTCCCAGACGGCGTCACCTGAGGCGCGGCGCGGCCTCGCGCGCTACGATCCGTTCCGCCTGCTCAAGCGCTACCTGCCGCGCGGCCTGTTCTGGCGCTCGCTGCTGATCATCGGCATGCCGATGCTGCTGCTGATGAGCGTGATGACCTATGTGTTCTTCGAGCGGCACCTCGACACCACCACCCATTGGATGGCGCGCGACATCGCCGCCGACGCGGCCTTCCTGGTGGCGCTGGAGGACAACAACCCGCCGGCGGAACGGGTGCGGCTGCGCAGCCTGGCGGCGCGGATGCTCGATTACCCCGTGATCTTCACCAAGGGCGCGCGCATCGATCCGCCGACCGGGGCGCGGCGCAGCACCATCGACCGGGCGCTCGACGACATCGTGGCGCAGCAGATCGCGGTCAAGCGCCATTTCGAGGTGTCGAGCAGCGACCGCGTGATCGACATCCGCATCGAGACGCATGACGGCGTGCTCAGGATGCTGGTGCCGCGCTCGCGGGTGACGGTGACGAGCCCGGACATCTTCATCGTCCTGATGGCGGGGTCTTCGCTGATCCTGCTGGCGATCGCGGTCCTGTTCCTGCGCAAGCAGGTGCAGCCGATCGAGCAATTGGCGCTGGCCTCCGAAGCGTTCGGCAAGGGCCGCACCGTGCCGGACTTCAAGCCCTATGGCGCCAGCGAGGTGCGGCGCGCGGCAATGGCCTTCCTCCTCATGCGCCAGCGCATCGAGCGCCACGTCTCGCAGCGAACCGAGATGCTGGCCGGGATCAGCCACGACCTCAAGACGCCGCTGTCGCGGATGAAGCTGCAGCTCGCGATGATGCCCGAGAGCGCCGACGTCCAGGAGATGCGCGGCGACATCGCCGAGATGGAGCACATGCTCGACGAATATCTCGACTTCGCGCGCGGCGAAGGCGGCGAGCAGTCGACGCTGGAGGATCTGAGCGAGCTGGCGCGCGACGCCGCCTCGGCATCGGCCGGCGCCCGCGGCATGGAATCGGCGCTCATCACGGTGGAGGCGGCCGGACCCATCGAGATGTACATGAAGCGCAAGGCGATGCGGCGCTGCGCCACCAACCTGATCGACAACGCGCTGAAGTTCGGCAAGACCGAGGTCCGGGTCGCGGTGACGCGCGACGACCGCTTCGCGCGGCTGATCGTGGACGATGACGGCCCCGGCATCCCGCCCGAGCGGCGCGAGGAAGCGTTCCGCCCGTTCCACCGCCTGGACGAAGGGCGCAATCTGCAAACCGGCGGCTCGGGCCTGGGCCTCGCCATCGCCCGCGACATCGCGCGCAGCCATGGCGGCGATATCGTGCTGGAGACAAGCCCGCTGGGGGGATTGCGCGCGACGGTCAGGTTGCCGGTGTAGAGCGCGGCGCGCTCAGGCGCCGAGTTCGCGGGCGCGCTTTCGCGCGGCGGCGACGGCACGGCGCATCAGCGGTGCCAGGCCGTCCTTGGCCATGAGAACTTTCAGCGCCGCCTCGGTGGTGCCGTGCGGGCTGGTGACGTTGCGGCGCAGGATTTCCGGCGGCGACGGATCGGCGTCGAGCAGCGCGCCGGAACCGGCGACGGTGGCGCGGGCGAGCGTCTCGGCCAGGGGGCTGGCGAGGCCTTCGGCCCGCGCCGCCGCCGCCAGGGCTTCGACGAGCAGGAAGATATAGGCCGGGCCGGAGCCGGAGACCGCCGTCACCGCGTCAATGTCGGTCTCCTTGCCGACCCAGACGGTGGCGCCGAGCGCGGCCAGAAGGGATTGCGCCAATGCCTTGTCCGCCGCCGTGGTTCCCTTTGCGGCGAACAGCGCGGTGATGCCGCGGCCGATGGCACCGGGCGTATTGGGCATGGCACGGACGATGCGGGCCTTGGGGCCCCAGGCTTTCGCCATCGCGGCGATGCCGGTGCCGGCGGCGATGGAGAGCATCAGGGCACCCGACTGCGCGATGGGTTTGAGTCCGGCGATCTCGGATTTCAATATCTGCGGCTTGAGCGCGACGATGCAGGCGCGGGCGCGCACCGAATCGATGCTGGCGGCGCTCGCGAACAAGGCGACGTGGTGTCTTTTGGCGAAGGCTTTGAGCTCGGGCGAGGGAACGGGTTCGACCGCGATCACGGGGCCGATCTTGCGTTTCGCCCAGCCGGCGAGCAGCGCGCCGCCCATGCGGCCGGCGCCGATGAGGATGATGGGGGCGCTCACGCCTGACCCGCGCACTCCAGTACCGCGGCGGCGACGGCTTCCTCGGCGGTCTTGCCGCCCCACAGCACGAACTGGAAGGCCGGATAATAGTGCTCGCAGGCTTCGAGCGCGAGGTTGAGCAGCGCCTCGCATTGCGAGGCGCTGGCGCGGGCGTCGGGGAAGATCATCGCGTGGCGGAAGACGATGGTGCCGTCCTCCGGCCAGAGGTCGAAATGGCCAAGCCACAGCCGCGCGTTCACATACATCAGGAGGTCGGCGACGTTGCTGCGGCGCACGCCTTCGGAAATGCGCATGTCGAAAGCGGTGGACAGATGCAGCGATTGCAGATCCTCGCGCCAGGAGAAGGAGAAGTGATGGTCGCTCCAGCGCCCGGCGACGGAGAGGTTGAGCTCGTCGCGTCCGGCGCGCTCGAACGCCCAGCCGTTTTCCTCCACCGTCCGTTCGAGCATGTCGATCGGATGCGGGGTCGCGGGAGTCTCGTCCTGGTGGATGACCGACATCAAGTGCTCCGGAATCGGACCGCGACGCAACGCGAAGCAGTCGCGAGTCAAACTGGCACAAGATTTTGTGGCGGCACAAGAGTCCGACTCGAACAGACTCTGGACAGCTTGCGGCATCCACAGGGTTCGGGATGCGGCGTTGTGACTCGGGTGACTCGGCCCCATCCTTCGAGGTGCAAGCGCAGCGAGCCTCGAAGCCCCTACGGTGCCGATGCCGGTTTTGCTTCCAGCGCCGCAATCCGCGCCGCGAGGGCTTCGTTTTCGCTCCGCGCCTTGGCGGCCATCGCCTTGACGGCCTCGAACTCCTCGCGCGGCACGAAGTCCATGTCGGCGACAAGCCTTTCGAGGCGCTGCTTCACGAACGTGTCGATCTCGTCGCGCACGCTTTTGGCGGCGCCGGCGGCGTCGGTGAAGATTCGGGCCATGCCGTCGAGGAACGGGTTGTCGGTCTGCGCCATCTGAAGGCCTCCTGCTCACATCTATATGGCGGCGGCCGGCGCGGGCGGCAAGGATGGAACTTGACATAAACCGCCGAAGCGGACGTGGTTCGCCCATGCTGCTGGCCACCCTGCCCTTCCCCGACATCGACCCGGTTCTGGTCCAACTGGGGCCGCTGGCGATCCGCTGGTATGCCCTGTCCTACATCGCCGGCCTGCTGTTCGGCTGGTGGGCGGCGGCGCGCATGACCACCGAGCGGGCGCTGTGGCGCAACCCGGCCTTCGCCAACAAGCCGCCGATGACCGCCGAACAGGTCGGCGACCTGGTGGTGTGGGCGACGTTCGGGGTGATCCTGGGCGGGCGGCTGGGCTGGATCCTGTTCTACGGCATTGCGCTGTGCGGCGTGTCGCCGGAATCGGCGATGTGCCAGATGCCGGACGGGCCGCCCTTGCCGCTCGGCTTCCTCGCCCATCCCTTGCGGCTGATCACGATCTGGGAAGGCGGCATGTCGTTCCATGGCGGGCTGGCCGGCGTCGCGCTCGCGGTCTGGCTGTTCTGCCGCCGCTACAAGCTCCAGCTCCTGCCCGTCGCGGACATGATCGCGGTGGTGGCGCCGATCGGCCTGTTCTTCGGACGCCTCGCCAACTTCGTGAACGGCGAGCTGTGGGGCAAGGTCACCGATGTGCCCTGGGCGATGGTGTTCTGCAACGACACGATCCGCAGGCTCCACGGCGCCTGTCCGGCGGGCCTTCTGCCGCGCCATCCCAGCCAGCTTTACGAAGCGGTCCTGGAAGGACTTGTGCTGTTCGCCCTTTTGCAACTCGGCTTGCGCCGCTTCAAGCTGCACGAGCGGCCGGGATTGCTGACCGGACTGTTCTTCGTCGGCTATGGCGCGTTCCGCTTCTTCGTCGAGTTCTTCCGCGAACCGGACGGGCCGTTCCTCGGCTGGTTTTCGATGGGCATGGCGCTGTCGATCCCGCTCTGGGCCGTGGCGGGCGCGTTCCTTTACGTTGCGCTGCGGCCGCATGTGAACGGACGGGCATGACGGCGCTCGGCGACCGCATCGCGGCGCTGATCGCGGCTGAAGGACCGCTCACGATCGCGCAGTTCATGACGCTGGCGCTGCTCGATCCGAAGGACGGCTATTACGCGACGCGAGATCCATTCGGCCGCCAGGGCGACTTCGTGACCGCGCCCGAAGTGAGTCAGATGTTCGGCGAACTCGTCGGGCTGTGGCTGGCGCAGGTTTGGCAGGACCAGGGCAAGCCGGCGCGGCCGCTGCTCGTCGAACTCGGGCCGGGGCGCGGCACGCTGATGGCGGACGCGCTGCGCGCGCTGAAGCTCGTGCCCGAGCTGCGCGACCAGATCGCCGTGGAACTGCTGGAGGCCAGCCCCGTTCTTGCCGGCAAGCAATGCGAGATGCTGGCCGATGCCGGGGTTCCGCTGCGCTGGGTGACGGAGCTGAGCGGCGTTTCCGGCGACCGTCCGCTGCTCGTGGTCGCCAACGAGTTCTTCGACGCGCTGCCGATCCGGCAATATGTGATGACGGAACGCGGCTGGTGCGAACGGATGGTAACGCTGGATGCGGCCGGGGCGCTCGCCTTCGGGCTGTCGCCGGCCGGGATCGCCGTGCCGGGTCGCGGCGACGCGCCGCCGGGCGGCGTGTACGAGGTCTCGCGCGCCGGCGAGGCGGTGGCCGAGGAGATATCCCACCGCATCGCGGGCCAGGGCGGCGGCGCGCTGATCGTCGATTACGGCTATGACGTGCCGGGCTTCGGCGAGACCTTGCAGGCGGTGGCGAGCCATGCCTTCGCCGACGTCCTGCGCGGCGCGGGCCTGACCGACTTGTCGGCGCATGTCGATTTTCCCGCCCTGGCCGCGGCGGCGGAGCGCGGCGGCGCCCGCGTGCATGGGCCGGTCGGACAAGGCACGTTCCTGCGCGCGCTGGGGATCGAACAGCGGGCGAAGCGCCTCGAACAGGCGGACGCCCTGGCGCGGCTGACCGCGCCGGACCGGATGGGCACGCTGTTCAAGGCGCTCGCCATCGTGCCGAAATCGGCGCCGCCGCCGCCGGGGTTTTGACATGCTGATCCTGCGCGCCGCGACTCTGGAGCTTCCCGGCATCGCGCACGGCTTCTTCGGACGCGCCGGCGGGGTGTCGGGCGGCCTCTATGCCTCGCTCAATTGCGGGCCGGGGTCCGGCGATCCGCGGCCGAACGTCCGGGAGAACCGGCGGCGCGTCGGCGAACGATTGGGCGCAGGGGCGCTGGTGACGCTCGGCCAGATTCACAGCCCGACGGTGCTGACCGTCACCAGGCCCTGGCGGATCGGCGAGACCGCAGCGGACGATGCCAAGCACATCCCCCTGGGCGACGCGATGGTGACGGCGACAGCGGGCATCGCCCTCGGCATCCTGACCGCCGACTGCGCTCCGGTGCTGTTCGCGGACCCCGGGGCGCGGGTGATCGGGGCGGCGCATGCGGGATGGAAAGGCGCGCTCGGCGGCGTGCTGGAAGCGACGCTGGCGGCGATGGAAGCGCTCGGGGCGCAGCGGCAAAATGTCGTGGCGGCGATCGGGCCGTGCATCTCTCAGGCGAATTACGAGGTCGGTCCCGAATTCCACGCACGATTCGTCGGCGAAGATGCGAGCCATGCGCAATTCTTTCTGCCGAGCGATCGGGCGGACCATCACCGCTTCGACCTCGAAGGTTTCGCTGCGGCAAGACTGATGGGCGCGGGTGTGGACAGAATCGAGAGGCTGTCGGCCTGCACCTATGCGCGCGAGGCCGACTTTTTCAGCTTCCGGCGCGCCACGCACCGTGGCGAAAAGGACTATGGCCGCGAAATTTCGGCCATCGTGCTGACCTGACGCTTTCGCAGGCGCAGCGCGCTTGCTACAAGCCCGTCATCAAAACATCACGAGATGGCGGAGCGCATTTCCATGACCGAGCACAACGGATCGCGGGGAATGAAGCTGCTGGCCGGCAATTCCAATCCCGAACTGGCCGGCGCCATCGGCGCCGTCCTGAAACTGCCCTTCACCAAGGCGGTGGTGCGGCGCTTCGCCGACATGGAAGTGTTCGTCGAAATCCAGGAAAACGTGCGCGGCGAGGACATCTTCGTCATCCAGTCGACCAGCTTTCCCGCCAACGACAACCTGATGGAACTGCTGATCATCATCGACGCGCTGAAGCGCGCCAGTGCGCGGCGCATCACCGCGGTGCTGCCCTATTTCGGGTATGCCCGGCAGGACCGCAAGGTCGGCCCGCGCACCCCGATCTCCGCCAAGCTGGTGGCCAATCTGATCACCCAAGCCGGCGCCAACCGCGTTCTGACCGTCGACCTCCATGCCGGGCAGATCCAGGGTTTCTTCGACATCCCGACCGACAACCTGTTCGCGATGCCGGCGATGGTGACCGACGTCCAGGACTATCTGGGCACCGGCGACCACTTGACCGTGGTCTCGCCCGATGTCGGCGGCGTGGTGCGCGCCCGCGCCCTGGCCAAGCGGCTCGGGGCCGGTCTCGCCATCGTCGACAAGCGCCGCGAGCGCGCCGGCGAGAGCGAGGTGATGAACATCATCGGCGACGTGAAGGGCCGCTCCTGCATCCTGATCGACGACATCGTCGATTCCGGCGGCACGATCTGCAACGCCGCCGAGGCGCTGCTCGCCAAGGACGCCAAGGACGTCTGCGCCTATGCGACGCATGGCGTGCTTTCGGGCGGCGCGGTGGCGCGCATCGCGAGTTCCAAGCTCAAATCCATGGTGGTGACGGACTCGATCGCCGCCACCGACGACCAGCGCAAATGCCACAACATCCGGCGCATCTCGATCGCGCCGCTGATCGGCGAAGCGATGCGGCGGATCAACAACGAAGAGAGCGTGTCGAGCCTGTTCGATTGACTTTCCTTCCGGCCGTCATCGCCCGGGCCGCGATGACGGGTGGGAGCGAGGTAAGAGATGGCGACGACATCGGACGTCAAGAAAATCGCCCTGGCGCTGGACGGCGTCACCGAAGTCGACCATTTCGGGCGGCCGAGCTATCGCACCAAGAAGCGCATCTTCGCGGTGATGCGCCCCGACGGGCTGTTCCTGCACTTCCCCGACGAGCGCAAGGAATTCCTGTTCGCGGCCGATCCCAAGGTCTTCGTGAAGTACATGTGGGGCGCGCGCCCCAACGTCATCGTGCAGATCGACAAGATCGGAAGCCGCGAACTGGAAGCGCTGATCCGCGAGGCCTGGGAATTCAGCGCGGTGCCGGCCAAAAAGCCGTCAGCCCGGCGGGCCGCCAAACCACGCCGGTAGCGGCTGCGTCTCCAGCGCGACGGCGACCGCGGCGCGGGCGAGCAGACGGGTGCTGTCCAGCGTCGGCAGCGGGGAGGACGCGTCGTCCAGCAGCATGGAAGCTCGGTGCAGCCGAGCGCGACGGCGTCGCAGCCCTGCAGCTTCAGGCCGGCAACGATCTCGGCCAGCCTCGTCCGCGACGCGTCCGTGACGGTGCCGCGCACCAATTCGTCGAAGATGATCTGCTGCACGATCTCGCGCTCGAAGCGCGGCGGCACGGCGAAAGCGAGGCCGGCCTGGGTGAAGGCGGCGGGATAGACCGGGCCTTCATCGTCCACAGCGTGCCGGTGATGCCGATCTTGGCAAAGCCGCGGCAGGCCGCTTCGTCCGCCACGATCCGCGCGATGTGCAGGCCGGGAAGCGCCAACGGCTCGCGCAGCGCCTCGAACGCCATATGCGCGGTGTTGTCGGGACAGATCCAGAAATCGGCGCCGGCGGCTTTCAGCCGCTCCGCCGATTTGCGCAAGCGGGCGGCGATGGCCTGCAGGTTCTGGCGGTCCCAGTCTTCGAGCTGGCGCCCATCGCCTCGATATCCAGCACGATGTCGGGATGGAAATGCGGGCCGAGGCGGCGCTCGCCCTCATGCACCGCTTCGAGGAAGCAGAGCGCCGCGCCTTCGGCGCTGTGGGCGAGAATGCCGATGCGTTTCATCGGCGCGCGTCTACGCGATGCGCGTGTTCTGGAAGGCGGCGATTCTCCACTGCCCGCCCTGCTTTTGCAGCATGAGGGTCGGGCGGGCGCCCTCTTCGCGCGGATTGCCGGGCGCCTTGGCCTCGCGGTTGGGATCGTCGCTGGGGCCGGCGAGCGTCGTGGTCAGCCGCGCGCGCAGGAAGGCGACGGCGCTGAGCGGGCCGAGGCTGCGGATCGCCTCGACGGTGTAGGCGACCTTGCTGCCCTTGTAGATGGTGGCGAAGATCGCCTTGTGGCCCTCGGCGACCGCCTGGATGCCGTTGTGGTGGCGGCCGAGCACGTCGATGAAGTCGGCGTCATCGGCCATGGCGGCGGCAAAGCCGGGCCGTCGCCGCGGTTCCACGCCGTTTCCAGGGTTTTGACGATTGCGCGAATTGCCTGCTCGTCCTGCGTCCCGATCATGAGCAATCGTGCGCCTCTTTGGTTACACTTGCCAGACAGCGACGGAGCTTGCATGGAACGGATAGTGCTGGCCGACAAATTCGCCGCTTCAGCGAGCATTGGCGGCCCAAAGTTGTCGCAGCCCTCAACGGCCAGGAAATCAAGCTGGTCAAGGCGCAAGGCGTGTTCCCCTGGCACCGTCACGATGCCGCCGAGGAGATGTTCCTGGTGTGGCGCGGGCGCTTTCGCGTGGAATACCGCGACCGGATCGTCGAACTGGGCCCGGGCGAGATGACCGTGGTGCCGCGCGGCGTGGAGCACCGCACCGCCGCCGACGCGGAGGCCGAGGTGCTGGTCTTCGAACCGTGCGACGTCGTGAACACGGCGATGCGCCGGTGTCGGCGTTCACGGCACCGAACAATGCAGGGATATGACGCCGCGCTCGCGACATCCTCCGGTGTCACGGCCCGCTAACGCGCCGCGATGAAATCCAGCATGTCTTTGTGCAATGTCGTCTGCCCCCTGAAACCATGCGCCAGCGAGAGGACGATGCGAGATGGCTGGCGCCTTCGTAGATCTTCACGTCGACGCGTTGCCGGCCTGCGCGAGGCGCGCCGCCAGGCGCCGCGAATTGCCGGCGCCGACCGTGGTGTCGGCGCTGCCATGGGCGAGGAGCATCGGCGGCGCCTTGTTGCCGGCGTATTTGATCGGCTGGTCGCCATCTCGCGGCGCCGCCGAAAATGTCGATCAGGGCCGGATCGTAGAGCGGCAGGAAGTCGTAAGGCCCGGCAATGCCGATGACGCCGCGCGGCGGCGCCGCCCCCGCCGCCTTCAGATAGGAATCGTTCACCGCCAGCATGACGGCGATGTAGGCGCCGGCCGAATGGCCGCAAAGAAAAAGGCGCGCGGGATCGCCGCCGATTCGCCGGCATGGCGTTGCGCAAAGCGAACGGCCCGGGCGCCGTCCTCGACGAAGGCCCGGGTATTTCACTTCCGGGTAAAGGCGATAGTCGGCGACGATCGTGACGACGCCATGACTTGCGAAGGCCTGGCCGAGGGCGCGGTAGATGTCCTTCGTCCCGCTCTGCCAACTGCCGCCGTACCAGAACAGCAGGACCGGGCGCGGGCGCGGCAAGACCGTCCGGGACGTAGACGTCGAGGCGGTGGCGGGACGCCGGGCCATAGGCGAGGTCGCGGCGCAGGGAATACCCGGCCTTGGGGATCGCCAGGTCGAACAGCGGCACCGCGGCGGACACGCCGGCGCTCCCGGCCAGGGCCAGGACATGGGAGAACGCGCGGGTGAGCAAGCCAGCCATCGATCCATGTACGATACCGGCCTGGGCTTGGACCGCCAGCGGTTCGACGACTGTATCTATTCTGGCGCGTTATCAATAGCTTAGTCGGAGACGCCAAGGCCGGTACCTGCCCGGTTGCGCCGCCAGCCTGCTTCCGCTAAAAGCCCCGCCTTCGCGCCCTGGACCGCCCATGGCCGAAAAGTCCAGGGAATTCAAGCCATGCGTGAGACACAGGAACTGCGCGCCGAGCCGCGCGCCGGCAAGGGCAAGGGCCCGGCCTACCAGAACCGCCTCAAGGGCTCCGTCCCCGGCGTGGTCTATGGCGGCGATGCGGCGCCGGAGAATGTCTCCGTCGACTACCGCACGCTGGAGCGCCATCTACCAGACCGGCAGCTTCACCACCTCGCTCGTCATGCTCGACATCGCCGGCAAGAAGACCCGCGTCATCCCGCGCGAAGTGCAGATCGATCCGGTGACCGACCGTCCCGTGCATGTCGATTTCATGCGGCTCGGCGAAGGCGCCAAGTGCGTCTCGCCATTCCGGTGCATTTCCGCAACCAGGGCGAGTCGCCCGGCCTCAGAAGGGCGGCGTGCTGAACATCGTGCGCCACGAGATCGTGCTGCTGTGCCCGGCGGAGAACATCCCCGAGGAGATCGTGGTCGATCTCACGGGCATGGACATCCATGACTCGGTGCACATCAACGACGTCAAGCTGCCGGAAGGCGTCAAGCCGATCATCCGCGGCCGCGATTTCACCGTGTGCTCCATCGTGGCGCCGACCAGCGTGATCGAAGAGCAGAAGGCCGCTGCCGCAGCAGCCGCTGCCGCCGCCTCCGCGCCGGTCGCCGAGGAAGGCGCCGCGCCGGCCGAAGGAGCCAGCCCGGCCGCCGGCGCCGCGCCGGCCGCCGCTGCGCCCGCCAAGAAGTAAGGGCGCGACGCGCGCGGCACGCCGATGTCGGACACACCGCTACTCATCGCCGGGCTCGGCAATCCCGGCGCGGAGTATGCGCGCAACCGTCACAATGCCGGCTTCATGGCGGTGGACACGATCCATGCCAGCCATCGCTTCGCCCCGTGGCGGGCGCGCTTTCACGGCGCGCTGAGCGAAGGGGCGCTGGCGGGGCGCAAGACCTATCTGCTCAAGCCCGGCACCTATATGAACGAGAGCGGACGGGCGATCGGCGAGGCGGTGCATTTCTTCAAGCTGCCGCTCAGCGCCGTGGTCGTGGTCCATGACGAGATCGCGCTGGAAGCCGGCAAGCTGAAAGTGAAGACCGGCGGCGGCGACGCCGGCAACAACGGGGCACGCTCCATCACGGCCGCGCTGGGTCCCGACTATCGCCGGGTGCGCATCGGGGTCGGCCATCCCGGCGAGAAGCAACGGGTGCTGGGCCATGTGCTGGGAAACTTTTCGAAAGCCGACGAGGACTGGCTGGTGCCGCTGCTGTCGGCGGTCGCCGAGCCGCGCCGTTCCTCGCCAAGAACGACGACAACGTTTCATGAACAAGGTGACGCTATTTTGCACCCGCCGGTGCACAAGCCGAAGCCTGAGCCAAGGAAAGAGCAAGAATAATGGCTTCAAATGCGGCATCGTCGGGCTTCCCAATGTCGGCAAGTCGACGCTTTTCAATGCGCTGACGCAGACCGCGGCGGCGCAGGCGGCGAATTATCCGTTCTGCACCATCGAGCCCAATGTCGGCGACGTGGCGGTGCCGGATCCCCGGCTTGAGACCCTCGCCCGCATCGGCAAGTCGGCGGAGCTGATCCCGACCCGCATCACTTTCGTGATATCGCCGGCCTGGTGCGCGGCGCGTCGAAGGGCGAAGGGCTGGGCAACCAGTTCCTCGCCAATATCCGCGAGGTCGACGCCATCGCGCATGTGCTGCGCTGCTTCGAGGACGACGACATCACCCATGTCGAGGGCAAGATCGATCCGGTCGGCGACGCCGAGACGGTGGAGACCGAGCTGATGCTGGCCGATCTCGACAGCCTGGAAAAGCGCATCAAGCCGCTGGAGAAGAAGGCCAATTCCGGCGAGAAGGAGGCCAAGGAGCTTCTCGCGCTGATGATGAAGGCGATCGTGCTGCTGCGCGAGGGCAAGCCGGCGCGCGATGCCGAGCTGACGCCGGAAGAGCGCGCGCCCTATTCGCAGCTCGGGCTGATGACGTCCAAGCCGGTGCTCTATGTCTGCAATGTCGACGAGGCGTCGGCGGCGACGGGCAACAAATATTCGGCGGGCGGTCGAGGCGATGGCCAAGGCGCAAGGCGCCGGCACCGTCGCGATCTCCTGCCGCATCGAGGAAGAGGTCGCGCAACTGCCGGCCGGCGAGCGCGAGGAGTTCCTGTCGAGCCTGGGCCTCGAAGAGCCGGGGCTGAACAAGCTGATCCGCGCCGGCTATGCGCTTCTGGGCCTGCTCACCTTCTTCACGGTGGGGCCGAAGGAAGCGCGCGCCTGGACGGTGACCAAGGGGAGCCGCGCGCCGCAGGCGGCAGGCGTGATCCATACCGATTTCGAGCACGGTTTCATCCGCGCCGAGACCATCGCCTTCGCCGACTACGTCGCCGGCAACGGCGAAGCGGGGCGCGCGCGACGCCGGCAAATTCCGTCTCGAAGGCAAGGACTATGTCGTGGCCGACGGCGACGTGATGCATTTTCGCTTAACGCGTAAAACCGCTCTGCGACAATACGGTGTCATGGCCCGCGAAGGCGGGCCACCCAGTTGACGCTCGCGGTGCGTTCTCCAGAATAAGACAAGCCGGACCTTCAGCAGGTCGCTCAACGATCACCTGGGTGGCCCGCCTTCGCGGGCCATGACAATCGGTGCTTCGCTTCGCACGGGAGAATACGCATGGCCGTCAAAGGCAAGATGGAGAAAATGAAAATGAGCGACGGCGCCGAGATCGGCGTCTATCGCGTGCAGCCGGCGGGGACACGGCGGGGCGGGCTGGTGCTGATCAGGAGATCTTCGGCGTTACCGAGCATATCATGGAACTATGCGACGGCTATGCCGCGGACGGCTATGAAGTGCTGGCGCCGGCGCTGTACGACCGCGAGCATCCGGGCTTCCAGGCGAGCTATTCGCCCGAGGACATCCAGGGTCGCGATCAAGCTGGCGCGCGCCGAGCATCCGTTCGAGCTTTCCCTCGCGGACACCCAGACCTGTATCGACGACCTGAAGGCGCGCGGGCACGTCTTCATCACCGGCTATTGCTATGCGGCAGCGTGACCTGGGCCGCGGCGGGGCGGGCTGAACGGGCTGAGCGCGGCGTCAGGTTACTACGGCGGCAATATCGGCTCGATGATCGACCTCGAGCCCAAATGTCCGACCATCCTGCACTTCGGCGAGAAGGATCACGGCATCCGATGGAGGTCGTGGGCAAAGTGCGCGACGCACATCCCAGGTGAAGGGTCTATGTCTATCCGGCCGGCCACGGCTTCAACTCCGACCGCCGCACCGACTATCACGAGGACAGCGCCAAGCTGGCCAAGCAGCGCACGCTGGAATTGTTCCGCGCGAACGGCGGCTGAGGAACCGCGCCGCATTTCGGCCCTACTCCGCTTCGGAACGGGTCGCGTCCGGAATCGTTTGGAAAACGGGCAACGGGGCTTTCGAACGAAAGGAGTTGCTCCATGTCCGTACCCACCCCGATCCGCCTGGCCCTGCTGACGAGCGCGTTCGGCGCGCTGCTGGCCGTGCCGGCGCAGCCCAGCACGACGGCCGTTATCATCCTGCCGCCTATGGACCCGAACCGAAGAAGTCATCGTCACCGCGCCTTACGACCGTCTGCACCGCAGTCCGAATGGAACCGTCTCGCTGTCGCGCGAAGTGTCCTATGCCGATCTCGACCTCAGCACCAGGACGGGCGCGCGGGAACTGCGCCTGCGCGTTCGCGACACGGCCCGCGATGTGTGCGACGAATTGTGGGAGCGCACTGGACGACCCGGCTGTCGCTGGGATCGTCGGACAAACCGCGTGCGAGCGCGACGCCTATCGGAGCGCAATGGCGCAGGCGCATGACGCATCCGCGACGCGCGTGGTCCGGATTACGACGAATAGCGGAATTTATCCGGCGCGCCGAGACAAGGCGCGCCGGGTCTTCTAGCGCAGCGCCGCTTCGATGTTGCCGCCGTCGACGGTGATGACCGCCGCCGTCGTCTTCTCGGCGTGGGCCAAGTAGACGAAAGCTTCGGCGACTTCGGCGGCGTAGACCTCGCGGCCGAGCAGGTTGCCGCTCATGTACTGATCCTCGCTGACGCCGCGCGCCTTGGAGCGGGCGGCCACCATGTCGTCGGTGAGCAGGCCGGTGCGCACGCGGTCGGCGTTGACCGCGTTGGCGCGGATGCCGTCCTTGCCGTGGTCGAGCGCGTATTGCCGGACCAGGAACAGCGTCGCCGCCTTGGGCAAGCCGTAAGGGCCGAATCCTTGCCCGGATTCACCGCCTGCTTGCTGGTGTTGAACAACAGGCAGCCATAAGTGCCTTGCGCGCGCATGATGCGCACGGCGTTCTGCGCACCGTCTGGTGCGCGAAGAAATTCAGCTCGAAGGATTTGCGCAGCACTTCGTCGTCGACCGTGCCGATATTGCCCTGCCAGGCGGCACCGGCATTGGAGACCACGATGTCGACGCGCCGAAAGCCTCGACCACCTTGTCGAAGGCGGCGCGCACCGAGGCCGCGTCGGTGACGTCGCATTCGATGGCGAGTGCGTTCTTGTGGATCGCTTTGGCGGCCTTGACCGCGGGCGTCGCGGTCGCGGTCGAGGACGGCGATCTCCGCCCCTTCGGCGGCGAAGGCCTTCGCGGTCGCGGCGCCGATGCCCGAGCCGCCGCCGGTGACGACGCAGACCTGGCGCGCCAGAACCTTTCGGTGCCCTTGCCGAGCTTGGCCTGCTCCAGCGACCAGTACTCGACCTCGAACATGTCGTTCTCGGAGATGCACTTGTATTCGCCGATCGCCTCGGCGTCGGTGATGACCTCGACCGTGTTCTCGGCGATGTCGGCGGCGATGGCGGCGTCCTGGCGGAGGCGCCGATGCCGAACATGCCGACGCCGGGGACCAGGATCACGCGCGGCAGCGCATCGAGCTCTTTCTTCCTCGGATTCGAGGTCGCGTTGTTGCGCGCGAAGTAGTCGTGATAGTGCGCGACGAAGGCGTCGACCGCTTCGTAGACCTCCTTCTTCCAGTCGTCGAGCAGTCGCGCATCGGGCGCCGGCACCAGCAGCGGCCAGTTCTTGGTGCGGATGGTGTGGTCGGGCGTCACGACGCCGACCTGGCTGTAGCGCGCCACCGCCCCTCGCCCGTTCACATAGCTCAGATCGCCGGCGAGGTGCGGAAGCACAGGATCTGGCGCTTGACGGTGCCGGCCATGGCGTTGCGCTCGATGGCGACGGCGCCGCGCAAGATCGGCGCGATCTGCGGCACGGTGGCGATGTGCGCCGGAAGCTTGGCCTGGAGAAGAGGCTTGCGCTGGCGGCTGAGACGCTCCTCGGCCAGCGTCACGAAGTCGATCATGCGCTCATAGGCTTGGCGGGCGTCGCCGCCGACGGTGAAGTGCCGTGCTGGAGCAGGACGAGGCCTTCGACTTTCGGGTTCCTGTCGAACACGTCGGCGACCGACTTGGCGAGCGCGAAGCCGGGGATGGTGTAGGGGACGTAGGCGACCTTGTCGCCATAGACCTCGCGCACCACCGCTTCGCCGTCGGGCTGGTCGGTCAGGGCGAGCACGGCGGTCGAATGGGTGTGATCGATGATTTGTGCGGCAGGAAAGCGTGCAGCAGGGTCTCGACCGACGGGTTGGCGACGCGGCGTCGAGCAGGTTGATGCGCTGGAAGTTGACCATGTCCTCGTCGGACAGCTTTTCCAGCTTGCGCAGGCGGCGCAGCTCCGCGAGGCGGACGGCGGGCAGGCCGGCGGGCTCGATATTGCCCATGTCCCAGCCCGAGCCCTTCACACAAATGACATCGACCTCTTCGCCGAGCATGTCCTTGGCCGTGGTCTTGACCGAGGTGTTACCGCCGCCCATGGCGGACGAGCCTGGATCGGAGCCGAGCAGGCGCGTGGTGTAGGTGCGCAGCGCGAGATCGCGGTTCACGCCCAGCGCGGCATAGCGCGTCACGAAAGCTTCGGCTTCGGATTCAACCCAGCGGGACTTCATCGTCGTTCAACCACCATATTTTGGGGCCGGAAGGCGGCCGGGACACATCGTACTGTTTTCGACTTGGCCCAGGGGGCTATCCCCGCCGCCCGACACTGGGCCTCAGGCGGCGGGGAAAAGGCTGCGTAGGCCCTGCTCCGTTCCGTGCAAGTCCCCCGTACGGTGATGAAACCGGTGACGAGGCGCGCGGGCGTGACGTCGAAACCGGGTTGGCCCCGGGGCTGCCAGGGGCCGCGATCTCGACCGTCTGGATGGTTCAGATGGGGTGCGGCCGGTGTATTTTCAGAGTTCGTCGGATGATCGTTCCACGATCGGGATGTCGCGGCCCGATTTCAGCGTCCAGTCGATGGTCGAGCTGGGCAGCGCGACATAGAACGGCACGCCGTTGTCCTTGGCCGCGAGCGCCTTCAAATACGTGCCGATCTTGTTGGCGACGTCGCCGTTGGCGGTGACGCGGTCGGTGCCGACGATGCACATATCGACTTCGCCATGCTGCATGTAATGGCCGCCGGCATTGTCGGCGATGATGGTGTGGGCGACGCCATGGCCGCCGAGCTCGAACGCGGTCAGTGAGGCGCCCTGGTTGCGCGGCGCGTCTCGTCGACCCAGACATGGAGGGGGATGCCTTCGTCATGCGCCATGTAGATCGGCGCCAGCGCGGTGCCCCAGTCGACCGTCGCCAGCCAGCGGCGTTGCAATGGGTCAGGATGTTGAGCTTGCGCTCTTCTGCGCGTGCAGGTCGCGGATGAGGGCGAGGCCGTTGCGCCCGATGCTTTCGCACATCGCGGCGTCCTCGTCGGCGATGGCAGCGGCTTCGGCCCAGGCGATGGCGGCGCGTTCGGCACGCGGGCGGTTGCGCAGCGCGGCGCACATCCGGTCCAGCGCCCAGCGCAGGTTGATCGCGGTCGGGCGGGTCTCGGCCAGCGTGTCGTAGGCGGCGGTCAGGGTCTCGTCCGACGGATCGGCGCGCATTGCGAGCGCGAGGCCATAGGCGGCGACGCGCCGATCAAGGGCGCGCCGCGCGTCTGCATCGACCGAATCGCGTGCGCGGCTTCATCGGCCGTCTTCAGCGTGAGGGTGACGAATTCGTGCGGCAGGCGCGTCTGGTCGATGATGCCGAAGGCGTCGTCGCCGATGGGCCAGACGAGCGGTAGGGCGTGCCGTTGATTTTCATGGGCGCCTTTTATCACCCTCCCCTTGAGGGAGGGTCGAAAAATCGCAGCGGAGCGAAGATTTTTCGGGGAGGCGTCGAGCGCGACGCCGACCCCTCCCCGAAAATGCCGCGCATTTTCGACCCTCCCTCAAGGGCAGGGGAATCGCATATGTGATTTGAGGGCTTGTAGGCGAAGTCTGGTTGGATTCTGAAGGTATCTCCTGATTCTCATGGAGATGCGGATGGACACGTTCCACGAGTGTTTGGCGACTGGTCGATCCTCGGGCTGACAACGCCCGTCACGAACTGGTCGAGATCGTCTTCATCGCGCTTTTGGCGACGCTGTGCGGTGCGAGCTCGTGCAGCGAGAGGAGGCCTTGCTTCGCAGCATCCTGACGTTGGAACACGGCCATTCCAAGCCACGACACGTTCAGCCGGGTGTTCCGGCTGCTTGATCCCCAGGCGTTCGAGGCGGCGTTCGGCCGCTTCATGCAGGCCTTTGGCGCGGCGGCGAAGCTGGGCAAGACCAAGGGCGTGGTGGCGGTGGACGGCAAGTCGCTGCGGCGGGCTTACGATGTGGGGCAGAGCCACATGCCCCGGATGATGGTGAGCCTGTGGGGGGCGCAGACCCGCATGACGCTGGCCAGCGTGCTGGCGCCGAACAACGACGAGACGCAAGGGGCGCTGGACGCGATCGCGCTGGTGGCGCTGAAGGGCTGCGTGGTCACCGCCGATGCGCTGCAACTGTCATGCCCGCCATGGCGCAGGCGGTCCGCGACAAGGGCGCCGACTATGTCCTGGCGGTGAAGGCCAATCAGCCCAGCTTGCTGGCCGACGCCAAGGGCCGTCCTTGCCCTGCTGCCGCACGATGCCGTGCCGTCAGCGACACACGATGCGCGCCACGGCCGCGCCGAGAGCCGCACCGGCGCTCGTCACCAGCGCCAAAGCGATGGCGAAAAAGCACGGCTTCCCGGCCTGGCGGCGGTCGGGCGCATCACCAGCCGGCGCGGCGAAGACGAACCCGTCGAACGCTTCTTCCTGCTCTCACGCCCCTACAAGGCCGAGGAATTGCTCGCCATAAGACGCCAGCATTGGGGCATCGAGAACACGCTGCATTGGACGCTCGACGTCGTCCTGGACGAAGACCTCGCCCGCAATCGCAAGGACAACGGACCGGAAAACCTCGCCGTCCTCAGGCGATTGCACTCAAACATCGCCAGAGCACACCCCGACAAAAAGACCTCCATGCGCCTAAAACTCAAGCGAGCAGTTGGGACGAAAGCTTCCTCTTCGATCTCATCAGACATATGCGATAGCCCTGCCCTCAAGGGGAGGGTGGAGATGTCGCCAGCATCGACGGGGTATTGCGAAAATTTCGCGAACCATTCGGCGAGTTTGGGCCGGGTGGCACGCCAGCCGAGCTCGGCGTAGCGGAAATCGAGATAGCCCAACGCGCAGCCCGCCGCGATCCCTCGCCGATGGCCGGGTCCGGCGCGAACTTCACGCGCTCCAGCGCGTCGAGGCCGGCGGTTGATGGTCGCGGTGTAGCGGCGGATATGGTCGGGGTTGCGCTTGTCCTCGGCCGTCGTCTCGTAACGCAGCGCCCACGGCGGCATCCATGATGCCGTCCGGCCAGGGCCTGGAGCGTCAGCGCCTTCCAGTGCTGGGTATGAAGGGCTGAACAGCGCGGCGCCGGGAAGAACTTCCCGCCGCCCTTGTCGTTCAGATATTCGCAGATCACGCGGGAGTCGAAGAGCGTCGAGCCGTCGTCGAGGATGAGGATCGGGATTTTCTTGAGCGGATTGATCTTGCGCAGTTCCTCGTCGTCGCGGGCGTTGACCACGATCACCTCGAGCTTGAGGCCGAGCTCGTGGGCGATGATCTTGCATTTGCGCCCGAAAGGCGAAGCGGGGTGGGAGTAGAGCTTCATGATTGCCTCATCAGAGCGTTGCGATCGATAACCTCTCCCGCTTGCGGGAGAGGTCGGCGAGCGTAGCGAGACGGGTGAGGGCGCGGTGCTCCACGCCAGTACCCCTCACCTAGAAAAATCCAAGCACTTAGCTCCGCTGCGCCTACGCTAAGTGCAGGATTTTTCGTCCTCCCTCCCCCCCGCTCGCGGGCAGGGCTATCGCATATGCTTGATGATATCGAAGAGGAAGGCCTCGTCCCATCCTGCACGCAGGAGTTTTCGGCGTAGGGAAGTCTTTTTATCGGGATGTGCTCTTGCGATGTTGAGCGCCAATCGCCTGAGGACGGCGAGGTTTGCGGGTCCGTTGTCCTTGCGGTTGCGCGCGAGGTCTTCGTCCATGACGACATCGAGCGTCCAGTGCAGGTTGTTCTCGATTCCCCAATGCTCGCGCCTGATGGCAAGCAAGGTCGCGGCCTTATAGGGCTTCGACAGCAGAAAGAAGTGTTCGACGGGCTCGTCGCCGCCCGCGCCGGCTGGTGATTCTTGCGACGGCCGCCAGGCCAGGGAAGGCGTGCTTTTGCGCCATGGCTTTGGCGCTGGTGACCAGCGCGCTACGGCTTTCGGCACGGCCGTGAGCGGCGTCTTGGGTGGTGGCCGGCATGGTGTTTTGCGGCAATGCCGCAAGGGTGGCCCTGGCGTCGGCCAAAAGGCCGGGCTGATTGGCCTTCACCGCCAGGACCATAGTCGCCGCCCTTGCCGATTCACCGCCTGCGCCATGCCGGCATGGCAATGCAGCGCGTCGGCGGTGACGACGCAGCCTTTCAGCGCCACCAGCGCGATGGCGTCCTGGGCCCGCCTGCGTTTCGTCGTTGTTCTGTGCCAATACCGTGGCCAGCGTCATGCGGGTCTGGGACGCCCACAGGGCTCACCATCATCCGGGGCATGTGGCTCCGACCGGCCTCGTAGGCCCGCCGCAGCGATTTGCCGTCCACCGCCACCACGCCCCTGGTCTTGCCGAGCTTCGCCGCAGCGCCAAAGGCCTCCATGAAGCGGCCAAAACGCCCGCCTCGAACGCTTTGGGATCGAGCAGCCGGAACACCCGGCTGAACGTGTCGTGGCTCGGAATGCCGTGCTCCAGCGTCAGGATCGAGCGAAGCAGCGCCTCCTTCGCCAGTCCGAACCTCCTCCATGTCGCTGCACGAGGTGCCACCGCACAGTGTCGCCAAGAGCGCGATAAAGATGATCTCGACAAGCTCGTGACGGGCGTTGTCCGCACGAGGATCGATCAAGTCGCCAAAGCAATCGTGGAATGTGTCCAAAGCCATCTCCCAGCAAATCAGGAGATACCTTCAGAATCCAACCACCATGCCCCTACAAGCCCCCAAATCCCATATGCGATTCCCCTGCGCTCGCGGGAGAGGTAAGTCGAGATCAATGCCCCTCGTAGGTCACCAGCGTCGTTACTTGCTTGCCGAGCTTGCGGATTTTTTCCGCGCCGCCGAGGTCGGGGAGGTCGATCACGAAGGAGCAGCCGATGACGTTGGCGCCGGCACGCTCCAGCAGCCTTATCGCCGCGACGCAGGTGCCGCCGGTGGCGATCAGGTCGTCGACCACGATCACGTTCTCGCCCGGCTTGACCGCGTCGGTGTGGATCTCGACCCGGTCCTGGCCGTATTCGAGATCGTAATCCTCGCCCAGCACGGTGAAGGGCAGCTTGCCCTTCTTGCGCACCGGCACGAAGCCGGTCGAGAGCTGGTGCGCCACGCGCGCCGCCCAGGATGAAGCCGCGCGCCTCGATGCCCGCGACCTTGTGGATGTCGACGCCGGCGTAAGGCTGCACCATCTCGTCCACAGCGCGGCGGAAGGCGCGCGGATTGCCGAACAGCGTCGTGACATCGCGGAACATGATGCCCGGCTTGGGGTAATCCGGGATGGTCCGGATGGTGCCTTTGAAGTCCATGTGCGGGAGGCCTTTGGTGACCGCACCTTCTATACGAGACCGCGCGCCGCCCCAAGCGCCTCGTATTTGACAAGATCGGGCGCGACGATCCGCCGTCGCGAGGGGATTCGAGGCATGGCGCTTTCCGAGACGGGCGCGTTGCGGTTGCCGGAGCGGGCGGTGCCCCGCCGGCGGGATGCCCTGCTGTTCGCGCTCAAGACCAATGTGTTCCGCGCGCGGCGCTTCCCTGGCCGGGATCGGCCGGGTGCCGGCGCGGCTGGGGCGGGGCGCGGCGGCGGACTATCCGGCGGTGGCGGCGGAGGCGCGCTCGGCTCTGTGGAGCGATCCGCGCGCCGGCGAGCGGGCGATGCAATGGGGCAAGGTGCAGAATTTGCGCGCCGCGGCGCGGCGGTTCGACCGGACCGTGCTGCCGGCCGGCGCGGTGTTCAGCTTCTGGCGCCAGATGGGGCGGGCGAGCACACGGCGCGGCTTTGTCGCCGGGCGGATGCTGCAAGAGGGCTGCCTGGTGGCGGCGACCGGCGGCGGACTGTGCCAACTCTCGAACGCGCTCTATGCGGCGGCGCTGGATGCGGGGTGCGCGATCGTCGAGCGGCATGCCCATTCGCGGCGCGTGCCGGGTGCCCAGGGGCGCGATGCGACGGTGGCGTGGAATTACGTCGACCTGCGGTTCGCAGCGCCCGCGTGCGATGATGCTGCGGGTGGTGGTCGAGCGGGATGAGCTGGTGGGTGCGGCTGCTCGCCTCCACGCCCAGCATCGTCCCCTCACCCGAAACGCTGCGCGTTTCGGCCTCGCCGCAGGACGGAGGTGAAGAAACAACGGCGCATAGCTGCGGGACCTGCGAGCAGACCAGATGTTTCCGCCATGAGCATGCTCCGGCACCGGCCGGCCGCACGGCCTATCTCGTGGACGAGAACTGGCCGGAGCTGCGGGCGTATGTGGCGCGGGGGGCGCGGCGACGGCGACGTGCTGGCGCTGCCGCTGGACGGGGCGCGCTGGCGGCGGGGCGCTATGCCTGGGAGACGGACGGATTTGCCCGTGTCGTGCCGGCGACGGCGGCGGCGCTGGCGCGGAGCCTGCGGCTGCGCGTTGCAGCGGACGGACCGGCGCGGCGAGCAGCGGAACTGCGCAGCGCCGAGGCGCTGGCGCGCCGCCTGGCACAGGCGCTGACGCCGGAGGTGACGGAGGTCGTGGTGGCGCAATCGCTGCTGCCGTTCCTGTGGCGCGACGGGCAGAACGCGGCGGCGGCGGCATATCCGGAGCGACGGACGCTGGCCGATTTCCGCGCCGATGCGGCGCTGGTCGCCGCCGAGACGGAAGCGCTGGCGGCGGCGGACGGGATCGTCACGCCGCATGCGGAGATCGCGGCGCTGTTCTGGCGAGCGTGCGGTGCGGCTCGACTGGGCAAGGCCGAAGGGGTCGGATGCGCGATGCGGGCCATCGTGCCGAAGCGGATCGCGTTCGTGGGGCCGACCATCGCGCGCAAGGGCGCCTATGAGGTTGCGCGCGGGCGGCGCGGGCGCTCGATCTGAAAGTGGTTCTGGTCGGGGGCGAGCGTGGAAGGGCGAAGGCTTCTGGGACGGCGTGCGGACGCGCCGCGCCGGAGCGGACTGGCTGGACGGCGTCGCCGCCGTGGTCCAGCCGGCCCCTGCTGGAAGACGCGCCGCGGCGGTTGCTCGTCGCGCTGGCATCATCCGTACCGGTGATCGCGACGGCGGCGTGCGGATTGCCGGCGCAGGACGGACTGACGCTGGTGCCGCCGGGCGATGCGGATGCGCTGATCGCGGCGCTGCACGTTCTCTAGAAATCAAAAAACTGTCATCCCCCGCGAGCGAAGCGAAGCGAGGGAAGGGCGCGCTCGCCGGGGATGACAAACTTTTTTATTTCTTCCGCTTGGATTTCTTCGCGGCCTTCCGGGGCAGGACGCGCCCCGCCACGGCGTCGAGCTTGCGCACGAGCTTGGCGTCGCGCTTGTCCAGCGCCGTCATCACGGCGGTGTCGAGCACGGTCTCGATTGCGGGCGAGGGCGTGCGCGTCGGGCCCAGCTTTTGCGCGACGTTCATGATGAGCTTGCGCGCGTTCGCAGCGTTGGCGTGCATCACCTTCACCACCGCGTCGACCGTGACGTGGTCGTGGTCGGGATGCCAGCAGTCGAAATCGGTGACCATGGCGACGATGGCGTAGGGCAGCTCGGCCTCGCGGGCGAGCTTGGCCTCCGGCATCGCGGTCATCCCGATCACCGAACAGCCCCAGGAGCGGTAGAGGTTGCTCTCGGCCAGCGAGGAGAATTGCGGCCCCTCGATGCAGATATAGGAGCCGCCCGCGGGCGTGCGCGATGCCCTCCTCCGAGGCGGCGATGGCGAGCGCATGGGCGATGCGCGGATCGACGGGATGGGCCATCGAGACATGGGCGACGAAGCCGGGGCCGAAGAAGCTCTTCTCGCGCACATAGGTGCGGTCGATGAACTGGTCGGCGAGGACGAAGGTGCCGGGCGGCAACTCCTCCTTGAGCGAACCGCAGGCGCTGACCGAGATCACGTCGGTGACGCCGGCGCGCTTCAGGGCGTCGATATTGGCGCGGTAGTTGATCGAGCTCGGGGTCTGGACGTGGCCGCGGCCGTGGCGCGAGCAGGAAGACGAGGTCGGTGCCTTTATAGGTGCCGAACAGACAGCGCGTCCGACGGCGCGCCGAAGGACCGACTTGATCGTCTTCCAGCGCGGCTTTTCGAGGCCGGGAATGTCATAGACGCCGCTGCCGCCGATTGACGCCGAGGACGGTTTTCATGCTTCGGGGCTCGCTCCGCTCGCACCTCAGCATGACGCAGTCGGTGCGGGTGATCTACGGCAAATCGTCATCCTGAGGTGCGAGGCCGTCCATAGCGACAGCGTATGGACGCCGAGCCCCGAAGGATCAATGCGGCGTGTCTTTCCAGACCTTGCGGTAGGTGAGGTAGAGCAGGCCCCGAGAGCACGATCAGGAAGATCATCACGCCGACGCCGATGCGGTGGCGGGCTTCGAGATGCGGCTCCGACGCCCAGGCGAGGAAGGTGACGACGGCATAGGCCTCGTCCGCGATCTTGGCCGGGGTGGCCGTCGACGAAGGTCACCTGGTTGTCGGTGAGCGGCGGCGGCATGGCGATGTTCCAGCCGATGAAATAGGGATTGAAGTACTTGCCGTCGGTCACCTTGAAGCCGGCCGGCGGCTTGTCGGCGAAGCCGGTGAGCAGCGAATAGACATAGTCCGGCCCGCCGGTGCGCGCCTTTGACGATCAGCGACAGGTCGGGCGGCAGGCGCCGCCGTTGGCGGCCCGCGCCGCCTCTTCGTTGGCGAAGGGCGGCGGGAAATGGTCGGCCGGGCCGCCGGGCCGGGTGAGCGGATTGCCCCTTGTCGTCGACGGTCTCGCCCTTGTCGTTGGGGCCCGGCCAGGATGTTGTAGCCCGCCGCGATCCGCCTTCATCTGGGCGTCGGTGAAGCCGGGGCCGCCGGGCTCGGACAGCGTGTGGAAGGCGACGCGGTTCAGGCTGTGACAGGCCGAGCAGACTTCCTTGTAGACCTGGAAGCCGTGCTGCAGGTCGGCGCGGGTCGTACGTCCCGGTGATGCCGTCGAACGACCATTCCAGCTCTTGAGCGGCGCCGGATCGCCGACGGCGGCGAAAGCCGGCGCGGCGACGCCAAGGCCAAGAGCAAGGCCAGCGATAATTAAGAAGCGCATGGAGATCCTCACTCGGCGGGCGCGGCGTTGGCGCCGAGCACGGATTTGGCGATGTGAGTCGGGGAGGCGGCCCGCGGCGTCTCGATCAGGCCGACGACCGGCATGATGACCCAGAAGAACGCGTAGTAGTAGGCGGTGCCGATGCGGGCGACCCAGACCAGCGGCAACACCGGCAGGAACGGCACCACCGCCTCGACCCCCTTCGAACCGCAATAGCCGAGCACCAGGCAGTCGACCACGAACAGCCAGAAGAACTGCTTCATCAGGGGACGGAAGCGGTTGGAGCGCACGCGGGAGGTGTCGAGCCAGGGGATGAAGGCCAGCGTGAGGATCGCGCCGCCCAGCACCAGGACGCCGATCAGCTTCTGCGGGATCGAGCGCAGCATGGCGTAGAACGGCAACAGGTACCATTCGGGCACGATGTCAGCCGGCGTCACCAGCGGATTGGCCGGGATGTAGTTGTCCGGATTGCCGACGAATATCGGGCGCGAAGAACACCAGGAAGGCGAACAGGATCGCGAACAGCCCGACATAGAAGGCGTCCTTGGCGGTGTAATAGGGGTGGAACGGCACGCTGTCCTGCGGTCCCTTCACGTCGATGCACGAGCGGGTTGTTGTTGCCCGGCACGTGCAGGGCCCAGATGTGCAGGCCGACGACGCCGGCGATCACGAAGGGCAGCAGGTAGTGCAGCGAGAAGAAGCGGTTCAGCGTCGCATCGCCGACCGCGAAATCGCCCCACAGCCAGATCGCGATGGTCGAGCCCAGATGCGGCACGATCTGGTCGAGCGAGGCGAACAGATTGGTGATCACGGTGGCGGCCCAGAACGACATCTGGCCCCAGGGCAGGACGTAGCCCATGAAGGCGGTCATCACCATCAGCAGGTAGATGATGACGCCGAGGATCCACAGCACCTCGCGCGGCGCCTTGTAGGAGCCGTAATAGAGGCCGCGGAACATGTGGATGTAGACCGCGAGGAAGAACATCGAGGCGCCGTTGGCGTGGACGTAACGCAGCAGCCAGCCGTAGTTCACGTCGCGCATGATGTTCTCGACGCTGTCGAACGCCAGATTGGCGTTGGGCACGTAGTGCATGGCGAGCACGATGCCGGTGACGATCTGGACCCCGAGACAGAAGGTCAGGATGGCGCCGAAGGCGTACCAGAAGTTCAGGTTCCGCGGCGTCGGGAAGGTCAGCATGGTGTCGTGCGCGAAGCGCATCAGCGGCAGGCGCGAATCGAGCCAGCGGGTGAAGCCGGATTGCGGCACATAGGTCGATGGACCAGACATGGATGCGCTCCTCAGCCGACTTTGATGCGCGTGGGCGAGATGAAGGAATAGACCGGATTTCCAGGTTCTGCGGCGCCGGCCTTTGCGGATGCGCCCGGCGGTGTCGTACATCGAGCCGTGGCAGTGGCAGAGCCAGCCGCCGAAATCGCCCTCGAAGGCGGTCGGGACGCAGCCCAGATGGGTGCAGACGCCCGACACGATCAGCCATTCGGGCTTGAACTCGCGGTTGGCGGAGGTCGCCGGCGCCGAGTCCGGCAGGTTGAGGTTGCGCGCCAGGGGATCGGGCAGGTCCGACACGTTGACCGCGGCGGCCTCGGCGATCTCCTTGGGGCTGCGGCGGCGGACGAACAGCGGGTGGCCGCGGAACTTCACAGGTCACGTTCTGCCCGACCTGGATCGGGGTCAGGTCGACCTCGATCGAGGCGAGGGCGAGGACGGCGCTGGACGGGTTCATCTGGTCGATGAAGGGCCAGGCGGCAACCGCAGCGCCGACCGCGGCAACCGAGGCCGGTGGCTATGTAGAGGAAGTCGCGCCGCGTCGGTTCGGCGGTCGTGCTGGTGGCCAAGGCTTCACCTTAATTCGTTCGAGACGCTCCGGGCGGCGGGAATTGCGTGCGCGCCTCCCCGGGACTCAGCAGCGCGCGCCGCTTTGCGGTGGGCAAAATAGAGCGCTGGGTCGGTAGGGTCTTGCGGCACGATGACGCATAAAATGACGGAGATTCACGGGGTTGCCGCAAATGGTCTCAGCATTCGAGGACGCTGAGATAGCCTTGCTTCGCGTAAGTCAGCATCGCGCGGTCCCGCGTCATCACGGTATAGCCCATACTCGGCGCGCCGTCGCCGCGATGATGCGGTCGGCCGGATCGCGATTGAGCCCTTGCCCGGCAATTTCCATGAGTCGAGGAGAAACCCCTCGCCGACAGATCGGCCAAGGGCGATGCCCGGCAGGCTTGTGAGCCGCTTCAAACCAGCCCTCGGCCGGATAGGTCGACCGGAAGCGACCGGATTGCCGCCAAGAGCCCGATTTCCCATGCGCTGAACGGCGAGACAAAGGTGGTGCGGCCCGGCACGATAGGATTCCAGCAACGCCTCCGCGGCGAGCCGGCCGAAGCGTGCCTTCGACCAGCCACATCGCGGCGCAGGTGTCGAGGAGGAAGGGGAATGTCACTTGATGCCGCCCGGAAACATGCGGTCGAACTTCGCGAGCATTTCACTCTCGATCTCCTCCCACTCCTCGTCCGTATAGACCGGCTTGGTCAGGTCATATCCGGGCTCGATCGTAAACGTGCCCTTCATTGCTCCGAAAGCCGGGTGGTGCGTGACCTTCGTTTCCGGAGGTGTGAATTCCCGGGATGCCTCTGCCCATTCCGCCTCCACTGTTGGATGTTTGCGGCGGCGATGCCGGGTGCAATCCCGCGCCCACCGTCCTTCCGCTTGAAGACGAGCCTGCGTGACGCCATGTCCACCTGCTCGGTCTGAAACCCCGCATCAAGCCATACCTTCGTCATCACGTTGTTGGAACGGATTGTTCGACCACCACGCGCGATGATGCTGGGCCTTGGGAGGCAGCTTCACGCCCGTGACTTTTTCGATTTCCGAAAAGGTCATGGAATCTCGCTGCCGAATTGCTTCGACAGGTAACTGCCCAATGCGCTGTATTTGCTCACAGGTCACCCGGTCCTTTTCCAGGTGAGACTTAGCCATAGTTACACATGTGTGTATACAGGTAAATATTCTCATGCGCCTTGTCCTGTTCCAGCCCGATATCGCGCCAATGTGGGGAGCCTGCTGCGGCTCGGGGCCTGTCTCGGCGTGCCGGTCGACATCGTCGAGCCCTGCGGCTTCGTGTTTTCGGACGCGCAAGATGCGGCGGGCGGGGATGGATTACCTGGCGCAGGCCGACTATGTCCGCCACGCCTCGTGGGGACGCCTTCCTGGCGCAGCACCGCGCCGGGCGGATCGTGCTGCTGACGACGAAGGCGGACACACGCCTATAACCGATTTCGCCTTCGCGCCCGATGACAAGATCGTGCTCGGGCGCGAGAGCGCCGGCGCCCCCGGCTTCGTGCATGATCGCGCCGAGGCGCGCTTGCGTATTCCGCTGAAATCGGGCTTGCGTTCCGTCAACATGGCGCAGGCCGGCGCCATGGTGCTGGGCGAGGCGCTGCGCCAGACAGGGAGCTTTCCGCGATGACCGAGACGGCGGCCGACCGCAAACAGCGCGCCCGCGCCTGGTTCGAGTCGCTGCGCGACCGGTTGTGCGCGACGTTCGAAGCGATCGAAGAGGGAATACACGGGCGGCCAGCATGCCGAGCTGCCGCCGGGCAAGTTCGTCCGCACCCCGACGACGCCGGCGCAACGACGACGGCAGCGAAGCCGGCGGCGGCGTGATGAGCGTGATGCACGGCCGCGTGTTCGAGAAGGTCGGGGTCAACGTCTCCACCGTCGACGGCACGCTGTCGGCCGACTTCGCCAAGACCATTCCGGGCGCCGAGAACGATCCGCGCTTCTGGGCGAGTTCCATCTCGCTGATCGCCCATATGCGCTCGCCCCATGTCCCGGCGGTGCACATGAACACCCGCCACATGATCACCGACCGAGGAGCTGAGTTCGGCGGCGGCGCCGACGTGACGCCGATGTATCCCAACGAAGAGGACAGAACGCGATTTCATGCTGCAATGCAGCGCGCCTGCGACGCCTTCGGGCCCGAGACCACGCCAAATACAAGAAATGGTTGCGATGAGTATTTCTACTTGCCGCACCGCAAAGAGCCGCGCGGGCGCGGTGGAATCTTCTTCGACCGCCACAACAGCGGCGACTGGGAGAAAGATTTCGCCTTTACCAAGGACGTGGGGGCTGGCATTTGCGCAGGTCTATCCCCAAATCGTAAGGAAGCGGATGGGGCAACCTTGGACCGACGCCGAGCGCCACCATCAGCTGGTACGCCGCGGCCGTTATGTGGAGTTCAACCTGTTGTGGGACCGCGGCACGCTTTTTCGGCCTGAAGAGCAGGCCACAATATCGACGCCATCCTGGTGTCGATGCCGCCCGAAGTACGCTGGCCGTAAGCGGACCACGCCCGAGTGTAACACGTTGGAGCTATTGTTCAGTCCACGGCGGCCTGTTCGCGCTTTTGCAAGTGCTGCTCATCGATATCGTGCTGGCCGGCGACAACGCCATCGTCATCGGCATGGCGGCGGCGCGCGTGCCGCAAGGCATCAGGCGCAAGGTGATCTTCTGGGGCCTGGTCGCAGCGGTGTGCTGCGCGTGCTGCTGGCGGCGATCACCGTCGAGCTGCTGCAGATCATCGGCCTGATGTTCGCCGGCGGCATCCTTTTGCTCTGGGTGTGCTGGAAGCTCTATCGCGACATCCGCGAACAGGCGGAAGAGAAGAAGGCGCAGGAAGCGCTGGATTCCAAGCCCGACAAGCTGGGCGGGCCGTTCAGCGCCGAGGCCAGCGCCAAGCTGGTGCCGCGGGCGGTGATCCAGATCGCCGCCGCCGATCTTTCGATGTCGCTCGACAACGTGCTCGCCGTCGCCGGCGCGGCGCAGAAGCATGTCGCGGTGCTGGCGATCGGGTTGACGCTGTCGATCGGGCCTGATGGGCGTGGCGGCGAGCGTGATCGCCAAAATCCTGGGGCGCTTCCCGTGGATCAGCTATGCCGGGCTTTTCATCGTGCTCTATGTCGCCCTCACCATGATCTGGCATGGCGGCGTCGCCATCATGTGCGATTCCGGCCAGGACCATTGGCGCATCGAACGGATGTGCACGCCGCAGCACGCTTGACGCCGCCCGTTAACCGCGCCAGTTGCCTGCGCGCCTAAAGCGGCGTTCTATAGCCCCTACAACCTGCGGGGGCGGGGCGTGGGACGCGGGCAACCCATCACCTGGATTGCGCATGGCGCCTTGGCGGTGCTGCTGGCCTGCACCTTCGCCGCGACGCCGGCGGACGCCCGTCACCGCTACGGCCGCATGCTCACCGATCCCGATCTCGATGCCGCGCTGGTGGTCGAGGCCAGGACCGGCGGCGTCCTCTATGCCCCGCAACGCCACGGCGGCGCGCCGTCCCGCCTCGCTCACCAGATGATGACGCTCTATCTGCTGTTCGAGCAGTTGCGGCTTCACAGAATCGAACTCGACACCGAGCCTCGCGGTATCGGCCAAGGCGGCGGAGCAGCCGCGCTCGCACATCCGCCTGCGCGAGGGCAGCGCGATCCCGGTCGAGCTTGCGATCAGAGCGATCGTCGTCGGGTCGGCGAACGACGCCGCGGTGACGGTGGCCGAGGCGGTGGGCGGCAGCGAGGGCCATTTCAGCGAGATGATGACCGCCAAGGCGCGCCAGCTCGGCATGGCGCATACCTTCTTCCACAACGCCACCGGCCTGCCCGACGATCTGCAGCAGACCACGGCGGAAGACATTGGCGATCCTGGCGCGCCACCTGATCTACGACTTCCCGGAATATACGGCTACTTCCAGACGGCGCAGATGAACTGGCGCGGCGAGGACTACACGACGCACAATTCGCTGATCGGCAACTATGCCGGCGCCGACGCATCAAGACCGGCTATATCGACGCCTCCGGCTACAATCTGGTCGCCACGGCGGAGCGCGGCGGCAGGCGCCTGATCGCGGTCGTGCTGGGGCGGCTGACGGCGGAGCGGCGCGACGAAGCGACGATCGCGCTGCTCGACGAAGGGTTCGAAAAGCCTATTGCCGAAGCGCCGCGCGCCGTTCCGTCCCGCAAGACGTCCCAGCGCGCCGGCGGCCCCACCGCCCGCCACGATGCGCGCCACCTCGATCCGGTGACGGCGCTGGTGTGGGCGCTGACCGCGATCGTCGCGCTCATCCCCTAGGCGGCGCGAGGGGTCACGCCAGCTTCAGCAGCACCGCGGTCGCGTCGTCGCTCTTCTTGAAGCGCGGATGCTTGTGGCCTTGCGGGTCGGCGTCCTCGATCTCGCGCAATTCGTCGGCGAGAATGCCGAGCCCCTTGGCGACCGCCTTGTCCATCAGCGTGGACGCGGTGTAGCGGCCGTAATCGGTGGCGAGCGCGAGGAAGCCGTCGCTGGCGAGCAGCAGATGGGTGCCGCGCGGCGCCCGCGACGCGCAAACGACCCGACGAAATCGGCGGCGCGCGGATCGGGACTGAAGGCCCAGTATTTGCCGCTGTTGACGCGGCTGCGCGCCCTTGCGCAGCGACGGCAGGTATTCGGGCCGGCTGGCGCCGGACGCGGGCGCGAGGGCCTTTTTCCTTGGCGAGCCTTGCGGACATGCTCGGCCTCGCGGGCCTTGGCGGCGAAGGATTCGCCCAGCACCTCGACGGCGGCGTCCGGCCGGGCGATCAGCGCGGCGCAATCGCCGAACCAGAGGAAATCAAAGCCGCCGGGTGCATCCTGGACGAAGGCCATCGAAGCGAAGGGGATTTCCCATTGCTCGGCGGGTTCGCGCTTGCGCAGCGCCTCGAAAGACTTCTTGGCGTCGGCAAGGGTGTCGCGCAGGGCGTCGAGCGGCGCGTCGCCGTCGCGGACATGGGCCATCAGGCGGCGGGCGCCGAAATGGGCGAGCCAGGCGGCGTCGCTGTCACCGGGCATCAGGGGCTCGCCGAGGCTGGTGGCGCCGTCGATCACGACGGCGGCGTTGCCGGCATGGCCGAAGGCGTCGTCGTTGGGCTTGAGCGGATCGCCGGGGAGCGAGAGCGTGTCGAGGATTTCGAAGGGCATGGTTCACGGGTGCCGATGAATTGAAATCATAAAATAGACCGTCATGGCCGGGCTTGTCCCACTGGTGTCCGGTTTAAATTTTGGCCCATGACATCTCCATTTGGTCTGGGTTTGGCCGGGTTTTGGGTTCGTGGTCGAGCAATCGATTGATAGGCTTTCGGTGCATGAGGTTTGCGCGGACGAGGCGGGCGAAGGCGAGTGGGCCGGCGATGGCGTTTTGGGCGGCCGCGGCCAGGCGCAGCAGCAAGAAGGCGATGAGGGCGACGGCGATCTGGATGCGGACGGCGTTTTTCGGATGTCCCGAGGAAACGGACGATCTTGAGGGTCTGCTTGATCCATCGGAAGAACAGCTCGATGGCCCAGCGGCGTTTATAGAGGTCGGCGATTTCCTTGGCGGGCGCGTCGATGTCGTTGGACAGGATGCGCAAACGCTTGCCGGTATCGGTCAGGACGCAGACTTCGCGCACGGCGTTGGCTATGGGATTGGCTCTGCTGCGCGCCTGACGCTCGGGCAGGAACCCGATGCGGTCCGAGAGGATCGAGCCGTCCGTCACCTCCAAGTCCTCGATCACGGTCAGGGGCGTGTTCTTCTTGAAGCGCGTGACGATGCGGCAACCGCATCGTCGAGCTTGGCCCACCAGCGATAATCGTAATAGCCCAGGTCGAAGACATAGGTCGCGCCTGGCTCGATGGGCATCTGCTGGGCTGGCGTTATGTCGTTGACGTTGGCCGTGCTGACGGCGGCGTAGATCGGCTGATCGGCGTGCGGATCGTAGATCACATGCAGCTTGGCGCCGCAGACCCCACTGGAAAAGCGCGCCCAATCGGCGCTGCGTTGGTCCAGGCGCAAGCCGGTCGAATCGATCAGGTAGGTCGTGTCGGCGAGCGCGCGCCGCAGACCGCGATGGGCCTGGCGCATCATCGCACCCAGCACTCCGACGAAGACCTCGGCAGGCCGCAGCCGGTTGGCATCCGAAAGCGTCGAACGCTTCGCAGGCCCGGCGCCCAGATGATAGAGCCGCTGGCCATGGCTCCGCAGCCCCGCGACGGTCTCGCGCAAACTCGAGGCCCCCGACAATTGCGCGTAGATCATCGCCACAAACTGGCTCTTCGTCGTCAACTGCCGAACATGCTTGTCCGCCGCGTGCGCCTCCACAAGGCCGTCAAACCGCGACCAAGGAACCTGCTTCAAGATTTGGTGCAGAACGCTATTGTCATGCCGCATGGTGTTGTCCTCTTCCGCGTCCAAAACGTCGCCAAACGCTTGGAAGGCAGAAGAATCAACGCCATGCGCCCCTGTCTACAAAATTAAACCGGACACCAGTGGGCTTGTCCCGGCCATCCATGAACACCTATGCCGCAGTCGGGAGTATGGGTCCCCGGGACAAGCCCGGGGATGACGATTTGGTTTGTCTGGGAGATCAATACGCCGTCGCTTGTACGACCGCCTTCAGGCGTTCCGCCAGGGAGAATTCGTCTTCGATGAAATCGGCGTCGATCCACCAGTCTTCGACTTCCTCCAGGATGCGGCCGATCAGGGGCCCTTGCGGCACGCCGGCCAGCATGACCTCGCGCCCCGTCAGCGGGAAGCGCGGGCGCTCCCAGGCGTCGGCGACGGCGAGCATCATGCGCCACTGCACGGAGTTGGACTCCTTGGGGTCTTCCGCCCATTTCAGGAAGACGCGGTCCTTGAAGCGCGCCGCGCCGAGGCGGTAGTAGAGCGCCTTGCGCATCTCCTTGACCGAAAGATAGGCGACGATCTTCTCGCGCGCGGCGGCGAGGTCTTCGAGGCGTTCGCGGTCCTTGTTGGAGAGCTTCAGACGCTCGGCCAGCGCCGCAGCCGCGCCCGGATCGGGCGGCAAGAGAGCGGCGAGGCGCAGCACCGCGTCGGGCGCGAAGAAGGCGTCGCCCTCGATGCGGGCGAGATGTTCGAGGCGCGGGATGTTGAGCGCGCCGGGCAGGAGCTCGGCGAGGATGCCCGACGCCGCCATGACGCGCAGGACCGGCGCCGGATCGTCGGCTTCCAGGAGCTTGAGCACTTCCTTCTGCACCCGCTCGCCGGAGAGCTGGGCGAGGCCGGACTTTTCCACCGCCGCGGCGCGCAGCGCCTCGGCGTCGAGCTCGCCCCGGCCGTACCAGGCGTGGAAGCGGAAGAGGCGCAAGATGCGCAAGAAATCCTCGCGGATGCGGCTCGCGGCGTCGCCGACGAAGCGGACGCGGCCCGACCTTGAGGTCGTCGATGCCGCCCACGGTATCGAGGATGGCGCCGTCCGCATCGGCATAGAGCGCGTTCATGGTGAAGTCGCGGCGCTGTGCGTCTTCGGCCCAGTCGGTGGTGAAGGCGACGGTGGCGCGGCGGCCGTCGGTCGTCACGTCGCGGCGCAGCGTCGTCAACTTCGAACGGCTTGCCGTTGGCGATCGCCGTGATCGTGCCGTGCTCGATGCCGGTCGGCACCGCGCCCAGACCCGCGGCAGCGAGGCGCCTGGTGACCTCATCGGGCGTCAGCGGGGTCGCGATATCGACATCGGCGACCGGCTTGCCGAGCAGCGCGTTGCGCACCGCGCCCGCCGACGAAGCGGCCGGTGTCCGCCGAGTGCCTCCAGCACGGCGCGGGTTTCCGGCGCCGTCATCCACGGATTGCGTTTGGGATCGAGGGTCAAAGCTTTCTCTCCACCGGCTTAACATAGCCCGGAACGACGCGGCCGTTCTCCATATGGGGCGCGACATAGGTGCCGGGTGATGGGATCGCCCTCGGTGACGCCCCAGAGCACGAAGCTGAGGGCAAACAGCGACAGGCCGGCGATGAACAGGAGCGTCCAGGGGTGGGCGCGCGACGGCGCGTCGGCGCGCATGCGCTGCAGCATCAGGTAGAAGCCGTAGAGCACGAAGGGCATCAGGAAGAACGGCAGATGCTCGAAGAGGATGCGTCTCATGGCGCCGGAAATCCGTTCGGCGAAGTTGATCAGCATCGCGGCGGTGGCGCCCCAGATATAGTGACCCTCGTAGGTAAAGGAATAGAAGCTGCGCGGCACGCCCTGGAATTCGCGGGTCTGCCGCACCTTGTTGGCGGGATCGAGCAGGAACCCCAGCGGAACCTCGAAGATCTTGGCGACTTCGCGCTCCTGCGCCACGAGCGCGAAACCATCGCTCAAGACGCCGACCACGGGCAGGATGGCGTAGCCGGTGCCGGTCTCGTAGGGGTCGAGGAAGCCGGCGACGGTGACGAAGGCGGGCTCGATGCCGGTCTCTTCCTGGGTCTCGCGCAAGGCGGTCTCGACCAGGGAGATGTCCGAGGGGCTCGGCGCGGCCGCCGGGAAAGGCGACCTGGCCGGCATGGCGGTTCAAGGTGTCGGTGCGCTGGGTGAGCAGCACGCGCGGCTCGGCGCGGAACAGCAGCGGGATCAGCACCGCGGCGGGCGTGAGCTCGCGCTTCTCCTTCGGCCGGTTCTGCGGGTTGAGGTCGTACTCGCCGCGCCGCGGCACCAGCGGCAGCAGCGGCGGCTCGTGCAGCAGGCGGCTGCGCAGCAGGGCGACGCCGCCGCTGACGATGCGGTTGCCGATAGTGGCGGGGGGTCTCCTCGCTCATGCCGGGCGTCCGAGGCGGAAGAAGACGCCGTCGCTCCAGACGCCGAGGAAGCCCTCTTGCGCGCCCTCGCCCGGCACGGCGAGATCGGCGAGCTGGTAGAACACGGCGCGGGCGATGCGCGCTTCCAGGCCCTTGCGGACATGGACGTAGGGGGCCGGCTCCTGGGTCTGGGGATCGGTCTCGACGCGGATCGGGTTGTCCGGGCCGGCGGTGACTTGGTCGCCGACATTTGTGGTGAAGGTTAGGCGCTGATTGCGCCTGGCGTCGGACCCCTCCCCGAAAAACTCTTCGCTTCGCTCCGCGTTTTTCGGCCCCTGCTCCGCTGCGCTCCGCGTCCGTACGCGGTCGCTAGCGGACCCCTCAAGGGGAGGGCAGGCATTCTCCACGTCCAGCAGCACCGCCAGGAACGGGACATCCTCGACCACGATGCGCATCTTCTCGGCCGGGGTGACGAGGACGTAGCCGTCCGGGTCCCTTGCGCAGGATGGTCGAGAACAGGCGGACCAACTCCTTGCGGCCGATCGGGCTGCCCATGTGGAACCAGGTGCCGTCGCGCGCGATGCGGATGTCGATGTCGCCGCAATGGGCGGGGTGCCATTTCTCGACCGGCGGCAGCTTGCGCCCGGCCGCCGCATCGCGCTGCAAGGCCGCGAGGCCTTGGGGGAATCCGCCGCTGCTCATGTCTCTTAAGCCACATCCATCACAGGGCTGTGCGGAACCGGGCTTTTCCTTGTTGCGCCTGCATCGCCGGGGTACATAAGTCACGTCCCGGCGACCCCAAGGATAGGGTGCGCCGTCTGGACCGGCAACCAAGCACCCCGGACCTTTCCCTCATGAACGATACCGTGGCCGAGAGCACCAGCGCCGCCGCCCATCTCGAGCGGGCCGCCGCGACCCTCGCCAAGGTGCGCGAAGGCGTCGGCAAGGCGATCTTCGGCCAGGAGGCCGTGATCGAGCAGACGCTGGTGACCCTGCTGGCCGGAGGCCATGGCCTCCTGATCGGGGTGCCTGGTTTGGCCAAGACCAAGCTGGTCGAGACCCTGGGCATCGTGCTCGGGCTCGACTGGAAGCGCATCCAGTTCACCCCCGACCTGATGCCGACCGACATCATCGGCTCCGAAGTGCTGGAGGAGGCGGCCGGCAAGCGCGCCTTCCGCTTCCTGCCCGGGCCGGTGTTCACCCCAGCTTCTGATGGCCGACGAGATCAACCGCGCCAGCCCGCGCACCCAATCGGCGCTGCTGCAAGCGATGCAGGAGCGCCACGTCACGGTGGCGGGACAGCGCTACGACCTGCCCAAGCCGTTCCATGTGCTGGCGACGCAGAACCCGCTGGAGCAGGAGGGCACCTATCCCTTGCCCGAGGCGCAGCTCGACCGCTTCCTGCTGCAGATCGACATCGGCTATCCCGACAAGGAGGCCGAGCGCCAGATGCTGATCGCCACCACCTTCGGCGAGGAAGAGAAGCCGGTCGCGGTGTGCCATGCCCCAGGAGCTGATGCTGGCGCAGCAGATCGTGCGCCACATCCCGGTCGGCGAGAAGGTCGTCGAGTCGATCCTGAAACTGGTGCGCGCGGCACGCCCGGGCGAGGACGGCGCCAAAGACATCCAAAGCGCCATCGCCTGGGGACCGGGACCGCGCGCGTCGCAGGCCTTCATGCTGGCGGTGCGGGCGCGGGCGCTGCTCGAAGGCCGCCTGGCGCCGTCGACCGACGACGTCGAGGCGCTGGCGCAGCCGGTGCTGCGCCACCGCATGGCGCTCACCTTCCCGGCGCGCGCCGAAGGCATGACGGTGAGCGCCGTCATCGAGCGGCTGTGCCGGAGTTATCTTTGAGTCCCACCCTGCAATACGAAGCCGAGGCGCTCGGCGCGGGGCTGGCCCCGCTGCTGGTGAACGCCGAGCGGCTGGCGGCGGCGGTGAGCCTGGGGGTGCACGGGCGGCGCAAGGCCGGCATGGGCGAAAGCTTCTGGCAGTTCCGCCGCTACACGCCGGAGGATTCTTCGACATCGATCGACTGGCGGCAATCGGCCAAGAGCCAGAACCTGTTCGTGCGCGAGCGCGAATGGGAGGCGGCGCAGTCGGTGTGGTTCTGGTGCGACGCCTCGGCCGGGATGCAGTTCGCGAGCGGCAAGACCACCAAGGCGGAACGGGCGAAGCTGCTGGGCCTGGCGCTGGCGTCGCTGCTGGTGCGCGGCGGCGAGCGCGTCGCGCTCTATGGCGAAGCCCAGGCGCCGGCGAGCAGCCGCGCCGCGCTGCGCCGCATCGGGCTGAGCTTGCTGGAGCAGACCGAGAGTGCGGCGCTGCCGCCGGACTCGGCGATCGCCAAGAACGCGCAATTCGTCTGGTTCAGCGACTTCCTCTCGCCTATCGTCGAGATCGACGCGACGCTGCGCCGCCTCGCGCGCTTCGCGGTGACGGGCCAGCTCGTCCACATCGTCGATCCGGCGGAAGAGGACTTTCCGTTTTCCGGGCGGATGCGGTTCGAGAACGCCAAAGGCGATCTCAGCGAGACCATCGGCCGGGCCGAGACGGTGGCCGGCGCCTATCGCGCCCCGCTTCAAGGCGCATGCCGAGACGGTGGGGGCGCTGGCGCGGCGGCTCGGCTGGTCCTACATCGCGCACCGCACCGACAAGCCGCCGCAGACCGCGCTGATCGCGCTCTATGCCGATATGAGCGGCGCGTAGCGCGATGGCGTTGCTCGGCGGATTGAGTTTCGGCGCGCCGCTCATCCTGTTGGCGCTCCTGGTGCTGCCGGCGATCTGGTGGCTGCTGCGGGTGACGCCGCCCCTGCCCGCGCCGGCTGGTGTTTCCGCCGCTGCGCCTGCTGCTGGGACTTTCGGGAAAGGAAGAGACGCCGGCACGCACGCCGTGGTGGCTGCTGCTGCTGCGCCTGATCGCGGCGGCGGCGGTCATCGTGGCGCTGGCCGAGCCGATCTTCGGCAAACCGCCGGAGATCGCCGGCAGCGGCCCGGTGGTGCTGGTGATCGACAATGGCTGGACCGCGGCGGCGAACTGGGACGCGCGGCAGGCGGCGATCGCCGACATCGTGCAGAGCGCCCGCGCGGCAGGGACGCGCCGTCGCCATCCTGCCGACCGCGGACGTGCCCGATGTCGGGCTGATGGATGCCGGCAAGGCGGGACGCGTCGCCCAGGGATTGAGTCCCGAGCCCTGGCTGCCCGACCGCAAGCGCGCGGTGGCGGCGCTGCGCAAGGCGAAATTCGTGGCACGGCCGCAGATCCTGTGGCTGAGCGACGGGATCGAGGACGGCACGGCGGGCGCGACCGCCGATGCGCTGGGGCGACATCGGCGCGCTGACCGTCTATTGCCGACGCGCCGGGAAAAGATGCGCTGGCGCTGCTGGCCGCCGGCCAATGTCGTGGGCGGCTTCGACGTCGCGGCGATCCGCGCCGGCACCGACGGACCCCCGGGCCGGCGAGGTCGCGGCGCTCGGCAGCCATGGCGAGATGCTGGCGAGCGCGCCGTTCCGCTTCGACGACGGCAAGGCCAAAGCCGCGGCGCATATCCCGCTGCCGCTGGAAGTGCGCAACGAGACGACGCGCCTCGCCATCGTCAACGCCGACGCGGCGGCGCGGTGCAGCTTCTGGGCGGCGGCGGGGCGCGGCGCGCCGTGGGTAATCGTCGGGGCGGGCGGCGGCGAGGACCTCCAGCCGCTGCTCTCCGACACTTATTATCTCGAACGGGCGCTGGCGCCCTACGCCGAAGTGCGCAAGGGGACGATCAGCGATCTTCTGGCGCGCAACGTGTCGGTGCTGATCCTCGCCGATGTCGGGCCGCATCACGGGCAGCGACATTCCCCAAGGTCGAGAAATTCGTTGCCGATGGCGGGTTGTTGATCCGCTTCGCCGGCGGGCGGATGACGGGGGGCACCGACGACCTGGTGCCGGTGAAGCTGCGGCTGGGCGGACGCTATCTCGGCGGCGCGCTGGCCTGGGCCGAGCCGCAGAAGCTGGCGCCGTTCGCCGACTCGAGCCCGTTCGCCCGGGCTGGCGATTCCGGCGACGTCGCGGTGACACGGCAGGTGCTGGCGGAGCCGTCGGTGGAACTGGCGGACCGGAGGCTGGGCGCGGGCTCGCCGACGGCACGCCGCTGGTGACCGGCGAGGCGCGCGGCAAGGGCTTCATCGTGCTGTTCCACATCACGGCGGGGACCGGCCTGGTCGTCGCTGCCGATCTCCGGACTCTATGTCGACATGATGCGGCGGCATGCTGGCCGCTGTCCGGCCGGCACCCATCCCAGCGGCCGCTCGGGGGGCGCTGAGCCTGCCGCCGGTCACGACGCTGGACGGCTTCGGGGCGCGCGCGCCGGCCGCCGGCGGAGGCGTTGCCGATCCGCGCCGCCGATCTCGGCAAGACCGCGGTGTCGCGCGAGCATCCACCCGGGCTCTATGGCGTGACCGGCGTCGAAGACGCGCTGAACGCGGTGAAGGCCGATACCGTCCTGTTGCCGTTCGGGGACATTGGGCGTGCCGGTCCTCGCCCTATGCCCAGACCAGCGTGCTGGCGCTGGCGCCGTGGCTCCTGATCGTGGGCGGCGGCGCTTTTATTTTGCGATGCGATCCTGTCGCTGTGGATGCGCGGCTATCTCTCACGCCTGCGTTTCGCGCGGGCGGCCGCCCTGCTGCTGGCGCTGGTGTTCGCGGCGCATGCCGGCGACGCGCGCGCCGACGACGCCTTCGACTTGAAAGCGGCGAACGACACGCGGCTCGCCTATGTCGTCACCGGCCTCGCCGATGTCGACGACATGAGCCGGATGGGCCTGACGGCCTGGGCAACCAGTTGCGCAACCCGCACCTCCCTACGAGCCGCAGGACCCGATGGGCGTCGACGTGGCGCATGACGACCTGGTCGTTCTTCCCCTTGCTCTACTGGCCGATGGACCCGCGCGAGAAGGATCTTTCGCCCGAGGCGCTGTCGAAGATCACCGACTATATGCGCAACGGCGGCACCATCCTGTTCGACACCCGCGATCTTACGCTGGGCGCGGCGCGCGGACCCAGTTCGCCGGGCGAGCAGACGCTGCGCCGGCTGATCGCCAAGCTCGACCTGCCGCGGCTGGAGCCGGTGCCGGCCAACCATGTGCTGACCAAGGCGTTCTACATCCTCACCGATTTTCCCGGGCGCTGGGACGGCGGCAAGGTGTGGGTGGAAGCGCTGCCGCCGCCGATCCCGGCGCCGGACCCGAACCGGCGCGCGGCGGCGACGGCGTCTCGTCGGTGATCGTCGGCGGCAATTGACTGGGGCCGCGGCCTGGGCGGTGCGCGCCGACGGGGGCGCCTGCGGTCGACGTGGTGCCGGGCGGCGAGCGCCAGCGCGAGCTCGCCTATCGCTTCGGCATCAACCTCGTCATGTACGCCCTGACCGGCAACTACAAGGCCGACGTGGTGCATGTGCCGGCGCTGCTGCAGCGGCTGGACCGCTAGCGATGAGCACGACCATCGACTTCGCGCCGCACGTGCCCTGGCTCCTGCTTTGGATCGCAAGCGGCGTGGCGGTCGCGCTGACCGTCCTGTCCTTCGCGCTGCGCGCCCATGGCGCCTGGGCGCGGGCGCTGGTGTTCTTGGCCCTGCTGTTCGTGATCGCCAACCCGCTGATCGTCGACGAGACGCGCGCCCCCTTGCCCGACGTCGTCGCCGTCGTGGTCGACCGCTCGCAGAGCATGGGCATCCAGGACCGCAAGGCGCAGGAGGACGCGGCGCTGGCCGCGATCCGCAAACAGCTCGCCGCCCAGCCGAACCTGGAGGTGCGCGAAAGCGCGGTGACGACGACCGCAACCGGCGAGGACAACGGCACGCAGCTTTTCGCCGGCCTCAACGCAGCGCTGGCCGACGTGCCGCCGGAACGCATCGCCGGCGCCATCCTGATCACCGACGGACAGGTCCACGACGCGCCGCCGGCCGACAAGCTGGGCCTCAAGGCGCCGGTCCATTGCGCTGATCGCCGGCCGCCGCGGCGAGCGCGACCGCAAGCTGACCGTCCATCAACGCGGCGCGCTTCGCCATCGTCGGGCAATTGGCCGCGATGGTGGTGCGGGTCGAGGATTTCGGCGCCGAAGGCGGGCGGCAGCGCCGCGGTCGACGTGCGGATCGACGGCGTCAGCCTGGGCACGCAGCAGGTGCCGGTGGGCAGGAACGCGACTTTGCAGGTGCCGATCCGCCATGGCGGCGAGAACGTGGTCGAACTCGAGGCGCGGCCGGGGCCCGCCGAACTGACGCTGCAGAACAACCGCGCCGTGGTGACGGTGTCGGGGGTGCGCGACCGCTTGCGCGTGCTGCTGGTCTCGGGCGAGCCGCATGCCGGCGAGCGGGTGTGCGCAACCTGCTGAAGACCGATCCTTCGGTCGAGCTGGTGCATTTCACCATCCTGCGCCCGCCCGCCAAGCAGGACGCGACGCCGATCAACGAATTGTCGCTGATCGCGTTCCCGACCCGCGAATTGTTCTCCGAGAAGCTGGCGAGCTTCGACCTCATCATCTTCGACCGCTACAGCGAGCGCGGCATCCTGCCCCTGCTCTATTTCGAGAACCTCGCCGCCTATGTCGAGAACGGCGGCGCGCTGCTGGTCGCCTCGGGGCCGGAATTCGCGCAGGCCATGAGCATCTCGCGCACGCCGCTGGCCGCGGTGCTGCCGGCGCAGCCGACGGGCGAGATCGTGACCCAGGGCTACAAGCCGGTGGTGACGGCGCAGGGCCTCGCCCATCCGGTGACGCGCGACCTGCCGGGCGCCAACAGCGGCGCCGCGGCGCCGAGCTGGGGGCGCTGGTTCCGCCTGATCGGCGCCACCCCGGGTCTCGGGCCAGACGATCCTGAGCGGGCCGAACGACGCGCCGCTGCTGGTGCTCGACAACGTCAAGAAGGGGCGCGTCGCCGAGCTTCTGTCCGACCAGGCCTGGCTATGGGCGCGCGGCTTCGAAGGCGGCGGGCCGCAGGCCGAACTGCTGCGGCGCCTGGCGCACTGGCTGATGAAGGAGCCGGAGCTGGAGGAGGAGCGGCTCGCCGGCGACCATCGCCGACGGCACGATCACGGTCGAGCGGCGCAGCATGGCGGACGCCGCCAAGCCGGTGGCGCTGACCTATCCGTCCGGCAAGACCGCGACGCTGACGCTGAGCAGGATCGAACCCGGCATCTGGCGCGCCAAGGCGCGGGCCGACGAGCTCGGGCTGTACCCGCCTGACCGACGGGACGCTGACCGCGGTGGCGGCGGCGGGGCCGCTGAACCCGAAGGAGGTCGCCGACATGCGCGCGACCGAAAACGTGCTCGGCCCCCATCGCGCAGGCGAGCGGCGGCTCGGTGCACTGGCTGGTCGACGGCCTGCCCGAGGTGCGCCGCGTCGGCGCCAGCGGCAACGCGGCGGGCGCGAACTGGATCGGCCTGCGCGGCAACGGCGCCTACCGCGCGTCACCGCGGTGGAGCAGCGGCCGCTGCTGCCGGGGCTGGGCCGCTCTGCTGCTTCTGCTGGGCACGCTGCTGCTGGCGTGGCGGGTCGAGGGGCGGTAAAGGCGGCAGAATGTGCCGTTATTTCCCTTGAATTTCGGCGAAATATGCCATAATATCTCGCTTCAGGATGCCGACGCTCGCGCGCTTCGCCGGTTTCGAGATCGACATGTATTTCGAAGACCACAATCCACCGCATGTCCATGTCGTGGGGCGGGAATTCGAAATGCTGGTCGCGATACGGGATGGCGCGGTGCTCGCCGGTGCGGTGCCGCCGCGCGTGCGCCGGACGGCGATGCGATGGATCGAGGACAATCGCGCCATGCTTCTGGCGAAGTGGGACGAATTTGCAGTGACGAGACCACCCTCCCCCGTGTGAAGGCCGTAGCGGCGGCCAAGGCGCCCTTGTCGCTCAGCATTGCCTGGGACGACGGGACGAAATCGCAAGTCGATCTGACGGGCCTCGTGCACAGTTCGCGGCATTTCAAGGTGTTCGCGGAAGACCAGGCGGCGTTCCGCCCGCGTGAAGCCCGTCGGCTACGGCTCGGGCATCGGCTGGGACAACGGGCTGGACTACAGCGCGGCGACGCTGAGGGTCCTGGCCGAGCAACAGCAACCTCTTTCGGGGAAAACACCTGGCGGCGTTCGAGAAAAAGCATGGGCTCAACACGGCGGAGACCGCCGCCCTGCTGGACGTAGCGGAACGCACCGTGCGCGCCTATCGCGAAGCGGACGCGTTGCCCGAGCCGGTCGCCATGGCACTGCGCGCGCTCGACCGCGATCCCACCGTCTTCGCGGCGCATTACCGGCCCGTCGCGCGGCGCGGCCGGGGACGCCCGGCCAAGGAAGCGGCAGAGTAGGAAGGCGACCGCTTTTGCCGCGTCAGCGCAGGCCGTGGCGTTCCTTGGCGAGCTGCACCACGACATGGCGAAGATGATTGTTCTCATGCGCCAGATCGTGCGACTGGTGCGCGTGGGCTGTGCCGCTTGTTGTTCCTGACGGTGAACCAGAGCACCACGGCGACGGCGGTCAGCGCGAATATCCAGTAGATCGGAGCCACTAGCGTTCTCCTCATTGACGTGCCGGCGTCGAACACCGGCATTGCGTGTGCAGCCCCCGCTACCAGCCAATCACAAAAGGGAAGCTAGTGATGTTACCTAGGAAAGTCTGAGCGCTATTGCTCGGGTTGTGAAAATAATACTGGTGATTTCAAAGTGTTAACGGGAACTTTACCATACCTCGGAGCACCCGCCCTGCGACCGCCGCGGGCGCGTGGCGGGTTCCCTCAGCCGAGCCCCGCGCCGTCGGCGCAGACGGTGTCCGTCGAGCTTGGCGCGGCGGACTTCGCCACTGAGGTTGAGGAGTTCGTTCGCTTTCAGCGAGAGGCCGAGGATGCGCGTCGGGTCGACCGGGCCGGGAATGCGAACGCGACCCGGCGGCAGCTTCGAGAAGCCGACGCGGGCGTAATAGGGCTCGTCGCCGACCAGGATGACGACGCCGTGGCCCTGGGCCTTGGCTTCCGCCAGTGCGCGCTCCATCAGCGCGACGCCGATGCCGCGGCCGCGCTGTTTGGCCTCGACCGCCAGCGGCCCCAGCATCAGCGCCGGGTGGCCGCCGATCACCACCGGCCAGAAGCGCACCGAACCCTTGAGCTTGCGCTTTTCGATCGCGACGAAGGCGAGGCTTTCGACCTGCGACACGCCTTCCCTAAGGCGATAGGCGGATTTGGCGAAGCGGCCGGGGCCGAACGCGGTCTCGTTCAGCGCCTCGACCAGCGGTGCGTCTTCCGGGCGCTCGGGCCGGATCGTCCAGGTGACGTCGCTTGCGTCGCTCAATCGGGGGCTCGGTAGTGTTGGGGCCGATAAAATCCTCGGGTGGAGGAAACATATGGGCGTGCTCGAAGGCAAGGTCGTTCTGGTGACGGGCGGCGCCAACGGCATCGGCAAGGAATGCGCGCTGCTCGCCGCCAAGGAAGGGCGCAGCGGTGGTCGTCAACGACCTCGGCGGCGCGGTGGCGGGCGGCGACGAGGGCTCGGCCGGGCCGGCGGAGACGGTGGCGCGCGAGATCGTGGCCGCCGGCGGGCGCGCGGTGTCGAACTCCCGACAGCGTCAGCGACCGCAAGGGCGTCGCGCACATGATCGAGCAGGGCGATGGACACGTTCAAAGGCCTGCACGCGGTGATCAATCCCGCCGGCATCCTGCGCGACTCGATGTTCCACAAGATGACCGACGCCGACTGGGACATGGTGGTCAACGTCCATCTCAACGGCGCCTATAACGTCACGCGCCAGACCATCAATCACTTCCGCGAGCAGGGCGAAGGCGCCTATGTCCTCTTCACCTCGACCTCGGGCCTGATCGGCAATATCGGACAGGCGAACTATGCCGCGGTGAAGCTGGGCGTGGTCGGGCTGTCGCGCATCATCGCGATGGAGGGGCGCGGCCAAGAACGTGCGCTCCAACACCATCGCGCCCTTCGCCTGGTCGCGCATGATCGCGACCATCCCGGTGAAGGACGAAGCCTCCGCCAAGCGCGTCGAGCGGATGAAGAACTTCATGCGCGCCGACCAGGTGGCGCAGCTCGCGGTCAGCCTCGCCTCGCCGGCATGCAAGGAGGTGAGCGGCCAGATCTTCACGGCGCGCGGCAACGAGATCTTCCTGATGAGCCAGCCGCGGCCGGTGCGCGGCCTGGGAAAGATCGAAGGGCTGGACGCCGGCGACCATCGCCGAGCACTGCATGGCGGCGATGAAGCCGAGCTTCACCGACCTGGCGCCGACCACGGGCACCCACGGGCACGTTCGGGTGGGATCCGGTGTAGCGGCCGCGTCGCGCCACTATCGTCATCGCCCGCGACTGCGGGCGACCCAGTTGCGGCCGACACCATGCCGGGGTGAAGCGGAGAACCGCCTGGGGCAACGAGAAGATGTCACCTGGGTGGCCCGCATTCGCGGGCCATGACACCTAAAGATGATGGCAACAGGGAGAACGGCATGGGCATTCTCGACGGCAAGGTCGTCTGGGTCACCGGCGGCGGCAACGGCATCGGCCGAGACACGGCGCTGATCGCGGCCAAGGAAGGCGCCAAGGTCGTGGTCAACGACCTGGGCGGCGGCTTCAAGGGCGAGGACGAAGGCTCGGCCTCGCCGGCCGAACTGGTGGCGCAGGAGATCCGCAGCCATGGCGGCAAGGCGTTCTCCAACTCCGACAGCGTGACCTCGCTCTCCGCGATGCAGGCGCTGCGCGACCGGACGCTGAAGGAATTCGGCGGCCTGCACGGCGTGATCAATCCCGCCGGCATCCTGCGCGATGCGATGTTCCACAAGATGACCGATTTCGACTGGGACAAGGTGATCGAGGTGCATCTGCGCGGCTCCTATAACGTCTGCCGCGCCACGATCGAGCATTTCCGCGAGAGCCAGGACGGCGCCTATGCGCTGTTCACCTCGACCTCGGGACTGATCGGCAATATCGGGCAGGCGAACTATGCCGCCGCCAAGCTCGGCATCATGGGCCTTTCCCGCGTCGTCGCCATGGAAGGCGCCAAGGTCAACGTCCGCTCCAACATCATCGCGCCGGTGGCGTGGACGCGCATGACGCAGAGCGTGCCGATCCGCGATGAGGCGCAGGCCAAGCGCCGCGAGCAGATGGCGGCGCTGATCCGGCCCGACCAGCCGGCCAAGCTGGCGGTGGCGCTGGTGTCGGACCTGGCGAAGGACGTTTCGGGCCAGATCTTCGGCGCGCGCGGCGACACGATCGAGCTTTACAGCAGCCGCGGCCGATTCTGAACCTGACCAAGGACGGCGGCTGACCCCGGAAGGCATCGCGACCGAAGCCTTCGCGCAGATGCGGGAGAAATTCTTTCCGGTTTCGCGTTCGGCGACGGCGCCGGCGAAGGCGGGCTGAATCACCAAAATGGGGATTGCGGCGCCGCGCCGGTGAATTCGGCAAGGCGCCGCCGGGTTCCCATCGTCGTTTCGTGCGGTGGATCGGCGGGATCTGCCAGCACGATTTCGCGCACTTCGAAGTTCGCCCGGAACTCGACCGCTGCGTTCATCAGCCGGTAAAGCACGACGACGTTCGTCGCCCAGCCTGTATGCCGCGTGTAAATGCCAACCATTTCAGGCGGATCGGAACGGACGACGCCGATCTCTTCGGAAAGTTCCCGCAAGATCGCCTGGCGCGGCGGCTCGGCGCGCTTCACGCCGCCGCCCGGAAACGACAGTCCCGGCGTGTAGGAGTGCCGCGCCAGCACCACCTTGCCGTCGCGATCGACGATGATCGCAACGACGCCGAGGACCGTGGGCGAGAGCAGCGCCTTGATCGCCATCGCGACCCCGTTGAAGGCGAATTGTCCCACCAGGTTCTTGATCGGCGAAATCATGTTGTTCCCTCGGGGCAAGTTTTGTAACGAATTAATAACCGGCTCTTTCTAACCTGCGCGAACCAAACAAAGCGAAGCCAATATTGACGTTGCTGGGTACATCGTCACGCGCGGCACGCCGCAACCGCACAGCCCTGCGGCCGCGCGCCCGCGCCGCGTGGCGAAAAAACGCGGAGCCGTAGAGCGCCATGTCCGGGGGGGCATTCGAGCATCTCAAGGCGCTGGTCGTCGAGGACAACCAGCATATGCGCATCCTGCTGCGCTCGCTGCTCAACGCGCTCGGCATCGCGAACGTGTTCGAGGCGACCAACGGCGAAGACGCCTTCGTGCTCCTGCGCGACAAGCAGCCCGACCTGGTGCTCTCCGACCTCTCGATGACGCCGATGGACGGCATCGCCTTCGCCCGCGAGGTGCGCACTTCGATGAGCAGCCCCAATCCCTATATACCGATCATCATGGTGACGGGGCATACCGAGCGCCACCGCATCGAGGCGGCGCGCGACGCCGGGGTGACCGAAGTGCTGGCCAAGCCGGTCACCGCCGGCAACCTGTTCCAGCGCATCGGCGAGATCGTCGACCGGCCGCGCGCCTATGTGAGGTGCCTGCACTATTTCGGACCCGACCGCCGCCGGCATGCGATCGAGAATTACGGCGGTCCGTTCCGCCGCCGCGAGGACTTCGAGAACGACCTGGCCGTTCGCTAGGGCGGCGTGAGAGTGGGTGGCGTGATGAGCAAGAGCGTTGCGGATGCCGAAGTCGTTCCGGCGAGCATGATCCCGCCGCTGCTCTCCGAGGCGCGCAGCCGCCAAGCGATGAGCCAGCTCAAGAACGGCGAGACGCTCGCCAAGGCGAACCGCATGCTGGCGCTGAAGTCCGGCGAGATGCGCGGCGCGGTGCTGGCGCTGGTCGGCCAGGTCGAGCGCGAAGCCGCCGGCGGCGACTGGCCGGCGGTGCAGGCGACGAGCCATGAGATCCGCGGCCTCGCCGGCTCGGCCGGCCTGGACGCCACCGGGCGCATCGCCAACGTACTGTATCAGTATCTCGATGCGATGGCCGGGCGGAAGGCGGCGCCGGACGCGGCAATCGGCGGGCTGCACATCGACGCCCTGCTGCGCTCGGCCGGCACCGCGCGCGACGCGGCGCAGCACGGCGACGCGGTGGCGCGCGAACTGTCCCTGCTGGTGGCGCGCAAGCTCGCCGAGATTAAGAAATGATTGCCGTGCCAGGGCGCGGGGCCCAAGGCCGCGCCCCGATGGATACGCGTTCTTAAGCACTCTTGTTAATAGTAACCGCCTGACCAATTCCTCGGGCGGGCCATGCTTCAAATCGGCGGCATCGTAGTTCTCTTCGCGTGCGTGTTCGGCGGCTACCTGATGACGGGCGGCTCGCTCGGCGTCGTGTTCGAAGCCCTGCCGCACGAGATGCTGACCATCTTCGGCGCCGCGATCGCCGCGATGCTGATCGCCGGCTCGATGTATTCGGTGAAGAAGGTCGCCGGCTCGCTCGGCAAGGTGATCTCGGGGCCGCAGTGGAAGACCACCGACTACCGCGACCTGCTGTGCCTCCTGTTCCTGCTGACCAAGACGATGAAGTCCAAGGGCCTCATCGCGCTGGAAGCCCATATCGAGAAGCCGGAGGAATCCGGAATCTTCAAGCGCTATCCCCGGATCATGAAGGACCATTTCGCGCTCGACTTCATCTGCGACACGCTGCGCATGATGACGATGAGCCTGGAAGACCCGCACCAGGTCGAGACCGCGATGGAGAAGCAGCTCGAAAAGCACCATCACGAGGCGCTGGTCGGCGCCAATGCGCTGACCACGATGTCGGACGGGCTGCCGGCGCTCGGCATCGTCGCGGCGGTGCTCGGCGTCATCAAGACGATGGGCGCGATCAGCGAGCCGCCGGAAGTGCTGGGCGGGATGATCGGCTCGGCCCTGGTCGGCACCTTCCTCGGCGTGTTCCTGGCCTATGGCATCGTCGGCCCGATGGGGGCGCGGCTCAAGTCCATCGTCGACGAGGACGCGCAGTTCTATCACGTGATACGCGACATCCTGGTGGCGCATCTGCATGGCAACGCGGCGCAGGTCTCGGTCGAGATCGGCCGCGGCAGCGTGCCGAGCGAGGCGCAGCCTTCCTTCGCCGAGCTGGAAGAGGCGCTCAACACCATCCCGCCGGAAGGCGCTTAGCGGCGGACCCGCGCGAGCTTGCGCTGTCCGTCCGAGGCGGCGACGAAGAACGTCGCGAGCGCGCCGGCCATGATGCCGAGCGGCATGGCGTAGAACACGTCCATATCCGTGCCGAACACGACGATCGCGGTCACGACGATCCGGTGAATTGCGCCACGTTCTTCGGCATCCCGATGCATCCCCTCGATAACGCACAGAGGCTAGGGCACGGGCGCGCGCCGGAGAAGGACGTGGTGAAGAGAAAGTTAATGCACGCGGAGCCGCGAAGGACGCGGAGTTGAGCTCGAACCGCCGCGTTCTCCGCGTGTTCCAAACCAGAAGTTCCCATCACTCGTGTCATCCGCCACGAATGCGGCGGCCCCAGGTGAAACCTGCATTGCCGGAGCAAGTGTCACCTGGGTGGCCCGCATTCGCGGCCATGACACCTTGGGTCGAATGCTGTGAATCTCAGACCCGGGATCCTAAACGTTGAATTCGATGCCTTGGGCCAGCGGCAGGGCGTTGGAGTAGTTGATGGTCGCGGTCTGGCGGCGCATGTAGGCCTTCCAGGCGTCGGAGCCGCTTTCGCGCCCGCCGCCGGTCTCCTTCTCGCCGCCGAAGGCGCCGCCGATCTCGGCGCCGCTGGGGCCGATGTTCACATTGGCGATGCCGCAATCGGAGCCCGAAGCGGCGATGAAGCGCTCGGCTTCCTGCATGTCCAGCGTGAAGATGCAGGAAGAAAGACCTTGCGGCACCGCGTTGTGCAGCGCCAGCGCCGCGTCGAAATCGCTGTAGCGCATCACGTAGAGGATCGGGGCGAAGGTCTCGTGCGCGACCGTGGCGGTCTGGTCCGTCATCTCGACGATGGCGGGGTGGACGTAACGGGCGTGCGGATATTTGTCGGCGAGGGCGCGGCCGCCGCCGGTGACGACGCCGCCCTCGGCCTTCGCGGCGGCCAGCGCCGCTTCCATCGCCTCGAAGGCGTGGGCGTCGATCAGCGGCCCGACCAGCGTGCCCTGCGCCAGGGGATCACCGATGGGGAGGCCCGCATAGGCCTTCTTCAGGGCGGGGACGAGCTTGTCGTAGATGCTCTCATGCACGAAGAGGCGGCGCAGCGAGGTGCAGCGCTGGCCGGCGGTACCGACGGCGGCGAACAGGATGGCGCGCAGCGCGAGGTCGAGCTTGGCCGACGGCGCCACGATCATCGCGTTGTTGCCGCCAAGCTCCAGGATGGACTTGCCGAAGCGCGCCGCGACGATGGGCGCGAGCTCGCGGCCCATGCGGGTCGAGCCGGTGGCGCTGACCACCGGGATGCGCGCGTCCTTGGCGAGATGCTCGCCGGCGGCGCGGGCACCGAGCACGATCTGGGAGAGATGCGCCGGCGCGTCGCCGAAGCGCCTGGCGGCGCGCTCGAACAGCGCCTGGCACGCGAGCGCGGCGAGCGGGGTCTTCTCGCTCGGCTTCCAGATCACGCTGTCGCCGCAGACCAGCGCCAGGGCCGCGTTCCACGCCCACACCGCGACCGGGAAGTTGAAGGCCGAGATCACCGCGACGGGGCCGGCCGGGTGCCAGGTCTCCATCATGCGGTGGCCGGGACGCTCGCTCGCGATGGTGAGGCCGTAGAGCTGGCGCGACAGGCCGACCGCGAAATCGCAGATGTCGATCATCTCCTGCACTTCGCCCAGGCCCTCCTGCGCGATCTTGCCGGCTTCGAGGCTGACGAGGCGGCCCAGCGCTTCCTTCTCGGCGCGCAACTCCTCGCCGAACAAACGCACCAGCCTCGCCGCGGCGCGGCGCCGGCACGTCGCGCCAGGCGCGGAAGGCGTCCACGGCGTGCGCGATCTTGGCGTCGACGGCCTTGGGATCGTCGAACGCGACGCGGCCGAGCTCGGCGCCGTCGACCGGCGAATAGACGGCGTGGTGGCCGGCGGTGTGGATGTTGAAGTCGGAGAGGGTTTTGCTGGGCATGGAATTATCCTTGAACGAGCCGCGACGTCTTTTCCGCCCCCGTTGTTACGGGGGAGGTGCCGAGCGAAGCGAGGCGGAGGGGGCCAGTGCCGTAGAGCGTGTTCTACGCCCCGCCCCCTCCACCGCTTCGCGGTCCCCTCCCCCGCAAACGCGGGGGAGGAAAGTACCTTCAGCTACCCTTGCCATAATACGCGCCGAAGCGGTTGGCGAGGAAGTCGGGGAGCGCCGCCTCTTCCTGGCGCACGAAGCCCTTTTGCGGCAGCTTGCCGGCCACCAGCATGTCGCACATGGCACAGATGCCGGCGGCGGTGGTGATCTGGATGGCGCTCATCAGGCGGCCGCCGACCGTCTGGGCGTAGATCTTCTTGGCGTAGCTTTCCTGGGTGAGGCGGCCCTCCTTCCAGCCCGAGACGGTCACGAACACCAGCACCACGTCCTGGTAGGTGATCGGGATCGCGGTCTCCAGCACGTCCTTGAAGATGTCGCGGCGAGTGCCGAGGTGCAGGTCGCGCACCAGGAGCTTGACGATGTCGCGGTGGCCGGGATAGCGCGCGGTCTTGTAGTTCAGGTTCTCGACCTTGCCGTCGAGCGTGTCGCACAGCGTCCCGAGACCGCCCGAGGTGTTGAACGCCTCGTACTCGACGCCGTCGAGGGTGAACTGCTCCAATTCCTCGAGCGCCGGGACCTCGATGCGCTGGCCGTCGCGGATCGACTCGCAGGAATTGCAGTATTCGTTGATCAGCCCGTCGGTCGACCAGGTGAGATTGTATTTGAGCGCGTTGTGCGGAAACACCGGCAGGGCGCCGACCCGCATCTGCACGTCGCGCAGCTTGTCGAACTTCTTGGCGAGGTCGTAGGCAACGATGGAGATGAAGCCGGGGGCGAGGCCGCATTGCGGGATGAAGGCGGTGTCGGCGCCTGGGCCAGCGCCTTGATGGTGCGGGTCGATTCCACGTCTTCGGTAAGGTCGAGGTAATGCGCGCCGGCGCGCTTGGCGGCTTCGGCGACGGTGGCGGTGAGATTGAAGGCGTGGGCGGAGAGCACGATGTCGTGGCCCTTGACCGTCTGGGCGAAGGCGACGGCGTCGCCGATCTCGACCTGGCGGGTGGCGACGTTGTGCGCCGGCATGCGGCCGAGCGAGGCGGCGTCGCGGTCGGCTACCGTCACGCGGTAGTCGCCGGTCGCGGACAACAGCTCGGTGATGGCGACGCCGATCTTGCCGCCGCCGACGAGCAGGACGTTTTTCATGGGTGCGCTCCCGCAAATCGGGCGGATTTTGGCCGCGCGGTGCGACGGACGGGAGGCGGTGAAGCGCCGGAAACTCGGCTATGATCCGGCGAATCGCAGGAAGGACCGGCGAAATGACGGGTTTGCTTTTCCTCCCCCGTTGTTACGGGGGAGGTGCCGAGCGCAGCGAGGCGGGAGGGGGCCTGCGCCGTGGAGCGCGTTCTACGCCCCGCCCCCTCCACCGCTTCGCGGTCCCCCTCGATACGCTGCCACTACGAGCCCGTAACAACGGGGGAGGAAAGAATCCATGCGTGACGGCGACACCAAGCTCCTCGCCCTGCTGCGGGCAAATGCGCGCGAGCCGACGGCGTCCTTGGCGCGCAAGCTGGGGCTGGCGCGCTCGACGGTGCAGGAGCGCATCGCGCGGCTGGAGCGCGAGGGCACGATCAAGGGCTACACGATCAAGGTCTCGGAGGCGGGCGAGGCCGGCAAGCTGCGCGCCGTGGTGATGATCGAGACCGATCCCAAGCGCGCCGACCGCGTCGCGCTGGAGCTGAAGAAGATGCCCGAGGTCCGCAGCCTCGCGGCGGTGGCCGGGACCTTCGACCTGATCGCGACGGTGGAGACCGAGACGCCGGCGCGGATCGACGCCCTGCTCGACCGCATCGGGCGCGCCCATGGCGTGGCGCGCACCGTGTCGTCGATCGTGCTGAGCGAGAAGTTCGCGCGCTAGGTGCTCTGCGCCCTCAGCGTGAAGCCGGCGCCGGTCAGGGCCTCGCGAATCTCGGCGGCGTGGCCGCTGTCGCGCGCCTCCACCACCATGCCGAGATAGGCCGACTTGACCGGCGTGTCGGTCATCATGCGGTTGTGGCTGACTTCCAGGATGTTGCCGCCGGCATCGCCGACCAGGGTCGCGACGCGCGCGAGCAGGCCGGGGCGATCCTCGATCTCGACCTCGAGGGAGAGGATGCGGCCCTCGCGCGACAGCTCGCGCAGGATGACGTTGGAGAGCAGGCGCATGTCGATATTGCCGCCCGACAGCACGATCCCCACTTTGCGGCCGTGGAAGAGCTGCTTGTTCGCCAAGACCGCGGCGAAGGCGGCGGCGGCGGCGCCTTCGACCACCGTCTTCTCGATCTCCAGCAGGGCGGCCAGCGCCTGCTCGATCTGGGCTTCGTCGACCAGCAATATGTCCTTGACGTGGGTGCGCACGATCTGCCTCGTGATCTTGCCCGGATCCTTGACCGCGATGCCCTCGGCGATGGTCTGGCCGGCCGACGGCAGGTTGGCGCTCTTGAAATTGTCGTACATCGAGGGATAGACGCGGGTCTGGACCCCGAAGATCTGGATGTTGGGATTGATCGCCTTGGCGGCGATGGCGATACCGGAGATCAGCCCGCCGCCGCCGATCGGCACCACCAGCGTGTCGAGCGGCTCCTCCGCATCGGCCAGCATCTCGAGCGCCACCGTGCCCTGGCCGGCGATGATGTGGGGATCGTCATAGGGATGGACGAAGGCAAGGCCTTCGGCCTTCGAGATCGCGAGCGCGCGGGCGTAGGAATCGGTGAGGGTCGCGCCTTCGAGGATGACATGCGCGCCGAAATCCTTGGTGTGCTTGACCTTGGTGAAGGGCGTGCCTTCCGGCATCACGATGGTGGCGGGCACGCCCAGCCGCCCGGCATGATAGGCGACGCCCTGGGCATGGTTGCCGGCCGACATCGCGACGACGCCGCGCGCCCGTTGCTCCTCGGTCAGCGACAGGAGCTTGTTGAGAGCGCCGCGCTCCTTGAACGAGGCGGTGTATTGCAGGTTCTCGAATTTGAGATGGATCTCGGCGCCGGTCATGCGCGACAGGGTGTCGGAATGGCGGGTCGGGGTGCGCTCGACCGCGCCCTGGATGGCGCGCGCCGCGGCGCGGACGTCGTCGATGGTGATGGGGGCGGCGGTCTCGGTGTCCAACACGTCACCTCTCATGAACCGTTGGTAGCAGCGGAGGGATTTGAACCCCCGACCAAGGGATTATGATTCCCCTGCTCTACCACTGAGCTACGCTGCCAAACCGGGCGGGCATGTAATGGGCGGGGTCCGAGACTGTCAAGGCGAGGGCTGCTGACATGCTCCGGCGCGGGCGGCATGGCATATTATCGCGCATGGCCGCCCGTTCCAGACTGAAAAAACCGCCGAAATACGCCCTGATGCGGCGCCTGGCGCTGGCGCTGCCAGGCGCGCGCGAGGAGGGCCACCGCCACGGGCCCTGGTTCAACATCGGCAAGCGGCCTTTCGCGCTCTATTGGGGCAAGTCGGCGAGTTGGATGATCCGGCTGCCGCCGGACCACGTGATGATGCTGGCCGCGGCCGGCGCCAGCATCTTCAAGCCGATGCGCAACGGCTCGCCGTTCTGGATATATATGGATGTCGAGAAGATGGATGCCGCGATGCTGCGCGACTATGTGACGGCGGCGTGGCGGCATACGGCGCCGAAGAAGATGCAGGACAATGCCGGCCAGGACGAAGACGACGCGGTGTTCGCCTGAGGCGCCGCCGAAATACGCGGCGGTGAAAAGGATCGCGCTCGGCCTGCCCGGCGCGCGGGAGGTGGTGGACCGCCACGGCCACTGGTTCAATGTCGGGTCCAGGACCTTCGCGCTGTATGGGATGCCGAGTGCGCGATGGGTGTTCAAGCTGCCGCATCACCAGCAGATGATGCTGTTCGACGCGCGGCCGCAGACTTTCGCGCCGATGCGCGCCGGGCGGCTGTTCTGGGCTTACGTCGCGGTCGAGAACCTGGACGGCGCCGAACTGAAGGATCTGCTGGTCGCGGCGTGGCGGATGGTGGCGACGAAGAAAATCCGGAAACAGTACGACGAAGGCGAGGCGGGATGACGACGAAGATGACAATGGCGCGGGTGATCCTGTTCACGGCGCAGATGGAGGCGATGACCGCGTTCTATCGCGACGTGCTGGGCCTTCGCCAAGTGACCGACGAAAAAGGCTGGCGCGAGTTCGACGCCGGCGGCGTCACCATCGCTTTACATTCGGGGCCATCCTCGCCGGGACGCAAGGGACCGAAGATCGCGTTCCGGTCGACGGACGTGGCGGGGCTGCACGCGGCCTTGAACAAGCGCGGCGCCAAGTTCGGCAAGGTGTCGGAGGGCGAGTTCGCGCTCTGCAACGGCAAGGACCCGGACGGCAACTGGCTGCAATTGTCGAACCGCTGAATGACATACAATTCAATTGTCATGGCCCGCGACTGCGGGCCACCCAGTTGGTGCGCTGCCGACGTTCAAGTTTGAGTTGCGCCCTAATTTCACAATGCCGAGCGGGGCGTCACCTGGGTGGCCCGCAGTCGCGGGCCATGACAGAGATGGATTCCTACGGCTTGGCGCTCCACGGCTCGAGCGTGCCGACGATGCTGAGCGGGGCGGCGGTCTCGACCGCGGCGAGCACGCCGGCGCAAATCTCGTCGTTGCTGAGCCAGCGCGACTTGCCGCCCGCGATCACAAAGCCCAGCACCACCGCCTGATAATCGATCGGCAGGCCCTCGGCGGCCTGGGCCATCTCGGCGAGGCGCTCGGGATGGGCCGGATCGCCATGGGCGCTGCCCAGCACCTGCACGAAGCGCCCTTCCGCCCGCACGCATTCGGCGAGCGCGCGGCGGGCATGCGGGGCGCGGCCGTGAATCCAGGCGACGACGAGATCGGGCGGCTCAAGCTGCGCCAGCGTCTCGCTCAACCCGACGCTGTCGTTGTAGTCGCAAGCCAGCGCATCGACCGAGGGCGCGATGGTGCGGATGCGCTTTTCGTTGCGGGCCATGACCGAGACGCGGTCGCTGGCTTCGCACAGCGCGCGGCAGAGACCGGCGAGCATTCCCGACCCGCCCACAATCAGCGCGTGGGCGAAGCGGCTCATTCGGCGGCCAGGGCTTGGGTTTGGGCGCGGGCGATCCAGCCGCCGCCGAGGACGCGGGAGCCGTCATAGAACACGCAAGCCTGGCCGGGGGCGACGCTTTCCTCCGGCGCGAGCAGCTCGACGGCGGCGGCGCGGCCCGGCAGCGGCGTGACGCGCGCCGGCACCGCGGCGCGGGTCGAGCGCACCTTCACGCTGCACTCGAACGGCGCGGGCGCCAGCCAGTTGATGTCGCGCACGTTCACGCTGCGCGTCGCCAGCGCGGCGCGCGGGCCGACGACGACGCGGGCGTTCGCGGCGTCGAGCGCGACGACGAACAGCGGCTCGGCATTGCCGGAGAGACCGAGGCCCTTGCGCTGGCCGACGGTGAAATGGATCACGCCGTCATGGCGGCCGACGGTCGTGCCGGCGAGATCGACGATCTCGCCGGGCCGGGCCGCGTCGGGCTTCAGCTTTTCGACGATGCCGGCATACTTGCCGTCGGGCACGAAGCAGATGTCCTGGCTGTCGGGCTTGCCGGCCGTGACCAGCCCCAGCTCGGCGGCGAGGCGGCGCACCTCGGACTTGGGCAGGCCGCCGAGCGGGAAGCGCAGATAGTCGAGCTGCGCCGCCGTGGTGGCGAAGAGGAAATAGCTCTGATCCCGGGCGGCATCGACGGCGCGGTGCAGTTCCGGACCGTTCGGGCCGACCAGGCGCTGGACATAATGACCGGTGGCGAGCGCCGCGGCGCCGAGCTCGCGCGCCGTGTCCATCAGGTCGGCGAACTTCACCCGCTCATTGCAGCGCACGCAGGGGATCGGCGTCTCGCCGCGGGCATAGGACTGAGCGAAGTCCGCCATCACGCGGTCCTTGAAGCGCTGCTCGTAATCCAGCACGTAATGCGCGATGCCGAGGCTTTCGGCGACGCGGCGCGCGTCGTGGATGTCCTGCCCGGCGCAGCAGGCGCCCTTCTTTTTGGCAGCAGCGCCGGCGTCGTAGAGCTGCAGCGTGACGCCGACCACGTCGTAGCCTTCGCGCTTGAGCAGCGCGGCGGTCACGGAGGAGTCCACGCCGCCGGACATGGCGGCGACGACGCGGGCTCCCTTGGGCAGGTCGAAGGTCATGCGCGAGCCTATATTCCGGCCCGCATCCTACCGCAAGTTTCAGCGCGGCAGGTAGTTCAGCAGGGAAATCTGGTTGAGCTGCGAGGTCACCTGCAGCGCCGCCTGGAGCGCCACCTGGTTCTGGTTGAGCTGGGTGATCGCGGTCGGCATGTCGACCTCCTCGATATTGGAGACGAAGGTCTTGTACAGGGTCGAGAGCGAGGACTGGTGGCCCGCCGCGTCCTTGAGCTGGTTGTAGACAAAGCCGTTGGCGGCGGCGGAGGCGTTCACCCCGGTCGCGGCGGCGATGGCGGTCGGCATTTCCGCGGTCAGGAAGGTGCTCTGGGCCTGGGAGAGGTTGGCGCCGGCGGCGAAGGGGCCGGCACCGCTGGCGTTGAAGGTCGCGAGATCCTTCAAGGTCTGCATCAGGCCGCTGCCGATATCGGAGGCGAGCACGCCGAGCTGCACGCTCTGGCCGTCGCCGACCATGACCGACTTCTTCTGGGTGCCGTTGGCGAAGCCCGCCGCGACCGACGGCAAAGCGGCGAGCGCCGACAGCGAGCCGACATTGAACGGCGGCGTGTTGTCCTTGTCGCCGCCATAGAGGTAGTTGCCGTTGGCGTCCTTGGTGTTCAGGATCTGGCTGACCTGGTCGAAGATGCCCTGCGCCGTCGCCATCAGCGTCGTGCCGTCGCCGTTGGCGACCGAGGTGGTGATCGCCTGGCGCAACTGGTTGGCGAGATCGGAGAGCGAGGAAAGCTGCGAGTCCTGCAGATCCGCCTGGTTGACCGCCATCGCGGTGCTCGCCTGGTAGGCGTCGGCCTTGCCGGCGGCGGTGCGCGCCGCTTCCAGGATCGCGACCTTGTCGCCGAGGCCGGCATAGTCGCTCGACACCATGCCGCTGGCGACCTGGGCCTGGGTCTTGCCGAGATTGAGCGCCGCGGTCTGGACCTGCGACAGCAGAAACTGCGACTGGCCGGCGGTGGAGGCGCGTTCGATGCTCATGGTCGCTCTCAGTTGTGGATTTGCAGCAGCGTGTCGAAGAGCTGCTGCACGACGGTCAGCATGCGCGCCCCGGCGCTGTAGGCCTGCTGATAGGCGATCATGTGGGTCAGCTCTTCGTCGAGGTTGACGCCGGAATTCGCCGACAGGCGGGTCTGGGCTTCCTGCAGGCGGTCGGCCTGCGCCGTGTGGTTGGCGTCGGCCGAGGCGCCGCGCGTGGCGACGTCCTGGTAGAAGGCGGCGGCATAGTCCGATAGCGAGGCGACTTCCGCCGCCATGGCGCCGGCCTTGGCGAAGCTCTGCGACGCGGCACCGACATTCTGCAGCGCCACCGCGCCGGCATTGTCGCCATGGCCGACGATCGCGCTGCCGGCGACGGAGGAGGCGGTGATCTGCGGCTTGGCGAAGGCGAGGCGCGACGGCGCGGCGGCGATCGCGCCATTGACCGAGAAGCTCGAAGCCTGGAGCGCCATCTGGTTGGAGCCGACGCCGAAGAGCTGGGTGAAGCTCATGCCGGTGGAGCCGCGCTGGGTGGTGTCGCCGGTGACGTTCAGGGAATAGTTGGCGAGGCTTCCCGACTGGGCCGCGGTGAGCGTGCCGTCGCTGCCGAGGCTGAAATTGACGGCGCCGCCCATCGCGGTGTTGAGGGCGGTGATGACATTGGCGATGGTCATGCCGGCGGTGACGGTGACCGTCGCGGCCCGCGCGATGTCGCCGTTCGGGCCTTTCAGTTGCAGGCTGATCTGGCTGCCGGCGGCGAAGCCGGAAGCGTCGGCGCCCGACAGGCCGGTGGCGAGGATCGAGGGCGCCGCCGAGCGGAAGAGATCGTTGAGGCCGAAGAACTGGGCGAAGCCGGCGCCGCCGCGCGCCGCGGGCGCCGCCGCATTGTCCTGCACCACGATGCCGTTGCCGCCATTGGCCGAGACGCTGAGCACGCCGTTGCTGAAGCTGGCCGAGCCGTTGGCGCCGAGGGCGCCGTTCAGCGCCGCGGAAAAACTGCCGAGCGTCGTGCCGATTCCCGAAGGCGGGCCGCCGTCGACCGAAAGCGTGCCGGCGCTAAAGTCGATGTCGATGCGCGAGACCAGGTTGCCGCTCGCGTCGGCGACCGCCAGCGTCGTCTTGCCGGTGAAGTTCAGCGCGTCGCCCGCGACCAGGCCGGTGTTGCGCCCGGTCAGCGAGGGCGGCGGCGGGAACGCGGTGTTGGCGTTGTGCTGGGTGTTGTAGGCGGCGGCGGTGGTGCGGGCGAGATTGCCGATCTCCTGGCCGAGGCCCGAGAGCGTGCCGTCGCGCATGTCGAGCAGGCCCTTGAGCTTGCCCGAGCCCAGATGCGGCTCGAAATTCTGCGCCGCGGCGATGGCATTGCCGGTGTTCGGATTGATGTCGGACCAGGTGATGGCGCCATAGGTGCCGTTGTTCGAGCCAGGGGTGTAGCTGAGCTGGCTGTAGCTGTCGCCGACCAGCGAGACGCCGTCTTCGGTCATCACCGCGACGCGGCCGTCGGGCTGCTCGACGGTGCGCACGCCGACGAGCTCTGACAGGTTCTGCAGCGCGACGTCGCGCTGATCGAGCAAGGCGGAGGATTCGTCGCCGCCGATCTTGGCCGCCTTGGCCTGGGCGTTGAGGTCGTAGATCTGCTTGATCAGGGCGTTGATGCCGCTGATCGAGGTGCCGACCTGCTGGTCGACCTGATTGCGCAAACCGGCGACCTGGGACGACAGGTTGGAGATCGTGGCGGCGAGATTCTGCAGGCTGTTCAGCGTGCCGACCTGATTGGCGCTGGAGGCGGGGCTGAGCGCCGCCTGGCCGAGCGAGGCCGAGACGCCGTTCAGCCGCGCCGTCAGGCTGGTGGGATCGCCGGGGCTGCCGAGCAGGCCGTTGAGCTGGCTGAAGATCGTCGACTGGGCGTCGTAGCGCGATGCGCCCGACTGGGCCGAGAGCTGCTCGGCGCTAAGGAAGCGGTCGGCGACGCGCTGGATGTCGGAAACGCTGACGCCGCCGAGCACGCCGCCATTGCTGAGCGTCTGCTGGTTGACGACGCGGCGCGCATAGCCCTGCGTGTTGAGATTCGCAACGTTGTTGGAGACCACCCGCAGCGCCGTGCTGTTGGTCTGCAGGGCGCTGAGCGCCGCCGATGCAATTCCGTTCAGGCTCAAGCGAAATTCCGTTCGAGTGCTTTGCCGCCGAGGACGGGATCGCAAGCCCCGTGCCATGCGATATGCCCGTGTTTCGCGGCAAAGCGCGCGCGCAGCAGACGCTTTCGGCTTAGCGCCACCGGCAGAGTTTGCCGCTTGTGGCAGTTCGTGCCCGGCGCGCGCGGCCGCGAAAAACCGCCCTTCTATAAGTGCGGCGCGGGAATTCGGCTGCGGAAAATTCTGGTCCGGCCCTTGCTACAGAGGCGACGGGAATATGCGGGTCAACCTTGTGACATCAGTCGCTGCCGTTACCACTGCACCGAGCGCCGCCGGCGCCGGATCGCCTGCCGCCGCGCGCCGCGACGACGACGTTTTCGCCGCGATGCTCGGCGATGCGTTGCAGGCCCCGGACGACGACAGCGATGCTGCTGCGGCGGCGACCGACGTCGCGGCACCGGCGCCGGACGCGACGACGCTTTTCCTGCAAGAACTTCCGGCGGCCGAAGCCCCGGCACCGCCGGCCGACGACACAATCGCGACGGCACCCGACCTTCCGTCCACCGATCCCGCGAACATCTGCGACACGCCGGTGCCGCGCGCCGACGAGCCGCCGCATGTTCCCGCCGATCCGGCGAAGGACAGCGCGCCGCCGCCGAACGATTCGACCCTGGCGCAGCTTCTCGCCGCGCAGCAGGCAATGCCGGCGCCGATCCCCACCACGCCCGCGCCGGATACGACCAAGGATTCGACGGCAGCGAAGGACGCGCCGCCGGCAAGCGCTGGCGCCGATGCCGCTGCGGGCGATCCGAGCGTGGCGCAGCTTCTGGCCGCGCAGCAGGCCGCGGCGATGCAAGCCGCACCGGCTGCCGACACGGCGCCCGGCGCGCCCGCGAACGCCGCGATCGACAATCCCGCGACCGACGTCGCGGCGACCGCCATCCTGACCGGCGGCGCGCCCGTGAAGCCGGGCAAGGACGACAGGCCGCCGGCCGACAGCGGGAAGACGCAGAAGCAATCCTCGACCGCTTCGGCGCTGGCCGACCTGGGCAAGACGCGCGCCTTCACCGACCAGAAGGTCAGCAGCGCGCACGCCCTGCCGATCCACCCGGCGAGCGAAACGCCGCGCAACAACAGCCAGCCCGCCGGCCAGCAGACGCCGGGCAATCCGGCGAACGCCGCGCCCACGCCTGCGGCCGACGCGCCCGCCAACTTCACACCCGCACCCGCCGAAGCGGCGCGACCGCCCGAAGCGCCGGCTTCGGCGAGCATCGGGGCGCCGCCGCCGCCGGCCCCCGTCGCCGCCGCGACGCCGCAGGCGGCTTCGCAGCTTCAGATCGGCCATCCCGCCGAGCGCCCCGACATCAACACGCTCGCCTTCAACATCGCCGCCAAGTCCGAAGGCGGAGCGCGGCATTTCGATATCCGTCTCGATCCGGCGGAACTCGGCCGCGTCGACGTCCGCCTGACGGTGGACGACGCCGGCAAGGCCCAGGCGACGCTGTCGGTCGAGAAGCCGCAGACGCTGGAGCTGTTGCAGAAGGACCAGGTCCATCTCGAGCGCGCCTTGAAAGAGGCGGGCCTGGACATGTCGCAGAACGGCCTCAACTTCTCGCTCAAGGGCCAGCAGCAGCAGGGCGGCGGCAACGCGCCGTCGCCGCGCGGCCGCCAACTCGCGGTGCGCGCCATCGCGGCGGCCGGCGAGATCGCATCCAACCTTTCCCTGGGCGGTGTCGCGACGAGCGACACGCGGCTCGATATCCGCGTCTGAGGTCAGCCATGAGCGTTCCCCCCGTCGCCCCGCCCACCGCCGCCGCACCGACCGCGCAAAAGACGCTGGCCGGCAATTTCGACACCTTCCTGACGCTGCTCACCACCCAGCTCAAGAACCAGGATCCGATGAGCCCGATGGACTCCAACCAGTTCACCCAGCAGCTCGTCCAGTTCAGCCAGGTCGAGCAGCAGATCAACACCAACGACAATCTGAAGACCCTGATCAACCAGGGCGGCAGCCAGACCGGCGCCTATGCCGTGTCCTATCTCGGCAAGGCGGTCACGGTCGCGGGCGGCAACGCGCCCCTGGCGAAGAGCCAGGCGATCTGGGCTTACAACCTGGCCGCCGGCGCGGCGACGACGCAGCTCTCGATCACCGACCAGGCCGGCAACGTCGTCTACACCGGGGCGGGCGAAATCCAGGCCGGCGCCCACGCCTTCAAATGGGACGGCAAGAATTTCAACGGCACGCAACTGCCCGACGGCACCTACAAGCTGACCGTGACCGCCAAGGCGGCCGACGGCGCGACGGTGCAGGCGATCACGTCCACGACGGGCGTGGTCGGCGAAGTCGACCTGACCGGGCCGGTGCCGCAGCTGATGATCGGTCCGATGGCGGTGCCGCTCACCGACGTCGCGGGCGTTCAGACGCTTTGACGCGAACCCTGCGCCGGCAGAAGCCGGCGCTTGAAAGCCGCAAGAGGGCCGAAGGCCCTTGGGCGGCCCTAGGAAAGACAAAACGATGAGTTTATATGGCGCAATGATGATCGGAGTCGCCGGGCTCGATGCCAACAGCCGGGCCCTGAGCATAGCCTCGTCCAATATCGCGAACGTCAACACGGTCGGCTACAAGGCCAGCAACAACGCGTTCTCGACGCTGCTCGCCTCCGCCGCCGGATCGACCGACAATTCGGCCGGCGTCATCTCCAACCAGGTGCAGCACGTCACCCAGCAGGGCGGCATCACCTCGACGCAGTCGTCGACCGACCTCGCCCTTTCGGGCAGCGGCTTCTTCGTCGTCAGCCCGACGCTCGCCACCGGCACCGGCACCGGCCAGTCGCTGCTCTATACCCGCGCCGGCAGCTTCTCGCCGGACTCGGGCGGCAACCTGAAGAACACCGCCGGCCTGTACCTGATGGGCTGGCCGCTCGATACCAGCGGCACGGTGCCGACCGACCGCAACGACATGGCCGCCATCAATGTGAGCAACCTGTCGGGCAAGGCGGAAGCGACGACGAAATTGTCGATCAAGGCCAACCTGCAGGCGGGCACCGCGATCACCACGCCCTATACCGTCGGCGACATGGCAGCGGGCACGGTCAAAGCCAATTTCCAGCGCACGATCAACGTCTATGACAGCCAGGGCGGCGCGCAGCCGCTCCAGGTTTCGTACCTGAAGACCGGCGCCAACACCTGGGCCTATGAAGTCACCTATCAGGGCGCCGGCGCCAATATCGGCAGCCCGACCGACAACGTGCTGGCGACCGGCACGATGACGTTCAACGCCGACGGCACGCTGAAGACCGCCGACACCGCGGCGGCGACGCCGACCGGTTCGCTCAACGTCACGATTCCCTGGGTGCCGGGAGTGTCCGGCCTCAACCCGCAGGCGATCTCCATCGACATGGGCACGGTCGGCAGTTCCGACGGCCTGACGCAGTTCGACAATCCGTCGGCGCTGGTCTCGTCCTCGGTCGACGGCTCGCTGTTCGGAAGCCTGTCGGGCATCGCGATCGATACCGACGGCTTCGTCACGGCGCAGTTCTCCAACGGCCTGTCGCAGAAAGTGTTCAAGCTGCCGGTCGCGACCTTCGCCAATCCGGACGGATTGTCGGCGGTCTCGGGCAACGCCTATGCCGCCTCCAACGCCTCGGGCGCGCCGACCATCGGCGAAGCCAATCTGGGCGGCGCCGGCACCATCCAGTCCCAGGCGCTCGAAGGCTCGACCGTCGACCTTGCCACCGAGTTCACCAATCTGATCACGACACAGCGCGCCTATTCGGCGTCGGCCCGCATCGTGACCACGGCGGACCAGATGCTGCAGACCTTGGAGCAGATCCAGTAATGCGTGCGTAAAACCCCGGTGCCGCAAGGCTTTTCCGGCACCGGGCGCTCAACCTCGTTAGAGCTTTAGAGGAATCCGTACGACTTCGTTTACCACGCCCCTTGGCCTTTTTTTAAAGCCATCAAGGTTAGCTTGGCCGCGGGTAACGAGTTGGGAGACCAGAAAAATGGTCGAAGAAAGAAAAGGACGCGTAAGCTATGTCATCGGGCCGGATGGCAGCCCGCTGACGCTTGCCGACCTGCCGCCGCCGGGGACGCGGCGCTGGGTCATCCGCCGCAAGGCCGAAGTCGTCGCCGCGGTGCGCGGCGGTCTGCTCAGCCTCGACGACGCCTGCAAGCGCTATACGCTGACGGTGGAGGAGTTCCTGGCGTGGCAGCGTGCCATCGACCGCTTCGGCATGCCGGGCCTGCGTGCCACGCGCGTGCAGCAGTACCGCAATTAGCGAATGGCGGGTAGCGAGTAGCGAATAGGGAGCGTTGGTCAAAGATTACCAATTCCCTACTCGCTACTCGCTACTCGCCCGTACCATTCCCATTCGCTCTCCCGTTAAGCCCGCCTTTACCACGCAGGCGGCAATGTTTGCCTAGCACGGCGCCAGACCTTCCGGTCGAGCGTCTTCATGCGGAGGGCAGGCGTTGCCGGAATTTGTCAAAGCGATCGGAGCGGCGCGTTTCGGCGTCATGGCGGGCGTCGCCGCCGCGCTCACCGCATTCTTCCTCTATGTCGCCGGCGCCCTCACCGAGCCGCCCAAGGCGATCCTGTTCTCCGGCCTGGAGGCGCGCGACGCCGCCGCGGTGACCGCCAAGCTCGACACCATGAACGTCGCCTATGAGGCCAAGGGCGACGGCGGCACCATCCTGGTGCCGGCCGACGACGTCACCAAGCTGCGCATGACGCTCGCCTCCGACAACCTGCCGGCGGCCGGCGTCGGCTACGAGATCTTCGACAAGTCGGACGCGTTCGGCGCCACCGCCTTCGTCCAGAACATCAACCGCCTGCGCGCCCTGGAAGGCGAGCTGGCGCGCTCGATCCAGACCATCGACGGCGTCGCCGGGGTGCGCGTGCACCTGGTGGTGCCCGAGCGCCAGATCTTCTCCCATGAGGACCAGTCGCCGACCGCCTCGGTCGTGCTCAAGACGCGCGGCGTGATGGGGCGCGGCCAGGTCCAGGCGGTGCAGCATCTGGTCGCGGCGGCGGTGTCGGGCCTCGCGGCCGACCGCGTCGCGGTGGTCGACGACAAGGGCAACCTGCTGGCCGGCGGCGACGACAAGAACGGCCCCGATGCGCTGGCGATCGGCGAATCCAACCAGACCACCGATTTCGAGGACCGCCTGCGCGCCCGCGTCGAGTCCATCGTCGCCAGCGTCGTCGGCGCCGGCCATGTCCGCGTCCAGGTCACCGCCGACATGAACTACCGCCACGAGAACACGGTCGCCGAGCACTACAATCCGGACAGCAAGGTGGTGCGCTCGAGCCAGACCGTCGAATCCAACAACACCGACAGCAACGGCGCCGGCGCCGCGGCGGTATCGGTCGGCAGCGCCCTGCCCGGCGCGGCGCCCGCGCCGGCCGGCGACGCCACCAAGTCGGATGCGACGCGCACCGAAGAGACGACGAATTACGAGATCGACCGCACCACGACGACCAGCACGGTCGAGGGCGGCACGATCAACAAGCTTTCGGTCGCCGTCGTGGTCGACGGCACGCCCGGCCCGAACGGCGCCTACAAGCCGCGCACCCCGGCCGAGATGAAGCAGATCGACGGCCTGGTGCGTTCCGCCATCGGCTTCGACGCCAAGCGCGGCGACCTGGTGCAGGTCGACAACCTGCCCTTCGCGCGGATGGACGTCGACGCCGGCACGCCGGCGCCGACGCCGCTGCTCGGCCTCGACGGCCAGGACTGGTTCAAGATCATCGAGATCGCGATCCTTTCGGTCACCGCGCTGCTGATCGGCTTCTTCGTCGCCCGCCCCCTGATCAGCCGCATGTTCGCGCCGAGCGCCGGGCCGGTCCCGGCCGGATCGGTGATCGCCGGCCAACTGCCCGCGCCGCAGGGCGCCGCCGCGCCGAGCGCGCCCCTGCTCGATGCCAGCGGCCAGCCGCTGGCGCTCGCCGGGCCTGGACGCTCCTCGATCGACATCTCGCAGTTCGAGGGCCAGGTCCGCGAATCCTCGATCAAGAAGGTCGGTGAAGTCGTCAGCACGCATCCCGAGGAAGCGCTGGCGATCATCCGCACCTGGCTCCACGAACCGGCTTGAGAGACATGTCCAAGAAACCCGCCGCCAAGGAAGACATCCGCCAGCTCTCGGGCGCCGAGCGCTCCGCCATCGTCATGCTGTCGCTGGGCGAGGAGCACTCGTCCAAGATCTGGCAGATGATGGACGAGGACGAGATCAAGGAAGTCAGCCAGGTGATGTCGACCCTGGGGACGGTGTCCTCCAACCTGGTCGAGAAGCTTCTGGTCGACTTCGTGTCGCAGATGTCGGGCACCGGCTCGCTGATGGGCTCCTACGAATCCACCGAGCGCCTGCTCGCCCGCATCATGCCGGAAGACAAAGTCGGCCAGATCATGGAGGAAATCCGCGGTCCCGCCGGCCGCACCATGTGGGACAAGCTCGCCAATGTGAACGAGACGGTGCTGGCGAATTATCTCAAGAACGAATATCCGCAGACCGTCTCGGTCGTGCTCTCCAAGATCAAGCCGGAGCATGCGGCGCGCGTGCTCGGCGCCCTGCCCGAGGAATTCGCGCTCGAAGTCGTGCAGCGCATGCTGCGCATGGAAGCGGTGCCCAAGGACATCCTGGACAAGGTCGAGCAGACGCTGCGCATCGAGTTCATGTCGAACCTGGCGCGCACCGCCAAGCGCGACGCGCATGAGCAGATGGCGGAAATCTTCAACAATTTCGACCGCCAGACCGAAAGCCGCTTCGTCACCGCCCTGGAAGAGCGCAGCCGCGACAGCGCCGAGCGCATCAAGGCGCTGATGTTCACCTTCGAGGACCTCGGCAAGCTCGATCCCGGCTCGATCCAGACCCTGCTGCGCCATGTCGAGAAGGACAAGCTCGGCCTCGCGCTCAAGGGCTCGACCGACACGCTGCGCGACGTCTTCTTCTCCAATATGAGCGAGCGCGCCGGCAAGATCCTGCGCGAGGACATGGAAGCGATGGGCCCGGTGCGCCTCAAAGACGTCGACGAGGCGCAGATGCGCATGGTCAACGTCGCCAAGGACCTCGCCAACAAGGGCGAGATCATGATCGCCAACGGCAACGCCGAAGACGAGCTGGTGTACTGATGAGCGGGCTGAGCAAATACACCTTCGACATCGAGTTTCGCCCCGAGGGCGACCTCATCTCCAACGCCGCCCGCGCGCGCCAGAAGAAGGCGTACACGACGGAGGAGATCGACCAGCTCTCGGCCCGCGCCCGCGAACAGGGGATGAAGGCCGGCCAGGTCCGCGCCGCCGAAGCCCAGGCCGAGGAAATCGCCCGGCTGACCGACGCGGTGCGCGAGGCGGTGATCCGCTCGTCCAAGGCCGCCGACGCGGTGCGCGCCGACGCCTCGCTGCTGGCGCTGGCCGCGGCGCGCAAGCTGGCGGCGGCGGCGGTGGGCGCCCTGCCCGCGGCCGACGTCGAAGCGGTGCTGCGCCATGCCCTGCACCAGGCGCTGGGCGAGCCGCGCATCGTGCTGCACACCAGCGCCGAGGCCGCCGAAATCCTCAAGCCCCGCCTCGCCCAGATCGCCCATGAAGAGGGCTTCGAGGGCCGCGTCGTGATTTCCGGCGAGGCCGCGCTCGGTCCTGCCGATTGCCGCATCGAATGGCGCAGCGGCGGCGCCGAACGTTCCGAACACGGCATCGAAGCGGCCATCGCCGAGCTGATCGCCCGCCGCTTCCCGCATTCATCGCCTTTGGAGGACTGAACCATGGCCGCCAGCGACAATGTCGACCTGCCCGATCTGGGCCATGACGGACCGGCCGGCCCGGCCCCGGCGCTGCTGAACAACGACGCTTCGCAGGAAGCCGAGGTCAAGCATTCGGCGCAGGACCTCGAAGCGGTGTTCGACGTGCCGGTGACGGTGTCGGCGGTTCTCGGCAAGTCGTCGATGGAGGTCAGCCAGCTTCTCAAGCTCGGCAAGGGCACCATCGTCGAGCTCGACCGCAAGGTCGGCGAGGCCATCGACATCTATGTCAACGACCGCCTGGTGGCGCGCGGCGAGGTCGTCCTGGTCGAGGACCGCCTCGGCGTCACCATGACGGAAATCATCAAGGCCGGTCAGTCGTAAGGCTGGTTGCGAAGAAGGAACAAGGACATGAGACTTCTGATCGTCGGGCAGCTCCAGGGCCAGCTCAGTGCCGCCACCAAGATCGCGATGGACCGCGGCGCCAAGGTCACCCACGCCGTCGACATCGAGCAGGCGCTCGCCTCCCTGCGCGGCGGCAAGGGCGCCGACCTCGTCCTGTGCGATGTCAAATGCGACATCGGGCTTCTGGTGCGCGGGCTTTCGACCGAGCGCATCTGCACCCCCGTCGTCGCCTGCGGCATCGGCACCGATGCGCGCAGCGCGGTCGACGCGATCCGCGCCGGCGCCAAGGAATACCTGCCGCTGCCGCCCGATCCCGAATTGATCGCCGCCGTGCTCGCCGCCGTCGCGGACGAGAGCCACCAGATGATCTTCGAAGACGAGGCGATGGAGGCGGTGATCACGCTGGCCGACCAGGTCGCGCCGTCCGAAGCCTCGATCCTGATCACCGGCGAGAGCGGCACCGGCAAGGAAGTCATGGCGCGCTATATCCACCGGAAGTCGCAGCGCGCCGACAAGGCCTTCATCTCGGTCAACTGCGCCGCGATCCCCGAGCACCTGCTGGAATCGGAACTGTTCGGCCACGAGAAGGGCGCCTTCACCGGCGCCATCGCGCGGCGCATCGGCAAGTTCGAGGAAGCCAATGGCGGCACGCTGCTGCTGGACGAAATCAGCGAGATGGATGCGCGCCTGCAGGCCAAGCTCTTGCGCGCCATCCAGGAGCGCGAGATCGACCGGGTCGGCGGCACCAAGCCGGTCAAGGTCGACATCCGCATCATCGCGACCTCGAACCGCGACCTCGCCGACGCCGTCAAGCACGGCATCTTCCGCGAGGACCTGCTCTATCGCCTGAACGTCGTGAACCTGCGCCTGCCGGCGCTGCGCGAGCGGCCCAAGGACATCCAGGCGCTGGCCCGCCACTTCGCCCACAAATACGCCCAGGCCAACGGCGTGCCCTACCGCGCTATCGCGCCGACGACGGAGAGGCTCCTGTCGGGTCATCCCTGGCGCGGCAATGTCCGCGAGCTGGAGAACACCATCCACCGCGCCGTGCTGCTGGCGAGCGGTCCCGACATCCAGCCGGACGCGATCCGCCTGCCCGACGGCACCCAGGTCAACAACGCGCGCACCGGCGACCTGCCGGCGCCGGTGCAGGCCGCGGTCAACAACGCCGTCGCGGTGACGCGCGGCCTGGTGGGCCGCACCGTCGCCGATGTCGAGCGCGACCTGATCCTGGACACGCTCGACCATTGCCTGGGCAACCGCACCCATGCCGCCAACATCCTGGGCATCTCGATCCGGACCCTGCGCAACAAGCTGCGGGAATACAGCTCGGCGGGGCTTGCGATCCCCAGTCACGGCGAACAGCGCGTCGTGAACGGTTGATATGACAAACACAATTGTCATCCCCGGCCGAGCGCAGCGAGGGGAAGGGGACCCAGGTGCCAGCCACCGTGACGGTGTTTCCTACCTGGGTCCCCTTCCCTCGCCGCTGCGCGGCTCGCCGGGGATGACAGTGAGTTTTATGGCGGACAGCAATGAGTGACACCACAGCCGCCGCGCCTGCCGCTTCGGGCTTCGGGCTCAATCTCGCGACGCTGCAGGACATCCTCAAGCGCTCCGACCTGGCGCTCGCCATCGGCATCATGGCGATCCTCGTCGTGCTGCTGCTGCCGCTGCCGCCCTGGCTGCTCGATATCTGCCTGGCGCTGTCGCTCAGCTTCTCGATCCTGATCCTGATGACCGCGGTGTTCATCCGCAAACCGCTGGAATTCAGCTCGTTCCCGACCATCCTGCTGATCACCACCATGCTGCGGCTGGCGCTCAACCTCGCCTCGACCCGCCTGATCCTGGGCCATGGCAATGAGGGCACAGCGGCCTCCGGCTATGTCATCCAGGCGTTCGGCAAGCTGATCATGGGCGGCAATTTCGTCATCGGCCTGATCGTCTTCGCCATCCTGGTGCTGGTGAACTTCGTCGTCATCACCAAGGGCTCGGGCCGCATCGCCGAAGTCGCGGCGCGCTTCAGCCTGGACGCGATGCCGGGCAAGCAGATGGCGGTCGACGCCGACCTTTCCGCCGGCCTGATCGACGAGAAAGAGGCCAAGCGCCGCCGCAAGGACCTGGAGGCCGAATCCAACTTCTTCGGCGCGATGGACGGCGCCAGCAAATTCGTGCGCGGCGACGCCATCGCCGGGCTTCTGATCGTCGCGATCAACGTGATCGGCGGCATCATCATCGGCGTAGCGCAGCACGGCGTCAGCTTCGTCGATGCCTCGCCAGACCTACACGCTGCTGACCGTCGGCGACGGCCTGGTGTCGCAGATGCCGGCGCTGATCGTGTCGACCGCGGCGGGCCTGATGGTCTCCAAGGCCGGCGTCGAAGGCGCCACCGACAAGGCGCTGATGACGCAGCTTTCGTTCTATCCCCAGGCGCTGGGCATGGCCGCCGCGGTGATGGCGATCATCGGCATGCTGCCGGGGATGCCGACGCTGGTTTTCCTGGGCATGGCCGGCGGCGCGGGCAGCCTCGCCTATTTCGCCTATAAGAAGAAGGACGCGGCCGAATTCATCGAGCGCAACGAGGAAGCGAAGGCCAAGGGCGAGGACAAGGCAAAGGAAGAGCCGATCTCGACCGCGCTGGCGCTCGACCTGCTGCGCGTCGAGCTTGGCTATGGCCTGTTGCCGCTGATCAACGACGTCAAGGGCCACCGCATCACCGACCAGATCAAGGCGCTGCGCCGCCAGCTTGCGACCGAGATGGGCTTCGTGATGCCGGCGGTGCGCATCCTCGACAACATGCAGCTCGGCGCCAACGAATACCGCATCCGGGTCAAGGAAGTGGATTCGGGTCGCGGCGAGCTTTATCCCGGCAGCCTGTTGGTGATGGACCCCAAGGGCCTGCCGATCGACCTGCCCGGCACCCACACCACCGAGCCGGCCTTCGGCCTGCCCGCGACCTGGGTCAACGCCGTGCTGCGCGAGGAGGCGAGCTTCAAGGGCCTGACCGCGGTCGATCCCGGCACCGTGCTGACGACGCACCTGACCGAAGTGCTCAAGGCGCATATGGCGGAGCTGCTCTCCTATGCCGAGACCAAGAAGCTGCTCGACGATTTGCCGCCGGAGAACAAGAAGCTGGTCGACGAGCTGATCCCGTCGCAGATCGCGGTGACCGGGGTGCAGCGCGTGCTGCAGACCCTGCTCGGCGAGCGCGTCTCGATCCGCGACCTGCCGGCGGTGCTGGAAGGCATCGCCGAGGCGGTCGGCCACACCAAGAACGCGATGTACATCACCGAGCATGTGCGCTCGCGCCTGGCGCGCCAGCTCTGCCACGCCAACATCGCGCCCGGCGGCTACCTGCCGCTGATCGCGCTGTCGCCGGCCTGGGAACAGGCGTTCGCCGAAGCCATCGTCGGCCAGGGCGAGGACCGCCAGCTCGCCATGGCGCCGTCGCAGCTCCAGGCCTTCATCACCGCGGTGCGCGACCGCTTCGACGAGGCCAGCCATCGCGGCGAAGTGCCGGTGCTGCTGACCAGCCCGCAGATCCGCCCCTTCGTGCGCTCCATCGTCGAGCGCTTCCGCGCGCAGACGGTGGTGATGAGCCAGAGCGAGATTCACGCCAGCGTCAAGCTGCGCACAATGGGCCAGGTGTAACGCGCCATGCAGCTTAGAACCTTCCTCGCCAAGGACATGCGCGAAGCGCTCGCTTCGGTGCGCGCCGACATGGGACCCGAAGCGGTCATCATCGCGTCGGAGAAATCCAAGAGCGGCGGCGTGATGGTACGCGCGGCGCTGGACGGGCCCCGAGGCCGAGGCGCCGGCCGCGGCACCGGCCGCCGCCGATTTCGAGACGCAGTATCGCGACGGCCTGCTGCGCCGCCTGCGCGGCAACGGCGACGGCGAGCGCAAGAACGCCCTGAGCTTCGACCGCGCGGAACTGCTCGGCGCCCTCCACCGCCACCGCTTGGCGGAGGGCCAGGCGCATGTGCTGGCGGAAGCCGCGACCAAGGCGCAGCTCACCGACATGACGCTGGCGCTGGCATCCGCCCTGGACAAGCAGATGAAGCCCTGGCCGATCGACATGCACGGCGCCAACGCGCTGCTGCTGGTCGGGCCGAACGGCGCCGGGAAGACCGCGGTGGCGGCCAAGATCGCGGCGCATGCGCGCCTCGCCGGGCGGCGCACGACGCTGGTCGCGTCCGACAGCGCCGGCGCCGGCGCGGTGGCGCGGCTGGAAACCTTCGCCAAGCATCTCGACAGCGCCTTCACCGCCGTCGAGAGCGCCGCCCAGTTGAGCAAGCTGGTGTCGGACTGTCTTTCGAAGAAGACTTTCGTGATCGTCGACACCGCCGGCTTCGATCCGCGCGACGCGCGCGCCCGCACCGCCTTCGCGGCGCTGGGCCAGATCGGCAAGGTCGACTCCGTCGGCGTCGTCTCGGCGCTGAGCGACGCGGAGGAAGTGCGCGAGATGGTGGAGGCGCTGGGCGCGCTCGGCGCCACGCGCCTGATCGTGACGGGCCTGGATCTCGCAAGGCGTGCCGGCGCGGTGGTCGCCGCCGCGACCCAGGGCGTCGCGCTCGCCCATGTCACGCGCTCGCCCTTCATCGCGGGCGGCCTCGAATCCCCAACCTCGCTGTTCCTGGCGCGGCTGCTGCTCGACGAACAACGGAGCGCCCAATGACCATCACCGCAATCGGCTCGGGCAAGGGCGGCACCGGCAAGACGCTGATCGCCACCTCGCTCGCCCATGCCCTGGCGCATCAGGGCGAGCGCGTCCTTCTGTGCGACGCCGATTTCGGCCTTTCCAATGCCGGGGTGCATCTGGGCTTGTCGCAGACCGGCGACCTTGCCGGCGTGCTCGCCGGAACCAAGACGCTCAAGGACGCGGTGGTGCGCGTGACCAGCGGACGCGCCGGCTTCGACATCCTGGCGGCGCCCTCGGGCTCGGGCGCGCTCGCCAATGCCAGCGGCGACGCGGTCGAGATGCTGATCGGCACGCTGGAACGCGCCCATAATTATGACCGCGTGATCGTCGACCTCGGCGCCGGCGTGGAGGCCAACGTCATGGCGCTGGCGGCGCATGCGGACGAGGTCCTGCTGGTGCTGTCGCCCGATCCGTCGTCGCTGACCGATGCTTACGCATTTGCGAAACTCTTGCTGCGCCGCACCACGAGCCGGGTGCCGCACATCGTCGTCAACATGGCGGCCAACCCGACCGAAGGACGCCGCATCGCCGACGCGCTGATGGCATCGGCGCGGGCCTTTTTGAAAGCGACGCCGGAGTTCCTCGGCTTTATCCCGTACGACACCCGCGTCTCGGACGCGGTGCGGCGCCAGGGACAGCTCCTGACGCTGTTTCCGCAGACGCCGGCCGCCGTCGCGATCGAAGGAATCGCCCGCAAAATGCACGGCGTGTCGCCGCCGATTGCCGCCGCCGGCTTGCGTTAACCTTACATTGTCATTCGCATCAATTTCCGCTGCCTGAATTCGCGGCAGCGCGGAACTGGTGTATGATCGCTTAATAAGCGGGGTTCCGCGGGGGCACCCGTCCGGGAAGCGTCTGTCACTTTGGGGGTTACATGTCTTTTCTTTTGGATATCTGGCACGCCATTCACGCCATTCTGACCACGTCCGATCTGATCACGCTCGGGGTCATGGCGGTGATCGCGTTGGGGGCCGGGATCATGATGTCGAGCTTCGGTTCGCTGGTGAACACGACGCTGGTCGCGCTCATCGCCTTTGCGCTGGTCGAGTACGCGCTGGCGATCACGGTCGGCAAGCAGAACGCCGCCGCCTATGCCAACACCGACTGGCAGGCGTTCCAGAACCTTCACATGCTGACGCTGCTCGCCTACGCCCTGATCTTCGCCGTGGTGATCGGCGTCGCTCACGGCATCCGCACCGCGATCGGGCGATAGTCCAGCGCCCTCAGCGCCTTAGTCCGGGCATGGACGCAAAGCGGCGAAGCAGTTAGCTTCGCCGCATGGCCCTTTACATCGTCATCGGAATCGCCGTTCTGGTCGTCCTGTGGGCGATCATGACCTATAACGGCCTGGTCAGCCGCCGCGCCATGGTCGCGGAGGGCTGGAGCGGCATCGACGCCCAGCTCAAGCGCCGGGTCGATCTCATTCCCAACCTGGTCGAGACCGTGAAGGGCTATGCCACGCATGAACGCACGACCTTCGACGAACTGACCAAGATGCGTTCGATGGCGGGCAGCCAGGACCCGGCGCAGCGCGCCGCGAGCGAAACCGCGATCACCGCCGCCATCGGCAAGATCATGGCGGTCGCCGAGGCCTATCCCGATCTCAAGGCATCGGCGAATTTCCAGTCGCTGCAGAAGGACCTCGGCGATCTCGAGGACCAGATCCAGCTGGCGCGGCGCTACTACAACGGCGCGGTGCGCAACTTCAATGTCAGCGTGCAGCAATTCCCCTCCAACCTGATCGCGAATATGGGCGGCTTCGTCTCGGCGAAGTTCTTCGAGCTCGACAACGCCGCCGACCGCAACGCGCCCAAGGTTTCCTTCAGCTGATGCTGCGCGCCGCGGTCGCGCTGCTGCTCCTGGTCTGGGCGCTGCCGGCGGCGGCGCAGGACGCGCAGACCTCCGAAACCCGGCATGGCCATGGCGCCACGGTGGCGACGCCGCCGCCCACCGTGCCGCCGCCGCTGGCGGCGCGCGGCGGCGACAGCGACATCGTCGATCCCGGCGACACCACCGAGCGCATCACCAAATTCGACAGCGACATCACGGTGGCGCGCAACGGGACGCTGACGGTGGCCGAGACCATCGCGGTCTATGTCACCGGCGACCAGATCCGTCACGGCATCTATCGCGACTTCCCGACGCTCTATACCGACCGGCGCGGCATACGGGTGCGGGTGCGCTTCGACGTGATGTCGGTGACGATGGACGGGAGCCCGGCGCCCTATGCCACCGAATCCATCAGCAACGGCGTGCGCGTCAAGATCGGCGACAAGGACACCCTCGTCAGCAGCGGGCCGCACAGCTATGTGCTGACCTATATCACGGCGCGGCAGATCGGCTTTTTCGACAAGTACGACGAGCTCTACTGGAACGTCACCGGCAATGGCTGGATATTCCCGATCGACCGCGCCAGCGCCACGATCCACCTGCCCAAGGGCGCCCTGATCCTGCAATCGGCGTCCTATACCGGGCCGCAGGGCGCCGACGGCCACGACGCGACGGAAGAGCGGCTCTCCGGCGACACCATCCACTTCGTCACCACCCGCCGGCTCGACGCCTATGAGGGCCTGACCGTCGCGGTCGGCTTCGCCAAGGGCGCGGTCGCGCCGCCGTCGGAGGCGGAGCTGCGCCGCGACTTCATCGTCGACAATGCCAGCGCCATCGTCGCGGTCTTGGGCGTGCTCGCGCTCGGCGTCTTCTATCTGGTGACCTGGTGGCATCACGGCCGCGATCCCAAGCGCGGCACCGTCATCCCGCTGTTCGCGGCCCCGGCCGGGCTGTCGCCGGAAGCGGTGCGCTACATCCACAAGATGGCCTATGACCGCAAGGCGTTCGCCGCCGCCCTGATCAACATGGCGGTCAAGGGCGCGATTAAGATCTCCGAAGAGCACGGCAGCTATACGCTGAGCCGCACGGGCCGCAATGTGCGCGAGTTCGGCCTGTCGGCGAGCGAGATCGCGATGGCCGACGCGCTGTTCACCGGCAATGACGATTCCATCGAACTCAAGCAGGCCAATCACACAGCGGTTCAGCGGGCGATCAGCGCACTCAAGACCAGCCTCAAGACCGAGTGCGAGAAGCATTATTTCGTCACCAATAGCGGCTGGTTCTTGGGCGGCATGGCGATCCTGGGCCTGACCGGCGTGGCCGCGGCGCTGCTCAGTGACGACGCGGCGCCGGCGGCGTTCATGATGGTGTGGCTGGCGGGCTGGTCGGCCGGCACCGCCTTCCTGCTGCACCAGGCCTATGAGAACTGGGTTTCGGTGTTCACCGGCCCCGGCTCGCGCGTGATGAATTTCTTCAGCGCGGTGTTCATGACGCTGTTCGCGGTGCCGTTCACCGGCGGGCTGCTGTTCGGCATCTACCTGTTCGGGACCGCGATGACGACCGGCGCGACGGTGGCGCTGATCGCCGGCGGCATCATGGCCTATGTCTTCTATCACCTGCTGAAGGCGCCGACCGCGCTGGGGGCGCAGATCCTCGACCAGATCGACGGCTTCAAGCTGTTCCTGCAGACGACGGAAAAGGACCGGCTGGAGATGCTGCATCCGCCGAACGTCACGCCCGAAGTGTTCGAGAAATTCCTGCCCTATGCCATCGCGCTCGATTGCGAGAACGAATGGAGCAAGAAATTCGCGGCCGAGGCGGAAGCCGCCGGGCGCGCCGCCGATGCCGGCTATGGCTACGTCCCTGCCTGGTATGTCGGCAATTCCTTCGGCCGGCTGGGCATGGCCGGATTCACCTCCTCGATCGGCTCGGCGCTGGGCGGCGCCGCGGCGTCGGCCTCGACCGCGCCGGGCTCGAGCTCGGGCAGCGGCGGCGGCGGCTTCTCGGGCGGCGGCGGGGGCGGCGGTGGCGGGGGCGGCTGGTAGGCTCTTTAACGGTCGCGCGGCCTAACGCTCCTACCGCTTCTTCGGCTTGATGCTGTCGATCGCCACCGGGCCCGGACCCATGCCGACCAAGAGCAGCAAGCCACCCGCGATCGCCATGTTGCGCGCGAAGGTCTCGTAATCCGAGGCGCGATCGACGGCGTTGCCGATCAGCCAGAAGTCATGCATCGCCACCGAGACGACGATGGTGAAGCCGAACAGCAGCATCGCACCGTAGCGCGTCTGAAAGCCGAGGACGAGCGCGAAGCCGCCCAGCAGCATCACGATCAGGGCCAGCGCCAGCAGGAGCGGCGCGGCGGGAATGCCCTTCAGCGCCATGAGCTGGATCGTGCCGTCCCATTGCGCGGCATAGGCGAAGGCCTCGCCGATGAAGAACCACGCCAGGACCAGGCGGCCGATCAGCGGCGAGATGTATTCGGAAAAGGACATCGGGACGCCTGCGCGAACGAATCAGCGAGGCATCTTACGAGCGAATGGCGCGCAGCGAATAGGGACCGGTTCCCCATTCGCTATTCGCTTCCTACGCGCCGCGCAGCGCGTGCTTGCGCAGGTGGCGCACCAGCGCCATTTCGTCGAGCCGCGACTGGCTGCGGCGCGCTTCGATTTCCTCGACGCGCTTGGCCTGCTGCTCGGTGGCGAATTCGAGGCTCTTGAGATCCTGGAAGGCGGTGTTGAGATCGGTCTGGGCGGTGACGCGCTCGCGCTCGATCTCGCGCAAGGTGGCGCGCAGATTTTCCCGGCGGATTTCGATCGAGCGCAGGAAGGACGGGAAGGCCAGGCGCCCGATATCGGAATCGCCGGCGCGCTGGCGTTCGCGCGCCACGCTGTCTTCAAGGTCGGAGAGCTTGCGCTCGGCATCGGCCTTCATGCCGTCGAGCGTCGCCATGCGGCGCTTCATCTCGTCGACGCGAAACCGGCGCAGCCGGATCAACGTATCTCCACGCTTCATGACCCACTACCTTTCCCCGTTGCGCCACCCACGATCTTCTCAAGGGCGGCATAGCATTCGGTAAACGCCGCTCTCTCGTCCTTCTTCTGGGACAGGAAGGCTTCGAGTTGCGGGTAAACCTTTACCGCCATATCCACTTCAGCATTCGTGCCAGCCTTGTAGGCGCCGAGCCGGATGAGCTCGGCCATGTCGTCATAGACCGCAAGAGGGGCGCGGGCGCGCAGCACAAGTGCCTGTTCCTCCGCCGTATTGCAGCCCGGCATGGCGCGCGACACCGATTTGAGGACGTTGATGGCGGGGAAAGCGGCCGCGCTCGGCGATGTTCCGTTCCAGGACAATATGGCCGTCCAGGATGCCGCGCACCGCGTCGGCGACTGGCTCATTATGGTCGTCGCCCTCGACCAGGACGGTGAACAGGCCGGTAATGGAACCTTGGCCGTCGGCGAAGCCGGGGCCGGCGCGTTCCAGGAGGCGCGGCAGTTCCGCGAAGACGGTGGGGGTGTAGCCCTTGGAAGCCGGCGGCTCGCCGGCGGAGAGCCCGACCTCGCGCTGCGCCATGGCGAAGCGGGTGACCGAATCCATCAGCAGCAGGACATGCAGGCCGCTGTCGCGCAGCTGCTCGGCGACCGCCATGGCGAGATAGGCCGCCTGGCGCCGCACCAGCGGCGGCTCGTCGGAGGTCGCGGCGACGACGACCGAGCGCGCCAGGCCCTCTTCGCCCAGATCGTCCTCGACGAATTCCTTGACCTCGCGGCCGCGCTCGCCGACCAGTGCGATGACGATGGCGTCGGCGTCGGAGTTGCGCGCCAGCATCGAGAGCAGGGTCGATTTGCCGACGCCGCTGCCTGAGAAGATGCCCATGCGCTGGCCCTGGCAGCAGGTCGCGAACGCGTTCAGCGCGCGCACGCCGAGATCGAGCTTGGCGCCGACGCGGGCGCGCGATGCGGCCGGCGGCGGACTGGCCTTGAGGGGATAGGCCTCGGGCCCGGCCGGCAGCGGCCCCTTGCCGTCGGACGGATTGCCGAAGCCGTCGATGACGCGGCCGAGCCAGGCCTGGCTGGGAAAAATCACCGCCGGGCTGTCGTCGAAATCGGCGCGGGCGCCGAGGGTCAGGCCGTCGAGATTGCCCAGCGGCATGACGAGGGCGCGGCCGTCGCGGAAGCCGACCACTTCGCAAGAAATTCTCTTGTCGGAACTTGTACTTAGGTGTACCTGACCACCCAGGCTGATGGCCCCGGCGGCGCCGGTGACCTCGACCAGAAGACCTTCGAGTCTCGCCACCCGGCCGAACCGGCGGGTGGTGCTGATGTCGGCGATATCCTTGAGCAAAGCGTGCATGGGGCCCTTTTTTCGGGAGGCTTTCTGCCTTGCCGATGCCCGCATCTTGCCGTGAAGGATTTAAGTGGCGGTAAACTTAACAAAGCGAATCAATGGGATGTCGCCGGCCCGAACACGATTTTTTAAGTCGGGGTTCGTTGGCATTAATCAATGCAACAAGATGTTAACCAGTTAAGCATAGGGTCTACCGGTTGAACCAATGAAGCCGGCCTGAAGAGGGGTTCTGACATGCGTGTGCTCTTGATCGAAGACGACAGCGCCATGGCGCGCAGCATCGAGTTGATGCTCCGCTCCGAGGGTCTCAACGTCTACACCACGGATTTGGGCGAAGAGGGCATCGACCTCGGCAAGCTCTACGACTACGACATCATCGTGCTGGACCTGCAGCTGCCCGACATGAGCGGCTTCGAAGTGCTGAAGGCCCTGCGCGTCGCCAAGGTGCAGACGCCGGTGCTCATCCTCTCCGGCAACGCGATCGTCGAGGCCAAGGTCAAGGCGCTCGGCTTCGGCGCCGACGACTACATGACCAAGCCGTTCCACAAGGACGAGCTGGTCGCCCGCATCCAGGCGGTCGTGCGCCGCTCCAAGGGCCACAGCCAGTCGGTGATCACCACCGGCAAGCTGATCGTGAACCTCGACGCCAAGACGGTGGAAGTCGACGGCAGCCGCGTGCATCTCACCGGCAAGGAATACCAGATGCTGGAGCTGCTCTCGCTGCGCAAGGGCACGACGCTGACCAAGGAAATGTTCCTCAACCATCTCTATGGCGGCATGGACGAGCCCGAGCTCAAGATCATCGACGTCTTCATCTGCAAGCTGCGCAAGAAGCTGGCGGCAGCGACCAATGGCGACAACTACATCGAAACCGTCTGGGGCCGCGGCTACGTCCTGCGCGACCCGGCGGTCGGCGACGAGGTCGCCGCGTAATTTCCGTTACAAGTCAATGGGCATGAAAAGAGCGCCAGCGATGGCGCTCTTTTTGTTTACTGCGCGGCGTGCCGTGCGGTGCGCGCGTTCAGGGCATCGACGACCTCTTGCACCGTCGCGTCCCGGCGGCCCGTGGTTTCCTGCGCGATGGCGAACCACCAGGCGTCGGGATAGTCCTTGAGCATCTTCCGCAACGCTTCGGCCTCATCGACGACGGGCTTGAAGCCGCGCGCCTCCAGCGCGTCGTTTATCAGGCGCGGCCCCGGCCAGCCTTCGACCTCCTCAAGATCGAGCGTCTTGAGCAAGCGCGGCCAGCGGCCACCTTCTGCGATTGCTTCGCCAAACGCCGCCAGGATTTTCTTAGATCTCTGGGCACTCATGGAGCAGCCTCTTGGATTTTCGTCCAAATTTGAGGGTTATGCACGATCATACCGTCGGGGGTCTTCTCGGCGACCAGTTTACCCTCTCCGGCCGAATTGTCATAGACCGCCGCAGCATCGACCACGGATAGATAACCTTCGCGAAAATTCGCCAACCCTTTCCAGTAGCGCCGCACGATGAGTTCTTCCGGAATATGGTGCCCTCCCCGACCGACTCGCAATGCCACACGGCGGATCGCCAACTCCGGCGAGGAAAGCCAAACAAAAAGCAGAAAGGTCCGCCATCCAAGCTGTTTCGCGCGCCTCAGAAATGCGATGTGACCCTGTCCCGAACATGTCGTCTCAAATGCAAATGACCTGTCTTGCGCGAGCAAAGCGTTCATGCGCTCAATCATCAGACGCCCGGCGGAAATAGCAGCGGACTCGACATCATCCGGAGCGAGTACACGGGCAATTTCATCGGCGTTAACGAACTCGCCAAAACCGGTCTTTCCAGGCAAGAGAGCCGTGGCGGTGGTTGTTTTCCCGGCACCATTCGGTCCACCAAGAATGATGATCTCTTTTGCCGGTACGGTCATGTCCTCAATGGTCCATCCGGCAATCCAGGATGTGATTGTCGAGCGGGGAGCCGATCAGGAGGCGGTTGCCGCTCACCGCGCCCACGGACGAGCCGCCGATCCCGCCGCCGAGATCGGTGTAGACCGGCGTGGCGGCGGTCGCGACGCCGTCCGCCGTCGTCAGCCGGAAGATCTGCGACGGCGCGGGTTTCGCCGGATCGGCGCGCCACGCCGCCATGGCGAAGGCCTTGGGGTGGCTGCCGGCCCACAGGATCCCGCGCACGTCGAGCCTCAGATTGTCGACATTGCCGGGCAGCGCGACCTCGCCGGCCGCGGTCAGTTCGCCGGTGATGGGATTGCGCGCGAAGGTGGTAATGCGGCGATTGTAGGATTCGCCGACATAGAGGAAGCGGCCGTCGGCGGAGAGCGCGGCGCCGCTGGGGAACGCCAGGCGCTCGGCCACGACGCGGAAGACGTTGCCGTCGAAATACAGCACATTGGCGCGCGGCAGGACGAGAGCGTCGTCGAGCGTGCGGCCGAGCGGCGTCGCGCTGGTGTGGTCGTTGGTGACGTAGAAGCGCGTGCCGTCGACGGCGGCGATGGCGTTGGGGCTGATAAGCTGGCCGCTCTGGATGCTGGCAGTCTCGCGCAGCGCCGTGGCGGCGCCCTCTCCCGTCACCGTGAAGATATCGATGCTCTGGCCGCCGTCGCGGCGGTGGTTGATCGCCATCAGCGTCAGCTCGCCATCGGCGGTGCGATAAAGGCTGATGCCGTGGGGATGGAAGTCGGACGGCGTGCCGGCGAGCTTGCGCGGGTGCGGCACGTCCTCGTTCAGCGCGAAGACATAGAGCCCGTCAGCCTTCGACGGATGGCCGGCCGCCTGGGCGCGGCGGTCGAGCGCCGAGACGAAGACCAGGCCCGACGGCGCGTCGATCGCGATGTCTTCGGGACCGCTCGCGGTCGCAATGCGGGCGCAGACCCCGGCAAAGCCCGGCACGACGTCGGTGAAGACGCCGAAGGCGGTGAGCGAGCGGAAGCCGAGCGCCAGCCCCCCGACCAGGACGATCGATCCGGCGGTGACGGCGGCGCGGACCCAGGGGCGCATGCTCAGCTCGCCAGGGCCAAGGCGCTGGAGAATTGCAGGTCGGCGAGGCGGGCGTAGAGGCCGTCCTGGGCCACCAGTTCGGCATGGCTGCCCTCGCCGACGACGCGGCCATTGTCCATCACCACGATGCGCTTGAGGCGCTGGATGGTGGCGAGGCGGTGGGCGATGACGATGGTGGTGCGCCCGGCCATCAGGTTCTCGAGACCGATCTGGACCAGGCGCTCGTTCTCGGCGTCGAGCGCGCTGGTCGCCTCGTCGAGCAAGAGCAGCGGCGCGTCGCGCAGGATGGCGCGGGCGATGGCGACGCGCTGGCGCTGGCCGCCGGAGAGCGTCACGCCGCGCTCGCCCACCAGCGTGTCGTAGCCGTTGGGCAGGCGCTCAATGAACTCGGCGGCGGCGGCGGCATCTGCCGCGCGGCGGACATCGGCGTCGCTGGCGCCGGGGCGGCCATAGCGGATGTTGTCGGCGAGGGTGCCGGAGAAGATCACGCTGTCCTGCGCCACCACCGCGATGTTGGACCGGAGGTCGGTGGAATCGAGGTCGGCGATGTCGATGCCGTCGAAGGTGATGCTGCCGGCCTGGGGCGCGAAGAAGCGCAGCAGGAGCTGGAACACCGTCGACTTGCCGGCACCGGACGGCCCGACCAGCGCCACCGCCTCGCCGGGCTGGATGTCGAGCGAAAACCCGTTGAGCGCCTTGAAGCCGGGGCGCGAGGGATATTGGAAGGTCACGCCCCTGAACGACACCGCGCCGCGGCCCGGCCGCGCCAGGGCGCGCGGGTGCAGCGGCGCCGACACGTCGGGCTTGACGTGGAGCAATTCCATCAGGCGCTCCGAGGCGCCGGCAGCACGCTGCAGATCGCCCCAGGTCTCGCTCATCGCCCCCATGCCGGTGACGAAGATCGCGGCATAGCCGGCGAACTGGGTGAGGATGCCGACCGTCATGCGATGGGCGACGACGTCGTGCGCCCCGACCCAGAACACGCCGACAATGCAGGAGGTGACCGCCGCCATCACCACCGCGGTCATCACGGCGCGGGCGCGGGTGCGCAGGATGGCGACGTCGAACGACGCCTCGACCGCGTCGCCGAACAGCTTGCGCTCGGTGCTCTCGCGGGTGAAGGCCTGCACGGTCTGCACCGCGTTCAGCGTCTCGCTGGCGCGCGCCGAGGTGTCGGCGACGCGGTCCTGGCTCTTGCGCGAGAGCGTGCGCACCCAGCGCCCGAACAGCAGCAGCGGCAGGAGCACCAGCACGACGATGCCGATGACGAGGAGCGTCAGCTTGACGCTGGTGACGAAGAGCAGGACCAGCGCGCCGACCAGCATGACGAGGTTGCGCGCCGCCACCGAGGCCGAGGAGCCGACCACGGTCTGGATCAGCGTGGTGTCGGCGGTCAGGCGCGACAGCACCTCGCCGGTGCGGGTCACCTCGAAGAAGGCCGGCGTCAGCCCGATCACATGGTCGAACACCGCCTTGCGGATGTCGGCGATGACGCGCTCGCCCAGCCAGGTGACGAAGTAGAAGCGGATGGCGGTGGCGATGGCGAGCGCGAAGGCGATGCCGACCAGGGGCAGGAAATAGGCGTCGATGCGCGAGGCGAGCTCGATGCTGAAGCCGTGCTGGACGAGCTGGCCGAGGGCGGGCGGGATCAGGAGGCTGGCGGTCGAGGAACAGATCAGCGCCACCAGGGCGACGCCGATCGCGACGCGGTAGGGGACCAGGAACGGCACCAGCTGCCGCAGCGGCCTGAGCGAGCGCGCCTTGGCGCGGCCCGCCGCCACGCGCTCCAGCTGTTCTGCGTATTCTTCGCCGGTCTGCGCCACGGTCGGTTGCCCGCTTTTCCCTGTTCCCGAGTGGTATATAGGAGGCCGCGGCGGCAACATAAGGGACGCTTCGCCGCGACCGTCCCGGCCGCCGGGCAGGGTTTTCCCCGCATTTGCGCCGCTTTGCCGCCGGCTTGCACCCGGCCCCCTCCCTCGCGTATAAGCCGCGCCTTCGCGTCTTACAGGTCAGCGGCCATGAAAAAGGGCATCCACCCCAACTATCACTTCGTCGAGGTCCGTCTCAACGACGGCTCGACCTACAAGACCCGCACGACCTGGGGCACCTCCGGCCAGCAGCTGACGCTCGACATCGACCCGACCACGCATCCGGCCTGGACCGGCGGCCAGCAGCAGTTGATGGACCGCGGCGGCCGCCTGACCCGCTTCAACAAGAAGTTCGCGGGCTTCGTGAAGCCGGACAACAAGTAGGCTTTGCCGATTTTCCAGCGCCGGCGCATGGCCCGGCCGGGCATCCGCGCCTTTACGCCTCGCTCAAAATCTCGCCGATCACGCGCAGGGATTCGGCGACGATCGCCGGGCTCGTCTCCTTGTAATAAGGCAGCGCGATCAGCGCCATGGACAGCGCCCAGCCGCGCGCCCGCGCCCAGCTCGCGTCGTCGGCCGCGAGCGCCTCGCGGAAGGCCTTGCGTCCGTCGCGGCCGAAGACATACCACGCGGCCAGCAGATCGCAGGCCGGATCGCCGGCCGCCAGGCTGCCGAAGTCGATCACGCCGCCGAGCCGTCCGTCGCGCAGCAGGATGTTGCCCGCGTTGAGATCGCCGTGAATCCACAGCGGCGGACCCGACCACACCGGCGCCTCCCGCGCGCGCTTCCACGCCGCCGTGACGGCTTCGGTGTCGATCGTTCCATGCAGCGCCGCGATGGCATCGCGGGTCGGCGCATCGCGCACCGCCAGCGGCACGCCGCGGCCGAAATTGCGCACGCCGGGCCGGGGCGCACCGCGCGCGTCGATCGCGCGCAACGCCAGGAGAAAGCCCGCAAGGTCCCGCGCCAATCCCTGGGGATCGGCAAGACGGTCAGGATCGGGATTCTCGCCCGCCAGCCAAGCGCAGACCGACCACGGCCAGGGATAGCCCTCGCCCGGCCCGCCTTTCGCCAAGGGGACTGGGATTGGGACGGGCAGGCGCGGCGCGAGATGGGGTAGCCAGCGCCAATCCTTGTCGATATGCGCGGCGGCGCCGGCGTGCCGCGGCATCCGCAGCGCCAGCGTCTCGCCCAGGCGCCAGATCGCATTGTCGGTGCCGTGCGAACGCACGGGGCGGATCGGCAGCGCCGCCCAGTGCGGAAACTGTGCCGCCAGCAGGCGCCGCACCTGGTCTGCGGTCGCGAACACTTCGTCGGCATGCAGGCGGACGCGCGCGGCGTCATCGTCGAACGTCATGGGGATTTCCGAATGGAGGGATGGAAGGACGAACCGCCGGCGAAGGGCGGTCAGCGGCGCGGCGCTAGTGTATTGTCCTGCCCATGGGAAGGCTCCATCCAGGCGCCGATTATGCGCCGGCCAAATCCGAGCCGCAAGCCGGCGCTAGAGGCCCTTGCCGCCGAACGCCTTTTCCAGGCGGCCGAGTTGCGAGTGCACGCCCGATTGCTGCTTCAGCCCGCCGTCGAACAGCACGTCGTCGAGCCGCGCGATGCGGCGGTAGAGATTGTCGCTGCGGGTCAAGAGGTCGCGCAGAGTCGCGGGCAGAAGCTCCACGCCCACCACGGCGCCGCCGAGGCAGATGTCTTTCGAGCCCAGCCGGTAACGCTCGCTATGCGCGTCTTCCGCCGCCATGTCGCCGTCATGCACCGCGCGCTGCACCAGCAGCCAGCTTGCCGCCTGCATCAGGCGCGTCGTGACGCGCATGCTCTCGCCGGCATAGAGCAGCGCCGCCTTGCGCGGTAGGTCCTTGGATTCCTGGCGACCGCGGCCGTCGAGATATTTCGCGGTCTCCTCGACCAGCGACATACCCTCGTCGAAAGTACGCTCGAACAACGCCGAACCGGTGAAGTTTTGGATGTCGTGGAGATTTTCGTCGTCGGCCGTGTTCATGTCGGATATGCCGCTGCCCGCCTGTGTGCGACGAAACCTATCAACTCGCGGCAACCGCGCAAGGCGGTTTCACCGACATCGTTTGCGTAAACCAAACGAATGGTTGCGCATGCGCCACGTTTGCCTGTGCGTATTAATCTTTATGCCCGCGAAGTTCCCGTCCGTGTGCGCGATTAACGCTTAAAGAATGCGTCGGCGGCGGAGCGAGTCGAATTGCGCACCACGATCGCCTCGCGGCAGCGCGCGATCTCCGCTTCGAGCGCGGCGATGCGCTTTTCGAGCTCGTGCGCCGACAAGGCGGCGATGTCCTCGCCGAGCACGATGTCGGGCTGCTTCTTGCGCGGCAGCAATTCTTCCGGGTCGATCGGCATTTTTTGTCGGCTCGCGCGCGGCGGCCCTTCCCCTGCTATCTTCGGGGGCGGATTATAACGGCGAGAACGGAAAAACTCATGCGCGCTATCGAAGTTCACACTCCCGGCCAGGGCTACAGCCTGGCGGTCGCCGACATCGCCAAGCCGTCGCCGGGGCCCGGCGAAGTGCTGATCAGGATCGCGGCCGCGGGCCTCAATCGCGCCGATCTGGCACAGGCGATGGGGATGTACCCGCCGCCGCCCGGCGCGCCGGCGACGCTGGGCATGGAATGCGCGGGCACGATCGAGGCGATGGGCGCCCAGGTTTCGAGCTTCGAGGCCGGCGATGCGGTCTGCGCCCTGCTGGGCGGCGGCGGCTATGCCGAATACGTTGCGGTGTCGGAGAAGCTGGTGCTGCCGGTGCCCCAGGGCGTCGGCTTGGTCGAGGCCGCGGCGCTGCCCGAGGCGCATTTCACGGTGTGGACCAACCTGATGGATACCGCCCGGTTGAAAGCGGGCGAGAGCGTGCTCGTCCATGGCGGCTCCAGCGGCATCGGCACCGCCGCGATCCAGCTTCTGCGCGCCCGCGGCCACCGCGTGTTCGCGACGGCGGGGAGCGCCGAGAAGTGCGCCGCGATCAGCGCGCTCGGCGCGGCGCGGGCCATCAACTATCGCGACGAGGATTTCGTGGAGATCGTGAAAGCCGAGACCGGCGGCAAGGGCGTCGACGTCATCCTGGACATGGTCGGCGGCGACTACATCCAGCGCAACATGAGCGCGGCGGCGATCTGGGGCCGCATCGTCAACATCGCCTATCAGAGCGGCATGCAGGCGAGCGTGAACTTCGCGCCGATGCTGATGAAGCGGCTGAGCCTGCTGGCGACGACCCTGCGCGCCCGCAGCAACGACGAGAAGGGCGTCATCCGTGACGCCTTGCTGCGCGAGGTGTGGCCGCTGATCGAGGCGGGCAAGATCAAGCCGGTGGTCGACCGGACCTATCCGCTGGCCGAAGCGGGCGCTGCCCACCAGCGCATGGCGGGCAGCGCCCATATCGGGAAGATATTGTTGACGCTGTAGCATCGACCCCGGTTTTTCCAGGGTTTTGGCCGGTTTCGGGCGCCAAAGCCCAGGCGCCTGCACGGAGAATTTTCTTCCTCTTTGCCACCCTTTCCCCTAAAACCCCTGCCATTCCTCGAAAGGCTTGCGCTTAACGAGGTCGGTGGGTCCGGTGAACGGGCCCCCGGCACAGGGAGAGATTTATGGCCGTCGATACCAAACCGCTGATGCCCAAGGCGACCGCCGTCTGGCTGGTCGACAACACCTCGCTGACCTTCGAGCAGATCGCCGACTTCTGCGGCCTGCACCCCTTGGAGGTGAAGGGCATCGCCGACGAGGACGTCGCCAAGGGCATCAAGGGACAGGATCCGGTGTCGTCCGGCCAGCTCACCCGCGAGGGCATCCTGGAAGCGGAGAAGAACCCCAAGGTGCGCCTCAAGATGGCGCCGCCCAAGCACAAGATGCCGAGCGTCAAGCAGAAGAAGGCGCCGCGCTACACCCCGGTCTCCAAGCGCCAGGACAAGCCGGACGCGGTCTATTGGATCCTGCGCAACCATCCCGAGTTCGCCGACGCCGACATCATCCGCCTGATCGGCACCACCAAGGCGACGATCCAGAAGATCCGCGAGCGCAGCCATTGGAATGCGACCAACATCAAGGCGGTCGATCCGGTCACGCTCGGCCTGTGCTCGCAGCTCGAACTCGACCTCGCGGTGACGCGGGCCGGCGCCAAGCGCGACCGCGCCATCAAGCGGGCCGAGAAGAAGGGCGAGAGCCTGAAACCGATTTCGGAAACCGTGCCGGTCGACTCGCGCCCCGCGCCCGATCCCGATCCTTTGGAATTCCCCAGCGAAGACGACAGCCCGGGTTAAGCCGCGGCGTCTTTCGCGGCGCGCGGATCGAGTTCGGCTTCGACCGGCGTGCCCTGTTGCGGCAGCGACTCGAAGCGGTCGCGCGAGACGGCCGGCGCCGCGCCCTTCATCGTTATGCGCAAGATCACGAACGCGGCCATCGCGCCGTGGATCGCGGCGGTATAGAAGAACAGCGCGCTCGTCCCGAACCAGCCCATCGCCAGAGCCGCCAGCGTCGGGCCGCCGACCGAGGACAGCGAGTTGATCAAGAGCAGCGTCGCCGAGGCCTCGACGAATTCCTCGCGCGCCATGCGGTCGTTGGCATGGGCGACCGAGAGGCCGTAGAGCGGCAGCGCCACGGTGCCGAACAGGCCAATCAGCGGCAGGATCGTCCAGCGATGCGCCCCGCCGAAGGTCGCCAGCGCGATGCCGAGCGCCGCCGCCGCAACGCAGACGAAGGCGATGATGAAGCGGCGGTCCATGCGGTCGGACAGCCGCCCCAGCGGCAATTGGATGATCGCGCCGCCCAGGGTGAAGACGCTCATGAAGATCGCGATCCAGCCCTTGTTGAGGCCGTGCGCCTGGGCGTAGACGGGGCTCAAGGTCCACACCGCGCTGTTGGCGAACCCGACCGCGATGCAGCCCATCACGCCGACCGGCGAGACGCCGTAGAGCCGCAGGGGCCGGAGCACCGGGACGTGCGAGGCATGCGGCTGCGGCAGGCGCGTCAGGCCCATCGGGATCAGGCTGAGCGCGTAGAGGATGGCGGCGGTCGAGAACAGCGCGAAGCTCTTAGGACTGGCGGTGCCGAACGCCATCTGTCCCACGATGATGCTGGAGAAATTGACGGTGAGATAGAGAGAGAAGACGCGGCCGCGATTCTCGTTGGTGGCGCGGTCGTTGAGCCAGCTCTCGATCACCATGTAGATGCAGGCCGCCGCCAGGCCGAAGGCGCCGCGCGCCAGGATCCAGACGAACTCCGATACGAACATCGATTGCAGCAGGATGGTGGCGGCCGAGATCCCGGCGCCGATGCCGAAGGTGCGGCTGTGGCCGACGCGGACCAGAAGGCGCGGCCCGGCGAAGCAGCCGGCCACGAAGCCGGCGAAATAGAACGAGCCGATGATGCCGAGCGAGAGGTTGGAGAAATGCTCGAGATGGGCGCGCACCGGAATGAGCACGCCGATCAGGCCGTTGCCCATGATGTACAGCGCGGTGGAGAAAAGGATGGCCCCGAGGGCCCAAATCTGTTTGCGCATCGCCAGTCCCAGGAAGGCCGGTATGGCGTGGGGGCCCCTTCAAGTCAAAGCAGGGCAGCGTTGCGCAAGCGGTGGGGCCGGCGCCGCCTTCTTGCCCATTTCGTCAGAGATAGCGCAGCGCCACGAAGCCCAGCACGATCACGGCCAGGAAGCCGATCAGGACGATCTCGAGACGCTTTTCGATGAATTCGCGCGCCGGCTCGCCGATCCAGTAGAGCAGTCCCGCCACCAGCGTGAAGCGCGCGCCGCGCGTGATCGCCGACAACAGGATGAACAGCGGCAGGTTGTAGCCGGCAAAGCCGCTGGCGATGGTCACCAGCTTGTAGGGGATCGGCGTGACGCCCTTCACCAGAATGATCCATACGCCCCATTCCTGGTAGAGCGCCCGGAAGGCGGCCATGTCGCCGCCGAGGCCGTAGGCGGAGACCAGCCACTGGCCGACCGAGTCGTAGAGCAGCGCGCCGATGGCATAGCCGAGGATGCCGCCCACGACCGAGGCCAGGGTGCACCAGGCCGCGAGCAAGAAGGCGCGGCTGCGGTCGGCCAGCACCATCGGCACCAGCATGATGTCGGGCGGGATGGGGAAGAAGGAGCTTTCGGCGAAGGACACGGCGCCCAGCGCCCAGAAGGCATGGGGACCCGCGGCGTGGCGCATCACCCAGGCATACATCCGGCGCAGCGGATTGCCGCTGATCACGACCTGTTCGGACATCGCAAATTCCCTGGGTGCACCTCTACCTAGCAATGCCGGCGCGGCGCGTCCATGCAGCAAGCTTGCTGGTTAATGCGACCTTCTTTAGCGTTCGGCCACTTCCGGAAACAGCAGTCGAAGAGCGTCCATGGCCAAGTCCAAGAAGAAGAGCAAGAAACCTTCCAAGCCGATGAAGGCCAAGGCGAAGCCCGCGAAGAAACCGGCCGCCAAGAAGGCCGCCCGCAAGAAAGTGGCGCCCAAGCCGGCGCCGGTCGCCGCCCGCGTCCCGGCCCCCAAGCCCGATGCCCGGCGGCGGCCCAAATCGCTGATGCGGCGCGCGGCGGAGAGCGTGATGCGCGCCATGCCGCGGGTGCTGCCGCGGACGCGCAGCGGCAAATACGACGCCGATCTCGACCGCAACCCGGCCAATTTCCAGGCTCTGACGCCGCTGACCTTCCTGGAGCGTGCCGCCAGCGTGTTTCCCGACCGCACCGCGATCATCCATGGCGCGCAGCGCTTCACCTATGCCGAATATTACGCGCGCTCGCGCCGCCTCGCCTCGGCGCTGGCCAAGGCGGGGATCAGGAAGGGCGACACGGTCGCGGCGATGCTGGCCAACACACCGCCGATGCTCGAAGCCCATTACGGCGTGGCCATGGCGGGCGGCGTGCTCAACGCGCTGAACACGAGGCTGGACGCCGCCGCGCTCGCCTTCATCCTGGACCATGGCGAGGCGAAATTCCTGATCACCGACCGCGAATTCGCCGGCGTGATGGCCGAGACGCTCAAGCTCGCCAAGGTGCGGCCCATCGTCATCGACTATGACGATCCGCAATTCCCGCAAAACGGCGAGCGCCTGGGCAACATCGACTACGAAGCGTTCCTGGCCGACGGCGATCCGGAGTTCGCCTGGATCAAGCCGGGCGACGAATGGGACGCGATCTCGCTCAACTACACCTCGGGCACCACCGGCAATCCCAAGGGCGTCGTGTTCCATCACCGCGGCGCCGCGCTGATGGGCTACGGCAACATCCTGGCGGCGCGGATGCCGTATCATCCGATCTATCTGTGGACGCTGCCGATGTTCCACTGCAACGGCTGGTGCTTTCCCTGGTCGCTGTCGGTGGTCGCAGGCACGCATGTCTGCCTGCGCTGGGTGCGGGCCAAGGCGATGTACGACGCCATCGCCGAGCACAAGGTCACGCATCTGTGCGGCGCGCCGATCGTGATGTCGACCTTCATCAACGCCAAGCCGGAGGAACGCCGGCCGCTGCCGCACAAGGTCGAGTTCATCACCGCCGCGGCGCCACCGCCGGAATCGGTGCTCGCCGCGATGGCCGAGGCCGGGTTCAACGTCACCCATGTCTACGGCCTGACCGAGACCTATGGCCCCGCCGTGGTCAACGAATGGAGCGACGCGTGGGAGCACCTGGAGCCCGGCCTGCGCGCCGCCAAGAAAGCGCGCCAGGGCGTGCGCTATCATGCGCTCGATGCGCTGAGCGTGATGGATCCGGAGACCATGGAGCCGGTGCCGGCCGACGGCGCGACCATGGGCGAGGTGATGTTCCGCGGCAATGTCGTGATGAAGGGGTATCTGAAGAACCCGCAGGCGACGAAGGAAGCGTTCGAAGGCGGCTGGTTCCATTCCGGCGATCTCGGCGTGATGTATCCCGACGGCTATGTGCAGCTGAAAGACCGCTCCAAGGACATCATCATCTCGGGCGGCGAGAACATTTCCTCCATCGAGGTCGAGGACGTGCTGAACAAGCATCCCGCCGTGATGTTCGTCGCGGTGGTGGCCAAGGACGACGACAAATGGGGCGAGACGCCCTGCGCCTTCGTCGAGCGCAAGTCCGGCTACGAGCACGTCACGGCGGAGGAGCTGATCGAGTACTGCCGGCAGAACCTGGCGCGCTACAAATGCCCGCGCTACGTCGCCTTCGTCGACCTGCCCAAAACCTCGACCGGCAAGATCCAGAAATTCAAGCTGCGCGAGATGACCAAGGATGTGAACTGACGGCGGCGGCCCCAAGGTGGGTACACGCCGCATCGTGATGGATAGTTGTATTGCGCAACCCGGCGCCGAAAAACGCGCACCCCCGATTCAGAGGGGTGGCGGGCATTTGGTCCGGGGCCGATCCTAACCTCCGTGTGTAGTGTGGGGGTGCCATGACGGCGAAGCGGACCAAGAGGGCGACGAAAGCGCCGGCCGGCGATCTGGTGGGGCGGCTGCAAGGGATGCTCTACGAGTTTCACGAATTCGGCCGTTTCGACGAGGCGCGGCCGCATATCCTGTGGCTGATGGAGATCGCCGAGAAGGAGGCCGGGCGGATGACGCCCCCGGCGGCCCGGATGTAGCGCGGCCGCTCCGGGCCGCGCCGGAAAATTTCCCCAAGACGGGCCGGCGCCGGGGTCCTAACCTCGCACCCTGTTCGCCGGGGGACGGGTTTGAGCGACGCCAAGACACCCTTCGCCAGCCGCTATGCGCTGGCTTTCATCTTCATCACCATGCTGGTCGACACGATCGGGCTCGGCATCATCATTCCGGTGACGCCGCAACTGATCACCGAGCTGACCGGCGAGAGCCTGTCGGGCGCGGCGCGCTGGGGCGGGCTGCTGTTCTTCCTGTTCGCGCTGATGCAGTTCTTCTTCTCGCCGGTGCTGGGAAACCTGAGCGACCGCTTCGGGCGGCGCCCTGTCCTGATCGTCTCCCTGCTGGTGCTCAGCGTCGACTACGCGCTGTCGGGCCTGGCGCCCAATATCGGCTGGCTGATTGCGGCGCGGCTGATGTCGGGCATCGCCGCCTCCACCTACCCGACGGTCAACGCCTATATCGCCGACGTCTCGCCGCCGGAGAAACGCGCCGCGAATTTCGGCCTGACCGGGGCGGCGTTCGGCATCGGCTTCGTGCTCGGCCCGGCGCTGGGGGGCCTCGCGGGCGCTCACTGGGGGACGCGGGCGCCGTTCTATGCCGCCGCCGCCGTCACGCTTGCCAACGCGCTGTTCGGCTGGTTCGTGCTGAAGGAGTCGCTGCCGCCCGAGGGCCGGCGCAAATTCGAGCTGTGGCGCGCCAACCCGGTCGGTTCGCTGGTCGCGATCCGGCGCTATCCCATGATCTTCGGTCTGATCGGCATCGTCGTCCTGGGGCGGCTGGCGCATGACGCCAATCCCGCGACCTGGACCTATTACACGATGGAGAAGTTCGGCTGGGGGCCGGGCGAGGTCGCGTGGTCGCTGGTCGCGGTCGGCGTACTGACCACCGTGTCGTTCGGCGTGCTGCCGCGCCTCGTCATCCCGCGCATCGGCGAGACGCGCGCGGTCGGCATCGGACTGTTCTGTGCCGCGCTCGGCTATGCCGGCTATGCGTTCTCGAGCCAGCCCTGGATGCTCTATGCCTGGATGCTGGTATGGGCGCTGGCCGGCATCGGCAGCACGGCGCTGAACTCGATCCTGTCGCGGCAGGTGCCGGCCAACGAGCAAGGCGAACTGCAAGGCGCACTCGCCAGCCTGGGCAGTGCGACCTCGGTGTTCGCGCCGCTGGTGATGACGGGATTATTCTCGTATTTCACCAGCCATCGCGCGCCGGTCTATTTCGCCGGCGCCTCGTTCTTCGCCGCCGGCCTGTTCGAGCTCGGCGCGCTGGCGATCTTCTTCGTGGTGCGCGGCCGTCTGCGCACCGCGCCCGTCGAGGCGACGCAATAAGATCGGGCCGGACGTGGGAAGCTAATGAACGACGTTTCTCAATCGTTCGAGCTCGTCCTTTATTCGGAGCTTTTCTTTTTTTAGCGCGGCGACCGCGGCTTCGTCCCAATCGGGGTGCGCCATCTCGTCGTGGATGCGCTCTTCTAGTCTCTTATGTTTTTCGGAGAGTTCCTGGATATGCCCTTGTAGTGCCATGCGTGCACCTCATGTTCTAGGCCCAAGAATTAGATCACTGGGAGGGGGCGCTGTCACGCCCTCTTCCGCCCTTGGCCGACAAGCTGTAAACGAGCGCCCATGGCCAAGGTTGCGGAACCCCTTGAAAAAGCTCGGCTTGTGGTCGGGATCAGCGGCGCCTCGGGCGTCGCCTACGGCATCCGCCTGCTCGAAGCCCTGGGGGAACTTAAAGTTGAGTCGCATCTGACGATGACCAAGGCGGCCGAGATGACGATCGCCCTGGAGACCAAGCTCAAGCCCAAGCAGGTCGCGGCCAAGGCCGATCATTCTTATGCCATCACTGACATCGGCGCGCCGATCGCTTCGGGCACGTTCAAGACGCGCGGCATGATCGTGGCGCCGTGCTCGGTGCGCAGTTGGTCGGAGATCGCGACCGGGGTGACGACGGGCCTGCTCAGCCGCGCCGCCGATGTGACGCTGAAGGAAAAACGGCCCCTGATCCTGATCGTGCGCGAAACGCCGCTGCATGTCGGGCATCTGCGCAGCCTGGCGCAACTGGCCGAGATGGGCGCGACCATCCTGCCGCCGCTGCCCGCCTTCTATGACGAGCCGCACAAAATCTCGGATTTCGTCGACCAGATCGTCGGCCGCGCCCTCGATCTTCTGGGCTATGATTGGCCCGGGCAGAAACGCTGGGCCGGGCGCGCGAAAGATTGATGCCGCGATGACGAGTGAAGTTACCAGGCCCGACGAAGTCGCGCTCCGGGCCAAGCTCGCGGAACTGACGCAGGAGCACCGCGACCTCGACAACGCGATCGCGGCCCTGACCGATACCGGGGCGCGCGACCAGCTCTCGCTGACCCGGCTGAAGAAGCGCAAGCTTCAGCTCAAGGACGAGATCTCGAAGATCAACGACCGGCTGCTGCCGGATATCATTGCGTGAAACCCGCCAATCGCTGTCATGGCCGCGACAACGGGCCATGACTCTCAAAGCCTAGTGTCCCAAGTCTGAAATTCGCTGCATTCAACCAAGATTGTCATGGCCCGCGAATGCGGGCCACCCAGTTGACACTTGCAATGCAGGTTTCACCTGGGTCCGCCGCATTCGCGGCGGATGACATGGAGTGATGTGAACTTCTGATTCAGGACACTAGCGCCCGCCGCGCTTGTGGGCGTACATCGCTTCGTCGGCGCGGGCCATGGCGAGATCGGCGTCGTCGCCGGCTTTGAGCTCGAAGGCGCCATAGGCGAAGCTGGCCGCGATCGACTTGTTGTTCCACAGCGTCGGCGCGGCGCGCAACTTCTGCGCCAGGATGTCGGCCTTCTTGTGCGCCTGGGCCTGGTCGGCATGGCTGAGCAGCACGCCGAACTCGTCGCCGCCCAGCCGTCCGACGCAGTCGCTGTCGCGGACATTGTCGGCGAGGACGGCGGCGAAATTCATCAGCACCGCGTCGCCACCGGCATGGCCGTAGGTGTCGTTGATCGCCTTGAAGCCGTTGAGGTCGAAATAGATCAGGCTGGCCGGCGTGCCGTAGCGACCAGCAAAGGCGATGTAGCGCGTCAGCTCGCGCACGAAGGCGCGGCGGTTGAGCAGGGGCAGGAGCTGGTCCTGGTCGGCGCTCTTCTCCGCCTCGTCGAGCCGGGTGCGCATGGCGGAGAGCTCGCGGCGCAGATTGTCGACCTCGCCCATCAGCGTGACGATGGCGTCGCGCACCCGGGGCGTGAATTCGCTTTCAGGAATGCCGAGCACGCTCGCGGTTGCGCCGACCGTGGCGGCGCTCGCCGTGGTCGCAACCGCTTCGGCCTGGCGCGCATAGGCTGCGGCGCCCGTTATGCGCGTCGTTCTTGCTGGACCCGTCCGCTCGATCTTCATGATCGACCCCTTCGGCCATTCTGGCGGCAAAAACAATACTAAGACCGCTTTAACAATTCCTTTATGATGGACACCAAATGGTAAATGACCGTCAACCAGGGTTTTTCCCGAAGGATTCCCGCCCTAATATGCGACGCTTCCCCGGGCGGTGATTCCGCCCGCTACAACCTGAAGGAAGCATGCCCAGCCACAAACCACTTGTCGGACTCATCATGGGAAGCCAGTCCGACTGGCCGACCCTGAAACCTGCGTCCGATATCCTGACCTCTCTACGTGTGCCGCATGAGAGCCGGATCATATCGGCCCACCGCACCCCGGACCGGATGAGCGCCTATGCCAAGGGCGCGGCGGGGCGCGGCCTGAAGGTGATCATCGCCGGCGCCGGCGGCGCGGCGCATCTTCCCGGCATGACGGCGGCGATGACCGGCCTGCCGGTGCTGGGCGTGCCGGTGGAGTCGAAGGCGCTCAAGGGCATGGATAGCCTGCTCTCCATCGTGCAGATGCCGGGCGGCGTGCCGGTCGCGACCTTTGCCATCGGGGAAAGCGGCGCCAAGAACGCAGCGCTGCATGCCGCCGCCATCCTGGCGCTGGGCGACAAGGCGCTGGCCAAGCGGCTGGGTGCGTGGCGCGCCGCACAGACCGCGTCGGTCGCGCAAGCGCCGTCCGACAAATGAGCGGCACGAGGACGCTACCTGCGCCCGTGGCACCGGGCGGCACGATCGGGATTCTCGGCGGCGGGCAGCTCGGGCGCATGCTGGCGCTCGCCGCGGCGCGGCTGGGCCTCAAGACGCATGTGTTCTGCCACGACCCGGACGCTCCGGCGTTCCAGGTGGCGAACGCCCATACGCTGGGGGATTTCAACGACCTGGCGCTGCTCACAGCGTTCGCCAAGGCTTGCGATGCGGTGACACTGGAATTCGAGAACGTGCCGGCCGCGACGGTGGCGCACATCGCCGGCCTCAAACCGATGCATCCCGGTGCCCATGCGCTGGAGGTGACGCAGGACCGGGTCGACGAGAAGAACTTCCTGCGCGATGCGGGGCTGAAGACCGCGCGCTATTTCAGCGTCACGTCCGAGGACTATTTCGAGACCGCGCTGCTGATGTGCGGGAGCCCGGCGATCTACAAGACGCGCCGCCTGGGCTATGACGGCAAGGGCCAGGCCAAGATCGCGTCGGAGGACGATCTGGCGCGCGCCTTCGCGCGCTTCGGGTCGGCACCCGGCATCCTGGAAGGCTTGGTCGATTTCTCGTTCGAGGCCTCGGTGGTCGCGGCGCGCGGCCGGGACGGGTCTTTCGCGGCTTACGATCCGCCGGAGAACACGCACGAGCATCACATCCTGCGGCGCTCGACCGTGCCGGGGCGGCTGACGGCGGCGCAGGCCGACGCGGCCAAGGCCATCGCCAAGAAGATCGCGGGCGAACTCGACTATGTCGGCGTGTTCGCGGTGGAGCTGTTCGTGCTGAAGGACGGCGCCCTACTGGTCAACGAGATCGCGCCGCGCGTCCACAATTCGGGGCACTGGACCATCGACGCCTGCGCCGTCAGCCAGTTCGAGCAGCATATCCGCGCCGTCGCCGGCTGGCCGCTGGGCGATCCCGCCCGCCATGCCGACGCGGTGATGGAGAACATCCTGGGCGCCGAGGCGCTGGACTGGGAAAATTACGCAAAGCGGCCCGGCGCGCTGCACCTCTACGGAAAGGGCGAGGCGCGGCCGGGGCGCAAGATGGGGCACTTTACGCAGCTTTCCCCATTGACGCAGCGCTGAGCCGTCCATAGTTTCCGCGCCCATGAGCACGACGACCAAGCGCACGACCAAGACCACGAAGCCCAGCCGGGCTTCGGAAGGCGCGCGCGCGTAAGACTGACCGCATCGCCCGATCCGAAGCCCCGCCCCGAAAGGTCCGGGGCTTTTTTGTTGTTGGAGATTTTGATGAAGAGCCATCCCACTGTCGCCATCGTCGGCGTGACCGGCGCGGTCGGCGCCGAATTCATCGCCTGCCTGGAGCAGCGCAGATTTCCGGTGGGCACGCTGAAGGCGCTGGCGAGCGCGCGCTCGGCCGGAAAGACGCTCGATTTCCGCGGACGGAAGATCGTCATCGAGGAATTGACCGAGAACTCGTTCGCCGGCGTCGACATCGCGCTGTTCTCGGCCGGCGGCGGCATCTCGAAGAAATTCGCGCCCATCGCGGTGAAGGCCGGCGCGGTGGTGGTCGACAATTCGTCGGCCTTCCGCATGGACCCCCACGTGCCGCTGGTGATCCCGGAGATCAACGCCCGCCGCATCCAGGAGCACAAGGGCATCATCGCCAACCCCAACTGCTCGGCGATCACCGCGCTGGTGCCGCTATGGCCGATCCACAAGAAGAACCGCATCCGGCGCCTGATCCTGTCGACCTATCAGGCGTCGAGCGGCGCCGGCGCCGCGGCGATGCAGGAGCTGCTGGATTCGACCCGCGCCGCTCTCGACGGCAGGCCGTTCGCGCCCAGGGTGCTGCCGCATCCCTACGCCTTCAACGTCTTCAGCCACAACACCGCGATCGATCCCGCCACCGGCTACAACGACGAGGAGACCAAGGTCATCAAGGAGACCCGGAAAATCTTCGAGGACGACGCCATCGCGATCGGCGTGACCTGCGTGCGCGTGCCGGTGCTGCGGGCCCATTGCGAGGCGATCACCTTCGAATGTGAAAGGCCGATCACCGAAGACGAGGTGCGCGCCATCCTGGCGGACGCGCCGGGGGTGAAAATCGTCGACGACCGGGCGAAGAACTATTTCCCGATGCCGATCGACGCGTCGGGCCAGGGTGACGTGCTGGTCGGGCGCATCCGCAAGGACCTGAGCGATCTTAGAGGCCATTCCATCGCGATGTTCGTCGCGGCCGACCAGCTCCTGAAAGGCGCGGCGCTGAACGCGGTGCAGATCGCGGAGTTGCTGCTCTAGGCTACTTGCAGAGCGAGCGACTTCAGATCGGTGCTGGCGAGATTGCGCGAGGCGTTCAGCACCTCGATCGCCACGACGCGGCCCTGTGCGTCCAGATCGAACATGATGCCCGGACGCACCTCTTCCGTCTCGGCGACCGGCGCATCGGAGAAGATGACGTACATCGCATCCGTCTCTGGGTCGAAATGCACTTTCATGGCGTCGTACCTGGCGGGCGCCTGCGTAGCGCGTTGCGGTCGAAGTGTACTGTAACGATCACGCGTTCGCCAGCGCGGTCCGAATATACAACCCGCAGGATTCGTCCGCCGGCCTCCGGAAGCGCGCCAAAGCCGCGCGTTAGCGTGGCATCTGCCGGATCCGGCTGGGTCCAATCGGGCGCCATGGCAATCCGTTCGATCCATCATGCGATATGCCGCGATTGGCTGCCGCGACGACGGCATGGGCAGTGAGCCTGACCGGCAAACGGCTACGTCCGTCTGAGCGCAGCGAAGACGTCGCTGAGCGGCGGCAGGCGGTCGAATATCTGGCTCGCCTGCGTCTTGAATTTCTCGAACGCCATCACGTTCTCGATGCGCTCGGCGAGGAATTTGTCGGTGTCGGTTTCGCCGGCGCTGGTGTCGGTGAACCAGCGCATCAGGGTCGCGGAATAGACGCCGGCGAGGATGCCGCGCTTGGTGTAGAAATTGAAATCCGTCGCGGTGTCGCCGACGGCGCGCCACATCGCGTCGACCGTGCGCCAGACGAGACGGGCGCCGAGCGCGGCATGCGGCGGCAGGGTGAGGAAGGCGGCGGCGCGGCGCGCCGCTTCCTTGTGCGGGCGCACCGCCTCGATCCGCGCCGTCACCGCGGCGGCGATGCGGGCGCGGATCTTCATCGCCTTCAAATCCATCGCCGCGAGGCTCTTTTCCATCTGCGCATCGGCGGCCTGCGAGAAGGCTTCGACCAGGCTGAGGGGACCCTCGGGGAAAAGCCGCGCCAGCGCCCCTTTGCCGGCGCCCGTTTCCGCCGCGGCGCGCGCCAGGGCCTTGTCGCTGAAGCCGTCGAACACGGCGTGCTTGAGGGCCGCTTCCAGCAGCGCTGCCTTGAGCGCCGATTCGTCGGCCGGTTTCTTGCGGGGCGCCATCAAAAGCTCAAAAGAAAAGGGCGCCGGGATTATCGGCGCCCCGGAGTCAAAAGTCAGCAGGCTTAGGGCACGCGCACCGCGGTCGTGGCGCTGCCGCCCAGGCTGTAGAACACCGTCGCCGACGACGCCAACGGCGCGTTGTCCTTGGACGCCAGCCCGAAGAAGAAGCTGGTCGCCCCGGGGCAGACGGGCGAAGAGAAGGTGAACTTGATGCTCGCACCGGTCTGGACCGCCGAGGACAGGCCGACGCTGCCAAGGCCGCCGCTGGTCACCACGAAGACGTCGAACAGTCCCTTGGGGCTATAGGGCAGCTTCACCACGGGACCGAACGTGAGCGCCAGCGCGGTGACGCAATTGGCGGCGGTGATGCCCTTCACCGTCGTCAGGTCGACGCGATACTCGTACGCCATGGCGCCGGCGGCCGGCGCCGGCGCCACGCCGGGATAGGTGCGCGATTGCAGGCGCGCCCCGGCGGTATCGGCAGGCGGCGTGAATGTGCCGATCGAATCGGTGACGACGACGGTGCAACTGGTGTTGAACACGCAGTTGATCGCCGGCGCGCCGACATTGACGATGGAGAGGGCCGCGGCACCGGCCGGGACGGGAAGCAGAAACAACGCGGACGCCACAAACGGGAGCAAGTTTCGCAAGCGAAGCATGATCATCCTCCGTTGAGCTAGGCGCGAACTCTGCGCTTTCGGCCCGTTTCCGGCAAGAAGCCGCAAGATCGCCGGCGCGTTTGGTTCGGATTTACGCGCGCTCCGACCAGTGGCGCGCTTCGCTTTCGAAGATCAGCTTGCCCAGATCGTCCATCCGGCTGGGATAGAGCCGGCCGTCGAGATGATCGCATTCATGCTGCACGACGCGGGCGTGGAAGCCCTTGGCGGTGCGCGCGATTTCCCGGCCCTCGAGGTCGAAGCCGCGATAGCGGATGTGGAAGGGGCGTTCGACGAAGCCGCGCAGGCCCGGCACGGAGAGGCAGCCCTCCCAGCCCCCTTCGCGCGCGCTGCCGACAATCTCGATCTCGGGATTGACCAGCACGGTCAGGGGGGCGGTGTGGTCGAAACGCTCCGCCTCCGACAGGCCGGGGTCGCTGCGCCCCTCCGGCGCCTGGAACACCACGATGCGCAGCGGAACGTGCACCTGCGGCGCGGCGAGCCCGGCGCCGTTGGCGTCGATCATGGTCTCGATCATGTCGGCGACCAGGCGGCGGATCTCGGGCGCCGCCGGATCGGCGACGGGCTCGGCCCTTTGGGCGAGGACGGGATGACCCATGCGGGCGATTTTCAGGATGGCCATGGCAACAAGCTCTAGCGGGTTGAACCAAGGAAAACGCGAGGCCTTGATCGTTGTTTTGCGGCTTGGGCCCCACCCCCTCCTCCGGAAGCGATGCGGCCTTGCCGACTCACAAGTAGGAATTCAGTCTTTGACGGTCAAGCGGTGGACAGGGCAAAACCCTTCTGTTATCACCCGCGCCTCTCAAAACGGGCCAGGAGCCGGCACTTTGCAGATCATCGTTCGCGACAACAATATCGACCAGGCGCTGAAGGCGCTGAAAAAGAAGATGCAGCGGGAAGGCATCTTCCGCGAGATGAAGCTGCGCGGCCATTACGAAAAGCCCAGCGAGAAGCGGGCCCGCGAGCGTGCCGAGGCGATCCGCCGCTACCGCAAGCTCCAGCGCAAGCGCCTGCAGCGCGAAGGCCTGCTGCCAAGGTAAGCGCGCGACACAGGAATTTGAAAAAGCCGCTCCGCACGGGGCGGCTTTTTTGTTGGGCGCGCCGCTGTGGCAGTATGGGTCCAGCAACGGGGGAACGAATGCTGCGGGCGTTTCTGGCCATCGTCGGCGCCGCGATCGCGGGCATCGTCACCATGATGATCATGGAGTCGCTGAGCGTCACGCTCTTTCCCCTGCCGCCGGGAATCGACCTGTCCAAGAGCGGCGCCTCGGCGGGCTATGTCGACGCGATGCCGCTCGGCGCCAAGCTCCTCACCCTGTTCGGCTGGGCCGGCGCGTCCTATCTCGGCGCGGCGCTGGCGACGCGGCTGGCGCATTGGCCGACCATGCTGCCGGGGCTGGTGGCGGGCGCGGTGACGCTGCTCGCCGGCGTGCTTAACCTGGCGATGATTCCGCATCCCTGGTGGATGTGGCTGTTCGGCATCGCGGCGCTGACGGCGCCGGCCTATTACGTGGCGCGGCAGGCGGCGCCCAAGCGGGTCGATATGCGGACCGCGGCATGAGCGACGTCAGCGACCGCGTGCGGCTGATCGCGACCGAGATTCTCTCGCTGCGCAAATATCTGCTGCGGCGGATCACCTTCGCCTGGCGGCGCGGCGACGGCCGCTGGCAGGAGCAGGCGCGCGAGGTCTACGACAAGGGCGACGGCGCCGTGATCCTGCTCTACAACCGCGCGCGGCGGAGCGTGGTGCTGATCCGCCAGTTCCGCCTGCCGGCTTTTCTCAACGGCCATCCGCAGCAATTGATCGAGGCGGCGGCCGGCGTGCTCGACGGCGCCGCGCCGGAGCACCGCATCCGCGCGGAAGTAGCGGAGGAGACCGGCTATGCCGTGGGGCCGGTGGAGACGCTGTTCGACGTCTTCATGAGTCCGGGCGCCTTCACCGAGCGGCTGCATTTCTTCGCCGCCGAATACGACCCCGCCGCGCGCCCCGGCGCCGGCGGCGGCCTGGCCGAGGAAGGCGAGGATATCGAGGTGCTGGAACTGCCGTTCGACGCGGCACTGGCGATGATCGACGACGGCCGCATCCGCGACGCCAAGACGATCATCCTGCTGCAATGGGCGGCGCTGAAGGTGTTTGCGGCGGGGTGAGGGGCGCACGGGCAATCGCTTCACGGCTGACGAGTTGAGGTGAACAGAATGCAGTATTTTGTTCACGATCGGACATGCATCGATGGTGCACTGGCTTCTGACGTCTCCGACCGGGGGCGCTGGCTGATGTAGTCAGGTGCGTAAAATGTGAGCGCGCTCCCTGCCTCCCAACTACTTGACGTCGATTACTGTTCGCGTTCAGCCCAATACTACGATTTTCAGGATTCACATTGGTGCTGCAATGTGCTGCAATATGCACAGCATTGATTCGTGGTTAAGGCTGCCTAAAGCCGAGTTCCAAAGGGACAGTGATGCCTAGGAGAAGGCTGAAAAGACCCACGACAAGGTTGTTTGTCACCGTGCCGATCGAAGTAGAAGCGAAGATTAACCATCTGATGCAGCAGGAAAAACTCGACTCGCAATCTGCGATGACGAAGCGTCTTATTCAGGAAGCCTTGGAGAAGTACCCAGATCCTGATGAGCCGGTTTTGCCTTTGACTTAGCGTCGCCTATACGCGCCACGGAGGGAAGAATGACCGAAGGTAAGGAGTTAACAGGTAATAACTATCTCGACGGCCAGAAGCCCGGCGACATTTACAAAGGCAAGGACGGAAATATATACGAGGTAGTGGACGTATTCGGTCCACAACTAAGCGAGACCGCCCGTAGGAAATTGCGCCGTGACGCCTTCCGACTCAACGCCGCCACCGACATCAAATAGTGCGGCTAAACAGGATACTGCGGAAATTCAGAGCGCCGGTGCTGAAGACGGTGATGTATTCGATGTATTTGGGGAATGGAATTCGATCCCAGATCACCTGTCTCTGTATTCAAGAGTGTTGATATCTGAAATAGCAGTTTCGTTTGCTCAAAGCGGTGGCCAAGAAAAAATTGAAAAGTATGCGGCTGACCTCAAGCCGGAAATGCGCCGCGCCCTGTGTGACCGCGCGAAGCAGATTGTGGAAACCTACACTGACGAGGTTGCCTCTTCATTGAAACAAGGTGCAGTTGAAAGCACATGGATCGATGCAGTAAAGTGGGGCGTTGCCAGTCACTTAGAAGATTTTGCAATTTCGCAGAACGAGTCCTTTCGCGACCTAAGTGAATTTATTCGTGAGCGAACGAGTTTTCGGGCGCAGGCTTTCATTGCATTTGCCGTGGCGTTGTTCTTAGCCATTTTTATAGGTGCAACGAGGTTTGCAGTAACAATTTGGGATGACATTCACCCAGATCAGATTTCAAGACCGTCAGCCGGTGCCCCAGAAAAGTAGGGAGAAAAAAGCGTGTCTCATAGAATTGCTGTGCCCAGGAAGAAGACTAAAAAAATTCGGCAGCGAGGCATCGATGCCGATGCCTCCGTGACTTGTTTTCCAAATGACTATGTCGAGTACGATCTTAACATATTAAGGGTCGCCCCTGGCGAAGTTTACAAGATCGAGATGCAGGCTATTTTCTATAGTAATGGCGCAGAAAGAGGCATTTCAAGAAAAGCAACGTTCTACAGCAATAAACCTGCCGTGGTTGGTGTTCCTAGTACTGGACCTTACTCCGGTCATTCGATGCCTTCTACCGCAGCGGTTCATGACGTCGATGACTTCGAACCGACAGGAGGCGCGAGCTGGATGAGACACATGTAGGCATCCAGTAGCGAATTTGCACAATCCTCCCGGAAAATTGGCCTAGCGTACACCATCTCGCCACTAACTGCCGTGATCTCCTGCATCGTCGGGCAATGCGAGTTCCAGTGCACTCCATGCACACCTTGCAAGGTTTCGTTCTTCATCACCGATTGCGCTTGCGTAAATGGCTGTGGTCTCAATTCGAGCGTGGCCCAACCAGCGCTGTACAATATTCAACGGAATACCCTTCTGCCCCGGCCTCGACGGCAAACGCGTGACGCAGCGCCTTTGGTTTGCAGAGCCCTGCGGGAATCCCGGCTCTACGCATCACAACCTTGACCACCTTCCTTGTGCGGCACCAGGGCTATAAACGACCTTCTTTCCCGATGGCGTACATCGTCAGCGTCGGGATTAACGCGCGCGAAACAGGCACGGCGCGAAATACCTGCTTTTGGCGCTGCTTGAGCGTCTCAAAGATGATTACCTCATCGGCAGCATCAATGCGGCAGGCGGTCAATGCAAGTACTTCAGATATCCGTGCGCCCGTGAACGCAAGCGTCAAGCAAAACGTCGACACCTCTTTGCATTCTCTTGTGGCAGCATAGACGAATGCAAGCCGCTCCCGAGCGATGAGGTACTTGCGATTACCACGCCGATCAAATTGCCACGCTGATCAAAGAGGGTCGAGGTCATCGGTTCATCGTCGCGCTGGCCCTCGAAAAATTCGAGACCGAGCGATTGACGCCGGTAATGGGGTGTGAACAAAAATACTGCAAATTGTTCGCGCGCCGGCGGGTGATCTTGGGCTGCCGGGCGCGGCAGGATTTCGCAAATCAAGCGGAGGTGGGCACTCCCTAGCGGCGGCATGGCCGAGGAGAGCGAGGACATCGAGGTGCTGGAGCTGCCCTTCGACGCGGCGCTGGGGATGATCGAGGACGGCCGCATCTGCGACGCCAAGACCGTGGTGCTGCTGCAATGGGCGGCGCTGAAGGTGTTCGGCGCGGGGGTGAGAGGCCCGCCGCCAGGATGCACATTCCCGCCGCTTACGGGTTCGCAGCCGGCCTGCCCCCATCGGCCGCCGCGAAGTGCGCGACTTGATCGGCGCACGCCTTCTGGAAGGCCGGGCGGTCGAGCACGCGGCGCAAATACGCATCCGTCGCCGGCCGGTCGCCGAACGCGCGGACTTTGGCGACGCGCAGGACATCCGCCATCAGCAGGTCCGCCACGGTGAAACGATCCGCCGCCAGCCATTCCCTCTCGCCCAGGACTTTCTCCAGCCCGTCGAGGCGGCTTGCCATCCAGCCGGCAAGACCGTTGTGCTTCGCGCCGGTCACTTCGAGGAACCACCAGGGGACCGTGACCATCTCCAGGCTGTTGAGCGCGGCGATCGTCCACTGGACCGTTTGCGCCTCGCCGACCGGATCGCGCGGCATCAGCTTTTCGCTCTTGCGCGCCAGATGGAGGAGCCCGGCACCGCTCTCGAATATCTTCACGTCGCCGTCATCCAGGAAGGGAATCTGGCCGAAGGGCTGGCGCGACAGGTGATTGGCCTGCCGCCCGTCGAACGGCACGGTTCGCACGGAATAGGCGAGGCCGCCTTCCTCGCACGCCCATCTCAGCCTCAGGTCGCGCACGAAGCCGCGCGGACCCTCGGGCACCCAATCGTAGGTCCAGACGATCAGTTCGCTCATCGCGTTTCGCCCGTTTCCGCGGCCCGCCGGATGCCCGCCTGCGCGGGCAGGACAGAATGGGGTTCTGCCCGGATCAATGCATTGCCCCTGGCGGCGCTTCCTTTGGTCTGGAAGCACCGCTCGGGTATCGAATTGCTAACGAGCGCGCGGCCTCACGCGAGGTCGAAGCGGTCGAGGTTCATCACTTTGGTCCAGGCCGCCACGAAGTCGCTCACGAACTTGGCTTGCGCGTCGGCGCAGGCATAGACCTCGGCCAGCGCCCGCAACTGCGCGTGCGAGCCGAAGATGAGGTCGACGCGGCTGCCGGTCCATTTCAGCGCCTTGGTCTTGCGGTCGCGGCCCTCGTACTCGCCTTCCGTGCCCGCGGGCTGCCATTCGGTCGCCATGTCGAGCAAGTTGACGAAGAAGTCAGTGCTCAGCGTCCCCGGCCGGTCGGTGAAGACGCCGAGCTTGGACTGCCCGGCATTGGCGCCCAGCACGCGCAGGCCGCCGACCAGCACCGTCAGCTCCGGCCCGGTCAGGGTGAGGAGTTGCGCCCGGTCGACCAGCGCCTCTTCCGGCGCCAGGAACTGCTTGCCGCTGAGATAGTTGCGGAAGCCGTCGGCCACGGGCTCGAGCGGGGCGAAGGAGTGCACGTCGGTCTGCTCCTGCGAGGCGTCCATGCGGCCCGGCGCGAAGGGCACTTTCACGTCCGTGCCGGCGTCCCGCGCGGCCTTCTCGACCGCGGCGCCGCCGCCGAGCACGATCAGGTCGGCGAGCGAGACCTTCTTGCCGCCGGTCGCGGACGCATTGAACTCCGTCCGGATCGCCTCCAGCTTGTCCAGCACCGTCTTGAGCTGGGCCGGCTGGTTGACCTCCCAATCCTTCTGGGGGGCAAGGCGGATGCGGGCGCCGTTGGCGCCGCCGCGCTTGTCGGAGCCGCGGAAGGTCGAGGCCGAGGCCCAGGCGGCCGAGACGAGCTGCGGCACGGTGAGGCCGGAGGCGAGGACCTTGGCCTTGAGCGCCGCGATGTCGGCGTCGCCGATCACGGGATGATCGAGAGGCGGGATCGGGTCCTGCCAGATCAGCGTCTCCTTCGGCACCAGCGGGCCGAGATAGCGCCGGATCGGTCCCATGTCGCGATGGGTGAGCTTGAACCAGGCGCGCGCGAAGGCGTCGGCCAATTGCTCGGGATGCTCGTAGAAGCGGCGCGAGATCTTCTCGTAAGCCGGATCGAAGCGCAGCGAGAGATCGGTCGTCAGCATGGTCGGGACATGCTTCTTCGACTTGTCGTGCGCATCCGGGATGTCGGCTTCGGCGTTCTTGGCCTTCCACTGCTGGGCGCCGGCGGGGCTCCTGGTCAGCTCCCATTCGAACTTGAACAGGTTGTCGAAGAAGTGGTTGCTCCACCTGGTCGGCGTCTGCGACCAGGTGACTTCCGGGCCGCCGGTGATGGTGTCGGCGCCGAAACCGGTGCCGTGCTTGCTGTGCCAGCCGAGGCCCTGGTCCTCGATCACCGCGCCTTCCGGCTCGGGGCCGAGGAAGGAGGGATCGCCGGCGCCATGGGTCTTGCCGAAGGTGTGGCCGCCGGCGATGAGGGCGACGGTCTCCTCGTCGTTCATCGCCATGCGCGAGAAGGTCTCGCGGATGTCGTGCGCCGCCGCGACCGGATCGGGCTTGCCGTTGGGACCTTCGGGATTGACGTAGATGAGGCCCATCTGCACCGCGCCGAGCGGGTTCTGGAGCTGGCGCTCGCCGCTGTAGCGCTCGTCGCCCAGCCAGGTGCCTTCGGGGCCCCAGTAGAGCTCTTCCGGCTCCCAGGTGTCGGCGCGGCCGCCGCCGAAGCCGAAGGTCTTGAAGCCCATCGATTCCAGGGCGACGTTGCCGGTGAGGACGTAGAGGTCGGCCCAGGAGAGCTTGCGGCCGTATTTCTGCTTGATCGGCCAGAGCAGGCGGCGCGCCTTGTCGAGATTGGCGTTGTCCGGCCAGGAATTGAGCGGCGCGAAACGCTGCTGCCCGCCGCCGGCGCCGCCGCGCCCGTCGCTGATGCGATAGGTGCCGGCGCTGTGCCAGGCCATGCGGATGAAGAGGCCGCCGTAATGGCCGAAATCGGCCGGCCACCAGTCCTGCGAATCCGTCATCAGGGCGTGCAGGTCCTTGATCACGGCGTTGAGGTCCAGGGTCTTGAATTCCTTGGCGTAGTCGAACGCCTTGCCCATCGGGTTGGACTGCGGCACGTGCTGGTTAAGCACTTGAAGATCCAACTGCTCCGGCCACCAATCGCGGTTGCGGCGGCCGCCTTTGCCGTGCGGGAAGGGGCATTTGCCGGCGCTCTTGTCGTCGGTCTTTGCGTCCATGGTTCTCTCCAGTGTGTTTTTTCCGGTCTTCACGTCCCCGGCGGAAAGACAGCCGATCGTACGGCGCGGCGTGGCGCGGCGCCATCATACCAAATGATAGGTCTTTAGCCCTAGACAAGGGGCGGCACGGCGGGCGCGCCGTGAAGAAATTACAACAATCCGTTCATGCCGCCGCGGCCGGTTTACACCGTAGCGGGCTTGGGGGCCGGGGCGAGGCTCTCGCGCTGGGCCTTGGCGAACATCTCCTTGGCGGCCGGGCGGGCGTTGATGCGGCGGATCCAGTCCATCAGGCGCGGCGTCGCCTTGTCGTTCACGATGTCGGCGAAGCCGCGCTCCATGCCGTTGGCGATGGCGAAGTTGCAGATGTCGGCCAGGGTGTAGTCGGGACCGGCGAGCCAGGGGCTTTCGCCGAGGCGCTCTTCCAGCCGCGCGATCGAGACGCGGATCTTGCGCATCTCCTCGTCCAGCACGTCCTTGGGAAAACCGGCGCGGGCGTTGCGCCATTTGGTCTGCTGCTCGGGGATGGGGATGCGCCTGACCCGCTCCTCGAACTCCTCGTCGGAGATGGCGCGCGCCATGCCGCTGACCATCCGCTCCCAGCCGATGGTCGAGACGCACCAGCAGAAATATTCGTCGACCCATTTCGTCCAGATGCGCATCTGGGCGACGACGAAGGGATCCTTGGGCCGCAGCGGCTTGTCGTTGGGGAAGACGTCCTCGAGATATTCGCAGATCACCGTCGATTCGGTGATGATCTTGCCGTCATGGTCGAGCGCCGGGACCTGGCCGCGCGGGTTGATCTTCTTGTACCAGTCCTCGTGATGCTCGAACGCCGCCGGATTGAGGAAGCGCGGCGTGAAAACGAGGCCCTTCTCGTAGAGCGCCAGCATGGGCTTCAGGGAATTGGCGCCGGGGCCGAAGCTGTAGAGCGTGAGCATGGGTCGTCTCCTCTTTAATTTTTTAGAAATCCTCGGCCGGGACCTTGGTCTGGGTGTCGTAGACCGGGTTGTACATCAGCGAGCCGAACTGCTTGATCAGGGCGGCGCGCGCGACGTTGGGCCTCTCGTCGGGGATGGCGCGCAGCAGGGCCTCGTTGCGGGCGGCGATGCCGTCCTTGAATTCGGGATGGCTCATGATGAAGAGGTCGCCCCGCAGGATGCCGCGCAGCACGCGCTTGCCGACTTCCTGCGTCGTCATGAACAGGCTGGTGTCGTAGCCGGGCGCGGGCCGGGCGTCGCGCTGGCCCGGGATGTTGGTCGCAACGGTCTCGTTCTGCAGATGCGCCGGGCGCACCTCATGCGTCGTCATACCGAGGCTGGTCTGGACGGGTCCGGGGAAGAACACCGAGGCGCCGATCTTCGTGCCCTTGAGGTCGGTGGCGAGCGATTCCATCATGCCGGCGACGGCGAATTTGGCGGTGCAGTAGAGCCCGGCATTGCCGACCGCGGAGAAGCCGCCGGTCGACGAGGTGGTGACGACATGGCCCTCCTCGCCATGCGCCAGCATGCGCGGCAAGAAGGTGACGAGACCGTTGACCACGCCGCCGACATTGACCGAGAGATTGAAATCCCAGTCCTTGTAGGTCGCGGCCTGCATCGGGCCGAGCACGCCGACGCCGGCGTTGAGCGCCAGCACATGGACCTTGCCGAAATGCCGCTCGGCCTCGTCGGCGGCCTCGGCCCAGCGGGCGCGATCGGTGACGTCGAGCAGGATCGGCTGCACCGCGAGATTGGTGTTCTCGAATGTCTTCATCGCCTCAGCCAGCGCCACTTCGCGCACATCGGCGATCACGACTTTCATGCCGGCCTGGGCGAAGACGGTCGCCATGCCGAGCCCCATGCCGCTGGCGCCGCCGGTGATGAACGCGGTCTTGCCGCTGACGTCCTTCATGACTTGTCCTGCTCCTTGTTGAAGACCTTGGCGCGGTCCGCGGCCCAGGCCTGCAGCGCCGCGACGCGCTTTTTGGCGCCTTCGGGGTCGGCCTCCATCGGCAGCACCGAGTCGAGGATGGCGTCGAAGTGCTTCTTCAGGCCCTCCTTCGCCTCCGGATATGGGATGATGTAGAGCTGGTTCGCCTCGATGGCGCGCTTGACGTGGCCGGCGAGGTCGACCGGCTCCATGCCGTGGATGTAGATCGAATGCAGCGAGGCGATCGACGCCTCGTCCTCGACATAGCCGGACTTGGCGTATTTGGCGGGCCGGATGCGGACGGCTTCGGCGATGTTGGACTTGATGTTGGCCGGGCACAGCACCGAGACGCCGATGCCGTGCTTCTCCAGCGACATGCGGTAGCCTTCCATCAGGTTGATCACCGCCGCCTTGGCGGCCGAATAGGGCGCCGCCAGCGCGCTGCCCTGCAGGCCGCCCAGAGACGAGACGGTAACAATATGCGCCGGCTTGCCCGCCTTGATCATGCGCGGCACGAAGGTGACCATGCCGTTGATCACGCCGCCGAGATTGACGCCGATCAGCCAGTCGAAATCGTCATAGGTGGAATTCTCGACGGGGCCGAAGCTGTTGACGCCGGCGGTGTTGAACAGAAGCGCCGGGGGGCCGCCGAACACTTTCTCGACCTCGTCGGCGGCGCGGGCGTAGGCCGCGCGGTCGGTGATGTCGAGCACGATGCCGTGCGCCGCGATGTCTTCCTTCTTGAGATCGGCCAGGGCCTTTTCCACCGCCTGCGGACGAACGTCGGCGATCACGATTTTTGCCCCGGCGCGGCCGAACACCAGGGCCTGGCCGAAGCCGGCGCCCGACGCGCCGCCCGTGATGAAGGCGATTTTGTCCTTGAAATCCTTCACGTCGCATCTCCCGGTTGGACGCCGCGCCCGATCCTGCAAGATCGCGCTCACCGCCGCCATTGCGCGGGCGAATTACATCCGTGCGATCCGCGAACTCCCGGCCGGGTCAGCCCCGCCGCAGCAGCCCGCGCAGCAGGACGCCGAGTGCCGGCGGACGCTCGGTAGTCAGCACATGCTTGGCGAAGACCCGCCCGGTCCACACGATCAGGAGCGCAGTGGTCAGGATCGCCAGCGCGGTGGTGCCCCAGAGCTGCCAGACCGGCGGGTGCGAGGACAGCCGCAGCATCATGAAGAACGGGGTGTAGATCGGCACCCAGGAAAGCGTGCTCGCCAGGGGGCCGTTGGGATCGCGCATCACCCCGGCGATCATGAGATTGGGCAGCATCAGGATCAGCATCGAGGGGCCGAGCAGCGACTGCGCGTCGGCGAGGCTGTTGGCCATCGAGCCGATGGCGAGGAACAGCGAGCCGTAGATCAGAAGACCGCAGAGGAAGAAGACCAGCAGCAGCGGCAGCACTTCGGGCGTGGCGGTGGCGCTGAGCGAGGCGAAGACGAGATGGACGATGTCCCGGCTCGCGATCGCCATCAGCGCGAGCAGCGCCAGGCCCCAGATCGCCAGCGTGAGCAGCGCCACCGCGATGACGCCGATCAGCTTGCCGGATGTGATCTCGCGCGGCGTGGCGCAGGACAGCAGCACCTCGATCATGCGGGTGGACTTCTCCTCGACCACGCCTTGCAGCAGCACCGAGGAGTTCATCACCGAGACCACGAACAGGATGATGGCAAGCGCGATGGGGACGATGGAATCGACGGCGCCGTCGCGCGCCGCGCCGCGTTCGGGATCGTGGCCCTGGACCCGGGCGGTGGCATCGAGGATCGTCGGGTCGCTCAATTGCGGCGCCGCCTGGCGGATGGCCTTGAATTGCAGCGCCTTGACCAGCGCGGCCTCGACAAGGCGGCGCAGGTCGAGATCGAGGCGCCCGTCCGTCCACGACTCCGCCACCGCGTCCTTGGCCTTGCCGAAATCGGACGGGATCACGAACACGGTGTCGAGCGGTGCGCCGGGCGCGTGTTCGGTGGCCAGGGCGCGGCGGACGGCGACGGGAAACTTCGCCGGCGCGGCGCCGGAGAGATAGGCCGGCGGCGCGATGAACGCGAAGAGCCCGCCCTCGTCGACGGGCGCGAAATCCGGGGCGCCGGGCTTTTTCGCCTGCCGCAGCGCCGCTTCGATGGCGGCGTAGTCGGGTTCCGGGCCGCAGCGCCGCGTCGCGGGCGCGGGGCTGGCGAGCATCGCGCCGATGCCCTGGCGCGGAAGCCTGGCGGGATCGGCGAGGGTGGCGGCGTAGTGCTCGGCGCCGTCGAGCCAGCGCTGCGCGCCCTGCCGCTGCGCGGCGCAGTAAATCGCGTTCGCGAAGCCGCCGCCGGTCCGGTCCACCACGGTGAAGACATGCGTGCGCGTCTCGTCGCCGCCGCCGGTCCATTGCGGCACCAGCGTCACGATCACGATCCACAGCGGGAACATCAGGATCGAGAGCGCGAAGCCGCGCCGCGTCACGTATTTGATGAATTCCTGGCGGGCGATGAGGAAGGCGCGATTCATGGCGTTTGCCCCACCAGCGAAACGAAGACGTCATGCAGGCTGGGCGGCGCGAGATCGAAATGGGTCAGCGCGACGCCGTGCTCAAAGCAAGCGGCGAGCAGGGCGCGGCCGTCGGCGCCTTCCTGGAGATCGACCGTCCACTGCCGTTCGCCGTTGGCCGACGGCGTGACGCGCGCGACGCCCGGCACGGCGGCGAGGAAACCCAGATCGGCATCGGCGGCGAGGCGGGCGCGGCGGGGCAGGAGGCCGCTCGCTTCCTCCGGCGTGCCTTCGAACAGCTTGCGGCCCTTGGCGAGCACGATGAGGCGATCGCACAGGCGCTCGGCATGCTGCATCGTGTGGGTCGAGAACAGGATCGTCTTGCCGGCGGCGGCGAGATTGCGGATGAAGGCTTCGAGCTCGGTCTGGTTGACGGGATCGAGGCCGGAGAACGGCTCGTCCAGGATGACGAATTCGGGATCGTGCGCCACCGCGGCGAGAACCTGGACCTTCTGCGCCATGCCCTTGGAGAGGCCTTCGATCCGCACCTGGGCGAAATCGCCGAGGCCGAAGTCCTTGAGCAAGGCGCGGGCGCGGGCGAGCGCGGGGCCGCGCCTCATGCCCTTCAGCGTCGCGATATAGGCGATGGCGGCGTCGGCGCGCATGCGCTTGTAGAGGCCGCGCTCCTCCGGCAGGTAGCCGATGCGCTCGCGCACCTGCGAGATGTCGCGTCCGAGGACGCGGATGGTGCCGGAGTCGGGCGGCATGATGCCCAGCATCATGCGCAGCGTCGTGGTCTTGCCGGCGCCGTTGGGACCTAAGAACCCCAGGATGGAACCGCGCGCCAGGGCGAAGGACAGGTCGTCGACCGCGGTGAAATCGCCGAAGCGCTTGCTGACGTGGGAAAGCTCGACGACGGAATCGGTCACGGTTGCGTCCGCTGTTGCGGCGCGCACCTTAGGCCGGTGGGGCGTGCGACGATAGCGGCGATCCTCCCGCTGCACCGAGGGGGGCGCGTTGCAGCGGGAGGAAACCGGCCTTAGCGGAACCCGCCGGAGGCCGTGATGCGTTCGCCGGTGAGCCAGGCCGAATCGTCGGAGGCGAGGAACACCGCGACCTTGGCGATGTCGTCGGGCTGGCCGATGCGGCCGAGCGTGGTGCGGCTGGTCAGCAGCTTTTCGAAGTCGCTGCCGATGACGCCGGCGCTGTGCGTGCCTTCGGTCTCGACGCCGCCGGGCGCAATGGCGTTGACGCGGATCCGGCGCGGGCCGAGCTCCAGGGCCAGGCTTTCGGTCAGCGTATCGACTGCGCCCTTGGTGGCGGAATAGACCACACTGCCGGCGGGCGGCAGCTTGCTCGCCACCGAGGTCACGTTGATCACGCTGCCGCCGCGGTCGCCGAACTGGCGCGCCGCTTCCTTGGTGGCGAGAAGAGTGCCGAGCACGTTGATGTCGAACTGGCGGTGGAACTCCTCCTCGCGGACCTCGTCCAGGGGACCGAAACTGTAGACGCCGGCATTGTTGACCAGGATGTCGGCCTTGCCGAAGGCGGTGCGGGCCTCGGCGAAGAGGCGGCGGACATCGGCGGCTTTGGCGACGTCGGCCTGGACCGCGACCGCCTGGCCGCCCTTGGCCGCGATTTCGGCGACGACCTTGTCGGCGCCCTCCTTGGCGGAGGCGTAGTTGACGACGACGGCGGCGCCTTCGGCCGCGAGGCCCTTGGCGATGGCGGCGCCGATGCCCTTGGAGGCACCGGTGACGACGGCGACTTTACCCTTGAGTTTGCTCATTTTCACTGCCCTTGGTTGATGCTTCGACACTTAGATAATTGTCTAAGTGTCGAGTTCAAGGGGCCATCCACCCTCCCTTCGAGGGAGGGTGGATGGGTTAGATTTTTCCCAACTGCCCCAGATAGGCGTCGAGGACGTCGCGGCGCAGAGTGATGTTCATGAACTTGCCGTCGCGCCGGGTCTCGATCAGGCCGGCGGTCTCCAGCTCCTTGAGGTGGTGCGACAGCGTGGCGGCGGTGACCTGGTGGTTTTCGCGCAGCGCGCTGCACGACATCGCGTCCTTGCAGGCGCCGATCTGCTTGAGAAGCTGGTAGCGGCGCGGTTCGGCGAGGGCGCGGGCGATGCGCGCGACGTCCTTGTCGGTGAGCTTGATGGCCATGACGCGAAGGTAATGCCCTTTGCCGCCGATTCAAACCGGCGTGACGCGATAGGCGCAGCGGCCGGCGCCGGCGAGGATGTGGGAGAGGCGCTCGACCTTGATGTCCTTGCCGAGGACGCGGTGGAACAGCGCCAGTTCCTCGCGGCACAGCCCGGTGCACAGCCGCGCCGCGGCGCAGATCGGGCAGTGATTCTCGACGAACAGCCAGTGGCCGGTTTGGGGCTCCCGCCGTACCTCGGCCATATAGCCTTCGGCGCTGCGGATTTTCGCCAGCGCGTCGAGCTTGGCTTTCAGCGTGCCGTGGCGGTCGGTCCTGGCGCGGTAGGCCTTTTCGAGGTCGGCATTGCGCAGCTTGAGCAGCCGGTCGAGCCCGTCCTCGCCGAACGCCTTCTTCATCTGCACGATCAGGTCGGCGGCGAGCGCCGAATGGCTGTCGGCGAAACGCGCGTCGGCGGCGGGTGTGGCGCGCCACAGCTTGACGGGACGGCCGCGCGGGCGGGCCTGTTCGGCATAGGCCGCCTCGCCCGCTTCCGCGAGCGCATAGAGATGCTGGCGCACCGCCATGGCGGTAAGGCCGAGCTTTTGCGCCGCGGCATCGGCGGCCAGCGGGCCGTCGCGCTTGAGGATGTCCAGGACCGCGTCGCGGCCCCGGGCCGGCGGCATGGGGGTCATGCGATAATTTCTAAAGCCCAGGCTTGCGTAAATCAAGGCCCGGTATATTCTAAAGTTGTTGCTTTGGAAAAAAGAGGCGGCGATGTTCACGGCAACCGGAATCGGCGCGGGCGATCTCAATGCCAAAGGGCGCAAGGTGTTCCGCAAGGACGGCAAGCAGGTGCTGCTGCTTGCGGCGGAGGGAAAAATCTTCGCCCTCGCCAATCGCTGCCCGCATGAGGGCTTTCCCCTGAGCGAGGGCACGCAAGGTCCCGGCTGCGTCCTGACCTGCAACTGGCACAATTGGAAATTCGATCTCGCCAGCGGCGCGGCGCTGGTGGGGCGCGATCCGGTGCGGACCTACGCCATCGAATTGCGCGGCGGCGAGATCTTCGTCGATCTGTCCGATCCGCCGGCCGAGGCCCAGCGGGCACGAGCGCTGGACGGGCTTGCCGCCGCGCTCGCCGACAACGAGCCGGACCGCATGGCGCGCGAGGTGGCGCGGCTGGAGCGCGCCGGGTTCGACGCCGAGCTCGCGCTCATCCATGCCATCGCGGCGCGGAACGAGCGGCTGGAATACGGCACCACCCATGCCTATGGCGCGGCGGCGGACTGGCTGAAGCTGGCGGCGCGGGCGCCCGACGACGCGCACCGCCTGGCGGCGACGATCGAGCCGCTGCAGCACCTCGCATGGGACACGCTGGGGGCCGGGCACTATCCCTATAGCGAGGAGACACGGGACTGGGACGCGGCGGCCTTCCTGACCGCCATCGAGAACGAGGACGAGATAGAAGCGGTGGCGCGGCTGCGCGGCGCGCTTGCCGCGCAGGTGGCGCCGGCGGCGCTCGACGCGGCGCTGGGGCGGGCGGCGCTGTCGCACCATGCCGATTTCGGCCATAGCGCGATCTATGTGCGCAAGACGGGCGAGCTGATCGCGCGGCTGGGGCGGGACGCCGCCCTGCCGCTGCTGCTGGCGCTGGTGCGCAAGCTGGTAGCGGCGACGCGCGAGGAGCGGCTGCCGGAATTCCGTGGCTACGCCAAGGCGCTGGCGGCGTGGGACGGCAAGGGCGAGGCGCCGGCCGCGGCGGAGGATTTCGTCGGGCTTTCGGTCGACGGCGCGCTCAAGCGGGTGCTGCAATCCTGCGGCCGCGAGCCGCGCGAGATCTACGACGCCCTGCTCGGCGCCGCGGCGTGGAACCTGCTGCATTTCGACGTCGCGGTCGACGGCGCGACCGACAACGCCATCGCCGACAATGTGAGCTGGCTCGACTTCACCCATGCCCTCACCTTCGCCAATGCCGCGCGGCATATCTGCGCGACGCAGCCGGCCTTGTGGCACCAGGCTTTGCTGCAGCTCGCCTTGTTCGTCGGACGCAACAAGCCCTATGTGAAGGCGCAGCAGGACCTGACGGTGTGGCACGTGGACGACACGGCGCGTTTCCTGGCCGAGGAGATGGCACGCTTGTACGACCACGGCATCGCCGAGCCGATCATCGCCTGCCACCGCGTCAAGATGCTGTTCGCGCTGGAGGACGAGCTGAGCGCGGCGCCGGACGCGCCGTGGCGCGGCGCGATGGCCGCGGCGATGAAGCGCTGGCTGCACACGCCGCAGAAGCGCCATCACGGCCTGCGCCTCGCGGCCCAGGCGCAGGACTTCATCGCGCGGGAGGGCTGATCGGCCGGGCGCCTAAGGCGTGCCGCAATCGGCGCAGATCGCGACTTCGACGGTGACGTGGCTGAGGCCGGGGAAGTGCTGGCGCAGCCCGGTCTTGATCGCGGCGGCATCGGTGCTGGCCGGGCTGACCAGCGCGACGATCAGGCCGCGATGGCCGGGGCCCAGCCGCCACAGATGCAGGTCGCTGACCCGGGTTCCCAGGCTGCGCTCGAGATAGCCGCGAATGCGGTCGGCGAGCGCCGGATCGTCCTCGGCGTCGAGCAGGACGAGGCCGCTGTCGCGCACCAGGCCGTAGGCCCAGGAGGCGATGACGCCGGCCCCGATCACGCCGACCAGGGGATCGAGGAAGCCGAGGCCCCAGAGCCAGCCGCCGACAAGCGCGGCGATGGCGAGCACCGAGGTCACGGCGTCGGCCAGGACATGCACATAGGCGGCGCGCATATTGTGATCGGCATGGGCGTGATCGCCATGGGCGTGGCCGTGATGGCGATGGCCGTCCTTCAGGATGAAGGCGCTGACGAGATTGACGACGAGGCCGAGCACCGCGACGGCGAGGGCGTCGCGGTAGTTGACGGTCGTCGGCGCGAGCAGGCGCGTCACCGATTCGAAGCCGATGGCGAGCGCGATCAGGCCCAGGATGACGGCGCTGGTGAAGGCGGCGAGGTCGCCGAACTTGCCCGAGCCGAAGGTGAAGCGCGTGTTCCTGGCATGGCGGTGCGCCAGCCAATAGGCGCCGGCCGCGAGCCCCAGCGCGCCGACATGGGTCGCCATGTGGAAGCCGTCGGCCAGCAGCGCCATCGAGCCGAACAGCAGGCCGCAGGCGACCTCGACCACCATGAAGACGGCGGTCAGCAGCGTCGCAAGGCCGGCGCGCGCCTGGGCGCGGGCATGACCGGCGCCGAGGAAGACGTGGTCGTGCGTCCAGATGCCGTGCTCGTGGAGATGATCGTCGTGGACCGCCATCGGCGCAGAATACGCCTGTCGGCGGCGAAAGGAAAAAGGGCCGCGTCCTGCGACGCGGCCCTTGTTCGACCGGAGGAGGACCGGAACTTAGTGGCTCAGCACCAGCTTGCGCTGGGTGGCGTAGACGTAACCTTCATAGGTCTCGCCGCGCGGCTTGAGCACGGCATAGGTCTCGCCCGAGGCGGAGAGCAACTGGTAGCCCGAGCTGGTGGGCGCCCATTTGGTGATGGTGGCACCGGTCGCGCAATCGGCGGCCGGGGTGATGCTGCCCTCGGCGGTGACGGTCAGATCGCACGGCGCTTTGGAGCCGATCGCGAGCTTGTAGGTGCCGGCGGCCAAGGCAGGCGCCTGGGCGTAAGCGGAACCGAAACCGGTGAGGGCGAGGACGAAAGAGAGGGTCACAAGGCGGGACTTGTTCATGTGAATAATTCCTTCAAGGTTCAACGTTCAGAACGTAGTATTGCCGGTACGCATTTCAAGGAAATTTTGTTCGCAGATGCAATAATTCTCACACGAAAAAGTGACGCATGACAAATACACCATTGTTTTCAGATATATAGACGCTGAAAAAATTTTCACGAGAAGCCGTAAACGCGCCCCGTTTCGGACCGCTTTGGTGCAGCGCACAGACGCGAACGGCGGCCGAAGCCGCCGTTCCGACAAATTGTCATTCAAATCCGGGGCTTATTTGGGCTGCGGAACGATTCGCAGATAGGGCTTGGGCGCCTTCCAGCCGCCGGGATAGACCTTCTTGGCTTCCTCGTCGTTGACCGAGCCGGCGATGATCACGTCCTGGCCCTGTTTCCAGTTCGCCGGCGTCGCGACCTTGTGCTTGGCGGTGAGCTGCAGCGAGTCGATGACGCGCAGAACCTCGTCGAAATTGCGCCCCGTGGTCATGGGGTAGACGAGGATGAGCTTGAGCTTCTTGTCCGGCCCGATGACGAAGACGTTGCGCACCGTCATGTTGTCGGCGGCGGTGCGGGTGCCGGGCACCGCTTCGGCCGGCAGCATGTTGTAGAGCTTGGCGATCTTGAGATCGGAATCGCCGATCATCGGATAGTTCACCGCCGCGCCCTGGGTTTCCTCGATGTCCTTGGCCCAGCCGGCATGGCTGGCGACCGGATCGGCGGAGAGGCCGATGATCTTGACGTTGCGCTTGTCGAACTCGGGCTTGAGATGCGCCATGGTGCCGAGCTCGGTCCTTGGGATGCGAGAACAACACGCCCCAGCTGTCGCCGAGCCATTTGTGGAAGCTGATGGGGCCTTGGGTGGTGTCGGCCTCGAAATCGGGCGCGGTGTCGCCGATGCGCAAGGACATGGATTCCTCCTTCATTTCACGGAACGCGATGAAAACGGCCGGCACATTAGCCAAGTTTCACGGCAAAGGGGACTGCCTTCGCGGCATGGCGCGCATCGCGAACAGCCAGTGGGCGAAAAAGCCCGCGAGCAGCGCCGCGCTCAATTGTACGGCCAGGAAAATGGGAATATCCGCCGGGCGGATGCCGGCGAAGGTCGGGGTCAGGGCGCGCGCCAGCGTCACCGCCGGGTTGGCGAAAGCGGTCGATGCGGTGAACCAGTAGGCGGCGGCGATGTAGAGGCCGACGCAGGCGGCAACGCGGTCGAGATTGCCGCGCGTCGCGAAGATCGTGAGCACCAGGCCGAACGTGGCGACGCCTTCGGCGAGCCATTGGCCCCCACCCGGTTCGCGCCGTCACGCCCGCCGCGAGCAGCGGCAGCGCGAACATCGCATGCGCCAGCACGGTGCCGAGGACCCCGCCGAGACTCTGCGCCAGCGCGTAGAGCGACGCCGGCGCGGCCGCGATCTCGCCGCGCGCGAACAGCGCCAGCGTCACGGCGGGATTGAAGTGCGCGCCCGAGACCGGCGCGAAGACGAGGATCAGCACGGTCAGCAGCGTTCCGGTCGCCAGCGTGTTGCACAGCAGGGCGAGCGCGGCATCGTGCGTGAGATTCTGCGCCATGATGCCGGAGCCGACGACGCCGGCAACGAGCAGGAGCGTGCCGAGCGCCTCGGCGGCGAGGCGGCGCGCGAGGTCAGACGTCATTGCGCCCGATGGCGTCGACCTGCTTTTTCAGCGCGAGGCGATCCAGCTTCTTGAACGGCAGCGCGACGAAGACCCGGATGCGATTGGACAGCAGGCGCAGCGTGTCGCGGAACGCCTGGGCTTTCGCCGCCTCGCCGCCCTGGACCGCGGCCGGATCGGGCATGCCCCAATGCGCCGTCATCGGCTGGCCGGGCCAGACGGGGCAGACTTCGCCGGCCGCGTCGTCGCAGACGGTGAAGACGAAATCCATCACCGGCGCGCCGGGCGCGGCGAATTCGTCCCAGGGTTTGGAGCGGTAGCCTTCGGTTGGAAGGCCGGCCTGCTCCAGGGCTTTGAGCGCGAGCGGATGGACGACGCCTTTGGGATGGCTGCCGGCGGAGAAGGCGCGAAAGCGCCCCTCGCCTTCCGCGCTCAGCAAGCCTTCGGCGATGATGGAGCGCGCCGAATTGCCGGTGCACAGAAACAGGACGTTGAAGACCCGCTCGTCCATCGCAGACTACCGCCGTGCCGGTGAACAGGACGCCGGTTCGCCGCAGTTCTCCAGCGCGCCGAAATTGCAGATCTCGGGGCGGCCGGCGCAGCAGTCTTCCATCAGGAAGGCGAGCAGGTCGCGCATGCGGTCGTAGCGCGCGGCATAGATCAGGCTGCGGCTCTCGCGGCGCTGGCCGATCAGGCCGGCGCGCTCCAGCTCCTTGAGATGAAACGACAGCGTCGGAGCGGGAAATCCCGAGCCCTTCGGCGATCGCCCCGGCGCTTTCGCCCGCCGGTCCGGCGCGGACCAGACGGCGGAAGACGGCAAGCCGCGTCTCCTGCGCGAGCGCGGACAATCCGGCCAGGGCCTGTTCTGATTCCATATTTCCAGAATAATGGAAATAATTGAGGAGTCAAGGGAGGCGGGGCGATCGCAGGCAGCTATGCCGCCTTCTGTCTCGCCTGCTCCTCGCGATAGAGCACCAACTCCTCCGCGAAGGCCTTGGCGATGCTCGGGCGCTGGTGCTGGCGCTTGAAATAGGCCGCGACCGCCGGCCATCTCGCCAGGTCGATGCCCGACGGCGCGGCCCAGTTCAGGATCGTCACCAGATAGGCGTCGGCGACGCTGAAGCGGCCGGTGAGAAAGTCGCTTCCCGCCAGATGCGCGTCGAGATAATCGAAGCGCGGCACCGCCTTCTTCCCCCGCGCATAAAGCTTGGCGCCTTCCGGCGCTTGCGCATCGAGCAGCGCGATGAAGACGAATTTGTGCAGCTCCGAGGTGACAGAAGTATCAGCCATTGCTGGACCGGATAGCGCGCCGCGCCCGGGCGGCGGCACGAGGCCGGATCCGGGATAGGCGTCGCCGATCGCCTGCAGGACGACCGGATCTCGGTCAGGAGCGCGCCGCCGTCGCGGCGCAGCACCGGCACCTGGCCCCAGGGGATTGACGGTAAGGAAGCTGGCGGCCCGCCGGCGACCAGCGTCTTCGCCCGGGTGTCGACCTGGATGAAATCGGCTTGCGCGCCCGCCCTCGTACAGCGCGATGCGGGCGGACAGCGAACAGGCGAGCGGCGCGAAATAGAGATCCATCGGGGCTTCCTTGAATTATTTACCGGACGGGACAAAACTAGCGCAAAGGATTTCTTTGCAAGATGGTACAAAAAGGAAAAGCCCGGCGCGGACGCCCTCGCGGCTATGATCCTGACACAGCGCTGGCAGCAGCGCGGACGTGTTCTGGGACAAGGGCTCAGCGCCACCTCGCTCGACGACCTGGCGGCGGCGACCGCGATGAACCGCCCCAGCCTCTATGCCGCGTTCGGCGACAAGCGCGCGATCTATGCCAAGGCGCTCGCCGCCTACCGCGCCGCGTCGCAGCGCTCGCTCAGGAGCGCGCTGGCGCCGGAGCGTCCGCTGGCGCAGGCGATCGGCGAGGTCTACCGGCTGGCGCTCGCCTCCTATCTGCCGAAGAACCGCGCGCCCCGCGGCTGCTTCCTGATCGGCAGCGCGCTCGCCGAGGCGGTGAGCGATCCTATCGTGCGCAAGGCGTCGCCGACGGGCTCAAGGACATCGAGAACGCTGTTCGCCGCGCGCTTCAAGCATCGCGCGCCAGCGGCGAGGCTCGCCGCCCGAGGCCGATCCGGTCGTCGGCCTCTCGCCAAGATCGCCAGCGCCGCGCTCCATTCGATCGCGATCCAGGCCCGCGCCGGCATGCCGCGCCGGGCGCTGGACGCGATCGGCGCCGCCGCGATCTGCCCTCATCTGCCGGTCCGAGCGCCGTTAAGGGCGCCCCGCGCATACTCCGTTGACTCTACCGATTTAGTATAGTTAAACGACGGGCCGGCTCGCCGGCGTTCCACCCCTGTAAACTTGGACAGCGGGCCGGGGAAAGAATTGGAACGCGGCGCATTCCCCTTTGCACCGCGTTCCCAGCCGTCTTATGCTCCGGCCCGCTCTTTTTTTCCGCCGGAGAGGCCCCCATGGCCAAGATCACCACCCGCACCCTGACGCCGACCATCGGCGCCGTGGTCGAAGGCATCGACCTGTCCCGGCGCCTGGACGACGAGGAGATCGGCGCGATCCGCGCCGCGCTCCTGAAGCACAAGGTGATCTTCTTCGAGGACCAGCACATCACGCCGGTGCAGCATCGCGACTTCGCGGCGCGCTTCGGCGAGCTGCACACACCATCCGCTCTATCCCGGCGTGCCCGAGGCGCCCGAGATGTTCATCCTCGACAACCACGCCAGCAACCCGACCGACAACGACGCCTGGCACAACCGACGTGACCTTCATCGAGACGCCCGCCGCTGGGCGCGATCCTCTATGCCAAGCTGCTGCCGCCGAAGGCGGCGACACTGCTGGGCCAACATGCAGGCGGCCTATGAGGGGCTGTCCAAGCCTTGCAGCGCGTCCTGTCGGAACTCGACGCGGTGCACGATTTCGCGCGCGGCTTCCCGGCGCGCGGCACGGTGGCGGGACAGGCGGGGCGCCGAGAGCACGCCAAGGCGGTCCGAGGAGCATCCCCCCGTCATCCATCCCGCCGTGCGCACCCATCCGGAGACCGGCGCCGACGGGCTGTTCGTCAATTACTGCTTTAACCGACCGCATCAAGGGCCTGCGCCGCGAGGAGTCGAACGCGCTGCTGAACATGCTGTTCGTCCACATCCAGAAGCCGGAATACCAGGAGCGCTGGAAATGGAAGCCGAACTCCATCGCGTTCTGGGACAACCGCGTCACCCAGCACTATGCGGTCAACGACTACCTCGCCGCACCGCCGCATCATGAACCGCGCCACCATCCTGGGCGACCGCCCGTTCAACCGGCGCGGCGGCAGCGGGCGCGAAGATCGCGGCGGAGTAGCTTGCACGTTTCCGGCGCCTGAAGGCATTCTATTCGTCGGGAAACAGGATCGCATCGTAGTTGCGCGCGCCGTGCACAATGTGAACGTACTTCGACTCGCTCGCCGATCACGTAGAAGATCAGATAGTTGCCATACACCTTGCGCAGAATGCCGGACTTGCGATGACGGGGCAGGAGCGGATAGGCCCCCTCGGCATGTCGCCGATCCTGTCGCAAGCTTCCGCGCAATTCTCGAACGAATGTGACCGCCGCCACCGGCGCATCGCGTGTCCGAAAGGGCGACGATCAAGCCCGCGCCCTACGCTTCTTGTGGGCCATGGCGAGATACTTCGCCTCAAGACCGATCAAAGACTTCTTTGGCGGGCTTTGTCCGGCCGGCCTTCACGTCGGCGAGACCCCGCGCCAGCGCGCGGTCGAGTTCTTCGAGCCGCTTCTCTCGCGCTCCTCGACCAGGCGCACGCCTTCGCGGATGACTTCGCTCTTGGAGCCGTAGCGGCCCTTGGAAACGAGCTTCGCGACGTCGCTTTCGAGCTTGGAACCGAGGTCGACGCTGGATGCCATGGCGGTGCTTCCGTTGCCGCGGGGATATCCGGATCAATATCTATAATCAACCGCGGCGTCGGGCGCCGCTAAAGTAGGCGGCGGACTATGCAGATAGCTCTCGACCAGCGATCCCGCCACCAGGCGCCAGCCGTCGACCAGCACGAAAAAGATCAGCTTGAACGGCAATGAGATGATGACCGGCGGCAGCATCATCATGCCCATGCTCATCAGGATCGACGCCACCGCCATGTCGATGATGAGGAACGGCACGATGATCAAAAAGCCGATCTCGAAGGCGCGCTTGAGCTCGCTGAGCATGAAGGCGGGCGCCAGCGTGCTGAGGGCGACCTGCTCCGGCTTCTGCGGCGGCTTGGCGTGGCTCATGTCGAGGAAGAGACTTGAGGTCGGCCTCCGCGGACATGCGCCAGCATGAACTTCTTCATCGGCGTGGCGGCGCGGTCGAACGCCTGCTCGGTGGTGATCTGATTGTTGACCAGGGGCTCGATGCCCTGGCGGTAGGCGTCGGTCAGGGTCGGCGTCATCACGAACAGGGTGAGGAACAGCGACAGCGACACGATCACCGCATTGGGCGGGCTCTGCTGCAGGCCGAGCGCGGTGCGCAGCAGCGACAGCACCACGACCATGCGCACGAAGCTGGTCATCATGATCAGGATCGAGGGCGCGATCGACAGGATCGTGGATCAGCGCGATGATCTGCATGATGCGGTCGGTGAAGAGACCGCCGCCGGAAAGATCGATGTTGAGGCGCCGCCGGCCGGGGCGGCGGCCGCCGCGGCGGCGGCGATGGCGGGCGCGGCGGCCTGCGCCGCGGCGGGAACGAGCAGGACCGCGAGCAGCAGGGTGACGAGGACGAGGGCGAAAGTTTCTCACGGTCCGAGTGTTCATGAGGACGCCCCGGGGCGCCCGCAGCGACGCGGTGATCGGCAGGGCGGCGGCGGGGATGGAGGCCTCGATGACGCTGGGTGCCTTTCCGGCCCGGTGAGCACGAGATGCTCGACATCGTCGCGGCGGACGATGAGCAGGCGCTGGCGCGGGCCCCAGCGTCAGGGTCTCGACGACGCTGAGACGGCGCGTCGCCGCCGGCTTGATCAGCGACGAAAGCCCGAGCGGCGCGCCGCCAGCGCGGCGCCCCCGACCAGGCCGAGCACCAGAAGCAGGGCGCCGAAATAGCGCGCGAATCCATCACATCCATGCGCCCATACAAAACCCGTCAACCTTAATCGCGGCGTTAAAGGCGGACGAATTTGCCCGCAGCTATTTCCCGTTGCGTTAAGCGGCTTAATCGTTCCGGCGCAGGCTCTGGGTTCTCAAGGCTAATTTTCCGTATACGGAGAACAAGTCATGGCAGTGAACATGGACGGCATGCCGCTTCTGGCGATGCTCAAGCAGCGCATGAGCTGGCTCAGCGCGCGGCAGAAACGTGCTGGCGCAGAACGTCGCCAATGCGACACCCCCGGCTTCACGGCGCGCGATCTCAAGCCGATCGATTTCGCCGACATTCTCAAAGGCGCGACGGCGTCGCCGCAATTCGCCGGCGGCATGATCGTCAACCGATCCGCGCCACATCGCGCTCAAGCCGCAAGGCGCGCCCGAGTTCGGCGACTTCGCCTCGCCCGACATCGCGGCCAATCCGAGCGGCAATTCGGTGTCGCTGGAGCAGGAGATGATCCGCGTCTCCGACACCCAGGCGGAATACCAGGCGGCGAGCAATCTCTACGCCAAGGCGATCGACATGATGAGACCGCCATCGGTCACGGCGGCTGAAGGAGACGGATATGGATTTCACGACATCGCTTATCGTCGCCGCGTCCGGCATGCGTGCCCAGTCGGACCGCATGCGCATCATCGCGGAGAACATCGCCAACGCCAATTCGACCTCGACGACGCCGGGCGGCGATCCTATCGCCGCAAGATCGCGACGGTGAAGAGCGAGTTCGACCGCGAACTCAGCGCGACGCTGGTCCTCTTCCGGCAAGCCGGTGGCCGACAATTCCGATATCCGCATGCAATACGATCCGGCAACCCGAACGCCGACGCCAAGGGCTACGTCAGCTGCCCAACGTCAACGCCCTGGTCGAGATCATGGACATGCGCGAGGCGCAGCGTTCCTACGAAGCCGACCTGACGGTGATGGACGCGACCAAGGCGATGCTGACCCGCACAGTCGACCTGCTGAGAAAATAACGGAGATCTAGATGGCCATTCCCGCAGTCGCCGCCGCCGCCTATCAAGCGATCGCCAATATCGGTTCGGCGAGCGCCGGCGGCAGCGCCGCCACGACCGGCGCGACCGGCGCCGGCGATTTTTCCAACTTCCTGTCGACCGCGCTGAAGGACGGCATCGGCACGATGAAGCAGGCGAGGCGATGGCGGGGGCGCCAGATCACCGGCCAGGCCACACATCGTCGACGTCGTCGGCGCCGTGAACCAGGCCGAGATCACCCTGAACACACGGTGGTCGCGGTGCGCGACAAGGTCGTGCAGGCCTATCCAGTCCATCATGAACATGCCGATCTGACGCGAGCGCCCATGACCCCCGCCGACTCCATCGACTCGCGCGTTCCTCCATCCTCGTCCTGCTCGAGGTCATCACGCCCGCCATGCTGACGGCACTGGTCGTCGGCCTGGGGATCGGCCTGCTCCAGGCGCTGACCCAGATCCAGGAGATGACGCTGGTCTTCGTGCCCAAGATCGTCGCGATCTTCATCGTGCTGCTGATCTCGCTGCCCTTCGCCGGCGCGCGATGAACGGGCTGATGATCGACATCGCGCAGCGGATCGCGGCGTATTGACGGAGCTTCTTCCGTCGAAATTTGCGTCTGCGGCTCCCCCCTCCACCCCTTCGGGGTCCCCCTCGGGTACGCTGTCGCTACCCGAGCCCGTAAACGGGGGAGGATAGTTTCGTGCATATCCATCTCCCCGCGCTGTCCGGCATCATCCTCACCTACCTGCTGGTGTTCTCGCGCACCGGCGCGATGATGATGCTGCTGCCGGCGCTCGGCGAAGGCGGCATCCCGGCGAAGGTGCGCCTCGCGCTGGCGCTCGCGGTCTCGGTCGCGCTGGCGCCGGTGTGCAGGGCGCCTATCCCGCCGCGCCGCCCGAGAACGCGCTGAAGCTCGGCCCTCCTGATCGCGCAGGAAGTGACGTCCGGCATCCTGATCGGCGGCATGTCGCGCATCATCATGAGTTCGCTGCAGACCGCGGGCTATCTGATCGCGACCCAGACCGGCCTCGCCTATGCCCAGACCGGTCGATCCGACGCAGCACGAACAGGGCGCGGTGATCGGCAATTTTCTTCGCCTGCTCGGCGCGGTGCTGATCTTCGCCACCGACCTGCACCATGTCGCGATCGGCGCGATCGCGGGCAGCTACAAGATGCTGCCGCCCGGCGCGGCGCTGCCGACCGGCGACATGGCGGAGCTGACCATCCGCCTCGTCACCGCCAGCTTCGTGCTCGGCTTCCAGCTCGCCGCCCCGTTCCTGGTGTTCGGATTCGCGCTCTATGCCGCGCTCGGCATCCTCGCCAAGCTGATGCCGCAATTGCAGTGTTCTTCGTCGCCATGCCGATCAACATCCTGTTCGCTTCGTGCTTATGGCGCTGCTGCTCGGCTCGATGATGACGCTGTTCCTCAACTTCTACGCCAGCAACATGGCGGTCTTCTTGTAAGCCATGGCCGAAGACCGCGATCCCTCACAGCAGACCGAACAGCCCACCGCGAAACGGCTGGAGGAGGCGCGCGAGCACGGCGACATCGTCAAATCGCCCGAGGTCGCGACCTTCGTGCTGCTGCTCGGCGGCACCTTCGCGATCATGATGTATGCCGGCGCGTCGATGAAGGGCCTGACCAGGCGTTGCGCATCTCATCGAGCAGCCCGACCAGATGGGCGTGACCGGCGCCGACCTGACGGCGCTGGCCTGGCATGTCGCGACGATGCTGGGCGGCATCCTCGGGCCGGTGTTCGCGGTGATGATGGTTTGCGGCGGTGGCGGGGCACGTGCTGCAGAGCGCCCCCGGCTTCACGCTGGAGAAGCTCAAGCCCGATTTCGCCAAGCTGTCGCTGATCGCCGGCCTCAAGCGCATGTTCGCCTCGAAGGCATCATGAATCTGGTCAAGGGGCTGCTCAAGATCGGCGTCGTCGGCTTCGCGGTGTGGACCCAGATCTGGCCGGAGCGGAACGATGCTGGAATCGGTGATGTCGCAGACCCCGATGGGCGTGGTCGGCGATATGAGCCACCTGCTCTACAAGGTCTGATGGCGGCGCTGGGGGCGCTCGCCGCGATCGCCGCCGCCGACTATCTGATGCAGCGCTACCGCTTCATGACAGCGCAACAAGATGTCGAAGCAGGAGATCAAGGAAGAGTACCGGCAGAACGAAGGCGACCCGCAGATCAAGGGCGAAGATCCGCCAGCTCCGTCTGGAGCGCGCCAAGAAGCGCATGATCGCGGCGGTGCCCGAGGCGACCGTGATCATCACCAACCCGACGCATTACGCGATCGCGCTGAAATACGAGAACGGCAAGATGGCGGCGCCGGTCTGCGTCGCCAAGGGCGTCGACGCGCTGGCGCTGAAGATCCGCGAAGTCGCCAAGGAGCACAACGTGCCGATCGTCGAGAACCCGCCGCTGGCGCGCGCCCTGCACGCGACGGTGGAGGTCGACGAAGTGATTCCGGCCGAGCACTTCAAGGCGGTGGCGCAGGTGATCGGGCTATGTCTATCGCCTGACCGGCAAGATCAAGGCGAATTGAGCATGGCGGGAGGCAAGAGAGCCTCCCGCTGCTCTAGGCCTCCAGACCAAAAGTGCTGAATGGCTTCGAGGATTGTTGCAATTGCAGCCAGTGCAGTAAGCACCGACAGCCACGCGTTCCTCTGGCTTTCTCATTCGAGAATGCCTTTCCGTGAGTGGTTGAAGGGTGTTACCGGAAGCGAGCTGAATCCCGCTTCGACACTTGTTGCGTAGGCTGCCCCAGAATAGCTATCGCGGTTCGGCTAGGAAGGCGTCTGCGATTCGGGCAACCGTGACTGTTTTTACCAAATCGTTTGCCTGCGCGAAAGAAGCCATTTGGCGTTGGCGATACATCTCGCCTATAGGCAAATCACGGCGATTTGAGTTAACTCCGCTTGTCATCCCCGAGCGAAGCGAAGGGGAAGGGGACCCAGGTGCCAATCACCGTGATGGTATTTCCCGCCTGGGTCCCCTTCCCCTTCGCTCGCTGTCGCTCGCTCAGCCGGGGATGACAGTGGAGTTTTGGTTTAGCGGCACAGCGTGTCGAACGGCAGGACCTGCACCACGCGCGATGGGTAAGTCACGCCGCGGGCGGTCATCGCCTGTTCGAGCGAGCCGGGCCGGGCCGCAGGCGCGGGTCGACGTCGGACCAATAGAAGCCGTCGCGCATCGCCTCTTGCAGCGTCACCAGCGTCACGCCCTTGGCGCGGTAGAGCTCCATCAGCCGCGGGCATCATGCGCGCGTCGAAGCCGCCGATGTGCAGGAGCAGGACATAGGCGATGTCGCGGCCGTAAAGCTGCGTCGAAAGGTTGTGATAGAAGGCGAGGCTGTTCTCCGCCCGCCGTCAGCCACGCCGTCTCCATCTTGGCGATGGTGGCGTCGTCGCCTTGGCGAGGCAGCGGGCGTAAGGGTTGTTCCACAGATAGTCGTCGAAGCTCATCGTCACCGCGGCGATGCGGTAGCGGTGGCGGGCGAGAAAGGCGCGGCCGGCGACGTGCTTGGCCACCGTGTCGCCCTCGGCGAGATTGGGATAGCGCAGCCAGTGCCAGTCGGCCTTGCCCATCAACGGCGCCAGCACCGCTTCGTTCTTCAGCGTGTCGGCCTCCCCACTCCGCAAGGCTGTGCTGGTTGAGATTCATGTGCGACCAAGTGTGGTTGGCGAGCGGGAAGCCGGCGTCGCGCCACATCTTGAGCACCGGGGCGGAGTCGGGATCGTCTTCCAGGCGGATGCCGTTGACGAAGCCGTAGACCTCAGGCGCGTGCGCCTGGGTCAGCGCGGCGATGATCTGCCGCGCGATCTCGACCCGGGTGGGTGTTCTGCGGCAGCGCGCTGTGCGACGGCAGGTCGTCGACCGTGATCGCGATTCGCATCCCGCGCCGGCCGCCGGCGCCGCCAGCGCGAGCACCAGGGCAAGGGCGAGAGGCAACTTCACTTGCGCTTGCCCTTGCGCGGCTTGGGACCGGTGAACAGCGACAGCGGCACGGCGTCGGCCATGGCCTGGAAACCCTTGGGTCCCGGATGCAGGTGGTCGCCCGAATCGTAGAGCGGCAGCAGCCAGGCGGGATTGGTGCTGTCGCGCGTCGCCGCGTCGAGGTCGATCACGGCGTCGAAATGGCTTTGGCCGCGGATCCAGGCGTTCACCGCCTGGCGGTCGGCCTCGTTCTCCGCGTCGGGGTGATAATAGGTGCCGCCCATGCTGGGCAGAATGGTGGCGCCATAGACCTTGATGCCGTGAGCATGCGCGCGCGTCACGATCTGCTCGTAGCCCGAGATCAGGCCGGCGACCAGCGCGGCATGCGCCTCAGGCGAAATCGGCGCCTCGCGCGTCGGCGAAGAGAGATCGTTGATGCCTTCGAGCACGATCAGCCATCTGACCCCGGCGGGCGCCAGCACGTCGCGGTCGAAGCGCGCCAGCGCGTTGGGGCCGAGCCCGTCGAGCAGCACCTTGCCGCCGCCGATGCCCTTGTTGAGGACGCCGATGCGCAGGGGCAGAAGACGCCGCGCCCAGCGCGTCGGTCCAGCGGTCGTTGCCGTTGGTGGTGGCGCCGTGGCCGTCGGTGATGGAATCGCCCAGCACCGCGACGGCGGCGACGTTCGCGGGCGCCAGCACGTCGACGCCCTCGATCTGATACCAGTGCTCGACGCTCTGCGCGTTCGGCAGCTCGGAAGCGGAGACGAAATCGCCCGGGGTGTAGAAGCTGGTGGCGCGCGAGCCGGGATGGCCGGTCTGCTGCGTCGGCGCCGCGTCGTAATGCAGGCTGATGGCGAGGTCGCTGAGCGGCGGGGCATCGAACGCCACGGGATCGGAGATGTAGTCGGCGCCGGCCGGGATCGTGACGTCGCCGCGGCCGGAGAAGGTCAAAGCGCGGTCGGTTCCGGTGTCGATGCCGCCGAGGATCAGCGAGGCCCGCGCGATGTGCGCCGACAGGATGTGCAGCGGCTCGACCCCGAAGACGTTGGAGATGTGGACCCGGAGCGTCTTGCCGCCGAGGGAGAGATGCACGGTCTGGCGCAGCGTCGCGCCCTTCAGCGCCTCGGGCGGCAGGACGTTGCGCGGCTCGGGGATCTGCTGCGGCGTTGCCCAGGAGCCCACCCAGTGCGCTGGAGGAGCGGGAGGCGCCGCCCGCGCCCCCGTCACGGCCATCAGCACTGCCAGTGCCAGCCCCAACCGCCGCATATCCGCCCCGCTGCTTATCGTTGTCATTGCCAATATGGTAACGCTATCAATGCATAAGGCCAAGGGTTGCGGTTTATCAACCCGGCGGACGCGATATCGGTGCAGGATGGCGATGCGGCGGGATGCGGTCGCAGGGCAAAAAACCGGCAGTTCGGCTAGACTCGCGAATCAGATGATGGCGACTCGCTCATTCGGCAGCACTCTCGGCATTCCGGCCGGCGCCTGGCGCTGGGCCGCGCTCGGCTTTCTGTTCCTGGCGCTGGCCTCGGCCGGCCTTGCCGTGACCTCGGCCGACAAGGTCGGCTGGGCCGGCGTGATGCTGCTGGCGGCGATCGGCGCGGTGGCGAGCCTGTTCCTGTTCGCGGTGTGGCCGAAGGAAAAACTGAACGCGGCCGACGCGCGCCGCGTCGCCGAAGCGGCGGCGCGCGCCAATGTCGCCTGGGCGATCACCGCCGCCGACGGCGCCGTGCTCGACTGCAACGACGTCTACCGCAAGATGTCCGGCGCCGCCGACGGCGACGCCGCGCCGCCGCCCGAGCTGGCGCTGGCGGGCGAGCCCTCGGCCGCCGTGCTCTACCGCCTGGCGCGCGGCGCCGCCGAAGGCGTGGCGCGCGAGGAGAGCTTCGCGGTCGGGCCGGGGATCGAGATCGTCGCCGCGGTGCGGCCGCTGTCCAACGGGCAGACCGCCTGGTGGTTCACGCCGCGCCTCGGACCGCATGCCAAGGAAACGGCGCCGGCCAAGGCGGCAGCGCCGCTCGCGCCGGCCGCGATGGGCGACGTGTTCCGCGACGCGCCGGTCGGCGTCGCCTTCGCCAATGCCGACGGCAAGCTGGTCGACGCCAATCCCGCTTTCGGCAAGTTCTTCGGCGTCCCCGGCGCGCTCGCCGGGCGCAGCATCGGCGATCTGTCGGACCCGGCCGACCGCGCCCGCGTCCTCGAACTGATCGCGCAGGCCGCCGCCGGCAGCCACAATGTCGCGAGCGCCGAATTGCGCGCCGCCGGGCTCGACGAGCGCAACGCCGAACTGTTCGCCAGCCCGATCAGCGGCGGGCGCGCCATCCTCTATCTCGTCGACGTCTCCGAGCAGAAGGCGCTGGAGACCAAATTCGCCCAGAGCCAGAAGATGCAGGCGGTCGGCCAGCTTGCCGGCGGCGTGGCGCACGATTTCAACAATTTGCTCACCGTCATCATCGGCAATTCCGAGTTCCTGCTGATGCGCCACCAGGCCGGCGATCCCTCGTTCAAGGAGATCAACGAGATCCAGCAGAACGCGCTGCGCGCCGCGAGCCTGGTGGGCCAGCTTCTCGCCTTCTCGCGCAAGCAGACGATGCAGCCGCGCGTGCTGGCGGTGCGCGACGTGGTCGGCGAGCTGGCGCTGATGCTGCGGCGGCTGCTGCGCGAGGGCGTCGAGCTCAAGCTCGAGCACGGCCCCGATGTGTGGCCGATCCATGCCGACGAGGCGCAGCTTTCCAACGCGATCATCAATCTCGTGGTAAACGCGCGCGACGCCATGCCCAAGGGCGGCACGGTGACGATCAAAACCGCCAACGAGACGATGACGACGCCGGTCGCCTACGGCACCGGGGTGATGCCGGCGGGCGACTATGTCCGCATCGAGGTCAGCGACACCGGCACCGGCATCCAGAAGGAAGTCATCGGCAAGATCTTCGATCCCTTCTTCACCACCAAGCCGGTGGGCCAGGGCACCGGGCTCGGCCTCGCCACCGTGTTCGGCATCGTCAAGCAGACCGGCGGCTTCATCGATGTGCAGTCGGAGGTCGGCAAGGGCACGACGTTCCGCATCTTCCTGCCGCGCCACCGCGCCGACGCCAACGCGCCCGCCGCCGTTGAGCCCGAGCGCGGCACGCTGCGCGACGTCACCGGGCAGGACACGATCCTGCTGGTCGAGGACGAGGAAGCGGTGCGCAGCTTCGCGGCGCGGGCGCTCAAGATGCGCGGCTATTCGGTGCTGGAGGCGAGCGGCGGCGAAGAAGCGCTGGAGATCGTCAAGACGTCGAAGGTGCCGATCCACCTTTTGATCACCGACGTCGTGATGCCCAACATGGACGGCCCGACGCTGGTGCGCGCGGTCAAGCGGATCAAGCCCGAGATGGCGGTGATCTTCATGTCCGGCTATGCCGAGGAAGCCTTCCGCCGCAACGACGAGAAGGCCGCCGACCTCCACTTCCTGCCCAAGCCGTTCGGGCTGAAGCAGCTTGCGGGCAAGGTCAAGGAGGTGCTGTCGGGCGCGCCGGTGGCGAAGCGGGCGGCGGGGGAATAGTGTCAGCCGGTGGTTGACATACACCGCCCACGGCTTTACACTTTTCCTCTATGATACGGTCGTTTCGCAGCAAGGCGCTGAGACGGTTTGCCGAGGAGGGCGACCCGACGGATCGGGTCGGGCGCATTCTCGTGCGTTTGAACCAGGCACGCGTACCGGAAGACATGAATGCGTCGGGATTGCGATTTCATCCGCTGAAGGGTCAGAACAAGGGACGCTGGGCTGTGTGGGCGACCGGAAATTATCGCATTACCTTCGCCTGGGACGGCAACGACGCCGTCGATGTCGATTTGGAGGACTATCACTGATGGCTGGCAATCCGCTTCTGAAGGGCCTGCGCCCCGTCCATCCGGGAGAGCATTTGCGCGAAGATATTTTGCCCGCTCTGGGAAAGCCTAAGTCCGAGATCGCGCGCCTGCTCGGCGTTTCGCGCCAGACCCTTTACGACGTGCTGAACGAAAAACAGCCGGTCACCGCCAATCTCGCTCTGCGCATCGGCAAGCTCGTTGGTGGCGGCGCGGAAATCTGGCTCAGGATGCAGCAGGTTTATGATCTCGCAATCGCCGAGAAGGCATTGGCGAAAGAGATCAAGCGCATCCCGACGCTGGAAGCCGCGGAATAGCCTTGCGCATCCCGGTCGTCGATATCGCGCCGTTCCGGGACGGCTTGGGCGAGGCGCGCGTCGCCACGGCCTGGGACGCGGCGATGCGGGAGACGGGGTTCGCGCTGATCGCTGGGCATGGCATTGCGGATGGCTTGCTGGACGGCATCTACGACCACGCGCAGGACTTCTTCGCGCGTTCGCCCGCCGAGAAGGCCAGGCTCACCTTTCCCGACAAGGGGCGCGGCCAGGGCTATCTGCCGCTGCGCAGCGAGATCGTGGGGAGCGGGCGCGATCCCAAGGCGCGGCCCGACCTCTGCGAGTCGCTGACCTTCGCCAATCCGCGCTTCGACCGCGAGGCCGCCGGCAACGACCTCGACGCGCGGCTCTATCGCCCCAATCTGTGGCCGGACGACATGCCGGGCTTCCGCGAAACGGTCGAGGCCTATATGGCGGCGGGGCGCGGCTTGGCGCTGACGCTGATGCGGCTGAGCGCCGTGGCGCTCGGCCTGCCGGAGGACCATTTCGCGCCATTCTTCGACAGGATGGAATTGAACCTGCGCTGCGTGCTCTATCCCGACCAGCCCGAGGCGCCGGAAGAGAACGCGCTGCGCTACGGCCCGCACACCGATTTCTCCGGCTTCACCATCCTGCGCCAGGCCGCGGCGCCCGGAGGCCTGCAGGTGAAGCTGGGCGCGGACTGGATCGACGTCGCGCCGGTGCCCGGCACGCTGGTGATCAATGCCGGCGACCTGATCCAGCGCTGGACCAACGACCGCTGGGTGTCGAACGTGCATCGGGTGGTCAATCCATCTCCCCCTCCGCCCTTCGCACCTGACGGTGCTACGGGCACCTCCCCCACCAGCGCGCTGGCGCGCGCGCGGGGGAGGACGGGTAATGAGCGCCTCTCGATCGTGCTTTTCACCGGGCCGAACACGGATGCCGAAATCGCCTGCCTGCCGGGTTGCGGAGACGCGAAATATCCCCCCATCCTCGCCGGACTCCATTCCGAAGAGAGGATGCGGCAGACCTATGGAACGCAGCTTTAGAAGTCTTGTCATGCCCACGCAGGCGGGCATCCAGCAGCGCCGGCGTCTCTGGATTCCCGCTTTCGCGGGAATGACGGTCTTGCTTGTGGTTCTGACGGCGCAAGGCGCGCCGCCACCGTCGCGCGAGGCGCGAGTCGCCGCGATCATCGCCCGCCAGGCCGACTCGCCGCCGGCGCTGCGCGTGCTGCTGCAGCCGATGCCCAAGGGCGGCGACCTGCACAACCATCTCGACGGCTCGGTCTATGCCGAGGATTACCTCAAATGGGCGGACGAGGACGGCTTCTGCGTCGCGCGCGCCACAAGGGCGCTGACGCCGCCGCCCTGCGCCGCTGACCAGGTGCCGGCGCGCGGCCTCATCGGCCGCGATCCCAAATTCTACCAGGAGACGATCGACGCGCTGTCGATGCGCAACTGGTATCCGGGCAGCGGCACCGGCGAAGCGTCGGGCCACGACCACACTTTCGCGACCTTCGCGCGCTTCATTCCCGTGGGCGCGCGGCACCTCGGCGACATGCTGGCGGCGACACGGCGCATCGCGGCGCGCGATCACGTCACCTATATCGAGCAGATGACCGATCCCGCGGGCGCCTTCTCCCCCGCGCTGTTCGGCGACGACGTCGCGTTCGATGCCGATGATCTCGACGCCAGCCTGAAAGCCTTGACGCCGAAGCTGCCGGCGCTGGTCGCCGCGGCCCGCGCCGAATACGACGCCGCGGAAGCGGCCATGCGCGAACAATTGCATTGCAACGCCTTCGTGCTGCCAGCGGAATGCGCGCTGAAGGTGCACTATCTCTTCTATGTCGTGCGGACGCTGCCGCCCAAGCTGGTGTTCGCGCAGATCGCGCTGGGCTATGCGCTCGCCGCCGCCGATCCGCGCTTTGTCGGCGTCGATTTCGTTGCGCCGGAGGACGATCCCGTCAGCCTGCGCGACTTCGACCTGCACATGCGGATGTTCGGCTTCTTCCACGCCCGCGCGCCCCAAGGTGCAGCTGTCGCTGCATGCCGGCGAGCTCTCGCTCGGGCTGGTAGCGCCGCTGGAGCTGACGCATCACATCGCTGCGACGGTACGCATCGCCGGCGCGCGCCGCATCGGCCATGGCTACGACATTCCCTATGAGACCGACGCCGCCGGCCTGCTGGCCGAGATGGCGCGCCGGCGCATCGCGGTCGAGATCAACCTGACCAGCAACGCCATCACGCCCGGCATCGTGGGGCCTGCGCATCCGCTGGCGCTCTACCGCGCCGCCGGCGTGCCGGTGACGCTATCGGCCGACGACGAAGGCGTGTTCCGCATCGATTTGACCCACGAATATGTCCGCGCCGTCGTCGAGCAGAAGCTCGGCTACCGCGATCTCAAGGAGATCGCGCGCAACGGGCTGGAATACAGCTTCGTCGCCGGGCAAAGCCTGTGGCAGGGGCGGCGACTATCGCAAACCCGCCGCGCCCTGCGCCGGCGTCGTGCCTGGCGCGGCGCAGCCGCCGCCGGCCTGCGCCGCGTTCCTGGCCGGCAGCGAGAAGGCGGCGCTGCAATGGGAGTTCGAGGCACAGATCGCCGATTATGAAGACGCCGTGCTGGCCGGGCGCTTCGCGCGGCCGTGACCACGCGGGCCTACGCCTCGACCGGGATGTAGAAGTCGACATGCATCCCCTTCACCTGCGGGTTGAAGTCTTCGGGATAGACTTCGAGATCGGGCGCGGGCACGACCTTGAGGCCGGATTTGGGCAGCATCTCGCCCCAGATCACCCGCATCGCCGCCTGCATCTGGGCATGCAGGTCGGAACCGTCGAGCGCGATGCGGAAGACCGCATAGGTGCGGGGCGCGAGTTCGAGCCGCTCGAAGCCGTCGGGCAGTTCGGCGGCGCCCGTCACTTCGACGCCCGCCATGTAGTTGAAGCGGCCCTCCTTGGAATCCATCCCCCAGCAGGCACCATAGGTGCCGCGCGACGCCTGGCCGGCCAGCGGCAGGCAGCGGATCAGACGCGGCCATAGCGCGGGGATGCCGCTCTTGTTGTCGTCGCCGAACGCGGCGCGCGGCCCCGCAAGGCTGAAGGCACCGCGCTTGACGGCGGCAAGCTGCCGGACATTGGCGGTGACGGTGTCGCTCATGGTCTGCATCCTCCTGGGTTGTGCGGCGCGCCGGAACTGGCCGGGCGCGATGCCGTAGCGGCGGCGAAAGGCGCGGGTGAAGGCTTCCTGGCTCTCGAAGCCGCAATCGAGAGCAAGGTCGATCAGGCTCGGCGGCTCGGAGCCGGAGAGGCGCATATAGGCCGCCTCCAGCCGGCGGGCGCGGACATGGTCCATCACGCTGTTGCCGAGCCGCGCGGTGAAGGCGCGGGAGAAATGATAGGGCGAGAGGCCCGCGACGGCGGCGAGATCGGCCAGCGTCAAGGGCTGGAACAGATGCGCCTCGATATGCGCCAGCACGTCGGGAAGGAAATCGTTCTCCATGGCCGCGATCATGGCAGGCACGGCGACGGGCGTCTTGACCGCGCTTGCGCTCAGGGGGCGGCGCGCTGCCGTTCCAGGAAGGCGAGCAGCGCCGCGTCGAACGCCTCCGGCTGTTCGAGGAACGCCGCGTGCCCGGCGTCGAACAGCGCGACGCTGTGGTTCGGGGCGGTCAGCGCCGCGCGCCTGGAGCGGCTCCAGGCTATCGCGGCGTCGTTCCTGGCCCAGGCGTAGAGCACCGGACAGGTCAGGCGCGGCACCAGGTGCCCGGATATCGGCGTCGGGGAGGGAAAAGGCGCGCCAGGCGGCGGCGAGCAGCGGCGCGCAGCGATAGCCGTCGGCGATGATCTCCGCGCGCCGCGCCGCGGCCTTGGGCATCGGCAGCACGGTGCGCTCGTAATAGCGGCGGTATTTCCGCGCGAAGCCTTTGTCGCCGCGCGCGCCCGAGTCGAAGAACCGCGCCATGCGGCCGCAATAGAGCCGCGCCAGCAGCCCCACCTTCTGCAAGCCGCCGGCGTTGCACAGGACGAGCGCGGTGGACACCGCGCCGGGTTTGCCGCCGCATAGCGGATCGCCGCGGCACCGCCGATGGAATTGCCGAGCAGCGCAAAACTCTTGAGACCGAGCGCGTCGACGGCGCCGGCCAGGAGCGCGGCGTAGGCGCCGGGGCGTCGGGGCCGGGGCCTCGGCCGGGCTGGCGCCGTGGCCGGGAAAGTCGAGCGCGATGACGGTGAAGCGGCCGCCCGAGCCGTTCGGCCAGACGATCGAAATCGCGCGCGCCATGGCCGATCGCGTGCAGGCAGACGAGCGCCGGGCCGTCGCCGCGCCGCGTCACCGCCAGCCGGGTTCCGGCGACATCCAGCGTCACCCCGCCCGCCGCGCCATCCTGCACCGTCATTGCCGCCTCCATTGTGATGTGGATATCACTTGAAGTGATATTGGTATCACTTGGCGGCGCCGTCAAGCGATGGCAGGGTGCGGCGATGAGGCGAAGAGCGGACGTGAAGGCGGAAGGCACCGCCGACAAGCTGATCGCGGCGGCGGCGCGCGAAATTCAAGGCGCATGGCTATGGCGGCACCGACACGAACCGGATCGCGGCGCGCGCCGGCTTCGCGCCGCAGACCTTCTATCGCCATTTCGCCGACAAGCTTGCGATCTTCGCCGCCGTCTACCGCCGCTGGGAGGACGAGGAGGCCGGCGTCGTCGCGGCGCTGGTCGAAAAGCGCGCCGGCGCCGCGGCGCTGGGCCGACGCCATCGTGGCGCATCACCGCGCCTACCCTCCTGTTCCGCCGCTCGCTGCGCACGCTGGCGGTGGAGAACGCCCAGATGCGCAAGGCGCGGGCCGAGAGCCGCCTCCGGCAAATCGAGAAGACCATCGCGCTCGCCGGCGGCGGCACGGTGGCACAGCTCGCGCCCCTGCTCTTCCAGATCGAGCGCCTGGCCGACGCCATCGCCGAGGGCGAATTCGCCGATCTCGGCCTCGACGAAGCGGCGGGGCGCGCGGCGCTGGCGGCGTTGCTGTCGGAACTCCGGCGGCCGGGACGCAGCTGCTCCGGCGGCGGCTGATTCTCGCAAATGTGCTATTTTCGTTCTCCCGGAGCGTCCGGCGGAGAATGACGGGTACGATAGTAGAACAACATATGGAATTTCGCCGTATTTTCAGTCCATTAACCAGCGTCTTGTAAAAGAGAACAAAGCATGTACTCTGGTGTCTCGTGGCGGCGGTTTGGGTTTTCCTTGCCGCTCTGAAATAAGGAGGCGGAACACATGTCACAGGCGGCTTTGCGGGTAGTGGCCAGGGAAGACAACGACAAGAAGCGCGCGCTCGAAGCGGCGCTCAGCCAGATCGACCGGGCCTTCGGCAAGGGCTCGGTGATGAAGATGGGGGCGCGCGATCTCGGCGTCGCGACCGATGCGGTCTCGACCGGCTCGCTCGGCCTCGACATCGCGCTGGGCATCGGCGGGCTGCCGCGCGGCCGGGTGATCGAGGTCTATGGCCCGGAAAGCTCGGGCAAGACGACGCTGGCGCTGCATGTCGTCGCCGAGATCCAGAAGAAGGGCGGCATCGCCCGCCTATATCGACGCCGAGCATGCGATGGACCCCGGCTATGCCAAGAAGCTGGGCGTCGACATCGACGAGATGCTGATCTCCCAGCCCGACACCGGCGAGCAGGCGCTGGAGATCACCGACACGCTGGTGCGCTCGGGCGGCGTCGACATCGTGGTGATCGACTCGGTCGCGGCGCTGACGCCCAAGGCCGAGCTGGAAGGCGAGATGGGCGATTCGCTGCCCGGCCTGCAGGCGCGGCTGATGAGCCAGGCGCTGCGCAAGCTCACCGCCTCGATCTCCAAGTCCAACACCATCGTGCTGTTCATCAACCAGATCCGCATGAAGATCGGCGTGATGTTCGGCAATCCCGAGACCACGACCGGCGGCAATGCCTTGAAATTCTACGCCTCGGTGCGCCTCGACATCCGCCGCATCGGCGCGATCAAGGACCATGACGAGGTGATCGGCAACCAGACCCGGGTCAAGGTGGTCAAGAACAAGGTGGCGCCGCCCTTCAAGCAGGTCGAGTTCGACATCATGTACGGCCAGGGCATCTCCAAGACCGGCGAACTGCTCGACCTCGGCGTCAAGGCCGGGGTGGTGGAGAAGTCGGGCTCCTGGTTCTCCTATGACGGCGACCGCGTCGGCCAGGGCCGCGAGGCGGCCAAGACCTTCCTCAAGGGCCCATCCCGAGATCGCCGACAAGATCGAGGCCGCGATCCGCGGCAATGCCGGCCTGATCGCCGCCAATCTGGCGCTCGGCAGCCCGGACAAGGACGACGACGCCGAGGAGGAATAGCCTCGAGCTTATTTGATTGTCGCGCGGCCTGACCCGAACCGCTCACACTTCGGGGGGCCGCGCTCCAGTGTCCGTTCCTTTCCGGCATGAGAGGGACGACTCCGGCGAAGGGGCGCCCCGCCACGGGCGCCCCTTCGTTTTTGCGGCGTTTGTGTGCCCGCCCCCTCGCGGGAGGGTGGAATTCCGCGCCGATCAGCCGCTATTCGCGGCCCGGGGATGACACAAATCCCCCTGAACGCTACATAAATCCCCATGACCAGCCTTTCCGACGTCCGCAGTTCCTTTCTCGACTTCTTCCGCGACCGCCAGCATGCGGTGGTGCCGTCGTCGCCGCTCGTGCCGCGCAACGATCCCACCCTGATGTTCACCAATGCCGGCATGGTGCAGTTCAAGAAACGTCTTCACCGGGGCGGAGAAGCGGCCCTATAAGCGCGCCACGACGGTGCAGAAATGCGTGCGCGCCGGCGGCAAGCACAACGACCTCGACAATGTCGGCTACACCGCGCGCCACCTCACCTTCTTCGAGATGCTGGGCAATTTCTCGTTCGGCGACTATTTCAAGGAGGGCGCGATCAGCGCCGCCTGGGACCTGGTGACCAAGGATTTCGGCCTGCCCAAGGACAAGCTGACGGTCACGGTCTATGCCGAGGACGAGGACGCGGCGGCGCTGTGGGAAGAAGATCGCGGGCCTCCCCGAAGAGCGCATCATCCGCATCGCGAGCAGCGCCAATTTCTGGTCGATGGGCGAGACCGGCCCCTGCGGCCCCTGCTCCGAGATTTTCTACGACCACGGCCCAGGCGTGGCCGGCGGCCCGCCGGGCTCGCCCGACGAGGACGGCGACCGCTTCGTCGAGGTGTGGAACCTCGTCTTCATGCAGTTCGACCAGGTGGATGCTGAGACCCGCGTGCCGCTGCCGCGCCCTTCGATCGACACCGGCATAGGGGCTGGAGCGCTTCGCCACGGTGATGCAGGGCGTGACGAACGTCTTCGACATCGACCTGTTCCGCCACCTCATCGCCGCCTCGGTCGACGCCAGCGGCGCCAAGGCCGAAGGCGAGGCCAAGTTCAGCCATCGCGTCATCGCCGACCATCTGCGCTCGACCTCGTTCCTGATGGCCGACGGCGTCTTGCCGTCGAACGAAGGGCGCGGCTATGTCCTGCGCCGGATCATGCGCCGCGCCATGCGCCATGCCCATCTGATCGGCGCCAAGGATCCCCCTGATGCACCGGCTGGTGCCGGCGCTGGTGGCGGAGATGGGCACCGCCTATTCCCGAGCTCAAGCGCGCCGAAGCCATCATCACCGAGACGCTGAAGCTCGAGGAAATCCGTTTCCGCGAGACGCTGGCGCGCGGCCTCAAGCTGCTCGACGAGGCGACGGCGGATTTGAGCAAGGGCGGGACGCTCGCCGGCGAGACCGCGTTCAAGCTCTACGACACCTACGGCTTCCCGCTCGACCTGACGCAGGACGCGCTGAAGGCCAAGGACATCGCGGTCGACACCGCAGGCTTCGACGCGGCGATGGCGCGGCAGAAGGCCGAGGCGCGCAAGGCCTGGGCCGGCACCGGCGAGACCGCCGACGAAGCCAAATGGTTCGAGGTGCGCGACGAATTCGGTTCGACCGAATTCTTGGGCTACGACACCGAGACCGCCGAAGGCGTCGTGCTCGCGATGTTCAAGGACGGCCAGCGCATCGCGTCGGCGGAGGAAGGCGAGGACCGTCCTGCTGCTGACCAACAGACGCCGTTCTACGGCGAATCCGGCGGCCAGGTCGGCGACCAGGGCACGATCAAGGCGGCCAAGGGCGAAGGCATCGTCGAGGACACCGAGAAGAAGCTCGGCAGCCTGCACGTCCATGTCGTCAAGGTGACCAAGGGCGCCTTCAAGACCGGCGACGCGGTCGACCTGAACGTCGACGGCGAGAAGCGCCGCGCCACCCGCGCCAACCATTCGGCGACCCACCTGCTGCACGCCGCGCTCAAGCGCGTGCTGGGCGAGCATGTGCAGCAGAAGGGCTCGCTGGTCGCGCCCGACCGGCTGCGCTTCGACTTCAGCCATCCCAAGCCGGTGACGCCGGACGAGCTCGAGCGCATCGAGCTGATGGTCAACGACGTGATCCGGCAGAACACCGACACGCTGACGCGGCTGATGCCGACGGAGCAGGCGGTGAGCGAAGGCGCCGAGGCGCTGTTCGGCGAGAAATACGGCGACGAGGTGCGCGTGCTGTCGATGGGCAGCGATGCCGACGGCGGCAAGAGCTATTCGGTGGAGTTGTGCGGCGGCACCCATGTCCACCGGCTGGGCGACATCGGCCTGTTCACGATCCTGAGCGAGAGCGCGGTCGCGGCGGGCGTGCGGCGCATCGAGGCGCTGACCTCCGAGGGCGCCCGCAAATATCTCTCCGGCCAGGCGGGGATCGCGCGCGACGCGGCGGCGGCGCTCAAGACCAGCGCGGCGGACCTGCCGGCGCGCGTCGCCGCGCTGTCGGAAGAGCGGCGGCGGCTGGAACGCGAGCTCGCCGACGCCAAGAAGGCGCTGGCGCTGGCGGGTCCGGCCCGCAGCGGCGACGAGGGCAAGACGATCGCGGGCGTCAAGACGCTGCTGCGCGTGGTCGAAGGCGTGAACGCGAAAGACCTCAAGGGCCTGGCCGACGACGCCAAGACCAAGATCGGCTCCGGCGTCGTCGCCTTCGTCGCAGTCGCGGACGGCCGCGCCTCGCTGGTGGTGGGCGTGACCGACGATCTGACGGCGCGGATCAGCGCCGTCGATCTCGTCAAGCTCGGGGCCGAGGCGCTGGGCGGCAAGGGCGGCGGCGGCCGCGCCCGACATGGCACAGGCCGGCGGCCCCGACGGGACCAAGGCGGCCGACGCGCTGACGGCGATCGAACAACGCCTGGGCGCGCTCAGCCCGGCGGCGTAAGGCCGCCGGGAGCCTGCAGCGGCGGTAATCACGGCGTGAAGTAGACCGCGATCTTGTTGCCGGTGGGATCGCGCAGATAGGCGCCGTACCAGCTTTGGCTTCTCCGGCGGGCGGTAGCCGGGCGCGCCTTCGTTCGAGCCGCCGGCGCCGAGGCCGGCGTGATAGGCGGCGTCGACCCTGTCTTTTCGCGTCGGTCCGGAACGCGATCATCATGCCGTTGCCGAAGCTCGCCGCTTCCTGGTTGAAGGGCGGGCAGACGAAGACGCTGTGCTCGTCCTTGCCCTTCGGCCCGTAGCCGATCCAGCCGCCATCGGCGAATTTGCGCTCATTGCCGCAGGCGCCCAGCACCGCATCGTAGAACTTCCGACGCCTCGCTGTCCTTGGCGCCGATGGTCACATAGCCGATCATTTGTCCCGCTCCCGTTTAGCCTTTGGCAGGCTATGCAAGCGTCAGGAACAAATAAAGAACATTTCGACAGAAGGGGTATGCGCGCCGCGCATGCAGACTGCTGACAGATTCGAACGGCGCGGGGCCTACGCCATCGCCTTCTTCAGGTTCTCGTCGACCTTGTCGAGGAAGCCTTCGGTGGTGAGCCATTTCTGCTCGGGCCCGACCAGGAGAGCGAGGTCCTTGGTCATGTCGCCGGCTTCGACCGTGGCGACACAGACCTTCTCTCCAGCGTGTGGGCGAATTTGTCGAGCGCGGGATTGCCGTCGAGCTTGGCGCGATGCGCGAGGCCGCGGGTCCAGGCGAAGATCGAGGCGATCGAATTGGTCGAGGTCGACTTGCCCTTCTGATAATCGCGGTAATGGCGCGTCCACGGTGCCGTGCGCCGCTTCCGCCTCCACCGTCTTGCCGTCGGGCGACAGCAGCACACCGAGGTCATCAGGCCGAGGCTGCCGAAGCCCTGCGCCACGGTGTCGGACTGCACGTCGCCGTCGTAGTTCTTGCACGCCCAGACATAGCCGCCGCTCCATTTCAGCGAGGCCGCGACCATGTCGTCGATCAGGCGGTGCTCATAGGTGATGCCGAGCTCCTTGAACTTGGCGGCGAATTCGGCGTCGAACACCTCCTGGAAGATGTCCTTGAAGGCGGCCGTCATAGGCCTTCAGGATCGTGTTCTTGGTCGACAGGTACACCGGGTATTTGCGCAGGATGCCGTAGCTCAGCGAAGCGCGGGCGAAAATCGCGGATCGAGTCGTCGAGATTGTACATCGCCATCGCGACGCCGGCGCCGGGCGCCTGGAACACCTCGTGCTCGATCACCTTGCCGTCCTCGCCGACGAATTTGATCGACAGCGTGCCCTTGCCGGGGAAACGGAAATCGGTCGCCTTGTACTGGTCGCCGAAGGCATGGCGGCCGACGATGATCGGCTGGGTCCAGCCCGGCACCAGGCGCGGCACGTTCTTGCAGATGATCGGCTCGCGGAAGATCGTGCCCCCTAAGATGTTGCGGATGGTGCCGTTGGGCGACTTCCCACATCTTCTTGAGCTTGAATTCGGTGACCCGCGCCTCGTCCGGCGTGATGGTGGCGCATTTGACGCCGACGCCGTGCTTGGCGATGGCATGGGCGGCGTCGACCGTCACCTGGTCGTCGGTGGCGTCGCGATGCTCGACGCTGAGATCGTAATATTCCAGCTTGATGTCGAGATAGGGCAGGATCAGCTTCTTCTTGATCAGGTCCCAGATGATGCGGGTCATCTCGTCGCCGTCGAGCTCGACGACGGTGTTGGCTACCTTGATCTTGTCCATGGGACCCTTCCGGATGGCTGGTGTGGCGGGGTATAGCGGGGGGCCATAATCCCGTCAAAGCCGCAAAATGACCGCCCCCGTCATCATCCTGTCCCGGCCGCAATTGGGCGAAAACATCGGCGCCGCGGCGCGGGCGATGAAGAATTTCGGGATCTTCGACCTGCGGCTGGTGGCCGCCGCGCGACGGCTGGCCGAACGAGAAGGCCGTCCACATGGCGGCGGGTGCCGCCGACCTCCTGGAGAATGTCCGGTTGTACGACGATGCGGCGGCGGCCCTGGGCGACCTGCAACTGGTGTTCGCCGCCACGGCGCGCGAGCGCGGCGTCGCCAAGCCGGTGGTCACGCCGCCCGAGGCCGCCCGGCAATTGCGCGCCGCGGCGGCGAAAGGCATCCGCTGCGGCCTGCTGTTCGGCAACGAGCGCTCCGGCCTCGACAATGACGAGGTATCGCTGGCGACGTCCGTCGTGACGATCCCGACGGCGGCGTTCGCCTCGCTCAATCTGGCGCAGTCGGTGATGCTGCTGTGCTATGAATGGTTCCGCGCCGCCGACGAGACGCCGGCGGCGCGCATCGATCACGGGCCGATCGCGAAAAAGGCGACGCGGCAGGAGATGTTCGATCTCTTCGAGCACCTGGAGGGCGAGCTTCTGACCAGCGGCTTCCTCTATCCGCCGAGCAAAGAGACGCCGATGATCCGCCACATGCGCGCCCTGCTCAACCGCGCCAACCTGACCGACCAGGAAGTGCGCACCATCCGCGGCATGATCGTGGCGCTGGCCAAGGGCAAGTTCCGCCGCCCGCCGGGCAAGGGCGCATGACCATCCTGGCCTATTCCCTTCTCGCCCTCATCGCCGTCGTCGCCGGCGCCTTCGTGGCCTGGCCGATCCTGCGCCAGCGTACGGCGCGCGGACGCTTCGTGCTGGCGCGGCGGCGCTGCTGTTCGTGCTGGGCGTCGGCGGCGCGGTCTATTTCGCGCTCGGCCATCCCTTCCTCGCGGCGCGCGACCTGGAAGGCGACGAGGCCAAGGACCTGAACGCGCTGATCGGGCGGCTGGGCAAGGTGGTGCGCAGCCACCCCGACGATCCGCGCGGCTGGGCGCTGCTCGGCCAGGCCTATATGTCGGCGCGCGATCCCGGCGACGCCGCCAAGGCCTTCGCCCGCGCCGTCAAGGCCGCCGAGGCCAGGGGACAGCGCTATTCCTTCCTGTATTCGGCCTATGGCGAGGCGCTGGCCCAGGCCTCCTCCGGCGCGGTGACCGAGGACGCGAGCACGGCGTTCGGCCAAGCGCTGGCGCTCGACCCCAAGGACAAGGCGGCACGCTATTTCCTGGGGCTGGCGGCGGCGGCACGCGGCAACACCGCGCAGGCGCTGCAACACTGGAACAGCCTCCTGGCCGACGTGCCGGCCAATTCCGCCGTACATGCCGACCTGGTCGACCGCATCGCCGCCTTGCGGGCGCGCAGCGGCGGCGCCGCGCCGGACATCGGCGCCATGGTGGCGGGGCTGGCGGCACGGCTCAAAGCCCAGCCCGACGATCCCGCCGGCTGGCAGCGCCTGATCCGCGCCTATGCCGTGTTGGGCGACAAGGACAAGGCGCGCGCCGCCCTCGCCGAGGCGCGCAAGGCGGCGGCCGGACGCGACGAGGCCCTCGCCGCGCTCGCCGCCGAAGCGAAGGAATTGGGGCTTTAGGTGTCCAGCGCCTTGGCGCGGAGCTTCTTCCAGTCCTCGTCGGTGTCTTCGACGATGATGGTGATGTAGCAATAATTCATCACGTATTTGAACAGGCGCGAGCGCACCCGGCCCTTGAGCGGCACGTTGCGCATGCCCGGATCGTCGCCCGGGATGTCGACGAAATCGCCGACATTGGGGATCAGGGCGAACTGATCGTGATCGACCTCGACATCCACCGGCTGGGTGTTGTCCACCGGGGTGGCGGCGCCCTTGGGCAGGTAGCGGTAGTCGATTCCGTATTTCACCGTTGCGTCTCCATGGCGATGTAACGCGCATACTTACCGCGAGGCGAGCCAAGTCAAGCGGCAGCCGGGCCTGTTTTCGCCCGCCTGCAAACGAAAACGGCGGCTTTCCAGCCGCCGTCCGCCTACCCTGTGGGTGAATTTCCTAGCTCGAAACCCGGCCCTGCCAGACCGGCCAGCAATTGGTCTTTCCGACGCGCTTTTCCTCGTTGTAGAGCCGCATCTGGGCATCCTCGGCCGAGAGGCCGTTCTGCATCGCCATGAAGTCCGAACCGCCCGCGCACCAGACATAGAACTGATGCCGTCCGGCGGCGAAGAAATCGGTCTGCTTCGACGAGGTGAAATTCGCGGCCAGCGCCACGCCGGCAACCGCCACCATCACGCCGCCGACTGCCGCCCCCAGAACGCGTTTCATGGTCATTCTCGTCGGTACTCCTCGGGATTCGAACAGTCGATGCGGCCCTCGCGCGGGCCCAGTCCTTTCGTCGGGCGTTTTGCCCCAGTCGCTTCGTAGTTTCGCGCCCCAGCCGGGCCTGCCGTTCGTTGCGGCAAGCCTCATTCCCAGAGCCCAAAAGCTACACAAGGCGAGCCGCCTTGTCATGCTTAATGTCTGTAAACTTTCGTCTTTCGCCCGACAAAGGGCTCAGACGGTTACCCGGGCGCTTTCGGCGCCCAGTTCGCGAAGCAGGCCCTCGATTTCCCGGGCGGCGGTTTCGACTTCTGCCGCGTCGCGACCACGCGCGACAAGCTGAACGCCGGCACCATCCTCGCGGTAATAGGGATAGCTGCCGATTGCGACCGCTTTATGGTCGGCCTGGATTCTACCTAGTCCCTCGGCGATCCGCCCTTCGGGAACCTTGGCTTGCACGGTCGCGGCATGGACCACGGCGCCGCGCTTCAGGCGCGGCTCGATCGCGTCCATCATCGCGCGCATGATCATCGGCACCCCGGCCATCACGAAGACATTGCCGATATGGACGCCGGGCGCGGTCGACACCGAGTTGCGCACCAGCTCGGCGCCGACCGGGATATAGGCCATGCGCTTGCGCGCGTCGTTGAACTCGCCGGGCTTGTAGCGCGCCGCCATCGCCGCCAGCGCCTCGGGATGGAAATAGCAGCCGACGCCGAACGCGGCGGCGACCGCCTCGAAGGTGATGTCGTCATGGGTCGGGCCGATGCCGCCGGTGGTGAAGACGTAGGTGTAGCGGACGCGCAGCGCGTTCAGCGCCGCCACGATCTCGCCCTGGATGTCGGGAACCGCCCGCGCCTCGCACAGGTCGATGCCCAGCGCCCCCAGGAATTTGGCGATATAGGCGGTGTTGGTGTCCTGGGTGCGGCCCGACAGGATCTCGTCCCCGATCACGAGGATGGCGGCGGTGACGCGCTCGGTCTGGCTCATCGGGGCGGGCCGGTGTAAGACTTTGTGACGTTCCCAGCCCTTAGCAAACACGGGGCCGGCCCCTACATCAAGCGGCCCGAAACCTTATGAGCAGCCTGCCATGACCGTGATGCCCGAGGCCGACGTCTTCGAAGCCACCCGCCGCGCCCATTTCGCGGTGGCGCTGCACAATCCGGCCGATTTCGACGGCATGCGCCGGGCCGGGCGGCTGGCGGCGGAGGTGCTGGACCTGCTGGTGCCGGAAGTGAAGCCCGGCGTCACCACCGAATATCTCGACAAGCTCGCCTTCGACTATGTCGTGAGCCATGGCGGCATCCCGGCGTGCCTGGGCTATCGCGGCTACCGCCACACCGTCTGCACCTCGATCAACCACGTCGTCTGCCACGGCATCCCGAACGACAAGCCGCTGCGCGACGGCGACATCGTCAATATCGACGTGACGGTGATCGTCGACGGCTGGCATGGCGACACCAGCCGCATGTACCTGGTGGGCGACGTCAAGCTGAAGGCGCGGCGCCTGGTCGACATCACCTACGAATCGATGCTGCGCGGCATCGCGGTGGCGAAGCCGGGCAACACCACCGGCGACATCGGCCATGCGATCCAGAGCTTCGCCGAGGGCCAGGAGCGCTGCGCCGTGGTGCGCGATTTCTGCGGCCATGGCCTGGGGCGCGTCTTCCATGCCCTTCCCAATATCGTGCATTATGGCAAGCCCGGCCACGGCATCGGCCTGAAGCCCGGGATGTTCTTCACCGTCGAACCGATGATCAATCTCGGCGGCTATGGCGTAAAGGTGCTCAATGACGGTTGGACGGCCGTGACTCGCGACCGTTCGCTTTCCGCCCAATTCGAACATTCCGTTGGTGTGACCGAAGATGGCGTCGAAATCTTCACAGCCTCGCCCAAGGGCTGGGACAAGCCTCCCTACGTCTGACGAGCCGGCGGCGCTGGCGGACATGGCGCGCGCCTTCGCGCCCGCCCCGCCGGCGGCGCGGCCCGATCAGCTCGGCCATCGCGAGCGCCTGCGCGAGCGCTTCCTGGGCGGCGGCGCCGGGGCGATGCCGGATTACGAGCTGATGGAGCTGCTGCTGTTCGCCGCCATTCCGCGCCGCGACGTCAAGCCGCTCGCCAAGACGCTGATCGCGCGCTTCGGCAGCTTCGCCGAGGCGATCGCGGCGCCCCGCGCCCGCCTCTTGGAGGTCGACGGCATCGGCGAGGCGGTGGTGACGCAGCTCAAGATCGTCGAGGCGGCGGCGCTGCGCCTGGCGCGCGGCCAGATGCTGGGCAAGCCGGCGCTGAGCTCCTGGGCGGCGCTGATCGACTATTGCACCGCGGCGATGGCGCGCAGCCCGCACGAGGAATTCCGCATCCTGTTCCTCGACCGCAAGAACATCCTGATCGCCGACGAGGTGCAGACCCGGGGCACCATCGACCACACCCCGGTCTATCCGCGCGAGATCGTCAAGCGCGCGCTGGAGCTCGGCGCCGCCGCCATCATCCTGGTGCACAACCATCCGAGCGGCGATCCGACGCCGTCCAAAGCCGACATCGAGATGACGCGCGACGTCGCCGCCGCCGCCAAGGCGCTGAAGATTTCTGTCCACGACCATCTGGTGATCGGCCGCAGCGGCCATGCCAGCTTCAAGGCACTGGGGCTTTTGTAAGCGTTGCGTACTGCGTCTGTTGCGTCCAACCCAAACGCAAGGAGACAGCAATGCAAGTCGTCATCCCGATTTATGAAGGTTTTGATGTGCTGGACGTCACCGGCGCCTATGAGATGTTCCGCTGGGCCGGCTTTACCAACATCCTCGCCGCCGAGAATACCGGCCTCGTCACCGGCAATGGCGGCCTCACCGTCCGGGTCGACACCAGCTTCGCCGCGGCGGGCAGGAGCGACATCCTGTGGGTGCCGGGCGGCTCGCCCGATGCCATCGCGGCGATGCAGAAGAGCAAGTGCTATCAGGATTTCCTGATCCGGCAGGCCGCGACGGTGAAATACGTCACCTCAGTGTGCAACGGCGCCCTGCTGCTGGCGCAGGCCGGCCTGCTCAACGGCTACACCGCGACGACCCATTGGGCGTTCCTGCCCTGCTTCGCGCGCTTCCCCGAAGTGAAGGTGGCGCCGGGCAATCCGCGCTTCGTCGTCGACCGCAACCGGATCACCGGTGGGGGAATTTCCTCGAGCCTCGATGAAGCGCTCGAGATCGTCAAGATCACTGCCGGGGAGGCCAAGGCGATCTCCGTGCAGCGGACGACGCAATACTATCCCGATCCGCCGGTGCACAGCCAAATACCGGTGGCGACAAACCTGTCCGGTGCCGGCGATCTAGCGCCGGCGAATTGGCCTTGCCCCGGTTTCGCTCCGCACTGTTATAGTGCCGCGCAAATCGGGGATCGCATGCTGCGTTTCGTGTTGCGCGAGGCCGGGAGACTGGCGCTGGGGCTGCTCGGCGCCGTGCTTCTGGCCGCCGCGGTTTCGGCGTTGGCCGCGCCGCAGGCGGGGGACGGAAGCCTGGGCTTCCTGATCGCCTGGGGCCGGACGCTGGCCGCGGTGCTCAATCTCGATTTCGGCAGGAGCGCGATGAGCGGCAATGCCGCGCTCGAGGAACTCACGGCGCATCTGCCGCTGACGCTCGGCCTGGTCGCCGAAGGCTTCGCGGTGGCGCTGCTGGTCGGCATTCCGGTCGGCCTGCTGTTCGGCGCCGGCCCGGCGCGGCGCGCCGCGGCGCCGCTGATCCAGATCGTATCGGCGGCGCCGATCTTCTGCGCCGGGCTGGCGCTCGCCTTCGCCGCGGCGAACCTGCTGCACTGGCCGGTGCCGATCGCCGGCGGGGTCAAGAGCGGCCTGGCGCTGTGGCCGCACAGTGCGGCGGCGTTCGAGACCTTGCTGCTGCCGGTGCTGACGGTCGGCCTGGCCGGCGCCGCGGCGGCGCAGCTGGCGCTGCGGCGGGCGGGATCGGAGTCGGCGAGCGAACCGTGGCGGGTGCATCTGCGCCGCATGGGCCTTTCGCCGCTCGAGATCGAGAGCGCCTATGGCGTGCCGCAGATCTTCGCCGGCCTGCTGGCGAGCCTGGGCGAAGTGATGCTGGCGCTGCTCTCGGCGGCGGCGGTGGCGGAATGGGTGTTCAACTATGCCGGCGCCGCCGACCTGTTCGTCAAATCGGTGGCGCTGCACGACTGGGCGGTGGTGGCGCCGATCCTGCTCAGCTTCGCGAGCCTGACCCTGATCGCCGACTTCATCGGGCGCTGCGCCGCCCGGCCGCTGATCGATCGGGAAAACCGGCATGACGGCGAGCGCGCCCGGCACTCAGTCGGTGCAGGCCCTGCTGCGCGTCGCCGGCTGGGTCGGGCTCGGCCTGATCGCGGTGGCGGTGAGCCTTTCGGACTTCCTCGCCAGCGCCCCGGCCGATGCGACCGGGATCGGCCGTGGCTGGCGCCGCCTTCGGCGGCGTTGCGCTTCGGCACCGACATCCTGGGCCGCGACATCTTGAGCGAGACGCTGCACGGGCTCAGCGCCACGGTGCGCAGCGCCTGCCGCGACCGCTGACCACGCTGGTCGCGGGCGCCCTGTTCGGCTTCGTCGCGGCGCGGCTGCCGCGGCCGCTGGCGCTCACCCTGCGCGGCGGGATCGGCATCCTCGCCTCGCTGCCGGCGCTGCTGCTGGCGGTGCTGGTGATCGGCCTGACCTCGCGCGGCTGGGCCGGCGTCGCGGCGGGGCTCGCGGCGGCGCCACTTCGCCTTCGTGCGCGCCTTCGAGCGGGCCCAGGCACAGGAGCGCGCCACCCATTCGGACTATGCCCGCGCCACCGGCATATCGGCCTCGACGCTGCTGCGGCGCGACCTGATCTACGAGTTCAGCGACAGCATCCTGTCGAGCGCGGCGCGCGCGCTGGCGGCGGTGTCGATCGTGCTGTCGACCGTGAGCTTCCTGGGCTTCGGCGCGGTGCCGCCGCATCGCGACCCTCGGCCTGATGATCGCCGCCTCCAAGCTCTATTTTCTGCATGCCTGGTGGACGGCGGCGTTCCCGGCCCTGGCCCTGATGCTGCTGATCCAGTTCGCGCGCCTCGCGGCGGGCCTCGAAGAGGGCGAGCGGGCATGAGCGAGGCGCTGCTCACCGTCAGCGATCTCAGCGTCTCGCGCGGCGGCGTGACGGAGCTCGACCGGCTGTCCTTCGCGCTGGCGCCGGGCGAGGCCCTGACGATCCTGGGCGATGCCGCGAGCGGCAAGGACGCCCTGCTGCGCGTGCTGGGCGGCTTTACGGCACGCGGCGAAGAACTGTCGGGCACGCTGCGCTTCGGCGACCGCGCCGAGTTGCCGGCGGCGAAGCGGCTCAAAGCCCCGATCCGCATCGTCTACCTGGCCGGCGCGGCGCAAGCGCCGCTCAATCCCTATGCCAGCGTGGTTTTCGCAATTGTCGCGCGTGCTGGCGCGGCGCCATGGCGGCCCGCGCGCCAGCGCCGGCGAGGAATTGCGCATCGCGCTCGAACGCCTTGCCGGGGCGCCGGTCTTCGCGACGTTGAACAAGAAGCCCGGCGAGATCGGAGCGATGAACCTGTCCTGGGCGCTGCTCGCCGCCGCGATCGCGCAGGCGCCCGACCTCCTGATCGCCGATCACGCTTTCGCCGACCTCACCCCGACCTCGATCCGCACCATCGTCGCGGCGTTGACGGCCGAGCAGAAGCGGCTGGGCTTCGCGCTGATCTATGCCGCGCGGGGCCTCAAGACCGCGACGCATCTGCGCAGCCGCATGCTGGTGCTGCGCCAGGGCCGCGTCATCGAGGAAGGCGGGTTCGACAAGCTGGCCGGCGGCCAGAGCCACGCCTACACCAAGACGCTGTTCAAGGCGCTGCCCAAGCCGGCCGACGCGCCGCCGCTGCGCGCCGCGACGCGCGGCGAGCCTTGTTGCAGGTGCAGGCGCTGGATCTGCGGCCGCAGAAGGACAAGGGGACGCGGACGCGCGACGGACTCTCCTTCGAGCTGCGCCGCGGCGCGTCGCTGGCGCTGATCGGCGAGGAAGGTTCGGGCCGCCGCGCCCTGGTGCGGGCGCTGCTCGGGCTCGAGCACATCGCGAGCGGGCGGGTGGTGATCGACCAGGTCGACATGAGCATCCTGTCGGCGGCGATGACCTCGCGCCTGCGCCGCCGCATCGCCTTCATCACCGGCGCCGACGACGCGCTCGATCCGCGCATGACGCTGTGGGACACGGTGGACGAGCCGCTGCGCGCCCATCTGCGGCTGCCGCGCGAGATGGTGGCGGGGCACCGGGAAACCGCGCTCAAGCGCGTCGGCCTCGCCAGCCATGACGGGCGGCGGGCGGTGGCGAGCCTGTCGCCGTTCGACAAGCGCCGCCTGCAGGTGGCGCGCGCCATCGTCGGGGCGCCGTTCCTGGCCGTGATCGACGAGCCGCTGCGCGGCCTCGACGCCTTCGCGCAGTCGATCCTGATCGAGCTCTTGGAGGATTTCCGCCGCCAGGAGGGGCCGGCCTTCCTCGTCATCACCGCCGATGTCGGCGTCGCCCAGGTGCTGGCGGAGGATGCGATGTTCTTCAAGGACCGCAAGGTGGTGGAGCGCGGGCCGCTGCGCGAGATCCTGAAGAATCCCAAGGACGAGGAAACCCGCAAGATGATCGATGCGGCGCTGCCGGGCATGGATTCGGCGCCGCCGGCGACCTATAAGGCTTCGTAACGAACCGGTCTTTTCGATGATCCCGCGCTATGCCCGCCCTGAGATGGTCGCCATCTGGTCGGACGACACCAAATACCGCATCCATTTCGAGATCGAGGCGCATGCCGCCGACGCGCTGGCCGAGCTCGGCGTCATTCCCAAGGAAGCCGCCGCCAAGGTGTGGGAAAAGGGCAAGGGCGCCAAATTCGACGTCGCGCGCATCGAGGAGATCGAGCGCGAGACCCGGCACGAGACCATCGCCTTCCTGACCCATCTGGCCGAGATCGTCGGCCCCGAGGCGCGTTTCGTGCACCAGGGCATGACCTCGTCGGACGTGCTGGACACGACCTTGTCGGTGCAGCTGGCGCGCGCCACCGACATCCTGATCGCCGACGTCGACCTGTTGCTGGCGGCGCTGAAGAAGCGGGCGTTCGAGCACAAATACACGCTGACCATCGGGCGCAGCCACGGCATCCATGGCGAGCCGACGACGTTCGGCCTGAAGCTCGCCGGCTTCCATGCCGAGTTCGCGCGCGCCAAGACGCGATTGATCGCGGCGCGCGCGGAGATCGCGACCTGCGCCATCTCGGGCGCGATGGGGACCTTCGCCAATGTCGATCCCGCCGTCGAGGCGCATGTCGCGGCCAAGCTGGGGCTGACCGTCGAGCCGGTGTCGACCCAGGTGATCCCGCGCGACCGCCATGCCGCCTATTTCGCGGCGCTGGGCGTGGTGGCGAGCTCGATCGAGCGGCTGGCGACCGAGATCCGCCATCTGCAGCGCACCGAGGTGCTGGAGGCGCAGGAGTATTTCGCGGAAGGGCAGAAGGGGTCTTCCGCCATGCCGCACAAGCGCAATCCGGTGCTGACCGAGAACCTGACGGGCCTGGCGCGCATGGTGCGGGCCTATGTCATGCCGGCGCTGGAGAACGTGGCGCTGTGGCACGAGCGCGACATCTCGCATTCCTCGGTCGAGCGCTTCATCGCGCCGGACGCGACGATTACGCTGGACTTCGCGCTGGTGCGCGCCGCGGGCGTGGTCGACAAGCTCCTGATCCGCGCCGACCGGATGCGCAAGAACCTCGATTCGACGCAAGGCATCATCCATTCGCAGCGCGCGCTCCTGGCGCTGACCCAGGCGGGGATCGAGCGCGAGACGGCGTACAAGCTGGTGCAGGGACACGCGATGCGCGCCTGGGCCGGCGAGGACACGCTGCTGGAATTGTTGAAAGCCGATCCGAACGTGGCAAGCGTGGTGCCGGTGGCGGAGCTGGAGGCGATGTTCGACAACGACTATCACACCAAGCATGTCGACACGGTGTTCGCGCGGGTGTTCGGGTAGCACCCGCCATCGTCATGGCCCGCGAAGGCGGGCCACCCAGGTGATCACGAGCACGATCTCAAACCAGTTCGCGCACTCAATCCTGCTCCCACAAAGCACCGTCAACTGGGTGGCCCGCCTTCGCGGGCCGTGACACTATTGCACCCGGAAAAAAGGGGGGAACCGATGATCTCAGCAAGCCTGGCCTATCGCATCAGCTTCGGCGGCGCCGTCGTCATCCTGCTGCTGACGGTCTACAGCCTGTTCCAGCCGGCGCTGGTCGCGTGCGGCAATCTTCAGCCCGGCTATGCGCCGGTGATCGCGCAGGAGATGGCGCGCAGCGTCGGCGATCTGCAGGCGATCTTCGGCGCCGGCCCGAGCGCCTGCCGCGCCGCGCTGGCGGCGCGGATCGATATCGTCACCTGGGCCGATTGCCTGGTCTTCATTCCGGCCTATGGCGTGTTCCTCGCCTTCTTCTTCGTCGCCTTGGCGCCGCGCGACGACCGCTCGGCGCTATTGGGGTTTGTCCTCGCGGTCGTCGCGGTGATCGCCGACTATCTCGAGAATGTCTGCCTGTTCCAGCTCACCGCCGCGCCGGACGCGCCGGGCTTCTCGCTCGTCGTGCTGCCCTGGGCGACCGGCGTGAAATGGATCGCGCTGGGCCTGGCCGGCGCGGTCGGCGGCACGATCCTGATCCAGTCGGGACGGGTGAACTATCCGGCGGCGGCGCTGTGCGCGCTCGGCTTCTTCGGCACGGTGCTGGGGATCGCCAATCCGCACCTGTTCGGGCCGTTCCTCTCCAACGCGGTGACGCTGTCCTGGATCGTGTTCCTGATCGTCGACATCCGCGGCAGCCTGCCGGGCTCAGCCGTGGCGCAGCTTGAAGTAGAGGATGGTGCCTGAGAGCAGGAGCGTGACGCCGTTGGCGGCGATCAGCGGCACGTCGCGCACGAGCAGGCCATAGACCAGCCACAGGAATACGCCCGTCGTCATGACGGCGAACATCGGCAGCGACAGATCCTTGGTCGAGCGCGTGCGCCAGGTCTGCAGCACCTGCGGCAGGTAGGCGATCGTGGTGCAGAACGCGGCGGCGAGACCGATGAGGGTGATCATGCCGCGCGGAGCTTGTAGCGCACCGGCAGGGTCTTGAGGCCGCTGACGAAGCTCGATTGCACGCGGGCGGACGGGCCCGTCATCTCGATCGAGTCGAGACGGCCCAGCAGCTCCTTGAAGAAGGCGCGGATCTCCATCTTGGCGAGATGCTGGCCGAGGCAGACATGCGCGCCGTAACCGAAGGCGGCATGGCGGTTGTTCTCGCGGTCGACGCGGAACATGCCGGCGTCGGGCCACACCTCCTCGTCGCGGTTGCCCGAGATGTAGAGAAGCTGCAGCGAATCGCCGGTCTTGATCGTTTTGCCGCGCAGCGCGTAGTCCGGCCCCATATTGGTGCGCATGAAATGCTGCACCGGCGTGACCCAGCGGATGATCTCGTCCACCGCGCTGTTGAGCAGGTCGGGATTGTCCTGGAGCTTCTTCAGTTGCGCCGGATTTTCCATCAGCGCGCGCAGGCCCCCGGCGATGCAGGAACTGGTCGTGTCGTGGCCGGCGGTCGCGACGATGATGTAGTAGGACGCGGTCTCGACCGGCCCGAGCGGGGCGCCGTTCACCTGGCCGTTGGCGATGACGGTGGCGAGGTCTTCGCCGGGATGGGCGCGGCGCGCCTCGGTCATCGCGTTGAAGTACATGAAGAAGTCGGCGATGACGTTGGTGCCCGGAGCGCGCTCCTTGCGCTGCATGTCGGGATCGCCGCCGCCGAACAGCTCTTGCGTCAGTTGCAGCATCCTGGGCTCGTCGGTTTCCGGCACGCCCAGGATCGACATGATGACATGCAGCGGATAGTAGACCGCGATGTCCTTGGTGAAGTCGCATTCCGGGCCGATCGCCAGCATCTTGTCGACATAGCGTTTGGCCAGTTCGACGGTGCGTGCTTCCAGGCTCTTGCGCAGATTCACCGGCATGAACCAGGCCTGGGTCAGGCCGCGATAGGCGCGATGGTCCTCGCCGTCCATGTCGATCAGGGTGCGCAGCGGCGAGACGCGGCCGGTCCTGGGATCGGGGCCGCCCCACATCGCGGCGAGATCGTGCTCGGCCTGCAGGTTCATCAGCACCGAGCGCGGCTCGTTGTGGAACCGGTCGTTGAGCTTTTCGATCTCCAGGATGTCGGCGTGTTTGGTGATCGCCCAGAACGGGCGGAAGCCGTCGGGCGCGGTCCAATGCACCGGATCGTCGCGGCGCAGGCCCGCGAGCAGGCCGTGGATCGCCGCGTCGTCGCCATAGGTGGCGTTGGAAACGAGCGCGTTGTCGAGGGCGGCGGTCATGGGTCTCTCCCTAAGTCGTGCCAGCTTGCACCAGGTGCCGTGACGTAAGTCATTGACTTTTTCATGACGTAGTGCTTTATGCACTACATGACGAAACGAACCATGCAGCGCAAGGAACAGCCGCTGTCTCTGCGGTTGCCGAAGGCCGATATCGCCCTCATCGACCGCGCGGCCATCATGCGCGGACGCTCGCGCACCGATTTCATGCGCGATGCCGCCCTCCGTGCGGCGGAAGAGGTGATCCTGGAAGGCACGCTGGTCAAGATGACGCCGGCCGGCTTTAGGGCCTTTGCGGACAGCCTGTCCGAGCCGCCGGTCGTCGTGGCCGACATCGTGAAGATCATGCAGCGGAAGGCGCCTTGGGAAAAATAGCGCAGAGCGATGCCGCTTAGCGCGCCGGAAGCGCTGACCGGCCGCCATGACATCTCGCAATTTGCGAGCGGCAAGCCGGCGCTCGACAATTGGCTGAGACAGCGCGCCCTTGCCAATCAGCAGAAGGGATTTTCGGCGGTCGTCGTGGTCTGCGACGGCGAGCGCGTGGCCGGCTATTACGCGCTGGCGCCCGCGGCCGTCTCGCCGACGGCATTCGCGCGTGCGGTGCGGACGGGCCAGCCGCCCGATCCCATTCCCTGCATATTGCTGGGCCAACTGGCCGTCGACCTGGCCTATGCCGGAGGGGGTGTGGGCACGGGCCTGCTGAAGCATGCTTATGCCCGCATCCTCAAGGCGGCGGAGCTGGTCGGCGGGCGGGCGCTGCTGGTCAACGCGGTCGACGACGACGCGCTCGCGTTCTGGGAGCGTCGCGAATTCGTCCAGACCAAAGACGACCGCTATGTCTTGTATCGCGCGATCGCAAGCATCGCGCGTTCTCTGGGCGCCGGGCCGTAGCCTACTCCCCCAGCGCGAACGCCACGATCCGGTCGCCGCGCCTGGTGTCGAGCTTGGAATGGCCGCCGGCGGCGATGACGACGTATTGGCGGCCTTTCCACATATAGGTCATCGGCGTCGCCTGGCCGCCGGCGGGGAGGCGGCCCTTCCACAGTTCCGCGCCGGTCCGGGCATCGAAGGCGCGCAGATAGTCGTCCATCGCGGCGCCGATGAAGACGAGGCCGCCCGCCGTGACGATGGGGCCGCCGAGATTGGGCGTGCCGGTCTTGCCGAGCAGATATTCGCTGAACGGCGCCATATCTTCCGTCGTGCCGAGCGGCACCGACCACAGCACCTTGCCCGAATGCATGTCGACGGCGTGGAGCTGGCCCCAGGGCGGCGGGTTGCAGGGCATGCCGAACGGCGAGAGCACAGTCTCGCGCATCATCCCGAAGGGCGCCCCGGCGTTGGGCGAGACCTCCTTGTCGAAGAAGCGCTCGCGCGCCGCGCCAAACGCTTTCCGGCGGATGAGGGTGACGAGATGCATCGCGCTCGACGTGTTGACGTAGACCACGTCATGCGCCGCGTCGAAGGCAAGGCCGCCCCAATTGGTGCCGCCGCCGGTGAAGGGATAGAGAATCGTGCCTTGGGTCGACGGCGGCGTGTAGAGGCCTTCATGGCGCGCGGCGGCGATTGTCTCGCGGCATTTGCCGCGGTCCCAGAACGTCAGGCCGAAAGCGTCTTCCGGCGCGATGTGCGTGGGGCCGAGCGGCGGCGGCGCGATGGGGAAAGGCTGGGTCGGCGACAGCGCGTCGCCGGCAACCGGGCTTTGCGGCACCTTGCGCTCGATCACCGGAATGAGCGGCTCGCCGCTGTCGCGGTCCAGCGTGAAGAGCAGGCCCTGCTTGGTCGGCTGCAGCACCGCGGCGACGGTGCGGCCGCGATAGGTGACGGTGCCGAGCGTCGGCTGCGCCGGCAGGTCGTAATCCCACACATCGTGATGCGTGGTCTGGAACGACCACGCCACCGTGCCGTCGGCGATATGCAGCGCCACGACGGAATTGGCGTAGCGGCCGTTGCCGCGGCGCAGGCCGCCGAAGAAATCCGGACTGGCGCTGGAGACGGGGAGAAAGACGAGGCCGCGCCCCTCGTCGACCGACATCGGGGCCCAGACATTGGCGGCGCCGGCGCGGAACGGCGGCTGGTCGGCGGCGAGGGGATCGAAGCTCCAGCGCCGCGCGCCGGTCTTCGCGTCGAAGGCGTGCACGGTGCCGCGCAATTCGTCGACCCGCTGGTTGTCGTCGATGGCGGAGCCGACGATCACCACGCCATGGCAGACGACGGGCGCCGAAGTCGTGTGGATGTTGCCTTTGCGGTTCGGTTGTCCGTCGGGCGCGATTCGAACGGTACCGCGGTTGCCGAAGCCCTCGCACGGCTTGCCGGTGCGCGCGTCCAGCGCGATGAGGCGGCGGTCGGCGGTGTTGAGGTAGATGCGCGTGGCGCAGGCGGTGTTCGCGGCGCCGAGGCGCGACGCGAAGGCGACGCCGCGGCAGACGTAATCGTTGGGATAGCGGATGCGGGCATCGAGCTTGGGATCGAAGCGCCAGAGCTGCTTGCCCGTGCCGGGGTCGAGCGCGCTGACTTCGTTGAAGGGCGAGCAGACATAGAGCCGGCCCTCGGCCAGGATCGGGGTGTTCTCGAACGAGGCGCGCTTCATCGTGCCGGCATGGCTGGCCAGATCGCCGGTGGAGAACGACCAGGCGACCTTGAGGCGGCCGACATTGGCCGGCGTAATCTGACGCGCCGGCGAGAAGCGCTGGCCGCCGGGATCGCCGCCATAGGCCGGCCAGCCGAGGTCGGACGCCAAGACTGGCGCGATCGGCACCACCGCCAAGACCAGACCCAACATCCAGCTTTTCATCGCCTGCCCTCCCGTCCGGCGGCCGGGCGCCCTATGCTGGGGCGCATGTCCGGCCTCGACACCAGACAATCTGGGACCGAATCCGCGCGCCCGAAAGCGGCGCGGGACGGCGGGCGCCGGATTGGTGATATCTGGCAAAGGCTTGGGACGAGCGGCGCGCTGTCCGGGACGGACGGCACGGGCTGGCGCGCCTTCCTCTACACCTTCGCCGCCGTCGCCGTGATCGTCGGGACGATCGACATCGTCTCCGTCATCACCATCGTTCATGAGCGGCCGCAACAGGGGCTGGCCGGACCGATCGTCTGGGAAGGGTCGAGCTGGGTGACCTGGCTGGCGTTCACCTGGATCGCCTGGATCGCCTTCCGCCTGGCGCCGCCGCTGGGGGGTGCGCGCTGGCGCGTGCTGGCGGTGCATCCCATCGGGGCGGTGCTGTTCTCGCTGGCGCATGTCGCGGGCTTCGTGGCGTTGCGCAAGCTGGTCTATTGGCTGGCCGGTACGGCCTACGACTACGGCGCGTTCTGGCCGCATTTCGCCTATGAGTTCGGCAAGGACGTCTTCGGCTATGCCCTGATGATCGCCGCCTTCGCGCTCAACGAGCACCTGCTGCTGCTCTATGCGCGGACGGCGCCGGCGCTGTACACGATCCGCGACGGGGCCCGGATCACGCGCGTCGCTTTTTCCGACATCCTCGCGGTCGCCTCGGCCGGCAATTATGTCGAGTTCGTGCTGCGCGACGGACGCAAGCTGCTGATGCGCTCGCCCCTGGGCGCGCTGGAGGCGGAACTCGCCCCGCGCGGCTTCGTGCGCGTGCACCGCTCCTGGCTGGTCAACGCGATGCAGATGACGGGCCTCGAGCCCGAAGGCAGCGGCGACTACACGGTCGCGCTCGGCAACCTTCAGGTGCCGCTGTCGCGGCGCTTCCCAGAGGCGCTGGCGAAGCTCAGAGCGGCGTGACTACTTCGCTTCCTTCTGCACCTGCTCGGCGGCGACTTCGAGCAGGTCGACCATCTTGTGGCGGATCGCGTGGTCGGTGACCGTGGCCGGCAGGTCGTGGCGCACCTTGCGGAACACGTCCTCGTCGCCCGGCTCTTCGAAATCGGCGGCGACGACCTCCTTGGCATAGGCGGCGGCGGCGTCACCCGACTTGCCGACCTGCTCGGCGGCCCACAGGCCCAGGAGCTTGTTGCGCCGGGCCATGATCTTGAACTGCGTGTCGGCGTCGTGCGCCCATTTGGATTCGAATCCCTTGCGCCGATCGTCGAACGAGCCGCTCATATTTAACCCCTTGAAAGTAATCGGTTTAATTACCGCCCGGTGGCGGGCCTGCCGCATCCTGGCGCAAGCTTGTGGACAGCACAGAGATAGGGGCGTATGCGCCCTTTCGCAACGTTGCCGCTGCCCCGGCCCCTCGCTATTTTGCCGCTTCGACGGGGGTTCGGATGTCGAGCCTCCGTTTTCGCGTTTTGGGCGGCCTTAAGGATATACCAATGAAGCGCCGGCGCATGATCTACGAAGGCAAAGCCAAGATCCTCTATGAGGGGCCCGAGCCCGGCACGCTGATCCAGTACTTCAAGGACGACACCACCGCGTTCGATGCCACCAAGAAGGCGGTGCTGGACGGCAAGGGCGTGCTCAACAACCGCATCAGCGAATATCTGATGACGCAGCTGAACGCGATCGGGGTGCCGACGCATTTCATGAAGCGCCTCAACATGCGCGAGCAGCTGATCAAGGAAGTCGAGATCATTCCCTTGGAAGTGATCGTGCGCAATATCGCGGCGGGCTCTATGTCCAAGCGGCTGGGGATCGAGGAGGGCACGGTGCTGCCGCGCTCGATCATCGAGTACTGCTACAAGAACGACGCGCTGCACGATCCTCTGGTCAGCGAGGAGCACATCACCGCGTTCGGCTGGGCGAGCCCGCAGGATCTCGACGACATCGTCAACCTCACCATCCGGATCAACGACTTCCTCTCCGGCCTGTTCCTGGGCGTCGGAATCAAGCTGGTCGACTTCAAGGTCGAGTTCGGGCGGCTGTGGGAGAACGATTATATGCGCATCGTGCTGGCCGACGAGATCAGCCCGGATTCGTGCCGGCTGTGGGACGTGAACTCGAACGAGAAGATGGACAAGGACCGCTTCCGCCGCGACCTGGGCGGCGTGGTCGAGGCCTATACCGAGGTCGCCAAGCGCCTGGGCATCATGCCGGAATCGATCCAGGGCGAGAGCAAGGGGCCACAGCTTGTGCGGTAACCGCTTTCATCCTTCGGGGCCGCTTCGCGGCACCTCAGGATGACGGAAATGGGGATTTGATGAAGGCTCGCGTATTCGTCACTCTGAAGAACGGCGTGCTGGATCCGCAGGGCAAGGCGATCGGCCATGCCCTGAACGGGCTGGGCTTCGGCGCCGTGGGCGAAGTGCGACAGGGCAAGGTGATCGACCTCGACCTCAGCGAGACCGACGAGGGCAAGGCGCGCACGGCGCTGAAGGAGATGTGCGAGAAGCTGCTCGCAAACACCGTGATCGAGAAATACGAGATCGAGCTGAAAGCATGATCTTCCACACTTGTCATGGCCCGCGAATGCGGGCCACCCAGGTGACACCGGCCAATCTCATGACATGCGCGCGCGATTCGCTTCCATTTGTTGCCGGCGTGCAGAACCCAACTGGGTGGCCCGCATTCGCGGGCCATGACAATTTGCGTGTGGAGGCGTTTCCATGAAATCCGCCGTCGTCGTCTTTCCCGCTTCCAATTGCGACCGCGACGCGGCGGTGGCGCTGGAGCAGATGACCGGCAAGGCGCCGCACATGGTGTGGCACCAGGATGCCGACCTGCCCGAGGTCGATCTCGTCGTGCTGCCGGGGCGGTTCTCCTATGGCGACTATCTGCGCTGCGGCGCGATGGCGAGCCAGTCGGCGGTGATGCGGGCGGTCAAGGCGCATGCCGAGAAGGGCGGCGCGGTGCTGGGCATCTGCAACGGCTTCCAGGTGCTGACCGAGACGCATCTGCTGCCCGGCGCGCTGGTGCGCAATGCCGGGCTCAAATTCGTCTGCCGTCCGGTGGGCCTCGAAGTCGATGAAACGCAATCGGTGTTCACGCGCAAATACGAGAAGGGCCAGCGCCTGTCGTTCCCCGTGGCGCATGGCGAGGGCAATTACTACGCCGACGCCGAAACGCTCGACCGCCTGGAGGGCGAGGGGCGCGTCGTGTTCCGCTATGCGGAGGGCGACAACCCCAACGGCTCGGCGCGCAACATCGCCGGCATCCTCTCCGAAAAGCGCAACGTGCTGGGCCTGATGCCGCATCCCGAACGCGTCGTCGATCCCCTGCTCGGCGGCACCGACGGCAAGGCCTTGTTCGAGAGCCTGATCGAGACGCTGTCGTGACGCAGATCACCGACGAAATGGTCCGCGAGCACGGCCTCACGGAGGACGAGCACGCTCATATCAAGCGGCTGCTGAACCGCGAGCCGAGCTTTGTCGAGCTCGGCATCTTCAGCGTGATGTGGTCGGAGCATTGCTCCTACAAATCGACCCGCGTGCACCTGGCGAAATTGCCGACCAAGGCGTCCTGGGTGCTGCAGGGGCCGGGCGAGAATGCCGGGGTGATCGACATCGGCGACGGCGACGCCTGCATCTTCAAGATGGAGAGCCACAACCATCCCAGCTTCATCGAGCCCTATCAGGGCGCGGCGACCGGCGTCGGCGGCATCATGCGCGACGTCTTCACCATGGGCGCGCGCCCCATCGCCATGATGAACGCGCTGCGCTTCGGCGAGCCGTCGCACCCCAAGACGCGGCACCTCGTCAGCGGCGTGGTCAGCGGCATCGGCGGCTACGGCAATTGCATGGGCGTACCGACGGTCGGCGGCGAGGTGAATTTCCACAAGAGCTACAACGGCAACATCCTGGTCAACGCGATGTGTGTCGGCCTGGCGCGGACCGACAAGATCTTCCTCTCCGCCGCCAAGGGCGCCGGCAATCCCGTGGTCTATATCGGCTCGAAGACCGGGCGCGACGGCATCCATGGCGCGACCATGGCGTCGGCCGAGTTCGACGATGCCTCGGAAGAGAAGCGCCCCACCGTGCAGGTCGGCGATCCCTTCACCGAGAAGCTGCTGCTGGAAGCCTGCCTGGAGCTTGATGGCGACCGACGCGATCATCGCGATCCAGGACATGGGCGCGGCGGGGCTCACATCCTCGTCGGCGGAGATGGCGGACAAGGGCGGCAGCGGCATCGAGCTCGACCTCGATAAGGTGCCGCAGCGCGAGGCGAACATGACCGCCTACGACATGATGCTGTCGGAGAGCCAGGAGCGCATGCTGGCGGTGCTCAAGCCCGGGCGCGAGTCGCAGGCCCAGGCGATCTTCAAGAAGTGGGAGCTCGATTTCGCGGTCATCGGCATCACCACCGACACGCATCGGCTCGTGGTCAAGCACAAGGGCGAAATCGTCGCCGACATGCCGGTGACGGCGCTGTCGGACGAAGCGCCGAAATACCATCGCCCCTTTGAAATTCGTCCCCGCCGCGACCGGCACGCCCGCGTTCGACACCTCCCGGCCCGTGATGGCATCGCTCAAGACGATCCTGGCCGCGCCCGACATGTGCTCGCGGCGCTGGGTGTGGGAGCAGTACGACAACACGGTGATGTCCGACACGGTGCAGCGCCCGGGCGGCGACGCCGCCGTGGTGCGGGTGCACGGCACCAAGAAGGGCCTCGCCATCACCACCGACGTGACGCCGCGCTACTGCAAGGCCGATCCGTTCGAGGGCGCCAAGCAGGCGGTGGCCGAGGCTTGGCGGAACCTCACGGCGGTGGGGGCGCGGCCGCTGGCGGTGACCGACAACCTCAATTTCGGCAATCCGCAGAAGCCGGAGATCATGGGCGAGATCGTCGCCGGGATCGACGGCATCGGCGAAGCTGCCGGGCGCTCGACTTCCCGGTGATCGGCGGCAATTGCTCGCTCTACAACGAGACCAACGGCGAAGGGATTTTGCCGACGCCGGCGATCGGCGGCGTCGGGCTGATGAAGGGACGTCGCCAAGATGGCGACGGTCGCCTTCAAGCGCAATGTCGACGTCATCATGCTGGTCGGCGAAACCAAGGGGCATCTGGGCCAGTCGATCTATCTGCGCGAAATCGAAGACCGCGAGGAAGGGCGCCTGCCCGCGCGTGCATCTGCCGAGCGAAAAGCGCAACGGCGATTTCGTGCGCCTTCTGATCGAGGCCGGCGGCATCGACACGGTGCACGATATCTCGGACGGCGGGCTGCTCGTCGCGCTGGCGGAGATGTGCCTCGCCGGCGAGATGGGGCGCCAACATCGCGCTGCCCGCGGGCAGCGATCCGATCCCGTTCCTGTTCGGCGAGGACCAGGGGCGCTATGTCGTGGCGTTCCCGTCGGCGCTGGCGATGCGGGTCAGCGAGACGGCGCGGAACCACGGCGTGCCGCATGTCCTGATCGGCTGCACCGCGCCGGACAAGCTTTTGATCGAAGGCGTCGGCGAAATCGCGGTCGCGGCGCTGAAAGCCGCGCACGAAAGCTGGTTTCCGCGCTATATGTCGGGCGAAGAGATTCCGCCGACGAATTAGGATGTCGCCATGGGCATGAAAGCCGCCGAAATCGAGACCTTCATCAAGGAGGCGTTCCCCGACGCCGACGTGACGATGACCGATCTCGCGGGCGACGACAATCATTGGGCCGCGGTCGTGGCGTCCTCCGCGTTCAAGGGCAAGAGCCGGGTGCAGCAGCACCAGATGGTCTATGCCGCGCTCAAGGGCAATATGGGCGGCGTGCTGCACGCGCTGCAATTGACGACGCAGGCGAAGGATTGAGAGAAGTGCGCTCTGTGCATTCAAATAACGATTGTCATTCCCGGCGAGCCGCGCAGCGGCGAGGGAAGGGAACCCAGGTGGTAGGATCGGGTCTGGTCTATCCACCTGGGTCCCCTCGCTTCGCTCGGCCGGGGATGACAACCTTATTTTGATTTCGTCAGGGCGCTCTGAACAACATCACCCACACCACCTTGCGCGCACGCGCGAACGCGTCCTTGTCGCGGCGGGCGATGAAGCGGTTTTCAAGTCCTTGCGGGGTGCAAAGCTTCAGCTCGACTCCGGGTTTCGAATCTTTCGGCGGCGCCAGCACACGTGCCTGGCCTGCGAAGGCCGAGCGGCGGTCGCGGCCGATCGCGAGCCACGCATAGCGTTCGTCTTCATACGGCACCGACGCGCCCTTGGCCTTCATGTGATCGCGGCTGCGCGGCAGGCGCTGGGAGAAGTGGCACCAGTCGGGCGCGATCATGGGACAGGCGTTGTCGTGCGTGCAAGGCGCCAGCAGGTTTGCGCCCTGCCCGATCAATTGCGCGCGCGCGGCGCGGATGCGGTCGAAGCCGGCGGGCGTGCCGGGCTCGATCAGGACCAGAATATCGCGCGCCGCGGCGTAGAGCTTTTCCACCGTGCGCGGCTGCGCTGCGGCCGCGATCTCGGCGAGGACGTAGCTGGCGACGACGAGATCGGCCGGCGGCAAGTCGCCGGCATGGCCAAGGTCCTGGGCGATGAAGTCGGCCGGCACGCCCCGGTCCCGCCACAGCGTGCGCGCGAGTTCGAGGAAGCGCGGATTGGAATCCGTCATCGCGATCCGCGACAGGTTCCAGGTTTCGCTTGCCGCCCAGCTCGCCGTGCCGGGGCCGGCGCCGACGTCGAGCAGCGTGGCCGGCGCGAAGCCGGGCGCGGCGGCGGCGACCTCTCCCAGCGCCGCGGCAGCCACGGCGTAGGTCGCGGGCAGGCGGGCCACCAGATAGGCGAGCGCATCGCCGTGCGACGCGATGGCGGCGGACGAGCCCTCGCCGCCGCGATAGCGGCCCGACATCGCCCCCGGCGCTCAGCGCCAATTCCCGGCGCGACACGCCTTCGAGCAGGACGTCGGCGGCGGCCTTCAGAGATAGCGGAAGCGCTGGATTCATAGGCTTTTCTGGAGCGCATGGCCGTCCTGCGCAAGGCCAAACCTTGACGCGTTGCAGCATCGAGCATACATGGAAGCGACCGAACATTACGAGGGCGCTTAACGGCGCGAAAGAATATGACCGACGTTCACAAGCGCATCGACGACGAAGTGAAGGGCAATCCCGTGTGCTGTTCATGAAGGGCACGCGGTGTTTCCGCAATGCGGCTTCTCCGCCGCCGTGGTGCAGATCCTTTCGCATCTGGGCGTGAAGTTCAAAGCCATCGACGTGCTGAAGGACCCGGAAATCCGCTCCGGCATCAAGGAATATTCCGAGTGGCCGACGATCCCGCAGCTTTACGTCAAGGGCGAATTCGTCGGCGGCGCCGACATCGTGCGCGAGATGTTCGAGAACGAGGAGCTGTCGCAGTTCTTCGCCGACAAGGGCATCGCGCTCGAAAACGTCTGAAGCCTGCGCCTTTCTAAATTTCACCCCCAGCGCCGCGATCTCGCGCGCGGTTGCCGCCATCCGCGCTTCGAGGCGGGCCCGCAGCGCCGCGAAACGCGGATGCGCCGCCAGCGGAACGGTGAAGAGCGGATCGTGCACGATCTCGGTCGGCGCGACGCCGGGCGCTTCGACGGCCAGCCCGCTCCAGAAGCGCCAGTGCCTCATCCTCAGCACCGGCCCAGGCCAGCACGCGCGCGACCATGAATTCGGCCGGGACGCAACGCGCGCCCGGCGCAAGCGCGAGCGCCTGGCGCGCCGACGCCGCGGCCGGTGGCGCCTCGCCGGCCAGCAGGTGGGCTTGTGCCGTGAGATAGCACAGGAACCAGCGGTTCCACGGCGTCTCGATCTGCCCAGCCGCGAAGGCACGCACGGCGCGGGCACTCTTCGCCGCCTGCCGCTTGTCGCCGAGCAGAAGGTCGATCCAACCGCGCTCGGATTCGATCGGGCTGCCGGCGATGCCGAAGACGGGCAGGTCCGCGATCGCCGCCACCCGCAGCACTTTGGACGGGGCCGCGGCCAGAATGTCCTTCAGCGCGGCGATCCGGTTGCGCTGGCGCAGGTGAACGATTTGCAGCGCCAGGGCATCGGCGGGCGCCATCTGCGCCAGGACCGCGTCGACTTCGGAGCCGAGCGCCTGCAAGGCGCGGTCGGTGCCGGTGGTGGCGTAGACGATATAGGCGCGCTGCAGCGACACGCCGGGAGCGTGCGGCGGCACGAGGTCGATGGCCTTGAGCGCCTCCAAAGGCCCGGTGGGCCGCCAGCAGGGCGCAGGGCCCGCACCACGAGAACCGAGACGTTGCCGGGATCGAGCGCCGCGACGCGGTCGAGCGCGGCCAGACCGCGCGCGTAGCTGTCGCCGAGATCGTGGACGCCGGTGCCGCTGACAAAGAGGTTGGGATCGGCCAGGGCCCCGGGGCCCGCCGCCGCGAAGAGCCGCTCGGCGGCGGCGAAATCCTGTTGCAGAAAGGCCCATAAGGCCTCGCAGGCGATCACGCTCGGCTCGTTTGGGGCGAGCCGGCGGGCGGCGTCGAGATCGGCCTTGGCCTGGTCGGCGAACCGCGCCGAGGGATCGAAATATTGCATGTGGAGATAGAAATGGATGGCGCAGCGTTCGGCATGGGCGAGCGCGAAGGCGGGATCGCGCGCGATCGCCGCGCTGAGCAGGTCCCTGACTTCGAGCCAGGATTCGATCGACGTCAGGGCTGAACAACGAGCGCCGCGCCAGCCTGGCCTTGAGATAGAGATCATAGGCCTGCGGGTCGCGGGTCGGCGCGGCGGACGCGGCGGCGGCACCGTCGAAATGGATCGCGAGATGGGCGGCGACCTGGGCGGCGACTTCGGATTGCAGCGCAAGCGCGTCCGCCAGCGTGCGGTCGTAGCTGCGGACCCACAGATGGCCGTCGGTCGCCGCATCGATCAGTTGCAGCGCCAGACGCACCTGGTCGCCGCCGCGGCGCACCGAACCTTCAAGCACGTAGCCGCAGGCGAGTTCCTTCGCGATCACCGCGACCGGCTTGGCCGCGACGCGATAGGTCGCCATCGTGGTGCGCGAAATGACCTCGAGCGCCGGCGCATGGTTGGCCAGCGTCGCCAGAACCTCTTCGTGCAGGCCGTCGGTGAAGAAGGGCGTTCTGCGGATCGGGCGAGAGATTGCGGAACGGCAGAATCGCGATCCGCGGCCTGGCGGCGGCTCCGCCACGGCCGTTGCCGCGCTTGCCGGCGCCGCGGCGAGGCGATAGCCGACGCGCGGAACGGTCTCGATCGCGAAGGCGCCGCCGCTCGCAACGGCGAGCTTGCGCAGGGCGGCGATGCAGCGGTTTATGGCGTCTTCGCCGACATTGAGGCCGTCCCAGCAGCGCGCCACCAGGGCGTCGCGCGACACCACCCTCGCCGCGCCGCCGCGCCAGCGCCACCAGCACCTGCATCACGCGGGGCTGTAGAATCTGAGTCCTGCCGGCAGCGGTGACCTCCAGCAACGCCGGCCGCACCATCGCGGCGCCGAGCGAAAACGCCGCCTCCGATGCCAGATCGACGCGGCCGTCCGGTCCTGAAGCGGGTTGAGCGTCGTTCATGGCCCCCAGATCGGCGCGAGGTCGGCGGCGGATCGGCGACATATCGCCCCGAAGTCCTGTCGGCCCATGCCCGCCGAAAGCAACATCACGGCGCGAAAGGAGACCGCCGCACCGACCGGAAAACGAGCGGGACCGAACCGGCACACCGTCAATCGCACCGCTCTTTCGAAGGTACAGCAGCCGGGATCGCTAGCCAACCAACCAGCCAAAGGAACCGAACCATGACGTTCAAGACCCTCATACTGACGGCCGCCGCCTTCGCCTTCGTCGCGACTTCGGTGCAGGCGCAGGATTACCGCACCGTCCGTGCGCGCCCAGGCCGCCATATCCTACGCCGACCTCGACATCAGCCGGACGCCGGGCGCGCAGGCCCTGCTCGAACGCATCAAGGCCACCGCGCAGAAGCTGTGCCGCCCCGCGCTCGATGCGAATAACGGCAGCGCCCTGCCCTATCGCACCTGCTTGCGCACGGCGGTCGAGAACGCCGTCCTGGCGGTCGACAGCCCGCTGCTGCATTCGCTCTATGGCGGCGAGCCGGTCACGGTCGCGCGGTCGGAGTAGGCGTTCAGGCCAGTCCCGAACTCTTCAGCACGTCGTCGAGAGGCCGGCGCGGCGAGGGCGGCGCCGGCTTTTCCGCGGTGCCCAGGCGGAAGGCGAAGGTCGGCTGCCAGCCGGGCGCCTTGGCGAGGTTCACCAGATCACCCTGATAGGCGTCGGGGCGGCCGAGCTGGGCATTGCGATCGACGCATTCCACCGGCTGGTTGAGCGGCTGGGCCGCGAGACCGCGCAGCGTGAGCGCCAGATGCAGGCGCTGCCAGGCGCGCCCCGCCGCTATGGCCTGGGCCATGTCGAGGCGGTCCTTGACCAGGATCAGGCCCAGCACCGGCGCGTGGACCTGGATGTCGCGCGTGTTGTCGAGCCAGGCCTGATCCTGGGTCGCGGCGCCCAAATCGGGCGCCAGCTTGGCGAGCATGACGGTGAGCGGCGAAAGCCCCCGCCGCATCGAGGGTGACGCCGTCGCGATGCCGCTCGATATCGCGGCGGCCGGTGCGGAACCAGTGCGCGCCGTCGGCCGACATCTGCGGATCGGCGACGATGCGCTGCGTCGCCGCGACGATGAGATCGCCCAGCGCCCGGCGCGCCCCGGCCTCGGCGAGAAACACGACGCGGACACCGAGGTCATCGACGAGACGGGCAAGATCGCGCAGCGCCGCTTCGGCCACCGGCTTGTCGAGATAGCGGCCGCGATTGGTGTGGCGCAGCGGTATCGCCTCGAACAGAAGATTGCGCGCCGGGGCGCCCGGATCCATCGTGACATGGGCGGCGATGAAGGGCTCGTCCGGCGGCGAATTGGTCAGCTTGCCCGTAACGGGGCGGACATAGGGCGTGTAGCCGTGGACGACCGCGGCGTTGACGAGATTTTCGATCGCGGCGCCGAGCCCCAGATGCATTTCGCGCCGGAAGGGATCGAAGGCACCGAGATTGCGCGCGCGGTCGGCATAGACGGTGATCGACTCGTTGTGCGGTTCGAACAGCCAGGGCTGGGTGTCGTGCGGGTTGGCGGCGAGGATGGCGGCGGCGAGCGGACGCTTGATCCCGTCGATGACGCGGCCCTGCCAGCGGTCCCAGGGCGCATAGGCCGGCCGCCGACGCCGGCGAACACGCCGCGGTCCCAGATGCGATAGCCGAGGCCGGCCACGGACGGCGGCGCCGGCGCCGCCGGCTATCATCGTCCGCCGCGAGACCATGCCGCCCTCCCCTTTTTACTTAAGCAGACTATAGGCAGCCGGGCTCAGCTTCCAAAATGGCGGGCCCAGACGGGCGCGATCGCGGGCCGTTCGGCGACCGCGGCGGCGAGTGCGGTGACCTTCTTGAGATTCTCCTGGCGCCATTCCGCGCCGACCGACCAGCGGCTGAACATCGCCGCGTAGATGTCGCAGATCGAGAAGCCGCCGGCGAGCAGGAACGGCCCCGGCGATGGAGCGCTCGATCAGCAGCATGCGCTGACGCACGCGGTCGCGCGCTTTGAGCCGCAGCGCCTTGGCCTCGTCGCCCTCCGGCGCGAAGCGTTCGGGGTAATCGACGATCTCGACCATCGGATAAATCTCCGACGCCATATAGGCGAGCCAGCGGAACGCCTGGGCGCGGGCATAGCCGCCCTGGGGCGGCAGCAGGCGCGCATTGGGGAAATGGTCGGCGACGGTGAGCAGGATGGCGGACGATTCGGTGATCACCTCGCCCTCGGGCAGGCGCAGGGCCGGGATCTTGCCGCTGGGATTGATGGCGAGGAATTCGGGCTGCTTCTGTTCGTGTCTGTCGAGCGACACCAGGCGGAATTCGTAGGGCGCGCCGGCCTCGGCCAGCACGGCCTCGGCGGAGAACGCGCCCGAGCCCTTGTCGCCGAAGATCGTGTAACTCATCGCGAAAATCCCTCCGCCAGGTTCGGTCGAAACCTAGGGAGCCGGTCGCCGATTGCAACCGAAAAGGCTGCAGAGCTGGGCTGCAGCCTTTCACCTTTGGTGGTAGGGCTTTAGGCTCGGCGCAGCGGGAACAGCGCCTGGAGTTTCGCATCGCGCAGCCACAGCCCGCCCCAGGCCAGGACGCCGAGATAGACCCCGAACAGGATGTGGCTGAACAGGGGGCTGTCGACCCGCAGATGCGTCGCCACCGCGCCGCCGAGATAGCCGGTCAGCAGCACCGCGCCGAGGATCGCGGTGCGCGGATAGGCATAGAGCGCGGTGCAGACCGCCAGGATCGCGCCGAGCAGCCGCGCGGTCTCGGGCTGCCAGCCGAGCGTCAGGCCGGTCGTCCGCACGATTTCCAGATCCGCGAGCTTCATCGCGAAATCCATGATCAGGAACGCGATCACCAGGCCGCTCAGGGCCCATCCGGTCCAATACCTGGCCGGGACGGTGTGCCGTGGTCGATGACGGTCATGACGCTTCTCCCCTTCGCTGGCGGTGTCAGGACTTTGGCGTCTCGCCGAGCGACCAGGCAATACCGAACGGGTCCTTGAGCTGGCCGTAGAGGTCGCCCCAGAACTGCTTGGACACCGGCAGCAGCACGGTGCAGCCGGCCTCGACGGCGCGGCGGAACCAGGTGTCGATGTCGTCGACCTGCAGGTGCAGCGTGACGCCGGCCGGTTCCTTGTAGGCATGGCCGTGCTCGGGAAACGGGTCGCTGAGCATCAGCGAGTGGCCGTGCAGATGCAGGTGGCAATGGATCAGCCGGCCGTCGCCGCCCGCCGCCGGGAATGCGCGCCAGCTCGGTGGCGGCGAAGGCGCGCTGGTAGAACTCGGACGCCGTGGCGGCGCCTTCGACCGCGAGATAGGGGATGATGCCGCCGAGCATGGGCCGGCGGCGCTTGCGTCTGTGGTGCCGACATGGCGGGTCTCCTGCGTTGGTTGCCTGAAAGACGAACCGCCGCGCGGCGCACCGACACCGCGCGGAAAAATCTTCAGGCGCCCGCGGCGAGACGGTCGAGATGCAGGCGGATATGGGCCGCTTCGGCCGGGGTGTTGGCCAGCGCGATGGCGCGATCGAAGGCGGCGTGCGCCGCCTCGGCCTGGCCGAGCTCCTTGAGCAGCGCGCCCTTGAGGCCGTGGAAGTGAAATAGGAGGCGAGCGGTCCGGCCAGGGGCTCGATCAGCGCCAGCGCCGCCGCGGGCCCCGCCACCTTGCTGACCGCGACGGCGCGGTTGAGCGTGACGACCGGCGACGGCTGCAGCCGTTCGAGCATGGCGTAGAGCAGCGCGATCTGAGCCCAATCCGTAGCGGCCGGCGTGGCGGCGCGGGCGTGCAGCGCCGCGATCGCGGCCTGCACCTGATAGGGGCCGGGGGCGGATATGGCGCATCGCCTTGTCGATCAGGGCGAGGCCTTCGCCGATCATCGGCTTGTCCCACAGCGCGCGATCCTGGTCATCGAGCAGGGACGATGGCGCCGCCCGCGTCGAAGCGCGCGGCGCTGCGGCTGTGCTGGAGCAGGAACAGCGCCAGCAGACCCATGATCTCGGGCTCGGAGGGGAACAGGCCGAGCAGGAGACGCGCCAGGCGGATCGCTTCGCCGCAGAGCGGGGCGCGCGCGTCGCGCTCGTTTTCAGCGGCGGCGGAATAGCCTTCGTTGAAGACGAGATAGAGCATGGCGGCGACGGCGGCGAGACGCTGCGACCGCTCGACCGCCCCGGGGGTTTCGAACGGGGCGCCGGCCTTGGCGATACGGGCCTTGGCGCGGGTGATGCGCTGCTCCATCGCCGCCTCGCCGACGAGAAAGGCGCGCGCGATCTGCCGGACCGAGAGGCCGGAGACGATGCGCAGGGCGAGCGCGATCTGCTGCGTGTCGGGCAGGTCCGGATGGCAGCAGGTGAACAGCAGGCGCAGGATGTCGTCGCGATAATAGGCGCCGTCCAGCCGCTCGGCCATCGGCGTCTCGACGTCGTCGGTGTCGGAGATCTTGTCCTCGTCGGGCAGCGCTTCCTGCCGCCCGGCGCGGCGCACCTGGTCGATGGCGGCGTTGCGCCCGACCAGGATCAGCCAGGCGGCGGCATCGCGCGGCGGCCCGGTGCGCGGCCAGGTTTTCAGCGCGCGCAGGCAGGCCTCCTGGAAGGCCTCTTCGGCGGCATCGAGATTGCGGAAATAGCGCAGCAGCGCGCCGACCGCCTGGGGCCGCGCCGAAGTCAGCGCCGCGTCGAGCCAGGCCAGTTCGCTCATGCCGGCGGCGCGTCCCCAAGATTACCCTTGTCGAACATCAGCAGCGGGCGGATCTCGTAGGCGCCGCCGGGATTGACCGCGCCGAGCGCGCGCGCGAAGCCGAGCACCTCGTCGAGATCGGCGGCGTCGAACAGGTAGAAGCCGAGCAACTGCTCCTTGGTCTCGGCGAAGGGGCCGTCGAGCACCAGCGGCGTGTCGCCCTTGCGCAGCGTGGTCGCGGCGGTGGTCGGCATCAGACGGGCGACGGGCCCAAGCTTGCCGGCCTTGCGGTAGGTGTCCTGCACGGCACGGAGGTCTTCCATGACCTTGCGCTCCTGCGCCTCGGACCAGGAAAAGACGGCGTTTTCCGTGTCGTAGCAAAGGATGGCGTAGAGCATGCGGGTCTCCTCACGGCCCAAGGACGGACGAGTATGCCGCGCGCCGACAGAGGTGGGCAAAAATAGCGCCCCGCCGCGCCGCTTCGAACGCGCCGGCCCGACACCGGGGCGACGCGCGCACGCCGAACAAGAAGGCCCCAAACAAGAAGGCCGCGGGATCGCGCCCGCGGCCTTTTCGAACCTCATACCCTGCGAAATTACCGCGAGTAGAACTCGACGATCAGATGCGGCTGCATCTGCGAGGCGTAGGGCACGTCCGACAGCTTGGGCGTGCGCAGCAGCTTGGCCGTCATCTTGTCGTGGTCGACATTGACGTAGTCGGGCGTGTCGCGCTCGGCGCTCTTGGAGGCTTCGAGCACGGACTTCTGACGGAATTTTATTTCACGCCACGAACTTGCCACAAGCGCACCGGACACTTCGGGCGCGCGAAGAGAGAGAACGCGATGCCTGCTTCTGAGACGTCTTCCGGAATAATCATGGTTGCGCGCCGCGCGGTTCTCGCCTTCGCGGTCGCGCTGGGCGCGCTGGCGGCGGCGCCGGCGACCGCCGCCCCGACAGGCGCCGAAGCCTTCGTGCAGGCGAACGTCCAGAAGGGGCCTCGCCATCCTGAACAACAAGAGCCTCAGCGCCGACCAGAAGCGCGGCCAATTCCAGAGCTTCATCCTGGGCCTGACCGACATGAAGCGGATCGCGACCTTCACGCTGGGCCAATACAAGCGCACCGCGACGCCGCAGGAGCAGGACCAGTTCGCCGCCGCGTTCCAGGCCTATGCCATCGCCGTGTACCAGTCCTATTTCGCGAAATATTCCGGCCAGACCCTGAAGGTGACCGGCAGCCAGGAGCGCCAGCCGGGCGACACGATCGTGACGACGCAGCTTATCGATCCCAACGACCAGAGCGGCCAGACCCCGCTGGAAGTCGACTTCCGCGTCCTGACCGACAACGGCAAGTTCGTGGTGATCGACTTCTCCGTCGCCGGCATCTGGCTGGCGATCGAGGAGCGCGATCAGTTCAGCTCGTTCCTCGGCCAGAACAACGGCTCGATCGCGACGCTGGTCAGCCACCTGCACGACCTGGCGAACAGCTACCACTAGTCTAGCCGCGCGGCTTTCTGTACACCGTCCGCCAGCAGCGACACCGCAAACGCGCGCGGTGCGCGCGGACCTTAGGGGGCTTCATGACTTTCCGCCGCAGCGCGCCGACCGCGCTGATCCTCGCATCCATCGTGATCATCGCGACGATGACGTTCGTCTCCAACCGGTTGTTCAGCGGACTGACCGATTCCATCGAGCAGGGGCAATACCAGCTGATGCAGTCGATCCTGACCTCGTCGCTGGACGGCGCCGCGAACCGGGCGCTGGCCCGCGCCGACATGATCGCGACCCTGGATGCGACGCGCGAGGCGGTGGCGGCCAAGGACCGCGACAAGCTGCTGGCGCTGTATGCCGAGATGTACAAGTCGCAGCACGACCGCTTCGGCGTGGCGCAGGCGCAGTTCCACATCCCGCCCTCGGTATCGCTGTTGCGGTTGCACTCGCCGGGGTCGTTCGGCGACGACCTGACGCGCAGCCGGCCGATGGTGACGGCGGTGAACCGCGACCACCAGCCGCGCAAGGGCTTCGCCATCGCGCGCTCGGGCCCGGCGATCTTCGGCATCGCGCCGATCCACGACAAGGCCGGCGCGCATATCGGCAGCTTCGAGTTCGGGCTCGATTTCGGGCCGCTGCTCGACCAGCTCAAGGCCACGTTCGGCCTCGACGCGACGCTCTATGTCGAGGAGAAGCCGCTGCGCGATTTCGCCAAGGGCGTCGATCCGGCGATCTTCAGCGACCAGAACCGCCTCAGCCATTTCATCCGCTATTACAGCACCAATGCGGTGCTGGCCAAGAGCCTGGTGCGCGACGCCGACATCTCCGGCGTCGCCGAGCCGGTGCGCTATGCCCGCGAGGCCGACGGCATTCCCTATGGCGTGCTGCTGGTGCCGCTGCGCAACGGCGCCGGCGAATCGCTCGGCGTGATCGCCGTGGTGCGCGACTTCAGCGCCAGCCGCGCCGCGGCGGGGCAGTCCTTCGTCTGGCAGATGACGGTGGCGGTGTTCGGCATCGTGTTCATGGCGGGCGCGATCATCATCGTGATCCGCGGCTTCCTGCTTCGGCCCCTGCACATCGTCACCAGCCGCCTGCGCGCCGAGAACGGCGTCGACGAGCCGCCGGTGGACACCGACAAGTTCTGCAAGGAAATCCAGGACCTCGCCGACCTGCACGACAAGCTCAAGCCGGGACACGAGGCATGAAGCGCTCGCTGTTCGCGCTGCTGCTGCTGATCATCGGGATCGGCGGCTTCGCCCTGGCCGGCACCGAGGCGCCGCCGGCGCAGACCACGGCGATGCCGCCCGCCATGCCGATGGAGAAAGGCACGCCGCTGATCGTCAAGGTCGGGGTCGCCTTCGTCGAGGTCGAGTCGTTCAACGAGAACGAGAGCACGTTCAAGGGCACGGTCGACGTCCGCCTGCGCTGGGAAGTGCCGTCGCTGGCGCGCCCGGCGGAGGAGCAGACCGATCCGCCCAAGGTCTATCGCGGCGACGACGCCAAGGCGCAGCTCGCCGGCTTGTGGGTGCCGAAGATCGAGATCGTGAACCAGAAGGGCGAATCGACCTATGCCGATATGGGCCTGCGCATCTTTCCCAGCGGCGATGTCGAGATGATCCAGCGGGTGAGCGGCGAATTCGCCACTCCCTATGAGGTCACGCGCTTTCCCTTCGACCGGCAGAAGCTCCAGATCGAGCCCGCGATCCGCAACCAGACCGCCGACCAGGTGGTGCTGCAATTCGACCAGGACGACCTGGATTTCAGCACCGTCGACCAAGACGCGGCGCTGAACGGCTGGGACTTGAAGACCGTCGCGCTGTCGTCGGTGCCGATCAAGGGCTGGTACGGCGCGATGCACACCCATGCCGTCGCGGCGTTGACCATCGCGCGGCAGCCGGGATCGGTGCTGGCCTCGATCTTCATCCCGCTGTTCGCCTCGCTGCTGATCCCCTTGCTGGCGATCTGGCTGAACCACATGGAGGACGGCAAGTTCGCGATCGAGACCTTCGAGCTGGTGAACCTGATCATCGGCGGCTTGTTCGCGGTGATCGCGCTGAACTTCACGGTCAACCAGGCCTATGAGGTGCTGAGCACCGGCGACAATCCGGTGAACCGGCTGTTCGCGCTGAACTATGTGACGCTGGGCCTGGCGCTGGCGATCAACGTGCTGTTCTACCGCTTCAATGTGGTGGAGAAGATGTTCGGGCGCTGGGTGCAGGAGCAGACCTACACCTATATGAGCTGGGCGATCCCGGTGCTGGTGCTGACGATGGCGAGCGCGATCGTGTTGGTGGCGGTGGCCTGACGAGCGATCTTCGCTGTCATTCCCGGCGAGCCGCGCAGCGGCGAGGGAAGGGAACCCAGGTGGTGAGACCGGTCACGGTCTATCCACCTGGGTTCCCTTCCCCTCGCTGCGCTCGGCCGGGGATGACAACGGCGTTTTCCGCGCGTTGCGTCTACGCCCGCGTGAACCGCTTGTACTTGATGCGGTGGGGCTGGTCGGCGTCGATGCCCAGGCGGCGCTTCTTGTCGGCTTCGTAGTCCTGGTAGTTGCCTTCGAACCATTCGACATGGCTGTCGCCCTCGAAAGCCAGCATGTGGGTCGCGATGCGGTCGAGGAACCAGCGGTCATGGCTGATGATCATGGCGCAGCCGGCGAACTCTTCCAGCGCGCTTTCCAGCGCCCGCAGCGTGTCGACGTCGAGGTCGTTGGTCGGCTCGTCGAGCAGGAGCAGGTTGGCGCCTGACTTCAGCATCTTGGCGAGATGGACGCGGTTGCGCTCGCCGCCCGAGAGCTGGCCGACCTTCTTCTGCTGGTCGCCGCCCTTGAAGTTGAAGGCGCCGACATAGGCGCGGCTCGGCATGGTGCGCTTGCCCAGTTCCAGCACGTCGAGGCCGCCGGAGATTTCCTCCCACACGTTCTTCTTGGGGTCGAGCGCGTCTCTGGACTGGTCGACATAGCCGATCTGCACCGTGGGGCCGACGCGCAATTCGCCGGCATCGGGCTTTTCGAGGCCGGTGAGCATGCGGAACAATGTCGTCTTGCCGGCGCCGTTGGGGCCGATGACGCCGACGATGCCGCCGGGCGGCAGCGAGAAATTCACGTTCTCGTAGAGCAGGCGGTCGCCGTAGCCCTTGGCGAGATTCTCCGCCTCGATCACCACCGAGCCTAGGCGCTCGGCCACCGGGATGACGATCTGGGCGGTGCCGCCGCGTTGCTCCTGGCTCTTCGACAGCAGCTCGTCATAGGCGTTGATGCGCGCCTTGGACTTGGCCTGGCGGGCGCGCGGGCTCTGCTGGATCCATTCGCGCTCGCGCGCGATGGAGCGCTCGCGCGCCGCTTCCTCGGCGCCTTCCTGGCGCAGGCGCTTTTCCTGGACGACGAGGAACGACGAGTAGTTGCCCTCGTGCGGGATGCCCTTGCCGCGGTCGAGCTCGAGGATCCAGCCCGTGACGTTGTCGAGGAAATAGCGGTCATGGGTGACGAGGATGATGCAGCCCTTGTATTCGCGCAGCGTGTGCTCCAGCCATTCGACGGATTCGGCGTCGAGATGGTTGGTCGGCTCGTCGAGCAGGAGGATGTCGGGGGCATCGAGCAGAAGCTTGCACAGCGCGACGCGGCGGCGCTCGCCGCCCGAGAGCGAGGCGACGGCGGCGTCGGGATCGGGGCAGCGCAGCGCGTCCATCGCCTGGTCGACCTTGGAGTCGAGATCCCACAGGCCCTGGGCCTCGATCTCGTCCTGGAGGCGCGCCATCTCGTCGGCGGTCTCGTCGGAATAGTTGGCGGCGATCTCGTTGTAGCGGTCGATCAGCGCCTGGCGGGCGGCGACGCCTTCCATGACGTTGCCGCGGACGTCCTTGTCGGGATTGAGGGTCGGCTCCTGCGGCAGGTAGCCCATGCGCACGCCGTCGGCGGCCCAGGCCTCGCCGGTGTATTCGGGATCGAGCCCGGCCATGATCTTCATCAGGGTCGACTTGCCGGCGCCGTTGACGCCGACGATGCCGATCTTGGCGCCGGGATAGAAGGACAGCCAGATGTCCTTGAGGACCTGCTTGCCGCCGGGATAGGTCTTGGAGAGACCCTTCATGACATAGACGAATTGCGGGCCGGCCATGGGCTTTGCGTCCTTCGGGATGCTTGAGATGCGGCGCTTTTAGCGGAGCGGCGGCGTGTCGGCAATCATTGGATTTGCGCCGGACTCATCCGCGCCGGGGCGAAGAGATATGCGCCCACCTGGCCCGCAGCGCCGGCCGCAGGCGCCTCAGAACTTGATCCCGCCTACGCTGAAGCTTCGGCGGGCAGGCCTCGCCATTTTCAGAACTTGATCCGCGCCCGCGACAGCAGCGACACCGCGTTGGTGCCGTATTGGCCGGCATAGTTCATCTGGAACGAGGCGTTGGTCTGCAGCGCCAGCGAGCCGTCGAGGAAGGTCGTGATGTAGCCGATCTCGACGTCGGTTTCGGTCGCGGCGCCTTCGAGCAGATGGTTGCGGCTGAAGAAGGCGGGACGGCCGGTGGAGCCCGGCATGGTGATGAACTCGCCGCTGCCGCCGCCCAGCACCGGGCGCGACACCGCCAGGCCCAGCGCGTCGTCGCCGAACAGGCCGTTCTTGGCGATGGCGATGCCGTAGGAGCGGCTGCGCACGTCGTCGCCCAGCGGCACGGGCACGATGCCGGGCTTGAGATCGAGCTGGGTGATGCCTTCGCTGTACGACGCGGTCGTCACCCAGCCATTGCCGAGACGGACCCGTGCCGCGACGCCGAGGGCGCTGGTGCTCGCGGCCGCACCGGGCGCCGGGCTGCCCAGGATGCTGTCGCGTTCGGTGGTGTGCGAGCCGATCAGGCCGAGTTCGCCCCATTCGGCGATGTCCCAGGCGACGCCGGCGAGCAGCGAGGTGGCGCTGCGCGGCGTATAGGGCGCGGGCACGCCGCCGAGCCGCGCCAGCGCGGTGTAGGCGTCGGGGGAAAAGGTCGAGAAGCCGGGCGCCAGACTGGCGACGCCGACGCTGACATGCAGGTCGTCGGCGAGCGCCGCCGCGGCGCCGAGGAAATCGCCGCCGCTCGCCAGCGAGGCGTAGGGATTGCCGGACGAGGCGGCGGAAAGGAACAGGCCGTTGAAGGCGTGCGTATCGCCGGCGTCCACGGCGGAGAGGCGGCCGGCGAGATCGACCTTGTAGCCGAGTTCGAGATCGAGGCCGGTGATCAGCGCCACGCTCGTCGCGACGTTCGACACCGAGAGGCGCGCCTGCGCCGCCGGCGGACCGTAGGAGGCTTCCGGCAGGGAGAAGGTCTGGCTGAGATCGACGGTGCTGTCGAGCGCGCCGGCCGGTGCGTTCAACGGGGTGAAGGTGTCGACGGCCGGCGCAGCCGCAAACGCGGCGCTTGCGAGCGCAAGCGACCCCGCGACGGCGCAGAATGCGCGGCGGACCCAACCCTTCATGACACGTCTATTCCCACTCTAACCTTTCGGTCCTCGGAACCTTAGCGGAGGTTTGGTTGATTTTCCAGCAAACCCCGTGATTTTATTGACATTTCCTCGTCATTTTCGGGCGATTTGTTGCACCTTGGTTACGCCTTGGCTAGTGAATCGCCTGTAATTAAATTACCGTTCTATCGGCCTTCGGGACCGGTAGTTGCTTGAAAACAATAAACCTTCCTGTCCGCGACGGCGGGCGATGGACCTCTTTCGCGCCAGCCCTTATCTCAGATGGAATGGAAACGACCCCGATCAAGGCCGCGATCCTTCCGGTCACCCCCTACCAGCAGAATTGTTCCCTGGTGTGGTGCACGCGCACCATGAAGGGGGCGCTGATCGACCCCGGCGGGGACCTCGACCGGCTGAAGGCGGCGCTGGCGACGGCGGGGGTGACGCTGGAAAAGATCCTTCTGACCCATGGCCATCTCGACCATGCCAGCGGCGCGGCCAAGCTGGCGCGCGCCTTCGGGGTCAAAATCGAAGGCCCGCACAAGGACGACGCATTCCTGCTCGACGAGCTGGGACGCAACGCCGCGCGGCCGGGCTTCGCCGACGCCGAGAACTGCACGCCGGACCGCTGGCTGGAGGACGGCGACACGGTGACGGTGGGCGAAGCGACGTTCGGCGTGCGGCACTGCCCCGGGCACACGCCGGGGCATGTCGTGTTCTATCACGCGGACGCCAGGATCGCGTTCGTCGGCGACGTGCTGTTCGCCGGCTCGATCGGGCGCACCGATTTTCCGCGCGGCAATCACCAGCAGCTCATCGACTCGATCACCGGCCGGCTCTGGCCGCTGGGCAGCGACATGCATTTCGTGCCCGGCCACGGCCCGATGTCGACCTTCGGGCGCGAGCGGGAGACCAACGGCTATGTCGCGGACGAAGCGCTGGAGATGACGAAGGATCTGGGCCCGAAGCCGCGGCAGTTCTCCTGACGCGGCGGGGGCGCGTTCGCCGCCCGCGCTTCACGCCGAAGTGATCGGCGCCGCATCCCGGCAATGCCAATCTCGCGCAGGTTTCGGGGGGCCTTCGATGATCGTTCGCAGCACTTTGTTCGCCGCCGCGCTGTGGTGCGCCGCGGCGCCCGCCGGCGCGGCCGATCTCTATGCCTATGACGCGGCGGTGCCGATGGCGCCGGTGCTGGGCGCGGTGCGCACGCTGGAAAAAGGCGTCGTGGCGCAGGACGTCAGCTTCACCGCGCCGAACGGGCACAAGGTCAGCGGCGAGATCATCCGCGGCACGGGCAAGGGTTCCCATCCCGGCCTGCTGTTCGTCCACTGGCTGGGCGAGCCCGCGACCACCAACCACACCGAGTTCGAGCCGGACGCGATCGCGCTGGCGCGCAAGGGCGCGGTGTCGCTGCTGATCGACACGATGTGGGCGGCGCCGGGCTGGTTCGAGAGCGTCGGGCCCGACGCGGCAAAGGACGGGAAGCTGGCCGAGGCGCAGGTCATCGAGATGCGCCGCGCCCTCGACCTGCTGCTGGCGCAGGACGGCGTCGATGCGGCGCGCATCGGCTTCGTGGCGCACGATTTCGGCGCCATGTTCGGGGCCTTGATGGCGAATGCGGATCTGCGGCCCAAGGCCTGGGTGCTGATGGCGGCGGTGCCGACGCTGGCGGAATGGTACCGCCTGGGCAAGGCCAAGGCCGCCTATCCGGACCTGCCGGGCTACAGCGCGGCGATGGCGCGCTATGACATCGGCGCCGGATTGCGCGCGCTCTCCGGCAAGGCGCTGCTGTTCCAGTTCGCGACCAAGGACTACTTCGTGCCGGAAGCCAAAGCGCTGACCTTCATCGGCCTGGCGCCCGGCCCCAAGACGGCGATCTTCTACGACGGCGATCACGACCTGGCGGTGCCGGCGGCGCGGCGCGACCGCGATGCCTGGCTGGCCGAGCACTTGTTCTAGGCGACGCCGGCCAGTTTTTCCGAGACCTCCCACAGCCGCGCCGCGACCTTTTTGTCCCGCGCCCGTGCCGACATCTTCGCCGGGCCCGGCGGGCCGACGAGGCCGAGGCGGCCGCTGGGGCCGTAATAGGCGCCGCCCTTCGCGTCGGGCGACGTCGCGCCGAAGAGTTGCGGCAGGGCGCCTTCGGCCGGCGACTGCGACGCGAAACGCGCGACAAGGCGGCTGACCCAATATAGGGGGCTCTCGGTGCCGGGGCCGTTGGGGATCAGGTCGGTCAGCGCAAAGCCGGGATCGGCGGCGTTGGCAAGGATGTTCCAGCCGCGCGCATCGCTGCGGCGCTGAAGCTCCAGCGTGAACAGCAGATTGGCGAGCTTGGACTGGCCGTAGCCGGCACGGGGCACATAGCGCTTCTCCGCCTGGAGATCGGCGAAATCGATCCGGCCGATGCGGTGCATGCTGCTGGACACCGTCGTCACGCGCGGCCGCGGCGCCTGGCGCAGCAGCGGCAGGAGCCGCGCGGTCAGCGCGAAATGCGCCAAGTGGTTGGTGCCGAATTGAAGCTCGAAACCGTCCGCCGTGACCTGGCGCCGGGGCGGCGTCATCACCCCGGCATTGTTGACCAGAAGATCGAGCGGCCGGCCCTGCGCGGTCAGCCCCGCCGCGAAACCGGCGACCGATTTCAGGTCGGCGAGATCGAGGTCTGCGAAACCGATCTTCGCGCCCGGCGCGGCGGCGCGGACCTTGGCGACCGATTGGGCGCCCTTGGCGGGATTGCGGCCGGCGAGCACGACCTCGGCGCCGTGGCGGGCGAGCGCCAGCGCGGTCTCGTAGCCGAGCCCGCCCGCGCCGGTGACGACGGCGTATTTGCCCGACTGGTCGGGAATGTCGGCGGCGGTCCAGGGCATGGGCGGTTTCCTGCGGGTTGCAGGAAAGATATATGCACTTAGTGCAATATTGCAATGGGGGCAGTTTCTACTAAATTCGTCATCGCCGGGCTTGTCCCGGCGACCCATACGCACAACTGCTTCATGGGTGTTCATGGGTCCCCGGGACAAGCCCGGGGATGACGATTGGGTTTGTGATGACCAAGAAAACTCTGCCGACACCCGGCCTGCGCGAGCGCAAGCGCGCGGAGACGCGGGCGCGGATCATCGAGGGCGCGCTCAAATTGTTCGTCAAGCGCGGCTTCGACGGCACGACGCTGGACGATATCGCGGCGGCCGCCGGCATCTCCCGGCGCACCTTCTTCCACTATTTCGAATCCAAGGAAGACCTCGCTTTCGCCTGGCTCGATTCGACGAGCGACGACATCGTGGCGGCGGCGAAGCGCGAGGCCGCCGACCAGCCCTTGCTCGCCATCGCGGCGAACGCCATCGCCGCCTGCGCCTCGCCTTACGGCCGGGACGAGGCCTTCGCGCTGGCCCGGCTGGTGAACGAGACGCCGGCGCTGAAGGACCGCAGCCAGATGAAATACGGGCGGCTGGAAGAGTCGCTGGCCGAGGTGATCGCGTCGCGCAAGGGGCTGAAGAAGGACGACCTCAGGGCGCGGCTGGCGGCGATGACGGCGGTGGGCGCCATGCGCATCGCCTCGCAGCGCTGGTACGAGAGCGGCGGCAAGGAAGACATGGCGGCATTCTCCCGCCGCGTGGTGAAGGCGCTGGCCGGGGCGCTGGGGGAATAGCGATCCTTACGCAGCGGCGGACTTCCCCCTCCGGCGTCGCTACGCTCCGCCACCTCCCCGCTTTGCGAGGGAGGATAAACTACGACTCGACTCTTCGCGCCCCACCTGATTTTTTGTCGGCAAGCCAAGCAACAAAATATCGGGGAGTGCACGATGACGGCCATCAACACGGTGACGGATTTTTCCAAGGACGGCGAGATCGGACTCATCACCCTGAACTCGCCGCCGGTGAACGCCTTGTCGGCGGCGGTGCGCGACGGACTTTATGAAGGGTTCAAGGCGGCGATCGCCGATGCCGAGGTCAAGGCCATCGTGCTGATCTGCGACGGGCGGACCTTCATCGCCGGCGCCGACATCTCCGAGTTCGGCGGCGGCATGAAGGGCGCCTCGCTGTTCGACGTGCAGGCGATGATGGAGGATTCGCCCAAGCCGGTGATCGCGGCGATCCACGGCACGGCGCTGGGCGGCGGGCTGGAAGTGGCGCTGTGCGCGCATTACCGCGTCGCGAGCCCAAGCGCGCGCTGCGGCCTGCCGGAAGTGAACCTGGGCCTCTTGCCCGGCGCCGGCGGCACGCAGCGCCTGCCGCGCATCGTGGGGCCTGAGAAGGCGCTGGAGATGGTGACGAGCGGCCAGCACGTGCCGGCCAAGGAATGCCTCGCCATGGGTCTGGTCGACGCGCTCGCCGAGGAAGGCAAGCTGAAGGACGGCGCCGTCGCGTTCGCGCGCAAGGTGCTGGCCGAGAAGAAGCCGCTGGTGAAGGTGCGCGACAACAACACGAAGACCGATGCCGCCAAGGGCCATCCCGAGATCTTCGCGAATTTCCGCAAGGCCAATGCGCGCAAGTTCCGCGGCTTCAAGGCGCCGGAAGCCAACATCCAGTGCATCGAAGCGGCAGTGAACCTGCCCTTCGAGGACGGTCTCAAGACCGAACGCAAATTGTTCATGGAAGTGATGACGGGCCCGCAATCGGCGGCGCAGCGCTATTACTTCTTCGCCGAGCGCCTCGCCAACAAGATCCCCGACGTGCCGGACGACACCAAGCTGATTCCGATTCGGAAGGTCGGCATCATCGGCGCCGGCACGATGGGCGGCGGCATCGCGATGAACTTCGTCAATGCCGGGATTCCGGTGACCGTCGTCGAGGTCAAGCAGGACGCGCTGGACCGCGGCCTGAAAGTGGTGCGCGGCAATTACGAGCGCAGCGCCAAGAACGGCCGCTTCACGCTGGACGAGGTCGACAAGCGCATGGGCATGTTCACCGGCGCGCTCGACATGGCGGCGCTGGCCGATTGCGACCTCGTCATCGAGGCGGTGTTCGAGCGCATGGACATCAAGAAGGACATCTTCGCCAAGCTCGACGCCATCGTGAAGCCGGGCGCGATCCTGGCGACCAACACGTCGGGCCTCAACATCGATGAGATCGCTTCGGTGACGAAACGCCCCGAGGCGGTGATCGGCCTGCATTTCTTCTCGCCGGCCAACGTGATGAAGCTGCTGGAGATCGTGCGCGCCGACCATACCTCCAAGGAGGTGATCGCGACCTGCATGAAACTCGCCAAGACCATCGGCAAGATCGCGGTACTGGTCGGCGTGTGCCCCGGCTTCGTCGGCAACCGCATCCTGGGCGCGCGCGGGCGCGAGGCGCAGAAGATGGTGCTGGAAGGCGCGATGCCGTGGGACGTCGACCGCGTGCTCTACGATTTCGGCTTCCCCATGGGCCCGTTCGCGATGAGCGACCTCGCCGGCCTGGACATCGGCTGGGTGAAGGAGAAGAGCCATGGCGAGACGATCCGCGACGTCCTATGCGAGGCGGACCGCCGCGGCCAGAAGACCGGCGCCGGCTATTACGACTATGACGCGGACCGCAACGCCAAGCCGTCGCCGGTGACCGAGAAGATCATCCACGATTTCGTCGCCAAGTCGGGCAAGAACCCGCGCACGATTCCCGACGAGGAAATCCTGGAGCGCTGCCTCTATCCGATGATCAACGAGGGCGCGAAGATCCTGGAGGAGAAGAAGGCAATCCGGCCGAGCGACATCGATGTGGTGTGGGTCAACGGTTACGGCTGGCCGGTCTATCGCGGCGGCCCGATGCACTACGGCGACTCGATCGGCCTCGACAAGGTGCTGGCCAAGCTGAAGGCGTTTCAGGCGACGATGGGCGACGCCTTCAAGCCCGCGGCGCTGCTGGAGAAGCTGGCGGCCGAGGGGAAGAAATTTAGCGATATGAAATAACGGCTGTCATCCCGGCCGAGCGAAGCGAGGGGAAGGGGACCCAGGTAGGAAATACCGTGACGGTGTTTCCTACCTGGGTCCCCTTCCCGAGCCGCTTCGCGGCTCGCCGGGGATGACAGTTTTTTTAATAGCGAGAACGTCAGTAAGGCTGCGTATCGACCAGGCCGATATTGGTCAGGCCGAGCCGCTCCGCGTCGGCCATCACCTTGATCACCGCTTCGTAGCGGGCTAGGCGGTTGGCCATCATGTGGATCTCGGGCTGCGGCGACTGGCGCGCGGCGGCGGCGAGCTTGGCCTCGAGCGTATCATGGTCGATGCGCCAGCCGTTCCAGATCGCGCTGCCGTCGAAATCGACTTCGAGCATCACGACCGGCGGCGGCGGATGCGGCCGCCCGTCCGGCAAATCGATCTTCACGGCGTTGGTCTGCAGCGGCAGGGTGATGATGAGCAATGTGAGCAGGACCAGCATCACGTCGATCAGGGGCGTGGTGTTGATCTCGGCGATCGCCTCGCCGTTGGCGTTTTGCGCGATCATGGCATGTCCCTCCCTTGCCATGCGCAAAGGCTGCGCCGCGATTGTGGCCAAATGGGGCAATTTCGATTCGTGGCTTTGTAAATGAGTGACTGGTTGTCAGCGCCGGCGGCGCGGGTCACGATGCGGCGGGAGGACTTGTCCATGCCATTCGCGAAGATCGGCGATCTCGACGTCTATTACGAGCGGGCGGGCGCGGGGCCGCCGCTGCTGTTCATCTCGGGCTCGGGATCGGACCTGCGCGCCAAGCCGAACCAGATGGACGGGCCGTTTCCGCGCGCCTTCGACATCCTGTCCTACGACCAGCGCGGGCTGGGACAGACCTCCAAGCCGGACGCGCCCTATACGATGGCGGACTATGCCGACGACGCGGCGCGGCTGATGGATTTCGTCGGCTGGCGGAGCGCACGGGTGATCGGGGCGTCGTTCGGCGGCATGGTGGCGCAGGAATTCGTGCTCCGGCATCCGGGCAAGGTCGAGCGGCTGGTGCTCGCCTGCACCTCGCCGGGCGGCGCCGGCGGCGCGTCGTTCCCGCTCCACGAGATCGAGCACATGGGGCGCGAGGAGCGGGCGCGGCACATGATCGGGGTCAACGACACGCGGCGCGACGCCGCCTGGGCCAAGGCGCATCCCGAACAATACGAAAAGTTCGTCGCCTTCGCCGCCGCCGATCCTTACGCCGACGAGCCGGGCCGCGCCATGGGCTATCACCGCCAGATCGCGGCGCGGGCGCAGCACGACACCTATGACCGGCTGCCGCAGATCGCTTGTCCGGTGATGATCGCGGCGGGACGCTTCGACGGCGTCACCCGCCCCGAGACGCAGGAGAAGATGGCGGCGCGGATCAGGGGCGCGACGCTGCAATTCTTCGACGGCGGGCACATGTTCATGCTACAGGACCGGGCGGCGCTGCCCGCGATGATCGCGTTCCTCAAAGGATAAAAGCCATGGCGCCCAGACCTCCGAACTACTCCCAGGAACGCACCCAGCGCGAGCGGGCGCAGCGCCTCAAAGCCGAAGAGAAGGCGCAGAAGCGGGCCGAGAAATCGGCCAAGCGCAAGGGCGTCGAAACCCCGCCGGAGGGACAGGACGACAAGGACCGCAGCTAGGGGTTTTGTTGGCCTGTCGCTTCGCTACTTGAGGCCGGATGTTTCATATCTTTCCCACCGCGCTGACCACGCTGTTCGTCGCCATCGGTCCGGTCGAGGTCGCGTCGATGTTCCTGGCGCTCACCGCCGGCGCCGCGACCAAGGACCGCCGGGTGATGGCGTTCACCGCGATGGCGGTGGCGGCGGGCGTTCTGGTCGCCTTCGCGCTGGGCGGCATCCAGCTCCTGGCGCTGATCGGCGTCGGTCTGCCGGCGTTCCGCACCGCCGGCGGCGTGCTGCTGCTGATGGTGGCGGCGGACCTCCTGCTGGCGCAGCACTCGGCGATCAGCGGCATCACCGCGAGCGAGGAGAGCGAGGCGCAGAGCCACCAGACCGACGTCGCGGTGTTCCCGCTCGCCATCCCGCTGACAGCGGGGCCGGGCAGCATGACGGCGATCGTGCTCCTGATGAGCAAGGCCAAGGGGCCGGCGGACGGGGCGCTGGTGCTCGCCGCGCTGGGCGTGATCATCCTGGTGACGCTGGCGGCGCTGCTGCTGTCGGAGCCCTTGATGCGGGTGCTGCGCAAGACCGGCGCCAATGTGATCGCACGCGTCTCGGGCGTGCTGTTGGCGGCGCTGGCGATGCAGTTCATCTTCGACGGGCTGAGCGACAGCGGATTGTTCCGGTAGATATTTCTCCAATCCGTCAAACGTCATGCCCGGCCTTGTGCCGGGCACCCATGAACACCCATGCAGCAGTTGTGATTATGGGTCCCCGGGACAAGCCCGGGGATGACCATCATTTTTCTTTTTGAACTCCAATTTCCAAGCTGGGAGCATCGACGACTCCCCCGTTTGACACCCGCCCCACCTCTCCGCAACCATGGCCGCACAAGAACATTCCGGGAGTGAGCGATGGCGGAAACGCCTGAGAATCCGATTTCCATCGCGGCGGCGCTGGCGCTGGTCGCGGCGCGCAAGCCGGACGCGCTCGCCGTCCGCTGCGGCGACGAGGCCCTGACCTGGGGCGAGCTGCACCGGCGCAGCAACCGGATGGCGCGCGGCCTCGCCGCCAACGGCGTGAAATTCGGCGACTTCGTCACCATCGCGCTCGCCAACTCGGTCGCCTTCATCGAGACCTGCTATGCGGCGTGGAAGCTGGGCGCGGTGCCGCAGCCGGTGTCGTCGCGCCTGCCGCTGGCCGAGCTGAACGCGATCGTCGAACTCGCCGGAACGCCGATCGTCGTCGGCAATGTGCCGTTCGCCTGCGAGAGGCCGGTGGTGTCGTCGGGGGCGCTGCTGGCGGCGTCGAACGATGAGAGCGACCTGCCCGACGCGGTGTCGCCGTCGTGGAAGGCGCCGACCTCCGGCGGCTCGACCGGGCGGCCCAAGCTGATCGTGTCGGGACAGCCGGGACTGGTCGACCGCTCGACCGCCGTGTTCTGGCGCATCGATGCGGACAGCGTCTGCCTGATGCCGGGGCCGATGTATCACAACGGCCCCTTCATCACCGCCTTCCTGGCCTTGCAGACCGGAGCGCCGCTGATCCTGATGCCGAAATTCGACGCCGAAGGCACGCTGCGCGAGATCGCGCGCAACAAGGCGACCTGGGTCTATCTCGTACCGACCATGATGGGACGCATCTGGCGCCTGCCGGAGCGCGAGGCCTACGACGTGTCGAGCCTGAAGAGCGTCTGGCACCTGGCGGCGCCCTGCCCCGCCTGGCTGAAGGAGGAATGGATCAAATGGCTCGGGCCCGAGACGATCTGGGAATTGTACGGCGGCACCGAAGGCATGGCGGCGACGACGCTGTCGGGCACCGAATGGCTGGTGCATAAGGGCTCGGTCGGGCGCGTCAATCCGGGCGGGGTGATGAAGGCGTTCTCGCCCGACGGCAAGGAACTGCCGGTGGGCGAAGTCGGCGAGATCTACATGAAGCGCGCCGAGGGCATGCCGCCGAGCTACCGCTATGTCGGCGCCACCGCGCGGGTGATCAACGGCGACTGGGAATCGATCGGCGACATCGGCTGGTTCGACGCCGATGGCTATCTGTATCTCGCCGACCGGCGCACCGACATGATCCTGGTCGGCGGCGCCAACGTCTATCCCGCCGAGATCGAGGCGGCGCTGGAGGAGCATCCGCTGGTGGCGTCGAGCGCGGTGATCGGCCTGCCCGACGACGATCTGGGCAACCGGGTGCATGCCATCGTCCAGCCGCGGCTGGGACTCGATGTCGAGGATTTGCAGCGGCACCTCGCCGAGCGGCTGGTGGTCTACAAGCGGCCGCGCAGCTTCGAGCTGGTGCGCGAGAACGTGCGCGACGACGCCGGCAAGGTGCGGCGCACGGCGCTCCGCGACGAACGGGTGAAGAAGTAGACTATTCCGCCGCGACGAGCGCCGAGGACGAGGCCGTCTGCGCGACGGCCTGGTGCGTGCGCTCGTACCAGACGGGCTTTGCGATCTTCAGGCGGGCGCGGGCGGCGTCGAGCGGTTCGGCGAACAGCTTCTCGATGTCCTCGCCGTGCAGCCAGGCCGCGGCGCGGCCGTGGCGGTAGCCTTCCCAGACGGCGCGGCGCACCAGACGGCCGTGCGGCTCGCGCAGGCTCTTGAGCGAGCCCATCAGCGCGATGAAGCCCCAGCCGAGCCCGGTGGTCTGGGCATAGGAGAAGGCGACGAGGCAAAGCTCGCCGAGCGGATCGTCGGCCTGATAGCCGGTCAGGACATGCCAGATGTCGTGGACGTCGCGCTCGCGGCGGCCGAACCAGGCATAGGGATGCTCCATCCGGCCGGCGATGCCGTGGGTCTCGTTGCCGACCTGCTCGAGGCCGGCGGCGGAGTAGCCGGTCTTGTCGAGGAAGGCGCGATAGGCGGCGCCGACGCTGCCGGGCGCGAACTGGTTCAGCCATGCGCGGTCGGTCAGGCGCTCGACCAGCTCGACGCGCTGATAGGCCATGCGGCCGCCCTCGGCGGTCTGCAGCAGGCGGTGGTAGTTCTTCGCCCCGACGCCGGCGTTCAGCGCATGCATGATGCGGAAGACGGCATGGGTGTTGTTGGGATCGCCGAGCAGCTCGCGCATGGAGCGGAAGGCGGTCTTCCAGTCGCGGCGGCGGTTGAGGTCGAGAGTCGCGGGCGCTGCCATGGCGGGCTCCATCTGATATTCTGACAATCTTGATTATCAGATAGTCAGATGTCACCACCGAGTCAAGATGCCCGTGCTGGAAAAAGAGAAGAAAGGCCGCCGCTATGCCGGGGCCAGCCATGCCGACCGCCGGACGGAGCGCCGCGCCCGGCTGGTCCTTGCCGCGATCCAGGTGTTCGGCCGGGCGGGGCGCGAAGGCGCGACGGTGGCGGCGATCTGCGCCGAAGCCGGCCTGACGGCGCGCTATTTCTACGAGTCCTTTCCCAACCGCGAGGCGCTTTACCTCGAAGCCTACCGCGAAGTGCAGCGCGAACTGCTCGCCGAGCTGGCGCGCTGGGCCGATCCGGGCGATCCGGTGCGCGGCGCCCTGACCGGGTTCTATGCCGCGCTGGCGCAGCATCCCGGGCTGGCGCGGGTTTTCCTGCTCGATCCGCATGGCCGCGACCCCGAGATGCAGGCGGCGGGGCAGGACACCGCGCGGCGGCTGGTGCTGCTGTTCGCGCCCAAGACGACGGCGCCGCTGGTCGCCGCCGGCCTTTTGGGCGCGGTGATCGACATCGCGCGGCGCTGGATCGAAGCCGGCTTCGCCGAGCCGGTCGCGGAGGTGGTGGCGGCGGCGCTGCCCTTCGTGCGGGCGGCGGGGCCGGGCAAAGAGGTGTAGGCTCGCCGCCGCGACAAGCGGGAGCGGAACATGCGGGGCCTGTTCAACATCGTGATGCGGATCGTCAGCAGCCTGATCGGCGTGCTGATGCTGGCCGGCGGCAGCTTCTGGGCCTTGCAGGGCCTGCACCTGACGGGGCCGAACGACAAATCCTTCATGGTCGGCGACCATCACTGGGTGCTCTACGGCGCGATCTTCGCCGTGCTCGGCCTCGGCCAGGTGATCTGGAGCAATACGCGGCAGGGCTAGCTGGGAACTTTTCCCGCGGCGTGGCAGTTTCTGAGCCATGGCCGGTCTTTCCCCCTATCACGCCAAGCGCGACTTCAAGGTCACAAGCGAGCCCAAGGGCCGGGTCGTGCGCGGCAACAAACACCGCTTCGTGATCCAGCGCCATGCCGCGACGCGGCTGCACTACGACCTTCGGCTCGAACTCGGCGGCGTCTACAAATCCTGGGCGGTGACGCGCACGCCCTCGCTCGATCCCGCCGTGAAGCGGCTGGCGGTCGAGGTCGAGGACCATCCGATCGAATACGGCACCTTCGAGGGCACGATTCCTGACGGCCAGTATGGCGGCGGCACGGTGCAGCTTTGGGATCGGGGGACGTGGACACCGCAGGGCGACGATCCGGAAGACGATCTCGCCAAGGGGCATCTGAAGATCGTGATGGACGGCGAGCGGATGAAGGGCAAATGGGCGCTGGTCCGGATGCGCGACGATCCGAAGAAGCCGGGGCGCAAGGTCCGGCACAACTGGCTCCTGATCAAGGAAGTCGACGACGAGGCCAAGCGCGGCAAGGCGGGCGATGCGCTGGTCAGGGACGTCACCTCGGTCAAGACCGGGCGCACGCTGGAAGAGATCGCGGCGAAATCGGGCAAGGTGTGGAATTCCAACCGCCCGGTCGACGAGAATGTGAAAGCGCTCAGACGCCCCCGCTAAAAAAAAGAGTCCCGTGAAGCGCCGCGCCGCAAGGTGAGCATGCCGGACTTCGTGGCGCCGCAGCTTGCCAAGCTGCTGGCGGCGCCGCCGACCGGCGCCGGCTGGGTGCATGAGGTCAAGTTCGACGGCTATCGCATGCAGATGCGGGTGGAAAGCGGACGCGCCAAGCTGCGCACGCGCAAGGGGCTCGACTGGACGGCACGCTTTCCCGAGATCGCCAAGGACGGCGGCGCCCTGCCCGATTGCCTGATCGACGGCGAGATCTGCGCCCTGAACAAGGACGGCGCGGCGGATTTCGGGGCGCTGCAACTGGCGCTGTCGGAGCATGGGACCGGCGCCCTGGTGTTCTTCGTGTTCGATGTGCTGTTCGCCGACGGCACCGATTTGCGCAAGGAGGGTCTGGCGGCGCGCAAGAATGTGCTGGAGGAATTGCTCCGCCACGCGCGCGGCAGCAAGCGGTTGCGCTTCGTGCCGCATTTCACGAGCCACGGCGATGCGATGCTGGAAGCGGCGTGCAAGATGGACATGGAGGGCATCGTGTCCAAGCGGCTCGATGCGCCCTACCGCTCGGGACGCGGCGACGGCTGGACGAAATCCAAATGCCGCGGCGGGCAGGAAGTGGTGATCGGGGCGTGGCGGGGGACGGACAGCAAGCTGCGCTCGCTGCTGGTCGGCACGCACCAGCACGGCAAGTTCGTCTATATGGGCCGGGTCGGCACCGGCTATACGGCCAGCATTGCCGCCGACCTGCTGAAGAAACTGAAGCCCTTGGCGCGCAAGACGCCGGCCTTCGCCAATCCGCCGCGCGCGCCCGATCTCAACTGGGTCGAGCCGAAGCTGGTGGCGGAAATCCAGTATGAGAATGTGACGGCGGACGGGCTGTTCCGGCAGGCGGCGTTCAAGGGCCTGCGCGCCGACAAGCCGGCGGAACAGGTGGTGCCGGAAGTGGCGGCGGACGCGCCGGCGGAGGAGAAACGAGCGATGGCGGCGAAAGTCTCGAAGGCGGCGGCGAAGGGTGACGATGTCGTGCTCGGCGTGAAGATCAGTCATCCGGAAAAAGTGTTGTGGCCGGCGTCGAAGCGGGGACCTGCCGTGACCAAGCTCGATCTCGCGCGCTACATGGCAGCCGCCGCCGAGCGGATGCTGCCGCATGTCGCAGAGCGGCCGATCTCGGTGGTGCGCACGCCGGAAGGGATCGCGGGCGAGACCTTCTTCCAGCGCCACAGACTGATGGGGACGCAGGTGCCGATGCTGGCGATCAAGGTGTCGGGCGAAAAGGAGCCGTTCCTCGGCCTCGACAGCGCAGGGGCGCTGGTGGCGCTGGCGCAGCAGGCGGTGACGGAGATCCATCCCTGGGGCAGCGCCAAAGGCGATCCGGACTCGCCGGAGCGGATCATTTTCGACCTCGATCCGGCGCCGGATGTGGGGTTCGAGCGGGTGATCGCAGGCGCGCTGGAACTCAAAAAACGGCTGAGCGCGCTCGGCCTGGCGCCCTTCGTCAAGACGACGGGCGGCAAGGGGCTGCATGTCGTGGTCGCGATCAAAAAGGGTTCGAGCTGGGCCGAGGCGAAGGCGTTCGCCAAGGCCGTGGCGGTGCGGTTGGAAGCGGACATGCCGGCGCGCTACACCACGACCCTCGCCAAGAAGGCGCGCACGGGCAAGATCTTCGTCGACTATCTGCGCAACGACCGGACCTCGACCGGCGTCGCGCCGTGGAGCCCCCGGGCGCGCGAGGGCGCGCCGCTCGCGGTGCCGATTGCGTGGAGCCAAGTGAAGGCGGGACTCGATCCCGCCAAGTTCACGATCGCGACGAGCGGGCCTCTGTTGAAAAAGGCCGATCCGTGGGCGGATCTGGCGAAGAGCGCCAAGGCGCTGGGACCGGCGATGAAGAAGGTGAACGTCGAATAACCTCTCCCGCCCGCGGGAGAGGTCGGAAATGCGAAGCATTTCCGGGTGAGGGCACGGTGCGAGACGGTTCCCCTCACCCAGCAAAATCTTACGCTTAGCTACGCTACGCGCTTCGCTAAGCGTAAGATTTTGCGTCCCTCTCCCGCTCGCGGGAGAGGCAAATTAGCGCTGCGCTTTCTTCTTCGTGTTGGTGTTTGCCGGGGCGCGTGCCGGGGCGGCGCCTTTGTGCTTGAGGCTCTTCTTCAAGGCTTCCATCAGGTCGATGACGTTGGTGTCTTCCACCGGCTCGGACTTGACGGGCTTGTGACCCTTCTGCTTGGCGCGGATGAGCTCCTTCAGCGCCTTCTCATAACGGTCCTCGAACATCGCGGGGTCGAAATCGCCCTCCTGCTGCTCGATGATCCGCCGCGCGATCTCGACCATGCGCTTGTCGCTGCGCGTCGCGGGAATGTCCTCGAAGGCGAGCTTGGGATCGATCACCTCGTCCTGGCTGCGCAGGGTGTAGGCGACGATGCCCTTGTCGCGCGGCTCCAGCGCCACGACGCGCTCGCGGGTGTGCATCACGACGCGGCCGATGGCGATGCGGCCGGTCTCGGCCAGCGCGTCGCGGATGACGGTGTAGGCCTCGGTGCCAGTCTTGCCGTCGGGGACGAGGAAATAGGGATCGTTCCAGTAGAGCCGGTCGATCCCGCCCTCGTCGACGAAGCGCTCGATGTCGATGGTCTTGGTGGTTTCGAGGCGGACGGACTCGATCTCCTCATTGGTGACGATGACGTATTTGTTCTTCTCGATCTCATAGCCCTTGACGAGGTCGGCGCGCTCGACCGGGCCGGTGTCGGGATCGGTCGGGACCATGCGGATGCGGTTGTTGGTTTCGGGGTTGATCATGTGGAACGAGACGTCGCCGGCGCGCGAGGTGGCGCCGTAGAGCGCGATCGGGCAGGAGACCAGCGAGAGGCGCAGATGGCCCTGCCAGACCGGGCGGCTGGAGAGATGGGCGTGGCGCGCCGGCGCGGCGGGCTTTTTCGCGTGCGAAGCGGCTTTTTTGCGCGTGGCCATGGGAGTTCCTCGATTGCCCTTAAGCGGAACGTTCCGCCGGAGGTTTCGTTTCCCGCGCGCTTTGTCAGGCGTATTGCTTCGCCCGGCTCGCGATCACGGCGTGGAATTCAGCGATGGTTTCGTCGATCACCTGTTTCACCGGCTTGATGGAGTCGATGCGGCCCGCCACCTGGCCGGCGAGCGCGATGGAGGCCTCCATGTCGCCGCCGAAATAGAGGTCGGTGGCCCTGCCGAATTCGGCCATGACGTTGGGCGGCGGCTCCTTCTCGATGCGGGTGGTCTTCTCGGTGCGCAGCGCGCGCAACGCCGGGCCGGGGCCCTGGCGGTTCAAGAACACCGTGTCGGTCTCGGCGGCGGCGAGGATCGCGTTCTTCCAGTTCATGTGGACGGGCGATTCGGCGGCGGAGACCATGCGGGTGCCCATCTGGATGCCCTCGGCGCCGAGCATGAAGGCCGCCGCCATGGTTCGGCCGTCGACCATGCCGCCGGCGGCGATCACCGGCACCTTCACGGTCTCGCAGACCAGGGGCAGGAGGACCATGGTCGAGACCTCGCGCGGGTTCTTGAAGCCGCCGCCCTCGCCGCCTTCGATCACCAGGCCGTCGACGCCGCAATCGACGGCGCGCAGCGCGGTCTTGAGCGAGGGCACGACGTGGAAGACGGTGAGGCCGGCGGCTTTCAGCGGCGCCACGATCTTCTGCGGGTCGCCGGCCGAGGTCGTGACGAATTTGACGCCCTGGTCGATGATGAAGTTGACGATGCCCGGATCGCGCACGAAGGCGAGCGCGACGTTGACGCCGAACGGCTTGTCGGTGAGCGTGCGCATCTTCTGGATCTCGCCCTTGACGGCGTCGAGCTCGCCCGACGAGGTCTCGATGATGCCCATGCCGCCGGCCTTGCAGACGGCACTCGCAAGCGGGGCGCGGGCGATCCAGCCCATCGGCGCCTGCACGATGGGGTACTCGACGCCAAGCATGCGGGTGATGCGATTGTCGATTCTCATGGCAGGACCTCCGGGATGGGCAGCTTGTCGGCGACGAGCACGGCGCGGCGCGTCACGAGTTCGGACTGGATGCGGGCATGGGCGTGGCGGTCGATGCGGTAGAACCAGTTGACCGCGATGCAGATCGCCGTCATCGCCGCCGGCAACACGCCGTAGACGATGCCGAGATCGTTCACCGTCGCCCGGGTGAGATGGATGGCGTCGCCGCCCTTGGCCGCGATGTCGACCGGGAAGGCGATCAGGTCAAGCGCGACGCCGGCGAGGAAGCTGCCGATGCCGCTGGCCGCCTTGGCCGAGAAGGTCGTGCCGGAGAAATAAAGGCCCTCGCGGCGGGCGCCGAACAGGAGTTCGTGCTCGTCGGCGGCGTCGGCCATCATCGACTGGAAGCTGATGGCGAGGACCGTCACGGCGCCGTAGACCAGCACGTTGTTGACCGCGAGCAGCGTCGTCAGCAGCGGGCCGTTCGGCGGCAGCACGCCGGCGATGCGCAAGAGCGGCATGCCGGCCTGGGCGACGACGATATAGGCGAGGCTCCACAGCGTCATGGTGCGCTTTTCGACATGCGGCCCGAGCAGCGCCACGATCGGAATGCCGACGAGCAGGCCGAGCGCAGCGACGATGGAGAGGAACTGGATCGCGTCGACCGGCAGGTTCCAGAAGAACTTGCTGCCGTGCAGGTTGAGCGCGCCGGCGGTGCCTTGCGCGACGAAGAAGATCAGCACGGTGAAGAACAGGATGAGGAAGGAGCGGTTGCGGAAGACCTCGGGCACCTCGCGCGCCAGGCGGCGCAGGGGGTGATCGCCGCTGGGCACGGTCCGGTGCAGGCGATCGATCGAGCCGAGCGTGCCGAAGGCGGCCAGCGCCCCGAAGACGCAGAGGATGGCGGCGCAGCTCCAGCCGAAGGGTACATAGGCGGCGCGGTCGAACAGGCCGTTCTTGCCGGCGAGGAAGACGCCGTAGCCGAGCACGACCGGCACGATGGTGGCGGGCACGCTGAAGAAGGAGCGCCAGGCGATGACCCGGCTGCGCTCGATGTAATCGTCCGACAGTTCGGCGCCGAGCGCGATATAGGGGACGACATAGGCCGAAAGCCCGATGCGCAGCAGCAGCGCCATCGCGGTAACGTAGATAAAGAGCGGAATGCCGGCGAGGCCCATCGGCACGGTGAACAGCATGCCCAGGCCGACGAACATCATCGGGAAGCTCGCGAACATGTAGAGGTGGCGGCGGCCCCAGCGCGATTGGGTGTTGTCCGACAGCGAGCCGACGAAGGGATCGACGAAGGCATCGACCGCGAGCGCGACGAAGAGCGAGGCGCCGGTAAGCGAGCCGGAGAGGCCGCAGACCGCCGTCAGGTAGAACAGCAGGAAGGTGGCGAGCGCCGTGCTGCTGACGCTGTCGACGAACTGGCCGGTGCCGTAGAGCGCCTTGACGGCGAGCGGAAGCTTGGAGGTCTCGCGGATGGACATGAATCAGATGACTTCCAGGGTATCGCGGGGCGGGAGCGCGGGGAACGGCGTCGTCGGGAGCGTCTGGTACCAGTAGGCGACGGAGGCGATGTCGTCCTGCAAGGGCAGGTATTGGCGGTCCTTGTGGGTGCGCCAGCCGAGCGCCTGGATCGTCACGCGCAGATCGCTCTCGAAGCGCACCGGATCCATGACGTGGAAGCGGTAGAGGCCGAAGCGGGTCTGCGAGGCGTAGGAGCCGTCGGGGCGGATCACCTGCGGTAGGCCGGCATAGGGCGTGGTGAATTCCTGATAGTACAGCCTGGCGTCGCGCTCGCCGCCGAGGCGCTTGCCGATGCCGGGATCGAAGTCGTAGGCGCCGCAGAAATAATCCTCGGTGCCGGTGCCGCAGATGGTCGGGAAGTCGCCGTCGCCGTCGAGATAGAACTTGATCTCGCCCTCGCCCCACCAGCCGGCATTGTTGCTGCCCCAGGCCATGTAGGTGCCGGCGTAGTGGCCGTGGCCGCGCACGTCATCGAGGATGGTGTAGACCTCTTTATAGGGCAGCGGATTGGTGCGGCGGAACTGGGCGTGGAAATAGGCGCAGTCCCCGGGCACGTCGGTCAGCGTGTAGTTGATCTGGTAGTAGACGACGATGGCCTCGTCGGCGAGATTCTGGACCGTGAAGCGGGCGCGCTGGCGGAACGGCATTTCCCAATAGCAGTTGAAGGCGCGGCCGGGATTGACGCAAACAGGGAGCGAGGTGACCTGGGCGAACGCCTCCCAGCCGTTGCAGAAGAAGTCGCCGGCGGGGCATTCGATCGAGGGCTGTTCCTGATCGTCCCAATAGGCGCGCAGGATGGTAAAGCGCCACTTGCCGCGCGCCAGCGTCATCCAGATCTGCTGGATCGCGCCCTCGCCTTCGATGTTCGCGAGCTCGAAGGTCTCGCCGGGCTGGACGATGACGTAGGGCGAGACCTTCCAGCCCTGTCCCAGCCCGCGCGCGGCGTTGGCGGCGGGACCGTCGGTCGACATCCCGCCCTTGCCCTTCTCGCCGGTAAAATTCTCGGGAGAGATCGAGCGGGTCTTGGCGTGCGACAGGCGCGAGAGATTGCCGAGGTGGAGGCCAAGGCCGTTGAAGGGTATCACCGCGCGCATCCTTCGAATTTGCCGGTGCCGGCGTTTTCCTCCCCCGTTGTTACGGGGGAGGTGGCTCGCCCACTTCGGGCGAGACGGAGGGGGCCAGCGCGGTGGAGACCGAGCCCAGTCCGCCCCCTCCACCGCTTCGCGGTCCCCCTCGGGCACGCTGACGCTACCCGAGCCCGTAACAACGGGGGAGGAAACGAGCGGCGATGACACGGCGAAGGGCCCATCACGCGATCCCGTAAAACGTTGCCGCGGTGCCGCCGAAGATGGCCTGGCGGTCGGACGGCGAGAGATGCCTGGTCAGGGTCTCGCAGGCAGCGAGCCATTGGGCGTAGTCGCCGGCTTCGTTGAGGACGGGCCAGTCGCTGCCCCACATCAGGCGGCGGGGGCCGAAGGATTCGAGCAGGACGTCGACATAGAGCTTGAGGGTCTGCGCCGACCAGCCGGGGCCGGCCTGGGTGGCGAGGCCCGAGAGCTTGCAATACGTCCCGCTGCTCCCGGCGATGTGACGGATATAGGTGGCCCAGGTGTCGAGGCCGGTATGGGCGATGTCGGGCTTGGCGCCGTGGTCGATGACGACGGGAAGACCCGGATGGCGCTCGAGGAACTCGGCCAAGGCCGGAAGGTGGCGCGGCTTGACCAGGGCGTCGAAGCGCAGGTTCCCGCGCTGCATGGCGTCGACGCACCTGGCGCATTCGGGGCGCAGCAGCCATTCGTCGTCCGCGATGTCCTGCACCATCGGGCGCAGGCCGACCAGCTTGCGGTTGGCGCAGAGGCGGGCGATGCGCGAAGCGGCATCGGGCGCGTCGAAATCGCTCCAGCCGACGACGCCGGCGACGACGGGCGTGGCGGCGGCGAGGTCGAGCAGGAATTGCGTCTCGGCTTCGCTGGGCGCGGCCTGGACCAGCACGGTGCGGTCGATCTTCGCTGCTTTCAGCAGCGGCAGAAGATCGGCAGGCAAAAAGTCGCGCGCGATCCCGGGATGCTCGTCTTGCGTCAGCCAGCCATAGTCGCCGCGGTCGATACGCCAGAAATGCTGGTGAGCGTCGATACGGATCACTTTAATTTTGGCCTGGGCGGATCACGCCCTTCTTGAGGATCAGGTTGCCGTAGAGCCGCGTCTCGCCGGTGGCGACGACGGCGAAGGCGGCCTTGGCGCGCTCGTAGAAGACGAAGCGCTCGATCGGCTCGATGGGACCGTGATAGCCGCCGGCGGCCAGGGCGCGCGCGAAATGGCCGGTGATGAGCGGGATCTCGTCCGGCTCGTCGACCACCTGCATGCGGAACGCCGCGGCGGGGACGAAATCGTCCAACGGCAGGACCGAGACGATGGCCGCGACCAGGCGCGGCGCCTCGATCCCGTCGGCGCGGACGAGGCGGCGGGCGATGCTCGCGGCGGGGAAATTGGCGTCGGCGACCACGATCTCGTCGCCATGGCCCATGGCGCGCAGGAGGCGCAGCAGATCAGGGCCCAGAAGCGGGTCGAGGCCCTTCAACATGTTTCCCGACGCATCGGCGGCCGCCTTGCCCTGAAAAACGCCGTCTTTCCGACGGTCTCGCATTTGGTCCGATTGGAGCTAGAATGTAAGGAGGTTGCGCACAACCCTGCAAGCGCCAAGGAGCTCCCCTGTCCGACGTCCTGACCAATGATGCCGTAACGGTACGCCTGCATCCGAGCGACAATGTCGTGATCGCGACGCGCCGCATCGCGCCCGGCACGCGGCTGGCGGGCGAAGACGTCGTGGCGCGCGAGATCATTCCCTCGGGGCACAAGATCGCGACGGCGGACATCGCGAGCGGCGGCGCGGTGCGCAAATACGGCCAGGTGATCGGGGTCGCGACCCAGGGCATCGCGGCCGGCGCGCATGTCCATACCCAGAACCTCGCGGTGTCGGAGCTGCGCGAGCTGGCGGCGCAGGGCGAGCCGTGGCGCCGGAGCGAGACGCCGCGCAGCTTCCTGGGCTATCGCCGCGCCGACGGCCGGGTGGGGACGCGCAACTATATCGGCGTGCTGACGAGCGTGAACTGTTCGGCGACGGTGGCGCGGCACATCGCCGAAGCGGCCGAGCGCAGCGGATTGCTGCGCGACTTTCCCCATGTCGACGGCATCGTGCCGATCACCCACACCAGCGGCTGCGGCATGGCGGGCAGCGGCGAAGGCTTCGAGATCCTCAAGCGCACGCTGTGGGGCACGGCGGCGAACGCGAATTTCGGCGCCATCCTGCTGGTCGGGCTGGGCTGCGAGGTGCTGCAGGTCGACCGGCTGAAGAAGGATTACGGCATCGCCGACGGGCCGGCGTTCCAGTCCTTCACCATCCAGGACGTCGGCGGCACCAGGCGCGCCATCGCCGAAGGGCTGGACCGGCTGAAGGCGATCCTGCCTGCGGTCAACGCGGCGCGCCGCACGCAGGTGCCGGCGGGCGAACTGATCCTCGGCCTGCAATGCGGCGGCTCGGACGCGTGGTCGGGCGTCACCTCCAATCCGGCGCTGGGCAATGCCTCGGACCGGCTGGCGGCGCTGGGCGGCACGGTGATCCTTTCGGAGACGCCGGAAATCTACGGCGCCGAGCACCTGCTCTATGCCCGGGCGAAAGCGCCTTCGGTGTCGGCGGCCTTGCGGGCGCGGCTCGACTGGTGGGAGCACTACACCGCGATCCACGGCGCCGAGATGGACAACAACCCCTCGCCCGGCAACAAGGCGGGCGGATTAACCACGATCCTGGAGAAGTCGCTGGGCGCGGTAGCGAAGAGCGGGACCTCGCCGCTCAACGAAGTGATCGAATACGCGGCGCCGATCCACGAGCGCGGCCTCGTCTTCATGGACAGCCCCGGCTTCGATCCCGCCTCGGCGACGGGACAGGTGGCCTCGGGCGCAACCCTGATCGCGTTCACCACGGGGCGCGGCTCGGCCTATGGCTGCAAGCCCTCGCCGTCGATCAAGCTGGCGTCCAACAGCGAGATTTACGAGCGGATGAAAGACGACATCGACATCGACTGCGGCCCGATCGCGCGCGGCGAGGCGAGCGTCGCCGACAAGGGCGGGGAGATTCTCGACCTGTTGCTGCGCGTCGCCTCGGGCGAGCGCAGCAAGAGCGAGGAACTCGGCTATGGCGGCTCGGAATTCGTGCCCTGGCAGGTCGGGGTCGTGATGTAGCCCACAGGGCGGCGGCCGATCCGGCGTAGACGGACGGCGAAAAGTGCCTGTAAGCTCCCCAAAAAGCAGACTGCCGGGCCGATCTTGTTGGGGGGATGATTGCGATATTCGCGTTTAGCAGCGGTCATGGCCCTGTGCGTCTGGGGCGGGGCCTGCTCGACCACGCCCGAAGCGGTCGAGCAGAACGATCCGTTCGAGCCGCTCAACCGTGAAATCTATGGGCTGAACCACAGCCTGGACAATCGCGTCGCGCTGCCGGCGGCGACCTTCTACCGCAGCGCGGCGCCGCCCGTGTTCCGCGAGCACCTGCACTATTTCCTGACCAACCTGCACCTGCCGGTGACCTTCGCCAACGACGTGCTGCAAGGCCATTTCTCGCGCAGCGGCGAAGCGGTGGGGCGTTTCGCGGTCAACTCGACGCTCGGCATCGCCGGCGTGTTCGACGTCGCGACCGGCTGGGGCATGCCCTATCACCAGGAGGATTTCGGCCAGACCCTGGGCTATTACGGCATCGGCGAGGGACCCTATCTGATCCTGCCGCTGGCCGGGCCGGCGGTGCCGCGCGACATCGCCGGCAGCTTCGTCGACGGCTATCTCAATCCGCTCGGCTATCTGAGATGGCGGCACAAGAACTACTACTACTCCTGGCCGTTGCGCGTGCTGTCGCTGGTCGATTCGCGCTCCCAGAGCCTGACCGCGTTGCGCGAAATCCAGCGCTCCTCGATCGACCTCTATGCCACGACCCGCAGCCTGTATCGCCAGTCGCGCAACGCGGAGATCCGCAACGGCGAACCCGACATAGCCGGTTTGCCCGACTTCTGAGCCTCCGCTACAAGCGAGCCCCATGACCTGGATCGAACGCATCGTCGCGGTATGCACGCGCGTACCGGCGCTGATCGCCGCGCTCGGCCTCGCGGCGGGCGTCGCCGGCGCCGTGTACACCGCCGGCAATTTCAACATGGACACCGATTCGACCAAGCTGATCTCGCCCAAGGTCGAGTGGCGGCAGCGCGAAATCCATTTCGACTCGCTGTTCCCGCAGCAGGTGAACCTGATCCTGATCGTGGTCGACGGCGAGACGCCGGAACTCGCGGAAGCGGCGACCGCGGCCCTGACCGCCAAGCTGGCGGGCGAGACCAGGCTGTTCTCGGTGGTGCGGCGCCCGGACGGCGGCGACTTCTTCAACCGCAACGGGCTGCTGTTCCTCCCCCTCGCCGAGGTCAAGGCGAACACCGCGCAGATGATCGCGGCGGCGCCGTTCCTGGGGCCGATGGCGTCCGACCCGTCGCTGCGCGGCATCATGCAGAGCCTGCAGACGGCGCTGCTCGGCGTCGCGCACGGCCAGGCGACGCTGGCCGACATCGCGCGGCCGGTGACGGCGTTCGGCGACACGCTGGAAAAAGTCGCGGCCGGCGGGAAGGCGCATCTGTCCTGGCGCTCGCTGGTCACCGGCGCGCCGCCGACGCGGCGCGAGACGCGGCGCTTCATCGAGGTGCAGCCGCAGCTCGACTTCGGGGCGCTGGAACCGGGGGCGGGCGCGACCGACGCGATCCGCGCCGCGGCGGCGGAACTGCACCTGACCAGGGACAACGGCGTCACGGTGCGGCTGACCGGGCCGGTGCCGCTGTCGGACGAGGAGTTCGGAACGCTGGCCGAGCGGGCCTGGCTGATGGGCGCGGCGATGATGCTGGCGGTGCTCGCCACCCTGTGGCTGGCGGTGCGCTCGTTTAAGATCATCGCCTGCATCCTGGTGACGCTGTTCGTCGGGCTCGCCATCACCATGGCGCTCGGCCTCTATGTCGCGCATGTCTTCAACATCATCTCGATCGCCTTCGTGGCGCTGTTCGTCGGCATCGGGGTGGATTTCGGCATCCAGTTCTGCGTGCGCTACCGCCACGAGCGCTTCGTCGGCAACGACCTGCGCGCGGCGCTCAGGGGCGCCGGGCGCGGCGTCGGCACGCCGCTGGCGCTGGCGGCGATGGCGACGGCGGCGGGGTTCTTCTCCTTCCTGCCGACCTCCTATGTCGGCGTCGCCGAGCTCGGGCTGGTCGCCGGAATGGGCATGATCGTGGCGTTCGCGCTCTCCATCACGCTCTTGCCGGCGCTGCTGATGCTGGCCAACCCGGCGGGGGAAAAGGACGAGGTCGGCTATCGCTGGCTGGCGGCAGTGGACCGGGTGATGATCTCGCACCGGCGCCAGGTGATGGGCGTGGCGCTGCTCGCCGGCGCGGTCGCGGCGGGCCTGTCCAGCTTCGTGAAGTTCGACTTCAATCCGCTCAACCTGCGCAGCGCCCGGACCGAATCGGTGTCGACCATCCTGGACCTGATGCGGGACCCGCAGACCTCGCCCAACACGATCGACGTGCTGGCGCCAAGCCTTGCCGCCGCGCGCCTCGAGGCCGCCCGGCTGGCCGCGATCCCCAAGGTCGGCATGACGGTGACGCTGAACGACTTCGTGCCCGACGACCAGGAGAAGAAGCTGGCGCTGATCGCCGATGCCGGCGGGCTGCTCGATCCCGTCATCAACCCGTTCTCGGTCAAGGACCCGCCGAGCGACGCGCAGATCGTCGAGAGCCTGCGCGCGACGGCGAAGGGGCTGCGCGACGCCGCCAAGGGCGACAGGACGGGGGCGGGCACCGCGGCGCTCAGGCTGGCCGATGCGCTGGACAAGCTGGCGGCCGGCAACGCCGCCTTGCGGGCGCGGGCGAGCGCGGCGCTGGTGCCTGGGCTCAAGACCATGCTGTTCCAGATGGCGTCGTCATTGCAGGCGTCCGCGGTCACGGTGGCGACGATGCCGCCCGAGATGGTGCGCGACTGGGTGGCGAAGGACGGCACGGCGCGCATCCAGGTGTTCCCCAAGGACACTTCGGGCACGAATGCGGCGCTCAACGCGTTCTCCAAGGCGGTGATGAAGGTGGCGCCCGACGCGACCGGGGCGCCGATCTCGATCCGCCAGTCGGGCACCACCATCGTCGACGCCTTCGTGCAGGCCGGGGTGCTGTCCTTCGTGGTGATCACGGCGCTGCTCCTGTTGGTGCTGCGCAAGCTGCGCGACGTGATGCTGACGATCATCCCGCTGCTGCTGACCGGCGTGCTCACCATCGCGACGGCGGTGGCGATCGGCCTGCAACTCAACTTCGCCAACGTCATCGCGCTGCCGCTGCTGTTCGGCATCGGCGTGGCGTTCAACATCTATTTCGTGATGGCGTGGCGCTCGGGCCAGATCGACCTGCTGCAGTCGAGCCTGACGCGGGCGGTGATCTTCAGCGCCCTGACGACGGCTTCGGGCTTCGGCAGCCTGTGGCTGTCGAGCCATCCGGGCACGGCGAGCATGGGCGAGCTCTTGATGATCTCGCTGGGCTGGACGCTGGCGACGACGCTGTTCTTCCTGCCGGCGCTGATGGGCGAGCCGGAGAAGCGCTGATGTCCTCCCCGTTGCTGTGGGGGAGTGCGTGTTGTGCGGGGCGGCTCCGTCTCGCCCGCGAAGTGCGGGCGATCCACCTCCCCCGTGAACGCAGGGCTATCGCATATGCTTGATGATATCGAAGAGGAAGGCCTCGTCCCATCCTGCACGCAGGAGTTTTCGGCGTAGGGAAGTCTTTTTATCGGGATGTGCTCTTGCGATGTTGAGCGCCAATCGCCTGAGGACGGCGAGGTTTGCGGGTCCGTTGTCCTTGCGGTTGCGCGCGAGGTCTTCGTCCATGACGACATCGAGCGTCCAGTGCAGGTTGTTCTCGATTCCCCAATGCTCGCGCCTGATGGCAAGCAAGGTCGCGGCCTTATAGGGCTTCGACAGCAGAAAGAAGTGTTCGACGGGCTCGTCGCCGCCGCGCCGGCTGGTGATTCTTGCGACGGCCGCCAGGCCAGGGAAGGCGTGCTTTTGCGCCATGGCTTTGGCGCTGGTGACCAGCGCGCTACGGCTTTCGGCACGGCCGTGAGCGGCGTCTTGGGTGGTGGCCGGCATGGTGTTTTGCGGCAATGCCGCAAGGGTGGCCCTGGCGTCGGCCAAAAGGCCGGGCTGATTGGCCTTCACCGCCAGGACATAGTCGCCGCCCTTGCCGATCACCGCCTGCGCCATGCCGGCATGGCAATGCAGCGCGTCGGCGGTGACGACGCAGCCTTTCAGCGCCACCAGCGCGATGGCGTCCTGGGCCGCCTGCGTTTCGTCGTTGTTCTGTGCCAATACCGTGGCCAGCGTCATGCGGGTCTGGGACGCCCACAGGCTCACCATCATCCGGGGCATGTGGCTCCGACCGGCCTCGTAGGCCCGCCGCAGCGATTTGCCGTCCACCGCCACCACGCCCCTGGTCTTGCCGAGCTTCGCCGCAGCGCCAAAGGCCTCCATGAAGCGGCCAAACGCCGCCTCGAACGCTTTGGGATCGAGCAGCCGGAACACCCGGCTGAACGTGTCGTGGCTCGGAATGCCGTGCTCCAGCGTCAGGATCGAGCGAAGCAGCGCCTCCTTCGCCAGTCCGAACTCCTCCATGTCGCTGCACGAGGTGCCACCGCACAGTGTCGCCAAGAGCGCGATAAAGATGATCTCGACAAGCTCGTGACGGGCGTTGTCCGCACGAGGATCGATCAAGTCGCCAAAGCAATCGTGGAATGTGTCCAAAGCCATCTCCCAGCAAATCAGGAGATACCTTCAGAATCCAACCACCATGCCCCTACAAGCCCCCAAATCCCATATGCGATTCCCCTGCCCGTGAACGGGGGAGGATAGTTATTTCAGCGCCTTGTCCGAGAGGGCGTCGATCTTCTTGATCAGCGCCGGCGCGCCGCCGGCCTTGATCGTCGCGGCGAAGTCGGCGCGGTAGACGCTGAGCTGGCTGATATTGCCGTCGAGCAGGACGTCGATGATCTTCCAGCCGCCGCCGAACTGGCGCAGGCGGTAGATGAAGACGACGGTCTGGTCCGAGGTCACCAGCTTGCTCGAGACATAGTGGTCGGTGCCGCGCACCTGGATGGCGGGATCGACGATGAACTTCTCGCCCGAGAAGCTGGAGAAATTGCCGGCATATTGCGCCGTGGTCATGCGCGCGAAGGCGTCGGTCAGGGCTTTCTGGTCGGCGGGCGACGTGGTGCTCCAGCTCTCGCCGACGGCATATTTGACCATGGTGCCGATGTCGAAGGCGGCGTCGACCGCCGGCTTGAGCTTGGCGAAGCGGCCCTGCGGCCCCAGCGCCTTGCCGCCCTTCATCGCCGCGAGCAGGACATCGTAGAAGCCCTGGATCGTGGCGACCGCCGGGTCGGGGGTTTGCGCCTGCGCGGCCGGGGCGGCGAACACAAGCGCCGCAACCACAGCGAGCCGGGACAGCAATGCCTTCATTCGATTCTCCATGGGCTCGGAATCGGGGGGAACCTACGCCTTTTCAACCGGTCCGGCGCGCTTTGGTTCCCAATTCGGTTAAAGCGGTAAGAGGAAAGTGGGGCGAAATTAGGCCGGGCCGCACGGCCGCGCGCGCACCGGCGCGACGTCAGGCGCGCGCCGGCGGCGGCGCGGCCAAAATCAGAACTTGCGGCCGTAGCGCAAGCCGACGCTGCGCGGCGTATTGGTCGCGATATAGGGCTCGCGACCGCAAGTCTGCACCGTGCACTCGGCATAGCGGTACAGATCGGCCCGCGTGTCGAAGGCGTTCAGAAGCGACAACTCAAGCGACCATCTGTCGGTCTCGACGCCGGCGGAGAAATCGGCGGTGGCGAAGGCGCGTTGCAGGCCCAGCGCGCCGCGGATCGGCTCGGTCGGCGAAGGCGCCGGCGGCGACGGCACCGGATTGACCGCGAAGATGCGCAGATCCGGCCAGCTGCTGCTCTGATAGACGACGCCGGCCTGGAAATGCGCCAGGAACTCCTGCATCGGGAATTCATAGCGCGCCGTCCAGTTGGTCTTGAACTTCGGCGTCGGCAGCGGCGTGCCCTTGGGCGCATTGGGGCCGTAGGGGTCGCCGACGCCGGGACAGATGGTGACGCCGACCGGGCCGCAATAATCCTCCGTCAGGTGCGAGTCGTTGTAGGAGCCCGAGCCGTTGATCGTCAGGCCGTCGACCGGCTGCCACGTCACGTCGGCCTCGGCGCCATAGATGCGGGCCGAACCGGCGTTGTGGATTTCGGTGAAGGAGTTGATGCCCAGGAACGAGAACTGGAAGTACTTCCATTCCTCCAGGTAGACCGCGCCGTTGACGCGCAGGGTGTTGTCGAACCAGGAGGTCTTCCAGCCGAGCTCGTAATTGGTCAGGCGGTCGGGTTGGTAAGGCCCGATCGGCGGATCGGGCGGCACAGCGGTGCGGCGATTGATGCCGCCGGGACGGAAACCGGTCGACCAGGTGGCATAGACCATGCGCTGGTCGTCGATCTTCCACGACAGGTTCAGCCGGTGCGTGAAGCCGCTCTCATAGACGCTCTTGTCGAGATTGGTGCAGGGGCCGTCGTTCACGCTGGGCGGCGCGAAGCACTGTACGATGCCGGTGTGGGAGCTGAAGGTGTCGTTGAAGCCGAAGAAGCCCTTCAGCGAATTGGCGGCGTAGAACACCCGCCCGCCGGCCGTGAAGGTCAGACCGGGCACGATGTCGTAGCTGAGCTCGCCGAAGGCGGCGAGGTCGCGGTCGTAGCGCTGCTGGTCGGTCAGCCACAGCGTGCCCGGCCAGCCCGGCACCGAAAGCGCGGGAACGCCGGGATCGGCATTGGGGTCCGACAGGTTGGCGACCTTGTAGTTCTGCAGGATGTAGTGGCCCTGCTCCTCGTAGAACAAGCCGCCGACGAAGCGCAGCCGCGCATCCAACGGCGTCGAGACGCGCAACTCATGGCTCATCTTGGTGAAATGGTCCTTCTCGGCGATGTACTGCGAAGGATCGATGAGATTGCCGTGGTTGTCGTTGAAGTAGACGCCGTAGCCGTAGAGCGTGTCGTAGAAGAAGGAGTAGTCGGTGTAGTCCGACGCGGCGGTGATCGAGCGGTCCATGTAGCCGCCGGAATAGACGACGTCGAGATTGGCGATCTTGCCTTCCACGGTCAGCGCCGCCTGGACCCAGGTGTCATGGGCGTATTCCGGGAAGTAGTGCGAGACCTTGAGGTCGCCGATGCTGGGGTCGTAGGCGAAGATGCCGCTCGACTGGGTGTGCTGGAACACCACGGTGGGCGTGATCGTCCAGTTGTCGTCGAGGTCGATCTTGAGCGCGGCGCGGCCGCCCCAGGTGTCGACGCCGTTGAAGTCGTCCTTGGCCAGGCCGGCATTGTCGATCACCGCGCCCGAGGTCGGGAAGGTGCGGGTGCCGTGGACGTTGTCGATGAAGCCGGCATGATGCTCGGCATAGCCGACGAGACGGATCGCGGCGTTGTCGGCGATCGGAAGGTTGACGAAGCCCTGGACGCCGCCGCCGAAGCTGCCGTGATCGACATAGTCCGCGCTGACGTCATAGGCGGCGGAGAAGCCGCCGGCGTCCGGCTTGTTGGTGATGAGGCGGATGGTGCCGGCCTCGGAACTGGCGCCGTAGAGCGTGCCTTGCGGGCCAGACAGCGATTCGACGCGGGCGAGGTCGTAGACGTGGATGTCGAGCGAGCCGCCGATGGTGGTGATCGGCTGTTCGTCGAGATAGATGCCGACGGTGGGCAGCGAGCCCGAATGGTTGCCGTCATTGCCGCTCGACACGCCGCGCATCGAGACATTGGCGAAGCCGGGGCCGCCATTGCCGGCGCCGGCGCCGCCGACGGTGTAGGTCACGCTGGGCAGATATTTCACGTAGTCGGCGAAATTGGTGATGTGGAGCTGTTCGAGCTTCTCGGTCGGCAGCGCCTGGATGCTGAGCGGCGTCTTCTGCAGGTCCTCGGAGCGCTTCTCGGCGGTGACGACCACGGTCTCGATGCCCGTGTCGGCGGCGAGGGCCGGGCCGGTGAGCATCGTGCTGGCGAGAAGCACCTGCCAAAGCGGCGACCGGCCACCCGCTGAAATTCCCCGCATCGCACCAGCCCCTCGCTGACCCCCGCGACCGACAACGCAGTCGCACAATCTTCACAAGTTGAAGCCGTGCTGCACTGCGGCGTCAATGGTGCGGGCGGCCGGCAAAGGCGGAAAATCGTCGCCGACGCGCGGTGCGCGGCTTCAAGTGTAATCCTGCAACACTCCGCCCAGGCTTTCCTTGAGCGGGTCCAGCCAGGGCTCGAAATTCCGCCATTGGTCGAGGCCGTCGCGGAAGATCGGCCGGCGCACCTGTTCCGAGCTGGCAGTGCGCACGGCGCGGTCGTTCTGATGGAATTGCAGGCAGTTCTCCTCGAAGGCGAGGCCGCAATGAGCCAGCAGGCGGCGGATTTCGCCTTCCGGATCCTCGATCACGTTCTCGTAGATCACGCGGTGGATGCGCCCGGGCAGCGCGGCATCGAAATGCCGCATCAGCGCGACGTAATCGGCGTAATAGCGGCCGAGCTCGCCAAGGTCGTAGCCGAAGGCCTGGCCGCGCGCGAAATGCTGCTTGAAGACCGAGAAGCAGCAGCCCAGGGGATGGCGCCGCGCGTCGACGATCCTGGCATTGGGCAGGATCAGATGGATCAGCCCGGCATGGGCGAAATTGTTCGGCATCTTGTCGATGAAGAACGGGCGGCCAAGCTTGCGCTGGACGCGGGTGCGCGCGAGATATTCGGCGCCGAGGGCATGCAGCGCGCCGGCATCGAGATCGCGCAGGAGTTCGGGATAGTTCGAGGCCTGGCTGCGCGCCTTGCGCCCCGACAGGCGGCGGGCGATGGCGACGATGTCGGGCAGCTCCATCGTGCCTTCGACCTGGCTGTGGGTCGCGAGAATCTGTTCGAGCAGGGTGGAGCCGGCGCGCGGCAGGCCGACGATGAAGATCGGATCGGGGGCGGGATGGCCCTGGCCCCGGCGCGCTTCGAAAAATTCCGGCGTGAACACCGCCTCGGAGCGGCGGACATGCCCGGCGGTCTCGGCGGCGTCGTAGACCACCGAGCGGCGGCGCAGCGCATTGCCGGCGGCGTAGTGCTCGAAAGCGTCTTCGTAGTGCTGCTCGTCTTCCAGCGCCTTGCCGAGCGCGAAATCGAGGTGATAGCGGTCCTCGCCGGCGAGATCGCCGCGCGCCAGCGCCGCGCGCATGACCTCGATATGGCGCGGCTCGAAGCGGAAGGTCTTGAGGTTCGCCAGGCTCCACCAGGCTTCGCCGAGCGCAGGCGCGAGCGCGATCGAGCGGCGGTAGGCGGCGATGGAATCGGCCTGGCGGCCGACGGCTTTGAGGGCATGGCCGTAGCTCATCCAGGCCTTGGGCTGGTTGGGAAAGGCCTTGAGCACGTCTTCGTAGCAGGCGATGGCCTGCTCGTACTCGCCGATCTGGCCGAGGGCGGCGCCCTTGAGCGCGCGATAGGCGGGATTGGCCGGCTCGCCGGCGATCAGCAGGTCGGCCTGCGCGATCGCGTCCTGCGACTTGTTCTGCCGGTGCAGGACGATGGCGTAGTTGTGGCGCGCCACGGTGAAGCCGGGCGCCAGTTCGAGGCAGCGGGCGAGCAGCGTCTCGGCATCGCCGTAGCGCCCCAGGCGCGCCCCGACCTCGGCCAGCATGCGGATGGCGGCGATGTTGGTCGGGTTGGCCTTGAGATAGTCGCGCAGCAGGCGTTCGGCGACCGCGAGCTTGTTGTCGATCAGCGCCTTGGCGGCTTCGAGCAGCGCCGGCTCCTTGGTGGCGGCGCGGATCTGCTGCGCCGAGGCCTTGCCGGCGGCGACGTCGTCTTCGAGCAGCGTGTACTGCGCCGCGAGCGCGGCCCAGGCCTCGCCGAGATCGGGGTTGAGACGGACGGCGTGGCGCAAGGCCGCAATCGCGTCCTGCGTTTCGCCTTGCGCGGCGCGGACGAGCCCGAGTTCGAGCCAGACCGCCGGCGCCTTGGGCTGCTCGCTTGCGAGGGCTTCGAGCGTCGCGCGCGCGGCAGCGAGGTCGCCGCGGCGGCGTTCGGCCGAGCCCAGATAGAGCCGCGCCAGCGGATGGCCGGGCACCGCGGCGAGGATTTCTTGCGCCTGCCGCGCCGCCTGCGCCGGATCGGCTTCGAGCAGGCGCACGGTATGCGCCAGCGCGGCCTGCAGCGTTCCGGTCGGGGTCGACATCGCGGCCGATCAAAGGGTTTGCACGACATCCCTGTCAACCGGCAGAGTGCGGACCATGAGCGAAGCAATGAAACGCGGCGAATTCCAGCGCCGGCGCGGACGCTATGCCGGCTATACGCGGACGCGGCTGCAGCAGTTCGCGCGGCGGCTGAAGCGCGCGATCCATCCCGACCGGGCGGCGGTCGAGCGCATCGAATTGGCGGGGCCGGTGGAGCGCATCTCCCACGCCGAAGCGGCGGCCTTGAACTATCGCGATGCCGGATTGGGCGCGCCGCTGGGGCCGCTATGGTCGACCTATTGGGCGCGGGTGACGGCGCGCATACCCGAAGCCTGGCGCGGCGCCCGCGTCGACCTCCATTGGGATTCGCGCTCCGAAGCGCTGCTGTGGCGGGACGGGCGCGCCGTCCAGGGCCTGAACATCGGGCGCAACACCGCGACGCTCGCCCAGGCGGCCGCGGGCGGCGAGACGGTCACTCTATATATCGAGATCGCGTGCAACCGGGCGTTCGGCGCCGCCGAGGCCGGCCATCCGCCCAAAGAGCCCTATGTGCTGGAAGCCTGCGAGCTGCGGCGGTTCGATCCCGAGGCGTGGTCGCTGTTCCACGATTTCGACGTGCTGCGCCAATTGGAGGCGGACCGCGAGCCGCCGCAGACGCCCAAATCGACCGGCGGCGTCGCGCCGAAGATCGTGCGCCCCGCCCTCGACACCACCTGGGCCGGCAAGCTGCTGCACGACCTGAACGAGGCGGTCAACGTCCTCGATCCCGAGGACCGCGCGACCTGGCCGGCGGGGAGGGCGATCCTGCGCGGGCTGCTCGACACCAGCAACGGCGCGGTGACGCATGAGCTTTCGGCCATCGGCCACGCCCATATCGACACCGCCTGGCTGTGGCCGATCGAAGAGACGCGGCGCAAATGCCAGCGCAGCTTCGCCAATGTCCTCGCGCTGATGGACGAATATCCCGCGTTCAAATTCGCCTGCAGCCAGGCGGCGCAATATGCGATGATCGCGGAGGACAATCCCGCGCTCTTCGCGCGCATCAAGGCCAAGGTCGCGGGCGGGCAATGGATTCCGATCGGCGGGAGCTGGGTCGAGCCGGACTGCAACCTGCCCTCGGGCGAAGCCATCGCGCGGCAATTCCTCTACGGCCAGCGCTATTTCGAGAAGACCTTCGGGGCGCGGTCGCGGATCTTCTGGAATCCCGACGTGTTCGGCTATGCCGGGCAGTTGCCGCAATTGATGCGCGAGGCGGGGATGGACCGCTTTCTCACCCAGAAGCTGTCATGGAACCGGTTCACAGCGCCGCCGCATCACAGCTTCTTCTGGCGCGGCCTCGACGGCAGCGAGGTGCTGACGCATTTCCCACCCGCCGACACCTATAACGGCATGGCGACGATGGAAGAGCTGCGCTACCACGCCGCCAACTACAAGGACGCGGACCGCTCGGGCGAGGCGCTTTATCTGTTCGGCTATGGCGATGGCGGCGGCGGGCCGGATGCGGTGATGATCGAGTCCCTGCGGCGCAGCAAAGACCTGCTCGGCGTGCCGCGCAGCGAGACGCGCGATCCCAATGACTTCTTCGACCGGCTGGAAGGCGAGGCGCACAATATCGCGACCGTCGAAGGCGAACTCTATTTCGAATATCACCGCGGCACCTATACCAGCCAGGCCGAGGTCAAGCGCCTCAACCGGCTGATCGAGGGCCGGCTGCAGGAGCTGGACTATCTGTGCGCGGCGGCGATGCTGGCGAAAATCGCAACGCCGTCGCGTTCCGAAATCGAAGACCTTTGGCGTGTTCTTCTGACCAACCAGTTCCACGACATCCTGCCGGGCAGCAGCATCGGCGAGGTCTATGTCCGCACGCGGCGCGAACTCGGCGAATTGGCGCAAGACGCCGCTGCGGCGGCGCAGCGCCTGCTCGACGGCTTGAGCAGCGGCACGGCGCTCATGCCGGTCAACACCATTGGCTTCGCCCGCGACGAGATCGCGGCGGCGCCGGACGGCGCGCTGTGCCGGGTGGTGGCGGCGCCCTTCGCGGCGGGGCGGATCGAAGACACGCGCGATGCCGTGCGGCTCGAAGACGGGCCGGATGGCATCCGGCTTTCCAACCGCGCCGTGACGGCGCTGGTGTCGCGCGGCGGCGGCGTGCTGTCGCTCGTCCACAACGCGACGGGGCGCGAGGCGCTGGCGGACGAGGCCAACCGCTTCGTGCTGTTCGACGACCGGCCGACGGAATACGAGGCCTGGGACATCGATCCCTTCGCGCTGGAGACCGGGCGCGAGACGGCGGCGGCGGAGCGCTGCGAGATCGTGTCGCGCAGGCCCTTGCGCGCCGAAGTGCGGTTCGAACGGCGCATCGGCAAGGCGAGCCGGATGGTGCAGACGGTGCGGCTCGACGCCGGATCGGCGCGGCTGGAATTCGACACCGAGATCGACTGGCAGGAGCGGCGCACGCTGCTCAAAGCCGTGTTCCCGCTGGCCGCCAAGGCGCCGCGCGCGACCTATGAGACGATGTGCGGCGCGGTCGAGCGGCCGACCCATGCCAACACCGACGCGGATCTGGCGCAATACGAAGTGCCGGGCCATCGCTGGGCCGACCTGTCGGAGCCGGCGTTCGGCGTCTCGCTGCTGAGCGATGCGCGCTACGGCTATGCGACGTTCGACAATGTGATGAGCCTGAGCCTGCTGCGCGGAACCATGTCGCCCGATCCGGGCGGCGATATCGGTGTGCATCGTTTGCGCTATGCGCTCTATCCGCATGCCGGCGACTGGCGGCAGGCGGGAACGGTGGCCGAGGCGCTGCGCTTCAACCGGCCCTTGCTGTGGACGACGGGCGCGGCACATGCGGTGCTAGCGAAGCCGCTGGCCGCCGCCGACAGCGAGGCGGTGGTGATCGACACGATCAAGCCGGCCGAGGACGGCACGGGCTGGGTGGTGCGGCTTTATGAGAGCCGGGGCAGCGCAGTGCGGATGCGGCTCAGCTTCGGCGTGCCGGTGCGCGGCGTGGCGGTGAGCAACACGCTGGAAGACGGCGGCGAAGCGTTGACGGTGGGAGCGAACGGCGTCGCGCTGACCTTGCGGCCGTTCCAGATTCTCACCTTACGGGTGGAATAACAGCGTTAAGAACGATTTTCACGCGACGCTGGCCGCGTGTGCCAATTCGGGATTAGACTTGCCGCTGGTACGACAGAAAGACGGACCGATGGCGCAGAACGCGCGGATACTGATCTTGGCGGCGGCGCTCGCCCTGCCGCTCGCGGCGCAGGCCGGCGAACGGCGCGAGCATGACGGCCGCGCGCCGATCGTGCTCAGCGGCCAATTGCGCACCGGCGATTTCACCGGCGGCGTCGGCTATGCCGCGGGCGGGACCTATTACATCCAGGGCACCTCCTACGGCTACGCCAATTCGGGCAGCAGCTACTTCGCGGCGACACAGGGATTCGTCGCCGGGGCGCGGGCGAGCGCCTTCGCCGCCGCCAACGCCGGACATCGCTGAAGTTCCGCTACCGGCTCACGCAAGATGCGTTAGTCTGGCGCCATGACGATCCAGCGCATTGCGATCCTGACCGGCGGCGGCGACGTGCCGGGGCTCAATCCCTGCATCAAGGCGGTGACGCGGCGCGCCGGCGAACTGGGCTGGGAGGTGGTCGGCTTCCGCCGCGGCTATGCCGGGCCGCTGCACTATAATCCCGACGACCCGGAAGGCAGCGCGGCGCAGCTCATGGCGCTGAACCGCGAGAGCGTGCGCACCATCGACCGCACCGGCGGCACGGTGCTGCACACCTCGCGCACCAGTCCCGACCGGATGCGGGAAGCGGACTTGCCGGACTTCCTGCGCGGCCGCTTCGCGCCGGATGCCGACGGCTATGTCGATTGCACGCCGCATGTCCTGCGCGTGCTGGAGGCCCTTAAGGTCGATGCGCTGGTCACGCTGGGCGGCGACGGCACGCTGTCCTATTCGGCGCGGCTGATGCGCGAGGGCATCAAGCTGGTCTCGGTGCCCAAGACGATGGACAACGACGTGTTCGGCACCGATTACTGCATCGGCTTTTCGACCGCGGTGTCGCGTTCGGTCGAATTCATCAGCGCCCTGCGGACCACCGCGGGCAGCCATGAGCGCATCGCGGTGATCGAGCTGTTCGGGCGCAATTCGGGCGAGACGGCGCTGATCACCGGCTATCTCGCCGATGTCGACCGCGTGCTGATCGCCGAAGTGCCGTTCGACGTCGCGCGCGCCGGCGATCTGTTGGTCGCGGATCGCGCCGACAATCCGGCCGGCTATGCGATGCTGGTGGTGTCCGAAGGCGCCCGGATGGAGCACGGCAAAGCGCTCGTGAAAGGCCCGCGCGACGCGCATGGCACGCAAAGGCTGGGCGGCATCGGCGAATATCTGGGCGAAGAAATCAAGCGGCTGACCGGAATCGGCACCATCGTGCAGAACCTGGGCTATCTGATGCGCGCCGGGGCGCCCGACGCGCTCGACCTGATGGTGGCCAAGAGCTATGGCGCGATGGCGGTGCAGCTCTTGAGCGAGGGCCGCCATGGGCTGATGACCGCGATCCAGGGCGGCCGCTACGAGGCGGTGCCGGGCGACACCTGCCTGAAGGGCAAGCGGCGCGTCGACACCGGCGCCTTCTACGACGGCGAGGCCTACCGCCCGCGCATCCGCGGCGTGGCGGGCAAGCCGATGTTCCTGTACTAGGCCAGAGCCGGACGGCTTGTGTATTGGCGCGGGCGAACCCAATATTTGGTTCGACTGGGGCTCAGACATGTCATGGCCGTTCGGCCGCCGTCCGACAAAGACTTGCTGTCCTTCCTGCAGGAGACCTTCGCCTGCCCGGCCGACGTCGCGGCGAGCATCGGGCGGCGGGCGCAGGACCGCCGCTATCCGCTGTCGGCCGTCATCCTCAAACAGGGCGACCGCGCCGATGCGACCTATCTCCTGGTGCTGGGGCGGGCGCATGCCCTGACCTATGGCGCCGAGGGCCAGATCGTCATGCTGCACGAATTCGCGCGCGGCGATTTCTTCGGCGCGCTGTCGCTGAGCGAGCCGGCGCCGGAGCAGGCCGACGTGGTCGCGGTCGAGGACGTCCGCGCCTCCGTGTTCCGGGCCCCGGATTTCCTCGCCCTGATCGAGGCCTATGGCTGCGTCGGGCTGGTGGTGTCGCGCATGCTGCTCAAGCAGCTGCGCGCCTCGTCGGTCCGGATCGTGGAGAACACGACGCTGTCGGCGGCGGGGCGGATCTATGTCGAATTGCTGCGGCTGGCGCGGCTGGGCGACGGGCGGCACATAAGGCCGGTGCCGGTGCTGTCGGCGCTGGCGACGCGGGTCTATTCGACGCGCGAGACCGTCTCGCGCACCATCAGCGCGCTGGAGCGGCGCGGCATCATCCGCCGCGAGGCCGACGGGCTGTTCATCGTCGCGCCGCAGCGGCTGGAAGATATGGCAGTTTAGGTCAGCGCTTGAGCGAGAACAGGCGCAGCGAATCCTCGCCGTCCTCGGCCGGCAGGTCGCCGACATATTCGGTGCGCGGGCGGCCGCGCGCCGGACCGGCGTGCAGCGCGGCGGCGAAATCCTCGGTGAGGTGGACCGCGCCCGAAGGCGTCGAGCGCACGACCTGGGCCAGCAGGTGGGTCGCGGTGCCGACGAGGAAGGGCTTGCGGCTGAACGCGTCCCGCGCCTGCTGCACGCTGGCGTAATGGCCGGCGATGCGCACGCCGTTGCTGTCGGCGAGCGCCGCCGCGGCGGCGATCGCGGCGCGGGCGGCGGGCGCGGTGGCGCCGAACGCCGTGAGCAGCGCCTCGCCGGTCCAGCGCGGCGGGAACAGCGGCTTGGGTGCCTTGGCGAGAGCGATGGCAAGACGCGGGAGGATGTCGTTGGTCAGATGGTTGGCGTCGATGCCGGCAAGGTCGATGCGGAGCATCGCGGCGAGCCGGACCGGCGCGGCATTCGGCAGGGCGCGCGGCGTCGCGGGTCGCGGGCGGACGCGCGGCGCGCCGAGCGCGCGCTGCCGCCTGCCGCTCTTCTTCCACAGCGCGCCGATCCATCCGGTGACGCCGCCGCGCGCCTTGTCGAAGACGACGAGCTGGACCGCCTCGGTCATCAGCGCGCCGGCCTGCATCACGGCGCAGCCCATCGCGATCTCGGCGCCGAGCTGGATGGCATGGGGAAAGAGCGGGTCGGGGGCACCGGCGATGGCGCGGACGGACGCGGCGCGCGCCAGGATGCGGTCGAACTTGTTGGTCCAGCCGTCGCCGAAGCCGGCGACCGAGAGGGCGCGGAAGCGCTCCTTCGGCATCGGCAGGACGAGATGGAGCTCGGCGCCCTCTTCCAGCAGCGCCTCGGCGACGAGGATGTCGGCGCCGGCGGCGAGCGCGCCATAGCCGAAGCCGATGCGCTCCTTGGCGATGAAGGCGCGCAGGCGCCGCTTGAGCGCCTTGCCGCCGATGGCGACGCCCATATGGCCGGCGAAATGCAGCGTGCGCGGCGGACGCAGAGGATCGAGCCAGGCGGTGTCCTTGCCGAGCTCGGTGAGGATGAGGCCGAACTGGCGCAGCGTCGAGGCGTGATCCTCATAGGCCTTGGGCGCCAGCGCGAAGGCCTTGGCGAGCGCCGTCTTCGCCTTGGCGATCTCGCCGAGCAGGAGCAGCGCCTCGGCATGGGTGGCGGCGCGATAATAGGGCGTCTCGAGTTCGTCGCCGCCCGCCAGCGCGCGTTCGAGCAGCTTGCCCGCCAGCGCCTGGGACTGCTCGCGCCGCCCCGCGAGCAGCGACAGCGTCGCGGCGTTGATCAGGGGATAGGTGGCGCCGCCGATCTCGCCGGCGCGGGCATAAGCGCCGGCGGCCTCCAGGTAGAGCCGCCGGCGCTCCGCCCCCTCCGCGGCCAGCGCCCTGTCCTTGAGCAGCCGGCCGCGCACACTGAGCACCGCGGGATCGTCGTCGACGAGCTCGAACCCGCCTTCGAGAAACAGCCGGCAGGCATAATCGAGCGCGCCGGACCGCGCATAGGCGATGATGGAGAGGAGGGAGGGTGAGTGTGCGGGTGGCAATTCGAGTTCCGCCGATTATCCGTCGTTTTTGACGCCAGAGCCGATCAACAAGTATAGCGTTTTGTCATAGGCGGCCACTCCGTCGCGCATGTCCCGACTGAGCCAGGCAGGAAAGCCGCACACCTTGCAGCGCCGGCCCTAAACGCGGCACCCTTCCAAGACAGGCCGCAACTCGTGGATTCTGTGCAGACACCGTTTCCACGCAATTGTGTCCTCTGCGCTAGGCTCCGGGACGATAGTCGGACGCCGCGTGTGTCCGCGGCCACGCCGCCGAGAAACAGCCGGAAGCATACGAGGCCCGGCTGGACCGCGAATAGCCGGTGACGGAAAAAAGGGAAGGAGTGCCGGTTCGGGGAACCGCGACAACTCCATCCCAATGTCCTGCAGGCTCGACCACGGTTGGCTTGCCTTTCGATACCGGACAGCGCGCTAGCGTCCGTCACCCGGATTCTTTATGCCCGGATCGATATAGAGAAACAGAGAATCCGTCATGACCTTGTTGACGTCCTGATCAAGGACGACGCGGATGTTGATCTGATCGGTATTCGGCAGCTTCCCGCCGGCGCCGTCCGGGCGGTCGTACCGCGTTGCGTAGAACGAGAGCTTCTTGGCCCTGGTCGGATCATTGGGATCGAGCTGATCGAACTCAAGCCCGACATAGCGGTCGTCGGGATCGCCGATGTCCCAGCTCGTGAATGTTATCGTATCGTCGCCCACCGGGAAGTACCAATCGAGGTCGGTGCCGTCGAGAATGAGTTCGATCTTGTTGACGGCATCGTAGACCCGCATATCCAGGGCCTTGTCCGTTGGCATGTGGTTTGCGGCTTTCGGCTCATAGCGAAAGTTCAAGTGGCGATTATCGATTGCGACCTTCAGGACGTATGTACGAGGCACTGCGCCCACAGGGGCCGCGCCGGGGAGGATTTTCTTGGCCCCGGGCAAAGTGCCGCCGGGACGAACCGCTGAGATGGCAGGCATGTCGGTCTCCTTCTTGGTTAGTTGTGGTGAAGTTTTTCGAGATCGGCGGTGAGCTTGATCTTTTGGCGAGTCCAGGTCTTGTTCCCCGGATCGAGCAAAAGCATGTCATCTAAAATTTTCTCCGCCCGCTTGAGTCTGTCTCTGGCGGGGTCTTTCCGGCCCGCTTCGGCGTCGATGCGCGCCAGATTGCGTTGCAATGCGATCCATTCGCCTTGCCGTTCCACGTTTTTCGGATCGGCCTTTATCAGGCTTTCGAGCATGCGCTCCTGTATCGTCCAGTGCTCGGCAGCGTGCCTGTTGTCACCATTCAAATAGTAGGCAGTGCCGAGCCAAGACTGCTTGTCCGACAGATCGACTGCGATGTCGGCGGGGGCGGGATGACCGCGCGCCGCGGCTTCCATGTGGGCCAAAGAATCCGCACATAGCTTCAGCGCCGGAAGCGACGGCCTCGGCGGACTGAGCTCAAGCGTGCAGAGGTTGCCCTCGGCGTAGGCCAACTCTCGCAGATAGCGAGGATTGTTCGGCGCGAGGGCGACCATTTGGGCGGCGAGCCGTTCGTAGGATTGAAAGTATGGTTTCGCGTCGGCGTATTGATGCTGCATATAGTCGTAGTAGCCGATCCAGTACTCGCTTTGGGCATGGACGAAGATGCGTTCCGGATCGTGGGGGGCGGCGGCGAGCAGGGCCGCAGTGGTACGCCGGGCTTCCTGAAATTTCTTGAGCGCGGCGCCGTGATTGTCCTGCGTTTCGTCATCCTCACCCATCGCGTGGAGAATGCGTGCCCGGCGTTCCAGAGACTCGGGAGGCAGAGCGCTCAGATCCCGATCGCTATAGTATCGCAGCGCCCGCTCGTTGACGGCAGTCATGGCGTCGAGCCGGCCCACCCCCTTCAACGTCGTGCGCAGATCGGTCAGCATGAACTCGACAAGCCCTTCCGCTTCGATGCGTTGGCGCTCGGCTTCGTTCCGGGCGCCGATCGCAAATGCCGTCAACACGCCCATCACTAGCACCAGCGCCAGCGCCGCCGCCGTGACGGCCGTCACGCGCTGGGCTTTTCTCTGGCTGTCGCGCTGCACCAGCTCGTCGAGCCCCAGGCCGAGCATGCCGGCGACGAGCTTGAGCAGGCCGAGCTCCCAGCCGTCATGGCCGCGGCGGAAATCGGCGGCGAGCGGCTCGACATGGGCGCCGCCGGGACCGGCACGGCGCAGCGCCTCGGGGAAGCTGTCCTGCGGGTCGCCCTCGCGGATCGCGGCGAGGATCGGGCGGTCGGGATGCAGCGCGTGGAACAGCTCGATCTCGCGCGCCACCCAGGGCGACTGCGCCGCGGTCGGCGAGCACACGACGATGAGACAGCGCGAGACCTTGAGCGCCGCCTGGACTTCGGCGCTGAGATCCTTGGCGGCGGGAAATTCGTCGCGGTCGCGGAAGATCGGCGTCAGGCGGCGCGGCGCGATGCCCTGCGCGATGCCGCGGCCGACCAGCCGGCGCGGCAAGGCATAGGCCTCCAACCGCCGGTGCAGGCGCCGCCCGAAGACCGCGTCCTTGTGGCTGTAGCTGATGAACGCCCAGTAGCGCCCGTCGTCAGGGACGGTGGCTTCACTCACCCCATGGCCCCCCACAGGCCTGGTGAAATCTTGTCAGAGTTCACATGGCGGTACAACGCCGGACGGCGAAATTCGCCAGTCGCCGGCGGATCGCAGCAGTAAATGCGGGCGGGAGGCTTTGGCGATGTCGCGGCCAATACTTGGCGGGGACCGAAAACCCGGCGGCGGACCCGGCGCCGGGTGCCTCAGCGGTGGGGCGCCAGGCAGCTGATCGAGCCGATATGCGACTGGCCGTATTGCACCAGGCCGGGCGGGCCGGCGGAGTGCGGCACCACGATCGGCAGATAGATGTAGCAGATCGTGCCGTCGACCGGATCGCGCCAGCGCTGGATCGTGGTGTCCTGCAGGGGGCCGGGAAACTGGCCGTCGAGCTTCATGCGCAGGGGCTGCGAGCGGTCGGCGCCGGCCAGCCGCTCGGCCGCGGCGGCGTAGTCGGTGCCGTCGGCGGCGGGGGCGCGGTGCAGGTCGATCGCGCCGGTCGCGACCAGCACAAGGCCCAACAAAAGAACGGCGGCCACGGCCCAGGGCGCCCGGGGCGATTGCAGTATCTTCTCAAGCGTCTGCGGCATCCGCGTCCTGGATCAGAACTCCACCGAGAAGCCGGCGCGAAGGATCCATTCGCGACTCGAACCCTCGGTGATGCTCGCATCCAGCATCGTCGGGACGTCGATGTCCAGCCGGTGCGCGACGCCGAGGCCGAAACCGGTCTGGCCGCGGAAATAGGCCGAGTTGAACGACATCGTCGTCTTGCCCGGGGCCGAGGGCGTGGCGATCGACGGCGCCGCGGCGGCGGCGAGGATGGCGGCGGAGAACTGCCGGAAGTTCACCGCGTCGAACGGCTCGCGGCCCTGGCCGACATTGGTGATGCGGCGCTGGCCGCCCGGATCGGGGGTGCCGACCGAGACGGTGTTCGGCTGCGAGGCGACCGAGTTGGCCCCCAGCGCGACGGAATTGCTCGCCGTCGCCGCCGAATGATAGCCCAGCGCCAGCGAATTGGGCGCCGTCGCCAGCGAACTCGCCCCGAAGGCGGCGGCGTTGGCGCCGCTGGCGCTCGACGAATCGCCGATCGCGACCGAGAGGATGCCGCTGGCATCGGCGAGGTTGCCGCCGGCATAGGCGCCGGGCGCGGTGGCGTGCGCATTGGGACCGTTGGCGGTGCTGTTGGCGCCGGTCGCGACCGCGCCGTCGCCGAAGGCGGCGCCGCCGTTCGAGGCCGAGGCGCCCGAACCGACCGCGACCGAGCCGGTGGCGCTGGCGCCCTTGCCGATGGCGATCGAGTTGACGCCGGTCGCCGTGGCGGTGAGGCCAACCGCGATCGCGCCGTCCTTGTTGGCGACGGCGTTGGTGCCGACGGCGATCGACGAGGTGCCGCTGGAGACGCTGCCGAGGCCGAAGGCGAGGCTGCTATTGCCCGACGCCACCGAGCTGTTGCCGTAGGACGCGGCGTTGGCGCCGCTCGCGATCGAGGCATTGCCCGCGGCCATGCTGAAGACGCCGCTGGCGGTGGCGCCGTTGCCGAAGGCCGAGGCGCTGGCGCCGCTCGCCGCGGCGTTGGTGCCGTAGGCCGAGGCGTTGGCGCCGCCGGCGCTGGAATGGAAGCCGAAGGCCGAGGCGCTGGCCCCGCCGGCGCTGGCGGTGCCGCCGAAGGCGCTGCTGTTGGCGCCGCTGGCGGTCGCCTGGAAGCCGGCCGCGATGCTGAAATTGCCCACGGCGCTGGCCTGGTCGCCGAACGCCGACGCGCTGGTGCCGCCGGCACTGGCATTGGCGCCGTAAGCCGACGCGGCGCTGCCGCCCGCCGTCGCGTTGTTGCCGACGGCGGTGCTGTGGTCGCCGGTGGCATGCGCGCTGTCGCCGAAGGCGGAGCTGCTGACGCCCGAGGCGAAGGCGCTGACGCCGACCGCGGTCGCATTGGCCGCGAGCGCACTCGTGCCGTAGCCGAGCGCGGTGGTGAAATCGCCATTGGCCACGGCGTTGGTGCCGAAGGACACCGCGCCGGTGCCGGTCGCCTGGCTGCCGGCGCCGATGGTGATGGCGAAATCCGAGGCCGCCTTGGAATTGTAGCCGACGGCGATGGACTGGTTGCCGAGCGACTGCGACTGCGGGCCGACCGCGATGCTGAAGCTGGAGCCGATGGCCTTGGAGCCGTCGCCGAGCGCCAGGCCGCCGAAATTGGACAGCGCGCCGGCGCCGAGCGCGGTGCCGGAGATCGCGACCGCGCCATTGCCGACGGCGATGGCGTTGTCGGCGAAGGACGCGGCGCCGTTGCCCAGCGCGACGCCGCCGACGCCGAGCGCGACGGAACCGTTACCGATGGAGACGGCGCTGATGTCGCCGGTGAAGGCCTGGGCGCCGCCGAAGCCGGCGCCGTTGACCGAGCCGCCGCCGATCGTCACGCCGAGGCCGTAGGTCACGCCGTCGGGATCGCCCAGCGTGATGGCGCCGTTCATGGCGGAGATGCCCTGCCCGGCCGCGATATTGGCGTCGGCCAGGATGGTGCCGGTGAATTCGGCTTCGCAGTTCGGCAGGGCGGCGGTGTAGTTGGTCAGCGCCTGCGCCTTGTTGATGAGGTCCTGACCGTCCTCGCCCTGCACGAGGGCGGCGATGTTGGCGCCGGCGCCCGCGATCTGGGTCGCGATGCCGGCGATCTGGGCGATGATGCCGGCGGTTTCGATGCCGCTGCCGACCGCTTCGGCGGCTTGCGGCACTGCCGGCGTCGGATTGGCGATGCCGACTTCCGATGCCAGCGTGCCGGCTTCGGCGACTTCGGCCGCCGTCCGGGTGGTCGAACCGGCGAGTTCGGTCGCGAGGCCGGCGCTGTCGGCGACGATGCCGCCCAGTTCGGTGGCGAGCGCGATCTTCTGGGCGAGGAAGCTGTCGGTGATCTTCTGGTTGCCCTGGGTGGCGAGGCTGTTGATCGACGGGGTGTATTGCTGGGCGCAACCGCCGGCGCCGACCGTGTTGAGGGTCGGCGTACTGGTCACGAGATTCTGGCTCGGGGCCGGCGTCCCCGGCGTCGTGGTGTTCGGACTGATGGCCCAGGCCGGCGCGACCCAGCCGGTCGTCAGCAACAAGGCGGCGGCGAAGGCCTGCACGCGCCGCGTTCCGGTCGCCGCTTCTGCGGGTTTTGCGATTCTGCTCATCTGTCCCTCACCCAATCGGCTCATCCCGGCTACCACCGGAACGACATGCTGGCTGTTCCACCGTAATTCTGCGCCGTGCCGCTCAGCGTGCTGTCGGCGTTCAGCGTCAGCGTGATGTTGTCGAAGTCGTGCTCGACGCCGAGCTTCAGGTGGCCGGCGTCACGCGGCGGCGGCGCGCCGTAGACCGTGAAGCTGGCGCCGGCAAAGCCGGTGAAGGTCGCGGTGTCGAACAGCCGCTCCGCGTAATTGTGCTGCCAGCCGAGCCGCGCCTGCAGGGCGGTGACGCTGTCATTGCTCTGCTGCAGCACCGTGTTCCAGGCGCTGCCAAGCTCGCTGAGATAGTCGAAGCGGTGGCGCGCGGTGTAGGCGAGCGCGAACAGCGGCGAGCCGGCGGTCGTGGTCTCGGCATAGTCGGGGGTGCCGAAGTCCTGGGCCTGGAACAGCACATAGGGCGTCAGCGTGTCTTCGCCGGTGTGGAAGACGCGGCCGAATTCGAAGCGGCCGGCGATGTCCGAGGCGTCGAACTTGGCGTGGTAGGTGTTGGTGCCGCCGAAGATCAGCGTGCGGTCGGTCGTCACGTTGTAATGGGCATAGGAGAAGGCGGCGGCGAAGTAGTTGGCGCCGAATTTGCGCGAGTAGTAGACGCCGGCCTGGGCGGCCTGGGCGTGGCCCTTGCCCAGCACGCTCGCCAGTTTCCAGTCGAGCTGGTCGATGCCGAGCACCAGGCCGACGGCGCCGCCATTGTTGCGCGGGCTGTAGTTGAGGCCGAGCGTGCCGCCCAGGGTGGTGGCGGAGCTGCTATGGGTGCCGAGCAGCGGATCGGCGTTGCTGCTGTTGCGCGCGCCGTGGAAGGCGCCCCAGGCGGTGAGGCCGCTGCGCTGCTCGATCGGGGTGCGTCCGGCCGGGCCGTTATAGGCGAGGCGGGTGACGGGAGCGTTGGCGGCGAGGTTGAGACCGCCGTCGCCGACGCCGCCACGGCCGCCGACCGAGGGGTCGAGCATGTCGCCGAGGAAGGCGCCCATCGCCTCGGTGCCGAAGGTGTGGATGGCGAGGCCGCCCTCGCCCGACATCTGATCGAGCACGCCGCCGAGCTGCGCCGGCGTGAACTGGCCGAGCGGGCCGAAGGCGATGGCGGCGTTGTCGTGCAGGATCGCGAAGTCGATCGCGCCGGCGACGCCGGTCTGGTTGACGGTGGCGCCGGTCGGCAGCAGTGGCGCGATCGCGGCCGGCACGAAGGTCACGAAGGCGTGGTTGGCGTCGTAGCCGATCACCGGGACCAGGTTGCCGCCGAAGCTGCCGGCCAGGGTGACGGCCGAGAAGGTGCCGGTGCGGCCGCCGGTGGCGTTCACCACGACGATGTTCTGCATGTAGTCGAAGCCGGAGCCGGTCGGGTTGAGCGTCAGGGTGCCGTTCAGGGCGGCGGTGCCGTTGACGGTCAACAGGTCGCTCTGCGCCGCGGTCGAGTCGAAGATGTAGTTCGAGCCGGCGCCGAGGGTGAGGGCGCCGTTGACCGTGAGCGTGCCGACACCGCCGCCGCCCGGCGCCACCGTGCCGCCCGAGCCGACGCTGAGCGCGCCGACCGTGCCGGTGCCGCCGAGCGTGCCGGTCGAGTTCACGGTGGTGGCCGAGGCCGCGATCGATCCGTTGACCAGGAGAGTGCCGCTATTGACCGAGGTCGGGCCGCTATAGGTGCTGGCGCCGCCGAGCGTGGTGGTACCGACGCCCATCTGGACGACACTGCCGGTGCCGGAGATCACGCCCGCGAAAGTCATCGCGTCGGCACGGTTGAAGGCGAGCGTGCCGTTGTCGACGACGTTGCCGGCGATCGAGCCGGTGGCGCCGCCATTGCCGATCCGCAGCGTGCCGCCGGTGATCGTGGTGCCGCCGGTGTAGGTGTTGGTGCCGCTGAGCGTGGTGGTGCCGCTGCCGATCTGGCGGACGCTGCCGCTGCCGGTGATCGGGCCGGCGACGACCAGCGCCGCGTCGGTGCGGTTGAAGGCGAGGATGCCGTTGTCGGCGATGGCGCCGGAGAGCGAGCCGGTGGTTCCGCCATTGCCGAGCTGCAGCGTGCCGGCGGCGATCGTGGTGCCGCCGACCGCGTCGGCGCCGGTGAGGACGAGCGTGCCCGTGCCCGCCTGGGTCAGCGTGCCGCTGCCGGCGATGGTGCCGCCGAAGGTCACGCTGTCGGAGCGGTTGAAGACCAGCGCGGCGTTGTCGGTGACGTTGCCGGCGATCGAGCCGGTGGTGCCGCCATTGCCGACCTGCAACGTGCCGGCCGTGATCGTGGTACCGCCGCTATAGGTGCTGGCGCCGGTCAGGACCGTGGTGCCGGTGCCAGCCTGGGTCACCGTGCCGGCGCCGGAGATCATGCCGCCGTAGGTCAGGGTGTTGGAGCGGTTGAAGGCGAGCGCGGCATTGTCGGCGATGTCGCCGACGACCGAGCCCGCAGTGCCGCCATTGCCGAGCTGCAGCGTGCCGGCGGAAATCAGGGTGCCGCCGGTGTAGGTCTCGTCCTGGGTCAGGACGGTGGCGCCGAGTCCGAGCTGCTGCACCGAGCCGGTGCCGCTGATCAGCGTCGCGAAGGTCAGGGTGTTGGAACGGTTGAAGGCGAGGATGCCGTTGTCGACCACAGCGCTGCCGGCGACCGTGCCGACGGTGCCGCCATTGCCCAGTTGCAGCGTGCCGGCCGCGATGGTGGTCTGTCCCGCATAGCTGCTGTTGCCCGTCAGGATCAGCGTGCCGGCGCCGGTTTTCACCAGGGCGCCGCTGCCGCCGACCGTGCCGCCATAGGCGAGCGCGTCGGAGCGGTTGAAGGTCAGCGTCGTGTTGTCGACGACGTCGCCGGCGATCGCGCCGCTGGTGCCGCCATTGCCGACCGAGAGGCCGCCCTGCACCAGCGTCGTGATGCCGGTATAGGTATTGGCGCCGGTGAGCGTGACGGTGTGGCCGGTGGCGTCGTTCTGGGTCAGCGTGCCGGAGCCCGAGATCGCGCCGGCGAAGGTCGCGTCGGCGCCTTCGTTGAAGGTCAGCGTGCCGTTGTTGGCGATGTTGCCGGCGACCAGGCCGGTGCTCGTGCCGTTGCCGAGCTGGAGGTTGCCGCCCGTAATCGTCGTGCCGCCGGAATAGGTGCTGACGCCGGACAGCACCAGCTTGCCGCTGTTGCTCACGGTCAGGCCGCCGCTGCCGGAGATCGGCTGCGACATCTCGAAGGTGACGGTCGGCTCGGTGCTGACGATGCCGCCGCCGGCGCCCAGGACGACGGCGCGGGTCGCGGCCAGCGCCAGGTCCTGCGTGACGTTGATCGTGCCCTTGGTCAGGGCGTCGCCGAGCTGCAGACCGCCGCCGGCGTCGCCCAGCGCATGGTCGAGATTGATGCGGATCGTGCTGCCGCCCTTGACGATGGTGCCGCCGGAATAGGAATTGGCGGCATTGGTCGGGTTGAAGGTGCCGCCGCCGGCGACTTCGACCGTGCCGGGGCCCGAGCCGTCGGCGATCTGGCCGCTCCACACCGTGGTGGTGCTCGGCGCGATGCTGAAGGTGGGGTCGCCGGTGACCTTGACGGCATGGGCGAAGGTGCCCGAAGCGGTGATCGCGAGCGTGGTGCCCTGCGCCATGTCGACAATGCCGCCGGTGCCGAGATTGCCGTCATTGGCGACGCGGATCGTGCCGCTGAGGATGTTGGTGCCGCCGCTATAGGTGTTGGCGCCCGAGAGCGTCAGGATCCCGTCGCCGATCTGCTCGACGACGCCGCTGCCGGAGATGACGCCGGCGAAGGTGATGTTGTCGAAGCGGTCGAAATCGAGCGTCGCATTGTCGACGACGTTGCCCAGGATCGTGCCGGTGACGCCGCCATTGCCGATTTGCAGCACGCCGGCCGAGACGGTGGTGTTGCCGGTATAAGTGTTGTTGGCGCCGAGGATCAGGCGGCCGGTGCCGGCCTTGGTCAGCATGCCGCCGCCGGCGAGCGTGCCGGTCCAGGTGGTGGTGTTGGCGTTGGAGAGCGTGCCGCCGCCGGCGTTGAGGTTTACGTTGGCGGTGAAAGTGCCGCCGCTGTTCGCCAGGATCGCGTTGTTGGTGATGTTGACCGGGCCGTTGCCGACATTGGCCTGCATGTCGGTGAACACGGTGCCGTTCTGGATGTTGAGGCCGCCGCTGAAGGTGTTGTTGCCCTGAAGGTCCAGAGCCCCGGCGCCGAGCTGGGTGACGCTGCCGGTGCCGGAGATGTCGCCGGCCATGCCGATCGCGTCGCTGCGGTTGAAGACCAGCGCCGCGTTGTCGACCACGTCGCCGAGGAAGGGGAGCGCGCCGGCGGTGCCGCCATTGCCGACCTGGAGCGTGCCGGCGCTGATCGTGGTGCCGCCCCCATAGGTGTTGTCGCCGAGCAGGATCGTGGTGCCCTGGCCGTTCTGGACGAGCTGACCGCTGCCGCTGATGACGCCCGACAGCGACAGGACGGTGGGAATATGGAGGACGTCGTCGTTGTTGAGGGCGATGACGAGCGTCGCGTTGTCGACGATGTCGCCGGCGATGGTGCCGAACTTGTCGCCATTGCCGATCTGGAGCACGCCGGCATTGATCGTGGTGCCGCCGGAATAGGTGTTGGTGCCGGTCAGGATCGTGGTGCCGGTGCCGTTCTGCTGCAGCGAGCCGACGCCGCTGATATTGCCGGTGAGGAATTGCAGCGCCGGCGAATCGAGATCGATGGCGAGGACGCCGCTGTTCAGGACATCGCCCAGCAGGCTGGTCTGGGTGCCGCCATTGCCGATCTGCAGCGTGCCGCCGGAGATGGTGGTGAGGCCGGAGATGACGTTGGCGCCGGTGAGCACCACGGTGTTGGTGCCCGATTTCACCAGCGTGCCGGCGCCCGAAATCGCGCCCGCATAGGTCAGATTGTTGGAATGGTTGAAGTCGAGCGACGCGGTCGCCTGGGTCAGGAAGACGTCGCCGACGATCATGCCGCCGGCGCCGCCATTGCCGAGCTGCAACGTGCCGTCCTGGACGACCGTGCCGCCGCTATAGCTGTGATTGCCCGTCAGGACCAGCGTGTTGGCTTCGTATTTGACGACGTTGCCGGTGCCGCTGATCGAATTGCCATAGGTGATATTGTCGGTGCGGTGGAATTCCAGCGTGCCGTTGTCGACAATGTTGCCGTTCACCATGCCGGTCGTGCCGCCGGCGAGATCGCCGAAGGAGAGCGCGCCGGCGCTGATCGTGGTGCTGCCCAAATAGGTGTTGTTGGCGGTCAGCACCATCACGCCGCCGCCGGTCTTGTTGAGGCCGCCCGCTCCGGAGATCACACCGTTGAAGATGTAGGTGGGGTTGGCCACCAGCGCGGTGTTGATGATGCCGGTGCCGCCGGTCAGAAAAACGGCGCGGTTCGTGGTGAAGCCCGACGTCATGTAGAGCTGCGCGCCGCTGTCGATCGAGATGGCGCCCGAGGTGTTGCCGAGATTGGCGTCGGAGCTCACCGCCAGCGTGCCGTTGGTCAGATGCGTGCCGCCGGTATAGGTGTTGGCGCCGCCGAGCACGATCAGATGAGTCAGCCCGGTGCCGTTGAAGTTGCCGATGTTGAGGCCGCCGGTGCCGCTGATATTGCCGCCGATCACGAGGCCGGTCGCGCCCGAAGCCAACTGGATGGAGGCCGAGTTGTTAAGCGCGATCGCCATATTGAGATGGTCGACCGCTGCATTGGCGGCGATGTCGTTGATGAAGCCGCCCGCCTGCAAGCCAAGGGTGAAGCCGGAGGCGGCATTCACCGTATAGCCGTTGGCGAGCGTCGTGGCATTGCCCGCCGTGTTCAGGGTCAACGAGTGGAACGTGCCGTTGATATCGTAATTCGATGGGGCATTGGCGCCGTTCTGGCCGAGCACAAGACTGTCGTTAGCGGCCGGCGGCGTCGGAATCCAGTTGGCGCCGTCCGACCAGTTCGAGCTGAAGCCGCCGTTGAAGGTCGTGGTCACGGCGAGCGCGGGCGAGCCCAGCGCGAGCAGCGAGGTTCCCAGGAGCAGCGCGGCAAGGCGCGTGCGCGTGCGGGGGGAAAGGTTTGACATCACATCACCGCCGAAGATTCGCAAAATCGATGCGCCGCGGCAGCGCGCGCAGGCCACAGCGCCTTCGCACCCGGATCAGGCTTTGTCTGGAACCCCTTTGAGCACACACGATGAACCATCGTTGCTCACGCCCCCACAGCCATTCCACTGCCCAGCTTCGCTTGCCGTTTGCACGCGGCAAGTCGAGCACACCCAATTCGAGTGTATGGAGACTTTGTCATTAATTGAAGGCACTTCGTGGTCTTTTACCGGGCTATGGTTACCGGCGGCGTGGCCGTCATGAAGATTTCATGGTGAATGCGCTTAACCATAGGCCTGCGCCGCCGGGCGGTGCGGACGCGGACGCGGACGCGAAGACATTCGCCGGGCTTTTGGCCCGAACGGCACAGCGGTATCGCAATACGGCGCGATATTGTCCTGCTGCAACTGCGAGGAGACAAGCGTGAGCATCCGCAATCTCGAGGCGATATTCCGGCCGGCAAGCGTGGCGCTGATCGGCGCCAGCGTGCGCCCGCACGCGGTCGGCGCGGTGACCGCCGACAATCTGCGCCAGGCCGGCTTCGACGGCCCGATCCTGCCGGTCAATCCCAAGCATGCCGCGGTGGCGGGCATCCTCGCCTACCCCGACGTCGCATCGCTGCCGGTCACCCCAGACCTCGCCGTGATCTGCACCCCGGCCGAGACGGTGCCGGGGCTGATCGCCGAACTCGGCGCGCGCGGAACCAAAGGCGCCATCGTCATCTCGGCGGGATTCGGCGAGGCCGGCACGCCCGCGGGCAAGGCCTTGGAGGCGGCGATGCTCGCCGCCGCCCGGCCCAATCTGATGCGGATCGTCGGGCCGAACTGCCTCGGCGTGCTTTCCACGCCCGGCAAGCTCAATGCCTCCTTCGCGCAGGCGATGCCCGAGCGCGGCGGCGTCGCCTTCGTGGCGCAGTCGGGCGCGATGGTGACCACCGTCCTCGACTGGGCCAAGGGCCGCGGCATCGGCTTTTCCCACCTGGTGTCGCTGGGCGGCATGAGCGACGTCGATTTCGGCGACATGCTCGACTACCTGGCGACCGACAAGGACACGACGGCGATCCTTCTTTATGTCGAAGGCATCACCCAGGCGCGCAAATTCATGTCCGCGGCGCGCGCCGCCGCCCGCCTGAAACCCGTGATCGCGATCAAGGCCGGGCGCCAGCCCGCCGCGGCCAAGGCGGCATCGTCGCACACCGGCGCCCTGGCCGGCATGGACGCGGTCTACGACGCGGCGTTCCAGCGCGCCGGCATCCTGCGCGTCAACGATCTCGACGAGGTCTTCGACGCGGTCGAGACGCTGTCCTTCCGGCCCGCCGTCGCGGGCGACCGGCTGACCATCGTCACCAATGGCGGCGGCGTCGGCGTGCTGGCGACGGATTCGCTGATCACCCAGGGCGGCACGCTGGCGGCGCTTTCGCCGGAGACCATCGCCAAGCTGGATGCGGTGCTGCCACCGACCTGGTCGCACGGCAACCCGATCGACATCATCGGCGATGCCGGACCGAAGCGCTATGCCGACGTGCTGCATATCCTGCAACGCACGGCAGAACAGGACGCGATCCTGCTGCTCAACTGCCCGACCGCGGTGGCCTCCGGCGCCGACGCGGCGCAGGCCGTGGTCGAGAGCGCCGCGCAAGGCACGACGCCCCTGCTGACCAACTGGCTGGGCTCGCGCTCGGCGCGGCAGGCCCGCAGCCTGTTCGCGGCGGCGAGGCTGCCGTCCTACGACACGCCCGAAAAAGCCACGCGCGGCTTCATGCACCTGGTGCGCTACCGCCGCGGCCAGGAGGCACTGCTCGAAGTGCCACCGTCGCTGCCGCCCGGGGCGCAGCCGGACCGTGCGGCCGCCAAGGCCCTGATCGCCGCCGCTGGGCCGGGTTGGCTGGACGCGCTCGCGGTGCAGGGCGTGCTCGAAAGCTACGGCATAGCGATCGTCCAGACCGTGCGCACCGCGTCGCCGGACGAAGCGGCGGCCGCCGCCGCCAAGATCGGGGGGCCGATTGCGCTTAAGATCCTGTCGCCCGACATCACGCACAAATCCGATGCCGGCGGCGTCGCGCTCGGCCTCAGCGGCGGCGAGGCGGTGCGGCTTGCCGCCGCCGAGATGAAGCAGCGCATCGGGACGCGGCTGCCGCGAGCGCGGATCGAGGGTTTCCTGGTGCAGCAGATGGTGCAGCGGCCCCGTGCGCATGAGCTGATCCTGGGCATGGCGGTGGACCGCACCTTCGGGCCGTTCCTGCTGTTCGGACAGGGCGGCACCGCTGTGGAAATCATCGACGACAAGGCGCTCGGCCTGCCGCCGCTCAATCTCAAGCTCGCGACCGAGATGATCGGCCGCACCCGCGTCTGGCGGCAGCTCAAAGGCTATCGCGACCGCCCCGCCGCCGCGCTGGACGCCATCGCCGCGACCCTGGTGGCGCTGTCGCAACTGATCTGCGACTTTCCGGAGATCGCCGAGCTCGACATCAATCCGCTGCTGGCGGACGAAACCGGCGTCATCGCGCTGGATGCGCGCATCAAGCTGGCGCCGGCCGAGGGACCGGCGCGCGACCGGCTCGCGATCCGGCCCTATCCCGAAGAACTGGTGCGAAGCGAAACGCTGGCCGGCGTCGGCGACCTGGTCCTGCGTCCCGTCCGGCCGGAAGACGCGCCGGCCTTCGCGCGCTTGTTCGCGCGGCTGTCGCCCGACGACATCCGCATGCGCTTTCTCACGCCCTTGCGCGCCATGCCCGCGGCGCTGCTCGCGCGCCTGACCCAGATCGACTACGACCGGGAGATGGCGTTCGTTCTCGAAAGCGCCGCCGGCGACATCGCGGGCGTCGGGCGCATCGCCGCCGATCCCGACAATGCCCGCGCCGAGTTCGCGCTGCTGGTGCGCAGCGATCTGAAGAGCCACGGCGTCGGCAGCCTGCTGATGCAGCGCCTCGGCAGCTATGCGAAAGACCGCGGCATCGGCGAATTGTGGGGCGACGTGCTGAGCGAGAACGCGGCGATGCTGGCGCTGTGCCGGGAGCTGGGTTGCAGCATCGCGCCGTCGCCGAGCGGCCCCGACCTGATGCGGGCGACGCGGCGGCTCTGATCCGGCGGCGAAGGCCTTCTTGGAAAGGCGGTCCAAAGAGCGAGAATTTCGTCCAAGAAGCGGCGGGCGAAACCCGACATCTTCCACCGAGCCGGCGATGATGTTGGAGCCCGAAGCGCCCTACTCTACCGCCCCACCGCGACTACCCCAGTCGCAGTAGCGTGTTGCGAGTTTTCCAACCGCCTCGCCGGCTCCCTTTTCCCCTCCCGTTCGCAACTTCGCGCAATTTCGGACCAAGACCGGCGGGCGGGTGCTAGCGCATTTTTCTCTTTCGCAGAACGCTGCCGCCATGGCCGGTCCGTTCTCGGGAATTCTTGTCGTGGATCTGACGCATGTGCTGAACGGGCCGTTCGGCACCTCGATGCTGTGCGACCTCGGCGCCCGCGTCATCAAGGTCGAGCCGCCCGGCCGCGGCGACGACAGCCGCGCCTATGGCCCCTATGTCGACGGCCAGTCGCTGTATTTCAGCTTCATCAACCGGGGCAAGGAAAGCATCGTCCTGAACCTGAAGGACGAGGCCGACAAGGCGGTGTTCCTGCGCATGGTGCGCCAGGCCGACGTGCTGACCGAGAACTACCGGCCGGGCACGATGCAGAAGCTCGGCTTGTCCTACGACGCGCTGAAGGCGGTCAATCCGCGCCTGATCTATGCCTCGTCGTCCGGCTTCGGCCAGACCGGGCCGTTCGCCGCCCACCCGGCCTACGACACCATCGTGCAGGCGATGAGCGGCCTGATGAGCATGACCGGTTTCCCGGACGGTCCGCCGACCCGCGTCGGCACCTCGATTTCGGACATCAGCGGCGGCATCTTCCTGTTCTGCGGCATCGCCAGCGCCCTCTTCGCCCGCGAGAAGACCGGCCTGGGCGCGCAAGTGGACATCGCGATGTTCGACGCCACGCTGGCGCTCCTGGAGCACGGCCTCATGGAATACGCCGCGACCGGCAAGGCGCTCGACCGCATCGGCAACCGCCATCCCTTCATCGCGCCGTTCGACACTTTCGCGGTGGCGGACACCCATCTGGTGATCTGCTGCGGCAACGATCTTCTGTTCGAGCGCCTCTGCGCCGCCATCGGACAGCCGGCGCTCGCGAGCGACAGCCGCTTCGGCTCGAACCTGGCGCGCGCCACCAACAATGCCGCGCTCAAGTCGGCGCTGGAGGCAGCGCTGCGCCGCCAGCCCGCCGCCTATTGGCTTGCGGTTCTCACCGACGCGGGAATTCCGGTGGCACCGGTGCTGAACGTCGCCGAGGCCGCCCAGCATCCGCAGACCAAGGCGCGCAACATGCTGATCGAAGCCGGCGGCATCCGCATGACGGGCAATCCGGTGAAGATCAGCGGCTTCGACGATCCCGTCCTGCGTCCCGCGGCGCCGACGCTCGATCAGCACGGCGCCGCGCTGCGCCGCGAGTTCGCCGCGCCGGCCAACGACTAGCGCGATTTCACGCGCGCCGAGTTCGCAGCACGTGCGTATAAATCGGCGCAAATCGGTGCAAGCGATCGCAACCTCGGCTCTCCATCTTCACGACAGAACATAGACCGGAGCGCTGCCCCATGAGCCTGCCCCTCGAAGGAATCAAGATCATCGACTTCACCGGCGTGCAGGCCGGCCCCGCCTGCACCCAGTTGCTCGCCTGGTTCGGTGCCGACGTGCTGAAGGTCGAGCGGCCGGGACAGGGCGACGTCACGCGCCGCCAATTGCGCGACATCCCGAATCTCGACGCGCTCTATTTCACCATGCTCAACAGCAACAAGCGCTCGCTGGAGCTCGACACCAAGACGCCGGAAGGCAAGAAGATCATGGAGGAGCTGATCCGCGGCGCCGACGTGCTGGTGGAGAATTTCGCGCCCGGCGCGCTCGACCGCATGGGCTTCACCTGGGAGCACATCCAGGAGCTCAATCCCAAGATCATCTTCGGCTCGGTCAAGGGCTTCAACGAGGAATCGCCCTACAAGGACATCAAGGTCTATGAGAACGTCGCGCAATGCGCCGGCGGCGCCGCCTCGACCACCGGCTTCTGGGACGGCCCGCCGACCATCAGCGCCGCGGCGCTGGGCGATTCCAACACCGGCATGCATCTGGCGATCGGCATCCTCACCGCCCTGATCGGCCGCGAGAAGAGCGGCAAGGGCCAGAAGGTCTCGGTGGCGATGCAGGACGCGGTGCTCAACCTGTGCCGCGTCAAGCTGCGCGACCAGGAGCGCCTGGAGCATGTCGGCTATCTCGAGGAATATCCGCAATACCCGAACGGCAAGTTCGGCGACGCGGTGCCGCGCGGCGGCAATGCCGGCGGCGGCGGCCAGCCGGGCTGGGTGCTCAAATGCAAGGGCTGGGAGACCGATCCCAACGCCTATATCTATTTCACCATCCAGGAGCAGAACTGGGCGAACACCTGCAAGGCGATCGGCAAGCCGGAATGGGCGGCCGATCCCGCCTATGCCACCGCCAAGGCGCGCCAGCCGCACATCTTCGACATCTTCGCCGACGTCGAGAAGTTCCTCGCCGACAAGAACAAGTTCGAGGCGGTGGAATATCTCAGCAAGTTCGAGATCCCCTGCGCTCCGGTGCTGTCGATGAAGGAGATCGCCTACGATCCGGCGCTGCGCGCCAGCGGCTCGATCGTCGAGGTCGAGCAGGAGAAGCGCGGCAAGTACCTGACCGTCGGCAGCCCGATCAAGTTCTCGGACTTCAAGCCCAAGATCACCGGCGCACCGCTTCTGGGCGAGCACAGCGACGCGGTGCTGCAGAGCCTCGGCTACAGCGCCGCCCAGATCGCCAAGCTCCACGCCGACAAAGTGGTCTGAACCGCCCGCAAGGCAAAGGAATCCAAGCCATGACGACAGACGCCAAGACCCTGACCGACGGCTTCCACCTGATCGTGGACGCCCTCAAGCTGAACGGCCTCGACACGATCTACGGAGTGCCCGGTATTCCGGTGACCGACCTGTCGCGCCTGGCGCAAGCCGAAGGCATCCGCTTCATCAGCTTCCGCCACGAGCAGTCGGCCGGCAATGCCGCCGCGATCGCCGGCTACCTCACGCAGAAGCCGGGCCTCTGCCTGACCGTGTCGGCGCCGGGCTTTCTCAACGGCCTGGTTTCGCTTGCCGCCGCCACCACCAACGGCTTTCCGATGATCCAGATCAGCGGATCGAGCGAGCGGGCGATCATCGACCTGCAGCAGGGCGATTACGAAGAGCTCGACCAGATGAACGCCGCCAAGCCCTTTGCCAAGGCGTCATACCGCATCAACCGGCCCGAGGACATCGGCATCGGCCTGGCGCGCGCGATCCGCGCCGCAGTGTCGGGCCGTCCGGGCGGGGTCTATCTCGACCTGCCGGCCAATGTGCTCGCCGCCACGATGGACGCCGAAGAGGGCGCCAAGTCGCTGGTGAAGGTGGTCGACGCGGCGCCGCGCCAGATCCCCGATGCCGCGTCGGTGACGCGCGCCCTGAGCCTGCTTGCCGGTGCACAGCGCCCGCTCATCATCCTGGGCAAGGGCGCCGCCTATGCCCAGGCCGACGCCGATATCCGCGCCTTCATCGAGAAGACCGAGATTCCGTTCCTGCCGATGTCGATGGCCAAGGGCTTGCTGCCCGACGATCACGCCCTCTCGGCGGCGTCGGCCCGCTCCTTCGTGCTGCAGGAAGCCGATGTCGTGATGCTGGTCGGGGCACGGCTCAACTGGCTGCTCGGCCACGGCAAGAGCCCGCAATGGTCGGCGACGGCGCAGTTCGTGCAGCTCGACATCCAGCCGACCGAGATCGACAGCAACCGGCCGGTGGCGGCGCCGGTGGTGGGCGACATCGCCTCCTCGATCGCAGCGCTGCTGGCGGGGCTGGCGCAGACGCCGGTGACGCGCCGCGCCGCCTGGCTCGACACGCTCGCCGGGCACAAGGACAAGAACGCCAAGCACATGGCGGTGCGCCTCGCCGCCAAGCCGAACCCGATGGATTTCTACAGCGCGCTGAGCGCGATCCGTGGCGTGCTCGAAGGCAAGGACGTCTATCTCGTCAACGAAGGCGCCAACACGCTCGACATCACCCGCAACGTCATCGACATGTCGGCGCCGCGCCGGCGGCTCGACACCGGGACCTGGGGCGTCATGGGCGTCGGCATGGGCTATGCCGTGGCGGCAGCGGTGACCAGCGGCAAGCCGGTGGTGGCGATCGAGGGCGACAGCGCCTTCGGCTTCAGCGGCATGGAGCTGGAGACCATCTGCCGCTACAAGCTGCCGATCGTCGTGCTGGTGTTCAACAATGGCGGCATCTATCGCGGCGACGGCGTCAATCTCAGCGGCGGCAGCGATCCCTCGCCCACCGTGCTGATGAAAGGCGCGCGCTATGAGCTGCTGAGCGAAGCCTTCGGCGGCGCCGGCTATCATGCCGCCGATCAGGACAGCCTCGCCAAGGCGCTGGCCGAGGCCCTGGCCTCGGGCAAGCCGGCGCTGATCAATGTCGAGATCGATCCCAAGGCCGGGACCGAGAGCGGCCATATCGGCAACCTGAACCCGCACAGCGCGGTGACGACCGGCGGCTAAGGCGCGATGCCTTCTGGCGGAAAACGCCGGCCCGTCCGCCTACACGCCCTGGAGCCGCTTGCTGTACGACGCGCCGTAGGACGGCGAGCGGAACAGCAGGACCGGATCGTCGGTCGCCGCGATGCCGTCGGCCATCACCAGCGGGTCGAAGTTGATCTTGTAGCTGCCGGCATCGGCCGAGGGCGCCGCGGAGGCGAGCGACAGCGTCCCCGCCTTGATCTCCCTGCGGTTCGCCGGCCACAGGAGCGTCGGGTTGTCCTCAACGTCGCCCGGCTCGCCGATCGTCACGATCATGTCCCACAGCGCCGGGCCGCGCTTCATGCGCTCGATCAGGGCCTTTTCGAGGAAATCCCTGGGCCAGGTTTTCTGCTCGACATCGGTGAGCTGCTTTTCGCCGTCGCGCGGCACGAAGCGGTACTTGACCAGGGTGACCTTGCCGGCGCGATCGATGAACTTGAACGTGTGGATGCCGTAGAAGGCGCAATTGGCGAAGCTCGGCGGCGGATTGTTCCTGGCGAGGAATTCTCCCTGGCCCGGACTCGTCTCGTGCTTGGCCATGAACGCCTTGAGCTTGGCGGGATCGGCCTTGCCGGTCGCCGCGTCGATCTTCATCGCGATGAACTGGTCGAGGAACACCCGCGGCACCGCGGCGAAGAAAGTCGGCGTGTGGAGCATGGTCAGGTGATGCGGGGCGCCGTCCGGCAGGCGGATTTCCAGCGCCATGCCGCGCGGGCTCTTCTCGGTGTCCGCGGCGGCCGGATCGCCGCCCGCCAGCGAGAACCGCGCCACGACCTCGAGCGTCTTGCCGCCGAACAGGGCCGAGCGCGAATACGCCGCCATCTCGGGATTGCCGGTGAAGGAGCCGAGCGCGCCGACGCCCTTGGTGTGGTTGCGGCGCTGGCCACGGTGCACGCCGTAGGCGCCTTCGAGCGCGGACACCGCTGCCTCGCCGGTGACCGGCGCAGGCGGCGGCAGCGCGGCGCTTGCCGGATCGGCGGCGATCAGCGGCGCGGCCGCGCCGGCAAGGGACAAGGCCCCCGCCGTCGTCAGCAGGCCTCTGCGGCTCATGCCATTCTGGGAATCGGACATGACTGCTCCTCTGCTGGAGATCCGCAGACGCTGGGGCGAAGCGAACGAGCGACTAGGCGGCGTTGCGGAACTGCCGCGGCGTCGTGCCGACGATGCGGCGGAAGTGCTTGGTCAGGTGGCTTTGATCGCCGAAGCCGACGGTCGGCGCGATCTCGGCGATCGGCAGCCTGCTCTTGGCCAGCAGCTCCTTGGCCATGTCGATGCGCCGGCGCACGATGTACTGGTGCGAGGCCATGCCCACCGAGGTGTGGAAGGCGCGGCAGAAATGCGCGTAGCTGACGCCGGCGACGGCGGCAAGATGGGAGAGCGTGATCTCGTTGACCAGGTTCGCCTCGATATAGTCCTTGACCATGCGCAAGCGCTTGGGCGTCAGCCCGCCGCGCGCCACCGCCGGCGGAGCCGACGCCTGGGCCCTGGCGGTCCTGACCGCGATCTCGCAGCACAGGCTTTCGACGTAGAGCCGGCCCATCAGGCCCGGATTGTCGAGTTCGGCCTGCAGTTCGTGCATCCGGCTGGCGATCGCGCCGTCGCCGAGGTCGTGGCGATAGGAGAACTCCAGGGTCCGCGGCAGTTTCTCGTCGTCGGCCAGTTCGTCCATCATGCCGGTGTCGAGCAGCACCACGACATGGCGGAAATTCTGCGGGAAGTCCGACCAGCCCTCGATCGCGTGATGGGCGGGGACCAGCATCACCTGGCCGAGCGAGCAGCCGCTCGTCTGGTGCGAGCCGCCATCGCGGCGGACCGACAGCCTGGTGTTGGCACCCGCCGCGTGCAGGGCGATGGCGTGGCGGCTCAGCCGATGCTTGAAATCCGTCCGCTCGCCATTGCCGCGCCGGTCGAACACCAGCGCTTCGCCGTTCGACCAATCGAAGGACTGCTTCTTGAGCATTTCGCCGTCGAAGGAATAGGCCTCGCCGGTATCGACCGCAGCCTCGAACATCGCCGTTTCTCCATCAATCGGTTGCAGCACGCCGCGTAACCGTCCCGCCACGAGCGGAGTCGATCAAACTTGCCGCTGAATCAGGTTGTTTCGTTCGTTCTCGTCGCTCGTCCGGTTATGAAAATATCGGAGGCGCTATGCGCTGTCCCTCAGACTTAGGTATACGCAGGCGAGACTTGCGGCGTGACCGTCCGCCCTTTGGCCTACGTCGCGGCGAGAACCTTCAAGCCTGGGTCCTGTCGCCCGGCCCGCTTCAGCCGAGGGCGGCGAGGAGCAGAAGGGCGCCGATCGGCGCCAACAGCGCCCAGGGACCGGCCAGCGCGGTCACGGCGCCAGACAGCACCGCGCCCAGCAGGAAGCCGGCCCAGATGCCGGCCAGCCACAGCGCGCGGCGCGCATGCGTGTCCCAGGCGCCGTCACTGTCGGAGAGCGGCGCGCCCCTGGCCGCCAGCGCCAGATGCGTTCCCAGCCGGTTCAGCGTGCCGGTGACGAAGGTGAGGTTGACGGCCTGCTTGCCGACGCTCGGCAGGGAGGTGTTCATCGCGCCCATCGCGAAGCTGAGGACCGCCACCGACAGCAGTTTCGGCGACAGGCCGATGAGCGCATGGCCGAGCGCGAAGGCAAGCGCGACGGCGATCAGGGAGAGCGTCAGGCGGCGCGTCAGACGGCCGAAGGGATGGCCGTAATAGTTGCCGGCGAACGAGCCCAAGAGGAAACCCGCGATGCCGGTGAGCAGCAGCGGCAGGACCGCGAAATCGCCCAGGCCGGTGTGATAGCCGGCCTGCGTCGTGTTTCCGCTCATGAACGATAGATAGGTGCCGTAGCGCACGATGCCGTAGGCGTCGACAAAGCCGGCGATGGCGGCCAGCGCCATGGCGGTGAATTCCTGACGGCGCGCGGCCTGCTGTGCGTGCGGATCCATGGCATCGTCTTCGCAGAAGCGAACGGCGCGGACTTGTGTGCCTTTGCGCGGACCGTCTTTTTTTTGCACGAACCCACGCGGCGCGAACAGCGCGCTGCGGCCGGCGTTTGCGCGCAGTCACAAGAGCCAACGCCAACTCGCAGCGGTTCACGTGACGCGCCGGCGCCGCGCGAAGAAATTCGCGCCTCAACCGGCCGGTCTGCCGACACGGCCCCGCAATGCGAGTCCGATCACCATGCGCAAGACGATTTTCGTTCTCCTGGCCTGTCAGATTTTCGGCGCGTCCGCCGCGCTCGCCTCCGGCTTTGCCTTGCGCGAGGCCAGCGCCGGCGCGATGGGCACCGCCTATGCCGGCGCCGCGGCGCTGGACGGCGATGCCGGCTATCTCTTCTACAATCCCGCCGCGCTGGCCGGCGTGAAGGACTGGGATGTCTCCGCCAGCCTGACGGGCCTGGTGCTGGGTTCCAGCGCGCGGTTCGGCGCGACGACCGCGGCGGGAACGCCGGCCGGCGGCCTTGCCGATCCGCGCGGCTTCATCGGCGATGCGCTGGTGCCGGCGGTCGCGGCGCGCTACCGCCTGACCGACGACCTCGCGGTCGGGTTCACCTTCACGGTTCCGTGGGGCGAAGTGACGGACTATCCGGCGACCTGGGCGGGGCGCTATTACGCGGCGAGCACCAGCCTCACCGCCTACAACGTCACGGCGGCGGTGTCATATCAGCTCTCCGACGAACTGACCGTGGCGGCGGGGGCGCAGGTGCAATATGCGCGCAGCCAACTGACCCAGGCGATCGACTTCGGCTCGCTGGGCGCAGCCAACCATATTCCGGGCGCCGTGCCGGGCGCCCAGGACGGCCTCACCGACCTGCACGGCCATAGCTGGGGCGGCGGCTATGTGCTCGGAGCGCGCTGGCAGCCGACGCCGGCGCTCGCCTTCGGCCTGTCCTACCGCTCGGGCATCCAGATGGTGCTGAAAGGCTCGGAGCGCTTCACCTTCGACGCCGCGGGGATCGGGGCGACGATCCATGCCCTGACCGGGGCGTTCACCGATTCCACCGGCCGCGCCGATCTGCCGACCCCGGCCGTGACCACGGCGGGCGCCACCTGGCAAGTCGACGAGCAATGGACGCTGCTGGCGAGCGCCGAGTACACCAATTGGAGCGCGCTGCGCCAACTCTTCATCCAGCCCGACAATCCGCTCAACCCGCAGTCGCTGACCGTGCTGAACTGGAAGGACACCTGGTTCGGCTCGCTCGGCGCGACCTATCGTTATGACGACCGGTGGACGCTGCGCGCCGGGACGGCGTTCGACGCGGCCGCGGCGCCGCCGCAAACGCTCGAGCCGCGCATCCCGGATGCCGACCGCTATTGGCTGTCGGCCGGCGTCGGCTATCGCTGGAACGACCGCGCCGATGTGAATTTCGCCGTCAGCCACCTGTTCACGCCGCGCAGCTTCATCGACCAGTCGGTGCTGCAACCCGGCAATGCGGCGCGCGGCAGCCTGCAGGGCAGCAGCGAGTCCGATGCGACCTTGATCGCGGTCCAGCTCGTGTTGCGCTGAACCGGTCACGCAAGAAATAACGGCGTCTCACCGCAATCGTCTTGCGCGCGTGCGGCGCGGCGCCAAAATCGGACGCATTCCGGTTCCCGCAGGAACGGGCCGCTGGAGGACTTCGCTTGACGGCCCGCTTGCCATCCGCGCTTCCGCTGGAGATCGTCGCGATCCTGTGCTGCGGCGCGCCCGCCTGGGCGCAGGGCTGGGACGGCGAGAAAGCCAGCCTGATCCGCAACGGCATCACGCCGGCCATCGTCTACGACGGCGACGTCGCCGCGACCGTCAGCGGCGGGGCGCGGCGGGGCACCGCCTATGCCGGTGAGCTTCATCTGCAAGCGACGTTCGACGGCGCGCGCTTGCTCGACTGGCCGGGCGCGATGCTGTTCGTCGACGGGCTGGTGACCCATGGCGGCCAGCCGAGCGGCCTGGCCGGCGACGTGCAGGGCGTCAGCAGCATCGCGGCGCCCGCCAGTGCGATCCTCTACGAGGCCTGGGCCCAGTACAATCTTTCGGGCAATGCCGTCTCCCTGCTCGCGGGCCGCTACGACATCAACACCGAATTCTACCGGCTGGCAGCCGCCGACCTGTTCCTGAACTCGTCGTTCGGCATCGGCCCGGAATTCGCGCTCAGCGGCGTCGCGGGGCCGTCGACCTATCCCGACACCGCCGTCGGGGCGCGGTTCGACTACAAGCCGATGCCCAACATCGTGGTCAGGACCGCGATCCTCGACGGCGTGCCGGTGGACCGGCCGGGCGGATCGAGCGGCCTCTTCGAGAGCGGCGACGGCGTGCTCCTGGTGTCCGAGATCGCCTGGCTGGACCGGCCGGGTGCGGCGGGCACGGCCGGCAATGCGCGCACGCTGATCGGCCGGCTGTCCACCCTGCAACCCTATGCCGACAAGATCGCCATCGGCGGCTGGCACTACACCGCGTCGTTCCCCGATCTCAGCGCCGTCGATGCGAGCGGCCAGCCGGCCCGCCATCGCGGCAGCAGCGGCGCCTATCTGCTGATCGATCACGTTCTATATCGGGACGGCGACGCGTCCCGTCTTTCCGCCTTCCTGCAAGCCGGCATCGGCGACGGGCGGGTCAACCGGATCGGGTCCTATGCCGGTTTCGGCCTGGCCGGCGCCGGTTTCGTTCCCGGCCGCCCTTCCGACCAGGCCGGCGTGGCGGTCGCCATCGCCATGAACGGCGGCCATTTCCTGGAAGCGCAGCGGGCGCTGGGAACCCCCGCCCATGCGGCGGAAAGCGTCATCGAGCTGACTTATCTTGCCGCGATCGACGAGCGGCTGGTGGTGCAACCGGACCTGCAATATGTCCTGCACCCTGGGAGCGATCCTAAGCTCGACGATGCGCTCGTGTTCCAGCTTCGGTTCGAGGTTTCACTCTAGCGTCCAAAAGGAGACTGTCATGAAACGCAAGGCATCCGTCGCATGGTCCGGCGATCTCAGGTCGGGCAAAGGCACCATATCCACCGACAGCGGCGCGCTCAGCGCCCTGCCCTATGCCTACAGCACGCGGTTCGGCGAGGCGAAAGGCACCAATCCGGAAGAGCTGGTGGCGGCGGCGCATGCCTCCTGCTTCTCGATGGCGCTGTCGAACGAGCTCGGCAAGGCGGGGATCACCACGCCCGTCATCGCCACGACGGCGACGGTGGAGCTGAAGATCGTCGACGGCGCCTTCGCCGTGACCTCGTCGCATCTCGACGTCACGATCACGGCCAAGGGCGCCGACCAGGCGGCACTCAAGACCGCGGCCGAGTCGGCCGAGGCGAATTGCCCGATCTCCAAGCTGCTGCGCGCCGAGATCACGATGACTGCGACCTACGAGACCTGACGCCTATTCGCCGCCGACCGGCGCCGCGCCCCCGCTGAGGGCGCGGCGCGCGGTCCAGATCAGCGCGACCAGGCCGACGCAGAGCCAGCCCGACAGCCAGAACAAGTCGAGCGAGGACAGCAGAAAGGCCTGGCTCGACAGGCTGCGCGCCAGCAGACGGTAGGATTGCGGGTCGGTGAGGCCGAGGCCGTGCAGCCGGTCGAGCGCCTGCTGCATCATCGGATTGTAGAGGCTCGACTGCTCGGCGAGCTGGCTCTGGTGCAGGGTCTCGCGGTTGGCCCACAGCGTGGTGGTGATCGAGGCCGCGAAGCCGCCGGCGGTGATGCGCGCGAAGTTCGAGATCCCGGAGGCCGAGGGGATCTGCGCCGGCGAGATCCCGTCGAGCGAGATCGTGAGCATGGCGACGAAGAAGGCGCTCATCGCGACGCCCTGCACCAGGAGGGGAATCACGAAGTCCATGAAGGATGCGTCGTTGGTGAGGCCGGCGCGCATGAAATAGGAGGCGGCGAAGGCGGCAAGAGAAAAGCTGGCCATCCAGCGGGCGTCGATCCGCGACATCAGCCGGGCGCTGAGCGGCGTCAGCAGCACCGCGACGACGCCGCTGGGCGCCGCGACGAGGCCGGCCCAGGTGGCGGTGTAGCCGAGATTGGACTGCAGCCAGAGCGGCAGCAGCAGGATGTTGGCGAAGAACACCGCATAGCACAGGCAGAAGCAGATCGTGCCGATGGCGAAATTGCGATAGGCGAACAGCGAGAGGTCGACGACCGGGAACTTGTCGGTCAACTCCCAGATGACGAAGGCCGCGAAGGCGATCGCGGCGACGATGGTGAGGACCACGATCTGGGTCGAGTTGAACCAGTCGGCGTCCTTGCCGGTGTCGAGCATGATCTGCAAGGCGGCGACCCAGACGACGAGAAGGCCGAGCCCGACCTTGTCGATGGGCAGGGCACGCGTCGCGGTCTCGCGCGAGCGCAGATTGGTCCAGCACAGCAGCACCGCGACGATGCCGACCGGCACGTTGATCAGGAAGATCCAGCTCCAGTGATAATTGTCGGAGATGTAGCCGCCGAGGATCGGGCCGACGATCGGCGCCACCAGCGTGGTGATCGACCAGATGCCCAGCGCCGCGCCGCGCCGCTCGGGCGGGAAGATCGAGAGCAGGAGGGCCTGCGATCCGGGGATCATCGGACCCGAGACGGCGCCTTGCAGGACGCGGAACAGGATCAGGACCGGCAAGCTCCAGGCGATGCCGCAGAGGAAGGACGCCACGGTGAACAGCCCGACCGAGACCACGAAGGTGCGGACCACGCCGTAGCGGCTCATCAGCCAGCCGGTCAGCGGCACCGAGATGCCGTTGGCGGCGGCGAAGGCGGTGATCACCCAGGTGCCCTGGTCGGTGCTGACGCCGAGATTGCCCGACACCGTCGGCAGCGAGACGTTGGCGATGGTGGTGTCGAGCACCTGCATGAAGGTGCCGAGCGCCAGCGCGACCGCCGTCACGGCGAGCTGCATGCCGCGCAGCGCCTGGGGCTGGGCCGGCGGCGCGCCGCTCATGGCGCGGCGTTCTGGGCGATGATGCGGTCGATGAGGCGGTCGAGCTGCGGGCCACCACCGTCGGCGGGCAGGCTGCGGCGCTGGCGCAGGATGCGCGGCGACGCCACCGCCGAGCCCGAGGTATCGCGGACGTCGATGCTGACGCTGACCGACAGGCCGATGCGCAGCGGATGCTCGCGCAGGTCGCGCGGATCGAGCTCGATGCGCACCGGGACGCGCTGCACGATCTTGATCCAGTTGCCCGAGGCGTTCTGCGGCGGCAGCAGCGCGAAGGCGCTGCCGCTGCCGGCGGCGAGGCCGGCGACCTTGCCGTGGAAGACGACGCCGCCGCCATAGGCGTCGGCGGTGACCGTCACCGGCTGGCCGACCCGGATGTCCCTGAGCTGGACTTCCTTGAAGTTGGCGTCGACCCAGACGCCGTCGAGCGGCACCACCGCCATGAGCGGCATGCCCGGCGCGATCTGCTGGCCGAGCTGGGCGGTGCGCTGCGCCACCACGCCGTCGACCGGCGCGGAAAGCCGCATATGCGCCAGCACGATCATGGCGTGCCGCAGCCGCGCGATCGCCGCGAGGACGTCGGGATGGGTGGCGACGCTGGTGCCGCGGACGTCGGCGATGCCCTGCTCGAGCGCGCTTTGCGCCGAGCGCAAGCCGGCCTGGGTCGCCGTCACCGCGTCGCGGGCATGGGCCAATTCCTCGCTCGACACGGCGCTGCCGGCGATAGCGCGGCGATGGCTGTCGCTCTGGGCCTGCACCAGCGCGACCTGCGCCGCGGCCTGCCGGGCGCGCAGCTCGTTCACTTTCAGGAAGGCGGTGCGCACGGCGCGCACCGTGCGCGCGAGATCGGCTTCGGCGGCCTGCACCGCGACCTTGGCCTTGATGGGATCGAGCTCGACCAGGAGCTCGCCGCGGCGCACGCCCTGGGTGTTGTCGGCATGCAGGGCGATGACCGCGCCGGGCTCCTGGCTGGTGACGGCGACGATGTCGCCGCCGACATAGGCGTCATCGGTGGTCTGGAAGTGGCGGGCGTAGAAGAACCAGTAGAGCCCGTAGAGCACGCCAGCGGCGAGGACGACGGCGCCGAGGATGATCAGCCAGCGCCGGCGCGCGCCGTTCTGGTGTGCGGGTGCGGCGTCACTCATGGTCGGGATTCCGTGCTGGGTTCGAAGAGGACGAGAAGCCGCCGCCGACCGCCATCAGCAGGCCGACGCGGGCCGACGCAGTGCCGGCGAGGAGCGCGGCATCGCGGCGGCGGGCGTCGATCACGAGGCTTTCGGCGTCGAGGACGTTCGACTGCGGATTGAGGCCGCTGCGATAGCGCTCGGTCGCCAGCGCCAGGCTCGCCGCCGAGGCGTCGAGGGCGCGGCGCTGCTCCGACGCCTGGTCCTGCGCCGCCCGAAGCTCGCTGAGGGCGTCGGCGGTCTGCTGCACGGCGGTGATGACGGCGGTGTTGTAGTCGGCGACCGCGAGATCCAGGCCGGCGGTGGCGCCGGCATATTCGGCCCGGAGCGTGCCGGCGTCGAAGATCGGCAGATGGATCGCGGCGCCGCCGCCATATTGCAGGCTGGAGCCGGTGAACAGCGGACCCAGGCCGATCGCGGCGAAGCCCGCCATGCCGAGGAGGTTGATGTCGGGATAGAACGCCTTGCGCGCCACCTCGCGGCCGGCGAAGGCGGCGGCGATGCGGGCCTGCGCGGCGGCGATGTCGGCGCGGCGGGCGAGGAGATCGGCCGGCAGGGTCGCGGGCAGCGCCAGGGCGGCGGCATCGAGCTGCGGCCGCTTGATGTCGTAGGCGTCGGCGCCGCGTCCGATCAGCGCCGCGATCTGGTGCACGGCGATATCGCGGTCGGCCTCGGCGCGCACCAGGTCCTGCCGCGCCATCGCCAGGAGAGCCTCGGCCTGGCGCTCCGACGCCGGATTGTCGAGGCCGCCGCGGACGCGCGAGGCGGTCAGGCCGAGGATGCCTTCGCGCTGCTTCACCGCGTCGCGCGCCACGTCGATCAGGAGATCGGCCCGCCACAGCCAGATATAGGCCTGGGTGACGAGGCCCGACAGCATGAGACGCGCCGCCTCGGCATCGAGCGCCGCGGCCTCAGCGGTTGCGCGGGCGCGCTCGATCTGCGCCGCCTGTTTGCCGAAGAGGTCGAGCGACCAGCTCAGGCTGGCCTGGGTCAGGCCGATCCATTGCGTGGTGCCGCCGATCGGCGGCGGCGCGATGAAATGCTCGGAGAGGCGTTCGCGCAGGAGGAGGCCGTCGCCGTTGACCTGCGGATAGGTCGCGGCGCGGCTGACCGACAATTGCGACTGGGCCTGGCGGGTGCGCGCCATCGCGGCGGCGAGCGTCGGGCTTCCCGCCAGCGCCTTGGCGATGAGGGCATCGAGCTGGGGATCGCCATAGGCGGTCCACCAGGTGTCGGCGATGGCGGGCGTCGCAGCCGAATCCAGGCCGAGCCCGGCCGGCTCGATCGCGACTTCGCGCGGCGTGGTCGACGGCGCGTCGACGCAGCCGCCGAGCAGCGCGAACGCCAGCACGGGCCACAGGGGCGCCAGCCGCCCTGCGCCGCGCCTGCCCAAACCCTCGAATTTCGCCCCGCGCATATCCCGTACCGATCAGGGCCAATCGCCCGAATTGTCGGTCAGACGAACGGATTGCAGGCCGAGCCGCCGGCGCATGGCCGCCGCCTGCTTCGCCGTGACCGGTTCGGCGCGATTGCCCATGCTGTTGCGAATGTATGTTGCGACGTCGGCGATCTGGCGGTCGCCGAGCTTGGAGGCGAAGCTCGGCATCGACACCGGGGTCGGCCGCGACGGCGTGGGCGCTGTGCGTCCGCCGGCCAGGATCAGGTGGAGCAGGCCGGACGGATCGGATTGCTGCAGCATGGCGTTGCCGTGCAGCGACGGAAACAGGCGCGACTGTCCCGTGCCGCTCGCCATATGGCAGGCCGAGCAGGCGTCGGAGAAGATCGCGGCGCCGCGGCGCAGGACGGCGGCGTCGGGCGCCTCCGACGACACGCGGTCGGGGCTGGCGGGCTGGTCCTTCAGGTATTCGGCGATGGCGGCGAGGTCGGCGTCGCTCAGCAGCGAGGTGGAGTTCGCGACGACCTCGGCCATCGGGCCGGCGGCGTTGGCGCGGACGCTGCGGCCGGTCTTGAGGTAATCGACGATGTCCTGCCGGCTCCAGCTTCCGACGCCGGTGCGCGTGTTGGAGGTCAGGTCCGGCGCGATCCAGGTGTCGAGATAGCCGCCCTGGAGCGCCTGGCTGTTGCGGTCGCCCGCCAGCGCGTTCTTGGGCGTGTGGCAGGCGCCGCAATGGCCGAGGCCGGTGACGAGATAGGCGCCGCGATTCCATTGCGCCGACTTGGCGGGATCGGGCTCGAACACGCCGGAGTCGAAGAACAGCAGGTTCCAGGCGCCGACGAGCGAGCGGATGCTGAAGGGAAAGGGCAGATCGTCCGGCGGCCGGCGGTTCGGCGAGGCCGGGACCGTCTTCAGATAGGCGAGCATGGCGTCGGAATCGGCGCGGGTGACCCGCGCGAAATAGGGATAGGGCATCGCCGGGTAGAGCAGCGCGCCCTTGGGGCCGACGCCGTCATGGAGGACGCGGTAGAACTTTTCCGGCGTCAAGGCGCCGACGCCGTGATGCCGGTCGGAGGTGATGTTGGTGGAGTAGATCACGCCGAACGGCGTGTTGAGGCCGAAGCCGCCGGCGAAAGGCACGCCGCCTTCGCGGGTGTGGCAGGAGGTGCAATCGCCGACCCGCACCAGATACTGGCCGCGCCTGAGCTGCGCCGCGTTGGGCACGCTGTCCGGGATCGGCCGGGTCAGGATTTGCGGCGGGCCGCCGGTCGCCGTCGCCAGCACGTAAGGCGGCGGCGACGGCGACAACAGGAAAAACGCCAGCCCGGCCATCACCACCAGCAAGACGGCGGCGGCCCCGGCGATTGCGATCTGCGTCCTGCGCGTCATCGCCCCGCTCCTCAGGCCCGGACCATCGGGCCGGGACTCTTCAGGTACCGGTCCTTGATCGCCGCCGCCGAGAAATAGGCGAGCGCCGCGAGCGTGCCGGTGGGGTTGTAGCCGGCGTTCTGCGGGAAGGCGCCGGCGCCCATGACGAAGAGATTGGAGACGTCCCAGCTCTGGAGGTATTTGTTGACGACGCTGTTGCGCGGATTGTCGCCCATGATCGTGCCGCCGGTGTTGTGCGTGGTCTGGTAGGGCACGACGCTCCACGAGCCGGTGCGGTAGTTCTTCTTGACGCTCGACACGCCGTCCATCGCCAGGCCGATCTCGGCCGCCTTGTCGAGCAGATAGGCCGACATCTTCCGCTCATTGTCGGTGAAGTCGAAGGTCATGCGCAGCATCGGGCGGCCGAAGGCGTCGCGATAGGTGGGATCGAGGTCGAGATAGTTGCCGCGATGCGCCATCACCGAGCCGTGGCACAGGATGTTGACCGCGCGCAGATAATTGTGGGCCGCGGCCTTCTTCCATTCGAGGCCCCATTTCGGCGTGCCCGCCGGGGTGAACATCATCTCGATCGGGCGGCCGCCGGTCTGCATCTGGGCGATGTAGCCGCCGCCGATGAAGCCGAGCCCGGTGTGATCGAAATTGTCGCCGTTGAACTCGTCGACCACCGCGGCGAGCGCGCCGGCGCCGATGAACGGGTTCACGATCTTGTCCTTGAAGAAGACGTTGGCCGAGCTGGTGATCTGATAGGCGTAGTTCTTGCCGACCACGCCCTCGCCGGTCTTGGGATCATAGGGCCGGCCGATCTTCGACAGCAGCAGCAGACGGACATTGTGCAGGACATAGGCGGAAAGAACGACGATCTCCGCCGGCTGAAAGAACTCCTTGCCGGTGCTGTCGACATAGGTGACGCCGGTGGCGCGCTTGCCGTCAGGCGTCGTCTCGATCTTCAGCACCTCGCTCTCGGTGCGCAGGGTGAAGTTCGGCTTGGCCATCAGATAGGGAAGGATCGTGGTCTGGGCCGTGGCCTTGGAATAGTTGCCGCAGCCGAACTTCTCGCAGAAGCCGCAATAGGTGCATTGCCCGAGCTGGGCACCGAGCGGGTTGGTGTAGGGCCGGGACATGTTGCCGGTGGGATGCGGAAACGGCTTGTAGCCCTTCTCGCGCGCCGCCCGCGTGAACAGGGTCGGGCCGTAGGGCAGCGCCATCGCCGGGTTGGGATATTCGTGCGAGCGCGGCCCCTCGAACGGATTGCCGCCGTCCTGGATCACGCCGCGCAGGTTGCCGGCCTTGCCGGAGGTACCGCAGATCTTGTCGAAGGTGTCGTAATGCGGCTCGATCTCGTCCCAGGTCACGGGATAGTCCTGCACCGTCATGTCGTAGGCGTCGACCGCGGCCTTGCCGTAGCGCTTGAGGTTGTGGCTGTAGGCCTTGAAGTCGCTTTCCAGGAAGCGCCAGATCTGCGCATTCCAGTGCACGCCCGAGCCGCCGACGCCGGCGCCGAGGAGGAACGAGCCGAGCCGGCGCATCGGCAGCGCCTGCTGCCCGACATTGTTGCGGATGGTAAGGGTGTCGTAGGCGAGGTTCTGGAAAAGGTGATGCCGCCACATATAGCGCAGCTCGTCCTGCGCGAAGGTGGTGGCGAAGTCGGTGGGGGTATCGCGCCACACGCCGCGCTCCAGGGCGACGACGTTCAGCCCCGCGTCGCAGAGCTGCTGGCCCAATATGGCGCCGGTCCAACCGAAGCCGACGAGCACGGCATCGACGGCGGGAAGCTTGGTCACCATCGCTCAGCCCTCCGACCAGCCGGGACGGCCGTTCAGGCTGGTCGGCGGAAACGGGACGCGCCGGCCGTGGCGGCCGACCCATTCGCGGTAGTCGTAATGCGCGCCGGGGAAGCCGATCATCGCCCAGGCGGCCATGTCCTTGTTGCCGCCATAGATCGGATCGGAGAAGTAGCCTTCGAGGACGTTCTGCAGGAACATGGCGAAGAACGCCTTGCCGTCGGCATTGGCGAGCTTGATGCCACCGCTTTCGAGGCCCTTGAGCACCGCGTCCTGGTCGGCATGGGCGAGCTGGCCGAACAGCTTTCCGCGATACTGGGTGCGGACGTAACCTTCGACCGCGAGGATCGAGGCGCGATAGAACTGCGCCGGCGTCAGGCGGCTCTGATAGCCCTGCTCCGGCGTGCCGCTCGGCCACGGTCCGCCGAGATAGAAGTGGTCGCCGCGGCCGTAAGGGCCTGCCAACTGATGATCCAGGAAGATGTGCACATTGGCCTGGGTCGCGCTCGGTCCGGTGGCATCGGGCGGGATCAACCGGTCGATCGCCGGCAGCACGAAGGCCTGCTCGAAGGCATTGAAGAAGCGATAGTCGGTGCCCGTGCTCGCGGGCGGCGCGTCGGCGGTGCCTTCGCGCCACGGCATCGTCCCCTGGATGGTTTGCGGCGGCGCGCCCAGGCCGCCGTCGTGGCGGGCGGCAGCAGCGGCAACGCCCGCCGTGCCGGCCAGCGCGCCGGTGAGAAGCAAGCTGCGACGATCGATCGTGGAGCTGTTTTTCGGCTTGTTCCCGGTCATGTGCTTTCTTACTGCGCGCCCGGACCGCAACCGAGTGAGAAGCGGTGAACCCGCGTGAGGCGTTGCAATGCGTCGTCTTCGGTGTCGCGCCGTCCTAACGCCGGGCGCGGACGCCGGTCGCCCGGAAGATCGCGGCCAGCAGATCCTGGTGGTGGACGGGCTTGGTGAGGAATTCGACGGCGCCGGCCTTCATCGCGCGGACCGACATGGGGACGTCGGCGTGGCCGCTGATGAAGATGATCGGCACCCGGATGCCGTCCTGCGCGAGCTTGGCCTGAAAATCCAGGCCGCTTTCGCCGGGCATCCAGACGTCCAGGATCATGCAGGCGGGGCGCGCGGCATGGACGCCGGCCGCGTACTCCTTTATCGAAGCGAACATCTCGACCCGGATGCCGGCGGACTGCAACAGGCCCAGGAGCGCTTCGCGCACGCTGCGGTCGTCGTCGATGATGACGACCACCGGCTCCTGATCCTCGTCCGACAATTCGGGATCGCGTGTCTCCGCTTCGATGCCCGCCAGCGCAGCGGACGGCGGATCCGCCTCGATGGCCAGCAGATAGCCGCGGCCCGGAATGGTCTTGATCAGCTCGCGGTCTTCGCCCAAGGCGCGGCGCAGCGCCGCCATCTGGAACCGGAGATTGCTCTCGTCGACGATGGTGGACGGCCAGACATGGCTCACGATTTCGTCCTTGGTGACGACGGTGCCCCGGCCGCGCAAGAGCACGACCAGCAGATCGAAGGCGCGGCTGCCCAACTCGATCCGGCGGCCGCCGGCAAACAGATGCCGGGCGCCGGGAACGACGCGATACTTGCCGAAGCGGATTTCGGGCTCGACCTCGGCCGGCGGCGCGGCGCCCGGCGGTTCGACCGGGTCGCGGCGCGACGAAAGACTGGCGTGCTCGACGCTCATGGCGTTCTCTCCTGCCGCGCTTCGCAGCGAAGCCCATCTTCCAAGACGCTTGCGCGCAAAACGCGGCGCAGACGACCAGGAAATGATAGCGGCGCCCGGCATGCGCTCAATCGCTCTCGGGTCGCGGCGCGGTATACGAAGGTCTAGGTTGCCCCGACCTTTCGTTCAGTTGCCGTCTTCGGACGACGACGCCCACGAGGCCCGGGGCGGCAATCGGGGGCTTGCCGGTGCCGGGGCGTGCCAGGGGTGAGCACGCACTTCCTCGTGAGCTTCGCGTGAGACGACGAACCTGTCAGGCGCGGGTCACAGCCGAACCATGCCCGAGGGCCGCAAACATTGCTTGTTAGGTGTTGCGTGAAATTGCGAACTCGGCGTTTCCCGCGGGCGGCCAGCGCGGCAAGGCCGGTCCGCTAGGAAAATTCCCGTGAGTTGCCAGGGGGCGTTGCGAGCCGTACGCGCCGTTTTGTTCGACACAGGACGGTCGCCATGATAATTTCTCCTTCTCTATCAAGCCGTTGCGCAACGTGTTCACGGACTCACAGAAGAGCGTCGCAGCGCGCCATGGCAGCGGCGGCGCCCTTTGCAAAGCTTTCGGGAAATGCGCGATGATGCGGGCAATGGAAACGGCCGGCGATTGAGTTCGGAATGGGTCGTCCTAGCAGCGAAATGATCGCGCGCCTGGGTGCGCCGCATCGCGCGCGGCTCGCCTCGTCCCTGCGGCAAGAGGCGTTGCCGTGACTGCGCAGCCCACGGCCGCCAAGTCGCTGATCGCCATCGTCGAAGACGACGAGCATGTCCGCCAGGCGTTGCACGGCCTCCTGCGCTCCGTCGGCTTGGAGGTCGTATCGTTTTCCTCGGCCGGCGAGTTCCTGAGCGCCCATCCGCCGGCGCGGCCCGATTGCCTGGTTCTCGACGTCCGATTGCCCGGCCGCAGCGGCCTGGATTTCTTCGGCGAATACGCCAAGACGCATGCCGGCACCCCGGTCATCTTCATCAGCGGCCACGCCGACATACCGATGTCGGTCCGCGCCATGAAGGCCGGCGCCGTCGAATTCCTCACCAAGCCCGTCCGGCAGCAGGACCTGCTCGACGCCGTGCAGGCTGCGATCGAGAAGGGACGGGCCGGGCGCAGCGACGAAGAGACCAGCAACCGCATCCGGGCGGCGTTCCAGACCCTGACGCCGCGCGAACGCCAGGTCATGGCCCTGGTCGCGGCGGGCCGTCTCAACAAGCAGATCGCGCAGACCATCGGCGCCAGCGAAGCGACGGTGAAACTGCATCGCGGCAACGTCATGCGGAAGATGGCGGCCGGATCCCTGGCGGGGCTGGTGCGCATGGCCGACAGGCTGGGCCTTTCGCCCGCGAAGTCCTGACGCCCCGGCGACAACTCACGCACGCTTTCGGCAAATAACGCGTGCCGGAGGGGCGGCGCCCTACACTGGCGGCCCGACGAACGGCTGCGGCACATGACGAACGATCCACCCGATCCATCGGCCGGCCATCAGCCGGCGGCGCAACCGCGACCCAAGGCCGGGAGCGAGCCCTGGACCTACATGGCCGAGATCGCGCATCGCACGATCAACGAATACACCGTGGCAATCGCCATGATCGCCCGCGCCGCGTCGGGCGTGAGCGACAGCCAGTTGCGCGCGACGCTGCACGGTGTCGAACTGCGCCTGCGCAACGCGGCCCGCGCCCAGCACATCCTCGCCGCGCCGCCGCAGGCGGACACGATCGATCTCGCCGACTATCTCCAGCCCCTGTGCGAGGCGATCTCGGCCTTCACTCTGGGCGAGGGCGAAATCTTCCTGACCCTGGCGTGCGAGCCGATCAGCCTGAACACGACGCAGTGCTGGCGCGTCGGCCTGATCGTTTCCGAACTGATCATGAATGCGCGGCGGCACGCCTTCGACGGACGCGGCGGCGTCATCCGCGTCGAAGTGACCCGCAGGGGGCGCGACATCGTTTGCCGGGTGCGGGACAACGGCGTGGGAATGAACGGCTTCGTGGCCGGACGCGGCAGCCAGATCGTCGAAGCGCTCGCCTCCGATCTCGGCGGCACCATCCACCGCCCGCCCAGCGAGAGCGGCTCCAGCGTGCTGCTTCTCTTCTCGCCGGAGTAGCGGCAATCAAAGTTCGCCCAGCGACGGCGCCGACCGTGCGCTGCGCCTCAGACGACGCGGACCTTGTTGGGATTCTGCGTCGCGTCGCGCCAGAACGAGTCGCTCTCGTAGCGGCGGAACAGGTCGGGCGGCAGGATCGTCCGGCGTTCGCGCGCCTCGATCTTCTTGCCCACGCGATGCAGGCCCGGCGTGCCCAGCCGCGCGTCGAACACCTCCTCGTCGGAGGCCACGTCGTCGAAATCATGCTCGAAGGCGGTCTCGCCGATGAAGTCGTACAGCGCGGCCATCGCCTTCTTCGGGTTCGCCGTCAGCGTTTCATAGGTGAGAAGCATGAGCCGGTCGCTGTGCTCGCCGTAAAAGGCCTCCTTGAGCGCGTTCCAGGCGAAGCCCACCATGCCCAGTCCGCCCTGGACCGCTTCGGCGCGGCTATAGACGGTGCCGACCGGATCGAATTTGAAAATGCCCGAGGGCTCGAATTTGTTGGCGCGCACCAGCCGTTCGAGGCTGTCGATCACCCAGGGCGCGTGCCGAACACAGGCGACGACCTTCGCCTTGGGAAACAGCTCGGCGATCGTCGGCATCTTCGAGCACCATATGCGATTGGTGTCGAAGACCAGTTTCTCTTCGTGGATGCCGCGATAGTAGCCGTCGAACAGTCCTTCGAGGACGGCTTTGCGCCGCGCCTCGTCGAAGAAGACCGAGATTTCGCTGCCGGCACTCATCTGGCCGAGCGACGCGTTGACCAGGGAGCCCACGCCGCTGGTCATCCGGGCATGAAAGCGCGGGTTCTGCCGCAGGACGGAGGCGAGCAAGGTCGAGCCCGCCCGCGGCATGCCGGAAATGAAATGAATGCCGTTCTGCATCGAAACCCTTCGCCGCGCCGCCGCCGAGTGTGCCTTATGCGCCCTAGAAGTTCCACGTCAGATCGGCGCGAACCGCGTGGCTCTTCACCCTGCGGCCGAGAAGCCCGTCATAGCCGATGCCGAGCCTGGCTTGCGGCATGAGCTGGATGTCCAGGCCCAACTGCGCCGTGGCGGCATCCCGGTCGGTCGGGAGACCGAGAACCGCGAAGCTTTGACCGGTGTCCGCGAAGGTGACGTTCTGGCCGGGGCGGACGGCGCCGAAAGCGTGCTGCCAGGCGATCGCGATCCGCGGACTGACCGAAAACGTCTCGTCGCCGATCGGCGCGGATGCGAGACGCAGGCCGAGCGTGCCGAAGGTCAGGTCGGTTGCGCGGCCGCCGCTCGCAAGCGACGCCGCGCCGCCGGCTTCCGCAAAGGCGCCGCTGCGGACACGGACATGCGCGACACCGGCAAACGGCTCGGCGCTGACGTCTGCGGTGCCGAAGGCATAGCCCGCCTCGCCGAACAGTTGCGTCGTGTTGGCGCCCTGACGGCTCGCGAGTTGGTCGGTGAAGCCGGGGAATGCGATGGCGCGCGCCACCCTGAGGCTGCCGAAGGCGTAGTCCGCGCCCAGACGAAGCGCGAGCGGACCGGAGGTCCAGCCGACATAGGCGCCGACATGGCCGCTGCCGCCATCGGCTTGGGCGGCGCGGCTGTTCACGGCGATGTGGTCGTAGGTGTAGCCGCCGGCGATGCCGCCGCGGAACGCGCTGCCCAGATCGGTATCGATGCCGGCGGTCACGCCGGCGAGCGAGCGGCCGAGCCGGCCGGCATTGCCGTCGGCCGCGGCGACGCCCCAGCTCGACACCGTGCGCAGCCAGATCGCCGTGCTGTCGCCGAAGGCGCGCGTGTCGCTGCCGGCGGCGCCGAGAATGCCGGACGGATCGCCGACGCTCGCGGCGCGCAAGCGGTCGAGCACAGCTTGCCGCACGGTGCGGCCGTCCTCAAGCTGCGCCGTGCGGAGCGAGGGATAGATGTCGCCGGAGAGCGCATCGAGCGCCGCACCGAAGAACGACGGGGCGCTGCGGTGATTGACGAAGTCCAGGTACAGCGTCGTGCCGAAGCCCGCCGCATGGATCGCCGCCGCGGTGGTGCGCTGGTTGGCCGTCTGCGTGTAGGGGCTGAAGTCGATCTCTTTCACGACCAGGAGGAGATCGATCCGGGTCGCGCTGTAGAGGAGCCGGGGATCGAGCGCCGGATCGTCGACGAAGACGCCGGCAAAGGCGCCGTGGATGCCGCCCGCGGCGTTGAGGATGGTGTAGAATGTCTCGTTGGCGTAGGCGCCGGGCGCTGCTGCGACCTGCACCGTTCCGCCGCTGAGGTTGGCGGCGCCGGTGGCGGCGATCAGGTCGGCGGCGCCGGCGGCATCGGCTTCGACCTCATAGGTCGAACCGGGGCCGAAGGCGACGTCGCCCGCGACATTCAGCGTGCCGATGGAATTGCCCGGCGCGATCGCGGCGCCGCTATTGGCCGCGATGCCGCCGACCGTGCCGCGGCCCTTGAGCTCGCCGCCGGCGAGCACGACCGTGGAATGGGCGATGGAACCGTTGATCACGAGAATGCCGCGCGAGACCACGGTGGTGCCGCTATAGCCGTTGTCGCCGAGAAGGATGGTGGTTCCGCCGCCGGCCTGGACGAAGCCGCCGGTGCCCGAAATCACGCCCGCCAGCGTCAGCATGTTGGAACGCGAGACGATCAGCGTGCCGTTGTCCGCGATGTCGCCGACGATCGCGCCGGTCTCGCCGCCGTCGCCGAGCTGCAGGACCCCGGAATCGATGGCCGTGCCGCCACCGTAGGTATTGTCGGCGGTGAGGACGACGCCGCCGGTGCCGGCGTGCTCGAACCGGCCGCTGCCGGAAATCCTGCCAGCGAAGGCGATATTGTCGGACCGGTCGAGCACCAGCGCGCCGTTGTCCACGACGTCTCCCGTGATCGCGCCTGCCGCGCCGCCGGTGCCGATCCGCAAGCTGCCGGAGTCGATCCAGGTGCCGCCGCTGTAATCGCTGTCGCCGGTGAAGACGAGCGTGCCGGTGCCGCTCTGATGCACCGAGCCCGCACCGGCGATCGCGCCGGCATGGAGGACCACGTCGCTACGGTCGAATAGGACTTGCGCGGCGCCGAACAGCGCGATGGTGCCCGACACCGACCCGGTCGTGCCGCCATTGCCGATCCGCAGAGTCGCGGCGTCGATGTAGGTGCCGCCGCCATGCGTTGCGCTGCCCACAAGGGTCGTCGTGCCGCCGGAGCCGATGGCGAACGCACCGGTGCCGGAGATGTCGCCGGACAGCGTCAGCGATTGCGCCGAAACGGATAGAATGGCGTTGTCGACGATGTTGCCGTTGAGCGTGTTGGCCGCGCCGCCCAGCCGCAATTCGCCGCCGGCGATGGTCGTCGGACCGAGATAGTCATAGGTCCCGGTCAGGGCGAGGAGGTGGGCGCCGGCTTTCGTCAGCCCGCCGGTGCCGGCGATCGTGCCGGCATAGGGGCCGGCATCGGCGCTGCCGTCGGTCGTCAGGGTGGCGCCTGCCAGCGCGACCGTCGCGCCGGCGTCGCCGCCGAGCGCCCGGATCGTCTGGTCGATGCCGGCGAGGTCCAGCGACGTGCCGCCCACGAGGAAGAAGAGCGAACTGGACGAGAAGGCGCCCGCGGCACCGGCCTTGAGGCCGCCCTTTTGCACGACCGTGTTGCCGGCATAGCTGTTGTTTGCGGTCAGCGTGACGATGCCGGTGTTCAGGTTGAAGACGCTGCCGGTGCCCGTGATGGCGTTGTTCAGCACCACGTCATTGCTGCGGTCGATGAGGAACATGCCGCTGTTGCGGATATCGCCCGCCACGGAGCCGGACAGACCGCTGCCGGCGCCGAGCCGGAAGGCCGCGCCGCTGTCGATCGTGGTCGGGCCGGCATAGGTGTTGGCGCCGGTAAAGACGGCCGCGCTCGCCCCTGCCAGCACCGTGACGCCGCCGGTTCCGGAGATCACGCCGTCGAACGAGGCGTCGATGCCGCCGAGACTGAGCGTGGCGCCGCCGAGCGTCACCGTGCCGCCGCCCTGGAGCGAATGGATCGTCTGGTCGAAGCCGTTCAGGTCCAGCGTCCCGCCGGGACCGAACAGGGCAAAATCGGAGTTGGCGGAGAAGGTGCCGGCGATCCCGGCGCGCAGGGTCGCGCCGTCCATGACGAAGGTCGCGCCGGCGTAGCTGTTGGCGCCGGCGAATTCGGTGACGCTCGCGCCCGCGACGTCGACCTCGGTGCCGGCTGAGGCGCCGCCGATCGCGCCGCCATAGCTGACGGGGGCGTTGTGATTGAACACCAGCGCGGCGTTGTCCTGAAGCAGCACGTCGCCGGTGATCGAGCCGCCCGCGCCGCCATCGCCCAGGCTCAAGACCGCAGTATCCCGGACCGTGGTGAGCCCGGCATAGGTGCCGGCGCCGCGCAGGATCAGGCTGGTGGCGCCGGCGACCGTCAGCGAACCACTGCCGGCGATCGGGCCGTTGAGGGCAAGAACCTGCGCCGTATCGAAGAGCAGCGCGCCGTTGTCGTTGACCGCGCTGGTGTTGCCGAGCGAGCCGGTGGCGCCGCCCGTGCCGACCTGCAGGATGGCGCCCGCGTCCACCACCGTCTGGCCGCTAAAGAGGTTGTTGGCCGTCAGGATGACGGTGCCGGTCATGGCCTCGAGGCTGACGTTCCCGGCGATGCCGTTCGCGACCGTCGTGGTTCCGCTGCGGTCGAAGGCCAGGCGCCCGTTGCCGGTGACGCTGCCGGTGCCGACCGAACCGGCGACGCCGCCGTCGCCGACCTGAAGCACGCCGTCGTCGATCCATGTCGTGCCGACATAGGCGTTGTCCGCCGCCAGCGTGACCCGGTTCGCGCCGGCTTTCTGGAAATCGCCGGTGCCCGTCACGCGATTGGCGAACACGATGTCGTCGCCGCGGTCGACGACGAGACTGCCGTTGTCGACGATCCCGCCCGCCACCGAGCCGCTCGTCGCGCCGACGCCGATCTGGAGCCGGGCCCCCGCGTCGATCGTCGTACCACCGGTATAGCTGTTCGTGCCGGACAGGGCCTGGACGCCGGCCATAAGTTCAAGACCGCCGCCGCCGTCGATTCCGCCGCCGAAGATGCTGGACGCGGCGTCGGTCAGGATGAGCGAATTGGCGCCGAGCGCGACCCGTCCGGTCGGCGCCCCCAGCAGTTCGCGGATCGAGACGTCGCCGAAATGGCCGGCGATGTCGAAGGTGCCGTCCGCCTCGACGCCCATCGCGGTCGCGAGACTGCCGCTGCCGGTCAGCGCCAGCGTCGCGCCGGCATCGGCGCTCGCGCCGCCGGTCAGCATGTTCGCACCGGAGAGCGCCTCGGTGCCGGACACGACCTCGACAAAGCCGGTGCCCGAGATGACACCGGAATAGGAGCCGGCGGCGTTCGTCAGCGCCAGATCCTGCGAGCCGAGCACAACTTCGCCGGTACCCGTCAGGCTCTTGATCGCGGCGCCGGATGTCGTGGCCGCGATATCGAAAACACCGTCCGCGCCGATGTCGACCGAGGCCGAATTCGCGATGCCGCCCGAACCCGTCAACGCCAAGGTCCCGGCAAGGACCGAGGTGGAGCCGGCATAGGTGCTGGCGGCGCCGAGAGCGACGCGTCCGCCGCCGGTGACGCTCACGCTGCCGCTGCCGGAAATCTCGCCGGCAAAAGCGATGTCGTCGGAGCGGGCGAAGTCGACGGCGCCGTTGTCGGCCAGGTTGCCGGCGATGCCACCCGTGATGCCGCCATTGCCCAGTTTCAGGGTTGCGGTCGCGTCGACTGTGCTGCCGCCCGTATAGGTGTTCGCTCCGGTCAGGATCAGGACGCCGTCTGCCACGCGCAGGCTGCCGGCGCCTTCGGCCACGCCGGCAAAGCCCGAACCGGCGGCGTTGGTGATCGCAAGCTGCTGCGAACCGAGGCGGACGGTGCCGGCGCCCGTCAGGTTGCGGATCGCGGCGCCGGACGTGCCCGCGATGTCGAAGGCGGCGCCGGCCTTGACGTCGACAAGGTTGGACGCGGCGATGCCGCCGCTTGCCGTCAGCGCCAGTGTGCCGGCTTTGACGGTGGTGCTGCCGGTGTAAGTGCTTGCCGCGGTGAATGTGAGCACCGCGACGCCGTCCTGTTCGACGCTGCCGGAACCGGAGATCACGCCGCCATAGGCGAGCGCGGCGGTGCGGTTGAAAGCTAGCCGGCCGTCGTTCTGGACGTCGCCTACGATGCTGCCCGCGGCGCCGCCATTGCCGACGTTCAAGGCGCTCGTCGCAGCGATGGTCGTCAGGCCGGTGTAGGTGTTGTCGTTGCCGAAGGTAAGCGTCGTGTTGGTTCCGGTCAGCGAGACGCCGCCGCTGCCGCCGACCTGGCCGTCGAAGGCGTCGACGAGATTGCTCGCCGTGATGCCGAGCGTGTTCGCGCCGAGCCGGACGGCGCCGTTGCCGGTCAGCGCGGCGACAAGGATGCCGGACGACGCGGCGGAAATATCGAAGATGCCGTTGTCGGCGACGCCGTTCAGCGAGGCGATGCTGCCGGCGCTCGCGAGGTCCAGCTCCGCGCCGCTATCGATCGTCGTGAGACCCAAATAGGTGTTGGCACCGGAAAGCGTCTGCGTGCCGCCGGCGATTTCGAGGCCGCCGCTGCCCGAGATGCCGCCGGCGAAGGTGTCGTTCGCGGCCGTCAGCCGGAGGCTGTTGCCGCCGAGGACGACCTGACCCGCGCCCGACAGGGCGACGAGCGTGACGTTGCCCGAGGCGCCGCCGGCGTCGAGCGTGCCGTCGACGGCGGCGGCCGAGTTCGCGATGCTGCCGCTTCCCGTCAGATCCAGTTCGGCGCCGGCCGCGATCCGCGTCGCGCCGGAATAGGTGTTGGCGCCGCCGAAGATTTCGCGCCCAGCCGAAACCGTGACGCCGCCGGCCACGCCTTCATCGGTGATGACGCCGCCGAACGTGCCGTTCGCCGCCGTCAGCGTCAGCGTCTTGCCGTCGACGAATACCGTTCCGGCCGCTCCGGACAACGTCGTGATGGAGGCGCCCGCTGTCGTCCCCGCGATGTCGAAGAAGCCGGCGATGGCGACGCCCTGCGAGGCGGCGATGCTGCCGTTGCCGGACAATTTGAGGCCACCGGTCGCGTCGATCTCGGTGCCGCCGGTGTAGCCGTTCACGCCCGCGAGCACCTCGACGCCGTCCGCCACCGTCAGGCCGCCCGAGCCGTCGAGGTTGCCGCTGAAGGTGGTGAACGCGCCCGCGCCGGTCAGGATCAGGGTGTTGGCGCCAAGCAGGACGTCGCCGCCGCCGGCGAGCGCCGTGATCGAAACGGCGCTGTCCGCTTGTGCGATGTCGAAGGTGCCGTTGTCGGTGACGCCGCTCGATTGCGCGATGCTGCCGCCGCCGTCGAGCGCGAGCGTCGCGCCGTTCGCGATCGTGGTGCCGCCGGTATAGCCGTTGGTGCCCGACAGGGTTTCGCTGCCGGCCGAGAGCGACAGCGCACCGCCGGTGCCGTTGATCGCGCCGCCGAAAGTGCCGCCGGCGTCGGTGAGCGTCAGGGTCTGGTTGCCGAGCGTGACGACGCCGTTGCCGGACAGGGATTTGATCGTGGCGCCGGCGGCCGAGGCCACCAGCGTGCCGTTGTCGGCGATGCCGCTGGACGCCGCGATGGCGCCGTTGATCCCGAGCGTCAGCGTCGCGCCGGAGGCGACGGTCGTGCCGCCGGTGTAGCCGCTTGTGCCCGACAGCGTCTCGCTGCCGCCGGTGAGCGACAATGCGGCGCCGGCGCCGTTGATCGCGCCGGAGAAAGTGCCGCCGGCATTCGTCAGGGTCAGGGTCTGAGTGCCGAGCGTGACGGCACCGCTGCCGGAGAGGGACTTGATCGTCGCACCGGCGGCCGAGACGTCGAAGGTGCCGTTGGCGGCGACGCCGCTCGATGCCGCGATGCCGCCATTGACGGACAGGTCGAGGGTCGCGCCGGAGTCGATCGTGGTTGCGCCGCTATAGCCGTTGATGGCCGACAGCGTCTCGATGCCGCCGCCGATGGTGAGATTGCCGTTCGTGCCGTCGATCGCGCCGCTGAAGGTGCCGCCGGCGTTTGTCAGCGTCAGGGTCTGGCTGCCGAGCGCGACGGCGCCGTTGCCCGAGAGGGACTTGATCGTCGCGCCGGCCGCGGAAACGTCGAAGGCGCCGTTGTCGACGACGCCGCTGGAGGCCGCAACGCTGCCGCCGGCGGCGAGCGTGAGGGTCGCGCTGCCGGCGATCGTCGTCAGTCCGGTGTAGCCGTTGGCGCCGGAGAGCGTTTCGTTGCCGCCGGCGACGGTGAGGTTGCCGTCGGTGCCGTTGATCGCGCCCGAGAACGTCGAGGCGCCGTTCGCGATCGTGAGGGTCTTCGAGCCCAGCGCGACCGTGCCGCTGCCCGACAGCGTGGCGATTGCGGCACCCGCCGTTGTCGCGGAGATATCGAAGGTGCCGTTGTCGGCGATGCCGCTGGAGGCCGCGATGCTGCCGCTGCCCGACAGCGACAGGGTGGCGCCGCTGCCGATGACGGTCTGGCCGGTGTAGCCGTTGACGGCGGTCAGTGTCTCGCTCCCGCCGGTGACGGACAGGGCGCCGCCCGTGCCGTTGATCGCACCCGCGAACGTGCCCGAGGCGCCGCTGAGCGTCAGCGTCCGGCTGCCGAGCGTGACGACGCCGCTGCCGGACAGGGATGCGATCGTCGCGCCGGCGGCCGAGGCGTCAAGCGTGCCGCTGTCCGCGACACCGCTCGACGCCGCGATGCTGCCATTGGCGGCGAGCGTCAGGGTCGCGCCGCCGGCGATGGTCGTGAGCCCGGTATAGCCGTTGATGCCCGACAGCGTTTCGCTGCCGCCGGCGATGGTGAGGCTGCCATTGCTGCCGTCGATCGCGCCGGCAAAGGTGTCCGAGGCAGCGGTCAGCGTCAGCGTCTGGCTGCCCAGCGTGGCGACGCCGTTGCCCGACAGGGTTTTGATCGTCGCGCCGGCGGCCGAGACGTCGAAGATGCCGTTGTCGGCGACGCCGCTGGAGGCGGCGATGCCGCCGTTGACGGAAAGCACGAGCGTCGCGCCGCCGGCGACCGTGGTCGAACCGGTATAGCCGTTGGTGCCCGACAAGGTCTCGGTGCCGGCGCCGATCGTGAGCGCTCCGCTGCCGCCGATCGTGCCGGCAAAGCTGCTCGATGCGGCGGTCAGCGTCAGGCCGTTGGCGCCCAGCAGGACATCGCCGCCGCCCGCCAGGGAATGGATCGCGACGTCGCCGCCCGAACCGGAGATATCGAAAGTGCCGGTGCTGAGAACCGTGAGGAGGCTGCTGTCCGCGATGCTGCCCGAGCCCGTCAGGGCGAGCGTCGTCGCGCCGTCGACCTCGGTGGTGCCGGTGTAGGTGTTGACCGCCGTCAGTTCGAGCGTGCCGCCTCCGGTGACGACAAGGTCGCCGGAGACCACCGGCGGACCGGGATCGTCGATGATCGCGGCGCTCCAGACGACGTGGTTGCCGCTCGTATCGATCGTCGGATCGCCGGCCAGCGTGATGACGTGGGTGAACGTTCCGCTGACCGTGATCTTCAGGATGCCGCCATCCGACATCATGATGGCGCCGCCGATGCCGAGATCGCCGTCTTCCGAGACGATGAGCGTGCTGTTGGCGCCCGCAACGGTTACGCCGCCGGTGAAATCGTTGTCGGCATTGTCCAGGGTGAGCGAGCCGCCGGCGGCGACGCCGATGCCGCCGGTGCTCGAGATCTTCGTCGTGATGATGTTGCCGGCGCCGGTGAGCGTCAGGATCTTGGAGCCGATGACCAGCGTGCCGGAACCGGTGAGCGAGGCGATCGAGGCGCCATGGATCGTGCCGGAGATATCGAACACCCCGTTGTCCACGACGTCCGAGCCGGCAAGGTTGCCACCGCCGACCAGATCGAGCTCGGCGCCGGCATCGATGACGGTGCTGCCGGTGTAGGTGTTGGCGCCCGAAAAGGCCTGGGTGCCGGCGCGGATCACGACGCCGCCGGCGCCGTCGATCACGCCGCCGAGCGTGCCGGCGGCGCTGGCGATGATCAGCGAATTGTCGCCGAGCGAGACACCGCCGGCGCCCGCGATGGACTTGACGGTGATGTCGGCATCGGCGCCCGAGATCGAGAAGCGGCCGTTGTCGGTGACGCCGCCGGCGTTGTCGATCCGGCCGGCGCCTTCCAGCGCCAGCGTCGCGCCGCTGCCGATGGTTGCGGTGCCGGAAAAGCCGTTGACGCCCGACAGCATCTGGGTGCCGCCGTCGACCGTCAGGCCGCCCGTCCCGTTGATCGCGCCGGCGAAGGTGCCCGCGGCACCGCTGAGGGTCAGCGTCCGGCTGCCGAGCGTGACGCTGCCGCTGCCCGACAGCGACTTGATGGTGGCGCCCGCCGCGGAAATGTCGAACGTGCCGTTGTCGGCGACACCGCTGGAGGCGGCGATGCTGCCGCCGGCGGCGAGCGTCAGGGTCGCGCCGCCGGCGATCGTGGTGGTTCCGGTGTAGGTGTTGTTGCCGGACAGGGTTTCGCTGCCGCCGGCGATCGTGAGGCTGCCGCTGGTGCCGTTGATCGCGCCGGCGAAGGTGCCGGACGCATTGTTCAGCGTCAGCGTGTTCGCGCCGAGCGACACGCTGCCATTGCCCGACAGCGTCTTGATCGTCGCGCCCGCCGCCGAGACGTCGAAGCTGCCGTTGTCGGTGACGCCGCTCGACGCCGCGATGCTGCCGCCGGCGGCGAGCGTCAGGGTGGCGCCGCCGGCGATGGTCGTGCCGCCGGTGTAGCTGTTCGCGCCCGACAGCGTCTGGTTGCCGCCGGTAAGCGACAGCGCACCGCCGGTGCCGTCGATCGAACCGGAGAACGTGCCGTTGGCATCGGTCAGCGTCAGCGTCCGGTTGCCGAGCGTGACCGTGCCGCTGCCGGACAGGGATTTGATCGTCGCCCCGGCGGCCGAGATCACGAAGGTGCCGTTGTCGGCGACGCCGCTGGAGGCCGCGACGGCACCGTTGGCGGTGAGAGTCAGGGTCGCGCCGCCGGCGATGGTGGTGGCGCCGGTGTAGCCGTTCGTGCCCGACAACGTCTCGCTGCCGCCGGTGAGCGACAAGGCGCCGCTGCCGTTGATCGTGCCGGAGAAGGTATCGCCGGCATTCGACAGCGTCAGGGTCTGGCTGCCCAGCGTGACGGCGCCGCTGCCGGACAGGGATTTGACCGTCGCGCCGGCGGCAGAAACGTCGAAGGTGCCGTTGTCCGTCACGGCGCTGGAGGCAGCGATGCTGCCGCCGGCCGCGAGCGTCAGGGTCGCGCCGCCGGCGATGGTGGTGGCGCCGGTGTAGCCGTTGGTGCCGGACAGCGTCTCGTTGCCGCCGGTGACGGACAGCGCACCGCCGGTGCCGTTGATCGCGCCGGCGAAGGTGCCCGCGGCGCCGGTGAGCGTCAGCGTCTGGTTGCCCAGCGCGACCGCGCCGCCGGCGGCGGTGCCGGAAAGCGATGTGATCGTGGCGCCGGCGGCCGAGGCGTCCAGCGTGCCGTTGGCGGTGACGCCGCTCGACGCTGAAATGCCGGCGTTGACGGCGAGCGCAAGCGTGCCGCCGCTGATGATCGTCTGTCCGGTGTAGCCGTTCGTGCCGGACAGCGTCTGGGTGCCGCCGGAGATGGTGAGGCCGCCGCCGGCACCGTTAATGCTGCCCGAGAACGTCGTGGAGCCGCTCGCGATCGTCAGGGTCTGGGCGCCGAGCGCGACGCTGCCCGCGCCCGACAGCGTCGCGATCGTCGCGCCGGCGGTCGTGGCGGAGATATCGAAGGTGCCATTGTCGGTCACGCCGCCGGATTGCGCGATGCTGCCGCTGCCGGAGAGCAGCAGGCTCGCGCCGGCTGCGATCGCCGTGGTGCCGGTATAGCCGCTGGTTCCCGACAGCGTCTGACTGCCGCCGGCGATCGACAAGACGCCGCCCGTGCCGTTGATCGCCCCGGAGAATGTCGTCGACCCGTTCGCGATCGTGAGCGTCTGGGAGCCCAGCGCGACGGTGCCGCTCCCCGACAGCGTGGCGATGGTCGCGCCGGCGGTCGTGGCGGAGATATCGAAGGTGCCATTGTCGGTCACGCCGCCGGATTGCGCGATGCTGCCGCTGCCCGAAAGCAGCAAGGCGGCGCCGGCGGAGATCGAGGTCATGCCGGTATAGCCGTTGGTGCCGGACAGCGTTTCGCTGCCGCCGGTGACGGACAGGGTGCCGCCGACACCGCCGATAGCGCCGGAAAATGTACCCGCGGCGTTTGTGAGCGTCAGGGCCTGATTGCCCAGCGTGACCGTGCCGCCGCCCGAAAGGGACTTGATCGTCGCGCCGGCCGCGGAGACATCGAGGCTGCCGCCGGCGGCGACGCCGCTGGACGCGGCGATGGCGCCGTTGCTGCCGAGCGTCAGCGTCGTGCCGCCGGCGATGGTGGTGGCGCCGGTGTAGCCGTTGGCGCCCGACAGCGTTTCGTTGCCGCCGGTGAGCGACAGCGCGGCGCCGGTGCCGTTGATCGCGCCGGAGAACGTGCCGCCGGCGTTCGTCAGGGTCAGGGTCTGGCTGCCGAGCGTGACGGTGCCGCCGCCGGACAGGGATTTGATCGTCGCGCCGGCGGCGGAGATCGCGAAGGTGCCGTTGGCGGCGACGCCGCTCGATGTCGCGATGGCGCCGTTGAGGCCGAGCGTCAGGGTTGCGCCGCTCGCAATGGTCGTGGCGCCGGTGTAGGCGCTGGCGCCGGACAGCGTCTCGCTGCCGCCGCCGATGGTGAGATTGCCGTTGGTGCCGTTGAGCGTGCCCGAGAAGGTCGTGGAGCCGCTCGCGATGGTGAGCGTCTTCGCGCCCAGCGTGACCGTGCCGCTGCCCGACAGCGTGGCGATTGTGGCGCCGGCCGTCGTCGCGGAGATATCGAAAGTGCCGCCGTCGGCGACGCCGCTGGAGGCCGCGATGCCGCCGCCGCCCGAGAGCGACAGGGTCGTGCCGTTCGCGATCGTGGTGCTTCCGGTGTAGCCGCTGGTGCCGGACAGCGTCTCGCTGCCTCCGGTGAGCGACAGCGCGCCGCCGCTGCCGTTGATCGCGCCGCTGAACGTGCCGCCGGCGCTCGTCAGCGTGAGCGTCTGACTGCCCAGCGTGACGACGCCGCTGCCCGAGAGGGATTTGATCGTCGCGCCGGCGGCCGAGGCCACCAGCTCGCCGTTGTCGGCGACGCCGCTGGAAGCCGCGATGGCGCCGTTGCTGCCGAGCGTCAGCGTCGTGCCGACGGCGATGGTCGTGCCGCCCGTATAGCCGTTGGTGCCCGACAGCGTCTGGCTGCCGCCGGTGAGCGACAGCGCGCCGCCGGTGCCGTTGATCGCGCCGGAGAAGGTGCCGCCGGCATTCGTCAGCGTCAGGGTCTGGCTGCCCAGGGTGACGATGCCGTTGCCCGACAGCGACTTGATCGTCGCGCCGGCGGCCGAGGCCACCAGCGTGCCGTTGTCGGCGACGCCGCTGGAGGCCGCGATGGCGCCGTTGATGCCGAGGGTCAGCGTCGTGCCGCTGGCGATGGTCGTGGCGCCGGTGTAGCCGTTGGTGCCCGACAGCGTCTCGCTGCCGCCGGTAAGCGACAGCGCGCCGCTCGTGCCGTTGATGGCGCCGGAGAAGGTGCCGCTGGCGTTCGTCAGGGTCAGGGTTCGGCTGCCCAGGGTGACGACGCCGCTGCCGGACAGGGTCGGCAGGGATATCGAGGCGGCCGAGACCGCGAACGTGCCGTTGGCGACCACGCCGCTGGAATTGGCGAGGCTGCCGCCCGTGGCGAGGGTGAGCGTCGCGCCGCTGTTGATCACGGTCGATCCGCTGTAGCCGTTCGCGCCCGACACTGTCTGGTTGCCGCCGGCGACCGTCAGCCCGCCGCTGCCGTTGATGGCGCCGGAGAAGGTGGTCGATGCATTGGTCAGCGTGAGCCTGTTGGCGCCGAGGTTCACGACGCCGCTGCCGGCGAGCGACACCGTCGACGACGCAAGGTTCAGGTTCACGGTTCCGTTGTCGGTCAGCCGCGACGAGCTGGCGATGACGCCGATCTCCGACAGGTTGAGCGAAGCGCCGGCCGCCACGGTCGTGGCGCCGCTATAGCTGTTGCTGCCGCCCGAAAGGGTGAGCGAGCCGGCACCGGTCAGCGACAGGCCGCCGCCACTTTGGATGCCGCCGGTGAGCGATGCGGCGAAGCCATTGGTGTCGAGCGTCAGCACCTCGCCCGCGGCGAGGTTCATCCAGTTTCCGATGGTCAGATTGTTCGCGCCGAACTTGATCGTGCTCGACCAATCCATGCTCACGACGTTGCCGCTGAAGACATTGTTATTGGTGATGAGAAGCTTGAGGCCGCCGAGGCTCGTCACACCGGTATAATCGCTGGCGTTCTGCAGCGTCAGGAAGCCGCCGGGGAGGACGCTGGGGAGATAACTCACGCTGCCCGAGCCGGTGATGCTTCCGGCCAGGGTGCGGTCTACGCCGTCTTCGTAAATCGACAGGGTGCCATAGTTGTAGATCATGCCCGGAAGCGACTGTGCGTTCGCCAGCAAAGTCGCGCCGGCGGCGATCCCCGTCGCTCCGGTATAGGTATTGGTACCGCGGAGAACCACGACGCCGGCTCCCGTAATAGAGGTGCCTCCATCGCCGCCGATGGGATCGTCGACAAAGGCCTGCTCGCCGGCCGTCACGTTGAACCGAACGGCGCTGTTGCGGGTGAAGATGGCGCCGCCTGTGCCAAGGCCGGAGGCGCCACCGGCGCCACCGCTGCCGCCGACGCCGCCGGCCGCCGAATTGCCGTTTATCCTGACGTCGTTGACGAGCGTCAGATATCCCCTATAGACGAACACGGCGCCTCCCGCGCCCATGCCACCACCGCCGCCGCCCGCTTCGTTCGCATTATAAGGCGTCCTGCCGCCATTGCCGCCGCCATAGCCGCCGAGGCCCGCGGTACCGGAGTTGCCGTCGCTGCCGCCGCCGCCGCCGCCGAACCCGCCATTGCCGCCTTTGGAGTTCGTGTAGCCGGCGCCGCCGCCGCCGCCGAAGCCGCCATTGCCGCCATTGGCCGAATTGGCCGTCCCGACAAGGCCGCCGCCGGCGCCGCCGCCGCCGCCGCCAAACCCACCGGGAGTGCCACCGTAGTGGCCGGTGCCGCCGCCATCATTGTGGCGGCCAAAGCCGGTGACGCCGCCCGAACCGCCGCCGCCGCCGCCGCCGGCATGGCCGATCGTGTCGCCGCCGCTGCCGCCGCCGCCGCCGTTGGTGCCGCCATTGCCGCCGTCGCCGCCGGAGCTGTTCGAGTGGATGTTGCCCATGCCCTGGCCGGCTTCGCCGCCGCCGCCGGCCGGACCGCACAAGGGGCAGATGCCGACGCCGCCATTGGAGCCGTTGCTATAGGTGCCGGCATTGGCCGGACTGCTGCCGCCATTGGCGGAACGGCCGATGCCGCCGCCACCGCCGCCGCCAAGATCGCTCCCGGCATTCTGCGGGATGCTGCCGCCGCTGCCGCCGAGGCCGCCGCCGCCGCCGCCGCCGCCCGGCAGGCAAGAGCTGCCGCTGGTGGTGGGACAACGCCCGGCGCCGCCGGCGCCGCCGACGGCCTGGTTCGAATAGAGATGGACATTGTTCAGCGTGAGTGTGGCACCGAAATCGAATATCGCGCCGCCGGCGCCCAATCCGCCGCCGCCGCCCGTGAACCCCGAACCGCCCTGGCCGCCAACCGCCTTGGTGTTGTTGATCACGAGGTCGTTGATATTGACGATCGAAGTCGAGTTGCCCAAGAACATGAGCCCGCGGAAATTTCCGCCGCCATCGAGCGTGAAGCCGTTGCCATTGATCGTGATATGGCTGGACTGCCCCACCTGGACGACCGCTATTTCCTGATTGATGGAAAAGGACTGCGTGATGTCGATTTCCACGAATGTTCCGGGAACGCCGATAGCGGTCGCGAAATTCTGAATGGCGGACGAAAGCTCGGCGGCACTGCCGACACACCATGCGCCGGAATTGCAGACGGCTTCGGCCGGCGTCGCCGCCAGCAAGGCGAGGGTGCCGCATCCGGCGAGCAACAGGGGGCGCAGGCGGCGAGAGCGCGATACTCTCTGCTTGAGCGGCGTTTCATTGTCGACGCGCGCGCGCCGCTTTTCGGAGCCCGTCGCTGCCGGGCGGCCGATACCGTCGCGGGTCCGCCTCATGCGACCGCCTGCGGACTGGACGGGAAGACATCGGCCTCGCAGCCTGCGCCGCGCGAGGCAAAAATACCGCCATATGGACAAGGGCTTGCCATGCCGCGATTTCACCACGCGGCACCGGCGCCCCCGGCTGGACTAAACTGGTACGCCCCCTGGACTTTTCTGGTACGGTGGCCCCTCAGGGGGGACGCGCATGGACGCGGCGGTTCGCAAGACCGGACTCGAATGCTGGGACGCCCGCGTCACACCGCGGTCGGTACAGGATCGCGTCGATCAAATGCGCGCGCATCCGCGCTTTTCCGACTCCATCCGCATGGCGGCGCGCGCCAGCCTGGCGGGCTTCGACGACAGCCTCAATGTCGACCGCAGCGTTAACGATGTCGGCCGCTACTATCTCGGCATTCTCGCGCTTTATCTCGATGCGACGGGCGGGCTCACCCATCGCAGGCTTCGGGCGCTGTGCGCCAGGATCGGGACGTTCAGCAGCGGGCGGGCCACCGCGATCCTGTGGCAGTTGCGCCGGATCGGCTACGTCACGCCGGCCACCGACCACGTCAACGGCAGCATGCGCGTCTATCTGCCGACGGCCGAGATGACCCGGTCTTTTCGCAACCACATGCGGTCCGGCTTCCAGGCGCTCGTCGTCGTCGAACCCCATATCGCGCCGCTGCTCTCGAGGTTCGACGATCCGGAGATTTTCCGTCTTTTCCTGGAGCAACTGGGCGACGGCGCGATCGACGCCGCAACCAACGAAGATGCCCAAACCAAACCGGTCGCGAAACTGTGGGCGCGCGCGAACGGCCTTTTGTTCCTGCAGAGCCTCTTCATGGCGGCCGACGACGGCGGCGCCCTGCCCTCGCTGAAGCCCTTCGCGATCTCGGTCGCGGCGGAGGCCCGGCGCTTCCGCTGTTCGCGAACCCATATCCGCAGCCTATTGCGCGACATCGAGCGTGCCGGCTTCATCGCCCGCGACGCCGCCGACGGCGCGCTGTGCTTCACGCCGCTGGGCCACGACACGATCCAGCGCTTCTACGCCATCGGCCATTTCGGCATGTCCGCCATCGTGCATCGCACGCTGGCCGCCTACGGGCAGTAGCGCGGGCCGCGCATACCTTCGGTGGGATGCCAGCTGTCGAAATGGACGGCCAGCCGCGTTCGGTCTTCAGATCGAGGGGAATGTCCGGCGGCCTTCGCGACGAGACCGCAATGCGACCCCCACGTCGGCGGACATCCCGACGTTATTCGCATACATCGAGCCTATCTCAGTCTGGAATTTCTTCGGCGTTTCATCGCATCCGGCGCGGTCAACATCCAATAGCCGGCGTGTATGGAATAGGTAGCCAACAAGTAGTTCAGGTCGGACCGCCGTGACCCCATAACAGCCTCACCCCAATGACGGGGGATGCAGATGCGGGACGCGGACATGCCGACAACAGCGACAGCCTCACGCCAGGAGCCGGCAAATCCGCTGGCGGAATACGGACAGACCGTCCTGGTGTTGCAGGGTGGCGGCGCGCTCGGCGCCTACCAGGCCGGCGTCTACCAAGCCTTGCATGAAGCGGGCATCGAGCCGGACTGGATCATCGGCACCTCCATCGGCGCCATCAACGCCAGCCTGATCGCCGGCAACCGGCCCGAGAAACGCGTCGCGCGGCTGAAACAGTTCTGGGAGACGGTCGAGCACGGGCTGCTGCTCAAACTCGCGGGTTCGTTTCCCATCTTCGGCCAATCGGCCTCGACCATGCTGTCGATACTGGGCGGCGTGCCGGGATTCTTCGAGCCGAACCCCAAGGCGCATTTCGGCAATCATGTGAAGCTGGGAGCAGATCGGGCCGGTTACTACTCGACGGCACCGCTGCAGAAGACGCTGAGCGAACTCGTCGATTTCAGTCAGGTCAACAACGGGGGCACGCGGCTCACCGTCGGCGCCGCCAACGTCCATTCCAGCGCCATGCGCTATTTCGACAGCCGCGACGAGAAGCTCAACGTCAAGCATGTGATGGCATCGGGCGCCCTGCCGCCGGCCTTCCCCGCGATCCGCATCGACGGCGAGCTCTATTGGGACGGCGGCATCCTCTCCAACACGCCGGTCGAGGCGGTGTTCGACGACAAGCCGCGCAAGAACTCCCTCGTCTTTGCAGTGCATCTTTGGAATCCAAACGGGCCGGAGCCGGACTCGATCCTGAAGGTCGCCAACCGGCAGAAGGACCTGCAATATTCCAGCCGCGCCGGTACGCACATCGCGCGGCAGCGCCAGATTCACCGTCTGCGCCACATCATCGCCGAACTGGCGGCGCACCTGCCGGAGGATAAGCTCAAGAACAATTTCGTGCGCGAGATGGCGGCCTATGGCTGCCTGACGCGCATGCATGTCGTGCGCCTGTTGGCGCCGCAAGTCCGCGGCGAGGATCACGCCAAGGACATCGATTTCAGCCCGAACGGAATTCGGACGCGCTGGCGCGCCGGCTATATCGACACCCAGCGCGTGCTGGAAGCAGAGCCCTGGAAGGCGCCGGTCGATCCGGTCGAAGGCTTCGTCCTGCACGAAGCCAATGCCGGCGTGATGCAGGACGCCCCCAGCCCCTCAACCACCATCCCAAAACCCTGAAGGACCAATGCCATGAACCTCTTTTCCACCACCCTGTTTGCGTCGACGCTTGCCGTCGTGTCCGTGTCTCCTGTGCTCGTCGCCCCGGCCAGCGCCGGCACGATGACGGCGCCGCCGCGCTTCGAGCAGATGCAGAACGATGTCGGGGTGCTACGCGTCAAGAGCGCCTACAGCGTCGACGAGACCGTCGCGCGCCTCAAAGCCGACATCGCCGCCAAGGGCATCAAGTTCTTCGATGAGATCGACCAGCAGAAACTCGCGGAAGGCGCCGGGATCACGCTGAACCGCTCGACCTTGCTGATGTTCGGCAATCCGCCGCTGGGCATCCAGTTCCTTACTGCCAATCCCTATGCGGGCCTGGACTGGCCGGTGCGGATGCTGGTGCTGCAGGACGCCGGCGGCCAGGTGTGGGTCGCGTGGAGCGATTTCACCTATATCGCGCACCGCCATCACATCACCGACCGCGATCCGCAATTCGCCATGGCGACCATGGTGGCGGCGTCGATCGCAGCCGCAGCCCAAGCCCCGAACTGAGGCGCGACGCAGATGCCACGCCGGTCCAAACTATCGATGCTGTTCCTGGCCCTGGCCGCATTGTTCGCGGCCACGAGCGGCGCCTTCGCGCGACAGCCGGAGATCTATACCGGTCTGTTCTCTTCGCTGGGCGCAGGCGGCTACGACGTCGTCGCGTACTTTACGCAGAAGAAGCCGGTCGAAGGCTCGGCCACATTCGCGACCGAGTACAAGGGCGCCACCTGGCGCTTTGTCTCGGCCGCGAACCGCGACGCGTTCGTGAAAAACCCCACGGCCTACGCTCCGCAATATGGCGGCTACTGCGCCTGGGCGGTGTCGCAGAACTACACCGCCGCGGGCGACCCCAATGTGTGGAAGATCGTCAACGGCAAACTCTACCTCAACTACAACACCGAGGTTCAGACGATGTGGAATGCCGGCCTGGCGAAGCATATCGCCGACGGCGACCGCAATTGGCCCTCGGTTCTGGACAAGTGACATGGCCCGCGACGCGCACGGCAACCTGGTGACGACCTCGAACGCGGCGACCGCCGCCGCGATCGACATCTACACCGCCGACTGGATCGGCTACGGGACGCGCCTGCGCACCGTCTTCGCCGCCGCCGACGCCGATCCCGGTTGCGGATATGTCAACGCCTGTGCCGCTTCGGTGCACATGGCGCTGGAAGCCAAAAAAGGCCATGTGGCGGCCCAGCCGTATCTCGAACGGATGCGCCGCAACACCCAGGGCGCGACGGACCGCGAGCAGATGACAATCGCGGCCGTCGACGCCTGGTCCTTGGGCGAGACCCGCATCGCGCTCGCGATCTATCGCGAGCTGGTCGACCGCCATCCGAGCGACATCGCTGCAGCGAAATGGGGCCAGTATCACGCCTTCAATCTGGGCGACGCCGTCACCATGCGCGCGATGGCCGAAGCCATCATGCCCACGCATCGCGATACGGCCGAAGCCTGGGGCATGCTGGCCTTCGCCGAGGAACAGTGCCATCGCCTGGGCCGTGCCGAAGAAGCGGCGCTGCGCGCGGTCGCGATGCGGCGGGACGAAGCCTGGGCGCATCATGCGCTGGCGCATGTCTATGAATCGCAGGATCGCGGCGGCGATGCGATCCGCTTCCTGACGGCACAGGCGCCCGGCTGGGCGACGCGCAGCATTTTCATCCGCGAGCACAATTGGTGGCATCTGGCGCAGGTTCATCTCGACCAGGGCGCGTTCGCCAAGGTGCTCGAAATCTACGATTCGCAGCTATGGGGCACTTGGCCGGAATTCGCCCAGGAGCAGATCGGCGCCGTATCGGCGCTGTGGCGGCTGGAACTGAGCGGAGGCGATGGCGGTCCGCGCTGGCAGGCGGTCGCGGCGAAAGTCGCGGCGCGCGGACACGAGCACATCCTGCCGTTCCACGATTTGCACTACGCACACGCGCTGGCGCGATCCGGATTGGACGCCGAACTCGAAGGCTTCATGCGCTCCCTGGCACGGCACGCGGTCGCGGCGAGCGACAGCGTGTGGCCCGCCGTAGCGTTCCCGGCGGCACAGGCCGTCGTGGCGGCCGTGCGCGGCGAGCATGCGCGCGCTGCGATGCTGTTTCTGCCCCTCCTGAGCCAACTGCATCGCCTCGGCGGCAGCCATTCCCAGCGCGACGCGCTGCTGATGACCTGGATCCGTTCGGCGCTGGCGGCCGGCGAACACGGCGCCGTCGAAGGGGTCTTGGCCGGCCGGGCAAAGCACCGGGCCGGCATCGGAGCGCTGCAGCGCTTCATTCACCGCGCCCGCCGCCCACGCCAATTGCGCGCGGCATAGCGAAACGAGGAAGGACGCGATGATCTTCGGCATCCATATCGGCTCCAGCCCGGAAACGCTGGCGCTTTCCATCCTGGTCTCGACCTTCTTCCTGGAAGATGCCGCGATCGGCTATGCCGCGCTGCTGGCGACGACCGGCATGATCGCGCCGCATCTGGCCTTCGCAGTGCTGTTCCTGGGCATCTATGTCGGCGACATCGGGCTCTATTTCCTGGGCGCGGCGGCGCGGCGATTCGAGCGCGCCCGTCTGTTCATCGGTGAAGGCCGCATCATGACGGCGCGCAAGTGGCTTCGGCATCGCTCCGTCCTGACCCTGATCGGGGCGCGGGTGGTGCCGGGGAGCCGGCTGCCGATCTATGCTGCCAGCGGCTTCCTGCATCTGCCGTTCATGACCTTCGCCAGCACGACGGCGGCGGCGACGCTGGCCTGGACCGGCGCTATCTTCAGCGGCATCTATGCCTTCGGAATGCATGCCACCGAATTGTTCGGCGAGTTCAAATACGGTGCGGTCGCAGTGGTCGCGTTGATCGTGATCGGCGGGCCGTTCCTGTCGGCGCGGCTGTTCGCAAGGAAGACCGCCGATGCCTGAAACTCTCGCCCTGCGGGTGCCGCATCAAGGAATGCCGCCGCTCGACCTCGCCGGACCGGCGCTGTCGTTCTTCGAATTCTGGCCTCAGAAAGTCTTCTATCCGCCGATGGTGCTCTATTGGCTGTGGCTCAGTCTCAAACATGGCGGCTTCGCGTTGCCGACCGCGGCCAATCCCACCTTTGCCTTCGGCGGCTGGATCGGCGAGTCCAAGGAGTCCGTGTTGTCACTGGCGGGCGCGCATGCGCGGGCGCATATCGCACCCTTTGTGTCGTTCGTTTGCGGCGGCGACATCCAGCACGCCGCGCTGGCGGCGATGCGGCAGGCGCGCAACGCCGGCCTCGCCTTTCCGCTGGTCGCCAAGCCGGACAAGGGTTGTCGCGGCGCCGGCGTGCGCCGCGTGCGCAACGAAAACGAATTGGCGCGCTATGTCGCGGGATTTCCCCATGACGAGCGCATCGTGCTGCAAGCTCTGGTCGATCACGAAGCTGAGGCAGGCGTGTTCTATGTGCGAAAGCCGGGCGAGGCGCGCGGGCGCATCTTCTCGCTGACGCTCAAATATTTTCCTTACGTCTATGGCGACGGGCGCTCGACCATCGCCGAATTGATCGCACGCGACCGTCGCGCCGGAACGCTGAAGGACACCTACCTGCCCAGGCACCGGGGCAAGCTGGATGCCGTGTTGGCGCCGGGTGAGCCCTACCGCATCGCCTTCGCGGGCAGCCACAGCCGCGGCACCATCTTTCGAGACGGCAACCGCTATGTCACCGACGCGATGACGCGGGCCTTCGACCGCATCGCCAAGGACATCGACGGCTTCCACTTCGGCCGCTTCGACGTCCGGTTCTCGTCCATCGGCGAATTGCAGGAAGGCCGCGGGTTCACAATTCTGGAGTGCAACGGCGCCGGCGCCGAGGCGACCCACATCTGGGACCGCAAGACCAGCCTCACCGAGGCCTATCGCACTTTGATGAAGCAATACGCATTGCTCTGGAAGATCGGCGCGGAAAACGTCCGGCGCGGCGCCAAACCGGCACGGCTGATCGATCTGTATCGCGCCTGGCGCGGCGAAGTCGCATTGTGGCGGCAGTATCCGCCGACGGAGTGAGGCCCTTTTACCCGAGAGCGCACCCGTCTAAACTTGGCGCGAAAGGGGCACCGGCGTATGGAGATGCACCAGGTCCGCTATTTCCTTGCGGTCTGCAAGACCTTGAATTTCACCAAGGCGGCGGAAGAATGCAACGTCGCACAGCCCTCGCTCACCCGTGCCGTGCAGAAGCTGGAAGAAGAATTGGGCGGCGCTCTCTTCCACCGCGAGCGCGCCAACACACATCTGACCGAGCTCGGCCGGCTGATGCTGCCTCATCTGGAACAGACCCATGCCGCGGCGCAGGCCGCAAAGTCGCTGGCGACGAGCGTGAAAAAGGGCGAAGTCGCACCGCTGCGCCTCGCCGTCGACAGCTCCGTGGCGATGCAGCCCGTCATCGATATCCTTGCCAGCCTGCGCCGGTCCATCGAAGGCATCGAGCTGACGTTGGGCGCCGGCACGCGCCAGAGCGTGATCGACGACGCGCTGGGAGGCGATTTCGACCTGGTGGTCGCAAGCCAAGCGGGCGAGCCGCCAGACCGCATGCGCAGCTGGCTGCTGTTTCGCGAGCAGTGCCAAGTCGTAGTGCCGGCCGACCACAAACTTGCCAAGCTGGACTGCGTCACCCTGGACCAGCTCGACGGCGAGGCGATGATCGAGCGGATCGATTGCTGCCTGCATCTGGGGTTCAGCGAGGCCTGCCGCGCCCTGAACGTCAGGCCCGAGATCCGTCATCGCGCCGCAAGCGAGGAACAGCTGCAGCAGATGGTGCTGGCCGGTTTCGGCTGCGGCATCAGCCCGCCCACGATCGCGCTGGCGGACGGGCTCGTGGGCGTCCCATTCGTCGGCGGCGGCGCCGAGCGTGAAGTGGTCTTGGCGACGGTCGTCGGGCGACGGTTTTCGGTCGCCGCGGACGCCTTTGTGAAGGTTGCCCGCGCCCGAAACTGGTCGGAGAAGAAAATCTAATCCGCTATTTGAGCTGTTCGACGATGGCGAGCAGGTTTTCCGGATCGAACCGCTCGCGGTATTCCGGATTTGCGTAGGCATACGCGATGGTGCCGTCCTTCGCCACGACATAGGTCGCGGCGATCGGCAGCATCCAGCTATCGTTGCCGTAGATCAGCGGCAGCTTGACGTTGAACTTCAAATAGCCCGGCTGGATGTCGGCCGGGATGCGGAACATCAGGCCGAATTCCATCGCCACACCGTTGTCGACGTCGCAGAGTATCTCGAAATCGAGATCGCGCTCCTTCTTGGTCTTCAGCGCGACACCGCCGACTTCCGGCGTGACGGCGACCACGGTGGCACCCGCGGCGCGCAGGCGCGAACCGACGGCGGCGAGCGCGTTCAGCTCGGCCGAGCAATAGGGGCACCAGACGCCGCGGTAGAAGCTAAGCACGACCGGATTCTTGCCGAAGAGATCGGAAGACTGGACCAACCGGCCTTCCGCGTTCGGCAACATGAAATCCGGTACGCGGTCGCCGGCCTTGAACGCATGAGCCGCGGCACCGGAGTCGATGATGCTCTGAACCAACCGGTCGTTGTCGCGGTTGAACCAGGCGGCGGTCGCGGCGCGAATGCCGGCGAGCGTCTCTGCGAAGCTGCTGTTCTTCGTCATCGCGCCATCTTAGCTCGGTGCCAGCGATTTCAAAACGTCCAGAATCTCCGACGGATCGAGGCGCTCGCGGAAATCGGGATTGACATAGGCGTGTTTGATTATGCCGTCGCGGCCGACGACGTAAGTCGCCGGCACCGGGAGGAACCAGCTATCGTTGCCGTAGATCAGCGGGAAGTCGACATCGATGCTTTTGTAGTTCCCGCGGAAATCGGGGGCGACGCGGAACACCAGGCCGAAGGTCAGTCCCAGCCCGTTCTCCAGATCGCAAAGGATCTCGAAATCGAGCCGGCGCCGGCGCTTGACGGCGAGCGCCCCGCCGCAATCCTCCGCCGTCACAGCGACGAGCGTCGCGCCGAGTGCGGCGATATCGGGTGCCGCGTCTCTCAGCGCCTCCAGCTCGGTGACGCAATAGGGGCACCATTTGCCGCGATAGAAGCTGAGGACGACGGGACCCCTGGCCAGTAGATCGGCGGACGAAACAAGCACGCCTTCGGCGTTCGCAAGCACGAATTCCGGGCAGGCCTCGCCGGCCTTCAGCGCGCCCTCGCCGATGCCGGCGCCACGCAAGCGCTGGACGAGACCGTCATAGCGGGCCTTCCATACCGGTTCGCGGACCCGAAGCGCGTCCAGTTTTTCCCTGAGAGCCAGGCGGGTTTCCATGCTCGGACCCTACAGCGCCAAGCCCTAACGCTCAACGAATAAGGCCATAGCGCAGGGCTATGAAATCGGAAGGCAAGCGGTATTTCCGTTCCGAGGGCCGTTCCCCGATCTTCGCGTCGTTGTCGTGCGACCTGCCGACAGCACGCAACTGAAAACGGAGACCCCAAATGAACACCTTCAAGACCTTCGGCAAGGCCGCCTCGGCTGCCGCGCTTATCGCCGCCGCGACCTTTTTCGGTGCCGGCGCCGCTTTCGCCGGCGAATGCCCGGCCGGTAAGATCGGCGTCGACGTCATGAAGCCCGGCGCCACGATGCCGTCGGGCGTGACCGACACGGTCATCGCCTCGATCGACCTCAAGGGCTACGGCTTCGACGGCCGCTTCCTGCGCATGCGCCGCCTCGTGGTGCAGCCGGGCGGCGTGGTTCCGTGGCACAGCCATGGCGACCGCCCCGCCAACATCCTCGTCCTGTCCGGTGCGATCACCGAATACCGCAGCACCTGTTCGGTGCCGCTGAAGCATAAGGCGGGCGAGGTCACCGCGGAATTCGGCAGCCTGTCCCACTGGTGGAAGAACAACACCAAGAAGCCGGCCGTGCTGATCTCGTCCGACATCCTGCCCCCCAAGATGACGGCCGACAGCACGATGTAACCTCCCGAACTCTTCGCCTCTCCCCTTCGGCGAAGGGTGGAAGCGGAAGCGTGACGCCCCCGATGGCACCCCCTCCCCGGACGGGGGCGTCACGCACCGCTCACCTCACATGAGGAATATCCCATGTCCGCCGCGATCCGCCCCCGCAGCACCATGACGGACGCGATGGACATGGGCGTTCATCTGCCCACCGCCGTGATCGGACTCACCGCCTTTCTCACGCTGGTCGATCTGTTCGCGACGCAGGCCATATTGCCGACCCTGGTGCGCACCTATCATGTGACGCCGGCGCAGATGAGCGTGGCCGTCAACGCCTCGACCTTCGGCATGGCCGCCTCCGGTCTTTTGGTGGCGCTGTTCAGCCGTCACATCAATCGCCGCCTGGGCATTCTCGTCAGCCTGGCGCTGCTCTCGATTCCGACCGCGCTGCTGGCGACCATGCCGAGCCTTGCTGTGTTCACCGCCCTGCGCGTGACCCAGGGCCTCTTCATGTCGGCCGCCTTCACGCTGACGCTCGCCTATCTCGCCGAAAACGTCAGCGCCAAGGACACCGCCAGCGCCTTCGCCGCCTATATCACCGGCAATGTCGCGAGCAATCTGATAGGACGGCTGATGGCCGCGGCGCTCGCCGATCATTTCGGCCTGGCGACCAATTTCTATGTCTTCGCCGGACTAAACCTGGCGGGCGCCGCGCTGGTGTTCTGTGCGATGCGCGCGACCAAGCCGATGCCGGCAGCAGCCGCCGCGCCTCGGAACTCGCCACTCGCCGCGATGGCCGCGCACCTCAAGAACAAGCCTCTTCTGGCAAGCTTCGCCATCGGCTTCCTCATCCTCTTCGCTTTCATCGGAACGTTCAGCTACGTGAATTTCGTGCTGACCGGCGCACCGATCCGCCTGGCGCCGATGTCGCTCGGCTTAGTCTATCTCGTATTCCTACCATCGATCTTCACGACCCCTATCGCCGGACGCATCGCACGGCGCGTCGGCGCGCGCCCCGCCGTCTGGGGCGGCCTGGGATTGGCGCTCGCCGGCCTGCCGTTGCTCCTGACACAAATCTTCCCGCTGATCCTGGCAGGCCTCATCTTGGTCGGCGTTGGCACCTTCTTCGCCCAGGCGACGGCCACCGGCTTCGTCAGCCAGGCCGCGACAGCAGACCGCGGCGCCGCAAGCGGGATGTATCTCGCCTCCTACTTCTTTGGCGGCCTCGTCGGCGCCGCGGCGCTGGGCCAGCTCTTCGATCGCTTCGGCTGGAGCGTGACGGTTGCCGGCATCGCAATGTCGCTCATGGCCGGCTGCGTCCTCGCATTCGCGCTCAGGCTGCCCAAGCCACAATAGCTCCAACCTATCGAACCCAAAGGCACACGGTATTTCCGCTTTCCACTTCCGAAAGCCAAACTCTCAAACAGCAAACGAGGTGCCAACCCGATGAACACGATGGTGATGAAGACCGAAATGAAGACGGGTGCGCTGGCCGGCAAGACGGCGCTGGTCACCGGCTCGACCAGCGGTATCGGGCTTGGCATCGCCCGCGCCCTCGCCCACGCCGGCGCCAATGTCGTGCTCAACGGCTTCGGCGACGAAGCGGAGGTCGAGACGGCGCGCGCGATGCTGGCCAAGGCGAAGTCGCCTACGACAAGGCCAACCTCGCCAGGCCCGACGAGGTGGGCACGATGATCGATCGCCTGGACCGGGCCTTCGGCCACATCGACATCGACTTCCTGGTCAACAACGCCGGCATCCAGTTCGTCTCGCCGATCGAGGATTTTCCGGCCGACAAATGGGACGCGATCATCGCGCTGAACCTGTCGGCTGTGTTCCACACCACCAAGGCGGTGTTCGAAGGAATGAAGGCGCGCGGCTTCGGGCGCATCATCAACATCGCCTCGGCACACACGGCCTTGTCGCCTCGCCGTTCAAGTCGGCCTATGTCGCGGCCAAGCACGGTGTCGTCGGCCTGACCAAGGTGATCGCGCTCGAAGGCGCCGAACACGGCGTCACCCCGCCAACGCCATCTGCCCGGGCTATGTCTGGACGCCGCTGGTCGAGAAGCAGATCGACGACCAGGCCAAGGCGCACAAGATCACGAAGGAAGAGGTCATCCGCGACGTGCTCCTGGCGCAGCAACCAAACAAGAAATTCGCCACCGTCGAGGAGATGGGCGCGCTCGCCGTGTTCCTGTCGACCGATGCAGCGGCCTCGATCACCGGTGCCGCCCTCCCCGTCGACGGCGGCTGGACGGCGCACTAAGCGGGCGGAATCGGAGGAGGACAACAGAATGGCCGGCGAATCACGCAGAAAGCGAGACACACCCCACCCCCACGTCGTCGTCGTCGGCGCGGGATTCGCCGGTCCTCTCCGCCGCCGCCGCCGCTGAAGGGCGCTGCCGTACAGGTCACAGTCATCGACCGGCACAATTATCACTTGTTTCAGCCGCTGCTCTATCAAGTGGCGACCGCCAGCTTGTCACCCGCCGACATCGCGCAACCGATACGCGCCATCTTGAAGGACCAGACGAACGCCGCCGGGTATTGTTGGGCGAGGTCACCGGAGTCGACACCGTCGGCAAGCGGGTGACAGTCGCGGGCGGAGAACCGGTCTCGTACGACTATCTTTTGCTCGCGACCGGTGCGCGGCCATTCCCTATTTCGGCAAGGACCAGTGGGCGGCGCATGCGCCGGGGCATCAAGACGCTCGACGACGCAACCCAGGTTCGCGCCGACATCCTGCTCGCCTTCGAGCGCGCCCGAAGTCGAACCCGATGCCGAACGGCGCAAGGCCCTCCTGACCTTCGTGGTCGTGGGCGCGGGCCGACCGGAGTCGAAATGGCCGGCGCCATCGCCGAGCTGGCACGCACCTCGATCACCATGGATTTTCGTTCCATCACACCGCACTGCGCCGCGGATCGTTCTGGTCGAAGCCGGGTCCCGCCTGCTACCCGTCATGCCAGAGGCGCTTTCGGCGGAAGCCAAGGGGGGCGCTGGAGCAGCTCGGCGTTGCGGTTCTTCCTCGGCAGGGCCGTCACCGACATCGCGTCGGGCAGCGTCACCCCTCGGCGGTGAGACCATCAAGGCCCGGACCATCGTCTGGCGGCGGGGGTGCGCGCCTCGGCCGCCGGCGATGGTTGGGCACAGCGACCGACCGTGCCGGACGCGTGGGTCGTAAATGCCGATTTCTCCCGTGCCCGGGTACAGCAACGTCTACGTCGCCGGCGACACCGTCGCCTTCAAGCAGTCCGATGGAGGCTTTCTGCCCGGCGTCGCGCCGGCGGCGAAACAGGCCGGCGCCTATATCGGTGCGCTGATCGCGGCGCGCGCTGCCGGCAAGGCCGAACCGAAGCCGTCGCCTATGGCGACTTCGGCACTATGGCGACGATCGGCCGGCGCAACGCCATCGCCGATTTCGGCCGCGTCCATCTGAAAGGCCTGCTCGGCTGGCTGCTGTGGTCATTGGCGCATGTCTATTTCCCTGAATTTCCTGATCGGCTTTCGCAACCGGCTCTCCGTCGCCCTGAGCTGGGCCTGGTCTTACGTCACCTATCAGCGCGGCGTTCGTCTGATCACCGGTCACGACAACGACGCGCAACAGGAACTCGAGGAGGCGGCCTGATGAACGTGCAGGCGGACATCGCCGCCAGCTCCAGGCGCCTGCAGCGGCACAACCTGCCCAGGCGGGCGCTGAACCTGGCGCTGCAAGGCTCCGGCAGCCACGGCGCTTTCGGCTGGGGCATCCTCGACAAATTCTTGGAAGACGGCCGTGTCGAGATCGATGGCATCAGTGCGACCAGTTCCGGCGCGCTCAATGCAGCGGTCTACGCCTATGGCAACATGAAGGGCGGCAAGGAAGGCGCGCGCGCCGCGCTGGAGACCTTCTGGCGCAAGGTCAGCGAGAAATCCGGCTGGGCGGGACCTCTGGCGAAGACGCCGCTGGGCCTGATGTTCGCCGCCGCCGAGCCCTTATCGCATCACTGGTTCGAAGGCCTGATCCAGGCCTTAAGTCCCTACGAATTCAATCCGCTCAACATCAATCCGCTGCGCGGCGTGTTGGAGAGCGTGGTCGATTTCACGGAGCTGCACCGCTGCAAGGCCACCGAGCTTTCGGTCTGCGCCACGCATGTGCGCAGCGGCCGGGCGCGCGTCTTCAGCAACCGGCAGATCACCGCCGACGCGGTGCTGGCGTCCGCCTGCCTGCCGACACTGGCGCAGGCAGTCGAGATCGACGGCGAGGCCCACTGGGACGGCGTCTATAGCGGCTATCCGGCGCTGGGCGCTCTCGTTGCCAACGCGCCGTCGCGCGACATCCTGATCGGCCAGATCAGTCCCATCGAACGCCGCGAACTGCCGCGCCGCGCGCCCGACATCCAGGCGCGTATGACCGAAATCTCCTTGCACAATTCGCTGCTGCGCGAGGCACGAGCGCTGGCGGCGGTGACGCAGCTGATCGACGACGACTGGATCCGCCCCGAGCACCGCAACAAGCTGGCGCGCGTCCATATCCACGCCATCCGTTCCGACGAAGTTCTTTCCGATCTGTCGTTGTCGTCGAAGTTCGACTCCAGTTGGCGCTTCCTCACCAGATTGCGCGACCGCGGCCGTCTCGCCGCCGAGCTCTGGCTCGACGCGCATTTCGACAGGATCGGCCTGCGTTCGACCATCGATTTCACGTCCAACCATCTCTAGGAGACCGCCATGCTCAAGACTCTCATCGCCAAATTGAAGCGCTTCGCCGATCCGATGCCGGCGCTTTCCTACAAGCGCGACGCCATCGAGGCGTGGTCGCTGTCCATGGGCCGCGAGGCCGCCGAACTGTGGCTGGAAGCGATCGCCGCGCGCGATGCGCGGACCGCCTGATCCCTGCACCGAACCATCAGGAGACATCACGATGAGCAGATGCAAACCCTATGCGTTGTGGGCCTTGAGCGCCTATATCGCCTTCGTTTTCGTCCAGTCCCTGTTCTTCAAGTTCACGGGCTCGGCCGAGAGCATCTTCATCTTCTCGACCCTGCGCGACTGGTCGGGCATCTCGCTGTTCGAGCCGGCCGGACGCTGGATCATCGGCTCCGCCGAGCTGGTGGCGTCCATTCTGCTCTTCATCCCGCGCGTCCGCATCTTCGGCGCGGCGATGGCGATCGGGATCATGACGGGTGCGATCTCCTTCCATCTCTTCACGCCGCTGGGCGTCGAAATCATGGGCGACGGCGGCGAGCTGTTTGCGCTGGCGTGCGGCGTGTGGCTGTCGGGTTGGATTATCCTCGTCCTGTCGGCGGCCGAAGTGCGCGGCTGGATCGGCTATGTGCTGAACGGCTTCTCCGCCGCCCGCATGCGGAACGCACGGATGTAGGAAAGCGACCCGATCCGGGCGATCGTCCGTTCCAGCCTCAGAGGAGTGATTCCAAATGCCATCACGTTCGCAAATGCGGCACGCCGCGCTTTACCCAAGCGTCCCCTGCCAGCAGCTGGAGACGCCGCGCACGCGGAGAAATCCCGCCCATCGGCCACTTCAAAAGCCAGTTCCCGGAAAATCTCGGCTGGAGCCGGTTCGCGAGAGTGTGAATGGTGGGCCCGGCAGGACTCGAACCTGCGACCAGACCGTTATGAGCGGTCAGCTCTAACCACCTGAGCTACAGGCCCTTCGGCCGGGTTCCTAGCAGGAATTGCACGGCGGCCGAAACTGGGCCGGCTCGCGGCATTGTGTAAGGGCGCCTATGATCGGCCTTGGCGCCGCCGCAGTTCCGCCGCGGGGCCGGGGGTATCTCTCCCCCAGCATTTGAAAAAAGGATCGTGCCATGAGATTTGCCCGCCTCGCCGCCGGCGCCGCCCTGTTCGGCGCCCTCGCCCTCTCGGCGCCGCCCGCGCTCGCGGAACCGCCGGCGCATGTCATCTCGGTCAGCGGCCAGGGCAGCGCCAGCGGCGCGCCGGACCAGGCGCAGCTTTCGGCCGGCGTCGCCACGGTCGCGGCCACCGCGGCGGGCGCGCTCGCGGAAAATGCGCGCAAGATGAACGCGGTGTTCGCGGCACTGGCGCGGCTGGGGGTGCCGGACAAGGCGATCCAGACTTCCAACTTCTCGGTCTCGCCGCAATACGAGAACACCCCGCGCAACGACGGCGAACCCGCCAGGATCGTCGGCTATCAGGTGTCCAACCAGGTCGATGTCCTGCTGACCGACACCGGCAAGCTGGGGCCGGCGATCGACGCCCTGGTCGGCGCCGGGGCCAACCAGATCAATTCGGTGAGCTTCACCATCCGCGACGCCGAGGCGCTGCTGGAAAAGGCGCGCAAGGCGGCCATCGCCGATGCGCGCAAGCGGGCGGCGACCTATGCCGGCGCCGCGGGCGTGACGCTGGGCGGCGTGATCTCGATCCAGGAAAATGGCGGGTTCGAGCCGCCGCGGCCGATGATGGCGATGGCGTTCCGCGACAAGGACTCGACGCCGACCGCCGCCGGCGAGCAGAGCGTGACCGCGAACGTCTCGCTGGTATTCGAACTCAAATAGCGGCCCGCGCCGACCGGACGCAAACGGGCGGAGACCATGTCTCCGCCCTTTGTGCTTTCGCCCTGAGGCTGTTCAGTGGCCCGCCTTGGCCTCGAGCGCGTCGATCTGGTCCATGGTCCGCTCCATGCGCGCGAGCAGCGCCTTGTAAGGATCGGGCGAGGCCATATCGAGGCCGGCCTTCTTGTAGAGATTGTAGGGATAGTCCGAGCCGCCGGCCTTCAGGAGGTCGATGAAGCGGTCCTGCGCCGGCTTGCCCTCGTGTTCGATGGCGTCGGCGAAGCTGGCGGCGCCCGCCATCGAGGTCGCGTACTGCCAGACATAGAAGCCGTAATAGAAGTGCGGGATGAACTCCCATTCGGTGCAATAGGCCGGATCGATCTTCATCACGCCTTGCGCATCGCCGTGATACTTCTTGAGCAGGCCGCAATAGATCTCCGACATGCGCGCGCCGGAGAGGGCGCGGCCGGCCTCCACCTCTTCGTGCAGGGCGAGCTGGAACTCGGCGAACATGGTCTGGCGGAAGAAGGTGCCGCGCAGCAGCTCGAGCAATTCGCCGAGGTAATAGAGCTTCTCGGCATCGGTCTTGGCGTGCGCCACCATGTAGTCGTTGAGCAGCATCTCGTTGGTGATCGACGCGGTCTCGGCGATGAAGGTCGAGTAGCGGGAATTCTCGTAAGGCTGCGCGTCGTGGGCGAGCAGGGTGTGCACCGCGTGACCCCATTCGTGGACGAAGGTCGAGAGCGCGTAGTAATCATCGTTGTGGTTGAGATGCAGGTAGGGATGCACGTCGTAGGCCGAGCCCTGCATATAGGCGCCGCCGGCCTTGCCTTCGCGCGGCAGCACGTCCATCCAGCGCCCGGCGAAGCCTTTTTTCAGATCGGCGACGTATTCGGGGCCGTAGGCGGCGGTGACGTCGAGCCCGATGGCTTCCGAATCCGCGACGCTGAAATGCAGCGGGTGGGCGAGCGTGAACATCGAGGGATAGACGTCGTAATAGGCGAGATCGCCCTTGATGCCGAGCAGCTTCTTGCGCAGCTTCAGATAGCGGTACATCGTCGGCAGGCCGCCATTGGCCTGGGCCACGAGCTGGCGGTAGACCGCCTCTGGCATGTCGTCGGCGAAGACCGCGGCGGCCAGGGAATTGGGATAGTGGCGGACCTTGGCATTGAACACCTCGCCCATCACCTGGGCGGTCAGCGTGGCGCCGAGCGTGCCTTCGTATTTCTTCCACATGCCCCAGAAGGCGTCGAACACCGCCTTGCGGTCGGCGCGAACCGGCGACTGGCGGTATTTGGAATAGGTGCCCTGCGCGATCGTGACGGTGGTGCCGTCGGAAAGCTTGACGCGCGGGAACGGCGCCTCGGCATTGGCGAGCACGCTGTAGATCGAATTGGGCTGCGCCAGGACATCGCCGGCCGACGCCAGCACGCTTTCGGATTCGCCGGACAGGGTGTGCGGCGCGGCGCGCAGGACGTTGTCGAGATAGAAGCCGAAGCGGCGGCCGAGCTCGGGTTCCTGGGTTTCGAATTTCTTCACCTGGGCGGCGCCGAGGGCGAGGATTTCCGGCGTCGACCATGAGGTCTTCTCGCCGAACTGGGTGAACAGCGTCGCGGCGAGCTGCTGGCGCTCCTGGTTGGCGGCGATGCGGACGTCTTCGTCGGCTTTCAGATTCGCATAGGCGGCGAGACGGGTGAGGGCGCGCCGGGCATCGCTGAAGGCGCCAAGCGCCGCCAGCATGTCCTTGGCGCTCTTGCCGAGCGTGCCCTTGTATTTGTCGAGGCCGGCGACGACGCCCTTCAGGCGGTCGCGCTCGGCGGTCCAGGCATCGGCGGAGGGATAGAGATCGGTGAGGTCCCACATATAGGCGGGATCGACCGGCGCCGCGGCGGGCTTGGCCAGCGCCAGGGCGGCGCCGCAGGCGGTGACGGTGAGGGCCCAGGCGGCGATCCGGATCGGTTTCACGGTGGTGTTCCTGCGTAGAAAGCGGGGGGATTTGCGCCGTTCCCTAGCACATTCGACGCCGGGCGCCAGCGCCTCTAACGCAAGCGTGACGGGCGGGCAGGATCGTTCAAAGGATGCGGCGGCGCGGTTGCTTTCTTGCCGGGGCTCGCGCTTGCTAGGATCGCGCCGCCCGCCAACACCGTGGAGTCCATGACCGCCAATCCCTTTTTCGAAGACTGGACGACGCCGTTCGGCGCCCCGCCCTTCGACCGCATCCAGCCCGAGCATTTCAAGCCGGCCTATGACCGTGCCTTGCCCGCGCATGCGGCCGAGATCGCCGCCATCGCGAACAATCCGGCGCCGCCGAGCTTCGCGAACACGATTCTCGCGCTGGAGGACAGCGGGCGCCTGCTGAGCCGGATCGAGGCGGTGTTCCACAATCTCGCCAGTTCGCACACCAACGACGCGCTCCAGGAAATCGAGCGCGACATGGCGCCGGTGATGGCCAAGCATTGGAACGACGTCTACATGAACGCGGCGCTGTTCCGGCGCATCGACGCGCTGAAGGACCAGGAGGCGGCGCTCGGACTGGACGCGGAGTCGCGGCGCGTGCTGGAGCGCTATCACCTGGACTTCGTGCGCGCCGGAGCGAAGCTGGAGGGCGCGGCCAAGGCGCGACTGGCGGCGATCGTCGAAGAGCTGGCGAGCCTGGGTACGGCATTCGGGCAAAACGTTCTGGCCGACGAGCAGGCCTATGTCCTGCCGCTGAGCGAGGCCGATCTCGCCGGCGTGCCGGACTTCGCGCGCGAGGCGGCGGCCGAGACGGCCAAGGAGCGCGGCCTGGACGCGGCCTATGCGGTGACGACGTCGCGGTCGAGCGTCGAGCCGATCCTGCAATTCGCCGACAGCCGCGAGCTGCGCGAGAAGCTGTTCAAGGCCTGGGTGTCGCGCGGCGACAATCCCAACGCCCACAATAATGCCGGGCCGATCGCGCAAATGGTCCGGCTGCGCGCCGAGCGGGCGAAGCTGCTCGGCTATCCCACCTTCGCGCATTACAAGCTCGCCGACACCATGGCCAAGACGCCCGAGACGGCGCGCCATCTGCTCGACCAGGTATGGACACCCGCGCGGGCGCGGGCTTTGGAAGAGCGCGACGCGCTGCAGGAAGTGATCGCGGAGGACGGGCAGAACTTCGCGCTGGAAGCGTGGGACTGGCGCTACTACGCCGAGAAGCTGCGCAAGGCGCGCTACGATCTCGACGAAGCCGAGATCATGCCCTATTTCCAGCTCGAGAAGATGATCGCGGCGGCGTTCGACACCGCGCACCGGCTGTTCGGATTGGATTTCGCCGAGCGCCACGACATTCCCGTCTACCATCCCGATGTGCGGGTGTGGGAGGTGACGCGCGGCGGGGCGCATGTCGGGCTGTTCTACGGCGACTATTTCGCGCGTGCCTCCAAGCGCGGCGGGGCGTGGATGAGCTCGTTTCGCGACCAGGAGAACCTCGGCAAGCCGGTGACGCCGCTGATCGTCAACAACTGCAATTTCAACAAGGGCGAGCCGGCGCTGCTGTCGTTCGACGAGGCCAAGACGCTGTTCCACGAATTCGGCCATGCGCTGCACGGGCTCCTGAGCCAGGTGCGCTTCCCGCGCCTGTCGGGCACCAATGTGGCGCGCGATTTCGTCGAGCTGCCGTCGCAGATCTACGAGCACTGGATGGAGGTGCCCGAGACGCTGGCGCGCTTCGCGGTACATGCCGAGACCGGCGCGGCGATCCCCAAGGCGCTGGTCGAGAAGCTCGCCACGGCGCGCAATTTCAACAAGGGCTTCGCGACCGTGGAGTTCCTCGCCTCGGCCTTCGTCGATCTCGACTATCACGCGCTGGAGAACCCCGGCGCGCTGGACGTCGCGGCGTTCCAGAAGGCGTCGCTCGACCGCCTCGGCATGCCGAAGGAGATCGTCATGCGGCATGCCAGCCCGCATTTCCAGCACATCTTCGCCGGCGACGGCTATTCGGCGGGCTATTATTCCTACATGTGGTCGGAAGTGCTGGACGCCGACGGCTTCCAGGCCTTCGCGGAGAAGAAGGACGCGTTCGATCCGGCGACGGCGAAACGGCTGCACGACTTCATCTATTCGTCCGGCGGCACGCGCGACTTCGCCGACGCCTACCGGCTGTTCCGCGGCCGCGATCCCAAGATCGACGCGCTGCTGGAAGGCCGGGGACTGGTGGCATGAGGTTTTCGGCTCTGGTTTTGGCGATGCTCGCGTTGGCGGCGCCGGCCTTCGCCGTGCCGGCGCCAAGGCTGGCGCTCGATAGCATCGCCGATCTTCAGTGGTGGAGCGCTATCCCTATGACGAGGCGGCCAGTCCCGCCGCCGCGGACGCTGCCGTCGCGGCCGCTTTCGACCGTGCCAAGAAGAACGGCAAGCTGGTGCTGCTCGACCTCGGCGGCAATTGGTGCGGCGACTGCCTCGTACTGGCGAACATCATGGCGCTGCCCGAACTGAAGCCGTTCCTGGCGGCGCACTACGAAGTGGTCAGCGTCGATGTCGGGCGGTTCAACAAGAACCTGCAAGTGCCGGCGCGCTTCGGCTTCACCCAGCGCCTGCTCGGCGTGCCGACGGTGCTGATCGCGACGCCGCAGGGCAAGCTGGTCAACGGCGGTGACGTTTTCGCGCTGGCCGATGCGCGGCACATGACGCCGCAAGCCGTCGCCGACTGGCTGGCGAAGTGGGTGAAATGACGAAAGTCCATTTTTCGAAGCCGGCGGCGCATGTCGCCCTGCTGACCATCGACAATCCGCCGATGAACGCGCTGGGGCGGGTGGCGCGGGCGGCACTGCTGGCGCGGCTGGACGCGGTCGAGGCAGACGCCGACATCCGCGCCATGATCCTGACCGGGCATGGCGACAAGGCGTTCTGCAGCGGCGATGACCTCAAGGAACAGGCCGAGGCGCAGAAGGCCAAGAGCAGCGCCCATCTGGGTGAGTTCGGCGCGGTGCTGGAGCGGATCGAGGCGTATCGCCTGCCGGTGATCGCGGCGGTCAACGGCTGGTGCCTGGGCGGCGGGCTGGAGCTTGCCAGCGTCTGCGACATCCGCATCGCCTCGGCGGCGGCGAAGTTCGTGTGCTCGGGCGTGAATGTCGGGCTGATGGCATCGGCCTATCGCCTGCCGCGCCTGATCGGCGTGGCGCGCGCCAAGCACATGCTGCTGACCGGCTCGCCGGTCGACGCGGCGACCGCCGACAGATTCGGCCTGGTCACGGCAGTGCATGCGCCGGACGCTTTGCTGGCGGAAGCCGTCGCGCTGGCATCGCGCATCGCCAGCCGCGCGCCGCTGTCGGTCGAGGCGACCAAGCGCACGGCGGCGCTGGCGCCCGATCTGTCGCCTGAGGAAGCCGCAGCCGCGAACAGCAAGGAGCTTGCCGTGCTGGGCCGCAGCGCCGACCATAAGGAAGCGCTCGCCGCTTTCGCCGAGAAGCGCGAACCGGTTTTCAGACGCGAATAAGCCCGTCGCGCGGCTTGATCGGCGCCACAGAGGGGAACACCGCCGCGAGCTGCGCGCCGTGCAGTCCCATGTGATCGCGCAGCACCCCGGCGGCGATGCTGCGGAAATCGGTCGTCGGCCTCAGGTCGCGGTCCTGGTAAAGATCGGCGGGCTTCAGGCCCGGCCAGTCGGCGAGCACGCGCCCGCCCTTGACCGCGCCGCCCGCCACGAACACCGCGCCGGCGGTGCCGTGATCGGTGCCCTGGGTGCCGTTCATCGCGACGGTGCGGCCGAACTCGCTGACCACGAGCACGGCCGTGTCTTTCCAAGCCGGACCGAGGCCGCTCTTGAGCGCCGCGAGGCCGCGGTCGAGGGTGAGCAGATTGGTCGAGAGCGGACTGAAGGCGCCGGCCTGGTTCACATGGCTGTCCCAGCCGCCGATCTCCACCATGGCGATGCGCTCGCCGTCCGGCGTGGTGAGGAATTTCGCCGCTGCGCTCATCAGCCCGATGAAGGCGCGCGCGCCCAGGTCGCCGCCACCGCCCACGACCCTGTTGGCGCCCTGGGCGTTGGCAAAGTTCTTCGCCAGCACGGGATCGGTCTCGCCGTAGAGCACGGCGAGGCGCTGCACCGTGTCGCCGTCGGGCGGCGGCAGCAGCGACGGCGCCCAGGACGTCACCGGCGCGGTCCCGCGCATCATCAGCGGCATGTGGGAATTGAGCGCGACGCCGAGCGGCCGGCCAGTGCCGGGGATTTGCGCCAGCGCACGGTTGAGCCAGCCGGTGTCGAGGCCGTAGGGCTGCGCGGAACCGTTTTCGAGCAGGTTCTGGCCGTCGAAATGCGAGCGGTCGCGATAGGGCGTGGCGGCGGCATGCACGACGATCAGCTCGCCCGCGTCATACAGCCCCTTCATCCCGCCCAGATTGGGATGCAGCGCGAACATCGCATCGAGCTTGAGCGGGTTCGGCAGCGCGAGGCCGCCGCGCGCGGCCTCGAACGCCGGATCGCCGGGGGCTGGCACGGCGGAGAGCCCGTCCATCGCGCCGCGCAGCAGGATGACGACAAGGCGCTTGTCGGTGTCGGCGGCGGCGAAGGCGGCGCGCGGCAGGCCGGCGGCGGCGAGACCGGCGCCGAAATATCGCAGCGTTTGGCGGCGCGTGACCATGCTCATCTCCTCTGGAATTCGGCCGAGGCGAGCAGGAGCGTCAGCCCCTGCGCCGGGCTTTCGGCGCGCGCGATGGCCTGCGCCGTCGCCTTGGACAGCGAGGGGCCGAGCACGTCGCTCGCCAGATCGCCGGGATCGATCACGGCACTGGCGACGCTTTGCGCCGCCTGGCTGGCCCATTCGAAGCGCTTCCATACCGCATCGGCGCCGAGCCATTCGCCTTCGACGTCGGGCCAGCCGTTCGGTCCCGGCGGGTTGTAGGGCGCCTGACCCATGCTGCCATAGGCGCGCAGCAGCGTGCCCGGGTCGGTGCTGAAGGCGGGAAGCGCGCGGGCGGCGGAGATCACGTAGTCCTCGGGCGTCTTGAACTTGCGCGGCACGGGATCGAAGGCCTCGGGCCCGGTCACCAGTTCGGCGCAGACCCGTTTCAGATCGCCGTCGGTGGCGAGAAAGGTCTCCGCCATGCGCGCGACCAGCGCCGGCGGCGGATCGTCGGCGACGAAGTGGCGCGCCAGCTTGGCCGAAATGAAGTGCGCGGTGGCGGGATGGCGCGCGAGATCGGCGAGCACCGCCTCGCCCTGGTCGACGCCGCTCTGGGCATAGACCTTGCCCAACACGCTCTGCGGTCCCGGCTCGTGCTCTTCGTCGTCGAACTCGAACAGGCCCTTGGCGTCGAGGCGGCCGTCGAGCACCAAGCGCAAGAGCGGCACGCGCGGCGGACCGGCGATGGTCCAGCCGGTGAGGACGCGGGCGAAGCCGGCGACGTCGGCTTGGGCGTAGCCGCTGCGCACGCCCAGGGTCTGGAGCTCCAGGATCTCGCGCGCGAGATTCTCGTTGAGGCCGGCCATCCGCGGAACCGCGAAAGCCTCAGGCTGGCGCGGCGCGCGCAGGGCCGGATCCTTGCCGACCTTGGAGTTGGGGCCGATGGAGCGGAAATTGTCGAGGTAGTACAGCATCGCCGGATGCCGGGACGAGGCCAGCAGCATGTCGGCGAAGCGGCCGGTGACGTTGGGGCGGACGACGTCGCGCTCGAAGGACGGCGGCATGGCGATGGCGCCGGGCTTGGCGCCGGACACGACGAAATGGTTGACCCAGAAATGCACCAGGCGCTCGAAGAACGGCCGCTCGGTCGCGACCGCGGTGTCGAAGCGCGCCTTCACCGCTTTCGCATAGCGCGGGATGAAGGTCTTGACGTATTCGCGCTCGATGCTGAAGCCGCTGTCGCCGCCGGCCATGCCGGCGCCGGGCGCACCTTGGGGGCGAAGATTGTAGGGGTCCATGCCGTGGGCCTTGGCCTCGACCGCGACCTGGCGCAGCCATTTGAAGAACACGCTCATGTCGTCGACGGTCGAGGGCAGCGCGCGCAGCGGCGCCGGCAGGTCGCGCTCGGGCGCGAGCTGCGCCAAGAGCCAGCCCTTGGGGTCGGCGGAGAGGCGCGCCACCTCACCGGGCCTGGCGCCGAGGCCGAAGCGGTTGACGGCGATGACTCCCTGGATGGTCATGGACGGAGCCCTTGGCGGCGTGGCGTGCAGGTATAACGCGGGCGCGGCGGCACTCCGGCGCGGGAAGTGCCCCATTCCTCGACGAGGCCTCGTCCCGGGGGGCGGAACCCGGCGTTAAGGGCCAGGTGCGATGCCGCTTGAATCGGGGCCTGCCTTGCGCCATAACCGCCGCCCAACTTGGATTGCGGGCGTAGCTCAGGGGTAGAGCATAACCTTGCCAAGGTTAGGGTCGGGCGTTCGATTCGCCTCGCCCGCTCCAGGTTTTCCAGGCATTTTCGGAACCGCGGTTCGGTCGGTCCCGGAAGCCGCCGTTACGGCTGTCCGCTGCGCCATAGCTTCCCGAGCCAGGATTCGAGCTGGCGGGAGATCACGTAGAAGCTGGGCGTGAACAGCAGCCCGAAGATCGTCACGCCGATCATCCCGAAGAACACCGCAATGCCCAAGGCCTGGCGCATCTCGGCGCCCGGGCCGCGATCGATCACCAGCGGCAAGGTCCCCAGGATGAACGCCATCGACGTCATCAGGATCGGCCGCAGCCGCTGCCGCGCGGCGCGCTCCGCCGCGTCGATGCTGCTCAGCTTCTCCAGCTCCTGGTCGCGCTTGGCGAATTCGACGATCAGGATCGCGTTCTTCGCCGCCAGGCCGATCAGCACGACAAGGCCGATTTGCGTCAGGATGTTGTTGTCCCGCCCCATGAGGTTCACCCCGAGGATGGCGGCGAGCAGGCACATCGGCACGATCAGGATGACCGCCAGCGGCAGCGTCCAGCTCTCGTAATTGGCGGCGAGAAGCAGGAACACGAACAGCACCGCCAGCCCGAAAACCAGGGCGCCGGTGTTGCCGGCCTGTTTCTGCTGATAGGCAAGCTCGGTCCATTCGAAGGAAAAGCCCTGCGGCAGGACGTTCGCGGCGAGGCCCTCCATCGTCGTCAGGGACTGGCCGGTCGAGAAGCCCTTGACGGTATCGCCCTGCAGTTCGACCGCGGGATAAAGATTGTAACGCACGACGCGATAGGGGCCGCTGTCGTTGCGCAAGGTCATCACGGCGTCGAGCGGAACCATGGCGCCGGAGGCGGAGCGCGTCTTGAGCAATCCGATATCGCCGGCCTCGTCGCGATAGGGCGCGTCGGCCTGGGCGGTCACGCGATAGGTGCGGCCGAGAAAGTTGAAGTCGTTGATGTAGCTGGACCCCAGATAGGTGCCGAAGGTCGAGAACACGTTCTGCACCGGCACGCCCAGCTTCTCGGCGCGGTCGCGGTCGATGTCGGCGAAGAGACGCGGCGTGCGCGTGCTGAACGTCGTGAAGACCGATTGCAGGCCAGGCGCCTGGCCCGCCGCCACCATCATGCGCAGCGTGACGCCTTCGAGCGCCCGGTAACCGGCGCCGCTGCGGTCTTCGATGATCATCTTGAAGCCGCCGCCCGTGCCGATGCCGCGCACCGGGGGCGCGGAATGACGACGACGGTGCCGGCGGTGATGGAGGCGAGCTTGCGGATGAGTTCGCCTGCTACCTGCTCGGCGCTGGGACGGTCCTCCTGCGGCTTGAGCGCGACGAACATCGTCGCGGCGTTGGGCGCGGTGGTGAAGGTGGCGCCGTCGAGGCCCGCGAACGCCACCGTCGCCTGCGTCGCCGGGCTGGCGAGCGCGATCCTTTGGGCCTGGCGCAGCACGACGTCGGTCCGTTCCAGCGAGGCGCCCGGCGGCATCTGCACGACGCCGATCAGATAGCCCTGGTCCTGCGCCGGGATGAAGCCGGTCGGCGTCGCGGCGAAGCGCCAGCCCGCCAGCGCGATCAGGACGACATAGGCGATGCCGACGACCGCCAGCGTCCGGATGGCGCGCGCCGTCACCGCGCCATAGCGGGTCGAGAGCCAGGCGAAGCCGGCATTGAAGCGGCGCGAGAAGCCGCCCAAGGCGCCGCGCCAGCCGGGAGCGGCCTCGGCCTGCTCGCGTCTCGGTTTCAGGATCAGGGCGGCAAGGGCAGGCGACAAGGTGAGCGACAGGAAAACCGAGATCGCCGTCGCGCTGACGATGGTGAGCGCGAACTGCTTGTAGAACTGGCCGGAAATGCCGGGGATGAACGAGGTGGGAATGAAGACGCCCATCAGGACAAGCGCGATCGCGATCAAGGCGCCCGAGACCTCGTCCATCGTGGCATGCGCCGCCTCGCGCGGCGACAGGCCCTTCTCATCCATCAGGCGCTCGATGTTCTCGACCACCACGATCGCATCGTCGACCACGATGCCGATCGCCAGCACCAGGCCGAACAGCGACAGGTTGTTGAGCGAAAAGCCGAAGACGAGCAGGACGGCGAACGAGCCGACGAGCGAAACCGGTATCGCGATGATCGGGATCAAGGCGGCGCGCCAGCTCTGGAGGAAGATGAGGACCACCAGGGCGACGAGGATGACGGCCTCGAACAAGGTCTGCTCGACTGCCGAAATGGACTTCTCGATGTATTCGGTCGGGTTGTACGGGATGCTGTAGGCCAGCCCCGGCGGAAAGCTTTTCGCGGCATCGGCGAGATCGGCGCGCACCGCTTCGGCGGTGCTGAGCGCGTTCGATCCCGGCAGCTGGGTTATCGCGATGGCGACGGTCGGCTTGCCGGAGAGATAGGCGTTGATGCTGTAGTCCTGGGCGCCGAGCTCGACGCGCGCCAGATCGCCCAGCCGGGTCAGCCGACCCTGGGCGTCGCTCTTGACGATGATGTCGCGGAATTCTTGCGGGGTCTGCAGGCGGCCCTTCGCCTGAATGCCCAATTGAAACGCCGTGCCGCCGCGGTTGAAGGGCGGCTGGCCGACGGCGCCGGCCGTCACCTGGGCGTTCTGCGCCTTGATCGCGGCGATGACCTCGTCGACGGTGAGGTCCAATTCGGCGGCGCGGCCCGGATCGATCCATATCCGCATGCTGTAGTCGCGCCCGCCGAACAGCCGCGCGCCGCCGACGCCGTGGATGCGGCTGAGGCGGTCGAGGAGCTGGAGCGTCGCGTAGTTGGACAGATATTGCTGCGGCAGCGAGCCGTCCGGCGAGGTCAGCGTCGCGACCATCAGGATGTCGGGCGAATTCTTGACCACCGTCACGCCGATCTGGCGCACCACGTCGGGCAGGCGTGGCTCCGCCGTCGACACCCGGTTCTGCACCAGCACCTGCGCCTGATTGATGTCGACGCCCTGGGCGAAGGTGACGGTCACGGTCAGCGCGCCGTCGCCAGTCGAGGACGACGACATGTACAGCATGTTCTCGACGCCGTTTATCGCTTCCTCGAGCGGGGTCGCGACGGTCTCCGCCAGGGTCTCGGCCGTGGCGCCGGGATAGTTCGCGGTCACCACCACGGTCGGCGGCGCGATTTCCGGGTATTGCGCGACCGGCAGGGCGGGATAGGCGATACCGCCGAACACCACGATCAGGATGGCGAGCACGATCGCGAAGATCGGGCGCTCGATGAAGAAGTGCGGAAACGTCATCGGGCTAGCGCGGCGTGGCTTCGGCGGAAGGCGGCGCCGTGAGCGGTGACGATCGCGGCGAGGTGTCGGCCGCCAGCGGCTTGAGCTTCACGAGCTTGGCCTCCACCTGGACGCCCGGTTGCAGGCGGGCAAGGCCGTCCAGCACCACGCGGTCCGTCGCGGCGAGGCCGCTGCGGACGACGCGCAGGCCGACGACCAGCGGCCCGGTTTCGACGGGGCGGGTGGCGACCGTGCCGTCGGCGCCGACGACGAACACCAGCCGGCGCGTCTGGTCGGTCACGATCGCTTCGTCGGGGATCAGCATGGCCCGGTAGGCGCCCGAACCCAGGAGGCGGGCGCGGCCGAACATGCCCGGCGTCAGGAAGCCGTCGGGATTGGGCAGCTCCGCCTGCGCCCGGATCGTGCCGGAATGGGTGTCGATGGCGTTGTCGACGAACACCATATGGCCCTTGTGCGGATAGCCGGTCTCGTCGGCGAGCTGGACCTCCACGGGATTGGCGGCGTAGCGCGACGAGCGGCGCTCGCCCGCCCGATCCTGACGGACATATTTGAGATAGAAGCTTTCGGCGCCCTCGAAATCGAACCAGATCGGATCGAGCGTCACCACCCGCGTGAGCGGGGTGGTGTTCGCCACCACCGTGTCGCCGACACTGACCTTGCGGTCCGAGACGCGGCCCTTGACCGGCGCGATCACGGTGGTGAATTCGAGGTTGAGACGGGCCGCCTCGACGGCGGCCTTTCGTGCTTCCACGTCGGCCTCGGCGCTGCGCAGCGCCGCCAGGCGCGTGTCGTGAATCTCGGTGCTCAAGGCTTGGGCGGCGACGAGCTTTTGCGCGTGCGCGTATTCGGTCCTGGCGTTCGCCAGGCTGGCCTGCGCCCCGTCGAGGTCGGCGACCGCCTGGAGATAGATGGCACGAAACGGTCGCGGGTCGATCACGAACAGCGCCTGGCCGGCCGCGACGTCCTGGCCGTTGCGAAACAGGATCGTCGTGATGGTGCCCGAGACGCGCGGCATGACCGCGACGTCCTGGATCGCCTCGAAGCGGCCGACATAGTCGTCCCAGTCGATCACCTCGCGAACCATGGGCGTGGCGACGCTCACACTGGGCTTGGGCGGTGGCGCGTCACGGCTGCAGCCGCAAACCAGCAGCACCGCGAGAGCCAGAAAACGCGCTCTTGGCACGGCAAGATCCTCTACGGCAAAGGGCATCCAAGCTAGTTCAGCCCGGATGCAGTTTCCATCCCGCGGAATGCGGTTTATAGGCAAAAACCGCCTCATTCTGCACAAGATGAAACATCCAACGCGTTATTTGCAGGACTACCGTCCGGCGCGGCGGGCGTGCGTGGGAGCCAGACGGAGCGGACGAACAAAGACCATAGGCCGTGCCTTCGCCTTGAGCGCACCGATGCCCAATTCGGCAGCGCGCGCGACAGGGTGCGGATAGAGCCTTGTGCCAGTGCACGAATCCGCTGCGCGGTTTCCGTCACCCGTCCGTCAAAGTCGGTGCTAATATGCGTTGCCGGTTTCGCCGCCGCGTCGCGGGACCACCGTCCGGTAGCCGGCGGGCCGAAGCGAAAGGATCGAAATGACCAATCTGCAAATCAACGGTCAAATTCGCCAGGTCGATGTGCCGGACGACATGCCCCTGCTCTGGGTCCTGCGCGACGTCCTGGGACTCACCGGCACGAAATTCGGCTGCGGCATCGCGCAGTGCGGCGCCTGCACCGTCCATGTCGACGGCAAGGCGGTGCGGTCTTGCCTGCTCACCGTCGGCGCCATCGGCCGGCGCGCCATCACGACCATCGAGGCCGTGGGAGAAACCGCCGCCGGCGCCAAGGTGCAGAAGGCCTGGCTCGACCTGGAAGTCGTGCAATGCGGCTATTGCCAGTCCGGTCAGATCATGTCGGCGGCCGCGCTGCTCGCGACGACGCCGCATCCCGACGATTCCGACATCGATGCCGCAATGGCGGGCAACATCTGCCGCTGCGGCACCTATGTGCGCATCCGGGCCGCGATCAAGAAAGCCGCCGGCGCCGGGCAAGTCTGATTTGGGACGGAGAACGGGCTCATGACGATTCACACGCCGCCGGAGGCTTTGTCGCGACGCGCGATGCTGCGCGCCGGCGCCGCGGCCGGCGGCGGCTTGCTGCTGGGCTTCTACACGCCGGCGGCGGATGCCGCGGGGCAAAAGACCGGCCACACCGCGCCGCGCGATGACGGACCGTTCGCGCCCGACGCCTTCATCCGCATCGACCACGCGGGCAAGATCACCCTGATCATGCCGCAGGTGGAGATGGGGCAAGGCGTCTACACCTCGCTGTCCATGATTCTCGCCGAGGAACTCGATGCCGCGTTCGAGACGGTGGTCCTCGAGGCGGCGCCGCCGAGCGATGCGCTGTACGGCAATCCGGTTTTCGGCATCCAGGCGACCGGCAATTCCAATTCCGTGCGCGCGTTCTGGAAGAAGCTGCGGCAGGCGGGCGCCGCGGCGCGCGCCATCCTGATCGCGGCCGCGGCGGCGCGATGGAAGGTCGATGCGGCGAGCTGCGCCGCCGCCGACAACGCCGTGATCCATGTCCCCACGGGGCGCAAGCTCGCCTATGGCGCGCTGGCCGACGCGGCGGCGAAGCTGACGCCGCCGGCCAATCCGCCACTGAAGGACCCGAAAGAGTTCAAGCTGATCGGGAAACCGCTCAAGCGGCTCGACACCCCCGAGAAGGTCAACGGCAAGGCGCTGTTCGGCATCGACATGCTGCCGGCGGGCGTGAAATTCGCCGCCATCGCCGCGTGTCCGGTGTTCGGCGGCAAGGTCGGACGGGTGAACCAGGCAGGCGCCAAGGCCATCCGCGGCGTGCGGCAGGTGGTCGTGCTCGACGACCTGGTGGCTGTGGTCGGCGACCACTTCTGGGCCGCCAGGCAGGGCCTGGAAGCGCTCGACATCGTCTGGAACGAAGGCGCGAACGCGCGGGTGGATTCGGCGCTGATCCGCAAGGACCTCAAGGCCGCCAGCGAGCGCGAAGGCGCGGTCGCCAAGAGCCGCGGCGATGCCGCCAAGGCGCTGCGCGACGGCGACCCGATCGAGGCGCATTACGAGCTGCCGTTCCTGTCGCATGCGCCGATGGAGCCGATGAACTGCACCGTGCATGTGCGGCCCGACGGCTGCGATATCTGGGTCGGGACCCAGGTCTGCGCCCGGACGCAGGCGATCGCCGCCAAGGTCACCGGCCTGCCGCTCGACAAAGTGACGGTGCACAACCAGCTTCTCGGCGGCGGCTTCGGGCGGCGGCTGGATGTCGACGCGACCGAAAAATCCGTGCGCGTCGCGCGGCACGTCGACGGCCCGGTCAAGGTCGTGTGGACGCGCGAGGAAGACATCCAGCACGACTTCTATCGCCCGATGTACTACGACCGCATCACCGCGACGCTCAAGGACGGCCGGATCGACGGCTGGAAACACCGCGTCACGGGATCGTCGGTGATGGCGCGCTGGTTCCCCCTGGGGTTCCAGCACGGCATCGACCTGGACGGCGTCGACAGCGCGATCGACGAGCCCTACGACATTCCGAACATGCGGGTGGAATTCCGCCAGCACGAGCCGCCGGCGGTGCCGACCGGCTTCTGGCGCGGCGTCGGTCCCAACAACAACGTCTTCGCCATCGAGAGCTTCATCGACGAGCTGGCGCGCAAGGCGGGCAGCGATCCGCTCGACTTCCGGCTGCGGATGCTCGGCAAGACGCCCCGGCTCAAGGCGGCGCTCGAACTTGCCGCGAAGAAGGCGCATTGGGGCGAGGCGTTGCCGCCGCGCGTCGGACGCGGTATCGCCGCGCAAGTGGCGTTCGCAAGCTTCATCGCGACGATCGCGGAGGTCGAAGTCGACGAGGCGGGCGAGGTCCGCGTGCGCCGCATCACCAGCGTGGTGGACACCGGCATCGCGGTCAATCCCGACACCGTCGTGGCGCAGTTGCAGGGTGGGCTGATCTTCGGGCTGACCGCCGCGCTGTACGGCGAGATCACGATCGCGAAGGGCCGTGTGCAGCAGGGCAATTTCAACGACTACCGCATGCTGCGCATCGACCAGGCGCCGATCATCGACGTGCACCTGATCAAGAGCGGCGAGGCGCCGGGCGGCATCGGCGAAACCGGCACCACGGCCGCGCCGCCTGCCGTGCGCAACGCGATCTATGCCGCGACCGGCATCGCGCTGCGGCGGCTGCCGATCGACCGCGAGGTTCTGGCGGGGAGGAAGCCGGCATGACCTGGTTCATGGGTCTGAGCACCCTGAAGCGCTATGCGATCGTCGCCGCGGCCGCCATCGTGGTCATGGGTGCAGTCGCCTTCTGGTGGATCGTGCTCGGGCCCGGCCCAACCGATTTCGCCGGCGGCGAGACGGTGACGCTCGCCGATTATCGCGGCGCCGATCCGACGGGCGTGCCGCCGGAACTGGCGCATGCCGGCCTCGTCGCGCGCGGCGCCTATCTGGCCCGCGCCGCCGACTGTGCCGCCTGCCACACCGCCAAGGGCGGCACGCCCTATGCCGGCGGCCTGGCTTTCGTCCTGCCGTTCGGCACGATCTATTCCTCGAACATCACGGCCGACAAGGACACCGGCATCGGCACCTGGAGCGACGCCGCGTTCCTGGGCGCCATCCACAACGGCACCGATGACAAGGGCAAGCCGCTTTATCCCGCCATGCCCTATGCGTCCTATACCGGCATGACGGACGCCGATGCGCTGGCGATCAAGGCCTATCTCTTCAGCCTCGCTCCGGTGCGCAACGACGTACCAAAAAACGCGCTGATCTTTCCCTTCAACCAGCGCTGGCTGATCGGCATCTGGGCCGCGCTGTTCGATTCGGGCAAGCGCTTCGAACCCCATGCGGAGCGCAGCGCCCAGTGGAACCGCGGCGCCTATCTGGCGGAGAGCCTGGCGCATTGCGGCGAGTGCCACACGCCGCGCAACCTCGCCTTTGCGCTCGACAACCGGCGCAAATTCGCCGGCGAGATCCAGGCCGGCTGGCGCGCCTACAACATCACCGGCGACAAGGACTCCGGCGTCGGCGCGTGGAGCGCGGCGGAACTGGCGCAGTATCTGTCGCTCGGCCATGCCGACGGGCGCGGAACGGCGGCTGGCCCGATGGGCGAAGCCGTGGACAAGAGCCTCAAATACCTGACGCCGGGCGATATCGCCGCCCTTGTCGCCTATGTGCAGACCGTGCCGGCGATCGCCGGCCACCTGCCCGCGCCCAAGGCGACGCCGGCACCGGCCTCGCACCGCCAGGGCGTCGCCCTGAATTTCGATCCGCGCGGCAAGGCGCTGTTCGCCGGCGCCTGCGCCGGCTGCCACGACTGGACCGGCGTCAGCCCCGTCATGCGCTACGCCACGCTGACCGGCGCGCGCGCGGTCAACGATCCCACCGCCGTCAACGTGGCGCAGATCATCCTGGAAGGCACCGTGCGCGACACGCCGCACGGCAAGGCGTTCATGCCGGCTTTCGGCGGCACCTTCTCGGACACCGAAGTCGCGGCGCTGGCCAACTACGTCACCGCCCGCTTCGGCGCGGAGCCGTCGCGGCTCACCGCGAGCGACGTCGCAAAGCTGCGCCTGCAGGATTAGGCGAAACGGCCCGCCCTAGACGCAGCCGGCCTGCCGGGCGATGCGCAGCAGGCCGCGCGCCGCCAGCGGCTCGGGATCGGCGACGGTGCAGGCGATACCGGCGGCGGAAAACGCGTTTCCGTAGGCCTGCGCCATCGCGCCGCCGGCCGCCAGGATGACCGGCGCGCCGGCTTTCGCCTCGCGCGCGACCTCTTCGCCGATCAGAACACCGGTGATGAAGGAGGCGGTGTGCTCCGGCGCGAGTTCGCCCAGCAGGCGGCGGGCACGGGCCTGAAACAAGGCCGCCGTCACGCCCGCCCCGGCGGCAGACAATCCGGCCGCGAAGGCCTCGCCGGAGGCAACCTGCGCGACGCCGGGCGCCAGCGTGCCTTGTGCCAGGAACTGCGCGCGCAGTTCGCCCGTCATGTAGGTGCGGAAGGCCGCGATGCGGCCGTCCCGGACGTCGACCCATTTGCTATGGGTGCCGGGCAGACAGATCGTCGCCTCTCCGGCCTGGCCGACCAGACCCATGAGGAGCGTTTCCTCGCCGCGCATGACTTCGCGGGTTTCGCCGGCGCGGAAGGAGACGCCGGGCACGATATGGGCTGGACGCTCGAAGGCGAGGGGCACGAGCGCGGCCGCGAGATCGGCGAGGCCCGCCGGTGCCGCGGCATAAGGCGCCTGGCGCCAGCCGCGGTCGCTGCCGATCATGCCGCAGAGCAGAATGGGCGCCGCCGGCCAGCGCACCAGCCAGTCGCCCAGATGGCGGCGCAGGCGTTCGTCGAACGCGCCGGCACCGGCAAAGACGCCGTCATCGGCCCTACGCGCCGCCACCACCCCGCCGTCGGGCGCGATGGCGAAGGCGCGCAGGCTGGACGAGCCCCAATCGATACCGAGGAGTGCGATGGACGCGCCCTCAAGCGGCGGAGACATTCGGCGCCCTCTCGTCCAGCCGGTTGATGATCATGATCTTCTGCCAGATCTTACGCCCGAGGTCGGAGGTCAGCGCCTCGACTTCGTTGACGGCGTGCAGCACCTCGGCGTCCGGCGTGTCGCCGGCATAGAGGGCGGCGAGCTTGGCGATCAAAGCCAGCATCTCGGCGCAGTAGTCGAGATAGCGCGAAAGCTCGAACTCGCTCATCCGGCGCTGCGGCGAGGACGGCGTCGCCTGGCCGCCGGCGAGCAGGACCGTCGGGTCCTTGGTGAGCTGGTGCATGTCGACGACATGGGCGAAGGCGCGCAATTCGAACAGGCGGTGCAGGATGCGGCGGCGCTTCCAGCGCTGCTCCAGCGTCAGGAGGAACCAGATCGCGCCGAAGGCGAGCAGCAGCAGGTTGACGATGGAATCCAGGCCCTGGGTGATGCCGACGACGTCGGCGCGCTGCAGCACCAGGGCCCAGTCGACCAGGCGCGCGACATAGATCTGGGCCGCGACGCCGAGAACGATCGCGGCGGCGGCCAGCGCGCGCAACGCGACGTTGGGCCGGCTGAGCAGGTCGACCCGCGCGGCGGTCGCCTCCGCCGTCGCGGTCAGGTCGGCGGCGACGCCGGCGAGGCCGGAGCCCGGAAACCGCTCGGCGATGCGGTCGCGCAGAAGGGCGACGGTGCGGACGATCTTGCCGGCATCGAGGACATGGACGGTCATGGCGACCCTATAGCACAGGGCGGTGTGCGGGACGGCCCGGTCTTGCTACAACGGAGCCGAGGGGAGCGGTGCATGGCGGCTGTGGGGGCTCGGAGCGAAGGGTGGACGGCGCGGCTGGTCCATCTTTATCGCCGCTCGGAGGGGGCGCGCGGCATCGTCCTGCTGTCGCCGACCATGCTGATCATGCTGGCGGCCCTGGCGGCGCCGATGGCGCTCCTGGCGCTGTACAGCTTCTGGACCCAGGAAGGCTACGGGCTGAACACCACGCCGACGCTGGCGCAATACGCCATCAGCCTGGGGCGGCCGACCTACCGCGAACTGTTCTACCGCTCGATCGAGATCTCGTCAGTGGTGACGCTGATCACGGTGCTGCTCGCCTATCCGATGGCCTATTTCGTGGCCTTCCGGGTCGGCAAGTCGAAATTCATCTGGCTGATCCTCCTCACCATCCCGTTCTGGACCAGCTACCTGCTGCGGGTTTTCGCGTGGAAGCTGATCCTCGGCTATAACGGCGTGATCAATTCGGGGCTCATGGACCTGGGACTGATCCGGCAGCCGCTCGAATTTTTGCTCTACAATCCGACCGCCGTGGTGGTGACGCTGGCGCATGCCTGGGCGGCGTTCGCGATCCTGCCGATCTATGTCAGCCTGGAGAAGATCGACCGCTCGCTGCTGGAGGCGGCCGCCGATCTCGGCGACGGGCCGGTGCGGCGCTTCTTCCGCATCACCCTGCCCCTGTCGCTGCCCGGCGTGATCGGGGCGGCGGTGCTGATCTTCGTGCCGACCACGGGCGACTACGTGACGCCGACCCTGGTCGGCGGCTCCGGCGGCGTGATGATCGCCAATGTGATCGAGGTGCAGTTCGACAAGGTCGGCAATTGGCCGCTCGGCGCGGCGCTGGCGATGGCGAGCATGGCGGCGGTCGGCGTCGTGACGCTGCTGTTCGTGGCGGCGATGCGCGCCGCGGGACGGAGCATCCGATGACGCGCACGGGCAAGAGCCGGACCGGATTGTTCGCCTATGCGGTGTTTTATCTCGCCTTTCTTTACGTGCCCGTGCTGTTCCTGCCGCTGTTCTCGTTCAACGATTCGGCGTTCATCGCCTTTCCGCTGACCGGCTTCACCACCAAATGGTACAGCCAGATGCTGGCCGACAGCGCCATGCTGCACGCGCTGGGCAACAGCCTGGAAGTCGGCGCGCTGGCGGCGCTGATCTCCACCGTGCTCGGCCTGCTGGCGGCCAAGGCGTTGACGCGCTATCGCGTGCCCGGAGGCGCGGCGCTGCTGGGCTTCACGTCCCTGCCGCTGTTCATTCCCGATATCGTGCTGGGGATATCGCTGCTGCTCCTGCTGAGCGGCCTGGGCCTGCCGCTGTCGTTGCTGACGGTGATCGCCGGGCATTGCCTGATCTGCGTGCCGTTCGCCATCACGGTACTGATGTCGCGCCTCGACGGCTTCGACAAGAGCCTGGAGGAGGCCTCGCTCGATCTCGGTGAGACCGGATGGATGACGTTCTGGCGCGTGACCTTTCCGCTTGCCCTGCCCGGCATCGTGTCGAGCCTGCTGCTCACCTTCATCGTGTCGTTCGATGAGTTTCTGATCGCCTATTTCCTCGCCGGCAGCGAAGCGACCCTGCCGATCTATATCTGGGGCCAGCTGCGCTTCCCCTACAAGCTGCCGGCGGTGCTGGCGCTGGGGGCGCTGATCCTGATCGCCTCGGCGGTGCTGGTGGTGATCGCCGAATGGATACGCAGCCACGGCCTCAAGGACCGCAAGCATACGATGGTGGGGGCATGACCGACGAGCCGTTCATACACATCGATCACGTCAGCAAGCGCTTCGGCGGCACGGCGGCGGTCGACGATGCCGATCTCAGCGTCGGGCGCGGCGAGTTCTTCTCGCTGCTGGGCCCGAGCGGCTGCGGGAAGACGACGCTGTTGCGGATGATCGCCGGTTTCGAGTTCCCCACCGAGGGCGAGATCTACATCGAGGGCGCGCGGATCACCGACACGCCGCCGCATCTGCGGCCTTCCAACATGGTGTTCCAGTCCTATGCGATCTTTCCGCATCTGAACGTGTTCGACAACATCGCCTATGGCCTGCGCAAGGCGCGGCTGAAGCGCAGCGAGCTCAAGCGCCGGGTGGAAGAGGCGCTGGCGATGATCAAGCTCGCCGGCTTCGGATCGCGGCGGGGCGACGAGTTGTCCGGCGGGCAGCGGCAGCGCGTGGCGCTGGCTCGCGCGCTGGTGCGGCGGCCCAAGGTGCTGCTGCTCGACGAGCCGCTCGGCGCGCTCGACAAGCGCCTGCGCGAAGCGATGCAGATCGAGCTGCGGCAATTGCAGAAAAGCGTCGGCATCACCTTCGTGTTCGTGACCCACGACCAGGAAGAGGCGCTGTCGATGTCGGACCGCATCGCGGTGATGTCGGGCGGCCGCATCCTGCAGGTGGCGAGCCCACGCGAATTGTACGAGGCGCCCAATTGCCGCGAGGTCGCCGACTTCATCGGCGAGATCAATTTCTTCGACGGTGTCGTGAAGGGCCGCGAGGGCGATGCGGCCGTGGTCGATGCCGGGCCGATCGGGACGTTGCGCGTCGCGACGCAGGCGGCGGCGGGCACGAAGCTGCTGCTGGCGGTGCGTCCGGAGAAGATCGCACTGTCGGCCGAGGGCGGCATCGTCGCCGGCACAGTGGCGGCGGCAGCCTATCTGGGCGAACGCAGCCATTACAACATCGCGGTCGCGGGACGGCGCGAGCCGGTGTCGGTCGCGGCGCAGAACACGGAGAAATCGGTGACGCGCGGCCATGCGCAAGGCGACAAGGTGTATCTGAACTGGGCGGCGGATGCGGTGGTGGTGCTGCCGTGCGATTGACGCGTCCCTTCCAACAAATAAGGCGGACACCGCCGGCGCGCGATGCCGGGCATTCTGGAGGCTGTGGGCGCGCGGGTGGTCTTCCGCCTTGGTCATGAGCGACAGACAGGCCGGTAACCGACTCTCGCGAGTCGATCTGCTCGGCATCTTCGCTCTACCGCTCCGGTCCTAACGAAAGCCCTGGACGATCCCGCCTCCGCACGCCGCAGCGCTGCGCCAGGGGATACCCACGCCGAAGCCTTCGAACGGGTTGCACGCAAGCTTGCACCCTCACCTGTCTGGTCTTGCGCTTACGGTTTTAGATCGGCTTCACTCCACAACTTCTGATTGAACAGATAGAGAACGCAATCCGTGGCTTCAAGGGTTCAGGTGTGGTAAATTTGTGACATTTTGTCAGGGACGGGCGAGCGGAGGGCGGAGAGCAGAGAAAACGGCTTGGCAGCGTTGGGCGCAACGACAGCAGCACATCGGCCACAGATTTGAACGTTTGTAACGAATGTCAGATCGCCTATTTGTTCTCTCCACGTCAGAGGGACTACCGTCCCAGTGATTCGGGTAGGTGGCCTTGGAGCAGGAGTGGTAGGCATGCCGACTGCAACGCAATATGCAGATTGGGTTGTTGACTACTGCGCGACCGAGTTGGGTGCGCCGACCGATCCTATGTCTCTAGAGAAGCAACTTTACTACGCGCAAGGCTTCAGCCTTGCCTTGCGAGGAGAGCCACTTTTTCAGGAAGACTTTGAGGCATGGACGTACGGGCCTGTAGTCCGATCTGTTTGGGATCGATACAGCGGATCGTCCCCAATCACGCAGAAAGCGCATCACATATTTTCGTTTTCGGGAAACCCGCGGGCGCTGGTTCTAGATGAATCGACGCGCGAGTATCTGACCGACTTAATCGCATTTCTAGGCCGTCTGAACGCACTGGAATTGTCTCGCGCGACTCATAACGAAAGCCCGTGGAACGAAGCAAGAGACGGCTTGGGGCCCCGCGACAAATCTAGCGGCCTGATCGCGAAGACGGCAATGCGCGACTATTACGGTACCCTAATAGAAGAAGGAGAGAACGCACTCTCCCGGCGAGCGCTACTGGCTGATCTCCCCTCGCCGCGCTGGGGTTGGTCGTTTGTTGCCGGTATCTGTGCGCGCCGGATGGTAATGCATCCGTTTTATTTCCACGGTCTTTCATTGTGGGGAACCAAGTCGCGATTGGGCGATGGTCCGATGCCGCGCCCGGAAGTTGACCCCGCGTTGTATAAGCCTCTGACAAGGCAGCAGGCGGAGGACGTGGAATCGTTTTCTTCCATCGGCGAGCTCATTGCGTCGATGAAAACTCAATAACTCGTGTGAGCTTGAGTGCGCCTCTTACTGCCAAAGGAGGTTCTCGTGAGGGTCCGTGCGTTTGGGGCGCTCGCGGAACAGGACCTACAAAAATTCATTGAAGCCAAGTTTCGTGGACTTCCGACGCCACGGCTCGACAAGCCCTGCGGTCGCGACAAGCTGGGAAATGTAGTCTGCCAGATGCACCTGGATTTAAACTTAGGCCACTACCGCCTTACGGACCACGCTGATCCACTGCTTATGTATCAGCAGTTTCCCGAATTGCTCTATGTGTTTGGCGTGACGTTCCATGAGGACATCTTCCACGGTAACGAACTGCGATGGTGTCACGCTTGGCAACACGCTCTTATCTGGGAGGGGTGCGAGCATCATCTCGATAATCTCAATCGGGCATTTGGCGACTTGCAGGACTAACCTCCGCACGGAGCGGGGCATCGAAATTGCGAAGCATCTTCAGAGAGCGGGCCGGCGTTTTGGCGCAAGGCACAACCCTCCTTCAAGGGGAGGGTAGGACTGACGCAAATATCACACGCACCTTTGTCTGTGCTTCCCCCAAGCGCGCTTCCAGCACTTCGAAATCCTCCACCCCCGCCGCTTTCACCAGCAGCGCCTTGAGACCGTGCGTCGCGTCTTGCGGTTCGAGCGTTCCGTCGAGCGCGATGCGCAGAACTTGCGTCAAAGCGTGTTCGAGTCCGGCGGCGGCGATCAGGGTCTGCGCTGCGTCGCGAGCGAGAATGCCGGCAGCCTCAAGCTTGGCGAGCGCGGCGATGGTGTTGCTGTCGAGGACTTCGGGGCGCCCCTGGGCGCAAAGCTGCAGCGTCTGGGCGATGAACTCGATATCGATGAGGCCGCCGGGCGCGTATTTGAGGTCCCAGCGGTTCTTGCCGGGGAATTGGGCCGCCAGCTTCTCGCGCATGTCGCGGGCATCGGCGACGATCTTGGCGGGATCGGCGGCGGCGGCGAGGGTGCGGGCGATCACGTCTTCGATCTTGGCGGCGAGCCGGCGCGGCCCGGCGACGACGCGGGCGCGGGTGAGCGCGAGACGCTCCCAGGTCCAGGATTCGCCGGCGTGGTAGCGCGCGAAGGAGGCGAGCGAGACCGCCGCCGGACCCTTGTTGCCGGTGGGGCGCAGGCGCATGTCGACGTCGTAGAGCCCGCCGGCGGCGGTGTGGGCGGTCAGCGCCGCGATGAAGCGCTGCGCCAGGCGCGCGTAATAGACGATGACGGGAAGCGGCTTCGGACCGTCGCTGTGCTCGATGCCGTCGGGCACGTCGTAGACGAAGATGAGATCGAGATCGGAGCCGGCGGTCATCTCGCGCCCGCCGAGCTTGCCCATGGCGACGACAGCGAAGGCGGCACCGGGAATCGTGCCGGCGGTCTCGGCGAGCTCGCGCTCGACCACGGGGAGAAGTCCCGCGATCACGCTTTCGGCGATGGCGGCGAAGGCGGGACCGGCGGCGGCGGCATTGGTGGCGCCTTCGATGATCTGAACGCCGACGCGGAATATCTGCTCCTTGGCGAAGCGGCGCGCGGCGTCGAGCGCGGCCTCGTAGCCTTCGGCGCGCCGCAGCAGGTCCGCCAATTGCCCGTCGAGCGCGGCGCGCGCCGGCAGGCGGTGCAGGAAGTCAGCGTCGATCAGGGCGTCGAGCGTATGCGGCGCGCGCGCCAGATGCTCGGCCAGGCGCGGCGCCGAGCCCATGATGTTCGCGATCAGCCGGAGCAGTTCGGGGCGCGCCATCAGCAGGGAGAAGAGCTGCACCCCGGCCGGCAGGTTGCTGAGAAAGCGGTCGAACTGCGCGAAGGCGGCGTCGGGATCGGCGGTCTGGCTAAGCGCCGGAAGCAGCACCGGCACCAGCTTGGTCAGCAGCTCGCGGGCGCGGGCGCTGCGCATGGCGCGGATGCGGCCGTGATGCCAGCCGCGAATCGCGCCCGAGACATGGGCCGGCTCGCGGAATCCCATCGCCTGGAGCGTGCCGAGCGTGCCCGGATCCTCCTCCACGCCGGTGAAGACGAGGTTGCCTTCGCTCGCGGTCAGGTCCTGCTCGCGCTCGAACAGGCGGGCGTAGTGGCCCTGCACGGTTTCGAGCTGGTGCGTGAGCGCGGCGCCGAAGGCGGCGGCGTCGGGATAGCCCATGAAGCAGGCGACATGGGCGATGCCTTCGGCCGATTTCGGCACGGTGTGGGTCTGCTCGTCCTCGATCATCTGGAGGCGGTGCTCCAGCGTGCGCAGATAGCGATAGGCGTCCTTGAGATCGGCGGTGGTCTGTTGCGTGACGAGGCCGCGCGCCGTCAGCGCGCCCAGCGCCGCGAGCGTCGCGCCGGCGCGCAAATCCGGCATGCGGCCGCCGAGGATGAGCTGCTGGGTCTGGGCGAAGAACTCGATCTCGCGGATGCCGCCGCGCCCGAGCTTGATGTTGTGGCCGGCGACCGCGATGGCGCCGTGGCCGCCATGGGCGTGGATCTGGCGCTTGATGGAATGGATGTCCTCGATCGCGGCGAAATCCAGATTGCGCCGCCAGATGAAGGGCTCGATCGATTTGAGGAAACGGGCGCCGGCCATGGGATCGCCGGCACAGGCGCGCGCCTTGATGAAGGCGGCGCGCTCCCAGTTCTGGCCCATGCCCTCGTAATAGGACTCGGCCGCGTCGGTCGAGATCGCGACCTGGGTCGCGCCGGCATCGGGGCGCAGGCGCAGATCGACGCGAAAGACATAGCCGTCTGAGGTGATCTCGGTCAGCAGCTTGACGAGGCCGCGCACCAGATCGACAGCGGCGCCGCGCGCGTCGTCGCGCTTCCTGAACGGAAAGCGGCGCGGCTCGTAGAACACGACAAGGTCGATATCCGACGAGTAGTTGAGCTCGAAGGCGCCGTATTTGCCCATGGCGAGGATGACGAGGCCGGTGGCCGCTTCCAGCCTGGCGCCGTCGCGCTCAGGCATCTGCGCCTTGGCCGCGGCCTCGCGCAGCACGAAGCGCAGCGCGCCCTTGACGCAGGCGTCGGCGAATTGCGTGAGTGCGGCGGTGACGTCGGCGAGCTGCCAGAGGCCGGCGATGTCGGCGGCGGCGATGGCGAGCGCGGCGCGGCGCTTGGCGACGCGCAGCCGCGCCATCGCCTCGGCTTGCGTTTCGGCCTCGGCGGCGGAAAGCGCGAGCGCGTTCGCGGCGGCGAGAATCGGCGTCGGGCCATCGGCCAGAAGCCGGCCGAGTTGGGCGTGTTCCCGAACCGCGAGACGGGCGAGAAAGGGGCTGTTGCCGAAGATCGCCGCGAGCACGGCGCGGTCGGGGGCGCCGGGCACGAAGCCGTGCTCGGCCAGCGCGTCGAAGGTGCGCTCCGCGCGCGCGGGATCGAAGGGTTCCGGCGGCGTGGCGGCGGCGAAAGCGGACATAGGTGGAGTGTAATGCGATTTGCGCTCAATAACCTCTCCCGCTCGCGGGAGAGGCCGAAAGTCTGGGCCCCACGCCAGTACCCCTCACCTAGCAAAATCTAACGCTTAGCTCCGCTGCGCTACGCTAAACGTAAGATTTTGCGTCCTCTCCCGCTCGCGGGAGAGGTTATCTCGCGCGCGGCGCCGGTCGTGGGAAGCGGATCGTCGCTTTCAGGCCGGGGCGGTTGTCTTCCAGGACCAGCTCCGCATCGTGCAGGCGGGCGACGGCGGCGACGAGGCTGAGACCCAGCCCCGTGCCGGGCGAGTTGCGGCTGGCCTCCAGCCGCACGAAGCGCTCGACGACGCGGGCGCGCTCGGCTGCGGGAATGCCGGGACCGGTGTCGGCGACGCGCAGCTCTACGCCCGATGGCGTTTCGAGCGCGGTGACGGTCACTTCACCGCCGGACGGGGTGTATTTGATCGCGTTGTCGACGAGGTTGGCGAGGGCCTGGGAGATCAGGCTGCGATTGCCGTCGATCATGGTGGCGCCGGCCGGCGTGATCTTCAGCGTGACGCCCTTCTCCTCGGCCAGCGGGGCGTAGAGTTCGGCCATGTCCTCGGCGATGGGGGCAAGATCGATCGGCGCCATCTCGCCGCGCGCCACGCCGGCATCGGCCTCGGCGATCAGGAGCAGCGCGTTGAAGGTCGCGATCAGCGAGTCGGTTTCGGCGACCGCGGCCTCGATCTCGGCCGCTTGGCTGCTGGCGGGATCGAGATGGCGCAGCGTGGTCTCGAGCCGGTTGCGCAGGCGGTTGAGCGGGGTGCGCAGGTCGTGGGCGACCGAGTCGGTGACCTCGCGCACGCCCTTCATCAGCCGCTCGATGCGGTCGAGCATGGCGTTGAGGTTCTCGGCCAAGGCGTCGAACTCGTCGTGGCGGGTGCCCACGGGCACCCGGCGGGTGAGATCGCCGTCGATGATCTCGGCGCTGGTGCGGTTGATCGAATCCAGGCGCGCCAGGATGTTGCGGCTCATCAGGGCGCCGCCGATCAGGCCGAGCAGCAGGATGAGGCCGACGGTCCAGGGCAGTGTGGTGGTGAAGAGGCGCTCGGTCAGGTAGCGCTCGTGGACGTCGCGGGCGACCAGCAGATAGGCGCCGCCGGCGAGCGCGAAGACGCGGGCCGCGGGCGCGGCGGGTCTCCAGCTTGTTGTCGATATGGCGGGCATAGTCGAACTCGACGAAGTTGTTCGACTGGGTCATGGGCTGCGGCCAGGAATCGAGATTGCCGACGACCGGCTGCTTGAGCTGGTTGGCCAGCAGATAGAGGCCGAGGCCGGCATGCTCGGAGCGCGCCACCACGACGTTGCGCAAGCCGTAGAGGCCGAGCTGCTGGTATTGCTCCGACAGGCCGACGATCTCGGCCTCGATGGTCTGGTCGGTCTGCGCGTCGAGGGCGCGCTTGGTGTTCCAATAGGTGAAGGCGATCAGGGCCGCGACCGAGACGGCGAACACGGCGACGTAGACCAGAACGATGCGATAGGCCTGGGTGCGTAGAATGTCAGGGGCGCGCACGGCTCATGCCGCCGGCCGCGCCGCCGCCCGGATCATGTAGCCGGCGCCGCGCACCGTGTGGAGCAGCGCGGTGTCGAAGCCCTTGTCGATCTTGGCGCGCAGCCGCGAGATGTGCACGTCGATGACGTTGGTCTGGGGATCGAAATGATACTCCCAGACGCTCTCCAGCAGCATGGTGCGGGTGACGACCTGGCTGGCATGACGCATGAGATATTCGAGCAGGCGGAATTCGCGCGGCTGCAGATCGATCGCGGCGCCGGCGCGCTGGGCGGTGCGGGTGAGGAGGTCGAGCTCGAGATCGCCGACCTGGAGCCGCGTCTTGACCGCCTGCGGCGAGCGGCGGCGCATCAGCGCGTCGATGCGGGCGAGCAGCTCGACGAAGGCATAGGGCTTGGTCAGGTAGTCGTCGCCGCCGGCTTTCAGGCCCTTCACCCGGTCGTCGACCTCGCTGAGGGCGGAGAGGAACAGCACCGGGGTGACGTTGGAGTGCTCGCGCATGTCGGCGACGACTTTCAGGCCGTCCATCTTGGGCAGCATGCGGTCGATGATCGCGACGTCGTAGGGCCGCGACAGCGCGAGCGTCAGCCCGGTCTCGCCGTCGGCGGCGTCGTCCACGACATGGCCGGCTTCCTTAAGCCCGTTGACCAGGTAGCGCTGGGCTTCCAGATCGTCTTCGACAACGAGAATGCGCATCGGCCCACCTTCCGAAGGTTAAAAAGGGTCCGCGCCGGCGGCAGCAACGGGGGGGATGGGGCCGCCACCACCGGCGCGGGGGCCGGACAACGCGGCCGAAGCCGCGCTGCCCGGTACGCGAAAAACTCTTAAGCCTGCCCGATCTCGACCGCGACGAAGCGGGTGCCGCCTTGCGTCGCGACCAGCAGCAGGACCGTGTGACGGCCGGCGGTACGCGCCGCCGCGATCTGCGCGATCACGTCGCGCGGACTGTGCACCGGCTTGTTGGCGACCGAGAGCACCACGTCGCCGGGCTGGATGCCCTTGTCGCCGGCATCGCTGTCGGGGTCGACGCGCGTCACCAGGACGCCGTCGACGGCTTCGTCGATGTTGAAGTTGCGGCGCGCCTCCGGCGTGACCGCGGCAAGGCCGAGGCCCATGGCCTGAAGATTTGCCGTGCCGGCGCCGTCGCCGCCCTGGGCGTCGTCGCGGCTGTCCGGATCGGCGTTGTTCGAGGCGACGCGCTGATCGGGGCGATTGCCGATCTTGGCGGTGATGGTCTTGACCTGACCGTTGCGCAGCACGGTGAAGGACGCGGTGGCGCCGGCGGGGATCGAGGCGATGTGGCGCGTCAGGTCGCGGCTGTCCTCGACGGTGCGGCCGTTGAGCGCGGTGACGACGTCGCCCTGCTGGAAGCCGGCGCTGGCGGCGGGACCGCCCGCCACGACCTCGGCGATGATCGCGCCTTTGGGGCTGGTGATGTTGAGCGTCGAGGCGATTTCCGGCGTGATGCTCTGGATGTTCACGCCGAGATAGCCGCGGTCGACATGGCCGTGGGCCTGAAGCTGCGCGATCACGTCGTGGATGATGGTGGAGGGAATCGCGAAGCCGATGCCGACGCTGCCGCCGGACGGCGAATAGATCATCGAGTTCATGCCGATGACCTGGCCGCGCAGGTCGAAGGTCGGGCCGCCGGAATTGCCGCGGTTGATCGGGGCGTCGATCTGGATGAAGTCGTTATAGGGGCCGCTGCCGATCTCGCGCCCGAGCGAGGACACGATGCCGGCGGTGACCGAGTTGGACAGGCCGAACGGATTGCCGACCGCGACCACCCAGTCGCCGACGCGCACGGCGCGGTCGTCGCCGAACTCGACGGAGGGCAGCGCCTTGTCGCTCTTCACCTTCAGAAGCGCGATGTCGGTCAACGGATCGGTGCCGACCAGCTTGGCTTCGAAGCTGCGGCCGTCGGGCAGCTTGACCGTGATCTTGCGGGCGTTCTCGACCACGTGATTGTTGGTCACGACGAAGCCGGCCTTGTCGATGATGAAGCCCGAGCCGGCGCTGATCGCCTTGCGCGGGGCGCGGGGCTGGCCGCCCTGGCCCTGCTGGTTGAAGAAGTCGCGGAACGGGGCCGGCAGGGCATCGACATTGGCGGGCCCGGTCTCGAGCGTCTCGGCGGTGATGGTGACGACGGCAGGGCTGACGCGCTCGACGAGGTCGGCGAAGCTGAACGGCGCGCCGTTCTCCAGCATGCGCGGGGTGGTGGCGCGGGCGACCGGCTCGGCCGCCGCGACGACGCGCGGCGCGGGCTGGACGTCGCTCACCGGGTGGACGCCGGGGACGAAGGCGAAGGCGGACAGGCCGACCAGCACGAGGGCGGCGGCAGAGCCCAGCGCGGCGGCGCGGCTGCGACGTAGAATCCAATGGGGCTTTTGCTCGGACATCTTGTTCTCCTGGACCTCCCAGCACCGGGTCGGTCATACGCCCAGTACAGGGCTAATCTTACTCAATTCATTCCGGATCATTAAAGGTCTGTAATTCAGTCCCCCAGTGCCGGATTCTCGCGGAACTGTGAGGGCTGGAACCGAAGCTCAGGCGTCGCCTTGCGGCGTCTTGCCGGCCCGGATCACCACCCATATGGCGACGCCGCCCGCCACTATCAACACAAGAAAAGGTGTCAGCCATAAGGCATAGGTGCTGGCCTCGAAGGGCGGTTTCATCAGGATGAAATCGCCGTAGCGGGCGACGAGATAGTCCTTGATCTCGGCGTCGCTTTCGCCGGCGGCGATGCGGGCGCGGATCAAGGCGCGCAGGTCGGCTGCCAGCGGCGCGTTGGATTCGTCGATCGACTCGCCCTGGCAGACCATGCAGCGCAGCTCCTTCTGCAAGGCGCGGGCGCGCGCCTCCTGCGCCGGATCGGCGAGCGTGCCCGGCGCCGGCACGGCCAGGGCGGCACCGGCGGCGAACAGAAGAAACAGCGCGGCGAGCAGGCGCGTCATTCGGCAAGCGCCGGGGCGGCGGCAGGGACGTCGCGACTTTGACGCAGGCGGCCGAACAGCGCCGCGAAGCCGCCGAGCGCCATCACCACGGCGCCGAGCCAGATGAAGGGCGCCAGCGGATTGACGTAGGCGCGCAGCACCCAATGGGTCGCGTCGCGGCGGTCGCCGAGCGCGAGATAGAGATCGCTGAAGATGGTGGTGCGGATCGCGGTCTCGGCGGTGTCCTGGCGCTCGGCCGGGAAGACACGGCGCTCGGGGTGCATCACGGCGACGGTGCGGCCGCCCGAAAGCACGGTGACGTTGGCGCGAGCGGCGGTGTAGTTGGGGCCGGCGGCGCCGACGACATCGTCGAGGCGCAGGGCATAGGTGCCGACATACATGGTCTCGCCCGGCGCGAGCACTTCCAGCGCTTCGCTGCGCCACAGCGTGGTGCCGGCAACGCCGATCAGCGTCACGGCGAGGCCGGCATGGGCAAGCGCCGAGGCCAGCGCGCCGAAGCGAAAGCCGCGCTTGCGGATGTCGATGGCGCTGGCGGCGACCAGCCAGGTAGCAAGGCCGAAGGAACCGGCGGCGGCCAGCGTGCGCGGGCTGGTGAAGACCAGCGCCACCAGCGCCGCAACCACCGCCAGCGCGAAGGCCGGGAACAGCGTGCGCAGGGCTTCGTTGAGATTGCCTTTCTTCCAGCCGAGGCGCGGCCCGAACGGCACCAGGACGAGAAGCGCGGCAAAGATCGGCGCGAAGGTGAGCGCGAAATAGGGCGGGCCGACCGAGAGCTTGGTGCCGGCCAGCGAATCCAGGACCAGAGGATAGAGCGTGCCGAGAAAGACCGTCGCGGTCGCGGCGACGAGGAAGACGTTGTTGATCAGGAGCGCGGTCTCACGGCTGACGGGCGCGAAGGAGGCGCCGGTCTGAAGGCCCGGAGCGCGCCAGGCAAACAGCGCGAGCGCCCCGCCGATGGCGACGACGAGGAGGCCCAGGATGTAGAGCCCGCGCGCCGGATCGCTGGCGAAGGCATGCACCGAGGAGAGCACGCCGGAGCGCACCAGGAAGGTGCCGATCAGGCTCAAGGAAAAGCCGGCGATGGCGAGCAGCAGCGTCCAGGAACGGAAGGCGCCGGTGCGCTCGGTCGCGAGCGCCGAATGCAGCAGCGCGGTCGCGATCAGCCAGGGCATCAGCGAGGCGTTCTCGACCGGGTCCCAGAACCAGAAGCCGCCCCAGCCGAGCTCGTAATAGGCCCACCAGCTTCCCAGCGCGATACCGAGGGTGAGCGCGATCCAGGCCGCGAGCATGAAAGGCCGCGCGGCGCGGGCCCAGTCGCGCTCGCGCGTGATCAGCGCCGCGGCGGCATAGGCGAAGGCGGCGGAGAGGCCGACATAGCCAGCGTAGAGCATCGGCGGATGCACCGCGAGGCCGAAATCCTGGAGCAGCGGGTTGAGGCCGTCGCCCTCGAACGGCGCAGGGTCCAGGCGCACGAACGGGTTCGAGGTGAACAGGATAAAGAGAAGGAAGGCGGCGGCGATCAGGCCCTGGACGCCGAGCGCGGCGCTGGTCAGCCGCTCGCTTCCTCTCTTCGCGAAGGCGACGGCGGCGGCATAGACGGCGAGCACCAGCACCCAGAGCAGCATGGAGCCTTCGTGGTTCCCCCACACGCCGGAGATCTTGTAGACCAGCGGTTTCAGCGTGTGCGAGTTCTGCGCCACGTTGAGGATCGAGAAGTCCGAGACCACCGAAGCGTAAGTGAGCGCGCCGAAGGCAAGCGCGATGAAGACGAACATCCCGGCGGCGCTGCTGGAGGCGACGCGGCGCGCCAGCGCGTTTTCCGCGCGCGCCCCTGCCAGCCCCGAAATCGACAGGACCAATGCCAGGGCGAGCGCGAGGCAGAGTGCGAGCTGGCCGATCTCGCCGGTCACTGCGTTTCCTTCCAGCGCCCGGAGCGCTTGAGCGCATCGACGACTTCGGGCGGCATGTAGCGCTCGTCATGCTTGGCGAGGACTTCGCTCGCGGTGAAAGTGCCGCCGCCGTCGAGGGCGCCGAGCGCGACGACGCCCTGCCCTTCGGCGAACAGCGCCGGCAGCACGCCGCGATAGGACACCGGTACGCTACGCTTGCCGTCGGTGACGGTGAAATGGACCGCGGCGCCGGCGCCGTGGCTGACGCTGTGCGGCGCCACGAGGCCGCCGATGCGGAAAGCGACGCCGGGCGCGACATGCTTGGCGGCGACGTCGCTGGGGCTGTAGAAATAGAGGACGTTGTCCTTGAGGGCGAACAGCGCGAGCGCGGCGGCGCCGGCGCCGGCGGCCACGAGGGCTATGGCGAAAGCCAGGCGGCGGCGTTTCTTCGGGGTCATGTCGTATCGGCTGTTGGGCGCGCGGACTATAGTGTTTGGGACCGTCACGGTCCAAACGCCGGCGGGCCCTGCTTCCGCCCAAATTGCCGCAGAAGCTGGCCCACGATTCGAGGGGATTTTTCCATGAAGACTTTTCCCGCCGCCCTGGCGCTGGCCGCCGCGCTGATCCTGTCGGCGTGCTATCCGCCGACCACCAGCCATCCGGTCGGCACCACCGCCGGCCTCAAATCCGACCCCGCCCTGAGCGGGCTGTGGGTGGGCAAGGACGCCGACGGCAAGCCGGGCTATTTCCACTTCCTGCCGCAGAGCGACGGCAGCATCACCGCCGTCATCGTCGAGGGCGGCGACAAGCCCGACGCCGACTGGATGATCGCGACGCTGACCACCGCGACGCTGGGCGACAAGCACTACATGAACGCGCGGCTGACCTCGACCAATGGCAAGACGGAGGAAGGCGCGCCGTCCGGCACCGTGCCGGTGCTCTACCGCATCGACGCCAAGGGCACGCTGACCTTGGCGATGATGGACGAGACGCCGACCAAGGCCGCGATCAAGGCCGGCAAGATCAAGGGCACGCCGGGCCAGGGCGACATGGGCGATGCGGAGATCACCGCCGATCCGACGGCGCTCGACGGCTTCTTCAAGAGCGCGGCGGCGGCCAGCCTGTTCGACAAGCCGTTCTTCACGCTGCACCGGGTGAAGTGAAAGGTCAGTGACTTCCCTTGCGCAGGATCTCGCCAGCCAAGCCGGTGTCGTAAGCGAGGCCTTGCGCCGTCAGCAGCATCTCGCGCGGGTATTCGGCGCGGGCGAGGCCCTTGCGGGTCAGCGCGTTCCACACCGCCGCGTTGGTCAGGCCGGTCGCGTCCTTGCCCATCACCAGCGCATCGCCGAGATGGAAATGATCGCCATGGGCATTGGGAAACTGAACGATCGCGACCTCGCCATCGGCGCGCGGGGCGGCGGCGCCGGGGACGCTGGCGAGGGCCTGGAGCAGCGTCAGCGTGCGCAGCTGCAGCGGATTGAGCTTGAGCGGGTTGTTCTTCGGCGGCATGGACGATCCTGCGAAAGAGGCGCCCTCCCTTTGGCATGATGCGCGGCGCCATGCAATTTCTCCCGGCGGCGCTATAGTCCCGGCAGCAATTCGGCGAGGGGACTATAGATGAGCGCGACACCGGAGGGACCTTTCGCGGGGCTGCGCGTCGTCGATTTCGGCCGCTATATCGCCGGGCCCTATTGCGCCGCGCTGCTCGGCGATCTGGGCGCCGACGTCATCCGGGTCGAGAAGCGCGAGGGGCGCGAGGACCGCACGCTGGTCTCCCTGGGCGAGAACGACGACGGCACGCCGCGCGAGGGCGCGATGTTCCTGCAGATGAACCGCAACAAGCGCAGCCTGACCTGCGATCCGATGAACCAGGCGGGACGCGAAGTGGTGCGGCGACTGGTGCGCGGCGCCGACGTGGTGGTGGCGAACCTGCCGGCGGAAACGCTCAAAGCCATGGGGCTCGACTGGGACGCCGTTTCGAAGATCAATCCGCGCTGCGTGCTGGCGGTGGGCACGGCGTTCGGCCTCGAAGGACCCTATGCGGCGCGCGTCGGCTTCGACGGCGTCGCCCAGGCGATGTCGGGCGCGACCTATTTCTCCGGCACGGACGAGCAGCCGGTGCGCTGCAGCGCGCCTTATGTCGATTTCGGCACCGCCTCGCTGCTGGCGCTCGGGGTCGCGGCGGCGTTGCGCGCGCGCGAGGCGAGCGGGCGCGGACAACTGGTCGAGGGCGCCCTGCTGCGCACCGCGCTGACGTTCTTCGCGCCGACGCTGATCGAGGAAGACGCCCTCAAAATAGGCCGCGCGCCGTCGCTCAACCGCAGCCAGACGGCGGGGCCGTCGGACATCTACAAGGCCAAGGACGGCTGGATCACGGTGGCGGTGAACGGCGATCCCCTGTTCCGCCGCGCCGCCAGGCTGATCGGCGCGCCGGAATGGCTGGAGGATCCGCGCTTCGCGTCCGACAAGGCGCGCGGCGACAACGGCGAAATCATCTCGGCGCGGGTCGGCGCCTGGGTGGCGGAGCGTTCGAGCGCCGAGGCGATCGCGGCGTTCGAAGGCGCCCGCGTGCCGGCGGGGCCGGTGTACCGGCCGCGCCAGACGCTGGACGATCCGCATATCGCGGGCGGCGACTTCTTCGCCGACATCGACTACCCCGGCATCGGCAAGGCGAGAGTGGCGGCGACGCCGGTGAAACTGCACGGCACGCCGGGCACGGTACGGACGAGGCCGCCGACGCTGGGCGAGCATACCGACGAAGTGCTGCGCGAACTGGGGTTCAGCGGGTTGGAGATCGCGGCGCTGAAGCAGGAGGGCGCGGTTTAGAGGTGGCGGTGAAATCCGCTTCCACGAGCGGCGATAGGACGTATTTGGCCATCAGCGCGTTTTCGATGCCTTGCGCTTGCGCGCCCGATATTCCCGGTTCTTCCGCTTCAGGAAGGCGTCAAAGTCGAATGGCCGCGGCGGCCCACTCTCTTCGCCCGCGATCAGTGCAGCGCGCAGACGTTCGAGCTTGGCTTCCTGCTCTTCGAGAAGACGCAGACTGGCGCGCACGACATCGCTGGCCGAGCCATAGCGGCCCGTGGCCACTTGCGTGTCGATAAAATCGACGAAGTGCTCGCCGAGGCTTATGGAGGTGTTCTTGCTCACGCCCCTTATACCAAAATTTGGTATACAGGTCGAGCGCGGCCTACGCCGCAGCCGCCGCCTGTTGCGCGGCCTTGCCGCGGCGGCGCAGGAGCTCGGCTTCCTCTTCGCTGAAGAGCAGCGCGGTGAGGCCGAGGACGAATTCGAACTGGCTTTCGACCACCGCGCGGCGCGGACCGTCGCTCGAGCGCAGTTCCTTGACCACGTCCTCGTTGTAGCTGCGCAGGAGCTGGCACATCTCCTCCTCCGCCTTCTTCTGCGTCGCGCCGAACGAGGCGGCGACCGCGAGATTCTTGGAGCCGACGACGAGCCTGGTGTAGCGCGCGGCGCGTTCGAGCTTCTCCGGATCGATCGGCTTGGCGAAATCGGGATATTTCGGGCCGCCGCCGAAGCTGCCGCTCTTCTGCGTCGGCAGGGCGAGGGCGAGCTCCTTGGGCGCGCGCTCCATGAAGCCGTCCATGACTTCGGCCAGGGCGGCGCGGTCCTTCATCAGGCGCTGGCCCCATTTGCCGTCGCGGCGCATCTCGATGCCCTTGACGATGCCGCTGGAGAGCGTGGTGAAGTGGCCGAGCGCGCCCAGCAGCGCCGCCTCGTCGAAATTGGGATGGCGCGCGGCGCGCACCGCGTTGCCGTAGGTTTCGATGTCGCCGAAGATGATCTCGCCGACCAGGCCCATGTCGGTCGAGCTGATCAGCGTGTCCTGGGTCTGGCGCGAGATGTTCAGGGGGAGCTTGAGCGCTTCCCAGGGGCGCGCCAGGCGGTGCATCGCGATGACCGCGACATAGGGCGCGGCGTCGGGCGCCTTCTCGATCAGGCGGTCGTAGATCGCGCGCAGCGGCCACAGCATCTCGTCGGTCAGGGCCGGCACCGGCTTGGGCAGCACCTTCTGGATGTCGGCGACGTCGGCGCCGACGCCGAGCAGCAGCGCCATCTCGGCGGCATCGGCGACGACCAACTCGGAGACGAGCGCCGCCCGGGCGGCCTTGAGGCCGGCGGCATCGGCGAGGCGCGCCTGGATCGCCGACCCCGCGACGCTCCAGAACTGGACGGCGCGGGCATGCGCCTCGCCATGCCGGGCGGTGAGGATGCATTGCTTGAAGTCGCGGATGTAGTCCTTGGACTGTTCGGCGAGCAGGCTCTGGCTGATCCAGGCCCAGACCGGCGCGACGCTGCCGCGCGCGATGGAGCCCTTCTGCTTGGTCTTGCGCGGCAGAAGCGTGAAGAGATCCTCGAACGGCATGCAGAAGGCGCGCAGCGGCGTCGGCGTCCGGTCGGAGCCGGCGGCGCGGCGCAGCGCCGGGCGCAGGCCTTCCAGGATCATCTCGTGGGGGAGCGACTTGCCGTCGACCAGGCGGTCGACTTCCACCGCATGCGCCAGACGCGCGGCGATCTGCTCGGGCAGACCGCCCAAGAACGACTTCAAAAGTCCGGTGCGTTCCGGAGTAATCATCAAGGCCCCAGGGTCGGACAGCACCAGCACTGCCCCCACACACAAATCCGCCTACAGATTATCGGGCGAGGGTTAATGCCATGTTGCCGGGTGTCACACATTCCAGAGTTCCGTCGCCGTATTCCTCCGAAAGAGGAAGAAGGTAAACTTTCGCTAAGCAATTGCCGGAAGCGTCAACCGGACGCTCAGGCCGCCCATCTCAGAACCGTCCAGTTCCATCGTGCCACCGTAGAGTTTGGCGATATCGCGGACGATGGCGAGACCCAGGCCGGTGCCGGGGACGCTTTCGTCCAGCCTTTCGCCGCGTTCGCCGACCTGCTCGCGCTGCTGCGGCGTCAGGCCGGGGCCGTCGTCCTCGACGGTCAGCGTCAGCGACGCGCCGCCGGCCGCCGCGGTGGCACGGACCCGGCCATGGCTCCACTTGCAGGCATTGTCGAGCAGGTTGCCGGCCATCTCCTCGAGATCCTGGCGCTCGCCGCGGAAGGCGAGACCGGCGGGGCAGACGACCTCGATGGTTAGGGCGGCATCCTGATGGATGCGCTTGAGCGTGCGGGCAAGGTCTTCGAGCACGCCGGCGACCGGCGTGCGGTTGCCCAGCACGTTGAGCGCGCCGGCGGCGCGGGCGCGGGCCAGGTAATGATCGACCTGACGCCGCATGGCGAGAACCTGGCGGTTCACCGAATCGGCGAGCGGGCCGGGCTGCGCCGCGGCCTCGCTGGAGAGCACGGTGAGCGGGGTCTTGAGGAAATGCGCGAGATTGGAGACGTAGGAGCGGGCGCGGCCGACGACCTCGGCGGAGTGCTCGATCAGGCTGTTGAGTTCGCTCGCCAGCGGTTCGATCTCGGCGGGGAAATTTCCTTCCAGGCGGTCGGCGGTGCCGGCGCGGATGCGGTGCAGCGCCTGGGTCACCTTGCGCAGGGGCTGCAGGCCGACGCGCACCTGGATGAACACGGCCGCGATCAGCCCCAGGCCGAGCACGCCGAAGGACCAGATCAGCGTGCCGTTGAAGGCGGCGATGCGCTCGTTGAGCTCGCCCATGTCGGCGGCGACATAGAGCATGTAGGCGCGGGCATCGTCCGGCTTGGCGGTGGCGGCGATGGAGAATTCGATGGGGTGCGCCAGCACGCGGACATGCTGGCGGTCGGGCCCGTCGCCATAGCCGGCCAGAATTCCCTCCTTATACGGCACCAGATCGCTCAATCTAAGCGGCTGGTCGAGCAGCGAATGGGAGATCGTCACTGCGTGGTTCTTGAACAGCAGGTCGAGCCGCGCCTGCGGCACGCCCATCGCGCCCTTGGCGATCGGCACGATCTGCCAGTAGTCGCCGGAATAGGCGCGCTGATAGCTGGGCGCCAGATAGCGCTGCTCGACGGTGACGGCGCCCTTGGCGTCGTGGCCGGTGGCGGCGATGAGGGCGTAGAGATCGTCGGAGATCTCCGAATCGAAATCGCCCTGCACCGAGGTGCGGAACGCGCTCGACAGGACGAAGCCGCCGCCGACCAGCGCCAGCAGCGTCCACACCGCCGCCGCGGCGATGAGCCGCCCGGCCAGGGAATTGAGACGCAGACGGGCGACGAGGGGGCGGAGGCGGGTCATTCGCCGCGACTTCTCCCTCTCCCCCTCCGGGGGAGAGGGCGGGGTGAGGGGGTGCCGAGCGCATGCTCGATAGTCCTCAGTATGACCGAGACGTTGCCCGCAAACTCTTCGTTGACGAAGCGCATAACGTCGTAGCCCTGCGCGCGCAGATGCGAATCGCGCGCGGCGTCGTAACCTTTGCGATCTGTGTGCAGGGGACCATCCAGTTCAACGATGAGCTTTCGCTCCAAGCAAACGAAATCCGCGATGTAAGGGCCGATGGGGACCTGGCGTTTGAATTTGTGGCCGCCGAGCTGGCGATTGCGGACGAAGGACCAGAAGAGCTTTTCGGTCGAGACCGCTTGGTGACGCATTTCCTTCGCGCGGGAGCGGTTGGTGGCGCGGCACAGGCGGTGCTCTTTCGTTGCCTCACCGACCATGCGTCACGACCCCCTCACCCCGGCCCTCTCCCCCGAAGGGGGAGAGGGGGGTCCTTATTCCGGTCTATTTCTGATCCGACGGTTTCTCGTCCAGGCAATAGCCCAGCCCCCGCACCGTCTGGATCAGGTCGGTGTCCAGCTTCTTGCGCAGGCGGCCGACGAAGACCTCGATGGTGTTGGAGTCGCGGTCGAAGTCCTGGTCGTAGAGATGTTCGACCAGCTCGGTGCGGCTCACCACCTTGCCCTTGTGATGCGCGAGATAGGAGAGCAGGCGGTACTCCAGGCTGGTCAGCTTCACCGGATTGCCGGCGACGGTGACGCGGCTGGCGCGGGTGTCGATGCGCAGCGGGCCGATCTCGATCTCGGATGTCGCAAGGCCGGCGGCGCGGCGCATCAGCGCGCGCATGCGGGCGAGCAATTCCTCGGTGATGAAGGGCTTAGCGAGATAATCGTCGGCGCCGGCGTCGAAGCCCGCGACCTTGTCGCTCCAGCGGTCGCGGGCGGTAAGGATGAGGACCGGCATGGTCTTGCCGTCCTTGCGCCATTTCTCGAGCACGCGCACGCCGTCCATCTTCGGCAGGCCGAGATCGAGGATCACGGCATCGTAGGGCTCGGTATCGCCCAGGAAGTGACCTTCCTCGCCGTCGCTCGCCGTATCCACGACATAGCCGGAATCGCTCAAAGCCTTCTTCAGAAGGCGCTGCAGGTCCTTGTCGTCCTCAACAAGAAGAATGCGCATGGTTGTCTTCCGCTTCAGTTGTCATTGCCGCGCTGCCGGCCGCCCCTATGCCAGCCGCCATGGTCGCCGCCGTCGCCGCCCCGGCCGCCGCGCCAATCGTGATTGCCGCCGCCGTTCCAGCGACCGCCGCCGCCATTCCAGCGGCCTCCGCCGTCGTCATGCCGGTCGCGCCAGTCGCCGCCGCCGCCGTCTCCGTTCCAATGGCTACGGCGGCCGCCGCCGCCATCGCCGTCCGATTGGGAATCGCCTGGGTCGCCGTCATGCGAATGACGGCCACCGCCGTTCCACCGGCCGCCGCCGCCATCACCTCCCCCGCCGCCGCCGCTGGAATAGCGCCCGGTCTCGGCATCGGCGTTGAAGTAGAGGATGCGGCCCTCGGGCGTCATCCATTTGATGCGGTAATGGGTGCGGCCTTCGGAGTCGGTCCAGGGCTCGGCGTCCGAGAGCCGGCCGGGATGCTCGGCGCGGATCCCGGGAAGGATGCTGTCCAGCGTGCCGCGCGCGGAAGCGCTGCCGGCAAGGGCCAGCAGCACGACGAGCGACGCGAAGAAAGTCCGGAAAAGCATGGTCCCCTTTACGTCCGTGCGCATGAACCCAGCATGAACACGCCGTCCAGAACGCGTTCAGGAGCGGCGGTGCATCTTACGCGACATGGAACGCAGGCACCAAGCGCCACGGTTCCGCAACCGAAGGCCGCACGTCCCGGAAAAGACCGGGCGGGCCCAAAGGAGACGAAGATGAGCATCAAGACGATCCTGAAGGCCGCGGTCGCGGCCGTCGCGCTGACCCTGGGCGGCGCTGCCGCCGCCGACGCCGCGCCGTTCCACGGCGGGTTTGGTTACCACCCGGCGCCGGCGCGCCACGACGTGCGCCGCGTCGTCGACCACCGCATCGTGTTCCGCGCCTTGCAGGCGCGCCACCTGCGCTATGTCGGCAACCCGTATTTCTATCGCGACCGCTACGTCGTGCGTTCGTTCGACCGTTTCGGCCGCGTCGCGTTCGTGCAGATCAATCCCTATACGGGCGCGGTCATCGGTTTCGTCCGGCTCTAAGCCGGACGGCTTTTTGGATTGTCGCGTCGCCGGACGGAAAACCGCAAGTACACTTTTCCTGGCGACGCTCTGATCTTGAGGCGTGTGGTTCCGCAGCAAGCCCCTCCCTGTAGGAACCTCACTTTCAAGCGAGAGCCCGCGTTGGAGAAATCCAACGCGGGTTTCTCATTTTTCGGCGTCACGCCGCCGTGGTCCGCCGCTCCTCGATCCGCAGGCTTTCGAAATTGAAGCCGAGGCGGCTAAGGTCGCCGATGAACTGGACGAAGCGGTTCATGACCAGGGCGCCGGCCTGGTGCAGCAGCGGATCGCGCGGCGAGACCTCCGGGTTGATCAGGCCCTTGCCGGGGACGCGCACGATGTCCTTGTCGCGCAGCATCACGACGATGTAGCGCCGCGCCGTCTCGTAGGGGATGCCGGTGCGGTGCGCCACTTCGGCGATGGGGATGGGCTTGCGCCGGTGCGCCGGCGGCGACTGCGCCAGCGTCGCATAGTCCCAGGCGGCGTCGGGATCGGCGGTGTAGGGCTCGGCATTGGCCGCCATGATGGCGCTGAAGATGAGCGCACGGACGAGATCGTTCTCATGCGCGAAGACGCCGCATTCGACCAGGCGCAGCACGAAATCGATGACGACATGGCGGACGGCGAGATCGGGCTCGCCGCCGGGCAGCAAGGCTGCGTCCGGCGGCAGCGCACCCTTGCCGAAGCTGGCGAAGTCGAAATGGATGGCGCGCAGGCCGAGCAAGAGGGCAAGGAAGCGGTCATAGGTGTCGCCGGCGAAGGCGTCGAAGGCGGCGCCCGCGATCACCGCATTGGGCACGATCGCGCCCTGTTCCTGGCGCTGGACGAGGCCGTCCCGGGCAAGCGCGAGGACCCGGCGGCGCGCGGTCTCGTAGGGCAGCTTGAGCGATTCCGACAGCGCCAGCACGCTGAGCGGCTTCAGCGCGGCGTCGCCGCGGGTCCAGGGGAGCAGCCCGACCCGCGCGACGTCGGAGAAGCGCGGGCGGTTGGCTTGCGCGATGGCGAGGAAGACGATGCCGCGGACGAGATCGCCGCCATGCCAGCGCGCCAGCACCGGCATGGTGCCGACCATGAATTCCAGAAGCAGCCGCATCACCAGCCGGATCGGCGGATCGGGTATCCTCGACATCGTTACGCAATACGCCACGGCTGCGAAATCATCTTCACGGGAAGGCAGGGCGCGGTCAAACCCGCCTGAGAGGTTCCCGGCTTCAGGCGGTCTCGCGGAACACCGCCCAGTCGCCGAGCGGCGCGCGCTCCGACACCAAGGTGTTGATCGGCGCGGCCTCGTCGGCATAGCCGATCGCCATGCCGCAGAAGATCATCTCTTCCTGCGGCACCTCCAGATAGGCGCGGATGACTTCGTGGAACGGGGCCCAGGCTTCCTGGGCGCAGCTGTGGAGGCCGTATTCGCGCGCGAGCAGCATGATCGATTGCAGGAACATGCCCAGATCGGCCCACTGGCCCTGCTGCATCTGGCGGTCGATGGAGACGATCAGCCCGACGGGGGCGCCGAAGAACTCCCAGTTGCGCACGAACTGCGTCAGGCGCCCGATCTTGTCTTCGCGCGGAATGCCCATGGTGGCGTACATCGCCTCGCCGATGGCAAAGCGCCTGGCCTTGTAGGGCTCGGTCAGCGCCGGCGGATAGATGTGGTATTCGGGCACCCCGCCGCGCGGGTTCTCTGCCATCTTCTCCTTGGTGCGGCGGACCATCTCGTCGCGCGCCGCGCCGATCAGGACATGGACCTTCCAGGGCTGAAGATTGCCGCCGGAGGGCGCGCGGGACGCCGCCACCAGGAGGGCCTCCACGGTCGCGCGCGGCACCGGATCGGGCCGAAAAGCGCGGACGGACTTGCGCGTGGCGAGCGCGTCGCTGACCTTCATCCTTAGCTCAAAACCCTGAGATAGCGTGCCGCATGAAGGCAGGCGCGCGCAGGACTGTCCAGTCCGGCGGGCCCTCGACCGCCCAAAATGGGCCGCGGGCCTGTCACAATTGCTTTGCAACATGTTGCAGCGGGGCGCCAGGCCGGGCCGAACGTTTACCAATCGTTAAGGGGATTCGGAATCCGACACAGTTTCGGCTTATGCTAACCCAGGGTGGCATGGACGATCGTGCCGGACGTTGGGGGAAACCATGCAGTTGACAAGCGTGACGCGGTGTATTGGCGCGTGCGGGCTCACTCTTCTGCTGGGGGGATGCGGCGGGTTTCTGCTGCCGAGCCAAAGCGAAAGCGGATCGTCGAGGTTCAATTCCTTTACCGCAGTTCATGTTGCCTTCGACAAGATCTCGCTGCGGCAGACCTCGATCAACGACATGTGCGACCTCGGCTTCGACGCCGACAACACGCCCAACGTCTCGATGCTGTCCTATCTCGACATCGTCGAGCGCTTCATGCCCAACAGTTCGATGGCGTTCGACAAGCTCGATCCGGCGGTGCAGGACTGCATCATGGCCCGCACCGCCTGCCAAGGCTACATGTTCAAGGTCGAGCATCACGACTTCCAGCGCACCGGCAGCCTGTTCCTCGACCTGTTCGGCTTCGTGCACACGACGCGGGAAACCGGCTGGACCGCCAACGTGCTGGTGCTGGTGCAGAACGGCCATGTGACGCACAAGCTGCTGTCGGGCGAACCCAATGTGCAGATCGTGCGCGACGACGTGCAGCCGCTCGGCCCGATGCAGAACCTCGCCGGCGTGTTCGCGGCGGGAACCTCGGTCGCGGTGCGGACGATCAAGTAGCTAGCGGCGGACCGGGGCCCGCGGCGCGCGGTCACCGAACCACCAGACGATCGACGTCACCGCAACGAAGACCAGGCTGTCGGCGACATAGGCACGGTCGAGGTCGCCCGGCGCCATGGCGAAAAAGGCGACGCTCAAGAATGTCGTGAGCCCGACGGTGAGCACCGGACGCACCAGAGCGCGCACCGCGTTGACCCAGGGATAGCTCGCGCCGATCGCGCCTTCGGCGGCGACGCTGGAGGTCAGGCCGCTCCATGAGCCTTGGCTCTCGGCGACATGGATTTCCTGCTCGGTCTCCGCCTGCTTGGCCTGCATCTGCAGCCGCAGCAATTCGCTCTCATGCACCCACTCGGCCTGCTTCTGGGTGAAGGCCTGCTTCTGCTCGAAATAGCCGAAGGCCTTGGTCGCGATGTTGCCGACCAGGCCGAACAACCCGCCGCTCATCGCCGAGGTGCCGATGCCTAAGAGATCCCCAAGGATGCCCATTTCGCTTTGCTCCTTTGTCCGTAGAACCAGTGCGCGGGATGCGCCCTGGTATCGAGATGCAGAAAAGTCTGGCCGTAGCCGAAACCGGTGAAGCCGCTGCCGCGCGCCGCGCCGGCGAGCCGCGCCGGATCGTGGCCGCCGAGCGCGACGTCGAAGGCGAGCTTCTTGTGCAGCGACAAGGGCGCGCCGCCGACCCTGGCGTTGTGCAGCGCGCAGCGATGCCCGGAATCGATGTGCAGCGGCGCGTTCACGGCGAGGCGCAGACGCTCGAGCGCGTCGAGCGCCTCAGGCCACACATAGAGTTCGCCGCAACAGCGGCAGGCGATTTCGCGCGGCGTGAAGTGCGGCCAGCGCGCGGCACGCCACGGCGCCGCGGCGCCCGTCACGGCTATCAAGACACACGCTCCTGCCCTTGACCGGGAGGCATGGCGGCCTCCAGGCGCGCCAGGCGCGCGCGCAACGCTTCGAGCTCGGACCTATCGGCCTTGAAATGCTCCAGCGCCGCGATCTTGAGCGTGTGGGCGTCGCTGTCGGTCAGGCCGAGCGAGTCGTCGGCGAAGGCTTGCACCGCGCGCCAGCCATGCGGAGCCAGGGGCGCGACGCGGTCGAGCGCCGCCTGCCAATGCTGCGCGCCGTAGCCGAACTGCGTCTTGGACGCGGCTTCGTCCTTGCGGTCGTACATGAGGGCGGGAATGTCGCGGACGGCCGCCAGCAGATCGGGACTGAACGGCGTCTCCACGGCACCGCCGCCGAAACGATAGGCGTGCGTCGCCGCCCGGACGTTCTTGCGCGTCAGGTCCGAGGTCGCGATCGTCGCATTGGTGGCGAACATCTGGCTGTTGCACTGGATGCGGTACGCGCCGTTCGACGACGTGAAGCCCGCCAGGAGGTAGCCGTTGGTATCGAGCCGCGCGACTTCGCTGCTGTTGATGCCGAAATAGATCGGTTGGGCCGCGCCGGTGTTGAGGGTGAGACCGCCCGCCCCGCCGCCCTGAAGCTTGGTGCCGTCCTGCCGATTGATGCCGCCGGTCGTGAAGCCGGAGCCCAGCTGGTAAAGAGATGAACCGGTTCCGGCGCCGTTCGCGTTGACGAGCTGAAGACCGGCATAGGCCGCCGTGCCGGCGCTGGCATTCGCAAGACCGATGACGGCGCCGCCGTTCTGCGTCTGCGCGATATCCAGCACGTTGCTCGGCGCCATGTTGATGCCGACCAGACCATTGCCGATCGTGACGACGCTGGTGCCGTTGTAGGTGAGGTTCCACGGGTTGGCGGAATTTTCGCCGACGAAATTGTACCCTATCGCAATCGCCTGCGTGGCATTGGCCGCCTGGAACTGCGCGATGACCGTTCCGCCGGCATTGCTAGCGGACGTGACGGCGAGCGTTCCCGCCGATCCCGGCGCCTGATTGATGCCCAGGCCGGTCGTGCGCAAGGCATCGTTGAATTGCCCCGTGCCGTTCACCGTCAGCATCGCACTGTCGGTCGCCGTGCCGACGAGAAGGTGACCGGACGCGGTCAATCGCGCCTTCTCGGCGGCATTGACGGCCCAACCCAGCGTGTTGGCGGCCGGCAGAAACAATCCGTTCGCGGGCACGGCCGAACCGGACGGCACGAAGCTCGCCGCCGCCGCGGGCCCGACAAAGCTGGCGGCGCCGCCGGCACGCGCCAGCTTGAGGGCGTCGTACCACGTCGCGCCATCGGGCGAGACCTTGAAGTGGAAATCGTCGTCGCCGGCGAGCCCGATCTCGGCGCGGCCGGAATAGGCGGTCTGGTAGAGCAGCGAGGCGGTGTCGCCGGCGGCGTTCTTGTTGAGCTTGGCCTGGACGCCATTGCCGATATTGTCGAGCAGCAGGGCGGCGGACTTCACGGCCAGCTTGTTGGTGGCGTCGGCGGTGGTGTTGACGCCGAGCAGCGGCACGTTCTGCAAGGCGAGGATGCTCGCGTAATCGACCCAGGCGGTGCCGTTGAAGACGATGAGCTTGCTCTCGTCGACGACATAGGCGGCAAACCCGGCGAAAGGCGCGGCGAAGCGCCAGGCGCCGGAAGAGGCATAGGCGATTTTGCCGCTCTGCCCCGTCCAGGCCCCCGATGCCGTCGCCTTCACCAGATAGGTGTCGCCGTCGGCGGGTGAGGACGGCGGCGCGGTCAGGTCGCGATCGACAAAGCGGGCGAAGAGCAGCGCGTCGAGCTGCAGCAGCGCCTCGTTGTGGGTGACGTGCTTTTGCGCCTGGGCGGCCGCGAGCAGGGGCAGCGCGGCGCGCGGGGTGGATGGGTCGGACAAGAGCGATCCTTCTGTCCGCAACGGAACGAAGGTCGCGATGGCCCGGCCGGCCGCTGCACAGACCTCGCGCCTCCGGACGGGGAGTGGGTTGCGGCAGCGGCTTAGCCATATGCGGGACGATCCCTAAGCGAAATAGGCGCTTCCCGTCGTGCCCACGCCTCGGCCGAATGAGGCGGACAACTGATAGACGGTGAAGCGGAACGGCGTCGGCGGGCCGGTTGGATAGTCGGTGGCGATCTGGGCCGCGGTGTAGATCGCGGGCGGCGCCGGGAGCGAAGACAGCGTGCGCACGACGGCGCCCGATCCGTCGCGTATTTCCACGTCGTAGCGCTCGCTATCCTCGGCGAGCGGCACCTCGGTCTGGTCCCAGGAATCGCCGCCGAGGCGGGTGCGGCGGATCCAGGTGAGCACGAGGTCGCCGCCCTGCCAGCGGGCGCACAGATGCACCGGCGACAGTGGGCGCAGGCCGAGGCCGGCGAATTGCGCCGACATCGTCTGCCAGCTCGGATCGGAGAGCGGCTTGTTCGGCGGCCCCCAGGCATAGTGGAACGGCAGCGTCGCCTCGCTTTGCTTGAGATCGAGCTGCGCCGTCGCCGCGTCGAGCAGCACGACGCGGGCACCGGCCGCGACGGGACTGCGCATCGCGCTCTCGGTGCCCGCCTGGCCGCGGAGCAGGCGCGTCAGCGTCCATTGGTTGGGCGCGGTCAGCGTCGCGGCGGCGAATTGCAGCACCTCCCAAGCGCCGTCGGCGTTTTCCACCGCGATCGCATTGGCGCCGCCGAGGACGCCGAGATCGGTCGCGGCGGCGAGCGTGCCGCCGAACAGGCGCAGGCGCAGGGCATTGCCGGCGTCCCAGCGCCATAGCGGGCCGCTGTAGAAATCGGCCGTCGTGCGCCCCAGCGTCGCGGCGCGGGTGAGAGCGCGCGACAGCGCGTAGTCGGAATCGCCGGCGCTGCGCAGCACCTGGATACTGCCGGGCCATGGCGCGGCGAACGCGGCGGCGGTCGACGCCCAGGGCGATTCCTTTCCCGTCAGCAGCGGCAGATCGAGAAGCGTGAGCAGCGCCCGGCCCGGCTGGGACAGGCTCTGCATCTGGCCGGGGGCGCGCGACGGGCCGGTGAGGGGCTCGTAGAGGCCCGGATCGACCGCGACGGCTTCGATCGCGCGCGCGCCGGCGTCATCGATTTGGGTCAGACGAAGGCGGTGCGCGCGGCCGTCGCTTTGCAGCACGATCTCGTCGGCGACGTCGCGCGCCAGATGCGAGGGCGGCAAGGCGAGGTGGGCGCTTTCGCGCATCACCCAGGCGTCCTGCAACAGGCGCTCGGCGACGCCGATGGCCTGGCCCTGGTCCATCACCAGCGGCAGCGACGAGGTCGCGACGCGTTCGGAGAGGACGGCGAGGCGGCGCGCCTCGGCGGAGGCCTGGCGGTAGTCGGCATCGGCGTCGATATAGGCGATGCGCGAGGCGCCGGGCAGATCGGTTTCCTGGGCCCGGGTCAGCGCGAAGCCGGGCGCGTCGCCGTCGCGCGCCAGATCGGTCTCGCTCACCAGGGCGGCAGCGGGGCGGCCGCGCGGCACGAAGCGGATGACGCCCTGGCTCTCGACCGCGTCGAAGTGGAAGGCGAGCGCCAGGGGGCTCAGCGCGTCGCGCGCGCTCATGGCCGCGGTCACGGCGAAGCCGGTGACGAGGCCGGAGAGATCGCTCGCGTCGATCGCGACGGCGTTGTCGCACAACGCGCCGACCAGGCCGGACAGCGGCGTTGCGCCGAGGCGGCCGTTCAGCCAATGGCCGAGGCGCCAATTGGCGGCGTCGCCCCAGACGTCGGCGCGCGCCGGGAAGAAGGGATAAGGCCGCGCATCCCAGCACCAGGCGTAGATGTTCGCAGTGTCGACCATGCGCCCGGCGTAGTGCGACGAGGCGGGGTTGTTGGCGCCGTCGGACCAGAAGGCGAGATGGGCTTCGAGGAAGCGGCGCTGGACAAGATCGTCGCGCTCGCCATTGGAGAAGTAGGGCAGCGCGCTTTCCGCCGATTTGGGATCGACGAAGACGTTGGGCTGATTGGCGCCCTTGTCGACGGAGGGGCAGCCGAGCTCGGTGAACCAGACCGGCTTGCCTTGCGGCGTCCAGGCGGTCGGCGAAGCGCTTTCCGTGCCGGCGGGGCGGTCGTAATGGGCGTTGCTCCACCAGTTCCACAGATCCTTGGCGCGCCAGACCCAGGGCTTGCCCAGGCCGTCGGTGATGGGGGTGCGGGTCTGCGCGGCGCGGGCGGCGTCGGAGGCGTAGTACCAGTCGTAATCCTCGCCGCCCCGGATGTTGCTTTCGAGATAGGCGCGGTCGTGGATCGCGGTCGGGCCGGTGGGCGCGTAGTCGAGATGGGCGGTGCCGTCGCGCCAATCGGCGAGCGGGAGATAATTGTCGATGCCGACGAAGTCGATGTTCGCGTCCGACCACAAGGGATCGAGATTGAACAGCAGCGCGCCGCCGCCCGTCTGGTGGTTCGCGTATTCGCTCCAGTCGGCAGCGTAGCCGAGCTTAGTGCCGGCGCCGAGGATGGCGCGGACGTCGGCGGCAAGCGTCTTGAGCGCGGCGACCGCCGGATAGGCGGTGGCGCTGCTGCGCACGCGGGTGAGGCCGCGCAACTCGCTGCCGATCAGAAAGGCGTCGACGCCGCCGGCCGCGGCACAGAGCTTGGCGTAGTGCAGGATCATGCGGCGATAGCCCCAGTCGCTGCCGCCGGTCCAGGTCACCGTGGTGCCGCTGACCGCGAAGTTCGCGGCGGTGGCGGTGCCGAAGAAGGCGTTCACCTGGGTCGCGGCGGCGGCGGTCTGGTCCGGCGAGCCCGCCACGCCGGGCGCCGGCGAGCAGCTGATGCGGCCGCGCCAGGGATAGGGCGGCTGCGCCGACGCGCCGGTGTAGGGATCGGTCAGGGTGTTGCCGGGCGCGATATCCATGAAGACGAAGGGGCAGAACAGGACGCGCAGGCCGCGGGCGCGCAGGTTCTGGATCGCGCTGACGATGCTGGCGTCCGACGGCGTGCCGCCATAGGCGGGGCGGCCGTCCAGGGCGCTGACGAGACGGGCGCCGGCGCGGGCGACGCCGTCGACGCTCCAGGTCTCGGGATAGGTCGTCTTGGCGGCGAGCTCGACGCCGGGCTTGATGGTGCAGCTGCCGGCGCGCAGGTCGCTGCCGAACCAGCCGACCACCAGCGAGGCGGCGGCGAGATTGGGCGCGAGCGCGGTGAGCTCGTCGAGCGAGGCGTCGATGTCGGCGACGCCCGAGGCGTTGTGCGCGTTCAAGGGCGCGGTGGCGCCTTCGCCGTTGTCGTCGCTGACGATGGTCCCGTCATAGGCGAACTCGCCGGCGCCGGGGATCAGCGCGACGCCGCTCAGGCGGTTCTCCAGCGCCGCGGGATCGGCGGCGGCGAGATTGTGGAAGACCTCGAATTGCAGTTGCGGGATGCGGTTGCCGAACGCGTCGAGCGCGAGATCCTCGAACACGACATAGGCAAGGCCGCGGAAGGCCGGCGCGTTGCCGGCGCCTTCGATATCCTCGATCAGGGGATCGGGCATCTGCGTCTCGCTGCCCGGATAAAAGCGCGTGGTGAAGCGCGACAGATCGACGAGATTGCCGTCGGCCCAGACGCGGCCGAGGCGCGTCGCGCCGGCGCAGAGCCCGACCGCGAAGGAGATCGTGTAGCTGAAATCCGTGGTGGCAACGCCGCCACCCAGGCCCTTGCCGCCGCCGTGATCGGTCGCGGTCTCTTTGTATCGGCTCGCCCAGATCACCTGGCCGGCGAGGCGCACGCGGCCATAGGCTTGCGGGATCGCGGCGCCTTCGGTCGAGGCCTGGATGGCGGTGTCGCCGAGGCGCGGGCCGAAGCGGTGCGGCGCGGGCGAGAGCGCGGCGTCGATCTGGCTGCCGAGGAACGCGCCGAGCGCGCCGCCGAGCTGTCCGCCGGTGACGCCGAGGAAGGCGCCGGTGCCGAGCAGCGAGGTGCCCAGCCCGGAGCCGACGACGCCGAGAACGAGAGAAGCCATGGATGGTGCTCCACCCTCCCTCAAGGGGAGGGTCGATCAATGCCCTACAGACGAAACGCGTGCGCCAGGCGGGCGCGCCAGAAGGGGGTGAACGCTTCTTCGGCGACGCGGCGGTTCTGGCGGGCGTGGATCAGGGTCGGAACGCTGGCCGGCCGCGCGATGCTCGGCAGGACAAGCTCGGCGGCGATGCCGCAATGCTTGGCGGGGCCGCGCGACGCCATGCGGAACAGCGCGATGTCGCCGGGGGCGAGGTCGCGCGGATCGATCTCGCCGAGGTGGCGGGCGAGCGCCCTATATAATGTCTCATGGCCGGTCGCCTCGGCCCAGTCGGGCGAATAAGGCGGCGGGTCTTCGGGCTCGGCGCCGCGAAGCTCGCGCCACACGCCGCGCAGCAGGCCGAGGCAGTCGCAGCCGGCGCCCCTGACGCTGGCCTGGTGGACATAGGGCGTGCCGATCCAAGAGCGGGCGATCTGCACGACTGCGCGGGCCCCCTCCACCGCTTCGCGGCTCGCGACAACGGGAGCGGAAATATCAGTTGCCATATCTGCTGCCTCCATCGAGCGGCTGCGAGGCCCCGAGCGGTGCCAGCGCCGCGTCGTTGCCGGGCATGTAGGGTTGGCCGCGGAAGTTGATGCCGTTGGCGAACTTTGCCTTGCAGGTCGCGAACTGCTTGTCGCAGCCGGCGCCGACCGTGAAGCCGTCGCCGGGCGCGACCGTTTCGCTCATCGCCTGCCACAGCGCGATCGATCCGGTTGCGTGGCGCTTCACTTCCATGGCGCGGCCGGCATTGGCGCCCGTGGTGAAGCGGAGCTTGCCGCCGCCGAACCAGCCGCTCGCGTAAGCACCCAGCCCCGAGACGGTGAAGCGGCGGTTGTCGGCGGCGGCGATCACCGTGCCGCTGGCGGTGAAGGCCGCGGACGAGATGTCCTTGGCGCAGCGCGCATCGCCGAGATCGGCGTCGCAGGAATAGGCGAAGACGCGGCCGCGCGGCTGATTCAGGCGATGCGCGAGGCCGCGCACCTCGGCCTGGAAGGCGCTACGGCCGCGCCTGACCTCGCCGAGATTGCCCTTGCGCATCAGGACGCGCTGGGCCGGCGCCGCCCAGTTGACGCGCCATATCTCGACTTGCGCGTCGTCGTAGAGGCCGCCGGCGAGATCGGCTTCGTTGAGCGAGGCGGCGTTGAGGGCGCCGAGCACGGTGAGGTTGTCCACGCTGAGGCCGAGCGAAGACTGCACCTCGCTGGCGGTGAAGCCGGTGACGGCGGCATAGGTCAGCGCATCGAACACGACAGGCGCATCGTGATCGGTGAAGCCCTGCGCGACGCCGTCGCGGCGCACGATCTTCCAGCACCAGCACAGCGTGGTGGTGCCGCTGTCGAGATGCGCCTGCATCCCGGCGGGAAGGGTTTTCACAGCAGCACCTCGACCAGCGGGATGTTGGGAATCTCGCCGGCGCTGAAGCCGGCGAGGTTGATCGCGAGGTGATCGGTGTCGAAGCGCACCGGGGTGTCGAACTGGAACCCGGCGGCTAGGACGGTGCCGGCCGCCGGCGCGCTGGCGAAGGTGACGAGACCGCTCGTCGTATCGACCGTGAAGCCGGTGGTGTGCTCGATGCCGGCGAAGGCGATGCGCGTGGTGCCGGCGACCGGCTTTTTGATCGTGCGGGTCCAGCTCGCGGGGCCCGAAGTGTAGGTCTTCGTCAACTGGAACGCGGTGCTGTGGCCGTCGCCGAGCCCGAGCGGCTGATCGAGGGGCGTCAACGCCGCGTCGGGGGCGCAGGATTTGAAATCGCTCCAGTCCTTGAAGCGGAAGGGATAGAGCCGGCCCTGGCGCGCCTCGAAGAAGGCGATGACGGCATGCAAATCGCCGAGCGATTTGACGCCGTAACCGGCATCGAAGCGGCGGCGCGAATTGGCCCACACCGCGTTGCGCTCCTCGAAGCCGGAGCCGAGGGTGACGATCTCGGTCTTGCGCTCGGGGCCGCCGGTGGAATGGAAGGCGACGGCGGTGGGAAAGCGGATTTCGTGAAAGGTCATGACGAAGCTCGCTTGTCATTCCCGGCCGAGCGGAGCGAGGGGAAGGGAACCCAGATAGATAGACCGAGCCCGGTCCAACCACCTGGATCCCCTTCCCTCGCGCTTCGCGCTCGCCGGGGATGACAACTGTGTTTTGATTATTTCTTCTGCAAATACTGGTCCCAGAACCACCAGCGCAGCTCGCGGTGGAGCAGGACCACGAGGGCGCTGACGGTGAGCACGGCGCCGATCAGCAGCGTCAGGTTGCGCGCCAGGCCGAGCCGTGCGGGCACGTAGAAGCGGTCGAGCACGGCATAGGGATGCGCCGCGTCGGGATGCTTCAGCGCGACGCGCACGACTTCGAGCGTCAGGAGATGGCCGCCATAGAGCGCCGCCAGGCCGATCGCCAGCACCACGGCGGCGGCGATGCGGAAGCCGCGGCGGATCCTGGGATCGCGATAATCGATGAGCGGCATGGCCGTTTCACTATAGGGCTCACAGGTTGCGTTGTCCTCTGGCGTAGGCGCGGGCGAGCATCGCCGCGATCTGGGTTTCGGATTTGAGGAAGCTCTGGGCGTCGCGCGCCGCGACGTTGACGGTGATCGCGGGCCGGGCAAGCGCGGCGTTGGGCGCGATGGCGCCGGCGGCGTGCGGCACGAAGAGCTCGGGTCCCTGCTCGCCGACCAGATAGGGCACGTTGGCGTCGACCGGGCCGCCCTGGGCGCGGGCGCCGCCGATGGGGAGGATCGCGCCGGCAATCGAGGTCAGGACGTTCTCGATCGGCTTGACGATGAACCGGGTCGTGGCGATGCGGTCGAAATCGGCGAGGATCGCGGCGACCAGGCCGTCCATCGAGGCTTTGCCGGAAAGCACGGCGCGGGCGATGGTGTTCTCGACCGAGGTGAAGCTGCGCTTGACGGCGGTTTCGATCGAGGCGGTGGCGTTTTGCACCGGACCGCCGACGAAGGCGGAGAGCGCCGACGCGGCGGCGTCGAGCGATTGGTTCAGCGGCGTGTCGGTCATGAGATCAATCCGGATGCTGCGACATCAGTTGTTCGAGTTCGGTGCGCGCCAGCGGGCGGGCGTGCGGCGGCGGCGCGGTCAGGGCGCGCCATTCGGGGAGCGAAAGGCTCCAGAAGGTTTGCGGCGCCAGGCGGAGCCGGCCGAGGCCGTGACTCAGCCAGTCGCGCCAACGAAAGGGCTTTGCTGCCCCTCGCCTCCCTGCTCTTTTGCTTCGAGCCCGGCGGCGTTGAAGGTGTCGGTGACGGCGGCGACCAGCGTGCCGAGGTCGATAGGCAGGCGCAGCACGTCGACCGGCGCAAGCTCGTGGCCGCCGCCGCGCAGCAGCGCCGCCGCGACGACCGCGAGATCGGCGGCGCGCACGGTTTTCAATCGTGCCGCGACGTCGGCGAGGTTTTCGAGGCCGAGACCGTCTTCGATCTCGGCGAGCGCGCCGAGCGTGAGCAGCAGGCGGTAGCTGCGGCCGCCGGCGGTGAGCGCGGCTTCGCCTCTAATTCGATTTGGCATTCTCTTCCTTTCACCTCCCCTTGCGGGGAGGTCGAAATTCGCACTTCGCGAATTTCGGGTGGGGGACGCTCACGGGCAGCAATCCCCCACCCGAAAAACGCCATCGCTTCGCTCGCCGTTTTTCGACCTCGCCGCGAGGGGGAGGTGAATCAAATCGCGCTGAACGCCAGGGCGCCGGCGGATACCAGCGAGAGGGCGATCTTGAGTTCGCCGTCATAGGGGCCTTCGTAGCTCAACGAGGCGAGCTTGAACGGGCCGGTGACGGTGCCGAAGCTGGGGATCGTCACCTGGTAGTTCGGGCAGCTCTGGGCGAAGAAGGCGGCGCGCAGGCTGGCGTCGGACGCCGCGTCCTTGAACACGCCGGAGCCGGACAATGCCGCGCTCTTGACGCCGCCGCCCGCCAGAAGCTCGCGCCACTGGTCGGCGGAATCGGCATTGGTGACGTCGATGGCCTGCGCGTTGAAGGTGATCTGGGTGGCACGCAGACCGGCGACGGTGGTGAAGCCTTCGGTGGGCACGGCGCCGTCGCCGAGCTTGATGAGCAGGTCTTTGCCTTTCTGGGCGGACATGAAAATTCTCCTTTTCACCCTCCCCTTGAGGGAGGGTCGACATTTGCGGAGCGACGCGCAGCAAATTCGGGGAGGGGTCCGGCGCCAAGCGCCAGACCCCTCCCCCAAAAATTCTTCGCTTCGCTCGAATTTTTGGACCCTCCCTCAAGGGGAGGGTCGATTCAGATGCTCGGTTCCAGCAGCGCCTTGAACCGCAGCTGCGCGTGCACGGTTTCGCCGTCGCTTTCGCGGATGCTTTCGCTTTCGAGATAGCGCAGGTCGATCAGGGTCTGGCCGTCGAGGGTGAGTTCGGCGCCGTTGAGCGCGCCGATCACCGCCTCGGCCGCGAGGCGCGTTTCCTTGCGTCCGGCGGCGCGCGACCAGATGTGGATGGTGAGGGCGTGGCTGGTGCCGGGCTCGGTCGCGGTGCTCCAGTCGCCTTCGCGGTCGTCGCCGATCACGATGTAGGGAAAGGCGGCGCCGCGCGGCACGGCATCGAACAGGCGGGTGCCGACCGCGTCGTGCACTTCGCTGCTGGCAGCCAGCGTCGCGAAGATCGCCTGCTGCAGGGCCCAGCTTGCGGCGCTCATGTCAGTTCCTCGCAGAGCAGAGAGATGTAGGCGGCGCGCGCGCCGTCATCGAGCACGGCGTGGACGCGGAAGACGCGGGCGCCGACCTGGATGCGCTGGCCGGCGGCGAGATCGGTGCGGCGGCGCAGCACGATGCGGTGGCGGACGCGCGATTCCAGGCGCGCCGCGCCGACGCTGTCCGTCGCGCCGAGCGGCTGCAGCGCGATCCAGACGACGGCGAAGACGTCCCAGCTTTCGCTGAAGCCGCCGCCGCCGTCGGGCGTGAGGGTGCGCGCGAGCAGGCTCGCGCGCTGGTCGAGGGTCGAGAGCATGGGGTCAGAGCTTCAAGATGCGATACGGCGCAAGCAGCGCCAGGCAGTCCTGCGGCAACTCGGCGGGAGCTTCGCCGCGGTGCTCGTAGAGAAACGCGATCAATTCGAGGATCGCGCCGCGCAAGGGCGGCGGCACGTTCGCGGCGGCGGCGCCGTAGCCCGCCGTGAAGGCGACCGCGACGGCGTTCAGGCGGCGCAGGTCGCTGGGCGGGGCGCGGCCGGATTTGAGCGCGATGCGCCCCGACGCCGTGTCGACGAAATAGGTCGACGGGTCGAGCACATGGGCGGCATCGTCGCGGCCATAGGTCGTGAGCGCGGCGACGGCCTGGAGCGGCGGCAGCGGGATCTCGATCACGCCGGGCCAGATGTCGAGCCACAGCGTCCAGGCCTGGGTGATCAGGGCGCGGCCGGTGTGCCATTCGGCGCGGGCGCGCGCGGCGGCGATCAGCGTCGTGACCAGCGCGTCGTCGGCGCTGGTGTCGAGCTTCAGATGCGCCTTGGCCTCGGCGAGCGTGACCGGTTCGACGACGGGCGGGGTGGTGAGCGAGAGGGGCATGGAGGTCCTTATCCTCCCCCGTCGTTACGGGGGAGGTGTCGAGCGAAGCGAGACGGAGGGGGCTAGCGTGGAACGTGCGATGCCTAGCGGCCGCCCCCTCCACCGCTTCGCGGTCCCCCTCCCCCGTAAAAACGGGGGAGGAACGAGACGGTGCTACGACACCGCGAACTTCATCAGCTTGATCGCCTCGAAGTTCTGCACGCCGCCGCCGACGCGCTTGGTCGTGTAGAACAAGACATAAGGCTTGGCGCTGTAAGGATCGCGCAGAGTGCGGATGCCGACGCGGTCGACCACGAGATAGCCGCGGGCGAAATCGCCGAACGCGATCGAATAGGAGTTCGACGCGATGTCCGGCATGTCCTCGGCCTCGGCCACCGGATAGCCCAGAAGCGTCGGCGGCTGGCCGGCGGCGCCGCCCGGCTGCCAGATGTAGTTGCCGGTCGAATCCTTGAACTTGCGGATCACGCTCTCGGTCTTGCGGTTCATCACCCAGGTGCCGTTGGCGCGATAGGACTGCTTGGGGGCATAGGCGAGGTTGACCAGCGTGTCGGTCGGGTTGGAGGCGGCGAAGGCGCCGTCGGCGCCGGACGCGACATAGCCGATCTTGGTCCAGGCCCAGGAGGCGTCGGCGACGATGGTCTCCGACAGGAAGCCCTTGGGCTGGGTGGTGCCGTTGCCGGAGACGAAGGCGGCGCCTTCCTGCTCGGCGAACACGATCTGGACCTCGTCGGCGAGCCAGCGCTCGATGTCGACCTGGGAATCGTCGAGCAGCTGGCCGGTGGCGGCGGGCATGGCGTAGAGCTCCATCGCCGGGAAGTCGATCACGGCGAGGGTCGGCGTGGCGGTCTGCGGCCGGGTGTCGGTTTCCGCCACCCAGCCGGTGGCGGCGCCGGCGGTGGTGATCGGCTTGCGATAGACATGGCCGCCGATCTGGCGGACCGTGGCGATGGCGCGGATCGGCGACGCCTTGGCGAGGACGCGGTCGATGGTGTTCTCGATCTCGAGCGGCACGGTGTAGCCGCCGTCCGGATTGGAGCCGGTGGACAGCGCCTTCAGTTCGAGGCCGTCGAGGCCCGACGCGTCGCCCTTGCGGACATAACGGTCGAACGCCGCCTTGCGCTCGAGCGCGTCGCGGCCCTCCGCCGCCTTGCGCTCGCCGCTGAGCGCGGGGCGCGCCGCGGCGATGGCGAGCTCGTCGAGCACGCGCTTGTGCTCGTCCAGCGCCTTGTCGATGCGCGCGACCTTCTCGTCGGTCACGACGTCGCCCGAGCGGCGCTCGAGCGCGGCCAGACGCTCGTCATTGGCGCCCTTGAACTGCTCGAAGGCGCGCAGGAAATCGTCGAACGCGTCCTTGATCTCGGGCGCGGCGGCTTTGGTTTCGTAGTCCATGGTGTTCTCTTCTCCTGGTTGAAACGAAAACTCAGTTGTCATCCCCGGCGAGCCGCGCAGCGGCGAGGGAAGGGGACCCAGGTGACGCCGCGGCCGTGCTGCGGACAGACCTGGGTCCCCTCCCCCTCGCTGACGCTCGGCCGGGGATGACAGGGGTGTTGTCGGCGCGAAAGGCTTCAGCAGCGCGCTTCAAGGAAGCCGCTGCATCGCTCTTCGCACCGATTGCCGTGACCGTGCTTTGCGCGAGCAGGGGGAAGGTCACGACGGAAATTTCCCAAAGCTCGATTTCGAGAAGCGTGCGCGTCGCGGCGTCGCGGCGGGCGCGGATGGTGCGGAAGCCGATGGAGAGGCCGTCGAGCGCACCCTGCGCGAGCAGGCTCGCGACCTCCTGGGCGCGCTCGACCTCGGCGTTGAGGCGGCCGCGGACATAAAGGCCCTTGGCGTCCTCGCGGATCTCTTCCCAGACGCCGAGCGGCTCATGCGCGAAGTGCTGGTAGAGCAGGCGCACGCGCTGCGGCGGGCGGCGGCGCAGCGAGCGGGTGAACGCCCCGGGGGCGACGATGTCGCCCGCGCCGTCGGCCACGTTGAAGAGCGAGGCATAGCCTTCGAACCCGTCGCGGCCGAGCGCTTCGATGAGCGCAGGCGTGTTGGTGCGCGCGAGGCGGGGCCTCACGTGGCGGATGATCATTTCTGTTTTCCAAAAAGATTGTCATCCCCGGCCGAGCGCAGCGAGGGAAAGGGGACCCAGGTAGGAAACACTGTGACGGTGTTTCCTACCTGGGTCCCCTTCCCTCGCCGCTACGCGGCTCGCCGGGGATGACAAGGTGTGTTGTGTTTAGTTCGGCGGCCGCCGATCCAGCTTGTTCTCGATTCTCGCCAGCACCGTCTTGATGTCGGCGAGCTGCGCCTGCATCACCGCGACCTGCTCGATCGCGGCCTGGTTGCGGGTGTCGCTGCGCTCCAGGGTCGCGATGCGCTCGGCGGCCGAGCCGGCCCAGAACAGCGCGCCGGCGGTCTGCACCAGAAACGCGGCGATCAGGGCGGCCGGGATTTTCCTTTCCAGCACGGGCTGGAGGGTTTCGGCGAGGGTCATGGCCGATCCCCTTGCGCCGCCGGGCCGTAGCCCGCGGCGGCGCGTTTTTCGTCGGTGGTCAGGAAGCTCGCGGCATTGAGGCGGTCCCAGACGCTCTCGCGTTCGATGGCGAGCGCGTCGACCGCGTCGGCGTCGTAGCCGAGGCGCAAGGTCTCGCCGAAGCGCGGCGCCAGCCAGCGCGTCAGCGCCGCACTGGTGCGGCCGACCAGCGGCAGCACGGTCTGGCGCCAGAACGACAGGTTCGCCTCGCGGTAGTTCGAATAGGTGTTGTCGCCGGGGATGCCGAGCAGCATCGGCGGCACCCCGAAGGCGAGCGCGATCTCGCGCGCCGCGACGTCGCGCGTCGTCGAGAAATCCATGTCGGCGGGCGTATAGCTCATGCTTTTCCACTCGAGGCCGCCTTCGAGCACCATCGGGCGCCCGGCATTGCCGGCGCCGGTATAGGCGTCTTCCAACTCCCGTTTCAGCCGCGCGAACTGGTCGTCGGTGAGGCCCGGCGCGCCGTCGGGGCCTTTGTACACCAGGGCGCCGGAGGGCCGCGCCGCGTTGTCGAGCAGCGCCTTGGTCCAGGCGGCGCCGGCGTTGTGGACCTCGATGGCGTTGGCCGCGGCCTCGACCGGCGAGAGGCCGTAATGGTCGTCGAGCGGATGGAACAGCGTGATGTGCAGCACGGGCAGGAAATCGCCGGCGCGCGCGATGCGCATGGTGCGGCCGTCGACCGTGTAGTCGTAGGCGGCGGGCCAGCCGCGCGGCCCCGGCACCACCGCGACGCGGTCGGGACGCAGGGTGTAGAGCGCGCGCACTTCGCCGCCCGCCAGCGCCGCCTCGAGATAGGCGTTGCCGGCGCATTGCAGGTAGGAATACCAGCGCGCGAAGAAGGTGGCGCCGTCCTCCTCCGGATTGGGGCGGGCGAGCAGCGCGAGCAGCGGGTGCGCGCTCAGCTCGGCGGCGCCGTCATAGAGCAGGAACGGCACCGAGGCGGCGCTCTCGGCGATCATGCGGACGCAGCGATAGACGATGGCGTTCTTCATCACGCCCTCGCGGGCGAGGCCGGCATAGTCGCGCGGGCTCCAGCGGGCGCGGCCGCCGAGCGAGAGCGCGATGAGGGGCGCGGATTTGATTTGCGGCGGAGTGGCAGCGCGGCGGAGGAAGTTGAGCATGGGATGACTCTCGATGTTGCGATCACACACAACTTGTCATCCCTGGCGAGCCGCGAAGCGGCTCGGGAAGGGGACCCAGGTAGGAAACACTGTGACGGTGTTTGCTACCTGGGTCCCCTTCCCCTCGCTTCGCTCGGCCGGGGATGACAAGCGAGATTGCGGTTAGATTGAACGTATCTGCGGCTTGGCTTTCTTCACCGCCGGGAACAGGTCGGACAGCGCCCAGACGAGGGCGTCCATGCGGTCGGGGCTGGGGCCCGAGCCGTCGTAATTGCACAATTGGTCTTCGAGTTCGGGCAGCGCGCCGATGTGGTGGATGCGGCCCTGCTCGTAAAGCGCGGCGACCGGCGTGGCGCGGGTGTGCTTGCCGCGCGTCGCGTGAACGAGGCGCACGGGAAGATCGCGCTGCGACTGCACCAGCACCGCCTTGACCATGTCGCCGCCCTGGTTGGCCTCGGCGATCACCGCGTCGGCCTCGTAATGCGCGAAGGCGTCGGCGGCGCGCGCCGCCCATTGGTTCGGCGTCAGGCCGCCGGAAAGAAAGATCGGCGAGGACATAGCCTTCGCCCCTGCCGTCGCGGCCCGCGATCACGATGCCGCATTCGTCGCCGTGCGACGACGCCGGCGGATCGACCGCGACGACGACGCGTTCGAGCGGCGGCGCGTCGCGGCGGCGCGCGTCCTCGATCCAGTGGCGGCGCCACAGCGCGGCGTCGTTGTCCTCGATCAGCTCGGCGTCGAGCTCCTGGCGCCCGAGGCGCGAGCCGGCATAGCGGTTCTGCATCGTCTCGATGAAGCCGGGGCGCGAGATTGCCGGCATTGTCGGCAGTCTTGCCGCGCGTCGTCGCGACGTCCGGCGCGGCGAGCAGCGCCTTCAGCGCCGCGATGTTGCGCGGCGTGGTGGTGATCGCCATGCGCGGATCGGAGCCGAGGCGCAGCGCCATCAGCGCCATGTCGAGCGCTTCCTGCGGGTCCGGCCATTTGCAGAATTCATCGGCCCAGATCGTATCAAACTGATGGCCGCGGATGCCGTCCGGCTCGTCGGCCGACAGCACGGTGGCGATAGCGCCGTTTGCCGGCCCATTTGATGCGGCGGTTGGCGGGCTCGAAGGCGGCGCCTTCGCTCACCTTCAGCAATCCCGAAGAGCCTTCGATCATGACGGCGCGCGCGTCGTTGAACGTGGCGCCGATGAGGCCGATGCGTTGCATGGCGCCGGTTGGCCACGCCTTCCGCGATCCATTCCGCGCCCAGAACGGGTTTTTTCCGGCGCCGCGGCCGCCGAGGAACAGCCAGATGCGCCAGGCGCCCGGCGGCGGGAGCTGTTCAGGGCGGGCGTTGAGAATCCAGTCGTCGCGGACGAAGTCGGCTTCGCTGTCATTGAGGGTCTCCAGCGCCTTTTCCAGCTCCGCCGGGTGCTGAGTTGCCGCCAGAACGCGGCGTCGTATGGCCGATCGCGATTCGGTTCTGCTACGGGCGGCTTTGGTGGTGCGCAGCGCGGCACGTTCCATCTCCATCTCGGTCAGGCGTTGGAGCGAGGTTTGCAGGCGGCCCAGAATGCGCGTGTTCTTCTCGCGCTTGTCGGGATCATCGGGGATGTTGCCCAGAGCGTCCTTCTTCTCGGATTCCTGGATGCTCGTCTTTTCGACGCGCAGCAATTGCCTGTTCAGTTCGTCAAAGAGTCGTTTGACCATGCCGTCGATCCATCCGGGTGGGATGTCCTCTGCTGTGATGTTTTTCCAATAGTCGGGATGCGTGGACGCGAATTCGCGGCGCGCCGTTTCCGGGTCCGTTTCCATCTGCTCGCACTTGTGGGGATATGGGTGAATTGGTGCTTCGACCGACTCGGTTCAAGGGGGGCGCGAAAGTTTTTCGAAAAAAGTTTTGCGGCGCTCTTACCACGCGCGCTGCTTTCGCGAGGCGCGAAAGGCGCGGAGGATTTTCGGGGCGCGCGTGGATAGAGAGTCTTGACGCGAGGCGGCGGGGAAATTTTGTTGTCGCGCGAAAATATTTTTGGGTGCGAGACGTTGAAAAAAGGGAGCGACGAGCGACAGCGCAAAAAGCACAATCAAGGTTGTCATCCCCGGCCGAGCGAAGCGTAGCGTAGCGAGGGGAAGGGGACCCAGGATCGGCAGCTTGGGCGGTACTGAAGAACCTAGCCATGCTTCTTCTTGCATTGCGGAGATGCGGCTTAGGCCTGGGTCCCCTTCCCTCGCCGCGCGAAAGGCGCGGCTCGCCGGGGATGACAACCTATATTTTGATTTCAGCAGTGCCGCACATCGCACTTTGCGCTGGAGACAGAGCCACATTACCGCCCGTTAAGACCTAAGGTCTTGAAGTTGCCGTAAATATGGGCGACGACAGCCGGCCATGGCGGACCATCAACTCCTCGACCGGATCGGCGAGAACGTGCAGGCGCTGACGGACTACTTCGTCCGCCGCCGGCGCTTCTTCACGCCGCTGCTGGCGATCGTCGCCGCGGCGATCGCGGTGCCGCTGGCGGTGCTGTTCTCGCTGCCCACGATCCTCTCCTGGTTCGCGGCGCCGCTGGACATGTCCCAAGGACCCTTTACGCCGTCAACCGGCCGATCGCATTCACCTTCCTGGACGCGGACGGCGACGAGGTCGGGCATCGCGGCGCGATCATCGGCAAGCGGCTGACCCTGAACGAGATGCCGGCCTATCTGCCCGCCGCCTTCATCGCGATGGAGGACCGCAATTTTCTACAGCCATGGCGGCTTCGACCCGCGCGGCCTGACCGCGCCGCCTGGACCAATTTCCCGCGCCGGGCATGTCGTGGCCGGCGGCTCCACCATCACGCAGCAGACGGTGAAGATCGTGTTTCCTCGGCCAGCAGCGCACCATGGGGGCGCAAGCTGGAGGAGCTGGTCGACGCCGCCAAGCTGGAGAAATCGCTCAGCAAGAAGCAGATCCTGGAGCTTTACCTCAACCGCATCTATCTGGGCTCGGGCGCTTATGGCGTCGACGGCGCGGCGCGGGTCTATTTCAACAAATCGGCCAAGGAGCTGACGCTGTCGGAAGCGGCGATGCTGGCGACGCTGACGCGGGCGCCGTCCGTGTTCTCGCCGCGCCGCGACCTGCCCAAGGCGCAGGCGCGCGCCAAGATCGTGCTGCGCGCCATGGTGGAGACCGGCGCGATCACGCAAGGACAGGCCGACGCCGCCAATGCGACGCCGGCGGTGATCACCGAACACGCCGCCGGCGATGCGCGCAATTTCTATTTCGACACCGCGGCGGACGAGGCGCTGCGCCTGGCGACGCGCGACGGCGTGGCGCCGACCGTCGACCTGGTGGTGCGCACGACGCTGATCCGCAAGATCCAGGACGCGGCGCGCGCCAATGCGGTCAAGGTGATCGCCAAGAGCGGGCCCAAGATGCATGCCGGCCAGGCCGCCGTGGTGGTGATGAAGCCGGACGGCGCGGTGGTCGCCCTGGTCGGCGGCACCGACTACAACGAAAGCACCTTCAACCGCGCCACCCAGGCGCACCGCCAGCCGGGCTCCGCCTTCAAGCCGTTCGTCTATCTGGCGGCGCTGGAGAGCGGGCTGACGCCGTGGGACGTGCGCGCCGACGAGCCGGTGGACATCGACGGCTGGACGCCGACGAATTTCGGCGGCCGCAGCTTCGGGACGATGACGCTGGCCGACGCGCTGGCGCATTCGGTCAACACCATCACCGCCAACCTGGCGCAGGAAGTCGGCGTCTCGGCGGTGGTCGCGGCGGCGCAGCGCTGCGGCATCGGATCCAAGCTGGTGGAGAACGCGTCGCTGGCGCTCGGCACCTCGGAAGTGACGCCGCTGGAATTGACCCGCGCCTATGCGGTGTTCGCGAGCGGCGGCCTCGTCGTCTATCCCTATTTCGTCACCGAGGTGCAGGACACCGGCGGCAACCTGCTCTACCGCCGCAAGCCGCCGGAATATCGCGAGCGCGTGGTGGCGAGCCATGTCAACAAGGACCTCGTCGCCATGCTCTACGGCGTGACGACGAAAGGCACCGGGATGTCGGCGGCGGTGGCGGGCCACGAGACCGGCGGCAAGACCGGCACGACGCAGGATTTCCACGACGCCTGGTTCGTCGGCTTCACCGCCGACTATGTCGCCGCGGTGTGGGTCGGCAACGACGATTCGGCGCCGATGAAATCGGTCACCGGCGGCTCGCTGCCGGCGCAGATCTGGAAAGCGACGATGACGGTGGCGGAGCGCGGCCTCGCCGCGACGCCGCTCGACAAGTCCGAGGTGCAGGCGCCGAGCGACGACATGACGATCTTCTCGACCGGCGGCGACGACATGGTGCCGGGGCGCGACGACGAGGCGGGCGGCGGCTATTATGCCGGCGGCCGCCGCGACGACCAGCCGCCGCCCGACAGCGGCGATGGCGAGCACAAGAATTTCTGGGACTGGCTGTTCAACCGCCGCGGCCGCGACGCCGACGGCCGGCCGCAGATCCCGCAGGACGGCCAGAGCCAGGGCGGCGATACCCAGCAGGGCGATACGAATTGATTTCCCCCTTTCGCATCTGACGGTGCTACGGCGGCGATACGCTGTCGCCATCGACCCCTCCACAGCGGCTTCGCCGCGCGGCGGAGGAGGGGCACGACCACTTCGAGGGATAGCCTAATGCTCGCCGGCCCGCGTGCAGGCGAAGACGTCGCGCAGCATGCTGTAGTCGCCGTGGCAGACGGCGTTCATCCCATGCGCGATCGTCAGCGCGGCCACGACCATCAGCACGACGCCGCCCGCGCCCAGCACGACATAGGGCTCGGCGATGGTCTGCTTGAACGCCCACATCTGATAGGCGAGGCCGAGCAGACCGAGCGCGACGGCGAACGCCAGCGGCAGGAAGAAAACCATGGCGGCAGTCTAGTTGCCGGACGTTGCGACTTCGTTTCCGGCCTGCCGACGGCCGCATGAGTCGTGCTATAAGGCCGCCGGGGAGTGTCGCGGCATCATGCGGACGGCGTTGAAAATCCTGGGCATTCTCGTCGTCGGCACGCTGCTCGGCCTGGGCGCGACCTGGCTCGCCGTGGTGCGCGGGACCTGGGGCGGCGCGGTGAGCGACGGGCCGTGGAAGACCAGCCTGACCACCGGCTCGCGCGATGCCGGGATGTATCAGCGCGCCGCGGTCGCGGTGCACGGCCTCCTGGCGCTCAACCGCAGCGAGACGATCTACTACACCGCCGGCGCGGACAGCGACGGCGCGGCGCTTTCCGGCGCCTGCGTCTACCGGATCGACGGGCGCGATCCGCCGGCGCGGTGGTGGAGCATCACCGCCTATGGCGCCGACGACTACCTGATCCCGAACCGGGCCGGACTCTATTCGGTGTCGAGGAATTCGGTGGCGCGCGGGGACGACGGCAGGTTCGCCGTCCGCGTGTCCAAGGATGCGGCGGGGGGCGAACGCCATTCCGGTGGCGGACGGCGCCTTCAGCCTGACGCTCAGGCTCTACAATCCCGATGCCAAGGTCGTCGCCGATCCGGCGCATGTCGGGTTGCCCGCGATCCGCAAGGTGCGCTGCGCATGAGCGCCCTGGCCCGCAACTGGCAGTGGCTCGCCGCGACGCTGGCGGTCGCGGTCGTCGTGCATGTCGCAAGCGTGATCGCGGTGCCGCGCCTGATCATGGGACGGACCATGGCGGTGATTTCCAAGGCCGGCGGGATCAACGCGATGGCGTTCGGCCGCCGCCCGACCGCCGCGGCGCGCGGCGTGGTGCGGCCGTCGCCGGACCTGCTCTATGCGACCTGCGTCTACGACCTGGACGCGGCGGGCGGGGCGCTGCGGGTGCGGGCGTCCGGGATGCCGAAGACCTATTGGTCGGTGTCGCTGTTCGACGCCGCGACCGACAATTTCCACGTCGTCAACGACCGCCAGGCCAAGGGCGGCGCGGTGGACTTCGTGATCGTGGCGGCGGGGGCGCCGCGGATCGCGACGCCGCTGCCCGTCGTGGTCTCGCCGACGGCGCGAGGCCTGGTGCTGCTGCGCACCCTGATCGACGACGACAAGCGGCTTGCCGAGATCGACGCGGCGCGGCGCCATGCGGCGTGCGGGCCCTATACCGCCGCGCCTTGAAGCCGCGCTACCGCCGGAACAGCTCCAGGGCGGCGATGACGAGCTCGGCGAGGATGAGGATGACGATGAGTATTTCGAGCCGGGTCGAGCGCGCGGTGTCGATCATGTCGGTGAAGGTCTGCGCCGCGGCACCGATGACGCCGACCTTGCCGTTGATCAGCGTGCCGCGCTCGACGATCTCGTACTCGTCCTCCAGCCGGGCATAGAGCCGCTCGAATTCCGGATGTTCCCACAGGATGTCGGGCTTCTCGGCGAAGGCGATGCGGCCCGAGACGCGGTGCTGGGTCAGGAGCGCCGAGCCGATGAGCTGCAGCAGCGCCTTGCGCGCGCTGGGGATCCGCCCACTGGTCGAGAGCGCCTTGGCGGTGGGCTCGATGGTGTCGAAGACGGTGGCGATCTCCTTCTCGTAGCGGGCGAGCGCCACGCTCTTGGCCAGGATGTCGGCGAACACCAGGATGCGGGGCACGGTCAGCTCCTTGAGGCGCAGGACGCCGCCCGAGGCCGGGCCGTCCTCCTCCTCGGGCGAGAGCACGAACTCCACCCGCTCCTCCTCCATCGGCGCCGGCTGCACGATCTCGTCGGCGAATTGCGCGATGACGTAGTCCTCGCCCGCCGGCTGCAGGCCGACCAGGACCAGGACGCCATAGCGGAAGGCCACGACATAGCCTTCGCCGGTGCGGAAGCAGAACGGTGCGGTCGAGACCACGTCGGTGTGGCGGGTGCGGTCGATCGCGAGCCGGTCGCCGACCAGAACGGCGCGCGCCCGGTGCCGCGCCGCACGCGGCGCAATGTTCGGCTGTGACGTCATGGCGCCAGTATGGCAGCAAATCGCGGCGGCGCGTATGACCCTCGGGACCCTTGAATTGTCATGGCCCGTCTCTACGCTGGCGCCAGGACAATCGGGGTTCGAGAATGAAGCTTTCTGCGATCTGCGCCGCGGTGCTCGCGGTTCTTGGCCTGTTCGCCGCGCCCGCCCAGGCCGCGCCGCCCCTGACCAAGATTCGTTTCGTCACCGACTGGAAGGCGCAGGCCGAGCATGGCGGGTTCTACCAGGCGCTCGCCGACGGGCTGTACAAGAAGGCCGGGCTCGACGTCACCATCATCCAGGGCGGGCCGAGCGTGAACGTGCCGCAGATGCTGGCCGGCGGGGCGGCGGATTTCGGCGTCGGCTCCGACAGCTTCATCGCGATGAACCTGGTCAAGAGCCGCGCCGGCATCAAGGCGGTGATGGCGGTGTTCCAGAAGAACCCGCAGGTGCTGATGACCCATCCGCGCGCCGATGTGAAGAGCCTGGCCGACATGAAGGGCAAGCCGATCCTGATCAGCGATGCCGCGACGGTGGCATGGTGGCCGTGGCTGCGCGCCAAATACGGCTTCTCCGATTCGCAGATCCGCAAATACACCTTCAACCTGGCGCCGTTCCTGGTCGACCCCAAGGCGATCCAGGAGGGGTATCTGTCGAGCGAGCCTTATACGATCGAGAGCAAGGCGCATTTCAAGCCGCAGGTCTTCCTGCTCGCCGACAACGGCTTTCCGAGCTACGCCAATATGGTGTTCGTGCCGCAGACATGGATCGACACCAATCCGAAGGCGGTGCAGGCCTTCGTGACGGCGACGCAGGCCGGCTGGCTGCGCTATTTGAACGGCAATCCGGCGCCGGCCAACGCCCTGATCAAGCGCGACAACCCGGAGATGACCGACGCGCTGATCCGCCAAGCAATCGCCAAGCTGAAAGCCTATGGCATCGCGCTGTCGGGCGACGCGGTGACGTTCGGGCTGGGCACGATGACCGATGCGCGCTGGAAGCTGTTCTTCGACACCATGGTGGCGGACAAGCTCTACGATCCCAAGCTGGACTATCGCGCGGCCTACGACCTGCGCTTTGTCCGCGGCATGCCGATGAACTTCCAGTGAGCGGCGGCGCCGGCATGGGCAAGGGCCGGCTCGAGGCGTTCAGCGACGGCGTGATCGCCATCATCATCACGATCATGGTGCTGGAGCTCAAGACGCCGGAGGGCCACGACCTCGCGGCGCTGCTGGCGGCGTGGCCGACCCTGCTGCTCTACGCGCTGAGCTTCGTCTATGTCGGCATCTATTGGAGCAACCATCACCACATGCTGCACGCCGTGACGCGCGTCAGCGGCGGCGTGCTGTGGGCCAATCTGCATTTCCTGTTCTGGCTGTCGCTGATCCCGTTCTCGACGCGCTGGATGGGCGAGAGCGGCTACGAGACCTGGCCGGTGGCGGTCTATGGCGTGTCGCTGCTGGCGCCAAGCGTGGCGTACCACGTCCTGATGCGGGCGCTGATCGCGGCGAACCCGGACGGAATATTGGCGCGTGCCGTCGGCCGCGACGTCAAGGGCAATATCTCCACCGCGCTCTACGTCGTCGGCATCGCCCTGACGTTCTGGCGGAGCTGGGCCGGCCTCGCCTGCTATGTGGTGGTCGCGCTGATCTGGCTGGTGCCCGACCGGCGGATCGAGACGCGCTAGTGCCTGCTTTTGCCGGCCATGACAAATTTGTCTAAGTATATTTGACATGCCTCCCCTACTTTCCCTTTCCGGCATCGCCAAGCGCTTCGACAACGGCACCCAAGCGATCGCGCGGCTCGACCTTACGGTCGCGGACGGCGAGTTCGTCGCGCTGGTGGGGCCGAGCGGCTGCGGCAAGTCGACGGCGCTGCGCATCGTCGCGGGCCTGCTGACCCCGGACGCGGGGACGGTGACCTTCGCGGGCGAGAAACCGGAGATCGGTTTCGTGTTCCAGGAGCCGACCCTGATGCCGTGGGCGAGCGCCCTGAGCAATGTGCGCCTGCCGCTCGACCTCGAAGGCATGAACCGGGGCGAGGCGAACGACCGCGCGGCGCGGGCGCTGGCGCGCGTCGGGCTTGGCGGCTTCGAGAAGGCCTTTCCGCGCGAATTGTCGGGCGGGATGAAGATGCGGGTCTCGATCGCGCGGGCGCTGGCGGCGCAGCCCAGGCTGCTGCTGATGGACGAGCCCTTCGCGGCGCTGGACGAGCTGACGCGCCAAGCGCTGAACGACGACCTGCTGGCGCTGTGGGCCGAGGACGCGCTGACCGTGATCTTCGTGACCCATTCGGTCTATGAGAGCACCTATCTCGCCTCGCGCGTGGTGGTGATGAGCCCACGCCCCGGCCGCGTCGCCGCCGACCTGGCGCTGAGCCCGCCGACGGGACGCGACGAGAGCTACCGCCTGACGCCCGGGTTCACCCGCGACGCGGGGCGCGTCTCGGCGGCGCTGAAGGCGGCAATGGTGGCGGCATGATATGCTTCGCAAATCTCCCCTCACCCGATCCATCCCCGCTTCGCCGCGATGGCTCTCCCGCAAGCGGGAGAGGTAAGGGTCAGGTCCGCCGCTTGCGTCCGGCCGATTTGCGGCGCTTGACGACCTTGAGCAGCGTCTCGTTGATGCGGCCCTGCCAGCCGGGGCCGTCTTCCTTGAAGGAGTCGACCACCACCGGATCGAGCCGAAGCGTGACGTGCTCCTTCGGCCGCGCGAGCTTCGGCCGGCCGAGGCGGACGCGCAGCCGCTCGGCAGCTTCGACGATGTCCGGAAGGAGTTCGGTGATGGGGCGCGCATTGCGGAAATCCTCCGCCGTCCATTCCGGGCTTTCCGCGTCCGGCACGCCATATTCGGGCGGCCAAGGTTTTTTCTTACGGACCATAGTGACGTCTCTCTTTTCTGCTCGCACGCCGAAAACTCAGAATGCGGATGGCGCTGCCGCGTTGCGTGAACGTCACCTGATGCAGGCGCGCGTTCCACAGGACAAACGCCTGGACACGGTCTTCGCCGTGGTCGGCGCGAAGATCGAGCTTGTATCGGGCGCCCGCCCAGTCGAGCGCCGCGACATCGGCGAAGTCGAGCCCGTGCTTGGCGAGGTTTGCCGCGCGCTTGGCCTCGTCCCACTCGAACTCCACGGTTTAAATGTAGCACGAAAAGGCGGCGATGCAAGACTTTTCGTGCTACAAAAAGTGTCGGACCGGCGATGAATTCCTGGGCGAAATATCTCGTGCCGCTGAGCGTCGGCGTCGCGGCGCTGGCGTTCTGGGAATACCAGGTGCATGCCAGCGGGATCTCGCCGCTGGTGCTGGCCGCGCCGAGCGAGATCTGGCGTGCCTTCCTGGACAATTTCGCCGAGCTGACGGGCGCGCTGTGGTTCACGCTCAAGATCACCGGGGTCGCCTTCGTGCTGGCGACGCTGGCGGGCGTGGCGCTCGCCATGCTGTTCAGCCAGAGCCGCATCGTCGAATATGCGCTCTATCCCTATGTCGTGGTGATGCAGGTGACGCCGGTGGTCGCGATCGCGCCGCTGCTGCTGATCTGGATCGGCTACGACCATGTCGGAACGGTGCTGGTGACGCTGGCCTGGATCATCGCGTTCTTCACCGTGCTGTCGAACACGCTGACCGGCCTGCGCTCGGCCGATCACAATCTGATCGACCTGATGAAGCTCTATGGCGCGTCGCGCTGGCAGGTGATGTGGCGGCTGCAACTGCCGGGCGCCCTGCCCTATCTGCTGTCGGGCATGAAGGTGTCGGGCGGGCTCGCCCTGATCGGCGCGGTGACGGCCGAGCTGGTCGCGGGCAGCGGCAACGATACCGGGCTGGGCTGGATCATCACGCTCGCGGGCCGCAACCTGGAGACCGCCAAGGTGTTCGCGGCGCTGGCGCTGCTGTCGGTGCTCGGCATCGCGATCTTCTTCACGCTGACGGTGCTGGAATGGGCGCTGCTGCACCGCTGGCACGACAGCGCGGTGAAGAAGCAGGGTTGACAGATATGATAAAATTATCATATTATCATGAGCGATGAACTTCGGCCGGTGGTCTGGATGGGTGGCAGCAGAGGCGATCTTGCCGCCATGCCAAAGCCGGTGCGAAATTCCTTCGGCCTGCGCTTGCAGGAACTGCAACGCGGAAAGCGGGTTCACGACAGCAAGGCACTGCCACAGCTTGGATCCGGCATACTCGAATTACGCGAAAGCCATGACAGAAATGCCTATCGTCTGATGTATGTGTTGAAGCTGAAGAAAGCGATCTATGTGTTGCACGTCTTCATGAAGAAATCGAAGTCCGGGATAGGATTGCCCAAGCCGGACGCAGCGGTTATCGCAACGCGCCTGAAGAACGCACAAACCTTGGATGCGGAAAGCTAAATGGCAAAAGAACCTCTATATGAGCGCAGCAGCGGCGACGTGTTTCTCGACATGGGGTTCACGCCCGCGGAAGCCGAGGAGTTGAACGCGAAGAGCGCGCTGATCAGCGCCATCGACGACACGATCCGCAAGCGGAAGCTGACGCAGGTCCAAGCGGCGAAGATTTGCGGCACCGACCAGCCGACGCTGTCGAAGATCATGCGCGGCCGCGTCGAGAGCGTGACGATCGACAGGTTGGCCGGGTTTCTGCGGGCGCTGGGCCGCACGGTCGAAATCCGCATCAAGCCTTACAACGCCAGGGCCAAGACCGGGCAGCTGCTGACGGTGGCCTAATCCGCCCGCTTCATCGGCACCAGGCGCACGGTCGAGGAGCCCTTGGCGAGGACCTCGCCCTTCTCGTTCCTGATAAGGCCTTCGAGGAAGGCGGTGGATTTGCCCATCCGCTCGATCCAGGCCTCGGCGACGATCAGGCCGGGGCGGGCGGAGCTGAGGAAGCTGACCTTGATCTCGAGAGTGAGCGGCGAGAATTCGTAAGCGGTCTGCGCCATGACGAGATGCGCCATCGCGGCGTCGATCCACCCCGTGACGAAGCCGCCCTGCACGATGCCGCCGGAATGGCAGTGATCCATGCGGGCGCGATAGTGGATGACGGCGCGCCCGCTCTCGCCGTGATCGACAACCGCTTCCAATCCGAGCGCCGCGGACAAGGCATGCGGCTTGGCTTCGTGTTCCATCGCTTTCGCTTTCGTTGTCACGCGGTCGGCGGCAGGCCGGGCTCTTCGTCTCCGGCGTCCTTGGCGACGAGGCGCACCGGCGCGGATTCGGCCATCAGGACCATCGCGACGAGGCTGGCGGCGGTGAACAGCAGCAGGTACCAGGCCGGCGCCAGGGGATTGTCGAAGGTATGGATCGCCCAGGCGATGACCGGCTGGGTGGTGCCGCCGAACAGCGCGATCGAGGTGGCATAGACGGTGGCGAAGATGCCGCCGCGCACCCGCTTGGGCAGCGACTCGCCGAAAGCGACATAGAACGCGCCCGAAGAGACGTTGAGCAGGATGGACAGGATCGCGGTGCCGACCAGCAGTGCCCTCGTCGAGTGCTGGTAGACGATCAGCATGAACACCGGATAGGCGGCGAGGAAGAACAAGGCGCGCGGCACGATCATCAGGCGGCGGCGGCCGTAGCGGTCGGACAGCCAGCCGCCCGCCAGCGAGGCGGCGACCCCGAACACGCCGTTGACCAGCGTGGCATAGAACGAGGTCGGCGCATCCATGTGCAGCGTGACCCGCGCGAAGGTCGTCATGTAGTTGAGGACATAGGTCGCGACCGTGCCGCCGGCGAGGATGGCGAGGCCGGTCCAGATCGCGCGGCCGTGATCGCGCAGGATGCCGAAGAACCCGGCCGATTGGGCGTCGTAATGCGGCAAGTGATCGTCGGCGTGCAGCGTCTCGGGCAGGCTGCGGCGGATATAAAGGCCGTAGGGCAGGATCAGCGCGCCGAGCAAAAAGGCGATGCGCCAGCCATAGGCGTCGAGATCGGACGCCATCAGGGACCAGGGCCAGGATCGCGCCGACGCCGCCGCCGACCACGCTGGAGATGCTCTGGCTGGCGCTCTGCCACGAGGCGTAGAGGCCGCGGCGGTTCTGCGGCGCCGCTTCGACGAGATAGGCGGTGGTCGGCCCGACCTCGCCGCCGAGCGCAAAACCCTGGAGCATGCGCGCGAGCACCGCGAGGATCGGCGCCGCGACGCCGATCTGGTGGTAGGAGGGGATGAAGGCGAGCGCCAGGATCGCGACGCCCATCAACATGAAGCTGAGCATCATGGCGGGGCGGCGCCCCACCCGGTCGGCGTAGAAGCCGATCACCACGCCGCCGACGGGGCGCAGCAGGAAGCCGGCGCCGAAGGTGCCGAGCGAGGCCATCAGGCTGCCGAATTCGGTGTTGGTGAAGCCGCCCGGGCCGGACGGGAAGAAGGTCTGGCCGATCGCCACCGAGAAGAAGGCGTAGGTGGTGAAATCGTAGAATTCGAGCGCGTTGCCGATCACCGCCGCGGTGACGTGGCGGCGCTTGATGACGGGCGGCTCGGATGCGAGGACGGACACGGAAGCTCCGGTTCGGCTGGAGCCCTAGCTTTGCACGAAGTCCGGGGCGCAAGTCCATCGTCCGGGCGTTCTTGCGCCAAGCAGCGGGCCTTGCCGCGGTGCGCCGGGTCGGCTCAGTCGATCACGGCGCAGTCGGAGATGCCGGAAAAATTGGCGGCATAGCCGATGGCGTCGACGAGCTCGCGGCGCGCGTCCTTGTATTTGCGCTTGAGCTTCTTGGGCCAGTTGGGTTCGAATTCGCGCAAGGCGTCGCCGAGCGCGTCGAGTGTGCGGATCGCCTCGAGCGCGGCGTCGCGGTCGACCTGGACGCATATCTTGGCTTTCATCGTGTCCCCAATTCGCGCATTCACGATCCCCCGAGCCTAGCGTAGGATGGTAAACGGACCGTCACCGGAGAGAGCCTCATGTACGCCGCCATCCGCCACTATCATTTCGAGCCCAAGAACGGCCCCGAGATCGACCGCCGGATCCGCGAGGCGTTCGTGCCGCTGCTGAAGAAGCAGCGCGGCTTCGTGCGCTATTACTGGCTCGACACCGGCAAGGGCGAGGGCGCCTCGATCAGCGTCTTCCTGGACCAGGAGGGCGCCGACGCGTCGATCGACATCGCCGCCGAATTCTCCAGGACGCATATGGCGGGGCTGGTCAGCCAGAAGCCCGAAGTGATCGAGGGCCCGGTCAGGGCGCACGACTAGCGGCCGCTATGGCGCCAGCCAGTTTTCCAGCGCGAGGCCGGCAATGCCGGCGAAGTCCGGTTCGTCGTCCGTCACCAGCGTGGCGTTCACGGCGAGGGCATGCGCGGCGATCAGGTGATCGAAATCGCGCGTCTTGATGCGCCCGACCTGGGCGACGATGCGGCCATAGGCGTCGGCGGCGGCCGCGTCGAACGGCAGGACGGCGAGGTTCTGGATCAGGAGCCGGTGACGCTCGCGGCGCAGGAGATCGGCGCTCGGCGCGATCAGGCCGCGTTGCAGTTCGGCAAGGCAGAGTGCGGAGATCGCGATCGTGCCGGCATGCAGCGCGAATTTGCGTTGCACGGACGCCGTGCCGTCTCTGGCGTGGATGAAGATGTTGGTGTCGATCAGATAGGCCACGGCCTATCGGTCGTCCAAGGTGTCGCGCGTCCGGGTGCGCTCGATGACCTCGACCCTGTCCGGCCGGGGCAGGCGTTGGAGCGCGTCCAGCGCCTCCTTCATGCTGCGGACCGCCGCGACGGGACGGATCATGATCAGATCGCCGTGGCGGGAAATCTCCAGTTCCGCGGTATCGTCGCGATAGGCGATCTCGGCCGGGATGCGGACCGCCTGGCTGTTGCCGGATTTGAAGACACGGGTTTTCATGCGGGCAGGCTATCAGGTTGTGGTGCGCCTCGTCAATCTCCGTATATACATATAACTATGGAGGAGTGTGAATAATTCTATTATACAAATCTGTCTTGTGATCCATTGAAGTTTGCCGGCCGGCGTGTGATCTAGCCGCCATGGCCAAGGTGCACGATCCCCAGATGCTGACCGCGAACCGTCTGGTCGACGGCGACGTTCTGTATTGGAAGGAGGGCGGCTGGGTGCTGGCGCTGGCGGACGGCGCGGTCTTCGCCGATCCTGCGGCCGCCGAGGCCGCCCTGGCAGCGGCGCAGAAAGACGTGACCGGGAATGTGGTGGTGGCCCCCTATCTGTTCGACGTGAAGCTGGAAGGCGGACGCATCCGGCCCGTGAAGGAACGCGAGGTCATCCGCGGCCTCGGCCCCACCGTGCGCACCGACACCGGCAAGCAGGCGGACGCCAAGCCGAGCGCGGAGCGCGAAAGACACCAAAATGTATAGGTATGACGAGTTCGACGCGCAGTTCGTCGCCGAGCGGGTCGAGCAGTTCCGCGGCCAGGTGGCGCGGCGGCTCAGCGGCGCGCTCAACGAGGACCAGTTCAAGCCGCTGCGGCTGATGAACGGCCTCTATCTGCAACTGCACGCCTATATGCTGCGCATCGCGGTGCCTTACGGCACATTGTCGTCCAAGCAATTGCGCAAGCTGGCGCATATCGCGCGCCGCTACGACAAGGGCTTCGGCCATTTCACGACGCGGCAGAATCTGCAGTTCAACTGGATCAAGCTGGTCGACGTGCCGGACATCCTGGCCGAGCTCGCCAGCGTCGAGATGCATTGCATCCAGACCAGCGGCAACTGCATCCGCAACGTCACCGCCGACCATTTCGCCGGCGCCGCCGCCGACGAGATCGAGGATCCGCGGCCGCTGGCCGAGATCATCCGCCAGTGGTCGAGCCTGCATCCCGAATTCGTCTTCCTGCCGCGCAAGTTCAAGATCGCGGTCGGCGGGAGCCCGCACGACCGCGCGGCGCTGAAATTCCACGACCTGGCGGTCGAGATCGTGAAGAACAAGGCCGGCGAGACCGGCTATCGCGTGCTGGTCGGCGGCGGCATGGGGCGCACGCCCTATGTCGCCTATGTCGTCAGCGAGTTCGTCGCCAAGCCGCACATCCTGGAATTCCTGGAAAGCGTGATGCGCGTCTACAACCAGTCGGGGCGGCGCGACAACAAATACAAGGCGCGGATCAAGATTCTGGCCAATGCGCTGGGCGAGGAAGAGATGCGCCGCCAGGTGCAGCGCGAGTTCGAAGAGATCAAGCAGAGCGGCACGCTGAAAGTGCCGCAAGAGGAGCTGGCGCGGATCGACGCCTATTTCGCGCCGCCGCGGTTCGAGGCGCTGCCGGACGTCATGCCGGACGGCGGCCCCGCTTTCGCGGACTGGGTGAAGAGCAACGTCCATCCCCACCGCGCACCGGGCTATGCCATCGCGACGATCTCCTTAAAGCCGATCGGCGGCGTGCCGGGCGACGCGACCGACGTCCAGATGGACGCGGTCGCCGATCTGATGGACCGCTTTGGCATCGGCGAAATCCGCGTCAGCCATGAGCAGAACCTGGTGCTGCCGCATGTGAAGAAGGCCGACCTGCCGGCGGTCTTCGCGGCGCTGAGCGAACTGGGTCTGGCGACGCCCAATGCCGGCCTGATCACCGACATCATCGCCTGCCCGGGGCTCGACTATTGCGACCTCGCCAATGCGCGCTCGATCCCGATCGCGCAGGACCTGTCGCAGAAGTTCGCCGACCTCGCGCGCCAGCACGACATCGGCGAGCTCAAGATCAAGATCTCGGGCTGCATCAACGCCTGCGGCCATCACCACGCCGGCCATATCGGCATATTGGGCGTCGACAAGAAGGGCGTCGAATTCTACCAGCTCCAGCTCGGCGGCTCTGGCGCCGAGGACGCCAGCATCGGCGACATCATGGGACCGGGCTTCGGCGAGCACGAGATCGCGGATGCGGTCGAGCGCGTCGTGAACGTGTATCTGGAAAAGCGCGAAGGCGCCGAACGCTTCCTCGACACCTATCGCCGCGTCGGCATGGAGCCGTTCAAGGCGGCGGCCTATCAAGGGACGGCGCATGCCGCTCATTAAGGACGGCCGCGTCGCCAACGACATCTTCGTGGCGGTGGCGGACGACGCGCCGCTGCCGCCGAGCGGCGGCGCCATCGTGTCGCTGACGCGCTTCAACAAGGAGCGCGAGACGCTGCTGGCGCGCAACGCGCCGATCGGGGTGCGGCTGAAATCCGACGAGTCGCCGGAGAGCCTGGGCGCCGACGTGCAGCGCCTCTCGGTCGTCGCCATCGACTTTCCCGCCTTCAACGACGGGCGCGGCTTTTCCTGGGCGCGGATGCTGCGCACCCGGCTGGGCTTCACCGGCGAGGTGCGCGCCACCGGCAAATTCATCTACGACCAGATCGCCTATCAGAAGCGCGTCGGGTTCGACGCCTGGGAAGTCGCGGAGGGCTTCACGCCGGAGCAGTTCGAGCGCGCGCTGACCGAGATGACCAACGTCTACCAGCCCTCGACCGACGGCAAGAAGACGATCCGCGAGCTGCGCGCCGGGAAATAGGCCGATCCACGGCACTTTTCCAGGGGCCATCCGGCGTGATAGTATTACCGCCAATAATGCAGGTAACACATCATGGCGACCAACATCACCAGCAAGGGACAAGTCACGCTTCCCAAGCGCGTGCGTGACGCGATGGGGGTCAAGCCCGGCACCCCGGTCGATATCGAATATCGGGATGGCTGCGCCGTCATCAGACCCGCGCGCAAAATCGCCAAGAGCAAAGTCCGCACAAGCTTCGAGAAAGTTCGCGGCACGATGGACTTGGACGGCATGACGACCGACGAATACATGAAATGGCTGCGGGGCGACGATTGATCATCGTCGACACGAGTGTCCTGATAGACGCCTTTCATGGGAATCCGACATGGGAGGATTGGTCTTTGACGGCGCTGGAACAGGCTGCGGCACAAGATCAGCTCGTCATCAACGACATCATCTACGCCGAGCTCGCGCCCGGTTACTCGCAGATGGGCGAACTCGACCGCGTCCTCGCCTCGACGGACGTCAAATCCGCTCCCCTGCCGAAACTCGCGCTGTTCCTGGCGGGGCAGGCGTTTCGAATGTACCGGCGTCGCGGCGGGCCGCGAACGACCCTCCTGCCGGATTTTCTCATCGGCGCGCATGCCATGGTCGAGGATTGGCCGCTGCTCACCCGCGATCCCGACCGCGTGCGTGCCTATTTTCCGACCGTGACGTTGATCGCTCCCTAGGCAGCGGAACCGTCGAAAAGTTTCGGTGACAGCGAAGCCGCGCTGCTGCACCATGCCGCCGTCTTGCGGGGGACGGCCGATGAGCGTGGCAATTGCAGCGGGCGCGGCGGCGCGGCCTTCCATCCCCATCCGCCATATCGCGGCGGTGTCGCTGGGCAACGCGCTCGGCTTCTACGACTTCCTCACCTATGTCTATTTCGCGGTCTATATCGGCAAGGCGTTCTTTCCCGCGCACAACCCGGTCGTCAGCCTGCTGCTGGCCTATGGCGCCTCCTTCATCGGCTTCATCGCCCGTCCGGTCGGCGCCATGATCATCGGCCCGATGGGCGACCGCATCGGGCGCAAGGCGGCGATGATGCTGTCCTTCTCGCTGATGGGCGTCGGCGTGCTCGGCGTCGCGCTGACGCCGACCTACGCCCAGATCGGCCTCGCCGCGCCGATCCTGGTGATGGTCTTCCGCATCGTGCAGGGCTTCGCGCTGGGCGGCGAAGTCGGTCCGACAACGGCCTATCTGGTCGAGGCGGCGGCACCGGAGCGGCGCGGCTTCTACGCCTCGCTGCAATACGCGACGCAGGATGCCGGCGTGCTCGTGGCGGGGCTGATCGGCACGGTGCTGGCCGCGACGCTCACCGCCGGCCAGTTGCAGGATTGGGGCTGGCGGCTGGCGGTGCTGGCCGGCGCCGCCATCGTGCCGTTCGGGCTGTGGCTGAGGCGCGCCCTGCCCGAAACCCTGCACGCCGCCGACGACGCGGCGCTGGCGCCCGACGCGACCACCGGCTCGACCGCGGCGCCGCCGGGCCTGAGGCCCTATACCGCCCTCATCGTGTTCGGCCTGATGATGCTGACGGCGGGAACCATCGGCTCCTATGTCGGCAGCTACATGACGACCTATGCGCTCGCGACGCTGCACCTGCCGGCGACGGTGGCGTTCGGCGTGATCATCGTCAACGGCGGCTTCGCGATGGTGTTCGAGCCGGTCAGCGGCTGGCTGTCCGACCGCTTCGGGCGCAAGCCGGTGATGCTGGTGCCGGGCGTGTTGCTGCTGCTGTCGATCTTCCCCGCCTTCTGGCTGATCTCGACCTACCGCACCACGACCGTGTTCTATGCCGCGATCGCCTTCGTCACGGTGCTGCAGGCCCTGAGCTCGACACCGGTGGTGGTGACGCTGACCGAGCAGCTGCCCAAGCGGACGCGATCCGGCGTGGTGGCGGTCGTCTATGCCTTCGCGATCTCGATCTTCGGCGGTTCGACGCAGTTCATGCTGACCTGGCTGCTCGATCTGACCAAGAACCCGCTGACGCCGGCCTATTACTGGACGGCGGCGTCGGTCGTCGGCCTGATCGCGATGGCGCTGGTCAAGGAGTCGGCGCCGGCGAAGCGGCGCTAGAACGATGTGGCCGCTGCTGGGCATCGTCGTGGTGGTCGCGGGCTTCGCGCTGCGCGTCAATCCGCTGCTGGTGATCGCGGTCGCGGCGGGGGTGACGGGCACGGCGGCGGGGCTTTCGCCGGTCAGGATCATCGAAGCCTTCGGCCACGCCTTCGCCGCCAACCGCTTCGTCAGCGTGGTGTTCCTGGTGCTGCCGGTGATCGGGCTGCTGGAGCGTTACGGCCTGCAGGAGCGGGCGCGCGCGCTGATCGGGCGGCTCGAGGGCGCGACGGCGGGACGATTGCTGCTCGGCTATTTCCTCAGCCGCCAGGCCGCGGCGGCGTTCGGCATTCCGTTCGGCGGCCATGCGCAGGTGGTGCGGCCGCTGCTGGCGCCGATGACGGAGGCGGCGGCGGAGACGCAAACCGGCGCCGCGCTGCCGGACAAGCAGCGCTTCTGGCTGCGCGCCCAGGCGGCGGCGGCGGAGAATATCGGCCTGTTCTTCGGCGAGGACATCTTCGTCGCCATCGGCTCGATCCTCCTGATCAAAGGCTTCCTGGAGACCTACGGCATCGCCGCCGAGCCCTTCGCGCTGTCGGTATGGGCGATTCCGACAGCGGTGCTGGCGGCGCTGATCCACGGCACGCGGCTGCTGCTGATCGACCGGCGGCTGCGGCGCGAGGCGGAGCGTCCGTGATCACCCTCGAGCATGTCTATATCCTGGCCGGCGCGATGGTGCTGCTGTTCGCGGTGCTGAGCGCCGCCGACCGGCGGCACCTGGGCAATGCGCTGTTCTGGGGCCTGCTGTCGCTCAGCTTCCTGTTCGGCTCGCATTTGAGCGATTTCTGGAACGGCGTGATCGTGATCGCGCTGATCGCGGCCGGCGGGTTCGGCCTGATGCACAAGGGCGCGGCGAAGACGACGACACCGGAGGCGCGGGCGCAAAGCGCCGCGGCGCGCGGCAATTGGCTGTTCGTGCCGGCGCTGGTGGTGCCGCTGGCGGCGCTGATCGGGACGCTGGCGCTCAAGAACTCGGGCCTGATGGATCCCAAACAGGTGACGCTGATCTCGCTCGCCGGCGGCGTCCTGATCGCGCTCGCCGGGTGCTATCTGTGGCTGCGTCCGCCGCCTCTCAGCCCGATCCAGGAGGGACGCCGGCTGATGGACACGATCGGCTGGGCCGCGGTGCTGCCGCAGATGCTGGCTTCGCTCGGCGCGGTGTTCGCGCTGTCGGGCATGGGCGACGCGGTCGGCCATATCGCGACGCAATACCTGCCGCTCGGCACGCCGGTCGCGGCGGTCTGCGCCTATTGCGCCGGCATGGCGCTGTTCACGCTGGTGATGGGCAACGCCTTCGCCGCCTTCCCGGTGATGACGGCGGCGATCGGCCTGCCGCTGATCGTGCACCGCTTCGGCGGCGATCCGGTGATCATGAGCGCGATCGGCATGCTGGCCGGGTTCTGCGGCACGCTGATGACGCCGATGGCGGCGAACTTCAACCTGGTGCCGGCGGCACTGCTGGAACTGCCCGACCGCAACGGCGTGATCAAGGCGCAGATCCCGACCGCGCTCCTGCTGCTGGCGGCGAACACCGCGCTGATGGCGGCGCTGGTGTACCGGTTTTGAGAGTATTTCACGCGAAGGCGCGGAGGACGCGGCGTTCGTGTCCGCCTCCGCGAACTCCGCGGCTCCGCGTGCACACAATCTTGTCTTGACCCCCCTGCCCCTTTGCCCCAAAGAGGCCCCGCAATCCCTAAGGTGCCGCCCGTGAACGCACCCGTGAGCATCACCCAAATCCCGCGCTTCGGAACCATCGAGAAGGCCATCGCCACGCTGAAGCCCGGCGAGCCGCTCTATTGCATCTTCCCGGAGAAGTTCGCCGCGGCGGCGAAGCGCTTCCTCGACGGCTTCCCGGGCGACGCGCTCTACGCGATCAAGGCCAATCCGGCGCCGCTCGTGCTCGACCAGGTGTGGTCGGCCGGCATCCGCCATTTCGACACCGCTTCGGTGCCCGAGATCGAGATCGTCAAGAACCGCTTTCCCGAAGCGCATTGCCATTTCATGTCGCCGGTGCGCGCGGTCGGCGCCGCCAGGAAGGCGTTCGAGCAGTACGGCGTGACCGACTATGTCGTCGATTGCGACTACGAGCTGGAAAAGCTGCTGGCCGAGACCAAGAACCCAAAGAAGCTGCGCATCTTCGTGCGCATCGCGACGCCGCTGGGCGGCGCGGTGCTGGAACTGTCGAGCAAGTTCGGCGTGCCCCCGGCGGAAGCCGCCAAGCTGCTGAAGAAGGTGGAGGAGTCCGGCGCGGCGCCCTGCGTCACCTTCCATGTCGGCTCGCAATGCCTGTCGCCGTTCTCCTATGCCCAGGCGATCGAGATGGCGCGGCGCACGGCGCAGCTCGCCGGCGTCGAGCTCCAGGCGCTCGACATCGGCGGCGGCTTTCCCGGCCCCTATCAGGGCGACGACGTGCCGCCCTATCACTGGTATTTCGACACCATCAAGGAAGCGCTCGAGACGCTGCCCAATCCGAAGGTGCCGGTGATCTGCGAGCCGGGGCGGGCGCTGATCGCCGAGGGCCTGTCGCTGGTGACGCAAGTGATCCTGCGCAAGGGCGACCGGCTCTACATCAATGACGGCGTCTACGGTTCGTTCGACGAACTGACGCTGCCGGGCTGGAACGCCGATTATCCGGTGCGGGTGTTCACGCTGGATTCCAAGAGCCGCGCCCTGCCGCTGCCGGGCGCGACCTTGCCGTTCCGGGTCTACGGCCCGACCTGCGACACGCTGGACGTGCTGCCGCGGCCGATCATGCTGCCGGCCAATATCGGGCCCAACGACTTCATCGTGTTCGACTATATGGGCGCCTATTCGGTCGCGGTTCGCACGACGTTCAACGGCTTCTATCCCGACACCTGGGCGATCGTGGGAAATTAGTTTTTGTTTCCCCCTCCGCCCTTCGCACCTAACGGTGCTACGGGCACCTCCCCCGCCGGCCTGCGCTTCGCTCCGGCGCGGGGGAGGCGGGCCTGAGCACTTGATGGAGATGTGATGGTACGCTTCCGTGACTTGGCCATCTTGCTGCCGATGCTTCTGGGCGGCAGCGCGCAAGCCGCCGAGGCGCCGTGGCACACCTACAGCGATCCGGCGCACAACCTGTCGATCTCCTATCCCGACGGCTGGAAGGTCGACCCGAACTTCGCCGACAAGGGCTACCGCTACATGCAGGGCGATCCCGACGACGTGCGCTACGGCATCGGACTGTCGCCGACCGTCGACCTGGCGCCCGGCACCAATCTGGAGAGCCGCAGCCTGGTTCTCGCCATCCAGTTCGCGCGGCCGGGCGACCTCTGCAAGGCATCCGCCTTCCTCGCCGATCCGTCGCCGGACTATTTCACGCAAGTGCTGGAAGACACACCCGACCTGGCGCACACGCGGGCCGAGCCCGGCGACCTCTACATCGTCGAGCGCATCGTGCACATCGCCTCGCGCAGCCCCTGCGTCGCGCTGCAGATCTATCTGGTCTCGGACCGGATCCGCGCCGGCGATCCCAACAAGCCCGCCGCGTTCGACCGGCCGGCCCTGTTCCACCTGCTGAGCAGCATCGCGGTGACGCTGAAACCGCTGAAATAGGCCGAATCGGCGCCGGCGCCGTTCAAGGCAAACAGACCGTTAACGTCTTTGTGGGTAGTGTCCCGCTCTCTCGGGGACGCACCATGCCTAGTCCTAAGGAACGTCTGTGCCATCTGCTGGAGCTTGCGGCGCAAGGGCCGTCGGAGCGCGCCGCGCTGGCCGGCGAGGTCGCCGACCTGCTGCTCGACTGGCCGGCGCAATATCCCCAGCCGATGCGCAGCACCTTCTCGGCGCTGCTGGAAAAGATCGTGCGCGAGATGGAAGCGCCGTCTTCGGCGGCGCTCGCCGCGCGCTTCGAAGGGCGCGACGACTTTCCGCTCAGCCTGCTCGACGAATTCTTCCTGTGCGGCTCGCCCATCATGAAGGACGCGATCCTTGCCCGCCACGACGCCGAAGGCGCGGCGGAACCGATCGCGCTGGACAGCGCCGCGCTGCTCGGCGCGGCGCGCGCGGGCGGCGACTTCGCGGCGGCGCTGGCGCACATCGCCGGTATCCCGCACGCCCTCGCCGGCCAGATCCTGAACGACGAATCGGCGCGCGCCCTCGCGGCGCTGTGCAAGGGCGGCGGCGTCGCCCGCGCCAGCTTTTCCGCCATGGCGATCCTGGCCGGGCCGACGCGCTCGGTGCACGAGAACTTCGCGATGCTCGCCGTGTTCGACCGGGTGCCGGAAAACGGCGCCCGGCGCCTGCTCGCCCTGTGGCGGGCGCGCAGCGAGCCGCAGCACGCCGCGACGGCGCACGCGGCCTGAGATTTCGCCTTGAGGCCCATGGCGCCGGCGCGCCTGGCCGCGCATGATGCGCCTCCCTCATCCGCGGAGACATCATGCAGCGTATTCTCTTGGGTGCCCTCCTGGCGCTCGTCCTGGCCGTTCCGGCCGCGGCCAAGGTCATGCCGTTCCCCAAGAGCTTCCACGCCCGCATGATCGCGACCAACGGCACCCAGCTTTACGTGCGCAGCGGCGGCCATGGGCCGGCGGTGCTGCTGCTGCACGGCTTCGGCGACACCGGCGACATGTGGGCGCCGCTGGCGGCCAAGCTGGTCAAGGACCACACCGTGATCGTGCCCGATCTGCGCGGCATGGGGCTCTCGGCGCATCCGGACACGGGCTACACCAAGAAGAACGAGGCGCTGGACGTCGCCGGGGTGATGGACGCGCTGAAAGTCGGACAAGCCGATTTGGTCACCCACGACATCGGCAACATGGTGGGCTATGCCCTGGCGGCGCAGTTTCCGACGCGGATCACCAAATGGGTGGTGATCGACGCGCCGCTGCCCGGCGTCGGCACCTGGGCGGCGCAACTGGTGAACCCGAAGACCTGGCATTTCAATTTCTACGGCCCCGACGAAGAGCGGCTGGTGGCCGGGCGCGAGCGCATCTATCTCGACCGCTTCTACAACGAGCTGTCGGCCGATCCGCGCGGCATCGACGAAGCGACGCGGGTGCACTATGCGGCGCTCTATGCCCGGCCGCATGCGATGCACGATGCGTTCGAGCAGTTCAAGGCGTTCCACCAGGACGGACTCGACAACCAGGCGCTGCTGGCGGGCGGCAAGCTGACGATGCCGGTGCTGGCGCTGGGCGGGGAGAAATCCTATGGCCTGGGGATGAAGGGCGAGCTCGACGCGGTGGCGCGCAATGTCAGCGGCGGCGTGATCCCCAACAGCGGCCACTGGATCATGGAAGAGAACCCGGACGCGACGGTCAAGCTGGTGCTGGGGTTCCTGGAGAAATGACGCTGCGGCCGAGCGCCCAAGCGCTGTCGGCGGGGACCCGCGGCGCCCTCGGGCACAAGAAACGTCTGCGGCGACCTTTCAATCCGTCCGCGCCGCCCTAGGATGGCCGGCAGGGCTCAAGGGGGATCGGACACATGGCGCCAAGACTGTCGACGGTCATGCTGGCCGCCGCCTGCGTTGCGGCGGTTTTGCCCGCCCAGGCGCGGACCCCCGCGACGCCCGTGGTCGAGACGCTGGACCTGGAATGCAAGGTCGTGGGCACGCAGCAGCACACGGTGGCGGTCAAGATGAAATGGGGCCAGATCGTCGGCCCGTTCCTGTACCAGCTCAAATTCACCAACACTCAGGGCCAGGCGACGGCCTTCTACATGAACGTCGGGCAGACCGTCCCGGGGACATTTCCCGTGCCGACGGGCACCTATACGCTGACCGTAGCCATCGTGGGATCCGTCAGTTCGCCGACCCCGATGGCGAATAGCGGGCAGTCGGTCTATCCCGCCATCGTCGTGCCGGCGATCGTCTCGACCAATGGGCGCGGCACCGGCTGCGCCTTCCAGTGAGGCAGACGCCGGCCCGCGGCGTCTTATGACGACGCGTTCACGTCGTGGCGTTCGCGGGTCTTGGCGAAGACGAGGCCGGGGAATTTGTCGGTGACGTAGCCGAGCTCCCAATTGCTCTTGGCGAGGAACACCGGGGCGCCGTCGCGATCGGCGGCCATGCCGCCGCGGTTGGCGGCCATGAACTTCTCCAGGTCGGCGTCGCTGCCGGCGATCCAGCGCGCCGTGTCGTAGGGCGCCGGCTCGAGCTCGGCGTCGAGGCCGTATTCGGCGCGCAGCCGCGACTTGAGCACGTCGAGCTGGAGCGGCCCGACCACGCCGACGATCCACTGCGCCCCGATCTGCGGCTTGAAGACCTGCGTCACGCCCTCCTCGGCGAGGCTTTCGAGGGCGCGGGTCAGGTGCTTCTGCTTCATCGGATCGGCGAGGCGGACGCGGGAGAGGATTTCCGGCGCGAAGTTCGGGATGCCGGTGAACACCACCGCGCCCGATTCCGACAGCGTGTCGCCGACGCGCAGCGTGCCGTGATTGGGAATGCCGATGATGTCGCCGGGCCAGGCCTCGTCGACCGTCTCGCGCTCCTGGGCGAAGAACAGGATCGGGTTGTGCACGCCGATGGTCTTGCCGGTGCCCGACTGGGTGAGCTTCATGCCGCGGCGGAATTTGCCGCTGGCGAGGCGCAGGAAGGCGACGCGGTCGCGGTGGTTGGGGTCCATGTTGGCCTGGACCTTGAAGACGAAGCCGGTGACCTCGGCGTCGGTCGGTTCGACGAGGCGGCCCTTGGTCGGCGCCGGACCGGGCGGCGGCGCGTTGCGGGCGAGCGCCGAGAGCAGGCCGCGCACCCCGAAATTCTTCAGCGCCGAGCCGAAATAGACCGGCGACTGGTGCCCCTCGCGATAGGCGCCGTGGTCGAAGCGCGGCATGCCGGCGCGGGCGAGCTCGATGTCCTCGTCGAGCTTGTCCTTCTCCGCCGGCGCGAGCATGGCGATCCTGCCCTCGCCGAACGGCACGAAGTCTTCCGTGTAGAGATCGACGGTGCCGCGGAAATTGAGCCCCATCCCGACCGGCCATACCATCGGGGCGCATTCGAGCTGGAGCTGGTCGGAGATCTCGTCGAGCAATTCCAGCGGATCGCGTGCCTCGCGGTCCATCTTGTTGACGAAGGTCATGATCGGGATGTCGCGCAGCCGGCAGACCTCGAACAGCTTGCGGGTCTGCGCCTCGATGCCCTTGGCGGCGTCGATCACCATGACGGCCGAGTCGGCGGCGGTGAGGGTGCGGTAGGTGTCTTCGGAGAAATCCTCATGGCCCGGGGTGTCGAGCAGGTTGAAGACCGCGTTCTCGTATTCGAAGGTCATGACCGCGCTGGTGACCGAGATGCCGCGCTCCTGCTCGATCTTCATCCAGTCGGACTTGGCGCGGCGGGCCTCGCCGCGCGCCTTGACGCGGCCGGCGGCATGGATCGCGCCGCCGAGCAGGAGGATGTGCTCGGTCAGCGTGGTCTTGCCGGCGTCGGGATGCGAGATGATCGCAAAGGTCCGGCGCCGGGCGGCCTGGGTGGCGGCGGTGTCGCTCATGGTGCGCGGGGTTTAGCGGGACGCGCGGGAAATGTCATCACCGGCCGAGCGGCTGCACCCGGGTCCGGATTTCGTCGATCACCGTGAACTGGCGGGCGAGGGCGTCGCCCTGCGAGGCTATGACCTCCGCGAGCCGGCGCCATTTCGGCTGCCAGGGCGACAGCGTGAAGCGGAACAGCACGACGCCGGAGGTTTCGCGCCGGTCCTTGAAGGTTATCTCCCCGAAATCCTTGTCCTCGGTGAGCAATATGCGGCGCTCCGCCCGGGCCTGGTCCGCGACGCGGGCGTCTTCGGTCTGCGGCGCGAATTCGGCAACGGAGACAACGTCGTGGCCGGCCTCGCGCAGGGCTTGCACGATGGCTCTATGGATGTTCTCGTCGGCGAGCCATCGCACCGCTCGGCTACTCGGCGGCAGAACGGGTCATGTATTGATCGGCGAAGGCCTTGGCCGCGTCGACATCAGCCAAGGTCAGCCGCGGATGCGCGTCCAGGATCTCGTCCACCGACATGCCGCCCGACAGCTCGCGCATGATGTGTTCGACGGTCAGCCTCGTGCCTTTGACGACCGGCTTGCCCATCATCACTTCAGGATTGACCTCGATGCGCTCGTGTTTCATGGCGGCGTATCGCTGATTTCTGCCTTTTCAGGCTATCACAGCGGCCTCGACCCCTCCAGCCATGCTACGATTGCGAAATATTCGGACCAATTGGGAGCGATACGATGGCGATTTCAGCCCGTGGCGTTTGGGTAGCGGCATTCCTGGTAGCGGCAAACCCCGCCCTTGCCGACTCGCGGACGCGGCCGCCGGCGGATTGCTCCGTCGGCGCGATTGCCGATACGCCGGTCATCGGCACCGTCAACGGCGTCGCCTTCGTGCCCAAGGAGATCACCGTCCATGTCACCAAGGACGCGATGGAGCTGAACGACGCCAAGTTCGACAAGTACGAGCTGGCGCTGATGACCGACGGCATCTTCAACGCGCTGAGCGTCGGCATGCTGGTGCCGCTGGGCAAGTCGCCGGCCGGACGGGTGTTCCGCGCCCTCGCCGTCGATTCGATCGGGGCGCAACCGGCGGCGGCGCAGGGCCTGCCGGAAATCCAGAACTGGGACCTGGAACTGGAAGCGGCCGACGTCGACACCAGCTTCACCCAGGACGTCGCCGCGATCCGGGTCGAATGGGGGACGCTGAAAGGCGGGACGCTGAGCGGCAAGATCCATTTCTGCGTCCCGTCGGCCAAGGCGGAGATCGCGGGCAGCTTCACCGCGAAAATCCAGTGATGCCGGCCGATCCGCTCAGAACGCCGCCACGGCCGTCGCCGCGCCGGCGCAGAGAATCACGACCGCCCAGGACGGCGCCCGGGCAAACAGCAGCAGGGCCAATGCCGCCGCCGCGATGACGCCGTCGCTCACCGCCAGAATCGCGCTCGTCCCCACCGGGGTGTAGAGCGCCGCGAGCAGGAGGCCGACGACGGCGGCGTTGACGCCCTTGAGGGCCGCGCGCATGCCGGAAAAGCGCTGCGCCGCGTTCCACGCCGGCAGCGCGCCCACGACCAGCAGGAAGGACGGCAGATAGATCGCGCCGAGGCAGAGGAGCGCGCCGCGCCAGCCCGGTTCCATCGCGGCGCCGAGAAAGGCGGCGAAGGAGAACAGCGGCCCCGGCATCGCCTGGGCGGCGCCATAGCCGGCGAGGAAGGTGGAATTGTCGATCCAGCCCGGCGCGACGACCGCCTGCTGCAACAGCGGCAGCACGACATGGCCGCCGCCGAACACCAGCGCGCCGGCGCGATAGAAGGCGGCGGCGAGCGCCAGCGGATGGCCGAGCGGCGCGGCGAAAGGCAGGCCGAGCAGCAGCACGAAGAACAAGGCGAGCGACGCGAGCGAGAGCGCGCGGCTGACGGGGAGCACCAGCGCCGGCGCCGGCGCCTCGTCCGCGTCATGCAGCGCCAGCCAGCCGGCGAGGGCGGCGATCAGCAGCGCCCCGATCTGTCCGAGCGCCGACGGCAAGAGCAGAGCAAGCGCGGCGGCGCCGAGCGCCAGCGCGAGGCGCGGCAGATCGGGCGTCAGGCTGCGCGCCATGCTCCACACGGCTTGCGCCACGACGGCGACGGCGGCGAGCTTGAGACCGTGAATCCAGGGCGCATCGGCGACGTCGCCGAGCGCGCCGAGAAACCAGGCGAAGGCGACCATCAGCGCCGCCGACGGCGCGGTGAAGCCGACAAAGGCGGCGAAGGCGCCGGGCAGCCCGGCGCGCAGCAGGCCGAGCGCCATGCCGACCTGGCTGCTGGCGGGGCCGGGGAGGAACTGGCACAGCCCGACGATGCCGGCATAGGACGGCTCGTCCAGCCAGCGGCGGCGCTCGACGAACTCCTTGCGGAAATAGCCCAGATGCGCAACCGGGCCGCCGAAGCTCGTCGTCCCGAGCTTGAGGAAGACGAGGAAGACTTCGAGCGCCGGCATCCGGGGCTGCGTAGCAAGCGGGCCGCCGCGTCGCAAGCGCGGCCGCGTCACACGATCGGTTCGTCGACGAAGGCGCGGCCCTGGCGGTCCTCGATCTCGACGATCCAGACATCGGGATCGAATTTGACCTGGCGCTCGAACCAGGCGCGGGATTTTTCGTCGTCGGTGACCTCGCCCAGCGGCCGCGCCCAGACGAGCTCGCCCGCGCCGTTGCGCGCCTGGTTGAGCACGGTCGCGGTGCCGTCGAGACGCGAGATTTTCAGCAGGATCGCGCCCGCCTCCTCCGAGCCCTTGCGCACGACATAGGCCTGGGCGCCGGCGACTTCGGCGCGGCGGATCAGGGCGCGGACGAAGATCCCGGCTTTGAGGCGTGGCGTCATGCTTCAATACTGTCATGGCCCGCGAGTGCGGGCCACCCAGGTGACGCCTTGCACCGGCTGAGAAACACGTATCAGTTCCGATTTCAGCGGCAAAAGCTCACCAACTGGGTGGCCCGCATTCGCGGGCCATGACAATCGAGATGGGAGAATTCACGCCGCGCGGAACGGCAATATCTTGGCTTCGCGCGGGCGCACCGCCTGGCCGTTTGCGCCGACCGCGGCGAAAGGCAGGCGCACCCGCACCGTGGTGCCCTCGCCGAGGGTTCGCCCGGTGCTACGCAACCCGCGCCAACCGCCGCATTTCTACTTCGAATTCGAAGCGAAGCTGCTCGGCTTCCTCCGGTGGCAGCCACTTTGCCATGTTGGGAAATACCGTCTGCCACATGCGAGCGTCCCGCTCCGGCCAAGGCATGCTCTTCGCACGGCGCACCTTTTCAAGCAGCGCCTTGAGGCGAAGCCGGATGGTCTCCGGATCAGGCATCGTTCGCTGCTGCGGCGCCTGGAGGCGGTCTTCCCCGGCGCCGAAGAGACTTCCTTGCAGGGGCGCATGGCCAAAGAGATCAGTCTGGTCCGTCATCCGCCGCGGCTCGTGGAGGCGCCAAATTCAAAGCTTCGCGGCTCAGCGAATCGCGTAACGCCGCATCCAGAATAGTATCGGCCCGGGCGAAGAGTTCAATCAGTTCGGCAATGCGCCCACAGATGTCGCGGAACTCGCGGACAAAGGAATGGTCGGCGGTCAGACCGACGCGCGCTTCCAGCCAGCGCGGAAGCACACGGTATCCGCTCACCGCGAAGTTCCAGACCGCCTGCGGAATGCCGGTGATTCGGCCGCTGCCGTCGGCGCACAGGGCGAGGCTTTCGCCGACGAGATCGACCGGTACAACCTCGCCGCGTGGGCGGGTCTCAACTCTCATGAAATCGGCGCCGCGCGGCGTCGGCTCACGAGCGAAGGTTTCTACAGCCCGTATCTCGCGCCCGACGCGAACGGCATCCAGAAAAACCTCGTGCCGGGCCGGGAACACGACATGCGGAAACGCGTCCTCCAGATCCTCAGCGAAACGCAAGGTGTAGGAGGAAGCGGAAAGAATGCAAAGGACCGCGTCAAACGCATCTTCCGCCGAAACCGCCACGCCATAGGCGGCGCTCAGGCCGGTAATGAGCGCCCGAGCAAAATTTGTTCCACTGACGCTTGGTCGTCTATCGAAGAGCGGGAAAGCGTAACCACCATAGCTCCCACGAAAAGCATGACGGTCTGGATAAGCAGCGTGGCACCAGACACCGGGACCAGCATTTGTGCCGCTCGGAAGGGAGAAAAGACAGATATTGTTAGTCCCCCATACCGCGCGCAAAGAGGGCCTGGGTCGGTCGTTCCAAGCGTCGGAACTGTAGTGCCATCGTCGGTCGAGCGGACGATACCCCCCAAGAGTTACAAATTTCTCCTGCCAGCCCACCACTTTAGCGGCTTCCGCCGGATTCATTAGTGTTGAGTTGAATGTCTCACTGAGTGCCTCACCGCTCAGTGATAAGATATGCTGCACCCGTCGTTCGAGAGCCACACGCGAGACAGCATATGTAACGTCGTCTCGCTTACTTTCGAGACCAGAGGATGCAAATATGAAGCATTCTCGTAGGCTGACCCAGCTTTCGTTCTGAAAAGGCGCGGGCCTCATGTCGTCGAGGAAGGCCCGCTCTACCGTAACAACGCCGCGAAGCGTTCCAGCCCCGGCTCTCGACGCGAGTCTGTCCAGCTTGCTTCGTCGCGAAAACAAGCCCTCCGCCCAGCTATCGCCATACAACACCCGCGCCGCGCCGCCTTCAGCACGGCTACCGTCAGCGATTGCGATCGTGATCGCGGTTCCGACCTGGATGTTGAACACGCCCTGGTCGGCCTCGACGCCGGCGCGCTCGCCGCGCCGCACGTCGCCGCGCAGGTCGAAAATCTCGATCCGGTCGAAGCGCTGGCGCATCATCTGGCGTAGCCCCGCATAAGGCCAGCCGGTCAAGAACTTGCGATTGGTGATGAACGCCACGACGCCCCGACGTGGCGCGTTTTCGGCTTCGAACAACTTCCAGATCGCCCAGCGCCAGAAGGCGACGGAGAGTTCGGGAAAGGTGTTGAGCTGGTTGCCGTGTCCGGCATCGCGCACCGGAGCCTTCAGGTCGTCCCACAACCGATCCATCCATTCGCCGAGCAGGGTGCGATTTTCGCCCTCCTCAAGACGGCGATAAGGCGGATTGCCGATGATCGCCAGGATCGGTTGTTCCGCCTTGATGCGGTTCGCCTCCTGCCGTTCGTCGGCGATGCCTTCCGACACGAAGCCGAGCGAACCGGCGGCGGACGCGGCGCCCGGTTCCGCCAGGGTGTCGGCGAGAAAAAACGCCCAGGCGCGGCAGAAGATCGGGTGCGCTCGTGCCGTCCCGGCGCGGCCGGCGCAGCGCGTGATGCAGGCGGTAGTGCGCCACGGCATAGGGTCCCACGAGGAGTTCGAAGCCGAACATCCGGTGCGCGAGATTGTGCAGCGCGCTCTCCGCCATGCCTTCACCGCCGGCAGCCTCTTGGTCGCGCACCCGCTCGGCGATCCCAAGCAGGAAGGTTCCGGTGCCGGTCGCGGGATCGAGGATGGTCACGGCCGGGTCGCGCAGGCCCTCCGTCGAAAGATTTTCACGCAAGGCACGGTCCAATGCGCCGACCATGTACTGTACGACTTCAATCGGCGTATAGTAGACGCCATAGTTCTTGCGCGCCTCGGGATCGAAGGTCTTCAGGAAGTCTTCGTAGAAGTAGAGGATCGGATCGGGCTTGTCGGCCTGCCGCTCCAGGATCGCCGGCGCAAAGCTGTTGACGGTATCGCGCAAGACGTCGAAGCCGATGCCGATATCCCGTATGACTTCCGGCTGGCTGAGCACGCGCAACGCCGTCTTCATCAGCGGATGCTCATCCGGCATGTGTTCCCAGGCGCTCGGCTGGACGTCTTGGCCGGTCGCTTCTCGGACCAGCAACAGACCGAATGCCAGGGTTTGCGCAAAGGCACCGGCAAATAGCTCATTGAAATCGCCGGTCCGATAGCCCGCCGCTTCGGGATGCGAATAGAGAACGTTGCGAAACAATTCCCTAACTTCGAGCAGGGCGTGGCGCTCGCTCGCCGTGCCGAGTTCGGCAACACGGTCGCGTACGATGCCGCGCACCAGGCGCGCTGAGTGCGCCATCAATTGCGCCAAGTGCTCGGCGTCGCGGGCCCGCGGCTCGCTTCCCGCGGCGCGGCATAGCTGTTCGACCATCTCCACAAACGGACCGGTATCGTGCGCCGCGATGGCGCGGTCAGCGCGTGCGTCGTCCCGGTCGGGCCGCAGCCATTGCTCCGGTACGATGGTTGCGCTTGTCTGTTCTTCGGAGCGGAAGAACAGCCGAATTTCGGAGAAATTGCTCGTGGCCCAGCACGCCAACTCTTGAAAGCGCTCGAACTGGCGCTTGTCCGCGTCGCGCCAGCGCGTCGGATCAGCGGACTTCGCCGGCGCCTTCAATTCCACGAAGGCACGGGCAGGCGCTCCCGTCCGCAGCAGCGCGATATCCGGACGGCCGACCCCGGGATGACGAAACTCCGGCATCACCGTCAGACCGGGGGGGATGGAAAGAAAGGGGATGACGCCGTCCAGCAATTGCTGGAACGCCGGAGCAAGCGCCGTTTCCGGCACCTCGGCGTTGGCTCTGCGGAGCTCGCGGATGCGCAGCGCGTAGAGCTTGAGTTGGTCGGCAACACTCATGGATCGATGATTCGCCCGCAAGTTGTGCGACACGTAAGCAGGAACGGACCGCAACGTGCAATGAGGAACAGCGGCCGTCTACGCCGCGCGGAACGGCAATATCTTGGCTTCGCGCGGGCGCACCGCCTGGCCGTTTGCGCCGACCGCGGCGAAGGGCAGGCGGATGCGCACCGTGGTGCCTTCGCCGAGAACCGATTCGATCACCGCCTCGCCGCCATGCATCGCCGCCAGCGCCTTGACCAGCGCGAGGCCCAGCCCGGTGCCTTCCTTGGCGCGGACATGCTCGGTCTCGGCCTGCTCGAACGGCCGCCCCAGGCGTTCGAGATCCTTAGCCGAGATGCCGACGCCGCTGTCGGCGACGCTGATCTCGACGCCCCTGGTGTCGAGGAAGGCGCGCACGCGCACGTCGCCGCCGCGCGGCGTGAACTTGACGGCGTTGGTGAGCAGGTTGATCAGCACCTGCTTGACGGCGCGCTTGTCGGCGAAGACGGCGCGGGCGCCGGGCTCGACGCCGAGGCGGATCGCGACGCCGGCGCGCTCGGCATGCAGCTTGACGAAGCGCACCGCCGACTCGGCGGTCTCTTCGAGGTCGAACACTTCCTCGAACAGCTCCAGCTTGCCGGCCTCGATCTTCGACATGTCGAGCACCGAGTTGATCAGCTCGAGCAGGTGATTGCCCGATTCGTGGATCAGGCGGGAATATTCGAGATAGCGCGCGCTGCCGACGGGGCCGAACATCTCATGCGTCATCACCTCGGAGAAGCCGATGATGGCGTTGAGCGGGGTGCGCAGCTCGTGACTCATATTGGCGAGGAAGCTCGACTTGGCGCGGTTGGCGCCCTCGGCGGCGTCGCGCGCCGCGATCAGCTCGGCTTCCTGGCCCTTGCGCTCGGTGATGTCGCGGGTCACCGCGACGATGTCGCTGGCGGCGCCGTCGCCGCGCGGCGCCGGGCGGCAGCGAATCTCGGCCCAGACATAGGAGCCGTCGCGCCGCCGCATGCGCACCTCGGCGGCGGCGGCGCGGCCGTAATAGGCCGACTCCACGAACGCGGCCTGCATCGCCTTCAGATCGTCGGGATGGACCAGCGCCGAGGGCGCGAGGCCGATCAATTCGTGCGGCGGCACGTCGAGAATCGCCTGCGCCGCGGGGCTGGCGAAGCGGATGCGGCCGTCGGAGGAATGGCGCGTGATCAGGTCCATCGCGTTGTCGGCGAGGAAGCGGTACATCGCGGCGCCCTCGGCGGCGGCCTCGTCGGCGGCGCGCTGGCGGTCCTGCGCCGCGGCGGCGACCAGCGCCGCCTGGATCACGGCGGCGAGCACCGAGACGGCATAGACCTCCCACAGGGGAACGGTGAGGCGCGAGGCCGGCAGATGGCCGGCGGCACCGATCGCGGCGACGACCAGGAGCGCGACGGAAGCCGCGCCGGCGGCGCGCAGCACGGCGGGACGCCCGCCGGCGAGCGCCGCTTCCGCCGGGACCAGGGCGAACCACACCACCAAGGGCGACAGCACGCCGCCGGTCAGGGCCGCGAGATAGCCGATCAGGACCGCGAAGATCGCGAGCGCGGCGGATTCGAGGAGGCTCAGGGGAATGCGGGTGAAGGCGAGCAGCGCCAGCGCCGCCGGCGCGATCAGGCCGGCGATCGCGATCGCCTCGGCGGCGTCGGGTCGGCCGACCACGGCGACGAAGGCGAGGCCGAGGACGGCGCCGACCACCGCCTTGGAGGCCTGCACGGAGACGAACAGCCGGCGCAGGGCCCGGCCATCGCTCGCAAAGCCTGCGTTATCGTTCTTAACGGCCATTAGGATTCGCCGACTCAAGTTCCACCACCCGGCCTCATGGTGGCCGGCCAAGCTTAACGAAGGCTAAAGGCCGAGGTGGCCGGTTTTGAAATTCCTAAGACTTTCCCCCAACGCGTTTGGGATTTCAAAACCGGCCACGGCGGCCATTATTTGATGGCCGTGCGGCTCAAATCCGAAATTCGCTCACAGCTTTGAACCGGGCGCCGGCGAATTTCGGATTTGCCCGCACTGGCCCCGGGGAACTTCGTTCGTTAACCGGCACGACCTGTGGGCGGGAGTTATTCACCGTTTGTTAGGGACGATGGCGCGATTCGGGCACCTTCGGGTTGCCTCTAACCAAACCGCAACCCGGCGGCGCCAGACTTCGCGGCGCTGAGAACGGGATTTTCATGTTGAGGCTTGCCGAGGCACAGAAAGTGCGCGCGCCGGTGGACGAAGGGCTGGAAGCCGCTTCGCCCGCCCTGCTGGGCGCGCTCGATTGCCTGCGCATCGCCATCACCATGTACGACGCCGACGAGCGGCTGATCTACGCCAACCAGCATTTCGATTATCTGTACCGCACGCTGCCCCGGCGCGACGTCCTGATCGGCCACAGCTACAGCGACATCGTGCGGCTGGAGACCGCCGAGATCGCGCAAAGCGCGCTGCACGGCGGCATCGAGGCGTTCGTCGCGCGGCGCCGGGCGCAGCTCACCGAGGGCGATTTCCATCCCTTCGACGTGCCGCTGGCCGACGGCCGCATCCTGGAGATCAAGTCGCGGCGCACCAAGGAAGGCGGCTGGATCGCGCTGTGGAGCGACGTGTCGGCGGCGCGCGCGGCGCTCGGCCGGCTGAACACCGCGATCGAGCTGTCGGCGGACGCCTTCGCCTTCTTCGACCATCGCGACCGGCTGGTGGTGTGCAACAGCGACTATGCCGCGCTATACGGCAGCAGCGTCGCGGCGCTGCGCGGCGCCGATTTCTCCGCCCTGGTGGAGAGCGCGGTCGCCGAGGGCCGGGTGCGGATCGAGGGCGACAAGCGCGCCTGGATCGCGCGGCGGCTCGACCTGCACAAGACCAAGGCCGGGGCGATGACGCTGGAGATGGCGTCGGGCGCCGCCTATCTGGTGCGCGACCGCAAGACCCATGACGGGCACGTCACGGTGCTGACCGACATCACCGACGAGCGGCGCACCGAAACCGCGCTGTCGCAGACCCAGGCGGAGCTCGCCTCGCAACAGGACAAGGCGGCGCAGCAGGCGAGCTATCTCGCCGATCTCACGCGGCGGCTGGACGCGGCGGCGGAGAGCGCCGACAGCGCCAAGAAGACGCTGCTGCGCACGATGAGCCATGAGCTCAAGACGCCGCTGAACGCGATCATCGGATTCTCCGACCTTCTGGGCCAGATGGCGGAGCGCTTCGCGCCCGGCCAGGTGCGCGAATATGCCGGGCTGATCCATGCCGGCGGCCACAACCTGCTGCGGCTGATCAACCAGATCCTCGACCTCACCCGGATCGCGGCCGGCAAGTTCGAGCCGCGCCTGGCGCGCCTCGACATCGGCGGCGCGCTGTGGATCGCGAAGGACGCTTACAGCGAGCGTGCCCAGGCCAAGCGCATCACGATCGACGCCGACGACTGCCTGGTCGGCCTGGTCGCGCCGGTCGACGAGAACGCCTTCGGCCAGATCGTGACCCAGTTGATGAACAACGCGATCGCGTTCACGCCCGAAGGCGGCACGATCACGCTGAGCGCCTGCATCGAAGGCGGCAAAGCGCGCTTCACGGTCGCCGACAACGGGCGGGGCGTGAAGGGCGAGGACCTCGCGCGCATCCTGGAACCCTTCGAGCAGGCCGGCCGCGGCACCGCCGACCACACCCACGGCGCCGGCCTCGGCCTGACCCTGGTCAAGGCCTTCGCCGAACTGCATGGCGGCTCGCTGAGCCTCGCCAGCGACGACGGCAAGGGCTTCGCGGCGACAGTGGAACTGCCCGCGCCGGCGTAGCGCAGAGCCGGCTCAGACCCTGAGCTGCGCCTTCTTCACGAAATGGGCCTGGACGACGCGGACGATGTCGGCCGCGGTCAGGCCGGCGGTTTCGTATTGCTTGTCCGGGCTGTCGTGCTCCTGGAAGAGATCGGGCAGCGTCATGGTGCGGATGTCGAAGCCGGGACGCAAAAGGCCCTCATTGGCGACGAAGTGCAGGACCTGGGCGCCGAAGCCGCCGCTCGAGCCTTCCTCGATGGTCACCAGCATGCCGTGGTTGCGCACCAGGCGGCGGATGAGATCGGTGTCGAGCGGCTTGGCGAAGCGCGCGTCGGCGACGGTGCAGGAGATGCCCTTGCCGGCGAGCTCGCCGGCCGCGGCCAGCGCGGCGTCGAGGCGGGTGCCGAGCGAGAGGATCGCGACTTCCTTGCCGTCGCGCAACGTTCGGCCCTTGCCGATGGGAAGGACCTGGCCGCGCGCCGGCAGCGCGACGCCGGTGCCTTCGCCGCGCGGGTAGCGCAGCGCGATCGGGCCGTCATTGTAGGCGGCGGCGGTCGCCGTCATGTGCATCAGCTCTGCCTCGTCGGACGGCGCCATCACCACGAAATTGGGCAGGCAGCAGAGATAGGCGAGATCGAACGCGCCGGCATGGGTGGCGCCGTCGGCGCCGACGAGGCCGGCGCGGTCCATCGCGAAGCGCACCGGCAGGTTCTGGATCGCGACGTCGTGCACGACCTGGTCGTAGGCGCGCTGCAGGAAGGTGGAATAGATCACGGCGAAAGGCTTGAGCCCTTCCGTCGCGAGGCCGGCGGCGAAGGTCACCGCATGCTGCTCGGCGATGCCGACGTCGAAGGTGCGTTCGGGGAACGCCTTGCCGAAGATGTCGAGGCCGGTGCCCGAGGGCATGGCGGCGGTGATGGCTACGATCTTGGGATCGGCCTTGGCTTCGGCGATCAGCGCGTCGGCGAACACCTTGGTGTAGGTCGGCGCCTTGGACGCGCTTTTCTTCAGGGCGCCGGTCGAAACGTCGAAGCCGTTATTGGCGTGGCCCTTGTCGGCGGCGGCTTCGGCCGGGGCGTAGCCCTTGCCCTTCTCGGTGCGGATGTGCAGCAGCACCGGCGCGGCATCGCCGTCGCGGATGGCTTCCAGCGCCTCGACCAGCGCGTTCACGTCATGGCCGTCGAGCGGACCGATGTGGCGCATGCCGAGCTTTTCGAACAGCGTGTGCGCGGACGAGTTCGTAGCGGCGAGCTCGTTGAGATGCTTGTTGAGCGCGCCGGTGGCGGGCGCGATCGACATGTCGTTGTCGTTGAGCACGACCAAGAGGCGGCTGCCGAGATGGCCGGCATTGTTGATCGCCTCATAGGCCATGCCGGCGCTCATCGCGCCGTCGCCGATCACGGCGATGACGTGATTGTCCTTGCCGAGCAGGTCGCGGCCGACCGCCATGCCGAGGCCGGCGCTGACCGAGGTCGAGGAATGCGCGGCGCCGAACGGGTCGTAGTCGCTCTCGCTGCGGCGGGTGAAGCCGGAGAGGCCGCCGCCCTTGCGGATCGAGCGGATGCGCGCCCGGCGGCCGGTGAGGATCTTGTGCGGATAGGCCTGGTGGCCGACGTCCCAGACGATGCGGTCGTCCGGCGTGTCGAAGACGTAGTGCAGCGCGACGGTGAGCTCGACGACGCCGAGGCCGGCGCCGAAATGGCCGCCCGAGACCGACACCGCGTCGATCAGCTCGTGGCGCAATTCGTCGGCGACGGCGCGCAACTGCGACTTGTCGAGGCGGCGCAGATCGGCCGGATAGGTCACGGTGTCGAGCAGGGGAGTCCGGGACATCAACGTCGAAGATGGGGGCGCGGAATCGGGCATCAGGACTCTCTGTCCAGCAAGAAGAGCGGGAGATCGGCGAGTTCGGGGGCGGCGTTGCCGTAGGGCGCCAGCGTCGCGGCGGCGCGGCGGGCGAGCTTTTCGGCCTCGGCGCGGGCGCCGTCGATGCCGAGGATCGAAACCAGCGTCGCCTTGCCCTGGTCCTTGTCCTTGCCGACCGCCTTGCCGGTTTTTTCCGCCGTGCTGGTGACGTCGAGCAGGTCGTCGGTGATCTGGAAGACGAGCCCCATGTCGCGGGCATAGGAGCGCAGGCGGTCGCGGTCTTCGCGCGCGGCCTCGCCCAGGATCGCGCCGGCCTCGCAGGAGAATTCGAAAAGCTGGCCGGTCTTGAGGCGCTGGAGGAGCTTGATCTCGTCGGCGCCGAAGCTGCTCCCGGCCGCCTGCATGTCGATCATCTGGCCGCCGATCATGCCGTTGTGCCCGGCGGCCTCGGCGAGGCGCAGGACCAGGGCGCTGCGCACCTCCCCAGAGTTGTGGGTCGCGGGGTCGGCCAAAATTTCGAACGCGAGTGTCAGAAGTGCATCACCCGCCAGGACCGCCGTCATCTCGTCATAGGCGATATGAGTCGTGGGCCGGCCGCGGCGCAGGTCGTCGTCGTCCATGCAGGGCAGGTCGTCATGGACCAGCGAATAGGTGTGCAGAACCTCGATCGCGGCGCCGACCCGCGCGGCGCGCGCCGGATCGACGTCGAACAGCCGGGCGGCGTTCAGGACGAGGAACGGCCTGAGGCGTTTGCCGCCCGCGAAAGTCGCGTAACGCATGGCTTCCTGGACGCGGGCATGCAGGCCTTGCGGCCTGGGCAGGAGCTGGTCCAGCACCGCGTCGACCGTCGTCGCTGCCGCGCCGAGGGCCTGTGGCAACGCCGATGCTTGGGGCCGAGCGGATAGGCTCGTCGCCCCTTGAGACCTACTCACCATGAATACCCCGTGCGCTCCCAGCCAGCCCAAATTCCCCAAACTTAGCAGGGATATGACAGTCCTAGCCTAGCACAATTGATACGCTCGACAGGCACACCTAACTGTATGGCGTGGTAAATGCCAGCCTCTGTGGTTGCACCGCATCATGGCTGTGGCTATAGCCTGGATTTCGGGCAAGATCAGGGTCCGAAGAGGAGCTTAGATGCGAGTCATTCTCGCCCAACCCCGTGGATTTTGCGCCGGCGTCGTGCGCGCGATCGACATCGTCGAACGCGCGCTCGAGAAGTACGGCGAGCCGGTCTATGTCCGCCACGAGATCGTGCACAACAAGCATGTCGTCGACACGCTGAAGAACAAGGGCGCGCGCTTCGTCGAGGAACTGAACGAAGTTCCCGACGGCGCCGTGACCGTGTTCAGCGCCCATGGCGTGCCGCAGACGGTGGTGAAGGACGCGCAGGCACGCGGCCTGCCGGTGCTGGACGCGACCTGCCCGCTGGTCTCCAAGGTCCACAACCAGGGCAAGCGCTATGTCGCGCATGGCCGCGAGCTGATCCTGATCGGCCATGCCGGCCATCCCGAAGTCGAAGGCACGATGGGCCAGGTCGGCGCGCCGGTGACGCTGGTGCAGTCGGAAGCCGACGTCGCGGCGATGACCATCCCGGTCGAGACGCCGGTCGCCTATATCACGCAGACGACGCTGTCGATCGACGACACCAAGAGCATCATCCTGGCGCTGAAGCGCCGCTTCGCCGACATCGTCGGGCCCGAGACCACCGACATCTGCTACGCGACGCAGAACCGCCAGACCGCGGTGCGCCAGCTCGCCAAGGTCGCCGATGTGATCCTGGTGGTGGGGGCGAAGAATTCGTCCAACTCCAACCGCCTGGTCGAGATCGGGCGCGAGGAAGGCATTCCGAGCTATCTCCTGGCCGACGGCAGCGAGCTCCAGCCCGAATGGGTGCGGGGCAAGCAGGCGGTGGGGCTGACGGCCGGCGCCTCGGCGCCCGAGCGGCTGGTCGAGCACGTCATCGAGGCCTTGAACGGCATCGCGCCGGTGACGGTCGAGACCATGGACGGCAAGAAAGAGCACATCGAATTCCGCCTGCCGGCGGAACTGCGCAACGTCGCACCGGCAGCGTAAGACCAAGAACGGAGATCAGCGTGGGCATTCCTCTGCATCAGGCCGCGAAAATCGGCACCTATGTGATGAAGCAGCATCTGACCGGCAAGAAGCGCTATCCGCTGGTGCTGATGCTGGAGCCCCTGTTCCGCTGCAACCTCGCCTGCGCCGGCTGCGGCAAGATCGACTATCCCGACGACATCCTGAACCAGCGCCTGTCCTACCAGGAGTGCATGGAGGCGATCGACGAGTGCGGCGCCCCCGCCGTCTCGATCGCCGGCGGCGAGCCCTTGCTCCACCGCGAGATGCCGCAGATCGTCCAGGGCTTCATCGACCGCAACAAGTTCGTCATCCTGTGCACCAATGCGCTGTTGATGACCAAGAAGATCGACCAGTACAAGCCGCATCCGAACTTCACCTGGTCGATCCATCTCGACGGCGACAAGGCGATGCACGATCACTCGGTGTGCCTCGACGGCGTCTATGAGAAGGCGATCGACGCGATCAAGCTGGCGAAGTCCAAGGGCTTCCGCACCCAGATCAACTGCACGCTGTTCTCCAACGCGATTCCGGAGCGGGTCGCCAAGTTCTTCGACACCATGATGGAGATGGGGCTGGACGGGATCACGATCTCGCCCGGCTATGCCTATGAGCGCGCTCCGGACCAGGACAGCTTCCTCAACCGCGAGCGCACCAAGAAGCTGTTCCGCGACATTCTTTCCCGCGGCAACGGCGGCAAGAACTGGGAGTTCACCCAGAGCTCGCTGTTCCTCGACTTCCTCGCCGGCAACCAGACCTATGAGTGCACGCCGTGGTCGATGCCGCTGCGCTGCGTGTTCGGCTGGCAGAAGCCGTGCTACCTCTTGGGCGAAGGCTATGTGAAGACCTTCAAGGAGCTGATCGACGGCACCGACTGGGACAAGTACGGCGTCGGCAAATACGAGAAGTGCCAGGACTGCATGGTGCATTGCGGCTTCGAGGGCACCGCGGTGATCGATTCGATTCGGCATCCGCACAAGCTGATCCCGCTGGCGGTGCGCGGGGTGAAGACCACCGGCCCGTTCAAGCCCGACATCGACACCTCGAACCAGCGCCCGGCGGAGTTCGTGTTCTCCAGCCACGTCGAGAAAAAGCTAGCCGAGGTGCGGGCAGCCAAGAAAAAGCCCCAGAGCATCGCGGCCGCGGAGTAGCGCGCGGAAGGCGCGCCCGGCCTCGCGCCCGGTGCGCAGCAGATCGCGGATCTGGGACGGTTCTTCGGCGACGGCGCGCAGCACGCGCACCACGCGGATGCGGCCCGTCGGCTTGAGCGGCACCTGCGCCGCCGGCGGCAGGCCCCTGGTCGCGACATCGGAGATCGTGCGCAGCGCCGCGAACGGGATGCCGTGACGCGCCGCGAGGCGGGCGGCGATGTGGGATTCCATGTCCACCGCATGGGCGCCGGAGAGCGCGAAGAGGCGGCGCTTGCCGTCGACATGGCTGACGATGCGGTCGTGGCCGACGAGGATGCCGGGCGTGGCGCGCGGCAGCTTGTGGCGCAGGACGGCGAGCCAGGCCGGATCGGTGGGATAGCGCTCTTCGCCGTGCACGACATGGGTCGCGACGATCGTGTCGCCGATCCTGAGCGCCGGCGCCAGCGCGCCGGCGATGCCGAAGCTGACGATGCCCTTGGGATTATGCCTGGCGATGGCCTCTTCGAGGCGGCGGGTGAGCAATTCGCCGTCGGCGCCGGAGATCACGGGGATGAGCTTGGCGCGGCGCGCGATGCGCGCTTCGCGCGCGAGACCGACGACGGCGAGGACGGTGCTCACTATCCTCCCCCCTTCAGGGGGGAGGTGGCTCGCCCACTTCGGGCGAGACGGTGGGGGGCTGTGCGTCGCCACACGTCCCCCCACCGCCTCGCTACGCTCGGCACCTCCCCCCTGAAGGGGGGAGGATAAGAAGCATCACAGCCCATACGCGACGTGTCTGGAATTTCCCGCTTTCAAATTGCGATACCGCGCCACCGCCCAGAGCGGGAAGAATTTCGGGTAGCCGTGGTAGCGCAGATAGAAGACGCGCGGGAAGCCGCCGCCGGTGTAGTGCTCCTGCGGCCATAGGCCATCGGAGGTCTGCGTCGCTTCGAGATGGCGGATGCCGCGCGCGACCGCCGGCGAATCCACTTCGCCCGCCGCCATCAGGCCGAGCAGGGCCCACGCCGTTTGCGACGCGGTGGAGGGCGCCGGCTCGTAGCCCTTGTAATCGAGCTTGTAGCTGTCGCAATCCTCGCCCCAGCCGCCGTCCTCGTTCTGGATCTTCTTGAGCCAGTCGGCGGCGCGCTTCATCGCGGGATCGGTGGCGGGAAGGCCGGCGGCGTTGAGGCCGGCGAGCGAGGACCAGGTGCCGTAGATGTAGTTGACGCCCCAGCGGCCGAACCAGCTTCCGTCGGTGAGCTGCGACTTGCGCAGGAAATCGACGCCCTGCTTCATCACTGGATCGTCCGGGGTCGCGCCGAGCTGGGCCAGCATGCCGATGCAGCGGCCCGAGACGTCGTCGGTCGGCGGATCGAGCAGCGCGCCGTGATCGGCGAAGGGAATGTTGTTCAGGTAGTAATAGGCGTTGTCGGCGTCGAAGGCGCCCCAGCCGCCGTTCTTCGATTGCAGGCCCTCGACCCATTCGCGGCCCCGCGCGATCGCATCGGCATAGGTCTTGGGCGCGGCGCGGTCGAGCGCCATCACCACCACGGCGGTGTCGTCGAGATCGGGGTAATAGGCGTTGTTGTACTGGAAGGCCCAGCCGCCGGGGCGCACATTCGGGCGCTCCTCGGCCCAGTCGCCCTTCACGTCGAGCACCTGGCGTGCCTCGAGCCATTTGAGGCTGCGGGCGACGGCGGCATCGGCCGCCTCGTCCTTGGCCTCCATCAGCGCATGCGCCGCGAGCGCGGTGTCCCACACCGGCGAGACGCAGGGCTGGCAATAGGCCTCGTCGTCCTTGACCACGAGCAGCAGGTCGATGGATTTGCGCGCGACGGCGCGATCGGGATCGGAAGCCGGCACGCCCATCACGTCGTACATCATCACGCTGTTGGCCATGGCGGGATAGATCGCGCCGAGGCCGTCCTCGCCGTTGAGGCGCTCGGTGGTCCAGCGCACGCATTCGGCGATGGCGCGGTCGCGCAGGCCTTTGGGCCAGGGCACGACCTTGAGCACCTTGTCGAGCGTGTTGAAGAAAAACGACCAGCCGGCGGATTGGTGCGGGGCGCGTGGGGAGATCACCGGCACGCCGGGCACGAACAGCTCGGGGACATGGATGCCGCGGGGATTGCGCGCCAGCGGCTGCTTCGCCGCCAGCACCAGCAGGGGCACGATCACGGTGCGGGCCCAATAGCTCATCTTGGAGAGATGGATCGGGAACCAGCGCGGCAGGAGGATCAGCTCGGGCGGCACCGTCGGCACGTTGGCCCACGCCGTCTCGCCGTAGAGCGCCAGCAGGATGCGGGTGAAGACGTTGGCCTTGATCGCGCCGCCGCGGGCGCGGATCGCCTCGCGGGCGCGCACCATGTGCGGCGCGTCGATATCGTCGCCGATCATCTTGAGCGCGAAATAGGCCTTGATGGTCGCCGAGATATCGAAAGCGCCGGCGTGGTAGAGCGGCCAGCCGCCATGATCGCCCTGGATGCGGCGCAGATAGTTGCCGATCTTCTTCTCGAGTTCGAGGTTGGGTTCCTCGGCGAGATAGTGCACCAGCAGGACGTATTCCGACGGGATGGTGGCGTCGGCTTCGAGCTCGAACACCCAATGGCCGTCTTCGCGCTGCTGCTTCAGGAGCGCGGCAGTGGCGTCGCCGAGCATGCGCTCGACGGCGATAGTGCCCTCGCGCTCGATGACCATCTGGTTCATGACGCCTGTTCCTTCAGCGCCGCCGGCTCCAGCGCCACCCATTCGAGCAGCGCGTCGAGCGCCGGGCACATCGCCTGGCCCCATTCGGTCAGCGCGTATTCGACGCGCGGCGGCACTTCGGCATGGACGGTGCGCCGGACAATGCCGTCACGCTCCAGCTCGCGCAGGTGCTGCGCCAGCATCTTCTGCGACACCTCGGGGATCGCCCTTTCGAGTTCGGAGAACCGGAGCGTTCCCTTGTCGAACAGGTGGAAGATGATGACCATCTTCCAGCGGGCATCGAGAACGCGGAAGGCGCGCTCGACGCCGCGCGCCGCCATCTCCGGCGTCACGTCGGCGAGGTTACCGGTCGGTGAGTACCCCACTTTTTTGTCGGTTCTTGCCATGGCCGCCTTATAGCAACACATCCAGCTCCGTCCCAGCAAATGACCAGGAGCCGCCCATGACCCTTGCCCTGCCCGCCACGCTTGCCCGCTATGTCGAGGCGCAGAACCGCCACGACACCGAGGCCCTGCTCGCCTGTTTCGCCCCCGATGCGCGCGTCCGCGACGAAGGGCGCGACATCGTGGGAAGCGACGCGATCCGCGCCTGGAAGGAGGAAACCAGCGCCAAATACCGCGTCCAGGTGGAGCCGCTGGAATGCCGGGTCGAGGGCGACCGCACGGTCCTGAAGGCCAAGGTCTCCGGCACCTTCGACGGCAGCCCGGTAACCTTGACCTATCGCTTCGGCTTTGCCGCCGACGGCCGGATCGCCGCGCTGGAGATCGGCTGATGGGCGATCTGGCCGGCAAGACCGCCCTCGTCACCGGCGGGACCAAGGGGATCGGCGCGGCGGTGGCGGCGCGGCTGCGCGAGATGGGCGCTGGCGTGCTGACCACGGCGCGGACGCGGCCGCCGGGCATCGCCGACGATCCTACTTTCGTCGCCGCCGATGTCGCCACAGCCGAAGGTTGCCGAAGCGTCGCCGCGGCGGCGCTACACACACTGGGGACTGTCGATGTGATCGTCCATGTCGCCGGCGGGTCGAGCGCGCCGGGCGGCGGCTTCGCCGTACTGGACGACGGCGAGTGGCAGCGGACATTGGACCTCAACCTGATGGCGGCGGTGCGGCTGGACCGCGCCCTGCTGCCCCACATGCTCGCGCGCGGCAGCGGCGTCATCGTGCATGTCACTTCGATCCAGCGGCAATTGCCGCTGCCCGAGGCGACCACCGCCTATGCCGCCGCCAAGGCGGCGCTCTCGACCTACAGCAAGGCGCTGTCCAAGGAGGTGAGCCCCAAGGGCGTCCGCGTGGTGCGGGTGTCGCCGGGCTGGGTCGAGACCGAGGCGGCCACGGGCCTCGTTGAAAATCTCGCGCGCACGATGAACACCGACACGGACGGCGCGCGACAGGCGCTGATGGATTCGCTGGGCGGCATCCCGTTGGGGCGTCCGGCCAAGCCGGCGGAAGTCGCCGACCTGATCGCCTTCCTGGTGTCGCCGCGCGCCGCGTCGATCACCGGCGTCGAGTATGTGATCGACGGCGGCACGGTGCCGACCGCCTAGCCGCCGCGCTGCGCCAGCGCCGCCGCCTTGTGGCCGGAGCGGATGGCGCCTTCGATGGTCGCGGGCAGGCCCGTGTCGGTCCAATCGCCGGCGAGGAAAAGGTTGGGCCAGCGCGTCGCAGCCGGCGGGCGCCGCTTCGCCTGCGCCGGGGTGGCGGCGAAGGTGGCGCGGCGCTCCTTGACGACCTGCCAGGGCGGCAGCGCATCGGGCAGGTGCAGCACTTTGGCCACATCGGCCCAGAATCGCCGGGCCAGCGCCTCTCGGTCGTCGTCGACGATGGCGTCGGCGCCCGAGACGGTGATCGAGATGCGGTCGTCGAAGGCGAAGATCCATTGCGCCGCGCCGCCGAGCACGCCGGTGATCATCGGCGCGCCGGGGGGCCGCGCGATCGCGAAATGCGCGTTGACGATGGCGCGGAATTCGCTCGGCGCCACGAGGCCGGGCACCAGCTCGGTCGCGGCCCAGGGCGGCACGGCGAGGATGACGCGGTCGGCGGCGGCGAGCGCGATGCTTTCGTTCGGAAGCTGCAACGCGGTCAGGCGTTCGTCCTCGAAGCCGAGGGCACGAACGCGCTGGCCGATGCGGATGTCGGCGCCCTTGGATTTGAGGAAGGCGAGCGCGGGATCGACGAAGGCGGCGGCCAGCGTCGGATGGGCGATACGCGGGCGATAGGCGCGGCCGCCCTTGGCGAGCGACTCGGCGATCACCGCGCCGGCAAGTTTTGCGGAGGCGATGCGTGGCTCGGTGTTCAGCACGGCGAGCAGGAAGGGTTCGAGCAGGCGCTCCCATAAGGGGCCGTCGCAGCGGATGACGTCTTCGATTCTTTTGTCGGCGCCGGCGGCGAGAAGCTGAACCAGCGCGAGATAGTCGTACGGCCCGGTGTCGGGGACGCGGCGGTCCTCGGCGAAGATCCACCAGGCGAGCGCCGACTCGTTGGGGCGCAAGGTCCAGCGCCGGTTGTCGCGGACGTCGGCGAAATCGAAGATCGCGGTGGCGGGGCCGGCGAGCGCATCCCTGGCGCCGATGGCGGCGAGATAGGCCTGGACCGAAGTGTTGCCGGAGAGGACGAGATGGTTGCCGTTGTCGATCACGCCGCCGAGCGCCGCGTCGAAATAGGAGCGGCAGCGCCCGCCGGCCTGCGGCGCGCCCTCGATCAGGACGATCCTGCGGCCTTCTTGCGCCAGCGCCACGGCGGCGCCAAGGCCGGCGAGGCCGCCGCCGACCACGTAAACGGTGCTCATCCGAACAAGCCGTGGCGCAGCACGATGCCGAGCAGCTTGGACTTGCCGAGCGAGACGCGGAGGCGCGGCGGCTTCCAGCCGACGATCTCGGTCTGGCGCAGGATTTCGCTGTAGACCGCGCCCATCAGGCGCGGCGTGGCGATGCGGCCCCGGGGGCGCCGGGCGAGCACGGCATTGGCGCCGGCGTAGAATTTGTGCGCATCGCGCGCCACCGCCTTGCACACCGCGTCGACGCGCGGATCGGCGACGATGGTCTTGGGATCGAGCGAGGCGATGCCGGCGTCTTTCAGATATTCGCGCGGCAGGTAGAGGCGGCCGACCGCGGCGTCCTCGTCGATGTCGCGCAGGATGTTGGTGAGCTGCAAGGCGCGGCCGAGGTGATGGGCGAGCTCGAAGCCCGGCCCCTCCTCCATGCCGAAGACCTTGATCGAGAGGCGGCCGACGGCGCTGGCGACGCGCTCGCAATAGAGATCGAGGGTCTTGAGGTCGGGCGCGACGATGTCTTCCGCCACGTCCATGTCCATGCCGTCGATCACGGTGAGGAAGTCGGCCTTGCGCAGGCCGTAGCGCGCTACCGGCTGGCTGAGAAACTGGATGCGCTCGGAGGGGTGGCCGGCGTAAAGCTCGTCGAGCGCGACGCGCCATTTGGTCAGCTCGACGGCGCGCTCGGCGCGGGTGCCGATGCCGTCATCGGCGATGTCGTCGACCAGGCGGCAGAAGCCGTAGATCGCGAACATCGCCTCGCGCTGCTCGCGCGGCATCAGGCGCATCGCCGAATAGAACGAGCTGTTCGACGCCTTCTGCTGGGCGGCGGCGGCGACGGGCACGGCCTGGGTGTCGGCGAGGGTCATGGCGCGTTCCTTTTACGGCCAAGGCGGGCGGCGGCAAACGAAAACAGCGACCGGGCGAGCAGGCCGGGCATTTCTCCACGGGAATGGTGAACGCGCTCGCTCAAGGGGTCGCGGGTCAGGAGGCGCCGGGTCAGGTCTTCGGCCAGGGTCTGGATCACGGCGACCTCCAGGGCGAGGCGGCGGTCCCTGATCTGCGCGGCGAAGGGGCGGGAGATGTCGAGCAGCGCCTGGGTGCGCCGGGCGAGGCCGGCCAGGACGGCGCGCAAGGCGGGCGGCGATTGGGGCTGGGCCAGGGTCTCGACCGAGATGGCGCCCAGGGCGTCGAGCGGGAGATAGACGCGGTTCAGGGTGCGGTAGTCCTTGGCGCAGTCCTGCAGGTGGTTGATGACCTGGAGCGCGGCGCACAGTGCGTCATTGGCCGGCCAGGTGGATTTGGATTCGCCATGGACGTCGAGCACGAAGCGGCCGACCGGCATCGCCGAGTAGCGGCAATAGTCGAGCAGCTCGTCCCAATTGGCGTAGCGCGTCTTGATGCAGTCGCGGCGGAAGGCTTCGAGCAGGTCGAGGGCATGCCGGTCGGTGAGGCTGCGCGCCGTGAGGGCGGCACGCAAGGCGGTGCCTTCGGGCGAGGCGGTGCCCTCGCCGGCAACGCTGGCGCGCATCTGCTCCAGCAAGGCAAGCTTGCGTTCCGGCGGCACGGTCTCGTGGTCGGCGACGTCGTCGGCGGCGCGGGCGAAGCGGTAGAACGCCATGACGGGCGCGCGGTGGCGCCTGGCGATCAGGACCGAGGCGACGGGGAAGTTCTCGTCGGTGTGGCCCTTGCCGGAGGCGAGATCGGCGGCGGTCATTGCGTCTCTTTGCTCATGAAGACCGGCCCATCGCCTGTGCCCTGCCCTTCCACATGCCGCCGCGGCCGCGCCAATGCTGGACCGCGGAATCGAGCGTGAACAGCGCATAGACGAAGCCGATCAGCGGCAGGGCGAGGCCCCAGAGCGGCGAGACGCGGTAGAATTTGAGGATCGGCTGGAAGCTGAGCGTCATCGCGGCCCAGGCGAGGATGCCGCTGGCCTGCGCCGACTCATGCGCGAAGAGTGCGAAGAACGGCGCCGCGCCATAGACCGCCACCATGCCGAGGAAGGTGCCGAGCAGCGCCAGCGGCGAATAGCCGAGCTGGGCGTAAGCCGAGCGCGCGACCATGGCGCGGATCTCGGCCATGCCGTTATAGGGGCGGATCGAGGCGGCGCGCGCGGTGAGGCCGAGCCAGATCGGGCCTTGGGCTTTCAAGGCGCGGCCAAGCGCGCAATCGTCGATGATCTCACTTCTGATCACATCGACGCCACCGGCGCGTTCCAGCGCCTCGCGCCTCACCAGCATGCAGCCGCCGGCGGCCGCCGCCGTCCTGTTCTTCGGATCGTTCACCCAGGCAAAGGGAAAGAGCATGGCGAAGAAGAACACGAAGGCGGGGATGAGATAGGCCTCGGCCCAGCTTTTGACGTGCAGCTTCACCATCAGCGAGGTGAGGACGAGCCCGCCGGCCTCGGCGCGGGCGACGAGATGGCGCAGATTGTCCGGCCGGTGTTCGATATCGGCATCGGTGAACCAGATGTAGTCCGGCGTGCCGGCGCGGGCGGTGCCCTGGCGCATCGCCCAGACCTTGCCGGCCCAGCCCGCCGGCCGCGCCGAGCCGGCGAGGATTTCGAGCTTGCTGGTCGTATCGAGTTGGCGTGCGGCGGCGGCGGTGCCGTCGCTGCTCTGGTCGTCGATCAGCACGATGCGGAACGCGCCGGGATAGTCCTGCCCGAGCAGGCTGCCGATGGAGCGGGCGACGACGTCGGCCTCGTTGCGCGCCGGGACGACGGCGACCACGCTAGGCCAGTTTGCGGGCGCGGGCGCCTCGTTCGCGTCGTCGCGCTCGGCCATCACCCAGAACATGCCGCGCCCGGCCAGCAGATACAGCCAGATCGCGACGGGGATGAGAGCGATGAGCGCGATCATTTGATGTAGCCGGCGGCGCGGAACCAGTTGACCGCGTCCAGGATCGCGTCGCTGTAGGGCCGCGCGGTGAAGCCGAGTTCGTCCCGCGCCTTCTTCGAGGAGAAGAACATGTGGTAGCGCGACATGTTCAGGGCATCGACGGTGAGCATCGGCTCCTTGCCGGTGAAGCGCGCCGCCAGCTCGGCGCCGAGCGCCAGCGGATAGAGCGGGCCGCGCGGCAACTGGAGGCGCGGGGCTTTCCGGCCCGCCAGCGGGCAGATCACGGCAAGCATGTCGCGCAGGCGCACGTCCTCGCCGCCCAGGATGTAGGTTTCGCCGCTGCGGCCCTTGTCGAGCGCGAGCAGGTGGCCGTTGGCGACGTCGTCGACATGGACGAGGTTGAGCCCGGTGTCGACGAAGGCCGGCATGCCGCCATTGGCCGCCTGCACGATGATCCGCCCGGTCGGCGTCGGCTTGACGTCGCGCGGGCCGATCGGCGTGGACGGGCTGACGATCACGACGGGCAGGCCCTCGCCCGCCATGCGCTCGACCAGCCGCTCGGCCACCAGCTTGGACTTCTTGTAGGCGCCGATCACGGTGTCTTCGCTGTGGCGCGAGGTCTCGTCGACCGCGACGCCGTGCACCGGCTTCAGCGCCGCGACGGACGAGGTGTAGACGATACGCTCGACGCCGGTGTCGCGCGCCGCGTCCATCACGGCGCGGGTGCCTTCGAGGTTGTTGCGCACGATCTCCTGCGGGTCCTTCGCCCACAGCCGGTAATCGGCGGCGACGTGGAAGACGTAGCGCACGCCGTCCATCGCCTCGAGCATGGCGTGGCGGTCGCGCATGTCGCCCTCGGCGATCTCGTAATTCTCGCCGTCGATGTTGGTGCGGACGGAGGTCGCGCGCATCAGGACGCGCACCTTGTCGCCGCGCCGCGCCAGCGCCCGCGCCACGGCGGAGCCGACGAAGCCGCTGGCACCGGTGACGAGGACGCGGTCGCCCATCAGGCTTGCGCCGAAAGCGCGCGGCGGCCTTCCACGGCCTGCCAGGCGAGAAGGACGGGAACGCCGACGACGATGTCGCGGGCGCGCTTGAGCAGCGACACCGCGAGGCCGACCTCGGGGCCGAGGCCGAACAGCGGCATCAGCGCTGCATAGCCGGCTTCCTGCACGCCGATGGCGGCCGGGATGAAGACGGTGGCGCTGCGCAGCGCCGCGAGCAGCGCCTCGATGGCGAGGCAGGAGAAGAAGTCGATCTCGTGCCCGATCAGCCTGACGCTGAGCCAGATCAGGCCGCCGGCGGCGATCCAGGACAGCAGATGGATGGTCGAGGACACGGCGAGGCGCCCCGGCGAGTCGTACATGGCGCGCATCTGCTCGGAGAAGGCGGCGGTGTGCTTGAGCGCGGCGGGCAGGAAGCGGCCGGCGAGGCGCTCGGCCAAGGCGCTGCCGCGCTGCTGCAGCACCACGAAGGCGGCGAGGCCGGGGACCAGCAGCAGGGTGCCGAGGATGAGGCCGTCGACATAGGGCGCGGTGGCGGCGGAACTGCGCAGCTGCGCGATGCACAGGGCGATGCCGATCAGGATGAAGACGATCTGCGCCATCAGCTCGGTGGTGACGTCGGCGATCGCGCTAGCGAAGGCGAGCGGCGGCGCGATGCCGCGCAGGATCACGGCGCGGGCCCCGATCACGATGCCGCCGAGCTGCGAGAAAGGCAGGATGTCGCCGGCGCTGTCGCGCGCCTGGCGGCCGATGACGAAGGTGACGAAGTCGCGCGGGCCGGCGTGCGGGATCAAGACGAGCCAGGCGCTGCCCAGCAGCGCGACCACGGCGAGACCGGCGGCGGTGAGAGCTAGGAAGCCGCCGAGGCCGACCGAAGCGACCGCCAGCCACACCGCTTCGACGCCGATGTGGAACAGGAGCCAGACGAACAGTGCGAGCCCGATCAGCGCCGCGACGATGACACCGATCTTCATGTCAGCGCACGATTCGCGTCAAGCTCTCTCGTCCCAACCACACCAACGTCATGGCCGCCCTCGCGGCGGCCATCCACGATCACAACTGCCGCATGGGTGATCATGGGTCGCCGGGCCTCTAGCGACAGCGTAAGAGGGCCCGGCGATGACGGGTTGGGAGAGAAGAGAAGAGGAATCTGACACCGCTCAATCTCTATGCGGGCGTCGTTTGAGGCTTGGGTCCGATGAAGCGGCGGAAGGTGCGGATCATGAAGGGCACGAAGCGCGGGCGCTTGAGGCGCTTGTCGTAGATGCCCAGGCGCCGCGCATCCTCGCGCAGGCAGGTGTCCATCAGCTTGTAGACGTCGATCTCGTCGCCGCCGAGCTGGCTGGCGCCGTTGACGGTGAAATTGTTGTCCTGCTGGCCGTTGGAGACGTCCGACGCGATGCCGATGCGCTCATAGATGAGGAACACCCAGACCGCGAGCACTTTCAGCTCGAACCAGGGGCGGCGCCACAGCGGCATGTTGCGGCGGTGCCAGGCCATCCAGTTCACGAAGAAGAGGATGTGGCGCCCTTCTTCCTGGACCACCGGCTCGAAAGTGTCGACCAGCTCGGCCGGGAAGTAGCCGGAGGACTTGGCGGTCTCGAACAGGCCGAAGGCGAAGAAGCTGTCGATGCACTCGCTGTAGCCGGTGACCAGGAACGCCCATTCGGCGTCTTTCGGGCGCGGATAGGCGGGCTCGGGCGCGAGCTTGATGCCGTAAGCCTCCACGAGATTGGAGAGCACGTAGCGGTGGCGGCGCTCCTCGAAGCCGTTGAGCTCGACCGCCTTGCGCAGCAGGGGATCGGCGATGCCCTCGGCATAGGTGCAGACATTGAGGCCGGCGCGGTTCTCGGTCTGCACCGCGATGTCCCAGATCGGGAGCGCGGTGATGCGGTCCTGCGTCTCCTTCTCCAGCTTCGGCCAGTCGATCACGGCGGGGCGATAGGGATTGAAGGTGTCGAGCAGCGTCTTGCAGAACAGGCGCTTGTGCTCGTCGGAGCCGTAGCGGATGCGGCCTGCGCCGACGGCCGGGCCGGTGGGGGTGATTTCGGGAAAGGTCAGTGCCGTCATCGTCTCTTCCGCCTGGGACCTGAAATTCTACAGGAGGCGTCCTGCCCGCCAAGACCCTTGAGTTTGTTGAGCAAATAGAGGTGCTTGGTCCCGGATCGGTCCTAGCAGACGGGGACGGGAAGCGCAAAGGCCAGTCGGCCACAACTTCTGATTTAGGGCCGCGATTGTTCCTTTTCGGTCCGCCGCGTAACATTGCGCCATGCGCTATGTGCTGGAAGATATCGAGGCCGGCAAGCTGACCGGCGAGATCGAACGGCGGGGTGTCCGTCCGCGGCAACGGGTGCGCGCCGTCGTCGAAACGCTGGACGACGACCTGCCCATGGCAAAGGTTGCCGAAGAGGGCCGCGCGTTCGAATTCCTGGCCGACGAGCCCGACGTCTACGCAGAATCCGACATCAAGACGTGAGCTACGATTTCGGCGATATCGTTCTGACGCGCTTTCCCTTCACCGATTTGTCGGGCGGCAAGCTGCAGCCGGCCTTGGTCGTGTCGCGAAACAATGGGCGGCGCGCCGACGTCGTGCTCGCGTTCATCACCTCCAATATGCAACTGGCAGGAACGGCCGATACGCTGCCAATCCCAGCAAAAAGAACGGGCTCAAAATGCCGTCGATCGTTCGCTTCGACAAGCTTGCGACACTCGAAGCGCGGATCGTGGCCGGCAAGCTCGGGGAGGCAGACAAAACCTTCATCGAGAAGGCGCGCCCGGTGTTCTTTGGCGTGTTCGGCTTCGGGGCGCCCTAACGCTCAAAAATCCGCGAAGCCGCCTTTGGCGATGGCCGAATTGCGCGAGGCTTCGACGACGCGCGGGGCCGTCAGCGCCGCGAGCTCCTCGGCGTAGCGGTAGCCCGGAGCGCTGCCTTCGTAGGGGCCGGTTGCGGGATGCAGGTACAGTTCGGTGAGGCCGTCGGGGAGATTCTCGATCAGGCCCAGCACGCGCGCCGGCGTCATGGCGCCGGACCAGGCGAGGCCGAACACGGCGTCCGGCACGCGCAGGCCGGCGGCGCGCAAACGGGCGCGGGCGAGGCGCGCCCAAGGCGCGGTCGCAAACGCCGACGGCAGCTTGGCCCGCGGCTCGGCCTTGCGCAGCACGGCCTGCGGCTCCAGCGGCACGCGCATGGCGCGCAGGCCGTGCCGCGCGCCGGCGCCCAGGATCGCGTTCGCGATGGTCGGATGCAGGTGGAAATGCTTGTGGGTGTTGGCGTGGTCGAGAGCGAGGCCGGTGGCGCGGAAGGCGTCGAACTGGGCTTCCACTTCCGCTTCGAGCTGGCGGCGGACCTTGGGCCGGAAGAACATGTTCGCGGCCGACGCCGCCATGTCGGTGCGGAAACGGCCGGCGGCGTCCACGAGGTCGGGCACGGCGGCGGCGGGAAGCGTCGGCCGGCCCTCGACCAGCACGATGTGGAGACCGACGCGCAGGCGCGGATTGGCCTTGGCGACGGCGACGGCGTCGCCGGCGGCGGCCCCCGAGACCATCAGGCTGGCGGCGGTGAGGATGCCGTGGCGGTGCGCCTGCTCGACGGCGTCGTTGACCTCGGACGCGGCGCCGAAATCGTCGGCGGTGACGATGAGGGCTTTCATACCAATTTGCACAAACGGAGCATGACGGCAGGCACCCCCTCACCCCTGCCCTCTCCCCCGCTTCGCGGGGGCGAGGGAGAAATCAGGAGACAATCATGTCTTCGCGGTTGCGCAGGAACTGGAAGAACTCCACGCCCTCGCGCAGACGGCGCACCAGCATGTCGCGGCTGGTCAGCATCTCTTTCACGATCTCCATGATCTTCGACGGGCGGAAATAGAACTTCTTGTAGAAGTCCTCGACCGAATTGAAGATCTCGGTGTGGCCGAGATGCGGATAGTTGAGCGGCGCGATCTGGGTGCCGTCGTCGGTCAGAAGGTCGACATCGGAGGCGAACCAGCCGTTCTCCTTGGCCTGCTTGTAGAGGAAGGTGCCGGGATAGGGCGCCGCCAGCGACACCTGGATGGTGTGCGGGTTCACTTCCTTCGCAAACGCAAGCGTCTCCTGGATCGTCTCGCGGGTCTCGCCGGGCAGGCCCAGGATGAAGGTGCCGTGCACCACGATGCCGAGCTCGCGGCAGTCCTTGGAGAAGCGCTTGGCGACGGGGATGAGCAGGCCCTTCTTGATGTTGTGCAGGATCTGCTGGTTGCCGGATTCGTAGCCGACGAGAAGAAGCCGCAAGCCGTTGGCCTTCATCACTTCCAGCGTCTTGCGCGGCACATTGGCCTTGGCGTTGCACGACCACACGACATTGAGGGGGCCGAGGGCGCGCGCGAGCTGCTCGACGCGGTCGTGGTTGTCGGTCAGCGTGTCGTCGTCGAAGAAGATCTCCCGCACTTCGGGGAAATTCTCCTTCACGTATTTGACGTCCGCCACGACGCGGTCGATCGACATGAAGCGGTATTTGTGTCCGCCGATGGTCTGCGGCCACAGGCAGAAGGTGCAGCGCGATTTGCAGCCGCGCCCGGTGTACCAGGACATGTAGGGGTGCAGCAGGTAGCCGCCGAAATACTGCTTGACGTCGAGCTGCTTGTAGAGCGGCAGCACCGACGGCAGCTTGTCCATGTCGACCAGGATTTCGCGCTCGGGATTGGAGACGATCTCGCGCGCGGCGTTGCGCCAGGTCAGGCCGGTGATTGTCGACCACTCGGCGCCTTCGGCCAGCTCCTTGATCGTGAAGTCGTATTCGTTGCGCGCGACGAAATCGAGCGCGGCGCAGGCTTCCATGCTCTCGACCGGCTCGACCGCGACCTTGGCGCCGATGAAGCCGATCTTGGCGGTGGGATTGATGGCGCGGATCATCGTCGCCGTCTTGCAGTCCGACTTGAAGCTCGGCGTCGAGGTGTGGATGACGATCAGCTCGTGCGATTTGACGTCTGCCTCGATGTCCTTGAACGACAGATTGTGCGGCGGCGCGTCGATCAGCCTGGAACCGGGCACCATGGCGGCGGCTTGCGCCAGCCAGGTCGGGAACCAGAACGACTTCACCTCGCGCTTCATCTGATAGCGCGCGCCGGCACCGCCGTCGTAGCCGTCAAAGGAAGGAGCCTGCAGGAAAAGCGCTTTCATCACCGGACCTCTACAATTGCGACATGGCGCCGGAGGCCTGAACCTCGAAGCGGTTGCCGCGCCAAGCCACCTTCTGACCGAAAAACGACGCCATGAAAACAGCGATCGACAGCACATCGCGGACGGGGAGCAGCCAGGCCGGGCCGGAAGCGGCGGAAAAGGCCTTTTCCACACGGTTCCTGAGGGTTAGCCGGGCGACGAAGGCGATCAGGAGTGTTGCAAGAGGGACCCAGTGGGCGCCCAGCAGCGCGAGCCCCGCGAGCGCCAGGGCAAAGGGGTGGGTGATCAGGGTGCCGAGATGCGACCAGGGCCGCAGGACGCGGACGGTGCGGCTCCAACGCAGCTCGTGGTGGAAGAGATCGGCCAGCGTCTCCTCGCTGCAGCGATGGCTCACCGCCAGGGGCAGGACCTGGACCCGCAGGCCGCGCCGGCGCACGGCGCGGCCGATCTCGTAGTCGTCGGCCAGGAAGTTGGAGAACGCTTCGAAGCCGCCGGCCTGGTCGAGCGTGGCCCGCCCCAGCGCGATGGTCGAGCCGAGGCAGGCGTCGGCGACACCCCACCAGCTTCCGAACACCATGTTTGGCAGGAATTCGTAGGACGTGCCCATGGCGGCGAGGGTCGACCAGGCGCTGGCGCCGGGGCGCCCGGTGTAGGGACAGGTCACCGCGCCGACGCCGGGCTGCAGAAGCGCGCCGACGACTTTGGCGAGATAGTCGCGCGGCACCGCGATGTCGCTGTCGCTGAGCACCAGCGTGTCGTATTTCGCGTGCTCGGCCATGTTGATCAGGTTGCAGATCTTGGCGTTGGAGCCGTAGCGGCGGGCATCGACCACCAGCGCCATGTCGATGCCGGGATGGCGCGCCATCAGATGGCGCACCACCGGAATGGCGGGATCGGATTCGCTTTGCACCCCGAACACGATCTGGATCGGCGCCGGATAGTCCTGCGCCAGGAAAGTGTCGAGGTCGTCCTCCAGCCCGGGCTGGTCGAAATGCAGCGGCTTGAGCAGGGTGACCGGCGGCAGCGCCGGCGCCGAAGGCAGGCGCGCGGCGGCGAAGCGGCCGATCACGCTCGCCGACAGCAGGACGTAGAGCGATCCCGCCAGCGCCAAGGCAACGAACAACCAGCCGACAATCAGGGTAGCAAAATGCACTGCGTGCGCTCCGGACGTCCCAGCCCCCGCTGCGACCCGTCATCATCGCATTTTCGGGCGGCGCTGGGAAACCCCGACCAAAGACGGGGTTAAGGCCGTTTTCCGCCGGGAACGCAGAGTTCCCGCCGGCGCTTCAGGCGTCGAACAGGATCACCGAGCGCGCGATCTCGCCGCGCTTGAGTTCCTCGAAGGCGCCGTTGATGTCGGCCAGCGCGATGCGGCGGCTGATCATGTCGTCGAGCTTGAGCCGGCCGGCCATGTAGAAGTCGACCAGACGCGGCATGTCGACCGGGAAGCGGTTGGAGCCCATCAGCGAGCCCTGGATGCGGCGCTCGCCCAAGAAGTCGAAGCCGTGCAGCTCGATCTTGGTGCCGAGCGGGATCATGCCGATGATGTTGGCGGTGCCGCCCCGCGCCAGCATGCGGAAGGCCTGCTCGGCGGTCTGCTTGAGGCCGATGGCTTCGAAGGAATGGTGCACGCCGCCCTTCGTCATCTCCATCACTTGCGCCACGGGGTCGCCGGCCTTGGCGTCGACCACGTCGGTGGCGCCGAAATGCTTGGCGAGGTTCAGCTTGGTGCCGTTCATGTCGATGGCGATGATGCGCCCGGCGCCGGCGATCGCCGCGCCGTTGATCGCCGCGAGGCCGACGCCGCCGCAGCCGATCACCGCCACGGTCTCGCCCGGGCGCACGCCCGAGGTATGGATCACGGCGCCGACGCCTGTCGTCACCGAGCAGCCGATCAGCGCGGCGCGGTCGAGCGGCATGTCCTTGCGCACCGCGACGCAGGCGTGCTGGTGGATCAGCATCTGCTCGGCGAAGCTGGAGAGATTGAGGAACTGGTTCATTGGCCCGGCGCCGCTGGAGAGGCGCGGCTCGTCGCCCTGCTGGCGCCGCGTCTCCGGACTCTGGCAGCGCGACAGGTGGCCGGTGAGGCAATGCTCGCAATGGCCGCAATAAGCGGAGAGGCAGGTGATGACGTGGTCGCCGGGCTTGACCGTGCGGACCTCGCTGCCGACCTGCTCGACGATGCCGGCGGACTCATGTCCGAGCACCACCGGCATCTGCGCCGGATAGGAACCGTCGATGAAGTGGAGGTCGGAATGGCACACGCCGGCGGCGACGGTGCGGATCAGCACCTCATGCGGGCCGGGCTTGTTGATCCGGACGTCTTCGATGACGAGCGGCTTGCCCACCTCGCGCAGCACGGCGGCCTTCATGCGTTCTCCCCTTCGCTATTCTTGGGAGAAGCATCCGACTTTGCCGTGCTGCGCGCAAGAAACCGGCGCGCGCTCAGTCCGTCTGGCTGGGGGCCGGCGGCGTCGCCGGAACCGACTGCCAGGGATTCACGCAGGTCATGACGTAAGGGTAGTATCCGACCGGGTTATCGCAGTGATACCAGAATCCCGGCACCGGCGTCGGCGGGACATAGCCGGGCACCGACGCGGAATCGTCGTCCGCATAGTCGTCGTCGTAATAGGGGCCGGCATAGCCGTCCCAATAGGGATAGCCGTACAGCGCGCCGAGCCCGAGGCCGAAGCCCAGGCCATAACCGAACCCGCCATAGCCATGGCCGCCGTGGCCGCCATAGCCGTGCCCGCCATAACCATGGCCGCCGCCGTGACCGCCGAAGTGGCCGCCGCCACCAAAGTGACCGCCGCCACCGCCGAAGTGACCGCCGCCGCCGAAATGGCCGCCGCCGCCACCACCGCCATGACCGGCCGCCTGGGCCGCGCCGCCGAGAGCCGAAAGACTCAAGCCGATCGCGAGAAGGATTGCCGCGCTCTTTTTCGTTTTCATTGGATGGCCTCTTTCGCCAAAGGAATGTCGCAAGAGGGACCTATGCAGAGGCGCCCGCCAATTCAATAAGGGTGCGGCGCCAGCCGGCCGCGCCGGCCGCTACGTGACCAATTCGGAACATGGCGCGCATTTTCGAACCGTTGCCCGGCAAGATTTGATCGCCGGCAAGCCGCTTTGCGACATACCCGACCGCCGCTTTTGCGCGCCGCGCCGCGGTGCTAGGTACGGACCGGCATCAAACCGGGCGGCCCCCATGCGCGTGATCGATCACTTCATCGCCGGCACCATCGCCAAGGGCGCCTCGGGCCGCTTCGGCGACATCTACAATCCCGCCACCGGCGAGGTGCAGGCCAAGGTCGCGCTGGCGAGCGCGGCGGAGCTGCGCGGCGCGGTGGCGCACGCCAAGACCGCGTTCCGCGAATGGTCGGCGGTGAACCCGCAGCGCCGCGCCCGCGTGATGTTCAACTTCAAGGCGCTGGTCGAGAAGAACATGGACGCGCTGGCGCTGATGCTGTCGAACGAACACGGCAAAGTGATCGCCGATTCCAGGGGCGACATCCAGCGCGGCCTGGAAGTGATCGAGTTCGCCTGCGGCATCCCGCATCTGATGAAGGGCGAATACACCGAGGGCGCCGGCCCCGCCATCGACATCTATTCCATGCGCCAGCCCTTGGGCGTCGTCACCGGCATCACGCCGTTCAACTTCCCGGCGATGATCCCGATGTGGATGTTCGGCGTCGCCATCGCCTGCGGCAACACCTTCATCTGCAAGCCGTCGGAGAAGGACCCCTCGGTGCCGATGCGCCTCGCCGAACTGATGATGGAGGCCGGCGCGCCGGCCGGCGTGCTCCAGGTCGTCAACGGCGACAAGGAAGTCGTGGACGCGATCCTGACCGATCCCGACATCCAGGCGGTGAGCTTCGTCGGCTCCTCCGCGATCGCGCAATACGTCTATGCGACAGGCACGGCGCACGGCAAGCGGGTGCAGGCGATGGGCGGGGCCAAGAACCACGCCATCATCATGCCGGACGCCGACCTCGACCAGGTGACCAACGAATTGATCGGCGCCGGTTATGGCTCGGCGGGCGAGCGTTGCATGGCGATCGCGGTCGCGGTGCCGGTGGGCGAGAAGACGGCGGAGGCGCTGGTCGCCAAGCTCAAGCCGCGGGTCGGGAGCCTGCGCGTCGGCATCCCGACCGATCCCGAGGCCGATTACGGCCCGCTGGTGACGGCGGCGCATCGCGAGAAGGTGAAGGGCTACATCGATCTGGGCGTCAAGGAAGGGGCGCAGCTCCTGGTCGACGGGCGCGACTTCAAGCTCCAGGGCTATGAGAACGGCTATTACCTCGGCGGCTCGCTGTTCGATCATGTGAAGCCGGAAATGAAGACCTATCAGGAGGAGATCTTCGGGCCCGTGTTGCAGATCGCGCGGGCGCCGGATTTCGACGCGGCGCTGGCGCTGCCGACCAACCACCAATACGGCAACGGCGTCGCCATCTTCACCCGCGACGGCGACGCGGCGCGCGAATTCGCCAGCAAGGTGCAGGTCGGCATGGTGGGGATCAACGTGCCGATCCCGGTGCCGCTGGCCTATCACACTTTCGGCGGCTGGAAGCGCTCGGCGTTCGGCGACGTCAACCAGCACGGGCCGGAGGGCGTGCGCTTCTACACCCGCGTCAAGACGGTGACGGCGCGCTGGCCCAAGGGTGGGGGTGCGCGAGAATGCCAGCTTCGTCATTCCGACGATGAAATAGGACATTCTGCGGTGAAGGCAAAAGCTCACCTGTCATCCCCGGTCGAGCCCCCGTGTCCGCGCGAAGCGCGGCACGAGGATAAACTCCGCGAGGGGAAGGAGACCCAGGTGTCTATTGCAAGCACCGGTGCGGCGTAGATACCTGGGTCCCCTTCCCTCGCGCGCGAAGTGCGCGCTCGCCGGGGATGACAATGAGTTTGTGAATGACAGACGAACCAGACATCCTGTTCGAGAAGCGCGGCGCGGCCGGGCTGATCACGCTCAACCGGCCACGCGCTCTGAACGCGCTGACGCATGGCATGGTGCTCGCGCTGCACGCGCAACTGAAAGCGTGGGCGGCGGACGACGCAGTCGGCTGCGTCGTGATCCAGGGCGCGGGCGAACGGGCGTTCTGCGCCGGCGGCGACATCCGCGCGCTCTACGAATCCGGCAAGGCGGGGACGCCATACATCTTCGACTTCTATCGCGACGAATATCTGCTGAACGCTTACATCAAGCACTATCCCAAGCCCTATATCGCGTTGATCCGCGGCATCGTGATGGGCGGCGGCGTCGGCGTCTCGGTGCATGGCGCCTATCGCGTCGCCGACGAGACCACGCTGTTCGCGATGCCGGAGACGGGGATCGGGTTGTTTCCCGACGTCGGCGGCAGCTTCTTCCTGCCACGTCTTCCGGTCGAAGACGGCATGTATCTCGGCCTCACTGGCGCACGATTGAAGACGGCGGATGTGGTTGGCACAGGCATCGCGACGCACTACGTCCCCAACGCCAACCGAGAATATCTGCTGCTCTCGCTTGCAAACGGCATGGCGCCCGACGCGGCTGCCGGCAAATATTGCGAAACCGTGGAATCGGTGCCTCTGTTCGAGCACGGCGATGCGACCGACCGGATCTTCAGCGCTCCGACGGTCGAAACCCTTCTGGCCAGACTGGAATATGACGGCTCCGATTGGGCCTTCGAAACCGCCAAGACCATCCGCGCCAAATCGCCGACCGCGACCAAGCTGGCGTTCCGCCAGATTCGCGAAGGCGCCAAGCTGGATTTCGACGACTGCATGCGGATGGAGTTCCGCATGGTCAGTCGCGTGATCGCGGGCCACGATTTCTACGAGGGCGTGCGCGCCACCATCATCGACAAGGACGGGGCGCCGAAATGGCGTCCGGCGACGCTGGCCGAGGTGAGCGACGCCGATATCGACGCCTATTTCGCGCCGCTGGGGGAAAAGGAACTCCCCCTGTAAAACAAACGTCATGGCCGGGCTTGTCCCGGCCACCCATGAACACCCATGCATCACGGCGATCATGGGTCGCCGGGACAAGCCCGGCGGTGACGAAGATTGGTGATGACGGGAGATACATCATGACCACCATCGCATTCATCGGCGTCGGCAACATGGGCGGGCCGATGGCGCGCAATCTGCTCAAAGCGCAGGACCAGGTGCGGGCGTTCGACGTCAGCCCGGCTGCCCTCAAGCACGTCACCGACGCCGGCGGCAAGGCCGCGGCGACGGCGCTCGACGCGGTGAAGGACGCCGACGTGGTCGTGACCATGCTGCCGGCGGGAAGCCATGTCCGCTCGGTCTATCTCGAAGAGGCGAGCATCCTGACCGCGGCGCGCAACGACGCGCTGCTGATCGACTGCTCGACCATCGACATCGAGTCGGCGCGCGCGGTGCATGTCGCGGCGCTGAAGGCGGGGTTCGATTTCCTCGATGCGCCGGTGTCGGGCGGGGTCGGCGGCGCGGAAGCGGGCACGCTCGCCTTCATGTGCGGCGGCAGCGACCGGGCGTTTGCCCGCGCCAAGCCGGTGCTGGAGAAGATGGGCAAGCGCATCGTCCATGCCGGCGGCGCCGGCGCCGGCCAGGCGGCCAAGATCTGCAACAACATGCTGCTGGCGATCTCGATGATCGGGACCTGCGAGGCCTTCGCGCTGGGCGAGAAGCTGGGGCTCGACCACCAGAAGCTGTTCGACATCATGTCGGGGGCGTCGGGACAGTGCTGGTCGCTGACGACCTATTGCCCGGTGCCGGGGCCGGTGCCGGGAGCGCCGTCCAACCGCGACTACACCGGCGGCTTCGCCACGGCACTGATGCTGAAGGACCTGAAGCTGGCGCAGGCGGCGGCATCAGGCGCCGGCGCCGCGACGCCGCTCGGCGCCGAGGCGGCGCAGCTCTATGCGCGGTTCGCGGCGCAGGGAAATGCGGGGGTGGATTTCTCCGGCATCATCAAGATGCTGCGCGGGGAAAAGTAGAACTCTCATTTTCCTGTTACGGGGGAGAGCGAAGCGAGACGGAGGGGGCCAGCGCGGAGAGAGCAAAACCAGCGCCGCCCCCTCCACCGCTTCGCGGTCCCCCTCCCCCGTAACAACGGGGGAGGAAACAGAGCGGTGCTTCGTTTCGCTCTATCTCACGGCCCCTGACCCACATCGCCGCCGCCCTCGTTGGCGGGGGGCGGCGTCGCGGGTCGGGTGGGCGGTGCTGCCGGAGGCGCCGTGCCCGGCGCGGGCGGCGGCGTCGGCGCGCCGTGGCGCGAGCCGCCGGCTTCCTGGCCGGAGCCCGGCGGCGGCTTGGACGTCGACCAGTAGACCGCGAGCTTGAACGGCACCGGCGCGGTGTCGGGACTTTCCGAGATCACCGCAATCTTCACCTTGCCCGGCGGGCCGGCGGGAATCTCGACCACGGTCAGCGGGCCATCGGCGACGTGCACCGTGGTGTCGACGATCGCGGACGGATTGGCGGCATCGTAGACCACCAGGCGCAGCGGCTTCTTCGCCGGGGTATAGGCGGTGACGAGATAGCGGACGCCGTCCAAGAGCGCGAAGTCGTAGCTCTGCGCCGAGCGCTTGTCGAACAACGGATCGGCCGGGCCGGTGGCGCTGTCATGGGTGACGTTGGTGAGCTTGCCTTCCGTATCCTCGAACGACTTGGTGTAGACGGCGGCGAGGCTTTCGGGCGGGCGGCCCCAGCGCGCCACGCCGTCGGCCCACATCGCCTTGTGGGCGTCGAGATTGTCGCCCGCCGTGCCGTCGATCAGCTCGCGGAGCAAATCGACGCGCTGCGCGAAATTGACAAGGGCGGCGTTGGGGATGCGGCCGTCCTTGCTGGCGATGTTGTTGCCGCCCGAGAGTAGCGCGATCACCTGGCCGTGGGCGTCGAAGATCGGGCTGCCGCTGGCGCCGCCGGCCGAAGGAAGCGAATGCTCGATGAGCTGCGGCGGGCCGCCCTCGGCGGTGAGGAAGAAGGTGCGCACCGAGGTGACGATGCCGACCTGCGAGGTCGGGGTGGGGGCGGCGGTGTCGAAGGCGACGAGATTCTCCGCGGGATAGCCGACGAAGGCGATGGGCTGGCCGGCATGCAGGGCGGCGAGCGCGTTGTCGCGCGCCAGCGGCAGGGCGTCGGGAATGCCGTCCTGGCTGTCGGGGATCAGGATCGCGACGTCATAGGCCGGCGACAGCTCGACGGCGCGCAGCAGGCCGGAATTCGCCCGCTTGTCGGCATCGGCGATCATCGCGTTGAACGCGGCATAGGCGGGATGGATGATCGCGTCGGTGATGGTGTATTCGCGGTGCGAGGCGTCGGGCGCGCGCACCACCAGGCGCCAGTTGTTCTTGCGCGCCTCCGCCAGCATGCCGCCGACATGGGCGTTGGTCGCGAAGCCCTTGCGCCCGTCCTTCAGCGCCACGACCCAGGCGGTGGCGCCGCTGTGCGAGGTGCCGGCGCCGTCGACCGCGTCGACCAGGAAGACGGAATTCTGGTACTTGGCGATGATGGCGGAGAAGTCGGTGCCGGTCGCGGCGTTGGTGTAGATCGGCTGGACCTGGTCGCTGAGATTCCAATAGGCGAAGAGGCCGATCAGCAGCGCGAGGGCGAACGCCCCGCCCAGCATATGGGTCCAGCGGGCATTCGCGCGCGTGATATCGGGCAAGGCGTCGCTCTTGCCCTGCGGCTCGGTGGCGACGTAGTGGGCGCCGCCGGCGCGGCTGGGCTCCAGCAGCAGGCGCGGACCGTTGGGGGTGCCGAGATGGACCTCCTCGGCGCCCGCGATCTCCTGGCCGTCGATCACGTCCTTGCCGTAGAGGAAGACGCGGTGGTGCGGGTTGATGACGAAGCGATAGCCGCCGGCCTCGCGCCGGATCGCGAAGTGGTCGTGGCCGACCAGCGCCATATCCTCGGGGAACGGAACCTCGGAACCCTCGGTGCGGCCGACGCGCACTTCTTCGAGGCTGTCGTCGAAGCTGAGCGCCTTGTCGCGATAAGGCGGCGATTTGTAGGTGATCTTCAGCGGCATGAAATTCCCCCCCGGAGGCGAACACTTCAAAGCAACATGTGTTCAGGTATATCCATTCCAACAAACTGTCATCCCCGGCGAGCGCGAAGCGCGAGGGAAGGGGACCCAGGTTAAGCCATATCTGCGCAACAGCAGAATGGAGCGCAGCCAAATTCTTCGGCACCGTCCAAACCGATCATCCTGGGTCCCCTTCCCTCGCTCCGCTTCGCTGCGCTCGCCGGGGATGACAATCTTTTTCTATTTTTCAAAAATGCGTTCGACGCTCTATACGATTCTTTCCCCACCCAGCAACGCAATCGACCGATTGGCCTGCGCCTTGGAGCCTTCGATGTCGCTTCTGCGCGCGGCGTAGGCCGTGAAAGCCTCGGCGTAGAGCGTGCCGGCGGGTTCGCCGGCGATCAGGCGCGCCTCGGCCTCGGTGACGAGGTCGTAGTAGTCGCGGCGCACCGCGATGCCGGCCTTGGCGAGCTGGCCGCCGCGCAGCGCGAAGGCTTCGACCAGGCGCGAGGCCAGCGCCTTGGCGCGCGGCGCGTCGCCCAGCCAAAGCTGCAATGCAGCGGCGTTGACGCCGAGATAGAGGTTGCGCTCGCGGCTGACCTGCCAGCCTTTCTGATAAAGCTTGAGCGCCGGGGCGAGTTCGTCCGCCGCTTTGAGGGCGCCGGCGGTGATGCCCAGCGTCTCCTCGTCTTCGGAGTAGCGGACGGACAGCGTCTTCAGCCGCACCTGGGCTTCGTCGGCATGGCCGGCGCGGCGGCGGCCCAGCGCGAAGAGCTGGTTGAGCCGCAGATCGTCGGGCACGGCGGCGAGCGCGGCGGCGAGAACTTTTTGCGCCGCCTCGCCATGGCCGCAGGAGATCAGCGTCTCGGCGACCATGGCGGAGAGCGCGGGGAGCTGCGCGATGCCGTCGTCGCACAGCGGCAGCAGGCCGGCGGAGACGTCTTCGCCGCTCGCCTGCGCCCGGCGCAGCAGGGCGAGGATCTCGTCGGCGGTGCCGGCGGCGAGCGGCGAGGTCACGGCAAGCGCGGCGGCGGTGCGGGGACCGAGGAAATAATCCTCCAGATACCATTGCAGCCAGGGGCCGAGGCACAGCGCGGCGAAGCCGGCGTCGTGGCCGGAGAGCGGGCGCAGGATGTGGCGGGCGTCGTTGGAGAGGCGGCGCAAGGCATGGCCAAGCAGCAGCGCCGGGCGCGAGATGCAGGACAGCCGCTCCAGTGTGTCGAGATTGGCGAAGACCTGGTTGCCGGGTTCGAGGTTGAGCGCGGCGACGGCGCGGGCCGAGGTCACTTCGAGGGCGCGGCCGCAATAGAAGATCGCGGCCTCGGGCATGTCCTGCTTGAGGGCGCGGTCGATGGCGGCGAGGTCGCGCTCCAGGTCGTAGCCGTCGATCATGCCGCGAAGCCCCTGAGCAGGCGGGCGGCGGTGGCGGCGTCGGGGCGGTCCTCGGGTCTCGCGGCCATCAGGTCGGCGACGAGATCGTCGAGCGTCCTGGGCTGGACATGGCCGCCGAACAGCGAGCTTTTCCGCGCCGGGCCGTTGCGCGCATTGGGGCGCTGGCCGTGCAGCCATTCCCACACGATGACACCGAAGGCGTAGAGGTCGTCGGACGGCGCCGGCGGCTCGCCCCGCGCCTGCTGGGCCGAGAAATATTCCGGCGAACCGCGCGACACCGTGCCCGGCTTCTGTTCGAGGCCGTTGATATGGGCGATGCCGAAATCGACGATCACGGGCGAGCCGTCCTCGCGCAGCATGATGTTCTCGGGCTTGAGGTCGCGGTGCACCACGCCCTGGCCGTGCAGCGCCGCCAGCGCCTCGGCGATGTCGGCGAGCGCGGCAAGGACCGGCTTGGGGTCGCGCGGCGGCTTGCCGTCGAGCTTGTCGCGCAGGTCGCTGCCGGTGATGAACTCGATGCTGAGATAGACGTTGCCGCGGGCGTCGCGGCCCATGGCGAAGACCTTCACCAGGCCGGGATGGCGGGCGCGGTTGGCGGCCTCCATATCGAGGCGGGCGGAATCGAGCAGGCGCTCGCGCTCGGCCCTGGCGTAACGGGATTCGAGATCGAGGATCTTGAGCGCGACCTCGCGGGCGCGCTCGACGTCGAAGGCGCGGAAGACGGTGGCGAAGGTGCCGCCGCCGAGACGACCGCGCACGACATAGCCGTCGACCGCGCCGGCGGGATTGTCGTCGATCGGCTTGCCGCTTTCTTCGGCGACGCCTTCGGACAGCGAGAGGCGCTCCATCAACTCGCCGATGCGGACGCGATAGCGCGGCAGGTTGCGCTCGCGGGCGCGCTTCAGCGCGATGAGAACTTCGCGCTCGGCCTCGTTGCCCTGCAGATGTTCGGCGAGCGCGAGGCGGGCCTCGATCTCGAGGGCGGGGATGTCGGCGTCGCGGAAGCCCTGCGCCGCCGCCGCGAGCAAGGCCGCGGCGCGCGCGGCGTCGGCGGTGAGCCGGGCCTCGACCCAGCCGAGCATCAGCCGGTCGTAATCGGAGGGTGCGACGCCGGCCTCGGCGCGCGCCTGTTCGAGGATGTTTGCGTCCTGCGCGGTGAGCGCGCGTTCGAGCGAAGCCTCGAACTGCAGCTGGCGCAGGCCGGCGCCTTGCGCCAGGCCATGGGCCCTTTGCAGCTTGTCGAGCGCCGCGTCGCGCTCGCCGGCGTCGCGGTTCAGCGCCGCGAGGCCGATGAGGACGCGGGCCTGGCCGCGGACATCGCCCAGGCTCTCGGCGATTTCGAGATCGAGGCCGAGAAAGCCGTGCGCGTCCTCGACGCGGCCGAGCATGGCGCAATAGCGCCCGAGATTGCCCAGCGTGATCGCGGTGCCGGGCCGGTCGCCGAGGCGCTGCTTCAGCGCCAGCGAGCGGGCATAGGAGACCAGCGCGGCGGTCTCGTTGCCCATGCCCTGGTGCGCCATGCCGAGAGTGTCGAGCACCTGGGCTTCGCCGGCTTCCAGTCCGGCGGCATGATACGCCTTCTGCGCCGCGGTGAGCGCGTCGAGCGCGTCGCCGACGCGCATCAGCCGCAGCTCGGCGGCACCGAGAAGATGCCAGGCGCGGCCCGCAAGCGCGGTGCCGGGCGCGACGCCCGCGGCGGCGCCGCGCATGCGGGCGGCGACGGCGGCGGCACCGTCGGGCGCCATCAGGTCGATGAAGCCGGATTCGACATAGCTCGCGGTGGCGAGCGCGGGATCGGCGGCGGCCGATTGGAAGGCGGCGCGGGCTTCGGTCATGCGGCCGAGATGGAACAGGGCGATGCCGCGCGCGAACAGCGACGCAGCGTCACCGGCGGCGGCATCGGCGATCTGCGCAAAGCGGCCCGCGGCCAGGGCGGCGTCGAGCGCGGCGGGCAGCGGGACCGTGGCGATCCACATTCAGGCGGCGGCGTGGGCCGCGCGCCGGACCTTCGGCGGCGCGAAAGTCCCGAGCGCGCCGGCGACCGGCGTTCCCCTGCGCGCGTCCATCGCCTGCGGCCCTTTCCTGCGGTCGGGCGAATCCTAGTCGATTTGCAGGGAAAGCCAAGGATTTGCCGTGCCTGCCGGAATGCACTATCGGTGTCGCGGGCCGGACGTGAAGGGGTTGTCATAGATGGGCCATGAAACGGCTCTGCTGCTCGCTGCGCTGCTGGCGCTGCAGGTCAAGCATTTCCTGGCCGATTTCGTCCTGCAGAGCGCCTACCAGGTGCGCACCAAGGGCTTCTACGGCCATTTCGGCGGCCTGCTGCATTCGGGACTTCACATCATTGGCACGGTCCCGGCGCTGCTGATCCTGAACGCGAGCCCGCACGCCATGGCGATCGTGCTGGTGGCCGAATTCCTGATCCACTACCACACCGACTGGGCCAAGGCGGGGATCGATCACCGCTATCACTGGGGCACCGGCGACCAGCGCTATTGGATCCTGTTCGGCGCCGACCAGCTGGTGCACCAGCTCACCTATCTGGGGATCGTGTACGTCCTGGCGGCGGGACTGGTTTACTGAACCGTCAAATTTTCCCGATTGTCATGGCCCGCGAATGCGGTCCACCCAGGTGACGCCCAGCACCGAATTCCGACCGGGTCGCAGCCAAGCCTTCGATGGTGAAGCTCCCCAACTGGGTCGCCCGCATTCGCGGGCGATGACAGGGGAGGACGAACGGCCCGGCTCAGTTCGGCTTCGCCGGGTCGGTCCACAGCACCTTGCTGAAGAACATCTTCATGCGGGCCATCAGGTCCTTCTCCACCGTCGCGACCTGGATGGTCTTCTGCGCGATCGCGGCGCGCTCCTGCTCGCGCTTGGCGAGGACGTGGCCGAAGCGCTGCAACAGCTCCGGCGAGCGGTTGAGCAGGGCCTCGATCGGGCCCTTGGTGATCTCCAGCACGCGGACCCGGGTCAGCGCCGTGACGGTGGCGTTGCGCGGCGCCCCGGTCATCAGCGACATCTCGCCGACGACGTCGCCGGTGGCGAGCACCGCGACCTCGCGCGGGTCGTTGTTCTGGCCGAGCACGCTCACCCGGGCGGCGCCTTCCAGGATGATGAACATCGAGGCGGCGGTGTCGCCCTGGACCATCAGATTGGCGCCGCGCGGGAAGTCGACCGGCCGGCACAGGCCGGCGAGCTCGCGCGACTGCGCGTCGTCGAGCACGTTGGCGAACAGGCTGGCGTGGCGCAGGGCGCCGCGGATCTCGGCCTCGCCCAGCGCGAGCGCGAGGTCGGGCGCCGGCGTGAGCTCGACCTGGGTCACCGGCTGCGGCATGCGGTTCTGCAGGATCACGTCCTGCACCGCCTCGAGCACGATCGACTTGGCCGCGGCCGGCTCGATCTGGTCGGGATAAAAATAGAAGCGGACTTCGTAGAGCATCGCATCCGAGGTCAGGCGCGTCATGATCACGGTCGGCTCGGGCGTGCGCGCCAGGCCGGGCTTGCGCGCCGCCTTGAAGGCCTCGCCCAGTAGCATGTCCACGATGCGGTCCGCCGCCATGCGGGAATCGATCGCGACCTCCACCGCCAGCCGCTTGGCGTCGGCCGGGCGGCTGTGGTTCATCACCGGATTGGCGGTGACGATGTGGTTGGGCACCATCAGGCGGCGGCCGTCGTCGAGCGCGAGAAAGGTCGAGCGCCAGGTCATGTGGGTGACGCGGCCATAGACCGGCTCGGGCATCTGGTCGGTGTAGATCGTCAGCCAGTCGCCGAGCGAATAGGAGCCGTCGAGATTGATCGAGAGGCCGCTGAACAGGTCCTGGATCGCGGTCTGCAGCGCGATGCCGAGCACGATGGCGAGGGCGCCCGAGGCGGTGAAGAAGGCGGTGAAGGAGAAATTCTCCTGCCAGTACAGGCCGATCGACAGCCCGAACAGGACGAGCGCGATGGTGAGCAGATCCTGGATCAGGCCGGGGGTTTCGCGGTTGAGCCGGCGCTGGAGATAGCGCAGCCAGTAGAAATGGCGGATCAGGCCGTCGATCAGGAGCGTGCCCGAGATCACGGCGGCGATCACCAGCCAGTGGCCCGCCTCGATCAGGAAGGCGGGCGAGAAGCGGTCCGCCAGCACCTCCAGGCCCCACAGCCGGGCGGCGGTGAGGATGAGGAGCGCGAAGAAGGACCAGAAAATCATTTTTCGGTCATCTTGATCTTGATGCCGGTTTCGCCGGCGCGCAGGCGCTCGCGGTAGAACGCGACCAGCGGATCGTCGGGCCGGGCGACGGCGAGGGCGTCGAAAAGCTCGGCCGCCGCCGGCTGGCCCTGGTGCGCCGCGTCGAAGGCGGCCTGGTAGCGGGCCAGGTAATCCTCGCCATACGCGCCATCGTGCAACGGCTCCCAGACGTCGAGCGCTTCGGTCTTGCCCTTCAGGATCACCGATCCGATGGGGCGAAAGGTGATTCCCTGGCATAGCACTTTCGCCGCGTCGCTGACACAGAGGCGGGTGCCGAAGGTCTTGTTGAGGCCTTCCAGGCGCGAAGCGGCGTTCACCGCATCGCCCGAGGCGGTGTAGCTGAGCCGGTCGCGCGAGCCGAAATTGCCCACCGCCGCGGCGCCGGCATGGACGCCGATCCGGGTGTAGCTGAGCGGGATGCCCTCGGCGTTCATCTTGATGCGGAAGCTCTCGGTGAAGAGATCCATGTCGAGGGCGCAGCGCACCGCCTTGGTACCGTAATCGGGGACGTCGAGCGGCGCGTTCCACAGCGCGAACACCGCATCGCCGATGAACTTGTCGATCGTGCCGTCGTGCTTCTTGATCGCCCCGGTCATGCCGTCGAGATAGTTGTTGAGGACGCGCCCGACATCCTTGGGATCGAGCCCCTCCGACATGGTGGTGAAGCCGTGGATGTCGGTGAACAGCAGGCTCATGTCGCGGCGCTCGCCGCCCAGCACCAGCTTGGAGGGATCGTCGACGATCTGCTGCACGAAGCTCGGCGGCAGGTAGAGCGAGAAAGTGTTGTGGATGAAGGCGCGCTGGCGCCGCGCGTCGAGGCCGGTGACGGATTCGACGGCGGCGAAGGAGCCGATCAGCGCGATGGTCGGCGCGATCAGGCCGATGAGGATGCCGAAGCGCTCATAGAGCACCAGCACGCCGCCGCCCCACAAGACGGCGATCAGGGTCGCGATCGTGACGGTGCGCAGCACGAGCTGGTAGTCGAACAGCCCCAGCCAGGCGCCGAGGCCGGCGAACAGCAGGGCGACGAGGAAATTGCTTACCCAGGAAAGCTGCGGCGGGGCGCGGTGGTCGAGGAATTGCGAGATGGCGTGCGCGAAGGTGACGACGCCCGGCAGGGTGGCGCGCGGATCGGCCGGGTCGGTGGCGAACGGCGTGCGGTGCTGGTCGACCAGGTTGAGATGCGAGCCGATCAGCACCACCTTGTTGCTGAACATCGCGGCGGGAAGGATGCTGGCGATCGGCAGGCAGGTGGGAAGCCCCGCGACACAGGCCGGGATCTCGGCGAAGGCCGGCTGGTTCTCGCCCGGCGCGGCATGCCAGACGATCGGCACCTGCGTGTTCGGCGTCTCGATCCCGAAGATCCGCGCCACCTTGCGCGGCACGCTGAGGAGATATTCTCCGGTCGCGCCGGTCTTGCCCGGATTGATCCAGCGCACCGTGTCGGTCTGGTCGGTGCCGATATTGGCGGACGCCCGCATCCGCGCCGGAACGAAGGCGTTGAGATAGGCGATCTGGTCCTTGCCGACGTTGGTGTTGGCCTCGAAATAGCTCACCACCGTCGGCGTCTCCATGCTGCGCAGGACGGCGCGCAGCGCCTCGTCCTTGGCCTTCTCGGTCGGCTGGTCGAACAGGTAGTCGACCACGATGGCGCGTGGATGCTTGGCGTCGAGCGCCGTCAGCAGGCTCGCGAGGAAGCCGCGGTCGAGCGGCGAGCGGTAGGGGAAGTGCTGCATCACCCCCTCGTCCACCGACAGGATCAGGATGTTGGGGTCCTGCGGCTCGGCCGGCGAGCGGAAGGCGATTTCCCAGTCCTGGACGAAGCGGTCGGCGCTGGTGAGGAACGAGACATTGTCCACCGCCAGCATCGCGAGCAGCGCCATGACCAGCGCGATGCCGGCGGCGGTCGCGGCGTCGAGGAACTTCTTGTTGCGCGTCAGGGTCCAGACGCGCGCCGTCCCGCCATTCATTTCTTCGGACGGAGCAGCGCCGCCGCTTGCGCCTCGCAGCCCTTCTGCACCATCCAGGCGGCGCGCATCTGGTCGTTGGCGAGGCTGGCGGGGATCGTGTTTACGGCGAGCGCATAGTCGGTGCCGGCATAGTTCACGACATAGGCGGCGCCGCCATGCACCGGCACGTCGGTGGTGACGGTGATGTGGCTGAGGCCGGCGGGCCAGGCGGCCTGGCTCTTCCAGCTGCGGTCGACCGGCATGACGGTGAGCCTGGCCTCGGTCTTGGCGTCGGGGCGCCAGAACACCGGCTGGGTGTTCTCCCGCAGGCAGACATTGCCGCTGCGGGTGACGTCGAACAGCCAGGCTTCGGGCAGTGTGTTGGGCGCACCGCCGCGGGTGACGCCGGCTTCGCCGGTGCGGGCGCTATGCTCGGTGCCGAGCGCGGCGAGCGTCGCGCCGAGGCTCTTGCCGCCGCCGCCGGCCGACGGCGGCTGGTTGTAGGGGCCGTCGATCGAGAGCGTCGCGCCGGCGTCGCTGATCAGCGTGACGTGCTGGCCCTGCTTGAGGACCAGGGGCTTGGTCGAGTCGACGGTCGTTCCCGGCTTGAGCGCGATGCCGCGGGCCTCGACGACGATGAGGTTGGCGGCCGAAGCGGCGCCGGCCGACAGAAGCAGCGCCGTCGCAATTGCCAAGGTGGTGCGCATGATCGTTCTCCGTTGCTTCACCGCGCCGATGCGGTGCGCGCGGTCACGCCGCTGTCGCCGATCAGCGTGAAGGCCGCCCAGTTGAAGGGATGCGCCGTCGCGGGCTGCGCGATCAGCGCGAGCTGCGACTGGCGCAGCGCCTCGGCGAGGTCGCGCGACGGGTCGCCGGCATAGCGCGCGAAGACGCCGGTCATCAGCTTCTGGGTCGCCGCCGAGGGCACTTCCCAATGGCTGGCGAGCACGGCGCGGGCACCGGCATTGAAGAAGGAGTCGGCGAGGCCTTCGAGCGCGCCGCCGCCGAGCCTTGTGCCGCCGCCGGCGGCGGTGTTGCAGGCCGACAGGACGACGAGATCGGCGTTGAGCTTGAGGGCGGAAATCTCGCTGGCGCCGAGCAGGCCGTCGGCGGCGGCGGAGGACGGCGCCCCGGTGGGCGGCGAGAGCACCAGGCCCGGCTCGGCCTGGCAGTGCAGCTCGCCGGGCAGCATGCCGTGGGTCGCGAAATAGAGGACGGCGTACTGGTCGAGCTTCTGGCCGCGCACCGCCCCTTCGGTGGCGCCGGCGCCGAGCAGGATCGAGCCCGGCTGCGCCCCGAGGGTGCGGCCGACCGACTGCACCTCGCCCGCCGTCTCGGGCAGCGGCGGCAGGGCGCGCAGCAGCGCCGGATCGGCCATGCCGCCCTGCTGGCAGGCGGCGGCGAGGGCGGCAAGCGCCTTGACGCCGGTCCCGCCGGTGAAGCTGGGATTGCCGATGCCGAGGAACGGCCGCGGCGCGGCATGGCGCCCGTTGCGCTCGGCCCGAAGCAGGAGGAAGGCGCGCGGCGAGGGCACTTGGCTGAGCGCGACGCGGCGGATGAGCCAGGCGGCGTCGCTGTAGCCGCCCTTGGGTTCGGCGGTGACCAGCAGCGCGAGCGGCAGGCTGTCGAGGTCGCCACGGGGCGCCACGATCAGGTGATCGATGCCGGCCAGCGCCGGCTCGACCGGCGCGAGAAGCTGCTGGTAGAGGGCGTAGGACGATTTGAGGCTGAAGTCGGAGAGGCGCCCGAGCTTGGGCACGAAGGCGCTGCGCAGATCGGCGATGTCGGCGGCAAGGCCCTGCGCCGTGACGTCCAGCGGCTTGGCGGTCAGCGCTCCGGTGGTGACGACGAGGGCGAAACTGCCCCGGGCGCCGACCACGAAGGTGAGGAAGGCCTCGCGCGCGCCGAGGGCTTTCTGGAAATCGGCGAGCGCGACGGGGCCGGGATCGGCGAGCTTGGCATAGGCGGGGAAATCCTTGGCGACGCGCGCCTGCAGATCGTTGGCGGAGGCCGTGGCGGATTTGAAGTCGGCATCGTATTGCGCGAGCAGGACGGCATTGCGCTCGTCGTTCGGCTTGGCATTCTCGGCGACGAGTTCGAGGCGGGCGTGGTCGCGGCGGTGCTGCGCCGATTCGAGCTGGCGCACCAGCCCGGCCAGGGCGGCGTCGCCGGCGGCTTCGCGCGCCGCGACGCGGGCGATGGTCTGGTCGGCGATGCCGGAGTTCACAAGCTGCGCAGCGCGGAACATCTCGGCGTCGAGCGCCGCCTTCTGCGCCGGGTCCTGGGCGCCGAGCGCCGACGCGGCGGCGAGGAAAGGCACGATCTGGTCGGAGACGATCTGGGTGCGGGCGACCGGATCCTTGGCGAGGATCGCGAAGGCGTCGCGGAAGGCGGCGACGGACGGCGCGTAGAGCTGCTGCTCGGCATAGAAGCGCCCGAGGCGCAACTGGGCGCGCGCGGTCGGCGCGGTGTCGCCGAACAGCTTCTTGTCGAGGGCGAGCGCATCGGAGAAGTCGCGCTCGGCGGTGACGACGCGGCCCTGCGCGGCGTTGACCTCGCCCATCAGCGCGATCATTTCCGGCTTCCACCACAAGGGCAGGCCCGGCTCCTCGGTGATGATCCACAGCGCTTCCTCGGCGGCGGCCTGGGCCGAAGCGTTGTCGCCCAGGCGCAGCGCCATCTCGGCCTCGATGCGCAGGGAGTGCGCGAGTTCGCCCTCCAGCGTGACCGGCGCGGTGAGCTCGCCATCGGCGGCGCCGGTGACGGTGGCGGCCTTGGCGGCGTCGACCTCGGCGCGGCGCATCGCGGTCGCGGCCTTGGCGAAGGTCAGGGCATCGGCGAAATGGCGCTGGTTGGCGGCGTCGAGCGCCTGGTAGGAGGCGAGCCGCGCCCGGGCGCTGACGCTGGCCGAGCCCTCGATGATCGGCGAGGCGCGGCGGAACAGGGCGGCGGCTTCGTCGAAGCGGCCCTGGTTGGAGACCTGCAAGGCGAGCTCGGCCAGCGTCGAGCCGGCGGCAAGGGAGTCGGCGCCGAACAGGCGGGTCTCGATGTCGAGCGCCTGGCGGTAGGCGTTCTCGGCCCCGGCGTAATTGTCGCCGCCGCCATAGAGGCGCGCGGATTCGACCGAGCGGCGATACTCCGCGAAATCGCCGGTCGCGAAGCGCAGCGCCGCGGCGCCGTATTTCGCGGTGACGAGCGCGACCGCGGCATCGACCTCGCCGGGCGCGGCGGTACGGTGCAGCGCGGCCTCGAGCACCGGCAGCATGACGGGAAGGCCCTCGGCGGCGCCGAGCGTGCTGCCGGCACCGGAAACGATCACGACGCGCGGCCAGTTGTTGCCGCGCAGAGTGCAAAGATAAAGCGCGGCCTCAGCGCCGGCGGCGCCGATCCATTGCGCCGGATCGCAGGTGACGTCCTGCGCCGTCGAGACGCCGCCGGGCAACGCCCGGACGCCGGCGAGGATGGCGGCGCGGCGGCCGGCGGAATCGGACGGGATGTCGGCGGCAAGCGGCGCGGCGCGCACGCTGCCGGCCGGCTCTTCACCGCCGCAGACGATGGCGGTGTCGGCGAGGCGGCAGGTTTCGCCCGACAGGGTCTGGCCGAGCGTCGCGCCGCCGCCGGCGGCGAAGGAGGCGGCGCCGGCGAGGACGACCAGCGCCGCGGCGCCGAGAGTTGCGGAGAGGTGCTTGCTGTTCACTGCCACAAGGCCTCGTTGCCCCAGCTAGAGAAATCCTGATCGGCGGGCGGCACGCCGTGCGGCGCGGTGCCGCCGGTTCCCGACGTCGATTTGAGCATGCCGGCCAGGATGGTCTGCGATCCCGCCTTCTTGGCGCCGTCGAGCGAGTCGGCGATGACCACCGTGGCGCCGTCCGAGGCGTTCGGCGTCTCGCCGTCGCCGCCGCCTTCGCCTTCGAGCGCCGCGAGCGGGCTGGGCGTCGTCGTCTCGAGCGTCACGGCGCTGGCGCCGGTCGGCTGTTCCGGCACCACCACCAGGGTCTGGATCGTGGTGATGTTGGTGTTGACGTTGTTGGGCGCGCCATTGTTCGCGGTGTTGCTGGCGGTCACGCCGATCACGACCGGATTGTTGGCGAGCTCCGTCGGCGGGTTGGCGCCGGTGAGCGAGCCCGACACGGTGCCCTGGCCGGTGAAATTGCCGATCGTGGCCTGCGAATGCGGCGCGGTGCCGGGGGTGTAGGTGATCTGGCCGTTGGCGTCGATCACGATGTTGCCCGAGATGCTGCCGAACGAATTGTGCGAGACGTCGCCATTGCCGATCTGGGAATAGGCGTTGGGGCCGCCATTGCCGCCGCTGAGCGCGAGGTCGGTCACCGTCACGTTGCCGGTGATGGTGAAGTTCGCCGCCGTGCTGGTCGGTCCGGAATTGGCACCATAGCCGCCATTGCCGATCTGGGCATAGGCGTTGGCGCCGGCGCCGGCGGCGAGCGTCACCGAACCGGCGGCGCCGTTCGGGGCGTGGACCACGACGTCGCCGGAGTCCGAGCCGCCGGCCGCCGCCGCGGCGTTGAAGTTGCTGAGGCCGCCGCCATTGCCGATCTGGGCGAAGGCGTCGGCGCCGTTGCCGAGCAGGCTGACGGCGTGGCCGGAGGTGACGGTGATGGCGCCGCCATTGCTCGCGGTGCCGCCGGCGAGATTGAGGCCCGCCTTGTAGCCGCCATTGCCGATCATGGCATAGGCGGCGGAACCGGCGCCGGCGTCGAGCAGGACGTTGGCGGCGCTGACGGTGACCGGGGCGACATTGCTGTAGCCGTTGGCGCCGGTGTTGGACTCCGCACCGCCTTGGCCGATCTGGGCATAGGCTTCGCTGCCGCCGCCGCCGTTCAGCGCGACGTCGCCGCCGGCCGCGATGGTGATGCCGCCGGAATTGTTGCCGCTGGCGGCGCGGCCGCCATTGCCGATCTGGGCGAACTGGCCGGCGCCGGCGCCGCCGGCGACGGTGACGCTGCCGCCGACCTTGACGAAGATCGCGCCCGCGCCGTGACCATTGAAGCCGAGCTGGGCAAAGCCGTGCTGCGCATTCAGCGCCAGGGCGGCGCCGTAGACCGAGGTCGTGCCGCCGGCGCTGCCGAGCGCGGCGTTGCCGGGCGCGTCGGAACCGCCGATCAGGACGCCGTTGCCGTTGTTGCCGTAGACCCCGGCGCTGCCGAATGCGGCGGCGTCGAGCGTGTGGCCGTCCCAGCCGCCGACGACGTTGATCGCGCCGCTGCTGGTGTTCTGGATCAATCCGGCGACGATGAAGTTGCCGGACGTCAGGATGTTGAGGGCGTGCGTGCTGCTATAGGCGATCTGCGCCGCGGTGCCCTGGTCGCCGCCGCCGGTGAAGCCGAGGGTGACGTCTCCGCCGACGATATCGGCGGCGACGAAGTCGCTGAAATTGTCCTGCGTGCCGTCGACGTCGGCGGCGACGATGATCACATTGCCGGTCGCGGTGCCGGAATGGGCGACGTTGCCGAACCACGCCTTGGCGGCGCCGCCGACCGTGCCGTTGAACACTGCGACGCCGCCGAGGCGGACGTCGATGTCGCCGCCGATGTCGCCGAGCACGTCATTGGCGAGCGAGCCGTTGCCCACCATGGCGGTGAAGGCGGACGCGCCGACCGTCAGGTCGTGCAGGGTGCGGACCGAGATCGCGCCGCCGCCGGTGCCGTGATAGCCGAGCTGGGCGGCGCCGTTGACGCCGAGGACGGCGACATTGTTGGCATAGAGGCTGGTGCTGCCGTGCTGCGACCCCACCGCGACCGCGCCGGTGGCGCCGGTGCCGCCGATGACGATGTTGCCGCTCATCGGGCCGGTGTTGTTGCCGTAGACGCCGGCATTGCCGAACGCCGCCGGCGCGATGGTCGTGCCGTCCCAGCCGGCGACGACCGTGATGTTGCCCGCGACGCTCTGGAGCGAGGTGAAGAGGTTGACGTTGCCCTTCGACAGCAGGGTCACGTCGCCGCCGATGCTGCTGGCGCCGATGCCGATCGACAGCGTGTTGTAGAAGGCGAGCGCGCCGGGCGTGACGAACTGCATCGGGCCGATCACGGCGTTCGCCGTGTTGGTCAGGGCGATGGCCCCGGCGCTCGTCGAAACCACCAGGCCGTGCGCCGCGATCGCGCCGCTCTGGCCGATCGCGCCGCCCGCCGACAGCGTGAGCTTGCCGCCGACCCCGGCCGTGGCGACGGTCAGGCCGCTGGAGTCGGTGACGGAGGCATTGTCCGCGCCGTGCGTCAGCACGCTCAGCGCGGCGAAGGCATTGCCGGCGTCGTTGAGGACGATGGCGCCGGTGCTGGTCGAGACGGACAGGCTGGCGGCATGGATCGCGCCGCTCTGGCCGACCGGCCCGCCGGCCGCCAGCGTCAGCGTGCCGCCGACCGTGGCGCCGGCAAGGGTGAGGCCGGCCGAGTCGGTGAAGGACGCGCCGTCCGAGCCATGCGTCAGCACGCTCAGCGTGCCGAAGGCATTGCCGGCGTTGTTCAGCAAGATGGTGCCGGTGGTGGTGGACACGTCGAGCGCGCCGGCATGGATCGCGCCGGTCTGGGAGACCGCGCCGCCGGCGGCCAGCGTCAGCGTGCCGGTGAGATCGGCGCCGGCAAGGACGACGCCGGTCGAGTCGACGATGCTGGCGTCGCCGGCGCCGCCGCTGCCCGGCGCGCCGAAGCTGTCGCCGGCATCGGGGCCGATATTGGCGGGGCCGCCTACGGACGGGACGCTCAGCGTCAGCGTGCCGAAGCTGTTGCCGGCATTGGTCAGCACGATGCCGCTGGAGATCAGCTGCTGCAGCGCCCCGTCGGGGAGCGCCCCGGAAGCGATCGTCGCGTCGAGGCTCGCGGCGACGATGGCGCCGGTCTGGCGGATGGCGCGGCCGGCGGTGAGCGAGAGTTTGCCGCCGATAGTCGCGCCGGCGACGGTCAGGACCGAATTGTGCCGGAACGTGGCGTTGCCGAGGGTCGAGACCGTCAGCGCGCCGAAGCTGTTGTTGAAATGGGTGAGGGTGATGTCGCCCGACGTCGTCGAGAGGTTCAAGCTGCCGGTGTGGATCGCGGCGGTCTGGCCGATCGCGCCGCCGGCGGCGAGCGAGAAGGCGCCGCCGCCGGTGTTGACGCCGCTGCCGCTGAAGGTCGTGCCGTCGTCCGGCGAGGTGAGGAAGACGCTGTCGCCGGAGGTCGAAACCTCCAGGCTGTGCGAGGCGAAGCGCAGCGCGGCGTCGGCGGCGCCGATATCGCCGTCGGTGGTCACAAGATCGAGATGGGCGCCGGTCACGGCGGTGCGGCTGCCGCCCTGGATCGAGGCCGCCGCGATGCCGACGTCGCCGCCGGCATCGTTGGCGCCGAACACCAGGCCGTTGCCGACCTGGGCCCAGTGGGACGCGCTCTCGCCGCCAGCGAGCGTGACGGCACCGGATGCATGCAGGCCGATCGCGCCGCCGCTCAGGCCGCGATAGCCGACCTGGGCATAGCCGTTGACGCCGGCGACCGTGATGCTGGCGCCCGCGATCGTGGTGGTGCCGCCGAAACTGCCGATCGCGACATCGCCGGCCGCGTACTGGCTGCCGACCAGCACGACGGAATCATTGTTGCCGTAGACGCCGGGATCGAAGAAATGCGCCGGGTCGAGCGTGACGCCGTCCCAGCCGGCGACGATATTGATCGCGCCGCTGCCGCCGTTCTGGATCGAAGCGAGGATGCCGATCGATCCGGCGAACAGCAGGTTGAGGGTGTGGCTGCTGTTGTAGATCGCCGGCACCGAGACGCCGCCCGCGGCCTCCGGATCGGTGGCGCCGATCGTGACGTCGCCGCCGGCGAGGTCGGCGCTGATCATGCTGGCGAAGGACGGCGCCACATCGTAGCTGCCGGAGACCAGCAAGAGGTTGCCGGTCGCGCTGTAGCCGTCGGCCGCGACATTGCCGATCCAGGCCGGCGCGTTGCCGGGAACCGCGCTCACCGTCGTTACGCCGCCGGCGCGGATGTCGATATTGCCGGTGACGTTGCCGACGACGTCGCCGTTCAGCGAGCCGTTGCCGATCATCGCATAGTCGTGCAGCGCCGCGCCGCCGGTCAGGGTCACGTCGCCGTCGGCCACGACCGAAATGTCGCCGCCGGTCGCGCCGTGATAGCCGACCTGGGCGTAGAACCCTGCCTTCGGCGCGACGGTAAGATCGCCCGTCAGCAGCGTGGTGCGGCCGCCCGCCGAACCGACCGAGACGTCCTGGTACTGGATGGCATTGCCGACCGCGATGGTGGCGCTGCCGCCATAGGCATGCGCCGCCTGGAGCTCGGCCGCGCTGCCAACGGTGTGGCCGTCCCAGCCGGCGACGAGCGTGACGTCGCCGCTGCCCGCATTCGACACCTGGCCGGTGACGTTCATGCTGCCGGCGCCGGCGAAGACGAAGTCGTTGGGGCTCGAATAGGCGAGGCCGCCGATATAAAGCGGGCTGACCGCCGGATCGGTGAAGCCGAGGAAGACGTTGCCGCCCGTGCCCGGCGCGGTGCCGAGGTCGGCGGCGATATAGTCGCCGCTGAAGAATCCGGATCGGGTCAATGCCGTCACGTCGCCGGTCTCGATGAAGCCCTCGCCCGCGGCGTTGCCGAGCCAGGCAGGACCATGGGCGCCCCAATAGAACCCGGTCTCGTTGCCGGCGGTCATGACAATATTGCCGGTGATGTCGCCCTCGACGTCGTCCGCGAGGCTGCCGTTGCCGATCTGCGCGAAATAGACCTCCGCAGCTTCGCCGACCGCATCGCCGCCATGGGCGGTGACGTCGTGCGTCATGGTGACGAAGATGTCGCCGCCGCCGGCGCCGTGATAGCCGACCTGGGCGAAGCCGTGGATCGCATCGACGTCGAGATCGGCGCCGTAGAGATGGAGCGCGCCCTGCGCCGCGCCGATGGCGGCGTCGCCTTCCGCGCCCTCGCCGCCGACGAGGATCGAGCCGCCATCGTTGCCGAACACGTCCGCATCGCCGAAATGCGCGGGGGCGAGCGTCGTACCGTCCCAGCCGGCGACGACGTTGACGTCGCCCGCGCCGTCATTGCTCACCCGGTTCTCGATGATGACGTCCTGGGCGCTCAGCAGGCTCAGCGCATGGCCGCTGCTGTAGACGATCGCATCCGCCAGCGTCAGATCGCTGCCCGTGGTTCCGACCGTGACGTTGCCGCCGGACAGGCCCGACAGGATCATGCCCGTGAGCAGCGCCGCCGGATCCGAGAACGTTCCGGTGACCACGGAAAGATCGCCCGCTATGGTGCCGCCGGCCGCCGTCCGGTTGCCCAGCCACACCAGGCTGCCGCCGGCATCGTCCAGCGTCGTCGTGCCCGCGACCTCGACCGTCACCAGGCCGCTGACGCTGCCTTGGGCGTAGCGCTGGCCGTCGCCGTTCCCGATCATGGCGAAGCCGTTCTGGCCGTTGCTGTCCAGCGACAGAGCCGCGCCCGACGAAACCGAGACCGTGCCGCTCGCCGTGCTCGACGAGTGCTGGCCGCCATTGCCGATCTGGGCATAGCCCCAGGCGCCGGCGCCGGTCAGCGCGACGTTGCCGGTGGCGACGACGGTGACGTTGCCGCTGTCGCTGTTGAAACTGCCGAAGCCGCCGTTTCCGATTTGCGCGTAGTCGTCCTTGCCGGTGAGCGACACGGCGCCGCCGGCGGTGACGGTGATGTTGCCGGAATTGCTGCCGGAAGACGCGCTGTCGCCGCCATTGCCGATCTGGGCATAGTTGTAATTGCCGGTGCCGCCGGCGAGCGTGACGTTGCCGCCGACGGCGATGGTGATGTCGCCGCCATTGTTGCCCGCCGCGAAGACCCCGCCATTGCCGATCTGGGCCTGGAAGTGGTCCGAATTCTGATTCGTCTGCGTCGCGCTGAGGTGAAGATTTTCCGTGGCGTAGACGAAGATGGCGCCCGACCCGCCGCCGCCGTCATGACCGATCTGGGCATAGCCGTGGACGGCCTCGACCGCCACATTGTGACCGGCGATCGTGGTGACGCCGCTCCCCGTGCCGATCGCGACGGAACCGGCCGCGCCGCTCCCGCCGATCGTGACGCTGCCGTTGTTGAGGCCGAAATGACCGACATCGGTCAAATGCGCCGGATCGAGCGTGCTGCCGTCCCAGCCGGCGATCAGCGTGATCGCGCCGCTGCCGGCGTTCTGCAGATGGCCGGTGACCGCGATGTCGCTGGCCGACAGAAGCGTGAGCGCGTGCGCGCTGTCATAGCCCAAGTCGCCGTCGACCTGCATCGACTCTTCGTCGCCCAGATGCCCGACCGTGACGTCGCCATAGCCGAGATCGGCGCCGATGATGCCGGCGAACGTGCCCGGCTCATCCTCGTACACGCTGGCGCTGAAGATCTTGACGTCGCCGGCGGCCTCCGGCGCGTCGGGGGCGGCGGCGTTGCCGATGCCGAGCAGCGGGCTTTCGAGGAACGCAACGCTGCCGCCGCGGTCGTCCGGGGGGAGCTGGCCGCACTCGCAGCCCTCGCCGGTGAAGATCTCGAGGGAAAGCTCGCCGCCCGCCTGGACGAAGATGTTGCCGGTGATCAGGCCGTCGACCGAACCGTCGAGCGCGCCGTTGCCGATCATCACCGAAAAAGTGCCGAACTCGTCGTCCTCAGCCGACAGAACAACGTCGTGCGTGGCGTGGACATTGATGTCGCCGCCGCCGGCGCCGTGATAGCCGACCTGAACGTTGCCGTACCACGCCTCGGCGAGCAGGGTCTTGGCATAGATGTTGAGCGCGCCTTCCGCGGCGCCGACGAAGACGTCGCCTTCGGAATCGGGTCCGCCGATGTCGACCAGGGCTTTGACGTTGTTGCCGTAAACGCCGTCGTCGCCGAAATGCGCGGGATCGAGCGTCTCGCCGTCCCAGCCGGCGACCAGGTTGATCGCGCCGCTGCCCGAATTCTGCACCGACTCGGAAATGACGAGGTCGCCGGCGGACAGCAAATTCAACGTGTGGGCGCTGTGATATTCGAGGAGGCCGGTAGACAGGTCGTCGTCGGTCAGGCCCAGCGTGAAGTCGCCGCCCACGAGGCCGGAGGTGACGATGCGGCTGAAGTCGACATCGCCGTCGCCGCTGCCGGCGACGAGCGTCACATTGCCGATCTGGGCGCCGTCGTCGCCGGCGGTGTTGCCGATCCAGACCAGCGCGTCGGTGTCGCCGCGGTACAGCCCAAGGGTGCCGGTGGCGCGGATGTCGATATTGCCGGTGGCGTCGCCGATGACGCCGACGGCATTGTTGCCGATGACCGCGCCGTAGCCCTCGGTGCCGTCGAGCACGACGTCGTGCGTGGCGCGGACGACGATGTCGCCGCCGCCCGCCCCGACATATCCGATCTGCGACGACGAGACGCCGCCCAGGACGTTGACGTCCCAGCCTGCGACGGTCGTGGTGCCGCCGGCGCTGCCGATGGCGACGGCGGGGGCTTCGCCCGCTTGGCTTAGCGGTGCTTCGTAGGTTTCCGGGTCGGCGGTGACGAAGACCGAACCGCCCGTGGCGCCGTAGACGCCGGGAGCGGTGAAATACCCCCGATCGGTGGTCTCGCCGTCCCAGCCGGCGATCACGTCGATCGCGCCGCTGCCGGCGTTCTGCACGTTAGCGGAGATATAGATGTCTTCGCGGGCGAGCAGGCTGAGCGCGTTGGGACTGTTGTAGATCACCGCGTCCAGGACGTTGATGTCGTAGACGGCTTCGAGCCTGACATTGGTCGTCGCCAGGGCGCCGATGATGGTCGACGGCGCGACGAAAGCGTCTTGGCCAGGATGGTCGCCGGCGCTGACGGCGCCGCCTTCGATCGGCGTGTCGCCGTCGTTCTCGATGTAGAGATAGTCCGGATCGAGCAGCCAGGTGCCGGTGCGGCCGTGCGCCGCCGAGGTGTCGACCTTGGCGCCGTCGCCGACATGCAGGCGATGGCCGGAGGTCTCGATGAAGCCGCCGTCGCCGCCGGCGCTGCCGCCGGTCGCGCTGAAGACGCCGGAGAAATCGGTCAGGCCGTTCGACCACACGACGAGGCTGCCGCCCTTGCCGCGACGGGTCGCGTCGGCGGTGATCGTGGCGCTGCCGACATGGACGTTGGCGGCGTTGGGCAGCGGCCCGGCGCCGTGTACGTCGCCGCCGATGCGCACCGTGCCGCCGCCGTTCTGGCCGGAGACATCGATACGCGTATTGTCGGCGACCGTGACGTTGCGTCCGGCGACCGAGACCGCGCCGCCGCTCTGGCCACTGCCGGCGCCGGAAGCGTCGATCGTGCCGCCGACCGCGACGTCGCCGTCGCCGCCGTCGAGCACCACTTCGCCGTTCTGCACCCGAGCGCTGGTCGCCACGACGATGCCGGTGTTGTTGATCACCGAGCCCGCGACGTCGGCGGCGGCGCGCGCCGTCATCAGCACGCGGCCGCCTTCGCCGGCCTTGATCGTGCCCGAATTGGAGACGCCGCTCTCGCCGTTGTCGGCCTTGCCCGCGGGCGCGGTGATGGCATAGCGCAGCAGGTTGTCGCCGTCGAAATCGACGGTGAAGGCGCTGGCGCCGCCGAGCACGACGGTGCCGGCATCGGCCTGGATGAGGCCCTGGTTGGCGACGCCGGCGCCCGACAGCACGACCGAGCCGCCATTGCGCGCCCGCAGCGTGCCCTGGTTGACCACCGAGGCGCCGGTGCCGCCGCCGAAGCTGAAATTGCCGGCGGCGAAGTCGCGGTCGGCGATGTCGGACGTCGTGGCGATCAGGCCGCCGACATTCACCTGCGAGCCCTTGCCGAACAGGATGCCGTTGCCGTTGATCAGCCAGACCTGGCCGTTGGCGAGCAGGTTGCCGTAGATCGACGAGGGCTGCGCCCCGGTGACGCGGTTGACCGCGATCGCGGCGCTGTTGGGCTGGTTGAAGCGCACCGTGCCGCCGGCGGCGATGGAGAAGCTGTCCCAGTTGATCAGGGCGCGGTTGGTCGACTGGTTGATGGTGGTGGAGATGCCGTTCGAATTGATCGTCGCCGCGCCCGCGACCACCGTGCCGCCGGTCGGATCGGCTTTCACCGCGGGGAGGCCGAGCACCGACAGGCAGCTCGTGCCCAGGAGCAGGGTGCGGACGATGGCAGAGCTTGTCTTGTTCAT